>NZ_MSCC01000001.1:2269842-2332136 GCF_002954455.1 Photobacterium aquimaris
TGTGTTTCTTTTAAGACAATATCTTTTCAGAAACAATTCCTTTTAGCTATAAAAGGAATAATGCAATCGTCAAACCTTACCTCTCGGTAATTTTTAACAACTTGCAAAAGAATGGCGGTGAAGGAGGGATTCGAACCCTCGATACGGGATAAACCGTATACTCCCTTAGCAGGGGAGCGCCTTCAGCCTCTCGGCCACCTCACCACACAAATTGGTGTAAGTAACAAGTTAATAACTATAATCAACTCATTGCTTAAATAATGGTGCGCGCGGGAGGATTCGAACCTCCGACCGCCTGGTTCGTAGCCAGGTACTCTATCCAGCTGAGCTACGCGCGCACTGGGTGTTTCTTGCTAAAGAAAACACCATATTGATATCAACATCGTTGCCATCAATAAAGAATGGCGGTGAAGGAGGGATTCGAACCCTCGATACGGGATAAACCGTATACTCCCTTAGCAGGGGAGCGCCTTCAGCCTCTCGGCCACCTCACCACACAATTCGGTGCAAGTAATAAGTTATATTAGTAGCTAAACACCAACATGACTCATTGCTTAAATAATGGTGCGCGCGGGAGGATTCGAACCTCCGACCGCCTGGTTCGTAGCCAGGTACTCTATCCAGCTGAGCTACGCGCGCACTGTGCTTTACTACCGTTGCATTATCCCAAATTAAGATAATTAAATCAATAAGAAAGCGTTCACAATATCCATTAAAAAATAATGGCGGTGAAGGAGGGATTCGAACCCTCGATACGGGATAAACCGTATACTCCCTTAGCAGGGGAGCGCCTTCAGCCTCTCGGCCACCTCACCGTCTTGTGGAGGCACATATTACTGTTAGACCAAAATAAGTCAAACACTTTATTGATAAAAACCAACACTTGCCGCACGAATGCACACTTAGTAAGCAATGCGATAATTAATGCAACGTAACTAATGAAGTATTCATTTCTTAGGCTTAATAACAACGCTTAAAACTCACTAATACCAACTACATCTAATTCTTACTAAATCGGTATTACTTTGCTACAGACACAAAAAAGGCCAGGATAAATATCCTAGCCCTCTTCGAATTAGTAGTTACCAGTACTCGGAGTACCAGATTCTTTTTCAGCTTGAATTCGCATATAAATTTCTTCACGGTGAACAGATACTTCTTTAGGTGCGTTTACACCAATACGTACCTGATTTCCCTTAACACCAAGAACAGTAACGGTTACTTCGTCACCGATCATTAGAGTTTCACCTACACGACGTGTTAAAATTAGCATTCGAGTGCTCCTTGAGTAATCTCAGTCTTATAAGAATTTAACGTTTTTTATCCAATAAAATCACAATTTCATAAATAGCCGTGGCTCAAGAAACAGCAAGATGCGATAGATTACCTAAACACTGGCCATCAACCACAAATTTTTCATGGATTAAATCAACAGCTGCAAGATGGTCATCTTCATTAATCAATAAAGATAAGCACTTCTTATCGCCCTGATATGTATGCACTGTAATGCCAGCCTCTCGCAGTACCATTTGAATACACTCCAAATGTTGCTGAATATCCTTTCCTATCAAAGAAAGTATAGAGACCATACCAATATGGCGCATTTTGCTATCAAACACTAGTCTTAAACGCGCTAAATCATCATTAGAAATAACGATTTGTGATATATCATCACTAGAATTAGTTGATAAATTCCAAGCTGTCAAACCATATAACCCCAACTGCTCATTTAGAACAGTGGCTGGTAGTGTGATATTAACTAAAACCTGCTGCCTTTGAAGTGCAACGCCAATTATGTTTTGATTACTCATCACATCAAAATTGACTAACGTCCCCTCTCCTTCTTCAAATGAAGAAAGAACACGTAATGGAACGCGATGTTGGCATGCATACTCTACAGATTGTAATTGTAGCACTTTTGCCCCTAAGCGCGCCATGCAAGTCATATAATCAAAATGAATCACATCTAAACGCATCGCACTTGGTACAATTCTTGGATCAGTTGAGTATACGCCATCAACATCAGTAAAGATCTGGCATTCATCCGCTTTAAGCGCACTCGCAATAGCAACCGCAGTCGTATCAGACCCACCACGGCCTAAGGTTGTGACATTACCATCAATGTCACGTCCTTGGAAACCGGCCACGACAACAATGTTGTCTTGGCCTAGTAATGTGGTCATATGTTGAGTTTCAACCTCATGGATAGTGGCATTATTAAAATTATTATCAGTATGGATAACAACTTGATCTGCCGTCAATGAGACTGCGCTATAGCCGCGTTTATTCAACGCCATAGCTAATAAAGCAATTGATACCTGTTCCCCTGCTGCAAGTAAAACATCCAGCTCTCGAGGTGTCGGTATCGCATCAATCTGCTTAGCTAAGCCTAATAAACGATTCGTTTCACCGGCCATAGCAGACAATACAACTACAACTTGGTGGCCACACTGGCGAGCTTTTATCACTCGCTCAGCAACCGCTTCTATTCGCTCAATACTGCCGACCGATGTGCCACCAAATTTTTGCACTAATAGTGCCACATTAGATCTCCAGTAATTACAGTTTTTCAGCAAGCCATGGTGCAACAGTGTCTAATGCGGCAGGCAATGCTGCTGCGTCAGTACCACCCGCTTGTGCCATATCAGGACGGCCGCCGCCTTTACCACCAACTTGTAATGCCACCAAGTTAACTAGTTCACCTGCTTTTACTTTGCCAATTAAATCTTTAGTAACACCAGCAATTAGGCCAACTTTACCTTCGCTAACGTTACCTAATAGCACCACACCACTGCCTAGTTGATTTTTTAATTCATCAACCATGCCGCGTAATGCTTTGTTATCAGCACCATCAAGTTGAGCAATTAATACCTTAACGCCATTAATTTGTTGGGCTTTATTGATCAAACTTGCGCCTTCTTGCGCAGCTAGCTTGTCTTTTAATTGTTGAATTTCTTTTTCTAGCTGTTTGCTATGAGACACTAACGCATCGACTTTGCTAACCACAGAAGCGACGTCAGATTTCACTAGACGTGCTGTTTTCGCTAGCATCATATCTTCATCATGCATAGTTGCAATAGCACCTGCACCTGTTACAGCTTCGATACGACGAATACCGGCAGCGATACCACTTTCAGAAACAATCTTAAATAGACCGATATCACCAGTACGGTTAGCGTGAACACCACCACAAAGCTCAGTCGAGAAATCACCCATGCTTAGCACACGAACTTGGTCATCGTACTTCTCACCAAACAATGCCATTGCGCCTTTAGCTCTAGCTGCTTCAATGTCCATGATGTTAGTATCAATGTTATGGTTAGCACGAATTTGCTCGTTTACCATATCTTCAACAGCACGTAACTGCTCAGGCTTAACTGCTTCTAGATTTGAGAAGTCAAAACGCAGGCCGTCAGCTTTTACTAATGAGCCTTTCTGAGCAACATGATCACCCAAAATAGTGCGTAGCGCAGCATGCATTAAGTGCGTTGCTGAGTGGTTTAAGCTAATCGCTTGACGACGCTCTGAATCAACCGCTGCTGTTAATTGTTGGCCCACAGTTAGTGAACCTTCAACTAATTGGCCTTTATGGCCAGTTGCCGCACCAAACTTTTGCGTATCTGCAACGTTAAACACTACGCCTTCAGCCGTTAATAAGCCGCTATCACCGCATTGACCGCCTGACTCTGCATAAAATGGTGTATTTGATAATACAACTAATGCATTGTCGCCAGCATTGATGGTATCTACAGCATTACCGTCACGGTATAGTGCAACAACAGCACCTTCACCATCTGTCGCGCTGTAACCACAGAACGTCGTTTCAGCATCAACTTTGATCGCGTCATTGTAATCAACACCAAAGTTACCTGCATCACGTGCACGTTGACGTTGAGCTTCCATCGCCGTTTCAAAACCATCTTCATCGATTGAGAAACCACGCTCACGCGCAACATCGTTAGTTAAGTCAGCAGGGAAACCGTAAGTATCGTAAAGCTTAAATACTGTTTCACCATCAAGTACGTTACCGTCGATGTTATCCAGAGCTTCATTAAGAATTGTTAGGCCACGCTCAAGCGTGCGGCTGAAGTTGTCTTCTTCAATCTTAAGTACTTTTTCTACTAGCTCTTGTTGTGCTTTAAGCTCAAGACCTGCAGAGCCCATGATTTCAGCTAATGGACCCACAAGTTTGTAGAAGAACACACCTTGTGCGCCTAACTTGTTACCATGACGTACTGCACGACGAATAATACGACGTAATACATAACCACGACCTTCGTTTGATGGCATAACACCATCAGCAATCAAGAATGCACACGAACGAATATGGTCAGCTACAACACGTAGTGATTGATTAGACAAATCGTCATAACCAATAACAGCAGCAGCTTCTTTAATTAGGGTTTGGAAGATATCGATTTCATAGTTTGAGTGTACGCCTTGCATAATTGCAGCAATACGCTCAATACCCATACCCGTATCAACAGATGGCTTAGGTAGCGGTTCCATTGTACCGTCAGCTTGACGGTTGAACTGCATAAATACGTTATTCCAGATCTCAATGAAGCGGTCACCATCTTCTTCTGGCGTGCCAGGACGGCCACCCCAGATGTGATCGCCGTGATCGTAGAAAATTTCAGTACAAGGACCACAAGGACCGGTGTCACCCATTTGCCAGAAGTTATCAGAAGCAAATGGTGCGCCTTTGTTATCACCGATACGTACGATACGATCAGCTGGAATACCAATTTCTTTATTCCAGATTTCAAATGCTTCGTCATCACTTTCATAGATAGTAACAACTAAACGATCTTCAGGCAGCTTAAGCTCTTTGGTTAGAAACTCCCAAGCATAACCAATCGCATCATGCTTAAAGTAATCGCCAAAGCTGAAGTTACCTAGCATTTCAAAGAAAGTATGGTGACGCGCTGTAAAACCTACATTTTCAAGGTCGTTATGTTTACCACCCGCACGAACACAACGCTGAGCGCTTGTCGCACGTGTATAGTTACGCTTCTCAAGACCAAGGAATGTATCTTTAAATTGGTTCATACCTGCGTTAGTGAATAACAACGTTGGGTCATTCGCAGGAACTAGAGATGAGCTTTCCACGATCTGGTGGCCTTTGCTCTCGAAAAACGCAAGATACGCGCGGCGAATCTCATCAGTGCTCATGTACATTGGCAAATCCTGAATTAATGCTTGAAATAGAAGGACAGAAAAACACCCTGTGGCGATTTTCTTCGGTGACCGTTTAGACCTTTAAACATAAGGCTCAATCAACAGTCACCGTCTAGTAATAAAGCTAAGATAAATTTTTTGGGGGCTATTGTAAAACAACGGTAGCTATTACGGGAAATGATATGTGGTAAAATGTATCAAATAATCGCCGTTAGTTTGCTACCGACAAGCTCACTCCCTCGGCAAACCATTCATATTGCATATGAACTCACGCTGCTAATGGCGATAAATTAACGATTATTTATTAATTTCGTTATCTGACAATCCTTGCACAGAGTGCAGTAGTGACGCCACAATTGAATCGCTATCGATACTTTCACCGTTTAATACCCGCGCTAGAATATCACTCGCAAACTGCTGCGGTGAAATCACAATGTCAGGATTAACGCTTTTCACTTTATTAATATTTTTACTTTCGTTAACCAATGCCACTGTGCGCGCAGAGCTGGCTAATTCAATCGCCGATAATACAATAAACGCGTTATCAGCATCATCATCACTCAATGCCAATACTGCCTTGGCATTCATCACCCCAGCTTGAGTTAAAATAGCGCCATCGCTGTAATCACCAACAACCACATCTAAGCCTTCTAATTGATCTTTTGCCACTTGCTGTATTCGAGGTGAAACAATAATTGTAATTGGCTGTTTGCGCTCTGTGAGCTGTTTAATGGTATTAATGCCAAGGCTTGATAAGCCACAAATAATAAAGTGATTAGTACGATCCATTTTTTTGCTATTACCTTTAACAAGTCGTTCAAAACCACTATGAACAACAGGGCCTAACACTGACGTTGCCGATGTGGCAAACACTGTAATACCGGACACAATGACCGAAATAGTAAACAATCGAGCCGGCTCTGTAACCGGTACGATATCGCCATATCCAACTGTCGACATGGTTTCTATCGCATAGTAAAACGCGGTCAATAAACTGGTGATTTTAGGATTAAATCCGTCCCCAAAATACAATGCACCATAAGTAGAAGTTAATAATAAAGTGATCACACTAATTAACGCAAAAATACTACCGGCAGCAACACTGCTCTTAGAAAAATATTTGCGCACCATAAATAATAGAATTAATGACGCGATACCGTAATGAATATTGTGGGTTTGCTGAGGATGAATATGCGCGGTATAAAAGATATTGATCAGCATTAATGTAAAACTGATCATCCATGAAATTCGCGCTCTAAAAAAAAGTCCCACCGAACTCATAACGATAAACACCCCTAACATAAAGTAAGGTGCGTTAGTTAAAAAACTGACGTTAATTTGGGCGTAGTTTCGAACATTAAATAATGTAAATAGGTTAATCGGCAAGCCATAGATTGTATGAAAAATAAGCCCGCTATTACCTAAAACAAACAAAGCCACAAAAATATGGCGCAGAGTGTAAAGCCACTTGGTAAATCGTCGAATAATTTGCCCGACCCAACGTATCCATGACACGTGCTCTTTCATTATAAATATGCCTACTTAATGAAATCGATAACTCAATTGAATAAAAAATACAAAGCGAAAACCTTTAGTTAGCATATTAAAGCAGAAAACAACCTCGGTTGACGAATTAAAGTTAATGGTTAATTAATGCAATTATTACAAAACAAGTGCCATAAAAAAACCCAGCGCAAGGGCTGGGTTAAAGTATGTATTATTTGAGCCAACAAGGCTAATGCCTTTAATTAAAAAGCATCATCGTCTTCGGCAACAGATGTTTCACTGTCTTTTTCTTCTGATTCAACTGCAGGGCTTAATAGTAAATCACGTAACTTTTTATCTAGTTCTGCTGCTAGCTCTGGGTGATCAGCAAGGTACTTAGTAGAGTTAGCCTTACCTTGACCAATTTTATCGCCATTGTAGCTATACCAAGCACCAGCTTTGTCGACAAACTTGTGTTTAACACCAAGATCAATCAGCTCACCTAAACGGTTAAAACCTTGACCATAAAGAATTTGTGTTTCAGCTTGCTTAAATGGTGCCGCAATTTTATTTTTAACAACCTTAATACGGGTTTCGTTACCTACCACTTCATCGCCATCTTTAATTGCGCCAGTACGACGAATATCAAGACGAACAGAAGCATAGAACTTCAACGCGTTACCACCAGTAGTGGTTTCTGGGTTACCAAACATCACACCAATTTTCATACGGATTTGGTTGATGAAGATACACATACAGTTAGACTGTTTAAGGTTACCGGTTAACTTACGCATTGCTTGCGACAGCATACGCGCTTGCAGACCCATATGAGAGTCACCCATTTCGCCTTCAATTTCAGCTTTTGGTGTTAAAGCAGCAACCGAATCGACAACAATTAGGTCAACAGCACCTGAGCGTGCTAGTGCATCAACGATTTCTAATGCTTGCTCACCAGTATCAGGTTGAGAAACAAGAAGCTGATTAATATCAACACCTAGTTTTTCAGCATAAATTGGATCGAGGGCGTGTTCTGCATCGATAAATGCACACGTCTTACCTGCTTTTTGAGCCGCTGCAATCGTTTCTAAGGTTAGGGTTGTTTTACCTGATGATTCAGGACCGTAGATTTCTACGATACGTCCCATTGGTAAGCCACCAGCACCTAATGCAATATCAAGTGATAATGAACCCGTTGAAACGGTTTCGATATCCATAGTACGGTTATCGCCCAATTTCATGATTGAACCTTTACCGAACTGTTTCTCAATCTGGCCTAACGCTGCGGCAAGAGCCTTCTGCTTGTTGTCGTCCATTTGACTCTCCAACGGATGCTAAAATAAAGTGACTGATCTGGGTATGAGACTTAGTATACTGTCTATTCATACAGTGTCTAGTTCTGGTTTAATTTTTTTGTTAAATACAATTTTTTAAGAGTGATGTTACTGTGCTATTACTTGCTTTACCCGTTCAATCAATCCAGACAACGCTTCAGCAATCGCTTGTTGTCTCACCTCTTGGCGTGAACCATTAAATAAACAACAGCGTGTTTGTTGCCATCCTGTCGCATCAGCCCAAGCAAACCATACTGTACCAACGGGTTTTTCTTCAGTACCACCATCAGGGCCAGCAATACCACTGATAGCAACACTTATATCTGCTCGAGAAGCGGCTAAAGCACCACATGCCATTTCAAATACCACCGCCTCACTGACAGCACCAAACTCAATCAGTGCTTGCTCGGTAACACTTAACATTTGTTGCTTAGCTTCATTGCTATAAGTAATAAAAGCACGATTAAACCAGGTTGAGCTTCCTGGTATATCGGTAATAGCAAACGAAACGCCACCTCCAGTACATGACTCTGCCGCAGTTGCGACCCATTTTTTGGTCGTTAATACCTGACCAAGTTCAGCAGCTAATTGTTCAATATTTATCATTGGTGCCTCCAAGCGGGTTACCTATTACGGTATTAAACATATTGAGCGTTCTGCATTAACTTTACGCCTGTTAACGTCCATTGCAAAGATGATAAAAAAACTCTAATGGTTACTTTGCCCGATCCACTGATTCACGTATCCTTAAGCTTCATTATTTAATTGGTCGAGCTACCTTAAGTGGCCGACGTTGAACCAGCAAGAGTAGGCAATATCGTGACGATAAAAGGCTTAGAAAAACATACTCCTATGATGCAGCAGTTCCTTCGGATCAAAGCTGAAAACCCTGATATTTTATTGTTTTACCGCATGGGCGATTTCTATGAGATGTTTTTTGATGATGCCAAGCGAGCTTCACAACTACTTGATATCTCTCTGACAAAGCGTGGCGCGACCAACGGCGAACCGATTCCGATGGCAGGTATTCCTCACCATGCCGCTGAAGGATATCTGGCTAAATTAGTTCAACAAGGGGTATCTGTTGCTATCTGTGAACAGATCGGTGATCCCGCTGCCAGCAAAGGCCCTGTTGAACGTAAAGTTGTACGTATCATCACCCCTGGTACTGTTAGTGATGAGGCGCTGCTTAATGAACGTCGCGATAATTTAATTGCGGCAATCTATACCGCCAATAATAAATTTGGCTACGCAACGCTTGATATTACCTCTGGTCGTTTCATGTTAACTGAACCTACGACTGAAGAAGAAATGCAGGCAGAACTGCAACGAACTAGTCCTGCGGAATTGCTCTACCCTGAAGATTTTACTTATTTACATCTAGTTGAACCGTTTAAAGGCAAACGTCGTCGCCCTATTTGGGAATTTGAACTTGAAACTGCGCGCCAGCAACTAACCTTACAATTTGGTACTCGAGACTTAGTCGGGTTTGGGGTTGAAAAAGCCAACCTTGGTTTATGTGCTGCTGGGTGTTTGATGCAATATGTCAAAGATACTCAACGTACTGCCCTACCTCATATTCGAGCGATCACTTTAGATACGCAAGATCATGCGGTTATTTTAGATGCAGCGACACGACGTAATTTAGAATTAACCCAAAACCTAGCCGGTGGCTTTGACAACACCCTAGCATCGGTATTGGATCACACCGCAACCCCAATGGGCAGCCGTTTGCTTAAACGTTGGCTTCACCAGCCAATTCGCGATCAACATCAACTTAATGGTCGCTTAAATGCCATTGAAGCTTTTAAAGATAGCGGCATGTTTGTTGATACCGCCATCGTATTACGTCATATGGGCGATCTAGAACGTATTCTTGCACGACTAGCGTTACGTTCAGCACGTCCGCGCGATTTAGCCCGTATGCGTACCGCGATGCAATATTTGCCAGAATTGGCGCAATTATTAGCTGAAATTCCCCAAGATCGAATTGCTGAATTAGCCCAAAATGCTGCGCCAATGGATGATCTGTGCCAATTACTGGAACACGCTATTATTGAAAATCCACCAGTGATTATTCGTGATGGTGGCGTACTCGCACCGGGATATAATGCTGAACTCGATGAGTGGCGAGATTTAGCTGATGGCGCTAAACAATACTTAACCGATCTTGAAAATCGTGAACGTGAACGTCATGACATTGATAGCCTTAAAGTTGGCTTTAATCAGGTTCATGGTTTCTTTATTCAAGTCAGTCGTGGTCAAAGTCATTTAGTACCTGATCACTATATTCGTCGTCAAACCCTAAAAAATGCCGAACGCTATATTATTCCTGAATTAAAAGAACACGAAGATAAAGTACTCAATTCAAAATCAAAAGCATTAGCGCTTGAGAAAAAACTCTGGGATGAGTTATTTGATCAGCTGCTGCCGCATTTAGAACGGTTACAACTAGCAGCAAGTGCATTATCTGAATTAGATGTTCTAACTAACCTAGCCGAGCGTGCTGATAGCCTCAACTACTGTCGTCCACAATTAACCACTACCACAGGCATTAATATTACCGCTGGTCGTCATCCTGTGGTTGAGCAAGTGTTGAGTGAACCGTTTATTGCTAACCCAATCGCTTTGCACCAAGATCGTCGCATGCTGATCATTACTGGTCCTAACATGGGCGGTAAATCAACCTATATGCGTCAAACTGCGTTGATTGCATTATTGGCACATGTAGGTTCATTTGTACCGGCTGAGGCGGTAACAATCGGTCCACTGGATCGTATATTTACCCGTATTGGCGCGTCAGATGATCTTGCTTCTGGACGTTCAACCTTCATGGTCGAAATGACAGAAACCGCCAATATTCTCCATAATGCAACCAAGCACAGCTTAGTGCTAATGGATGAAATTGGCCGTGGTACCAGTACCTATGATGGTTTATCTCTAGCGTGGGCAAGTGCTGAATGGCTAGCAGATAAAATTGCCGCAATGACATTGTTTGCGACCCACTACTTTGAATTAACTGAACTGCCATCACTGCTCTCGGGATTGGCAAATGTCCATCTTGATGCGGTTGAACACGGCGACAATATTGCCTTTATGCATAGTGTTCAAGATGGTGCGGCTAGTAAGTCATACGGTCTAGCCGTTGCAAGTCTTGCTGGTGTGCCAAAAGCAGTTATTAAACGTGCTAAAATTAAGCTTAAGCAGTTAGAGGCACTTGGTCATCAACAAGCTCAACAGCCGATTGTTGCAGGACAACCGCCACGAGAGGAGCATCAGCTAAGCTTGATCCCAGAGCCAAGTGAAGTCGAAGAAGCACTAGCAAATGTTAACCCTGATGAGTTAACCCCTCGCCAAGCATTGGATGAACTGTATCGCCTTAAAGCGTTAGTACACTAATCGCTAACAACACATACTGATACTGCATTTGAAGTACATAAAAAAAGGACGCTCAAGCGTCCTTTTTATTGGCTGTAATATTTGCTCACGTAAAAGTAGATTGAAAAGGACCGTGCGCATTGATATTCAACGTAGCAATTATTAATGATACTTCTTGGTTAAACTTCTTGGTTAAATAAGGACTCAATACTTAACCCTTGGTGGGTTAGCATGTCGCGTAAACGACGTAGACCTTCGACTTGGATCTGGCGAACACGCTCACG
Source organism: Photobacterium aquimaris (assembly GCF_002954455.1). Classification (GTDB taxonomy): domain Bacteria; phylum Pseudomonadota; class Gammaproteobacteria; order Enterobacterales; family Vibrionaceae; genus Photobacterium; species Photobacterium aquimaris. The sequence continues at coordinate 2,281,502 of NZ_MSCC01000001.1, forward strand.
AGTTAAGCCAATTTCTCGACCAACATCTTCTAATGTTGATGCTTCATAGCCTAATAATCCAAATCGACGTGCTAATACTTCACGCTGTTTCGGGTTCAGATCTTGTAACCAATGAACAATCGAATTTTTAATGTCATCATCTTGAGTCGAAGTTTCAGGGCTACCGCCTTTTTCATCAGGAATAATGTCTAATAGCGCTTTATCAGAATCACCTCCGATAGGATTATCAACCGAACTCACACGCTCATTAAGGCGCAGCATACGGTTTACATCATCAACAGACTTTTCAAGTTGCAATGCGATATCTTCAGCTGTTGGCTCATGATCAAGCTTTTGCGCAAGTTCACGTGCAGTACGTAAATAGACATTAAGCTCTTTCACTACGTGAATAGGTAAACGAATGGTACGGGTTTGATTCATGATCGCCCGTTCAATGGTTTGACGGATCCACCACGTTGCGTAGGTTGAAAAACGAAAGCCGCGTTCAGGGTCAAATTTCTCAACCGCACGAATAAGCCCAAGATTACCTTCTTCAACCAGATCAAGTAACGCTAAACCACGATTACTATAGCGACGTGATATTTTGACCACTAATCGAAGATTACTTTCAATCATTCGTTTTCGTGACACTTCATCACCACGAAGTGCACGACGGGCATACAACACTTCTTCTTCAGCAGTAAGCAAAGGAGAATATCCAATCTCACCTAGATAAAGCTGTGTTGCATCAAGCGCTTTAGCGTTGGTCTCATATTTGGAGATATCAACATCGTCATTCGATGTTGACGTATCAGAATTATTATCAGTTGGCACCACTAAACTATTAAGCTCAATGCTGTCATCTAATGTCAATGATTCAAGTTTTTTGGCTGTGCTGCTTCTACTCATAGCGCCTCCCAGATGGCGAGTTAAAGACATTACAACTTCATGATGTCATCTCTAATTTGTACGTTTCTCTCTATTTTTATTATGGCTTGCTACTTGGGAAGAAAGCGCATTGGATCAACTGACTTACCTTTATAACGAATCTCAAAGTGCAACCTAACACTAGACGCACCAGAACTACCCATAGTAGCGATTTCCTGACCAGCTTTAACTGACTGCTGTTCTTTGACTAATATTTTATCGTTATGAGCATAGGCACTGAGATAATCTTCACTGTGCTTGATGATCACTAAGTTACCGTATCCTCGTAATGCATCGCCGGCGTATACCACTTTACCTGCGGCTGTGGCTCGAATTGGTGTACCGCGAGCGGCAGTAATATCGATACCTTTGTTGCCATTATCTGCATTAGAGAACCCTGCAATAATTTTGCCTTTTACTGGCCAAGCCCAGCCTGAACTTGAAACATGTACTGTTGGTTTAGCAGCAGGCTTGGTTGGCGCTTTAACTACCGGCTTAGTTGTTACAGGTTTGTTAACTTTTGAATTTCCAGAGTACTCTTTTGCTTTCGGCTTCGCAACTGGTTTATTGGTTGTTTTTTGCACTGCAGGTTTAACAGCAACAGGTTTAGCTACGGTATGGGTCACCGTTTGGGTTTTCGCTGGCGCAACCAGAGGGGTTACAACCACATTACCATTACGTGAATCAATCGCTGCGTGACTGTCTGTAACTGGAATCGCTAACTTTTGCCCAGGATAAATAGTATAAGGACGAGGTAAGCGGTTTAACTTGACGATATCTTTTACATCTCGATCGGTCATGTAAGAGATAAAATATAACGTATCACCCTTCTGAACGGTATAATAACGGCCGTGAAAGCTACCACGCTGTAATTGTGAATAATCTTTCGCAAGATTTGAAACAGGAGCAGGCGTATGACTACTACATGCCGACAGTAGAGCTACACAGCTTACTGCTAGCAAAGAAGGTTGAATTATTTTTTTTATCATACGTTCAATACTCATGGTTTATGCCAAATCTCCAGCCACTAACGGCACAAATTTAACTGGTTCGATATCCGTTTCAATAAACTGATCGCCACTGCGAACAATCAATTTTAACACTTGTTCAGAATAACCTACGGGCAATATCAAGCGACCGCCATCGGCAAGTTGATCTTTTAGGCTCTGGGGAACCTCACTTGGCGCGGCGGTGACAATAATAGCATCAAATGGGCCTTTACTTTCCCAGCCCTGCCATCCATCACCATGTTTGGTTGATATATTATACAATTCTAACTGCTTAAAGCGTCGTTTAGCTTGCCATTGCAGGCCTTTAATTCGCTCTACAGAATAAACATGATCAACTAATTGTGCTAACACTGATGCTTGATAACCAGAACCAGTACCAATTTCTAACACCGATGATTGCGGTGTCAGTGCTAATAGCGACGTCATTTTAGCAACAATATAGGGTTGTGAAATTGTCTGCCCACTACCGATAGGCAGCGCATTATTCTCATATGCTTGATAAGAAAATGCTTCATCAACAAAAAAATGACGTGGTATCGCTGCAATCGCGCGCAACACCCGTTGATCAGTAATACCTCTTTGAGTTAATAGTGCAATTAAATTATCAACTTGTCTCTGATAACGCATAGTTATCGGATCTCCACAACATGCATCCAGCTTTCTAACCCAGCTATGGCATCATGCGCAGTCAGGTCGACTTGCAACGGAGTAATCGATACTTCTCCGTGTTCAATCGCAAAAAAATCGGTTCCTGCTGCCGCATCTTGTGTTTCACCAGGAGGACCTAACCAATACAAGGGATTACCTCGAGGATCAGTTTTTTTGATCATACTGACAGCACGATGTCGAGCACCTAAACGGGTTATTTTCCACCCCTTTAATTGCTCAAACGGCACATCGGGAACATTAACATTAATTATTTTTTGAGTAGCTAATGGCTGGTTGATCATTTTTTCAATCAATACTTTTACCACTTGAGCGGCAGTATCAAAGTGCTTATCGCCCACTAATGACACTGCAATCGCAGGGACACCTAAAAAGTAGCCCTCCGTCGCAGCAGCAACAGTACCAGAATACAACACATCATCGCCAAGATTGGCACCATGATTAATGCCAGTCACAACAATATCAGGCAACTCATCTAACCATTCAGTCAGTGCAAAGTGAACACAATCAACCGGTGTGCCTTGCACTGCAACTTTATTATTACTTTGCTGACGAATACGCAGTGGATAATCAATCGTTAATGAATTGGATGCGCCAGATCGATTACGATCAGGCGCCACAACGATGACCTCACCCAAGTCAGCTAAGACTTGGGCTAACGTATTTATTCCCTCAGCAAAAATACCATCATCATTGCTGATCAGTATTCTCATCATTCATACCTTCTGATTCTAGCGGCATGATCAACTCACGCACAACCGAAGTCGCAAAACTGCCAGCAGGTAAAGCAAAAGAAAGGATCACACCGTTATCATCAAACTGCCATTGCATATTCTGCGGCAATAATAATAATGGGCGACGATCATGACGCATACGATTATCACGAACGAGTGCCACTAACGCTGGCTCTTGCTCCACAATCGCCAGTTCAAATGCTTGTGCATCTGCTGTTGTCGGTAAGGCATTATCGCCCAATAATGGACCGGTAATTACCACTTCACCTTGCATAACTTGCTGCTGTAATTCAGGTGTCATTGTTTCTGCAATAAACGTACGCTCATCACCCGCCGCTTGTAGGCTATCACCTAACATAATTTCACGGACTAGGTTTTGTTCGATACGGGCTGACAACACTTGGTTAAACATCCATGAACGTGCAGCAGATAAGTAAAAACTACGCTTACTCTTATCACGCACGCGGAACTCATTATTCCCCCAAGCACGTGCTTTAATGACGTTATTACCACCATGACCAAAACGTTGCTCACCAAAATAGTTAGCCACACCTTGTTGCTTAACAAGATCTAAACGCTCAGCTAATGCTTGTGGTTGATCTAAATCAGTTAAGCGTAATTGGAACCAGTTACCTTGTAGATCACCAGGACGTAATTTTTTGTCATGGCGAGTCATCTCAAGCACTTCAATCCCTGGATGCTCAGCTTCAAACTGGCTTAGATCAGGATCGGCTTTACCCGGCAAATGAACACTGATCCACTGCTCGGTTACTGCATGGCGATCTTTAAGGCCAGCCCAACTGACATCACGTGATTTCACACCACACGCTTTGGCTAATTCATTAACGACGTATTTAGTGTTCTCGCCAGTTTTGCGAATTTTAACCATCAAGTGCTCACCAGCGCCACTAAAGCTAAAACCTAGCTGCTCGTTAACGATAAAATCTTGTGGGTTTGCCTTAATGCTTCCTTGGCAAGTTGGTTGTTCATGTAACCACTTAAAACAATCCATTACGTTAGCTGAGGTGTTATTTGTCGACATGGTGGGGTTATACCTTTTTAATTAAAACAACGGCTTCACAAGCAATACCTTCTTTACGTCCAGTAAAACCTAAACGTTCAGACGTGGTTGCTTTAACATTAACATTGGTAATATCGGTGTCGAGATCTGCAGCGATAGCTTGGCACATTGCTTCAATATGCGGTGCCATCTTAGGTGCTTGAGCAATAATCGTCACATCAACATTACCAAGACAATAACCTGCAGCTTTGACTTTGCTATAAACATCACGCAGCAAGAAGCGACTATCAGCCCCCGCCCACTCAGCGTCAGTATCAGGAAAATGACGGCCGATATCACCAGCGCCAATCGCACCTAATAGCGCATCACAGACAGCATGCAAAGCAACATCACCATCAGAATGGGCGATTAATCCTTGCTCATAAGGAACTGCAACACCACCAATAATAACTGGACCGGCGCCACCAAATTTATGCACATCAAACCCATGACCAATACGCATTAAGGTTGTTCCTTTAATAAAAGTTGTAAATAAAACTCAGCCAAGGCTAAATCTTCTGGCTGGGTCACTTTGAGATTATCGCTGCGTCCGGTAACAAGCAGTGGCGTATGACCACAAAACTCTAATGCTGAGGCTTCATCGGTTATCGTTGCGCCTTGCGCTAATGCCGAGGTTAACGATTGACGTAATAACCCGACACGAAACATTTGTGGTGTCAGCGCATGCCATAAGTTATCGCGATCGACCGTATGGCTAATCTGAGGCGGCGTTGAGTGATGGAGTCCACGCTTCATGGTATCACGCACTGGCGCAGCTAAAATCGCACCGCAGTCACTGCTGATCGCCGCGGTGATCAATGCCCGTAGGTCAGTTTGACGCACACAAGGACGCGCCGCATCATGCACTAATACCCATGCATTATCATTATCAATCGCAGCTAAGCCTGCAAAAACTGAGTCTGCACGTTCAGCACCACCATCAACCACAATAATGCGCGGATCTGTGGCTAACGGTAACAGTTGAAAATAAGGATCATCAGCACTAATAGCAATCACGACCCGCGTAATTTCCGTTAAGCTCAATAATCGATCCACGGTATGTTCTAAAATCGTTTTACCTGCAATATGAAGGTATTGCTTGGGACGATCAGCCGCCATGCGACTACCGACGCCAGCCGCGGGTACTACGGCAATAAATTCTTCAGTCATCATTAGACTTATTACTCACAATAGAAAACGCGACCAATTAATTATTATCACCTAAAATACGAACAAAGGTTTCACCGGGCTTGATTAAGCCTAAATCATTACGCGCACGTTCTTCTACTGCTTCTTTACCACTATGAAGATCTTTAATTTCTGCGTACATTTGTTGGTTTCGTTGTTGTAATTCAGTATTTGCCGCTTGTTGAAGGGCAACACTTTCTTTTACTGCGGTATATTCATTCATACCGTTTTTACCATCCCAAAAATCGTACTGCAGCCATGCTAAAACCACTAGCAAGATAATGATAAACAGACGCATGGTTCCCCTTTAAAATCAGCGCAAATGTTAATGCCAACAATATACATTCCAATCAACCACTCAGTGAATTATTGGAATAGATGCTATGGCAAGGTAATAATCCCATAATCAGCTTATTGTGACCACTATTATGGCTATTGAGTTGTTCCAGTGCTAGCTGCGTGTCATTTTTGCTGATAAATCAACCAAAAATCATTTATTAAGCGATATTTGTAGCATTGTCATTTTTTACTTAAAAAAAACCGCCTCATAAGAGACGGTTTGATTTAGGCTAATTGAGCAAGCTCAATAATAGGCTTAAAAATTAAGCTTGGCCTTTAACTTCTTTAAGACCGTTGAAAACAGCACGCTCACCTAGTGCTTCTTCGATACGGATAAGTTGGTTGTACTTAGCAACACGGTCAGAACGGCTCATAGAACCAGTCTTGATTTGACCTGCAGCTGTACCTACCGCTAGATCAGCGATAGTTGCGTCTTCTGTCTCGCCTGAACGGTGAGAGATAACAGCAGTGTAACCAGCGTCTTTAGCCATCTTGATAGCAGCTAGAGTTTCAGTTAGAGAACCGATTTGGTTAAGCTTGATTAGGATTGAGTTAGTGATGCCTTTCTCAATACCTTCAGCGAAGATCTTAGTGTTTGTAACGAATAGATCGTCACCTACTAGTTGAATCTTGTCACCTAGTAGTTCAGTTTGGTGCTTGAAGCCAGCCCAATCTGATTCGTCTAGACCATCTTCGATAGAAACGATAGCTGGGAACTTCTCAGTAAGATCTTTCAGGAAGTAGTTAAACTCTTCTGAAGTAAATTGCTTACCTTCACCTTTAAGGTCGTAGATGCCTTGTTCTTTGTTGTAGAACTCAGAAGCAGCACAGTCCATAGCTAGAGTAATATCAGTACCTAGCTCGTAACCTGCAGCTTCAACAGCTTCTTGAATAGCTTTAAGAGCAGCTTCGTTTGACTCTAGGTTTGGTGCGAAACCACCTTCGTCACCAACAGCTGTGCTCATGCCTTTAGACTTAAGAACTTTAGCTAGGCTGTGGAATACTTCAGAACCCATACGTACAGCTTCACGAAGTGACTTAGCACCTACTGGCTGAATCATGAACTCTTGAATATCAACAGTGTTATCTGCGTGCTCACCACCGTTGATGATGTTCATCATAGGTAGAGGCATAGAGAATTGACCAGCAGTACCGTTTAGCTCAGCAATGTGCTCGTATAAAGGCATGCCTTTAGATGCAGCAGCTGCTTTTGCGTTAGCTAGAGAAACAGCTAGGATTGCGTTAGCACCAAAGTTTGATTTGTTTTCAGTGCCGTCAAGGTCGATCATTAGTTGGTCGATTGCAGCTTGATCAGTCGCGTCTTTACCCATTAGTACTTCAGCGATTGGACCGTTTGCAGCAGCAACAGCTTTAAGAACACCTTTACCTAGGAAACGAGATTTATCGCCATCACGAAGCTCAAGAGCTTCACGAGAACCCGTAGAAGCACCAGACGGTGCAGCAGCCATACCAACGAAACCACCTTCTAGGTGAACTTCAGCTTCAATTGTTGGGTTGCCACGTGAGTCAATGATTTCACGAGCTAGAACTTTAACGATCTTAGACATTGTGTTTCCTCTGCTTTATCTTCAAATTAAAAGCTAAATAAAATAGCTGCAGCGATAACTGCTACAGCTATCAGTAATCCTTACTTATCAGATTCACCGCGGTGATGTACACCCGCAGCTTTTACAAAACCTTCAAATAATGGGTGTCCATCACGAGGTGTTGAAGTAAATTCTGGGTGGAACTGTGCAGCAACGAACCAAGGGTGGTTCGGAATTTCAATAATTTCAACTAGCTTCTTATCAGCAGACAGACCTGATACTTTCAGACCTGCTTTCTCTAACTTAGGCAGCAAGTTGTTATTAACTTCGTAACGGTGACGATGGCGCTCATGAATTGACGCTTGTGCGTATAATTCACGTGCTTTTGAACCATCTTGAAGATGACATAACTGAGAGCCAAGGCGCATTGTACCGCCAAGATCAGATTTTTCAGTACGCTCTTCTACGTTACCATCGCCATCAACCCACTCAGTGATCAAGCCAACCACTGGGTGTTTAGTTTCAGCGTTAAATTCTGTTGAGTGTGCATCCGCCATGTTTGCTACGTTACGAGCAAATTCAATTAACGCGACTTGCATACCTAAACAAATACCTAAATAAGGGATTTTGTTTTCACGTGCATATTGAGCCGTCAGAATCTTGCCTTCAATACCACGATGACCAAAGCCACCAGGTACTAAGATTGCGTCTAGACCTGCAAGTACCTCAGTACCTTTAGACTCAACATCTTGAGAATCGATGTATTTAATTTGTACTGAAATACGGTTTTTCAAACCAGCATGTTTAAGTGCTTCGTTGACTGACTTATAAGCATCAGGTAATTCAATGTACTTACCAACCATACCGATAGTTACTTCAGCAGTAGGGTTAGCTTCTTCATAAATAACTTGTTCCCACTCAGAAAGATCCGCTTCTGGCGCTGTAATGCCAAAACGCTTACATACTAAGTCATCAAGGCCTTGTGCCTTAATAAGCTGTGGGATTTTGTAGATTGAATCTACATCTTTCATTGAGATAACCGCTTTTTCTTGCACGTTACAGAACAACGCAATCTTTGCGCGCTCGTTGGCAGGAATAACACGATCACTACGGCAAACCAAAATATCTGGTTGAATACCGATAGAAAGTAATTCTTTTACTGAGTGTTGTGTTGGCTTAGTTTTCACTTCACCAGCAGCAGCAAGGTAAGGTACTAGCGTCAAGTGCATAAACATGGTGTTTTCACGACCTTGTTGTACCGCAAGTTGACGAATAGCTTCCATAAATGGTAGTGATTCAATATCACCTACCGTACCGCCGACTTCAACAATCGCGATATCATGACCCGCAGCACCAGCTATCACACGATCTTTAATTTCGTTAGTGATATGTGGAATAACCTGAATCGTTGCACCTAGGTAATCACCACGACGTTCTTTACGTAGAACATCAGCGTATACGCGACCAGCAGTAAAGTTATTACGCTTAGTCATTTTGGTGCGTATAAAGCGCTCGTAGTGACCTAAATCAAGATCAGTCTCTGCACCGTCTTCCGTAACGAATACTTCACCATGCTGAGTAGGGCTCATTGTGCCTGGATCAACGTTAATGTAAGGGTCTAATTTCATCATGGTCACATTAAGACCACGTGCTTCTAGAATAGCTGCCAAAGATGCTGCAGCAATGCCTTTACCTAGAGAGGATACTACTCCGCCCGTAACAAAAATATAATTCGTTGTCATGTTAAACCTGGAAGATTGGTGTAGAGGATAAAGTGTATCTGGACGGGAAATTAGTATACCAGACACCATTTATCGCCACAACGTGAAAACTATCACACACCCCTAAGATTTTTTTTGTCTCAAATCAAGGAAGTGATTTACGCGTCATTTTCACCCCATTTCGCTACTTTTTACCGCTAAGTTCATATACTTTTATGGCATAACAATTCTAAATGGGAATAGTTATTTTTTGCGTTCATACTGCTTTACTCTATTCCACTCTAGATCTAGCTCAGTTAGTGAACATTGGCCTAAAGACTTACCTTGTTCTAGCACATTTTTTTCAACTTGGCGAAAACGTCGCTCAAATTTTTTATTTGCTTGTTGAAGTGCATGTTCTGGTTTTACATCAAGATGACGGCTTAAATTTACCACTGAAAACAGTAAATCTCCCATTTCTTCCGCGATCTTATGTTGCTGTTGAGGCGTTTGAATCACCTCTTCCATCACTTCGTCTAGCTCTTCTTTTACTTTTTCAACCACCGGACCTAACGTATCCCAATCAAAACCTTGGCTAGCACAACGCTGCTGAATTTTATTGGCTCGTGTCAGTGCCGGTAACGCCAATGGAATATTGGCAAGCAAACTCTCATCTTGTGCCTTTTCGGCGCGTTCTTTGGCCTTTTCTGCTTCCCAGTTTTGTTTTACTGCTGCTTCATCGGCAAACTCAGCCTCACCAAAAACATGTGGATGGCGACGAGTTAATTTGTCACTAATACCGGCAACCACATCATTAAAATTAAACAAGCCTTGTTCTTGGGCTAATTGGCTATAAAACACCACTTGAAATAATAAGTCGCCAAGCTCTTCTTTAACATCGCCCCAGTTTTTTTGCTCAATCGCATCTACCACTTCATAGGCTTCTTCAATGGTATAAGGAACGATTGAATCAAAATCTTGTTTGAGATCCCACGGACAACCTTGTTGGGGATCGCGCAACTTGGCCATGATTTTTAATAAACTATCGATATCAACAGCAGTGTTGTTAGTCATTATTGTCTTCCTTATATAAAAAAATAGGTAGCCGAAGCTACCTATTTCTGTAGTTGATGTTGCCTATCATCGTTAGCCGTATAAACGTTTAGCTTGAGCAACATCTTTTACTTGCTCAATACGACTTAATACGCGACTTAGTACATCTAAATCGGTTAACTCAAGTTCAAAGTCCATGATCGACATTTGCTTTTTATAATCCACTCGGCTCTTCATGCCAGCAACTTTAACTTTTTCATTCATTAAGGTGTTGGTGAGTTCTTTAAGTAAGCCATTACGCTCAGAAGCTGTTACTCGCACCGTAATAGTATAGTTACCAACAAAACCACCGCCCCAAACCGTATCAATAATACGTTCTGGTGCATGGTGACGCAGTTCTTCTAGTTGCTCACAATCATGACGGTGAACGGAAATACCACGTCCTTGAGTGACAAAGCCTTGAATATCATCACCAGGGATCGGCTGACAGCAACGCGCTAAATGGGTCATTAGGTTATCAACCCCTTCGACCACCACCGAATCACGGTGTGGTTTTTTGCTATTGTGAGAGGCTTTATCACTGGCCTCAGACAACTTATCTAGCAGTTGTTGATCTTCTTCTTCAGCGGTTGGTTTGTTAATTAGCGCATTAATATGATTAATAATCTGGTTAATACGCAAATCACCGCTGCCAATCCCCGCATATAACTCTTCAGGCGAATTAACATTAAAACGTTTACTCGCATAAGCATGCGCATCTTTTAAGGTCGCATTAATTTTCGTAAGCTCAGCCTCAAGGATCTCTTTACCTGCAATAATGTTTTTATCGCGATCTTGTTTACGGAACCAGGCATTTACTTTTGCGCGAGCACGACTTGAGGTCACAAAGCCCTGATTCGGGTTGAGCCAATCGCGAGAAGGATTAGGTTCTTTTTGAGTGATAATTTCAACTTGATCACCCATCTGCAAATGGTAAGTAAACGGCACAATTCGGCCTTCAACTTTAGCACCAATACAGCGATGTCCCACTTCTGAGTGAATATGGTAAGCAAAATCTAGCGGCGTCGCATTTGATGGCAAGTCAACTACATCACCTTTGGGTGTAAAGGCATAGACACGATCATCAAACACTTGGCTACGAAGCTCATCTAGCATCTCACCAGAATCTGACATCTCTTCTTGCCATACTAATAATTTACGCAGCCAATTTATTTTTTCATCATACGCAGACTGAGCACCACCAGAGGCCGCTGGCCCTTCTTTGTATTTCCAGTGCGCAGCCACACCAAGCTCTGATTCTTCATGCATTTGCTTGGTACGAATCTGAATTTCAATGGTTTTACCTTCAGGACCAAGCACAACCGTATGGATAGATTGATAACCGTTAGGCTTAGGGTTAGCAACATAGTCATCAAATTCTTTTGGTAAATGACGATATTTGGTGTGTACCACTCCTAATGCGGCATAACAGTCTTGCAGCTCTTCCGCCACAATACGGACCGCACGCACATCAAAAAGCTCATCAAACTCTAAGCTCTTCTTCTGCATTTTGCGCCAAATACTGTAAATATGTTTTGGTCGGCCTTGTACTTCAGCACGAATATTTGATGCTTGCATCGCATCAGATAAATCATCAACAAAGTGAGTAATATAATCTTCACGATCAATACGGCGCTCTGAAAGCTGTTTGGCTATTTGTTTGTACACTTCGGGATGTTGATAACGGAAAGCATAATCTTCAATTTCCCATTTCAACTGTCCAATACCCAGTCTATTGGCTAGCGGTGCATAAATATTGGCACACTCTTGAGCCGCCACGCGACGTACAGTATCAGGTTCATTTTTAACTTCACGTAAGTTGCAGATACGCTCGGCAAGCTTGATAACCACACAGCGGAAATCATCAACCATTGAGAGTAACATTCGTCGAATACTATCAACTTGTGCTGATTGCGCCGCTTCTTCTGCGGTCGATTTAAGCTGGCTAATGGCACACATTTGCTCAACACCTTGCACCAAGTGCAAAATATTGGCGTTGTAGTCTTCTTTTACTTGTTCATGGCTATAACAACCCGCTTCAACTAATGGATATAGCATTGCCGATATTAAGGTATCGGTATCCATGCTTAGCGTTACCAGAATCTCAACCATTTCACGGCCACGCCATAACAATAGCGCACCATTTTCCTGATCAACAATGAGCTCCTGACAACGCAGGTAAGTTCCTTCTAAACGTCCAAACGTTTTTGCATCCAAACGTAAACTTTCGACCCATGAGGCGAGCTCAAATGCCGAGTCTTCTTTTAGATGTGCTCCACGTACTGCGACCATGTTTCTATCCTGTTTACTATTTAATGGCAATAAATGTAATTGCTGTTGCTATTTTTTCTGCTTTTTTTGAACCTTCACAAACAGTGCCATTGATTCTAAATGCCCGGTATGAGGGAACATATCCAACATACCAAGACGCTCTAATTGATAACCTTGTTGCAATAGCACTTGGCTGTCACGCGCCAATGTGGCTGGGTTGCATGAAACATACACCACTTTATTTGGTGCAAGCTTAACTACATGTTCCATCACTCCTGCAGCCCCAGCACGCGCAGGATCTAATAAAATTTTATCAAATTGCTCTTGTGCCCACACTAACTTCGTCACATCTTGTTCTAAATTAGCCTGATAAAAAGTGGCATTTTGTAGCGCATTTGCCTGAGCATTATCTGTGGCACGTAACACCATTTCATCAATGCCTTCAACACCGACAACAGCTTTAGCCTCCTGAGCCATCGGTAAGCTAAAGTTACCCAAGCCACAGAATAAATCTAATACCCTATCTTGAGGTTGAACATCGAGCCATTCGATAGCTTGAGCGACCATATTGCGATTTACATCACCATTTACCTGAATAAAGTCTTTTGGTGAAAAGGTCAGTTTAAGTCCCTCAATCTCATAATAAGGTTGGTCACCATAACTGTGGATTAGTTCATCGGTTTCTGGCGCTAAAAACAGCATGATATTATGTTGGACTGCAAAGGCTTCAATTAACGCACTATCGTCGGCGTTAAAAGGGGCAAGATGGCGAATTAACACCACGCAGCCATTATCTGCATGCGTCAATTCAATATGACCGACAAAACGGCGACCTTTGAGGCTTTGTAATAACTCACGTAAAGGCGGTAACAGCTCATTCAATGGCTGGGCCAATACTGGGCACGTGCTAACATCAACAATGTCATTGCTTTGCTTTTTACGAAAGCCAAACTGTAACTGACCATTATTTTCAACACGGACCGCAACCCGTGCACAACGACGATAATGCCAAGCTTGACTGATAATCGGTGGTTGTTGAATACAGTTTGCTTGATCAATGACCGCAAACTTTGCCATTAACTCACTCAGCACTTGTTGTTTGGCAATCACTTGGCCTTGATGCGATAAATGCTGCAAATTACAGCCACCACACTGGTCATAGATCGCACAATGGGGTTTAATACGGGCATTACTGTCTGAAAGGCGTTTAATCACTCTAGCACGAGCGTAATTTTTTTATCTTCCGTTAACTGTACCACTGCGATTTCAGTGGGAAGTAAACCATCGACAAAGACAGATTTACCGTTTAGATGACCAATACCAGCGCCATGGTGATCTAAGCGATTAATAGTAATTTCTTTATGTTTGGTGTCAGTTTTACGTTTTTGAGGCTTAAAAAAGCGTGCCATAGTGTTTTGCTCACCGTTCAGACATTGAGTATTTGTTGCATAGTCCTATGTTTAATTAAACAAGGAATATAGATAGGTACTAATTCTCCCACAGAATCGCTTGCTTGTAATTAAGAGAACCATGACCAAATATGGACTTCGTGCCAGGGTCTTTACCCTGACATTAGCACCTACACTGATAATCGGCTTGTTATTAAGCGCTTTTTTCACCATGAACCGCTATCAAGATCTCGAACATCAATTGATTTCGACCGGAACAAGTATCATTGAGCCGTTAGCAATTTCGGCAGAATATGGTATGACCGAAAAAAATCGCGAGGCTATTCGACGTTTGATTGGTTATACCCATCGCAAGCATTCCGATATTATTCGTAGCATTGCTGTATTTACCGATCACAATAAAATATTTGCGACCTCTAACTTTCATCGCAATTTTGCCTCATTTATGTATCCCGATGATAAGCCCATTCCGCGATTGTTAGATACCCAGCTCAACGATAATACCCTTATTTTACGCACCCCTATTTTGACCGAAGGCCAATTTGGAACCAATACAGGTGTTAGCTCATTAGGGAAACCTCTGGGCTATATTGCCATAGAGCTCGATTTAAGCTCATTACGATTACAACAATATCAAGAAGTGTTTACCGCCTTAATGGTGCTCTTACTTGGCTTAAGTTTATCGTCGCTGTTTGCATATCGATTAATGCAGGATGTTACTCGCCCAATTTCTCATATGATCAGTGTGGTTGATAGAATTCGCCGCGGACATCTTGATATTCGTATCGAAGGCCAATTATTGGGTGAACTTGATACCCTTAAAAACGGTATCAATGCGATGGCAATCTCGCTCTCGGAATACCATATTGAAATGCAGCAAAGTATTGATCAGGCGACGTCTGATTTGCGCGAAACCTTAGAGCAACTTGAAATTCAAAACGTCGAGTTAGATATCGCAAAAAAACGCGCTCAAGAAGCAGCACGGGTCAAATCTGAATTCTTGGCTAATATGTCGCACGAATTACGTACCCCTCTCAATGGTGTGATTGGCTTTACTCGCCAAATGCTCAAAACCAAGCTTAATACCAATCAGCAAGATTATCTGTTAACGATTGAGAATTCAGCCAATAACCTCCTTACCATCATCAATGATATTTTGGATTTCTCAAAACTGGAAGCCGGCAAATTATTATTGGAAAATATTCCATTTGATTTCACTGACGCCCTTGATGATGTAATGCGCTTATTAGCACCAAGTGCGCATGAAAAAGGCTTAGAATTAACCCTTAAAATCGATACCCGTATTCCACCAGGCCTAATTGGTGATCCACTGCGTATTCAACAAGTTGTCACCAACTTAATTGGTAATGCTGTTAAATTTACTGAAACCGGCAATATTGATGTCTCAGTTGAGCTTAAATCTGAGCATGACAATAATATTGAACTGCAATTTATGGTGCGTGATACCGGTATTGGTATTTCAGAGCGCCAACAAGCACAATTATTCCAAGCCTTTAGTCAGGCTGATGCCAGCATCTCACGTCGTTATGGCGGCACAGGTTTAGGCTTGGTGATCACTCAGAAACTAGTCAGTCAAATGGGTGGCCAAGTCAGCTTAACCAGTCGTCTCCATCAAGGTTCAACCTTCTGGTTTAGCATTCGTATGCATAAAACCGATTTACCAGTATCACAATTAATTGATACTTCATCACTAATAGGTAAAAAGTTATTACTGATCGAACCTAATATGCAGGCAGCTTCAGTAGTGCAGCAGCGACTAATTAACGCCGGTGTTCATGTTACTTACCGCTCAACCATGCCTGATGACGTTGAGCATCATGACTTTGCATTATTGTGTTTATCGCCAAGTGAGCAGCCACCATCGGCAGTACTGTTTGATCATGTCTTCAAAGCCGAACAAATCGCCGACAAGGTACTGGTGTGCTTACCCACTACCGAGCTAGCTCTGTCTGAAAAACTCACCAATACCGGAGTCGAACTCTGCCTTGGCAAACCGATCGCATCACGAAAATTATTTGAAGCGCTGTGTGATAACAATGATGAAAATAACGAACCAGAATTAGCGGTGTTTGCGCCACCACAAGAACCCGTGCAACCATTAACGGTGATGGCTGTAGATGATAACCCTGCTAACTTAAAACTAATTTCAGCCTTGCTGGGTGAGCGTGTTGAAACGGTAATTACCGCAACGGGTGGTAAAAAAGCGGTTGAGTATGCCCATCAAAAAGCGTTTGATCTGATCTTTATGGATATTCAAATGCCAGAAATGGACGGCGTGACTGCTTGCCAAGAAATTCATAAAACTCAGCTTAACCATACCACGCCAATTATCGCGGTTACGGCTCATGCTATGGCTGGAGAGCGCGAGCGGTTAATTGATGCAGGTATGGATGATTACCTCACCAAGCCAATTGAAGAGCATATTTTGCAACAGATTCTAGCGAAGTGGATCACGCCAAGTCACCATTCAGGCACACCGCTCATCGCTCCCGTCGCTAGTAAAGCGGATCAACCCCCGTTAGCTGCGCCACAAGCTATCGATAATAGCATTAGTTTTGATTGGTCACTGGCACTAAAACAAGCGGCAGGCAAACAAGATCTGGCGCGAGATATGTTACAGATGTTGCTTGATTACATGCCAGAGGTCGAATTACTGGTCAATGAAGCACTGGACGGAAAAGCTGTTGAACTGCGGCCATCAATCCATAAATTGCATGGTAGTTGTGCTTACAGTGGCGTACCACGGCTAAAATATCTCTGCCATACTATTGAGAGCGAATTAAAAGCCAATGCCATCATGGAAGATATTGAGCCTGAATTGCTTGAGTTGATCGATGAAATGGATAATGTGGTTAAAGCTTCAAAGCAATACCGCCGTTAATCTATTGCTGATTAATACAACATAGTGGCACCACACCATCGTTATAAAAGTTATAAAAAACGCTAGCTTTATCAGCTAGCGTTTTTTTATTACCGCGATTAACTTTAGCTTAACGCTCAATAATAACTGTTGCGACAGCATAACGCCGTTCATCAGCAATCGTCAGGTGCACATGTTGGCCTCCCATTGCTGTTAACAACACTAATGCTTGACCTGAAAAAGTCACCATCGGCTTACCACGTTCATCATTACTGACACTAAAATCTTGAAAAGAAACGCCGCAAGCAATACCTGTACCCAAGGCTTTAGATGCTGCTTCTTTAACAGCAAAGCGCTTTGCTACAAAACGGGCGCGTAACTTTAACCGGTAATATTGTTCAAGTTCAGAGGCTGATAACACCCGTTCAGCAAAACCATCACCGCTACGAGAAAGGACTTTTTCAATCCGCTCGATTTCAACAATATCAGTCCCTAAACCTAGAATTGCCATTAGCCACGCGCTTCCTGCATCAAGAGACGCATATCAGCAACCGCTTTTTCAAGGCCATCAAACATTGCTCGTCCCATTATAGAATGACCAATATTGAGTTCATACAGCTCAGGTAACGCGGCGATAGCTTTAACATTATGGTAGGTTAAGCCGTGGCCTGCATTAACTTTAATGCCTAAACTCGCCGCATAAGTCGCAGCAACTGCTATTTTTTCAAGCTCAGCAGCTTGTTGTTCTTCAGTGGTTGCATCGGCATAATGGCCAGTATGTAATTCAATAAATGGTGCACCAGTTGCAAGTGCTGCATCAATTTGGCGTTTATCGGCATCAATAAACAATGACACTTTAATCCCTACAGCGGCTAATGCTGTGGTTGCTGCGGTAATTTTTTCACATTGCCCAGCAACATCTAAGCCACCTTCGGTCGTCAATTCAGCACGCTTCTCTGGCACTAAACATACATATTCAGGTTGAGTCTCTAAAGCAATCGCCACCATTTCATCGGTAACGGCCATTTCTAGATTCATGCGTGTTTGTAATGTTTCGCGTAAGATTCGTACGTCACGATCATTGATATGGCGACGATCTTCACGTAAATGCACCGTAATACCATCTGCACCTGCACGCTCTGCGACTTCTGCAGCATGAACAGGATCAGGGTATCGTGTGCCACGGGCATTACGTAATGTTGCAATATGATCAATATTGACACCCAGTAGAATGTTACTCATTTTCCGATGCTCCTTGCTCTAGGAATAAATAATTCCCGACTTTTTAGTGGTTTTGAACCAAGATACGGCTTTAAGGCTATGCGTGTAAAGCGTTTCGCAGCTCGAAGTTGTTCAGGGGTTTCAAAACATCGAGCAGCAATGGCTTTCAATTCATTACCACGAAAAGTCAATTGGCTGATTTTTATTGAGGCAATAAATCCTAATTGTTCGCGGTAGTTATAGGTCATATGATCGTCGACCGCAAACCCACTGCCGGCACAATGCAAAAAATCGATACCGTAACCAAGATGATGTAATAAGGCGAGTTCAAAACGACGCAATGCGGGCTCTGGATTATTAGCTTGTGCAAGCTCACGCAACACATTCAAATAATCAAGAAACAACACCGGATAAGGGGTATGGTTTTCTAATACTCGCGCTAACACTTCATTAACGTACATCGCGGAATATAAAATATAGCTGCGCAACGGCAGCCCAATACTGATCGGCTCAGCATGAGTGAGAACAGGCATGCTCCCTTTACCACTCCATTTCATAAACAATGGCGTGAAAGGCTGCAAGGTTCCTTTGAGGTTAGAACGCTTACGACGCGCTCCTTTTGCAAGTAGGGTAAGACGGCCATGATCCTCGCTAAACACATCAAGGATCAGGCTCGTCTCACTATAATGGCGATAATGAAGGACGAAACAACGCTGTAGGCCCTCCATTATGTTCCTTATAGATCGTCAATGTAACCTAAGCTGCGCAGTGCACGTTCGTCATCTGCCCAACCTGATTTCACTTTAACCCAAAGTTCTAAATACACTTTACGTTCAAATAGGTCTTCCATATCTAAACGGGCTTCACGGCCAATGACTTTGATTTTATCGCCGCCTTTACCGATCACCATTTTCTTCTGGCCTTTACGTTCAACCAGAATCAAACCGTTGATATCAAAACCGTTGGTTTCAGGGTTAAAATCAAAACGCTCGATTTCAACTGTCACTGAATACGGTAATTCTTCACCTGTAAAGCGCATTAGTTTTTCACGAATAATTTCTGACGCCATAAAGCGTTGTGAACGATCCGTTACATACTCTTCAGGGAAGTAGTAATCACATTCAGGTAAATGTTCACGAACAATTTTTTCAATGGTATCAACGTTAGTACCTTTCTTTGCAGAAATAGGCACCACATCAACAAATGGCATTTTGTTCGCTAGTTCCTGCAAATGCGGAAATAACTCATGCTTTTCTTTAATGTTGTCGACTTTGTTGATCAACAATACTGTTGGTAGCTCACTTTTAATAAGCTTATTCAGTACCATCTCATCATCAGCAGTCCACACAGTGCCATCAACAAGAAATAACACTAATTCGACATCAGTTAATGAACTGCTTGCAGCGCGGTTCATTAAACGGTTAATCACACGCTTTTCTTCAATGTGCAATCCAGGTGTGTCCACATAAACCGCTTGATAGCCGTCACGTGTGTCTACCCCCATAATGCGGTGGCGCGTGGTTTGTGGTTTACGAGAAGTTATAGATAGCTTCTGTCCCACTAAACGGTTAAGCAAGGTTGATTTACCGACATTCGGTCGACCAACAATGGCAATAAAGCCACAATGTTGTTTATCTGTCATGATTCCAACTGGTTAAGTGCAATTTCTGCTGCTGCCTGCTCTGCCTTGCGCCGACTGCCGCCTTTACCGATAACAGGTTCATCCATACCTGAAACATCACACTGTACGGTGAATTCTTGGTTATGAGCTTCACCTTGTACCTTAATTACAGTATACGACGGTAATGGTAAACGGCGACCTTGAAGACACTCTTGCAAGCGTGTTTTAGGATCTTTTTGGTTGATGCCAGGTTCAATTGTATCAAGACGTGATTTATACCAAGCCAATACGACTTGACGCACAGTCTCAACATCACTATCTAGATAAACCGCGCCAATGATTGCTTCAACACAGTCAGCCAGAATTGAATCACGACGGAAACCGCCACTTTTCAGTTCACCTGGACCTAATAGTAAGTAGTCGCCTAGCTCGAACTCACGTCCTAGCTCTGCCAATGTCTTACCACGGACTAGTGTTGCACGCATTCGGCTCATATCACCTTCATCCACAGTAGGAAAACGGTGATATAAGTCATCAGCAACAACAAAACTTAAAATAGAATCGCCTAGAAATTCTAGGCGCTCATTGTGGGTGCCATTAGCACTGCGGTGTGTCAGTGCTAATGTCATCAACTCACAATTGTTAAATTGGTAGCCCAGCTTGCGCTGAAGCCTATTCGCTGGAGTTGTCATTTTCTCTCGATTATTTAATGCTACCGATACGATCAAAACGTACGCCGGTAGGGATCCAAGATGGAAGTAAACTATCAGGCTTGCGATCGAAATCAAAGCTCATCCAAATAGCTACCGCCTTGCCGACTAAATTCGCTTCTGGTACAAACCCCCAGTAACGACTATCAGCACTATTGTCACGGTTGTCACCCATAACAAAATACTCACCTTTTGGAACAACCCACTCACCGATCCCTGGGCGAGGTACGTAAGCCATACGGTTATCACGTCGCAATGGGTTGATCAAAATATGATGATTCACATCACCAAGATGTTCATTAAACTCAATTAGACGCGCCATACCTTGAGTAAAGTCGCTGTCTTTCATATCAGTTAATTTAACAGGCTTACAAACAGAAGTGCCTTGAGGCTGAATGCATAATTTTTTGTCAGCGCTGTAACGAATCATATCACCAGGTAAACCTACTACACGTTTAATGTAATCAATTTTTGGATTTGGCGGGTAACGGAATACAATCACATCACCACGTTTAGGCTCACCAGTGTTTAAAAATTTATGGTCAAAAACAGGATCTCGAAGTCCATAGGCAAACTTTTGAACGAGAATGAAATCACCAACATACAGGGTTGGTAGCATTGATTTTGACGGAATTTGAAATGGTTCATAAATAAATGAACGGAATATCATGATCAATGCAATTACAGGGAACATTGAACTTGCTGATTCAACCCAACTCGGTTGAGGAGCAACACGTGCAAGTACCTCTGCATCAACTTGGCCACCAGCATTTTCTGCTGCAGCTGCAATTTTTAATTGTCGTTTTGGTGCCCATAAAAACTTATCTAGAGCCCAAATAATACCGGTAAAAATTGTCGCTAAGACCAATATTATTGAAAATGTATTTGCCATGTTATTCCTTAGGTTTAATACAACTAATCGTAATCGTTAGCTGATTGACTCTAATTAAAACGCCTAAGTAAAAGAAAGTGCTATTTAACAGATTAAATAAGCACTTTCTAATCATATCTAGACTGTTATAAACAAAGAAAGCTTACTACTTATCTTTGCCCACATGAAGAATCGCTAAGAAAGCTTCTTGTGGTAATTCAACATTACCAATCTGCTTCATACGTTTCTTACCGTCTTTTTGTTTCTGTAATAGCTTCTTCTTACGGCTAATATCGCCACCATAACATTTCGCGATTACGTTTTTACGTAATTGCTTCACGGTTGAACGTGCAATGATATGACCGCCAATAGCTGCTTGAATTGCAATATCAAACATTTGACGAGGAATAAATTCTTTCATTTTCTCAACAACATCACGACCACGAGTCTGTGAGTTTTCTTTGTGAGTAATGATTGCTAAGGCGTCAACACGCTCACCATTAAGCAGAATATCCACGCGTACCATGTCTGATTCTTGGTAACGTTGGAAATTATAATCTAGCGATGCATAGCCACGCGAGGTTGATTTCAAACGGTCAAAGAAATCCAGTACCACTTCTGACATCGGAATATCATACGTCAGTGCGACTTGATTACCGTGATAAACCATATCAACCTGCATACCACGCTTTTCAATACATAGAGTAATTACGTTACCTAAGTATTCGCTTGGTACCAAAATATTACAACGCGCAATTGGCTCACCGACAACATCAATATCGTTTACAGCCGGTAATTTAGCAGGACTATCTACATAAAGTATCGTACCGTCATTTTTCTTCACTTCATAGACTACCGTTGGCGCAGTAGTAATTAAGTTCAGATCATATTCACGCTCTAGACGTTCTTGAATAATCTCCATATGGAGCATACCCAAGAAACCACAGCGGAAACCGAAACCAAGTGCAGACGAGCTTTCTGGCTCATAAAACAATGACGCGTCGTTTAGGCTTAATTTACCTAATGCATCTCGGAAGTTCTCGTAATCATCAGATGACACTGGGAACAAACCTGCATAAACCTGCGGTTTTACTTTTTTAAAGCCAGGTAATGCAGCTTCACAACCGCCTTTCGCTAACGTTAAAGTATCACCAACTGGTGCGCCTAAAATATCTTTAATACCACAAACAACCCAACCAACTTCGCCAGTATTTAGCTCAGTGGTGTCAATTTGCTTCGGTGTGAAAATACCAATACGGTCCACACCCCAAATCTGACCGGTGGTCATTACTTTGATCTTGTCATTTTTCTTTAGTTTACCATTCTTGATACGAACTAAAGAAACAACACCTAAGTAGTTATCAAACCATGAGTCGATAATCAGTGCTTGTAGTGGCGCATCCGGATCACCTTCAGGTGCTGGAATCGCTTCAACGATTTTTTCTAAAACTTCGTCAACACCAACACCCGTTTTTGCTGAACAACGCACAGCATCAATAGCATCAATACCAACGATGTCTTCAATTTCTTCAGCTACACGCTCAGGATCGGCTGCAGGCAGGTCGATTTTATTTAAAATCGGCACTACTTCTAAGTCCATTTCCATGGCGGTGTAACAGTTTGCTAAAGTCTGAGCTTCTACGCCCTGGCCCGCATCAACCACCAGCAATGCACCTTCACAGGCTGCAAGTGAACGCGATACTTCATACGAGAAGTCAACGTGTCCTGGGGTGTCGATAAAGTTTAATTGATAAGTTACACCATCTTTAGCCGTGTAATCGAGCGTCACGCTCTGGGCTTTAATGGTGATACCGCGTTCGCGTTCAAGATCCATTGAATCTAAAACCTGCGCAGCCATTTCTCGATCAGAAAGGCCGCCACAGACTTGAATTAGACGGTCGGATAAGGTCGACTTACCATGGTCGATATGTGCGATAATCGAAAAGTTACGAATGTGCTTCATGAATGGCGTGACTGCTCGTGATTAAAATGAATGGGATCTTAAGATCAAGTTGACGGATTCTACCGAATTTAAACGCTACTCGCTATCTTTCGATGCGGCATTTATCAGCTTATCTGCTGAAATTGGTAACCCTAGCACTCGAATAAGGCTTGGTTTATAGGCTGCATCCCCATCTAATCGCTTAGCATAATGCCTCGCAATCAGTAATCCGACAGTAGTAGCAACCGCGGCTGATACAATAACACCGAGCTGATTACTGGACGCTAGATCAACAAATAGATACTGACCAAGTAGGCTACCACCGACTAAAAATAGTAATGGCAGCATATAAACCAACAACGCTGAACTGAGCATACTACGCTCCGACAAACCAATTTCAACCACTTGTCCAAGTGTTATTTTTTCATTGGTGTCGATAGTAATCAGATGAGAACGCCCCGGCATTGCTTTACTGACAATTCCCGTACCGCAGCTATCGCGTGAAGCACAATGACCACAACTGGTTTGTTGCTGACAACTTACCGTTATATGGCCACTATCAACAGCGACCACTGTCGCTAATGTTCTCATCATGATTATTTACTCGTAGGGGTAACCTCTGGTTTAATTTTATCAAAGGTTACGCTTTCTGCAATTTGTCGTGCTGTTTGTGGTGGAATATCACCCACCACTGTAATTTCTTTATTGCCATCGACGCGAGTGATTAATGTCCGCCGTCCTTGACGAACCAATTGCCCACGACCGACAAAATTATCAGCATCTGAAACATAAACAGAAAAACTAAACAAACCGTCACTGTACATGCGACTTTCAACGGCGCGCTCTGTCAGTAACAGTCGATGACGATTACCTGCAATTAATGTAAAGCCATTTGGTAACCAATTAACACTCCATTGCAGTTTTTTCTGCGGTTGTTGCGGTAATTGTACCACGGCTGGCAATTTAACTTGATCAAGCTTACTCAGCATTTCAGCAACTTTAGGATTCACCGCAAAAGAAACCACGCGAAATTGCTCTAATAAATCACCATCGCGATCGAGTAAATCAGCGCGCATCACCAAGTGAGTCGCTTGATCTATCCACAATAAGTAAGAATAACGATTGCCATCTTTAGGTGCGATACGAACAACATCACAGGCGACACCCGCTTCACGTGCTCGACCCATGGCAATGAAATCGTAAAAATGAGCCAGATTATCTATATTAGCCTTCATTAATGGCAATATTGGCGCGACCATCTTATTACTTTTAATCGTAAAAGGATCAAGTCCAGGCTCAAAATAACTGACTTCATCACCACGTTGAATCACCTCTTGTGGCGGACCACTGAGGAACAACAAATGCGCATAACTTTGACCATTCTCTAGTGCATGTCGATAACGCAAGGTATCAATGCTATTTTTCTTTACCCAAATGTAAGACATCTCATAACTAAGATCTCGACTGGCTTGGCCCATTTGATGCAACAAAGCCTCTGTTGAAGGTTTAACCGCTTCAGCAGAGGCTTGGAGTGGCAATAATAGGCTGACCAATGCAAGTGCACCGACCAGAATTTTTTTCATTAATCCGCCACAGAATTATTAGTATGTAATCGTGAATTATCGATACTGCCGTCTTCGGCGTTAAACCGAAGTTGCAATTCATAATCTTGTAACATCGAATTTATTCGACGTCGTTGTTCCATTAACTGTGATTCAGACGGCGTCTGATTATTATCTACCATATTAGTATTTAAGCTCACAGGTTCAGCTTTACCTGTAAATGGAATCGTTTGTAATACCGGCACATCATTGTTACTAACTGTTGTCGTAAGGTTGCTACCATTACCATCATATTGTTGAACACCAACAATCACCGCTAATGATACACATGCTGCCATCGCAACCTGACCAAACTGGGATAGCCAAGCGGGTAATGTCCGCTTCGCTTTAAATGGGGTCGGTTGTTCTTGAATAATAATCGGCTCAACAACAGCCTCAACATTAGTAACCACAGCCCCGGTATGGGCTGGTTCAGCTTCTAGCGCTAACGCGACATTTTCTGCAATATTCCATTGTTTGCATTGCGGCACATCACCACGCATGACATCACCAATGAGGTTGAAATCATGCCAGCTTTGCTCGCTATTTTTGTCAACGGTCAGCGCATTGATAATACTCTGATCCAAGTCTTCGCCATCAAGCAATGCCGAAATTTTTTCTTTATCAGCCATTTTTTCCACCGTTTGGTGCAACATTATTATTGTTGCATAAGAGGACGAATACGTTTTTCAACTGTCTCTCGTGCACGGAATATACGTGAGCGAACTGTACCTACAGGACATCCCATTATTTCAGCGATTTCTTCATAGCTTAGACCATCCAGTTCACGCAATGAGATCGCTGTTTTAAGATCATCAGGTAGTGATTCAATCGTACTAAAAACAACTCGCTTCAGTTCTTCAGACAACATTTGGTTCTCAGGGTTCGATATTTCTTTAAGCGCATTTCCATTTTCATAATATTCCGCATCTTCAGCATCAACATCGGATGCTGGCGGACGACGCCCCTGAGCAACTAAATAATTTTTTGCTGTATTAACAGCGATACGGTAAAGCCATGTATAAAAAGCACTTTCACCACGAAATGTTGGTAAGGCGCGATAAGCTTTAATAAACGCTTCTTGAGCGACATCTGGCACATCACCAGAATTGCTAACATAACGTGAAACAAGGTTACAAACTTTATTCTGGTATTTAATAACCAAAAGGTTGAATGCTTGCTTATCTCCCCGCTGTACTCGCTCAATTAGTACCTGATCAGTTTGCTGCTCGCTCATTCGAGCGTTTACTCCCATGTCTAACTGTTTAGTAATATTGCATTCATCTCACGACGACATAGACCAATAATGGTATCGATTCGGTATTGATACACAACGGTTTATTTAGATTATCCTGCCAATATAAGCGTTAGTCTCACCGTAAATAAAACACTGATTTATGAAATATTTATAAGCATGAGCACTACATAAGACCGATGGATAATGGCAAAGTTCCACCGCCAATAAAATAATTTACCCTTTCGTTAATGCTTGTTTATGACTGATAACGAAATCAAGATAGAAAGAATAACTGCTGTCATTTTACCTGAAATAATCATACTGACGAGGATCTGTGACTGAAAAAAGCAAAATAATCACAATGGTATGAAGCGGTTAGTGCACTAACAGTTAACAATAACATAGCTAATGCACCGTATATTAATAATATTTAGTTTACCAATCCCAAACAAATATGTCTTTTTATAACAAATTTGATAGCATGAAATAAGATTATCACATGGACATGCAATCATTATGAACCAGCCTCATCAACACGATAGCGACATTTTAGTCATTGGTAGTGGCGCTGCAGGGTTATCACTGGCACTGCATTTAGCCCACCTAGGAAAAGTGACTATTTTATGTAAAGGTCCCCTTAGTGAAGGCGCAACTTATTATGCTCAGGGAGGCATTGCCGCCGTTTTTGATGAGTCTGACAGTATTGCATCCCATGTTGAAGATACGTTAATTGCTGGAGCTCATCTTTGTGACCAGAATGTGGTGCAGTTTATCGCTGAAAACGCCAAGCAATGCGTGCAATGGTTAATTGATGGCGGTGTACCTTTTGATCGTGAAGAATCCTATACTGACGACGACCCTCGCTACCATCTGACCTTAGAAGGTGGCCATAGTCATCGTCGCATTCTTCATGCTGCAGATGCCACTGGCATGGCGATGCAAACCTCACTTCAAGAACAAGCCCGTAATCATCCTAATATCACCATTCTTGAACGCCATAATGCGCTTGATTTAATCACCGAGAAAAAAATCAATCCGCAAGCTGACACCAATCGTGCTTTAGGGGCTTATGTCTGGAACCGCGACAAAGAATGTGTTGAAACTCTTGCAGCCAAATTTGTGGTATTAGCCACTGGAGGTGCATCAAAAGTCTATCAATACACCTCCAACCCTGATGTGTCATCGGGCGATGGTATTGCGATGGCATGGCGTGCAGGTTGTCGTGTTGCTAACCTTGAATTTAATCAATTTCATCCTACTTGTCTATTCCACCCCAAAGCACAAACGTTTTTATTAAGTGAAGCTCTACGCGGAGAAGGTGCGTATTTACGTCGTCCTGACGGCAGCCGTTTTATGCTCGATTTTGATGAGCGCGCAGAACTGGCTCCTCGTGATGTGGTTGCACGTGCGATCGATTACGAAATGAAGCGCTTAGGTGCTGATTGTATGTATCTTGATATTAGCCATAAGCCAGCCGATTTTGTTAAAAGCCACTTTCCAACCATTGCTGAAAAACTGCAAGGTTACGGGATTGATATCACCCAAGATATGATTCCAATTGTTCCTGCTGCACATTATACCTGTGGCGGCGTGGTGGTAGATAAATCAGGTAAAACCGATATTGAAGGGTTATATGCTATTGGTGAAGTCAGCTACACCGGCCTTCATGGAGCCAATCGCATGGCATCTAATTCATTACTTGAGTGCGTAGTCTATGCATGGTCAGCGTCACAAGATATTGAGCACCAATTTAAGACCATCTTACAGCCACAACAATTGCCATTTTGGGATGACAGTAAAGTAACTAATTCTGATGAAGAAGTGGTGATTCAACATAACTGGCATGAATTACGATTATTTATGTGGGATTACGTTGGTATTGTACGTTCAACTAAACGTTTAGAGCGGGCAATGAATCGCATTGAATTGCTTAAACACGAAATTGATGAGTATTACTGTCATTTCCGTGTTTCAAATAATCTTTTGGAACTGCGTAATTTATTACAAGTTGCAGAGCTGATAGTACGTTGTGCAATGGAACGAAAAGAAAGTCGAGGATTACACTATACCCTTGATTATCCTGAACTTGACCAGCAAGCAACCGCCACTGTTTTAGTGCCAAGTAATTACTAACCGCACTTAAATAAGTAATAACTCAACCATACGATGATACTAATGCTCGTTAGCATCATCGTTATTGTCTGCGGCTGCAGGCTTTAATAGTCCTAAATGTAGCGACATTTTTAAGAGCCGATAACTTGCAGTATCACAACTGTCACAGCAGATAATCAGCCATTGATTACGCTGATGTGCTATCGACAATATCACTAGCCAACGGCTGACCACTTTCACCGCTACAATTTTACCTGCTTGATCACACCACCGCAGATGGCCATCACTATACAGCCGTAATGGGCCTTGCTGACGCAAATAATGGTGATATATCCTTTGCCATTCAAACACTAACATTTCGGCAAAAAAATAACTCAGCGGCCAAAAAACCGGTGGAACAACAAACATTAATAGCACTGCACCAAAGTAACATCGACTCAGTGCAGTGTGCAGGCACGGGGATAAGTGAAGCGTTAGATCAACGTAGCTTGCTGTTGTTGTGGGCAACAATCTTATCGACCATCATCGCATGAGCAGGATTGTCACTACGGCCATGTTGCATCATCCATTTAAATAAATCAGGATCATCACAGGTTAATAGAGAAATAAAATCACGTTGCTGCTGCTCTGATAGATCATCAAAACATTCTTCAAAAAATGGCATCACCAACACGTCTAACTCTAACATGCCACGACGACATGCCCATTTAACGCGGGCTCTCTCTTCTGCAACTAACATACATAACCTCTATGTGCTTGCCTATTGGCTCACTGATAATTGAATACTTG
Source organism: Photobacterium aquimaris (assembly GCF_002954455.1). GTDB lineage: Bacteria > Pseudomonadota > Gammaproteobacteria > Enterobacterales > Vibrionaceae > Photobacterium > Photobacterium aquimaris. Next base: position 2,310,409 of record NZ_MSCC01000001.1, read on the forward strand.
GCGTATTTCCATGATAAATATAGTACCAGTCGTACTCAATAACGACCATGCGCCAACACAAGCAATCATTCAAGATGAGACCTAGCCCACCATAATGACGACCAGTAAAAACAGTCAATTAACCCATCGTGTTACCACGGTTAATTATTTTGTTCAGTTGGTATAACATAGCATCATCATTACAGCATTTGTGGATACCATTATGAACACTTGGTCAACTCAGCACTCTTTCACCCCACTAGCATTAACTAGCACCGATTCTTTACCTGATTTAGCAATGATCAACCTTAGCGATTGGGGCATGGTGACACTTGTTGGCCCAGACAGTAAATCCTACTTACAAGGTCAATTAACCTGTGATGTAGTGTCATTAACAGCCGATAAATCAACCTTTGCTGGTCACTGTGATGCCAAAGGAAAATTACGTACTATCCTGCGCGTTTTCCATTACCAAAATGGTTACGGCTTACTACAACGTCAAAGTGTGATGGCAACCCAACTGCCTGAACTAAAAAAATATGCGGTCTTTTCTAAAACAGAGATCACTCAAACTACGGCGGTTATTTTAGGGCTCGCAGGGGCGCAGGCTCAAGCAACCATTGATCATCATTTCAGTGGCGATGCTGATGTACGTTATAACGACACAGCTACGGCAGTAAAAGTTGATAACGCGCGTTGGTTAATTATCACCACCGCAGAACAAGCTGACAGTGTAATTACCACCTTGGCACCAACAGCAACTTTAACAACCACCGAACTGTGGAACTTATATGACATTCAAGCGGCGATGCCACGTATTGATAGTGCCACCGAACTTGAATTCATTCCTCAAGCAGTAAACTTACAAGCGGTCGATGGTATTAGCTTTAAAAAAGGTTGCTATACCGGCCAAGAAACCGTCGCGCGGGCTAAATACCGTGGTATTAATAAACGTGCGATGTATATCGTTGCTGGCGCAGCAACACAATGCCCACAACCAGGTGATGGATTAGAGCGTAGTGTCGGTGAAAATTGGCGTAAAGGTGGCACCGTGATCTGTGGTTATCACTACAGTGACAATCATGCATTGGCACTGGTGGTATTACCTAATGATCTTGATGCTGATAGTCAATTCCGTTTCGCAACTGCGCCAGATGCGCTATGGCACAAACTCGACCTACCGTACGATGTCAATGCAGAATAATTCAATTAATACGTCCGTCACTCAGCTATTGATTAGCGAAGGGGTTGATTACCGTTTACTGCCGCACACCAAGCCGGCTAAAACCATTGCCGAGGCGGCAGCTGAACGCGGGGTTGATCCACAGCATATGGTTAAATCCATCTTGCTCAAAGACATGTCGGGGTTTCATGTACTGGCATGTGTACCGGGTCCACAAGCGGTCGATCCTAAAAAAGTACGCGCATTATTAGGTTGCCAGCGCATGACTTGCGCGGATGCGACCGAAGTTGAAAAAGTCACCGGTTTAGTTATCGGTACGGTTGCTCCGCTCGGCTTAAAGCGGCCATTGGTGATCGTGTTTGATAATGCGATTGCGGCAATAGAAAAAGTGAATATCAGTAGTGGTGATCGCATGGCTGGGATTGAGATCGCCACCGATGATTTATTGATCTTATGCGATCCCATGCTCGCTGATATCTGCCGAGATCAGCTCTAATTAATCATCAGCGATAACATCAGCGGCATTAATCACAATGCCGCTTGATTGAACATAAAGGAACTGTTGATGACAAATTATCATCACGATATTAATTGGCGCGGGGTTGATCTAAATTTATTAATTGCTTTTTCTGCATTAATGGAAACCCGCAGCGTGACTAAAGCGGCCAATAAACTTGCCATTGGTCAGTCGGCAATGAGCCATAACTTATCGCGACTACGTAGTTTATTAAATGACCCTTTGTTTGAGCGTCATGGCCACCAAATGTTACCAACCCAAACCGCGTTAGAGCATGCCTCAACCGTCGATACCATTTTAGCATTGATTACTAACGAACTACTGCGACCAAGTGTGTTTGTACCCGCTGATTTCTGTGGCACTTTTAGGATAGGCTTAACCGATTACGCCGAATTATTATTTGCCCCAGCACTGTATGATGCAATTCACCACCAAGCGCCACAATGCCAACTAAGTTTTTTTAATGTCGATCGTCATAGTTATCACACTGATTTTAATCAGCATCGCATTGATGTGGTTATTGGTTCAATGACAGATATGGGCAAGGATATTGAACATCAGTATTTATATACCGAAGATCATGTTTGCCTTTATGATCAACAGGCAACAGGTCTTAATGACCAAGTCAGTCTCGAACAATATCGCCTTCATCCTCATGCGCTGGTAAGCCCTGATGGTAAGCTCACCACCCAAGTTGATACTCAATTACACCAGCAAGGATTTCAACGTCAAGTGGCAGTCGGATCGCATAACTTTCTCACTATTCGGCATTTGTTAAGCGGTCGCGATTTAGTTTGTGTGGTATCGCGCTTGATGGCACAACTGGATATTTTTAATGACCAGTTAACGCAATGCCCACCGCCTGTTGCGATAGCTGATTTTGATATTCGATTATTATGGCTCCATCGCAACAGTAATCACCCCCGCAACCAATGGCTACGCCATATCGTTGCCAATACGGTGATCACTCATGTTAAACAACTTCGATCTAGCCGTTAATTATCCTGGCAGAGCAACAATGCCCTGCCAATGATTACTCAGTGATATTAATGCTATTAATGCGCGTGGCTACTCGGTTCTTGGATTTGATAAAGTTTGTGTTCATCGCAAGGCTCATCACAATTACACTCTTTATTAACACCAACATTGGCTAAACCGCCACAGCTGCCACTGATTGTTTGACGCTTTACAAACCATCCAATTGCCATTGCTGCAATAACGGCCCAAAAGATCCCTAAAGTTAATAAAAACGTGGTCATAGTTTTAAACCACCAATTTTACCAAGGCCATTCGCAACCGGGCTAAACATACCGACTTTAGCCACTGCTGGTGCTGTTTTTTTAGTGCCACAACCACAGCCACAACCACCTTTTTCACGTTTACAAGCGCGCCCTTGATCAGCCGTCAGTAACGCTTCTTTGATCACGCCGCCGGCTAAAAAATCAACTAATGTTGTTCGTGGTGCAACACGACTGACACTAAACCCAGCTTGTAATAATCGCGCTAAAGAACGGGTGCCAATATTGCCCAATACAATTTCAGTTACGTTCAATGCTGCCAGTTGGCGCTGCAATATTTTTTTATGTTTGCACCCCAACTCACGACTACCACTGTTTTCAATCCGCTCAACCAGTTGACCTTGCTGATCATAGATAGCAAACGTGGCTGCTTTACCAAAATGGCCTGCTATTTGATTTCGTGGCGTCAATGCAATTGCTATTAACATAAATTAATCCTCGGTAGTCTGTATGCTGTCTGGTGCTAACTCTAATACCATTCCCATCACTAATGCTTGAGCAACTTTATGGCGCCCACGAGCAATAATATTTCCTAAGGTTTGGCGTGATACACCGAGTTGTTGTGCCGCTTGCAGTTGCTGTAATCCTTGCATATCCACTAGCCTTAATGCCTCAAGTTCATCACTCGCTAAGGTTAATCGTGGTAATTGCTTCATTGGTACTCCGTTGGGTTTAAAGCAACTATAAGCAGGACGACAGGCAATTTTTCTGACAATTTTGGGACGTGCCATAATGATCATCATCTCGGTTTATTTATCTCATTATTGGCATATGCCAAAAACCATACCTTGATCTAGGATCATAAATGACGATCTAAATTATTTTTTAGCATCTAATGAAGATCGCACTGCCACTAAATCTTCAAAAAATATTCAGCAGCATAAAGTATCGAAATAGCCTTCAAAGCTATCACCATAACGAATGCCACCAGCACCACCTTACGTTTAAAAAAACACCACATATAAACAATCACAGTCAAAAATCGGCAATCTTGTCTTTATCGTCACAGAAAACAGCTAACTTTCTACAAGGTTAATGATTTATAAAATACCAGCAATTTAGGATATTAATCTACAGATTACGTTTATAGCTGTTGAATACGTTATCAATTTAACAATATCGTTAAATTTACGCTGATAATGTCACAAAAACGTCATTTGATTTCTAGTATACTAATGCCGTTAATCGCCAGGACGGTCGGAGTTAAACTGTATTATGCGGATGTTCAAACGCTACTTGCCTAAATTAATTGCCAAGCATGTTAGTCGTATATTTAATGGAAGAATTTATATTGATGGTCGTGGGGGCTATCATTTTGAAAAGGGAATATTGTTAGTGCCAGTTAAGGCGCAACAGCATCATTATGATACGGTTAACGAAGTTAACCTCGAAATTAAGCGTCTACGTGAAATTTACTAAAGATGACATTGACTCTGAACGTAGTCGACAACGGCAATAGTTATTAACACCAAATTATTAGCCCAGTAAACAGCCTAAAGCCCACTTGATTGAGTGGGCTTTAATTGTCGTCACTATTCATCATCAGCAATCGTATCGAGATAATCTTCAGCATCCAGCCATTCATCGGTATCTTGGTCTGCATCAATACGAATTTGAAATAACCATCCATCACCGTAAGGATCACTATTTACCCACTCAGGTGCCGCATCAAGTTCTTCATTAATAGCGATAATTGTTCCAGTACACGGCGCATAAATATCTGATGCTGCTTTTACTGATTCAATCACAGCGCATTCTTCACCAGCATCAACAGCGGCTCCTGTATCAGGCAAATCAATAAACACCATATCACCCAATAATGTTTGAGCATGATCGCTAATACCAACGGTATAAACACCATCACCCTCATCACGTAACCATTCATGAGTATGGGTAAATTTTAATTCTGAGGGCACATAGCTCATTCATATATCCTTTTTAAATTCACTATAAATCGGTAACTATCACTCTATATTTTACTGTAGGTGAAATAATTTTTTTTGCTTCATTTAGACACAAAAAAACCGCAACAAAAAATGCTACGGTTTAATAACTTATGACTCAATAAGCATTCTAAATCGATTTTATTTATAACGCGCTAATTCAGGCAATTCACCACTTAATCCTAAGGCGCGACGCATAAACTCATCTTTGACACCTGGCGCTTTATTGGCAAATAACATGCCGAGATCGCGCACCAGTTTTTTGGCTGGATTAGCACCATCAAACAGAGTCTTAAAACCTTGCATAGCGGTGATCATTTTAGCCGCTTCAGCTTTACGCCAGCGCTCATAATGGCGCAAGTTGGCTTGCTTACCAATGTCTTTATCTGCTTGCCATAAAGCAATAATTTCTTGCGCTAATGCTGCTGCATCCAATAAACCAAGGTTAACCCCTTGGCCGGCCAATGGGTGGATCGTATGAGCTGCATCACCGACTAGTGCCACCCGTTCGCGTACAAAATCTTGAGCGTAACGCATTTTAAGTGGAAAGGCTTGGCGTTGACCTTCCACACGACATAAGCCTAAACGATGATCAAACGCAGCAGTTAAGTGTTGATTAAATTGCTCGTCACTGACATCACAAAGTTGCAGTGCTTGTTCTGGCGGCAATGACCATACAATTGAGCACAGATCTTGTTGTGCTAATGGTAGAAAAGCTAATGGACCATCAGGACGGAATATTTGCCGCGCGGTCTGCAAGTGAGGCTCATCACAACGAATATTAGCCACCAACGCACTATGACCGTAATCCCAATGGGTCAGTGGAATATCAACATGTTGACGCAACCATGAATTAGCACCATCAGCACCAACCACTAACTTAGCGGTGAGGTTTTTGCCTGATTCTAATGTGATCCAAGCTTCTGTTTCACCAAAGGCGATATTCTGGCATTTATCAGGTGCAAATAAGCTCACATTGGCTTGCTTACTGACCTGATCCAGTAACGCTAACTGAATCACTCGGTTTTCAACAATATAGCCTAAATTAGGTTGGGCTAAACGCTCTGCATCAAAATCAATATGTGCAAAACTGTCTTGTTCCCAGACCTCCATTTTACTGTAAGGACTCATTCGACGGTCGCAGATACCATTCCAAGCCCCAACCCCACGTAATATTCGCTCGCTAGCACGGCTTAAGGCTGACACTCGCACGTCAGGTAACGCAGCTAACTCAGGATCAGGCAATTTACCTTCAATCACAGCCACTCGTAATTCAGTATCGGCTAACGCTGCAGCCAACGTTAAACCGACCATGCCACCACCGATAATGGCGATATCAACATTTTGCATCATAGCTATCGTTTTACCTGTCCCATCGCACGGCGTAACAGCGGTGCTTGAAGTGTATTAGAAAGGCTCATAGTCATTAAGCCCAGATTACGCCCAGCAATGAGCGCAGGATTATCATTGGCAAATAAGCCCACCAAGCCAGCGGTCATGGCAACAGTTGCTTGTCGGTCCGGTAACCGACGCTCACGATAACGGCCCAATACGGTTGGTAAACCAATATCAGCCCCACGTGCAACGCCTGCTGCTATTTCTTCAGCTAACGTCATCACATCGCGAAGCCCAAGATTAAAACCTTGGCCAGCAATAGGATGAAGGGTTTGAGCAGCATTACCAATCACCGCAGTTCGATGTGAAACTAGCCGTTGCGCTTGGCGTAATATTAATGGGTAACAATGACGCTCACCCACCATAGTCAACGCGCCTAATCGCCACCCAAACACAGTTTGTAATTCTGCTAAAAATTGTGCATCAGATAATGCCATAATCCGTGCTTGTTGCTGCGGCTCAACACACCATACCAATGAACTTCGCCCTTGAGACATCGGCAATAATGCTACCGGCCCATGGTGAGTAAACCGTTCAAATGCTTGGCCTTGATGTGGCTCTGAGGTAGTAACGTTAGCAATGATCGCCACTTGCTCAAAATCATGTTCATTGCGACCGATATGAAGCAAATCACAACAATGGGATAGCGCACCATCAGCAGCTACCACTAATTTAGTCCGTAACCGTTTACCATTGCTTAACCGCACTAACGCCTCTGATTGAGTACGTTCTATATGCTCAACTTTTGCGGGACAAAACAGATCAATTTGTGGACGCGTTACTAACTGGTGATGAAAAATTTCACCAGCAGCAGCCAATTCAATCACATAACCTAAAGCATCAACGGCCAGTTGCTGAGCGGATAACTCAACCATACCAGCATGACCACGATCAGACACATGAATGTGCTTGATTGCCGTCGCAACCTTTGCCAATGCAGGCCACAGTAGAATCGAGTCTAACAAGCGGCTCGAACCATGCGATAGTGCAATACTGCGCGCATCATAGCCCGGGTGTTGCTGATCATCGGTTGCTACCGCCTCAACTACCGCGATATGTAATTGATGCTGGGTTAATTCATCAAGTGCAATCGCTAAACATGCACCCACCATTGCGCCGCCGGCAATAACTACATCATATTGCTTCACATTTTGTCCCTTTCGCAATAGTAATTGTTAGTGAACTGTTGGTTGCTCTTGCGCATCGTCGTCATTCACTAGTCGTTGACCTAGTTCAGAATGGCAACTCAACACGCACATACGTACATGTTCAAGTACTTGCTCAAACAATGCCGCTTGCTCTTCAAGATCTTCATCTTCATCAATACCAAGTTGTGAGATCTCTTGTAAATCAGCCAATGCTTCAGTGATTTCTTCAGACAATTGATTTTTTTGTAAATCCATTAGCCCTAAACCAGAAATAAAACTATTTACCCACTCAGTTAATGCCTCGGCACGCTCAGATAGCGGCTCATCATCATCTGGCATCAACAGTGAGAACTCAAACCCACCGCTAATCAATTCTTCAGCAGTGGTAGTAAATAAAGTACGCACCATCATTTTAGCGCCATCGGTCAGTGGCTCGCCTTCGTTGGCATAATCACATACTGGACCTGCCCAGCTTTCATCATCAACAGCAAGACCACCACAAATCATGCCACTGAGTAAACCATGTAATTCAGCAGGCATCGCGGCTAAGCCTTGCTCTTTTAAAGCCGCTTCAACAGCAGAGTATGTCGGTAGGGTTATTTCACTCATGGCTTATCACCTTTTAGTTGACGCGATATTAAGATAAATTATTGTGACCATTACTTAACAATAATGCTCATGATTAAGGTTACACTCACTGAAATTGTACCAAACAATACTCACCGTTATGGTTTAGCGAGTATAATAAATAGCAATGAGCGAATGGTAGCACTGTGTTATGCTAACACTTAAGCCTAGTTCGGCAAATGATAACACTGGTGATAACGTTCAATCCTTAATCAACTTCGAACCGAGTCTGATTAATATCTGTTTAGTCAGAAGATAATGAACCAAAACCAAGACATAGTCGCTTGCATCTTGTATAGGGTTTTTCTATATTGACCACGTCGCAAGCGGAATGAATACCCATTCTGGCACGGAGCAAATCGAAGGTTTATGAGTACTCAGGCTGTAGAAATTCAAGTATTGGGCCGAAAATTAAAAGTTAATTGTCCAACGGGCCAAGAAGATGCATTACGTGCCGCGGCGACAGATTTTGACCAACGCTTGAAAGATATGTCTGCGCGTACTAACGTATCCGTAGAACAATTATTAATCTTTACTGGTCTCAATATCAGTAACGAGTTGCATTCAGAACGCCAACAACATAATCGCAATGCTGAATTAATATCCAATAAAATCAATTCACTAGAAGAAAATTTAGATAAAGTATTGCAATATCAGCCAAAGCGTTGATAATGAATTGACCCTGGGGTGTGCGTCAGTGAATGAACGTCCCCGAGCCGATAAGCAAATACCCAGGATTGGCTTTTTTATTAGCTATTGTGCATGCTCAGCCTGACTGAGAAGCCTGCGGTTAATGTTGCCAGTCCACCTTGAACATCTGGTTCAAGGGCCTTATTTCGCAACGGCACCTTGGGGCATCCCTTACCTTAGTTTGACTTCCTTTCTGCGTATTAGCGCTCTACAATCCAGTAACACTCACTGTTCATGGATTGGATAATTACGTGACGATTTCCCTTTCAGTTACCAGCCAGCAATTACGTTCTCAGCTACGACAACAAATTCGTCATGCTAGACAACAACTATCGCCTCAACAACAACACCACGCAGCACAACAATTATCCTTACGCTTACAAACCTTAGATCGTATTCAACATAGCCAGCACATTGCGGTTTACATCGCTAATGACGGTGAAATTGATCCGCAGCCGTTTATCAAATGGCTATGGCAGCAAGGAAAATCGGTGTATTTACCGGTATTGCATCCGTTTACTAAAGGTCATTTACTGTTTTTACACTATGATACCGACACACCAATGATCACCAATCGCTACGGTATCAGCGAACCTAAGTTGGATATTCGACGCGTTAAGCCGGTTGCACAACTTGATGTGATTTGCACTCCATTGGTGGCTTTTGATGGTCTCGGACAGCGCCTTGGCATGGGCGGTGGTTATTATGATCGTACTTTAAGCCAGTGGCACCTGCACCGCCGCGGCCCTTACCCCATCGGTATTGGTCATGATTGCCAATATATTGCTCAGCTTCCCAATCAACACTGGGATGTGCCATTACCATTGATCATCACCCCTAACTATCAGTTTACAGAGTCATAACACACCCAACGCAAACGATTGGCTTTTTTTGATTAAAAAACTAAATATAATTGTATGTTATTCAAAAAGTTATATTTTTAGTTTTAAGTTTGCATTGTTTAACCATAGAATCCGACTGACGAAATCACTTCGGTTAGCTATAATCACCTTTCGCATAATTGAGGTCATTACGAGGAGAACGGCATGACACAAGATGAAATGAAAAAAGCAGCCGGTTGGGCAGCACTTGAGTACGTAACAAAAAACAGTATTGTTGGTGTAGGTACTGGTTCAACTGTTAATCACTTCATCGATGCCTTGGCAACCCGTAAAGAAGAGATCAAAGGCGCAGTTTCAAGCTCTGTTGCCTCAACTGAGCGCCTAGAGCAAATTGGAATTAAAGTTTTTGATGCTAACGACGTTGCTAGCCTAGATATTTATGTTGATGGTGCAGATGAAATCAATGCCCAATTTGACATGATCAAAGGCGGCGGTGCGGCATTAACTCGTGAAAAAATCGTCGCGGCGATTGCTGAGAAATTTATCTGTATTGTTGATAACACCAAACAAGTTGATGTACTAGGTCAATTCCCATTACCAGTTGAAGTCATTCCAATGGCACGCTCTTTTATTGGTCGTGAATTAGTTAAACTCGGTGGTGATCCGGTATACCGCGAAGGTGTGATAACAGATAACGGTAATATCATTCTTGATGTTTATAACATGGCGATCACTGATCCTAAAGCAATGGAAGACAGCATTAATGCGCTACCAGGTGTGGTAACTGTGGGTTTATTTGCTCATCGTGGCGCTGACGTTGTACTTGTTGGTACACCTGAAGGAACTAAAATCATCGAAAAATAATGATTAATTCGTTATTTGACTACAAAACGGCAGCTGTTGATCGCTCGCGAATCATTAGCTGCCGTTTTTTATTGGCTTTTTTGTAATATTCTTACCCTTAATGGTTAATTTTTGATACTTTATTAAACAGCATGTAGCAAACGTTTAACCATTTAGCTACTGATATGTAATAACCCTCGTTTAACAACCGCAGTGTTAGCATCATTAGTCGCTACGTTTTTAAGGATAAGAACCTATGGCAACTGTGTCACTCAATAAAGAAAAAATAAAAATCCTTCTGTTAGAAGGTCTCCATCCGTCAACACTTGAAGTTTTACAGCAAGCTGGTTACACCAATATTGAATACCATAAAGGCTCTTTAGCAGGTGAAGAACTATTAGAAGCGGTAAAAGATGTCCATTTTATCGGCATTCGTTCTCGTACCCAGTTAACCCCCGAGGTCTTTGCGGCTGCTAAAAAACTCACCGCTGTAGGGTGTTTCTGTATTGGCACCAATCAAGTTGATCTCAATGAAGCAATACGACGCGGTATTCCTGTTTTCAACGCCCCTTTTTCCAATACTCGTAGTGTTGCTGAACTGGTTCTGGGTGAAATTCTATTATTATTACGCGGCATTCCCGAGAAAAACGCCAAAGCCCATCGTGGCGAATGGTTAAAATCGGCAGATCAATCATTTGAAGCGCGTGGTAAAACATTAGGCATTATTGGTTATGGTCATATTGGTACCCAGTTGGGGATTTTGGCTGAAAACCTTGGTATGCGAGTGTGTTTCTATGACATTGAAACCAAGCTTTCGCTAGGCAATGCGGTTCAAGTGAGTTCATTATCTGAATTACTCAATAAATCGGATGTGGTTAGCTTGCATGTACCTGAAACTAAAGGTACGGCAAATTTAATGGGCGTCGAAGAATTTGCGCGCATGAAGCCGGGGGCAATTTTCATTAATGCCGCTCGTGGCACAGTGGTTGATATTGATGCGCTCTGCAGTGCACTAGAAAGCAAACACATTGTAGGTGCTGCAATTGATGTCTTCCCTGTTGAGCCTAAAACCAACAATGACCCGTTTGAATCACCGCTAATGCAGTTTGATAATGTGATTTTAACGCCACACATTGGTGGTTCAACCCATGAAGCTCAAGAAAATATTGGGATTGAGGTCGCAGGTAAATTAGTCAAATATTCTGATAACGGCTCAACCCTATCGGCGGTTGGCTTTCCAGAAGTATCACTGCCTGAGCATCAAGGCTGTTCTCGCTTGCTGCACATTCACCACAACCGTCCCGGCATACTAAATCAAATCACCACTATCTTTGCTTCAGAAGGTATTAATATCGCGGCTCAGTTCTTACAAACTGGTGCCGAGGTGGGTTATGTAGTTATTGATATCGAAACCGAACGCTCAAAAGAAGCCTTACAGCAACTAAAACTCATTGATGGCACTATTCGCGCGCGTATTTTGCACTAATCCCCTCTTTTAATAACCGCTAATAACAACAAGGAGAGCGATATGCTCTCCTTTTTTATGGCTATTTAATCGAGATGATAACTATTTATGGGGCGATTATTTTTCGGATAATTTAAAGATCACATTAACACTGTCTTTAATAACAATACTGTTGTCAGTGTAGCTTTGATCAACCGCGCCTTTACTCATACTGCTATACATAACAGCATCATTACTACGGCGGTATGGCATTGGCTGGTTATTGGTATTGTAATCAATTTGCCATACGCCATCGATTTTATTACCAAACCCTTGCGCGAGTGAGGCGGCAACTTGCTTCGCATTCTCGATCGCTTTTTGGCGTGCTTGTTGTTGATACTTTTCCGTATTCGCAACTTTTAAATCAATATTATTAATTTGGTTAATACCATCACCAAGAGCGTCATCTAAATAGCTATTTAGCTTAGTCAGTTGATGCACTGTCACCTCAACATTACGATTAGCTCTAAAACCAACTAACTCAGGCTTGTGATCTTTAGGGTAATTATATTGTGCTGACAAGGCAATATTGGCGCTATTAATGTCTTTTTTGTTCACACCAGCAGCTTTTAAACGCTCAATAAACTTAGTCACCGCCTGATCAACTGCTAACTTAGCATCAACCGCCGTTTTTTTGGTTTCAACTACATTAACCGAAAATACCGCCATATCAGGCTGTACTACAACTTCACCACGACCGGTTGTCTCTAAATGAGGAAATGGAATATCAGCCGCCATTGCAGACGCTGAAGCAAACGCACTAACACCAAGTACTATTGCTAAACATGTATTTTTCATTGTTGATCCTTTTTCTGAGTCGCATAACATGGTGATTTATTCACTAGCACAGTGATAAATACAGTATTTTCATCAGTAATGATGGTGTAATGCTAACAAATCCCCAACTTAATGAACACCGTTTTTAATTAAACTGCAGTATTGATTCAGCAAGGTTATCGTTTTAGACACGCTATTATTGCGATCAGCCACAGTGTATAGATAAAAAAAGAAGCCATCAGGCTTCTTTTTTCGATCACAACTAACAGTCAGGCGAATTACGCCTCAACTTTATTTAGGTGAACATCCATTTGTGGGAATGGGATTTCGATACCTTCTTTATCAAGCTCTTCTTTAATTGCTTGGTTAAGTTCGAAGTATACACCCCAGTAATCAGCAGTCTTAACCCATGGGCGAACCACGAAGTTTACTGATGAATCAGCTAATGCCACCACACCAATCGTTGGTGCAGGATCTTTAAGTACTAACTCATTTGCCATCACAACACGGTTTAATACTTCTTTGGTTTTTTGAAGATCAGCGTTGTAAGAAACACCAATCGTTAAATCGATACGACGAGTGTCATGACGAGAGTAGTTAGTGATTGGGTTACCAATAACAGCAGCGTTAGGTACTACAACCATCTTGTTGTCTGGAGTACGTAACTCAGTTGAGAAAATCTGAATAGATTCAACAGAACCAGCAACACCGCCAGCTTCCACATAGTCACCAGACTTGAATGGACGGAAAGCAACGATCAATACACCAGCTGCGAAGTTTGATAATGAGCCCTGTAGTGCAAGACCAACTGCCAAACCTGCCGCACCAATAACAGCAACCACAGAAGCAGTTTGAACACCAATACGACCCAGTGCTGCAATTAATACGATAACAAATAATAGGTAACGCACTAAACCATGAACAAACTCAACAACCGCGTTGTCCATGTCTTTTTTACGCAGTACTTTTGCTACTGTACCCGCAATCATCTTAACAATGATATTACCGATAAATAGAATCAGTATTGCAGACACGATATTCACTGCATATTGAACTAATAGATCTTGGTTTTTAGTGATCCAGTTTCCGGCGTGTAATACACCGTTAGTCAATGAGTTATCAGATATATGCTCAACAACCTTGTCAGTAACGCTCTCTGTCATGAAGGTATCTCTCTAAAAAATATAACAATAATATTAAAGTGCCGCTTAATGAGTAAATCATACAGTAAACCGTAAAAAATAACACCTTAGCAACAATTTTGATGTTACGTAACCACCGCTCACTATCACTGTGATAGGTATAATAATCAGTACAGCGAACTATAACATCAAAGAAACACTGCATTATTAATCTTTTAATTACCAAATGGCTAGTAAAAAAAATCGAACAATCATAAAAAAATATAATTTATATATTAGGATAAAGTCATGCTAACTGCTTAATCTGATACAAAAAAAAAGCCCACCGAAGTGAGCTTTTTCACATTTTATGTAGCAGATATTCTATTAAAGAACGTCAACTGCATTTAGGTCAGAGAATGCTTTCTCTAGACGCTCAACCATTGATACTTGACCTGCACGTAACCAAACGCGTGGATCGTAGTATTTCTTGTTAGGCGCTGACTCACCCGTTGGGTTGCCGATTTGACCTTGTAGGTAATCGTGGTTTTCAGCTTCGTAGCGACGGATACCGTCCCATGCAGCCCACTGTGTATCAGTATCGATGTTCATTTTAATAACACCGTAACCGATAGACTCTTGGATTTCAGCTTCAGAAGAACCAGAACCACCGTGGAATACGAAGTTTAGAGAGTTAGCTGGTAGGCCAAACTTCTCTGAACAGTATGCTTGAGAATCACGTAGGATAGTTGGAGTAAGTACAACGTTACCCGCTTGGTAAACACCGTGTACGTTACCGAAAGATGCAGCGATAGTGAAACGTGGGCTGATAGCGTTTAGTTTCTCGTATGCGTATGCAACATCTTCAGGAGAAGTGTAAAGCTCAGATGCGTCCATATCAGAGTTATCAACGCCGTCTTCTTCACCACCAGTACAACCTAGTTCGATTTCTAGTGTCATGTTCATCTTAGCCATACGCGCAAGGTATTGACCAGAGATTTCGATGTTCTCTTCTAGCGACTCTTCAGAAAGGTCGATCATGTGAGAAGAGAATAGAGGCTTACCAGTTTGTGCGAAGAACTCTTCACCAGCGTCTAGTAGACCGTCGATCCAAGGAAGTAGTTTCTTAGCTGCGTGGTCAGTATGAAGAATAACTGGAACACCGTAAGCTTCAGCTACTGCGTGAACGTATTTTGCACCAGCGATAGCGCCAAGAATTTGAGGGCCTTGACCTTCAAGCTTAAGACCTTTACCGCCGAAGAATGCAGCACCGCCGTTAGAGAACTGAACGATAACTGGTGCTTTAGCTTTAGCAGCAGCTTCAAGAACAGCGTTAACTGAATCAGTACCGATACAGTTAACAGCAGGTAGAGCGAAGTTATTTTCTTTTGCTACAGCAAAAACTTTCTGTAGGTCGTCGCCAGAAATAACACCAGGTTTTACAAAATCGAAGATCTTAGACATAACAATAGTCCTATATTTACTTTGTTGTCTGTGGAAAAATTCTTGTGCAAACGTTTGCGATAAGCTTCTATTTTACTGAAATATAACGTCTATCACAAACATTTAAACGTGGAAACTAAGACAATATTATAAATATACTTAGTTTCCACGCCAAATAAATTATGCTTTAGCGCGAGCTTCTAGCATTTCAACTGCTGGTAATTTCTTACCTTCAACGAACTCAAGGAAAGCACCGCCACCAGTAGAGATGTAAGATACTTTATCTTTGATGCCGTACTTGTCGATAGCTGCTAGTGTGTCACCGCCGCCTGCAACAGAGAAACCAGCAGATGCTGCGATTGCGTTCGCAACAACTTCAGTACCTTTACCAAATTGCTCGATTTCAAATACGCCAACTGGACCATTCCAAAGAATAGTTTTTGCGTTCATGATGATGTCAGCAAGTGCTTGAGCTGAATCAGGACCTAGGTCAAGAACCATGTCGTCAGCAGCGATGTCTGTTGCAGCTTTGATTGTTGCTTCAGCTGAGTCAGAGAACTCTTTAGCACATACAACGTCAGTTGCTACTGGAATGTCAGTACTTGCCATTAGCTCTTTAGCTGTAGGGATAAGGTCAGCTTCGTATAGAGACTTACCTACATCGTTGCCTTCAGCTGCGATGAATGTGTTAGCAATACCACCACCAACAACGATTTGGTCAGCAATCTTAGATAGTGACTCAAGAACTGTTAGTTTAGTAGATACTTTAGAACCACCAACGATAGCAACCATTGGACGTGCTGGCTTATCCATTGCTTTACCTAGCGCTTCTAGTTCGCCAGCAAGTAGTGGACCTGCACATGCTACAGGAGCAAACATACCTACACCGTAAGTAGATGCTTGTGCACGGTGAGCCGTACCAAATGCATCCATTACAAATACGTCACAAAGTGCAGCGTATTGCTTAGATAGTTCGTCTTCGTTCTTCTTCTCGCCCTTGTTGAAACGTACGTTCTCAAGAACAACAAGCTCGCCTGCGTTTAGCTCAAGACCATTTAGGTAGTCTTTTGCTAGTTTAACGTCACAATCTAGTGCGTCATTTAAGTAGTTAACTACAGGCTGTAGAGAGAATTCTTCTGCGTATTCGCCTTCCGTTGGACGACCTAGGTGAGAAGTAACCATTACTTTAGCGCCAGCTTCTAGGCAACGCTGAATAGTAGGTAGAGATGCAAGGATACGTGCATCTGAAGTTACTTTACCGTCTTTTACTGGCACGTTTAGGTCAGCACGAATAAATACACGCTTACCAGCTAGATCCAGATCAGTCATCTTGATTACAGACATGTTTTGCCCTCTCAACATTATTTAAAATAAAAGTTCATAAATTTCACGGCTCGGCGTCACTGCCAAACCCAATAATTCTTACTACTTATTTTTGCGGCGTTGCAGCAGAGTTATCTGTTGCCGCCATTGCTAACGCAGTATCTAACATACGATTAGCAAATCCCCATTCGTTATCGCACCACACCAACATTTTAATTAAATGCTGACCACTTACGCGGGTTTGAGTACCGTCAACAATCGCGCTATGGGGATCATGATTGAAGTCAATCGACACTAATGGTGCTTCGGTATAAGTCACTATACCCTTTAATGTACAACGAGACGCATTTAATAATGCTTGATTTACGTCATTAACTTTCACGTTTGTTGTAACAGTAACCGTTAAATCCATGGCGGTGACATTTATTGTGGGCACCCTCACAGAAATCGCTTCAAATTTGTCAGAAAACTTCGGAAAAATACGACCGATACCTAAATGTAATTTGGTATCTACTGGAATAATGGATTGGCTAGCAGCACGTGTTCGGCGTAAATCGGGGTGATAAGCATCAATGACTTGCTGATCATTCATTGCAGAGTGAATTGAGGTTATTGAGCCTGTTTCAATACCGAAACAATCATCCAACACTTGAATGATGGGCACAATGCAATTCGTCGTACAAGAGCCGTTAGAAACAATCGTGTGTTGCGAAGTTAACTGGTGATGGTTAACGCCATATATCACAGTAAAATCGATGTCTTTGGCAGCAGGATGGGAAAATAACACTTTGTTAGCACCAGCATCAATGTGGGCTAAACCATCAGCACGAGAACCTAAGTGGCCTGTACAATCAAGGACGATATCGACATCCAAATCATGCCACGGTAATAATTTAGGATCGGGTTGATGAAGCAGACGAATTTGATCGCGATGACCATTTTCATGGGCAATAAAAAGATGCTCCTGGTCATGACTGACAGGCTTACCGAAGCGTCCATGGCTTGAATCATACTGAAGTAAGTGAGCCATTGCTTCAGGCTCAGCCAATTCGTTGATGGCCACGACGTTAATCTGGTGGTGTTTACCGCTCTCATACAATGCGCGGAGCACACTGCGACCGATGCGGCCGAATCCATTTATTGCGACTTTTAGTGTCATATCCGTGCTACAAAAATACTAAGCGGCGTTAGTGTATACCAACCAAGTTTGAGAATCACCATAATTGTGACAACTCTCACTGTGTTTAATTAAATATCTACATAATCAAACATATAATCACACAAAGTTACTCGGTTGAGTCTGAAATTGTGAATAGCTAACCATGTTTATCTACTATAAATGTCAATTTCCTGTCATTCAAATTCGGTTTTTTCTGCTTATTTAAGATGCAAATCAACACCGTATAGAATTCACAAAAGCAATAATTTATTCGTAGTATAATTATACAAAGTGACATATTTATCTACACACCAGCCTGGTGAGTAGCATCAACATGCTGCTATTCAGCTCTTTAACAGCCATTATTTTTACTGCTAAACATTTGTTACATCCGCAATGAGGTTATTATGAACAAGAAAAAAATTGTTATCGGGGGAGCTCTCGCGGTCTTACTTGGCTACGCAGTCTCAGTTTATTGGTCTTGTGAGCCCGACACCTTTTCGCCAAGTAAATATGCCGCTCAACAAGCGACACTAAACCATCAACAGCCTGTTATTGGTTACGAAACCACGACGACCTTGATCCATATTAATCAATTATTACTGGATAAGCCGGGTGGTTTCCTAACTAATGACCGTCTACCACCAAGTGTATTGATGGATAACATGCCCGCTTGGGAAGCTGGCGTATTAACCCAAGTTCGCGATATGGTCCTTATTTTAAAAGATCGTATTAGCCGTTCTCAAAATGAAAGCCGTATTGATCCGAATCAAAAAGAAGCGCAGCCAGCACTAAACATTAATAGTCACAGCTGGAACTTCCCAAGTGCAGAATCACAATACCAAGAAGCGATCGATTCATTGATCAGTTATCGAGATCGTCTGCTAGAGACTAAAAATCCGAGCAAGCAAGCCACATTCTATGCTCGTGATGATGGTTTAGTCGCGTGGCTAGAAGTGGTGCAAAATCGCCTTGGTAGCATTTCACAAGATCTCGGTTCATCGGTCGGTGAGGCGCACTTAAACGTCGATCATGATCAATTGGCTGAAGGCAATGGTGTTCTACGTGAAATCAAAGTTGATAACACCAAAACCCCGTGGCTAAGAATCGATAATGTCTTCTATGAGTCTCGCGGTTCAACATGGGCATTATTGTTATTAATGCAATCAATGCGCGATGACTTTAAACAAGTATTAGAAGAAGCCAAAGCCATGGTAGTGATGGATCAGATCATCGGTGAGCTTGAAGCGACTCAAGAAACCGTATGGAGCCCAATAATTTTAAATGGTAATGGTTTTGGGCTTATCGCTAACCATTCATTGATCATGGCCAACTATGTTTCACGCGCCCAGGCTGGCACTGTGGATCTGATTAATCTTCTAGAAAAGCGTTAACCAGCTACGCAGCTATATGTTCAAAAAGATCGCTCTTAGGCGATCTTTTTTATTAGTAGCCGATTTGCTTGGCGCGACATTGACCTTTACAAGCCCTCGGTTTACAGAAATAATCAGCCCACTCTGTTGCTCAGCGTTAGTAATGACCACGATTTATTAGCAACATTATTTATTGATATTTTTACAGTAAGGGTTACACATGTCGCATAAAGCAACGGGTTTAGTGAAGTGGTTTAGCGAAGAAAAAGGCTTTGGCTTTCTAACCCAAGATACTGGTAATGCAGATGTGTTCGTTCACAGCAGTGGCATTGCTGATAAAACATTAACCAAACTGCCAGTAGGCAAAAAAGTATCATTTGATGTTGAGCAAGGTCAAAAAGGCCTGCAAGCAATCAATGTTGTGGTTTTATAACCCTAGCTTTATTAAAACAGTTTATCGCTATCAAAAAAGGCCGCTAACTTAGCGGCCTTAGTTTTATTTAGTCATTATCAAATAATCACAATTATTGATAATTACATCCGTGCTTTAAAGATATTAACGATTTCTTCTAAGCTCGCTTGACGTGGGTTAGTTAAAGAACAAGCATCATTTAGAGCATTTTGCGCCATAAATGCGAGTTTATCTTCAGTTACACCCAAATCAGTTAAACGTTGCTTAGTGCCTACTTTTTCAGATAGTGCATCAATCGCTTCAAGGGCGGCATTCACTGCTTGCTCTTGCGTCATCGCGGCGGTGTCGATACCCATTGCTTTAGCAATATCAACAAAACGCTCTGGTACTTGTTTGGCGTTAAAGCGTGAAACTTCAGCCAATAGGATTGCGTTACATAGACCGTGTGACAGGTCGTAAACACCACCCAATTGGTGCGCCATTGAGTGAACGTAACCTAGAGAAGCATTTGAGAATGCCATCCCTGCTAAGTACTCACCGTACTGCATTGCATCACGTGCAGCGCGGTCTTGACCGTTATTCACTACAGCTTCTAAGTTATTAACAATTAACTCAATCGCTTTGATTGCAGATGCATCAGTGATTGGCGTTGCTGCTGTTGAAACATACGCTTCAACGGCGTGAGTTAATGCGTCCATCCCTGTGGTTGCCGTTAGGAACTTAGGCATTGCGACCATTAGCTCTGAATCGTTAACCGCAATAATCGGCGTGAAGTGCTTATCAACTACTGGGTATTTAGTTTCATCTTCTTGGTTAGTGATAATCGCAAATACGGTCATTTCTGAAGCTGTACCTGCGGTTGTATTCACGGTTACCAATGGCAGTTGTGGTTTCTTAGATAGATGCACGCCTTTAGAGTAATCACGAATATGACCACCGTTAGCAGCAACCAATGCGATACCTTTAGCTGTATCGTGAGATGAACCACCACCAAATGAAATCACAAAATCAGCATGGCTGTTTGCAAGTAGCTCTAGGCCATCTTCAATGTTTTTCTCAGTTGGGTTGGGCTGCACACCATCGTAAATAACAAAATCTAAGTTATGGGCTTTTAGCTCATCTGTTAGCTTGCTAACCAGACCGACTTCAACTAACACACTGTCAGTCACGATAAGGGCTTTTTTCAATTCTTTTGATGCAAGTTCAGCACCTAGAGATTGAATAGCGTTAGGACCCATTAAGGTTACAGGTGGCATGTAAAATACATTGCTCATAGTAAAACTCCGATAATTATTTATTAATTTATAGTGACTTACCGCGTTAGCCATAAGTCTGAATCTGTTTGATTGCGCGTTTCAAAAACGAATAACGGCTGCTGTTATATCGAACTTAGTGGTTATTGTTTGTGTCGATGCAGCCATTCTACACCTCGTTGATTTGGTAACAATAGAGAAAAAACCAAAACACTTTTACTTATGGGTAATAATTGTTTTTTAACTAAAGTCGAGGAACGCTAGTGCTCTATTATTTATCAGCCGCTGATAATAGTTTGTCATTAAAGTTCATGTGGCTGTTTTTGTTGGTTACCACAATCCCTGAATGTGATTTATCAGCAGTGCCGTTGACAGCGTAGTGGCTAGCAACAACAGCATTATTGTCTTGGTTATTGAAACTAACGTTACCAGTAAATGCGCCATCACGAGCTGATGCAGTATAAGAAGTGGCGATAATAGCGGTAGCGATAATTGCTTTAATAACTGTTTTCATGAGTTGTATAACCTTATCTTTATCATTGTTTGTCAACGCTGTCTGCGTTTCGATGGGGTTATATTAACAATTACCAAAAACAAAACAATATATTGTAAATGCAAAAGATTATTACCATATGGAAACAATTAAAAAGACAGGGTTTTAGGGGCAAGGGTTAAAGGTTGCGAAAGTCGAGGAATAGCAAGGCAGTTGTCACGATGGTGAATATATAAGTTATGAGTTTTTTTGTTGGTTGGGTTTAGGTGGGTTGAGTAGCAGCAATTGCGGTGGATCGTAACTTGGTTAACAACCCTATAACTCCACTTTTAAGCTGATTTAGCTCGATAAAAGCTATAAAAACATCGGCTTTGCTAACATTATTCCTCGAACACTGATCACGAT
>NZ_MSCC01000001.1:2333878-2355447 GCF_002954455.1 Photobacterium aquimaris
ACGAAGTGCGGATTAGATTCAATATGTTAAATAGAGCGAAATTATAGAAATTTAAATGATTTATATGCTAGCTAATTATTGCTAAATAATTTAAGTGAGTGGAAAATCTCGAATCTATATTGAAATGTATCTGAATTAATGAAAATAAAGTTATTATTAAAACGTATTACAATGTTGGTAATTGTGTTGTTTGCTTTTTTGTATATATACGCGACAAATCCATTTACGAACAAAGAAATGAGCATGGCGAGCCTGAGTTTAGCTCTTGCGAATCAACAAGCTTGTAACTTTTCAGTATATGGAAAGTCAGCTGTTGAAAGTTACCGATTAAACCCTATTGGGTTTGCACTAATGTATGTTAATAAGCCGTCTCAAGTTAGCCTTAACGTGATCAAAGGCTATGACACCATAATGACTAAATATGCGAAGGATGGGGTGTTTACGAAAGGAAGTCCAAATGTAGTTACAAAAGAATGGAGTGAGAATGAAGCTTACAACTTAGCCAAAACATATAGTTCACCTATTCTTGCTTTACAAATTAGCCATGAATCCTTCCATCGAAAATGGTTGTGATAGTGCGCATCAATAATTACTGTTAAATGACCGTCCCTTGTGGCGGTTTTTTAGTATATTGACGTTACCATGTATCTGTATCGGATCACTTTATCTGCAAATTACTATTAATCTACTTCTATCCATATAGTTGTTATTTCAATTACTTTCATTAAAGATTTAGGTGCGCAATCTTCCATATCTAATATTTCTAGATTTTTAAAAGCTCTTCGTAGCATACATTCTGCTTCATATTTGATGTCTACATGAAGTACAGCATTAGCTTCGATTTTATGATCAAAATGTTTTATGGCATTTTTATAATGGTAATGCTCTTTAGCCGTCTTTGTCACATCAAGCGTTGGATCAATTCTGCTCTTCCATTTAGTTGCATTATCTTTATCTCTATCATGTAAATTTTTTAGATTTTCCGAATTACAGTATTTACCAAGAATTTCTTCTGCTGCTCCAGCTAGATGTAAAGAAGAAAAAAAAGACTCTTCTAGAAATAATCGCGAGGAAACATCAAGATACTCTAGAGATATTTGGAATTTATTGTATTTTGCTAAGTTATCGTTACTTGGCTGCATTGGATTCATAAAAAATATTCTTTTTTTAATAATATTTATATTTAACGCTCAGTTAGTATTATTGTGCACGTTGATAGCAATAAATCACACCTATACTTTACTTTTAAATTTCAAATTAATCAGTGTTTTGTAGTTAATTTAATTTTTCTTTTGACAGTTCTGTTCAGTACACATAAATAGCCATACTGTTAAATACTGCCCTTTTGAGGCGGTATTTTTATATGCGGGCGCTGGAGAATCGTTTTTGATTGTTATTTAGCGGGCGGATTATATTACAGCCATAATGAAACAAGGCCGTTAAACGGCCTTGTTGTAGAATCTTTAACTCTATATTACCAAGTTAGACCACATGCGCTCGCTTTTGCTTTCGCTAAGCTGTAGTACTTACGCTTAACTAAGTAGTTACCGTCGTTTTTAAGTCCTTCAACACGTAGCCATTTATTTTTGCCAAAACGTGCTTTAACTGGAACACCAACCGCAAAGCGTTTACCTGATTGGTATTTAGCTACATAAAAAGAATCTTGCACTTTAAAAATGTAGCCATTGCTACCACAAATTCGAGCACTCTCAACACGGCCTTTTTTGCTATCACCCCAGCGACCCCAATCATTTGCATGACTAGGTAAAGACGTTAGCGCAACCATACCAAGTAATAATCCTAAAATAGCTTTTTTCATTATAATTCTCAAAAGTAAACTTATGAGTTTATTTTAATTTCAAAAAAACATGAAAGAAAGAAAAATAATCTCATAATGTGAACAATTGACATATGTCAGCAAAATACATCATTTTCAGCATGGGGTTATATAGAAATATATCTAATTGGTATGGATTTAAGTGCTAGCTGTTTTTGAGCATTATCTACTTTGAGTCATAAATGTAAAAAAGGCTTTGAACGAATTAGTTCAAAGCCTTCTTAGGAAATATATTTAATGGTTAAGGCTAAGCCCTAACGTTGACTTTACTTAGTCATGTTGCCGCTTTTGTACATAGAAGCGAATACAGGAGTGTAAAGTGCAACAATTTTATTAACGATACCAGTCATTTCTTTTTCCTCAATAAACTAAGCTTTAAATAGTACAACCATCGCCTATCCATTGAATCTATAAGGCTTGCGGTCGTGTTTTGATGGGGCTCATTATAGGTATTTTAATTAACTTGAAAAATGATAAAAACAACCACTTCGCATTAGTTTTAGTAATGTATTTTTTAAGTAAATTAGTGCTCGATTTACACCTTAACTACCGACTTTCAGCCATAAAAAAAGGCCGCAATCTGCGGCCTTCAACTATAAAGCTAAAGCGAATAACTAGCCTAGTAACTCATTGGCGTTATTAACGATATTTTCAACCGTAAAGCCAAACATAGTAAATAGTTCATCTGCTGGTGCTGATTCGCCAAAGGTTGTCATACCGATAATGCGACCGTTAAGACCTACATATTTATACCAGTAATCAGCAATACCTGCTTCAATCGCGATTCGTGCGGTGACATTTGCAGGTAATACACTTTCACGGTAAGCCGCATCCTGCTTATCAAATAAATCAGTTGCAGGCATTGAAACCAAGCGTACTTGACGACCAGCAGCGGTTAACTCTGCATATGCTTGAGCAGCGATACCCACTTCAGAACCGGTTGCAATTAAAATCAACTCTGGCTCAGCAGCACAATCTTTAAGAATGTAGCCACCTTTAGTAATGTTGGCTACTTGGTCTGCATTACGATCCTGCTGATCAAGATTTTGACGCGAGAAGATCAACGCTGTTGGGCCATCTTTACGCTCAATCGCGTATTTCCAAGCCACTGCTGATTCAACCTGATCACAAGGACGCCATGTGCTCATATTTGGGGTTAAACGTAATGATGCTACTTGTTCTACTGGTTGGTGAGTTGGACCGTCTTCACCTAAACCAATTGAATCATGGGTGTAAACCTGAATGTTCTGCACTTTCATTAGTGCAGCCATACGCAGTGCGTTACGCGCATATTCCATAAACATTAAGAAAGTTGCACCATAAGGAACAAAACCACCGTGTAAGGCAATACCGTTAATAATGGCTGTCATACCAAACTCACGCACACCGTAGTGAATGTAGTTACCTGATGCATCGGTTGGTGTTAGTGATTTAGAGCCAGACCACATGGTTAAGTTAGACGGTGCTAAGTCAGCCGAGCCGCCCATGAACTCAGGTAATAATTGGCCATAAGCTTCAAGTGCATTTTGTGAGGCTTTACGTGAGGCAATATTAGCTGGGTTAGCTTGTAGATCTGCAATGATCTTTGACGTTTCAGCTTCCCAGTTCGCTGGTAATTCACCGTTGATGCGACGGCTAAATTCAGCCGCTAATTGAGGGTAAGCAGCGCTATAAGCGGCAAACTTTTGATCCCATGCTGTTTCTTTAGCGTTACCTGCTTCAGTTGCATTCCAATTAGCCGCAATATCAGCCGGAATTTCAAATGGACCATGGTTCCAACCTAAAAACTCACGTGCTGCGGTAATTTCTTCAGCGCCCAGTGGCGCGCCGTGACAATCATGCGAACCGGCTTTATTAGGTGAACCAAAACCAATGATGGTTTGGCAACAAATAAGCGTTGGCTTAGCGGTTTCTGCTTTCGCAGCTTCAATTGCGGCATTAATTGCTTCAGCATCGTGACCATCAACGGTAGCAATAACATGCCAGCCATAGGCTTCAAAACGTTTAGCAGTATCGTCTGAGAACCAACCTTCTACTTCACCATCAATAGAAATACCGTTGTCATCCCAAAAAGCAATTAACTTACCTAAGCCTAACGTGCCAGCTAGTGAACATGCTTCATGAGAAATACCTTCCATCATGCAGCCATCACCCATAAAGGCATAGGTGTAATGGTCAACAATGTCATGGCCTTGCTGGTTAAATTGCTCTGCCATTGATTTTTCAGCTAACGCCATACCAACCGCATTAGTAATACCTTGGCCTAATGGACCGGTGGTCGTTTCAACACCCGGTGCATAACCGTATTCAGGGTGACCCGGTGTTTTTGAATGTAATTGACGGAAGTTTTTCAGATCATCAATCGATAAATCATAACCAGTTAAATGAAGCAAAGAGTAAATAAGCATCGAGCCGTGACCGTTTGATAACACGAAACGATCGCGATCAGCCCAATTTGGATTGTGAGGATTATGATTTAAATGCCCACGCCATAATACTTCAGCAATATCTGCCATTCCCATTGGTGCACCAGGGTGACCTGAGTTTGCTTGTTGCACACCATCCATACTAAGTGCACGAATTGCATTGGCCAGTTCTTTACGAGACACCGCATTGCTAGAAGACATATCTGCTCCAAATAGTCATAAAATAATAATTGACGTAAAAATAATGACTGCTTTTAGTGGCAGTCACTTAATTGCGTTTGAATATTGTCTCAAATAGACACGGCCTACTGCAAACGTTTTCTTTTTTAAAAAAGCTATTTTATTCAATACCATGCAATTTATGCTAATTACGCTTTTAACAGCCAATATCAGTAAAATTAATGGCTTAATATTGAATGAGTTAGCGTTTTGACTAAACCCTTACAGATTACATTGTTGATTTTATAGCTAGTCGGGGTATTATAGACGTCTAGACGGAGGTAGCTCTATACATATAAACGTATAGAATGCAGTGCAGTATCAGTATTACCGCTACCGTTCTAATAAATTTATGAATATAAGTGAGATCACCAATGGCTAAACACTTGTTTACTTCTGAGTCGGTATCGGAAGGACATCCAGATAAAATTGCAGACCAAATTTCAGATGCAGTCTTGGATGCAATTCTAGAGCAAGACCCGAAAGCGCGTGTTGCTTGTGAAACTTACGTAAAAACTGGCATGGTAATGGTCGGTGGTGAAGTAACGACTTCTGCATGGGTTGATATCGAAGAAATCACTCGTGAAACAGTACGTGAAATTGGTTATGTTCATTCTGATATGGGCTTTGATGCTAATTCTTGTGCTGTACTAAACACTATTGGTAAGCAATCACCAGACATCAACCAAGGCGTTGATAAAGCAGACCCTAAAGAGCAGGGCGCTGGTGACCAAGGTATTATGTTTGGTTACGCAACTAACGAAACTAAAGAATTGATGCCTGCACCAATTACTTACTCTCACCGTCTTGTTCAACGCCAAGCAGAAGTACGTAAGAACGGTACGCTACCTTGGTTACGTCCTGATGCTAAATCTCAGGTAACGTTTGAATACGATCAAGGTAAGATTATTGGTATTGATGCAGTTGTACTATCAACTCAACACAGTGATTCAATTTCAACAGCGGATCTACGTGAAGCTGTAATGGAAGAAATCATCAAACCAGTACTACCTGAAGAGTGGCTACGTAAAGAGACTAAATTCTTTATCAACCCAACCGGTCGTTTTGTTATCGGTGGCCCAATGGGTGACTGTGGCCTAACAGGTCGTAAAATTATCGTTGATACTTACGGCGGTGCAGCACGTCACGGTGGCGGTGCATTCTCTGGTAAAGATCCATCAAAAGTTGACCGTTCAGCAGCATATGCAGCGCGTTATGTTGCGAAAAACATTGTTGCTGCTGGTATGGCTGAGCGTTGTGAAATTCAACTTTCATACGCTATCGGTGTTGCAGATCCAACATCTATCATGATTGAAACTTTTGGTACTGAAAAAGTACATCAAGATATTATTATTGAAGCAGTTCGTCAGCACTTCGACCTACGCCCATACGGTCTACAAGAAATGCTAAACCTACTGCAACCTATCTACAAAAAGACTGCAGCATATGGTCACTTTGGTCGTGAAGAGTTCCCTTGGGAAAAAACTGACAAAGTAGACGTATTACGCGAGTTCGCTAAACTTAAATAATAATAAATTTAAGTTTATCAAACACTAAGGGGCGATTAATCGTCCCTTTTTTTATATCTAAAATAAAATAATCGTCAATATTTATCCTGCGGTGTATAGTCTGCGGGGGGTTATTCCCTGCTCGGCGACCGATTACTCTAGGATATTTCACGCTATGACCCCGCTACAAAAGCAAGTACTTACTCATGTAGAACATTGCATCAAACATGCTAATCAACGCCTTAATAAACGACTGCCACTGCCCGCGGTTAATTTTACTCAACGCGGAAAAATTGCCGGTACTGCGCACTTACAAAAATGGGAATTACGCTTTAACCCAATATTATTGGCTGAAAATCCTGAGGCATTTTTAAATCAAGTGGTAGCCCATGAAGTTGCGCATTTAGTGGTATTTAAATTATTTGGTCGCGTGCGTCCTCATGGTCGCGAATGGCAACTGATCATGACTGAAATATTTAATGTTGCACCTAAAACCACCCATAATTTTAATGTTAGCTCGGTGGCGGGAACGAGTTATATTTACCACTGCCCATGTAGTGAATACCCACTAACTATTCGCCGCCATAATAAAGTTAAACGCGGTCAAGCCAGTTATCATTGTCGTAAATGTCGCCAACTATTAGCGTTTAAAACTGTCGCTTAATGGTCACTCTCTTCCCCTGACGACCACAATCCGTTGTTAGTGATTAGTAGATTAACTTTTGCCCTCCATCTGCTGCTAACCGTGGTAATATCTGGTATTACTCAACCATTACTACAGATGACCGCATCATGAGAATTCCACGAATTTACCATCCACAACCTTTACCAAGCCAAGGTACGGTTATGCTTAGCGACGATGCGGCTAACCATGTTGGTCGTGTTATGCGAATGCAAGTTGGGCAACAAGTGTTACTGTTTGATGGCAGCAATGCTGAATTCCCTGCTGTGATTAGCAATGCTAGCAAAAAAGCAGTTGAAGTTGAGATTCAAAGCCGTATTGAGCATAGTATTGAATCACCACTTGATATTCATTTAGGCCAAGTAATTTCACGTGGTGACAAAATGGAGTTCACCATTCAAAAATCAGTTGAGCTTGGTGTTAATACTATTACCCCTCTGATTTCAGAGCGTTGTGGCGTTAAACTCAATGCTGAGCGATTTGAAAAGAAACTTGAGCAATGGCAGAAAATCGCGATTGCAGCCTGTGAACAATGTGGCCGTAATGTTGTGCCAACCATTCGCCCAGTGATGAAACTAGAGCAATGGTGCGCTGAAGAATATGATGGTTTAAAACTAAACTTGCACCCTCGTGCGCATTATTCTATTAACACCCTCCCTACTCCAGTAACCAACGTTCGATTATTAATCGGCCCTGAGGGTGGCTTGTCTGCTGAAGAGATCAGCATGACTGAGCAATATAAATTTGACGAAATTTTATTAGGCCCACGTGTATTACGCACTGAGACTACCGCAATGACAGCCATTACCGCACTGCAAGTTCGTTTTGGTGATCTAGGCTAAGTAAACAGGAGAAAACAATGATCAAGCTAGGTATTGTGATGGACCCTATCGAGTCTATCAATATCAAAAAAGATTCGACCTTTGCCATGATGATGGAAGCACAACGTCGTGGTTGGGAATTACACTACATGGAAATGAGTGATCTTTCTTTAGAGCAAGGTGTTGCGATTGCACGTACTCGTACTGTAACGGTAAAAAAAGATCCTAACGATTGGTTTGAATTCCATAATGAGCAAGAGATTCCACTCGCGGATCTTGATGCGGTATTAATGCGTAAAGATCCTCCGTTTGATACTGAATACATTTATGCAACTTACATTCTTGAGCGCGCTGAAGATAACGGTGCGTTGATCGTAAACAAACCGCAAAGCCTACGTGATTGTAATGAAAAATTATTTACTGCATGGTTCCCAGAGCTAACCCCAACTACGATTGTTACTCGTCGTGCTGAAAAACTAAAAGCTTTTCACCAACAGCATGGTGATGTGATCCTAAAACCACTTGATGGTATGGGTGGCTCGTCAATCTTCCGCGTAATGAAAAATGATCCTAACGTATCAGTGATCATTGAAACATTGACCGCGATGGGCGAAAACTACTGCATGGCACAAACTTTCGTGCCTGATATTAGTAATGGCGATAAGCGTATTCTAGTGGTTGATGGTGAGCCAATGCCATACTGCCTAGCGCGTATTCCAGCTAAAGGTGAAACCCGTGGTAACTTGGCAGCAGGTGGTCGTGGTGAAGCACGCCCTATTAGCGATACTGATCGTAAAATCGCTGAAACTGTAGCGCCAATTTTAAAACAAAAAGGCTTAATATTTGTTGGCCTTGATGTGATTGGTGACAAGCTTACTGAAATTAACGTCACTAGCCCAACTTGTATCTGTGAAATTGAAGCTGCGTTTGATATTTCAATCACGGGTAAATTAATGGATGCAATTGAGCGCCGTATTAACGCTAACTAAATTCACCTAAGCGCTAAACATCAACCATAATCAAACCAACTACGCAGCGATTAAATGTGATCGCTGCTTTTTACTATCAACACCCTCAGCGGTGCTGAGATGTATTTAATGGTATTGTAAATGAACCTGACCAATCATTTTTTAGTGGCAATGCCCACTATGGAAGATCCAAACTTCAAACACAGTGTGATTTATGTGTGTGAGCATAATGATGAAGGTGCTATGGGTATCATCATCAATCAGCCGATTGAAATCTCAATTGCCGATATGCTTGAGCAAATTGATATCGAGCGAACACTGCCTTTAGTTGATCCATTAAGCCTTGAATACCCAGTTCTCAATGGTGGCCCAGTTGCTGAAGATCGTGGCTTTGTACTGCACACGCTTCAAGCCGGTTATGACTCCACAATTACGATTACGCCGCAACTTGCTGTCACCACCTCACTCGATATTTTAGCCCAACTTGGCACTCAACAAGCGCCACAAAAATTTATTGTGGCACTCGGTTACGCCGGTTGGGATGAAGGGCAATTAGAGCAAGAATTAGCTGACAATAATTGGCTAACGATTGAGGCTAATAACACCATTATTTTTTCCACTCCGATAGATCAACGCTGGCAACAAGCCATAGCAATATTAGGGGTTAGCCCTGCGAATCTATCATCAGATATAGGTCATGCATGAGTCAATCTCGTAGCGTATTAAGCTTTGATTACGGCACCAAAAGTATTGGGGTTGCAATCGGCCAAGAACTCACAGGCACAGCCAGTCCATTAGCCGCTTTAAAAGCTAAAGATGGTATTCCTAATTGGGATGATATTGAAAAAATCCTTAAAGAGTGGCAGCCGGATTTAATCGTCGTTGGTCTGCCATTAGATCTTAATGGCAAAGAACTAGAAACCATCGCGCCACGCGCCAAGAAATTTGCTAATCGCATTCATGGTCGTTTTGGTTATGCGGTCGAATTGCACGATGAACGCTTAAGCACAGTTGAAGCTAAATCGGAGTTATTTGAACGCGGTGGTTATCGTTCATTGAGCAAAGGTAACATTGATTCACAGTCAGCAGTGGTTATTTTAGAAAGCTGGTTTGAACGTCAATACGGCGCTTAATTAGCAATTTTTTATTGGTTATTGCGCCGCTATAAAAAGACTAAAAAAAAGACCAACTCGATGTCGAGTTGGTTTTTTTAGTCGGTACAGCTTTAGCTAATAAGATCATCACAAAGCTGACAGTGGTTTTTATTTCAGCTAACAGCCTCTTATCAAGCCGCGTAATCTCTTACCTGATCAGCTTGTACAGCTTTTTGATCATTTAAACTCAAGAACTAAACAGCTGAATAGCCGTTATTTAACCTCAATTAAAATACTTAATAATCAATAGATTAAATATAAACCACGAATCTGTCGTCATTATTATTAATTTTACCATGATGATCCTTTAGCAAAAGGATCATCATGTGCATTATTATTTATCGAGTGTAACCCCAGATAAACTATTTAACGGTTTAGACATTGGATCACCGACTTTGATCATCAACCGTAAGTCATTAGCTGAGTCAGCATGATGAAGCGCATCTTGCTCACTGATCTTACCTTCACTAAATAACTGATACAGCGATTGATCAAACGTAATCATTCCCGCTTCGGTTGATTTTGCCATCACATCTTTAATTTCATACAAATCACCCCGTCGAATAAGATCCGCGACTCGCGGTGTATTAAGTAATAATTCATATACACCATGGCGACCGACACCATTAGCATCAGCCACTAACTGCTGTGCTAAAATACATTTAAGATTAAGTGACAGATCAAACAAAAATTGTTCGCGACGCTCTTTAGGCACTAAATGCAAAATACGCTCTAATGCCTGATTAGCATTATTGGCATGCAAAGTTGCCATACATAAATGGCCAGTTTCAGCAAAATTCATCGCGTATTCCATGGTTTCACGAGTACGAATTTCACCGATTAAAATCATGTCTGGTGCTTGGCGTAAGGAGTTTTTTAATGCCACTTCATAACTGGCAGTATCAAGCCCTACTTCACGCTGAGTGATAATGCATTTGTTATGTTGGTGGACAAATTCAATCGGATCTTCAACCGTTAAAATATGACCACTACGATGCTGATTACGATAGCCTGTCATTGCCGCCATTGAGGTCGATTTACCCGACCCAGTTGCACCCACAATTAATACTAAACCGCGTTTTGATAATGCCAGTCGTTCCATATCAATTGGCAACTGTAAATCATCCATTTGCGGAATTTGGGTTTCAATACGACGGATCACCATGCCTGGTAATTCTCGCTGCCAAAACGCACTAACACGAAACCGGAATCCGTTACGCACTAACGCAAAATTGGCTTCTTTGGTGGTGATAAATTCTTGGCGCAAGCTCGCATCCATGGCTTGATCAAATAACCTATCCACCCTATCGACATTGAGCACTTCGCCAACATCATGCAGGTTGCCATCAATTTTTAATAAACACGCACAATCAACCGTGATATATAAATCAGAAGCCTTTTTAGCCACCATTTGCTCAAGAATGTCGTCTAAGGTCATCAGTTATTCCTTTAATTAAAACCCACGTTTACTACTATCAAGAATACGGCGTCCTTCTTCTGATTCGACCATTCCTTGTGCCACCAGCATTTTGACGCTTTGTTCCATCGTCTGCATTCCAAGTGAAGCGCCGGTTTGAATCATTGAATACATCTGGGCAATTTTATCTTCACGGATCAAATTGCGAATCGCAGGGGTTGCCATCATCACTTCATGACAGGCCACTCGGCCACCTGATGTACACTTCAATAGATTTTGCGCCACCACCGCCCGTAATGATTCAGACAACATCGAACGTACCATCGATTTATCGCTACCAGGAAAAACATCAATAATACGGTCAACGGTTTTCGCCGCTGAACTGGTGTGCAAGGTGCCAAGCACTAAGTGACCGGTTTCGGCTGCGGTTAAGGCTAAACTAATGGTTTCTTGATCGCGTAATTCCCCCACTACAATCACATCGGGATCTTCACGTAATGATGATCGCAGTGCATTTTGGAAACTTAAAGTATCGCGATGCACTTCACGTTGGTTGATCAAACAACTTTTACTGGTATGAACAAATTCAATCGGATCTTCAATGGTCAGAATATGGCGCTGATAGTTACTATTGATGTAATCTACTAAGGCGGCAATAGTGGTTGATTTACCAGAACCTGTCGCACCCGTTACTAGCACTAGCCCACGACTAAGCTGAGCAATATCATAAAAAACCTCAGGCACATTGAGCGAGGCTAAAGTTGGTATATGGATCGGAATGGTACGCAGCACAGCTGAACAGCCACGCGACTGATGAAAAGCGTTAACCCTGAAGCGGCCAATGTCGGGTAATTCAAAAGAAAAATCGACTTCTAATTTTTCTTCATACTCTCGACGCTGCGCATCGTTCATAATATCAAATATTAATCGATGGACTTCGCTATGATCTAAAGCTGGTAAACTGAGCTTTCTCACGTCACCATCAACTCTTATCATTGGTGGAACGCCCGCAGAAAGATGCAGATCTGATGCGTTATGCTTTACACTAAAATCGAGTAATTCGGTGATATCCATACATTTTCCTCAAGAATCAATTATGAACAGTATTAAGCAAAATATTACACAGGTCATCAATGAGATGGCACTAGCAACTAAAAAATGCGGCAGAGCCGCCGATTCGGTGCAATTGTTGGCAGTAAGTAAAACCAAGCCCGTAGCCGCGATCGAACAAGCGATTGATGCAGGTCTGGTTGCCTTTGGTGAAAATTATGTTCAAGAAGGGGTCGATAAAGTCAATTATTTTGCAAGTCATCCTGCAGCAGAACAATTAGTGTGGCATTTTATTGGTCCGATTCAATCAAATAAAACTCGTCCGATTGCCGAGCATTTTGATTGGGTTCATTCCATTGATCGCCTTAAAACGGCAACCCGTTTAAATGACCAACGCCCAACCACCATGGCACCATTAAATGTGCTGTTACAAGTTAATACCAGTGGTGAAGCCAGTAAATCAGGTATCAGTGCTGATGAGGTGATGGAACTCGCCGCTGCTATTGCGACCATGCCGCAATTAGTTTTACGTGGATTAATGTCGATTCCGCAACCAGAAACCGATTATGATAGCCAATTCGCTGCTTTCAAAGCGTTAGCAGATGTATTTGCACAACTTAAACCACACCACCCGCAACTTGATACCCTATCGATGGGCATGAGTGGCGACATGGAAGCTGCGATTGCAGCAGGAAGTACTATGGTGCGTATTGGTACTGCCTTGTTTGGTGCGCGTGATTATGGCAATCAAGCCTAACAATAGTTTCTAAATAAACGGGTAACGACTCTGCCTACCGATTTGGATGTCGTACCAACAGCAAAGGATATTACATGGAACAGCGCTCTATCGCTTTTATCGGTGCCGGCAACATGGCACGTTCAATCATCGCCGGCTTAATTGCCAGTGGCTACGATGCTAAGAAAATCACGGCAACAGCGCCAAGTGAAACTCGCCTAGCACCGTTAAAGGATGATTTTGGTATTAATACCGACAGTGATAACCTGCGCGCAGCGCAACAAGCTGACGTCGTGGTACTGGCGGTAAAACCACAATTAATGGCAGATGTATGTTTACCATTGCAAGCGGTCGACTTCAGTAATAAATTAGTGATCTCAATTGCTGCTGGTATCAACAGCGCACGCTTAGCAACCATGCTTGATAGCCAACTGCATTTAGTGCGCGTGATGCCAAATACACCAGCATTAATTGGTAAAGGCATGAGTGGCTTATATGCAGATTCAACCTTAGCACCACAAGATCATCAATTTGCGAGTGATCTCTTACAAGCTGTTGGTGAAATTTGCTGGGTTAAACAAGAAGCAGATATCAATGGTATCATTGCCGCAGCAGGCAGTGCGCCGGCTTACTTCTTCTTGTTTATGGAAGCAATCCAACAACAAGCAATGGCACAAGGTTTTGATGAGCAAACGGCACGTTTATTAGTTCAGCAAACTGCATTAGGCGCGGCAGAAATGGTGCAAGCCAACTCAGAAACGGATCTTGCCACATTACGCCAGCAAGTAACGTCTAAAGGCGGTACCACCGCAGAAGCGATTAATACATTCAACCACCATCATTTAACAGAAATAGTAGCTAAAGCAATGCAAGCTGCGGTTGCTCGTGCTCAAGAAATGGAACAATTGTTTTAAGGTTTAATTATGAATTCAATGGCTTTTTTAATTTCCACAGTATTTGATTTATATATCATGATTGTGTTGTTACGGGTGTGGCTACAATGGTCACGCGCTGATTTTTACAACCCGTTTTCGCAGTTTATTGTCAAAGCAACCCAACCGGTTGTAGCACCATTACGTCGCGTGATCCCATCGATTGGCTCATTTGATATGGCGACAATTTTATTTGGTTACTTATTATGTGTGGCAAAGTTTATTTTGCTGCAATTAGCATTAACCGGCGGTGCGTTTGCTTTTAGTCCTAGCTTCTTATTATTAGGTTTGCTGGCACTGGTTAAAGCAGCCGGTGGGTTATTATTCTGGGTACTATTAATTCGTGCTATTTTAAGTTGGGTCAGCCAAGGCCGTAACCCTATTGAATATGTAATGCATCAGCTAACTGAACCTCTAATGGCACCGATTCGCCGTGTGCTACCAGCAATGGGCGGTTTAGACTTAAGTATTCTGGTTATCTTCTTAGGATTGCAGTTTGCTAACTATTTAATGGGTGATTTAATTGGGCCGATTTGGTTCCAATTATGAGTGCTAATGCTGTCTGTCGCCACGGCGATGATGTGGTTATTCGACTTTACATTCAACCTAAAGCCAGTCGCGATCAAATTGTTGGCTTACATGGCGATGAAATTAAAATCTCCATTACTGCGCCACCAGTGGATGGTAAAGCTAATGCTCATTTAGCCAAGTTTTTAGCTAAGCAGTTCAAGGTCGCTAAAGGTTTAGTGCATGTGGAAAAAGGCTTTCAAGGCCGTCACAAGCAAATACGCATTGAGGATCCGAAACAGATCCCTGAACCGATTGCGAGCCTGATGCAATAATTTTATTGTCAGCAGCTACTTTAAAAAAGCGAATATCATTTCGATATTCGCTTTTTTTATACTCCATAACCCTCGCTAAAATAGCCTCGCTGAGTGCGCGACTTTGTTATTATCCCCACAACGGCTATCATAGCGGTTATTCGCAAATGACGGTTTTTAAAAGGCATCAATATGAGCAAACTAGTACTAGCAACAGGCAATCAAGGCAAAGTAAAAGAAATGGCTTCCCTACTTGCTGACTTTGGATTTGATGTGGTCGCTCAAAGCGATTTCAATGTTTCAGAAGTGGCTGAAACTGGCACTACTTTTATTGAAAATGCGATCATCAAAGCACGTCATGCTGCTAAAGAAACTGGCTGCGCTGCGATTGCCGATGATTCAGGGCTTGAGGTGGATTTTTTAAACGGTGCTCCGGGTATTTACTCAGCCCGTTTTGCTAGTGAAGGTGCCACTGATGCGGAAAATATTGATAAGCTACTAGCGGCAATGGACGGTGTACCTGAAGCACAACGCAGTGCTCGTTTTCATTGTGTATTAGTGATGATGCGCCATGAAAATGATCCAACACCACTAGTGTGCCATGGTTCATGGGAAGGCAGTATTTTAACGCAGCGTCATGGCGATAATGGCTTTGGTTATGATCCTATTTTCTGGGTACCAGAAGATCAATGTGCTTCAGCGCAATTAGATCCAAGTCGTAAAAAGCAACTGTCACACCGTGGCAAAGCACTTCAACAACTTTTCAGTGCACTAAAAGGCTAACTCATGCTTGTTCCTCCACCGCTCAGCTTATATGTTCACATTCCTTGGTGTGTTCAAAAGTGCCCCTATTGTGACTTTAATTCGCACGCGCTAAAAACTGAATTGCCAGAGTTGGATTATATTGACGCTTTAATTGATGATCTAGAAACAGATCTAATGGCCTACCAATTAATCAATGGTCAACGACCACTGCATTCTATTTTTATTGGTGGTGGTACGCCAAGTTTGATCTCGCCAACTGAAATTGGTCGTCTACTGCGTACCATTGAAGCTCGCATTCCTTTTAGTGACAATATTGAAATTACCATGGAAGCCAATCCAGGTACGGTTGAAGCTGGTCGTTTTGATGGTTATCGCCAAGCGGGTGTGAACCGAATCTCAATTGGCATTCAAAGTTTTCAAGATCAAAAATTACAGCGTTTAGGGCGTATTCACGGTAGCCAAGAAGCAATTAAGGCAATAGAACTGGCAAAGTCGGCGGGATTAAACAGTTTTAATACCGATCTAATGCATGGTTTACCTGATCAATCTATTGCTGATGCGATCAGTGATCTTAAACAAGCGATCGCACTTGATCCACCGCATTTGTCTTGGTATCAGCTTACGATTGAACCCAATACTCTGTATTACTCAAAGCCACCAACATTGCCTGATGATGATGATTTATGGGATATTTTTGAGCAAGGACATGCGTTATTAACCGCTGCTGGTTATCAACAATATGAAATTTCTGGCTACAGTAAGCCCAATAAACAATGCCAACATAATCTTAATTATTGGCGCTTTGGCGATTACTTAGGCATTGGCTGTGGTGCCCATGGCAAGATCAGCTTTGATGACGGCCGTATTGTTCGTACAGTGAAGGTCAAACACCCTCGTGGATATTTACAATCAAATAAGCCTTATTTAAGTGAACAAATAGCGGTGGCTGACAGCGAACGACCGTTTGAGTTTTTCATGAACAGATTTCGATTATTAGAAGCCTGTCCAAAGCAAGACTTTATCGATCGTACTGGCTTACCATTAACCACCATTGCAGCCAATATCGATTGGGCGCTTGAACAAAATTATTTACAAGATAATGGCGATCAATGGCAGATAACTGAACACGGTAAATTATTTTTAAATGATTTGCTGGCTGCATTTGTTGAAGATGATGGTTAGCGTAATCTAAGTGCTAAATGGTGCTACCAACAAAAAAGCGAGGGCTGGTCGTTAACGGTTATTTAACCATTTAACCTCTCGTCTCTCGCTTTTTTATGAGCGTTATTATCAAGTGTAACGTTATAATAAATTAACGCTTTCCCAGCTTTTCAGCGCGGGAATATGTTGTCTTATTTGGCGCTCTTGTTGGATGCGTAAATTGACAAACTGGCACACTTTTGCATTCACATGCTGCCCATGCGACAACAAATAAGGCAGATCATTATTAATGGTTTGGTAATATTGCACTAATAACTGCGTTTGGTCTGGATCGAGTTTTACCTTGTGAATATCAAAATATAACTGACCATCATCTTTGACCACAAAAGTTTGCTTAGATTGCGATAGCGTCAGTGTATCATCGCTTATACTGACACTATTGTGCCATTGTGGATCACACTCGCCAGCAATAAGGCTTGAGCTAAATAACACCATCAAACCACCGCAGCCAATTGTACTCATGATAGTTTTTAATTCCATGCAACTTCCCCTTCTTAAAAGTGGGTAGCTGCACCTAGCCGCTGCATTTACCCATTAAAAAATAGAACGTCCAATCCGTTGTGAAAGCTTTTCTAATACCGCAGTGCCTACTAATGAGTTACCTGATGGATCCAACTCCGGTGACCATACAGCAATGGTCATCTCTCCAGGCACAATAGCAACAATACCGCCACCAACACCTGATTTACCCGGCATTCCGACTCGGTAAGCAAATTCTCCAGCACCATCATATAAACCACATGTCGCAAGCAATGCATTTATATGCTTACTTTGAGTTTGGCTAATAATTGGCGTTTTTGCACCTAAAGGCTGACCTTTATTTGCTAAATAAGAAAATGTTCGCGCTAAATCAACACAACTCATCTTTAAAGCACAGTAACTAAAGTAGTTATTTAACACTGGCATTACTTCATTATTAAAGTTGCCAAATGAACGCATTAGATAAGCAATCGAAGCATTACGATCACTATGTTGCATCTCTGAATTAGCCACAACTTTGTCGTATACGATTTGCGGATTGCAGGATAATTCACGCACTAATTCCAACATTCGATACTGCGGCGCACATAGGCGACTATAAAGCATGTCTGAAATAACAATCGCACCAGGATTAATAAACGGATTGCGCGGAATACCATTTTCCAATTCGAGCTGAATCATCGAATTAAACGCCTGACCGGATGGCTCTTTACCAACTCGTGCCCATAATTCTTCCGGTTCATAGAGTGACATTGCCAGTGTTAGCGATAAAACTTTGGAGATCGATTGAATAGAAAAACTTTCTTGGCTATCACCTGCTTGAATAATTTCACCATCGTTATAACACACCGCGATGCCTAATTTACTCGCAGAAACTTCCGCTAAGGCAGGAATATAGTCAGCCACTTTTCCTTGACCAATCAAAGGTCTAACTTCATCTAAAATGCCTTTTAGCAAGGTCTCTGTTGGCTTCATTTACTTCATCTCCAATAACAAAAAAGCCAACAAAAGTTGGCTTTCTAAACAAATAACGCAATAACAGCTGCAACCCTAATCGATAGTCACAGTAATGTTTGCAATTATTCAGTACGCATATACTTCATATCCCATACGCCATGACCTAGGCGATGACCACGTGCTTCAAACTTAGTTAAAGGACGATCTTCTGGGCGAGCAATATAAGCGCCATCTGTCGCTGTATTTTTATAACCTGGCGCTGCATCCATTACTTCTACCATATGCTCTGCGTAGTTTTCCCAGTCAGTTGCCATATGGAAAATACCACCAATTTTAAGCTTTTTACGTAGCATCTCAGCAAATTCAGGCTGAACGATACGGCGCTTATGGTGACGCGCTTTATGCCATGGGTCAGGGAAGAACAACTGCACCATATCAAGGCTACCATCAGGGATCATGTGTTCAAATACTTCAACACCATCATGGCACATTACGCGTAAGTTAGTTAAATTAGCCGCTTCAGCGCCCATTAAACAGTGACCAACACCTGGAGTGTGAACTTCGATACCAACGAAGTTTTTCTCTGGCGCCGCTTGTGCCATTTCAACCAATGATGCACCCATGCCAAAGCCGATTTCTAATACAACTGGCGCTTCACGGTTAAAGACTTGTGTCCAGTCCAGCATTTCAGTGGCGAAATCAATACCCATAGCTGGCCAGTTTTTTTCCATCGCATTTTCTTGGCCCTTGGTTAAACGGCCTTCACGACGAACAAAACTACGGATCTTACGAACCATTTTGCCTTCATCGGTAAATTCAGTCAGAGTTACGTCACCTGACTTTTTTGAAACTTCGCTCATGCTAACTATCCAAACAAAAAAAGAAACGGAACGGCATTATCCAAAGTTATAGCCTCAATTCAAGTCTATCAATTGTGATAATCGCCAGTTTATGATGCAATCTTAGTCAATAACGTCATTATAGACGCCATTACATTAATGAGTTGCAGTATAAGGGATCGTCCCCACGGACTCCAACTTTACGCAAGCTCATTCGATAATAAAGCCCAACTCGGCATTTTTTTAATGCCAATTTAGTAAAGTGAGCCCATTGTGAGTACAGCTTTTTCTGACGCTATTTTAGCGTGGTATGATAAATTCGGCCGTAAAACCCTACCGTGGCAACACCAAAAAACCCCTTATAAAGTATGGTTATCAGAAATCATGTTGCAACAAACTCAGGTTGCCACAGTGATCCCTTACTTTGAACGTTTTATGGCGCGCTTCCCTACCGTGGCTGATCTTGCCGCTGCTGAGCAAGATGAAGTGTTACATTTATGGACAGGGTTGGGCTATTACGCTCGCGCACGTAATCTTCACAAAGCAGCCCAATTAATTGTTGCTGAACATAATGGTGAGTTTCCGACCACGATTGAAGCCGTTGAAGCACTGCCGGGGATTGGCCGCTCAACTGCAGGTGCGGTGTTATCGCTATCATTAAAACAGCATCATCCTATTTTAGATGGCAACGTTAAGCGTACTTTAGCGCGTTGTTATGCGATTGAAGGTTGGCCGGGCAAAAAAACGGTTGAAAATGCGCTATGGAATATCGCGATTAAAAATACGCCGGCGATTGGCGTCGAACGTTACAATCAAGCGATGATGGATATGGGCGCAATGATTTGCACTCGTAGCAAACCTAAATGTGATTTATGCCCTATTGAAGCGCAATGCATTGCCAAAGCACAGCAACGACAGAGTGAATTTCCGGGCAAGAAACCCAAAAAAGTGATGCCAGAAAAACAAACCTGGTTTGCCATTTTACGTTATGGCGACAAAGTATGGCTTGAGCAACGTCCTCAAGTGGGTATTTGGGGTGGCTTATGGTGCTTTCCACAGCATGATAATGACGATCTTAATGATCTATTATTGCAACAACTGGGACAGCCGCAAACCATGATTGCCAGTCAGCAACAGTTAATCGCATTTAGACATACATTCAGCCATTACCACCTTGATATTGTGCCGGTATTATTCACTCTAAACACACTTCCTGATGTGATCCATCAGCGCCAAGGGCAATGGTATGATCTCCATGATCCCGCCAAAATTGGTTTAGCAGCACCGGTACAAAAAATCCTTGATGGATTGCTATATCCTCAATGATTACACGGTTGTTATTCCAGCCTCGACCCTAGCCGCTACAGGTCGAGTCTGGTATAACTATTGCTATAATACTGCTGTTATAAAAAAACACTGCAGTTATAAAAAATACCGCCATTATAAATTCAGCCCTTCTCGCTGTGATTTAATGATACATGCATAAGGAATATTCCATGAGCCGTACTGTTTTTTGTGTCCATCTACAGCAAGATGCTGAAGGTCTAGATTTTCAATTGTACCCAGGTGAACTTGGTCAACGGATTTTTGATAGTATTTCAAAACAAGCATGGGCACAGTGGCAAGCAAAACAAACCATGCTGATTAATGAAAAAAAACTCAATATGATGAATGTTGAACATCGCCAATTACTTGAGACAGAAATGGTTAATTTTTTGTTTGAAGGTAAAGATGTGGTGATTGATGGTTATACGCCACCAACAAAATAATATTGAGATCAAAGAGATATTCCGCCGTGACTCAAACGGCGGAAAACATTAAAAAAAGTAAAAAACCACGCCACAACGAACAAAAAGTCAACACTCAAACATAATAATCATTTTTTATTAAAAAAAGGGTTGACGAAAAGGCTCAAAACCCTTTTAATAGCGCCCCGTTGCCTCGATAGCTCAGTCGGTAGAGCAGAGGATTGAAAATCCTCGTGTCGGTGGTTCGATTCCGCCTCGAGGCACCATTTCTTCTCTTTGAAGTTTGGTGCCAAGCAACGACAAAATCTGTTCCCTCTTAGTTCAGTTGGTAGAACGCCGGACTGTTAATCCGTATGTCACTGGTTCAAGTCCAGTAGAGGGAGCCACTATTTATTTCTTGGCTCATTTGAGCGGAGAGATTACAGAATTAATGTGCCGACTTAGCTCAGTAGGTAGAGCAACTGACTTGTAATCAGTAGGTCACCAGTTCGACTCCGGTAGTCGGCACCATTTATTCTCTTACTTCGGTAAGAAATGCAAAAATAGCAATGTTATTGCTGTGTTTGCCTCGATAGCTCAGTCGGTAGAGCAGAGGATTGAAAATCCTCGTGTCGGTGGTTCGATTCCGCCTCGAGGCACCATATTAAAATTTGATGCGATTTTTCGTATTAAATAGTAAAAGTTAATTCCCTCTTAGTTCAGTTGGTAGAACGCCGGACTGTTAATCCGTATGTCACTGGTTCAAGTCCAGTAGAGGGAGCCAAATAAAAGTGTGCCGACTTAGCTCAGTAGGTAGAGCAACTGACTTGTAATCAGTAGGTCACCAGTTCGACTCCGGTAGTCGGCACCATTTATTGTCTTACTTCGGTAAGAAATGCAAAAGTAGAGACTTAACCATCACTACTTCTGCCTCGATAGCTCAGTCGGTAGAGCAGAGGATTGAAAATCCTCGTGTCGGTGGTTCGATTCC
Organism: Photobacterium aquimaris; assembly: GCF_002954455.1. Classification (GTDB taxonomy): domain Bacteria; phylum Pseudomonadota; class Gammaproteobacteria; order Enterobacterales; family Vibrionaceae; genus Photobacterium; species Photobacterium aquimaris. The sequence continues at coordinate 2,355,430 of NZ_MSCC01000001.1, forward strand.
GCCTCGAGGCACCATATT
>NZ_MSCC01000001.1:2355666-2356568 GCF_002954455.1 Photobacterium aquimaris
AAAATTTGATACGATTTATCGTGTTGAATAGTAAAAGATAATTCCCTCTTAGTTCAGTTGGTAGAACGCCGGACTGTTAATCCGTATGTCACTGGTTCAAGTCCAGTAGAGGGAGCCAAACAAGAAAACCTTGTCGAAAGACAAGGTTTTTTTTCGTCTGGAGTTTAATGAAATCCCCTCTTAGTTCAGTTGGCGACACTTTATGAGAAGCTTGGCGGACTGCTAATCCGTATGTCACTGGTTCAAGTCCAGTAGAGTGAAGCCAAACAAGAAAACCTTGTCGAAAGACAAGGTTTTTTTTCGTCTGGAGTTTAATGAAATTCCCTATCTCGTTCGTAACCTCACTGTGGGGAATGACGATAAATTAGACTTATATTCCATCACTCATTTTTCTTCAATCCACTTTTTTACAACGCTGACACCATCAAACGCTTTTCCTCATCGAGACAGACAAACACCAAAAAACCCAACAATTAAGAGCAAAATAACAGCAATCAGAGTAAAAAAGACAATGTTGATAACTATTTGAAAAAAAACCATTGACGAAAAGCTCAAAAACCTTTTTAATGCGCTCCGTTGCCTCGATAGCTCAGTCGGTAGAGCAGAGGATTGAAAATCCTCGTGTCGGTGGTTCGATTCCGCCTCGAGGCACCATTTCTTCTCTTTGAAGTTTGGTGCCAAGCAACGACAAAATCTGTTCCCTCTTAGTTCAGTTGGTAGAACGCCGGACTGTTAATCCGTATGTCACTGGTTCAAGTCCAGTAGAGGGAGCCACTATTTATTTCTTGGCTCATTTGAGCGGAGAGATTACAGAATTAATGTGCCGACTTAGCTCAGTAGGTAGAGCAACTGACTTGTAATCAGTAGGTCACCAGTTCGACTCCGGTAGTCGGCACCATTTA
>NZ_MSCC01000001.1:2357613-2500396 GCF_002954455.1 Photobacterium aquimaris
ATAAAATAACGTCATTGACGTTATACAAAAAGAATTTAGTGTGCCGACTTAGCTCAGTAGGTAGAGCAACTGACTTGTAATCAGTAGGTCACCAGTTCGACTCCGGTAGTCGGCACCATCTTTTGAAAGCCTCATCTTTGATGAGGCTTTTTTTTCGTCTGTAAAAAATGAACGAAAAAAACGACAACCTCACAGTTGTCGTTTCACACTATTATCAATCGCCAAGGCTCATATTATCCCGCAAACATATGCTTTATCCATGTCGCAGGTTGACTATCATGACACTTCGCCTTTAAGTCACCATTTTTATCCCATGCGGGTAAAGCAACGTTGCCGTTACAATCAAATCGCAAACTGCCATTAGCTGTACGTTGATACTTCACCGTGGTGATATAAGGCGGCCAGCCGATATTTAATGGTAATGGTTGGCGACGAGCAAGATAATCAGCATAAACCCGTAGCGCGCCGCTAGAGCCGGTTAATCGCACAGGCGTGTTATCATCACGCCCAACCCACACCACGCCAACTTCGCGTCCATCAGCACCAGCAAACCAACTATCACGATTATTATCAGTGGTACCTGTTTTACCGGCTAATTTCGCTGAACTAAATTTAGTTTGTAGAAAACGCGCGGTTCCTTGGCTAACAACTTTTTTCATATCATAGGTCGTTAACCAAGCTGCTTGTTCAGGCACGACTTGTTCAATCTGAGCGTGATGTTGATATAGCACCCGCCCATGACTATCAACAACCGCATCAAGGCTATATAACGGCGCTTTACGACCATTATTAGTAATACTCTGGAACATTTGCGCCACTTCAAATGGTGACAAGCTAAATGCGCCTAATAATATTGAAGGTAAGCGTGGAACTTGATCACGATTAACCCCTAACTTAGCGATGGTATTAATCACGCTATTAAGCCCAACCTTTAAGCCTAAATTCACCGTAGGCACATTCAATGAATGCGCTAATGCATAATAGAGCGGTACTTGACCGCGGAACTTACGATCATAGTTTCTTGGTCGCCATGAAGTACCTTTACTGCCCTTTAATACAATCGCTTGATCATTAAGCGTGGTGGCTAAACTAAACTTCTGCGGCTGATTAAGAGCGGTCAAATACACAGCTGGCTTTGCCAATGAGCCAATTTGACGACTAGCATCAAGAGCACGGTTAAAGCCTGCATAGCCGGGACGACTACCACCAATAAGGGCACGTACGGCACCATCTTGTCGATCAACCACCACCATTGCAGTCTCGACTTTAACCCCCGCTTTTTTATTTAACCGTGGCACCATCGCTGCAATGGTTTTTTCCGCCGCTTGTTGAGATAACGGATCAAGAGTACTGAAAATCCGCAGTCCTTTACCTGATTTGTAGATATCACCAACGTCTAGTTGTAACTCACGTTGTAACTGCTGAAAATACGCCGGTTGACGACTGGCTATTTTCGCGTTTTTTTGAACCCCTAATGGTTCAGAAAATGCCTGCTCATATTGAGCTTCCGTTAGGTAATTATTTTTAGCCAATAGTGACAATACTAAGTCACGGCGTTTAAGGGTTCGCTCTGGATGACGCCAAGGATTAAATTGCGATGGGCCTTTCACCATTCCAACTAGCATTGCCAATTGATCCACTCGCAGCTCTTCTAATGGACGCCCAAAATAGAATCGTGCCGCCAATGGAAAACCATGTATTTCTTTAGCGCCGTTTTGACCGAGGTAAATTTCATTTAAATACGCTTCAAGCACGCGATCTTTACTATAACGGTGATCAATAATCACCGCGATATAAGCTTCACGGACTTTACGCCACAAACTGCGCTCACGACTTAAAAATAAATTTTTCGCCAATTGTTGCGTAAGGGTACTACCACCCTGAACGGTATGACCCGCTTTAAGGTTGACTACCATCGCTCGTAGAATAGCTAATGGCGACACACCATCATGCTCATAAAAATCACGATCTTCAGTGGTTAACAGCGCATCAATCAGCAATGGAGGAAATTGATCTCGCGCCATAAAAATCCGTTGCTCATTACCAGATAGCCCAAGCATACCAAGTAGTTTAGGTTCGATTTTGAGGGTTTTTAATGGCCTGTTAGTGGTGACATCAACGATCGAGGCCAGCTTACTGCCAGCAAACGTTAGCATCACATGCTGTTGTGGTTGCGGATCATCGACAAACTTAAATGGACGTCGAATTAGCTCAACGCGAGTTGAAGAGGCTGAATACTCTCCCATTTTTCGCGGACTACGCACTTTATGATATTGCAATACATCGAGTTCACGTCGCACATCACTGATAGTCATCGCTTGGCCTGGATGTAACGTTAATACTCGGCCATAGACAACTGAGGGTAAATCCCAAATTGGGCCATCCATTTTATTACGCACCACAGTATCTAAATAAATACCGATCACTAATAAAATAGCGACTACCACTAAGGTCATTTTAAACACTAAACTACCCAGCTTACGTAGCCATGGATGAGAGACCGCTGATTTTTTAGTGGTACTTTTTTTAGCTGAAGTTTTTTTCGAGGCTGTTTTTTTTGCCGGCTCTTTTTTAGCAGTTGGTTTTACAGCGGCCTTTTTGCGTGCAGCGGCAGGTTTCTTCTGCTGTGGTTTAGGGGGCTGTGGCGTCTTACTCATAATGCATCAACTACCGTCATTCCTGTATGTAAGCAAAGCCCATGATTGAGCTCTGCTGTTATGATTCAGTATTAAGATCTTAGCAACTATAACTGATTATATATACAGGTATCGAACTTGTTTAGCATCGTTAAAGGTATTTTTTAATTTTGCGGGTTGGGCAATGATTCGCAGGATCATCTGGCCAAGGGTGCTTGGGATAACGTCCCTTCATTTCTTTCTGGACATCTTTATACGAACCTTGCCAAAAACCAGCTAAATCTTGCGTGATCTGTAACGGTCGTTGTGCTGGCGATAAAAGCTCTAACACCAAAGCAACTTTACCGTTAGCGATCGTCGGCGTGGTTGGCTCACCAAACATTTCCTGTAACTTAACCGCTAATACAGGTTGCTGTTGGGCTTGATAACGAATGGCAATTTTTGAACCTGTCGGTACTTGATAATGAGTTGGCAATAATTGATCGAGCTGTTGTTTTTTATTCCAACCGAGATAGGCCTCTAATGCTGCAACTAGATTAACTTTTTGTAGCCCTTTTAAGGTGGTAATGCCATTGAGATATGGCAATAACCATTGCTCAGCATTGGCTAATAAACTAGCCTCATCTAATGCGGGAAAATCAGCCTCAGATAACCACTGGTTGCCACAACGACCACGCGTCAGTAACAGTGTCGCAGCTGGCGTCCAATTTAATACCGCCAACCCTTTACGCTTAACTGCATTGAGTAATGCTGCACTGGCAAGCGTGGCATCGGGAGTGGCAGCAAGGCTACGTGCAACAATTAACTTACCGCAATAAGTACGATGCTCGGCACTTAAACGGCCTTTTTTATCGTCCCAGTCAAGCCACTCACATTGATTAAATAATTCCGGCAATGCGTGTTGTAACCCGCTTAAATCAGCACTGATCGCAGAGAAGATTCGACTATCACCTTGGCGCGTTTTGACCACATCGGCCACTACCAACAAAGACTGACTCGCTAATCCTTGGCTGCTCTCAAGCATTACCCCTTGGCCATTGGCTAATTGATAACGGCCATCTTCAGCACGAGATTGCGCGATTCGATCTGAAAAACCCACCGCTAATACTATCGCAGCCCAATAATTATTGACCTTTAGCTCACTATTTTTAGCCGTGCCTAAAGCTGCAAGGTGTTGCTGAGTACGCTGCACATAAGCATGATTTTTCGCCAGTTTTTTAGTTTCAAGTAAATGCAGCTGAAAAGATAAATCAGGATTATCAATACCACGTGGTGGATCTTCGAGTAATGCCACCAGCATCGCAGCGGTAGTCAAAATAGTGGTATCGGCTTGTTGGTGTGCCATTTGTTTTGCAAACGCGAGTATTGCGCCATGACGCGGATCGACACCTAAGGTTTGCATCACTTGACCACGTGGCGTTTGTTGACCACGTTCATCAATCGCACCTAGTTGCTGTAATAACTGCCGCGACTGCTGTAAAGCAATTGCTGGCGGTAGATCTAACCACTGCAACTCTTGTGGATCATGACAGCCCCACTGAACCAGATCCATCGCCAACGCGGTTAAATCACTGCGTAAGATTTCTGGTTGCGGCGTTGTTGGTTGACGTTGAAGTGACTCTTCACTGTACATTCGCAAGCAAATACCCGCCTCCAAACGGCCAGCACGCCCAGCACGTTGTTCAGCCGAGGATTGGGCTATTCGTACTTGTTGCAAGCGACTGATTCCGGTTTTAGGATCCCACAACGCGATCCGTTCCAAACCACTATCCACTACCAATCGAATTCCTTCAATGGTTAAGCTGGTTTCAGCAATATTGGTCGCTAATACCACTTTACGCTGCCCAGCAGGTGGTGGATTAATCGCTTGTTGTTGTTGCTCAATCGGTAGTTGGCCATACAACGGGCAAATATTAATAGTGCTATTGGCTGGCGTTAAACGCGTGGCTAATGCTTGTGCCAAGCGTTTAATTTCACCAACACCGGGTAAAAAGGCTAATACCGAACCTGATTCTATGGTTAGCAACTGATTAATCGCGACCGCCATTTGTTCAATCACATCCCGTGGATCACTCACTGCTTGATAGCGATATTCAACCGGAAAACACCGCCCTTGAGATTCAACATAATAAGCCTCTGGTAACAGTTGCACCAAAGCAGTTTGATCTAGAGTGGCAGACATCACTAATAACTGCAGATCATCCCGCAGAGCTTGTTGCACTTCGATCGCTAATGCCAATGCGGTATCTGCATGAATACTGCGTTCATGAAATTCATCAAAAATAATCAGCCCAACGCCTGCAAGTTCAGGATCATGCTGCAACATTCGCGTCATCACACCTTCAGTGACAATCTCTAGCCGTGTTTGCGAACTGACTTTCGTTTCACCTCGCACTCGTAAGCCAACTGTTTGTCCAACCCGCTCGCCCAATTGCTGCGCTAAATACCCAGCAATGTTTCTTGCCGCTAGCCGTCGTGGTTCAAGCATGATAATTCGCCCTTGAATAACGGCTTTATCTAATAGCGCCAACGGCAACCGCGTTGATTTACCGGCTCCCGGTGGTGCTTTTAATATCACTTGGGTATGGTGAGTTAACGCGCTAAATAAGGTTGCTAAAACCTCATCAATTGGGAGTTGTGACAATGGTGCCACCTTATGTCATGATCAATACGAAATCACATTGTAACGAAAGCCACCCCGCAACTAAAAATAATAATCGATGCTCGAGGTCATAATGAAGTTTGATCCACCGCTACAAGCTGCCACTTTAATTAAACGCTATAAACGCTTTTTAGCTGATGTCACTTTAAATGATGGTGAGGTTAGAACGATTCACTGTGCTAACACCGGCGCCATGACCGGCTGTGCTGATCCTGGCACTACGGTATGGTATTCAACTTCTGATAATAAAAAACGTAAATATCCGAATAGTTGGCAACTGGCACACACTGCGGCTAATGATTGGATTTGTGTTAATACCGTTCAAGCCAATCACCTTGTTAAAGAAGCCATTGAACAACAACGCATACCAGAGCTCGGTGGTTATGAGCTGTTACGAACTGAAGTGAAATACGGTAATGAAAATAGCCGTATCGATCTATTACTTGAATCACAAACCCGCCCAGCCTGCTATATTGAAGTAAAAAGCGTGACCTTATTAGCGGATAATGGTCAAGGTTACTTTCCTGATGCCGTCACCACTCGTGGTCAGAAACACCTACGAGAGCTGACTCAAATGGCACAATTGGGCTCACGCGCTATACTATTTTTTGCAGTGTTACATACTGGTATCAAAAAGGTTGATGTGGCACAGCATATCGATGCTGAATATGCCCAATTATTACAACAAGCCATCACCGCTGGTGTCGAGATTATTTGCTATCGCGCCACCATTAATGCAACCGAAATAAATCTTACCGACTGTATACAATTTCAGCATTTGACATAAAAAATGCCGTTTTCTTCACATTGACGTAGAATTGAAGTTATACAGTAATTGCCACATCGTAACCTTTCTGGTATAGATACCGCCCAAAATTAACCAGTGACGGTTATTAGGTACATTAGGAGATGCTATATGCCAGAGACCAACGTTAAAAAATCACTAGGCATCCTGGCTATTGCTGGGGTTGAACCTTATCAGGAAAAAGCTGGCGAAGAATACATGGGCGAAGCTCAATTAGAGCATTTCCATAAAATTCTATCAGCATGGCGTAACCAGCTTCGCGTTGAAGTTGATCGCACTGTAAACCACATGCAAGATGAAGCCGCTAACTTCCCCGATCCAGTGGATCGCGCCGCACAAGAAGAAGAGTTCAGCCTTGAACTTCGTAACCGTGACCGCGAACGAAAACTGATCAAGAAAATTGACAAGACACTTAAGCGTATCGAAGAAGATGATTTTGGCTTCTGCGACTCTTGTGGTGTTGAGATTGGTATTCGCCGTCTTGAAGCTCGTCCAACCGCAGATCTTTGCATCGACTGTAAAACACTTGCAGAGATCAAAGAAAAGCAAATGGCTGGCTAATTTACGCCTTTATCAGGTTAAGCTAATTTTAGAGGGAGCGTAAGCTCCCTCTTTCGTTTACACTAGCGCTCAAAATAACACGCAGTAACTAACCCTATGGTTATTTACTTACCGATGTCGCACGAGCTCTGCCTGTTTAATCATAATCTCGCGTTATAGATAAATAGGCACCAAACTGAATAGTGTTCTCATTTTAGAGAGCATTATTCAGTTTGGAGGGAATATATTTTGTTATATCTACCCCTGACTCTGGGCGACATTTACGCTGCCGTACCAAGTTCAATAATAACCAACTTGGATTTTATAACCGTTTATTAATGTATGACTAACACAAATCAATATGTCGGTCGCTTTGCACCATCGCCTTCAGGGCCGTTGCATTTCGGATCGTTAATTGCTGCTCTTGGTAGCTACCTACAAGCAAAATCTCAGCAAGGAAAATGGATCGTTAGGATCGAAGATCTTGATCCACCTCGCGAAATGCTTGGGGCTGCTGATGATATTCTGCGTACACTTGAAGCGTTTGGCTTCATGTGGGATGGCGATATCATGTATCAGAGCTTACGCCATGATGCTTATCAGGCTCAAATTGACGCTTGGTTAGCTAAAGGTAAGGCATACTATTGTCAGTGTAGTCGAAAAGACATTAAACAAGCGGGCGGCTTTTACCCCGGTACCTGTCGTACCCTCAATCAACGGCACAATAATGGTGCGGTTCGATTACAAGTAGACACACCAATAACCCATTTCGATGACCTGTTACATGGTCGTATCGAGTTACCATTAGCATTGGCGAATGAAGATTTTATTATTCATCGCCGCGATGGTTTATTTGCTTATAATCTTGCTGTAGTGCTAGATGATATCGAACAAGGGATCACTGAAGTTGTTCGTGGTGCAGATTTAATTGAGCCTACAGGGCGTCAAATTGGTCTTTACCGTCAACTTGGACATCCTGAAGTTGGTTATTTGCACTTACCGCTTGCCATTACCGACAATGGTAATAAATTGTCGAAACAAAACCATGCTCCAGCGATTGATAAACTTAATCCTCGGCCAGCATTAATGGCAGCGCTATGCTTTTTAGGCTTTTCGCCACCGACAGAGCTTGTCACAGAAAGCGTAGAACAAATATTACAGTGGGGCATCACTCATTGGCAGCTCAAACAGCTACCAAAGACAACTGCTATCACACTAGCATTCTAAAATAGTCTGCCGTGATATATCATACACGGCTGTTTGTTGAACCAAGTGCACAATATGGGGTGTATTATCTTTAATCGAGTAGCCAGCTTTTGCCGTAAAGTATTGAATCGCGACAGTAGTACTCGCGTTCCAGAGGAACAAACTTTGCAAGTTTACCAACGCCCAGAGCACGGCATTTCACGAAAAGATATCAGCGAAAATGCGCTGAAAGTACTATATCGTCTAAACAAAGCCGGTTACGACGCTTACCTTGTTGGTGGCGGCGTCCGCGATTTATTGCTCCACAAACAGCCAAAAGACTTCGATATTGCGACCAATGCAACACCAGAAGAAATCAAAAAACTGTTTCGTAACTGTCGTTTAATCGGCCGCCGCTTCCGTCTAGCGCACATTCTTTTTGGGCGCGATATTATTGAAGTTGCGACTTTCCGTGGCCACCATTCTGATGCACCAGCACAAGTTGTAGCCCCGAAAGACAATAAGCAAAAACCGCAAATTTCTTCTCGCAGTGAAGAAGGCATGTTATTACGTGATAATGTTTACGGCACCATCGAAGAAGATGCAGAACGTCGTGACTTTACCATTAATGCCTTGTACTACAGCGTTAAAGATTTCACCGTAACCGACTATGCTCAAGGCATTGAAGATCTGAATAACCGCGTTGTTCGCTTAATGGGTGATCCAGAAACCCGTTACCGCGAAGATCCAGTACGTATGCTACGTGCGGTTCGCTTTGCGGTTAAGCTTGATATGGATATTGAACCAGTAACAGCGGCACCAATCCGTGATCTGGCAATATTGATGCAAGATATTCCAGCAGCACGTTTGTTTGAAGAAAGTCTTAAATTACTGCAATCCGGTCAAGGTTTAGAAACCTACCGTATGCTGCGTGAATACAATTTATTCCAACAGTTATTCCCGATCCTATCGGATCACTTTACTGAGAATAACAGCAGCAAAACCGAAAAAATGATCGAGCACATTCTAGCCTCGACCGATAAACGTATTGCTGAAGATAAGCGAGTAAATCCAGCCTTTATCTATGCTGCAATGTTGTGGTATCCAATGATGATCCGCGCAGAAGAAGTCTCTTTTGCAAGTGGCTTATCATTCTATGATGCCTTCATGGTTGCCAGTAATGATATTTTGGACGAGCAAGTGCGTTCAATTGCGATTCCACGCCGCCATACCACCACGGTACGTGACATTTGGCAGCAACAGCTACGCTTTAGTCGTCGCAGTGGCAAACGCGCATTTAAGACCATGGAACATCCTAAATTCCGTGCCGCTTATGATTTCCTTGAAATGCGAAGCTTGTTTGAAGGCAGTGACATCAAAGAGCTAGCTCAGTGGTGGAGTGAGTTCCAAAACGCCGATTATAACCAACGCGGCCAAATGGTAACCCATATTAATGATGGTGGTAGTCGCCGCCCACGTCGTCGTCGCCCACAGCAACCACGTCGTAAAAAGCCACAAGTTAAATCATGATTCGTGCTTATATAGCTATAGGCAGTAACTTGGGCGATCCCGTCGCCCAAGCTAAAACAGCCATTGAAGCACTGCAACATTTACCACATAGTCAGGTGGTTAGTGTGTCTTCGTTGTACAGCAGTACTCCGATGGGACCACAAAACCAACCTGATTATATTAATGCGGTTGTCGCAATTGATACTGCATTAGCTCCGCTTGAATTACTCAACCATACTCAAGCAATTGAGCTCGAACAAGGACGTGTTCGCAAAGATGAACGCTGGGGTCCAAGGACGTTAGATCTCGATATTATTTTATATGGTGATCTACAACACCAGTGCGAGCGCCTTACTGTGCCGCACTATGGAATGAAGGTACGGGAGTTCGTACTGTATCCACTTGCCGAAATTAACCCTGATTTAGTTTTACCTGATCACACTTCTTTACGCACGTTATTGACTCAGGTTAACCGTAATGGCTTAGCTATTTGGCAAGCATAAATTCATCAGGGCGAGGAAGAAGCTATGAAAAAAATCACCATCAACGATCTACTGTCATGGAAGCAAGAAGGTCGTAAATTTGCATCAGTAACAGCATATGACGCAAGCTTTGCTCAATTATTTGAGCAACAAAATATGCCGGTTATGTTAGTAGGCGATTCATTAGGCATGGTTCTCCAAGGCCGAAATGACACCCTACCTGTAACCATTGATGACATCGCCTACCATACCCGTAGCGTTCGTGCAGGCAGCCCTAATTCGCTGCTAATGGCTGATATGCCATTCATGACCTTCGCAACCCCAGCACAAGCGTGTGAAAATGCCGCAAAATTAATGCGTGCCGGGGCTAACATGGTAAAAATCGAAGGTGGCGCTTGGGTTGCTGAAACTATTTCAACCCTGACACAACGTGCAGTACCTGTCTGTGCCCATCTTGGTTTAACCCCTCAATCTGTCAATATTTTTGGCGGTTATAAAGTTCAAGGCCGCAATTTGGATCAAGCTGAGACCATGGTAAATGATGCCATTACTCTCGCTAAAGCTGGTGCCCAAATCATCGTATTGGAATGTGTTCCAGCAAGCCTTGCTGAACGTATTACCAAGGCGGTGGATGTGCCTGTAATTGGTATCGGTGCGGGTAATGCGACTGATGGCCAAATACTGGTTATGCACGACATGTTTGGTATTTCTGCAAACTATATGCCGAAGTTCTCTAAGAACTTCCTTGCAGAAACTGGCGATATGCGTGCTGCGGTTACTAAATACATTGAAGATGTTGAGTCTGGTGCATTTCCAGGGTCTCAACATACCTTTGAATAAGGAATAAGAGATGCAAACATTCGCCGAGATTGCCCAACTAAGAGAGCAGATTACGACATGGCGCCGCGCTGGTCGTCGAATTGCCTTTGTTCCAACCATGGGTAACTTGCATGAAGGCCATCTTACGTTAATGCGTAAAGCCCGTAAGCATGCCGATGTTGTTGTTGCGAGTATTTTTGTTAATCCAATGCAATTTGAGAAAGCAGAAGATTTAACCAATTATCCTCGTACTCTTGAACAAGATATTGCTAAATTACAACAACAAAATATGGTGGATGTAGTCTTTACTCCAACCCCAGAAATCATGTATCCAGCCGGTCTTAACAACCAAACGTTCATCGACGTGCCTGGATTATCGACTATTTTAGAAGGTGAATTACGTCCGGGTCACTTTCGTGGCGTCGCAACCATCGTCAATAAACTGTTTAACATTGTTCAGCCTGATGTGGCTTGCTTTGGCGAAAAAGATTACCAACAATTGGCGCTTATTCGTCAAATGGTGATTGATTTAGCGATGGATATTAAGATTGTTGGCGTGCCAACTGTACGCGAAATGGATGGCTTAGCCATGAGTTCACGCAATGGTAATCTAACCGTTGATGAACGCCAGCGTGCACCTGTTTTAGCCCGTACAATGCGTTGGATCAGCAGCCAAATGCGTGGTGGTCGTAGTGACTATGACGAATTAATTGTTGATGCTAACGATCAATTACGTGCCGCAGGCCTGCAACCCGATAAAAGCTTTATTCGCGATGCTGTGACTTTATTACCGATTACTGACACCACTCAACAAGCCGTTATTCTGATGTCTGCTCAGTTAGGTAAAGCACGTTTAATCGACAATCAAGTAGTAGATTTATCTCCTGCTGTAACGGTTGAAGAAGAAGTCGCTGAAGCAAATTAATTGCTAAACGTCGACTAAAAAATACCGCTCGTTAGTTATTAACGCGCGGTATTTTTTTAACTGTTGCTATTGGAATAACGCTTATGAACGCAAACCAATACCACGCGAAATCAAATAATAAGCCACACTATAAAGCGCAATAACAAACACACTTAATACTGCAAACGATGTCCCAATACCAACATCAGACACCCCAAGAAAACCATAGCGGAAAGCGTTAACCATATACACAATCGGGTTAACCTTTGACACCATTTGCCACACTTCTGGTAGCAAATTAATCGAATAAAACACGCCACCTAAGTAAGTTAAAGGTGTTAGAACAAAGGTTGGAATAATACTAATATCATCAAAAGTACGCGCAAAAATAGCGTTAATTAATCCACCCAGTGAGAACACAATTGAGGTCATTACTACCGTCGCAACAATCACCCACAAATGAGCAATATTGAGTGACACAAATAGTAGTGATACTACAGATACTATCAAACCAACCCCTAGCCCGCGTAATACACCACCGCCAACATAGCCAGCAATAATAATATAGTTAGGCACTGGAGCGACTAATAACTCTTCGATATTATGTTGAAATTTAGCACTAAAAAAGGAGGAAGCAACATTGGAATAAGAGTTGGTGATCACCGACATCATGATCAATCCGGGCACAATATATTCCATGTAACTAAAGCCTTCCATATCCCCAATACGCTTACCAATTAGATTACCAAAGATAATAAAATACAGCGTCATAGTGATCGCAGGCGGAACCAATGTTTGCACCCAGATCCGTGTAAAACGGTGGATCTCTTTAGTAATTAAACTTTTGAATGCAATCCAATATTGTCTTTTCATTTATAATTATCCACCACGACTATGCTTGATCTTTGTTGACTAAGTTAACAAACAATTCTTCTAAACGATTACTTTTATTTCGCATTGAACGCACCATCACCCCTTGGGCTGTTAGCGCACTAAAGACACGGTTTAAGTCATCACCTTTGTTAAGATCCACTTCTAAAGTCGTGCTATCAATTAAGCGACATGACCCAATATCCAACGTCGGTGTTACTGCTGTAGTATCAATATCTAAAATAAAGGTTTCTAATTCAAGTTGGCTCAATAATGCTTTCATTGAGGTATGCTCAACTAATTCACCATGATTAATAATGCCAATATTTCGACACAACATTTCCGCTTCTTCAAGATAGTGAGTGGTTAAAATAATGGTCACCCCTTCTTGATTGATACGCTGCAAAAATGTCCACATCGAACGCCGTAATTCAATATCAACTCCAGCGGTTGGCTCATCTAAAATCAATAATTTTGGTTCATGCATTAATGCGCGTGCAATCATTAAACGGCGCTTCATACCACCAGAAAGATTACGCGCACGATCATGACGCTTGCCCCACAAATCTAACTGGGTTAAATATTTTTCAGCACGCTGTTTTGCCAGTGGGCGTTCAACCCCATAAAAACCAGCTTGGTTAACCACAATCTGCTCTACGGTTTCAAACGGATTAAAGTTAAATTCTTGCGGCACTAAGCCAAGTTGATTTTTAGCATCCACCTTTTGAGTATCAAGGTCATAGCCAAAAATACTGACTGAACCTGAGGTTTTATTGACTAACGAGCTGATAATGCCGATAGTAGTCGATTTACCCGCACCATTAGGGCCTAGCAACGCAAAAAAATCACCTTGCTCGACATTAAGGCTCATATTTTTCAGCGCCTTGACGCCGCCTTTGTAAGTTTTACTTACATTTTTTATTTCTAAAGCATTCATTATATGCAATCTTTCTGTTAAATATTTATAGGCTAGTGACAAAACGCTAACAACTAATCCGATTTGCTATCAGCGCAGCTTGTGTATAGTAAGGAACATATTAATATAAGGTATTATCATGGCAGATATAAAGCAGCTCTTTGCAAACAACCTCTCATGGTCAGAGAACATTAAGGATGAAGATCCAGAGTTTTTCTCTCACCTTGCAGAAGCGCAACATCCACAATATCTTTGGATCGGCTGTTCTGACAGTCGCGTGCCAGCGGAACGTCTTACCGGTTTAACCTCTGGTGAATTGTTCGTACACCGTAATGTAGCTAACCAAGTTATTCATACCGACTTAAACTGTTTATCTGTGGTTCAGTATGCAGTTGATGTACTGAAAGTTAAACATATCATCATTTGTGGCCACTATGGCTGTGGTGGTGTGACTGCGGCAATAGAAAATCCACCACTCGGTCTTATTAATAATTGGTTATTACATATTCGCGATCTGTATCTAAAACATCGCTCAGACCTTGGTAGCCTACCACGTGAAAAGTGGGATGATAAATTATGTGAGATTAACGTCGCTTCACAAGTTTACCATCTCGGCAATTCTACTATCATGCAACAAGCATGGGAGCGTGGCCAAGAAGTTAAAATTCACGGTTGGATTTATGGTACCAGCAATGGCATTTTAAAAGATCTTGGCGTTACTGCTACTAGTCGTGAAAGCCTTGAAGTTGCTTATCAAGCAGCAATGTCATCATTATTGCCGCCGCTTGAACAACAATTACAGCAGCTAGAAAACAATAAATAACAGCCATAAAAAAAGCGGCCACCATAAGGTGGCCGCTTTTTTGATTGTTATTCTGCGTCTGGAATAACTTTACCAATAAACGGTAAATGACGGTATTTTTGTGCGTAATCGATACCCACACCAACCACGAATTCATCAGGAATAATAAAGCCGTACCAATCAACCTTCACATCCACTTCACGACGTTCTGGCTTATCTAATAACGTACAGATGCTGATTGATTTAGGTTCACGTAGCGATAGAATCTCACACACTTTACTTAGCGTATTACCAGTATCGATAATGTCTTCTACCAACAACACATCTTTACCTTTAATATCGTCATCCAAATCTTTTAGAATACGAACATCGCGGCTACTATGCATAGTATTGCCGTAGCTTGATGCTGTCATGAAATCAACTTCATGAGGGATCTCAATCGCACGTGCTAAATCTGCCATAAAGACAAATGAGCCACGCAGTAAGCCGACCATAACTAAATCTGTAGAGTCTTTATAATGCTCTGTGATCTGCTTTCCTAGCTCTTTGATACGTTCCTGAACATCCTGTTCAGAAATCATTACTTCGATAGTGTGCTTCATTTTATTCTCCATCAACGCGGCTGCGTTATTCGACTGAGGCGATATATTCCAAAGGTCATTATTGTAGCATTCATTCATCTTAAGCGTTATTTAATCAATAGTGTCCAAAATTCGAAACACTTATTGATAGTTCAGTTTGAATACACTCAGTTGCTGCTGTAGGGTTTATGTATAAGAAATAAACATCATTATTATAAATACGGCTAGGGAATTAATAATTATGGATACGATTACTAAAAAACCACGCACACGCTTATCACCAGAAAAGCGCAAGCAACAGTTACTTGATTATTCAATTGAAGTTTTTTCTTGGCGTGGTATTGGCCGCGCAGGTCACGCTGATATTGCAGAAATGGCAAATGTCTCAGTAGCAACGGTGTTTAATTACTTTCCAACTCGAGAAGAATTAGTTGAGCAAGTATTAATGGAAGTTGCGACCCAATTTAATGAATTACTGACAGAATGTATTGGGGCACCAAATAAAGCCTTACATGCGCGTTTAACTTGTATCAGCAATAACTTAATTGATGCGGTATTAGAGCAACAAGATTGGATCAAAGTGTGGTTTGAATGGAGTACATCAGTTCGCGAAGATGTATGGCCACAATTTATCGAAAGCAACCAAAAAAATCTTAAGCAAGTACAGCAGATATTTATTCAAGCAATTGATAATAATGAAATTGTTTCAAATCGAACCCCTGAGAACTTAGCTAAAATGCTTCATGGCATGTGTTATGTGATTTACATGCAGGCTAACCAGCATCCTGATCAAGATATTTTACGCGAACAAGCGCAAATTTATCTGCAAGTGTTAACCCCAAAAAACTAATTTAGTGCCAATTAAAACCCGCAAGGCTTAGTGTTAATAAGCCTTTTGGGTCGTTAAGCAGTTGCGAAAATAACCGGCTGATGCGGCGTAACACTGACCGTTACTCGCTGACCGACATTCAATAGTAAATTAGAATTAATAACTAATTTATGTCCTTCAAACTCAACAATATAACGGCAGCTATCACCCATAAACTGCTGCTCAATAATTACCGCTAAACCATTATTCTCAGGCATCACCGTTAAATGCTGTGGCCGTAGTAACCAATCCACATCTGTAGCCAGCGCCAATTTTTGCTGCGCCGCTAATGCTAACTCACCAAATGGTGTATTTAACTGCTGATTAGCCGTAACAGTGGCAGGTAAATAAGAGCCGACACCTAAAAACTCCGCCACAAAGCGACTACTTGGCTGGTAATAAAGCTCAGTTGCCGTACCAAATTGTTCAATCACACCATGATTCATTACCGCCATTTTATCTGCAAAGGCAAAAGCCTCTTCACGACTATGAGTAACAAAGATAGCGGTCACACCTTGGTCTTTAAATATCTGTCTAATATCTCGAATCAAACTGTGACGAACTTGAGTATCAATATTAGAAAACGGCTCATCTAATAATATCAAATCCGGCTCGTTGGCTAACGCGCGTGCAATTGCCACTCGCTGCTGTTGACCGCCAGAGAGTTGATGTGGATAACGATCATCAAGTTCAGTTAAATGCACCAGTGCTAACATTTGCTGAATTTTGGCTGTTACACGGGCTTTATCCCAATGACGCAAACCAAAAGCAATATTTTCAGCCACTGTTAAATGCGGAAATAACGCGTAATCTTGAAATATCATTCCGATATTTCGTTGCTCGGGTGGCAAGCACAGCGACTGATCAACAATGCTACGATCATTGATCGCGATGCTACCCTGAGTCAGCGGTAATAACCCTGCAATCGCTTTCAATAATGTGGTTTTGCCACAACCACTGGCGCCAAGCAAACACACGATTTCACCACGCTCAACCGCTAACGATAAGTCTTGTAATATCGGCTGCCCATGGTAGCTACAACTAAGTTCGGTGACAGACAATGCATGTTTCATCAATGTTTTTGCTCCAAAGAACGGTTAACCATCACCAACGGAATCAAGCCGACGATGACCAATAAAATCGCTGGAAAAGCGGCAACTTCTAATTGCTCATCAGAGGCGAAGTTAAATACATAAGTGGCTAAAGTTTCAAAATTAAACGGGCGTAATAATATTGCAGCATTAAGCTCTTTCATTGATTCAATAAACACCAGCAAGCCTGCAATTAAGCAACCGCGACGAATCAATGGTAAATGCACTTTGCGTAACATCGCTGTCGATGCATAGCCCATGGTTTTAGCTGCCATGTCTAATGATGGTGGAATTTTAACTAAACTACTTTCAATACTACCGATAGCAACCGCAGCAAATCGCACCACAAAAGCAAAAATAATCGCAAACATAGTGCCAGAAAAAATCAGTCCTGGGCGGTCCAGATCTAAACTTCGTGCAACATCATTAACCAAGTGATCAGCACTGGTGAGCGGGATCATCACTCCAATCGCCAATACTGTACCCGGTACAGCATAACCTAATGATGCTAATCGCATCGGTACAGTGCTAATACTGCTGCTGTCTAAGCGCTGATAAAAATTAACTATCAAGGCTAATAACACCGCAAATATCGCCGCTGCCAACGACACCATTAAGCTGTTTAAACTATAATTCTTAAATTGCTCGGTCCAGCTTTGAGCAAAGTAATCGATCGCGTAAACAACCAATTGCAGCATCGGTAACAAAAATGCACAACCGACTAATCCCCAACACCAACCAACAGCTAACCATTTCTTCCAACCTGTAAGTTGATATTTAGTGTGGCTATCATTACCGCATTGCTGTTGAAACATTTTTTGTTTACGACGACTAAAACGTTCACTACTGATTAGTAATAAAATCACCAGTAACATAATCGCGGAAATTTTAGCGGCCGCATTAAGATTAGAATAGCCAAGCCAAGTGTCATAAACCGCAGTCGTCAGCGTATTTAAGGCAAAGTAGCTCACAGTACCAAAGTCACCTAACGCTTCCATCGCCACTAATGACACCCCAACCGCAATCGCAGGGCGAGCTAAAGGTAATGAAATTCGGCGAAAACTTTGCCACGGCGAACAACCTAACAAACGTGCAGATTGAAGCAGGTTATTACTTTGCTCCATGAACGTGGCGCGAACTAACAAATACACATAAGGATAAAGCACTAAAGCAAGAACAAAACATGCGCCCCATAGCGAGCGTAAATCAGGAAACCAATAATCGCTAACATGTTGCCAACCAAAGAGTTCACGCAGCCAAATTTGAATTGGGCCAGCGTAATCAAACCAATGGGTATAAAGGTAGCCAACAATATAACCGGGCATTGCAAGGGGTAGAATAAGTGCCCATTGAAGTATTCTTTCACCAGGTAAACGGCACATTGCCATTAACCACGCACAAGGAAGCCCAAACACTAACGTCAGTAATACCGTACCAACCACCAGCCCAAGAGTATTTAATGCGTAGGTAGACATCACTGTATTCATCAAGTGCGAGAACACTTGATCAGAGTTACCCATGGCGGTAATGAATATAGCGATAATCGGCAATACTAATAGCGAACCTAATAACCAGCTGCTAATTCGCCAAAATAAAAACTTTTCTTTCATTTACTACTACTTAGTACGTTTTTCAATATATTCAAGCCTGCATTATCAGGCCACTTTGTCAGTAAATATATTCACTGTCAGCAAGGCATGAGAAGCTACCACAACTTATTGCAAAATAGACTAAGTTAAACTGAAAAATGGGGCTTAACGCCCCATTTATTTTGTAACTAATTACAGATCAAACTTCACTTCATCTAGTAGTTTGATTGCAGCTTGATGATATTGAGCAACCTCATCAAGTGAGACATCATCGGCTTTAAACTCACCCCATGATGCAACTAATTCAGAGCGCTTAACACCCGCTTTAACTGGGTATTCATAGTTCACTTCAGCATACATTTGCTGTGCGGCAGTTGCAGTCAAGAATTCCATTAATTTCAATGCATTATCTTTATTAGGTGCGTACTTCGCCATTGCCATACCGCTGACGTTAACGTGTGTACCGTTACCTTGTTGACCTGGGAAGTTAATCTCAACCGCTTCAGCCCATGCTTTTTGGTTTGGATCGTTAACCATTTTGCCAAGGTAGTAGCTATTACCAATTGCTATATCACATAAACCTTCTTTAACCGCTTGTACTTGACCGCGATCGTTACCTTGAGGCTTACGCGCTAAGTTGGCTTTTACACCTTCTAGCCATGTTTTAGTTTCAGCTTCGCCGTTATGGGCAATCATTGCTGATACCAGTGATACGTTGTATGGGTGCTTACCTGAGCGAGTACAAAGTTTACCTTTCCACTCAGGTTTTGCTAAATCGCTGTAATCAAAAGAAGCTGGTAATTTACCAACACGATCTTTTGATGAATAGACATTACGAGAACGCAGTGTTAGTGCAAACCACTCGTCTTCATTATCACGAAATTGTGCAGGAATATTAGCATCAATAATTTTACTATCTACTGGCTGAACCAGCTTCTTGTCAGACAACTCAACCAAACGACTAATATCGGTCGTTAATACTACGTCTGCAGGGCTGTATTCACCTTCTTGCTGTAATTTTTCAGCAATACCCGCTTTAGCAAACTTAACGTTAACTTTAATACCTGTTTCTTTAGTGAACTCATTAAACATTGGTTCAACAAGGAAAGGCTGACGGTACGAGTAAACGTTAACTTCTTCAGCAGCAGTAGCGACTTGAGGTGCAGCTAAGCCAAATAGAACTGCTGTAGCTAAAAGTTTCTTCATTGCTAAATCCCTTAATGCAAAATGTAATGATAATGTTTCTCAATTAGATTAATGCAGATTATACGGTTTTCGGCTGTGAACACAATCAACCTGTAACACTTCATTACAAAAAAGCGTCACCGCTAACGGTGACGCTTTTTTAACTTTAATAACCGCTAAATAGCGCTATTATTGTTATTTTAAGCTGACAAATTCAGGATAAGCATCTACACCACAGTCATGTAGATCCATACCTTCAAGCTCTTCATCCTCACTAACACGAATACCAATGGTGAGTTTTAAAATTCCCCAAACGGCTAGACTAGCACCAAATACCCATCCAAAAATAACTGCGGCACCAAATAACTGCGTCATAAATGCAGCATCCGGATTACTTAATGGCACCACCATTAAGCCAAATAAACCACACACACCGTGGACTGAAATCGCACCGACAGGATCATCAATTTTGATCTTATCGAAACCAATAATACTAAACACCACTAATGCACCTGCAATACTACCAATAGCAACCGCAGCCAATGGTGACGGTGACAATGGATCAGCAGTTATTGCAACCAAGCCCGCCAATGCACCATTAAGAATCATGGTTAAATCAGCCTTACCCCACATGGTTTTACATACAGCCAGTGCAATAATCGCACCTGCAGCTGCTGCAGCATTGGTATTTAAGAATATTTGTCCAACCGCAGACGCATTTTCAAAGTCAGATAACATTAACTGTGAACCACCATTAAAGCCAAACCAACCGAACCACAAAATAAAGGTACCTAGAGTGGCTAATGGCATATTTGAACCAGGAATCGGATTGATCTCACCGTTCTTACCATATTTACCTTTTCGAGCGCCCAGCAGTAAAACACCAGCTAATGCTGCGGCAGCACCGGCCATATGCACAATACCAGAACCGGCAAAGTCACTAAAACCAGCTTCAGCAAGGAAGCCACCACCCCATGTCCAATAACCTTCAATCGGATAAATTAATCCAGTAAGCACCACTGAAAAGAGTAAAAATGACCATAGTTTCATGCGCTCAGCAACCGCACCAGAGACAACAGACATTGCTGTAGCGACGAAGACAACCTGAAAAAAGAAATCGGATTCTAAAGAGTGGTCGGCGCCTTCAGCTTGCGTACCTATTAGTGCCCCAAACGATGGTAGCCAACCACCCGCACTGTTGTCGACATACATAATGTTGTAGCCAACCAATAAAAACGTGGTACACGCAATGGCGTATAAACAAAAATTCTTAGTTAATATTTCAGTGGTGTTCTTTGAACGTACTAGCCCTGCTTCTAACATTGCAAAACCAGCTGCCATCCACATTACTAATGCACCTGAAATCAAAAAGAAAAATGTATCGAGTGCATAACGTAGTTCAATTACTGTCGCTGATAATTCCATGGTTACCTTCCCCTAATAACTTGTCTTAATTATCTTGCTACTAACTGTGATTAAAGCGCTTCCCTATCGACCTCTCCGGTACGAATACGCACAGCATGTTCAAGATCATAAACAAAAATTTTACCGTCACCGATTTTGCCAGTTTGCGCAGCCTTACTAATTGCATCGACAATGTCATCTAAGTTTTCTGCTTGGGTGGCAATTTCTAATTTTACTTTTGGTAGAAAATCGACTTGATATTCAGCACCACGATAAAGTTCAGTGTGGCCTTTTTGGCGCCCAAAACCTTTAACTTCCGATACTGTCATCCCTTCAACACCAACATCGGCTAACGCTTCGCGGACGTCGTCTAATTTAAATGGCTTAATGATCGCATTAATTATTTTCATGGTTTGCTCCTTAACTCTCGTATTCTTCATCGTTATGGTTAAACAACAAACAATCATCATGCCACTTATTTAAGGTGTTGTTTAATATGTGTATTTATTAAATTACTCGCTCCAATAAAAAAAGGCTGCACCATATAGGTGCAGCCTTTTCACTGTAATGTGGCATTTAATTGCTACTGATAAAGAGCCCGATTAGAAACGGATCACAAATGCTCGCCACGCGACTAATGCTTGAGCTAAATCTTCAAAACCACATACCGACATGCTTTCTTCATCATAAAAATGCAGATCTTCTTCAAAATCTTCATCTTCTTCTGAAAACAAACAGTTAGCTTGAACTAAGGCTTCATTATCTTGTAAACATAATGTCAGCTCTTCACCCGATAAACGCCATTCTTTAGTGCTATTTTTCAATGCGCTAAGTTGATCCATTATCATATCTATTTTATCGACATCCTTGCCTAACTCATCAATGATCCAACGGCCTAATACTTCATGGCCCATTGAAAAAATGGCATGATAACTACCATCCAAGGTATTTTTTTTAAACTCGTAATCCATACCTTTAGTACCCCATCTATGATCATTTTTGCTGTTAACTGCTAAACTGCCAGCAGAATGCGCTTGGCGCCCATTGTCAGGATCTGTCACTAAAATGCAACTTATCTCTAGTAACTAAATCGTTATACGCCTTTCTTTAACAGACTCTCACATTTAACAAGGCTGATTGATTATGAAAATTATTATTGCTCCTGACTCATACAAAGAAAGCCTAACCGCAATGGAAGTGGCGACTGCGATTGAAACGGGATTTCGTCAACTGATACCAACTGCCGAATACATTAAATTGCCGATGGCTGATGGTGGTGAAGGCACAGTACAATCACTGATTGACGCTACTAACGGCACTATTATTCAGCATTCCGTTACAGGTCCATTAGGTAAACAAGTACACGGTTTTTTCGGCATCATGGGTGACGGAAAAACCGCTGTTATTGAAATGGCGGCCGCATCAGGATTACACCTTGTTAGCCCACAGTTACGCAATCCACTATTAACAACCAGCTATGGTACTGGTGAGTTAATTTTAGCTGCACTCGATCATAGCGTTGAGCATATTATTGTCGGTATCGGTGGCAGTGCGACCAACGATGGTGGTATAGGTATGGCGCAAGCACTTGGCGTGCAACTGCTAGACAGTAATGGTCAGCCTTTAGGATTTGGTGGCCAAGCGCTGGCACAACTGGCGACAATAGATACTAGCCATATCGATCCACGTCTCGCTACCATCAAACTAGAAGTTGCGTGTGATGTTGATAATCCACTGTGTGGTCAAAAAGGTGCATCACAGGTATTTGGTCCTCAAAAAGGTGCGACACCAGCAATGGTGGCAGAGCTTGATCAAAACCTTGCTCACTATGCCGCTATCATGAAACGTGACTTAACCATTGATGTTAAGCATATGGCAGGTGCCGGTGCTGCTGGCGGTATGGGAGCAGCATTATTAGGTTTATTTAACGCCCAATTACGCTCGGGGATCGAGATCGTGATTGATGCGGTTAACTTAGAGGCAATAGTAAAAGATGCTGATCTGGTGATCACTGGCGAAGGTCGTATTGATAGCCAAACGATTCATGGTAAAACGCCCATTGGTGTTGCTCGCGCAGCCAAGAAATTTAACAAGCCAGTAATTGGTATTGCTGGTTGTTTAAGCCAAGATTGTGGGGTTGTCCATCAACACGGTATTGATGCGGTATTTAGTATTGTGCCTGCGGCAATGAATCTTGAGCAAGCCTTTAAGGATGCGGCAATCAACGTTGAATTAACTGCACGTAATGTCGCGGCAATGTATTGTTTAGGTCGTTAAGCAACATCTTCACTGATATGAACATTGCCCCAAGATTCATATTGCTCTAATAACAACGCCGCGATTATTCGCAGCGTTGGTTTATCTAGGGTTTTATTTGCTAAGCGTTATATCATCAACAACCTAAATTAAGCCGGTTGCTGAATGATCACTTCATCGGCTTTATTGGTGTATTCAGCCATACGATCAAAATTGAGGTAACGATAAGTATCTGCCGCTGTCGCATCAATTTGCTGGGCGTAGGTTAGGTATTCATCCATAGTTGGAATCCGTCCTAAAATTGCGCCGACAGCTGCTAATTCTGCAGAAGATAAGTACACGTTAGCGCCATTGCCTAAACGGTTAGGGAAGTTACGGGTCGAGGTCGACATTACCGTTGCTTTGTCTTTCACTCGAGCTTGGTTACCCATACACAATGAACATCCAGGTGTTTCAATACGCACGCCAGCACGACCAAAGATACCGTAATAGCCTTCTTCAGTTAGCTGGTCTTTATCCATTTTTGTTGGCGGTGCAACCCATAAACGAGTATCTAATTGACCACCAAATTTCTCTAGTAATTTACCTGCGGCACGGAAATGACCAATGTTAGTCATACATGAACCAATAAATACTTCATCAATTTGAGTGCCTTGTACTTCTGACAACAAACGCGCGTCATCAGGATCATTAGGCGCACATAAAATCGGCTGGTTAATATCCGCTAGATCAATCTCGATCACATGCGCATATTCAGCGTCTTTATCTGCCGTCATCAGCTCAGGATTGGCTAACCATGCTTCCATCGCGGTAATTCGACGTTCAATGGTACGACGATCACCATAACCTTCAGCGATCATCCACTTCAGCATCACGATGTTAGAATTTAAATATTCAGTGATTGACTCTGGCGACAGCTTAACGGTACAACCCGCAGCACTTCGCTCTGCCGATGCATCTGAAAGCTCAAATGCTTGCTCTACTGATAAATGCTCAACCCCTTCAATCTCAAGTACACGTCCTGAGAATTCATTGATCTTACCTGATTTTTCAACCGTTAGTAGCCCTTGCTGAATCGCAAAATAAGGAATGGCATGGACTAAATCACGCAGGGTGATCCCCGGTTGCATCTCACCTTTAAAGCGTACTAGCACTGATTCCGGCATGTCCAACGGCATCACGCCTGTTGCAGCAGCAAACGCCACTAAACCAGAACCGGCTGGGAATGAAATACCTAATGGGAAACGGGTATGTGAATCACCGCCGGTACCGACCGTATCTGGCAATAACATCCGGTTAAGCCATGAGTGAATAACACCATCTTTAGGACGTAAAGCGACACCACCACGATTCATAATAAAATCAGGCAATGTATGATGAGTATTAACATCGATCGGCTTTGGATAAGCTGAAGTATGACAGAATGACTGCATGGTTAGATCGGCTGAGAAGCCTAAACAAGCTAAGTCTTTGAGCTCATCACGGGTCATCGGACCGGTAGTATCTTGCGAGCCAACAGTGGTCATTTTAGGCTCACAGTAAGTGCCAGGGCGAACGCCTTCAACACCACATGCTTTACCGACCATCTTCTGCGCTAGGGTATAACCTTTACCGCTATCTTCAACTGCCACCGGACGACGGAAAACATCAGAGGCAGGTAAGTTCAATGCTTGACGAGCACGATCAGTTAAACCACGACCAATGATCAATGGAATTCGACCACCAGCACGGACTTCATCAATCAGAACATCGGTTTTAAGTTTAAAGGTTGATACTAATTCATCGCTATCATGGCGACGCACTTCACCTTTAAACGGATAGACATCAATCACATCCCCCATGGCTAGCTTGCTAACATCAACCTCAATCGGCAATGCGCCTGCATCTTCCATGGTATTAAAGAAGATCGGTGCGATCTTACCACCGAGTACATAACCGCCCGCGCGCTTATTCGGTACATAAGGAATATCATCGCCCATAAACCATAATACTGAGTTGGTTGCCGACTTACGCGAAGAGCCAGTACCTACCACATCACCAACATAAACTAATTGATGACCGAGCTGTTTTAGCGCTTCAATTTGAGTAATTGGGCCAATAGTACCGGCTTGATCTGGGGTGATCCCTTCACGCTCAATTTTCAACATTGCTAATGCGTGCAGTGGGATATCAGGTCGCGACCATGCATCAGGGGCTGGCGATAAGTCATCGGTATTCGTTTCACCACTGACCTTAAAAACAGTTAGAGTAATTTTTTCAGCAAGCGCCGGTTTAGATAAGAACCACTCGGCATCAGCCCAAGACTGCAGCACTTGCTCGGCAAAAGCATTACCTGATTTGGCTTTTTGCTCAACATCATAAAATGAATCAAACATCAGTAATGTATGTGATAACGCCGTCACTGCAATTGGCGCCAGTTCAGCATCATCAAGTAATGCAATCAGCGGCTCAATATTATAACCACCTTGCATAGTGCCTAATAATTGCGCTGCTTTTGCTTTGCTAACCAATGGCGATTGGGTCTCGCCAGTCGTGATCGCAGCTAGAAAACCTGCCTTAACATAAGCGGCTTCATCTACACCCGGTGGAATTCGATTTTCTAATAAATCCAGTAATGCAGCTTCCTCACCTTGCGGTGGGGTTTTTAATAGCTCAATCAGAGCTGCAACTTGTTCTGCATTTAGCGGCTGGGCAACAACCCCTTCAGCTGCACGTTCTTCGACGTGTTTACGGTAGGCTTCTAGCACGACATATTCCTCATATATTGGCTCGACGATGACGTCGAACATCCTTGGAAGTTGAATGATCTCTCGCTGATCAATCATTGACGTTTATTATAAATTCGACGCCTTAGCTGTAAATCAGAGAGATAAACTGTTAAATACCATATCACTTTTAACTTAAATTTAAAATAAATCGATGTTTTACAACATTCACAAAATTGTAAGTTTGTCGCACTTATTGGGATTAATTTTCAATCATTATCAAATTTCAGCCACAAAAAAAGCGCCAATCAGGCGCTTTTTAGTTAACAGAGCAAGTTAAGCGAGATTTACTTACGCTTTACTGCTTTTGCATTAGGAAGGTCAGTAATTGAACCTTCAAATACTTCTGCTGCAAGACCAATCGACTCGTGCAGTGTTGGGTGAGCATGGATAGTTAATGCGATATCTTCTGCATCACAACCCATCTCGATCGCTAGACCGATTTCACCTAACAATTCACCACCGTTAGTACCGACGATAGCACCACCGATAACACGGTGAGTGTCTTTATCGAAGATCATCTTAGTCATACCATCTGAACAATCAGATGCGATAGCACGGCCAGATGCAGCCCATGGGAAAGTAGCAACTTCATAGTTTAGACCTTCAGCTTTTGCTTCTTTCTCAGTCTTACCTACCCACGCAACTTCTGGCTCAGTGTAGGCAATTGAAGGAATAACTTTAGGGTCGAAGTAATGCTTCTTACCAGAAATAACTTCAGCCGCTACGTGGCCTTCATGCACACCTTTGTGCGCCAGCATTGGTTGACCAACAACGTCACCAATCGCATGAATGTGAGCAACGTTAGTACGTAGTTGTTTATCAACGTTAATAAAGCCACGCTCATCAACATTGATACCGGCTTTTTCAGCGTCGATCAGTTTACCGTTTGGTACACGACCGATAGCCACTAGCACTGCATCGTAACGAACAGGCTCAGCAGGGGCTTTTTTACCTTCCATTGATACGTAGATGCCGTCTTCTTTAGCTTCAACTGCTGTCACTTTCGTTTCTAGCATTAGGTTGAATTTCTTCGCAATACGCTTAGTGAAGACTTTAACGATATCTTTATCAGCAGCTGGAATGACTTGATCGAACATCTCAACAACGTCGATATCAGAACCTAGCGCGTGGTAAACCGTACCCATTTCAAGACCGATGATACCGCCGCCCATAACAAGTAACTTCTCAGGTACTTCTTTAAGCTCTAGCGCATCTGTTGAATCCCAAATACGTGGGTCTTCATGCGGAATGAATGGTAGTTCGATTGGGCGTGAACCCGCAGCGATAATTGCATTGTCAAAAGTGACTGTAGTTTGACCATCAGCACCTTCAACAACGATTGAATTAGGACCAGTAAATTTACCGTAACCGTTAACAACGTTTACTTTACGCATCTTAGCCATACCGCCAAGACCGCCAGTAAGTTGGGTAATTACTTTATCTTTCCATAGACGGATTTTATTGATATCGGTTTGTGGCTCACCGAAAATCACGCCATGTTCAGCCATCGCTTTTGCTTCTTCAATAACTTTCGCTACGTGAAGTAGAGCTTTTGATGGAATACAGCCGACGTTAAGACATACGCCGCCTAGAGTATTGTATTTTTCGATTAGAACCGTATCTAGACCTAAGTCTGCACAACGGAATGCCGCAGAATAACCTGCAGGGCCTGAACCCAACACCACTACTTGGGCTTTAATTTCTTTGCTCATCATGACCTCGTTGTAAGTCTTTTATCCCTAACAGGCTATCAGCAATGCTGTTCTTTTTAATGCTAAATTTACCGTCAAACTGATTAACAACTTTATCAAGTTGTTAATGGAATGAAAAATAAATTACTGTAGCCTGTGAGCTAAACAACAATTCCATGCCTACGCAGAGTAGGCATGGTGTTGTGGATGTGAAACCTTATAGTACCAAACGGCGGATGTCTGATAGACAACCATTTAAGTAAGTAATGAAACGTGCACCTTCTGCACCATCAATCACACGGTGATCGTATGATAGTGATAATGGCAGTTGTAGACGCGGTTCAAACTCTTTACCGTTCCATACTGGCTTCATTTCAGACTTAGATACACCAAGGATACCTACTTCTGGTGCATTCACGATTGGTGTGAATGCAGTACCACCTAAGCCACCTAGGCTTGAGATAGTGAAACAGCCACCTTGCATATCAGATGCCGTTAGCTTACCAGCACGTGCTTTCTTAGAGATAGTCATTAGCTCTTCAGATAGCTCGTAAATACCTTTCTTGTTAACGTCTTTAAATACAGGAACAACCAAGCCATTCGGCGTATCTACCGCGATGCCGATGTTGATGTATTTCTTCAAAATCAAGCTCTCGCCATCATCAGATAGTGATGAGTTGAATGAAGGGAACGCTTCAAGTGCTTTCGCAGCAGCTTTAAGAATGAACACAAGTGGCGTGATCTTCATGCCAGAGTCTTTCTTCGCTTCGATAGCGTTTTGTTCTTTACGGAATGCTTCAAGCTCAGTGATATCTGCATTATCCCACTGTGTAACGTGCGGGATCATTACCCAGTTACGGTGCAGGTTAGCGCCAGAGATCTTCTTAATGCGAGATAGAGGCTTAACTTCTGTGTCACCAAACTTGCTGAAGTCAATCTTCGGCCAAGGAAGTAGACCTAGAGCTGCGCCATCGCCTTTACCAGAAGCTGATGCTGCAGCACCAGACTCAAGACGCTTAAGTGCATCTTTAACGAAGCTTTGTACGTCTTCTTTAAGAACGCGGTTCTTACGGCCAGTACCTTTAACTTTCGCAAGGTTAACGCCAAACTCACGTGCTAGACGACGAACAACAGGTGATGCGTGTGCATAATCGTTGTTTTCTTCAAAGTCGCCCGTTGTCGCCGCAGGTGCTGCTTGAGCAGGAGCCGCCGCTTGAGCTACAGGAGCCGCTGCTGGTGCTACAGGAGCCGCTGCTGGTGCTGCGCCAGCCACTTCACCTTCCGTTGTAGAGAAAATCATGATTAAAGAACCAGTAGAAACCTTGTCGCCAGCAGCGATTTTGATTTCTTTGATAGTACCAGCGAAAGGTGCAGGTACTTCCATTGATGCTTTGTCGCCTTCAACAGTAATTAAAGATTGCTCTTCTTCTACTGTATCACCAACAGCGACCATGATTTCAGTCACTTCAACTTCATCACCGCCGATATCAGGCACGTGAACATCTTTTGCTGCAGCAACAGCAGGTGCCGCTGCAACAGGAGCTGCTGCTTGAGCAGGAGCCGCTACTGGCGCAGAGCCAGCAACTTCAAAAATCATTACTAATGAGCCAGTTGATACTTTATCGCCAGCTGCAATTTTGATTTCTTTTAGTACGCCAGCAAACGGTGCTGGTACTTCCATTGACGCTTTATCGCCTTCAACAGTAAGTAGTGACTGCTCTTCTTCGATGCTGTCGCCGATAGCAACCATGATTTCAGTTACTTCAACTTCATCACCGCCGATGTCAGGCACGTGTACTTCTTTAAGCTCAGCAGCTGCTGCCACAGGCGCGGCAATAGGTGCTGCTTCTGCTACAGGTGCTGCAACCGCTGCGCCTTCAGCTTCAAAGATCATGATCAATGAACCAGTAGATACTGTGTCACCAACCGCGATTTTAATTTCTTTAACGATACCCGCTTGTGAAGCAGGCACTTCCATTGATGCTTTATCGCCTTCAACAGTGATCAGTGATTGCTCTTCTTCAACCTTGTCGCCAACGCTAACAAGAATCTCAGTTACTTCAACCTCATCCGCACCGATGTCAGGTACATTAATTTCGATTGCCATGATATTTGCCTCTTACGCGTATAGCGGGTTGATCTTGTCTGCGTCAATGTTGAATTTAGCAATTGCATCTACAACTACAGAATTCTCGATGTCACCACGTTTTGCCAATTCAGAAAGTGCAGCAACAACAACGTAGCCAGCATTAACTTCAAAGTGACGACGTAGGTTTGCACGGCTGTCTGAACGACCAAAGCCATCAGTACCCAGTACTTTAAATGACTCAGAAGGCATGAACGCGCGAACTTGTTCTGCGTAGTTCTTCATGTAGTCAGTCGCTGCGATTGCAGGCTCTGAACCCATAACCGTCGTGATGTAAGGTACTTTCTGCTCAGCTTGTGGGTGCAGCATGTTGTAACGCTCAGCATCTTGACCGTCACGAGTCAATTCGTTGAATGATGTTACTGAGTAAACATCAGACGCTACGCCGTAGTCATCACTTAGAATTTGAGCAGCAGCACGTACTTCGTTCATGATAGTACCTGAGCTCATTAACTGAACCTTAGACTTATCACCAGCGTAAGACTCAAGCTTGTAGATACCCTTACGAATACCTTCTTCTGCGCCTTCTGGCATAGCAGGCATAGCGTAGTTTTCATTCATTACTGTTAGGTAGTAATAAATGTTCTCTTGATTTTCACCGTACATGCGACGAATACCGTCTTGCATGATAACCGCTAGCTCGTAAGCAAACGTTGGATCGTAAGAGATACAGTTAGGTACAGTGTTAGCCATGATGTGTGAGTGGCCATCTTCGTGCTGTAGACCTTCACCGTTCAGGGTAGTACGACCTGCAGTAGCACCTAATAAGAAGCCACGTGCTTGTTGGTCACCAGCCATCCACGCCATGTCGCCAACACGTTGGAAGCCGAACATTGAGTAGTAGATGTAGAATGGAATCATTGGTAGGTTGTTAGTGCTGTATGATGTTGCAGCAGCAACCCAAGATGCCATTGAACCTAATTCGTTGATACCTTCTTGCAGTACCTGACCTGAGTTTGCTTCTTTGTAGTAAGAAACAACGCCACGGTCTTCTGGAGTGTAAGTTTGACCCGCTGGGTTGTAGATCCCCACTTGACGGAACAGACCTTCCATACCAAATGTACGTGCTTCATCACAGATGATAGGCACGATGTTCTTACCGATATTCTTATCTTTCAATAGAATATTTAGGGTACGAACGTAAGCCATAGTGGTAGAGATTTCACGCTTTTGCTCAACCAGCAATGGTGCAAACTCTTCTAACTCAGGTACTTTAAATTCTTGAGTGAAGTTAGGGTTACGCTTAGGTGTGTAACCTAGTAGTGCTTCACGACGAGCGTGCAGGTAGTTGTACTCTGCAGAACCTTGTTCAAGTTCTAGGTAAGGCAATGATTTAATTGCTTCATCAGAGATAAGATCTTGTAGACCTAAACGATCACGTAGATATTGAACATGAGTCATGTCCATTTTCTTCACACCGTGAGCAATGTTCTTACCTTCAGCTGCTTCACCCATGCCGTAACCTTTAACAGTTTTAGCAAGGATCACAGTTGGTTTACCTTGAGTCTCTTTTGCATTAGTAAATGCAGCAAATAGTTTTGATGAATCGTGACCACCACGTTTCAGTTCAAAGATTTGCTCATCAGTCATGTCAGCAACCAGTGCTGCAGTCTCAGGGTACTTACCAAAGAAGTGTTCACGTACGTAAGCACCATCTTTAGATTTAAATGTCTGGTAGTCACCATCGATAGTTTCGTTCATTAACTGAAGTAACTTACCTGTGGTGTCTTTTGCTAGTAGTGAATCCCAGTTGTTACCCCAGATCACTTTAACCACATTCCAGCCAGCACCTTTAAATAGGCCTTCTAGCTCTTGAATGATTTTACCGTTACCCATAACCGGGCCATCTAGACGCTGCAGGTTACAGTTGATAAGGAAACATAGGTTATCTAGCTTCTCACGCGCAGCGAAAGAAATCGCACCACGTGATTCTGGCTCATCCATCTCGCCGTCACCTAGGAACGCGTAAACACGTTGCGCTGAAGTGTCTTTAAGACCACGGCCTTCTAAATATTTAAGGAAACGCGCTTGGTAGATCGCAGAGATAGGACCTAGACCCATAGATACCGTCGGGAACTGCCAGAATTCAGGCATTAACTTAGGGTGTGGGTATGAAGGGATACCTTTACCATCAACTTCTTGACGGAAGTTATCAAGTTGCTCAGCCGTTAAACGACCTTCAACGAATGCACGCGAGTAAATGCCTGGAGAGATGTGACCTTGGTAATAAACCAAATCGCCGCCATCAACGTCATTAGGTGCGCGGAAGAAGTGGTTAAAACATACTTCGTAGAAAGCAGAAGCAGACTGGTAAGACGCCATGTGGCCGCCTAGGTCTAAATCTTTCTTCGATGCACGCAATACGATCATGATCGCGTTCCAACGGATAATAGAACGGATACGACGCTCTAGCGTAATATCACCTGGGTAAGCAGGTTGCTGCTCTGCAGGGATCGTATTAACGTAATTAGTGTTGATACCTGTAGCCATATCAACACCATCTAAACGTGCTTTATCCAATACTTGCTCTAGTAAGTACTGGGCGCGTTCAACACCTTCTTCACGGACTACTGATTCAAGAGCTTCTAACCAATCTTGAGTTTCCAGTGCATCCACGTCACTTTTCATGACTTCAGACATGCGATCTATCCTTTCGTTATAATCTACTAAACTAACAATGTCGCGACTTGCAAAGGCCTTTGGCTGATAAAGAACCCTAGTCAAGCCCGTCCTTGCGTTGTTGAATTCGACGGAGAGAGCGTTGCCGTCTGCTATCTTCTCGCGATAAATCCAACAAAGTCTCCTCAATGTAAGCCAAATGTGCATGAGATGCTTCACGTGCCTTTTTAGGCTGTTTAGAAACAATCGCCTGCACAATATTGGCTCGGTGTTTACTCACCTTATCTACCACCGCTTGGTGACGATTAAGATGCTTAAAATTCTGTAATACATTTTGTTCAAGCAATGGCGCTAAGCTGCGAATAATGTGTAATAACACTACATTGTGTGCCGACTCAGTAACCGCAATAAGACATTGCACTACCGCTGTCGCTTCAGCGGCTAAATCACCTTGCTGTTGCGCCTGTTGAATCTGCACATGACAATCTTTAATTCGATTAAAGTCATCATCATTACCACGCAGGGCCGCATAATATGCCGCTAATCCCTCTAGCGCATGGCGCGCTTCAACTAAATCTAATTGTGTTTCTGGGTGAGCCGCTAATAAATCAAGCAGTGGCTCAGAAAAACTTTTCCATAAATTATCAGTAACAAAGGTGCCGCCACCTTGACGACGAGTCAGTAAACGTTTGGCCTCTAAACGTTGAATCGCCTCGCGTACAGAAGGGCGAGAAACATCAAATTGTTTTGCCAATTCACGCTCTGGTGGCAATTGTTGCCCTGGAGATAATGTTCCCTCAACAATCAAACACTCAAGCTCTTGCTCAATAGCGTCACAAAGTTTAGGTTGGCGAATGCGTTTATACGTCATTATGATGAATGCTTCTTATAATCAATCTGCTTCATAACAAAACTAACAATACGGGTAATTGGTATTACCAATTTGCTGACGTAGAAAGTTTACAGAAATAATCTCAAAAGTCCACATTCAACTTGACTGAAATCATAGAATCGGAATTACTTAACAAAAAATACACATCAAGACCAACCAAAACCAACACTCACCACCAAATAAAGCTACAGTTGGTCACTAAAAACACGTAATACGCCACTATGACCAATGCTATTTTTGCTTCTTTTATCAACAATATAGTCAGTAGTTATTAATAAATAATCGCTTAGTCGCTGGCTTTTATAGCTGCTTTTTATAGCCAGACCAATCAAACATCAATCCAGGATCTGTTTTACGTCCAGGCGCAATAAATTCATGCCCCGTTACGCGCTGACGAGTGATAGCTGGATAGTGCTGCATAATTTTTTGGCTAAGGGTGGCTAGGATTTCATACTGGCTAGCAGTGAAAGGTAAATTGTCACACCCCTCGAGCTCAATCCCAATTGAATAGTCGTTACATTTGTCCCGTCCTTCAAAGCAAGAAACACCTGCATGCCATGCGCGAACATTAAAGGGGACGAACTGAATAATACTGCCATCACGACGGATCAGGCAGTGAGCAGAGACTCGAAACTGATGAATTAATTCAAAATAAGCATGTTCGTTAGGATCAAGCTGACCAGTAAATAACTGCTCAATGTAAGGCCCGCCAAACTCACCCGGTGGTAAGCTAATGTTGTGCACCACCAGCAAAGAAACCTCATCATCAGGGCGCGCATCACAAAAGGGGGATGGCACACGCTTTACGTTATCAAGCCAATGGTCGCTATTAATGGTTAAAGTCATATCAACCTCAAAGTAAAAAAATAAATATCGAGTACCGTAGAAAAAACTAAAACTATCCCCCTGTAAATAGTCACGGAAAAATATATTCCACACCGTATTCCGCTCTTCCTCACCCCTCGAAAACTGAATCTATTCCCTGTATGCTTTGATTATCACTCGCGGTAATTCATTTACCGGCAAACTCATGCAATGGATACGACATGACAGCTATGGAACACAAACACGACAGCACTGCCCGCCTTGCTTACCTTAAGCAACAATTACCACTAGAAATCACTCGCGCTGTGGCTGATGCTCTGCGTGAAGATTTAGGTGGCGAGATTGATGCCAGCCGCGACATTACGGCTAATTTAATTGCTGCTGATAGCTACAACACTGCCACTATTATCACCCGTGAATATGGCGTTTTTTGTGGTCAACTGTGGGCTGATGAAGTGTTTGCTCAATTGGGCGCTGAAGTGGTGATTGAGTGGCATGTTAGCGATGGCGAGGTGGTTAAACCCAATCAAGTGTTATGTACCCTAAGTGGCCCATCACGGGCTTTGTTAACCGGTGAGCGTAACGCGATGAATTTTATTCAAACCTTATCAGGTTGTGCCACCCTTACCGCCGAATATGTCAATCAACTGCAAGGCACTAACACTCGCCTGTTAGACACTCGAAAAACCATTCCTGGCCTGCGCAGTGCACTTAAATATGCGGTCAGTTGTGGTGGTGGTTTTAGCCATCGCATTGGCGTATTTGATGCCTATTTGATCAAAGAGAACCACATTATGGCTTGTGGCGGCATTGAAAAAGCAATCGCCGCCGCTAAACAATTAAACCCCGGTAAAGCAGTAGAAATAGAAACCGAGTCGCTCGCCGAGTTAGAACAAGCAATTAACGCCGGCGCCGATATTATTATGCTGGATAATTTCAGCCTCGAGATGATGCGCGAGGCGGTAAAGATTAACGCAGGTCGCGCGGCACTGGAAAACTCAGGTGATATTACTCTCGCTAATATTCGCCAATGCGCGTTAACTGGGGTCGATTATATTTCCGTCGGCGCGCTAACTAAGCATGTGCGAGCAATGGATTTGTCGATGAGGTTTGTATAACCCACCCCGTCATTGCCGACAGTGAATACCGAGCACACCCCGTCATTCCCTACAGCGAGGTTACGAGCGAGATAGGGAATCTACTTACCGCGCACTGTAGCGTCATTGGATTTATTAATTTCTTTAAGCCTCAATCACGCGGTGAGTAGATCACGATTCGTTCGCTACTCATCCCTCCCTCTCTTTTGCGCCTTAACTCCCGCGCTATTTTGCAACTTATGCAACAGCTCAATAAATAATTCAAACTCAGCCGAGCAATTTTCTAGCCATTATTCAATCAATACCTTAAGCCACCTATGCTATAGCTATTGCACTACTCTTTTTTGTTCGCTACGCGCGAATCTAAACTTTCAAGGAATGGAATATGAAAAAGCAACAAGGCTTTACCCTTATTGAATTGATGATCGTAGTAGCGGTGATCGGTGTGTTATCAGCAATTGCGATTCCACAATACCAAAAATATGTTGCTAAAGCGGAAGTGGCATCTGCTCTTGCTACAATGTCAGGTGTCAAAACAAATGTTGAAGCTTACACTGCAGAGTATGGGGTTTTTCCAGCATCAGCTGCAGACTCAGCTCTAGGTATTCCTACTAGTATGGATTTAGGTGCAATAAGTCTAACCCAAACGTCAGGAAGTGAGGGGACTATGACATATACATTCAATTCTACAAATGTTAACAGCCTTTTAATTAATACTGACTTTCTCCTTACCCGTACAGCTTCTGGAACATGGGATTGCACAACATCAGGAGCTACTTCTGCAGTACCATCAGATTTATTACCAAAAAGTTGTAAATAAAAGCGAATGCAAACCAACCTTGCTTCGATCCTGTTCCAAGCTGAGTTAATCAGCCGCGAACAGGAACAACAAATAGTCGAGTCGGTACAGGCGGAAGGGATCAATGTCCCGACCGCCATTACCCGTTTGGGGATCATGGAAGATGATGAACTAGCGCGTTCGTTGTCGCACCTGTTCAATCTTGATCGGGTTGATGTTCACCACTATGACTTTCAAGGTTGTTGCCAAAGTGTCTACCAACGTGAACTAGTATTACGTCATCGTATCCTGCCACTGGCACAAGACAACAGCACCCTTTTTGTTGGTCTTAGCGATCCTACCAATGTCGATGCTCAAGATGAGTTTCGCTTCGCCATTGGTAAGAATGTTGAACCATTATTATTAGACAATAAGCAACTAGAATCCGCGATTCGGCGGGTTTATGGCAGTGACATTGGTGATGTTGGCAGCAGCCGTCAAATCAGCGATGAAGATCTTGGTAACCTCATTGATATCAATGAACTTGAAGTTGATGAGGCCACCGATTTAAGCCAAGACAGCGCTCCAGTTACTCGCTATATCAACCAAGTGTTAATGGATGCTTTGCGCCGTAAAGCGTCAGATATTCACTTTGAGCCCTATGAAACCAGCTATCGGATTCGATTTCGCTGTGACGGTATTTTACATCAGCATGCCACACCACCTGCGACCCTTTCACGGCGGTTATCAACCCGTTTAAAGGTGATGTCAAAGCTTAATATTGCCGAGCGTCGTCAACCGCAAGATGGACGAATTAAGCTAAAGTTATCTGACGCTCTGGCAATTGATCTCCGCGTTTCAACCCTACCGACCCTGTGGGGTGAAAAAGTGGTGCTGCGAATTTTAGACAGCTCCAGTGCCAGCTTAAATATTGATATTTTAGGTTACAGCGATGCGCAAAAGCAGGCTTATTTAAACGCTCTTCAGCGCCCGCAAGGAATGATTTTAATGACTGGCCCCACGGGAAGCGGTAAAACAGTATCGCTATATACCGGGCTCAGTATTTTAAATACCGATGAGCGTAATATTTCCACTGCCGAAGATCCGGTTGAGATCAACTTGCAAGGCATCAACCAAGTTCAAATCAATAATCAAGCTGGACTTGGATTTGCCGAAGCATTGCGATCATTTTTGCGCCAAGATCCCGATGTAGTAATGGTCGGTGAGATTCGTGATTTAGAAACGGCTGAGATTGCAGTGAAAGCGGCCCAAACTGGCCACTTGGTGTTATCAACCCTGCACACCAACTCCGCCGCTGAAACCATTACCCGTTTAACCAATATGGGAGTCGAAGATTTTAACCTCGCCTCATCATTAAGTTTGATCATTGCTCAACGGCTAGCGCGGCGGTTATGTAGCCACTGTAAGCAACCACACCCATTAGATGATCTCACCTGTGAGCGGCTACAGCTGCCACTGAATATCAGCGTCTATCAGGCCCATAAAGAAGGCTGTGATGAGTGCAACAAAGGCTATGTTGGTCGAGTGGGTATTTATGAAGTGATGCAATTTAGCCGTGAGATCGCCGAAGCATTAATGCAAAATGCCACCAGCTTACAACTTGAAGATATTGCTGCCAGCCAAGGTATGCAGCGGCTGCGAGAGTCTGGCATCGATAAACTGGTTGCTGGCATTACTAGCCTGACAGAATTACAACGGGTGCTACAACTTTAGCCGCCATCAATCGTGCTATTGATAATATTCAACGACACTTATTTCCCTTTTCCTGCCAACTAAAGAGAATTGATTATGGTTGCTGCCACTAAAATTCGTTACTACCAATGGCGTGGCGTCAATCAAGCCGGACGTAAAGTATCTGGCGTCACCATGGGCTTTCAAGAGCAAGAAGTGCGGCTGCAACTTACCGAGCAGATGATCAATGTTAAAAAGATCAAGCGTACGACTCCCGGCACTTTAAGCCGTCTTCGTAACCAAATGAAGCCTGAAGATGTCACCATGGTCACTCGGCAGTTATCAACCATGGTTGAATCAGGCGTACCCGTGGTACAAGCGTTAACTTTAATGGCTAACAGTCATCATAAAGCCGAAATGCGCGCCACGCTAAATCAAGTTACCACTCAAGTTGAAGCTGGATCATCACTGTCAAAAGCGATGCGTTCAAGCTCACCGCTGTTTGATAAATTTTATTGCGATTTAGTCGATACGGGCGAGCAAACGGGGCATTTAGGGCAAGTATTTGCACGGATTGCAGTCTACCGTGAGAAAGCTGAAGCGATGCGTAAAAAGATCATTAAAGCGATGATCTATCCATCAATGGTATCGATCACCGCCATTTTGGTCACAGTGTTAATGCTGGTGTTTGTGATCCCGCAATTTGCGGCTATTTTTAGTGGCTTTGGTGCTGAACTGCCGTGGTTTACTCGCCAAGTAATGAAAGCCTCTGATTTTCTAGTCAACTATGGTACTTACCTTGGTATCGGCATTGTGGCTGTGATCTTGCTATATCGTTATTGTTATAAGCATTACTACCGCTTTCATTATCGTGCCGATAAACTCAGCCTTAAATTGCCCATCGTCGGCGATGTATTACTCAAAGCCACCATCTCGCGCTTTGCTCGTACTCTTGCGACCACTTTTAATGCCGGTATTCCATTATTAACTGGCATTCAATCAGCAGCTAAAACCAGTAATAACCTTTATATCGAACAAGCGATTGATGAAGTCTATAACAGCACCGCAGCGGGAATGCCATTGTACTTAGCCTTGCGCCAAGCAGATGTTTTTCCAGAATTAATGTTACAAATGGTGATGATAGGTGAAGAATCTGGCTCACTTGATGATATGCTCAATAAAATGGCGCAATTGTATGAAGATGATGTCGATAATACTGTCGATAACCTTGGTCAAATTCTCGAGCCATTTATTATTATCATTCTTGGTACCATTATCGGTGGTTTGTTAGTCGCGATGTACATGCCTATCTTTACGCTAATGAGCGTTATAGGGTGATCACAACTCAATCAAGCACCATCACGCTAAGGTTAACCGACTACTTTTTTTAGAGAGCACTGCATGGCTGTATTGAGTTATTACCCGTGGCTATATCCGCTGTTTGCCACCATTTTGGGGTTATTGATTGGTAGTTTTCTAAATGTGGTCATTTATCGACTGCCGATTATGATGGAGCGGCAATGGCGTCAAGAATGCCAAGATTGCTTTCCAGAACTGGATAATGCTCAAGCCAATGATACCGATGCGCCGTTTAATTTAAGTGTGCCACGTTCGCGTTGCCCCCATTGTAATCATGCTATTACTGCACTAGAAAATATTCCGCTGATTAGCTGGTTAGTATTAAAAGGTAAATGCCGCGAGTGCCATGCGCCAATCAGTAAACGCTACCCTGCAATTGAATTACTGACTGCCATCATTAGTTTAACCGTCGCGTTAGTATTACCGCCTACATGGTGGGCTGTCGCTGTCGTTGGTTGCAGTTTTGCTCTTATCGCACTGACCTTTATTGATATCGACAAAATGCTGCTGCCCGATCAAATCACGCTGCCATTAATGTGGGCGGGGATTTTATTGGCTGTCATCGGCATCAGTCCGGTGTCATTAACCGATGCTGTTATTGGTGCGATGGCGGGTTACTTATCACTATGGTCGGTATTTTGGGCGTTTAAGCTACTAACTAAAAAAGACGGCATGGGTTACGGTGATTTTAAACTGTTAGCGGCCATCGGCGCTTGGGTTGGGTGGTCGTTATTACCGTTTGTGGTACTACTGTCTTCATTTGTCGGCGCGATCTGCGGCATTATCATGCTGCGAACCAAGGGCGAAGATCAACAAACACCGTTCTCTTTTGGACCATACCTTGCCGTCGCTGGCTGGATTGCTATTCTATGGGGCCAACCAATTTTACATTGGTATGTTAGTTCATATTTAGGATTTTAATTAATGGCGGTAGTGATCGGTTTAACAGGTGGTATTGGCAGTGGTAAAACCACGGTGGCGAATTTATTTGGCAACTATGGCATTGATTTGATCGATGCCGATATTATTGCTCGAGAAGTAGTGGCAATTGGCAGTGTCGGCTTAGCGCGCATTGTTGAAAAATTCGGTTCAAGCATACTACTGGCAGACGGTAATCTCGATCGCAGTCAATTAAGAGCGGCAATATTTAGTGACCCACAACTTAAAAGCTGGCTCAATCAACTGTTACATCCACTGATTCGAGCCAAAATGTTAGCCGATATTGATCGCGCAACATCACCGTACTGCCTACTGATCGTGCCATTAATGGTGGAAAATAACCTTCAAACCCTCACCGATCGGTTACTGGTGGTTGACGTTGACCAACAAACACAGATAATGCGTACCCAACAACGAGATAATGTATCGCTAGAGCAAATAAAAAATATTCTCTCAGCGCAAGCAACACGTCAACAACGCCTCGATGCTGCTGATGATATCATTTGTAATAACGGTGATAATCAGGCACTGTTGACTCAAGTCGCTCAGCTACACCAGCATTATCTCGCCCTAGCACAGGCTGCGAAATAACGCTCTGCGTGCATTCATTATTCTTTTTTTGGCTTCCATTGGTTTCCGTTATGCAAATACATCGCTATGAACATCCACTGAATGAAAAGGTGCGCCTTTACCTGCGCCTTGAACACTTACTACAACAATTACATCAAAGCAGCGAACTTAGCGACCCATGGCAATATACGATTTTCTTTAATGCTTTATTTGATCTACTTGAACTCATTGAGCAAATTCCGGTTAAAACCGATCTTGCAAAAGCGCTCGATAAACAAAGTACCAAATTAAAAGCATGGTTAGATTACGATGGCGTTGATCCCGTTGCGATCCAATCATTACTTGATAGCATGAGTCATGCTCAGAAAAACCTATTAGCTGCACCACGCCTAGGTCAAAGCCTGCGTGAAGACCGTTTTCTAAGCTCGATTCGCCAACGCTTTGCTATTCCTGGTGGCACCTGTAGTTTTGATCTACCGGCATTACATTACTGGCGTCAGTTACCGCTAGATGAACGTCAGCAAACCTTGCAAGCATGGCTTGATCAATTGGCTGAAGTCGATCAAGCGTTAACCCTGTGGCTGCATTTAGTGCGTCAATCAGCACAATACCAACCACAAGTCGCACATAATGGTTTTTTCCAAAATGATGCGAGCTTATCGTGTTTACTTCGAATTGAAATCGATGCAAGCTATGGTGTTTATCCTGTGGTATCAGGCCACCGTAGCCACTTCTCTATTCGCTTTTCACCTTATGAAGACGGCTCGACAGTGGCAACCAATATCGACTTTAAATTAGCTATTTGCTGAGGTGACTATGTCGCAATCTCAACCAACCGTGGTGAAATGCCCAACTTGTAAAACTGATGTGGTTTGGGGCGAGCAAAGCCCTTATCGTCCTTTCTGCTGTAAACGCTGCCAATTGATTGATCTTGGTGAGTGGGCAGATGAGGAGAAATCCATTGCGGGCGCACCCGATATGTCTGATAGCGATGGTTGGTCGGAAGATAACTATTAACTCTTCAGCATCGGTTTAACACGCTATTACTGATTAAGGGCGAGTCAATGTTCACATTAGCTCGCCTTTTTTAATCGCTTTATTTTAGTATTCGATTTATCTAGGAACGAGCTTATGACCCAACCAGCTATGCTCAAAAAACGGCTTTGGATCGCGGCCGGGATCATTTTAAACCCAGCCCAAGATCAAATATTTATTACTCGCCGTGATGCCAATGCTCATCAAGGTGGATTATGGGAATTTGCCGGCGGTAAAGTCGAAGCCAATGAAACCGCTGAACAAGCACTAATACGTGAGTTAAGCGAAGAAGTAGGTATTACCGTCACGGCATTAGCGCCGTTGATTAGCCTTGATCATGATTACTCCGATAAAGCGCTAAAGTTTGATTTCTTTGCTGTCACCAAATTCAGCGGTGAAGCTCGCGGCAATGAAGGTCAAGCAGGATTATGGGTTGCGATTAACGATCTTGAACAGTATCCATTTCCAAAAGCAAATGCGGCGGTATTAGCCAAGATAGTTGAGGTGTATGGGGAATAAAAAAAGGTCGCTCAGAGCGACCTTTTTTATTACAGCTTAACGGCGATCTTAGTCGATCTTACCGTGACACTGTTTATATTTCTTACCTGAACCACATGGACAAGGCTCATTACGGCCGATCTTACGCTCTTCACGCTCAAACGTCCCTTGATGGCTATCGTCTTCTGTTTGAGATGATTCATCGACAATTTGGTTGTCAGCATCCTGATGTTGGAACTGTTGACGACGTGCTAGCATTTCTGCCATTTGACGACGATCTTCTTCCATACGATCAACTTCTTCCTGCTGCTGTACGCGAACCTTACTTAGGATCGATACCACATCACTCTTTAAGTTATCTAACATCTCTTCAAACAGTTCAAACGACTCGCGCTTGTACTCTTGCTTAGGGTTCTTCTGAGCATAACCACGTAGGTGAATACCTTGACGAAGGTGATCCATCGCTGCTAGGTGTTCTTTCCATAACGTATCAAGGTTTTGAAGCATGACCGTTTTTTCAAAGTTGCGTAGTACTTCTGCACCAACAACCGCTTCTTTTTCACGGTAAAGCTCAAATGCTTTTTCAATAATACGTTCACGTAACGCTTCTTCGTAAAGCTTATCTTCAGTATCTAACCAATGTTGAATCGGTAGTTCTAAGTCAAAGTCTTCTTTTAGACGCGTTTGTAAGCCTTCGATATCCCACATTTCTTCTAATGATTGCTGTGGAATATAGTTATCAATAATTGCGTTCAACACGTCTTCACGGTTGTGCTCAATCATTTCACTGATATCGTTAGCATTCATTAGCTCATCACGTAGTTCATACACTACCTGACGTTGGTCGTTGGCAACATCATCAAACTCAAGTAATTGCTTACGAATATCAAAGTTACGCCCTTCAACTTTACGTTGTGCGTTTTCGATAGCTTTTGATACCCATGGGTGTTCAATCGCTTCGCCTTCTTCCATACCCAGCTTCTTCATCATGCCAGAAACACGATCAGAGGCGAAGATACGCATTAGGCCATCTTCCATTGAAAGATAGAAGCGTGAAGAACCAGCATCACCTTGACGACCAGCACGACCACGTAGCTGGTTATCGATACGACGAGATTCATGACGCTCAGTACCAAGAATGTGCAAACCACCCGATGCTAGCACCGCATCGTGTTTAATTTGCCAATCGGCACGAATTTTAGCAATTTGCTCTTCGGTTGGATTAGTCAGTTTTTCAACATCCGTTTTCCATGAACCGCCCAACATAATATCGGTACCACGACCGGCCATGTTGGTTGCGATAGTTACCGCACCTGGCGCACCCGCTTCGGCGATAATATCAGCTTCTTTTTCGTGGAACTTAGCGTTTAGTACGTTGTGCTTGATACCGGCTTTTTTAAGTGCATTTGATAGCATCTCTGATTTTTCAATCGATACCGTACCCACAAGACATGGCTGACCGTTCTTAACACGTTCGGTAATATCTTCACTGATCGCTGCGAATTTCTCCGCTTCAGTCAT
This sequence comes from Photobacterium aquimaris, assembly GCF_002954455.1. Lineage (GTDB taxonomy): Bacteria > Pseudomonadota > Gammaproteobacteria > Enterobacterales > Vibrionaceae > Photobacterium > Photobacterium aquimaris. The sequence goes on from NZ_MSCC01000001.1 coordinate 2,401,148, forward strand.
GTAGACTAAATCGCCGTTATCGATACGCGCCATTGGACGGTTAGTTGGTAGTACTACCGTATCAAGGTTATAAATAGATTGGAATTCAAACGCTTCGGTATCAGCTGTACCAGTCATACCTGATAACTTCTCGTATAAACGGAAGTAGTTCTGGAAGGTAATTGAGGCCAAGGTTTGGTTTTCATTTTGAATCTTAACGCCTTCTTTCGCTTCAACAGCTTGGTGAAGACCTTCAGACCAACGACGACCAGGCATAGTACGGCCAGTGTGCTCATCGACAATGATAACTTCATCATCTTGCACGATATAATCGACGTCTTTTTCAAACAACACGTGAGCACGTAAACCGGCATTAACGTGGTGTAATAAACTGATATTAGCCGGAGAATAAAGAGTATCGTTCTCAGCCATAATGTCATTTTTGATCAACAACTCTTCAATGAATTCTTGACCTGTTTCAGTAAAGTGCGCTTGCTTAGACTTTTCATCAACGGTGTAGTGACCTTCACCACGGTAATCAGCGCTGTCTTCTTTATCTTGACGCACCAATAATGGAATAAGCTTGTTCACTTTGATGTACATTTCTGAACTATCTTCGGCCGGGCCAGAGATAATTAGCGGTGTACGCGCTTCATCGATTAAAATTGAGTCAACTTCATCGACTACCGCAAAGAAACGCTCACGCTGAACGCGATCTTCAGGGCGGAACGCCATATTGTCACGCAGGTAGTCAAAACCAAATTCGTTATTAGTACCGTAAAGAATATCTGCCGCATAAGCTTCTTTCTTCGCTGGCGGTGACATATTAGGTACGTTAACACCCACGGTCATACCGAGGAATTCAAATAACTCACGGTTTGTTTCGGCATCACGCGCTGCAAGGTAGTCGTTCACGGTAACAATGTGAACACCTTTACCGGTCAAAGCATTAAGGTATGAAGGCAATGTTGCTGTAAGAGTTTTACCCTCACCGGTACGCATCTCAGCAATTTTACAGTCGTTTAAAACCATACCGCCAAGTAGCTGCACGTCAAAGTGACGCATGCCATAAACACGTTTTGATGCTTCACGAACAGTCGCGAAGGCTTCTGGTAGTAGTTGATCCAGCGTTTCGCCTTGATCTAAACGCTCTCGAAATTCAGCTGTTTTTGCTTGCAGCTCATGATCTTGTAGGCTTTCAAACTGAGGTTCTAGCTTATTGATTTGATCAACAATTTTGCGCATACGACGCAGAGTGCGGTCGTTACGGCTACCGATAACTTTAGTGAGTAGTTTTGATAACATGGTGATGCCGTTTTCTCTTTGTTATATCAGCGTTTCTATTGCTGAATCGCTTAATTCGGGTTTCATTCCTTGGGGGACCTAAGCCATCCTTATCCCACTGGAATCGTCACAACGGTGACTAAGAGGTTAATCCTGAAACATGTAGTACTGATATTGTGTCGTGCTCATCGCTTTTCAAGGGCTAACATTATTATCCTAACAAAAAGCACCTTACTCAATGCTAAACTCATCGTCTTTATTGCCATTGCAGCACAAAAAATACCATGGTCACTGACGCGTGGCAGACATATCACTCAACATATATTAACCTATATGTCTGATATGATAAGTCATATTAATGTCATCGCCTATGATAAAAGCCACAGCAACGGCGTTTATCTATAAAAAATTAGAATCATATCCGCAAAAGTAACATTTTTATTCTGTTGAATATTCAGGAACTAAAATCATGAGAGATCATCGTCCACAAACCCCAGCTCATCTGCTCGACAGTGATGGTCTATCGTCGATTCAACAACGTGCAGCTGCATTAAGCCAACTCGATAGCGCCGTCAAAGCGCATTTAAATTGTGCCGAGCACTGTCGTGTTAGTAATTATCGTCAAGGGGTACTGATCATTGAAACCGCCTCAGCGGCATGGTCGATGCGACTCAATTATGAACGCTACCAATTAATGATCAAATTACGCGAGAAATTATTGCCTAAATTGCGTGATATTGAAGTCAAGGTAAACCCAGCACTGGCGGCAGTTGCGATTCGTAAGCAAGATAAAATTCCTGATATTATTCAAAAACCGATCAGCGATGTTGCCGCCCAACACCTATTAGCCACCGCAGCCAATGCACCGGATAAAGTTAAAGCGTGTCTTGAACGGTTAGCAAAGTTGGCTAAAAAGAAAACCAGCTAATCACAACCAACAAATACAAAAACGCCGAACATAAATGCTCGGCGTTTTTTAATACAAGGCTATTGCGTGATTTACGCCAATACCATACCCGGTTGCGCAAAAGTGACTGGCACTTCACGCTCATCTTCAAAGGTTGACCACTCATAAGCTTCTTGGTCAGCCAATACTGCACGCAGTAGTTGGTTGTTAAGCGCATGACCTGATTTATAAGCACGCATCTCACCAATGATATTATGACCACACATGTAAAGGTCGCCAATAGCATCCAATACTTTGTGAGTAACAAGCTCATTGTCAAAACGCAAACCATCATCGTTCAGGATACGGTAGTCGTCCAATACGATCGCGTTATCAAAGCTACCACCAAGACACAAGTTTTGCGACTGAAGGTATTCGATATCACGCATGAAACCGAAAGTACGCGCACGGCTAATCTTTTTAACAAAAGACTGGCTTGAAAAATCTAACACTAGACGCTGCTGATCTGAATCAATCGCAGGGTGGTTAAAGTCGATAGCAAAATCGAGACGGAAACCGTTAAAAGGCACGAGTTCCGCCCACTTGTCGCCATCTTCAATGCGAACAGGCTTTTTAATACGTAAAAAACGCTTCGGCGTATTTAACGTATCAATACCTGCTGATTGAAGCAGGTAAATAAATGGGCTTGCGCTACCATCCATAATTGGAATTTCAGGCGCATCAACTTCGATAATTACGTTATCGATACCCATACCGGCTAGTGCAGCATTCAAGTGCTCAACAGTTGAAATGCGCACTCCTTGTTCATTCACAAGGGCAGTACATAACATGGTATCGCGTACTGAGTCTGCATTAGCAGGAAAATCCACAGGTGGATTAAGGTCAGTACGGCGATAAATCACGCCAGTATTTGCGGCAGCAGGACGCAGAATAAGCGTCACTTTACGTCCAGAGTGGAGGCCCACACCAGTCGTCTGCACAATGCTTTTAAGTGTACGTTGTCTGATCATCTGCTTTATATCTCAACGGTTAAACAAACTTTTGTTTGCAAACTAATTAGGTGAATAGAAACTATTCGCAACGCCGACTTGGCGAATTGAACACTTATCATACCATAACCCAAAAAATATCCAAAATAATTCACTGCGGTGAAACAATGCACCTTTTGTGGTGAAACAAAAGATGCACTGCTCGCTTAACTAAAATTAGTACCACAATCAATATGATGACTATTTTAGTCCGCTTGCTTACGCAAGAATGCTGGAATATCTAGGTAGTCATGATCAGCACCTTGAGATTTAGCTTGTTGAGTTTCAACAGGCTTCTCTTCAGCGACTGCAGCAGGTTGTTCCTGTGCAACAACTGGCGCTGGCTTAGATGACGTTACTAGTGTGATATCTGGCTTGCACTCTTTACCAATACCTGTTGCTACTACGGTTACACGTAGCTCATCAGTCATATCAGGGTCAAGTGAAGTACCAATAACCACTGTTGCGTTATCAGACGCGAATGCTTTAACTGTGTTACCCACAGTTTCAAACTCGTCTAGACGCATATCCATACCTGCAGTGATGTTAACAAGTACACCACGTGCGCCCGCTAGATCAATATCTTCTAGTAATGGGCTAGAAATTGCCATTTCAGCAGCTTCTTCAGCACGGTCGTCACCAGCAGCAACACCACTACCCATCATTGCATGACCCATTTCCGACATTACGGTACGTACGTCCGCAAAGTCGACGTTGATCATGCCTGGGCGAGTAATTAGCTCGGCAATACCTTGAACTGCATTCTTAAGTACGTCGTTTGCTTTCGCAAAGGCATCAAGTAATGTGATACCACGGCCAAGTACTTTAAGTAGCTTTTCGTTAGGAATAGTGATTAATGAATCAACATGCTTAGAAAGCTCATCAATACCTTGCTCTGCAAATGCCATACGCTTCTTACCTTCGAAGCTAAATGGTTTAGTTACAACAGCAACAGTAAGAATACCAAGTTCTTTAGCCACTTCAGCAATGATTGGCGCAGCACCAGTACCGGTACCACCACCCATGCCCGCTGCAATGAAGATCATGTCAGAGCCTTCAAGCTCTTTCTTGATTGCTTCACGATCTTCTAACGCTGAATCACGACCCACTTGTGGGTTAGCACCCGCACCCAAACCTTTAGTGATATCACCACCGATTTGAATAACAGTACTTACGCTTGTTTTACGAAGAGCTTGTGCATCAGTGTTAACACTAATGAACTGCACGCCTTCAATAGACTCACGTACCATGTGATCGACAGCATTACCGCCGCCGCCGCCAACGCCAATGACCTTAATTACAGCTTCATCAGACATTTCCATCATCGGTTCAAACATTTGTTCTCTCCGTTATCCTGTTCGCATCAGGTTTAAAAATTCTTTTCGAACCAACCACTGATTCGTGAAAATATTCCTGTTACCGAGCGTTTCGGCTCAAGAGCATTTTCATCAAATGATTGACTATCCTTTCCGTAGTGCAGTAATCCTACTGCGGTAGCATAAGGTGGAGCCTGAACATAGTCAGTCAATCCACTCAGCTCAAGAGGCTGACCTATACGTACTTGATTGCGGAAAACCCGCTCAGCACATTCAGTTAAACCTTCCATTTGTGCAGCGCCCCCGGTAAGGACGATGCCCGCTGCTAGGTGGTGTTTAACACCAGCCTCTCGCAATTGATCTTGTACGGTTAGTAATTTTTGATTTACTAACCCTAGCAATTCACTATATCGAGGCTCGATCACTTCTGCCAGTGTTTGACTTTGCAAGCTCCGCGATGGACGACCACCTACACTAGGTACGTCCACTTTAGCATCTTTGCTCACCAACTCACTCAGTGCACAACCGTATTTCACTTTAATATCTTCAGCGTCACCCGGCGGTGTACCAAACGCATAAGCAATATCACTAGTAACTACATTACCTGCATAAGGAATCACTTCCGCATGACGTAATGCACCACCAGACCAAATAGCAAGATCCATTGTACCGCCGCCAATATCGACCACGCATACGCCGAGCTCTCGCTCATCTGGGGTCAGTACAGCCTGACTTGCTGCTAATCCTGAATAAATCAGATGATCAACGCTCAAGCCACAACGCTCTACTGCTTTAACGATGTTGCGCGCCATGTCGTTATGGCAAGTGATCAAGTGAACACTTGCTTCCATACGAACACCAGATAAACCAACAGGGTTTTTAATCCCTTCTTGGTAATCAATCGCAAATTCTTGTGGAATCACATGCAACGTACGTTGCTCATCGCTTATTTTTACCGATTTCGCCGTATGAATAACATTATCGACGTCATCTTGAGTTACTTCTTTATCAGAAATCGGCACCATGCCTTTTTCTGTTTGGCAACTAATATGTTTACCTGATAGCGACAAACACACGGAACCAATTTGGCAGTCAGCCATAAGTTCAGCCTGATCAACAGCACGCTGAACCGACTTTACTACTGACTCAAGGTCATTAACCCCACCTTTATCCATTCCGCGTGACGGGCTGCTACCTACACCGATAACATTAACATTGCCATCGGGAAGGACTTCCCCTACCAAAGCGCAAACTTTGGAAGTGCCGATATCAAGACCAACTATGAGTTTTTTATCTGCAGCCTTAGTCATCAGTGCACGCTCTTATTTTTTAGCCGGCGCATGTTTTTCATACTCCGGTTTTGTTTTCCAACCCACAGCAGCGCCAGTATCATAACGCAAATCTACATAATTAATCGGCTTATCCTGCTTCAATAGCTCAGGATAAATCTCGATAAAACGTTGTATACGTTGCATTCGAGCTTCATGCCCTAATTCAAGTATAATTCCGTTTTTTAATATCACGCGCCAAGAACCACGTTCATTAAAGGCTAATGATGCAATTCCAAAACCCGCTTTTTTCAGCACTGGACGCATTTCACGCAATCCAGCTAAAACCTCTTGGCTACTACCTTTAGGACCAATAAGATTGGTTAACCCTAATCCTGCCACTTGTAATGCTGGCGCCTTAAAAACTTTACCAGAACGATTAACTAAATAAGTACCATTCCATTCGGCGACAGGTTGGTTTTCAACCAAAAAGACTTTGATAGTATTCGGCCATTGTTTACGTACAGCAGCTTGAGCAACCCACGGTAATGTCTCTACCGATGCTTGAATACTATTTACATCTTGGGTCATAAAAGTACCCAGATGGTTTAAATGTAATATTGACTGTCTAACATCATCTTGAGTCAGATAATGTAACTGCCCCTGAATCACTAAGTTTGACAAGGGTAATCGGTTTGCATCCGTCATCCAGTCTTTGGTAGCACTGACAAGCCAAACCGTAAAACCAATGACAAAGAGAAAAAATGCCAATCCTCCCCACCGTTTTAAACCTCGAGGAGAGGATGATGTATGCTCTTTATTTACGACTTCTTCAGTCATCGCGTGTCTATTTACCTTACCATTTAAGCCAAACCATTCCATAAAGGTATTTTACGATGGTGCGCTCAGTCAGGTATAACGAGCAAAGTTAAACGATTATACCGAGCAACTCGACCCACTCCAACACTCATTAGGCGTTTTCCGAGCATAACCTGACAATAAATTTATCTATTTGTCGAGAAATCGCAAAAAATAGCAATCACTGGCGATGGAATATCCAATTTACAGCCAGTGATCAGTATTTACGATACCATCAGCAACACTTAATACCCTCTAGGTATCATTGCGCATAGCGACGACATTTAACTGCAACTCTGCTAACTGGCGAGCTATTTTGCCAACATCACCGGCACCTTGTGTCAAAACCAAATCATCATTTTGAATAATATTGGCTAATATTGCAGGCAAATTTTCTGCTTGTGGCACAAAGACAGGATCTATTTTGGCACGAGAGCGAATTGTACGACATAGTGAACGCCCGTCCGCACCTGCAATCGGTGTTTCACCAGCAGCATAAACATCTAACATCACCAGTACGTCGACTTGCTCAAGTACATTGGCAAAATCATCATATAAATCGCGAGTACGGCTATAACGATGGGGTTGGAATATCATTACTAAGCGTTTATCTGGCCAACCAGCGCGTGCCGCCTGAATCGTTACATCAACTTCACTTGGATGATGACCGTAATCATCAACCAGCATCACGTTACCATTGCCGGTCTCAAACTCACCAAGATGATCAAAACGACGACCTGTACCTTCAAACTCAATCAAAGCACGCATGATGGCATCATCACTAACACCTTCTTCTGTCGCAACCGCAATCGCCGCTGTTGCATTAAGGGCATTGTGTTTACCTGGAATATTAAGAGTAATATTCAATGCCGGCTTATCATTACGTAATACGGTAAAGTGACCTTGCTGACCAGTTTGGGTGTAATTTACTAATCGTACATCAGCATCTTCAGCAAAACCGTAAGTCAGCATTGGACGCCCGACGCGTGGTAATAATTCACGTACCACAGGATCATCAATACACATCACCGCTAAACCATAAAATGGTAGGTTATGGATGAAATCAATGAAGGTCTGCTTTAACACTTCAAAATCACCACCATAAGTATCCATATGGTCAGCTTCAATGTTAGTGACTACACACACCATTGGCTGTAAGTGTAAGAAAGAAGCATCGCTTTCATCAGCTTCAGCAATTAAATAACGGCTACAACCTAGACGGGCATTAGTACCTGCGCTTTTAACTAAGCCACCATTAACAAATGTTGGATCAAGCCCAGCTTCAGAATAAATTTGCGTCGCTAACGCTGTGGTGGTGGTTTTTCCATGCGTTCCCGCAATTGCAATACCATGACGGTAACGCATTAACTCAGCCAACATTTCAGCACGACGTACTACAGGAATACGTAACTCTGTTGCTGCTAATAGTTCTGGATTTTGCTTGCTGATAGCGGTTGATGCTACCACCACACTTGCGCCTTCAACATTTTCAGCCGCATGACCAAAAAAGATCTCAGCCCCTTTGGCAGTCAAACGATTCGTAACCGCATTAGGCGCAATATCCGACCCACTAATGCGATAACCTTCATTAACTAATACTTCTGCGATGCCACTCATGCCAGCACCACCAATACCAACAAAGTGGATCCGTTCGACTCGGCGCATCTCGGGCACCATAGTTCGAATCTTTGCTAATTGCTGGTTATCCAGTTTACTCATCACTTTTGTTCCTGTTTAATTCTTTGCTAGTGATTTGATCACATCAGCAACCCGTTGGTCTGCGTCAATGATAGCGGCATTACGCGCGGCACAAGCCATGTGCTCAAGCGCAATACGATTTAATAAATTAATTTGTTGCGCTAAACCATCAACGGTTAATTGCGGTTGCTCAATCATTTTTGCTGCGCCACACGCCACTAAGTGCTCGGCATTTAGTGCTTGTTGTCGATCTTTGTGCATAAAGGGAATAAAGATCGCTCCCACCCCTGCCGCTGATAACTCTGATACCGTCAATGCACCAGAGCGACAAACAACTAAATCAGCCCAGCCATACGCGGCAGCAACATCATCAATAAACTCAGTAACTTTGTGCGATGTATGGGTATCTTTAGCGTAGGCTTGTTCAGTCGATTGCTGATTGCCTTTACCCGCTTGGTGCCAAATCGTGACGTTATCACCTAACAGCGCCGCAACTTCAGGCATGGTCTGATTTAAAATACGCGCACCTTGACTGCCACCCATCACTAACACGCGAATCGGACCACTACGTTCAGCAAAACGTTGCTTAGGATCAGCCAATAAAGTTACATCTTGACGAACAGGATTACCCACTACTTGCTTATTCTTAAACGCACCTGGAAATGCTTGTAATACTTTGGTAGCGATTTTAGCAAGCCATTGATTGGTTAAACCCGCAACGGCATTTTGTTCATGCAGAACCACCGGAATACCAAGTGACCAAGCAGCTACACCACCGGGACCACTGACATACCCCCCCATACCTAGCACCACATCAGGCTGCCATGCTTGCATGTATTTACGAGCTTGAAAAATCGCTTTGAGAATTTTAAATGGCGCGCCAAGTAACGCTACAATTCCGCTACCACGTAGGCCTTTGACTTTAATAAAATCAATATCAATACCATGCTTGGGTACTAATTCCGCTTCCATTCGATCCGCAGTGCCTAACCAGCGAATTTCCCAACCTTGTTGCTGTAATTGACGTGCAACTGCAAGTCCAGGGAATACGTGACCACCAGTACCACCAGCCATCACCAATAAACGTTTATTCTTTGTCATTAGAATGCTTTTTATCTTGTTCTAGTTGTGAATGTTCAGCAGTTGCTAGGCTCTGTAAACCTAAAGATCCTTGCTCAACCGCTACTTCCATATTATCTAATGCTTCATCATCAACATCAGCTGGTTGCTCTGATGAGAATTTAGCGGCAACCCGTTGTTCAAAATCAATCCGAATCAAAATTGCCACCGCGGCGGCCATAATAAATAGGCTCGAACCACCATAACTGATCAACGGTAGCGTTAAGCCTTTAGTCGGTACGATACCGGCAGCTGCGCCAACGTTAACTAAGGTTTGGAATGCAAACCAAATACCAAATCCAGTTGCCAGATAACCACCAAAAAGCAAGCCATCTTCAAGACATTTACGGCCAATTATGATCGCTTTAAACACTAACGCAAATAACAGCGTTAATACCACGATAACCCCAATCAAACCTAATTCTTCGGCTAACACCGCAAACACAAAGTCAGTATGTGCTTCAGGAAGGTAAGCCAGCTTTTGAATCGAGTTACCTAAACCTTGCCCAAACCAATCACCACGACCAAATGCCATTAGTGACTGGGTTAACTGATAGCCACTACCGTATGGATCTTGCCATGGATTTAAGAATGAGGTTACTCGTCGCAGACGATAGGGCTCAAATACGATCAACATCGTAATCCCCCCCAATGCCACACCTATCATGACTAAGAATTGCCATAAACGTGCACCAGCAAGAAACAGCATGCCAATAGTACCAACGAACATTACCACGAACGAGCCTAAGTCAGGTTGTTGGAGTAATAAAAACCCCATAATACCCAGCACTGCAAGAGGCTTTAGAAAACCGGTAACACTGCCTCTAACTTCTTTATTTTTACGAACTAAATAGCCCGCTAGAAACACAAATAATGACAGTTTAGCAACTTCGGCTGGCTGCAAGTTAAACACACCAAGTGGAATCCAACGTGCCGCACCATTAACTGAACGCCCAATAACTAATACCACGATCAATAATAAGATCGAAGTTAGTAACATCGGTACGCTATATTTTTCCCATTTGGTTAATGGAACTTGCATTACAATCGCTGCAATCACTAATGAACACGCGAGAAAAAACGCATGTCGCAGTGCAAAGAAGAAAGGAATGCCAGTAAGACGAGTGGCGACAGGTATGGATGCTGAGGTTACCATCACTAAACCGGTAATCATTAAGGCTATAGCTATCCACACTAATTGGCGATCATACAGAATCGGTTTGGCTGGCTTTAAAAACCAGCCAGACACTACCGATAATCCGTTACGGGCCATTTTAAACATTACATATTTCCTGAGACTGAATCTTGAAGCCGAATGGCTTGTTCAACAAAAGCATCACCGCGGGCCATAAAGTTGGCAAATTGATCCCAACTGGCACATGCCGGTGATAATAAAACCATATCGCCAGCATGTACTGTTGCTGCTGCACGATCCATTGCTTCACTCATGGTGTCGACATTTATCGCATCCTCTACGAGTTCGCTAAATAAATGACCATCACGCCCAAAACAATACAGTTGTACATTTAAGTCAGCCAGAACAGGTTTAAGTTCACTGAAGTCAGCACCTTTACCATCGCCACCCATTAATAAATGCAGTTTGCCAGCCAGTTGTAAGCCTGTTAATGCTGCCAAAGTGCTAGCAAGGTTGGTTGCTTTAGAGTCATTAACCCATTTAACACCATGTTGATTAACGGCAAGTTGGCAACGATGAGCAAGGCCGGTATAACGACGCATTGCTTGGCAAGCAGCCTGACGATCAATGCCGATCGCGTCAGCTAACGCTAATGCCGCTAAACAGTTAGCTACATTATGACGCCCAACTAAAGCAATCTCACTCACAGCCATTAATGGCTCACCTGCTATAGCGAGCCATTCCGCACCATCAACGCTAACTAAACCATAATCGTTACTATCAAAACCAAAACTGGTCATGTCACTGCTAAATAACGGTTTCGTGGCCAGATCATCACGGTTATAAACAGCTAATTTGGCATGATTAAAAATACGCATTTTAGCGTTACTATAATCACCTAAACCGCCAGGATAGCGATCCATATGATCTTCAGATAAATTTAAATATACCGCCGCTTCAAGAGCTAATGATGAGGTGGTTTCTAACTGAAAACTTGAAAGTTCTAATACATAAAGATCATGATCTTGCGCCAACATATCCAGCGCCGCAAAACCAATATTGCCACCAACACCAACATTGATACCGGCTTCTTTAGCCATTTCACCGACTAAACTGGTGACAGTACTTTTACCGTTAGATCCTGTGATCGCAACCACGGGTTTATTAACCGCACGCGCAAATAATTCAATATCACCGACAAGCTCAATCCCTGCTTGTGCTGCTAACAATAACTCCGGCGTTGCCAATGCAATACCTGGGCTAGCCACAATCAAATCAGCATCTAACAACCATGCTAAATTCCACTGCCCAGCACACATAGCAACGCCTGCGGGCAATTGGTCTTGGCCTGGTGGATTATCACGAGTATCAATCACTTTAATATCCAGCGATTGCGGTAATCGTACTAAATGGTTAACTACAGATAGACCGGTCATACCAAGTCCAATCACAACAACCTTATTAATACCAACCAAGCCATTCATGTTAACGTACCTTCAATGTTGCTAATGCAATCAATACCAGCATCAACGTGATAATCCAAAAACGGACAATAACACGTGGTTCTGGCCAGCCTTTTAATTCGTAGTGATGGTGAATCGGTGCCATACGGAAAATACGTTGACCACGTAATTTAAACGAGCCGACTTGTAGAATTACCGATACAGTTTCCATCACAAATACACCACCCATGATCACCAACAAAAACTCTTGGCGAACCAATACTGCAATCGTACCCAGTGCGCCACCTAATGCTAATGAGCCTACATCGCCCATAAACACTTGCGCTGGGTAAGTGTTAAACCATAAGAAACCTAAACCTGCACCAACAATTGCAGTACACAAAATAACTAACTCACCCGCATTGCTTAAGTAAGGGATGTGCAGATATTCGGCATAGTTGTAGTTACCCGTTGCCCAAGCAATGAAGGCAAAACCTGCAGCAACCATCACTGTTGGCATAATTGCCAGACCATCGAGACCATCAGTTAAGTTAACTGCGTTACTGGTGCCAACAATCACAAAATAAGTCAGTACGATATAAGCCAGACCCAATTGTGGCATCACATCTTTAAAGAACGGCACTACTAATTGGGTTGCAGCAGTATCTTTACCGTAAGCATAAAGCACAAAAGCCACCACAAGTGCGATGGCTGACTGCCAGAAATATTTCCAACGCGCAATTAAGCCGTCGGTGTTTTTATGGACAACTTTGCGGTAATCATCAACAAAGCCCACTGCGCCATAACCAAGCATGACAACCAGTACCGCCCAAACATAAGGGTTGCTCAGATCACACCACAATAATACGGTTAACGTAATTGCAGCGAGAATCATTAGTCCGCCCATGGTTGGCGTACCACGCTTACTGAAATGTGACTCAGGGCCGTCATTACGTACCACTTGGCCAATTTGCAGCATTTGTAAACGCGCAATCATCCGTGGACCAAGCCACAATGAGAACAGTAACGCTGTTAAAATACTCATGATGGCGCGAAACGTCAGGTATTCAAACAGACGGAAAAAAGGGATTGAGGACTGAAAGTGGTCAGCTAACCAGTAAATCATTATTTATCTTCCTGCAATGCAATAATAACATCTTCCATATGTGAGCTACGCGCACCTTTGGCAAGCACAGTCACTTGTGAAGTATGATGTTGGCTAAGTTGTTGATGTAATTTTTGTTTAAGTTCATCGATCAATGCAGTTTTATCACTAAAATGCTGACCATTATTTAATTGGCTAACAACAGCGCTGGCACGACCAAATGTCATCACACCATCAAACTGTTTTTCACGCGCATATTCGCCAACTTCACGGTGTAAACTGTCGCTTTCGACGCCCAGTTCAGCCATGTCACCAAGAATAAAGTAACGTTTACCGCTAAAGCTAGACAGCACATCAATCGCGGCTTTCACCGAGGCGACACTGGCATTATAAGTATCATCAATTAACCGTAACCCTGAGCGTGGTTCAGTGATCGCTAATCGTCCTTTGACATTAGTTACGGTTTCTAAACCCAGTTTAATCTCGGTTAACGTTGCCCCTAATGCCATGGTTAATGCCGCCGCAGCCAACGCATTACTGACATTATGCATTCCAGCAAGCGTTAAGCTGATTTCGATAGCACCTTGTGGGGTTTGCATCATAAAACACGCTAAACCTTGAGGGTTAATTTTGATCGCAGTTGCAAAGTAGTCGGCATTATCGCTAGTAGCAGAAAAGCTCGCGACAGTATGTGCTACCAGTGACGGTTGCCACATCTCAAGTCGATTAGAATCAAGATTAATCACCGCTTGTCCTGATGCGGTTAGCCCTTCAAAAATTTCACCCTTGGCTTTGGCGACACCAGCTAATGAACCAAAACCTTCAAGGTGAGCCGCTGCCAGATTATTAATCAATGCCACATCAGGTTTTACTAATGCAGTGGTATAGGCTATTTCACCTAAGTGATTCGCACCCAGTTCGATCACGGCATACTTATCGGCAGGTGTTAAGCGCAATAATGTTAGTGGCACACCAATATCATTATTAAAATTACCTGCGGTTGCGAGTACTTTACCTTTGGTCGCTAAAATTGCCGCCGCCATTTCTTTTACGGTGGTTTTGCCACAGCTACCCGTTAAAGCAAGGGTTTTTAAGCCATGTTCAGCAGCCATTTTAGCTTTTAGCCATGCGCCTAGCTGCCCCAAAGCTTGATGGGTATCAGCCACCACTAATTGTGGAATATCTAACGCTAAACGCTTACTGACCAATAATGCTTTAGCACCGTTTTCAAGCGCATTATGACAAAAGTCATGCGCATCAAAACGTTCACCAATAAGCGCAATAAAGAGGGTGTCATCATCAATCGCACGAGTATCGGTTGATACCGCTGCAATCTCAGTATCATCTCCGATTAATTCAGCTGCTAATACTGTTTGTAACTGACTCAATTGAACCTTGATCATCGCTGTTCTCCAAATAATGCCGCTACAGTTTCGCGGTCTGAATAGTGGATCGTACGATCGGCAAGGATCTGGTAGTCTTCATGACCTTTACCAGCAACCAAAATAATATCGTTCGCGTTAGCTTGCGATAGCGCATAAGCACAGGCTTGAGCACGATCATGAATCACAGTTGCAGCTGTAGCTGTGGTTAACCCCGCTTGCATATCTCGCATGATTTGCAGTGGATCTTCACTACGTGGATTATCATCAACGAGTACAATATGATCGGCAAATTGCTCGGAAATTGCAGCCATCATTGGTCGTTTACCGCTATCACGATCACCGCCACAGCCAAATAAACACCATAACTGACCATCACAATGCACTCGTAGAGCTTGCAATGCTTTTTCTAATGCATCAGGAGTATGCGCATAATCAACGACCATCATCGCTTTTGAGGCGGTTGGATCTTGAAACACTTCCATTCGCCCTATCACGGCTTGCAGCTGTGGTGCTACCGCCAACAATGCAGCCATGTCATGGCCTGTGGCAAGTAATGTTGCTAATGCTAATAATAAATTAGTCGCATTAAATGAACCGACTAACGGCGCGGTGAATTTACCGTTACCCCAGCTTGATTCAAAGCAGATCGTCACCCCTTGAGTACTAAAATCAACCGCTGTCGCTGCCAATTTTGGTCCTGAGTGCGTAGCCACAGCCGCAGGATTGAGCGCAACTGCAACCGCTTGGGGTAAATCAGCTAACCACTGTTGACCCACACTATCATCGGCATTTATTACTGCAATGCCACTGTCGTGGACGGTGAATAAGCTTTTTTTCGCAGCCGCGTAATGCGCCATATCGCCATGATAATCAAGATGATCACGACTAAGGTTAGTAAAAATGCTCGCCACAAAATGCAACGCACTCACACGACCTTGTACTAAGCCATGAGAGGAAACTTCCATCGCAGCAAAATTGGCCCCTTGAGCCACTAATTCTGCCAAGGTTTGTTGAATTTCAATCGCACTACCAGTGGTATTTAGCGCTGGCTGCAGATCAGCTAATAAGCCGTTACCGGTAGTACCCATCACTCCAGCACGATAACCAATCAGATCTGCCCACTGTGCTAATAACTGGCTAATAGTCGTTTTACCATTGGTGCCCGTTACTGCATACAATTTAAGCTGACTATCAGGCTCAGCATAAAAGCGCCCTGCAATAGCAGATAACTTATGCCCTAAATCGTGCAGATAGATAATGATAATGCCATTCTGAAACTGAATATCACCATCAGTGGCGATACTTTCAGCTTCTGCAACAATTGCACTCGCACCTGCAGCAATGGCATTTGTTATAAAACGACGTCCATCAACAATGTGACCTTTCACCGCCGCAAATAAACAGCCTGCAGTTACTTGGCGGCTATCCAATGTCATCGACGTTAACAGCAATTGTCCGTATTCAGTCGGTACATTATTCGCTGTTAACCAAGGCGCAAGCAGCGCGCCCAATTGTACTTCCTGTTTAACCAATGCCATGATCACACTCATTTATCTATTTTTAGCGTATCAGCATCTGGCGGCACGTTTAAAATCTGTAATGCGCCACCAAGTACCTTGGATAAAATTGGCGCAGCCACTGCACCACCATAGAATTTATCGCCTTTCGGCTCGTTCACCATTACCACTATCGCTAAGCGTGGGTGACTAATTGGTGCCACACCAACGGTATATGAGAAGTAATCATTACCATAGCCACCAGCAACAGCTTTTTTGGCAGTACCGGTTTTAACACCAACACGGTAGCCAGGAACAGCTGCGCGCCAACCACCGCCACCGCCTTTTTTATCCGTTACTGACTCAATCATTAACAGAATTTTCTTGGCAATTTTAGGATCAAGTACTTGCTCACCCGGTACCACTTTTTCTGTTTTCAAGATCGAAAGTGGACGTTTAATACCATAAGCACCTAAGGTGGTGTAAGCATGCAATAACTGAATTGGGGTTAACGAAATACCGTAACCATAAGCTAAGGTTGCGCGGCCAATGTCAGACCAACGATAACGATTAGGAAAATGACCCGTTGTTTCACCAATTAGGTTAATACCTGATGGCTCATCAAAACCAACCTTACGGTAAGTATCAAGAATGTCTTCGACTGGCATTGCCAACGATAATTTACTCACACCGATGTTACTCGATTTTTGTAAAATACGTTGTACCGTTGCTAGCGGTTCGATACGTGATACGTCAGTGATCACCTTAGAGCCAACACGGAAATGCTTACTTTGCGGAATATTGATCAACGTATGTTCATTAACAATGCCATTTTTAAGTGCGGTATAAACCACAAATGGCTTCACCGTTGAGCCAGGCTCAAAGGTGTCAGTGATCACGCGGTTACGCATTTTATACGGTTGACGATCATTGCGATCATTAGGGTTAAATGACGGCGCATTGACCATCGCCAGAATTTCACCAGTGCGCACATCTGAAATAGCAATACTGACGGAGGTTGCTGGAATATCCATCACCCCTTCTTTCGCGGCTCGGTAAGCTATCGCTTGAATGCGCTGATCAATACTTAGCTCTAACGGTTTACCCGGTTGACGGCTTTGTTGAGAAATATTTTCCACCACACGACCATAACGATCTTTACGTACCGTTCGGCGGCCAGGCTCACCCGTTAACCAACCATCATAGGTTTTTTCGATACCATCAAGTCCATGGCCATCAATACCAGTAAAACCAATTAATTGGGCGCTAACTTCACCTGAAGGATAAAAACGACGCGACTCAGCCCGTAAACCAATACCCTTTAATTTTAATTTTTCGACATAATTAGCCATTGGTGGACTAACTTGACGCGCAAGATAAATGAATTTACGGTTTTTATTTTTTTCAATGCGTTGCAGTAGCTTGGCACGGTTTAAATCCAACACATCAGCCAGTGCATTCCAACGGTTAGTATCACTAAGGCCACCGTGTTTGAAAATCTCAACAGGGTTAGCAAACACCGCTTGTACTGGCACACTTACAGCCAGTTGCTCACCGTTACGATCAGAGATAATGCCACGTGCAGAAGGCATTAACTGTACCCGTAGCGAACGGGCATCACCTTCTTGAATAAGACGACCAGGTTCAAGTACCTGAATATAAGCAGCACGAGCAATTAGGCCAAAGAAACCTAATAAAATAAAACCGCAGATGATGGCAAAACGCCATTTTAAAAATGGCGTGCTCTTAGAAGATTGAGTCTTTTTATTTGGACGATTAAATAATTTCATCTTTTAATGTATGACTATTTCATTATCGACAGATGGACGTTGCATTTTGAGTTCAGTTTCAGCTAATCGTTCAATACGACTGTGCTCGGCAAGCGAGTTTTCTTCAAGAATTTGATTTCGCCACTCAACATCATAGTTCTCACGTTGCATCAGCAATTTTTCTTGCTGAGCAATTAATTGGCGAGATTCATGAGTAACATAAACAACAGATAAGGCAGAAATGAGGATAGCGAAGGCTAGAATCAGCGGCACTAACCCGACCGTGACGAGGTCTCGTCCGATCAGGCTAGCCAGATTCATTGAAGATTCTGTTGGTTTCATAGACGCTCGGCCAAACGTAGCACAGAACTACGAGCACGGGTGTTATAACCAAGTTCATTTTGTGACGGTTTAATCGCTTTACCAACAGGCTTCATATCAGCACAACCTAGCGCTTTAATTTGATCTTCTGTTAGCGGTAAACCTGCAGGTACATCAGGACCTTTACTTTGCTTACGAATAAAGCGTTTTACCATTCGATCTTCCAATGAGTGGAAACTGATCACTGACAAACGGCCACCGCTAGCAAGGGTGTTCATTGCGCCATGCAACGCTGTATCGATCTCTTCTAATTCACTGTTAATGTAAATACGAATCGCTTGGAAACTACGCGTAGCAGGGTGTTTATGTTTATCTCTAAACGGTGACACCTCAGCAATTAAACTCGCTAATTCACGCGTACGTGTTAACGGTTCTTTTTCAGGGTTTTCACGGTGGTCAACAATGCCACGCGCAATACGCTTAGCAAAACGTTCTTCACCAAACTCTTTTAATACCCATGCGATATCATCAGCATCAGCTTCTGCTAACCATTCAGCAGCAGACATTCCTGATGTTGGATCCATACGCATATCTAGTGGGCCGTCACGCATAAAGCTGAAGCCACGCTCAGCATCATCAAGCTGCGGAGACGACACACCTAAATCAAGTAAAACACCATCAACACGACCAATCAGATCACGTTCTTGCATGTATTTTTCCATGCCTGAAAATGGGCCATGGATAATTTCAAAACGTGAGTCATCAATTTTTTGCGCTTCCGCAATAGCTTGAGGATCGCGATCGATGCTGTAAAGGCGACCGTTGTCACCTAATTTTGACAGAATTAAACGGCTATGACCGCCGCGACCGAAAGTACCATCGATATAGATACCATCGGGTTTAATCGCTAACCCGTCTACTGATTCATTAAGTAAAACGGAAACGTGCTCAAATTGCTCAGACATAAATATAATTTCAGCTAAAGTGAAAGCTCACTAAGGCGCGGGGAAGGTTCCGGCGCATCCTCAGCCTGAAGGTCGATATCATGTTCAATTTGCTGTTGCCACAAAGGCGCAGACCAGATTTCAAATTTATTTAACTGGCCAACGACCATAATTTTATTCGCTAACTGAGCATATTGTCTTAACGTCGGTGGAATTAATATCCTTCCCTGCGCATCCAATTCACATTCGCAAGCATGCCCAAGCAATAATCGTTGCAAGCGGCGCTCTGCGGGATGAAGGCTGGATAGACGTACTAATTTAGCTTCAATTCGTTCCCATTCATCGATGGGATATAGCAACAAGCAACAAAACTGGTGATCGATAGTACAAACAAAGTGTCCCTGACATTGTTCAATTAACGATGCACGGTAACGCTTAGGCATTGCCCAGCGGCCTTTATCATCAATAACAACGCTAGTGGCACCTCTTAACATTGGGGGATCTCGGTCAGATTACACGATAAAGAGAGTAGATGAATTACTCACTTTAGCAGAATAACAACAAAGATAATGAGACAACACCACTTTTCCCCACAAATTCCCACCACAAAGTGTACGTATGAGACAAAAACGATGTCAAGCAATTGGCAGTAATTCAGACACACTTCTAACAGTGGCCGAGTAAACCTGATTGCGAAATGTAATTTTGGCGGAAAATAAAACGCAAAAAAGGTGGTGCTTGTAATCAAACACCACCTTCTCTAAATGTAGGGAGTCGGTCGATAAGCCGGGTTTTGTTCCGCTTTCGCGGCGGCAATCATTCGTCTAGGTCTGCAATCGCTCACAGACTCAAGCAACCTACCCGTCCCCAACGCGGGCCGCGCCATTAGGGACCTATTTGGTCTTGCTCCGGGTGGAGTTTACCTTGCCACAAACTATTACTAGCCGCGCGGTGCGCTCTTACCGCACCCTTTCACCCTTACCTGTGCACCATTGCAAGCAATGGGCCATCGGCGGTTTGCTCTCTGCTGCACTTGTCGTAGGCTTGCGCCCCCCAGACGTTATCTGGCACCCTGCCCTGTGGAGCCCGGACTTTCCTCCCCTCCATTGACTTCCCGAAGGTTACCAACGAAGCAGCGATTACCTGACCAACTCCGGCGCGAATTGTATAAGACAACGCTCACAGTTACCAGTGAAAAAATCACCAAAGTTACAGCTTGAACAAAAAAACAGCGTCTGATTTTAATTCGGTGATAAAAACCACGCTCTCAAGTTTAAATCTGCAAAGTAACCGTTATTGGACTGCAGCCGTTACTCGAGGTTTTCAAGGCCCCATTTGTAGAGTGCGTTTTTCTTACCACCGTGAATTTCCGCCGTTAACGCCGCCGCTTTTTTAAGCGGTAATTCTTTTGCTAGTAATGTTAGTGTACGTAGAATCTCTACCGATAACTCATCTTTTAGCGCACGGTGTCCAGCTACCAAAATAACCATCTCACCACGAACACGATTACTGTCTTCTGCTAACCAGTCAATTAGCTCGCCAAGTGGTGCGCCATGGATAGTTTCATAAGTTTTTGTTAACTCACGCGCTAATACTACTTGGCGTTCAGGGCCAAGCACGGCTAACATATCACTTAGGGAATCATTAATACGATGTGGCGATTCATAAAAAATCAATGTTCGTGCATCGTCTGCTAATGCTTGAAAACAATCGCGGCGACCTTTACTTTTGGGAGGAAGAAACCCCTCAAAACTAAAACGGTCAGAAGGTAAACCTGAACCGCTCAAGGCTGTAATTACAGCACATGGGCCTGGTAATGGCACAACTTTAACACCCGCATGACGACAGCGATTAACAAGATGATACCCTGGATCACTGATCAGCGGCGTACCAGCATCCGACACCAGCGCAATGCTAGTACCTGCCTGAAGTTTCTCAATCAAAAAGTCAGCTTTTTGCTGTTCATTATGATCGTGAAGCGCAAAGGTGCGGGTCGAGATAGAGAAATGGGACAACAATCGCGATGTATGACGTGTATCTTCAGCAGCAATTAAATCTACGTTTGCTAATACGTCTAATGCGCGCTGCGTTATATCAGCAAGATTACCGATAGGTGTTGGTACGATGTACAAAGTTGCGACATCTACCATGCCTGAATTGCTCTCACTCATTTGTCTAAGATCTCATCTGCAATTAATATCAAGAGTAATTTGTCACAGTTGAATAAATTCAATGCCCAATTTTACCCATAAGCGTAAAAGTGTATCACGACTGATGGCGCCTGTAGCCCTTGCTGTTGCTTTAGCAGGGTGTAGCACGCCAAACCTGTACAACCAGCAGGTACCATTAACGGATATCACTGCGGTAGCCGCTCAAAGCTCAGCCGCCTATTTAAGTAAAGTCAACACCAGTGATGGCGCAGAGCGCATTAACTGGGAGATCATGGCTGTTAAAGCGATGATCCTCGAAAATAAATGGCAACAAGCCGATCAATGGATTGCTAAATTATCTCAACAGTCCATGAACCCAACTCAAATTGCTGAATGGCAACTTGCGCGTGCCATGGTACGTGAGCATCAAGGTCAACCACAAGCGGCACTGAATAGTTTAAATTTTCAACCTTCATGGCAGCTAACTAAAAGTCAATATCAGCGCTATTACACCCTACGTGCTAACTTATTGGAACAGTTAAACCACCCGTTCCAAGCTGCACGTGAACGTACTAAGCTTGATTACTATTTAGATCAAAGTCAAAAAGCCGCGAATTGGCAACAAGTTTGGCATGATCTAAGCGGTTATACCAATGCTCAATTAGGCAGTGTTAAGCTGACTGATAACGACAGTGTGCTTAAAGGCTGGGTTGAACTTGCGATGTTGAAAAACAGCGCGACCATGCAACCGATGCAGCTTAAGCAAGCACTTGAGCAATGGCTTCATCGCCACCCTTATCACCCTGCGAATCAATATCTACCCGCAGAGCTAAAAGCATTGATCGATATGAAGGCGGTTAAGCTCGATAATATCGCGTTATTATTACCACTTTCAGGTCGTTTTGCTGCACAAGGTAAGGCGGTTCGCGATGGTTTTATTAACTCAATGATGGATGATAAAGGCCGCGATACCAATAATGAGCTCAATATTTATGATACTGAAGCTCAATCAATGCCTGATATCATGGCGCAGCTACAACATAACGGTACCCAGTTTGTTGTTGGCCCACTGCGTAAAAATATTATTACTGAATTTCAGCAAGATAACACCACCCATATCAATATGCTGGCGTTAAACATGCCGCCGCAAATCAGTAATAATAAACCTAATGCTTGCTATTTTGCTTTGTCACCAGAGCAAGAAGCGCAGCAAGCTGCAGAACGTATTTACGCTCAAGGTCATCGTAATCCAGCCATCCTAGTACCATCTAATGGCTTTGGACAACGTGTTGCACAAGCATTTAATCAACAATGGTTACAGCTTGATAATCAGCCAGCATTGATCGTAAATTTTGGTAGCCGAGCTCAAATACCTCAGCAAATTAAACAAGCATTTACCACCGGTGCTGGCAGTCATGTTGATGCGATTTATATGGTTGCTAGTCGTAACGAAGTTATGATGCTAAAGCCTTTCATTGAAGCATCAATGCCGCCAAGTGGTGATCCAGCTCAGATTTACGCTAGCTCACGCAGTAATCCTGATAACCATAATGGTAACCGTGAATTACGCGGTATTGAAGTCAGTGATATTCCACTACTGATCAACCCACAACCGGGTTATATGGAGCGCTTTAATCAACTGTGGCCAAACCAAGGTAATACTAGTATTCGTCTGCATGCCTTTGGTATGGATGCTTACTTAATTGCCAAGAAATTACCTGAAATGCGCGCTAATAGTCATTACAGCGTACAAGGGGAAACTGGTGACTTATCAGTTAACAATCAATGTGTTGTACAGCGTGAAATCGATTGGGGTAAGTTTAGCAGTCACGGTATAACACCACTGACCGCAACCCATATGCCAACAGCACCTATCTCTAATACATCTAGTGCAGTCTCTAATACATCTAGTGCAGCCGATAACATAAACCTTATCAATGGTGAGTCTTCTGCCCAATAATCGTCAGATTGGCCAAGCCTATGAACAGATGGCGGAACAGTATTTGTGCCGCCATCATCTGACGCCTATTGCACGAAATTTTAGCTGCCGTAGTGGTGAAATTGATTTAATCATGCGACAAGGTAAATGTTTGGTGTTTATTGAAGTAAAATACCGAGCCCAAGCCCAAGCCCACTATGGATCAGCAGCTGAAGCCGTAAATTGGCGCAAACAACAAAAACTCAAACGAGCCGCTTTTTTTGGTTACACAAAAATGGTTACTCGATTGAGCATTGCCAATTTCGGTTTGATATCATTGCTATTCAGGGCCATCATCACCACATTGAGTGGTTTACTAACATATTAGTTGAAGGTTAGTCATGCTAGATAGCATTCGAGAAAGTTTCACCGAAAGTATTCAAACCCAAATCGCTGCTGCTGAAGCTCTGCCTGATGCGATTGCTAAAGCTGCTCAAGCAATGGTGCAAAGCCTATTAAATGGTAATAAAATTTTAAGTTGTGGTAATGGTGGCTCCGCAGCTAACGCACAACAGCTAGCTTCATGCTTAATCAATCGTTTTGAAATTGAGCGCCCTAGCCTGCCAGCATTAGCACTAACAGCCGATACTACCGTATTAAGTGCTATTGCTAACGATTACCACCATGATGAAGTATTTTCAAAGCAAGTGCGTGCCCTTGGCCAAGCCGGGGATATTTTATTGGTACTCTCGACCAGTGGTAACAGTAAAAACATCATTAAGGCAATGGAAGCTGCGCTGACTCGTGATATGACCATCATTGCTTTAACCGGTAAAGACGGCGGTGAAATGGCAGGCTTACTTGGTGTGCAAGATGTTGAAATTCGTATTCCATCACAACGCACAGCACGTATTCAAGAAGGCCATTTATTAACAATTCATTGCTTATGTGATTTAATTGACCAAGTTTTATTTCCTCATCACGAAGGTTAATTAATGAAGTGGTTAGTGACATTTGTCGTTATTTCGAGCTTATCTCTGACTGGATGTTCTGTTCTTTCAACCCAAGATCCACGCAATAGTGGTCAACACTGGCAAGATCAAAAAATAGAAATGGATATTGCAGGCGTTGCTCATACTCGTCAGTTTACCAAACAACTGAGTGTTGATAGTGTCGCCCTTGATGGCACGGTATTGTTAGTTGGCCAAGCAACATCACAACCACTTAAACAAGCATTTGTTGAACAAATCCGTGGTATTACAGGGATTGATCGTATTTACAATCAAATCCAAGTGCGACCATTATTAACCATGACAAATATTAGTCGTGATGCGTGGTTAACCACCAAAGTGAAATCACAGCTAATTGCCAGTAAGCAACTGACCAATGTGGTCATCAAAGTGATCTCTGAAAATAAGCGAGTCTTTTTACTCGGTTATGTCGCCCCAGAACAAGCAGCAATAGCCACCAATATTGCACGTAATGTTTCAGGGGTTGAGCACGTGATTACGCTGTTTGAAAAACCACAACGCTATTAAGCAATCGTGTTATTAAACAGTAGCGTTATTACAGCCATAAAAAAACGCAGCCACTGGCTGCGTTTTTATTTTCGTTAACGACTACGTTATTTAACCACACGTAAGCTTGGACGACCACGAGGACGTGGTGGCTCATCATCAGGCTCATCACCATCAACCGTTTCTGTAACAACAGCAAATGGAGAAACTGCAGGAGACACATCATCATCGGTGTTTTCTTCTGCTGACACGTGCTCATCATCATAGATAGCAGATTCAGTATCGTATGCAGCTTCAGGCTCGAACATCGTTCCAGCGCCGTTCTCACGCGCATAGATAGCCAAAACTGCATACATTGGTACGATAACTGAATGTGGACGACCACTAAAGCGTGCACTGAAGCTAACAGCTTCATTGCTCAATTCTAGATTTCCCACCGCCATAGGAGCAATATTGAGGATGATTTGACCATCACTCACAAACTCCATTGGCACTTTTACTCCTGGTAACATCGCATCAACAACGAGATGTGGAGTAAGATCATTATCAACCAACCAATCATAAAACGCGCGTAACAAATAAGGGCGACGCGGCGTCATATTTTCCATATCCATAATTACTGACCAGCTAAACGCATTTCACGTTCAGCTTCAGTTAAAGAAGCAAGGAATGAATCGCGTTCAAATACACGCGTCATATATGCCTTCACTTCTTTAGCGCCTGTACCACTTAGCTCAATACCCATTTCAGGTAAACGCCATAATAGTGGTGCAAGGTAGCAATCAACTAGGCTAAATTCGTCACTCATAAAGAATGGGTATTCAGCAAAGACAGGTGCTAGTGCTAATAACTCTTCACGTAATTGCTTACGTGCTTTATCAGCTTCATCAGCAGTGCCTGCGTTAATCTTGTCAGCCAGTGAGTACCAGTTACGCTCAACACGGTACATCATCAAACGACTATTACCACGAGCAACAGGATAAACAGGCATTAGAGGTGGGTGAGGGAAACGCTCATCCAAGTACTCCATGATAATGTTAGCTTGGTATAACGCTAATTCGCGATCAACCAATGTTGGAACTGAACTGTATGGGTTCAATTCTAACAGATCTTCCGGCAGGCTCATTGGATCAACCAGCTCAATTTCAACACTAACGCCTTTTTCGGCTAGTACGATACGCACCTGATGGCTGTAGATGTCTGAAGCATCAGAATACAGAGTCATCACAGAGCGTTTATTGGCAGCAACAGCCATCAACCCCTCCAGTATATTTAATACACAAAAAGCAATGGAGGCTCAAGCCCCCATTGCGAGATTCTTAACCCACTAGATTACCTTATCAGTGGACATCACGCCAATATTCTTTCTTCAACAGCACTGTTAATACTAAAAATAAGCTAATAAACCCCATTACCCACAACCCTAATCGCTGCCGTTCAAGCTTCATTGGCTCAGCGGAATAATCTAAATAGTTAACCAGATCACGTACAGCAACATCATATTGCTGCGAGGTTAAATCACCACTGCCATCAGTTTCGATGCCTATTAATACTTGAGTTGGACTACCGTCGATCATCTGGGTCTCATAGATCTTACGCGGTACCCCTTGAAGTTCTTCAAGCACATGTGGCATACCAACACTTGGAAAAAGACTATTATTAACCCCAAATGGACGGCTAGGATCAGCATAAAAAGAATGTAAGTAAGTGTATAACCAATCGGTTCCACGCACTCGCGCCACCATCGTAAGATCTGGCGTTGGCGCACCAAATGATGCAGCAGCATATTGTTCTGACATCGAATTTGTCATTAAATCACCAATTTTAGCATTAGGATTAAACATTAAATGTTGCTGCATAAGTTCAACAGGAATGCCTAAATCAGTGGCTACTCGCTCATAACGTTGATATTGAGTTGAATGACAACCTGCACAATAATTGGCAAACAATTGTGCCCCTCGCTGCAAAGAGGCCTTATCTGTCAGATCATTATTCGCGGCTTGCAAACTCACATTGCCACCACCCGCGATGGCAAATGTCGGCAGCCAAACCAGTAATGCTACAATCCATTGTTTCATTTGAATGTCACCCTCTTTGGTAGCGGTTTAGTCGCTTCATTTTTACTGTAGAAAAACAACACAATAAAAAACATGAAATAGGTAAAACTAAATATTTGTGCCAACAAGGTGAATATCGGTGTTACTGGTAAAGATCCAAGAATACCCAAGCCAATAAAACTGATGGTAAATTGAACTAAATTAGCCAAATGCAATGTGCTACGGTAACGAAAAGAGCGCACATTACAGCGATCAAACCACGGTAATAAGAACAAAAATACAATTGCAGCTCCCATAGCAGCAACCCCTAACAATTTATCGGGTACGGCGCGCAAAATGGCATAAAAGGGAGTGAAATACCAAACTGGAGCAATATGCTCAGGGGTTTTCATTGGATTAGCAGCTTCAAAGTTTGGTGCTTCTAAAAAGTAGCCGCCCATTTCAGGTGCAAAAAAGATCACATAACTAAAGAACAACGCAAATACTGCGACTCCAATCAGATCTTTAACGGTGCCGTAAGGATGAAACGGAATCGAATCTATAATGTCGTATTTTTTGGTGTAGTCTTGATGAAAAGTAAACTGGGTTTGATGCTCATCACCTTGGCTACCTTTAGGCAATTTAGTGTCGATACCATCGGGGTTATTTGAGCCCACTTCATGCAGTGCTAATACATGTAACACCACCAGCAGTAACAGCACTAACGGTAACGCTATCACGTGTAAAGCAAAAAAACGGTTTAAGGTGGCACCAGAAATAACATAATCACCACGGATCCATAAAGTAAGATCATCACCAATCACAGGGATTGCACCAAACAGTGAAATAATCACCTGCGCGCCCCAGTAAGACATTTGTCCCCATGGCAATAAATACCCCATAAAAGCTTCAGCCATCAGCACTAAAAATATCAGCATGCCAAATAACCACAATAGCTCTCGCGGTTTTTGATAAGAACCATAAATTAAGCCGCGAAACATGTGGAGATATATCACCACAAAAAAGGCCGAGGCTCCGGTCGAGTGCATATAACGCAGTAGCCACCCATACTCAACATCTCGCATTATGTATTCAATCGAGGCAAAGGCACCTTCGGCTGAGGGAACATAATTCATGGTTAACCAAATACCGGTAATGATTTGATTAACTAGAACTAACATCGCTAGAGATCCAAACACATACCAAAAATTAAAGTTCTTTGGCATTGGATATTGAGACAAATGTTTACGATATGCATTTACGATAGGTAGACGTTGATCAATCCAATTAACTAAGCCAGCCATTACACCGTCTCCTTATCAAGTCCAACCAAAATGGTGTTATCGTCTAAGAATTGATACGGCGGCACCACCAGATTAAGCGGTGCTGGCACTCCTGCAAATACTCGCCCAGCCATATCAAAGGTTGAACCATGGCAGGGACAAAAAAAGCCAGCAGCAACACCACTCACTTGATCACTAAAACTTGTCGGCAAATAAGTCGGCGAACAGCCTAAGTGGGTACAAATACCAACAGCTAAAAATATTTCAGGTTTTAATGAACGATGTGAATTCTGCGCATATTGAGGTTGTTGTGGCTCTTCAGAGGTAGGATCACGAAGCTGAGCATCATGAGTGGCTAATTGCTGTAATACTGCTTGGCTACGACGTACTATCCATACAGGCTTGCCGCGCCATTCCACACGAATCATTTGTCCATCAGCTAATTTACTGATGTTTACTTCAACTGGCGCACCAGCCGCTTTGGCTTTCTCACTTGGATTCCATGATTTAATAAAAGGCACAGCAATTGCTATTGCCCCTATGCCGCCGACGATCGAGGTTGTTGCCGTTAGAAAGCGACGTCTTCCATTACTTATTCGCACAGTACTCATCCATTTTCTCCAATAGCTCCTGCTTGGATTGTTATTTTTATATATCCCTAACGCTTAGATACAAGCCTATCCAAACATACCGCAGTAACAATATTGCTGCAGTTTTAATTTATCGCCAACATTTTAAGAATATGTAAAGCTCAATATATTCACAAGTTCACACCATTGTTTAGCGGTAAATATCGAACACAGACGATTTATCGTTATTATGCATCAAGTATTAACCAAAAAAGTGATGGAAGATATAGATTCGAGGTGCGAGGTGCGAGGTGCGAGGTGCGAGGTGCGAGGTGCGAGGTGCGAGGTGCGAGAAAATATATCATTAACAATAATGAACAATACTTTCTAAAAAACAATCAAAAAAAAAGCCCAACCCGAGGGCTGAGCTTTTTCTGTACACAGTAAACCAGATAAAAATCTGGAAGCGTAATATTAACGCTTAGAGAACTGTGGACGACGACGTGCTTTACGTAGACCAACTTTCTTACGTTCAACGCAACGAGCGTCGCGAGTAACGTAGCCAGCTGAACGTAGAGCAGGACGTAGAGTTTCATCGTATTCCATAAGAGCACGAGTGATACCGTGACGGATAGCACCAGATTGACCAGTGATACCACCACCTTTAACAGTGATGTATAGGTCAAAATTCTCAGTCATGCCAACAAGCTCAAGAGGCTGAAGAACTACCATGCGCGCTGTTGGGCGGCTGAAGTACTCTTCGATGCTACGCTTGTTGATTACGATGTTACCAGTACCCGGTTTGATGAAAACGCGAGCTGCTGAGCTTTTACGGCGACCAGTGCCGTAGTATTGATTCTCTGCCATTGTCATAATTCCCAATTAGATGTCTAGTACTTTAGGCTGTTGTGCAGCATGGTTGTGCTCAGTACCCGCGTAAACTTTAAGCTTACGGAACATAGCACGGCCTAGAGGACCTTTTGGAAGCATGCCTTTAACAGCAGTTTCAATAACCATTTCTGGTTTCTTAGCAATTAGCTTATCAAAGCTGATTGACTTAAGGCCGCCGATGAAGCCAGTGTGGTGGTGGTACATTTTATCTGTACGCTTTGCACCAGTTACTGCTACTTTCTCAGCATTGATAACTACAATGTAGTCACCAGTGTCAACGTGTGGAGTGTACTCCGGTTTGTGCTTGCCACGTAGACGAGAAGCGATTTCAGTTGAAAGACGACCTAGAGTTTTACCTTCAGCGTCAACAACATACCAGTCACGTTTTACAGTTTCTGGTTTAGCAACGAAAGTTTTCATGCTAATTAATACCCATTATTTAAATAGTTTCACTTACTAGAACCATCAAATGATGATCCCTCTGTTAAGAGCCCAGTCATCACCCCTTCGAGTGGGTGGCACTCCTGGCTTTCGCCATACAGGTACGGTGGGTCGCAAGATTATAGAGAAGGGTGCGGAAAAAATCACCTTTTTTCCCAAAAAAAATGGTTTTTTTTCATATTAACAGTCTGAAATTGATAATTAGACCAACAAATCACAATCAAAACTGTGTTAATCGGCTCAAATTACGTTACTCAGTTGAATTCGTCATTCATCAATTAGATGTGGTTTCGCTAAATATTGTTCACTTTGCATTTCAATTAGACGTGAACAACAACGTTTAAATTCAAATAATAACCGTCCTTCAGTATAAAGTTCAGTTAATGGCGCTGCTGCAGAGATAATTAATGTCACATTTCGCTCATAAAACTCATCAACCATGGCGATAAAACGCCGTGCGGCATCTTGCTCGGTTATTCGCGGTACATCGGCAAGCAATACCGTATGGTACAACTGCGCAATTTCAATATAATCATTTTGACTACGCGCTGTTTGGCATAACTGCTGAAAACTAAACTGGACGACCCCCGTTGCTTCACGCTGTGCGACCACCGAGCGCTGATTAATGATGATGTTTTTATTATGCTGACGTGGCTCAGTTGTCAACTGCTCAAAATAATGCGCTAAATTAGCATTCGCTTGTTGCCCTAATGGCGAATAATAAATTTCAGCCTGAACTAATGTACGAAGTCGATAATCAACCCCGGCATCAACATTGACTACTTGGCAATATTGTTTGATCAATTCAATCGCGGGTAAAAATCGTGCACGTTGCAAACCATTTCGATATAAACCATCAGGCTCGATATTGGATGTTGCTACCAGCGTAACGCCCCGTTTAAACAAAGCATCAAGTAATGTTGCTAAAATCATCGCGTCAGTAATATCACTGACAAAAAACTCATCAAAACAAATAATATCAGTGTGCTGTTTAAAATGATCCGCGACATGCTCTAATGGATTTTCAATACCATCAAGCAGTTGCAACTGCTGATGGACACGATACATAAAACGATGAAAGTGAATCCGCAGCTTGCGTTCAGTAGGTAAACAGTCATAAAAGGTATCAACCAAGTAGGTTTTACCCCGTCCAACACCGCCCCAAAAATACAATCCCGTGACTGGCACGATTTCTGCTTGAGTTGTTGTGGTTTTAAACAATGATTTAGTCATTGACCATAACCGTTGCCATTCAGTCGTAGCTGGTGATGGAGCGACAGGGGCAATTAATCGATGGTATAAATCATCTAAATGAGCCACCGCCTGAGCCTGAGCAGGATCGGCAAAAAAATCGACACGTTGTAGATCTGTATGGTATTTGTCGAGCGGTGTCAGCTGGTTCATTTGATGTTATCCCTTTACATCTTAATTGCCATAAAACTGCAGCATAAATAGTCATAATATATGATTGAATCAGTATCATGCGCAACCTGCTCAAGGTATAGTAATAGCGTTATTACTTATTAATAAACAGTACTCTGACTGAGAAAACACGTATTAACACCCAAATTACAAGGAATTATCATGGCTATGAGTTGGATTATTGCAGTTGCTATTTTTATTGCAGGGATTTTTGTTGGCTCACTAATAAGTCGCGTTACTAACAAGAACCAAAAGCAACAAATATCATTAAAAAAAGATCTTGATAAATCAAAATATGAACTTGAGCAATATCGCCAAGAGTTGGTCGACCATTTTGCCCGTAGTGCGGAATTATTAGATAACGTATCTAAGGATTACAGTAAGTTATATGAGCATATGGCAAAAACATCTGCCGAACTTATGCCAAATTTACCGACCCAAGATAATCCATTTTCACAACGCATCACCAGTCTCGAGTCGGTTAAAAACGCTCAA
Source organism: Photobacterium aquimaris (assembly GCF_002954455.1). Lineage (GTDB taxonomy): Bacteria > Pseudomonadota > Gammaproteobacteria > Enterobacterales > Vibrionaceae > Photobacterium > Photobacterium aquimaris. The sequence goes on from NZ_MSCC01000001.1 coordinate 2,432,924, forward strand.
CCTATTGAAGATGAAGTCATGGATCATCAACCTCGTGATTATGCTAACGGTGCGACAGGATTATTTAATGATAAGCCGGCAACGGTTCGAAGTAATGAGATTCCTACAACAGAAGCAGCTGCAAAAGTTAGTTAACGCTTCATCTCAATACTAAGACTTCCCCCACAAACCATCATTGTGGGGGAACTTAGTTCCAGCTAATAAGTCATACTTTAACTTATTAAGTTGGAGTTATATTATGCGTAAAAAAACCGTTTTGTTATTAGCGCATTAGCGTTAACCATTAGCGCTTTAATGCCACCTATCACAGCCAATGCCGCATTACCTATGGCTGTCAGTAATCAACAGATGCCTAGCCTAGCACCAATGCTTGAGCAAGTAACACCTGCAGTAGTGAGTATTGCAATTGAAGGTAAGCAAGTTTCAAAGCAACAACTTCCTGAAGCCTATCGGTTTTTCTTTGGTCCCAATTTTCCTGCCGAACAAGTTCAAGAACGCCCTTTTCGTGGTTTAGGCTCTGGGGTCATCATTGATGCAGATAAAGGCTATATTGTTACCAACCAGCATGTGATCAATCACGCAGATAAAATACTGGTGCAACTTTATGACGGTCATGAAGTTACTGCCAAGCTGATTGGTAGTGATAAAGCAGCGGATATCGCCTTACTACAAATACAGACGCCTCAAAAACTAACAGCGATTAAATTAGCCAATTCAGATAAATTACGAGTCGGTGATTTTGCAATCGCTATTGGTAATCCTTTTGGGCTCGGACAAACCGTGACCTCAGGCATCGTATCTGCATTAGGCCGCAGTGGGTTAAATCTTGAAAATATAGAAGACTTTATTCAAACTGATGCAGCGATCAATAGTGGTAACTCTGGTGGCGCATTGATAAACCTTAACGGTGAGCTGATCGGTATTAATACCGCAATACTAGCGCCCAATAAAGGTAACATCGGGATTGGATTTGCCATTCCATCAAATATGGTCAATAACCTTACCTCACAATTAATTAAATTTGGTCGTGTTCAACGGGGAACTCTTGGTATTCAAGGACGTGAATTAACGCCTGAACTTGCCAAAACCTTTGGTTATAACACCAATAAAGGTGCGTTTGTAAACCAAGTTATGCCCAATTCAGCAGCGCAAAAAGCAGGCTTAAAAGCAGGTGATATCATTACCCAAGTCAATGGTAGCCCTATTCGCTCATTCAGTGAGTTACGTGCCAAAGTTGCCACGCTGGGAGCTGGAAAAACGCTGACCTTACAAGTTATGCGCAATGGTAAGTTACAACAATTTACTGTAACTCTGAGTGCTAGTGAGAATAATATTGTTAAAGCTGATGAGCTTCACACTAACTTAACCGGTGCACAACTCAGTGATGTTACAGTTAACGGCAAACCTCACGGCGTTGAAGTGAATAAAATTACTCAAGGTTCACTGGCGGCACGATCAGGGCTGCGCAAAGGCGACATAATTATAGGGCTTAATCGCACTCCAATTAGTAACCTTAACCAATTGCGTAAACTGTTGCAGCACCCGCCACAAGTGATCGCACTTGAAATTCAACGAGGCAATAATGTGTTATATATTATTATTCGTTAGCCATCATTTTATTCACGATCACGACCTGAATAATATTGCGGTAATTTAACCACCACAATCGAGCCAAAAGTTGGTCTCACTCTAGAGGGGTGCTATTCTGTTGGCACCTTTTTTATTTCTCATTTTATAAGGACAGTTAATGCTGGCATTTCTTGGTCGCTCTATTGCTCTCGGCCTTATTACTGCAATTATAGTGCTGATTGCCGTCCCTGATTTACGTCCAACGACGCCAGTGTCCTTATCATTACCCGATAGCGGTTCAACCCCACTCTCTTTTAATTATGCCGTTCGTCGTGCCTCACCTGCAGTGGTTAATATTTATAACCGCCGTTATGACAATAGTAATAGCGAAGAACGTGAGTTACGCACTCAAGGGTTAGGATCTGGCGTTATCATGAGTGATAAAGGTTATATCGTCACTAATTACCATGTTGTTGCCCATGCAGATCAAATCATTGTCGCTCTGCAAGATGGTCGCGTTCTCAATGCGCAATTGATCGGTTTAGATCAATTAACTGATCTGGCAGTATTAAAAATTAATGCTGATAATTTGCCCGTTATTCCCGTTAACCCCCAATATAAAGCGGCGGTTGGTGATGTGGTACTGGCAATCGGTAACCCTTACAATCTCGGTCAAACCACGACCTTTGGTATTATCTCTGCAACGGGTCGCTCTGGCATGAGTTTCTATGGCCCGCAAGATTTTCTACAAACGGATGCCGCGATTAATAAAGGTAATTCCGGTGGTGCATTAGTCAATACTCGCGGTGAATTAGTCGGTATTAACACCGCCTCTTTCCAACAGGCAACTAATATTGAAACCTATGGTATTTCGTTTGCGATCCCATATCAGCTGACGATTAAGATCATGCAAAAGTTAATTGCTGATGGTCGCGTGATTCGTGGCTGGATCGGTATTCAAGGGCGAGAGATCAATCCATTAATGGCGCGGCTTTATGATGTAGCCAAGGTTAATGGCATTATCGTTGATGGTATGGATCCAACCGGTCCGGCATCAAAAGCTGGATTTAAGAAAAATGATATTGTGATTGAAATTGCAGGTAAAGAAGTCACTAACGTTCAAAGTGTGCGTGATATCGTGACAGATATTCGCCCAGGCACGCATATTCAAGTGAAGATATTACGTGATGGTAAACCGATGATGATTCCGGTCACCGTTGCTAATCGACCACCAATGACGAACCCGCCCAAATAGCCAATTATTAATGATTGATAAGCAACAATAAAAAAACCTCGCACAATATGCGAGGTTTTTATTAACACTTTAAAGCTAACCTAAAGGTTTATGCAGAAATGCGTTCGATATTCATGCCAAGCGCACTAAACTTTTGTTCAATGAACTCATAACCACGGTCGATATGGTAAATACGATCAACGATGGTCTCGCCTTTAGCAATACTACCCGCAATCACAAGGCTTGCTGATGCACGTAAATCCGTTGCCATTACTTGCGCGCCACTTAAGCCATCAGTATCACCACAAATGACAGTGTTACCTTCGATTTCAGCGTGAGCCCCCATACGGATTAGCTCTGGAATATGCATAAAACGGTTTTCAAAAATCGTTTCAGTGATGATACCAGTGCCTTTTGCCATAAGATTTAATAGCGAAAATTGTGCTTGCATATCAGTTGGGAAACCTGGATGCGGCGCGGTACGAATATTCACCGCTTTAAGCTCACGATCAGTCATATCAAGACTGATCCAATCAGCGCCAGTTTCAACCAGTGCACCAGCTTCTTCTAGCTTAGCCAATACCGCTTCAAGCAGTTCAGGCTTAGTATTGCGACACACAATCTTGCCACCAGAAACCGCAGCAGCGACTAAGAATGTACCTGTTTCAATACGATCAGCAACCACTTCATGATAGCCACCAGCAAGACGTTCAACACCTTCGATAGTGATAGTTGCCGTACCTGCACCAGTAATTTTAGCGCCAATTGCATTTAAAAATGCCGCAGTATCTTCAATCTCTGGTTCTCGGGCGGCGTTTTCAATAACTGTTGTGCCTTCAGCAAGTGTCGCCGCAGACATAATAGTTACCGTTGCACCTACACTGACTTTATCCATCACGATATGCGCGCCTTTAAGACGACCATCGACAGATGCTTTCACATAGCCTTCATCAAGGGTGATAGTTGCACCAAGCTGCTCAAGACCAACAATGTGCAAGTCAACTGGACGAGCACCAATTGCACAACCACCCGGTAATGACACTTGACCTTGACCAAAGCGCGCCACTAAAGGACCTAATGCCCAAATCGATGCACGCATGGTTTTCACAAGATCATACGGTGCACAAAACTCGTTAACATCGCTAGCATCAATATCAACAGATGAACCATTACGCGATACTTTCACGCCTAAACGTGACAGTAATTCCATAGTGGTATCAATATCACGTAACTGAGGCACATTAGCAATTTCTACTGGACCTTCAGCAAGTAAAGCAGAAAACAGAATTGGCAATGCTGCATTTTTAGCGCCAGAAATAGCCACTTCACCGCTTAATGGGCCGCTGCCCTGAATACGAAACTTTTGCATCATTTAGCTCTCTATAACGACATTAATTTTTTATCACGCGCCCACTCTTCAGGCGTGTATGTTTTAATACTTAACGCGTGAATGTCGTTTGCAGCAATACGATCCATTAATGGACCATAAATTGTTTGTTGTTTTTTAACGCGGCTCATGCCGTCAAATAATGTACCCACAGCAATTACTTGGTAGTGACTACCTTCGCCTGTAACGATGACTTCATCGACATCTAAAGCGTTTTCTAGAATTTGTTTAATCTCAGAGATTTCCACGAGCTATCCTCTCTACAACTTACTCCATGCAAGCTGTTAACATTGGTTCGATATGGCTTAAGCGAAACAGCGTCTTAAGCTCTTGAGGGATATTATGTAACATCACGCTACTTCCCGTTTGCTTAAGTTGCTGGCACAAATGCAGCAACATTACCATGCCAGCCGAGTCTACTCGAGACAAGTCAGCAAGATCGAGTGTTAACTGCTTATTATGTGGCATCCATTGGTTTCTTTGACGCCAAAAAACAGGCACTGTGTCACGATCTAACGACCCTGACAAGCGGTATTGCCCATCAGCAATAACTTGCCAACTAATCTGATTAACAGCCATGATTAGTTTTTCTCAATGTGGATCGGTTTCGCAGCTAAATCACGTAAACTTTGTGTCACCGCATCAATACCTTTGGTGCGTAATTGACCACTCCATTCACTTTGCTTAGTCGAAAGCATACTGACACCTTCAGCTACCATGTCAAATCCCTGCCATTCTTTGGTTTTTTATTCAAACGTAATTTGAAATCAAGACGAATAGGCGGACGTTGCGGATCAATAATATCTACTCGAACCGAAATAATACTGCGATCAGCAGGTATCGGTTTTGGTGATTCTAGCTCAATTTTTTGATCAGTATATTGAGTAAGTACTTGCGCATACGATGCTACTAAGTAATCAGTGAAAGCAGCAGTAAAGGCATCACGTTGCTCAGCGGTTGTATTACGTAAGTTAGCCCCTAATACTTTGTATGCTGCATAACGAGCATTAATATAAGGTAATAATTCTTGCTTTACGATCACTCGAAGTTCTTCGGGATTAGCTTGAATTTTTTTCTGTTCTGCTTTTAGCGTACCAAATAAATGTGCAGATACTGTATCCATCATTTTATAAGGGTTGCTCTGATCAACTGTTGCTGCTTGCGCCAACATTGGAACAGCAACTAAACACAGCATTAAGCCTCGTATAAATTTCATGGTGGTTCTCCTCATTATTTCTTATCACCGCCAAGGCTATACAGCACTTGACCAATCATATCTTCTAATACTAACGCAGATTTAGTGTCTTCAATTAAATCGCCGTTATGTAACATTTCAGTATCGCTATCAATAAATCCAGGACGAATACCTAAATACTGCTCGCCCAACAAGCCTGAAGTTAAAATCGATGCAGAGCTGGTTTCAGGGAAGTAACCAAACTTTTTATTTATTGCTAAGGTCACAATCGGTACATAAGTCTGTTTATCTAACGTAATCGATGTCACTTCACCGACATTAACTCCGCCAACCTTAACTGGAGAACGTACTTTTAAACCACCGATATTGTCAAAATGCGCTTTTAGGGTATAGGTTTCTGTACTACCAAAACTTTGAACATTAGCGACTTTAAACGCCAATACTAATAAAGCACTGATGCCGGCTAGCATAAATACACCAACCCACAATTCTAATCGTCTATTTTGTTGCATTATCTTTATCCATCTAATTTATGCCGTCGTATAGATCCGGCTAAGTGAATGTTTAGCTACCAAACATTAGTGCAGTTAACACAAAATCAAGTCCCAATACCGCCAATGATGAATTAACCACGGTACGGGTTGTCGCACGACTGATCCCTTCAGAGGTGGGTACGGCATCATAGCCATTAAAGACCGCAATCCATGTTATCACGATAGCAAATACCACCGATTTGATAATGCTATTACCAATATCAGTACTGAAATCAACCGATGACTGCATCACCGACCAAAAACTGCCGTAATCAATACCTTTCCAATCAACACCGACTAATTGCGCGCCCCAGAGTCCAATTAAAGAGAACATCAGCGCTAACAATGGCATTGAAATCACTCCAGCCCAAAAACGTGGCGCAATCACGCGACGCAATGGATCAACCGCCATCATTTCCATGCTTGATAGTTGCTCGGTGGTTTTCATTAGACCAATTTCAGCGGTTAATGCAGAGCCAGCACGACCAGCAAACAACAGTGCTGTCACCACCGGACCCAATTCACGCAATAACGATAATGCCACCATTTGTCCAAGACTGGTTTCGGCACCGTAACCGGCTAATACCAGATAACCTTGCAGGCTTAGTACCATACCGATAAATAATCCCGACACTAAAACAATCGCCATTGATAGCACCCCAACTGAATACAGTTGCTTGATCAATAATGGCAACATTTTTATCGGTTGCGGCTTACATACTAGTGCGCCGTATAACATCAAACTTGCACGACCGCAGGCTTGACACTTTTCGATAGTCGCTCGTCCCAATCGGGAAATCGCATCAATTATCATTTTTTGCTCATATTCTCTGTTGTCATGCACCGCGACCCTAATGCCAATCAGTGCGCTACATTAATTAACCAAATAAATCATCACCTAACGGCTGTGCTGGAAATTGAAATGGCACCGGGCCATCTGCATCACCATCTAAAAATTGACGCACTTGAGGATTGGTATCTGCACGCAATTGATCGGGCGTACCACAACCAATGATCTTAGCACCAGAGAGAATATAGACATGATCAGCAATACTCATCACTTCAGGCACATCATGCGATACAATTACAGAGGTAATATTTAACGCCTGATTAAGATCACGAATTAATTTTACCAACACTCCCATAGTGATAGGATCTTGGCCAACAAAAGGTTCATCGTACATCATTAAATCGGGATCAAGGGCAATTGCACGTGCTAATGCTGCTCGACGTGCCATACCGCCAGATAACTCATTTGGCATCAATTGTGCCGCACCACGCAAACCAACCGCTTCTAATTTTAGTAGCACTAAAGTTCGTAACAAATCTTCCGGTAACTGAGTGTGCTCTCGCAATGGGAATGCGACATTATCGAACACCGTCATATCAGTAAATAATGCACCTGATTGAAATAGCATACTCATTCGCTTACGGGCTTGATAAAGTTCGCTGCGACGCAATGTTGGAATATTCCATTGTTCAAACCATACTTCACCATTATCGGGTGCAATCTGGCCACCAATTAAGCGTAATAAGGTTGTTTTACCGATTCCTGACGGCCCCATGATCGCGGTAACTTTTCCACGTGGAATATCAAGGCTAATATCATCAAAAATCAGCCGTTCACCACGAGAGAAAGTCATATTTTTAATCGAAACAAGTACATCATCATTGAGCATTATATTTAGGTTACCTCTCGCTAACTAGCTTGCATAAGCGATGAATATTGATGTTATTTGGCACAATAGCGCTGTAAGCCACTTGATAATAAATAACTTAAAAATAATCAGTGTATATCATAAAAAAGAGCGCTGATAATATGAGGAATTAGCGACCAACTCAACCTAAGCAAGGTTTTATCGCACTAAAGTAGTGAATTTTTATTAAAAATAATACATTTGCGACAAAAGCGACATTAACTGGACAAATTCAACCGAAAACCAATCAAACACATCTTAACTTTATACAATAAAACATCGTTTTAAAAGTATAAACAACCACGGCCTAATTTGCAGCCTTAATCCGCTTTAATTCAGTTGCTGTTAATCAAGTCAGCCATCATAAAACCGTTTCAAGATGATAATTAGTATTTGCTTATGCTTCCCTTTTGCATGAGTTAACGTCAAAATTAGCAACTCAAATTGGAAATCTCTCATCAATTGATTGAAATTCGCTATTTTAGCGAGTCGTACTGAAAAGGAATTAACATGCTAGAAGCCATTGTGTTGCTCTGTGTCGGGTTAGCTTTACTGGTGTGGAGTGCAGATAGATTAGTATATGGCGCGGCCGCATTAGCGAAAAATTTTGGGGTTGCACCACTGGTTATCGGTATGACGATTCTTGCTATGGGCTCCTCAGCACCAGAAATGATGGTATCGGCGACCGCAGCACTTGCTGATAAAACCGATACCGCAGTTGGTAATGTATTAGGATCAAACATTGCCAATATTGCATTAATTCTTGGTATTACAGCCATCATAAAGCCATTAAGCATTAGTTCGACTATTATTCGCCGTGAATTACCTATCATGCTTGGAGTGACGGTTATCGCAGGGGCTATTTTATGGGATAACTATTTAAGCCGTAATGAAGGGATTATTCTCGCGGTATTGTTTGGCATTTTCTTAATCGTAATGATGAAAATAAGCCGTGATAGCAAAAGCGATCCTTTACTTGAAGAGCAACAAGCCGATATTCCAACAGACGTGAGTAACACCAAAGCAATTATTTGGGTTTTGATTGGCTTAGGGATTTTATTATACTCATCAGATATGGTGGTAGGCTCTGCGGTTACTATCGCTAAATACTTCGGAATGAGTGACTTAGTGATTGGTTTAACCATTATTGCCGTCGGCACCAGTCTACCGGAACTGGCAGCATCAATAGCAAGCGTCTTTAAAGGCGAAGATGATATGGCAGTAGGTAACATCATCGGCTCTAATATTTTTAATATTTTAGCAGTTATGGGGATTCCAGGGTTACTCAACCCATCAGCATTAAGCCCATTAGCGATGGATCGTGACTTTTATGTTATGTTGGCTATTTCAATCCTATTACTGGTAATGGCACTCGGAAAACGCCGTCAAATTAATCGTGTTGAAGGCGGTATATTGGTCATTTGCTTTATCGCTTATCAAGCTTTCTTATTTCTAAATGTTGCCGCATAACAGGAGCGTCCACTGATGTCTGGTCAATTTGACTTTTGCAGCCACGGTAAAAAAGTACTCGATACTGAATTACAAGCCCTTGAAAAAATTCGTTATTACATTGATAACAGCTTTACTCTTGCTTGTGAGTTAATCCTTCATTGTCAGGGTAAAGTGATCGTTATGGGAATGGGAAAATCAGGTCATATTGGACGAAAAATAGCAGCAACATTGGCCAGCACTGGAACCCCAGCTTTCTTTGTTCATCCCGGTGAAGCTAGCCATGGCGACCTTGGTATGATCAAAAAAAACGATGTCGTGATTGCAATTTCAAACTCCGGTGAAGCAACGGAAATTCTGGCGTTACTGCCGGTGATTAAACGCCTTGGCATTGCAATGATCAGTATGACAGGCCAGCCTGAATCAAGCATGGCTAAAATGGCACAAGTGAATCTTCAAGTAACAGTAGACAAAGAAGCTTGTCCACTCAATCTCGCGCCAACCTCAAGCACCACAGCCACCCTTGTAATGGGCGATGCAGTTGCTATTGCTGTGATGGAAGCGCGCGGATTTACTGCCGATGACTTTGCACTGTCTCATCCTGGTGGTGCGTTAGGTCGCAAATTATTACTTCGCATTGCTGATGTGATGCATAGCGGGGAGTTGCTGCCTATGATTGAAGAACATGCCAGTATTAAAGATGCGCTGTTAGAAATTTCGCACAAAGGCCTAGGAATGACGGCAATTGTTGATCATAACCAACAATTACGTGGTATTTTTACTGATGGTGATTTACGACGCCTATTGGATAATCATGTTGATATTCACAACACCAGTATTGGCGAAGTCATGTCAAGCAACCCACAAACAATTTCACCACAACTATTAGCCGCAGAAGGGCTAAAATTAATGGAAGATAACAAAATTAATGGCTTATTGGTGACAGAAAACAACCAATTAGTCGGAGCGCTCAATATGCACGATTTGCTTAAAGCCGGTGTCATGTAACGCTATTATATACCTAACAATTATCGGTAACACCTAAAGACAATAAAGGCTTAAGTCTATGACTTTTAAAAAGCTATTCTATGTACTGTTAATGATTATATGTGCATGGCTCGGCTACTACCTACTTGAACAACACTGGCAACAAGATGTCCAAGTAGCTCCTAATGACGAAAAACCAATGTTTATTGGTACTAAAGTCAGTAACACTAGCTTTGATTTAAAAGGCACTCGTCAATATCAAATTGATGCCGACCACCTTGAACACTTCAACGTTAGTGGTATCACGACGTTTACCAAACCCGTATTGTGGGTGTTTAAACAAGGCCAAGATGCAGAATGGCGAGTAAGCGCTAACACCGCCAAACTAGAACAAGATAAAATATTACATTTACAAGGTAATGTACGTATTTTTAACTTATTACCTGATTCTAATATTCAGGTTATTAAAACCGATAATTTACGCTTAAATTTAGTCAATAAAGATTTTGATACCAACGATCATGTCACTATCAATGGCCCTGTTTTTCAAAATGAAGGCGATGGTATGAAAGGTAATATGAATCGTAATGTGGCTACTCTTCTAAAAAATGTAAAAGGTAGATATGAACCGACTAAAAATTAGTACTCTACTATGCTTGTTGTGTATCAGTGCACCAACATGGGCGATGAAAAGTGATACTAAACAACCCATTTATATTGATTCTGACAGTCAACAAGTTGATATGCCGAATAATATTGTCACTTTTATCGGTAATGTTAAGTTACGCCAAGGTACGATTGATATTCGCGCCAATAAAGTCGTTGTCACGCGACCAAACGCGAAATCACAACAACAAACCATTATGGCATATGGAAAACCAGCCACATTCCATCAAATAATGGAAGACGGAAAACCAATCGATGGTGAAGCGCTTAAAATGCGTTATGAAACCTCGACTGAACGTCTAAAAATGACAGGTAAAGCTGAACTTAATCAAGATGGTAGCAATATTAAAGGTAATATTATTACTTACAATATTCGCGATCAACGTTTGGTAGCAGAAAGCGGTAACCAAGAGCGAGTCACTACCGTGATCTTACCAAGTCAATTAAACAATAATAAGAAATAAACAGTATTTATGGCTATTCTAAAAGCTGAACACCTTGCAAAAAGTTACAACGGACGCAAAGTCGTTTCCGATGTCAGCCTTGAGGTAGAATCAGGGAAAATTGTTGGTTTACTTGGTCCAAATGGTGCTGGTAAAACTACCTCATTTTATATGATCGTTGGTCTTGTGAGCCGTGATGAAGGCACGATCACCATTGATGATGAAGATATTAGTCTCCAGCCGATGCATAACCGTTCACGCATGGGTATTGGTTATCTACCTCAAGAGGCTTCAATTTTTCGTCGTTTAACCGTTTATGATAATTTAATGGCGGTATTAGAAACACGCAAAGAACTCACCAAAGAAGACCGCCAAGACAAAGCGGAAGAATTATTAGATGAGTTTAATATTCAACACATTCGCGATAGTTTAGGGCAAGCATTATCAGGTGGTGAACGCCGTCGAGTTGAAATTGCGCGCGCACTCGCGGCTAATCCTAAGTTTATTTTACTGGATGAACCGTTTGCTGGTGTCGACCCTATTTCAGTGATTGACATCAAAAAAATCATTAAACATTTGCGCGATCGTGGATTAGGAGTATTAATTACGGACCATAACGTCCGTGAAACACTGGATGTCTGTGAACATGCTTATATTGTAAGCCAAGGACACCTTATTGCTAATGGTACGCCAGACCATGTTCTTAACCATGAGCATGTTAAACGGGTTTATCTTGGTGATCAGTTCCGTCTCTAGCATTCACCATTGGCTATTGATTACAGAGAATAACAACAATAACAATAAGGTGTATCAACGTTAATGAAAACTTCGCTCCAACTTAAGCTCGGTCAACAGTTAGCAATGACGCCTCAGCTACAACAAGCTATTCGCTTGTTGCAGCTATCTACATTGGAACTTCAACAAGAGATCCAAGAAGCGCTTGATGGTAACCCTCTCCTAGAGCTCGATGAGACAGTTGATGCAGATGAAGTAAGTACTAACAATGAAACCTCAACTGCAGAAATCAACACTAACGATACTAACGAAAATCTTGATGACATTGAGAGTTTTGATACCACAGAAGTTCTTGAAACTCGTGAACTACCAACAGAACTCCCTGTCGATAGCACCTGGGATGATGTCTATAGCGCAGGTACTGGCAGCACAGGCATTGCCCTTGATGACGACATACCGATTTATCAAGGGGAAACCACCGAGTCATTGCAAGACTACTTAATGTGGCAAGTCCACCTCACTCCATTTAGTGAAACTGATTTAGCAATTGCGACTGCCATTATTGATGCGGTAAATGAAAAAGGTTATCTCAGTTGTACCACTACTGAAATTTTAGAAAACTTCGAGAATGAAGATCTAGAAGTTGAACTTGATGAAGTAGAAGCCGTTCTAAAGCGGGTACAGCAATTTGATCCTCTCGGGGTGGCATCACGTAATTTACAAGAATGTTTATTACTGCAACTTGCCACTTATCCAGAGCAGACTCAATGGCTTGCTGAAGCTAAGATACTATTGCGCGAATACATTAATTTATTAGGTAATCGTGATTACCGTCAGCTAATGCGTGCAACCAAACTTAAAGAACCAGAGCTTAAAGCGGTAATGGAGCTGATTCATAGCTTAGATCCTCGCCCTGGTAACCACGTCGTTTCCACTGAAACTGAATACGTTATTCCTGATGTATCAGTCTTTAAAGAACACGGTAAATGGGTCGTTAGCATTAATCCTGACAGTATTCCGCGCATCAAAGTTAATCAGCAATATGCCGCATTAAGTAATAACACTCGTAATAGTGCTGATGGTCAGTTTATTCGCACTCACTTGCAAGATGCTAAATGGCTGATTAAAAGCCTTGAAAGTCGCAATGAAACTTTATTAAAGGTTGCTTGCTGTATTGTTGAACAACAGCAAGACTTTTTTGAGTTTGGTGAAGAAGCCATGAAGCCAATGGTGCTTAACGACATTGCTCTTGCAGTTGAAATGCACGAATCCACCATATCCCGAGTCACAACCCAAAAATATATGCATACACCTCGGGGTATTTTTGAATTGAAATACTTCTTCTCAAGTCATGTCAGTACGGATAATGGCGGTGAATGTTCATCGACTGCTATTCGCGCACTGGTGAAGAAACTTGTTGCTGCTGAAAATCAGGCTAAACCCCTGAGTGACAGCAAAATTGCGACTTTATTGGCAGAACAAGGGATCATGGTTGCAAGGCGAACTATCGCTAAATACCGTGAATCGCTTGGAATTCCGCCATCAAATCAGCGAAAATGTCTGATCTAACTCAGATCAGCGCCAACAAAAGGAAGACGTCTATGCAAATCAATATTACCGGACACCATGTTGATGTAACCGATTCTTTGCGCGAATATGTCAGTACCAAGTTTGAAAAATTAGAGCGTTTTTTCGACAAAATAAATAATGTTCAAGTGATTTTAAATATCGAAAAGATGCAACAGATTGCCGAAGCAACATTGCATATAAATGCAGGAGAAATCCACGCTAAGGCTGATTCTGAAAATATGTATGCCGCGATTGACGAATTGACTGATAAACTGGTCCGTCAATTAAACAAACACAAAGATAAACTCAATAGTCACTAATCATGCAACTGAGTAACGTATTGAGCTTGGACTGTACTAAAAGTGCAGTCCCTTGCTCCAGTAAAAAACGCGCGCTAGAGCTCATTAGTGAGATCGCGGCAACACATCTTGATCAAAATCCACAACCATTATTTGAATGTATGCTCAATCGCGAAAAATTGGGTACCACAGGTATTGGTAATGGCATTGCGATCCCTCATGGCCGAATCAGTAATAGTGATCACGCGATTGCAGTGCTTATTCAGTGCCAACAACCCATAGACTTTGATGCCATTGATGGTCAGCCAATTGATCTGTTATTTGCCCTTTTAGTTCCTGAAGAGCAATGTAAAGAACATTTATCGACCCTTGCAAGCATGGCTGAAAAACTTGGTAATAAGAAAATTTGCAAGCAATTACGCAATGCAACAACCGATCAAGAATTATATGACATACTGATTAATGAACAATAAATCAGCCCTTCACAAATAAAAAAAGGTATCTAAACCATGAGGTTAATGGTTATTAGTGGCCGTTCAGGTTCGGGGAAATCGGTCGCGTTACGCGTGCTAGAAGATTTAGGATATTACTGTGTTGATAACCTTCCCGTACACCTACTGCCACAATTTGTAAATGATATTGCCAATAACGAACAAGAGATTGCTGTTAGTATCGATATTCGTAATATGCCCCCTCATCAAGGTGAGCTTGAGGCCATTTTTAAAAATTTAGCCTGTGATGTTGATATCAACGTTATTTTTCTTGATGCTGATGATAAAGAACTGGTCAAACGCTACAGTGAAACACGCCGCTTACATCCTCTATCTCGTCATGACATGAGCTTAGAACAAGCAATCCAATCTGAAAGCGCGTTACTGAGCGATCTTAAAGAACATGCCGATCTGGTTATTGATACCACTAACCGCTCGATTCACGATTTAAGTGAAACAGTACGCGCGCGAGTGCTTGGCCGTGAAGCACGTGAATTAATTTTAGTATTTGAATCTTTTGGCTTTAAACATGGCCTCCCTTCAGATGCTGATTATGTCTTCGATGTCCGTTTTTTACCAAACCCACATTGGGTGCCAGAACTCAAATCACAAACAGGTCTTGATCAAGGCGTTAAAGATTTCTTAGCCGCCCACGCTGAAGTAAATAAGCTTAACTATCAATTACGTAACTTCCTTGAAACGTGGTTACCAATGCTAGAAAAGAATAACCGTAGTTATGTTACGGTTGCTATCGGCTGTACAGGAGGACAACACCGTTCAGTTTATATCGCCCAGCAACTTGCCGAGTATTTTACCCAACAAGGCCAACAAGTGCAGGTACGTCACCGCACGCTGGAAAATTATAAATGACCATCAGTCGTGAATTATTTATACGTAATCGTCTCGGGCTTCATGCTCGAGCCGCAATTAAATTAGTTGAACTAGCCCAAAGCTTTGAAGCGGTTATTACCATCACTAATGGCGCTAACAGTGCCACTGCCGACGGTGTAATGGGGCTATTGATGCTTGATTCTGCGCAAGGCCAAAAAATTATGGTTAGTGCTGAAGGTCAAGACGCTCAGTCCGCTTTGATTGCGGTTGCAAATCTCATTGAAGCTGGGTTTGACGAAGATAATTAATAGTTTATCTCACTAACAATCAATTATTGATGGTGAGCTTTGATTTGCTTTTTAGCTTAATGACTTTTTTTTACGAGTGATACATTGTCATCAAATACGTCTTTTCGTACGTTATTGGTAGAGAAAAAGCATGAAATGTAGGAATTTCCCTATGATTATCATACGTATCGCCCATACTTTGCCGTCTTATGGCGAATTAAATATCAATCAGCACAAGACAAAGGCTAACCAATTACGTTAAAATTCAACTTATTGCGCCATCAAATATAAGTGGGCCTAATACCTATGGCGGATGTATTAGAACAAGATCAAACCCATCACACACTCCAAGAAGTCAACAAAGCGCTTGAAAATGGTATGTTTGTCCATGTTCGCCGGTTACTCCAAGATATGGAGCCGGAGGATATTGCTCATCTATTAGAAGCCTCACCACCGAAAGAGCGTCAAGTCTTATGGCAATTGACGGATCCAGAAGAGCAAGGTGAAATTCTTGATGAACTTTCTGAAGATGTAAAAGATGGCATCGTCTCGCAAATGGAACCAGAAAAGCTGGCGGCCGTTACCGAGGGGATGGAAAGCGATGATGTTGCATACGTACTTCGTAGCCTCTCTGATGAGCGTTACCAAGAAGTATTGGCACAAATGGATGCTATCGATCGTCATCGTATCGAAGCAGCACTCGCCTATCCGGAAGATACCGCCGGTGGCATGATGAGTACTGACTTTATCACGATTCGTGGTGATGTAACTGCCGATGTGGTATTACGTTATTTACGCATGCGTGGTGAACTTCCAGAAGCAACAGATTCACTATATGTTATTGATGAGAAACAAATTTTAATTGGTCACTTGTCACTATCAACCTTGATCACCACTCAACCTGACATTGAAATTAAAGATGTAATGGAAGATGCTGATGAAGCAATTGCCGTTGATATGGCAGACAGTGAAATAGCCAATATCTTTGAACGTCGAAATTGGATATCAGCCCCTGTTGTTGATGCCAATAATCACCTTGTCGGTCGTATCACTATCGATGACGTTGTTGACTTGATCCGTGAAGAAGCAGAACACTCGATGATGTCCATGGCTGGTATGGATGACGACGAAGATACCTTTGCACCAGTATTAAAATCAGCCAAAAGTCGTAGTATTTGGTTAGGTGTAAACGTTCTGACAGCCTTAGCAGCAGCCTCTGTTTCCAATATGTTTGAACACACTTTACAACAGATGGCAACTGTAGCGGTATTAATGACGATTGTACCATCAATGGGCGGTGTCGCAGGTAACCAAACCGTGGCACTGGTTATTCGTGGTCTTGCTGTTGGTCATATCGGTGATACCAACACCCGCTGGCTACTAAGTAAAGAAGCACGGGTGGGATTAATTAATGGTTTAGTATGGGCGTTAATTATTGGTTTGGTGGTGTTTATCTGGAAAGGCAGTCTGATACTCGGCGCGATCATGGCAGGAGCAATGCTAGCAAACCTATTTATTGCTGGTGTGGCCGGGGTATTAATTCCTATTGGGCTTAAGAAACTCAAAATTGACCCAGCACTTGCAGGTGGCATGGCACTAACAACCTGTACTGATATTGTCGGCTTAATGGTGTTTTTAGGTTTAGCAACCATCTTTATTACGCCTTAACCCGTGATAATTCATTGATAAAAAAAGTCCAAATCAAGTGATTGGTTTGGACTTTTTTCTTGCTCATAAATCACGTCATTAACAACGATTATTCACCAGCAATTTTCATTGAACCTAATAACATTGATCCGGTAAGGATCTGGCTGCGAGTTTCAGTATCACTGCCAATAGCAACAATATTTTGCATCATGTCTTTAAGATTACCAGCAATAGTAATTTCAGAGACCGGATATTGAATTTGACCATTCTCAACCCAGAAGCCAGCAGCACCACGCGAGTAATCGCCAGTGATAATGTTAACCCCTTGACCCATCAGCTCTGTCACCAACAAACCACGATCCATCTTCTTCAGCATTTGCTCAAAGCTTTCACCTGTTGATGATACTAGCCAGTTATGAATACCACCGGCATGGCCCGTTGGCTGCATCTTCATTTTACGCGCCGCATAGCTGGTCAATAAATACGTCTGCAATGCACCATCGGTGATGATTTCACGATCATAAGTTGCCACACCTTCACTATCAAACGGGGTACTTGCCATACCACGTAGAATATGCGGACGCTCACTGATATTTAACCACTCAGGGAAAATCTGCTCACCGAGTTTATCAAGTAAAAACGATGATTTGCGGTATAAATTAGCGCCACTGATACCCATTACTAAATGACCAAATAACCCTGTCGCAATATCAGCAGCAAACATTACTGGTGCTTCACGCGTGGTCAGTTTTTGTGGATCAATTCGGCTTACGGTACGCTCTGCTGCATGACGACCGACACGTTCAGGTGTCCACATATCAGAGGCTAAACGTGAGGTAGTATAACTATAATCACGCTCCATATTGCCGTTTTTACCTTCACCGATCACACAGCAACTAATGCTATGACGACTAGAGGCATAACTGGCTAGCATACCGTGGCTATTACCGTAAACACGAACACCATAGTGACTGTCATAGCTTGCACCATCACTTTGTTTTACACGCGGATCAAACGCCAATGCCGCTTCTTCGGCAGCAATTGCAACACCTGCGGCATGATCAGGTTCAGGCTCGTCAGGATGAAACAAGTCTAAATCAGGAATATTACGCGCCATTAATTCGGCAGGGCCGGGACCTGCAAATGGATCTTCAGAAGTATAATTTGCAATATCTAATGCAGCAGCTACAGTTTGAGCAATAGCCGCTTCACTTAAATCTGATGTTGAGGCACTACCTTTACGGTTACCGCGATAAACGGTAATGCCTAGCGCACCATCGCTATTAAATTCAACGTTTTCAACTTCACACATGCGAGTTGAAACACTGATACCTGTTGTTTTGTTAATGGCTACTTCGGCTGCATCAGCCTGTTTACCAGCAACTTCAAGCGCTTTTGCTACTGCAGCTTCAAGTTCAACACGCTGATGAGCAACCTGTTCTCTTACGTCCATACAATCACTTAAGGTTAGGGTTTAGCTTATTAGTTATAGAATAATGTAATTTACGCCCAAAATCGTTATTAAACTGATAAAATAGAACTATTGATACAATGAGTGAGCCCATTTATGAGCCGTAAAAATAAAAAAGCCCCTTGGGATGAAGAAGAAGAAATCATCTGGGTAAGTAAGTCTGAGATGAAACGCGACATGGAAGAGTTGCAAAAAATTGGTGAAGCGCTGGTTGAGCTAACACCTAACGCACTAGCAAAAGTGCCATTAGATGACGAAATGATGGCCGCAATTAAAGATGCGCAACGCTTTAGTAAAGAAGCGCGTCGTCGTCAATTGCAATTTATTGGTAAGCAGATGCGTCACATGGATCTCGAACCAATTCAAGCTGCACTTGATAAATTAAACAATAAGCACTCACAACACACTGTTGCCCTTAAAAAGCTTGAAATCAAACGTGATAAGTTGATTGAAAATGGTGACAGCATGTTGAACGCGATTATGGTTGATCATCCCGATGCTGATCGCCAACACCTACGCCAATTGATGCGTCAAGCAGCCAAAGAAAAGGCACAGGAAAAACCAGGCAAAGCGTATCGTGAGATATTCCAATGTCTAAAAGCACTATACCTTGCTGACTAATGCACACCATTAGTGGGTAATACATAACAAAAATGCCAGCATCTCTGCTGGCATTTTTATTAACACGACATTGTTATTGAGACGTTCAAATAACAGCAAGCCGTTATTCAGTACCACCGACAGTCATTGAGTCAATCTTCAAAGTTGGCTGACCAACCCCTACAGGCACGCTCTGGCCGGCTTTACCACAGACACCGACACCACGATCAATATCTAGATCGTTACCCACCATCGACACCTGCTGCATCGCTTCAATACCACTACCAATTAAGGTCGCACCTTTAATTGGACGGGTGACTTTACCATTTTCAATTAAATATGCTTCTGAAGCTGAGAAAACAAATTTACCTGAAGTAATATCTACCTGACCACCACCAAAGTTGGGTGCGTAGATGCCATGTTTAACACTGGCAATGATTTCTTCTGGCGTATGTTCACCAGGTAACATGTAAGTATTGGTCATACGTGGCATTGGTAAATGAGCATAGGATTCACGACGACCATTACCTGTAGGTGCGACACCCATCAAACGTGCGTTTAACTTATCTTGCATATAGCCTTTCAGTTTACCGCCTTCAATCAGTACATTATGTTGTGCTGGTGTGCCTTCATCATCAATATTGATTGAGCCACGGCGATCAACTAACGTACCATCATCGACAATGGTACATAATGGCGAAGTCACTTGTTGCCCTATTTGACCGGCAAACATTGATGAGCCTTTACGATTAAAGTCACCTTCTAAACCGTGTCCAACCGCTTCATGCAATAACACCCCCGGCCAACCTGCACCAAGAACAATCGGCATCGTGCCAGCAGGCGCAGCATCAGCTTCAAGATTAACCAATGCTTGACGAATTGCTTCATCGGCAAAAAAGATCGCTTGGCTTTTACCACTCGCATCTTCTGTTAAAAATGTCTCGTAGCCATAACGACCACCACCACCGGCACTACCACGTTCACGCTTATCGCCTTTTTCAACCAAGACACTAATAGATAACCGCACTAACGGACGAATGTCAGCTGCATAAGTGCCATCTAACGCTGCCACCAGCACTTCTTCATAAACACCGTTAATACTGGCAGAGACTTCAGTCACTAATGGCTCTTTGGTACGAATATAACGATCAATTTCTTCAAGCAAGGCAATCTTTTGGTATTTATCAAAGCTACCAAGTGGATTAACCGGTGAGTAAATACCTGACGATGTCATTGGCGCAAATGCCTGAACTTTACCATTACCACCTTGACGCACAATACCACGCGCTGCTTTGGCACTTTGAGTTAATGCTAGTAAGTTAATTTGATCTGAGTAAGCAAAACCGGTTTTCTCTCCCGCAACAGCACGTACACCAACACCGCGATCAATGTTAAATGAGCCGTCTTTAATAATACTGTCTTCTAAAACTAATGATTCATGCCAGCATGACTGAAAATAAATATCAGCATAATCAACATCACGAGTAGCAATTAAGCCAAGAATGTTATGCAATTCATCACGCCCAAGACCTGACTGGTCAAGCATGGTACTTTCTACTGTGTTAAGGGTCATTAATTTGCTCTTAATTATTGAATATGACTGAACACCAAGCGAGCATGATCAGCCACTGGCATATTGGTACGAATCTTATTTGCTAATTGTAAATCAACATTCGCTGTCAGAACACCCGTTCCTTGTTGTTGGCAAGCAACCACTTGTCCCCACGGATCAACAATCATTGAATGACCCCACGTTTCTCGCGTTTCATTGTGTTCACCCCATTGCGCTGCGGCAACAACCCAACACTGAGTTTCAATCGCACGCGCTCGTACTAACACTTCCCAATGAGCACGCCCGGTCAACTTGGTAAAAGCAGCAGGAATAACAATAATATCAGCACCTCGCTGACGTAGCTCGCCATAAATTTGCGGAAAACGAATGTCATAACAAATCGATAATCCAAGCTTACCAAACGGGGTATCTATAACTTTTATATCATCGCCAGCTTTAAAGGTATCCGATTCTCGGTAACTCTGGTGTTTATCGGCAACATTAACATCAAACATATGCATTTTATTATAATGCGCCTGAATTTTACCTTGATCATCAAACAACACAGCGGTGGTGGTGATGCTCCCATCAGACTGTAAAATTGGCATTGAACCGATTAGTAGCCAAATCCCTAACTGATGCGCAAATTGAGATAGTTGCAGTTGTAGCGGGCCATCTCCTAAGGGTTCAGCCCAACGTTGATAATCTGCTTTGCTGCCAAAAACGACGGTATTTTCAGGGGTAACAACTAACTTAGCCCCTTGTAGTTGTAACCCTTGCATAAATTTCTTTAATTGGCTCAGGTTACGCTCAGGATCTGTGCCTGAGTTCATTTGTACTACACCAATCTTTGTCATGGCTATCTCCCTGAACGATAAATAAAATCAATTATATTCATTACTACCGAACCAAAATAACAGCTTAAAACTTACTGTTCTCTGGTATTTTATATTCGCCTTCTAAGCGTGAGCGCTCAACCACTTTCGGTGCAGCTATCGGTCCTGTAACTTGGTAATTCACTTGAGTAATAACATCTAACATCGGTGACAATACAGTTGAAATCGCAAATACATATAATGCCACTTGCGGCGCGACAGCAAAGGCGGTCATTACCGGTAATCCTGAAGTAAAATCAGGAATAAATTTAACGTTAGCATTGATATTTTCATCAATTAAGTTCACTTTACCATTGATATACATATCACCGGCTAACGCTTGCATCTTGATATTATTACTATCAAAAATACCATCTTTGATGGTGCCATTGCCGCGAATATAATTAAACGCTAAGCCGTCATCAAATACCCCTGAAAAATCGAGTTTCATTTTTCGAATAATTGAGTCCAGACTAAACAACCCCAGCAGTCGCCCGGCACCACCGACACCACTGACAACCCCCTTACCAATATCAGTGCTCACTTTGCCATTTAATGTACGTCTATCTATACCCCACGGTGTACCTTGCCAGTTAACCATGACATGTGTATTAAATGGTGCATTCTGCACACTGCCTGAAATACCAAATCGATCCAATAAGTCAGTACTATTACTGCCACTGATGACCACATCAAGTTTAGTGTGATTATGCTGCTTGGCAATACTCCAATCACCACTAGCTTTTAGAATCACGTTACCAGATTTAATTTTAAGCTGTTGTAATTGTAATTGATTATGGTTCTTAGTTAACGTCGCTGTCACAGCACCTAAACGATAGCCTTGTAACCATGCATCAGCAATCGATAAGTCTATTTTCGGTATTGCAGCCATAATGCTACGATCATTAGTTGTCACTATGGTTGATGGTTGTTTAGTGGCTAATAATGGTGTTAACAATGCCGCAGGAGGCTGTTGATTTAATTGTGGCAAGTTAAGGTGTAACGATTTCAAAATCACATTTAACGGCTGATTGTGAACCCACGAGATATAGCCATCAGCTTCTCGTGACGCCAGTTTTATCGACCATCCTTGACCACGTGTTGCGACCACATCAACTTGATGCCAATCCAGTCCGCCTAAGGTTAATTTAGCCACTTTTGCTGTCACTCGCGTTGGCAAAGGTAATGAAAATCCGCCGCCGTGGCTGTTTGCTGAAGATTGAACCTCACTAGCAGTGGTGCTTTTTATCAAACTAAGCCATTGATCAGCATTAAATTGACGACCATTGAGCTGGACTAATTGTCCCTTCAGTGGCTGAGTTAATAAACTTCTTTTACCCACAGTTACATTGCTGACAGTAATTTGAGGCACTTTAGTTAATAACGACATTTGAGCTTGATACGCCACATCGGGTAATAAAGCTTGAACGTTCAAATGGGATCTATCGCCGTTAACATCCACTCTCAGCGCTGCGGCGGCAGCTTGAGGCTGCTGCAACGGATACGGAAATTGACTACGAATCATCTTTAAAGGAAGAGTGACATTAACGTTATAATTTACATTATTAGGCTGAATGTTAACGCCAACTTGCGCTTGCCAATCACTACTACCAGTCACATTATCGGTCACAATTGACGGTAAATAATCTTTTAGTTTAGCAACTTGCCATTGACCACCGACACTAACATTAACCTTATAATCGAGACTGTTTTTAACATCATCACCATCAAAGCCAAACTTAATCGGTTGTTGATATAGCATCCCCGTAAGTCCTTGGGCTTTAATCGCACTATTATTAAAACTCAAACTACCATTGACATTATCTATCACTAAATGAGGCGTCGTTAGCGTGATAGGATTATTTTTAAAATACACCTTACCGCTAGCATCTACGTCAGTGCCATTAAAGGGAATATTCAAATTCAGTTTAGCGGTAACAGGCCCTGCAACCTTAATGGTTGTCAATGCACTCCCCACCGAGTCAGCTAACGGGCTATCCAACATATATTGCTGGACTTGCGGCCCTGTAGCAGCCAGATCTATAGCTAATTTAAGCGCGCCGTTTGACGCTAAATCAGCCTCACCTACAATCTTAGGGCTATAGGCCGCGAGTGTTTTGACATGATTAGAATCAATGTACATTTTGTCATTTTCAAATAACAAATTAAGTTGCATGTCACGCAACAGTGGCCACTTTGGATCAAAACTAAATTTAGCATGCGTTAATGGTACAAACGCTTGAAATACACCATCATGATGTTGGTAAGGGTAATCATTCAAAGCGCCATACCATAAGATGCGGGCAGACTTTACTTGTCCGCCTTTGATCGCTTTTGATAAATAATCAGTAAGATCATTACCAAGTGCAGGTCGTGGTAAATAACGCCACGTTTGACCCGCATCAACCACATTAGCTTCGCCATATAACGACAACCAAGTTGGCGCATTGACCGGCATATCAACGCGAGCTTGACCCGCAAAGGTTAAATTAGGCGTCGCTATAGCAAGATGATCACTCCAAAAAGTGGTCGCTTGCGCACTTCGATGCCAATAAGCTTCAATTTGCGCTTGATTAACTTTGAGTGGTTTGGCAAACACGCGCTCATAAGCAAAACTATCTGCGGTGGTATTGATGGTCACTTTACCTTGCTGACCATCGCCAGCAATAGTGGCATTTAAGTGATTAATACCCGGAATCCATTGCCACGGTTTCACACTTAATTGCTGCACCTTAAATGAGAATCGCGGTACTTTATTGGCTTGCCCTGCCACTCGAATTTGAGTCAATAATCCACTCGGTTGCAGGTGCTGCAGGGTCTTAACCATCGAATTAGTCGAAGGCATGAAATTGATTAAAGGCAATAAACGCTGTAAGGCAATATTACTTAACGCCAACTTCCATTGCTGGAGTTGGTCTTGATCACCAAACCGCAATTGGCCTGCAATATCAAACGTTGGCCATGCAACATCATCGGTATAGATAGCAAATTTTTCAGTGTCAATTCGCCAACTTCTTGAACCATCAGCTAAGCGAATAGGCCTTAACGCTACCAATCCCTGTTTAATATTAATTTGATGTTGTTGGTCACCCGCTTGCCAATCAATAGTACTATTGTTGATCTTAGCTTGACTGCCTTTAATCTGGCCGTCTTTTAATGTTAGCCATGCCTCAACCCCAATTTCACTATGAGTTATATTTGCCACTCCAGCTAACTGCTTATTAAGCCATGGTGTCACTGAAACATGCTCACCTTTGATATACAAACTACCAGATAAGCTACTCAGCCCCCCCTGTTCGGAGAGGTTGGCTTTAATCGCTAACTGACCAAGATTAGTATTGGTAAAACTAACACTGCCTTGCGCTAAATGACGCCCTCCGACATTAGCCCAATCAAGCTGTTTAATATTAAGTTGTTGCGAAGCGCCGGAAGGAGCCACAAATGACACTGATGAATCGAGCAGTTGAAATTCACCTAAGCGGGTAAAAAACAGCTGTTCTAATCGTTGCGCTAAACTGGTGTTAGCTACGTTAGGCGTGGCTGAAGACGGCTTTATTTTGGTTAGATCAACATTTACCTGACTAATGGTAACTTGTTTGAATATAGGCCGTAAATGCAGGGCTGAATGCCAAATATCGAAATAAAACCCGACCTTGCCAATGGTGGCTAATGGCTGAGTATTATCTGGCGAAGCAATCGTAATACCGCTAACCGTTAAAGCCGGACCAGCAGCTTGCCAGCGGCCTTTGATATGGGTTAATTTTAACGAAATGTCCGCCTGCTGAGATACCCATTGGGCAATCGGCTGGCGGTAATCATTGAGATGAGGAAGCAGTAACCTTAAACCGGTGATTAACGATGCTAATAGTAATGATGTGATCACTATTAACCATAAACCACCTCGTACAAGGCGTACGAGAATCTTGGGCACTGTTACTTCCTCATTGAGTACATTACATCATAACAACATCAAACTGCTCTTGAGTATAAAGAGGTTCTGGTTTGATTTTTACTTGCTTACCGATAAATACTTCTAACTCTGCTAGCGCATGATATTCATCACCGGCTAATGCATCACCGACGGCTGAAGATACATAAACTACAAATCGATCGGCATCATAAGCACGGTTTACGCGAGTAATTTCTCGTAAAAGTTCATAACACACGCTTTCAACCGTTTTAACCGTACCGCGACCTTCGCAAGATGGGCAAGTATTACATAACACATGCTCAATACTTTCGCGGGTGCGTTTGCGAGTCATTTCAACTAAGCCTAACTGAGTAAAGCCATTGATATTGGTTTTCACTCGATCAAACGATAAGGCTTGTTCTAACGCCTGTAAGACTCGGCGTTGATGCTCTTCCAACGCCATATCAATAAAGTCGATAATGATAATACCGCCAAGATTACGTAATCGTAATTGACGAGCAATAGCTTTAGTGGCTTCAATATTGGTATTAAAAATAGTTTCATCGAGATTACGACGGCCAACAAAGGCGCCAGTATTAATATCGATAGTAGTCATGGCTTCGGTTTGATCAATAATTAAATAGCCGCCAGATTTCATTTCCACTTTACGATCAAGCGAGCGTTGAATTTCAGCTTCAGTATCATAAAGATCAAAAATAGGCTGATCACCAGAATAATATTCAATATTTTCGGTAACTTCAGGTACGAACTCATCCGTAAACTCTTTAAGCTTATCAAACGCAACTCGTGAATCGACCTGAATGTGGTTAATTTCAGTGCCAACAAAATCACGTAAAATACGCTGCGCCAATCCTAGCTCACCATAAAGCATTGATCGTGGCTTGTATTTCGCACGACGCTCGATGACCTTACGCCATAAATGTTTTAAAAATGCCGCATCTTGAGCGACTTCATCAGGATCGGTGCCTTCAGCGGCAGTACGAATAATAAAACCACCAAGATGATCACAATGCTGCGCTACCGCTTTTTTCAAACGCTCACGTTCTTTTTCACAGCCAATTCGCTGAGAAACACCAACGTGACTTGCTCCTGGCATAAACACTAAATAGCGTGATGGCAATGTGATATCAGTGGTTAAACGCGCACCTTTAGTGCCAAGAGGATCTTTAACCACTTGCACCACAATATCTTGTCCCTGACGAACAAGCTCGGAAATATCACGAACTTTAAATTGTTTTTTTTCGTTTTCAGCTACACATTCTGTATGGGGAACAATATCTGACGCATGTAGAAATGCAGCTTTGTCTAAGCCAATATCCACAAATGCAGCCTGCATTCCTGGTAACACGCGGCTAACACGTCCTTTATAAATATTGCCGACGATGCCTCGCTTTGATTCACGTTCAATGTGAATCTCTTGCAAAACACCCCCCTCAATCATTGCGACACGCGTTTCACTCGGCGTCACATTTATTAGCAGCTCAGTGCCCATGGTTGCCTCTACTTATAACTTTAAAAAATCTTGCACCATGATGTCGGTTTCCACTAATGGTAACCCCATCACAGCATAATAACTGCCGTCAATACGGGTAATAAATTTGCCACCAATGCCTTGAATGCCATAACTTCCGGCCTTATCTTGCGGTTCACCACTTTGCCAGTATTTTTTAATATCGTTATCGGACAAAGTGTTAAACCACACCTGGGTGGTTACTAAACAGGTTTGACTATGTGATGATGTCGCTAAAGTGACTGCAGTCATCACTTGATGCTGCCGTCCTGATAATAACCTCAGCATACGCGCTGAATCGTCAAAATCGACTGGTTTTTCTAGAATTTGTTGATCTACCACAACAATAGTATCAGCACCAAGGACTGGAATGTCGTTAGCTGCTGCTTTTACGCCCGCTAATGCTTTATCACGTGACAAGCGTTGCACATATTGCGCGGCAGTTTCTTGAGCTTGATGGCACTCTTCAACATCAACCACTATACGCTCAAAGTGATAACCAAGTTGCGTCAAAAGCTCCATTCGACGCGGCGAACCAGAAGCAAGGTAAAGTTGAATAGCGGCCATAATTATCCTGTGTTAAATAATAGGTAATTTAAAAAAAGTTTATAAAATGATGTGGGAATTATTACGCCAAAAGAACAAAGGGGAACACCGACTGGCTTCCCCCTATAATATTCATCGTCACTAACGAATCGCTAATTTACGTCGAATGCGGCGCAATAATAAAAATAGCCATGGCCATAATATAAAGTTTAATAATGCAGCCCACAGCTGTTGCGGATAAAAACTAATATTTGAAACTAAATATTCAGCCCAAAACTCAATTAATTTAGCTGCCACTGATAATAATGCTATCACGATAGCTTGCTGCCAGAGCGATAAATTACGTAATACTCTAAAGTTGAGCGCAATAATATAAGCGATCACTGACAACATTAAGCCACGTACACCCAGCGTTGAGCCTAAGGTTAAATCCCACAATAAGCCCACAACTAGCGCAGTACCAACATTGACTCGATGAGGCAATGCTAATACCCAATAGCAAGTCACTAATACAACCCATGATGGTCGAAAAGGTTCAAGCTCTCCTGGCCATGGCACTGCTTGCAGCACTAACGCAAATAAAAATGATAACCAAATCCAGATTCGACCATGTGCTTTATTGGTTGGCATGATTTACCTTTTCTGGTACTGGCACCACAGGAGCCGCTGTGGTTACTGCTGCTGGCGCGACAGCTTCAACAACCGTTGCTGGACCTGCCTTGTTAACCATTGGCTGAGCGTTGGTTTTAACGCGATCTGTTGGCCACACTAATAATAGATACCGCAAACGATCAAATTGTACCGTTGCTTTGGCAGTAATTTTTGCAAATGGACGCTTATTATCAAATGAGAACGATGTTACTCGCGCCACGGGATAACCTTCTGGATAACGGCCACCTAAACCTGAACTTACCAGTAAATCGCCTTTCTTTATGTCAGTGCTACTTGGTACATGTTCTAACAATATTTGCTGATCACGACCACCACCAGTGGCAATAACTCGAATATCATTACGAACAACTTGTACTGGAATCGCATTAGTAGGATCGATTAATAATAATACGCGACTGTTATGCGCTCCAACATAAGAAACCTGACCGACAATACCTTTATCGTTAATGACTGGCTGACCTTCATAAACGCCATCAATACGGCCTTTATTAATCATCACTTGATAACTATAAGGATCAGAATCAACCGCCATCACTTCTGCCACCATTTTACGCTCGTCGCGAACAAATGGAGAACCGAGTAAACTTCTTAAACGCTGGTTTTCTTGCTGTAATTGATCAAGTAATAACACATTACTTTTCATGACTAACAAATCACGTTTTAATGCTTTGTTCTCTGTCAATAATCGTTGGTGAGAACTGAATTGCCCTCGTAGGACATCTAACATTTCACGCGGTAAATTAGCAGCGTATTGCAGTGGCGCAACCGCCGAATTCAATAAATAACGAATATTGGCAAAAGCACCAAGACGACTATCGGCTAGCATTAAGCTAGCCGATAATAATATAGCAAGAAACAGGCGTAATTGCAGAGATGGACCTCTGCTAAATATAGGTTTCATATAACGCTATAACCTGTTTAGTTAAACACCTATGATGGTATTATTCTTCGCTGAAGAGATCGCCACCATGCATATCAATCATTTCAAGCGCTTTACCACCGCCACGTGCCACACACGTTAGTGGATCTTCAGCCACAACAACCGGAATACCCGTTTCTTCAGTAAGCAAACGATCAAGATCACGCAATAATGCACCACCACCGGTTAATACCATACCACGCTCTGAAATATCAGAAGCTAGTTCAGGTGGACATTGCTCAAGTGCAACCATTACTGCAGACACAATCCCCGTTAACGGCTCTTGTAATGCTTCTAAAATCTCATTTGAGTTTAGCGTAAAGCTACGTGGAACACCTTCTGCAAGGTTACGCCCACGAACTTCAATTTCACGCACTTCATCACCCGGATATGCCGAGCCAATTTCATGCTTAATACGCTCAGCCGTTGCTTCACCAATCAAACTACCGTAATTACGGCGTACATAGTTAATAATCGCTTCATCAAAGCGATCACCACCGATGCGTACTGATGATGAGTACACCACACCGTTTAATGAAATAACCGCAACTTCAGTCGTACCACCACCGATATCGATCACCATTGAACCTGTCGCTTCAGATACTGGCATTCCAGCACCGATTGCAGCCGCCATTGGCTCATCAATCAAATACACTTCACGCGCACCAGCACCTTGCGCTGACTCACGAATAGCACGGCGCTCAACTTGAGTCGAACCGCAAGGTACAGCCACTAATACACGTGGGCTTGGGCGTAAAAAGCTATTGTCATGCACTTGTTTAATAAAGTGCTGTAGCATTTTTTCAGTAACGTAAAAATCGGCAATAACACCGTCTTTCATTGGACGAATGGCGGCAATATTACCTGGCGTACGGCCAAGCATCAATTTGGCATCATGGCCTACTGCAGCAACACTTTTGGTTGCCCCCGCGCGATCTTGACGAATAGCCACAACAGAGGGTTCATCAAGAACAATTCCTTGTCCTTTGACATAAATAAGGGTGTTGGCTG
This sequence comes from Photobacterium aquimaris, assembly GCF_002954455.1. Taxonomy (GTDB): domain Bacteria; phylum Pseudomonadota; class Gammaproteobacteria; order Enterobacterales; family Vibrionaceae; genus Photobacterium; species Photobacterium aquimaris. The sequence goes on from NZ_MSCC01000001.1 coordinate 2,463,030, forward strand.
TGCCCAAGTCAATAGACAAGTCATTGGAAAACATGCCACGAAGCTTCTTAAACATAGTCTTCAGCTATTCCTGCAAGCGTTAAAAAATCGTAAATTGCGCTCAATGTATCAAGTGCTACCAAGTGAAACAAGATATGGATCGCGAAACCGCGCCTAGACACGCAATTTATTTGTGCTATGGGTTGATTAAGGCCGTTTCCGAACGATAAATAATGCGATCATTACCTCGATAACTACCAAAGGTCACCAACCCTGATGGATCCTCATCACCAACACCACGCCAGTTAAATGTCAACCATGGCTGATGAGTCGTTTGATTTACAGAACAATCGATATTACCCGCTGGCTGAGCCGCTATTCTCAACCAAAATCGCCATTGCTGTTTTAAATATGGGCCATTTTCTGCCACTCCAGGCGATACCTGTAACGCATAACTTTTACCGTCATTGATATTACCGCTGGTTGACATGAAATGAGCTTTATCATGTGGTTTTGAGACATCATAGATCATCTGTTTGCATGATAATTCACTATTAAATAAAGAAGTACTGTCATCTTCATTAAGAATAAATTGACCATTCTTCCAGTACTCAACTTTTAATGGCATCGTCAGCGGTTGATTAAACACACCACTTGCATCCTCTAGCACCATCCGTCCATAACGGCTATCAACGTTACCATCTAGAGACGCTGTTAACAATTGGAGCTGATTATAGCGTTGCAAGACCTGAGTCTTATTTGCAAAATCTGTACAACCTAACGCTGAACAATCTGTTCGCGGGATCACTGACAAGCCTAAGCCAATCTTAAATGGACCATCAGCGGTAGTTGTCGTTGTAGCTAATTGATTATTTGGTTTTGGTAGCCGTGTAAATGCCAGTTCGCCATCCTTGATAGTAAGCTGTGCTTGCTGCCATTGATGCTGCCATCCACTGCTTAAATTGGATTGATCAAGCCGTGCACTAACATCATTTAATTGTCTATTTTGATTAAGATCGACTGCGGTTAATAGTAAACTCTCTTTTAACTGAGGGGCAAATTTACCGTAATTCAGCGTTGCTTCACCAGCCGCATTTTGCGCTTCAATTATCGCATTAGCAGTAAATGTTTGATCCATATAAGTGAACGGTGTTGATTCAGTATGAGCATTGATAATGTCACTTTTGATAAGTTCAAACTTTTTAGGATAGAAGCGCCCAATGGCGCGCTGGCTTGGATTTATCGTCATACCGAGATAACTATCAGCAGTCATTGCCAACTTTACACTGCCAACCTCACTCCAACGCAGATCATTAAATAGCACCGCATCATCATGAAATTCTGTGTTCTGCTGTGATACCGTACCGCTTAATTTCCCTTGTTCACCATTCTCTGGTGAGTGAATACCTGCAATCTTTGCCGTCACCGTAGCAACGGGCGCAGCTTGAGCAAAGAAGTTCGGCGTAATCGATCGCTGGCAATATTTATCATCACTAACATCAATAGAATTATTTACCTTATCGCCCGGTTGCCATTGCAGAGGCTTAGCCCGCATAACAAAAGCATCTCCTGCAGCAACAAGCCCATTACCACGACTCGCAGTTCCTGTAAAACTATCGTTAGCTTGAGGGCAGATCGCAAAAGTCCATGGACGCGATTGAATCACCACCGAACCATCTAATTGAGTCCAATCATCAGCTTGAAATCTTAATGGTGATCCAATGTCACAGCCTTGATCACTATTACAATCACGATCGATGATATTCAGCATAACTTTACCTGCATCTGAATACCTTAATTTCCCCTTTGCAACCCCCTTTTCAAAGACCAACTGAACCTCATCCATTGACCAAGATCGTTGCGGCAGCGAACGTAATTCAACCTTACTATTACCTTGAGTAGAGGGAGCTATAAATTGAGTTTTCAATGATAATGTTCTAGTACCACTGTAACCCGTAGCAATAGTATGAGTATTTATATCGTCAGAACAAGCCATTGCCGTAACAGTAATATCATGAGGTTTATTGGCTATTACCTTTAAAGGATCACTACTGATCAAGAATTTAAAAGGAACAACTGTATATTGACCAGTGGCTGTTGCCGGTTGATGATTGCTGCTTTGCAATACAGCTTTAATATCAATATTACCAATATAATTATCACTTTTAAGCCATAGCTTACCCACACCATTGGTTACTCTGACATTAATAGGTTGTGAGGCATCACTAGGGTTGGTATTGCTATTTTGAGACGTAAACCAATAAGCAAGAGCGGGCTGACTTAAACTCGTCGATACGACAAGATTGCCATTATATGTCGTGTCTAGCTGGGGATTATTTTTTTGATGGACATTAAACGTTATCGGTACACGATCACAACTTAATATCTGTGCTTTTTTCGGGGTAACAACCAAATCATATTCTTTCTCTTGCACACAAGATCCCCCTCCCCAAATATTACTGTCGGTATCAATCCGTAAATTACGTGCTGTTACCGCGCCGCGTAATGTTTTAGGTCGATCAGTAATAGCAATACCTTCACCATAATTTGCTGAAATCTTAATATTACCGGCTGAATATAAATAAGCACTCATTTCAACCGTGGTTGACAGACGAATAGATGCCTCCATATGAGACTCAGAGACAACAGAACCCGCATCGTTATTAGTACCAAAGATATAAAGATTATCAGGTAACCCATCTTTATTTATTTTGCCGCTAAATTCAGCCTCTTCAACATAAATAATCGCTTGCTTCCCTGTCGCAACAGTAATATTTGCACCTTTTCTAACTAATAAACTCTTTATTTTATAGATACCACCTTGTAATTGAGTATTAGTGTTTGCTCCTAATTCAACCTTTAAATAATCCCCTTTAGTTAAAAATAAAATATTATTGCCGTAATATTCAATACATTTATCTTTATATTGCTCCAGCCCTTGGCAGGTAAAACCCTCCTCTGGAATATCATACGTTGGCATGACTGGCATTTTTTTAGGCTTCACAATCAATGCTGAATTTATGTCACAGGCCCATTTTTGTTCGGTATTATTTTGGCACGATTTATCTTTATCACCACCTCGATCAATAAAGTGATTAAAACCTAATTGGTATTTTTTATTATTGTTAGATTTAAAATAGGGATATTGAAACCCCATCCTTATTAATTGACCATCTAATTTCACTTTTGAATGTGATTGTGCCAATTGCGGAAAATATTCACAAAAATTTTGAGTCTGGCTTTTAGTTGATGAAGATATTAACGTGTGAGGATGATTAATATCAGTCTCTGCCATGGCATTAATAGCAAACACCACTAGCAAAATAGACCATAACCTCATGGTTGTTTTTAAAAAAGATATCATTCTGCTAACCCCTTAACCCACACTTGTTGCTGTCGAGCCACTTGATATTGACCACTGCCACAACGCCCGGTACTACGCAGTTGGATCCGTCGTGTAGCCTTCGCACTATCATCTGCAAACTCATTACATTCCACGCTGACCTCACAACCATCAAAATCCACCAGCGGGATCTGCTTGGGAATCACATCGCAAGTAAGCATCTGATTAGGATCCCCAATCGGAAATAATTTATTGAGGCTAATTTCAATCCCACTATGAGCGGCAAACCACGCACGAGTACCAAGTATCTCTTGAGTGGTGATTACTGTTTGTGAGGTATTAATTTTGATCATCGCAGCGGCCATCATCGCCATTACGGTAATAATAAAAATAACCACTAATAAAGCACTGCCTGTTTGGTTGAGTAAGGAGCGAGAATAATTACGGCGCATTCATCACCTGTACGGTATGGTTATAACGGCTCAATTCACCATTGCGAGTAAAAGTAAATTGCCATGCAACTAATGCATTACGAGCAAGGGCGGCATTATCAACAGTAAACATCGACAAACTGCTATCTAAATATTGGCCAAGTAATACCGGTTGTGATTGAGTGCCTGCATTATCGATTGTGGTACGAGTCAGGCCATTATCTTCAATGCAAAATTTAACACTGTGGGTATAGGTATAAAAACGCTGTGCTGATGAACCGCTATCAAAGCGATGCTGGCCATCAAGCTCAAATAGCCATTGATTAGTTTCAGTGCCTATATTAATAGCAGTGACAGTTGCCACTTGATGATTGTTAAGTTCAAAATCTTGAAGTTTTTGTGGGTTAATCACTAACTGCATATGAGGTTGAAAAATAGGCGCAGCAGTCTGCGCTACAAAGCCAATGATCGCTGTAATATTGCTCAAGCTTTGATTTATATAATCGCCACCATATTGAATCGGCTTAAACGATAAACATTGACCATTATTGATAATTTCAAGGCTATTGGGTACCGCATTTCGCAGCTCACGCGCGACTCGTTCAACCGCAAATCGCGCTTGAGATTGTAATTGTTCGCGATCGCGAGTTTGTAAATAGCCCTCAGTTCCCAGACTAACAAAACGGCCAATACCAATAGTAATAATCGCCATCACTACCATCGCCATGATCAACTCGATCAAGGTAAATCCTTGCGCGCGCCGTGACTGCATTAGTAGTTGCCTCGATATGCACTGAGCGAGTAACGACCATAGCGGCCACTATCAACCACCATATTAATCCGCTTATAATTATGTGGGGTTACAGCTGTAGTAGGATTAGAATTATTAGTGAGATTGTTATCGTAAAAAATAGCCACAGTCACCGAAAAATGGCTGTAGTCAGCAGCAATTGAATTTCCCAGCGCATTACTTAAAGGGCGACCATTGCCGTCTTGACAATGTGCACTCTTGCCCTGCCAACAGCCAATATAATCATCAACCGTGGTAAGTTGCTGCTGTATTGTGTTGGCAACAAGGGTTATCGCACAAGGGTTATCAATCGCCCCCCCTTGCAAATCTTGAGTGTCATCACAACGGATCTGCTCACCATTATCATCACTGTTAGCATCAAATTTACGTGCTAAAATTTCATTCATCATCGCATTAGCTAACGCCGCGGCACGGGCTTGATAATGCGGCTCAGCTGACAGCGCAATTTGCGGAAATAAAAACCGGCTTAACACCACCATTGCCATCGCAAAAATAACCAAGCTAATGATCATTTCAATCAGCGTAAATCCTGCTTGCGTTTGATGACTTCTGCGGTTCATAAACAAGCTCCGCTATGAATATAGCCTTGTTGATTAATACACATTTGCACCTGGTTATTATTACTCGCTGTAAAGGTGATCTCGCACCCGGTCATACACTGACGCTCACCTTGAGCATTGAGTGGCTGCCCAAGTAAATTAAAGTTAATAAAATAGTGGGGGGTGATCGTAACCTGATCGTTAGTGGTCGTAAGATAATTGGCAGCAGTTTGCTGAGTAGCACAACCAAATAACGATTCAGTGATGGTCAAAGAGGCGCAGGCTAACTGTTGCTGTTGCATAGCACTAATTTGAATTTGACGAGCGATTGAGATCGCTTGATCGCGGATTAGCTCAGCGCTAAAACTTGATTTAGACGCATAACGACTGGCAGCCGTAACGGAAATAATGGCTAATACAATGATCACCATCACCAGTTCAATTAAGGTGAACCCTTGTTGTCGCGCCACAGCGTTAACCTTTGCTAAATAGTATTTAATGATGCTATTTCAAATAAAAATAACATCATTAAATAGCGCTCCGCAGAGCGCTAAATATTAGTTGCTAGATGAAGGGTTACAGCCAACACCAGAAGTAACCTCTGCTTTTGCTGGCGTATTAGCATTAACTGCTGATGTATACGTAACTAGACACTCATCAGTGTCTGCCTTACTATTCTTAAACGTTAATTTTATTGTTTTATTTTCACCTGCATCAGTACCTGTACCTGTAACAACCTGCCAATCACTAAAGCCAGTCATTGCAGCACCAATACCGGCCGAAGTTGCTGTTGGGTAACCATAAATAATCTCGATATTATCAAAAGTAGTAGCGGCTGTAGATACACTCTCAACACCCTGAATCGCTGCCTTACCGTAAGTGATCCCTGCTGCACCATCAATCGCACCTTTTAGGCCTTGCAGTGATGACGCACGTGCATCGTCTTGTAAGTTCAAAAACTTTGGTGCGGCAGTAACGGCTAAAATGCCTAGAATTACAATCACCACTACCAATTCAATTAATGTAAAACCGTTTTGACGTTTCATAACTAGTCCTTTGTTTGATGTAAATTCACTTCAACTCGACCTTGAGTCGGTATGTAAGTAAATGAATGCCCGGCAATAACATTGATTGCATCGAAGCGATAATTGCTAACAGTTGCTAGCTGATAATAACGACACTGTTGATAGCCATATTGACGTTCAACGGTGGCGAAAAAACTATATTTTCCCACGGCAGCATCAGCGCTAATCACTGTTGCTAACGGTGCGGGCTGTAATAAATGGCTGATTAAATCAACACAATCTTGAGCCGTTATTTGACTAACGTTAGCGGTCTTACTGGTTAACAATGCAAACGGATAACCAATCAATGCTGACTGCTTGATTGTGGTTGACGTTAATTTAAAAACACTACCATCATAATTAACAATATTATTATCATTAGCTATTTGAGGACGACTGTCGGCTTCCCATTGCATTCGCGCAGAAATAACCGCCGTCGAAAAATTACCACTAATAGTTACAATAGCGGCTTGTTTAGCTTGCTGAATAATATTAATCAGTCGTGGTAACGCGAAGGCGATTAATAAACTAATCATGGCCATCACAATAATTAATTCAATAAATGACCAGCTCTTATGTTGGGTTGACAATAGTTATTCCTAACAAAATAAACTGTCAAAAATCTATCTGAATATTTTCTCACCTTGTCAAAATATTGCCAGCATTTTTTTGTAACTATTTAATTTAAAATAGAAAACTTACAGTAAAATACCTATTAATATTATTTAAATTCCATTTTGGAATAACAGAGATGTTATATTTAACATTAACCATCAATTAAATAGTTAATATAATGATTAGTAGTAAATTAATATTTTAGTCAATTAAAAAATAACATGAAGACACTATGTTTTATAAATATCAGCCACCATTAGCGACGTCCAGCATTCCCCACATCGGTAAGAAAATACCCAGCGCCAGTAATAACACCATTGCCGATACCACTAATAATAATAGTGGCTCAATACGCGCAGTGAGAGTGGTGAGATCATAATCAACTTCGCGCTCGTAAAAATCGGCCGCTTCTAATAACAAATCATCAATTTGACCCGTTTCTTCACCGACTGCGATCATCTGTAACACTAACGGTGTGAAAATTTCCGTCTTTGCCGCAGTGGAGGCAATACTTGAACCACTTTCAATCCCCAATTTCATGTCCAATAACCGCTGCTCTAAAAAACGATTATCTAATGCTTCAGCGGCCATTTTTAAGGCTTGATTGAGTGGTAATCCCGCTCGTACCATTAATGCAAAAGTACGTGAAAAACGTGCCATCAACGCACGATTAACAATACTGCCAACAATCGGTACTCGTAGTCGCCACAGATCCCACCGCTGCTGACCTGTAACTGTATTGCGCCACAGACGAATACCTCCCCATGTTGCCCCCCCCAAAATAATCATTAGCGGCCAATAATTAACAAACACGTTAGAAGTACTAATCAACACTTTGGTTGGCCACGGTAAATCGACTCCAAAACGCGCAAACATACCAGCAAACTGTGGAATGACTTGCGTATTTAACACCACCAGTGCCAATCCAATCGCCACCATCACAAACATTGGATAGCGCATAGCTGATTTTATTTGACGCCGAGTATCCATTTCTTGTTGATAATAATTAGCTAACTGCAACAAAGTCTGATCCAAGCGACCAGTATTTTCACCAATATGGATCATCGACACAAACAAATCAGAAAAAACTCGTGGATGTTGCTTCATTGCAGACGATAACGAATATCCATTAGTTAACTCCGCTGCTACCTCAGCTAAAGTTAAGCGTAATAATGGGTGATTGGTGCTTTGTTCTAAACCTTTAAAAGCCCGTAACAATGGTACGCCAGCTTTAGTTAAGCTGTATAATTGACGACAAAAAATCACTAAGACTTCAAGTGGTAACTGACGCTGCCATAAATCATTCAGCGAAAATGATGAGTACTTATTGTTCGTTGTCGGTGTGATCTCTAACGGAATAACACCTTGGCGTAGCAATTGATCGGCAGCCACTGATTGAGTAACAGCGTCGAGTTTACCGCGCAAAATCTTACCTTGCGTATTACGACCACGATAACTAAAGTGTTTCATTTACAGGCAACCCAATTCGACAATCATTAAAATCACCTTCGGCTAACAACATCACTTCATCTAAACTGGTTACTCCCGCCAATGCCATCGCCATTGCCGACTCAACCAATGGCTTATAGCCATCACTGGCGCGAGCTATTTGGCTAAACAGTACCGCATTATTATTACGCAAGGCATCCATCATCGGTTGATCAATTTCTAATAACTCAAACACCCCGATACGACCTTTATAACCAGTAAAATTACAGCTTTGGCAGCCCTGCCCGAACTTAAGTGCACGATGATCATCACTAAAATTACGCGATCGTAGCCACAGTTGCTGTTCATCTTCTAATACTGCAACTTGAGAACAATCGCGGCATACTCGGCGTACTAACCGCTGTGCTAATACAGCCCTTACGGCGCTAGCAACCAGATAGCCAGGTGCCTGCATATCAATCATACGTAAGGCACTATCTATCGCATTATTGGTATGCAATGTTGAGAGTACTAAATGGCCAGTCAATGCCGCCCGTAATCCAATTTCAACCGTTTCTTGATCACGCATTTCACCGACTAAAATCACATCGGGATCTTGACGTAAAAAAGTCCGTAAAATCGATGAAAACGTTAGCCCTATTTTATTATTTACTTGAACCTGATTCACTCGCGGTAAGCGATATTCAACCGGATCTTCTGCGGTAATTAATTTTTTACCCGCTACATTAAGTTCGTTAAGCGCACCATATAGGGTCGTGGTTTTACCCGATCCTGTAGGTCCGGTAACTAAAATCATGCCATGAGGGCGCTTTAATTGGCGTCGAATACGTACTAAAAGATCAGCTGGCATACCAATATGATCGAGATCGAGAATACCTGCGGATTGATCCAATAGTCGCATTACCACCGATTCACCATATTGGACTGGCATTGTCGATAATCGAATATCAACTGAATGCTCGCGTACTTTGATATTAAAACGTCCATCTTGTGGTAAACGTTTTTCTGAAATATCAAGCCCGCTCATGAGCTTAAGTCGTAGAACCAATGCTGATGCAACACTGCTTTCATTCAATAAGGTTTCATGCAAAACACCGTCAATACGCTGCCGTATACGCAGCACATTTTCATCCGGTTCAATATGAATATCTGAGGCACCAACTTGTAACGCATCTTCAAACAATGAATTGATCAGCTTTACCACTGTCATTTCATCATTATCTTGATCATCAAACCCAAACCCATAATGCTGTTGACTTTGATGCTCTGCGTTGAGTTGTTCAGCAAACGAGGCAATTTCTTTGGTGCGACGATAGTAACGATCAAAAGCGGTGATCAACTGTCGTTCTGGTGCAATCACAAACTCAACTTGATAGTTCTGTAATTGGTTAAGCAGCGCTTCTTGCATCGCCAGATCGGCGGGATCACTCATCGCAACTCGTACTACCTCACCACGACGGCTGATCACTAAAGCGCGTAAACGGCGTGCGTGAACCTCTGACAGTAAACTCACCACCTCACTATCAACCACAATTCGAGTCAAATCGACCAACGGAATATCTAATTGCTGCGCTAAAAATTGCAACAATTGTTGTTCACTCAGAAATCCCATTCCAATTAAGGTATCACCGAGCTTACGCCCGGTGATTTGTTGTTGATTCAGGGCTTGATCCAACTGCTGCTGTTCAATGATGTGCTCATCCACCAACAGATCACCTAAACGTTTACGTAATCGAATTTGCATTTGCTAACTCCTTTGCGTTTGTAGCGCCATGATACGTTGCTGAATAAATTGTTGTGACGCTGACGACAGCCCACCGTGAGTTAATCCGTTACGATAAGAAGCTAATGCTAACGTTGGCTGCTGATTGCGCTCTTGAGCAATGGCTAATCCTAACCACCAGCGACCGTCCGTTACATCATGACGTAACAATTGTTGATAGCTCGCAAGGGCTAGCCCGGTATGATTTAACTGCTGCGCCAATCCTGCTCGCATTGCTAAAAAAGCCACTGAATCAACATTCTTTGGTTGCTGTAAGACCACAAATGCTGCTTGCTGTTGTTGTTCATTAACCAGCAATTTAGCTAATGTTAACCGTAATTCGGTATTGTTAGGTTGCAACTGTAATCCTTGCTGTAATATCGTCACCGCTTGGCGATCATCCCCACGGCCATAATATAATGCTGCCAGTTTTTGCCTTGCCGTCACCCATTGCGGACGATACTTTAATGCCGCTTCAAGATGGATGATCCCTTGGCGGCTATTTGCCTGACGCAATGCTTTTTGTGCTTTACGGTATTCAACATCTGCCAATTGTGATGCTGTTAACGCCACAGTTTGAATCGATAATCGACTGGGTAATGGTTTTGGCTCTGGCTTCACAGCTGGCAGCGACGCAACAGTGATATTTTTGACTGATTGTTGCTCTGCTAATGCATGTTGATAACCATTGTCGTAGCCTTGCTCATATGAACTGGCAAGCTCTTGTTCAATCTCTAATGTTTCAAACGCAGACTCTGCAATGGGCAACTCAACTAAGGATGATTTCACATCCGTTACGGCAACATTGGGTGTGACTGATGTAATTGGTGCCACCACAACGGCTGGTTTTACCGACCTCGTTGCTGGTATTGGGGCCACCTCAGGTGGTGATATAACCGCTATTTTTTTCGTCGTCACAGCCACAGATTGGTGCCAGCTTTTACTAAACATGATAATTATTGCTATCACTAACAATCCCATAATGATCGCCACAACAGTGCGATGACGATGAGTCGGTATCGGTTTTATCATTGCAGGCTCTAATGCTATATCTGCAGCATGGGGCTGTTGTTGTGCTAAAGCACTCAGGCGACGATTTAGCTCACTCATAAATATTTCCATCTCAGCCATTGCCACCACAACCGACTTGATTGTCGAGCTGCCACAGTATCAGCAATCGCAATATTAATATCTTGTCGACAAATACATTGCCGTTGGTGGCTATAAGCCGCTAATAAGGCTTTATGTGCCAATTGATTAATCAACCTTGGAATACCGCCACTGGCAAACCAAATCGCGCGCGATTGAGCGATGGAAAATAACTGAGAATGGCAACCAGAAACCGATAATCGATGTTCAATATAAGCCACAGCTTCAGCCTCATTTAACGCTAATAACGTCGTTCGAAAAGTGATCCGTTGTTGCAATTGACGTAACTGATGCGCAGCTAAGCGTTGATCGAGTTCAGGCTGTCCAATTAACACGATATGAAGTAATTTTTCTGATTCTGTTTCAATATTACCCAATAAACGGATCATTTCGAGCGCATCATCAGTCAATGCTTGTGCTTCATCGATCACCACCACCACCGCGCGACCTTTGGCTTTGCGGTGCAATAATTGGTCATGAATATCAACTGTTAGTCGATGCTGTTCTGTATCGATATTAATCCCTAACTCATCGGCTAATGCCACCTGTAAACTAAGTCCACACTGAGCAGGTGTCGGTAAATAAACCAAATCATACCGAGGGGGTAATCGATTGATCAACATACGACAAACGAGGGTTTTTCCCGTTCCCACTTCACCAGATAACTGCATTATTCCTTCGCCCATCGCCAACCCAGCTAGCACAGTCTCGATAGCGGTTAAATGGGTTGGTAAAGCATGAAATAAGGCTGTATTAGGGGTTAATGAAAACGGTGCTTGTTTAAACCCGAAATGCGATAAATACATCAGTTATTTAGGTTCCGGAAACCATTCATTAACCAATGTTCGCGAGCGTTCGATCTCTTGTTGCCAGGTTTGATCACTGATCACGGTTGGCTTTAATAAAATCACCAATTCGGTTTTTTGCTTCACTTTATTAATATTCCGAAACAGATTACCCACCACAGGAATATCACCAAGCAAGGGGACTTTTGATACTTGATCTGTCATCGCGGTTTTCATCAAACCACCAATGACCACCACATCACCACTACGAGCGTGAATAATAGAATCAGATTCACGAATGGTACTTTTGGCTAATGGCAATTGATAAACACCAAACTTTTCACCTAAATCAACCGCTTTGATTTCATTTTTAATATCAACCACCGCAGGGTGAACATGTAATAACACTCCGCCTTGATCGTCAATTTGCGGGGTCACATCCAGTGAAATACCAGAGAAAAAGGGCGTTAATTCAATATCAGGTGCAGCAGTACTGTTATCACCAGAAACATTACTACTTGAAACATTGGTGACAAAATATTCATCGCCACCGACTTTGATCACTGCTTTTTGATTATTAGCCGCTGTCACCCGTGGGCTTGATAACACATTAAGATCACCTTGAGTTTCAAGAAAACTCAGTACAGAGGTGAAATTACCATCACTAATGGTGATATTTGTTTGTCCGCCTAATAGATTTGAAATCACGTTACCACCAGGCAATGCTGCAATGGCACTAGCATCAACAATCGGCGTTGTCCCCACTACAATATTGGTGCCGCCAATACTGCGGGTGATATTTTGCCAGTTAATGCCCTGCTGATAGCTATCATTAAGCGTTACTTCCATGATCTTGGCTTCTAATACCACCTGACGTACTAACCGCTGCTGTGAAATTCCCAGAAATTGTTTTACTTCACGTAATTCATTTGGAAATGCACGCACCGAAATCAAGCCAGCTTGCGGTGATACCATCACATTACGACCATCACCATGTCCAATCATGCCACGAACGACTTTTTCTAATTGTTGCCAAAAATCACTCTCAGAACGGGTCTTAATGGTTGTGCCCCCCGTAGTGGTACTCACTCCTTCTGTCGCAGTATCACCACTATCATCTAAGTTTGAGTTTTCATTACGACTATTAGCGATAGAGCCGGTAGTAATCGAGGTTAATGACACCCCTTGACGTTGCAATTGCAAATAATCGACAGTAATGATATCGGTACGCAATGTTGCGGGAAACACCTGAATAATATTGCCTTTACGCGTAATGCTATAGCCATAAACATCATCGACAACATCCAATACTTCATCGAGAGTGACATCTGTTAATTGCAAGCTGATCAGACCGTTAACACCTGGATGAATCACAATATTAAACGGCGTGCCTTGGACTAGACTTGAAAAAAATGCATTGGCATCAACATTACGTGCATTAACACGAAAACGTTTTTCAAGCGCTTGATGTGATTGCAAGTCATGACTCTCTAATGTTGGCATCAGATCATTATTAACCGCAGCAGGCAGCTCAAACGCAGGTTGACTAACCGCATCATTAGCAGCTTGATTAAGTGCTTGTTTAATAGCAACTGGCGACTGATGTCCCATTTGAGTTGAACACCCCACTAATGAAGCGATAACTGCACCAAGTATGATACGTTGCATTTTTTATGGCCCTTCACTGCTTTATGTTTGTGCTAAACAGTGACAATTGCCACTGCTTTTGATTACGGGTTAATACCACTGAACTATCACTGACTCGACTGACGGTATAGCCTCTAATAACGCTGCCAACGGTGACACTTTTACCACTTAACGTCGCTCGGCAAGCTTGGGCATCACAAATAACACTCTGTAATTGTGGTAATAAGGGAGCAGAAACGGTGACTGATGATGTTTTTTTTTGCCACCCTAATGGCGCAGTAGGATCTTGCTGAGCATGTATATTTACCGCAAACAATAAACCACTAAGCCCGACACCAGTAACGAGATATTTAACCACCAATAAAGTCCTTAGTTTCGCCTAATGTATACAGTTCAAGCTCAATATTCGCCCATGGATACTGAGTCACTTGATAGTTTAAATTACGCCAATAATACTGCACAGGTAACGCTTCAAGTTGAGTTAAATAGCCAACAACATCAAAGTATTTACCTTTAAATGTCATTCGTAATGGATGTATATAATATCCCTGATCATCACCATCCATTAACTGAGCGGCAGGTAATGACACCATGGTTTGTAACTGCAACGCTTGACTGTGACCCAATACTTGCTCAAGCACACTGGTCATTTGAGTAGGAGAAACTAAACGCCCAACTTTATGTTGTAGTTCTGCTATCAACACCCTATTTTGCTGATCCAGTTGCACGATTTGAGCTTCTATCTTTTGATTAGGATTCTGAGTTAATTGACGTTGTAATTGGGTAATTTTATTACAGGTTGCGATCACATTATTAGCTGTCGTCTGGACACTATTGGTTTGGCTTTTTAACTGCAACCATTGTGGTTCTAACACCATAAATACACCAATAAAACCAATTGCTACCCAACCTGATATCGCAATCAGCCATTGCTCACGTGATGATAAATTACTGAATTTTTGTTGATATTCACTCCACGTCAACTTCATTAATTTATCCCTTGTAGACGTTGAGCTTGCAAACTAAATCTAACCTGATTGCTATCATCACGATCAATAGTCAATAACTGGAATCGGCGCTCAGCCAAAGTTGAATAACGATTAAATGTGCTTAACCATCGTGGTACAGCATCAGGTATACGAGCGCTACCATTGACATTCATACCATCAGCTGAAATTGAAATACGATCAATCGCGATATCGGTTGATGCCGCTGCGGCAAGTTGGGTTAACACTTCACCATAACCAACCAATAAACTAGCATCATGATTGGCAACAGCTTTCAATGTTGCTTGCTTAGCACTAATTTCTTGCTCTAATACACTGACACGTTGATGCTTTATCGGGCTTACAATATGCAGTAACAGTTGCTTTTGAATTAGTGCTAATTCAGTTTGTGCCGCAGTTAACTGTGCGTTATTGGACACAATTTCAGGCGCTAATTGACGCGATTTAAAGCTATAACAACCACTGACTGTCGCGATGAGTACAGTCAAGGCTAGCCAACTTAGCAACATATTATTAAGTGTTAACCATTGACGCTTAGGTTGTAGGTGTTGAGAATAAAGATTAATTGCAGAGTCAAAGCCTTGCTTAAGGCCAGCCCACGTAACACGTGCCGCGGTTGAGGTTAAAGATGGTTGAGGTGGAACGAGAGCTTTAACAGTGACATTTAAACGATCATTTAATGCCTGCGCTAATTGGTTGTTATCATCATTATCACAACTGATTAATAGCTGACTAATTGGATTATCACGCAGCTGAGCGCTAACAAAATCCAACGAACGTTGAAGCTCTAACGCCAAACTATCAAGTTGTAAGGATTGAGCATCAGTATTTGCCATCGCCACCAACGAGACGTCAAAGCCTCGTAATTGGCGTTGAAAAAATAATTTATGTTGGCTAAAGGCGGTTAATTGCAGGTTACCATTACCATGGCGATGTACCACTAATTGGCTACGATTATCTGCCGTGAACTCACTCCAAACCACACTTTCAACCGTCACGCAACCGACATTACATCCTGCTGATTTACAGGCTGCAATAATCTTATTCAGTTGTTGGCGAGTACTAACAAATACCTGTAGCCGATCGTTTTGTAGGCAGCTAAAACCATCAGCGACGATATCTTCAGGCGCTTCATTGACTAAATCTTTAACCAAATAAGGCAGCGCTAATGCTAGCTCATCACTGCTCAATTCAGGTTTATCTATCAATAAGCTTTGGTATAAACCTTGGCCTAAAATAACTGCAACTTGAGCCCCAGTTAATTGATGCTTAGTGATCAACATTTCAATCGCAGTTGGCCATTCAGTAGTCGAGGCTATTGATATGGAATCAACAACAATATCGGCTTCGCTACCAACAACTACAACAACGGTGTCAGAAAATAAAGTAATTGCGGCATTAAGTGAGGGCTTTTTGTGGGTAAGAAACCAAGCAAATAAGCGTTGAATCATGATAAAAACAAGCCAAAAGTTAGAGCCAAATAACAGCTCTGCACTTTAGGTAAAGAGTCTTTATTTCACAATATTAATGTATCAAATGTCAGATCTACATCACTTTAAATGATAACTATCATGTTAACATGTTCAGCATCATCCCCTTTAGGCATTGGGCTCACGCACTATTGGTTGCTCAGCAGCAAATAATCGACCTTGAGCCGCGACAACACCTAGCTGTTGTAAGACTCGCCATTCCTTATTCGACTCAACCCCAACCGCAATAACTTGAGCATCAGTGTTGGCACATGCACCAAGCATACTTCTAACAAATAATTGATTTTCTTGACGCTGATGAATATCACGCACTAAGCCACGATGTAATTTAATATAATCAGCTTTAATATCTTTAATATAGTACGTACTAACAATCGTTCGACCTGCTTTTGAAACCACCAGCTTACAGCCAAGGCCAGTTAACACCCGCAACACTGGCCGTATCGCATCTAGATGTTTCACTAACATATTTTCTGATACTTCAAACAATAATCGATTCAATACCGGACGCGGTAATTGCAATAACTCATCCCGTAGCCATTTAACAAACTTTTTGTCACGTAAACTAACAGTCGTAACATTAACCGCATAACTATTGATAGCAGATTGTTGCTTAAGCAACATCAAGGTTTGGCTGATCACTGCGCGATCAAAACGCACTGAATAACCGACTTGTTCTACCGCTGTCATAAAATTCGATGCTTTAATAATATCGCCATTATCATCTTTTATTCGCGCAAGTAAGGCGTAGCTCATGACTTGATCATTAGCCGCCATAATAATTGGCTGTTGATATAATAATGGTCCACCTTGTAGCAGTGTTTTATCAATCAGAGTACGCCAGCGAACATTACCACGCGACTTATCCCATTGATGATCTTTGGTAAAGCTATTCCAATTATTTGCACCTTGTAACTGTGAACTACGTAAAGCTGTATCAACTTCATCCATGATTCGGCCACGGCGATCACCACTATGAAAATAAGTGACCCCAATATGACACCAATTATCTTTTTCCATCGGTGCCGGAGGTGATAACCGCTCGACAGCATTTAATAATTGATTGGTAAAAAGTTTAATTTCTTTGGCTGGCTGTTGGGGAATCAGAATCGCAAATTCAGCATCAAAATAACGAGCTAATACCGTATCAGGAAAACGCTGAATAAAATTAGAGAGGATCACACTGATGTCTTGTAATAACTCTTCGGCAACAGTTCTTCCTTGCTGAGCACACAGTTCATCCCAGTCACTTAAGCGTAATAAGATCACCGCCCCATGATTATCTTGATCTTGTACCATCGACTGTAAACGACTATCAAACAACACTCGATTAGCAGTACCGGTTAATTGATCTAAAAAAGTATGGGTGCGAATAAAAGTATCAAATCGACTCCGTTCTTGGCGGGCATCTTTCAGTTCACCAATTAATTGATCAAGCGCCAAACTTGCCGTTGCAGGCCATTCATAATCATTGCCTTGTGCGTATTGTTCAACCCTACCTGCCAAAATCATTCGCCCACGCTCTTCTAATAATTCAGAGCCATAGAGCTGAGTTCGAAGCCAATGCACTCCTCGCACCAAGCCAAGAATAACAATCAACATCGCTAAAGAAATCGAAGACATTGCTCCAAGTGAATAGGTAAATTCACTATAAAGCGGAATAGCTGTGATTGTGACTTGATAATTAGCATGTGAAGGTAATTTATATTGGTGTCGATAAAGGACATTAGGATCAGGAACGACTTGATCACTTTTAAAATCAAAAATCTGATTATTATTATCAGTAACTGTTAATGTCACCACATTACTAGCTTTAAGCAATGTAGGCAGCCAACGAGACAACGCCTGCGGTCCTTGAGGCTCAAAAATCTCTTGATCGATGACACTCACCACACCGTCAAGGTAGTGCACTAATGCGTTTTGGCCGAGTTTACGAAAACTCAATGCACCACCAATAAAAATAACTAAAATCGCGCAAATCACGATCATGGTAACAAAGGCAACTAAGCGATTTGTTAACTTCATCCTTGAGGCTTTTCTCATAGCATCCTTATTTCACATATGCCATTAATATCAATATGTAAGAGATCAAAACGATCTTAATCATTTTCTCGTCGCTAAGCATACGCTACATTAGACCCGTTAATCGATTAATAATATTGTAACAAGGGAATAATACGTTTATGGATTGGATCACCTGTGCCAATAGTTTTATTACCGTAGTAGAACATGGTTCATTAGCGCAAGCTGCAAATAAGCTCAATACATCAAGTTCAGCATTATCAAAACGCTTATCTTGGTTAGAAAAACAGCTTGGGGTCCAACTTTTAAAACGTACCACTCGCCACTTAACCATGACTGATGCTGGTCAATTATTTTACCAACGCAGCGCCTTATTAGTTAATGATTGGCAACAAATGTTAGCAGAAACAACGGCAACCTATGGTGAAGTTGGAGGCATATTACGTCTTGGTGCACCTCTTGCCACTGGTAGCCGTTTATTAGTCAATTACTTAACAGAATTCAGTCAATGTTACCCAAAAATAAAAATTGAGCTTCATACTGTCACGGCAGGCCAACTTCCTGATCTTAACCTTGATGTATTTATCAGCCGTGAGATCACCGAATTTAATTCTTGTAGTTATATTGCGACTAAGCTATTGAGCTACCAAAATGGGTTCTACGCCGCACCAGCTTACCTTGAGAATAATCTGCCAATCACCACTCCAGAACAATTATGCCAACATAATTACCTGTTATTTGGTGAACAAAACCACCAACAAGATCATACCTTTGAAAATAATCAACGCTTACGATTACAAGGCAATTTTATTACCACTAATCCAGAAGTGCTGGTTGCTGGCGCTGTTGCTGGCATGGGGCTGATTTTAACCAGCAGCCAAACTATCAAGCGCGAATTGGATAATGACTTACTGGTACCGGTATTGCCAACCTTAAAGCAACCCACAGATGCCATTTATGCTTATTATCCAAAATTAAATTATCACCATGTAAAAACGAAGTTATTTATTGATTTTATTAAACAAAAATCATCACAAATCCTGCCAGCATTCTACACTCAAGATTAATCTCAGATAATGACAGTTAATGGTGCTTAATAATTTCATCAGGATCATTTTTCAAGCGGCTAAAGGGCACCATTTGATTACCGCTTAATACTTGAATGCTCTTCTCTTGAGGAGCTTGATAAATACTAAAGGCTGGTAGTTGCGCCGTTTTAACGCCGATCCAATGCGAGAAAATAGACATAAAATCAAACGCACTAATTTTTTTGTTCACTTTAATATGCTGCTTAATATCACTGGCTATTTCAATCAATGGCACTTCATAATTTTGCTTATATAAATCGCCATGTACTAATTGAGTCTGCCCTTTAACTGTACTGACATTATTCAAGCCATGATCAGAAAAATAAAATAATGAATAACTTTCTTGAGTGGTTTTTAAATCATTTACTATGGTTTTAATAATACTATCTGTTTGATTGTAAGTAGATAAATAACAAGATAAATCTTTATCTTTAAGTCCATAAATATCTTTTTTAATTCGATCGCAAAAATTCTCATGTGATCCCATAATATGCACCACAATTAATTTTGAGCCCTGATAAGGCTGCGCTAATGCCTGCTTAAATAACGGTAATAAGGCGTAATCGCTGGTATTATTAGTGAGAAAATTGCCTTTTTTCAAAAATTGTTTTTCGGTTGCATGTACAGCAATTGCTGACACAGCGGTATCATATTTTCCAATAAAACCTTGATTTGATAACCATATTGTTTTCATCTTGGCAGCATTAGCCAGAGTAATAATATTATTAACTGGGTGTAAATCTAGTCCATGACTGATCGCGAGTGTTCGCGGTAATGACACTGCGGTATGAGAGGCTGTCGACAAATAACCATTGACCAAGATTGCGGGAGTGTGAGCTAAAAATGGTGTGGTATTAATTGGGTAACCGTAAGCCGACATATAATCCTTACGCATACTCTCACCAATGATTAATACATAATTCTTATACTTTGGTTTAGCACTTAATATCGTCCAATCAGCACGTTGGTGAATACTTTTTTGAATTGCCTTCATTTGAGCAATATAGTGCACACTACTAATGTAAATATGATTAATAAACACACTTAAAGATGAAAAATAAAAACAAACAATACCTAATAAAATAGCCGATTTATGCCATTGAAAAACAAACTTAATCTGTATTAAATAGTAACAAAATAAGAACAGTAAAATGGCATTAAGACCCCACACCTTTGCTGGAACTGCTAATAAAAATTCAATACTTTCACGTTTATTGGTTTCAAGTAATGATGCAATAATGCCTATATTTGGATGTCCATAAATATAACCTGATTGAAAGTATAATGTCGCAATTAAACCAATTGGAAATATAACTACCCATTTTAGCCAACGTTTAGATGACAATAAAATTAATGCTAAAAATAAGCTACTAGTTACTACAAGTATTTGATTACCATTATAACCAACACCAATAGTAAGCAATAAAGATAATAAAAAGGTAATAACGATATCTAAACGTTTCATAAATATAACAAGATAAACCATAAGAATAATATTAATAGTTTAACTTAGGTTTTTTATTTTTGACACAAAAAACCCAGCACTAGTGCTGGGTTAGTATTATTCTCTATATTTAAAAGTAATTATTATTATACTTTTAATTTATATAAGAGCTAGAATGGAATATCGTCGTCAAAATCCATTGGTGGCTCATTATATTGCTGCTGCGGTTGCTGTGGAGCAGACTGCTGCGGTGCTGGTTGCTGTTGCTGCTGTGGTGCATAATTTTGCTGTGGCGCAGCAGCAGGTTGTTGAGGCTGACCCCAATTACCTTGGTTCTGCTGTTGTTGACCACCCATAGGTGCGCCACCGTTACGACCACCTAACATCTGCATAACACCATTAAAGCCTTGAACAACGACTTCAGTCGTGTATTGATCTTGGCCTTGTTGGTTTTGCCATTTACGTGTTTGTAATTGGCCTTCGATGTACACTTGTGAACCTTTACGTAAGTACTCACCAGCAACTTCTGCTAATTTGCCAAACAATGCTACACGGTGCCACTCTGTTTTTTCACGTTGCTCACCGGTAGATTTATCACGCCAAGACTCAGAGGTTGCAATAGTAATATTAGCTACTGCACCACCGCTAGGCATGTAACGAATTTCAGGATCATTTCCTAAGTTACCGATTAGAATAACTTTATTTACGCCACGACTGGCCATAGTTCACTCCAAAGCTGATAGCGACGGTATTGGGTGTTAATAGCCGCTTAGTCAAAGTTTATACTTAATCACGCAGTTTATCATGTCAGCAAGGTCAAGGCATAGCGCCAAAGTAGGTTACAGCACGCAATTATACATACAAAATACAACTAAATAGCATTGTGAATATAACCAATATTTATATAAGACAACTCTGACAATTGAACCAACATCAAAACTGTCATTTTTATGACACTTCAATGGTTTTAATATATATACTACTCGGGATCAAACTATATCATCAATGTTGAACGTTTAATTTAACCGAAGAATTATTGAAAATAATATTAAAGGTAATAGTAACTATATTAAAAATAAATAACACCTAAATATAAAGTAAATATCATGGCTGTTATAATATGAACCAGACTTTGAGCATGAATATAAGAATTGTCATTATGGTTAATAATTAAAGATTATACATATTTGATTTATTGTTATATTTTGCGAGAACAACGATGATATTAAGTTGATTTATTGTTTAAAATCTCTAACATTACGATGCGATTAGGAATTAACAAAACAATAATAATGATTGTTTTGTTAATTCTCACTAACGAAATTAGCGGTAAGATTTCAATCTACGCTCACAATTAATTACATAAAATCTAGGAAACACTATGATCAAGAAATGTCTATTTCCAGCAGCGGGCTACGGCACACGATTTCTTCCTGCAACGAAGTCAATGCCAAAAGAGATGATGCCAATTGTAAACAAGCCTTTGATTGAATACGGTGTTGAGGAAGCGATTGAAGCAGGCATGAACGGTATGTGTATCGTTACTGGTCGTGGTAAAAACACCTTAATGGATCACTTTGATAAAAATTACGAGCTAGAACACCAAATCAGCGGTACTAATAAAGAAGAGCTATTATTTGATATCCGTCGCGTAATTGATTCAGCTCACTTCACTTACATTCGTCAAGGTGAAATGAAAGGTTTAGGTCATGCAATCCTTATGGGTCGTGAACTAGTAGGTAACGAACCTTTCGCTGTAGTACTTGCCGATGACCTTTGTGTAAACGAAGAGCAAGGCGTATTGGCTCAAATGGCTGCACTTTACAAGCAATTCCGTTGTTCTATCGTTGCTGTTGAAGAAGTACCAGAAGAAGATACCCATAAATACGGTGTAATCGCAGGCCAAATGATTCGTGATGATCTATTCCGTGTTGATAACATGGTAGAGAAGCCAGAGCCAGGTACAGCGCCAAGCAACCTTGCAATTATCGGTCGTTATATTCTAACACCTGATATTTTTGATATCATTGAAGAAACAGAACCAGGTAAAGGCGGCGAAATCCAAATTACTGACGCCCTACTAAAACAAGCACAATCTGGTTGTGTACTTGCATTTAAATTTAAAGGTAAGCGTTTTGACTGTGGTAGCGTTGATGGTTACATTGAAGCTACAAACTACTGCTACGAAAACGTTTATAAGAAAGAGCAATCTTTAAAGCTAGCTACACAACAAACTAGCAAAAAGTAAACAAACCAAATATATAAACAATCCCGCTTTTTAAAGCGGGATTTTTTTTATTAGCGCTACTGTGTTTTTATTCAGTATCAGTATCTTTTGCTCATTAAAAGCGGCTATGAAATACTAGTCACTTACAATCTAGCAAAAGAATAGTGATTGGTATGGATTACATCGAAGTACAGGGTGCGCGCACTCATAATCTTAAAAACATCAATATTTCCATTCCTCGCGACAAGCTCGTTGTTATCACGGGCTTATCTGGTTCGGGAAAATCATCGTTAGCATTTGATACTTTATATGCTGAAGGTCAACGCCGCTATGTCGAATCACTATCGGCTTATGCTCGTCAATTTCTATCATTAATGGAAAAGCCCGATGTTGATCACATTGAGGGCTTATCGCCTGCAATTTCTATTGAGCAAAAATCAACTTCGCATAACCCGCGCTCAACCGTTGGCACCATTACTGAAATTTATGACTATTTACGCTTGCTCTATGCACGTGTAGGTGAACCTCGCTGTCCCATTCATGATGCTCCTCTTGCAGCACAAACCGTCAGTCAAATGGTTGATCAAGTGTTGGCTATGGATGAAGGCAGTAAGCTTATGCTGCTAGCACCGATCGTCAAAGATCGTAAAGGCGAGCATGTAAAAACTCTCGCTAACCTTACCGCTCAAGGTTATATTCGTGCGCGTATCGATGGTGAAGTGTGTGATCTTTCTGATCCACCAACATTAGAACTTCATAAAAAACACACCATTGAAGTGGTGGTCGATCGGTTTAAAGTCCGTGATGATCTACAGTTACGCTTAGCTGAATCATTTGAAACCGCACTTGAGCTTTCTGGTGGTACGGTTATCATTGCACCAATGACTACCGGTGACTCAACTGAACAAGTTTTTTCGGCTAACTTTGCTTGCCCACATTGTGGCTATAGCATGCAAGAGCTTGAACCTCGATTGTTCTCATTCAATAACCCAGCCGGCGCATGTGGCACCTGTGATGGCTTAGGAGTACAACAATACTTTGATCCTGAGCGAGTGGTACAAAATGGTGAACTGAGTTTAGCCGGTGGCGCTATTCGCGGCTGGGATAAGCGTAATTTTTACTATTTCCAAATGCTAAAATCATTAGCAGAACATTTTAAATTTGATGTTGAAGCCCCATTCGATACCCTGCCGAAAAAAATAAAAACCTTAATCCTTTCAGGCTCAGGCACTACGGATATTGAATTTAAGTACATTAATGATCGCGGTGACATTACCGTTCGTCGTCACCCTTTTGAAGGTATTTTAAATAATATGGAGCGCCGTTATCACGAAACAGAATCCAATTCTGTCCGTGAAGAACTGGCTAAATTTGTCTCAACCAAACCTTGTGCCAGCTGCCATGGTTCACGCTTACGCCAAGAAGCACGGCATGTCTTTATTGGTGAAACTAATCTGCCCCACATCTGTGAAATGAGTATCAACGACGCCTTCACTTTCTTTGATCAATTGGCATTAACCGGTCAACGAGCGCAAATTGCCGCCAAAATTTTAAAAGAAATTAATGAACGTTTAAGTTTCTTGATCAATGTTGGGCTTAATTATCTCAGCCTATCACGCAGCGCTGATACCCTTTCAGGCGGTGAAGCACAGCGGATCCGTTTAGCAAGCCAAATTGGTGCTGGTTTAATGGGGGTGATGTATGTCCTTGATGAGCCATCAATTGGTCTTCATCAACGAGATAATGAACGTCTACTCAAAACCCTGATCCACCTGCGTGATCTTGGTAATACGGTGATTGTGGTAGAGCATGATGAAGATGCTATTCGCGCTGCTGATTATGTGATTGATATCGGCCCTGGTGCAGGTGTTCATGGTGGCGAAATTATTGCTGAAGGTACTGTTAAAGATATTCTAAAATCAAAAAAATCACTAACAGGCCAGTATCTTAGCGGTAAAAAATTAATTGCCATTCCTGAGCAACGAGTGCCATTTGACGCTACAAAAACCGTCAAGCTTATTGGTGCCAGTGGCAACAACCTTAAAGATGTTAACCTCGAGATCCCTGTTGGGTTACTGACTTGCATTACCGGTGTTTCTGGATCAGGTAAATCAACCTTGATCAATGACACCTTCTTTAAAATTGCTCACCAACGACTTAATGGTGCAACTACTGGCACGCCTGCACCTTATCAAGACATTGAGAATTTAGAACATTTTGATAAAGTGATCGATATTGATCAAAGCCCAATCGGGCGCACACCACGCTCTAACCCTGCGACCTATACTGGTATTTTCACCCCTATTCGTGAATTATTTGCAGGTACTCAAGAGTCTCGTTCGCGCGGTTATAAAGCGGGCCGATTTAGCTTCAATGTTCGTGGCGGTCGTTGCGAAGCCTGCCAAGGTGATGGCGTTATCAAAGTAGAAATGCACTTTTTACCTGATGTCTATGTGCCTTGTGATGCTTGTAAAGGCAAACGTTATAACCGTGAAACACTAGAAGTGCGTTACAAAGGCAAGAGTATTGATGAAGTATTACAACTAACTGTTGAAGATGCTCATCAATTTTTTGAACCCGTTCCAGCAATTGCACGAAAATTAAAGACATTAATTGATGTCGGCTTATCGTATATTCGTCTTGGCCAAGCAGCGACAACCTTATCCGGTGGTGAAGCACAACGGGTTAAACTGGCTAAAGAGTTATCTAAGCGCGATACCGGAAAAACATTATATATTTTAGATGAGCCTACCACTGGCTTGCATTTTCACGATATTCAACAATTGCTTACCGTATTACATCAGCTACGTGATCGCGGCAATACCATTGTGGTTATCGAACATAATCTAGATGTGGTCAAAACAGCGGATTGGGTCATCGATCTTGGACCCGAAGGCGGTAATGGTGGCGGTGAAATTATCGCGACGGGTACTCCTGAACAGGTAGCGCTGGTGACTGGTTCTCATACAGCAAGGTTTCTTAAGCCATTACTTAATCGCTAATTGTAAAACGTAATTAGGCCCTATGAGCAGGTTGACTTTGGTCAGCCTGTTTGCTTTTTCACTCAGGACTCACCATGACAGTGTTACAACTTCAAGGTACGAAATTAGAACAGAAACGGATTTCTAAGCCATTACCTTTAGTACGTTTTTTCTTAGCCAGTATTGGCTTATTGTTTATTATTGCGATGCATTACTTTCAGCATAATCCTGGTGGTTCCGGGCTTGAGTTATCGTTTAATGCTGCTGCCTGGATTCCATTTAGCTTTGCCATTAGTTGCGGCTTATTAGAGATCTGCCGCCAAAAAGTCTGGCGCTATTCTCGTATGACGCTGATTTTATTTAGTTGCTGTGTATTACTGTCATTACCGGTGTTTTACACGAATGCAGATGGCTTTGCTGTATTAAACCGTTTACTCGCTCTTTGGAGCGGTTTTTTATTTTTTATCAGTCTCCAGCAATTTGTTTTTACCCATAACCAACGTCAACGCTTACTGTGGTTTATTACCATCGCGGTATTAATTGAAGCGACATTTGGCTGGTACCAATTTTTATGGCTTGGTACCAATAATCGCTTTGGTTATGACATCATCGCTAATCGGCCTTATGGTATTTTTCAACAACCCAATGTGATGGCAAGTTTCTTGGCCACAGGATTGGTTATCGCCGCCTATTTATTAGCACGTTTACCGCGTTATCGTGGTAAATGGGCTTGGCAACACCTGATTTTATTAGCGGTGCCGGTATTGACGATTCCACTATTAGTGGTGCTTAACTCACGTACTGGCTGGTTAGGTGCGATTATCGGTTCATTATTGATGTTGCCATATTTACACCGTTTTGCCGCAAGATATCAACAACGAATGTGGGGCTTAGTGTTATTATTAGGCATGGCATTGGCATGGCAAATAAGTAGCACAACAGACAGTTCTTTTTCGCAACAAGCACGGGTTACATTAGCAAGCCAACGTTCGATAATGATGCCACAAGCTTATGAAATGTTTACCACTAAACCGTTAACAGGTTATGGCTATGGTAAGTTTGAAGCCACATATATTACTCAAACCGCATTATGGCATCAACGAGATCCGTCACAGCAACACGCAGGAATTCCAAGTTTAGATCACCCTCATAATGAATTACTTTATTGGGCTGCAGAAGGTGGTATCGTACCGTTACTAGGACTCATTGTGGCAGCACTTGCTGTGCTTATTAGCATTAAAAAAGCGCCTAATGGTACCCAATTAGCATTAATCGGATTATTTTTCCCTATCGTATTACACACACAATTAGAATATCCGTTTTATCATTCACTCACCCATTGGATCATTTTTATTATTTTGATCTTTTGGGTTGATAATCTCACGACCAAATACTATCGCTATCAAACCCAATACATACTGGCACTGAAAGTAAGTGCAATTGCATTACCAATCATGATCACCAGCTTTATGATCACCACCTTATATTCAGGTTGGTTACTAACAAAGTTTGAAACGACTCGTCCGGTTGATATCAACTATTTGGTCAAAGTGAATAATCCATGGGCATGGCAACATCGATTTGAATGGGATTTACACCTCACTCAATTACAACTAGGGATCGCGACAGATAAACCCCAACTGGTTGCAGATTATGTACGGTGGGCAAACCAAAAAGCTCAAACATGGCCACGGCCGGCGTTATATCAGAACCTTGTTCTGGCATATTACAATCAAGGTCAAACAGCGCAAGCCGAGCAAGTGGCGACTGAGGCACAACAATTATTTCCGGGGATCACGCTACCTAGCGCAGCAATAGCGACGGTCTCATCAGCGAAATAATCACAGTAAACCATCAATGGCAGCCAAGATTGCCATTGATGGTTCATCATCAATGTTATTTCAAGGTGCTTTCAAGTGCTTTAAGGCATAGAGCAACATTCTCACTGCGAGCAGTATAGCCCATCAATCCAATCCGCCATGCCTTACCAGCTAAGGTGCCTAGCCCAGCACCAATTTCAAGATTATAACGCTCCAATAAGGTTGATCTGACCGCTGCATCATCAACCCCCTCAGGAATATAAACAGCATTAAGCTGTGGTAATCGATATGCCTCTTCAACCACAAATTGAATACCTAATGCTTCCAATCCAGTCTTTAACTCAATATGAGCTCGTTGATGACGTTGCCACGCTTGCTCTAAACCTTCATTGTGTAACAGCACTAGCGCTTCATGCAGTGCATATAAACTGTTTACCGGCGCGGTATGGTGATAACTACGCTTACCTTCACCACTCCAATAACCCAAGACTAAACTTTGATCCAAAAACCAACTTTGCACTGCTGTTTTACGCTGTTGTATTTTAGCGATCGCTTTTTCAGAAAAGGTCAATGGAGATAGCCCTGGCACACACGATAAACATTTTTGACTACCAGAATAAACCGCATCAAGTTGCCATTCATCCACCAGCAAAGGTACGCCGCCTAATGAGGTCACCACATCAACAATGGTTAAACATTGATATTTACGGGCAATTTCTGCGATTGTTTTGGCATCACTCAATGCACCGGTTGAGGTTTCTGCATGCACAAATGCAACGACTTTAATCTCAGGATCAGCCTGTAATGCTTGCTCAACTAAGGCAGGAGATACCGGCTCACCCCAAGCATTATCAACCATGATCGCGACACCGCCACAGCGTTCAACGTTCTCCCGCATACGATCGCCAAACACGCCATTGCGACAAACTAATACCTTATCACCAGCTTCAACCAAATTAACAAAACACGCTTCCATACCCGCACTACCTGGTGCTGAGACTGCAATGGTAAAGCTATTATTGGTTTGAAAAGCGTATTGTAATAACAGCTTAAGTTCATCCATCATTTTGATAAATAACGGATCGAGGTGGCCAATTGTCGGTCGGCTCAAGGCTTGTAAAACTTGCGGATAAATATCGGAAGGTCCCGGCCCCATAAGAATTCGTTGTGGGGGCATAAAACTGGTGATAGACATAGATTCAACTCCATTAAATCATGATTATTATCAATAAGGTGATGGCTCGATTGTGGTTATTACAGAGTATTAGAGCAATACCAAAGCCGCAAGTAACAACCCAAAATCCTGTTAGCCACGCATACTTTTTGTTAACCATCGAGAAATCATCATTTAACAATTGACAACTACGACGCATTTCCTATTCAATAACAACAGTGTTTATTCACTACAGAAGAGGTGCGTTACCCAGGTATTAATAGTGTAGGGCCCAACCCTAATACATTATTAAGAGGGGGAGTAACGCCGAGATACAAAGTGTTTGGGGCGCAGTGTATCGGCTATGAAAGTTGAATCTTTCAGGCTGTCATCTAAGTCAGGTTGACTATGATGGGGAGCTTCTGGGTAGCCGCTACCCGCGTTACTGCCTATTACCTCCTCGACAATGGACGTCGGGAATTCTTCCGAAGTAAAGAACCTATCTTGCAGCATTTACGATCAAGGGAGAACACCGTAATGAGCCTTACTCCAGCACCAACTACAGATCCACTCATTGTGGCTAAGTTTGGTGGCACCAGTGTCGCCGATTACGCCGCAATGTGCCACAGCGCCAACATCGTTATCGCCAATCCAAACACTAAAATTGTCTTAATTAGTGCTTGCTCTGGCGTGACTAATTTACTGGTTGAATTAGCCACCGGCATCAGTGATAGCGTCTTACGCCAGCAGCTTTTACAACAACTGGCTACTATTCATCAGCAAATCATTAATCAGTTACAGCAGCCACAGACTGTTAGCTGTGCCATTGATACGTTATTAGATGATATTGCTTCTGCAGCTGCACAAGCGGCGATTAAACCATCTTCACAACTTACCGATCAGTTAGTTAGCCATGGTGAGCTCTTATCAACCCATTTGTTTAATCAAATTTTAATCGAATTGGGTGCTACTGCGGTTCGATTTGATATTCGAAATGTGATGCGTACTGATGCTCAATTTGGCAAAGCTGTTCCACAACCTGAACGTATTCGTCAATTAGCTCAACAGCATCTGTTACCACTATTAGCGAATCAAATTGTTATTTCACAAGGTTTTATAGGCTGTGATGACCAAGGTAATACCACCACTCTTGGTCGAGGAGGCAGCGATTACAGTGCCGCCTTAATCGCAGAAGCAGTTGATGCAACAACTCTAGAAATCTGGACCGATGTACCGGGAATGTACACCACCGATCCACGTATTACTGCTGCAGCCAAACCGATTAAAGAAATCAGTTTTAGTGAAGCCTCTGAAATGGCCAACTTTGGTGCTAAGATTCTCCACCCATCAACATTAGTACCTGCAATAAGACAGCAAATTCCTGTTTTTGTCGGCTCATCAAAAGCCCCTCAGCAAGGGGGAACCTGGATTCGAAAAACCGTTGAGCAAGCACCATTATTTAGAGCATTGGCATTGCGTGGTAATCAAACCATGGTGACGTTAACCAGTCTTAATATGTTTCATGCTTACGGCTTTCTCGCTGAAGTGTTTCGTATTTTGGCTGAGCATAAAATCTCAGTCGATTTAATTACCACTTCCGAAGTTAGCGTTTCATTAACGCTCGATCAAACCGACACTGGCGGCGGAGCACCGACATTACCGTTAGCTGCCGTTGAACAACTCAACCAATTATGCCGAGTAGAGATTGAACAAGGGTTATCGTTAGTAGCGTTAATAGGCAATCGTATGAGTGACAGCAAAGGCTCAGCTAAACACATTTTTGGCGCCCTTGATGCTTATAACTTACGTCTCATTTGTTATGGCGCCAGCCCACATAATCTGTGTTTCTTGGTTAATGAAACCGATGCAAAGTCAGTCGTATCTACGCTTCATCAGCAATTGTTAGAATAATAACCACCAGCACCAATAGTAAAAACACAAAAAAGGCGCAATGTTTGCGCCTTTTTTATTTTAGCCTAATGATTATGTTACAGGTTAGGCCCTAACCACTTTTCTGCTTCAATCAAATCCCAACCTTTACGATCGGCATAACTTGCTAGCTGATCATGTTGGATCTGCGCGACAGCAAAATAACGCGCATCTGGGTGCGAGAAATACCACCCCGATACCGCAGCACCAGGCCACATCGCATAACTTTCAGTTAACACCATTCCCGTATTAGCTTCAGCATTCAATAACTGCCAAATAGCGCCTTTTTCCGTATGTTCTGGACAAGCAGCATAGCCAGGTGCTGGGCGAATCCCCTGATACTTTTCACGGATCAAATCATCATTATTAAGATCTTCATCTGCAGCATAACCCCAAATCTGTTTGCGTACCATTTGGTGCATACATTCAGCAAACGCTTCTGCCAATCGATCTGCCACCGCTTGAATCATGATCGCGTTATAGTCATCACCTTGGGCCTTAAACTGATCAGCAATATCATATTCACCAATCCCGCCAGTCACAGCAAACGCGCCAATCCAATCGGCTTTACCGCTTTCTTTAGGGGCAATGTAATCGGATAAACAATAATTAGGTCCTTTGGACTTTTTAGTCTGTTGACGTAAGCCATGCAATACCGTTAACACCTCGGTGCGAGTTTCATCAGTGTAAACCTCAATATCATCACCAATATTATTCGCTGGGAATAAGCCACACACACCATTAGCTTTGATCATCCCTGTACGCTCAATCTCATCAAGGATCTTATTAGCATCATCAAATAACTTAGTTGCCTCAACCCCAACAACTTCATGGCGTAAAATGGTTGGATATTTACCACTTAATGACCATGTCATAAAAAAGGGCGTCCAATCGATATACTGACGCAATTTAGCCACAGGGAAATCGGTAAAGGTGTGTACACCCGCTTGTTTTGGTGCTGGCGGTGTATAATTAACCCAATCAAGCGCAACCGCATTCGCACGTGCTTGATCTAAGGTAATCGGCGGAGTTCGTGGTTTTTTACGCGTATGTTGTTCACGCACAACATCATACTCAGCAACTAATCGCTCAACAAATGCTGGCTTTTGTTGTTCGGATAATAGCGCGGAACAGACACCTACAGCACGCGATGCATTAGACACATACACTACTGGCTGCTGATAATTTTGTTCAATTTTAACCGCAGTATGCGCTTTTGAGGTGGTAGCTCCACCAATTAATAACGGGATCTCAAACCCACGTCGCTGCATTTCTTTAGCTACATGCACCATTTCATCCAGCGATGGCGTGATCAAACCACTTAAACCGATAATATCAACGTTTTGTTCTTGCGCGACCTGCAAAATTTTATCGCACGAAACCATTACACCTAAATCAATGATCTCATAGTTATTACACTGCAATACGACCCCAACAATATTCTTTCCAATATCGTGAACATCGCCTTTTACTGTGGCTAATAAAATTTTACCATTGGTATATCCCGCTTGTTTTTCAGCATTGATATAAGGCTCTAAATAGGCAACAGCTTGTTTCATAACCCGCGCAGATTTAACCACTTGAGGTAAAAACATCTTGCCTTCACCAAACAAATCTCCGACAACATTCATACCCGCCATTAATGGGCCTTCAATCACTTCTAATGGCTTAGTCGCATTCGCTCGAGCTAGTTCAGTATCTTCAACAATAAACTCAGTAATACCTTTAACCAGCGCATGTTCTAAACGTTTTTCAACCGACCAGCTGCGCCATTCTTGCTGAGTCCTATCTTCTTCAACTACGCCGCTATCACGATAGTTAGCGGCAATATCAAGCAATCTATCTGTACTATCATCACGCCGGTTAAGCACTACATCTTCAACGGCATCGCGCAATTCATCAGACAGATCATCATAAATCGCTAATTGACCGGCATTAACGATCCCCATATCCATGCCATTTTTAAAACAGTAATATAAAAATACCGCATGGATCGCTTCACGAACTGGATTATTGCCACGAAATGAAAACGAAACGTTAGAAACACCGCCAGAAACCATCGCATGAGGTAACGTACGTTTGATATCAGCAACAGCCTCAATAAAATCGACCGCATAGTTATTATGTTCTTCAATACCTGTCGCAACCGCAAAAATATTAGGGTCAAAAATAATATCTTCCGGCGGAAAACCGACTTCATCAACTAGAATATGATAAGCATTGGTACAAATTTCAATTTTACGCTCACGTGTATCTGCTTGGCCTTCTTCATCAAATGCCATCACAATCACTGCGGCGCCATAACGACGCAGCAACTTAGCTTGAGCTATAAAATTCTCTTTACCTTCTTTAAGAGAAATAGAGTTAACTATTGGTTTTCCCTGAACACATTTCAGTCCAGCTTCAATGATCTCCCACTTTGATGAGTCAACCATAATTGGCACTTTAGCGATCTCAGGCTCAGTCGCACACAAATTAAGGAAGCGCACCATCGCCGCTTTCGCATCCAACATGCCTTCATCCATGTTGATATCAATAATTTGCGCACCGGCTTCAACTTGCTGACGAGCAACCTCTAGTGCTTCGTCATAAAGCTCATCTTTAATTAAGCGTTTAAAACGAGCCGAACCGGTGACATTAGTACGTTCACCCACGTTAACAAATAAACTTTCAGCTTCAATGGTAAGTGGCTCTAAGCCTGATAATCGACACGCAATATTAATCTCAGGCAAAACCCTTGGCTTAATATTTTTAGTGACTTGATACATCTGTCGAATATGTTCTGGCGTTGTACCACAGCAGCCGCCAACTAAATTTAAAAAGCCTTGTTGTGCCCATTCCTTTATATGTTCAGCCATTTCATCGGCTTCTAGATCATACTCACCAAATGCATTAGGTAAGCCAGCATTAGGGTGAGCAGAGACAGCACATTCAGATATACGCGATAACTCAGCCACGTATTGACGTAACTCATCAGGACCAAGCGCACAATTTAAGCCAAAAGAAATCGGCTTAACATGACGTAAAGAATTATAAAAAGCTTCGGTCGTTTGTCCTGAAAGAGTACGTCCAGATGCATCAGTGATAGTGCCCGAAATCATGATTGGTAATTCATAACCAAGCTCTTCAAAAACACCTGTTACCGCAAAAGCACAAGCTTTAGCATTCAAAGTATCAAAAATGGTTTCGATCAAAATAATATCGACCCCACCTTTAATTAAGGCATGAGTCGATTCACTATAAGCCGTTACTAATTGATCAAAAGTGACATTACGAAACCCAGGATCATTCACATCAGGAGAGATTGAACAAGTACGATTAGTCGGACCTAACACACCAGCCACAAAACGCGGTTTTTCTGGCGTTAGTGCCGTCCACTTATCAGCCGCTTCACGCGCCAGTTTTGCAGCGGCAAAATTAATTTCGGCACTAAGGCTTTCCATATCATAGTCAGCCATCGCAATGGTGGTGGCATTAAAGGTATTGGTTTCTAAAATATCCGCACCGGCCTCTAAATACTCAAGGTGGATATCTTTAATTAATTGCGGCTGAGTTAAAACTAATAGATCGTTATTACCTTTAAGATCTGTATGCCAATCACTAAAACGTTGGCCTCGATAATCTTGCTCATCCAGTTTATAACCTTGAATCATGGTGCCCATGCCACCATCAATGATCAAAATTTGTTGTTTGAGACGCTTATGCAGTACATCCTTGTTTTTTAACACTACATTATATCCTTATAATCCATTACAGCCTGATAACATCCTATCACAATTCAAATAGGAATCTAGACGTCTAAACAGATAGCGTGGCAAAATAAGTTAATTAACGGTAGCCATTACTAACTGATGGTTTTACTATCACAAATAATTAAATCTAATCAATAATTTAATCTAGAGGTTTCGCATGTCGGTTTACAACACCCTCTGCTTCCTAGCTGCAGCAGCAATGCTTATAGCTTTTATTAACAGTAAGATAGGTAAGATGCAAACCACCATTGCTATTACAGCTGGTTCATTGATTCTATCGCTACTGATTATTTTTGCGGGCCATAATGGTTGGTTCCATCTCGAAGATATTGCTTCAACCCAAATGGGAAAAATCAATTTTGAAGACTTTTTGTTAAAAGGGATTTTAGGATTTTTGCTCTTTGCAGGTGGATTAGGTATTAAATTGCCACACCTCAAAGAGCAAAAATGGGAAATCACGACTCTAGCATTAGGCTCTACCCTATTTTCAACCTTTTTCATTGGCTTTAGTTTATGGGGTATTTGTCAGTTACTAGGGATCCAACTCGATCTTATTTACTGCTTACTGTTTGGTTCTTTGATCTCACCAACCGATCCGATTGCTGTACTAGCTATCGTTAAAAAAATGAATGCACCTCGTCGAATCTCGACTCAAATCGAAGGTGAATCATTATTTAATGATGGTTTTGGTTTAGTTATCTTTGTGACTTTATTTACTATTGCCTTTGGTGATCAAACTCCGACAGTTATGAGTGTTAGCCAATTATTTTTACAAGAAGCTATTGGCGGTATTGTGTATGGTTTCATTCTTGGCCTAATTTTCCATTACCTCATCAGTTCAACTAATGATCACTCAATGGAATTGCTATTAACGATTGGAATTCCAACCGCAGGTTATGCTTTTGCTGAAATCATTCATGTCTCTGGTCCGCTCGCCATGGTTGTCTCTGGCATTATGATTGGCAACTGGACCCGCTATATCGGTTTTTCAAAAGAAAGTGAGGAGCACCTTGATCACTTCTGGGAATTAGTCGATGAATTCCTTAACGGTCTATTATTCTTATTAATTGGTATGACAATGCTTGAATTCAGTTTTCACCAAGAAGATTGGATTCTAATGGCGATTGCAATTCCATTGGTATTATTCAGTCGCTATCTAAGTGTCAAACTGCCTTATCTTAGTTTTAGCCACTACCGTCAATATAATCCAATGTCAGTCAAAATTCTCACTTGGGGCGGCTTACGTGGCGGTCTTGCACTCGCGATGGCGATGGCTGTACCAACAGGTGTGATGGTTATTCCAGAGAAAAATATTGATGTTAGAGAAATAATCCTCGTAATGACTTATTCAGTAGTGGTGTTTTCAATTCTAATTCAAGGTTCAACCATTACCTCATTAATTGAAAAAGCCAAACTGTGGGAAAATCAAAATAAACATTAATTTCGAATCAGCCTATAAATAATAACAAGGCCTGCTATTAAGCAGGCCTTTTTATTAATCTTTAGTAAAACTGGCTTCTGAGAAGTGTGCTAAATCATAAGGCGTCTGTTGATAAACACAGTAATTAAGCCAATTACTAAATAATAAATGACCATGACTACGCCAACTGGCAACTGGATCCCGATTAATATCATCATCAGGATAATAATTAACAGGTATTGCTGGCTCCATACCTTGTTCACGATCACGCATAAACTCATTATGCAATGTATCGACATCATACTCAGGATGTCCGGTGACAAACACATTACGTTTATCTTTTGTAGCCGCTAAATAGACCCCAGCCTTGTCAGATGTCGCCAAAATATCCAAGTCAGTATGTTTGCTAAGATAATCGGCAGAGAAGTCAGCATAACGCGAATGTGGTGCAAAGAAGGTATCATCAAAGCCTCGTAAAACAGGATGATGGCAATCATGAATACGATGATGGTAAACTCCAGAAAGCTTTTCTTTACGAGTACGCTTTGGTAAATCATATAACAACTTTAACCCCGCTTGTGCCGCCCAACAGACAAACAGTGTTGAAGTCACATGATCTTTAGCCCAGTTCATGATTAACTGAATTTCTTCCCAATACAGTACATCTTCAAATTGCACTAGCCCCAGTGGCGCTCCCGTGACAATCAAACCATCAAAATTACGATCTTTAACCATTTCAAATTGACGATAGAACGTATCTAAATGTTCTTGAGGAGTATTTTTTGTTGGTCGGTTATCAATCCGTAATAACTCAACATCCACTTGTAATGGGCTATTAGAAAGCAAACGTAAAAATTGCGTTTCGGTTTCAATTTTCTTTGGCATTAAATTGAGTAATAACACTTTAAGCGGTCGAATTCCCTGACTGGCAGCACGTGCCTCTGTCATTACGAAGATATTCTCACTTCTTAAAATATCTGTAGCAGGTAACCGATCCGGTATTTTAATTGGCACTTTGGTTTTCTCCTTACCCCAAAATAGTTTTAGCCGTCTAGATATCCAGTTAAAACTATAGAAAAAACAATAATGGTGCAAGTAAAATAAACCAGTCTCAGCCAATACTATGTTGTGATTGAAATAAAGAAATGAGGAGTAATGAGGAATGTTGATACGCTAGAAATGAAAAAACCCAGCCAAAGGCTGGGTTTTAAAGAGGTATTTAGCAATGTCCTACTCTCACATGGGGAGACCCCACACTACCATCGGCGCTACAACGTTTCACTTCTGAGTTCGGCATGGGATCAGGTGGTACCGCTGTGCTATGGTTGCTAAAAAAATAAATGGTGCTAGTACCCAGAGTCGAACTGGGGACCTCACCCTTACCAAGGGTGCGCTCTACCAACTGAGCCATACCAGCACACAAAGCTATTATGAATCTGCAAGTGCAAATTCTAAAATTT
>NZ_MSCC01000002.1:0-60485 GCF_002954455.1 Photobacterium aquimaris
AAAACACTTGAGTTATTAGTTAAACAAAGTGTCACAGCAGCAAAAGCTGGCGCAGATATGTTAGCGCCGTCAGCAATGATGGACGGTCAAGTTAAAGCTATTCGTGAAGGATTAGATGCCGCAGGTTTTGAACATGTGGCAATTCTTGCTCACGCGGTAAAATTTGCCTCTGCTTTTTATGGTCCTTTCCGTACCGCAGTTGATTGTGAATTAAGCGGCGATAGAAAAGCCTACCAAATGGATTGCGCTAACGGTCGTCAAGCCTTAGTCGAAGCCTTACTTGATGAGGAAGAAGGTGCAGATATTCTGATGGTGAAACCAGGCACACCATACCTTGATGTGGTTGCCAATCTTCGCCGTAAGACCAACCTACCATTAGCAGTTTATCAAGTCGGTGGCGAATACGCGGGGATCAAGTTTGCAGCATTGGCGGGCGCATTAGATGAAAAGCGTGTGGTCTATGAAACATTAACTGGCTTTAAACGTGCAGGTGCTGATCTTATTGTGAGCTACTACACCAAGCAAGTTGCTGAGTGGTTAGCGCAAGATAAAGCATAGTTAGCGCTATATTATCGTCTCGTCTTTAAGCATCATTGTTGCTATAACAATGATGCTTAAAGTGGAATGCTCATAAATCACGGCTGGGTTGGTATACAATAATTTGCTCTCATCCTTAAAGATCACAATTCTATTCAAGCGAACTTAATCAATATTATCCGCTACTGCAACCCACTGTTGCTGGGTTATTTTATATAAACAATGACGCTCTAATCGATGCCCTTGCTCCAATTTAGGATGATTAAAATCTTGGTGCGTATTTTTCATTCCCACTTTAATCATTACCTGTTGCGAAGGTGTATTCTGTAACGCAGTAAATGCAAATACAGACGGAGCACTAAGGACTTCAAAAGCAAACTGTAATGCTTTTTTTGCTGCTTCAGTTGCATAACCAGCTCCCCAATATTTAGCAGCTAATCGCCAGCCTATTTCAAAAAAAGGCGCATCAGGAATACCACTCGATGCATCTTGATTATGTAAGCCAACAAAACCAATAAATTGCCCGGTTGATTTAAGCTCTACCGCCCAAAAACCCCAACCTCGTTCTGCAATAAGACTTTCGATTCTAGCAGCTTGTTGATCACTTTCAGTAGTGGACAATGTTGCAGGAAAATAGCGCATCACTTGAGGATCAGCATTCAATGTCGCATAAGCACTGTAATCTTCCGATTTCCATTGCCGAAGAATAAGTCGTTGCGTTTCCATATTCATGTTTACTCCTTAATTGCAGCTAAATTCAACTATTGGCAACTAGCGAGGGTGGCAGTCGTACAGTGTTAGTCGATTCCCTAATAAAAAAATACCATATAAAACCACACCATAATAATGTTCAGTTATATACTATAGATCTTAAATAGTAAGAGTAATTTATATGTCTAATATCGTGCAGTTGTCTGCGTTTAATAACAACAAGAAAACTACTCCAGCTTCACAAGCGCCATCTCCTAAAGCATTAAGAGAACAAGCAGTATTGCAACAACAAAATCAGTGTTACTTTTGCGGCTTACGTAAAGACACCAAAGAACTCAACTGGCTCAATCAGATTGGTTTTAAGCAAAAAACACATGTTGTCTGCAACAGTTGTTGTACTGATGCTAAATCACGTTCAATGGATGAACTACGCATAATACTGGCACTAAAGGCGATGGATTTTAGAACCGTAAAGCTCAAGCAATATCTTGAGTTAAGAGAAAAAGGTGTTCAGATAGACGGTGTACGTGACTATAAGTTTCACTTTGAAACGATTAAGTAATCATGGGCTGATTCTTTTCAGCCCATCACACACTTACAGTTTATCGGCAAAATAAGCCATGATTTCAGCGGTGGTCATTTCTTGCGTTTGATTAGTAAAGCAATAATAACTAGGACGGGCATCGCTAAAATATTGCATATTCATTGTTAGCCCTTTCACATAAGGGAACAAGCCAACAGGCATATTATATTCACCACTTGCTTTCACTTTATAAAACAAATGCGTACCACATTCAGAACAAAACCCACGTGATGCCCAAGAAGATGATGGATATATTTTAATGTTCTCTTGACCTTCAAAGGTTACGTCAGTGCCACATTGCACAGCAAAAAATGGCGCACCGCCCCACGTTCGGCATGATTGGCAATGACATACAGTAAACTTAGGGTTGATCTCTGCAGCAACAATCTTCACCGCACCACACAAACAACTCGCTTTTGAATCAGCCATGACATAACACCCTAATGAGTAAATAATAATTCAGATATATCATCATAGATCAACATCAACCACTGTATATAAACACAGCTAAATTTTGTGATACCAGCCGCGATAATACGTGAAAGAATGATCATAAGGCTAACTATACGCTATGGCTTTTCACCACTAAGTTTTAATGACACTCGCCAAAACTTAGGAATAATATAATTAAAAATAGTAACGTCGCACCAAGTAAGACCACGATTAATCGATAAAAATAGCGATTTTATTCTAGATTTTTCACTCAATATACTTCGAATCGGAGTCATCAACCCTTGATCTATTATTGGTGATAAAAAGCCTTCGGTAATGATCTTTGGTGTCTTAAAACCCTGTAATAATTGTTCTGCATCTTGTTGATTAAAATCATGCACATCAATATTGGCATGATCCCAACGCATCTGCTGCTTACGCTGATTAAAAAAGTAACGCCGTAGATTATTAATCCATACTAATGGAGCCTTAATAATATCTATCAATTGTCCACCATGTGTTGTTGGCTCACCAATAATAATAAACTCACCACCGGGTTTTAAAATACGTAACACTTCCTGCATAAAGGTTTTCGGATTCGGAAGATGATGCAGAAAAGCACAACCGACTACTAAATCAACACTGTTATCATCAAAAGGTAATGTGGTCATGTCTGAGGTGATGGTCTTAATGGTTGTTTTCATTTTACGGGCATTTTGATGTGCCACATCTAAACTACGCTCACTGATATCAACCCCTATCACCTGTCTATACCAATTAGTCGCCGCAAGCTTGACAGCTAAATTACCCGTCCCTGAAGCCACATCAACAACGGTTCCACCTTTAGGAAGTGTATGCCCTAATACCGACTCTAGCTCTTTGATCGTCTGTTGCTGTGATTCATAGTCATACCTTGCTCCCATACGAGAGTCATAATTATATGCCTCCTCTTGATCGTGAAAGTGTTTGTTTAACTTATGAATGTAATCTGCATCAATGTTTTGTCGCATAATCAACGCCCTCAAATAAAACAAAGACTATTAACGTCTAACTTTAAGTACACAAATAGTAAATAAAACAAGCAAATCAATGCATTGCATAAACTCATACTAATAATGATAATTTTATTACTATAGTTTGAAAGTGCGATTTAGATTGTAAGAACAGACTTATAAATAATAAATGTACAGAATTAAAGGAGGGAAATAGCTCACAACAATAGATTTAGAAGCAAAAATATAGCCACAAATAACCGTATTTTTGCTTCTATAATTGTTCTTTCAAAGGGGGAATAGCAACAATTAAAGTGTTTACAACCCAATAATTACTCAGCAGTTTGATCATTTACCGCATAGCAAAACCAGCCAAAGCCAGTTAGTTTTTCAGTAAATTGCTGTGCTTTCGTTTCGCAATAACCAACTTTATGCTTAGCGCTCCATAAAATTTCACTGTGATTATTTTTGGTATATTTAACTTCACACAAAGTATTACTGTTTGGTGCATGATAAATCACTTCAACATCACGCGCGACATGATCTTTAGTACACACATATTTTGTTTGGGCATATGTTTGAAAAGAAAGAACAGCAAGAACTACAAGTAAAATGTGTTTCATGGTAAATCCAGAATAGAAAATTTAACGCTAATCTTACTCTTTTTCTCTACTCCCAACACTCAGCTTTGTGTCAAATTTAACCCTAAAATCCCCATTTACAACAACCGCATTCATCCTATAAATAACAACAAGTTAATACATACAACCAGCACTATTAAACCTACTAATGAAACACCTGAAATTTTACGAAGAAATATAAACTCGATCGCAGATAAACAGTAGATTCCTATCACCCTCACGGGTATTCAGCAACCGTAAACCAACATTATCATCAAATTATTGCTTAAAAAAAGAACAAAATGTTAACTAAGTCTAATAATGTGTATTTAGTTAAGAAAAATAAAATACTCATTTGGAATTTAAAGTGTAATAAAATATTAATCACTATGACAGTGAGTAAATATATTCATTCAGAATATCAGTTAATTGTTTTTTTATTTATTTGATTGTCTTATTAATAATCATTAAAGA
This sequence comes from Photobacterium aquimaris, assembly GCF_002954455.1. Lineage (GTDB taxonomy): Bacteria > Pseudomonadota > Gammaproteobacteria > Enterobacterales > Vibrionaceae > Photobacterium > Photobacterium aquimaris. The sequence continues at coordinate 4,350 of NZ_MSCC01000002.1, forward strand.
ATATTTCCCAACCACGCAATACCATTAGAGTATTGTTGTTTGAGTGACTCTAATTATTAATAACCATAATTACTTTGTTAGAATTACCGCAAGACCTTTACTTCTAATCATTATGAAAAACTACTTAAGCTATTCACCTATTTTATTTTCAGCACTTTTTTTTTCGTGCTATGTCAATATTTCATTAGCATCTGAAATTGATGATTTAATGTCGATGGATTTAGATGACCTCACAACACAAAGTGTAACAGTGACAACGGCTGCCAAAAAAGAACAACCATTAAAAGATGTACCTGCTGCGGTATATGTAATTACCAATGAACAAATTAAGCGTAGTGGTGTTCGATCTATTGCTGAGGCATTGGCGCTAGCCCCTGGCGTGCAGGTCACTAAGATCAGTGAGTTTAACTGGCAAATATCACTGCGAGGATTAAACGAAACCCTGTTTAATAAACTATTGGTGATGGTGGATGGACGCAGTGTATTTAGTCCTTTAATGTCAGGTACCTTTTGGCACACAATTGACACCATTTTAGAAGATATTGATCGCATTGAAATTTTACGTGGTTCAGCAGGGACAATATGGGGAGGCAATGCCACTAATGGTGTTATTAATATCATCACCAAAAATAGTAATGAAACACTCGGTCAGTTTTTTGAAGTCGGCATGGGTGAATATAACTATAAAGAAGCCAATTATCGTAACGGTTTTCAAATTAACGATCTAACAACAGCAAGATTATCAGTAAAGGGCGTTCAATCGGATTATTATTCATTCAATAACGATGAGTGGAATAATTATAATATCGACTTTCGTACGGATTATATCAAAGACGATCGCTTTTTAACTTGGCAAGTTGGTGGCTATCACACCAAATCTCAACATTCTGACTGGTATCGTTACTACGTTTTAGAACAGCCTATTTACCCTAATTATCCAATGAGTGCTGTGATTGGTTATCAAACACAATTAAAAGATTTCTCTCGCGGTTTTTATAGTAACTTAAACTTTGGAAAAACGGTTGCTGATACACACTATGAAGCAACATTATGGGTTGATAGCAATTCAAGAACAGAACCAACTGCAAACGGTGAATACGATACCTTTAATGCTGATGCGTTAGTTATCAAGCAAGTCAATGCACATAATGAACTGACATTAGGCTTAGGTACGCGTTTTACTAAAGTAAAAGTACCACAATCAGAAGAAGACTTTTACGCTGATATGTATCCATATCGACGTACTAGTGACCAACAGGCACAACGCGAGCAAATTTATAATGCATACTCGCAATTAGAAACACAGCTGACAGATAAATTAACCTCAAGTTTAGGCATTAAAGTCGAGCATTTTACGCGAAATAATACTACAGAATTACAGCCTCAAGCTCGGTTGTTATACCGTGCTTCTGATAGCCATCAATTATGGACAGGGGTTGGTCGAGCAGTTGTCACCCCTTCTGCGGTTGATTCTACAACAGATATATATGGATTAGGCGCAGTGGTTGCACCATTTCCTAACTGTGATGTTACAAATCCAAACTGTTATACCCAATACCCAATGCTGGCGTTGACAACAGGCAATTTGGATATGGAGAATGAATCCGTTATAACATGGGATGCGGGCTATCGTGGTAAAATTTCAGACACATTTTCGATTGATACAACGATTTTCTTTAGTCAATATAAAAACCTACGCATGTTAGATAATGGACAATGGCTGTGCCGTTATGGCGTCTGTTCTGATGGTTCAATAGAACCTGGACAAATTGCTATTCATGAATTTAATTATGTTGATGCGTTAGATGCCCAGAGCTACGGTGCTGAGTTAGCCTTTTTCTGGCAACCAACCCATAAATTAAATTTTAATGCATCATATAGTTATATAGATACACAGACTCAATGTGACTCTAAATATGCATCATGCAATAGCTATGATAGTGGCGGATACAAAGGGTTATATGATCACCAACCTAACCATTACGCTTCGTTACAAATGATGTGGACAATTAACTCTCAATGGCAAATTGACAGCTGGCTAAAACATAAAGGTTCGGTGTCATCGCCAATTGATTTTTATAACGTACCCGAGATCACGACAATGGATATGCGTGTTGCGTGGCAATACAATCAAGCTTGGCCTCTTGTCGAGTTTGTTGTTGATGGTTTAGGTAGTTCAACCTACCAAGATTTACCAAATAAGGCACCAATAGAGGAAACTGCGTTTTTACGTTTATCATGGACCAGATTGTAATGAGGCAGAATGCAAACTAGCGATTGTCCCACGAGTAAATTAACATCGAAATTATTGGTGGGTCTTATTAATAAGCCCTACCATTTTTTCCGCCTGTATTTTATGTATGCCGTCGTTAGCTTGTCGATTTGTATTCACGCTACAACCAATAAAGCGCATGCTGATAACATTGCTGACTATGAAATATCTGCAGTCTATATTTACCGTTTTTCTCAGTTTGTGACCTGGCCTCAACAAAATAACAAGTTAACATTTTGTACATTAGGTACAGATAATATCGCCTTAACGTTAAGTCGCTTACTCAAGGGCCAAAATAATAAAATTGTTACATTAACCAATATAAGCCAACTCGCTCAGTGCCAAATCGCCTATTTTTCTCGCCAGAAAGCAGTAGGCTTATCTCAAATCCCTATTGAAAAAGGTGTATTAACCATAGGTACGGGTGACTCCTTTTTAGATAAAGGCGGAATGATTGAATTACGTTCAGTCAATAATAAAATACGTCCGGTTATTGCTTTATCAAGCATAAAAAAATCAGAGATAACGATAAGTTCGAAACTATTAAAAATAGCGATATTACCTTCAGTAAACACTCCACAACAGGGAGGGGAACATCATGCGAAATAATTGGATGAATTCTCTTTCTCTTAATCAACGCCTATATTTGCCGTTGGTGTTCTTTGTTGTTGTACTTTTTATCGTATTTCAAACGTTAAGCTCTTATCAATATATCGAGAGCGAAAAACAGAACTTAATTAATCGGATCACTATTTTAAGTACAGGTATAGGTGCCAATTTAACTGCTGCTATTCAATTTGATGATGCAATTACAGGCCAAGAGATCTTATCTGCATTTTCTGCTGATCCTATGCTTGTTTCTGTTTCTGTATTAACGGCGGCTGACACTGTTTTCGCTAACTTTAACAATACTGATAAATTGCATACTTCAGCCAATAATGCCGAAGAATTAACGCTAACAAAGCAAGGATATGTCTTTAGCAAGCAACATTTATATATGCTAGTGCCCATTTATATGGATGAAACAGAACTCGCAAAAATGAGGATCGTCGTATCATTAAATGGATTACACGCATTAAAATGGTCGCAGCTAGAAATTAGTCTCTACTTATTAGTAATTTTAGTTTTATTAAGTAGCTTTGTTATTCATCGCTTACGGCATTGGATGATTAGCCCTATTCGTCAACTGAATGATGCGATGATTAATGTTATTCATTTTAATCAAACTGAAATGGTGCAGCAGCAATCAAATTCAAAAGATGAATTTAGTAAGTTGATTAATTATTTTAATACCATGATTATTAAGCTAAATCAGCGTGAATCTAAAATAAAGCATACTATTGTTCAGTTAGAATATGAGAAAGCGTTTGCAGATGATGTGATCAGTACTGTGCAACATGCATTATTAGTGGTTGATCATGCAGGGCATATTATTTTAGCCAATGATAGCTGCTCAAAATTATTTTACGATTCTCCACAAGCCCTGTTATCTAAGCATATTTGTGATGTGATTAACCCGTCAGATCCTGAACTTTTTCAACAATCTCTACAAAATGCATTACTTGGTAAGAAACAGTTTAATCATGAGCTGATCAAAGCAGTAAACGCAAATGGAACAGCAATATATCAACTGGTGAGCCATCCGTTATCACATAAGCATCAAACGCTATTTGCACTTGAAGATGTCACAGAAAAGAGCCTCGCTGAACGACAGCAACATTTAGCAGCAAAGATATTTGAAAATAGCCGTGAAGCGATATTATTACTTAATAGTCATGGTCATATAGAAATGGTAAACCGAGCATTTTGTCGTTTAATCGGGCAAGAAAGTTCTACGGTTATTGGTAAATATTATCGTTCAGTATTGACTGAAACTAACAATTTGCCGATGAAAAAAGAAATTTTAATGGCCTTAGCGTTAGATCAACAATGGCAAGGTGAATGCTTGTTTTATAATCGCAACAAGAAAGTCTCAACACCATTACATTTAAAAATTAATGAAATTATTGATAACGAAACCAATGACAGCCAAATTGTGGTGCTTGCTTCTGATATTAGCTCTGTAAAAGAAGCCCAGCGTTTGGCCTATATCGCTCAGCATGATGCTTTAACACACTTACCTAATCGTGAGTTTTTACACCACTATTTAGTAGAAAAACTCGCATTACCACGTACTCATGTTATGGCTGTCTTATTTATTGATTTAGATGGCTTTAAATTTGTAAATGATTCTTATGGGCACGAAGTTGGTGATCATGTTCTGCAAATAGTTGCCAAGAAATTAATGCAGAGCGTACGCCAAAACGATATTGTGACACGCTTAGCTGGAGATGAATTTGTTGTGGTATTAAATCCAGTAAAAAACCGTGAGCCTATTATTAATATTAGCGAGCACATTATCGCTAGCATTTCTCAGCCAATTCGTATTAAAGAACACATTATTCATGTGGGTGCCAGTATTGGTTATTATTATATTGAACCAAAAGATGTTACTGGTATTGATAACGTATTGCATTGTGCAGACATGGCAATGTATCAATCCAAGATGCAAGGTAAAGGGTGTATTACAGAATTTAACCCGGTTGAAGAAGTTGAATGTGTGTAATTACCATTGAGAGTAACAATATGCTTAACTAATTATATAGATCAAATTTTCATTAACCTGGGTGTCTAATTGAGTCAACACGCGGCGAGTAGATCCCCTATCGCCATCGCGGGCATTCACTGTAGGGAATGACGGTTGTTGTTTATGAGGATTTAAACCAGAAAAAGGGACACCGCGATGGGCATCCCTATGATGAGTTCAGAGTGCGAGCTATAACGGTAAAGATATTGCTCGCGTTAATCATGTAACGGCTGTTAGATTGGCTCTGACTATAATTTACGTCTAACATTTGTTGCGTTGTAATGCGGTTAACAAATAACTGATACATGCATCTTGCCTCTAATGGCTAATGCCCTGATTCACTCCATACTTAATGCAATAAACCTAACTCTCTAGCTTCGGCAAGGGTTAACCCACTTGCTTGAATATCGCGTAGCATCTCAATGCGTCGTCTTGCAGCACCCTGCTGCTTCTTGCTATCTGCGATGTTGGTCGCCGAATCGTCTTTGTGTTCCCACTTAGATGAAACGGAAGAAATTTCTGAATAATCGATAGAGTTAATAGACACAATACCCTCCTAAAGAAACCTGTGTCGACATGTAGTACTTAGTATCAAAGGTTTTTCATTGAAAAAAGCACATAACAACAAGTTTGTGAGCAACGCCATGTTCGTAAGAAAATTACCAAAAAAGACTAGTCATCGATCTTTTTTTGCGTAGTTTTAATCGTTCATGCCCTACAAATAAAGCATGCTTAAACGCAAATAATAATTACCTCAATGTCACCTTTTTGCCTCATGCATTTTGATGCTTTACTAGCTATCACTCATCATTTAGTTGCCATCTCGTGTTAATAAAATTAGAAGTAAAAAATATTAATGATATAACTCATTAGAACACTTCGTAGTTTCACTATTAACAACAGATTAGGTATCATTTTACAGTCTAAAATGTGAAACTTTACATTACAAAAATTCACCTATAGCTCGCTATCTAAAAAGCGTACCGTTACAAGATAGCTTTAATTAAGGTCTACTATTATGAATGCAATGTTATCTGAACGCGCTCAACCAGGTGCTTTATCAAATCCAAATACTTTTGCTGAATATCTCACTTTTGTTTTTAAAGCAGATGTTAGTGCTGAAGCGGTGAGTGATGCTTTCGCTAAAATTCAGATCATTGAAAAATCTATTGGTCAAAAGGACTCAACCGCAGACCTTAGCTTTACCGTTGCAGTATCTCGTCAAGGTTGGTCTACTGCATTCCCTGAAGTTGCAGTACCTGCTTTACTGGAAGATTTTAAAGCCATGGTTGATGGCGAACGCCAATTCCCAAGCACGGCTGGCGATGTTTTCATTATGATTAAATCTGAACGTATGGATTTAAACTATCAAGCTGCTAAATATTTAGCGTTAGCTTTTTCTGACGTTGCAACTTTGATTGAAGATATTCAAGGCTTTAAATACCTTGATAGCCGCGACATGATTGACTTTGTTGATGGTACTGAAAACCCGAAAAATGACGCTCGTATGAAAGCAGTATTGGTTGCTGATGATATTGAGATCCACCAAGGCGGCAGCTACTTAACCGTTCAACGTTACATTGACCGTCAAGGTTTATGGGACAAGCAATCAACTGAATATCAAGAGCAAGTGATTGGTCGTACTAAACTTGATGACATTGAGCTTGATGATGATGTGAAACCTGTTTGGGCTCACAACAATAAGAGTAAAGTGATTGTTGACGACAAAGAAATCAAAATGCTACGTCAAAATCGTCCTTACGGTAACGCGATGGAGCATGGCACCATGTTTATCGGTTTAACTGCCTCTCCTATTACGATGAGCACATCACTGCAACAGATGGTTTTTGCTGACAGCAACGGTCATTATGATCGCCTCCTTGATTTTGTAGAAGCGAAAACAGGTACTAACTACTTTATCGTTTCACAAACACTGCTTGATACTTTTGCTGATTAATCTTATTTAGTTATCAATCACTTTGCAGCCCATTGATGGTTCACATCAATGGCTGATTCAATTATAGCGCCGATAAAAACCGCAATAACGACCAACCTATTCTGCTAAGCAAATCTTTGTCACTACTAACTCATTGAATCTATTAAAACTCATATTTTTTAACAGAATAATGGCTTGCTTCCTAACAATTTCTGTTGTCCCCTATAGACTTATTTATTATTAGTGTTTTTTGAATATCTATATCAAAAAGCATTTTCTCTGGGGGCAAGCATGTACAATACCCTTTTTACCCGTGTATCTCTCGCAGCAGTTATTGCTGTGCTTGCGGGTTGTAGTTCACCACCACCACCACCAAAACCCGCACCTGATTACAGTTTTAAAACAGCGGCTAAAAAGTTTATTAACGCCGATACCATTCGTAGCAATGGCGTCGTTGTTGATAAAGGCTTGTTTTATCCCAAAGAAACGTTTTCTTATAGTTACCGTTATTGCTCTAATAACGACCAACAAGCTCAGCAAGATATCAAACAGTTTAACCAGTTAGCAGCCAAGACATGTAAGATCAACAAAGGCTCTATGGTAAATTTAGATACTGGCACATGGTGTGTTCAACACCCTAATACCGATCAAGAAACACCTCTCTTTGCTGCACGTATTTCTTCTACTGATCTGTGGGCTGATATTTGTGCTAGCGGTCCTTTTGTGACCATGCGCATTATTGAAAACCGTGACATTCCTCAAACTGCGTGGATTGATGGCGCGAAACTATTAGGTTATCAACCTTATTCGGTTCATCGCCGATTAATGAGCACCAAAGCCATTGAGCATCTTGATGATGTAACGCCAGCGCCAGCAGAAGAAGTATGGACAGAAGAGACAGCCTTCATTACTTCACATGTGGGTGAAACCGTGTGTATGTATAAAAAGTCAAAAGAAGATGCTTACGGTGTTACTTACAAAGGTACTATCGAAAGTGTCAAGGATGGGCGTGTACGCGTGCTGGCTACACGTAAAATAAAAGGTGATATGCGCATAGCACCAGTTTCAACACCGCTACCATGGCATAAAAAAGCCTTTATTGAAGCTGATGCTAAATCTTGGTTTATTTGCCACTAGTCGTCGTTTCGTTTTCAATAAACGGCAGCTTTAGCCTCAAACAATAACGGCGTATTTAATCACTAAATACGCCGTTGTTTTAACTACAATGCCAAAAGAATAGGTTTTTAATCGATTTACACTATAAATTGATTAAAAAAGGCTAATGTTTCGCATAATGCTTGATTTCGAATAACATCTTTTTCCATTAATATCTCGTGGCGCGCATCACGAATAACTTTAATGCTGCAATTCTTATTTTGGCCACAGAATCGGTGATGACTATTATTATCGACAATAGTATCGTTGCCCGCTTGTAGTAATAATACCGGAATATCTATTTTATCAACGTCTCGAATACAGTGATCTGCTGCTTGAATAGCTTGCCATAACCAACGTGGACTTGGACCACCAATGCGTAATTCAGGATGAACTTGGTATAAATGTTTAGCCCAAATATAACGCAATTTACTTTGACACAAGGCATTATTTTCAAATGGCTCTTCATGATAAGGCTTTTGCCCTAAAACATACGAAGGTTCATGCTGATAATGTTCCATAATTTTAGCAATCGACGATGCAACCAGTTTTAACGGCACTGGCATATGAATACCAAACATTGGTGCATTTAATACTACCGCATCAAAATGGCTTTTATATTTTTCTAAATAGAGCGTTGTAATTGCTCCACCCATTGAATGCGCTAATAAAAAACGTTGTTGATAGGATTTTTCTTTATCGACAATTTGAGAAACAAAAGCTTGTAGATCATCAACATAATCATCAAAATTATGCACATGACCTAACTCGGGATCTGACGTTAAGCGACCAGAAGCACCTTGGCCTCGATGATCATAAGCATAAACATCATAACCTTGACGTGAGAATTCAAAGAAAATTTCTTGGTACTTCCAAAAGCTTTCATTACGGCCATTAACAATCACAATACAGCGCGTATTTATTGGATTAGTGACACTGATCCACTGGATCTGTACGCCATCTTTACCACTGAATGCACTTTGTTTACGCTGTAACCACATACTATGAACGTCATTTTCCATTAGCTGTGTAAACACCGACTCCTTGGTTGAAAATTCCACATTAACTTGGCTCATTTATTAACAACTTCTCAGTAGCGCTCCTCTCAAATACATCACAATTGACTATGATATTATTTGATCATTAAGCATATTTCATTAAATCAACATTGGTAGCATCATGTTTATAATCAGTTTTATACGGCGCATCTTTAATATTAATATGGCGACCAACAGTATTTAAAAAATACTTACCTGATTGATACCCCAAACGATAATCCATATCCAGTGACGCGAAATCACTGCCAATCATTTTTGATTTCAATGGTTTTTGAGGATGAATTTCAAAAATGGTGACATCATCTGGTGGATTACTTAAAAACTCTTGAGTTTTTCTATAGTTATCTTCATGCTCAAGCAACATTTCAATCATACCTGCAGCTTTTGAATTACCAAGAGCACGACGAATATTTGTCATCCAACAATGGTCAAACGAGGTGTCGATAGGCACTGTTCTCACAACAACAATGTGTCGATAACCACGCTCATAAGCCTCTTGTACTGGAATCGGTGCACATAAACCACCATCAACCCAAAACTCATTTTGAGAGAAAATAGGTTGTTTATTTAACACAGGTACAGCACAAGACGCTTTTAAGGCTAGCGACCAATTATCACTGTTTAAATTAAAATATGATGCTTGATGGCTAGTAACACCACTTGCTGATGCCAACACGGTCCGTGAGCGCATATTTTCACGCCCTTGATGCCAATCAAGTTCAAAGCTGGTTTGCGTTTGTTTCATTAACCAATCTAAATCTAATCCTTCTCGACCAAAAATAAAGCGGTAAACATCGAAAAAGTGATGATCGGTTGTCGCTTGAGTAATAACTTTATAAGCGTGTTTATATTGACCACAAATATAAGAAGCTAAATTTAATGATCCCGCAGATGTACCAACCATTAAAGAAAAAGGATTAAACTCAGCTTCTAAAAATGCATCTAACACTCCTGCAGTAAAAACACCACGTTGACCACCACCTTCGGTGACTAAAGCTATCTTTGATATATCGGTTGTATCAAAGGAAAGCCCTTCAATATTCTGTACTGCATAAGAGATGTGTTTACCAGTCATAGCGCTTTTACTTTTTAGTTGGCATTTGTCATACAAATTAATTTAAGGAAAGTCATTATAACGACTACTATTAAAACTATAAATTAGCCAAAATAATAACTGATATTCTAAATATGAAATACTTGACTGATAGAAAGTAATTCGATTTATATAATTATTCAGTCATATAAGGTAAAAATATTTTATTTACATCAACCCGTGCTTTTAACTTTGCTGCTAATAAATATAACCCACCTAATTTACGATGCAAAAAAATCGCATCAGCCGGTGGTGTATGCCAATAGCCTTGTTTCATACTTAACTGACTGCCTGCATTACGAATGTTAGCTACCATGTCTGATTGACCAAAATCATACACTCCTTGATGTTTCAATGGCTCACAAGCTTGCAAACATAATCCCAATAATGACTGCTGTGCTTGAGGTTCAATCGGCTGAGAAAAAAACCAATCTGTTTCAAAGCCGCTAACATTTGAGGCTGATCATCTATCACTGCAGCGGTCATTAACTGCCGATACCCTTCTGCAATCAGCTTGGGATAAACCCTTGTAGCACCGAAATCAAGTAGAACTAATTTTTTACATTCAATATCATAGCGATAATTAGCAAAATTAGGATCAGTCTGCACCAATCTAAATTCAAACACTTCCCGAAACATCAAGCTAAACGCTAATTCAATAATATGATCACGCACAGCTTGAGGTTGTTCGACTAATTTATCGATATCAACACCGCCAACAAAGGCCATCGCGAGGATATGTTCAGTGGTAAGATCATCAGCAATATCCGGTAATAAATAACGCTCATCAGTGGCTAATAAATGCCGATATTGCTTCACATATTGTGCTTCAAGCAAATAATCAGCTTCTGCATGTAATTGCTTTTTAGCCTCATTCAATAATTCTGAAACATCTAATGATTTTGGAATTAACCCACTGATATTTAATAAAGTAGCGACATTATTTACATCACTATCAATACTTTTATTAATACCTGGATATTGAATTTTCAGGGCTAATTGACGCCCATCGAGGGTTGTTGCTTTATGCACTTGTCCAATCGATGCCGCAGCAATCGGATAAAATGAAAATTGACTAAACTGTTGCTGCCAATCAATACCCCATTGCTGTTCAAGTGAATGATTGAGCTGACTAATGGGCATTGGTTTAGCATTAGCTTGTAAGCGTGACAACAATTCGGTTAATTCCGGTGGTAATAAATCGCCGCCATCCATTGATAATAATTGACCAACTTTCATTGCAGCGCCACGTAAATCGGCTAATTGTTCTGCAACACGTTTCACGTTAGCCGGCGTTAAAATCAAATCACTGACTTTGGGTCGGTGACCTGTCGCTAATTGTTTCGCACCTTCAGCGACAACACCAGAAGCAACGCGCGTTGCCAATGAACCCAGTTTAGCTAAGCGTGATAATCGTCCACTGGGTACTTTTGAATACTTTGTTTTATCATTCATTTAACGACTCTTTGCTATTAACAGTCATTTAAAACGCTCATTACTATTATTAATAATATCATAAAAATGCTCCCTGCCTCTGACACAAAATCACTATAAGCAGTCAAAAAAAAGGCCGATAATGTCGATTAAAAATAACTGACATTACCGACCTTCTTTTTAAGCGCCTACATTAATCATATTCAGGCTCGTTACGGTTTTTGAAATTCACTAATAAACCAAGCACTAACACTACCACTGTAACAATAAGAATTGATTGGAATACATGGTGATATTGTGTTGCTGATGCTATTAAATCTGCTGTATTCGTCGCTTGTGTACCCGTTGAGGTAAGTTCTGCAATATTCGCAGCTAAATAGTTAGCAACTGATCCCCCCATTAGCATATAAATACCAGCTACTGTACCCGTTGCACCTTGCGGATTCATGCGGGTAATTGCCGATAGTGCTACTGGATCGATAAATAGCTCTGCAATACCAATTAAGAACAAGCCAATGAATAACCATAAGAAGGTTGTATGACCACTCACCATTGCTAGCTTAGACGATAGCGTAATCAAACTAAAACCTGCGGTTAGCAAAAATAAACCCATATTAAGTTTAGTCAAAGTACGCACTGATATCTGGCGTGATGCTAATACTTTCCATAGCCACGCAACAGCACCACCACCAACAATAACCGCAATAGGATTCACTGACTGGAAAAATGCTGTCGGAATGTGAAAACCAAAGATATCAGTATCTATATTACGTTCAATAAACAGGCTTATTGAGCTACCACCCTGCTGATCAAACGCCCAAAACACCATCCCAAATAGCATAAAGTAAATGATAGCATTTAATTTTTTACGATCTTCGGTATTACTCTTACGGTATAGACGTAACATTTGTAGTGCAGAAAAAGCCAAAATTACAGCTAGAATATAACCTGCCAGTAAATCTTGTAGTACAAACACTAAGCCAATAGCACACACTATCACGCCAAGAATAATCAACTGCCAGTGACTAAAACCTGCCGTTTTCTTACGTAATGCAGGAATATTTGCTTTTTGAACATGAGCAAAGTGCTTACGACCAGTACTAAAGATAATTAAGCCAATCAACATGCCGATACCAGCCAACGCAAAACCAACGTTCCAGCCCCAACGGCTCGCAGCATAGCCACAAAAGATTGGTGCTAGTGCTGAACCGACATTACCGCCAATATAAGAAATCGAAAAGCCAGATTCACGTGCATCTTCATGATCTTTATATAACTCACCCAATAAACAGCTTGAGTTGGTTTTAAAGAAACCATAACCACAGATGATCAATGCCAATGCTGCATATAACACCGTATTGTCATGACTAGGAATACTCAATACCGCATGCCCTGCCACCATTAAAGAGCCGCCAATGATCACTGACCAATAGTTACCTAAGTAACGGTCAGCTAAATAGCCACCCAAGATCGGAGTAACATAAACCAACGATGTATAAGCACCATATAAAGCATATGCATGGTCATCAGACATTAAAAGTTTTTGCGTTAAAAAGAGAATTAATAACGACCGCATGCCGTAATAACTGAAGAATTCCCACATCTGAATAGCAATGAGGTGAAAAAGCCCTTTAGGCTGAGAGGATAATTGCATATTGTTTCCTAGGTAAAGGGGCCATATAGGCTAACGGTAATAATTATTATTTAATTTGAAATACCGCTGGTATTTAATACTGAAAATACACTGAACATTCATAAGCTCAAGCTTAATCTTGCTCCATATTTAGTATCTTAATTTTCACACTAATAAAGAGGACTTTATCAAATAAAAAAAATTACGCCGAACTATATACCATATAGCGATAATTTCCAATTTTAGTTACATAACTGCTTAAAAATCACATAAATACTCAAATAAAACTAAAATTCAGCATAATAACTCATTAAAAAGATAAAAAAAAACCGCTAAGCAGTGCGTTGAATAATCAACAACCACTTAACGGCTCTTGGTTTATTTGTTAAATACCAAACAAATAGACAACAAATACCAAACAATTATATTGTTAAATCTAACTCATTATGTATAAGTACAATACATTGAGAAGCAAATAACATTTTTGGCCCTAAACTGATCTTTTCTGCACCTAAGCGTTTTAAACTATTAAAACTTTTCTTTGGCATTGGCATATGATCGGTTAATAAAAAACAAGGATTAGCAGCTAACTCAATATCTCGAATGAAGTCGCCTTTTTTATCAAGCATATACAGCTGATAATCTTCTGCTAATTCACCAACTAGCTTTTCAAAACTAATAGTACGCACGCTAATACCAGGTTCAACATTACGTAATTGTTCTTTATTCATGCCAACAGATTTATCTAACGCATGCGCTATTTTATCTAACCAAGCTTGCTCATGAAATCCAGATAGATTACTTATATCATTTGAGCTAAAACTAATAGTACGAGAGAAGTCTTGTGTACTTTCAAGAACTAAATGCACCATAATATCTTCACGATGCGATTGCGCCACAAAAATAGCATTCATTAAAACGTGGGCTAAAATCTCAGTGTGAGCATCTTGTCCAACTGATGCGATTAGTAATTTACTATCAGTTGGGGCAGAACGAGCTCGTAATACGAAAGCGCGCATAATCAATATCCTAGACGTTTGAATTTTTCTCGTTAATGTTTCACAGCAGAAAATTAACGATAGATAGTTGTTATTATTATTATCCTAGGTTTTAGCGTCGATGTAACCTTAAATGATAAAATCAGCAAAAGAATACTGATTAGCCACTATTATTAATAGATATTAGGAGGATATTATGAAATTAATCTTATTCTATGACAGTAGCTGTCCATTGTGTGTCGCCGAAATGCGTCAACTACAAACCTACAATAATCATCAACAATTACTATTTGAAGATATTCTTGCGCCAGATTTTAATCAACGCTTCCCTTATATAAATATTCGTGATGCTTCTGCTGTATTACACGGCTTATATTTCTCAAACCCTCAACAATCACCACAGTTATTGCTTGGATTGGATGTCACTTATCGTGCTTGGAATTCAATTGGAAAGAAAAAATGGTTGGCGATACTGCGCTGGCCTATCATTAGGTTTTTCGCTGATAAATGTTATTTATTTTTTGCTCGAAATCGCTACAAAATTTCCTATCTATTTACAGGAAAATCGCGCTGTGAAAACTGCAAAATTGATTAACGTCGTTGCCGCCGGCAACGCTCAGAGCAATATTTGACATCATTCCAACATCGTTGCCATTTTTTTCGCCATGAAAAAGGACGTTGGCACACTACGCAAATTTTTTGTGGTAACGCTGATTTTTTCATAAATGCCACTTCGAAAGCCCTCTACAATAAAGATCCTACTGAACTCCTCCTTCTATAACTAGCTTAGTAATTATCGTGTGAATAGCGATAAATAAGAGAAGATTAACCATAGTGATATAGAAAAGGCATTGGTGAGTTTATCGATGTAATTCTGATTACTGCAGAGCGGTATGGGAAATAGGGACGAGATTTCGAGGTTAATTGCGTATCACTATAATGATAACGACACAGCTTATATTGGTTGTTTGCACTTACGTTATATATGAATAAAAAACGGGCAAGTTACTGAGTAACTCACCCGTTATAATTTTTGATTACACTACAATTAACGTAGGATCATTTGCTCACGCTCAGGACCTACAGATACCATTTTAACAGGCACACCCATTAGTTCTTCAATACGAAGTACGTATTGTTGTGCACCTTCTGGTAGATCTTCAAACTTACGGCAACCAGTAATATCTTCATCCCAACCCATCATTTGCTCGTAAACTGCTGTTAGTGATGCAGTTTGAGGCCAAATTGGGTTTTCGGTGTGATCGCCGTTGTAAGCAACACAAATTTTAAGATCTTTCATGCCGCTTAGGCAGTCAATCTTAGTTAATGCGATTTCTGTTGCTGCTTGTAACTCAATACCGTTACGTGTTGCAACTGCATCAAAGTAACCCATATCACGTGGACGACCCGTTGTTGCACCGAACTCTTTTGCATCTTCACGGAATTGGTCTTGATCTTCCATTGCGGTGATCAAAGTACCTGTACCTACTGAAGAGCTAAATGATTTAGCAACAGCGATAACACGCTCAGGGTGAAGTGCAGGTAAACCACTACCGATACCAGCATAAGCTGCAGTCACGTTAGATGATGTTGTCCATGGGTACTCACCATAAACTAAGTCACGACCTGCACCTAACTGTGCTTCAAACAATAATGTTTTATCTTCTTTTTGTAGCGCTTTTAGTGGCTCTGTAACGTTACAAATGCTGTCACGCCAAGGTTGAGACACTTCAAGCAACCACTCTGTCATTTCTTCGGCTGTTTGCGTAAACTCCATTGATGGGTATAACGCTTTAAGCTGTGGCAATTTCCAATCCATCATAAATTGAATACGCTCACGAAGTACTTCAGGTTGTTTTAACCAACCAACAAGAATACCTTTCTTCATTACACGGTCACCGTACGCAGGTGCAATACCTTGACGTGTTGAACCGTATGCACCAGCACCTAGACGTTCTTCTTCTAGTGTGTCTTCTAGTGCGTGTAAAGGCAGACAAAGTGTTGCACGATCTGAGATGCAAAGTTTAACTTCAACACCTGATGTCGCTACTTCTGCAATTTCTAAGCTTAGTTTTTCTGGACTGATAACCATACCAGGACCTAAAACAGCGATACAATCAGGGTTAAATACGCCGCTTGGTAATTGGTGCAGTTTAAATGTACCAAAATCGTTAACAACAGTGTGACCTGCGTTATTACCACCTTGGAAACGAATACTCGCTGAAGCTTGGTCTGCTAAATAATCAACAATACGACCTTTACCTTCATCACCCCAGTTTGCACCAACAACAACAATAGACGACATAATTTACACTCCTCAAAAGCAAGACCTTTATCCTATGATCAATGACGCAATAAAAATAATTAATAATCGTTATTAACTTGATAAGAATCTCTTATGTGGCGTACATTAGTCATTACGTTTTTCAGGTAACATTATTATCAATAATAGCGTCTGTAACAAAATAAGAAGGTAAATATGATAGATTTGCATTGGCTTAATACATTCGTTGCTCTTTCTAAACACCAACATTTTGGAAAAACAGCCGCAGCACTGCATATGACACAACCAAATGTCAGTCTTCACATTAAACAACTCGAGCAAACCACACGAGTTAAATTAATTGAAAGGAATCCATTTCGGTTAACCCAAGCTGGTGCAAGACTACTTAAAAGTGCTGAAAACACTTTAATGGAATTACAAGTTTGCCAAGCAGATCTTAATGCGATTAACGAGCTTAACCAAGGCACACTAACTATTGCAGCCAGTGATATTATCTCACGCTTATTGCTTATTAGTCCCTTCCAAGCATTCAAAAAAGAATATCCTGGCATTGATTTATCACTGTTTAATACCACCTCATCACAAGCAACAGAGTTGGTAAAAAGCGCTAAAGCTGATTTAGGGTTTGTTATCGCCCAAAAAGAAAGCCAACCCTTACATTTTATGGAGCTACGCCAAGTTAAATGGTGTGCATTGGGTAATGGCTTACAACGTTGGCAGCAATTGTCTCAGGATCCTTATGCGATTGTTGAACCTCAGCCTCTTGCAGCAGAAGAGCCAACGCTAATTTTATTAGGTCATGATACTCGTACTCGCGAATTAATTGATTTAGCCTTACCTAGTTTACAGCTGGCAAAATATCATGTAATGGAAGTGGGCAGTGTTGATGCACAAATAGATTGGGCTGAAGCAGGATTTGGGGTGGCTATTGTGCCGAGTTTTTCATTACATTCAAAGTTACATCTACAAACTACGATCACGCCATTACCGCACTTTCCCACCACTAGCCTTGGTTATATAGTGCGTCAAAATCAGGTACTATCGCGGGCTATAAAACAATTATTACGCTGGGTTGATGATGAAATTCAGCGTTCACAATAAAAAGAATCACTAAATATCGAGAATGTAATACAGCATTAAAAAATGCTCTAGTCATCATTATAAATAAAGATGGCTAAGAGCATTTTTTAGAATTTAATTATCGTTATTTTGGGTAAGTGTATAAGCGTCCGCGAGATCACCTTGAATACGTTTACCTTGCTGATCAAGTCGGAAAATACGGTGTTCGCCAACGAAATACTTCACTGACTGGCTACCTGTAAGATTTAACGTAATGGTGTCACCACGATCATTCCACTTAAACTTACCTTTATTGATAAATGGCTTGGTGTCTTTACCTTGATAGGTTTCATTTAAAACGTAACTGCCATCTTTATTTAAGGTTAAGCTAGTTTCAATGCCAGAGCAGTCACCACAAGGTTGAATACCAGTATATTCACCCATCCAAGATAAGGAATTTTGTGCATTATGGGTATCTGCTTGTTTTGCAGTCGCATCATTTTTAGCTTGATCACATCCAGCGAGTGTCAACACGATCATAGCAACGAATAAACATTTTTTTTCACCGTAAACTCCTTGTGAAAAAAAGAACAACCGAGCATTGCTAATGCTCGGTATCTTAATGTTAGTATCAATAGTTTTATTTTTGATTACTTTGTTAAATCAGCTACTTTTTTTTCTGCAGAATCAACTGATTTATTTACCATATCAGCTGCGTTATCAGCGACGGCTTTAGTTTTATCAACCGTTGCATCTTTTACTTCTGTAGCAGTATCTACAGCATTAGTTGTTGCATTTTTCACCGCATCTTTGGTTTCTTTTGCTGCATCTTTAGAGGCATCAACAACACCTGCTGTTGCATTTTCAGCACTATCTTTTAGCTCAGAAGCTTTAGCTTCAACAGCATTTGCCGAATCAGAAACAGCTTGCTTAGAATCTTCAACGGCTGCTGCTGTGGTATCTGCAACACTGTTTTTAACTTCAGTCGCTTTATCCATAGCTTTGTCTGCTGTGTCTTTAACAGCATTTGCTGAATCATCAACGGCTTTTTTAGTAGAGTCTAGCGCTGAATCTGTTGTTGTTACGGCATTATCTTGTACTTGGGTTGCTGTTGCTTTTACTGAAGCCGCAGATTCTTTTGCTGAATCATGGCTTGCTTGATCACAACCAACAAGGACTAAACCAGCGATCGCTATAGCAATAATACTCTTCTTCATATCAACTCCTGTAAAAATCTTAATAAAATATAACCTTAACAGTATCCACTATTAGCATGAAAAATTTATCTCGTTAACGTCATGTCAAAGTCAATAATAGGTCATTTTTTTTCATTATGTGGTATTAAATCTGTTTTATTTATGCAGAAAATGTTTTTCTCTCGTGATATAAAACTGAGTACTAAACTTAATAACTAATACGATGGTAAATATGAAAAATCACACGAAATAAACTCATAGGCATCATCGCCAAATAGCAAGCATGTTTTTTGTACAAATACGACTTGAGATCCAATTGGACAATATAAACCATCCTTAATATCAATATTGATCATTGTATTTGTTTGATCAGACATAACCTGTAAATAAAATTTACCTTCATATAAAAAAGAATCAGAGTTAATATTTACTACTCTTCCGACTACTGCTTCGGTTTTATAGGTTCTTCCTGCAACAATAATTAACAAAATAGTAAGTATTAGCAAAGAAGCACCTAAGGTTAAACCTACCTTCTGTGAAAACCGCATATGAACCTCACTTACAGCAAACAAACAGCGCCAGAAATCAACAATAATTTCACAGACATATTACAGTGATATATTTGTCATTGACAAGTAAATACCTTGTTATTACTAATAGGTATATTTTATCGTTAACTACATAGCCACACTATCCGCTATTAATTATGCTGAGCAAACATAGTCTTAAGCTCTTGATACATCCAACGCAGAACGGGGCCATTACCTTGATCGCGCCGCTTAACTAACCCCATATCAATCCACGGTGAAGTGGGAATATTTTCAATTGATAATCTCACTACCCCATCTTTAAAGATTGAATAATTAAATACATGGTCAGGCACAAACGCCCAGCCCATGTTTCTCAGTACAAACGCAGTAATTGAATAATAGCTATCAATATGCCAATAGTTAGCAGAAAGCGCATCGGTATGGTAATAACCCATACGATCACAGATCAATAGTTGTCGATATTGGCTAAGTTGCTGCATCGTCGGGGCTGATATTGTTGCTAATGGATGATTTTTAGCAACAATAAGTGACGAATTAAACTCACAAATAGGTGTGAATTCTAAACTACTTGGCAACGTTTTACTAAAAAACAAAATTCCAAGATCAGCTGTTAGATCATCAACTTGACTTGCAATATCATCTTTTGAACCACTGATAATCGTTAGCTTTAGTAATGGAAAAGTCGTTGCTACCCGTTCAAAAAATTCTTCAAATACTGTGGTTGGGGTTGCTTCATCCATTGCAATCGTCAGTGATACTTCTTCGCCTTTAGTTAAGGTCAATGCTCGGGATTGCAACCGATCACATTGAGCTAAAACAACTTTCGCTTCTTCATACATTTGCTCTCCCGCCTGAGTTAGTACCGGTAAACGGGCGCTACGGTCAAATAGATCAAAGCCTAAATCCGCTTCAAGATTACTGATTGCAGTACTGATACGTGATTGTGCCTTACCTATTCGGCGTGCAGCACCTGAAAAAGAACCTTGTTCTACTGATATAACAAACGCATTAAGCTGATCTAATGTCCAATCCATCATGGCTAAAACTATCTGAAAATAAGATAGATATTATCTTTGAACAATCCAATAAACAAGGATAATACCGCTACTAATATCGCCCAACAGATTGAGATTTTTTATGTCATTGACTCACTCGCCGCCTACACTGACTATTAGCCAAAATTTTTGGCGTTATGCGATTCCATCAATTGCAGCAATGATGGTAACCGGACTATATCAAATTGTGGATGGTATTTTTGTCGGCCACTATGTGGGTTATCAAGGATTAGCTGCGATTAATATGGCGTGGCCAATTACCTATTTGTTATCAGGCTTAGGTTTGATGATCGGTATTGGTGGCGGCACACTGATCTCAATTGCTCGAGGAGAAAACAACCCACAACACGCACAACACGCATTAAATCATGCTGTTTTATTAATTGCTGCTGTCAGTGTAATGGCATTAATGTTGTTCGTTCATTTTGGCGAAACATTATTAACCATTCAGGGGGCTAACCACACCATAAAAGCATTAGCACTACAATATGTTCAAAGCTTTGGTTGGGCTGCATTTGTTACTATTTTTGCAGGTGCGATTCCGATGCTGATCCGTAATGATGACAGCCCTAAAATAGCTACAGGATTATTAATTGCGGGTGCATTAACTAATATTGTATTGGATTATCTGTTTATTGGCATTTTTAAGTGGCAATTACAAGGGGCAGCAGTCGCAACCATTATTGCCCAAGCAGTAACTGTCATTGGCGGTATCATCTATTTTTATTCATCACGTTCGCCACTGACCATCCATTTAACAACCAAAAATATCCAATTTAATTATTGCTGGAAAATCCTTAGCCTTGGTTCATCCGTGTTGATCATGTATCTCTATGCTAGTTTTGTTGTCGCTTTGCATAATTACCAATTTATGAAATATGGGACCGAACTTACCGTTGGTGCTTTTGCGATTGTTGGCTATATGATGACATTATATTATTTGGTTGCCGAAGGGATCGCAGAAGGCATGCAGCCACCAGTGAGTTATTACTATGGCGCAAAACAATCACAAAATATAAATAAAACAATACAATTAGCAATAAAAGTAACTATTATTGCTGGCATTGCCTGGTTTGCATTATTGTATAGCTTCCCTCGCACATTAATTGGATTCTTTAATAGTGGTAATGCAGCACTTACAACAGAAGCCGTTGGTGGTATTCAATTACACTTATTTGCGATGTTTTTAGATGGTTTAATTGTCCTTGCAACCGTGTACTTTATGGCGGTAGATAAAGCAGGTAAAGCATTGGTTATTTCGGTAAGTAACATGCTAGTACAATTACCTTTTTTATATTTCCTACCGCAATGGCTCGGTGTTAATGGCGTCTGGTTATCAATGCCGTTATCTACCATCTTATTAAGCCTATTTGTATTACCGATGGTATGGCATGACTTACAACAGCGAAACAAAGTCACGCCATCAATGCCACCAGCCACCATCTAGCGTATTCGCTTGCCCTACAACCAACACTGCGGATAAGAATGTCTTATCCGCTGTAATATTGTCAGTCTACAGCTTAAGTTGGGCTGTAATCCATGTTGCAATATCTTTAATTTGTGGCAAGCACACATGATGTTCCATCGAATACATACGCCATTGAGGATGATATCCTGCCGCAATTAAATCATTGCGCGCCATTTCCCCAAGTTTAGGTACCACTACTGGATCATAGCTACCATGCATGATCTCAATATCAATATTACGGTTAGCCTCGCTATATTGAATCACATTGGCGGTTGGAAAATAGGTTGATAATGCCAGTAACCCTGCCAATGGTTTTGAATAACACAATGCCGCATGATAAACCACAGCGCCACCTTGAGAAAATCCCGCCAAAATAATCCGATCTGATGCGATACCGCGACTGATTTCACGTTCAATAAGATCAATGACACGTTGAGCAGAATGCATCAATTGATCGACATTAAGCTTACGTGCCACATCCAATGAAATAATATCATACCAAGCCGGCATCGCTGCGCCACCATTGATAGTCACAGGAATAGACGCAGCATGAGGAAAAATAAATCGCACCGGCATATCACTAGGCAACTGTAATTGTGGCAGTATTGCTTCAAAGTCATGGCCATTAGAGCCTAAGCCATGGAGCCAGATAACCGTCGCCGTTGCGCTAACTGTTGGCTCTACTTCAACACAAGGTAAATAGGTTATATTCATATTTTTATCCTTTATAAACCTTACTCACTATATCGCTGATTTTATTGCCCGTGCAAGTCGAGAGGGCGCTAATGTGGGATTCGAATCGGCTTGATTAAAAAATTCACTCACCACATCAACAATGGCAGATTGCACATCAGCTGTTGTTGCTAAGTTTTGCGAAAAACTGGGTACTAAATCTCCCGATAATGAGGCTTGTTTAAACGCTTTCATCGAATCTAATGCACATTGATCAAATGCTGACATATCCATGTCTAATCGAACCGGAATCGAACCTTTATTTAAATTAAAAACTCGCTGAAAAGATGGCATCAATAATGTTTTTGCCAAATCATACTGCGCAATATTATCAGCCTCAGTACCCTTTAATTTAAAAAAAGCCAGACTATCAATATTAAATGTAAATTGATGCTGAGTACCAGGTGCAGGCACACATAAATAATCTTTACCCGGTTGTTGACCAGCCTGAGCAAATTCTCCTTTCGCCCAATCTCCCATAAACTGCATTGCAGCTTGACCATCAATGACCATTTCAGTGGCAGCATTCCAATGCCGTCCTTCAGCTTGAGGATCAATATAAGCCTTCATGTGTTTAAATTGACGAAAAACATTAACCATTTTGTCACTATTGATCACCGTCATATCAAGATCAACAAACGCTTTACGGTAATCAGCAGAACCTAATACAGCTAGCGCAATACTTTCAAATAAGGTTGCATCTTGCCAAGGCTGCCCACCATGGGCCAATACAACAAACCCCGCGGCTTTGATTTTATCTGCCGCAATAAAAAATTCAGCTAACGTTGTTGGTACTTTGACCCCCACCGCTTTTAACACTTTCGGATTGACCCATAACCAGTTAACCCGATGTACGTTAATCGGTACTGCAACGTAATGGCCATTATATTTCATGATATTCGCCACTACGGGAGACAATACGTTATCCCAATGTTCTTGTTGAGCGACACTATCGAGTGAGGTTAAAAAGCCAAGTCGTCCCCACTCTTGAATATCATGGCCTTTAAGCTGCGCAGCAGTCGGAGGATTGCCCGAAACAGCACGCATTTTTAACACTGTCATTGCACTTTCACCACCACCACCAGCGACAGCAAAATCTTTCCAACTATGGCCTTGTTGTTCCATCATATGTTTAAGGATTTTAACTGACTTTGCTTCACCACTTGATGTCCACCAATGAAGCACTTCAACTTGACCTGCAGCTATTGCCGATGTCATTGGTAACCAAGCTAAAACAGATGACAATATAAGATATTTTAATTTCATATAGGCTCTTTATTTATGTCAATGCCACGGGCAGTACGCGTGGTAAGGCAACCACAACAATTAGCCCTTGTGTAAGGCCATTTTTAATCACTAACTTGCCGCCATGAGCATGAATAATATTACGCGCAATTCCCATGCCTAAACCATGGCCATCAGCATCTGTCGCGAGACGGAAATAAGGTTCAAACACCGCCGATAATGACGATTCAGGAATTCCCTTGCCTTGATCGGTGATCGTCAAAATAATTTTATCGGGCTTGTCTATCACCGCTACCGTCACTTTGTGGCCATATTTAACACCGTTATCAATTAAATTACTTAAACAGCGTTTTAAACCTAATTCTTTACCCATCATTGGTGCAATCGTCAGTGTCGGCAATGTTACTTTAATTGCATGGTGATTATGTCGTTCGGCAATACTTGCTAATAATATATTCAAATCAATCGGCACAATGTTTTCATGTAAATCAGTATCTTTTACACACTGTAATGCCCCTTTAACCATCATCTCTAATTCATCAAGATCACGGTTAAATTTATCAATCTTATTATCATCATCAATTAACTCAACCCGCAGTCGTAAGCGTGTAATCGGTGTTTTTAGATCATGGGAAATTGATGAAAATAGCTGTTCGCGATCCTCAATATAACGCCGTAGCCGCAGTTGCATTCGATTAAAAGCCTGAGTTGCCATCACTAACTCTGTCGCACCTTGTTCTTTAAGCGGCGGTTGATAGATATCAAGACTTAATGCATTAGCTGCATCTGCCAACTGTTTTAAAGGCTTGGTTTGGCGACGCACCATAATATAAGTAAACACCAATAATAAACTGGTGATAAAAACTAAAAATATGATTTGCTGATGCGTGATCACTTCATCTTTTAAGTTCATATAAGGAGCAGGTAACAGAGCTGCAATATAAAGCCATTGATTTTTTTCTAATTCAATCTGCACCACTAAAATCGGTGGATTTAAAGGCTCTAAACTTAAGGTATTATGCACCCACGATCGCGGCAGATCGCTTAATAAAATGTCATTTTTAAGTACATGTAATGTTTCAGGACGAGAAAATTCAACTTTGATGGTTGGTAAGCGCGGTAATTTTTGATGGAGCACTTTTTCAAATACTGACACTGCCATCTGTTTTTGTTCTGAATTAGCAATCGGCTCAATACGGATCTCTTCATCATTAAAAGATACAAAAAAACGAGTACCGCCCATATTACGCAATTGATCTAATACAATGTGCCGATATTGCATTGGTAATGATTGGAAAAAAGTCACCGTTGAGGCAAACATGGTCGCCATACTCGCCGACGTTGATTGCAATCCATCCAAATCTCGCTGTTTCGATTGGCTATACCAAATCGCAGTTGCTATCACTTGTGCTAAAAATACTGCTAATAATGTTAACCACAATGTCCTTGAAACCAATGACTTTGGGTATAGCATTTTCCAATTCATTAACTATTATCCATATAGTAAAAAAGTGTGACGCCCATACAAGCAATCACACTTTATTCAACGCCATTATTTGAATATTATGCGTCTTCGTAAACCACATCAGCCGTGAAAATATAACCATTACCACGACTAGTTTTGATTAAGCGCTGAGTACGACCTTTATCGCCTAATCGTTGTCGCAGTCGACTTAAAGCAACATCAATTCCACGCTCTGAAGGTAACGTATCACGCCCTCGCGTTGCGTAAGAAATCGTATCGCGATCTAATATCTCTTGTGGACGCGATAAAAACAGCATCAGCAACGAGTAATCCCCCCCAGTCAATTCAAAATCTTGCTTGGTTTCAAGATCAAATAAGCAATGGGTAGTAGTATCAAGTCGCCAATTAGAAAATCGAATAAATTTAGCTTCTGCTGGTAATGACTGACTTTCGGTTGGTTTTATTCGTCTTAATAAGGCTTTAATACGCGCTAATAACTGACGAGGACTAAACGGCTTAGCGATATAATCATCAGCACCAATTTCTAGACCAATGATCTGATCCATTTCATCTGAAACTGCTGTTAACATGATAATCGGCACATTTGAGCTTTTACGAATATGCTGGCAAAGTGTAAAACCATCATCTCCTGGCATCATAACATCTAATAAAATCAGATCGGGATAACCAGCCGCTAATCGGCGTTTCATCTCTTCACCTTCCGCAGCAGTTATAACTTCAAAGCCGTTTTTAGTTAAATACTCGTCCAATAACTCACGGATCTCTTGATCGTCATCGACAACGAGTACTGTCTTGGTTACCCCCATGTTATTCATCCTTCACTGGTACATATCTTATTATTATTTTTAAACATAAATGTTTGCATTTTTATAGCTACAACCTTATTAATTGAACATAACGTTGGCTAATTTTGTGCCATTAGACACATATTCATCTGACTTATCGTTCATTGCAATACAACATTTGACCACCAACAACCATAAAAGTCAGTAAATGGCGTTATTTTGATGACAAAATCGTTACCTTACTAGCAAATTACGCTATTAATAGTGACAAAAAATAGCATTATAAATTAGTGAGAGCACTGCGTATCTTATTTGCAACAGGCGGCGATACCCATTGTGTCCATATGCTTTCATAATGCGTCAGAAATTCCACCATTGTTTGTTTACCGTCTGCATTATGATTGACTTTCCACGCCATTAAATTGTTCATGTCTTGGTTTGTAAAACTACGGGATGATAGGTACATCATTACAGCAGGTGCGCGTTGAGAAAACTTGAGGGTTACAATGGTATCAACAGCACGTGAAGGAAACATCGTTACTCGTGGATTTTTGCAGTATTTTTTTTCAATACATTCTTGAAAATACTCACGATTAACACCTGCATTAAACTCAACCCGCACCATTTTATAATTACCCAATACAGCTGTTGGCGACCAATAATAACCAATCCAAGGTAATTTTTTTGCATAAGCATGAGCGATAGAGCCCGATAATCCGGTTATTTCATCTGTTGGTGTAACTTCAAAACCTGCTTGTTTAAGATCAAGGGCTTTAAATAAGTTGGTGACTGCATTTTGGCAACGCCAACCAGGCGCACAACTAAAAAAGGGCTGCGTATTTCCCAAATCTGGACGCTTAAATAAATAACTGTGTTGCTTAACACCAGCCATTGTCGCCAATGATGGCTCTTTTTCTACCATATAAGCAGGTACCCAAAAGCCTTCTAAGCCGCCTTCATATAATACCTTGCCAACAAATTTAATTTTATCTTGTTCAATACCATACTCAAGCCCGCCCTTTAAGGCGTTACGCCACATTTCAGGGATAATATCGGGCTTACCTTGTAAAAGAATAGATTTAGCCGCAACAATAGTTTCACTTGGTACCAGTTCTGTCTCACAACCAAATCCATGTTGTAAAATAAAACTGTCGACATTTGCAACAAACGTCGCTGAATTCCAATCCATATCAGCAATAGTGACCTTACCGCATTCTGTTGCCTGCACTTTATATGTTAGTGCAAACAATACGATCAACACTGTCAGTTGCTTTAGCATTATGCCCTCCTTTTCTTGCTGCACATCAAGCGCAAGTTATTACTTCTATTTTAAACAACCGTAATATCAAATACCAAAAAATAAACCACAAACAAAAAAACACTCTCAACCATAATGGAGAGAGTGTTTATGTTTTATCATCCTACAAATCGATGCATTACATCATCTTATTGTCGTGGCACTGCTTGATCACTTAATGCCTCAGCCAGTGTTGAACGCGATAATCGCCCTGTCACATCGCCAGCTTCATTAATCACTGGCAAAGGGTGGTCGCTATCTAGTGTTTCTGGAATCACGGTTTCAAGTAACGCATCAGTTGTTATCGCAGGCACTGTTTCTAACATCGATTGATCAATGGCTTTGTTATAATCAGCTTCATTTATATCTTCGAGGGTTTGTTGGGTAATAACCCCTTGATAACCATCATCATCAATAAAGTAACCATAATCATCTTTAGCATTACGCATTTCAGCTACTGCTTCACCAATGGTCTCGGCTGATATTCTTACCCCTTGCGGCTTCATGACGGTTGCAACAGTTAATGCACGAGCACGATTAACATCTTTAACAAATGCTTCGACATAATCATCAGCAGGATTAAGTAGAATATCAACCGGCTTACCTTGTTGAATCAATTTACCATCTCGTAAAATCGCAATCCGATCACCGAGTCGCAATGCTTCATCAAGATCATGGGTAATAAAGATAATCGTTTTATGGAGTTTCTCTTGCAATTCAATCAGCTGATCTTGCATTTCACTGCGAATTAATGGGTCTAATGCAGAAAAAGCCTCATCCATTAATAATACTTCAGCATTAGTACATAACGCGCGAGCAAGCCCAACCCGTTGCTGTTGTCCCCCCGATAGATTAGCAGGATAACTTTGCTCATATCCTGTTAGCCCGACGGTGGTTAACCATTGTTGCGCTTGTTGTTGCCACTGAGCTGGTTTCGCCCCTTGAACAGATAAACCATAACCGACATTTTGTAATACTGTCCGATGCGGCATTAAACCAAAGCGTTGAAAAACCATCGACATTTTATGACGTCGAAAATCTTGTAATTGGCTAGCATTTAGAGTCATTACATCGGTATCTTCAATAATAATACTGCCTTCTGTCGGTTCAATTAACCGATTAAAGTGACGTATTAATGTTGATTTTCCCGATCCTGACAGCCCCATAATGACAAAGATTTCACCGGCATAAATATTTAGATTAATGTCACTAAGCCCGACGGTATGACCGGTTTCAGCCAAAATAGTATCTTTTGACTGCCCCGCTTTAACTTTAGTAAGTACTTGCTTATCTTTAGGACCAAAGATCTTATACAGATTTTTAACTTGAATTAGTGGTGCACTATTTTGTTGATGACTCATTTAGGTGCCCCTCCTAGATGCTGCTGACTTCGTTGAGCATAACTTTGAGAGATACGGTCAAAAATAATCGCTAATGCCACAATAGCTAATCCATTTAGCAAACCCAATGTAAAATATTGATTAGTAATCGATTTAAGTACTGGTTGACCTAACCCTTTAACACCAATCATTGATGCAATCACTACCATCGCTAGTGCCATCATAATAGTTTGGTTAATACCCGCCATAATGTTGGGCATTGCTAAAGGTATTTGCACGCCAAACAAACGTTGCATTGGACTTGCACCATAGGCAGTAGCAGCTTCTAGTACTTCTTCATCGACTAAACGAATCCCTAAATTAGTTAAACGAATAACAGGTGGAACGGCATAAATAACAACGGCTATTACACCTGGAATTTTACCTATACCCAGTAGCATCACTACTGGAATTAAATACACAAACGCAGGCATGGTTTGCATTACATCAAGCAATGGCGTCACAATACGCTGAATACGATCGGATCTTGCCATTGCGATACCAGTAGGTATTCCGATGCCAATTGCGACCAAGGTCGAGACTAAAATAATACTCATGGTACGCATGGTATTATCCCACATACCAAAAATACCAATCAGAACAAAAGAAATCACAACTCCCAGTGATAACTTCCAAGAACGACTCGCCATATAAGCTATCGCGGCTAATACCGCAATAACTAACCACCATGGTGTTGCTAGCAACAATTTTTCAAACCAAATTAAAAAAGCCAGTAATGGATCAAAAAAGCTCTCAATGGTATCGCCGTACTCACGAGAAAATGCGCGATAACTTCCATCTAGGGTTTTCCTTATTTCAACTAGCTGCGCACGTTCAAGTTGAGGAAATTCTGTTATCCATGAATCATTTGACATAAGTATCATCCAGTTACTTATAAATCTTGTAATGCGCCTTTGACTTTTGTCGCCACGTCAACTGAGACCCATTGTGTCCAAATCGCTTCATGATTGGTTAAAAACTCAACCATGACGGCTTCACCATCGGCTTGGTTATCTTCCATCCATGCTAATAATCCATTCATTTCAGCATTCGTAAATGAACGTGCAGCAAGGTATTTAACCGCGGCACTTGAACGATCAGCAAATGAGGTTGTGATAACCGTATCAACCGCTGATGGTGGATACATGGTTACTTTAGGATCTGTACATTCAGTGCTTGTAATACATGATGAAAAGTATTTCGCATTAACCCCTGAACCAAAATCAACCTTCACCATTTTATATTTACCTAATACTGCCGTTGGTGCCCAGTAATAGCCAAACCACGGTTGCTGACGTTCATAAGCTTTAGCGATTGAGCCAGATAAACCTGCACCAGAACCTGGATCAATTAAATCAAATCCGAATTTTGCTAAATCAAGTGCTTTAAATAAATTACCCGCAGAGATCTGGCAATTCCAACCGGCAGGACAGCCATAAAATGCGGATTGATCAGGATCTTCTGGATGGGTAAATAGTTTGGCATGTTTCTTAATGCCTGCAATTGTGGCCAATTCAGGTGTTTTTTCTACCATATATTCAGGTACCCAAAACCCTTCCTCACCGCCATCAGAGAATGTTGGCCCTGTAAATTGTAAACGGCCTTCTTTAACACCACGATCGAGCGCAACTTTAAGTGAATTACTCCACATTTCAGGCGCAATATCTGGCTCTCCTTTTTCGATCATTGATGTTCCTGTCGGCATCGTGTCACCCGGTACCAGTTCTGTATCACAGCCGTAACCATGCTGGAGAATAAAACTGTCAACGTTGGCAATTAAGGTTGCTGAATTCCAATTCATATCAGCAATCGTGACTTTGCCACATTCTTTACCAGCATCCGCCTGCGCTGAAAAACTCGCCATAAATAGTGATGCTATAGCTAACTTACGCATAAATAACTTCCCTTTATTTACAATTAAACATACACAACACCAATCAGTCTAACCAAATAACTGTCGTAACACAAAAATATGCAACAAACCATTTACAAATGAACTGTAAATAATGGCTAATTTCGTTGATT
This sequence comes from Photobacterium aquimaris, assembly GCF_002954455.1. Classification (GTDB taxonomy): domain Bacteria; phylum Pseudomonadota; class Gammaproteobacteria; order Enterobacterales; family Vibrionaceae; genus Photobacterium; species Photobacterium aquimaris. The sequence continues at coordinate 35,117 of NZ_MSCC01000002.1, forward strand.
ACCGATCGTTGTTATTCATTTTTATTGCTAAATATAAATACCACTTTTTATCGTTTTTAATGCTAATTTTGCTTATCATTACGCTTGTATTTTATTAGTAGTGGACAATAACAATGTATAAATTAGTTGCACTTGATATGGACGGTACATTACTTAATTCAGACGGTGCTATTTCAGATCTTAATAAACAAGCTATCGCAGCTGCTCGTGCACAAGGCGTATGTGTTGTATTGGCTTCTGGACGCCCTATTGAAGGCATGGAATGGGCGTTAAAAGAACTTAATATGGATAGTGATAATGATTTTGTGCTGTCTTATAACGCCTCTTTAGTACAACGCGTGGCTAGTAAAGAAATCGTTAGAAGCCAAACCTTAATTGGCCGTGATGCAAAAGCAATTGCAGCAATTGCTCACGATCTTGGTGTTCATGTTCATGCATTCTCTCGTCGTCAGGGACTTATTACACCTGCGCATAATTATTACACCGATCATGAAGCTAAAATTAATGGCTTAACAATTACGTTAGCTGATTTTTCCGAGCTTGATGACAACGAAGAAATCATGAAAGTCATGATTATTGATGATGCTGAACGTCTTGAAGCAGCCATTGCACAATTATCCCCTGCTCTATACCAACAATATACGATTGTAAGAAGTGCACCATTCTTCCTTGAGTTTATGCACACGAATAGTAATAAAGGTGTTGGTGTTAAAGCGTTAGCTGATTTCTTAAATATCAAACAAGATGAAGTTATTGCGATGGGTGATGCTGGCAATGATCACCACATGATCGAATTTGCAGGTTTAGGCGTTGCGATGGGAAATGCAACTGAAGAAACAAAAGTGATTGCCAACTATGTTACTGACACTAATAATAATAGTGGTGTAGCTCAAGTTATCGAAAAATTCATTCTTAATGCTTAATGCACTAAAACAAAAAAAGCCAGCGTTGCTGGCTTTTTTTTATGATTACTATTAATTATTTAGCAATAGTAACTGTATCAACATCAACAGTACGAACTGTCCAATCTTTATCTACTTCACCACGAAGAATAACTTTAGTAGTTGGTGTTACTGTCACACCGCGCCAATCTTTATTATCAATTTCTACTTTAATCTCGCCAGTCACATCTTTAAACATATAATCTTCTTTACCAATTGAAGATATAATGTGGCCAGTAAGCTCTACTGCTGCATTATCATCAGCATGAGATGCTGCTTTTACTGTAGTTAATACAGGAACAACGCTTGGTCCATTAAAACCACCTTGTGGTTGAACAAGTGGCGCAGCCTCTGTTGGACCATTAAATCCACCTTGAGTTGACTGTGGTGCGGCCATAACAGACATTGATGAAAGCGTTAAAACAGAAACAGCAAGTAATTTCTTCATTGGCCTATGATTCCAAAAAACAATTGATTAAGGTTAAAACATCGCTTATTTAATAACAAATAAGTGCATATCGGGCTAACAATTATAGTCTCTAAAAAACCAACTGCAACAATACAGTGTTCTTTATTTTATTTATAATAAAAATCATATGGTTAAATTTTTTATTGTTATATTTCTTTAATCATATGTGATGCCAGAAACACTGAAACAATCGTATCGATATGATCTTCTAACACCTGACCTTCACTATTAGGTAAAACATTCATCACTTGCGGCCAGAACAATAACCCTTGAAATAAGCTGATATAAATATTGGTCATGACCATCAAGTTTTTATTGACTAAACATCCAGCACTAATCGCTTGTTGAAACCAATCTGTCACCGCTTTAGTACTGTATAAATCTTTAATCAGATTTATCGCTAACTCCGGTTGACGCAAAAACTCCATCACAATAGTCCGTGACAGCGGAATACCATAAGTTGAATATAATATGTCAGCCTCACGACGCGTAATCAACGTTAACTGCTCAGTTAATGTCATCGTTGAATCAAATTCATACTTCACATTTTCTGCTACAGATTCTTGAATAATGGTGAGTACAGAAACAAATAACACCTCTTTACTTTCAAAGTGACGGTATAACGTACGCTTAGAAACCCCCGCTTCGGTTGAGATGCGGTCCATATTGGCAGCTAAAAAACCGTGAGTAATAAATTCTTCTTTTGCCGCTTCAATAATAGCTAGGTGCTTACGTTCCGTTTGTTTCATCCTGTTCTCGTTCCTTATTATCATTACGTTTTTACTTTGATTTATGACCGTAGTCTAACAATTCACACCAAAAAAGTACACTCCATAGTTTACAAATGATTTTTTACCACTAGAATGCACACTTAGTTTACCTTTTTGATAGTTAATGTGGTTAACCATCAACCTAATGATAGTGGAGAACACGGTGAAAACTCATTCAGCAATGTCCAATGTGGCATCGTTAACAATTAATAAACTGACCATGGCAGTTAGTTTATCTTTAGCGGTAGTGATGTTGTCGGGGTGTGACAGTAAAAAAGAAGAAACGGTCGCCGCGCCTATCATTAGCCCAGCTCTTACTCAAGTTGTGATGCCAAAAGCAGACAGTAGTTTAAGTTTTAATGGCGTAATTCGCTCAGCTCAGCGTGCTGATTTATCATTTCACGTGAGTGGTCGCGTAAGCCATATTTTTGTTAATGAAGGTGATGAGGTCCACAAAGGCCAACTGCTTGCAAAACTAGATCCTAAAGATGCGCAAACAGCATTTGCAGCAGCGCAACTTGAATTAAATAACACTAAAAAAGATTATTTACGTGGTAAGTCAATTTATGAAAGCTCACAAGCTATTGCAAAAAGTGATCTTGATGAATTAATGACCCGTTATAACTTGGCTCAGAATCGCCTAGAAGAAGCCAAAAACCAACTCACTTACACTCAATTAAAAGCGCCATTTGATGGCATTATTGGTCGTAAATTGATTGATAATCACGTTCAAATTCAGGCGAATACATCAGTACTGACATTACATAACCTCGATGATCTAGAGGTGGTGGTTAATATTCCAGACACAGTAATGTTAAGTGGTTTGAAATGTAAAAAAGCTAATGCTGAAATCACAACAATTCCGGGGCATTTATTACCGTTGAGTTTACGTACTTACTCAACCCAAGCAGATCCTATTACGCAAACATTCTCAATTGTTTTAGGTCTTGATGATTCTAAAGGGCTCAATATTTTGCCGGGAATGCCAGTAAGGGTAACCCCAAGTGTTGAGTTGTGCCCTGAAGACTATGTCGATAATAAAAACAACCCACTAATCGTACCGTTAACCGCTGTTGTTCCTGATAATCAAAACAAACAATTTGTATGGATTGTTGGTGAAAACAACATTGTCGAGAAACGCTACATTAAAGTCGGCACCATCAACAAAAATTGTATTACGGTGCCATCAGGCCTCAAATCAGGTGAACGCATTGTTATTGCAGGTGTATCAAAACTTAAAACGGGTATGGAAATTCGTCCATACACTGATAACACCCAAGACGGAGCATAAAAGTAATGGATATCGCTCGCTATACTATAGCTAAGCGCACCAGTGTGTGGGTAATGATTGCCCTCATTCTAATTGGTGGCTACATCAGCTATCTAAAGCTGGGTCGCTTTGAAGATCCGGAGTTTGTGATCCGTCAGGCGGTGATAATCACACCTTATGCTGGTGCAACTGCACAAGAAGTATCAGATGAAGTCACCGATATTATTGAAGGCGCCGTGCAGTCATTGCAGGAACTGAAAGAAGTTAAATCAGTTTCAAAGCAAGGTATGTCTGAAGTTACAGTTGAAATCAAACTTGAATTTGCGAAAAGCCAAGCTGATCTACAGCAAGTATGGGATAAGTTACGTCGTAAAATAAGTGATGCACAGCGTCAATTACCTCCTGGTGCTGGCCCATCAATTGTTAACGATGACTTCTCAGATGTGTATGCGTTGTTTTTTGCCGTTACTGGTGACGGTTTTACTGATAAACAGCTATCTGACTATGTAGATAGCCTCCGCCGTGAACTGGTTTTGGTCCCTGGCGTTGCTAAAACAGCAACATTAGCAGAACAACAAGAAACTATTTTTGTTGAATTTACTAGTGAGCGTTTAGCCAAATTTGGATTGTCAGTTGATAATGTACTATCGGTTTTACAAAAGCAGAATATTGTTAATGTCGCGGGAAGTTTAACCTCTAATGGCATGCGTATTCCGGTTATTCCTGCGCCTGATGTAAACTCATTTAATGACTTACGCAATCTACAAGTGGGGATTGGTGAAAATCATACGGTTTTACATTTAAAAGACATTGCAAATGTAACACGTGGTTATCAAGAACCCGCTTCAATGTTAATGCGCTACAACGGCGAACGTGCGATTGGTTTTGGTATTTCTAATGTTACTGGCGGTAACGTGGTTGATATGGGTGATGCGGTTAAAGCCCGTATTGCCAAGTTAGAAAGTCAACGTCCACTGGGTATGGAACTGAATGTTATTTCGATGCAATCAGACTCAGTACGTGACTCGGTGACGAATTTCATCGATAACCTTATTGCAGCTGTAGTGATCGTATTTATTGTATTACTACTGTTCATGGGTCTTCGTTCTGGGATCATTATCGGTTTTGTGTTAGTGCTAACCGTCGCCGGCACATTCTGCATCATGTTAATTGATGATATTGCGATGCAACGTATCTCTTTAGGTGCATTGATTATTGCTTTGGGAATGCTCGTAGATAACGCAATAGTGGTTACTGACGGTATTTTAGTCCGCCTACAAAATAATGAAGATCGTGAAGTTGTAATACCTGAAGTGGTAAATGCAACTAAATGGCCATTGTTAGGTGGTACCGTTGTTGGTATTTGTGCATTTAGTGCTATCGGCCTTTCACCATCAGATATGGGTGAATACGCAGGTTCATTATTCTGGGTAATTCTTTACTCAATGCTATTAAGCTGGCTGTTTGCGGTCACTGTTACGCCGTTACTGTGTCATCAGTTCCTAAAAGTAAAACTGAAATCAGGTGATGAAAAACCAAGTAAAGTTGTCAACAGCTATAAAGGCTTGTTAACGTGGGTGCTTATTCATCGTAAGACTACGGGTTTACTATTAGTTGCTACACTATTAGGTGCTGTTTGGGGCGTTAAATTTGTTCCACCGGGCTTTATGCCTGAATCACAACGCGCACAATTTGTAGTTGACGTGTACTTACCACAAGGCACTGATATCAAAAATACTGAAGCGGTTGTGGCAGACATCGAACAAGACGTTAAGCAAAAGCCAGGTATCAGTAATATTTCCAGCTTCATCGGTGGTGGCGGTTTACGCTTTATGCTGACCTATGCACCTGAAGCACGTAATCCAAGTTATGGTCAATTACTGATCGATATTGATGATTACCGTAACATTGCACCATTATTGGTCGAGCTTCAAACCGAGCTTGATAAAAAATACCCAGAAGCTTCAATCAAAGTATGGAAGTTTATGCTTGGTCGCGGTGGCGGTAAGAAAATCGAAGCCGGCTTTAAAGGTCCTGATAGCAAAATATTACGTTCACTTGCGGAACAAGCTAAAGCTATCATGCTAAGTGATCCAAACTTAATCGCAGTACAAGATGATTGGCGTCAGCAAGTACCCGTGATCAAACCGGTATATTCAGCAGAGAAAGCGCAACGTTTTGGCTTGACCAATCAAGAAATTAGCCAAGCTATTGCACAAACATTGACCGGTCGTAACATTGGTGTTTACCGTGAAGGTAATAATTTGATCCCTATCGTAGTGCGTGCGCCAGATAACGAGCGTACTCATGAACGTGCGATTGAAAACACTGACGTTTACAGCCGTATGGTGAATGGTTTAATTCCGGTTAGCCAATTAATTGAATCGGTAAATGTTGGCTGGGAAGATGCAATCTTACGTCGTATCAACCGTATTCCAACGATTTTGGTTCAAGCTGATCCTGCGCCGGGGGTTTTCACAGCAGATGCATTTAATGATCTACGCGGTAAAGTTGAAGCGATTGAATTGCCACCAGGTTATGAATTAACATGGTATGGAGAGTATAAAGCATCGAAAGACGCTAACGTAGGTCTTGCTATCTCAGCCCCTTACGGCTTTGCAGCAATGATTTTAGCAGTGATCTTCATGTTTAACGCCATGCGTCAACCATTAGTGATTTGGCTTACGGTACCACTAGCATTAGTGGGTGTTACTGTCGGCTTGGTGATATTCCAAACCCCGTTTGAGTTTATGGCGATTCTTGGTTTCTTAAGTTTGATCGGAATGATGGTTAAAAATGCGATTGTATTAGTAGACCAAACCGATGTTGAAATAGCAGAAGGTAAAACACCGTATCAAGCAATTATTGACTCAGCACTTAGTCGTGCTCGACCAGTATTACTTGGTGCCTTTACGACAATTTTAGGTGTTGCGCCGTTACTGATTGATCCATTCTTCAAAAGTATGGCAGTAACGATTATGTTTGGTTTGTTGTTTGCAACCATTCTAACGCTAGTCGTGATCCCTTTGCTCTATGCGGTACTGTTCCGCGTTAAAGTAGAGTAACCACCAGCATAACTAATAAACAAAAAGGGAGTAACATCATTGATGTTGACTCCCTTTTTTATGCCGCATTTTTTTAGCAGTCATAGCTCTCACTACTATTGTTGCAGGTAATCCATAAGATCTGCTGCTAAACGTCGTAATACACCGGGTTCAGGCCGTGTATGAGAAAAAGTACGTAGACCATAAATCCCCATCACTAAAAACTCTGCTAACTGTTGGCTATCACGTTGAGAGTTAATTTCATTCGCTTGTTGTGCTAATACGATTTGATCTGCCAATGTTTGCTGCCATTGCCTTAACATCTGGCTAATAACATCTGCCACTTCAATATCTTGTTGTGCTAGTTCACTTAAGGATTTTTGTAACAGACAATCTTTAATCTGTTCGCGCTCACACTCATCGACAACCTGTTCAAGATACGTCTTGAGCGCAGTAATTACCGACTCTGATTGAGAAAATAAAGCAATAAATTGTGCTGAACGTTGATCACGATAATGCGCTAATGCAGCTAATAACAGCCCGCGTTTATTGGTAAACGCGCAATAAATTGAACCGGGATGAAGCCCTGTCGCTTGTTTTAAATCTTGCATACTGGTGTTGGTATAACCTTTAGTTATAAAAACATCCATTGCCGATCGTAATACTCGGTCGCGATCAAATTCAGCACTACGCATAATAACTCTCATTTACTTTTATTAGGCTTAGTTTACTTAAATTTGAACAATCATTCAAAAAACTCTTGAATGATTGTTCAAATACGTCTAACTTGAATGAGCATTCAAATTAGAGGCAACAATCATGCTTGATACCCTATTTCATCCTTTTAAACTCAATGACACGCTAACGTTAAACAATCGTATCGTTATGGCACCATTAACACGTTGTATGGCGAATGATGATTTAACTCCAACCCAAGCAATGGTTGATTATTATGCACGCCGTGCTGAAACTGGACTGATTATCACAGAAGCTGTCTTAATACGTGCTGACGGCCAAGGTTATCCGCATACCCCTGGCTTATTTACACCACAACAAATTGATGGCTGGCGTAAAGTCACTGATGCTGTACACCAAAATGGCGGCAAAATTTTTGCTCAGCTATGGCATACAGGTCGCGTTGCTCACCCATTCTTTTTTGGTGGTGAATATGTACTCGCACCTTCTGCTATCGCACTTGAAGGTACGTTACCAAGAATGCGAGAGCTTACTTATACGATGCCAAAACCTGCAACAAAAGCAGAAATAGAACAACTTGTTGCTGATTTTAGTCAGGCAGCAGCTAACGCCATTGATGCTGGTTTTGATGGTGTAGAAATTCATGGCGCAAATGGTTATTTGATCGATCAATTTCTACATTTCAGCACTAACGAACGTGATGATGAATTTGGTGGTACAGCTGAAAACATGGCTCGCTTCCCACTTGCTGTTATTGATGCAATTAGCCAGCGCATTGGTCGAGATCGTACTGGATTACGTTTATCACCAGGCGGTTATTTTAACCTTGAAGGCGATGCACGCGATCGAGCAGTGTTTGATTATTTATTACCAGAAGTTGAAAAACGTTGTTTAGCGTATCTGCATGTGGGTATTTTCGATGACAGCATGAACTTTGAGTATCTAGACGGTAGCGCATCACAGTATATGCGTAGCCATTATCAAGGTACTTTAATTGGTGTTGGTTGTTATAGCCCTCAAGCAGGCAGTGAAGCTATCGAAGCAGGGAAATTTGATTTACTGGCAATTGGGCGTCCTTTAATTGCTAACCCTGATTACGTTAGTAAAGTAAAAACCAAACAAACATTGGTTGCTTATGACGATACCATGCTTGCCCAATTAATTTAATCCTTTATTTTACGCCTTAATATCAAATTATTAAGGCGTTTATTTTAGTTATTTTAACAATTCAGATATAAATAACGAAAAATCATTGTTTGCATTTGTATCGATAGACAAAAGCCTTGTTTAGCTCTTATGATAATAAGAGCTAAAATAATAATGATAGATAATAATGAAGAATATCAAGCAGAAACAATATAATTCCAACCTACTTTTAGTGAGTTTATTTATCGCTACCAGCGGTTATGCTTCTCATGCGTACGCTGATAACTCAACGCCAACATCGGTAAATAACGCTCTAAATTACAGTAGCGATAATGCATTACTGCTAGAGCAATACAAAGATAACTTTGTTCTACCTTTTTATTATACTCAATCTCCAAATTACAAAGAATATCAATCTGTTGTACCTGAAGATGGCAAATTAAGTAAGTATAATGTCAACTTCCAAATCAGCTTAAAATATCGTTTATTATCAGGTATTTTATATGATAATGACCAACTCTATTTTGCCTATACTCAGCGTTCAAATTGGCAAGCTTATGCATCATCAGCTTTCTTTAGAGACACCGAATATGAGCCATCTGTTTTTTGGACATTTCCAACCAAGACTATATACAGCAATGATTTTCACTACACCGGTAGTACATTAGGTTTAGTGCATCAGTCTAATGGTCGTGGTGGTGAGCAAGAACGCAGCTGGAATCGTGCATTTGTTGACATGACGTTCAAAAAAGAAAACTTAACCTTCAGCATTAAACCTTGGGCACGACTGGATTTTGGTGCAAAAGACTATAACAAAGATATCAATAACTACCTTGGTTATGGTCGCATCAGTATGAATTGGAATATTGATGGTAAAACAATGATCAGCTTTACCGTTAGAAATGCATTAGAAAGTGGTTTCTCTCGTGGTTACGAAAAAGTCACTCTAAATTTCCCAATTTATAAACGTTTACGCGGCTATTTAATGTTTGAAAGCGGTTATGGTATTTCTATTTCAGATTATAATCATTATGATAATGCCGGTGGTATTGGCTTTTCATTTTAATAAAATAACCTAATATACTTATCTCTAGTATTAATTGCATATAAGCAGCATGCACAAAATAACTAGAGATAAACGTCCCATTATTTGTAATATCTTCATTACAATGTTTAATTAAATATAGTAGTCAAAACATTCTTATCAATACATTAAATAATAATGTCTTTACTGTTCGAATATTATATGTTCTTAATAGCTATATAATAAAACGGGGAATAAACCCTACTTATAAATATTACGATTAAAATAAATTATTGATAGAATGAAATTGTGAATATTAATCAATCAACGTACTTATCTGTACTTATTCACATGTTATCATTATCTCCCTATCCAGCAGGCTTAAAATCGAAAGATGGCATTTTTGAATATGCCAATGATGCTTATCGAGCTCTTGTTAATGCCCCGCCAGATATCAAAGGGTTAAAAGATAGTGACTTTCCATGTGATACCGCGGCATTTGCTGACATTTTTATGGAACAAGATAGATTATCATTAACGCAAAATAAAACGATAATCACCATTGATGTACATAATTACTCTCATGGCATAGATGCATATACATTTACAAAACAACCAATTATTATTAATGGTGAACCTTGGGGAATTCAATTTACAGCCAGTAAAATAAAAGATTGGATAAATATGACCTCTTTTGCAGAGGTACTTGCTGCAGATAAATCCAATTTATCATTCAGCACAACGCGTCCCTCAGAACCAAAATTAACACCTGCACAAGAAATTGTTTTATTTTGGTTATTACGAGGTCGACAAACCAAACAAATAGCACAACTTATTCATCGAACGCCAAAAGCGGTAGAAAAACAAATAGCAAACTTAGTCACTAGATTTTCTTGCTATGGTATTTCTAGTCGTTCTGGATTAATTGAATATGCACGTGGTAATGGTTGGCTATCATTAATACCAGCACAATTATTTAAAACACCAATGTCTATTATTGTTAATCAATGATGATAAACAGGTGGATTAAGATCACAAAAATCATCGTAACCTAAGCAAAGGATTGTTTAGTTACATTACTTTGCCCCTATAATCCAGCCAATTATTTACCTTCTTATTTATTGGCTTATCATGCGCATAAAAATCAGTTTAATAACCACCTTACTGCTTATTTCTGGGTGCAGTTCATTTGCAAGCAAAGACACACTTCCACCTGCAAGTTTAATCATTAAAAATGGTCAAGTGATCACCATGAATGATAATAAACAGCTGATTGAAAATGGGGTTGTTGTTATCAATAACGACACCATTATTGCTGTTGGTGATCATTCATTATTATCTCAATATGATGCTCAACGCATTATTGATGCTCAAAATGGTATCGTGATGCCAGGCATGATAAATACTCATAATCATTTACCGATGATTGCTTTTCGAGGCTTAGGTGAAGAAGGTATCGAAAACCGTTTATTTGCCTATTTTTTCCCTCTTGAAAGCAAGAAATTAAGCCGTGAACTGATTTATCAAGCTACGCGTCTCGGTGCAATTGATCTTGCTCAAAGCGGAGTGACAACCTTTGCTGATAGCTATTACCACGTAGATGAAATGGCAAAAGCCACCAAAGAAGTCGGTTTGCGGGCAGTCTTAGGTGAAACGGTGATTAAATTTCCAGTCGTCGATGCAAAACAACCCTATGGTGGTCTTGAATACGGCCAACAATTTATCAATGACTACAAAAATGATCCTTTAATTACTCCCGCTTTTGCGCCACATGCTGCGTATACGGTTTCAAAACAGAAACTACAACAGATCAATGCCATCTCTAAAAAACTCAACGTTCCCGTATTAATTCATGTCGGTGAATTTGGTAATGAATCTGCGCGTATTAGTGACAATCCTAAACAACTCAGTCCTGTGGCTTGGCTACATGATATCGGCGTACTTGATAACCGCATGGTACTTGCCCATGCGATTCATGTTGATCAAGCTGATATTGATTTAATCAAACAATCAGGCGCAGGTGTCGCCTATAACCCTATGGCTAATGCAAAAGGCGCAACAGGCATTGCTCCTGCATGGGAAATGTATCAACAACAATTGCCGATGGGTTTAGGTACTGATGGACCAATGAGCTCAAATCAGGTCGATCTATGGCGCACACTGAGTTACGCCGCCAATATGCAACGTTTAAAGCATAATGATCGAACCATTATGATCCCTGAGCAGGTGATTGAACTTGCAACCATCGGTGGTGCCCGTGCATTACATATGGAAGATAAAATTGGTTCATTAGAAGTCGGTAAAAAAGCCGATATCATCATCGTTGAAACTCAATCAGCGAACATGATGCCTAATTATAATCCTTATGCAACTTTGGTTTATCAAGCCAATCCAAGCAATGTCAGCACAACTATTGTCAATGGTAATATCGTCATGGAACAACGCCAAATGACACAAGTTGATAGCGCCGATGTCACCAAAAACATTCGTGCTATCGAAGCCGATATCGCTGAATTTGCTAAAGAGCTCGCGAAGAAAGCCATTACCTCTCCAAGCCTAATGAAATAGACTCGCTTAATAAAAAAAGATTACAGCCCTGAACAATCAATACCGTTGTTGAGGGCCATTTTGCTTGCGTCTATTTAGCAATTATCACTGCAACAATGAATCAACACTTATCAAAGTGAGAGTAACCGCACCAAAAACCATCCAACTTTAACCATGGTTTTTATCTTTCCGCAAATCAATACGGTATGATAGCTACCAATCAATGATTAGCGGGTATGAATACATGTATCATCAAACACTTAAAAAATATTTTGGCTTTGATTCTTTACGACTCGGGCAAGAAGAAGTGATCACTCGTGTTCTTAACGGTCATTCTGCTGCGGCAATATTTCCCACAGGATCAGGAAAATCATTATGCTATCAATTACCCGCCATTGAATTGCCTCATCTCACCTTGGTAATTTCACCACTATTGGCATTAATGAAAGATCAGTTAGATTTTTTAGCGACCAAAGGTATTCCAGCGGCTTCAATTGATTCGAGCCAAACATGGCAACAAACTCAGCAAGTTATGCACCAAATTCGTCAAGGTGAAATCAAAGTATTAATGATTTCAGTTGAACGCCTGAAAAATGAACGTTTTCGCCATTTTATTAGCCAAATCCAAATTTCATTACTGGTGGTAGATGAGGCACACTGTATTTCAGAATGGGGTCATAATTTCCGTCCCGATTACCTCAAATTGCCGTATTACCAGCAGGCTTTAAATATTCCTCAAGTATTACTGCTTACAGCAACTGCCACCCCCGCTGTTATTCAAGATATGCAGGATAAATTTGCTATCGATAAGAATGATATTATCGTGACTGGTTTTTATCGTAATAATCTAGATTTATCGGTTTTAGCAGCCGATGAAGATGAGAAGATAGACACCCTCAAACATCAATTGTCACAACGCAGCAATGAACCCGCGATTGTTTATGTCACTTTACAGCACACAGCTGAACAAGTGGCAGAAGTGCTAACTCGCAGCCATATACCAGCGCAAGCTTATCACGCAGGTATGGACTCAGAGCGTCGCCACAGCATTCAACAACAATTTATGCATGGTGAGATTAACTGTATTGTGGCAACAATTGCTTTTGGAATGGGAATCGATAAATCGAATATACGCCAAGTTATTCATTTTGACCTACCTAAATCCATTGAAAACTATAGCCAAGAGATTGGCCGTGCTGGACGCGATGGAGAAGTATCACATTGCACGGTGATCGCCAATAAATCGGGACTAAATGTATTAGAAAACTTTGTTTTTGGTGATACACCAGATCGTAATGCAATCGCTTATGTTTTACGCGAAATACAAGCACAAGATCAGCAATGGGAAATCATGAGTGGCCGTTTATCAAAAGACAGTAATATTCGTTTATTGCCACTAAAAACCCTTCTAGTTTACCTTGAAATACGACAAATCATTGAACCGATGTTCACTTACTTTGCTGATTATCGCTATAAAATGAATGTGTCCCAATATGAAATCATTCAGCGCTTTCAAGGTGAACGTCGTCAATTCATTGAAACAATTTTTGCGTGTTCACCCAAAGCTCGGGTTTGGCATACTTTAGATATGGATGCACTATGGCAAGGTTATCAAGTCGATAGAAAACGGGTTGTCGCGGCGATCGATTATTTACATGAGCAAGGTTGGATCACTCTTGAAAGTAAACAAATGACCGATGTTTATCGTGTTAATCAACATCATTTTGATATTGAAGCTGAAACCGCTGAACTATACCAACTGTTTCAACAAAAAGAACACAGTGAAATTCACCGTATTGAAAATATGATCGCCTTTTTTGAAAGTAAAAGCTGTTTAAGCCATAAGTTAGCCAACTATTTTGCCGATCATCATGCACCCGAGCAATGTGGTCATTGTTCAGTCTGTCGGGGCAAAACAGTCACTTTACCCACTTTGCCAACCCTGCCAGAGATCAGTGATCAGCAAATCACAATCTGGAGTGATAGCTTTATTGAACGTAATGACAGTTCACCATCAATGGCGGCTATCACCCGTTTTTTACATGGTATGAGTACGCCATTAAATAGCAAAATAAAAGCCAAGCAATTAGACGGATTTGGTGTTTTGGAAGCCTATCCATTTCAACAAACTTTCGCCCATATTTGCCGCTTATATAACAGCAACTGTTGAATAAACAACCACCAGCAATGTTGATTCAGGACTTAAATAGCTAAAAACTGACTTTTCATATTAATCAATAGCGATCTGACTCACATCGTTTTAAAATGCGGATATTAACTAATAGGAAGTAAAGTTATGACTACAGAAAAACAAGAATACCAACCATGTGATGCTTGTGGTGTTTCAGCTGAAATGGGCTTTATGATCAACGAAAATGATGATATCGCTGACGTACAAATTTTCGCTAACGGCAAAACAGCATTAGAATCAGAGCTTGCAAACTACCTAGCGTTAGCAAAAGAAGTAAATGCTAACTTTAAAGTAGAAACAACACCGATTGATGAAACAAGTACAGAATTAACAGCACGTATTCAATTTGAATGTAGCGCTGAAAAGTTAATTTTTGAACTAAAAAGCCGCTCTCTAGCGAAGTAATTTATCAAAAAGGTATCAATAGCCTTTCTGATAACAATTAAGCCAGTAGACAGTCTTATTCGATTATTATTGAATAAAATCTGACGCTGGCTTTATTATTTATTGATAGTAATACCGTTTGATAGATCATCGTTGTCAGATGTTTGTTTACGCTCTGTCCATTTTAAAGCACCATTTAGTTCAATAGATGATGCCAGACGACATTCTAAGACAATATTACCTGTCGTGATCATTGCACCTAAAGAATACGATTTGCCAGCATATAAGCAATGACGCTGCTGTAAATCACCAACTTGCAACGCTACCACAGGCGCAATACTACCAACATCTTTGGTACTATACTGCGCAGCATGACTGTAAGGACCACTAGCTATAACGCAAATGATAGCCAGCCATCTAAGCTTGAGAATGCTCATCGTTGATCCTTATTAACAACCATTCGTCTCTATCATTTAAATGTTATTAATATTCAATTGCACGTGGTAAAAGTTTGGCTTGTGCGACCCAATCTTCCACGGCTGACAGTGGCGGTAATTGACGTACTAATGATTTAGCCGCATTCACTTCAACCATTTTGGTGTGTAAATTATCTGCATTACGTTGCGCAAGTTCAGGAACAGTATCAACCCCAGCCGACTCTAATAAGTCAGCATATTGAGTGCTAACCCCTTTAATTCGTGATAAGTCAGCACGATTAATCCACTTCAATATTAACTTACTACTGATTGCTGTTTTTTCAGCCAACATTTTTCGACCGCTTGGTTTTGCACCTTGCTCTAATAGCTGTGCAACAGTGCTAACACCAATTGCTTCTAGCTTTGCAGCGTAAGTTTCACCGATCCCTTCAACACTAACGAGCTTTGTCATTGCTTTCTCCTACTATTTTTTAGCTATACCTATTTGAAAAATATAGCCAATAAAAACTAGAACACCGCATGATTTACACACAAAACGCTAAATTAAATATAACGCCCCAAAAAAAATATAAAATCATCACAATAATAATGTTAAAAAGTACAATCAAAAAAAACCCAGAATAATCTGGGTTTTAAAATAATAAATATAATCAAGAGATTGGTAATACTTGCTTCACATAATCACCAGGTGCAACATACAACGGAGCATAAGCTTCGCTGCCCATCACACGTGGTGGTACTTGTTCTGCAGGGCTAAATCCAGTTAACCATACATTCCAATGTGTCCACCAAGAACCATCTTGACGTTTAGCACCAGCTAACCAAGCTTCAGCACTTTCTTCTTTGCTGTCGTTAACCCAGAAACCATATTTATTCTTTTGAGGATGATTCACAATACCTGCAATATGGCCAGACTCACCTAAAACAAATGTTGATTTTCCACCTAATTGATTAGCACCGCGGTAAGTACCTTGCCATAAAGCAATATGATCTTCTTGAGTTGAAATAAAGTATGTAGGCACTTTAATCTTACTCAAATCAATGTATACACCGCCGACTTTATAACCTTTATTGGCAACTAATTTATTCTCTAAATAGAATTGACGTAACAAAGTATTGTGACATTTCGCCGCAACATTGGTGCTATCGCCATTCCAGTAGAGTAAATCAAAATCAATTGGACTATTACCTTTCAAGTAATTATTAACGTAATAGTTCCAGTACAAACTATTTTCACGTAATAAACTGAAAGTAACGCTCAATGAACGCCCATCCATATAACCATTTTCAATATTTTGTGCTTCAATCGCCGTAATAATTGGATCATTGATATAAGCACCAATTTCACCTGGCTGAGAGAAGTCTAATAATGTGGTAAAGAATGTCGCTGATTTAATACGATTACGCATACGCTTCGCAGCATAATACGCAAGTGTCGTTGCTAATAATGTACCACCAATACAGTAGCCAACTGTGTTGATTTGTTTTTGTTCGGTAATATCTTCAACAGCATCAACCGCTTTTACAACACCATCTAGAACATAATGCTCAAAATCAACATCTTTCAATGATGCATCAGGATTACGCCACGACATCATAAATACAGTATGGCCTTGTTCAACTAGCCAACGTACCATTGAATTATGCTCACGCAAATCCAAAATATAGTATTTATTAATAAATGGCGGCACAATCAAGAGAGGTGTTTTATTAACAGCTTCAGTGAGAGGTTTATACTGAATTAATTCAAATAATTCATTTTTAAAAACAACTTCACCTTCAGTATTAGCGATATTGACACCGAGCTCAAATGCACCACTATTCGTCATACGAATTTTGAGTACATCAGCACTGCTTTGTATGTCTTCTTGTAACAGTTCCATCCCTTTAATTAGATTTTCACCGTTAGTTTCAACAGTTAATTTAGCTAATTCAGGATTAGTTGTAACAAAGTTGGTTGGAGACATCGCATTGATCGCTTGACGTGAAAAAAAGCCTAACCGCTCTTTTGCTTTGTCATCAAGTCCATCAATTGATTCAATTGTTTCACGCATTGTGTTACTGAATAATAAATATGACTGCTTAATATAATTATAAAAAGCTTCATTTTCCCATGCAGGATCACTAAAACGCTTGTCATCTTTTGCAGGCTTAATAAAGGCACTTTCTGCTGTCGTATTACCGATTGCAACATTCTGCCAAATTTTTACTTGATTATCCCACCAGTCCATTTGGACTTTAGCTAAAGCGCCAGGCTGAGCAGCCGCTTTCTCTAAAAATTCAGTGGCATCTTCCAAGTTAATATCATTAAGCGCTTTTGTTACTGGGGTATTCATGGCTGCCTTGCCGGAGTCTAACTCCTTCCACCATAACTGGTTCATATCTTGGAGCTTGGCAAAGTAGTCCGAAAAAAAGTGATTGTTCATAACAAAAACCCTGTACTTGGACTAAGTAATCAGCCATATAATCATCTTATATGGCTGATTTATATAAGTATCAGATAATTACACACCAATTTAGAGTCGTGTAATTGACCATCACTTAAATAGCTGGTGTTGCTTGCTTAACGTTGTCGGCAACAAGCTCTTCAACTTCAGTTTTAAAGCTTTGTGCTACAGAAGAAAACTTATTGCTATCATCAAGAAGCTGCTGTGAAAGCTTAGTTAACGTTTCAAGCTGCTGGCTATTAAATGCAGTTAGAGATTGAATATCTTTCACTTCACTTACTGCTTTAAGTTGCTTTAAGCCAAGATCGCTGTAAGCACGAACTGCAGACAATTGAAGCTCAGTTAATTGCTCAACATTTTTAGCAAATACTTTGTTGAATTTTGCGTATGGTGCTAGTGTTTTCTCTGTTTGCTCAGAAAAAGATTTAAACATTTCCGTATACATAGAACATTCCTCATTGATAGTAATAAAGTGTGATAATTATCCATATCACACTGATTGTATTAGTTTATTTACTTAAACACGTTTTAAAATAACTGCAGTACCCATACCGCCACCAACACATAATGTTGCCATGCCGTATTTATCATCACGACGACACATTTCATGCAGTAAGCTAACTAGAATACGGCTACCAGATGCACCAAGAGGGTGACCTAGTGCAATTGCACCACCATTTACATTCGCACGCTCAACTAAATCTTCTACCTTAGTGCCTGTTTCTTTAGCAACTTCATGGAAGACACCTAATGCTTGACCAGCAAATGCTTCATTAAATTCAAGAAGATCAATATCTTCAATTGAAAGATTTGCTTTTTCTAATGCTTTAAGTACCGCAGGAACAGGGCCTAAACCCATAATCTCAGGAGCAACACCCGCTTGCGCATAGCTTTCAACTTCAGCTAATGGTGTTAGGTTGTATTTAGCAACAGCCGCTTCAGAAGCAACAATAATTGCACTTGCACCATCATTGATACCAGAAGCATTACCCGCAGTAACTGAACCTTCACGATTAAATGCAGGACGCAACTTAGCCAAATCTTCAATTGAAGCATTTGCTTTCGGGTATTCGTCAGTGTCAACAATCACGGTTTCGCGACGACTAACAACTTCTACTGGGCAAATTTCAGCAACAAAGCGTCCTTGTTCAATTGCTTCAACGGCTTTTTGCTGACTCGCAAGCGCAAAATTATCTTGCTGCTCACGTGTTAAACCGACTTTTTCTACCACATTTTCAGCTGTTACACCCATGTGATAGTTATTGAAAACATCCGTTAAGCCATCAGCAATTAAAAGATCTGTTAGCTCAAGGTTACCCATTTTCTGACCATCACGAATTTTTGATGATGCACAAAATGGAATCTGTGACATGTTCTCAGCACCAGCGGCAACCACGAGATCTGCATCACCAGCTTTAATATGCGCAGCAGCATCCATTAATGCTTTCATGCCACTACCACACACCATATTCAATGAATAAGCTGGAACTTCATTAGGTAATCCAGCATAGATAGCTGCTTGACGACCAGGCCCCATACCTTGGCCAGCACCAACCACATTACCTAAAATAACTTCATCAATTGCATCAGCAGGCACGTTGATTTGTGCTAATGCACCTTTAATTGCAACCGCGCCGAGTTGTGCTGCAGACACTGATTTTAACGCACCATTAAAACTACCGATTGGGGTACGTTTTGCGGCAACAATGTAAACCTTAGCCATATTTTGCATCCTTTCTATAATATGATTTATTTTTTGTCTTTGTTATAAACAGCACCATTAGTGCATGTATAAACCGCCATTCACTGATAATGTTTCACCAGTAATATAGGCCGCAGCATCACTTGCTAAAAAGACAACCGCTGCCGCAACTTCTTGTGGTTGCGCTAAGCGTTTCATTGGAATTTCTGCTTTAATTGATTCAAGTACTTCTGGTTTAATTGCTTCAACCATTGCTGTACCTGTGTAGCCTGGGGCAATAGCATTTACCGTAACACCAGCACGAGCACCTTCAGCAGCAAGTGCTTTAGTAAAACCAATCATTCCCGCTTTTGCTGCTGAATAATTTGTTTGACCAAATTGACCTTTTAAACCATTAACCGAGGTAATGTTAATAATGCGCGCATTACCGTGTTGGCACATTGAGTCAAACAAAGGTTGAGTAACATTAAACAAGCTATTAAGGTTTGTGTTAATCACATCATTCCACTGTTCTGCTGTCATGCGTTTGAATGTGGTATCTTTGGTAATTCCTGCGTTATTAACAAGAACATCAATATGACCTTCTTGTTCAAGTAGTGCAGTTAATGACTCTTTACAAAATGCAGTATCAACAACATCTAATGGCAACAATTTTACAGATTCATCTGAATAGTTATTTTCTTTCATCCACTCTTTAGCTGATTGCTCACTTTCTGGGTGATGAGTGGCAATAACACGAAAGCCAGCGTCAACTAAAGCCTGAGTTATTGAAGAACCGATACCGCCTTTCGCGCCTGTCACTAATGCTACTTTTTTCATTTCTAAGGCTCCTTCCTTTGATCTTGCCGTACTTATTAAAATAAACGCTCTATCTGATATTTGTTCACACTAGCCTTACATTCTTGGACCTGCTGTTTTACAGTCACTTCAATATAATACGTGATTATTACAAACACATTGCATATGCCAAACATAACAACACAGATGCATATTTATGGCAAGCAAAGGAATTAACATTTTTAGAACCATTACCATTTGGTATTAACAAATTAATCACTAGCGTGTAAAAGAAATCATTTTATTAACATAAGATTTTATTATCAAATGAATAAAAAAAAGTAATAATTCATTTGATATCATAGCATTATAAAACCACATGCGTATTAATACCCATTAGTGAGTTAATTAAATGTTGCATACTTTTTAAAATTTGAGATTTTAATACGGATAAGTGGTCGGATGACTTTAATAAAATAGAAGGGTTAAGAACTGGATAGTTTTTTTGAAAATGTTACAAAAATGGTACTAAATTATAAATTCACTCTCAAAGATTGAATCTCATAATATTGCCCAAATAATATTAATAACGAAGCTTTTGCAGTAATAAACATCGATTCCACGCTGATTATTTTAAAAAATCGGGGTATAAAATGTGAACTTAATCAAATTTTAGTAGTCCGAAAAAAATTGTTCCATCGTAAGTATTTTAAATTTCAAAGGAAGTCTCGGTATGTTAGCTAGCACATTTCAACGTCTAAATGATTATCTCCAAAGTCAGGTTATCGGTCAGCCTAATTTAGTAAAACAACTCCTAATTGCATTACTTGCTGATGGTCATATTCTTGTTGAAGGTCCTCCAGGATTAGCGAAAACACGTGCTGTAAAAGTACTTGCAGATTGTATTGAAGGGGATTTTCATCGGATTCAATTTACGCCCGATCTATTACCTTCTGATTTAACAGGTACTGATATTTTCCGTCCAGAAACAGCAGAATTTACTTTTCAACCTGGGCCTATCTTTAATTCATTAGTGCTTGCTGATGAAATTAACCGTGCGCCAGCAAAAGTACAGGCGGCGATGTTAGAAGCAATGGCTGAAAAACAAATCACGGCCGGTCGTAAAACCTACCCATTACCTGAATTGTTTTTAGTAATGGCAACCCAAAACCCGATTGAACAAGAAGGGACTTACCCATTACCTGAAGCACAATTAGATCGCTTTTTATTACAGCTCAATGTCGATTACCCCAATGCAGAGAGCGAACTTGAAATTCTACGCCTTAATCGTGGCGAAGCATTAGGCGTTGCAGCTGCTGAACAAATTCATATTAGTCAAAGTGATATTTTTGCGGCTCGCAAAGAAATACTCAATATTCATATGGCTGACGATGTTGAGCATTACATTATTCGCTTAGTGATGGCGACCCGTGAACCACACCGCTTTGGTGAACAATTACAATCGTGGCTACAAATGGGTGTGAGTCCACGTGCAACGTTGGCGCTTGATCGTTGTGCACGTGCGCATGCTTGGTTAAGCGGTCGAGATTTTGTAACACCTGAAGATGTTCAAGTAATGACATATCCAGTACTACGTCACCGTTTATTATTAAGCTATGAAGCACAAGCTGAAGGAATTGCAGCAGATCGTGTTGTCGATACGCTTATTTCGCAGGTTGCTAGCTTATGAAATCAGCACACATCAACGTAGCGCTGCCACCCCATAGCGATGGCGTCAATGTGTGTCTTGCAGAGCTACTGCAATATAAAAATCAAGCTGTAAGGTGGTTAGCACCTGCAAAAAGTATTTGGTCACAGCTTAATGGACACCATCAAAGTCGCCATAAAGGGCGAGGAATGAATTTTTCAGAAGTTCGCCCGTATCAAGCGGGAGATGATATTCGTTCCATTGACTGGCGGGTGACTGCACGTACCGGCAAAACACATACTAAGCTGTTCACAGAAGAACGTGAACAGCCAGTCATGTTATTTATCGATATTAGTACCAGTATGCAATTTGGGTCGCAGTTAATGCTTAAATCAGTCCAAGCGGCACATTTTGCTAGTTTACTGAGTTGGTTAGCTATTGATGAACAAGATCGTATAGGCGCTGTTATCTATAACGGTATTAGTACCATTGAATGTAAACCAACAGCACGCCAACGAGGACCATTACATATTATAAACGCGTTAATTTCAGCCCAGCAGGATGCATTAAAAGCGCTTGATCATGCTAATAATGACGGCTTCTCAACGGCTTTAAAACGTTTGCATTATCTTTGCCCTAAAGGTAGTGAGATTATTGTTATCAGTGATTTTTACCCTTTAAAAGCCACAGATAAACGCCGTTTAAGCCAACTTCGTCAGCATAATCGAATCCAATTTGTCCAAATTTATGATCCACTTGAACAAGGGCAAACACAATTTCGAGGCTATGAACATGTTACTGATAATCAGCAATCGGCATGGCTAGACTTTTCAGCCAAAAAAACGCGTGACTCATTAAGCGCGCAATATCAGCACCACCAAAATTTTATTACTGAAATGGCAACCTCACTTGCCATACCATTGCATTCGCTGTCAGCGGCGCAACCTTTATTGCAGCAGCTTGGCGCACACTCACAAGGGATCAGGTAATGACACAACCGACAACACCCACATTGCCATTGGCTGATATTCACCTTCACTCCGCTCCCAGCTATTGGCCGCTACCGTGGGGATGGTGGGTAGTGATCATCGTGACCCTTATCGTCATTATCGCTACTGGTTACCACTATCGCCGCCGTTGTCAGCACTTTGCAGCGAAACAAGAAGCAATAAAAATTCTAAAAACTTTGCAACCTGAAGTCGGTTTAACAGCAATCAACACCTTATTGAAACAAGCGGCATTGAGCTACTTTCCACGTTCAATTGTTGCTCCATTAACAGGCATGCAATGGTTAGTATTTCTTGATCAGCATTTACCTGTTAAATTTCAAGGGTTTGTTGATAAACAATCGTTATGGCAACAAGGTGTATTCTCCCCTACACCATTAACTGCAGAGCAATTTAACGACTGTCGACAACAAGCATTATTGTGGCTACAACATGCACTGCCAGCTAAAGCCAACAGCCATGATGGCAATAGTGTGATCACCAAGGAGTCATCCAATGTTTGAGTTTGTATGGCTATGGGCCTGGGCCTTATTGCCCTTAGCATGGTTAGTGTATCGATTTAGTAAACCTGTCGCACAACCAGCAGCAATTCATCTGCCACAGTTGCCACAAGGCGTTGGTCAGCAACAACCAAGTTCGATTATTCGTAAAGTGTTAATGACATTAGTCTGGGTAAGTTTAGTCTGCGCAGTCGCACGTCCAGTATGGTATGGCGATCCGATTGAAATTAAACCTGAACATCGAGATATGTTATTGGCGGTTGATCTATCAGGATCAATGGCGATCCCCGATATGGTGACTAAAGATGGTCAAAGTATCGATCGCTTAACAGCAGTAAAACATGTGTTATCCGATTTTATTGCTAAACGCAAAGGTGACCGATTAGGACTGGTGGTTTTTGCGGATCATGGTTATTTACAAACACCATTAACTTTTGATCGCAAAACCGTTGAACAGCAACTTAATCGCACCGTATTAGGCTTAATTGGTCAAAGTACTGCAATTGGTGAAGGGCTCGGTGTTGCCACCAAAACCTTCATTGATAGCAAAGCACCTCAGCGAGTAATTATTTTACTCAGTGATGGTGGCAATACGTCTGGTGTCATTGGGCCTATTGAAGCAGCAAAACTGGCTCAAGAAAGCGGTGTGAAAATTTATACCGTCGGTATTGGCGCAGATAAAATGATCCAAAAAGGCTTCTTTGGTGATCGCGTGGTCAATCCTTCTTCTGATCTGGATGAAAAGACCTTAAGTAAGATTGCATCAATGACCGGTGGGGAATATTTCCGTGCTCGAAACCCACAGCAACTTGCAAAAATTTATGACGTTATTAATAAGCTTCAACCCGTGAATAATGCCCAGCAAACTTGGCGACCACGTGATGAGCTATTTCGTTACCCATTAGCATTTGCATTGCTATTATCTGTTGTTATCGCTTTCATGAGGAAACGTCATGGCTGATTTTACCTTTATGCATCCACAATGGTTTGCTGCGTTAATTCCCTTGATCATTGTTCTGCCATGGTTAAAAGGCAAAGCACAACAGTCAGGGTTAATTGCGCCTCACCTTGCTCAAAAATTGGGGCTAACTCAGCAACAACCTAAGCGATGGCCGCTCGCTTTATTAGCACTCGGTTGGTTAATTGCCGTTATTGCAATGGCAGGACCGAGCTGGCAAAAAGTTAAACTCCCCGCCTATAACCTCAGTGGCGCACGAGTACTGGTGATGAATATGTCACAGTCAATGTATGCCACTGACATTAAGCCCAATCGCCTAGCCCAAGAAAGGTTTAAAGCATTAGATATGTTACCTGGCTGGAAAGAAGGCAGTACCGGATTAGTCGCTTTCGCTGGTGATGGCTATGAAGTGAGCCCGTTAACTACAGATAGCAGTACCTTACGTAATTTAATTCCAAGCTTATCGCCCGACGTTATGCCAATTTCTGGTAACAATGCCGCTAAAGGGATCGCCGAAGCAATACGATTACTCAAGCAAGCGGGTCATAATAGCGGTGACATTATATTAATGACTGATGGTATGACCAAAGCCGTTGCTCAACAAGCATTGGCAGAGCTAAAAGGCACTCACTATCGCGTTTCTATTCTTGCAATGGGGACCGTTGAAGGTGCGCCGATTATGCTTCCCAATGGCAGCTTGCTGTCTGAAAATGGCAATCCAGTAATAAGTAAAATAGATATCAGTACCCTGATGTCGATTACTGATAGTACTGGTGGCATCTTACAAATGGCACAAACAACTGATAATGATGTTAATGCGATTGTGAACTTTACCGCTAAGCCATTAGCAAGTGGTAAAAAAGGCCATGAAAAAGAGTTACAAGAACGCTTAAATGGTGGCTTTTGGTTAATTCTACCCTTGTTATTATTAGCATTACTTGGCTTTCGCCGTGGCATTGTTTTAGCTGCGATGTTTGTTTTATTGCCGATTGATCATGCTCAAGCAAGTCCATGGATCAATACCAATCGTCAAGCTTATGAAACCTTCACCGACGGTAATTTTAAAAAAGCGGCACAAGATTTTACCTCTCCACAATGGAAAGGTATTGCGGAATATAAAGCCCAACAATATGACCAAGCAATAGCGACCTTAAAACCACTCAAAGATCCAACATCACAATACAACTTAGGCAATGCCTATGCACAAAAAGGTGATTATAAACAAGCAGCTGCAACTTATGAGAAAGTGTTAAAGCAGCAACCTAATTTTGCCGATGCGAAAAAAAACTTAGCCATTATTGAACAAGCAGAAAAGCAGAAACAACAGCAAAAGAAGGATAAATCAGGAAAACAAGGTCAGCAAGGTAACAAAGACCAGCAGCAACAAGGTCAGCAAGGCAACAAAGACCAG
>NZ_MSCC01000002.1:60985-153104 GCF_002954455.1 Photobacterium aquimaris
CAGCAACAAGGTCAGCAAGGCAACAAAGACCAACAGCAACAAGGTCAGCAAGGTAACAAAGACCAACAACAGACAAATCAGCAGTTGGGGCAACAAAGAAACCAACCACAATCAATGAGTGAAGCTGAGAAAAAACAGCAAGCGAAGGATAATGCACAGCAAGCATTAAGCCAGCAAGCGCAACAGCAAAAACAAGATCAGCAAGACGGTAACAAAGACGATAACCAGCCATCAGCAGTAACAATGCAGCAAGGCAAGCCAAATGGTGACCAGCAGCAAGTGCTTTCAGTTAGTAACCCTATATTGAAAAAACTTGAGCAAGTTCCAGACGATACGGCAGAGTTAATTCGCGCTCAATTAATGTTGCAAGCACAGCAAAGAGCTGAACAGCTGCAAAGTAATAAATCATGGTAATAGAGAAAATGAGAATGTCAGTAAATCAAACAAATTGGGCTAAAAAGTGCCTCTCGCCATGGTTATTACTTCTAACCATGGTGGTAGCATTATTGCCACTACAAGCAATGGCTGCCCAAGCACAAGCGACGGTGTCTAAAAACGTTGTCGCCGTAAATCAAGTGTTTCAATTATCAGTATCCGTTGATACCGCTATCAATCCTGATAGTGTCGATTTTAGTATATTGAGCCCTGATTTTGCATATGGTCAACCTAGTGTTAGCAGTTCGACATCATTAATTAACGGCACTATGTCACGTAATACTACCTGGACAATCGCTATTGCGGCTAAAAAGGTCGGTACTGCGACGATACCTGCTTTTAAAATTGGTGGTTCGCAAACAACACCGATCACTATTACAGTCTTAAAAAGCAGTCAAACTAATAATACTGCCAATACCGATCAATCTAATGTTCGTATGACGGCTGAAATTGATAAAAATACGGTCTATGTCGGCGAAAGTATTAATTATCGAGTTAAGATTTTTATTGGTGAGCAACTGTCCCAAGCTTCATTAAGTGCACCGTCTGGTGATGGGTTAGCGGTATCACAAGTCGGTCAAGATGCACAAAATAATATCGTCCAAAATGGTCGTCGTTATTTAGTGATCACTCGTAACTATCAACTTACGGCGCAAAAAGCAGGTAACATCGTTATTCATGGTCCAACGTTCAGTGGCAGTGCTGTTCGTGGAGCCAATGGCTTTAGCTCTGGTATTACAGTACCCGTAAATAAAAATGCGAGAGATATTAGCTTAACGATCAAACCTAAACCTGCAGATTACAAAGGGCTATGGCTGCCTACGCCTGATTTACAATTACAACAAACATGGCAACCTCAAGTTTCTAACCAAAATGAGATTACCACTAAAGTCGGTGAGCCAATAACACGCACTATTACTTTGCGCATTAAAGATGTTGCTCAAAGTAATATGCCAAATATCAACCTTACCTACCCTGATACCGTACGTATTTACAATGAAAAACCTGAATACCGTACAGAAAATGGCTACAGTGTGATGATCTTAAAGCAAGTCATTATTCCTCGCCAAGCGGGTAATATTGCACTACCACCACTTTCAATTAATTGGTGGAATACCACTACAGCTAAACAGCAGCAAAGTGAAATCAAAGGATTAACGCTAAATGTAACAGCGGATCCAACCGCAAATAGTCAATTTTCACCACCAGCAGCGATGACACCACCAACTACTGCTTCCACCCAACCAATAAAAACGATGGCCTCTGCGGGTATATGGCCATGGACAACACTAGCGTGTGCTATTTTATGGCTAATCACATTAGTGTTATTGGTTAAAAAGCGTCAGCAACCAGTGGTTACAGCGGCAATCGCTACAACACAAAACCCAGATATAGCTACCGCACTTAAAGCAGCGATTAATAATAACGATCCAATTAAAGTACAAACGTATTATCAACAATGGCGTCAACAGCAGTACTCACAGCTTATGAGTCAACCACAGCTGTTACAGCAACTTGATGATGAAGTTAACGCGATGATGGCGAGCCATTATTCAGTACTTAATAGTCCGTGGAATAATCAAACATTGTTGACATTATTAACGCAAGTCAAACAACTCAAGACGATAAAACATACGTCGAAAACATTGACGAGCCTAGATCCTCAATAACACCACAACAGCTGATGAGGCTATATTAATAGCCTCATCATCCTCACTATTATTAATCACTCATTCCCGCAAAAAACACCTCAAAATTTACTCTGTCACCGGTAAGAAAATGTAAGCAAAGCTTACATTTGTTACTATTTAGAATAAAAACCCACTATCAGCTAGCGCATTGTTATCACTTGCATTTTTATTCATATTTTTTATTTACGTGACATATCGCAATAAAATTGCTCATTTTGATATTTAAATGTGACCGCAACGTAATAATGTTTGTTAAAAAATAGCAATAACTATGCTTATTAAAAGAATACTGGCTATTTGAAACAGATCCTGTTAAAAAAATGTTTCTGTTACAAAATATAAAACTCTAAACACAACAATAAAAAATGCAGGATCAACTATGAGTCAATCACAACCTTTTCTTGCCAGGGTCGCTAATGGCAGCTTAGTTATACAAATATTAATCGGTATTGTAGCGGGTGTTGCTTTAGCCGTCATTTCTCCCTCTTCAGCACTAAATATTAGCTTTTTAGGTGGGCTATTTGTTGCCGCATTAAAAGCAGTTGCACCTATATTAGTATTTATTTTGGTAGCATCATCGATTGCTAACCAAAAAAAAGGCACTCATACCAATATGAAGCCAATTATTTTCCTTTATTTATTAGGAACATTATTAGCAGCCTTTACCGCCGTAGCAATGAGCTTTCTTTTTCCTACCACTTTAACGCTCGTTACTAATACAACCTCAATTGCACCACCAGAAGGTATTGCTGAAGTTATTAATTCATTGTTCTTTAAGATTGTTGATAATCCAATCAATGCCTTAATGACTGGTAACTTTATTGGTATTTTGGCATGGGCTATCGCACTTGGTTTTTCATTACACCAAGCAAGCGATGCGACTAAGCAAGTTTTCCAAGATATGTCTGATGGCGTAACATTAATCGTACGCTTTATTATTCGTCTTGCACCCATCGGTATTTTTGGTCTTGTTGCTCATACCTTTGCTCAAACAGGCTTTACGGCATTATTAGGCTATGCACATTTATTAGCTGTATTACTTGGTTCAATGGCAATTATCGCATTAGTTGTTAACCCTATTATTGTATTTGCTAAAATCAAAGCTAACCCTTACCCACTGGTTTTCCGCTGTATACGTGAAAGTGGTATTACTGCCTTCTTTACCCGTAGTTCAGCTGCAAATATTCCAGTCAACATGCGCTTATGTAAAGATCTGAATCTACACGAAGATACTTACTCAGTTTCAATTCCTTTAGGGGCGACGATTAATATGGGTGGTGCGGCAATTACCATCACTATTTTAACCTTGGCTGCTGTGCATACATTAGGTATTGAAGTTGATCTTGCAACAGCAGTATTACTGAGTGTGGTTGCAGCCGTTTCTGCATGTGGTGCATCAGGTGTTGCCGGTGGCTCACTACTATTAATTCCATTAGCAGCAAGCTTATTCGGCATTCCAAATGAAGTTGCAATGCAAGTTGTTGCGGTAGGCTTTATTATTGGTGTTATTCAAGATTCTGCAGAAACAGCGCTCAACAGTTCGACAGATGTGGTATTTACTGCCGCAGCATGCCTTGCAGCAGAGCGTAAACAAGCAAAAGTACTCCTACAAAAATCATAAGTACATTGCTAACAATATAACAACACGACATAAAAATGCGGCTATCAAATGATAGCCACATTTCTTTATAACACTATGATAATTAATTACTATTAGTTGCTTTACGAATAACGTTATTAGAATGATTAATCAGACTATTAACCGCTTTTTTCTTCTTCTTTGTTACTGCTCGCTTAACACTTTTCTCAGCATAAGTACCATTTTTAACTTCATTAATGGTTCTTTGAGTATTGTTATATTTATTCTGAGTACCATTAACAGCATTTTCAATATGAGAAAGCTGTTTATTGACTTGATGCAATTTTTTGAGTCCACCTTCAGCATGTACAACTGTCGAGGTCGTAAGCAATACAATTAACGGCATAAAGCAAAAAGTTCTTTGTCGCATTATTAATACCTCTAAATATAATATTCATTCTTATTATGCAAATATTACCTACAAAAGCATCGATTTCAGACTAAAATGTAATAATAAAAACCAAAAAAGGCTATTATTATTGCATTTTAATACTTAATCTGGTCGTTATTCGAATAAATGAAGCAAATATCGAAATTTCAATATTGATGAAAAAATCTAATGACGATGATTGAATTATTTAGTTGGTAACTCTATGTCTACGCCCGATAAAATCGTCTGATATAGACAAACGTTACCCCTAACGTCCTATCCTCAACATCGTTAAAAGAGGGCTTCGTCATGGCGACTATCACTGCGCATCATACTGGTTACACCATCGCAAAATCAGCCGTAACTAAAGCAAGCAAACAGCTTTCAGCCGCGGGTTATTTTACTGATATTTTCTGTATCGATCGTCGATTTAGATTAGTAATCACTAACGACAAGCAATTGCCTTATGAATATGCTATTCATTTTATTCCCAGTGTCGATGGTGATAACACCCATCTTGAGGTCTTTATCAAAAACGACCAGCAGCGCTATTTTGTCGACGATTTTTCAGAGCCTGAACTCATCGCTGATATTATTAATCACTACCAACATTACAGTCGCAGCGAGTTTTAACGTAACAACAAAAAAACAATAGAGGTCATATGCTTGAACATTTAACCAGCATAATCACTGAGCTCTGTAGCATTATCATTGTCACCGCTATTTTTAGCAGTTTGTTTCTTTATACTCGCCAACCTATTATTCTTGCTTATATCTTTACAGGGATTGTTATTGGTCCATATGGGCTACAACTGGTGACTAATGCCACCAGCATTAGTCAAATGGGCCATCTTGGCGTTATTCTATTGCTGTTTATTCTCGGCTTAAATCTTCAACCTCAGCGACTATTACACCTCTTTAAACAAAGTGCGGTCATCACCCTTGTCAGTTGTTCACTATTTTTTATTAGTGGCTTTTTATTTGCGCTGTTAATCAACCTTAGCGTTAGTGACGGGTTAATTACTGCGGCAGCAATGATGTTTTCTAGCACCGTGATTGGGCTAAAATTAATTCCAACCACAACCCTTCACCATTTACGCATGGGAGAAATAATGACCAGCATCTTACTGATGCAAGACATTATTGCTATCAGTGTATTACTGCTACTTAATATCGATACTCACCAGAGCCTCACGCTTAGTTTAAGCGTATTAATCATTAAATTACTCGCTATCATCATCAGCGCTTACTTTGCGGTTAAATACATTATGCTGCCGCTATTAAAACAGTTTGATGTTATTCAGGAATACAGTTTTATCGCAACATTAGCCTGGTGTTTTTTATGGGCTGTTTTAAGTGACAGTATTGGGCTATCTTATGAAACAGGGGCATTTATCGCTGGCATCACTCTTGCTGTCAGCCCGGTATCACAAGCAATTGCGGTTCATCTCAAACCCTTGCGCGAGTTTTTCCTGATCTTATTTTTCTTTGCTATCGGTGCCAAAATCAATCTATGGGACAGTGATATCTATACAGTTTTGGGAATTATTTTTGGTATCTGCTTAATTCGTATTAAAGCATGGGGATTTAAAATAGCACTAATATTGGCCCATGAAAACCAGAGTAAAAATGTTGAGTTACGGGCACGATTAAGTCAAGCCAGCGAGTTTTCATTGCTGCTAGTGTATGCCGCTGTCACTCAAGGTTTATTGTCAGATCAAGGAAAAACCTTCATCGAAACCGTCACTATTACGACCTTTGTTATTTCAACCTATTGGATTGTACGTCGCTATCCAACCCCGATATCAATGGTGAATAATCTACGTAAAGATTAACCCCAATGATTGCTCTCCTTGAGGTATAAAAAAACCTGCCACTGAATAAACAGTGGCGGGTGAACCGGAATACAAACGTTATTATTATAATATTTTACTTACAGTTACATTGACCAAACATAGAATACTTGTGCTTTCATTCGAATAATAATGCCACGAATAACATCGAGAAAACCCAGAAAACTAATCGGTTTTTCAGCACTCACCCACGCAAGTCCAACCGAGCCTACAGGAATATCATAATCTTCGGTTTCATATAGTTTTAAGCGTACAAAATGATGTTTATTGGCAATATTTGCGCCTGTTGTTTGGCGTACATTTGTTTCACGGCCAATTAAATTACCCTGTGACTCACCCGTTGCTTCAACAATACCTTCGACTTCAGCAGCAAATACTTTACCAGGGTAGACAGCTGAGGCAAACTCTGCCATCTGCCCGGGTTTAACATTACGAATAGCTTGATGGTTAACCCGCATCAGCACATATTTTTCATCGGTATACATTTGGATCCGTGGCACAGAGCCGACAAACTGCCCTTCACGCATAATGAAGTTAGTGACAAATCCATCTGCTGGCGCATACACCTTGGTATTGTCTAAATCCCATTGTGCTTTAGCGACATTTTCTTTCGCAGTCACAACATCAACATCGCGACTATTCACGCTTAATTGTGCTTTTTCTATACTTAGTTGTGCTTTTTTAACGGCAATATGCGCCTTTTCAATTTGTGACTCCAACATCACTTGTTGAGATTTAGCCACTGCAACTGCGGTGCGCTGTTCATCTAACATACTTGCTGTGACAGTATGTTTTACAACATTATTTTGTTTCACATAACGAGCAAGCATCGCACTTTTTAACTGGTGATCAGCCTTTGCTGCCACTAATTGCTTGGTCGCGATATCAATATCTTTCACTGCAGCTGTTGCTGAGGCTTGTGCCATTTCAATATCTTGCTCTGCCATTTTGCGAGCAACTTTAGCAGCCTCAAGGCTTGCTTGAGCTTTGTTAAGTGCAATTTCATATGGCTCAGGCTCTAACTCATACACTAATTGGCCTTGAGTCACTTTGCTATTTGGCTCAACATAAATCGCTTTCACACGACCATTAATCGACGTCGATGCTGGTCGTAATTGCACGTGAGGTGACTGCACTAACGAGCCACCAGATAAATCCATCGGCGCATAAGTAATTAATCCAAACCACACAAACACCAACCAACTACCACCGCCAATATACGCAAAAGATTGGGTGAATTTATTCCAAGGCATGCCCACTAAACGCAGTAAATAAATAAACAAAGCCCATACAGCTAAACCTTCTAACATGCTATTTCTCCTCAGTATTAGTCGGTTCAACAATAGGTGCAGGAATACGATCGCCATGCCAAATATCACGCAGACGACGCAATGCTTGCTCACCATCAACAAACGCAATAATCACCGCTAATACCCATACCCAATGCCAAACAAAGCCTATCCACGTTAATGCTGTTATTAAGCCTATTTGATGATGCTCTTTAGTCGACGCTTTATGGATTGGTAATTCATGTATTTTCCAAAAACCTATTGCCACCGCAGCAACAGTGGCAATCAATACCACCCCAGCAAAGACACTTAATACCGTATCAACATTGGTACCAACAAAAGGCATACTCAATAAACTCATTTACATCTCCGATTCAAAAGCCATCACTCATGCAGTGATGAATACAGCCATTGTGGAGATAGCTCACACTAACAACACAATTAGAGTCTGATTAAATTAAAAATAGCTACATTTTGATATAATCAGTCCACAACTAGCCGTGTTCGATAATGAATACTCACTCAATATCGTTATCGCGATGAGGATACTAATGATAAATATTGCTTTTATTCGTACCGCTTACCTCAAACCATTAGAACTCGGCTTACAAAAGCACTATGGCATCCGTCTTACTGAGTTAGGTATTCCCGCCCAACTGCTCAAAGAGCCGACATCGTTAATTCCTTTTAATGATTATTTGCATTGGCTAGAACAGATTGAAGAATTAACCGGCGATCCCACTTATATGATCAAACTGGCAGCCGATCTTAGCTTTGAAAATATTGGCGCACTTGGTAATTGGTATGTTAGTTGTCCAGATCTTGCGTTAGCCTTTCGCCGCATTAACTATGGCATTTCGTGCTTACAAGGCGGAGCGTCTTATCATGGGGAGCAATCGGGGAAGATCGTCAAGTGGGTATATAACAACAGCTATGCACATGGTAATGGCGCTAGCTTTGATAGTCTCAAAGTCGCTATTTTATTCACGCAAGTTAGCCGTAATTATATGGGGGATGATTATGTGCCGATAAAAGTCGAGTTATATGGCCCTGAAATCACAGATCCTGCCATTCAACAGTTTTTTGGGTGTCCTATTACATGGCAAGCAGCGGCGACCAAGGTATGGCTTAATCTGTCGATATTAGAGCATGGTAATCAACGTCCATTACCAATAATCAAACCTATTTTAGTGTCAAATTTACAACTTGATGATTTGCTCAATATGCCACAGCCACAAGATATCGCTAAAGTTATGTTTGAAATCATTAACTATTCACGTTACTACGGCTATCCAACCCTTGATTTTGCAGCGGAAAAAGTTGGTTTATCGCGGCAACAATTACAACGCCAATTACAACGCCAATTACAACGCCAATTACATGATTATGGTTGGACATTCACCGGCACTACCAATTATATTTTATGCAATGTCGCCATAAAATATATGCTGTCAGGTACGAGTATTCCCGCTATAGCGACACTACTGGGTTACAGCAATGTTCAAAGTTTTAATAAAGCTTTTAAACGTAATCGGGGCTTAACTCCAGCCCAATATCAACATCAGCTCTTAGAACGTAGTCTCAATTAAGTGCTATATAACTTAAAAAATATAAAAAACGCTAAATAATATCGATTATTTAGCGTTTTCTTGTGACCACACTGTCACATTTATGCCATTGCATGGACTAATTTATTTGATGTCGATTGTTGAGGTTGGGGTTTTATTTCTGCATCAACAAAACGTTCTTTGATCGTCGATATCAATACAATCGGCCCCATCATAGTCACTTTAAGCGGTGTACCACTTAAACCAAATTGAAGATCTGATGGATCTGATGTTGAGTAATTATAACGACAATCAAATTTATCGCTCGCCATATGAAGTAAATCATAGTCTTTTCGATGGCATGAAATATGTGCACACCAATACATTGCATCAATAATTTCATCTTGACGCATTGCGCGGATCACAAACCGCCAACTTCCTTCTTCACCATAAAAATCAACAGGAAACTGATTTTTTTCTTTCTTCTTCTCAACAACAAGTCAAACCTTCCACAGCCCAGTTAATGCTTTAAGTTATCCCAAAATTCAATCATAGACCTTAAAAAAAGAGATACCAATAACAATTTGAATTATTTCAAACTCATCAATTACATAAATTATGCAGCTCTTATGAACAGTTTAAAATTAAAATATGATAAAAAAATAAGGGATTAATAATAAAAAAGTGAGGATTATGAATAAATCTATTCTCATTGAGATATATTTATTTACATTTTAGGGGTTGTGTTTGAAAAATCTCTGCCTATAATGCTGAAAACCGGAACGTCTGCCAACGCTCCGGTTTTTTTGCGCCCGCTAAACAGCAAAAAAAGTTACCTGCCAGTAACGATTTTTACGAGGGCTGCATTCTATTAATTTGTAAGGAATACAAATCATGCGTATCGAACAAGATCTAAAGTTAGGCTTTAAAGATGTTTTATTTCGTCCAAAACGCTCAACGTTGAAAAGTCGCTCTCAAGTTGATTTAACCCGTGATTTTACATTCAAACATAGTGGCCGTCAATGGTCAGGCGTGCCAATTATTGCTGCTAATATGGATTCAGTTGGTAGTTTTGATATGGCAATCGCGTTATCACAGCATAAAGTAATGACAGCTATTCATAAGCATTACACTGTTGAGCAATGGGCAGAATTCATTAGTGCTAACGATGCATCAGTATTAAACAACGTAATGGTATCAACCGGTACGTCTGAAGCTGATTTTCAAAAAACTAAAGACATCATGGCGCTAACTAACGACATTATCTTTATCTGTATTGATATTGCTAATGGTTACTCTGAGCACCTTGTTGAGTACGTTGAGCGTGTGCGCGCACAGTTCCCAGATAAAGTCATCAGTGCGGGTAACGTTGTTACTGGTGATATGGTTGAAGAGTTAATTCTTGCTGGCGCTGATATTGTTAAAGTCGGTATTGGCCCAGGTTCTGTATGTACTACCCGTGTTAAAACTGGCGTAGGTTACCCTCAGCTTTCAGCTATCATTGAATGTGCTGATGCTGCTCACGGCCTTGGTGGTCGTATTGTCGGTGACGGTGGTTGTGCATGTGCAGGTGATGTAGCAAAAGCGTTTGGCGGCGGCGCTGATTTCGTGATGCTTGGCGGTATGCTTGCAGGTCACACTGAAAGCAACGGTGAAGTTATCGAGCAAGACGGTAAGCAGTTCATGAAGTTCTACGGCATGTCGAGCCAGAGCGCGATGGACAAGCACTCAGGTGGGGTTGCAACATACCGCGCAGCTGAAGGTAAAACGGTATTATTGCCTTACCGTGGTTCAGTTGAACACACGATTCAAGACATCATGGGCGGCGTACGTTCTACTTGTACTTATGTTGGTGCAGCGCAACTTAAAGAACTAACAAAACGCACAACATTCATCCGTGTACAAGAGCAAGAAAATAACGTTTACGGTAAAGAATAAGCTTACTTGATACTGAGCAATTACTTGCGTATTAAGTTTTAAAAGCAATATTAGGCCAGAGTAAAGACACTGTTCTTACTCTGGCTTTTTTTATTCTTTTTCAACAACAACTGTTATTGAATATAGTGCAAGATCGCGAGGGCGATAGGGAATCTACTGATCACGCGTTGAGTAAATCTCAAATTCTGTAAAAAGTGACAGCGTCACATATACCGTAATGGGATTTAAGCCAACAGACATCATGTATGATAGCTATAGCCTTAAAAGCAATAAAAAAACCAGAGTAAGATACAGCCCTCACTCTGGCATGAGATTACGTTACGCACTATCAAACATCGTTTCATCATCAGGAATTGATTGAATATGCCCACAAATACAAATAATCGTATGGTCACCTTCAAGGTATTCTGATTCACCACAGACCTCACATACATAAATTGGTTTTATTTCTGACATAGGCGGCCTCCTTTGTGTCCCTCTATTTTCAGCAAAACATACCAATCAACAATATATACTTATTCAGCCCGTTACTTACCTCTATATTTATCGCTATGACATACATAATAATTACAGTGATATTAATGCGTTAGTCACGTAATTAGTAAAAAACATTTACACCATGCGATAAAGTTATACCAATGCTGAGTAAAATATTCAGTTTACAAATCGGCACTAAACCATTAATCAAGCGTTTAGCCTATAACAAAATACGACCAAATCTAAGGTATTAACTATTAGACAATTTATTAATTATGCCTGTTCTACACTCTGAAGAGATCGAATTTGGAGGGTAAGATTATGGATGCTATCGATCCGGTATTGCTCACTTTATTGCCGCAGGATATTAAAAACCTGTTTTTTCCTTATGCTAGTGTGCAGTTGTGGGCGCTGTTACTTAACTTATTATTAGGTTTTGGATTAGCATCTATTATTGGTATCCATTTTCGGCATTACTCTTCTGCTTTTTGTAACCGCCAAGACTTCTCGCGTTTATTTCCGTTGTTAATGCTAACCGTTATTTTAATTATTACCGTTGTTAAAGCATCACTCGCTTTAGCCTTAGGGCTTGTCGGCGCACTGTCTATTGTGCGTTTTCGAACCCCAATTAAAGAGCCTGAAGAGTTAATCTACCTGTTTTTAAACATTGGTATTGCGGTGGCTTTAGGTGCAGGACAAACATTAGCAGCTCTATTAGCCTGCGCCGTCACCTTAGTGTTAGTAACATGGACTAAACGTCACAATATCGACGTTGCCCAAGAACAAGGACTATTTTTATCGATAAACGATCATAGCGAAGATGAAATCACGGTATCAGTAAATGAGCTAAAACACTTGCTTGCCAGCCATAGTGAGCGCTTAGAACTAAGACGTTTTGATTGTGATAAACATAGCTTTAGTGCGACGTTTTTTATTACCGCCACAGAAGTAGAACAACTAGACCACTGCCTCGCATTATTAAAGCAACGCTTTCCTACGATTAGGATCTCATTGCTTGAACAACACAATATTGCTGGAGTATAACGGTGAAGCTTACGCCGAATAAACACGGATTAACCGCTACCGAACGGATTGTAATTACTGTTGTTAGTATTATGATCCTTGTACTCGCATTGCCCTCTATTAGCTATTTTAAAACCCAATTAATCCACTCAGGTTATGTTGCTCTTTCGAGTACACCAACGACTAAAATCCACCAGCTGACAACGGATATATTGCATGCTCCTATGCGTTGGTTGTATGCCAATCATCAGTTACCCGTGATCATGGTTGATATTGATTATCCTGAATGGAAAAAACTGGCAGATAACCGTCAGCAAGCGATTGAGCAAGGTGCTATCCCTGCCATAAGAGCGCAAGTACCCGCTAAAATAGCCTTTAATAATAAGAGCTTTAATGCCGATGTTCGCTTACAAGGTGATCTGCTTGATCATGTTAGTAGTCATCAGCGGTGGTCGCTAAAAGTTGATCTAAAAAAACAACATGCCATCTTAGACTCACAACGTTTTGCGCTTATTAGTCCGCATGTGCGAGTACATCAAGGGCCGGTACTTTTTGCACAAACGCTACACTTAGCCAAGTTTAATATTATTTCTCCGCAATACACCCCAGTTAAAGTGATCGTTAATGGCGATGATTGGGGAGTGATGTACCACGAACAAGGATTTGGCCAAGATTTACTCGCGACCCATAACAGAACTGAAGGGATGATCTTACGCCTCGATCTTAATTCACAACAGATTGAAAATAATCATGTAAGCCGCCAATTAACACCTCGAGTTATCCAACAAAAACGCATCAGCCGTAAATTGGAGCTTAATTATCAACGTCAATTAGCATTAACTCTACTGAGTGATTTTATTAATGGTAACCGCAGTGCCAGTGATGTTTTTGACAGCCAACTATTAGGTCAATATCTGGCAACAGTTGATGTTTGGGGCGCATGGCATGCACTGACATGGAATAATTGGCGTTGGTATTATAATCCACATACAGCAAAACTAGAGCCGATTCAAAGTGATGTTGCAATATCACCGAGTCGCCACCAATTGTTAATCCGCCCACCCAGTGAAACATTACTAATCAGCAAAACAATGCGTGCTGACTCTGAAGTTGAGCGCCATTATCAAGCGGCATTGCAGAGGTTAGCAGCCCTAATCAAATCAGGTGACTTACAGCAACATTTAAATACCATTCAGCACGCTCAACGGGCGATGCTAGATGGCAGTGCCCCACTGACACCGTGGTTTGATAGCTCACTGTTAACCACTCAGATCACTTGCTTACAGCAGCAATACCGCAGCCATAATTGCAATTTAATAAAGCCACTCGCGGCTGAATATCATCTTAATATGACCGCTATGCGAGCGACACCGTTATGGGAGTTAGCAAGCTTTTATAACCATCAACAGCAGTTAACCATTACTAATCCAACTCAAGCATCGTTATATGTGCAGCGGTTGGTCGGTTTTAATTCAGCTAATCAACCCATTGCCATAGAAGAAGCCAATAGTCAGTTACCTTTAGAGCTACAGCCAGAGCAAACACTTACTCTCAAGCTTCCCCACAGCATAGATTCAGTTGAAGTTAGCACCGCGACACCTACGGCAACCTTAGCTAAAGTGCGCTTAATTCCGCAGCAATTGCAAGCTCCGTTTTTGCCACGGCCTTTAAACCAGCCCAATCTGAGTGACTACCCATTTATTGAAGTTGGTAATGATTATTGGAAAATCCCTGCTGGTCGGTGGCATATAAAGCACAGATTACGCACTCCAGCCAACTGGCAGCTGATAATTACTGCTGGTACGGAGTTAGTGTTTGAGCCACAAGCTGGGATCATGGTCTTTGGACACCTGACCATTAACGGAACCGCAACAGCACCTGTTGCACTGAGCGCAAACAACCATCAACCTTGGGCGGGAGTCGTAGTTTTTTCAACGCCAACGGCAATACCGAGCGTAGTAAAGCATGTCAATATTGCTGATGTTGGTAGCCCAAAACAAGGGCTTTGGCGTCCACGCGGAGCAATCAGTTTTATTAATACTAAGGTTGAGATCAACCAGGCGCAAATACACCATAACCACACCGAAGATGCGTTAAATATTGTTAACAGTGAAATTAATATTAATCACTTAACCTTGAGTCACATTCTATCTGATGGCTTTGATTGCGATTTCTGCCGTGGCAGCATTAGTAATAGCCGCTTTGATCATATCGGCGCTCGCTCTGGTGGGGATGGGATTGATGTCAGTGGCTCAATATTAACATTAACTAAGCTTGAGTTTAGCCATATTCGCGATAAAGCCATTTCAGTGGGAGAACAGAGCCAGATCACGGCGACAGATATTGCGATTAGTGATGCAAATATTGGTTTAGTCGCTAAAGATGGCTCCCAGATCGACGCCTTCAATATCCGTGGCCGCAATATTCACTATTATGGCTTAATGAGTTACCGCAAAAAGAACCTCTTTGACGGTGCAACTGTCACGGTTAATAACTGGCAATGTACTGATTGTAAACATAAAGTCATGGCAGCAACAGGTAATAGTTTAGTCATTGATGGTCAAGCGGTTACGCCACAAAAACTCAATGTCAGCCAGCTTTACAACACCATTATGAAACCGGATAAACCGCAATGAATTCACGTTTTGAAGTTAAAATACCGATTCCATTAAATCGCTTACAACTGCTAGAGAATTGGTTAACCTTGCATCCGTTACTGTTTCATCGTCATTATGAAACACGTTATATTAATAGCTTATACCTTGATAATCCGTTTTTAGATCGTTACCAAGAAAACTTAAGTGGCATCAGCGAACGTAAGAAAACCCGCCTGCGTTGGTACCATCAACTCGCTCGCCCTACCAATGCCATGCTTGAACATAAATACCGCCGTGGCGGTAAAGGCTGGAAAATACAGCACCCGGTTAGCTTTGATTGGCAACCAGATAACCCTTGCTGGTCGCGCGTATTACAGCAATACTTTGTTACCCTTCCTGCAGATATTCAAGCCACTATCGGTAACGAGCAAAGTCCAATTGTGATCATTCGTTATCAGCGCGATTATTATATTTCAGCGGATGGTAAATTAAGGCTAACGTTTGATCGTAATATGGAATGTTATGACCAACGCTATTTTGATGGTGCCAATTTTAGCCATGCCACTCGCTTAGGCGAATATGTGCTACTTGAAATAAAAACCGCTGCCGACAACGAACAGGCATTATCACGTTTAGTTGGATCATGCCCGCTACGCCCTTCACGTCATTCAAAATACGTGAATGCTATTCGACAGCTAATTTGGTTATAAATCAGTTAATCTTACTCGTAAGACTATGATTTAGGCTAATTCAAGCTTTAACACTCCGCTTTTAGCGCGTGAAACACAAGGGGTCATATAGGTTTGTCGCTCTCGTGCTGATAACACCGTATCTCGATGATCAACATCACCGCTATATTTTACCTTACAGCGACCACAAGTGCCGGTTTCACAAGCTGAATCAAGACGTAATCCATGTGCTCTTATGGCATCAAGTAATGACTGTTTGGCACTAACGCTAAATTCAACCTCCGTTCCAGCCTGCGAAACGATAGCAGTAAATGCATTATCATCAGCATGTTCAGCGGGACTAAAGTTTTCAAAATGAACATTATTGTCATGCCAATGGCTCGCATTATCACGCACTAACTGTACGAAAGCTGGACTACCACAGCTATAAACATGTGAACCGCGCTGATGAGTATTTAGCAGTTGCGCTAAATCAAGTCGCTGGGCCGACGTATAAAGGTGAATATTAGCGGCATACGCTGATAGCTCATGCTTAAACGGGTAATCATCGATGTTATCAACACAATAATGCAATTCAAACTGTTCTTGATGCGCTATTGCTTCATCGATCATCGAAAGAAACGGCGTGATCCCAATCCCTGCTGCAACAAAGAGATGATGTTTATCACGTGCCATTTCAAAGAAATTAGTCGGTTCATACACTGATAATACGTCACCTACTTTTAGTTGCTGGTGCATATATTGTGAGCCACCTTGGCTATCTCGCGCTTGCTGCACTGCAATTTGATATACCCCTTCAACAGTAGAATCACACAATGAATAACTGCGTTTTAACCCATTGGGTAATTTAAGGGTGATGTGCGCGCCAGCACTGAATGGAGGCAAAGCGCCAAGATCAGTACGACTTAAATAAAAGCGTTTAATGGTGGCAGATTCTTCGACTATTTTAACTACTCGCATTTCAAGTTTAATTAAACTTTCAAGGCGCGAGTGCCAGTCTTCAACCTCGTTAGTTTCAAGACGATGTTGAAATACGCCTTTCACTTCCGCACCTAATTCAGGCAATGCCGCCAGTTCAGTAGTAGCGGCTAAATTATCAGTTTCAACATATAAATAATGCTGCACATTGGCAATTGTCCACTGTGGATAAGGACGTTCAATGACGCGTATTTGATCGTTTACGCTAATTTGACCCGCTTGCAATACACGATAAAACCAACCTGTTTTATTATTATTCTGTGAATAACGCGAAATAGTCGGCTCATTAAAACGGTGATTAAGCTTAAAACAAGGCTGTCTTGGCTGCGCAACTTCTAACACCACTGTACCTACAGCAATTTTATCGCCAATACAGATATTATGCTCATTCATACCAGCAACAACTAGGTTTTCGCCATAGCCACCACTAACAAATAAAGACGCGGACTTCGGAAACGTGTGCTGCAGCTCGGCATAATAATCATAATCAAATTGCAGCACTGCGCGCTCAACACCACCATGAAATGATTCCGCTTGCTCATCACCCTCTAATCCCAATAAGGTAACGCTAACCGTATTCGCGGGTGTTTTTTCAATA
Organism: Photobacterium aquimaris; assembly: GCF_002954455.1. Lineage (GTDB taxonomy): Bacteria > Pseudomonadota > Gammaproteobacteria > Enterobacterales > Vibrionaceae > Photobacterium > Photobacterium aquimaris. The sequence goes on from NZ_MSCC01000002.1 coordinate 78,110, forward strand.
GCCGTTCTAAAAAAGTAAGCTTGACTACTTACGCGACCATAACGCAATTGTTCAATAGTTGAGTGTGGCAGCATAATAATGTCCTTTTGGGCTATTAATAATTATTGCGCCCATAAAAAAGGTCGCTCAGCCCTATTATATAAGCTATATGCGACCTTAGGTATTTAGTTATTAGCAAACTTATTTTTGAAGTTGCTCTTTTGCTGCTTCTACTTTTGAAAAGTCTAATCCTAGCTCTTCAACTGCTTCTTTAATCAGCGCTGGATTTTGCATAACTTGTGCCATTAGCATTTGCAGTTTATCTTGTGGTAAACCTAGCTGGCTAATGGTTGCCATTGCTGCAAGAGGGTTTTGAGTTAATGTTTGGAAAATACTGTTGATCTGCTCATCACTAATATTATTCTCTTTCAACAACGCAATAATCGGGTTCATGACACTACCTTTTTTGTAAACATTCAATGGAATAGGCACCAGTTTAACATTTGCTGCCCCCTTGTTGCACCATCAATAAAAAAACCTTAAATAACAACGTTAAACGATGCTAAATACGGTTTTATCATGATCTTACTCAGCCGTTATCACGGTTAGTAATGACTAATGTATTGCCAATGACCATTACTTGGATCTGGTGATTCAGATGGCCAAGGGAAGTAACTATAACTGGTGGTCTTTAAGCGGTAATAATGGGTTTTTCCATCATGGAAGTGATAATCATAAATATCACCAACATTGCCTTTTTTACCATTGTCGCCCCAATTACCAAAACTGTCTTGTTTATACCAATCCAGTGCTAATTGCTCAAATACCGCTTGGCTGGTACCCATTTCAAGTATTAATTGATTAAGCGAATTATCATCAGCTAAATATATCCAATCACGATTTGAGGCTTTATTGGTTGGGAATTCACCACCTTGCGCTGGCGTTCTTTGAATAAAGTATTCATTAACACCTTCTGCCGTTGGATTAATAAACACTGCGCTGTTTGATGTATCCCACGAGGTAGTCGCTCGTTGATCCCATGTAAATAACGCTGACTGTTCAAAGTAATTTTTGATACGTTCAATATTTGACAAGTTTTGACGATTCAATTTAAGTGGATTGAAATCAAAATTGACATAAGACTCAGCCGAGCCTAAGTATTTCCAATCATTATTACTGTGATGTTCGGTTGGGAACTCACCTGCTGTGATTGTTTTCATTAAGAAATAATCACGGGTTTTTAGTTCAGTATTTACATGAACATAGACGGCACCAACACGTTTACGTTTCTGAGTTACGCCATTATTAAGCTCACCGTTTCCATAACGATCTGCGACCCAGAGGTCAAACTGATTAATAGTTTCAAAATCAAGGTGTTCTAAATCGCTTTGATCGGTAAATAACGGTTGTGATTCAATAGCTAAATCATAGCCCTGACCTTTACCTATTGTTACTGCTTTAGCTGGGTATTCAGTATTAGTAGTAAAAGTACGGCTATCAACTGTGACACGACCTAACGCATCAAAGTCGATCGTTGGTTGCTTGTCGATGATGATTTGATCAAGATAACCAACAAACGCCCACTCGCCATTAGATTCACCTGCGCTCGGGAAATACCAGTAATGTTTAGACTTCAATTCAAATAACTCAATACGGCCATTACGTTGATATTCAAATACATCACCAACTTCGCCCCAACGGTTGTTTTCACCCCACGTATAAAAACGCTCCTGACCATAGTGAGTTAATAACTCATCACGAACGATTGTTTCTAAACTTATTTGAGGACATTCCACTGTTACTGTCTGTGGGTTGCGATCACGCGCTAAGTTAAAATGAAGTTTATTACTTAGACCACTATTTTTACGAGCACCTTCAAGACCAATGATTTGCTCTGAATTATCGCCATAGATGACTGTCGCCCAACACTGACCAGCAATAGGCTGTGGCAAGTCATACACATTACCAGAACTACCATATAGCGCAGGATAAATATAGCTGGTGTTGGTCATCAGTGGATCATAAAAGCCCACCACTGTCATCACATCAACATCTTGCTGAACAGGTTTTAGCTTGGTCGTCATTGCAACAGCTTCAAACTGTTGAGTCACTGCATTCCAATGCTTGTAACCACTGGTTGATGTAGCATCAAGGTAATCTTTGCTCTCTAAATAGTGCTGAATACGCTTTGATGAATAACCGGTAAATAATGGATAATTTGAGGTTGATGAATCAAAACCACCGCCGCCCATTGGATCGGTGCCATAACCATAATGTGTTTTATATGGTGTAACCATGATATTGCCGTAAGCATATTCACCGTCGACATTTGACTGCCAATTAAGATTGTCAGTCATATACCCACGGTACGCATCATAGCCCCAACCGGTGGTTGCTCCATGTGTTGCATTTGCATAACCACCAGGATAATGGCCCATACTTAGCGCATGACCAATTTCATGGGTAACCTCATTACCTGTCGTATTAGAAAGTAATACCATGCCATTACCGCCTGATAAGCCATGAGTATAAACACCAACCTCACCTTTATCATTTTTATAACGGCCAATAGAATGACCCATAACAATTGCTGGATAATTACCCGCTTGCCATTGGCTTGCACCTGAACTTGCTACACCATAATTAGAATTTGCGATACCCAATTGAATAAGAGACTTGGTAATATCTTCTCGCATATCACCGCTGTGAACACCTGGTGATGCATATTCACTATATTCGGTTTTGATATCACCGTTAGACATCACAACTTTATCAAGTTTAATCGGCAAATAATGGCTGATCGTCATCGATGCGAGCGGAAAACGTTGGAATAATTCAGAACCATAATGCGCAGTTTTTAGTTCAAGTGATTTTGCTGCCGGCGGATCAGTTAACATACCAATTCGAATCATAGGCAAATCAAGATGAGCAGGGGCTGCAAAATCAATATCATCAGCAGCTAATTCACCACTTAAACCATTATCGGTTTCAAACTGTAAGCTCAACCCTTGCTCAACCCAATTCCACGGTAATACTGTCGTAAATGATCGTTTTGAATAAACAACATCTTTACGATCATCTTGCTGAGAACGGTCTGATTCTAAAATTTGCAGAGGATTCGTCATTTTACGATTTTCAAGTAACACGCCATCTTTATAAATTTTTAACGCAATACTTTTCGGTTCGTCGTTAACCATTGGTGTTAAAACTAATAAAGCTTCACGTTGAGAGACTATACGCTGTTGATCTTTTTCATCATTAGCAGAAGGTTCTGCCGTTTGGTTTTGAATAAAACGTATTTGTGCGGCAAAATCACCATTAAGATGATTAACAATAGGTTGATCATCAATAAAACCATGAGCATCAATTAAAGCAGCATTGTAAGGTAAACAGTCTTTGGTCGCTGTACTGACTAAATCCTTATCGCCAACAAGATATTGCACATTACACTGCTTATCTTCATCCATATGCTCCATATAGTTAGAGCCAAATTGGTCATTATAAATATAAACGCCATCCATCTGGTTGACTAATTTCCATGGCGCTTGAATAAAATCAAACATTGCCTCAGCTGAACGATCTGCATAGTCAAAACCATCCACAAAAGGCATAAAAGAAGGTAAATTATTAGATGTTATTGAATATAAATAACCATTGTATTTAAGAAAACGCTTGCCATCACGAATCTCAATATTGGCCTGATCTTCAATGAGTTTTTTAGTTTCAACCACCCGCTGCAATACTTTTTCTTTCATTTGTTCAAGTTGTTGCACAGCTTCAGTTTGTGTATTCGACGTCGCAAAACTTGCATTCGAATAACCACATAACAATGCACTAACAGCCACAGCAATACGCTTAATATTCATATATATCCCTTAATTATGATAACCATAACAAATATATATGAAGTTAATTTAATACAAAAATAAATCTTTACATTCAGCTAACAAATTTAAAAAAAACAAATTTTCACCAAAGATCACATCTAAATATCCATCATAAGCAAAATAATTTACCGAAGTGATAAATACATCACATAATCATGCCTGACCTAAATATCCAGCATTGACAATCTAGTATTGATAGTAAATTTTAGCATCTCTTACAACAGAAAAAGGAATAAAAGCGCAACGCAGATAGCCAATAACAACATGATCTTTATAGAGTATATTAATTTTATATTTAATTGACATGATGTTAGCCATCATAAACCAACTACAAAGTAGTGCTAACATGCTGCCATATAATATAAAAAGACTAAAATCAGAGATTAAAAAAATCAGGTTAATTATCAAAAGTGCTTTAGAAAGGATAGATAATTTCGCTGTTACGGCGGAGGATACTTTTTTCATAAAATAGAATTTATCATTATTGACGTAGCTGTTAATAATAAACTTATTCTTAAAGAGAATAATGCATATTTGATAAAAACATTTTTACCAAGTGATTATAAGTTACGATGCATATTCTCCCTACCACTGTTCTACCCTTGTTGCCTTCATACTCTGTTTCGTATAGTGAACTATCACTTTTATGAACGTTTCCAATATTGAGATAAAAAAAAGCCGCTACAAATGAGCGGCTCAATAGAAATACCGGATTATTTATTGACTGGTGCTAATTTTAGCTCGCCATTAGCAATCGCAATTCGATAAAGTTGACCATTCACCTCATCACGAATAACAACCCCTGCCCCTGCTTTGTTGATTTTTATATCGTCTTGCATCCAACATGCACCATCGGCTGTCATCACACCTTGCGCCGCATTTCTATTGTATGTTTGACCATAAATAGAACTGATATTGAGTTTACCGTCGCGATCAAAGCCGCTGTAAGTAATAACAATCGTTTTAATATTAGTCGCGTTAATAAACCCAGTAACATTGGCGGTTTTTAATGTCTGTTTTGATGAGTAGACAGATTGCTTATGTCGATCATGTAAATCGATCTCAATCTTGCCTGAAGTTAAATTATTATAACCAAGCGTACTGCCAGCCATATTAAAATGATTAATCGCATTTTCTAGCGAAATCACCACCTTGTATTCATCACCTTTTTTCACAGCTAATCGCACAGCGGATTCAGGATTAAAATCAAACATCGGTGCGAGATCGACTTTCGTTTGAATATGACCGTTCTTAAATAGCTTTACATGACAACCGGGACGATCGTTAATAAACGCTAAAAAATTATCCAATTTAGGGATATAGCTATTGGTTAAGGTAGAACCGACTGTTGGTGGTGATGACTCAGGCATTAAATTACGCCCCTGAAAACCCTCTGCAATAAAGGTGTTAAGACCAGGGTTTGATTCATACACTAATGGTGATAAATCACTGCCATTCAAGTGACGTAGCGTCGCGCCATACAGTTCAACAATATTACCAGCAGCTTCACCATAGCCCGGTGGGAAGGTATTACCTCGTAAAAATTTAATGGTATTGGTGGCAGTTTTAGGCGCATCCCAGCCCATAAGTTCAAATTTATTATTACGCCCTTCACACACTAGAAAACTCTCTGTGCTGTAACGTGACCATTGGAAATCAAGACTAGCACAGGTATTACCTGCAACTTCGCCGCCAATCTTACCGTTAGGTCGTAGCAAGGGAGAGATAACAGTAAACCCTTGACGGAATCGACGCGCACACAAGTTATGTAACTTATTACCGTTAACCCATGTTATCCAACGATTAGGGGTAATATCATCAATCACAGCTTCTAGAACATAAGGTTGCTCAAAACCATCAACATAGACATCAGATACAAAGTTACGCCACACATATTCATGTGCGCGTTGTTCAGTTAAACCTGCAGTCCAACTACCCGCTAATAACACTAAACCACGTCCGGTTAATTTGGTGCTATCTAATACTTTACCGTTGGAGAATGTTTGGTAATCAATCCATCCATTAAGAATATTTAACTGCGATATTTTATTTTCAACACAGCCTTTTGTTTTCCATTTACCGTTAATTTTTTCTTTCGATGAGGTTAACATCACCATTGCTTTATCAAAATGCTCTAGTGAACGAGAACGGATAATAAAAGGGTTACCAACCAAATTAACGTTATATTTAAAAACAATACCAATAACGTTGCTGCACAATTCTAATGTGCCATCCCATTGCACATTAATATCTTTTAATACGATGGTTTTATTAAACTGATAGGTTTTATTTGGGATCCATAAAATAAGACCACCTTTACGACAGATTTCAGCAGCGTAATTTATTTTATCGCCCCAATCAGATAACGGTTCATAATGCTCAAGGTTATCGATCGAATAAAAACTTTGACCTTCAATACAAGGCTGTAAAAAGTATTTGTGTTTATTCACAATAACAAAAGTAGCATTTGCATCTATCTCATTGACGGTACCATGACAAATAACACGATAAATTTTATCATTGATGCGTAAACCATTATAGCCTTCAGGAATGGTGTCATTTACCGCTAAATTACGACTAATCGGGTAAATTTTAAGGCCGGATACACTTTCAATGGCTTGATGATCTTGCGCTTCAGCCCAACCTTTATCAACCACCGTATTTTGAGGACGTAAGTCACTAACGGTTCCATCTGCCATTACTTGACAAAGCTTACAATAATAATGATGAACACCATCAGTATTCACATAATTATTTAAATCTTTAGTTGAAGCAATAATATTAAATTTAGTATCTAAACCATCAGGATCGTTATTATTTTTGTAGGCATCAACATAAATATAAAATGGTTTATTTGCAACATCAATTATACGGCTATGTTCTAATTCAATACGGTGACCTGAAATATACGCCACACCTGCCATAACTTTATATACACCTTCAAAAGGTAATACCATAAAGCCATTTTTAATAAACCAATCTTGACCTTGTTGATCAATAATGGCTTGTAATGCTGAATTCTCAACATTATTTAGTCGTTGATGTGCCACAAAATTAGGACTTACTGCCATCACGGCACTATTGGTTATTTGAGCAATATCATCATAACTCAAAATAAATGAGCGAATTAATGTATTGCCTTTAACCCCAGGGCCATCAACCGTTTTAGTGGTTAATTTAGGATAAGTAACGGCAATAATCGTGTCATATTCACTACAATATAAACAGCTCCAGTTAAATTTAAACGGGCCGACATCACTATCAAGAGTTGTTGAAAGCGCAATTGCATTTTCAGATAATCTAATTTGTTGCTGAATTTTGGCATTATGAACAATATCATTAGGCTGTAATTGTTCATTTTCTGTAGGCGCTTTACCGAGGTTAGCTTTGTAAGCGAAAATCATTGAGTCAATCAGCAAGATTTTTTTTTCAGCTTGCATTTTAGCAATAAGTGCTCGACCTTTAGCTGTGATAATGACTTCTGGTTGATTTGAATGCTTCATTAAATCAAGTGCATTAGTCTTATCAATAACACCCGGAATAAACATACCAGCCGTAGCGCCGCCCGCTATCATTGTTGTATTTCTTAAAAAAGAACGGCGAGAAATGCCTTTGCTATTATCATTGCTTATTGAATCTACTTTACTCATTAATTTACCTACTATTTTGTATTAATAGCCCTTCAATTCATAGCTAATATATATAGAACAAAGTTCTATATTGTCACTAAAATGTATGAATAAAAGTAATTAAATACCGCTAAAATTATTATAGATTATTTATTACGATGGTGTTTTTTTCAATATAGCGAAAGTTATTGTTAAATACTACTGCGTTGAATTAATATTAACAATTATTGACATAGATTAATTAACACCATCAATTAAATATTATTGCTATAATAAAACAATCTTAATGTAGCGAATAAAAAAAGGCGTATTATTAATACGCCTTTGAATAATCTTTATTTTAACTTAATATTGATTAATATTTAATTCTACATCTAATACTGAAGCATAATCGCTATCACCATAGCTAGGGTATAGCATCAAGGTTAATGCACTTGAACGACGACCAATACGTGCTTTAAGTGGCGAGCTTTCGCTGTCATTACCAAAGCGATCTTTACTATTAATCATAATTTCAAAGCTACTATCATTTTTAGTAGCATCCCATTGTGTTTGAGTCCATTTTTTAGTTGATGGATGGAAATAACCAATGGTGCATGTCTCTTTTTCTATATTGACATTACTAATTTCAATACGGGCATAGAAATCAAAACAGCCAGCTTTCGTGGTCATTGTACCGTTATAGTCATGGGTTTTATTCTGCAAACAACCGTTACTTGGGCGAGTAGCATTCATAAGTATAATTCCCGGTGTAGAGCCTGCGACTTCAGCATATGTCATACGGAACTTACCGGTTGTCATATCAACACCAAACACATTTTGCTGAATACGACCAAGTAATGCATTCTTCGCTGTTGAACTATAATTACCCCCCATATCTAAACGGATAACCTTGGGTACTTTATTGCCAGCTACAAAAACATCGTGTCGTGGTGTCACATCGTTTTGAGTTGAATTCACAATATGAACACGGTTATTCAATGTAATCTGATTAATAATACAGTCTTGAGTTTTAAACTCCGCTCCTGAATTACAAGTCAATTGTAACTCTTTAAGGCAATTTGCTGTAATATCATTGTTACTAATATCAATGATATAACCTCCATTACGATGCTGGCGCATATCACGAATGTTAATATAGGCTAATTTACCGGCAGTATTATTAGGTGTATAAACACGGTTACCTTTAAATATCGCACGACGGTTAACCATTTGGTTATCACTTGAATATTTACTGTTATCCCACCAATTGACAGTAAGGAATGTAAAGGCACCTGACATACGACCATCACTGTTATAACCGTTATCTGGTGACTCAAAATCACAATCGGTTATTTCATAGCTACCAACAATCTGAGTCGATATATCAGCAGTACGTAACAATTTAGGCAGCCAACACTTCACATTACGAATAATAATGGACTCAGCAGGCTCACTACCATAATTAACACTGTCATCCCAAGGCGCACCTGGCTCTGGCGAGTATGAAATAAATGTTCCTTGAGTATTATCAACAGTAACACCGAAATCGGCTTCCATATCACTAAAGAAATTCTCTTCAAAGCGGTGCTCTATATTATTAATCAATGCATTACGTACTTTTTTCAAGAATATACAGGTATTGGTACTACCATCAGACTTAAAGTTATACATATTCACGGTTTCACAATCACGCATTTCAGCACGAATACCACCAAGATAAACCGGTGACAACGCTCGAGCACCGTTATTATTTGCATGTGATCGAACTTTAACACCACGAATACGCGCATTAGTAAAGATTAAACGGTTACCTTCCCACAATAACGATGTGATATAGGCACCGGAATTATTATCTTCACCCGCCCAAAAATCAGCACTATTTTCCCAATCAAGACCTTCAACCACCATATTACGCATTGCTTTTTGAACATCTAAATACCACGGGTGGGTATTAGTAATACCACCAGAGTAAAGACCTCGGCTACAATTTCGCATAACCACATTTCTAAATACAATGCGCTCATAAGGAAACTGATTCGCGCCTAAAAATGCTTGGTGGCGTGAGTTAGTTAGCGTCAGATTATCAAAAATAACTTCACCAAAACCAGCATAATCACCTTTAAAGGAATTGGTTGATGAATTTGGATTACCTTTAGTTGGATGCTGCTCTTTACCTAAGAATTTGTAACGGAAGCTACCATCATAATTACAATCACGTGAAATAATGCCACGGTAACCACCCCAACCATCACCTTCAATAAAATTCAGTTTACCGGTTGTAACATGGTAACAATTAGTTTCATAGTAATATGGCATTTCAGCAACGTTAGGCATCGTCATCGCACTTAAACAATCGTCACCATTAGTTGTTATTGGTGAGCCCACCCAGTGAATCTTTTTACCTAAACAACCATGAAACTCTAAGCCATAGCGAATAACAATTTCACCTCCTGTCGTATCAAAATACACGTTATCGGTAAATGCTAATCGCACCACTTGCTTAGCTGCTGCATTTTTTAATATCGAGGCATTAGCGGCGGCTTTTTTGGCATCATTATAAACAATACCCATTGAGCTAGCTTCAACCCATAGCGGTTTATCAACGCCAACATTGTCATCAGGTACGGAAGTTACTTGCGTCCAATTGCCATTTTCACGCACATATTGTTTATTATCATGAGGAGCATCGCTGATAGCCTCTGTCCAAGTGCCATCACTACGCATATTATAAACCAAACCTGGTTGGCTATTAGTTAATGCGACAGCTGCACCCACTTGCTCTGCTGTTGGGCAATTATTTTCATGGAAAAACTTTACAAACTCACGACTAGGGAGTGTTTTTTTACTGCCACTGCGGAAACCAATATGTTCATTATCATAACCACTCAATATTTGAATAGCTGTATCAGCCCCAGGCGAAACTAGTGATAACATATTGCCATAGGTAGCCCATGATGGAATATTCGGCTGTGATGAACCACCCAGTCTCATTGTGGTACTATCAGTAGGAAAAGTATTAATATTAATATTACCATCAACAATAGCAGTAATATAATTTTCAGTGTTTAATGTGGTATTTTTTAGGTTCTTATTAATCTCAGTAGGCATGCTTAATTCCTTTATATTATATATTTTTTGTTTTTTGTTTTTCATACCATTGAAGATAATCATCGACTTGTTTGGCACAATTAGATAATGCGTTTTTTAATCGAGGTAAATCTTCTGCAATAGTTTGTACTGGTGTTTTTCCTGTCATTTTAGGTTTATTACATGCTGTAATTAACCAAGGCTCTGGTAATACCTTAATAATCTCCACTCGCGTTGGTTCAATACGGTTGCTGCAACCAATCAATAACATCACCAGGCCAGTTGTTATGATATTTTTCTTTTTCATACAAAAGGTTATTTAAAGCCTCCGTTGTAACAACACTATTCTCAGCTTGTTTGAGTCTGCGTTGTTCCCGCTGTAATAATAAATCATTATTTTCTTCTTTTTGATCTTCTAATAATTTAAACGTTTCTGTATGTGACTTATTTATTGTAATAACTTCATTTCGTTCAATAATAAGAGATTCTAATTTACGATCCATATATTCATTTTTAACTAATAAAACCAAAACAACTGATAATAATAATATCCGCATAAATGAATATCCTATTCTATACACCGTAAATATTCTGACTTCCGTCTTTTCACTAAGCCCTTTAACTTTTTACCTCCACCATAAACCCAGTGAGATAATTGCAAACAAGCATGTGAAAACTTTCCAGCTCTTACATAAGTGGATATTTTTGTTGCTGTAAGATCTTTATTTTTTAAAAATCGTGTGCAGCCAGTATTAAAGATAAATGATGTTAAAGCATCATACTGTCCTTGCGTAATATTATTCATCCCTAGAATATTATTTAAACACGACTCTGCCTGCTGAATATTTAACACCCAATCTCTTGCTACTTGTTCATTATCTATTATATCAGTGGTTATATTATGAATGTTACCAATACCATTTGTTTTATAACCAGCAGGACAACGATAACTATCTAACCTACAACCTTCATAGTCTCCTATTAATCTTAATCCTTTTGGTGTTAATTTTAATTTTCCTTGGCTTTCGCCAGCAATAACAACATTGCCGATTGGTAATGTACTATTCCCTATTCCACCATCACCAAAAAGTGCTATCACTGCAGTAATTGAGCATAAAATTGGTTTTAATTTATTCATAAATGGACACTCCTCTTTCGCGAGCAATTTGTTGCATAATTTTCTTATGCCAATAACTCAACGATAAAGCGAAGACTCCCATACAAAATGAAACAATTAAAGACCAAGCTTCTATTGTCATGAATTGAAAATGGCCGATGATAACAAAAACTACGAACACCATTTTATTTACTAGCCAATCCAATAACTCATACATCTTATAATTCCTTGTTTATTTGAAGTAAATAGGGATTTTGCCCCAATATCTATCTCCAATGATGTAAGTCTCAATATTGGTATTTCCGGTTACTCCAGTGGGTTACTTGATGAGATGATTATCATTCATTTGACAGAGCAATGCATCAATTGTCGTTATGAAAAATTCGGAAAAGAGTGAAAATCCGAATGAATCCGAATTTCAATTGACCATTTGGTATAAGGGTAGTGTTTTTATGACAGAATTAAGCAATTAACTGACATCTCATTCACTAAAATGCAGCAGATCGAGGTTAATAGCGGTAGGTAATCCCTATCATTCCCATAAAAGCAAAAATCTAAGCTTATCTATATCGAGCTAAAGGCTCACAATATTTTAGCTCTTTGTGGGTAATGACATTGTTTACATCAATGATTCTTGAATTTTTGCCTTCAATATTAAATAGGTAATTCAAATGGCAATGCGTATTCATTGTACTCAGTGTGGCGAAAAAGCACGTATTAATAAAACAAACTGGTTTTCAAATGCAGCAGCAGATTTATATTGTTCATGTTCAGATCCTGAATGTGGGCATACTTTTGTGATGTCTTTAGGCTTTAGTCATACCATCAGTCCATCTGCTAAAAACGTAAATGAACTTGTTATTGCTTTAGTTAAAACAATGCCACCAGAAAAAGTGAAAGAGCTTCATCATATGCTAACAATATAAACTTATGCGGAACGTTATTCGTTCCGCTTTAATGCTGTTTATAACTGCAATCATATTTTTTAACGGTGATTGTAAAGGTAACAGGCAGAACCATTACTTTTAGTAAGTATAAAATATACTTTTACATTGTATGTAATAAATGAATCTCACTCAAAAAAATTTGCCATCAAACTTGATGTAAACGAGTCAAATCTGTCAAATATTAACCTTACAATATGCTATAGATTTCACTTTTAACTAAGTATTCGTAAATTTCCACGTCAACACATAAACTAACTGTATAATTAACACAAAACACATCACACCAACCTTATAGCTAAACTTTTTTACTGATGTGTTAATTACGCTATTAGATACTTAATCAGTTGTTATCCCATTACTTTGATATGGTTAATCGCCCAAAATGAAACCTAATTCAACACATAAATCTCATGTTACGTCTCTTTCGTCTTACCAATATCTTGGTGGTAAAGCCGTTACATCAAAATTATGTTCAGTATTAGACATTGATGAATATCAAGATCTTGCTGATGTATTTAATATTCCACGCGGCACTGTATCAACATGGCACTCTCGAGAAACGACACCATTTGAAATCGCTATTCGTTCTCATCTTTCAACGGGAGTATCTCTGCATTGGTTATTATTAAATGAGGGAGAAGCATTTCCTCATCTCCAAACATCAATAACTGAAGCTAATTCAGACATACTAATACTGCCTCATTACCAATTAAAATCAGGCAAACTTACACCATTACCAGTTTTATCTTTCGACCAAGCCTTACTTAAGCAATCAAGTAATGAATCTCCATTATTAATCGCATTACAGACAGCGACAGCAACGTTGATCATCGACAAAAATGACACGTTACCAATTAGCGGAAATTACCTCATTAGTATCGACCAATTAATGTCGATTAATGATATTCAACGTTTACCCGCTAATCAGCTGGTATTACATTTTGGCAAATCTTCAATAACGATAGCCCAAAATGATATTGATATTGTTGGCAAAGTAATTATCTCAATTGAGCATGTTTAACTATCACCATCTACCATCACCACTGTTTAAAAAACAAAAAAAAGGCGATCCGAAGATCGCCTTATGACGTGTTTAAATCAATTTAATGCTATCTATGCTTTTTGGGCTTCAAGCTCTAGCATTTCTTCTTTCTGCTTTAAAATATCATTAAAGACGCTTCGTGCTTCTTGAGCTAATTCGGAAGCTTCAAGTTTAGCTTCTTTCGCAGCCATTGCTTCTGTGGTTAGACGGTGCAGTTCTTCAGCTAATTCTTGAGGAACCTCACCGGCATCAGCACCACTTGCTAACGCTTGTGCTCGAATTGTTTTCTTAATTTTCCAAATAGCATTTAGTGCATCACGCTCAGCATCAGCAGCTTCAATCGCCACATCTTTTAGTTGTTCAAACTTCGCTAGCGCTATACCTTCTTTTGACCATGGATCAACATCAGGTAGTTCTTCAATATTGATCACTGGATCTTCGTAACCATTTTGATGACTCAAGTCAAGCGATGCGGCTTTTACTGCTGAAATCATTAACATAACGGTAATGAACAACAATGGTAAACCACCAACAATTGCAGCTGTTTGCAGTGTGGCTAGTCCTCCCATAAACATCAATACTGATGGCATGAACGACATTGCAAATGCCCAGAACAAACGGTTCCAACGCATAGGCTCTTCTGTTACATCATTTTGAACAACAGAAGCAAGAATATATGAAATAGAGTCAAACGTTGTTGCTGTAAAAATTAAACATAATAGCGTAAATACAGTAATTACAAGCGTACTAAATGGTAACTGCTCAAGAATAGAGAAGATTGCTTTGGTTGCACCTTCTGCATTCAAAATACCAACCACATCAAGCGCGCCTGATAATTGTAACGATAAACCGTAGTTACCCAGAACCATGAAGAACAGGAAGCATCCCATCGAGCCAAAAAAAATAGAGCCTGTCACCATTTGCTTAATTGTACGGCCGCGTGAAATACGTGCGATAAATAAGCCCATACTTGGTGCAAACACTAACCACCATGCCCAGTAGAAAATAGTCCAATCTTGTGGGAAGTGCGTATCTTCAAAGGTACCGTAGCCACCAAAAGGTTCAGCCCACGTTGCCATAATAAAGAAGTTAGAAAGCATACGACCTAATGAATCTAAGCCCGTTTCTAACATAAAGATCGTCGGTCCAACAGCTAAAATAAAGGCCAATAAACCTAACGCGCCCCAGAAGTTGATATTACTTAATACTTTAATGCCTTTTTCCATACCTGCATAAGCAGAATAACCAAAAATACAAGTACATAAAAGAAGAACAATAATTTGAGTTTCTGTATTTTTAGGTGTACCAAAAAGGTAATGTGCGCCCTCAGTTATCAATGGTGCGGCTAAACCTAATGTTGTAGCACCACCACCTAATAAACCAAAAATGAACAGTACATCAATTACTTTACCTACCCAGCCGTGACTGCGTGCTTCACCAATTACTGGCATTAATGCAGCTGATACTTTCAATACTGGCTGTTTACGAACATAAAAGAAATAAGCAATTGGCACTGCTGGTACAAGGTAAATACACCATGCAATAGGTCCCCAGTGGAAAACACCATAGGTTGCAGCCCAGCGTACAGCTTCTTCGCTACCTGGTGCTAATTGGAATGGTGGACTTTGGTAATAATAAGCCCATTCGATAGCACCCCAGTAAAGAATACTTGCACCGATACCACCACAAAATAACATTGCAGCCCATGATGCCGTCTTAAACTCTGGTTCTTCATCTGCATCGCCCAATTTAATTTGGCCAATATCAGAAAAAACGATGTAAATCATAAAAAAGAAAGCAGCCATACCTAGTGCTAAATATAAAAAGCCTAGTTTGTCTGTCATAAAAGTTTTAGCGACAGCAATCCATTCTGCGCCTTCTTTGGGGAATAAAAGTAGTGGAACAACCACTGAGATCAGCATTGCTATTGCACCAAAAAATGTTGGCTTATCAATTAGCTCGAAATTTTTACGTAATGTACTCAAACGATATCCTTACTGCTATATATCATCCATAAAAAGTTACATACATGATGTTCTTTTAACACTAAAGACACAAATAACATCTGTTATGGTAATGATGAAATTTTTTGATACAAGACTAAAAAAAAAACATTTAAGGAAAAAATCAACTATCTGGTGCATTAACAATCAAAGTTAGCGTTCTACCGTTACAAATAGAAACAAATAAATACATTGGTATCGATCTCGATATAAACTTATATATTGCATATTGATTATTTTTAAGCAAAAAATATCAAACAAGTACCATATTATTAACCAAATATAACTTCAGTTAACGTTTCATCGCTAATATTTATAAGCTTAGAGCTTATAATGTATAACATACACATTCTCTATCATTTGAATATCATTATTATAATTTTAGTTTTTTATCACTGTAAATAGCCGTATTAATAACCTACAAATAATAGTCGTTTGAGTTAGATTCTATTTATCAATAAAATAAAAAATTACTGTAATACGACAATATAAAAAAAATGAGATTTAGTTACAATAATAGTAACTATTTTTAGTGTCTTATTATAAAAGTTAAGTACAATAGGCAAAATTACTTTTATTTAGAATTAATAACATGATTGAAACTCTTTTAAATCTACGCTCTTTGAGAGCTCAAGCGCGTGAAATGTCTATTGAAGATCTGCAAGAAGGCCTACAAAAGTTCACTCAAGTCGTTGAAGAACGCCGTGTGGAAGAAGAAGCAGCTAAAGCAGAAAATAAAGAACAAGAAGCCAAACTGCAGAAATACCGTGATATGCTTGCAGCTGAAGGTATTACACCTGAAGAATTAATTGCATTAATTGGCGACAGCCCAAAAACAAAGAAAAAGCGTGCAGCTCGTCCAGCTAAATACAAATTCGTTGATGAAAATGGCGATGAGAAAACGTGGACAGGTCAAGGCCGCACACCTAAAGCACTACAACAATTGCTTGATAATGGCGATGCTCTAGCTAGCTTTGAAATTTAATACATCATCTACTTATATTAAGTAGATGATATTAAGTAAATGCCAAAAAACGCTCATTGTATTTCATAATGAGCGTTTTTTATATCAATGGTTTTAAACCAATAAAGCAGTACGAGACAATAGCTATAATCTATTAAAAGTTACTTATTTTCTGCCGCTTGCTGCTCTGGTGTATCATTACGTGTTGTAAACAACTTATAGCTCATAATGATAATAACCAGTGCTTTAATGATCATCATCTGTGGGTTACCAAAATAACCGACCATACCAACAAAGCCTGATAGCAACATCAATAATCGATATTTTTTTAACTCGGTCATATATAGTGCAATAACAATCACACCAAGATCAACAAACTGTAATCCTACTGCTAACGTTGGCTCTGCAATAAAAGCATGAACGGCAACATAAACAATATAGGATATACCAGCAATCATTACTGCAGCTAATAGTTGAATAATAATCTTTGCTGTTTGAGTAAAATCTTTAAAATATCGGTATAAATTAATGGCTGTAACCGATAAGTTAAGGATAACTTTTGGCCACCATCCCATCAATATAGACCATATTGTATCATTCGCTGCAGAAGCAAAAGCAGCATAACGAGTAACTTTCATGGTGTTAAATATTGTAATTAATATATAAAACACCACTGATGTCCATCCTAAGATATCTTTTAACAGATCAATCACAGCAACATCTCTCAACATACCATTAACGATTAATGGTGATTATAATAGTTTATGACATTAATATTTAATGTATATCCATATATAAAATGGAATAACACAAATATTATAGTGAATAGTATCATATGACCATATATTATTACATCAAGGTATAATGTTAATTTACTCTTTTATATCGCTTAGCTATCAAGTACTTGCTATATTTCCCTTCATTAGCACTATTAGACTAATTACATTGCTTAGATTCTGGTTCTTACCTCTCAATACATAAAATGCTAAATAATTAGCAGCTTTTTTATGTATCAATATTATTTCCGTTTTTTACTATTATTTATCTAAAAAGTACTCATTACTAAAGTTTGATTGACACATAGTTAACACTGAAGCAACCAACCTTAAGGCCATATTAATTGACTCATCAGATTCATCACAACTACGTAAAAGCGTAATATGATTACTTAAACAACTGTAACCTTTATTAACCAGACAAGCAGCAATGCAGGCGTAGTAATAACTTGTTTTATCTTCAACATCTAATTCTTTTAATGGTGTTAACTGCATTGCATTAGAAACATTACAATTTAAATCAATACTATGCATAGCCATATAGTAAGCATTCGTCGCAGCCATCCTCACAACTGCATGATGAATATCTTGACGCTGATTAGGCGTCACCTCACCAATGAGGTGTTGAATCATGCGTAATACATTCTTGTTCTGACAAGCTAATGCTGCCGCATAAACAATAGATTGCATTCTGTTAGTCGATAATAATGATTGACGAGATATTAATGCATTAAGTAATTCTGAATGTTCACATGTTTCATCGGTAATTGGCATAACAACACTCCTAAAATTATGAATAATAAAGATTGATCGCTATTTATAATTTTATAATATGCTTCTTAGACAAAACTTCAATCTGCAGATATGGAGCATAACTGTGTATTTATGATCGCTATTGTATATCACAAATATAAAATAAGGATGATAGCAATCATCCTTATTATCTATATATCATCATGGTTTATGCTGATACTGAAAACAACATTTCCATATCATAGTTATCGTTAGCTAAAGAACGCTTTAGTCGCATCAGATTTTTTATTTGTAATTGACGAATCCGTTCACGAGTTAACCCTACAGCATCAGCTACTTCTTGTAATGTTTGTGGCTCGTATCCCAATAATCCAAAACGGCGACAAATTATTTCACGATCGCGTTCACTTAATTTAGACAATACTTTTTTAGTAATCATTTGCAAGTCATTGGTTTCTAATTCTTTATCTAGACTGGCGTTTTCATCGGCGACAAAATACGATAACGAATGATTATCGTCGTCATTCGCTGTTTGTTCAAAAGATAAAACATTCAAATTATTTGTCATTAAAAATGAAACTTCACTTACATCGCGCTTCAAGTAATCAGCGATCTCTTCCGGAGATGGCTCATTATTATTTTTAGACATTAAATCGCGATGAGCACGTAAGATAGTGTTAACTTCTTTTGATACATGAACTGGCAATCGAATAGTACGACTTTGATTATGGATTGCACGTTCAATTGTTTGTTTTATCCACCATGATGCATAAGTAGAGAACCGAAAACCTTTCTCAGGATCAAATTTCTCAACGGCCGTAATTAAACCAATATTTCCTTCATCAATTAAATCACTCAATAATAAAGTCGACGCTCGATATTTTTTGGCTAAACTAACAACCAATCTCAAGTTTGACTCAATAAGAACACATTTAGCACTTTCATCACCAAGTAATGACTTACGACTATAAAGGATTTCATCTGATTTAGTTAACAGCGGTTTAAGTGATATCTCATTTAGATAAAGACGAACCACATCGCTTTCAAATGCCACTTCTTGCATATACCATCCCTGAGCAATTAGTTGTTAGTTACTGGTTACATAGTAATTACAATTGCACGTAATTCGCAACAATTAATTGCAATATTTAACCATTAGTTTATTCATGCTCATAATAAAACTTAATCTCAATACAACTTCCTACTTAATCATCAGTTCCCACATTTACTTTATGCGTTTTAAGTATATTATTTAATGAATAATAATATGAATTAGTGAGTAAATATATATGTCATCTCTTTTCACAAAAGCACTTTTAATTACAGTTACTCTTAGTGCATTATTTTCAACAGCAGCTAATGCAACAAATTCTATTGTTGTACAATCATGTGTCACTAATCCCAATTTTGATGAACAAGGCTTATTGACTGCTTACAACAAGCGAAAAAAAAATGCCAAAGATCAAGTTTATAATCTTACCGATCAAGGAAATGTATATAACACAAAAATAAATACACAATGTAATGATCAAAAAAATACTATTGATCAAGGACCAATCAAAAGAGCAGACAAAGCCAAATTAGCAATATGTTATGCCAACGCATGGTCAGCTGCTCGAGATAAATTACTTGGTGAGAACTACACAACCAAGCTCACGACTGATGTTTATAAGGCCAAATAATGAGAAAATTATCTGATTATAAACAACAAATTAAGTCATTAGTATGTCATGAAGAATATTCACTAACACAAGCGATATTATTATTAAGATCACTACTTGAGAATATTGAAAATGATGAAGCAATTACTGATATAGCTATGCATGCTGAATAAAGCCCTCTCGTAATTAGTTATCAAAAGCAGCAATAGTTATATCATTATTAACATACGACTCAATTTCTTTATAAAGAAGTTGAGTCGCTGGATTTTGCATTTTTTCATAATTACTTACTAAATAATAACCAGGCACTTTTTCCTGTATAACAGTCATATTAATAGCCTCTATCAGTACGCCTTGGTCTAAATATGACTCAACAAAAAGACGATTAACAAAAGCAATACCAATACCTTGTATTGCCGCCTCAATAGTATGCATAGAGTTTTGAAAATATATTTTACTCTGATTAGAATAGGGTTTTATATTATTATTAGCTAAAACCAAATCCCACTGAATTAATCTATTTGTTGTTTCAATCAACGTACAGCTTGCTAACCTTTCATCTGCAAGATCATCTAACGGTTTATTAATATAATTTGGTGCGCAAACTGCAATCATTTGTTCTTGAAATAATAACCGATGATACTTTTCTTTTGGCACATCAATACAGTAACGTATTGATAAATCAATATTTTCTTTATTCAAATCTAATGTTTCAATAGTATCAATAAAAACAATAGCAATGGAATTATCAGTTAAATAACTATAATTAAGCCGTGGTAATAACCACTTATTTAATAATGTTGGTGGAATAGATACAATTAATTTTTGCGTTTTTGTTACAAATCCAATATCTGTTGTAGCTTGATCTAAATCCTTTAAAATAAGTGAAATACGATTAAAATAACGTATACCAGCGTTGGTTAATTTTATTCCTCGATGCTGACGAATAAATAGCTTTTGCCCAATAAATTCTTCAAGTGTCTGAATTTGGTGGCTCACCGCTCCCGGTGTTACAAATAACTCCTCAGCTGCTAATTTAAAGCTTTGTAGCCTAGCTGAGGCTTCAAAATAAATAATACCTTTTAATGGAGGCAATGATCTCACGTTTTATCCTTTAGAGTATTTTTTCTCAACTATTGATGTATTTTTATTGATTTGAGCTATTGTAAGTAATGCTACATTATAACCATTAAAGGTTTTACACTAATATTTAATAATTATAAGTTGTTAAATAACGAAAATTTTAGCTCTATTACAGGTGAAATGATGAAATTTAAAACAATTGCTGTAGCACTGCTTTTTGCATTACCCTCTTTCATGTCACAAGCAGCAATGACATTAACGAGTCAGAATGTTACCAATGATCAAACACTGAATAATCAACAGCTATTTAACCAATGGGGCTGTACAGGTAAAAATGAATCTCCGCAGTTAAGCTGGACAGATGTGCCTGCAGGAACAAAAAGTTTTGCTGTTACTATGTATGATCCTGATGCACCAACAGGTAGTGGTTGGTGGCATTGGAGCGTGATTAACATTCCAGCTGATGTGCACTCTTTAGCTGAAGGTGCTGGTGCCGTTGGTGGTAAAGATCTACCTAAAGGCGCTAGCATGGTTACTAATGACTTTGGCTTTAAAGGTTTTGGTGGCGCGTGCCCACCACCAAACGCAAAACCACATAATTATCAAATCACTGTTTATGCATTAAATACAGCGAATATTAAATTACCTGAAAATGCATCACCAGCACTAGCAGGATATAACATTCTTGCTCACGTTATCGGTAAAGCACGCCTTGTTGCACCAACTAACGCACGATAAAAACGATTAAACACTAAATACCACTCTTTAGAGTGGTATTTTTTTGCCTGTTCTCTACATAACTATATGACTTTACTTCGTATATGGTTCTTTTCTCTATTTTATTTCTGTCAGCTATACCGCAAGTGTGCAAAATATTATTCTGTCTGTTTTCATAGTAGCAAAATTGCTTCACCACACATACGGTATATTGTACTATAAATAATAATAGATGCCGTTTATCCATCTGAATTCGAAGACAATATCATCGCTAATCCAACAGCTACAAGCCGTCTACTACTGTCTTCACCGCTTCAAAAAAGATGTCATTAGCATAATTTGTTCTTATGACGATCGTTTAATGAAGTTAACTGAGTCATAGAGTAAGTAAATGTTTACTCACACTATCATCACGTTAATAAAAAATGCCCATGATATTGATTAAATTATTTTGCTTATAGAGAGATGTTTAGTTTAGTCGTTGATTAAACATCTCCTCGTCATGAATAATTTAATATCAACAAGAAAATATAATCATTATGCTAAATTGAAAATAAGCTAGAAATGTAAAGCGAGGAAAGAATGAATAATGAGAAATAAAAGACTTAAAAATATAAAAGGCGCAAATAACATAGTTATTTACGCCAATATTAACTTTATAGATTAACTATAAAATTATAGAGCTACAACGTTTGCAGCTTGAAGACCTTTTTGGCCTTGCTCTACTTCAAAAGACACTTTCTGGCCTTCAGCAAGAGTTTTGAAGCCTTCAGAAGCGATAGCACGGAAGTGAACGAATACGTCAGCACCGCCGTTGTCTTGAGTAATGAAACCAAAACCTTTCTCTTCGTTAAACCACTTTACTAGACCAGTTGATTTGTTAGACATTTTGTGTCCCTTATATAAATTCTTTAAAATTATCGCAAAGTGCGATGCACTGAAGCTTGAATAATTTAATATGATGATGATAAAGCGAAGGGAAACACTAGTGTACACAACAATAACGAAGATGTTTCTAAGGGTTTTTCTTTTACTTAATTCTCAATCAATTACTCTAGCTACAGAGTAAATTAATTGTCACATAAAACGCATTACCTGTAAAGTTTTTTATTCAAACAATCGCTTCATATGAAAATATAATTACAATTAAACATAATTTAATATTATCTCATAAAAATAATACCAAATTATTATGAATTACTTGCCGCCACAGGTATAACATTTATGTTCTGCTGTATATTGCTCACCATCCCCTTCTTCATCCCAAATCTTAATTGCATCTTTTTCCCACTCTTTAGCAAGACTATCAAGTTGATCGCCAAATTTCAGGTATTTATCCACACCTTCATATTGAGGAGCCGCCCCAACATCTTGAATATGCTTACGGAATTCCTCTGTAGTATAGATAATCAGACAAAGTTGCATTAAATTATCATTGAAGGGCTCATATATCTATTTCGGCGTCGACACCAAATTAAAATTAGCATCAGGTTCGATTAGTATGTATTGATATGTATAGAATTTAATAACAGAGGAGAAAATTAAAGAGGAGCAATAAAAAAACCCCGTCATATAAGACGAGGCTTCAAAGGTGGCGGAGAGATAGGGATTTGAACCCTAGATACGCTATAAACGTATGCCGGTTTTCAAGACCGGTGCTTTCAACCACTCAGCCATCTCTCCATGGCAGCTATAGTAACCACCACAACTTAGTCTGTAAAGGCAAAATATAATCCAACCTTACCGACAGGTATATTTTTAACCAAAAAGAAAAAATAACAACAATAACGCATAGTTAGCAACCAACCTGGTGCTAGTAAAACAACCAATATACGAACATCAGCACATGGTTTTTAGGCGGTACTCAGTATTCTACCTTTTTTTATTGCTGACTCATGATACTAATCAGTATTAATGAGAATTCACCGCCGCTGCTGGAGCTTTTTTCTTAAACCTATACAAGGCTAATAAAGGCAACAACGCAACATAAGAAAACATTAAAAAACCAAATGTATATACAAAGGCCAGTAATGTCGATTGTTGATGTAATAACGCACTGACTTGAGCAATAAAGTTAGGATCAGTAACCGTTGTATGATGCTGCATTGCCTGTTGTTGTAATATTGGATTAGTGGCGCTTATATCAGCTCCTAATGCATGCCATTCACGCTGTTGAGTTCGGCTAAAGTAGGTATTTACAATTGAGATACCAAATGAACTACCAATGGTTCGACATAGGTTATACATCACCGCTCCACCAACAGCATATTTGGCTTCTAGGGTTCGATATGCCATTTGACTCAATGGTGCAAACACTAACCCCATCCCCATGCCTTGAATGATTGATGGGATGAGTACCCAATATAAATTGATTTCCATTGAGTACTGCATCATCAGGTAAGTACCAAAAATACTAAACCCAAGTCCAACCGCCACCAGCATTCTTGGATCTAAACGATCCATATATTGTGCCATCACCAACAATACAATCGCAGAAGTTAATCCACGCGGCGCCATTACAAATCCTGTCATTTCGACGGGGTAATGTAATAATTGCTCTAACATCATCGGTTGTAACTGAGTAATACCAAACAGTCCCATCGAAAAGCCAGCCATGATCAAACATGACACCGCAAGGTTACGGTCTTTTAATAGCCACATTGGAGCAACATCGCCTTTGGTTCGCCATGAACGTACAATAAAGAACACCCAAGAAATGGCACTTATAATCAATGAAAATAGAATAAAATTAGACTCAAACCATCCTTCTTCATTACCTCTATCAAGTACCATTTGTAATAAACCGATACCTACCGTCATACCGATAACTAATGGCCAGTCTAATTTAGACTCACCTTTGCCATCAATTTTAACGAACATATAAACCAATGTTAGACATAAGGCACCAACAGGCACATTGACGTAAAAAATCCAACGCCAATCCATATTTTCAGTGATAATACCGCCTACCGTAGGACCTAAAATAGGGCCAAGTAGAATACCAACACTGAACAACGCCATTGCTTTACCACGCTCGCTAGCAGGGTAAATTTGCACCATGGTTGATTGTGCAAGTGGAATAACTGACGCACCAAATGCACCTTGCATGATACGGAAAGTTACCATTTCAGCCAGACTATCAGCTTGACCACACAAAGCAGAAGTGACAATAAAGCCAACCACAGATACTAACAATAATCTCCGCACACCAAACTTAAGCGCAAAATAACTCGCAAGTGGTATACAAATAGCTTCAGCCATAGAGTAAGAAGTAAGTACCCATGTCACCTGCTCAGATGTAACCCCTAATGCACCCATCATATGCGGTAGTGCAACGTTGGCAATCGTCATATCCAGCAATACCATGATTGCTGATAACATAACGGCTAAGGTAATCCATGTACGATTAGCTGGTGTGACTGACTGACTCATTAGTTGGTCTCTGATTGGGTATCAATAGTGACGTCAGCACTCGCACCAACACGCAATAATGGCTTATTTTTCAAATCTGTAAATTTGACACGCACAGGAAAACGTTGAGGAACTTTAACCCAGTTACCAGTGGCATTTTCAGGTGGCAATAATGAAAAAGATGAACCACTCGCAGGAGACAGTGCCTCAACCTGACCTTGATAGGTCACATCTGGGTACATATCTAACACCACTGTCGCTGTCATGCCTACTTTCAATAAGCCGATATCTTTCTCTTTATAGTTAGCTTGCAGCCATGCTGTGTTATCTTCAATTAATGGCATCATCGCCAAACCAGGAGAAACAACACTACCAGGACGCACACTCACTTTACCTAGCTTACCGTCATACGGCGCATAAATATTAGTGTACGATAAGTTTAACGTTGCTTGGCTTAATGCCGCTGCTGCTTGTTTTACTTGTGGTGCTTCATCGCCTTTAGCACCTTGTTGATTAATCAGTTGTGACATTTTTGCACGTGCGGCTTCAAGGTTTGTTTGAGCGCTGGCTAACTTCGCTTTTACATCATCACCTTGTTGTAACGGCAACAATTTTCGGTTCACTAAATCCATAACACGGTGATACGTTTTTTGAACGTCAACAAGGTTAGCATCAGCTGCTCGTACATTTGCGCTCGCCGCTAAAATTGCATCATCGGTAGCTTTATTTTGTTGAGTCGCAACTTCATAAGCAGCTTTCGCTTGCTCTAACTGGATTTCATAAGGCGCAGGATCAATCTTAACTAACAAATCCCCCTCAGCTACATGTTGATAGTTTTCAACATTAACACTGAGTACCTTGCCACTTATTTGTGGTGCAACGTAAAGAATATTGGCGTGGATATACGCATCATCAGTACTTGGATATAGTTTTTGATGACGAGTATAAAAATATCCAGCGGTACCTAAAACCGCAGCAATAACAATAAAAATAAAAATATTACGAAATTTATTTGATTTAGTTGCTGGATTAGGTTGTTCAATTGGAGTCGTATCTGTCGTTGCCATGAATTTATCCTATTTAGCTAACACTTAGCTAAATTTGAGTCTAGATGATAGAAATTATTAAGCCAAAAAAAGTTCGTCTAGTCATAACTAATACATATTAATAACCATGCAACTGTATTGTTATAAACATAACCACAATAATTAACGTATTGAAATAATAGGCTTGTGAGCAGAGGCTTTCAAGTCAGTGCCAATGTGGCGGAGGGTATAATTGGGTCAAGTAAAGCGTCATTTTAAAGCATTGACCTAATGAATTAGAGTAAATACATTAATTTGGCTCTTTTCCCTTCCTAAATAGCTAAAATACATGAAAGTTTAATAGTTTTATTATTACCATTTAATTATAAAAACTTAAACTCCATTTTTACCATTATAGCTTAAATGAATATAATCTGTACTGACATAAAACCACTACAGCAACTCGTACCAATAAAAGAACACTAAAACTCCTCGCTATTTAATTAAAGTAGCGAGGAGTGTCGAACGATTAACGATAAATGCTAATGGCTAACTTTATCGACTAAATATAAAATTGAACGATATTCAATACCACTATGTTCAGATAAGCCGATCTCACAAGTTCGACTATTTGAATAACCTTCATGACATCCTTGAGGCACTTGTGCTTTTAATGGTGCTAACGCGCTCGCATTAAGTTCTGGTTTCGTAAAACCTTTATCACCAGCAAAACCGCAACAAGTAATATCATCAGGAATAATTACCTCTGTTGCACATGCTCTAGTTACACGTTCAATAACAGACGCTAATCCCTGACGACGTGACGTACAGGTAATATGCAACATTACAGGCTCTTGCTGTGGTGTGATTGTTAATCTTGGTAATACAAAATCAGCCACAAATTTAAATGGCTCATAAATAGTAATATCATTGCGTAAAGACTGCTTACTGGTACTAGCACATGGACTGGTATCCATTAGTACAGGATATTGCCCTTGATGAGATGCTTGCCATAATGCTTGTTCAAGTTGTTGGGCTTTAACTTGTGCCGTTTCTGGAAAACCTTTACTAATATATGGCATACCGCAGCATTGATTATTGAGATCATCTGGCAATATGACTTCATATCCTGCTTTTTCAAGCAAAGAAATCGTTACTTCCGTCAACGGGCGTTTATCGAGTGCATTTACCTCAGTTCCCATATTTCTAGCGGCACAACTAGGAAAATACACCACCCGCTCTTTTGTTATACCACTAATAACAGGTGTGATTATTTTAGCTGCAGGCAAAGGCATATGCGGAGTCCATTGCGGAACTTTATGCCCTGAAAGTTGATAAGCTTGTTGCGTTAGCTTGCGCATTCTATTTGTGCCTAAAGCTTTATGCATCTTGCTCGCTACAGTTAGCCCTACTTTTGCAGATGCTGTGACTGTTGCAAAATGATCGGCTGTCCATGAGGCAATTTTCTTCGCTTTTTCAGTATGATTTTGACGTAACTTACGAACTAAATCACCGGTATTAATTCCAACAGGACAACGTTCAGCGCACAATCCAGTTGCCGCACAAGTATCTAACCCATAATAACGGTATGTTTTTTCCATCGCTGCTAACCGTTGAGGATCTTCATTACTACGCCGTAAGCGCGATATTTCACGATACACCGTATTACGCTGGCGTGGAGTTAATGATAAATTACGCGATGGGCACACAGGTTCACAAAAACCACATTCAACACATTTATCGATAAGCTCATCAGCAACAGGCATCGCTTTTAAGTTTTTAATATGTGATTGTTTATCAGCATTTATAATCACCCCTGGATTTAATACTCCGCGAGGATCAAACACTCCTTTAATCGCGAGCATTAATTGATAACCAGCATAGCCCCATTCAAGTTCAATAAATGGCGCCATATTACGTCCAGTGCCATGCTCTGCCTTTAATGAACCTTGATATTCAACCGCCACAAGCTCAGCAACTGCATCCATAAATGCACTATAGCGTTCAATTTCAGCTTGAGTATCAAATGATTGGGTAAATACAAAATGCAAATTACCCGCTAACGCATGACCAAAAATAATCGCTTCATGATAATCAAATTGGACAAACAATTGTTGTAAATCACGCACAGCTGGCGCTAACTGCGCAATAGGGAAAGCAACATCTTCAATAATAACCGTTGTGCCACTTTCTCGGACGGCACCAACAGCGGGAAATAACTCTTTACGAATACCCCACAATTGTTCACAGATCGTTGCATCACGACTAAAATCAACTTGCTCAATCGGAGAGAATGCATTGATAATCTGTTGGATTCCCTCTGCCTGAAGAAGTAAATCTTGTTCATTTTCAGCATGTAGCTCAATCAATAATGCGGCAGCTTCTGTATTACCATCAGCCCCTAGTTGAGCAATAAAGGCAGGCATTCCTGGCTTTGCTGCCACTGACGCTAATGAACGGTTATCCATTAACTCGACAGCTGCGACTCGTGTTTTACTTAATTGACTCACCGCTAAACATGTTTGCTCAATATCAGCAAACACAAACAGTCCCGATGCCTTAAATTGATGATTAATTACCGTGTTATAAGTCACATCAGCAATAAAACCCAACGTGCCCTCTGAACCAATAAATAGATGCTGTAATACATCAATTGGATCATCAAAATCTACCAAAGCATTTAAACTATAACCTGTGGTATTTTTTAAGCGGTATTTATGGCGAATTTTATCTGCAAGTACACTATTAGCCTGACATTCGCTGACCAATAACATCAGCTCGTCGATCATTGCAGCATGCGTTTTTTTAAACGCTGTAATGCTATTGAGATCTAAAGTGTTTAATAGCGTTCCATCAGCAAGTACTACTGTCATTCCTGCAATAGTACGGTAGCTATTTTGCGAAGTGCCACAACACATACCAGAGGCATTATTTGCCACAATGCCGCCGATCTTACAGCTATTAATAGAACCAGGATCGGGACCAATTTTTCGACCAAATGACGCTAATATTGTATTCGCTTCCGCGCCAATGATGCCGGGTTGTAACCATATCTGAGCGCCATCATTAAGCACTTTATAATCTCGCCAACGACGAGTTAATGTAATTAAGACTGAATCTGACTGTGCTTGACCTGATAGGCTCGTCCCTGCAGCACGAAACGTCATTGGAATTTGATGTTCATAACACGCTTTAATCGCAAAGATAACTTCATCAAGTGTATCAAGCTGTAAAACCATTTGTGGTAACAAACGATAAAAACTCGCGTCAGTACCATAAGCCAACATCAACGTAGGATCAGTAATAATCCTTTTTTCATCTATTTGAAGGCGTAATTGCTCGATTAAATTAGCATAAGCAGGTTGCATCATAGCCTCGCTTTATTAGTAATAGGCATAAACTTTATGCTCGGTATTTCACTTCGGAATGGATAATTCTACTGCTATAAAGGCGATGATAACCGTTACTAATTCACATTTTTACTATGATGATGATTAAAATCAAATAATCAGGTAATTACTCAATACTCATCACATCAAACCATAGAACATTACCGCCGATATGGATATCTATCTCTTCATCGATTTCTCGACCAAGCAATGCTTCACCAAAAGGTGAGCTCGGTGTCACGGTTATGACTTCCTCATTATTAATCATAAATTTTAAGCCTCCTGCCGCCGGCCCTAAAAACACCTTCTTAGCATGCCCTTGTTGATCTTCTAAAGACACTAAATGGCCAACAACAATGGTCGTTTGTTGAGTAGGCATTGTGGCAAATAAATGCTGATAAGCACTAATGTCAGCTTTACATTCAGCCACTCGCTGAGCTTGACCATGAGCAAGATACGACGCTTCTAATGCAAAAGTATCGTATTTATTTTCCGCAACATTTTCATCATCTGTCGCGGTATTATAAGCACGCATTGCAGCTTCAGTTGCTATTTGTAATGTCTGTTCTAACTGTGCCTCAATACGCTCAAGTAACACTTGCTTGTTCATTTATTATCAACCTATTAGCCAAATGGGCGCTGATTATACATTGAATATAAGCACAAACAGCAACGTTCTCGAACATTAAATATCATCAAAAACTAAAGTAATAAGCCAATCATCCGATAAACACTCATTCATGATTAAAAATGGTTACGACTCTCAATATGTATCGTTATAACTGGCTGTTATGCCTAATCGGAGTGTTAATTACCACTCAACCAGCGTTAGCACTAACTCCAACCCATTTACTTAATTATCTAGATAGTTATGGTAATCTTTCGCTAAAATACAGTGGTGACATTCGCTTACCCGATCCCCTTGTTGTAAATGGGGATCTGAATCTTGAAAGTAGCCAAATTAAATATTTACCATTAAGCCTTACCATTAAAGGTAATCTTAATTTAGCCTATAGCCATATTGAGTATTTACCATTAGCGCTTAAAGTCGATGGCTACATCAATCTTGCTTACTCTAAAATTAAGGAGCTTAATTTTGGTTTACAAGTCTATGGCGATCTTAGCGTTGCCCATACTCAGCTCAAAAAACTACCCGACAACTTATATGTTAAAGGTGATTTATTTATCCAAAACAGTCAGCTTAATGCGCTTCCAAATAAACTGGTTGTCGACGGTAATATTTATATAGGTAATATTCCACTTACGTCGATTCCAAGCGATCTGATTATTGGTGGCAATATATATAGATAATTAATAAACATGCATTAAATACCATTAATAACTAAAAACTCAACACCAAGGCAAACGTTTGCTTTTTGATAGGTAAATAAACTTAATAATTGATTATAAAAAAGGAGTATAAGTTAGCCAGAAATTTTACAATACGAATGTTTATCCCTGGCCACTTTGCGGTTGATATTTGTTATGAACAATTTTCAACAAACATTTAATTAGAGGATAATTAAATGTATTCATTGCTTTATCATCGATAAAGAAATGTTTTCCAGCTTTTAAGCTTTAACAACTTTAGTTGTTTGATTTTTATGGTAAAACCACTGTCTGCGACTACGTGTTTTCATTATAAACCTCTCATATATTTCCCAATGAGTAAGGTTGATATCACTATATATTAATACCCTTCTTACTCGACTATTCGTGTTCTAGTTAACCAATTTGGTATGACATTACAATGACATATTAATTGAATTATGATGAACAATTTTTTTATTTATGACAACAACTTCTATTAATAAGTTCCGTTGTGAATAAATATAATGATGATAATTTTCGTGGAGGATAATTAAGAAAAGAATATAAACAAAGACTTTCTAATTTTTTTAAAGCTAATTTCACCTAACGATTTATATCAACATAGTTAATATAATTATGTTTTTGCTATTTGACAACTACTGTAAGTCTTTTTTTTAATGATATGAGTATTTATTTTTTAATTGTTGCGTTTAGTTTAACTTAACATATTGCTATATAAGAAAAAACAACTAATTGAGCGATATGTCAGAATCCTCACTCAGATCAGTTGTCGCTTTTGTGCTAGTAAAGATAACAGATCACATCGCTCTAATAATTAAGCGTGACTGCACAGATTTCACTATTTCACCACACTAGTCATCAAATCATTGATCGTAGTCCTATAAATTAATTCAAATTTATTGGTTAATAGCAATATTTAGCTATGCTTGTGAGTATATTATTATGAATAAAATGCAACCACTGTTAACAACAGAACGCTTAATTCTTCGCCCATTAGAGTTATCAGATGCAACCAAGATACAGCGACTTGCTGGTAGTGTTGATATTGCTAACGGTACCATCAGCGTTCCACATCCCTATTCTGATGGTATGGCTGGAAAGTGGATAGGCAAACATTTAGCTGGATGGTATAGCAAACAATCAGCTATTTTCGCTATTACCCTAAAAAGTAATCATCAACTTATCGGCTGCGCAGGATTAGAAAATATTAATGAAAATAGTGCCCAGCTTGGCTATTGGATTGGCGTGCCATATTGGGGTAACGGTTACTGTACTGAGGCGGTAGAACGGATTAAAGACTATGGCTTCAATAAACTTAATTTAGAGCATCTGTATGGCCGACATTTAAAGACTGTTTCAGGCCCTGAAAATGTGATGCTAAAAATCGGCATGAAAAATGTTACTGCGCTAACATTTCCAAGTCATCACTTATTACAAGATGATATTGCGATTTATGAATTACTTAAACAAACAGCTTCATAGTTGTTATAGCAACACATAAAATGTGATTGATCACTATGAATGTCATTAGATAAGCAAAGTAGCATTTATCACTATAAACCGTTAGCATATTACCTTTATTCATCGAGTCGTTAATAGGTAATTATTGTGAAATCACCATGTGTCGCTAAATGTAAAAATAATGCAGGAATATGCGGTGGCTGCTTACGAACAATGTCAGAAATCAGCCACTGGATAGCCTATCCAGAACAGCAACAACTGGCGATCATGGCTGACATTAAAGCGATTAAAGCAACTCACCAGTGCCCACAATGCCAACAACCAGCGCAATGTGATATCAAGGCTGGCAAAGCCACATGCTGGTGTTTTAATATTGAACCGCGCCAAACATTACCAGGTTCCGTGGCTACTTGCTTATGTCGACACTGTTTATCATCACAACCAATACTATAATATTGAGTTATTAATCTTCTTTTACTTACAATGTTTACGCTAAAAATATCATACTAATCAGTTACAATTATCTGCTCTACTTTTTAACGATACCAATAAGATGACACAACGTATATATGCGATTGATGTTATCTGGAATTCACATGGATATGAAAGTTAATAAACGGCAAGGACAATTCCTTAACGACACCATTACTCAATGGCAGCAACAACAACTGATTGATAACCAACAAGCTCAGAAACTACGTCACAGCTATGATGTGATTAGTTTTGATTGGAAGCTACTGGCTGTTTATTCATTTTGGGTCGCTATAGCATGTTTTATTTTATCCGTTATATTACTCATTGCTGACGATTATTTAATTGCACTGATATCGCGTATTATCAATACGCCTGCAAGTGTGCTCGCCTTTATTAGCGCCATAATTGCAGCTGGTCTGTTTTATTTCGGCGTCAAACGGCGACAGCGTTATCCACAAAAAACCGTTAGTAATGAAGCGGTGTTCTTTTTTGGTGTGCTGATAACAGCTGTAACGAGTGTATTTTTAAGCCATATCACAATAGCACTTCATTGGCGTGAGAGTATTTTTATTCTTCTGCCTACTATCATCTACCTTATCGTCGGTATCCAACTACGCTCGGTATTAGTGTGGTTATTTGCACTAATTGGTATTGGATTATTGGTGTTAACTGAAACCTCTTATCTCGCTCAGAATCACTACCTCTTTTGGGGAATGAATATTCCCTCACGATTTACCATTGTTGGCATGTTCATTATATCTGCGAGTGTTGCCTTAAAACGTCACTCTCGATTGTTATTTCTTCAAGAATCTACGCTATTTATGGGATTGCTGTATTTTTTCAATGCGTTGTGGATGCTAACTATTTTTGGTAATTATGATAGTTTAAGTGCTTGGTCACACATTAAACAGATTGAATTATGGGGCTGGAGCGTAACGATGCTATTGGTCACCTTAAGTGCTATTTATTATGGCATTAAAAATAATAATCCACTCATAAGAGCCTTTGGCATCATCTTTTTATTGTTATGTTTATATAGCCGTTATTTTGAGTATTTTTGGGGCACACTTCATAAAGCCGTATTTTTTGCGATATTAGCGTTAAGCTTCTGGATAATAGGTAGTCGAGCAGAAAAATTTGGCAATTAGGCCATAAAAACTAATAAAAAAGCCGCTATAATAATAAATATTAAACAGCGGCGTTTTTGATTATTTGTTGCACATATTGTAAAACTAAAAAAATAAGCCATGTATTATTTAACTGCGTGCCTTTCTAAATTATATAAACGAATCTCATGCAATACACGTTCAGTTAACATTTCATTCATCGTATCCCTCATTGACGCTTGCATATCAGAAATCACTGGGAATACATTTTGATTCATTTCATCTAAACAGTTTTTAGACACTTGCATTTTTAAATCAAACTCAAATGAAGCAAGCGCTAAAAATTTTTCCATTCGTTGAATGACAACATTAATCATGTAGATATCAGCACCTAAATCCAACAGTTCTTGTTCAACAATTAATTCTAACGGCGTACGATCTCGAGGCTGTTCTTTTACTGGAAACGCAAGAATATTTGACATCATATCCTCCTCATAATCAGTAATAATCATCCGTTGATAATTATTAATAGTAACATTGCTGTTACATTCATCCTATGTGTTATTGTTGCTATTGAAAAGACCATTTTTAATAAAAATCATTTAAACCCTATTAATTCATCGCATAAAAAAACCATCAAGACACACAAAAAACAATTATTATCAATAACTTAAACCGTTATTGTCTTTTTTTAATTATTTTATATTTATTTGAAATAAAGTATATCCACACCGCAATTTATTACTGACAAATATCATATTTGAAAGAGAATGATGAAAAACAGCGCTTTTTCGCGTATAACTTAGCGTCATAATAACAAATCATATTTAAATATTTTTAAATGATACCGTTCATTTAACAGGGAGCTTATATGCAAAAAAGTTTATTGATTGCCAGTTCGATTGCTATCGCATTAACACTGAGTGGTTGTTCTGATAATGAGGTTGGCGATGTTTCTTTAGGTATGTTTACAACTAAGGATATCAAGTTAAACACATTGGTCGATCCTGTTGTACCTGGTGTTACTTGTCATATTGCTAGCATCGAAGCAGATTTGAGTTTAGCGGATCCTTCAGACTCATCTATTTCATGCCGTCAAACCGGAGAAATAACACCAGAGATGATAGCGAAAATTGATAAATCAAAATCTGGCGAGGTTGTCTTTAAGAAATCTAAAAGTATTTTCTTTAAAACAATGAAGATACGTCGAATTTATGATCCTAAATCAGAAACCTTAATGTATTTATCATATTCAACCAAAACAACAACAGGTAGTTATAAACACAGTTTATCAACCGTGCCTCTTTGGGGTACAAAAGCATACGTTGCCCATACACCAGCGACGACAACAGATATTCAATAATAGCACATTACCGCTTCTTAACCATTTGATTAAGAAGCGATTTTTCAAAAATCCACCATGCCCATATAAAAAACAAATCCAAGATTCTCAATTTATTTTTTATATAGTGCAATCCAATCGATAAAGATTAACTCTGTTTATTTAATCTTTTACGAATGAATAACTGTACATGAAACTTTTGACGTTAACTTCGGATCATGTTTATTATTGTAATCAACATTATCTACAAAAGAATATTTATTCGTTATAAAATCGATAACTGAAATATAAATAATAAAAATTAAGATATTTATAATATTGTGTTGGTAGATTTTTTATATCAAAAGAAAGGATATGTTAGCACAGAGGAATAACGATAATCTTACATTTATTATGATTATCAGCCACATTTATTAAACAATAAATATGACTGAAATATTATTTATTACTTAAACAAACGATTTTTCATTAACAAAGAGCCAATAATTGCCATCGTAATACCGACTAATAACACAACAAAGTTTTTGTGGCGCTCGGCTGCTAATATATTTTCAGCATAAGTATTATTGTACAAATCAGATCCTGTCATGGTCAGAAATGAGCCCATTTCAGTAAAAACATGTTCTTGACCAACCATACCACTCAATGAAACCATTCCCCATAAAAGAGAAATCACACCTAGAGAGATAGAAATAAAACCCCAACTTTGTTTAACATCCATATTCAAACTCACGCTATAACACTTATCTGTGACTAAAAGTAAAACTTCGCATGAGAATATTACAAATAACGGAAAAAAACAATTCACCAAGGGTGTAAATAGATGACTCAATAATTCACCAAATATATGGGTTTATTTTTTATAATAATATAAGCATTTGAAAATAAATAAAAAAAACAAATAACAGCTAACTATTGCTAAATTATAATTATTGAACACTGTATATATTAATAATTTATTTCCTATTTTGTGACATTGATTCAAATTATCCGTTCTAAATAAAGATCACGTAATATAACGGATATAAAAAAGCGACAAAATATTGTCGCTTTTTTATTGTGGCCTATTTTATTTTTGCTTTGGACGAAATGGTTTAATTACACTTTCATCACACACAAGAAATGGGCCATCCATCAAATCAAGACAGTAAGGTACAGCAGGGAATACTGCATCTAAACATTCACGAATAGATTTTGGCTTACCCGGTAAATTGATAATTAAACTATCACCACGAAGTCCTGCTGTTTGACGAGATAAAATAGCTGTAGGTACAAATTTTAGCGATTCTGCACGCATTAACTCACCAAAACCTGGCATCATACGATCACAAACAGCTTCTGTTGCTTCAGGCGTAACATCACGCTTAGCTGGCCCTGTTCCGCCAGTAGTAACGATCAGGCTACAGTTTTGATTATCAGCCAAGTCAATCAACGTACTCTCAATCACGTCTTGCTCATCAGGAATAACTTGATAAACAGGCTCCCACTCTGATGTAAGATAATCATTTAATGTATCAATGATTGCTTGTCCTGAAATATCTTCGTAAACACCGGCACTTGCACGATCGCTCACAGTTACAATACCAATTTTTGCCTTACTCATGTGTTACCTCATTTGTTTAAACGCAATCTTACTGCTAAGCATAACATTTATAGCATTATTAATGGCTAAACAGTGTATGCAAATCAGTAAGATGGTAATCATTAATAATACCTATATTCATAACCAGCGCCTAACGTGCTGACAATAGCGGCGATAATCATTCCCAAACAAATTCAGTAATACCTTTTCCTCTGGCTTAATCTGAAGCTGATTTACCGTTGCAATAAAAACAATCACCACCATAGCTGCTGATAATTCGCCCCCAATAAATACTGCAGCAATAAGTAATAACAACAAACTTAAATACATAGGGTTACGGCTATATTGGTATATTCCTGTAGTCACTAACTGAGTGGTTGCTTGTGGTGTAAAAGGACTGATAGTAGTGTTAACTCTGGCAAATACTGACATTGATAACAATCCAATAATGATGGCAATAATCATTAACAGTACCGCGACACTCCAAAGTGGCTTAAATTGCCACACCGGCATAAATAATACGCAGCCATATATCATCAATAACGCTATAGCAGCCAGTACTGGAGGAGGGATTTTTAAAGACAGCATAATTTATCCTTACTTATCGCCTGAATTTAACGGCGATTGAGCTCATATTACCTAATAATAAGGTTGCCTCGATAGTTGCCAGCTTATAGCATAACCCTTTTGGTTAAGAGTCATATTGGTTATGCAACAGCTCAAGTACATTCAAGGTTATCCGTCTCACCTTGTTGATCAAGTTCAACAGTTAATAGAAAAAGATCAACTTAAGACATTATTGCTTAACCGTTATCCGACACCGCACACGATTAAAACTGAAAAAGCGTTATACGATTATGTGATTGAGCTGAAAAACCAATATTTAAAAAAATCAGCCCCCATCAGTAAAGTTGGTTACGACAATAAAATTAATGTGATCAATCATGCACTCGGCCTACACACATTCATTTCACGTGTCCATGGCAATAAACTTAAAGCCAAGCATGAAATTAGAATTGCGACGGTATTTAAGCAAGCTCCCCTGCCTTTTTTACGAATGATTGTGGTGCATGAGCTGGCGCACTTGAGGGAAAAAGATCACAACAAAGCTTTTTACCAACTTTGCTGTCATATGGAGCCTAATTATCATCAGTTGGAGCTAGATATGCGTTTATATCTCACCCATTTAGATCTGATTGGGCCAATATATGATTAGTCTATTGTAGAACATCACGATCGTTGGGTTTGGTATTTACTCAGCCCAATGTCCGTGATCTACTCGAGCCTTAAAGACGCCGATGAAACACATTACGTTTTATGGCTAAATATAAACCCTACAACGCGTGGACAATAGATTCCCTATCGCCCTCGCGGGCATTCACTGTAGGGAATGACGGATTGGGGCTTGGCATGTACTCTGCCCAATGTCCGTCATCTCGGAAGTTGAGGAACGAAACTATCCGTGATCTACTCAACCCGTGATCGAGCCCTAAAGACGCCAGTGAAACACATTACGTTTACGGCTAAATATAAATTCTACAACGCATGGACAATAGATTCCCTATCGCCCTCGCGGGCATTCACTGTAGGGAATGACGGGGTTGGGGCTTGGCATTTAAGTTAGCTCATTTTTGGACACAAATGAGTCAGTGATTTTTGCTAAATTAGTATTTAATGGATAATCAGAGGTATGGCAAATCCTCATATCCTTTACCCAAATCAACTCATCCACTACATAGTGATACCTTTGTTTTGTGTGCGTACTTTGACACTTCGATAACGAACAAGCTTTCTTGTAAATGATTACAGTTTAGTTGAAGCGAGCAATGTTTAATGTCCTTCGACAACCGGCCCGTCGCTCTCACTAGTAAATCATCTCATACGTTAGACGAAGCGGGCCCTAGTGAACCGCAAGCTTCTATCGGCTCTTTATCACTACCCCCTTTTAAAACAGATGGTCTACTCTGGCACAATCTTATTAAAACTGAGCTTTGATAATCGCTCAGACATATAGTCAACAAATAATCGCAGTTGATAAGGAATATAGCGGGATTGAGCATATTGAAGGATTACCTCTCCTGAATAATTCCCAGCTATGTGCCAGTCGGGCAGAATCTGGACCAATGTGCCTCTTCGTAATTCTGGTTGAACAGTGAAATCTGGGAAGATGGCGATCCCTAGATTCCGCAGCACGGCTTCTTTTCGGATTTCAGTGTGATTCACCGACATGCGATTGTTTGCTTTAACGATGGTGGTTTGGTTTGCGCTTGTCAGCCGCCATTCGTTATCACCAGCCTGTTCACCCAGCGCAATGCATTGATGGTGTTCAAGATCATCGGGATGACCAGGTTCTCCAAATTGCTCTATATAGTCTGGGCTGGCGCACATCATCAATTGGGTACGCGTTAGTGATTTTGAAATAAGCCCTTCGATTGGCTGATCCGTCAGCCTGAAAATGACATCAATTTCCTCTCCAATCAGATCGATATAGAGGTCCGATACCTTGAAGTGAATCGTGATCTTTGGATACTCAGCCATAAAATCCAGTAGCAATGGTGACAGGATTTGCTTGGCGAATGCCTTCGGTGCCGCCACTCTGAGTACGCCAATAGCTTCATCCTGGGTGCTTTGAACCGTTTTGACGGCTAGCTTGGCGGATTCCAGCATGGATTTGCACTGTGTATATACCTCCGTCCCGGCAGTGCTCATTTTCACCTGTCGAGTAGTACGCTCCAGCAGCTTTGTATGAAGACCTTTTTCCAGTCGATTGACCGATCGGCTGATTGAGGAAGGCGCGAGTCCCAGTTTTTTACCTGCTTTTGAGAAACCGCCTTCTTCAACAACGACAACAAATACAGCCATTTCGGGCAGAAGGGGAATTACCTCATTATTGTTCACTGTGCAAATATCCTTTGCTTTTGGGGTGTATTGTTCCTTAAATGTATCTAATTATAATCATCATTGTCAATTTGATAGGGATTCATTTCCAAACACTAAAAAGTTTAAGGATAAACGATGAAGAAAATCAGAAGTATTGCTGATATTTCAGCTCTCAACGGACAAGTAGAACATATATTAACCCTGTTCAGCGGTAGTTTAGACAGCACTTACTTATTGGAACTTCTGAAGGATTCTAATGTAAAAGTAACCGCATTGGCGGTCGATATGGGCGACGGTATTGATTCAAAGTCGCTCTCTCATATAGCCGATCATTATGGTGTGGACCTGATCATTGAAGACGGAAGGCAAAGTTTTGTGGAGCACTCCATTGTGTCAGCAATTCAAGCTCAGGCGATGTACCTGGGTGATTATCCGGTCAGCTCTTCTCTTTCTCGACCAGTCATTATCAAGCATGCCGTTGAGATTGCAAATAAACTGAATTGTGGCGCGATTATTCATACCGCCAATCAATCACAGAACAGCCTGCGCAGGCTAAATGGGGCCATTGAACGTAGTGGGTTTGAGGGCTTTTACGGCTCCCCTTATGAGTACTCTGCGATCTCCCGAGAAGAAAAAATAGCCAACCTTTCTATGTCAGGGTTGTTTGAATTTTCAGGGCGAAACGTCAGTGGTGATTCCAACCTCTGGTGCCGTGAGTTTGAGTCAGGTGTTTTAGATAACCCAGAGAATTTCATATTGTATGAATCATTGTTTCATTGGGCAGTCTGGAATCCAGACTTTCAATTGGCAGACAGCAATCACTCCGTCTCAATTACATTTCAAAAGGGCATGCCGACCCGAGTTAATGGCACTGTGATGCCATTAATTAAGATGGTGGAATACCTCAACAAGCACATTGGCAGTTATCAGATTGGTCGCTACATCGGTTTTGATCACCTGGATTACGATGAAAAAGTGCTGGAGATAAGAGAGGCACCTGCAGCAAGTGCTCTTATGAGCGCCTATCGGCATCTGGAAGTCGCCGTACTTGAAACCGAGTTGCTACGAATGAAAACCCTGCACAGCCAAACCTGGACTAATGAAGCCGTTGAGGGACGTTGGGGAAGTCATTTAGAGCAGGCGACACAGGCGTTTATCAGCCAGACCGCTCAATCCATTTCAGGAACAGTGACCTTTTCGCTATCACAGGGGCAATTGTTTTTGTCTAACATTGTCGCGGATAAAGCGCGGTACCTAACCGATCGTGATAACTGGGAGATTCAGGTAGCCCACGAGCGAAGCCAGAGAACAATTACCACTGAAAATATATTCCAGTTAAACAAAGCCTCAGCATAAAGGAGCATTCAATATGAACATGTCAGTCAAAATACCAAACGCAGTTAAATATTTTAACCATATTGAAAAGCTGAAACAGGATTGCTTCACGTTTATTAAGGGCACGGATATTCAAGCTATGCTCGATTGCACAGAGCATGATATCCAAGAGTTTTCTAACCAGTAGAACTTACTGGAGTTGGACCACTACATGGGCGACGGTGGTCTTTATCGATATCGAAGATATGGTCAGTTTACCAAATTAGCAACGGGTCAAGGCCTGACCTTGTTGCCCCATGCTTCTTACGTTCAAAGCAAAGAAGTGAATTACCTGAACGGTGATGTTGAACGGAAATATGAACCTTTGACCACAGAGTTCAGTCAGTCGCCAGTGTTACTTCAGGTTCTCTCAATGATGAGTTCGCTGTATGACAAGGTGGATAGGAAGACTAATGATTGTAATATTCGACTGCATCCATACCGAATTGTAGCCACAGGCGAACAAATAGGTAAGCCTGCACCAGAAGGGTTGCACAGAGATGGGGTCACGTTTATTGCGTCAATGATGATTAATCGACACAACGTCTCCGGTGGCGTTACTACTCTTACGGATGCGGATCGCCAACCTAAGGCAACCGCTGAGCTAACAAATCCTTTTGATATTGTCATAGCTGACGATGCCAGAACTATGCACGATGTGAGCCCAGTTGAAGTATTGGACAATGATACACTTGGCACCAGAGATGTTTTGGTCATTGCATTTACAAAGTTGGAGCAGGTGGCCTGATGAATACTACAACTCAAAAAATATCTAAAAAGTTTGCCTTTCCAACCATAGAAGTCCTTTTACTGTTAGTGGCAGCATTTTGGGGGACAAGTTATGGGATGACAAAGTCTGCGTTGTTGTTTACTGGCGTCTTTGTTTTCATGGCCATTCGCTTTTTACTGACGTTCTCTATCTTGTTTTTCTCTACAGTGAAAGACTTCAGGGCCGGAAGAAATAAGGATTGGAAAGTTTCAATTCCTACTGGAGGAATTTTACTGGCAATTTTTTGCTGTGAAATTATTGGTGTGTCCATTACCTCGGCCACTAATGCCGCATTCCTGATCAGTCTGTCGGTGATTCTGACTGCCTTTTTGGAATTGATGGTGAATAAGCAGCGATTAAGTAGGCAGTTGTTGATGCTGTCTCTGATCTGTGTGTTGGGTGTTTACCTGCTGACATATGATGGCTCATTGTCGTTATCGCTTAATACCGGTGACTGGTTGATTTTGACCGCAGCACTATTGCGTGGATTGATGGTTACCACAACCAAACGCTTTACTGAAAACCGTGAAATTACTTCGTTGAGCCTGACAGCTTTGCAATCGCTGGTAGTTGGTTTGGGAGCGGTCGTTCTTGCGTTTACCTACGGACAAGGGCTGACGCTGGATTCTATTCCCAATAGCATGGAATTCTGGTTGATCACGCTCTACCTTGTATTGTTCTGCACACTGTTTGCTTTTTTTGTTCAGAACTATGCAGTACGAAGAACCTCTCCAACGAAAGTGTCCATTTTGATGGGCAGCGAACCACTTTTTGGGGCGATCTTTGCGGTACTATGGTTGGGTGAATCATTGAATGTTGTACAGTGCATAGGTGGTGCTGCGATTGTTGGTAGTGTATTGATAGCTACATTGAGAAAGAACAGTAACTAGTATCTCAGTAAAGCATGCCAGAAAAACTATGAAAGAGAAAATGAAGGGACAGGCACTAAATAAAGAGCTTGTTCCTTAGCACCTAGCTCACTTGAATCGAGACTTCAAAATGGAGTCAAAAGCTTAGTAGGACACACACCAAGTTAAAGATGTGTGTTCCTCTTCCAGCGACAACCAAGGTGCGGACATCAGTAACCTCTACCTGCACCATGGTCGTCTAGGCTCCACTGTGCAAGCGCTGGATGCGATCAACCTCCAAGGTATGTGTTTAGATTACAGCCCATTTAGTGAAGTGTTCAGAAAACACAACGACCAAATATTTTGGAAGGTGAACAGCACGGTCAATGCTATTCATCATCTGGTAGAGGTGACAAAGAGCTTATAGCTGCTTTCATTAGAATAAATAAGGCAAATGTCTTTAGTAGTCCTACCGCTGATAGTCTTCACTAAAAAGGAATGGGGCAAAAGCTTGTTAGAACGTTTGATCAATTCTGTGATCACCAACCGATTCTGTCGTACCTGAACTACTACCTTGATCCACTAAATCACTCCCCCATTCGGCCTCTAATAATGGTAGAATCTGCGCATCAGAATTATCGAGACACTCTATGTTTATCCATCACGTTAACGACATCGACTGGTTGGTGATCACCGCTTTTGAAGAACTGAAAACGTTATTTGTCGAAGATGCTGGTGCAATCCCCAGTTACTTCTCGACTGCCAGCGAATTGAGCCTAATAGATCAAGCTAAGCGCAGTTATGGCTATTTGCCGACACTTAGCGGCATAATCACCGATACTGGCATATTTCAACGTCAGAATAACCAAGAAGATTTGAGCCCACAGCTTGCTTGCGTAGTTGAAGGACGTGGTCGAGTGTTTATCTATCATGGTGGCTTTGTAGCTTTTGTGGATGACGAACAAACCTTTATAACTCGCATGGACTGAAAATTATTTAGCAACGCGAACTCAAAAGCATTAGCAAAGAAAACTCGAATTTAAACTGCGTATGTACCTCACACTAATCGAACATTTTGGTTCTATTTACGAATGAGGTTATCATAGCCATTATATGTAAAATGAAGAGACAACATCATGCAACAAGAAGAATTTGAGATTTTAGTAAAACAATTAGCAGAGCTCGATAGCGTTTCAGCGATCCTAAATGCATTAAAAGAGAGTGAAGAGCCTGAAATTGCAGAAACAGCAGCAGCAATGATTGGTCACTTTAGTGTTGCTGAAATCGACGGACAACAGCGTATTTACCACGTTTTCACTCAAGAAAACGACCAAGGTGAAGAAGAAGAGTTTGCCGAGTGGGTAATGAATGCTAATGATGAATTAATGCGTTTTATCGCATGGTTCTTCTACACTACATTTGAAATTAACGATAAAGAAACATACCAAGCTGCAGGTCGCTCATACACTCCAGCTAAGCGTAGCTAATACGAATAATATTTAAACAGCCAATAGTGTTCTTTATTGGCTGCTTTTTTACTGCACGCTTATTGCTCTTCATCTTTAGCTCGTGGTATCCAATTACATAATGTTAGCATGTTGACTATTGCATCATATTCTTCTTTATTTTCAGTATCATTAAGACGTTGAAGGAAAAAATGCGACATCACATTGGTTGTAGTCATAATGACTCTCCTCTATAGAAACTATACTTAGTTTGCTAAAAAGTGCCGTCAAGAAAAACAGAACAACTGTGATTATTCCCTTCCCTATTTCACTATTATCGATGAGATAACACTGATTAAAAACGTCGTGAATATAAAAATATGGAACTATTTTCTGATTTTATATTCCTTATTTAACTAAAACACCGCTATGGTAATACAGTTAAAGTAACTTGCCCTGCATCTTTTAGATAACGGTTTATTAGTAAGTCAATATAAGCTTTATCAATCTCGTCAACCACTGCTTGCGGCTCTAATACCGAACCAATAGGAAAACCATTAATAAAATCTCGGTGAACAAACCGAGCC
This sequence comes from Photobacterium aquimaris, assembly GCF_002954455.1. Taxonomy (GTDB): domain Bacteria; phylum Pseudomonadota; class Gammaproteobacteria; order Enterobacterales; family Vibrionaceae; genus Photobacterium; species Photobacterium aquimaris. The sequence goes on from NZ_MSCC01000002.1 coordinate 122,762, forward strand.
CGTTGTTGCGGAAATTTATCATTATCAAGCATCGCTAAAACTAACGCTTTTTTATGTTCATCTAACTCAGACTGTGAGACTCCAGTTTGATAAAGATCTTTTAGAGCAAGCTCTACCGCCTCAACGCCTTTATCAGCATCTTTTTTATCAGTTACTACATTAATCTGACATCGAGCATAATTACTTCCTGGTGTTGCAGAGCCGCACCAAGCATTAGGTGAATAAGTCAGTGATAGTTCTTCTCTTACATTGTTAAGCATTTTTCTTTGTAAGACCCTAGATATAAGATCTGACGCATATATATCTTTAATATTAGGTTCAGTGGCCTCAAAGATAAAATCAAAGACTAGATCAGCACGATTTAATTTATTAATTTCCCTTTTTAAACTGACCTTCTTATTTAAAACGGGTTGTTTTTTAATTGTATATTGGTGTTTTTTACCTTTAGGTAAGCTGCCTATGTATTTTGCTATTAAAGCTTTAGCTTGCAACGGCTCAAAATCACCAATTAAAGTTAATTTATAACCATTTGCATGACCAAATAACTGCTTATATACAGCTTCAACTTTTTCTTTATCAAGATCATATAACTGTTTAAGTGATAACTTACCTTCATAAGGGTTATGTGAAAACAAATCTCCTTTGGTTATAGACTGAAAGTTTGGATCATTATTTCTCGTCCATTGAATCATTGATTGCTTAACATGCTTAAACACGGTGTCATCAATTTTTCCGTCTAACATTGCGGCATAAATGCTCGACATCGCAAACTCTAATTTGTCTGCCGCCGTTTCAATAGTGAAGCCTTGGGTAGTATTACTAATATAAGGCGTTAACTGAGTATTATTGAGTTGAAATAATTGGGCTGTTTGCTGACCAGTCATCTCTGCCAAGCCACTATTCAAATATATATCTGTAAGCGCAACAGCTGCAGCTCTACTTTTAGGAGCAAGCGCAGTAATGCCCCCTGGTGCTGAAAATTCTAAATACACTTTTCCATTGGCGCTGGAATCAGGCTGTAATAAAGCTGCGACACCATTATCTAAATGTAACTCTTGCATATAATATTGAGGATGTTCACTACTCTTAACAATTTTGCCTACGGCTGGTAAGTTGGCGATTAATGCTTTACTCGCAATGACTAAATTATCATTCGGCAGACTCTGCTTAGTCAAAAGAGTCTGCTGAATGCCAGCAATAATTTTAGCGGTATCTTGCGTCCCAGACCCTTGGGTATAAAATGCACTAAATTGTGGTTTAACTAGTGTTTCACTCGTAAAATTATTAATCTCATCTAAGCGTATTTTAGCTAAAAACTCATTAGCTAAAATATTATTTAAAGATGGAGAAATATTGGTTTTATTGTGCATTAATGAATTTAACGCTTCATTGATGATATCGACTGATTTTTTATTTTTATAATCAATATTGGCGTTTTTTGTCTGTGATGCTAATAACGCTTTTTGCTGCTTAAACTCTTCATTTGTGAAACCATATTGTTGTAATCTTGCAGCTTCACTTGCTAAAAACTTTATTGCTCCACTTCTATTATTAAAAGAGTTATCATGATTAACACCCAATGAATAAACCCACTTATTGCCCCCATCATTAGGCGTACCTATATAAGAAAATGCGTGATTATAGGGCGTTTTTTTCAACTCATTACTTCGCGTTAAACGATAATTGAGCAGTTGGTTTACAAAAATAATTAATCTATTTTTATAATCATCATGGTAGGTTTTATATTTATAATCAGGCAAATTAAATACCAATGATGAGGTTTCTACTTTTATCTGTGGACTCGCGACTGTAAAAGGAGTTTGCTTGAAGTTAGGTATGCGGTGTGGCTGTTTTAGCTGTAATTGAAGATCGCCTTTAAATGCTAAAAAATATTCATTAATTAACTGAACTGTAGTATTTTCTTTCACATCACCCACAATTAAAAGTTCAATATTTTCAGGGTGATACCAGCTATTATAATATGCTTTAAGGCCGGCTTGCGTCGCTTTCTCTATGCTATTTACTGTACCGACTATTTTCTGGTATTGATATTTAGTCCCTTCACCAAAATTATCCATATATGCGATATAAGGGTTATCTAATAAATTGGCGCGAGCATAAATTTCACCTTGAACAACGCCTTTCTCTTTCGTTATTTCAGCTTGATTTAAATTTATCTGATAACTTATATCAGCTAAATATTGCAAAACTTGTTTTAATAATAGCTCATTACCTGCAGGAATACTTAATTGATAGACTGTATTATCAAAACTCGTAAACGCATTGAGATCACGACCAAACACTAAACCTGCTTGTTCAAAGAGTCTTATGATTTTATTTTTAGGAAAATTTTTTGTGCCATTAAAAGCCATATGCTCAAGCAGATGAGCATAACCTTGTTGCTGTTCTGTTTCTTGTACTGAGCCGGCTTTTATGCGTAGATATAACTGTATTCGATCACTTTGCTCATCAACTGGCAATATATGGTACGTAAACCCCGTAATCAGTTTACCAGTGATCCAAGCTGGATCTTGAGGTAATAATGAATGATTACTGTCAGCTCTTGCATTACTTGAAACAACCATGACTATCAATAATAGCCCTAAGTGCATGATTGCTCGCTTCACGGAAGGCTGCATATCATTACTAACTGAATCTAGCTCTACTGTATCAGCACTATTCTTTCTACAAAAAAGAACCGATATTATGCTTAAATAATCATTAAATATTGCCACTATTACCACTTCACATGTTAAATACCTTGTAGTAATTATTCATGTTACTTTTTTAGTAATCTTCGAATGATTTGATTTTTGCGATGAAGCTCATTATAAAATCATGCAACACGCATCATTACAAAAATTACGTCTACTGATGTTATTCATTTTCGTTACCGGCATCGATTGGTCTTTACGAAGGTTCACTCATTAGACTGCGCTAACTCAAACAACGATAAAAATGCAATCGGCACTAACAGCTAATCGCTTTTTAGCCTACAATAACGACCAAAATATTATGATTCAGGTATAAACATGAAAATTTGTTCAGTTGAACTACGCAGCAATGAAGCTATTATTTGCCTATTAACTTTAGATGGCGGAATGATTGGTATTCCAGAATGCCGTACTCAGAAGTTCATTATGGATAATTCTCTTGATAACCAAAAAATGAGAGATTTCCAATTTGCATTTAAGAAACTACTTGATGACTACAAAGTTGAAAAAGTAGTGATCCGTACTCGTGAAACACGCGGAAAATTTGCAGGAAGTTCTGTAGGCTTCAAGCTTGAATCAGCTATTCAGTTAATTGATGGTCTTGATGTTAACTTTATGTCTAATGCAGACATCAAAGAGAAATTAAAGCGTAATCCTATGGCAATTGATTTCCGTGCAACAGGTTTACGTCAATTCCAAGAAGCAGCATTCACAACTGGTTATGCATTTCTTGGTCGTTAATTAACGATATAAAACTAATAAAAAACAGAAGTGTTTTACACACTTCTGTTTTATCTCACCAAACTAGATCTTATTATTTTAATTTTTTTTGTTGTTCTAGTTCATGCTTATCAACATATATTAATTTACAGAATCCCAACAATTTCAATAGTGAAACTGCAATCAAAGAACGATAACTTCTATCACTGTGCACAACGTAACCAGATTCGCTATACAGAGGCTTACCTTGAATAATTTCAGTCACGGGTAAATAGTCAGTATCAGTTTGAGATTCATCACGTTGACGTAAATCTAACACTTTCTGATCCACATTTGATAACGATGAAATAGTAGCTAAAGGAGCCGCTTCGATTGCATTCGTCATCACTGATACGTTTTTATACCCCAAACCTGTTATGGTTGACACAATCTTTTGACAATATTGCTCATCACAAATCACTTCAATATCAATATTCTTATCTGGTAATAGAAGCTCTAACCAATATTTAAACCCTACACCATGAAAACCAACAAAAACACTGTTTTCAATATGATGTTCAATAAATTCTTTTTCTGAACGCGTATCAATAATGATATGTTTTCGATCGGTAAATATATGCATTATTACATCCCTAATTGTATTAATAATGACTACAAGCTATGGATTTTAACGCTTTGTCTATTTTAATAAAACAATTAATAATCATAGAGATTTATCTCTTTGACTCAACCTATAAGCCACATTAACTATTGCTATATAAATAACAAACAATCAATCTTTAATATGGATTTCTGATGTATAAAAAGCACTATATTACCGTTTAAATTAAACATCTTAATAAATTAAAAATGGAAATAATCTGAATTTATTACGTACTCTATTATAAGTTGTAATAATAAAATATCGCTTTTATCGTGCTATTACATTAATAAAAAACAATTAATTTATTAATTATCAAAAAATTTTATCATTAATTTAAATCGTAAAATTAAAATATTTTTGTTATATTAATAATTTAAAACCATACATATAAAGGGATTCATGGATATAATTACTGAAATATTCACCTATTTATTGATGAATAAACTTCTTTTTACCGTATTAATAATAGCAATTATCGCTATTATTCGTCGTCTTATCCTATCTCAAGTTCGTGGTGATGAGTTTTTCGTTACTGAAACACAGCGAAAATGGATGTCCCGAACTAAAAACGGTTCCTTTATTTTAACACTCGTGGTGCTATTTCTATTATGGCGTTCAGAAATTAACGAATTTGCACTGTCACTCACAGCGATTGCTGTTGCTATTGTTGTTGCTTCAAAAGAAATCATTCTTTGTTTTACTGGTTCAATACAACGTGCCAGCTCACGATCTTTTCGTATTGGCGACTGGATCGAGGTGGGAAAAATATGCGGCGAAGTGATTGAACATAATATGATGGCAACTGTGATTCAAGAGATAGATCTCCATCATGGGCAATACCATTACACTGGAAAAACAGCGACATTACCTAATAGTATGTTTTTTACGTACCCTGTGAAAAATCTCAATTTTATGAAACGCTATGTTTACCATAACTTTTCTATCGTCGTCAGAGACTTTGTTAACCTCTATCCTCTATTACCGACAATTATTGCTAAAATTGATCATCACAGTGAAGATTTTATTGACGTCGCTCGCCGTTATAATAGTGTGATTGAAAAACATGCAGGCGTCGATCTTCCAGGTTCTGAACCTCATATCCATATTAGTAGCTCAACAACTGGCGAACAAATCGTTCATTTTATGATTTTCTGTCCAACAGAGCGTGCAACCCACCTTGAACAAGATATTCGCCGTGATTTCATGGAAGAATATGAACGTACTTTTCCAGCAGCAGCCGTATAATTGTTAATGGTAATTCGACGCGAATTACCATTAATTTACTCTTCAACTATACATTGGTATTGATTGTTACAGCAGCTTCAAGACCATCATATAACGCAATAAATTGTTCAGTTAACTTATGCTTAGGATCAAAATGTAGCATTGGACGCTGTTGGTAATGTGACTCTTTCATTTTGATAGATTGCGGTAAATAAGGTGTCAAAATAGGAAAACCAAGGGTTTTAATCTCTTCAATAATCTGTCGAGGAAACTTTGCTTGTGCATTAAACATATTAACCACAATGCCTTCTAATTCTAAATTACGATTATGATCATCACGTAACTCGGCTAAATTATCCATTACTTTGATTAACGCTTGCTGAGAAAAATTATCACAATCAAAAGGAATTAGAAGCTTATGCGCTGCGATTAAACCCGACTTGGTATAAAAATTTAAATTAGGTGGCGTATCAATATAAATCCGATCAAAATCATTCTCTAACGCATCGAGTACATCACGAAGTTTATATATTTTATAACGCCGTTCTAGTTCAATTTCTAATTTATCAAGCTTTGGACTAGAAGGTATAATAAACAAATTATCGTAAGCTGTTGGTTGAGGATAATAGCTAATAGGAGTCGATACCGCAAACCATGATGCGGTTTGATTTAAAACTTCAGCCATAGTTTTATCATTAGGCTGATTAATATCAACCCCTAAATAAGCACTACTATTGCCTTGAACATCAAGATCAATCACTAATGTCTTATAGCCTTTAGCTGCACTGATTGCGGCTAAATTAACAGTAATACTTGATTTACCTACTCCACCCTTTTGATTAAAAATAATCCTGCGCATTAATTTCATCCCTGATCATCGATAACTATTAACAACTATACACACTCATGCATATAGTTGTTAGCTAAAAATATCATTTGAATCAATATTGTATATACAGTTGGCGTATTATTTATTAAACCTGATACAACTCTAATGGCAATCCATCTGGATCACTAAAAAAAGTAAACGCTTTATCGGTTAAATCATCAATACGAATCGGTTCAACCTCCACCCCATTCTGTTGCAGATAATCGACAGTCAACGCCAGATCATCAACAGCAAAAGCTAAATGACGTAAACCTTGAGCTTCAGGATAACTTAGGCGTTGGGGCGCACCATTAAATGAAAATAATTCTATTTGACTATTATCAGGCAATTTTAGATCTAATTTATATGAATCACGATCTTCACGATAGGTTTCACAAATAATTTCTAGTTGTAATAACTGCGAATAAAACGCTTTTGAACGTGAGTAATCACTACAAATAATCGCGACATGGTGAATGGCTTTTAACATATTACTCTACCGTTATTGTGGGACCGTTTGGTACGTTGATCATCTTAAAAGGTGTCATCAAATGAGGATTATGACTAATATCTACATGTTTAATTAATGTATCACCGTAATTTAAGTAGGTCAGTAAGGGATTATGGCTAACATCTAATGTTTTTAAGCGGTTAAAACTGACATTAACAATCTTCAATTGTCGATTATGGCTAATATTTAAATGAGCCAATTTATTGTGTTCAACACTTAACACCTGCAATTTTGGATTATGACTAATATCAACAAAGGTTAATTGATTTGATGACAAATCTAATGTTGTTAAATGAGTTAAATAGCGCACTTCTCGTGCATCTCGAATATTAAAATGACTACATTTTAATGTTGTGATTTGATCGATGTTTTTTTTACCTTGTGCAAATACACAACGTTTAAAATTGGGATCAATAAATGTTAGCGATGTAAGCGTTGGTCGCACTTGTTGCGCACACCCTGTCAGTAGCGATCCAATGATAATGGCAACCATGCCTAACCATATATGGCGATTATTCACTCTTCATTCCTTTATTAATCTTGTCGTAGTGGACGAATAACGGATTCTAACCCTTCGATTTTAAACTCTAATGCTAGTGCCATTAATATCCCTAACTGCCCTTCTGGAAAGCCTTTCTTTTGAAACCATAATAAATATTCATCTGGTAAATCAATGAGTACTCGACCTGCATATTTACCAAATGGCATTTTCATATTTGCTAATTGAATGAGATGTTGTTTTTGGAACATAGTTGTACACCAACGAGATTGAGCACTTAGTTATGGCTGTCGTTACAAACAATGACAAACCTTGGACTGATACGCATATAGCATAATTGATAACGTAAAAAATAGCATGTATCCGTAAAAATGTACTCGATTAATAGCCTATAATTTAACAACTGAACGTTTACATTTTTCGCGATCTTTGTCACACTTAGCGTCCGTTTTTTCACTGGCACCAAACGGATATGATTGGTAATCAATTAACTCTTTTTGTAACTCTATCTACTGATTACCAACACTTAAATCTCAGCACATTAAAGTAAAATCACATATAAGATTAAGAGAATATCCATGAGAAAAACGCTACTAACTACACTATTTATTGCAACCATATTAACGGGTTGTGCAAGCTCACCTAAAAATGCAGCGGATCTTGTTAATACATGGACAGTGAGTTCAATCGATGGTTATACCCAACCTGTCGATGCTTTGGCGACTAAACCAAAACTACAGATTAATAAAAATTTTAATGTTAGCTACACTGGCTGTAATACGTTAACAGGTAAAATACGTCTCACAACTCAAGATCTCACTACTAAAAATTTAGTATCAACTCAAAAGATGTGTATTCAAAATGAACAAGCGACTGTTGATGGCTTTGTAAAGCAAATGCTGACAGGACCATCTAAATTTTTAGTCAACAATAATACCTTGATCTTAAGTTCAGATAACCACACTGTTACTTTTAAGCGCATCGCCAACAAATAACACCCTACTCTCGTCCACAATAATGCTATGATTATTGTGGCTTTTTTTATGGTTGCATTGTAGGTGTTACTAATAATTCAGCCACAATACGCTTCAATAAAAAGGTTTCTCTCTCAATCGACATCCCTTTTTTATCAGAATCTTGCATGGTCTTTTCATTATGGGCTATTGCAGCATAAATATTGATCCACACTGGCTTCATACCATTTTTCTGCTCATAATCTTCTAACCGTGTTTGCCCTAATTGCGGATCAATTTTGCATACATAACAAAACGATTCCATGTGGACGATATCATGTTCAGGTTTATACCAAGGTCGAAATTCTTCATATAAACCAAATGGTTCAATATCACGAATATTAGTCGCTCCCGTTTCTTCTTCTAACTCTCGTATTAATCCTTGCAGCTGATCTTCACCAGCATCAATACCACCACCAGGTAAGGTATAGTCATCATAACGGGCAGTATACAACATCAAAATATTGTCACCATTGAGTACAATTGCACGTGTTGCTTGGCGGTGATATATCGTTAATGTCGGTGAGTGAAGATCGGTATTGATTAAATCAGCATGAACTGACGATGTTAAAAAACGCATTACTGTTTACTCATTTAAATTTTATACGAATATTCTACCCAATTAGCGGTTATAAAACGAATCTAATCGGCATAAAAAAGCTCCATTAAAGGAGGCTTAAAGATAGTAAGTACTTAGTTACCAGTTAAACAATTTATTGAAGAATCCTTCAACTTTATGCTTCACTTTTTCTGCCTGACAATTCTGTCTAAGATCACCATGCGGATCCCAAATAGGCATTCTTGTGCTACCAGTACAGCTTGGAATGTATTCACCATCAGCGGCTATATTATAATTCTCTGCTTCAATATTTGCTGGCTGACGTAACAATAATGGCTCAGGTTTACGATGCTGAATATAATCAGTATAAAGACGTAACGCGCCACTTGCGCCTGTTAGGTGAGTACTCTTATTATCATCACGCCCCATCCAAACAGTGACCACTTCACGGCCATCGATACCTACATACCAACTATCGCGACCATTATTGGTGGTACCCGTTTTACCTGCTAAATGGGTATTCGGGAACAATTTATTCAGTGAATGAGCAGTACCAAATTTAACCGTATCTTGCAGTGCAAACATTGTTAGCCATGCTGCCTGTGGTGGCACAACTTCAGCTGCTTTTGGCCAGTTTTGATATAGCACCTTGCCGTTTTCATCAACCACCGCATTTAAAGCTGTTAATGGCGCTAAATAACCTTCATTACCAATTCCTTGGTACATTTGAGCAACATCTAGCGGTGACAATGTGATTGAACCTAGGAATAATGACGGCACTTGAGGAATATCATCACGTGGAATCCCTAATTTCGTCAGTGTATCTGTTACTTTATCAACACCGACCGCCATACCTAAATTAACCGTTGGCACATTATACGATTTAGCCAATGCGACAAATAATGGCACCTCACCACGGTATTTACGATCGTAATTACGTGGACTCCATGTAGCACCATCATGCATCTTAATTGATAACGGCTGATCTTTTAATGAACTCGTCAAACTAAATCGAGCTGGATTTTCTAATGCAGAAAGGTATAACGCTGGCTTAATAACTGAACCAACTTGGCGCTGAGCATTAATTGCACGGTTATAACCCGCAAATCCTGGTTTATCACCGCCAATCATGGCGCGGATTTCACCGGTAGTGCGATCAACAATCACCACTGCCGTTTGTAAATCTTTACCAGCACGTTTTTGTACCTCAGGCATCACTTTAGCCACTGCAGCTTCGGCCAATTTTTGTGATTGAGGATCAAGTGAGGTAAATATGCGTAAACCTTTACCAGCTTCAAACGCAGCGCCTGCTTTTTGCTCTAGCTCTGCTTTAATTTGATCAAAATAGGCAGGTTGGCGTTTCGCCAATTGACCTTTTTTCTGAATATCTAATGGCAGTTTAATCGCTGCTTGATAAGCATTATCACTAATCTCACCGTCTTTATTCATTAACTCTAATACGATATTTCGACGATCTTTAGCACGCTCTGGATGACGCCAAGGATTATAATATGTTGGCCCTTTTACCATACCAATTAACAATGCTAATTGATCAACTCGTAACTCTGATAATGGACGATCAAAATAATAACGTGACGCTAAAGCAAAACCGTGTATGCCATGGCCACCAAACTGAGCCAGATAGACTTGGTTCATATAAGCATCAAGCACTTCTTGCTTGCCATAACGGGTATCAATGATAATCGCCATGTAAGCTTCTTTAAATTTACGCCAAAATGTACGCTGACTACTTAAAAACATGTTTTTCGCTAACTGTTGCGTTAGCGTACTACCGCCTTGAACGGTATGGCCGGCTTTAATATTGGCAATAAATGCTCGCGCAATACCCACTAAAGAAATACCATCGTGCTCATAAAAATGACGATCTTCAGTATCAATTAAACCCGCCACTAATAGCTTCGGCATTTTATCTTCAGGTAAATAAATACGTTGCTCATCTGAATGTGCTTCAAGCATACCTAGCATCTTTGGATCAATATGCAAAAAGCCAAGTTCTTTATTAGAATCTAAATCCATGATGCGGGTTATACTGTCATTATTAAATGACACTGAAACATGACGCGCGCCTTCAGGCCCTTCCTTAAAGTTAAATGGTCGACGTACAAAATCAACTTTCCAACCATTCGCCGCATACTCGCCGCTCTGATCTGGCTTTGCTACTTTTTGATAACCTAAAACTTTAAGTTCATTCACCAACGAATTGTAGGTTATTGGCGCACCAGGTTGTAATGCCATCTCACGCGCATAAACAACTGAAGGTAACTGCCATAACTGGCCAGCAAACTTAGCACTAATTTGTTGGTTTAAGTCGTAGCCTAAATAAGCCATACCCGCAGTACCAATTAATGTCGCACCAATTAAGGCACGTACAATAACACTACGTTTTTTCTTTATTTGAGGTGCTTGAGGGGGTGATTGTTGATTATTTGACGTCATAAGCCTGTTCAATGTAATAAGTTCGTCATTACCACGTTATATATCTCTGTGGTAGCCAACGTATATTGGTAAAGCATTCGCTCAATGATACCAGTGTCTGCACACTGATTTTAAAATAATATTACTATAACTTAATATATATTTTTGGTTGTCATCACGTTGTCAGATATTTTAAGGTTAATCTATCAGCTTGGGTTTTATTAGCCTTTTTGATATAAATACTCCAAAATACGCTTCTTTATTTATTTGGCGATGATCAATCCAGATCAACGTCGTGGTATCTGCGAGAAATTATATGCAACGTGATTACACTTTAAACTGCCTTTTAACCATGCCGCGACATGAATTAGAAGAATTTAGCCTTCGCGTAATAGGTCGTATGGTACCAGAAGATGTGATGCAGGAAATATTTACCTTTGATCAAGAAGAAATTGACAGCGAAGAACGTCTAAAATCAACCCAATTTGATGCGATGCTACGAATGACGGCGATTGCATTAGGGGAAGTGAATATTGCGTTTTCTGATTCTGATAATGCTCAACAAAACAGTGAGCGCATGATCCGCTTATTGTTATGGCATTTTTATGCTATTTCTTTTCAGCTTGAAGAAGCGGTCACTCTAGAGCAGCATTGTGCCGAAGTTGAAAAAATTCTTACTAACGCACCAGATAATGCGTTTGGCTGGATCAGTGTATTAACTGAATTATTACACCGTTATGCCACGTTAAGTGAACAAAAAAATTAATCGTAACTATCCTATCATTATAGTTTGTAACCACAGCTTATACACTGTAATAATTAGATAACAAAAAGGCGTACCCATCTAGGTACGCCTTTTTTTAAATGCTTAATTGCCGATCTTTATCGTGAAATGCACATCACTATTAATAATCGAAATCGCTGTACTCCGGACTATCGAAACGCGAACGTGTCACACGACGTTTCTTCTTACCACGAGATTGCAGATCTAAATCCTGAAAATCATCTCCAAACTCAGAATTGAATTTTGATTTGCTGCCTTTGTGAAATTTTTGGTTTAACTTAGCCATTTGCGTTTCCTGAACTACATCCAGAGTAGATAATTATTAAAATAGAACACTGGCAATTGTAATGTTCTATTGTGACAAAACAGTACTAAGTTAATGTAAAAAACATGACAGACAATCCGGTCCATAGTTCATTGTTTCTTACCCTAGTAGCATTTTTTCTTAGACTAATTCAGGAATTCACTTCCGTACAACAAGTAATTTTGCTGGTAACAACAAATTGTTTCAATCAAATGCTTTCGATCACATTCTTGAATGGTACATCGATAATTTCATTAATTAATGCTTCCTTATCATTAGTTTCACGCCAAACCACATACAAGCTCTGCTCCATAATTGGTGCGTCTTCAACAACATACAATTCGCCTAACGCAGCGCTATTTGCAACTACTGGTGAAGGGAAATAGCCGACACCGCCATTGGAAAGAATATAATCAAGCGCCATCTTACAAGAATGAGTATGTAATACGGGCGTACGCTGTAATTCAGGAATACGACTATGCTCAACTGAGAATCGCGTTCCCCAATCAAGATAAATAAGTGGCATATCACGCACACTATTTACATTACAGTGTGGCTGATTAGTCACTAACTGTAATTGATAGTCGCGTACTTTTTGAACATGTAAGTTTTCAATTTTTGGCGGCTCACTGGTAATAAACAAATCAATACTTTTATCAAACAGACGTTTTGCCATTCCTTCTCGTTTGACGGACTCTAAACGTAAAGCAAGTCCTGGCACTGTCGCGTAAATACGATTAATCCAAGCAGAAATACCATCAAATTCCCAAAATAACGGTGATGCACCAATCGTCAATTGAGTATTTAAGCTATCGGTTAAGGCTACATCTTGTTTTGCTCGTCCCCAAGTTTGCAAAATAGCTTCAGCATAAGGCTGCAAACGTTCACCAGCGGCGGTAAGGTGTACATTTCCGCGTTGACGAGAAAATAATGGATTACCTAATTGTGACTCAAGTTGGCGAATACGAAAACTGACTGCAGATTGCGTCAAATATAAGTTATCGGCAGCTCGACCAAAGTGGCGTGTTTTGGTAACTTCCAAGAACGTTTTAAGTAATTCAGTATCCACGGCAAAATTCTCAATAATAAGAGTAGGTTAAATAAAAAAATAACGGTATATATAAGTCATTATATCGCGAATAGATTCAATGTTTATATCCTTTGAAATAGTACAACCTATTAGCGCTGAATATTAATTAATTTTTTTCATCTTAACAATAAAAAATAATTGATTTACAACCTAGCAAGTCTGGATAAATATCTGCTCAAATCACATCAAGGACTTTATGAATGAGAAGTGAAGGTAAATTTTACGACGATAAAAACTTCCCACGCGGCTTTAACCGCTCAGGGGTTTTTACTATTAGTGAAACCAGCGTATTAGAAAACTATGGACGTTCTATGCGGGCCCTTTTTGACGGAACAACACAACCTATTGATGACTCTGAAGTTCAGTTTTTAGCTGAAGTACAAGGTCAACAACAAGCCGTGTCTGAGTTTGGAAAATGCTGGATTAAATACCTAAACCATACCAGTCATAAAACACGTAGTTATACATTATGTGTTTCACAACGCGCTCATACAACCGGCTCATACGGTGATGATGATGATAGCGATAGTGGTACTGATAACGATCTCGATTATTAGTTTTCACTTTTAAAACGGATTTTTCAAAACAATCGCCAATAAAATGAAGCCATCCCACTTAGTGTGATGGCTTATTTCTTTATATTAGCCTGTAAAAATTTAACAGGCCTCTTTTTGGTATAGCTATGAAAATTTGTTTTGTTATGTATCCGTGGGAACGCGTTGAAGCAGAAAACGATTCTACTTTACGTTTGATTCATGAAGCCGCAAGCCGCGGTCACACGGTTGCAATCACAACACCGAGTAACTTAACCATGCGCGACAGTATGGCAATTGCTTTCTGTAACGTATTAAAAAAAGGTGAAGTCTCAAACAATATTCCAAGCTTCTACCGTAAAGCTGAATTTAATAACGCCGAGTTACCACTTGCGGGCTTTGACGTTATTTTTATGCGTGCTAACCCACCATTAGATACGATGGCATTGAACTTCCTTGATTCAGTGCGTGACCATACCTTTATCGTTAACGATATTGATGGCCTACGTGTCGCAAATAACAAACTTTATACTGCGTCATTACCCGATCCAAACAAAGAGTTTATTCCTGTTACTCATGTATCTAAAAACCGTGATTACCTTGAACGTGTTCTTGATGAGTCACCGCAAGATCGTATGATCCTGAAGCCATTAAACGGTTACGGTGGTAAAGGCGTGATCTTGATTGAAAAAAGTGCCAAATCAAGTGTGAAATCACTGCTTGATTTCTATATCGGTGATGATCAGAACTACGTTATTCTGCAAGACTACATTGAAGGTGCAGAACAGGGTGACGTACGTATTATGCTACTAAATGGTGAACCTATTGGTGCGATGCGTCGTATTCCTGCAGAAGGCGATGTACGCTCAAATATTCATGCTGGCGGCCGCGAAGTAAAACACGTTTTAACCAAACAAGAATTAGCACTTTGTAAGCACATTGGACCTAAATTGGTACGCGATGGCCTTTACTTCGTTGGTTTAGATGTTATTAACGGCAAATTGGTGGAAGTTAATGTACTAAGCCCTGGTGGTATTACGCGTATCAACCGTTTAAATCGCGTAAAACTTCAGCGTAATGTGCTTGATTTTGTAGAAAGTGTGGTGATCGCAAAAGAAGTTGGCATCGCTCGCAAAAATGATTTTCGGAAGGTAATTGCAGATGCAGCTTACTGAGTTAGAAATTTTAGAAAAAATTCGTAGTCTTACGCCATTTGAAGCACATCTTGATGATGGTAGCCTGATGATTCGCATTAGTGAATATCAACCTTACATTGCAACAGCGGTCCATAACGGCCACAATCTGCGTCAATCATTACAAACACAATGTGCATTGACAGAAGAAGAACGTTACTTTGAAGAAGATCCCTTTACTGGTGACTTCATCTCTTCATTGCCGATTGTATTGCAAGGCGAAGATTCACGTTATGAGTATGACCTCAATCGTGCACCTGAAAACTGCATTTACGATGACGCATGGGGAAAAAATGTTTGGTCAACACCGTTAAGTGGTGCTGAACGTGAAATATCCTTGGCTAAACACCAGAGTTACTATCGCATTCTACAATGCTTAGTTGAAACATTAGAACTGCAATTTGGTTTGTGCTTAATTTACGATATTCATTCGTATAATTACCAACGTGTTGATACTGCGACACCAACCTTTAATGTTGGTACTATGCAGATCAATCGTCGTCGCTGGCGCAAAGAGATTGATGTTCTGCTAGAAGGGCTTAACAATGTTGAGCTGCCTAACATTGATGTGACAGCACTGGAAAATGATATTTTTAAAGGCCTTGGCTACCAAGCTGCTTTTATTAAACAACATTTCAAAAACACCTTAATTATGCCAATTGAGGTCAAAAAGATTTTCATGAACGAAGAAGGTGGTGAAGCCTACCCTCTTGTTATTGAAAAATTGAAAGAATCGATGAAGACAGTGATCACGGAACATGCAGCGTTCACGATCACCAAGCGTACCAAAGCCAAAGGGCTAACAGGTAGCGATGTACTTGCATCAAATCTTTCTAAAGAAGTAATTAACCTTGACCGTCAGTTGTATAAAATAGCGCGAGGTATTAATACCCTTAGCTATATTAATCCAACTAATCTTAAGCAAGAAAAAAGACGTTTTTTAAGTAAACCATACAGCTACCAACCACAGTTTACTTACCGTCAATTGGATTTGGATCCGTATAAATTCCGTGAGCAGCTCTATCGCTTACCGGTTGAAACGATCCGTGATGCTGACGTACAGAAAATGTACCGTAAAGTCATCGATCAACTTGCTGTGCGTATTGATCTATTATGCAGTATTGGTACTGATGAATTTTTATATAATTCATTGCGTTATTACGGTCAGCCTGATGAACGTGATATTGCCAACGCTAAATTTATTTTGCATGCGTGTGAATATAAAGAACAGCAACCTGCGAATATCAGTGCTAAAGAGGCAATAGAAGCTTTTAAAGTTGCAGCAGCTGAATATGACATCCCTTGTAAAGTGGTTGCATCAAAGCAATTAATAGCACGAGCGATGGTGAGCGGTAAGGTTATCAAGGTCAATCCAAATAGTCGCTTTACTCAAGGTGATCTAGATGCATTGATCCATCATGAATTAGGTGTGCACCTTGTTACTTCAGTCAATGCTGAAAGACAACCACTTAAAATTTTGCAATTAGGCTTACCGGGTAACACCCACACTCAAGAAGGCCTAGCAATTTTATGTGAACACTTATCTGGCAGTTTCCCGCTACATCGCCTTAAAACATTGGCGTTACGCGTAGTAGCTGTAGAAATGATGGTTAATGGCGATAGCTTTAACGACTGTTTTAATAGCCTACGTCATGATTATGCTATGTGTGATGACGAAGCGTTTACTATTACAGCGCGTGCTTATCGTGGTGGCGGTTTTACTAAAGACTTCCTCTACCTACGTGGCTTAAAAGATGCGATTCAGGCGTATAAAACGGAAGACTTAACCTCGTTATTCATCGGTAAAACAGGGTTTGAATTTAAACCATTACTTGATGAGTTAATTGAGCGCGGCATTCTAAAAACACCAAGTTTTATGCCAAAAGCACTTTCAATTGAGGCTGACATCGATCCAGTGATGGACTTTATGCTGAACTCCATTCGTTAATACTGAAACATTAACAACGAAGTTTGTCTTTCGATAGATACTAAAAAGCGACCATGATGGTCGCTTTTTTATTCGCTAATATATCAATCAATTACATTGGTAATCGCTTACTATCAACACGAATAATAACACAGGTCAAAATAACCAAAGTCACAGCAATAGCGGCAAGTAATACAAACACACCATTCCATGAATATGCTTTTTCAATCATCGCAATTGGCGCACCAGCAAGCGCAGCACCAACATAGGTTACACCGCCTTTAAGACCTGTTGCAGCACCCGCACCATCTGCGTGTGAGGCTTCAATAATACCTAACGCAAACAACATCTGCGGCGCATAAATACCAGCACCAATAACGAAGAAACATAGCGCAACAAGTAAGTAGCTCATATGGATAGTAAAACCAACACCCACCATACCTGCAATTAATACAAAGCAATAAATTAAAATTGTTTTCCAGCGATCAGCGCCAAAGAACTTATCAGAAATAATACCTGATGTCAGACCGCCTAAAATACCACCCGCTTCAAACCAAGCGACTAATGAGTTAGAACGAACTAGGTCCCAATGCAGTACATCAACAAAGTAAACGCTAACCCAGTCGCTTGAAACAGTACGGATCACATAAATGCATAAGTCACCGCCAATCGCTAACCAAATAATAGGGTTAGTTAGAATGTAGCGTTGAAACATTATCCACATTGATAAACCAGTTTCAGAGCGCTTATTGATCTCTAATTGCTTAGTATCGTTACGCCATTCACCGACATTGGGTAAACCGTAATTTTCAGGTTTACCGCGCATCAAAATAGCGGCGATCAAAGCTTGTACCGCAGTAATCGCTGCTGGTACATAAAACGCATAACGCCAGTTACCCGTATAGGCAATAACAGCAGAAGCAATTAACGGCGCTAATGCACCACCAACATTGTGGGATGTATTCCATAATGAATACCAACCACCGCGCTCAGATTTTGAATACCACTGACTAATTGCTTTAGCGATAGGTGGAAAACCACAACCTTGCACAACAGCTGTCAAGCAATACAGTGCGAGTAACATACTAACGCTGTTGGTCATACCAATACCAACGTTAATAATGGCAATTACCACTAATACCGGTGCTAAAAATAAACGTGGATTAATTCTATCGGCTAAAAGACCTGAACTAAATTTTGAAAGGCCGTATAAAATATAATAAATCGATGAGGCTAAACCAAACTGTACCATGGTCATGCCAAGATCTTTCATTAACAATGGCGCAGCAGCAGCGAACGCTTTTCTTGAAATATACATCACGGTATAGGTCAAGAAAGTAGTAATAATTATTTGCCAACGAAGGCGTTTATAAGTCGCATCTAGTTTTGAATTATTCATCAAATAGGGATCGTTCAAAGAGGGATTTTAGAAAGCGCACAGCGTACTATTTGACACAATTAGTTACAAATTAATTATTCGGTTACTATTTGAGCTTTGGAATATTCATTCACAGTCAAGATTAACGCACTTATCAGACCAGATAAAATATAAAATATATACCAATTTGAAAAATAATAGACCTAATAATTTAAAATAACAGCACATCATGATTACCATTTGAATCACTAACAGCATAATAGTTTGTAAAAAATGTCTTCTATTTCACCAGAAATAACAAAAATCACACACAAAAAATCATCAAAAAAACAACGTTTGCATCAACAAACTAACAAAAAAACAAACGTTGGTGTTATTTCCTCAAATCGTAGCCAATAAAAAAGGCAGTATCAACTGCCTTATTTATTAGCCATTGCGTCTATTTAGTTAGACGGAACAACACGTGTTGTGCTTCCTTGCTGATAAATGTCAACTCGCTGACCAACCCGGAAGATCATGTTAGGATCTACTTGCTGTACAACCGCAACTGTACGTCCGCTGTCTAGCTTAATAACAATGTTAACTCCTTGGCGTTTACCAACGGCATCACCAGCACTACTACCTAAAGCACCACCAGCAAGAGCACCACCGATTGCGGCAATATCAGAACCTGAACCACCACCAATCTTTGAACCTAAAATACCACCAATAGCTGCACCAGCAAGCGTACCGATAGTACTTTCGCCATCAGAACTCATTGTGACAGCATCAAGTTTAGTAATTGTACCCGTAGAAACAGTTTGCATAGTGCGAGCTTCACCAACATTATAAGCATCACCATAAGGGTTTTGAGCACAGCCAACGACACCTAATGACAACATCATTGCCACTGCAACCATGACTTTTTTATTCGATTTTGCTTTATGACTCAAAACAACCTCCTACTAATTTAAACGTAAGTTGACCTACTAAGTGTGGCTGTAAATTTAACATTTGCCACATCTTATTTACTGATGCCTTCTAATATAAAACAGCGTACATTTGTTTGCAAAAAAAGAGCACTTATATGCTCTTTTTATTTATCTTAACTACATTATTTTCGTGCTCGGCGCATTAACCAATAGCTGATCGCTGCAAAACCAACAAACTGCAACCATAACTGCCCCCAACGATCAATCTCTTGCGCAAAACTGGCACCAAGCTGATTAAGTCCAAGAAAGCCATTAATTGCCGCAGTAGACGGTGCTAATTGTGCAATATAGTTAATCGCCGCCGGTATCGCTGATGGCGGCCAAATAAATCCAGCACTAAAAACTAACGGTAACGAGCTTAATAGCACTACCAATGTGACTAATTCACAACGCGGTAATAACTGACCAAGCACCATACCTAACATGATCACTGCCAATAAAAACGGTATTGTCATCATGATCAAGTCATGAATCGATGCCAGCCTATTAACCCCATAGTAAACATAACTAAATCCAAAGTAATACATCACTAATGGTAAATAAATTAAGCTAAACAATATTGCTCGAACAGTCATTACCATCCAGATTGGATATTGTGCCCAATAACCCGTTTTACCTGCTGTACGTGCCTCATTCTCTGACGCTCCCATCATTCCTACACCAATTAATAAGGTTTGATGTAGAATCAACACAAACACTGCAGGTACAACATAGTTGATATACCCCATGGTGACATTAAATACAGGCCTCATATTAAGCTTCATTGCTGTAACATGCTGGCTCGCCTCAACGGCACCATCACCCATAAACATCATTCGATTTATTTTTGCTTTAACGGCTAATGCATTTCCTGCGCCATTTAAGCCTTCAACCACGGTACCATAAACCAAAAATAATGCTGCGTTACCAGCATAAGCTAACGTGGGACTGGTCCCCATCATCACATCACGATAAAAATGCTCAGGGATCACTAAAATGCCATCGACTTGACGATATTCTAAAGCCATTTTAGCTGCACTAATACTGCCAAGATGCTCAGTAATCGCAACTTGTGGTGTCGCATCAACCATACGAATTAATTCGCGACTCATCTGGCTATGATCCAAATTGACCACAGCGACGCGCTGCTCTCGCGGTAATTCATTAATATAAGGCAGTGGGTATAAAAACGAATAAAACACCACCCCACCAAAAACCGTAAACAATAACGAGAAATTACTGAAGATAGCTTTTAGTTCACACTTAAATAAGTTACCCCAGCTCATGATGATCTCCTTGCTGTGTCGATATCTTTGCTAATGCTTTATTGCGATGCATCAACATTAATCCCATCGCCACTAATAAGGCACACATAAAGCTCGTTAACACCAACAGTTGATGCGATGCTTGATACCAACCCGTACCATAATCAACTTGCTGTAATTGCACTTCGATATAATGGCTGACCGGCAACAATCCGCGCCATATTTTGGCAATAATCGGCATATCTGTTGCAGGAAAAGTGATCCCCATAAACGCAAATGCAGGCGCGGTATAAGCCGCAACAAAACTCATTGCGCGTGGAGCCTCCATCGCTACAAAATAAATCAAACTCCCCATGCTCTGGCAAGCAAACACCATCAGTATTTGGGCAACAATTAAGATCCCCCAATAGCCATGCATTGGCCAATCAAGCATCACATACATCCACCATAAAAACAGCAGACCTTGAATCAAAAACAAGCCCGAATACGCCAGTAATTTACCAACTAATTTTTGGCATGGAGTGTGCGCTAACCAACGCCATAATCCCTGTCCACGCGCTTCATGGACTAATGCCAATACTGTGGTTGCGACTATCAATATTTGCCAAATAGACGGAATAATAGCTGACACTAAAAATTGACCATAATGGCTATTACTATTGAACAATGGTGTGATTTGAGCACGAATAGGTACTGCTTGGCCTAACGCTTGCAGAGGCACTGATGCGCCAGAACTCATGTTCCTCATTGCCTCAACACTGGCGTTATAGGTTCCTTCAACTTGCAGCATCGCCGCAGAAATCAGTTTACCGATAAGGATAAATTGACCATTATAAAAAGTCGTTATCTGTGGCGCTTCACCAAGCTTAACGTCTTTTTCGTAATTATCAGGGATCACTACCATCGCATAAATATCATTGGCACGCATTGCAGCACTGGCAGTATGATCATCCGTAAATTGACGAGTAACCGCCATACTTGGACTGGCATCAATATACCGCGTCAATTGACGCGACATTTGGCTATGATCAAGATCAACCACGCCCACAGGCAAATTACGCGCAATACCAGTAGCAAAAATCGCCCACATTGTCAGAAACAGTATTGCAGGTAACCACACCACCAACGCGCGCAACCATTTATCTTGCCAAATCGTGCGCCATTCGGTTTTTATTGCTGAATAAATAGCCATATCATTACTCAACAAGGACACTCATACCAACGCGTAAACCCGCAATAGGTTGAGTCGGACGAGCTTCCACTTCAAATGTACGCATATCAAACCCTTTGGCAGTGTCAGTTGCTCGCCAGGTCGCAAAATCGCCCATCACAGCAACATGGGTTACTTTTAGCTGATAGCTTTTATTGCCTAACGCCGGAATCGTAACCTTAAAAGTTTTCCCTTCTTGGAAATCTTTCAGTTTATCTTCACGGACATTAAACACCGCCCATGCATCGCTAATATCGATAATATTCACCACAGGGAAACCTTGTGGGGCTAATTCACCATCATGCAATAGCACTTGTGATACTTCACCTTTATGCCAACTGGTCACTTTAGTATCAGCGACATACGCTTGTACTTCAGCTACAGCTCCCGCGGCCATTTTGACTTTTTCTTGAGCGGCACGTTTTGTTTCAACTCGCGCCCCTTCTTTGGCCATTTGATACATCTGATAAGCCGCACTTTCAGTAAATTGCGCCGCTTGCCATTGAGTGTAAACTTCATCGCGCTTTTGTTCTGCTAATACACCATCTTTATAAAGGTTGTTGATTCGAACATAGGTTTTTTGCATTAAAGCAGCCGCCGCTTTGGCTTTGCCCCATTGATCTTTTGCAGCTGCAATTTGTTGAATACGCGCCCCTTTTTCAGCTTCTTGTGCTAATGCGCCAGCTGCCTGCTCACCCGCTTGAGCTTGTTCTAATTTCGCATCAATTTCGGGGCTTAAAATGGTAAAAATTAATTGCCCAGGTTGTACTTCATCACCTTTACGAACTAATACTTTATCAATACGCCCTGGGACTTTAGAGGCGATATTATATTGCTGCGCTTCAATTTGACCTTGCATACGCTCAGGTTGAGGTTGGTAAGCATGCCAGAAGGTATAGCCGAGCCATCCAACCACCGCGATAACAGGAACAGCTATAGCAATTGCTTTTAACTTACTCATTATAATTTGACCTCGATCCCTTGATGTTGCTGATAATTTTTAAATGTGTTCATTTCGCCACTAATGGCAAGTAAGCGGGTTAAACATGCGACATATTGATAAGCCGCGGCTAACCGCTGGGTTTTAATACTGGCTAAAAACAATTCCGCATCGACCACATCAAGTGAGGTTGATAATCCTTGCCCAAACGCTTTTTCACGTAAACGCGTATTTTCATGAGCCAATGATAAACTTGATGCTAAACCGTTATATTCTTCTAGTGCTTGCTTAGCTTCACGGTAGGTTTTTTCAACCAAGACGGTTAAATCTTGCTGTGCTTGCGCTTGTAGATGGTTGACTTGGGTAACCATTGAATGGGCTGCACTTAATTTTCCTGAACGGCCGGAGTTATCAATCAATGGTACACTCACACCAACACCAACAGCCCAATCTGGGGCCATCGTTGCAGCTAAACTGCCGCTATCGTGCAAGTTATAATCACCGTAGACATAAACTTCAGGGTAATATTTGCCTTTCTCGACATCAATTAGCCCACCCGCTTGTTTACGTTTGGCATCTAAAATACGCAAGCCCGGATACGTTGCTAAGGTTTTATCTACAAATGCTGACATTGGTGGCAACGAATTATTAATAAATAATCCTGTCGAAGGAGTCGCGGGGGTAGACTGTTTTAATAGCTGCGTTAATGCTACTTGGGCTATTTCTAAATCTCGTAATGATTTCTGACGCTCAACTTTAGCTTTATCGTAAGCAGCTTGTGCTTGTAGACGTTCAACTCGCGCAATTTGGCCTTGTTGTTCAAGCTTCACCGCATCTTGATAATGACGTTTTAAGCCATTTTCTACTTCGATTCGAGTCTGTAATACATTTTTGGCCAATACCACCCCAAAATAAAAGCGCGATAAATCTTCAAATTTGGCTTGTTGTTGCATCGCTAGCATGTATTTAGCTTGATCAGTTTTACCTTGAGCGATATCTTGAGCTGCATTAATACGTCCACCAGTAAAAATCGGCCAAATCGCACGAATAGAACTGGTGAAGACATCGCGATCAGAAATATTAGCAGTAAATAATGAATTAAAATCAGTGCCAGTCGCTTGTGTAAGATCAGCAATAACTTTATTAAGAGCTTGGCCAGCAGCTGTATTTGAAGCTGGCATGCTGTCAAAAACATCGGAAGGGGACAATTTAATATCATTATCTAAACGGGTGTAATTGGCACCAATAGTAACTTTGGGCAAATACAGATCTTTGGCAGCATCTTGCATATATTGCGCTTGTTCAACACTAGCACGATCAGCGGCTAAGCCATCATTTGTTGTCACTACAGTATGCCAAGCATCATTAAAACTCACAGGCGCAGCATGTACAGTCGGCACGACTGCCAGTAGTACAATTGTCAATTGCTTTACCATTAATGGCCTTATTCTCATGTATTAACCCTTATCCTCTTTCCTTGCCTATGCGTCATCATAAATATAGAGCATATACTCTAAAAAATAAATTTTAACAGATTCTCTAATAATTTTTTATTTTAAAGAGTTATTTTGCTGATATAAATAATAACTCTATTTAAAGCAACAAACAAAATAGCCCACATAATGTGGGCTATTTATATTTAGTCGTAAAACTAACCGTAATCAAATTAATAATAATTAACGAGCTAAACGAATTAATGAACGTCCTAATAAACATTCTAATTCGGCAATACTTTGCTTACCATAACGTTGTTCACACAAAGTAAATAAACGC
Source organism: Photobacterium aquimaris (assembly GCF_002954455.1). Classification (GTDB taxonomy): domain Bacteria; phylum Pseudomonadota; class Gammaproteobacteria; order Enterobacterales; family Vibrionaceae; genus Photobacterium; species Photobacterium aquimaris. The sequence goes on from NZ_MSCC01000002.1 coordinate 147,296, forward strand.
TCAATTCCACGGTGAGCAAATTCATGTGACGTTTCAGCAGAAGAAATATGGTGAAACAATAATCGTAAAATAGCGCGAAACTTTTCATCTTCCAGTGCCGCAGACCAACTGGTTGAAAATGCCTGCAAATCACCAGCGAGATCCAATTTATCAACAAAAAGATGATAAATGCGCCCATCAAGTGCATGCGCGAAATCTTGCTTCTTAGGAAAGTGGTGGCTAATACCTGTTCTTGATATTCCGGTTTGGTTACTCAAAGTGGTATACGACATTTTATCGTAACCTAACGTCAGTATTTGCTCTATCACTGCATCCATAATAGTCTGAATAGTGATTTCGGTGTCTTCTTTACTACGCTTTGGCATAATGCGTTGACTCTGTTTTAATCATTTTATGCAACGATAATATCCTTGACGTTCAATAATAACGTCAAGGATATTGGTTCGCTGTAGTATTACAAAATGTTTTTCGGTTAACTAGGGGTTTACCGCATAATTAACGATTAAATTTACGCGCATGTTGTTCAATATCACGGTATAAAATTTTAGTCCAATAAGGCTGAGTATTTGCTGCCAGCAATTTACCTTTTCTAGGATCATGTGGACTAATTAATACTTCGATATTATCAATCCCTGTTCGTTCAGCTAATAAAAACAGCTCTTCAATCGCATAATCACCCATGGCTAAACATCCAACTGAAGCTTCTTTACCATGAATAAAAATATTGCTGCCAGGTGATGTTCGTCCCTCTAATTGGGCATATTTACGATCAAATTCATTGGGATAATTGAGCTTCATCGATAAATGGTAACGGCTATTTGGATTCAATAGCGATACTTGATAAACACCTTCCGGTACCTGTTTATCACCTTCGCGCATTTTAGGCCCTATATGACCACTCATTTTTTGAATATCGTAACGCTTAACATAGAACCATTTGCCTTTTTCTTTCGCCCACAGTTCAACATTACGTTCCTGTTTCATTGCGAATAAAGCAATATTTTGAGGAGGATAAGTTAAGCCTACGCTTTCAAAGTAGCGTTTTAGTCTTGGCTCAACAAAAGGCGTATAGCGCTCCATGACATCAGTAATCGTACGGCTACCTGTTGGTGGGTATAGTGCATATGTTGATGATGGCGATGGAATATATAACGACTCAGCTAATGCATCACCTGTTGGTGTTAGCACTAACATTAATGGACAAATAACTTTCTTTAGCACACAACCCTCAATGATAATTTCTCTACGCGCATAATATTGCGGTAATTAACATAACGACCAACTTAAATCGCGCTAGTTTACCTGAATTATTGATTAAATAACCATCACTTTGTGTTCACATTATAGATTAAGTGTAAACTTACACCACGACAGTGATCTAACCTTCTAAAATCTTTACAATAGCTCTCATCAATTATATCCATTCATCAATGAGACAATTTTGTATACGTTAGAACAATTACGCTCAGGCAAGCTTAAAGGCATTACTCATTTAACATTAAGTGAGCAGCTAACCCAATTTCCAACAGAGATTCTAACACTTGCCGACAGCTTAGAAGTGTTAGATCTAACCAATAATCAGTTAACGCATTTACCTGATAGTTTCAGTCAATTAACCAAATTACGTATTATTTTTATTTCCAATAACTGTTTTACAGAATTACCGCCAGTGTTAGGCGCATGCCCTAATTTGGAAATGATCGGCTTTAAATCCAACCAAATTACTACCGTTACAGCCAACGCTTTGCCAAAAAAATTACGCTGGTTAATTTTAACCGATAATAAAATCACCGCTCTTCCCGAAGCGCTTGGTGACTGTATCTATTTACAAAAATTAGCATTAGCAGGTAATGCATTAACAGCACTACCACTTTCTATGAGTAAGTTAATTAACTTACAATTAATACGTTTATCTGCTAATGCATTGGCTGCATTTCCAAACCAATTGCTTGATTTGCCTAAATTGGCATGGCTTGCTTTTTCTGGTAATGACTTTAACCGCAACCAGCAAATCAATAATCCACTGCCTTATGTTGCTTCTACGGACTACCAACTTAATAAAGTATTAGGGCAAGGAGCCTCAGGGGTAATTTCATTAGCACAATGGCTGTCAAACCTACATCAACTTGATAATGAAATCGCTGTTAAGGTTTTTAAAGGACAAGTTACTTCTGATGGTTACCCGCAAGATGAATTAAATGCATGTTTAAAAACAGGCGCACATCCAAACTTAGTGGCTTCATTAGCCCAAGTGAATGAACCTAACTACCTCGCACTGATCATGGCATTAATTCCAGCGCATTATCACAATTTAGGTTTACCGCCGACATTGATGACTTGTACTCGAGATACCTTCCCTGCGCAATTTACACTGTCAATTGCCGCTATCGTGACGATTGTTGAACAAATGATCGCCGTTATTAACCATATGCAAGCACAAGGTGTTGCTCATGGTGATATCTATGCGCATAACGTTCTGGTTGACGATAATGCCAATATTTTGGTGGGCGATTTTGGTGCAGCATCAATTTATGATGACTTAGCGCTTGAGCAACAGCATAAAATTGCGGCGATCGAATGGCGCGCTGTGGGGTATTTTATCGAAGATTTACTCTCGATTTGCCAAGTTGATGATCAACATACACTTGAATATCAACAATTACACACTCAAGCTCAGCATTATATTGCGGGTTAATTATCATTAATACCCTGTTGCCTGTATCTTATTCAATTTATACAGATCACATAAATTGAGTAAGGTATAATTCAACAAAAAAACCAATAAAACCTTATAATTCAAAGTAATATAAAAACCATTTTATTCAAATAGCTAATAGTACTAAACAATTAGCATAATCTTACTTGACGCCAGCTTAGATAACAGCCTAAGTTTAACATTATAATAACATCCAGCAATCAATGATCCATTTGTTAAACGGAGTGCTTATGGCTCAACTGCAAACACCTGCTGACATGATTATCAAATGGGCAAATGAACGTCCTACCGATATTTATTTAAAACAAATCATCAATCGTCAATTTGTTAATTACACCTATGCCAGTGTTGCAGATAAAGCCCAACGTTTAGTCACCGCATTTCAGCTATTGGGTCTTCAACAAGGTGATCGCATTGCTTTAATTTCTAAAAACTGTGCCGAGTGGTTTATTTGTGACTTAGCAATGATGCTCGGCGGGTATATCAGTGTACCTATTTTTCCCACCGCAGGCGCTGATACTATCGCCCATTGCATTGAGCATAGTGAAGCTAAATTAATCATTATTGGTAAACTTGACAGCCCAAGTGCCATCAATAATGTCGTAGCCACCCATGCTAATATCCCCACGATTGCTTTTTCGTACCCTGGTACTCCAACATGCCAATATCAATTTGACGATTTAATTGAGCAGCATTTACCGACCTCAGAGCGTTGCTCACATCATGACACTGATTTAATGTCAATTGTTTACACATCAGGCACTTCAGGAATGCCTAAAGGTGCAATGCTCACTTACGGCGCATTTGTATGGTCGTCACAAAAAATCATTGAGCATATCGGCTTAAAAGACAATGAGCGCTTATTCTCATATCTACCATTAGCTCATATTACTGAACGAGTTTATATTTTTGGCTCTTCAATTATGTCTGGGTTACAAGTTGCGTTTCCAGAATCGCTTGATACTTTTATTGATGACGTAAAAATGCACCGACCAACAATTTTTGTGTCAGTGCCACGTCTTTGGACCTTATTTCAACAACGTATACAAGATAAACTTCCCCCAGCTAAATTGAATTTTCTGTTAAGTCTTCCTTTAATATCAACCTTTATTAAGCGTAAATTAGCGCAAGGGTTAGGGCTTGATAAAGCACGTGTACTTGGCTGTGGCTCTGCTCCTGTTTCAGCAGGCTTGTTACGTTGGTATGAAAGTATTGGCCTTAATATTACTGAGGCATGGGGAATGACAGAGTCATTTGCTTACAGTACTCTCAACCATCCTTACCGTAGCGATAAAATTGGTACGGTCGGCAATGCAGGCCCTGGTATTGAGATCAAAATCGCGGCAGATAAAGAGATACTAGTGCGCAGTAAAGGCTTATTTAGCGGTTATTACAATAACTCTCAAGCAACTCAAGCAAGCTTTGATAATGATGGCTGGCTATATACCGGTGATATCGGTGAGTTAGACAATGAAGGTTATTTAACCATTCAAGGGCGTAAAAAAGACACCTTCAAAACAGCCAAAGGGAAATTTGTTTCACCGGTGCCGATAGAAAAGCGCTTGATGGAATTAGGTAACTTTGAAATGGTGTGCCTGATAGGCTCAGGAATGTCAGCACCAATACTTTTAGCGGTAGCCCATGATTATCCTCAGTTTAATCATCAACGTTATGAAAAAAAGCTTATGGGCGTTTTAGCTAAAATAAATAACGAGTTAGAGTCCCATCAAAAAATCAAAGGTATCTTAATGATTAAAGAACCATGGACTATTGAAAATGGTATCTTAACTCCAACGCTAAAAATTAAACGTCACGTATTAGAACAACACTATGCAGATATTGATAATAATTGGAATAATGAACAAATTATCCATTGGCAACAATAACTAGTATTAATATTTTTTATTTCTACGTTTAAATATATAAACTTTGTGTCAATTTAAAAAATAATAAGTCAATTTTACATCAGTAAATGTGAATATTTATCTAACTAATTCAATCATCTAAATATATTTTATTTTATCTTTAATAAAAAACAATAGGTATTATATAACAGCATAAAGCATAGTATTAATACTGTTTTATAAAATAGATGTCGCTAAGATATAACTGGGTCACAATAGATAATGATATAAAGTAAAGCTGATACTAATTCAACTTATTGGTTTTCTTGAATTAGTATCATGCATAAAATATTAATAGATAACGATTCGCTTGGTATTTAGCCATTCAACCATGTCAAAATACTTCTCATGTACACGGTACATTGCAAAGAATTGAGTCGTGATTTCACCTTTTTCATTATAACAATGAACAAAGTTATCTAAATTTGAACGTTTACGCGCACCGAAGAACACTGACTTACCATCATCTAAGCGTAAAAAACGCTCAATATCGCCTTCATCGCAAATATCACGATCAGACATGACAAAAAATAAATTATCAAAATCAACGCGTTTTCTTCTGCGTTCCCATTTTTCTTTTACTTCAGCAAAAGATGAGTCATGAATAAAATGAATTTCAATATCACCTAGCTTACCTAGAATATAAGGATAAGAATCAATATATTTAGAACTTGTCGCTTGCTCTAGTTCTAATGATAAATAGTATTTAAGGTTTTCACAAAACTTCAGATAACAATCTGAATAGAAAAAACAACCCACCGTTGGTGAATTAAAAGGTTGAGCTAAATCGCTGCAAGTAAGACCACCGATACAGTTATTAGAGATCAAGCTAAAGTTTTTATTCTTTAATCTTGCTCGTAATTTCTTATTAACATGAGAACGATATACTTTATATAATGTTCTTTTATAGATATAAGATATAACGCGTTGAATCATCAAATAAACCTTAAAAAAATAATTAGACTATATAAGTGATATTGTTTAACACTCACTATAATAATAATTGGGAATTTTACTTATTGTATAAGTTACCAGCGAATAAAACAAATAAATAATATAAAATAAATTTATATACTAGTAGTGCAGTTAAATTGATTTTTTATATGTAACAATAAAACTAATTACTAATATCAATTATTGTTAATCAGCGCGACCCTCGGTGAGCGCACCGATTATTCTAACTTATTGC
>NZ_MSCC01000002.1:153920-159005 GCF_002954455.1 Photobacterium aquimaris
TAATAGCGAGCTTAACCTTAGCTGTAAAGCTAAAATTTCATTAAAAAGATCAATTGCTTGTTTTTTATTCTATCGTGTGAATTTAGCATCACTTACGTATAAAAAAGGCCGACATATTGTCGACCTTTGATAATTATAAATAAGTGTAGTATTACTTTTCAGCAGCAATCACAGAAATTTCAACCAATAATGTATCACGAGCCATACTAGCTTCAACACATGCACGTGCAGGCGCATATCCAGCAGGCACCCAGTTATCCCACACTGCATTCATCTCAGCAAACATACTCATATCTTTAATATAAATAGTTGCTGATAGCATGTGCTCTTTATCACTGCCCGCTTGCTCAAGTAATGTTTCCACTTTATCAAGCATGGTTTGTGTCTGCTCAGTAATGTCTTTGCTTGCATCAGCACAAACTTGACCACAAAGGTAAATAGTGCCGTTGTGCTTCACAATACGACTCATACGGGCTTTCGTTTCTTGACGCTCGATCATAATGCTCTCTCTGATTGATTTAAATAAGCAAATAACTCACTATTAACCGCACCAAGATAGCAAATAAACTTACTTTTTTATATTTTATTGCAAATAAATTTTAATTATTTGCCTAGTGAGTCTTCTAATCGTGCTTTCCAGATCGCCATTGCTAGTGCTGGTTTACGTAAAACTTCAGGTGTTGGAATCCAACCATGTTTAATTTTAGCAAATACATCAAAACGTTCAGCTGTACCAGCCATTGCTTCAGCAACAACTTTGCCTGCGATATTGGTTAATCCGACACCATGACCGGTATAACCATGAGCAACATAAATATCGTTACCTAAGTGATCAATTTGTGGCATGTAAGAGCGTGTTACTGCAAATAGACCGCCCCAATGGTATTCCATTTTTACATCAGCAAGTTGTGGGAAAACCGTGATCATACGCTGGCGTAAACGCTCGCTTGAATCACTATATTCACCATTAAATGGATGATTAACACCACCAAATAAAATACGGCCATCAGGGGTTGGACGATAATAGTCAAGGCTATTGTTTAGATCCGACATTGCCATCATATTACTGATAGGCTGGCGATCACCCAATTGCTCGGTCACACCAATGTATGACACAACAGGTAACACCACACTTTGTGCTTTACGGTTTAATCCATCTAAATAGGCATTACACGCTAATAACACTTGTTTCGCTTTAACCTGACCTTTAGGGGTATGGATAATATGCGGATTACCTTTATCAAGTTTAACTGCTGGCGTATTTTCAAAAATAGTCGCCCCTAAACTTAATGCCGCTTGCGCTAAACCAAGAGTGTAATTTAGTGGGTGCATATGGGCACTGTTTGAATCATAAAGTCCACCTAAATAGCGTTCAGTATGCGCGACTTGATTAACTTTATCTTTGTCCCACCAGCTTGCACTTGGATAATCATAACGACCTTGTTTAAGGTCATACCACGATTTTAATTCTGTCTCTTGGCTTTTCTTCAATGCTAATTCGATATAGCCTTGTTGAAAATCACAATCAATGTTAAATTTCTCAATCCGATCGCGAGCAATATCAATAGCTTCACAAGAAAGATCCCATAGTTGTTTACCCCACTCAGGTCCGTATGTTTCATCAACTTCACGTAACCCGAGGCAATAACCCACTAAACACTGACCACCATTACGTCCAGAGCCTCCCCATGCTAAACGTTGTGATTCAAGAACCACAACAGAGAACCCTTTTTGACGTAATTCAATCGCGGCATTTAACCCTGTCATACCGCCACCAATAATACAAACATCAGCTTCAATTGCCTGATCAAGTATTGGTTGTTCTGGTAACGCATTAACGGTTGCTTGGTAGTAACTATCGATATATTGACTGCTGATTGACATTCCAATTGCCCACAAAAAAAAATATAGGTTAAAAATCGCGCGGATAATGTCACGACTCTTAGGGCTGTACAAGCAATTTATTAATGTGATCAGTGTCATAGTTTATAACTATAAATTTTGACACTTTGATAGTTAACTCTAATATCCGCGCTCGAATCTGACTTACCTGGTCAATTAGGAATTAATAACATGAAGAAAATATTCAAAGGGGTGACCACACTAGCATTCGCACTTTCAGCATTTAATGTTTCGGCAGCAAATGATGTGCTTAACGTTTACAACTGGGCAGAGTATATGCCAACAGATGTAATCAAAGCCTTTGAAAAAGAATATGATGTCACTGTCAACTACTCTACGTTTGATAATAATGAATCAATGTATACCAAGCTCAAGCTACTTGATGGCAAGGGTTATGATGTTGCATTTGCATCAACGTATTTTATTGAAAAAATGGCCCGTGAAGGCATGCTTGCAAAAATAGATAAAAGCAAGATGCATCACTTAAATGACATCTATTCAGGCCTAATGAAACAACCTTTCGATCCTAACAATGATTACTCATTACCTTATGTGTGGGGCGTTACTGGGATTAGTTACAATGCGGAAGTGATCACCAATGATCAGGTAACTAGCTGGAAAGATTTATGGAATACCAATTTTGAACAACAAGTAATGTTACTTGATGATGTTCGCGATGTGTTCGGTATGGCATTACGTGCCCAAGGCCACAGCATTAACAGCACTAACGAAGCTGAAATTAAACAAGCTTACGAAAAGTTACGTCAACTGCGTTCAAATGTAGTGGTTTACAATTCTGACGCACCACATGTCCCTTATGTTACAGGGGAAGCAATGGTAGGCATGCAGTGGAATGGTAATGCCTTTATGGCAAAAAAAGAAATGCCAGAATTGAAGTTTGTTTATCCAACAGATGGCGCAATTTTGTGGATGGATAATTTTATCGTCCCGAAAGGCAGCGAACATAAAGATCTTGCGTTTAAGTTTATCGATTTCTTTATGCTACCTGAAAACCAAGCCAAAATTGTTGAAGCGCTTGGATTCCCTGCGCCAAATAAGCTGGCAAAGAAATTTTTACCAACAGAATTACAAACCGATCCAATGATTTTCCCAACTGACGAGCAAGTCAATAATGGTGAGTTCACTGATGACGTTGGCGAAGCGGTAAATATTTACCAAAAATACTGGCAAATGCTTAAAAGTTAATTAGTCAAGAGGCTACGGTTAACCATTAACTGTAGCCTCTTGCGTTTACAGCACTCGATTAGTTAATAACTAAACCTGCAGTATTCAATTGTGGTAATAAATCACTAATCGCACTTGGTTGGTTCCAATCAATACAAATCAGCTTAGTGCCCATTTTGCGGCATGCTTGAGGTAATACCGCATCATGAAAGGCATCAATATCACTAATATAGCCAAGATCTAATCCCATCTCTTCTGCACGACCACGCTGACGCATACGCTGATAGGCTATCTCAGGATCAGTCTTTAAATAAATACAATAATCAATGGTTGGATATTGATTAATTTGACTAATCAAGTGCTGATAACACGCCATATGTTTAGCTATGTCTTCAGCAGTGCTGTTGTAATTGGCAATACAGGCATGAGTAAAGACCAAATCACTCAACAAAGAACGCTCAATAATATAAACCCCTTTGGGATTCAAATTATTAAGTAACTCAGCGCGTTGTGCTGTGATATAACATTGAAAATTGCTGCGCGCAGTAACGTTAAAAGGGTCACGTGTAAATTCACCTAATAAATGTTGAAATTCAGGATCAGAATCTACAGGCTCTAAAATAGCGGTCGCGTTTAGTGCTGCTGCGAGTTGAGGGAGTAATGTCGATTTACCGGCACCGATATTACCTTCTACACATATAATTTGGGGCTTATCCAAGATATCTTTCCCTCTAAAGGCTTAGCGATAAAAGAACCATGCTTTGATTCTCTTCACGTTTACCAATGCTCTAAACCCGACATTCTGAAACTAAACGTCGCAAAAAACCATCCCTTATATACTGTTTGGTGATTAATAAACCAAAACAGTATACTTTGAGCGCCAAAGTAGAACTAAAACCACCATCAATATCCCTTCAGCAGCACTTTACTCGGTAGCAAACAATCCTATTGAAACAACTTATACCTTAAGCTGTAATATTAGCGCTTATAAAATGTTGAGTGTAAAATAGCGACCTCATGATAGCATTCACAAAATATTCCAATTCTGAGATAACTTGATGTCATTTGAGGCTGCAATCGCGTTTTTTGGTGCTATTTTCATTTTTGCTATCACTCCAGGTCCTGGTATATTTGCCATTCTTGCTAAAGCAATGGTAGAAGGCCCCACAAAATGTGTCATGATGGCATTAGGCATGGTATGCAGTGATTTACTTTACTTACAACTTGCTTGTTTTGGATTAGCCACCATTGCTGAAAATTGGTCAGAAATTTTTTTAATTATTCGTTACCTCGGTGCCGGCTATTTAATCTATCTTGGCTATAAAATGATAACGGCGTTTACACACAACCAGCCGCATACTGAACAACAAAACCCCCAACAAACAGCCTTATCCAGTTTTGGACATGGTTTTTTGATTTCAGCATCAAATCCTAAAGTGATTCTGTTCTATGTTTCATTCTTACCGACTTTTATTGATTTAACCTACTTAAATCGCAGTGATATTGTTTTAGTCTCGGTCTTATCTTCGATCGCATTAATGTCTGCGATTATGCTCGTTGCTTATGGCGCTTCAAGATTAGCAAAAGTGATCAAAACGCCAACAGCACAACAGCGTCTAAACCAAACGGCTGGCGGTATTATGATTGCCGCTGGGGCCTATTTAGCGGTAAATAAGTAGCACTGTCATTCCCAACCGCAAAGTTACGAGCGAGATAGGGAATCTACCTTCCGCGCGTTGTAGAATGGCTGTTTTAGTTAATGTTTTAGCTTATGTTCACTGGCATCTTTAATGCTCAAACACGTGATAAATAGATCACGGATAACTCGTGCCTCTCTTTCGAGATGACGGATAATAACCTCGTTATTATTTGTAAAATAGCCATAAAACAAACGCAAAAAATCCTCTCATTGCTGACGAGGCTTCGTTGTGTTGTGAAGCGGACGGGACTTGCCATTCCGAAAATCAGCGCGACCCTCGTCGTGCAAACCGATTATTA
>NZ_MSCC01000002.1:159500-374942 GCF_002954455.1 Photobacterium aquimaris
TAATAGCGAGATTAGCCTTGGCTGTAAAGTCTTTTTTTTACAAAAACAATAATATTATTATCGTTTATATTGTTTTTAATCAAAACCATTAAAAAACAACCTTTGAGACGATAAAACTATCTTTTTCATGTTGTTACCCATTTATAAATAGGGTTTAGACAAAATGAACAATGGTTTGAATTAGCTTAGTGGCTAATTTTGCCGTCTGATTATCGTAATCATACTCAGGATTTAATTCAGCAATATCGACAATTTTAACTTTTCCTGTTGCCATTATATGTTTAATTGCCCATTCAACCATTGATAAACTCACGCCATGCATACGCGTCATATTAGCCCCTGGTGCTATTGATGACGAAAACACATCTAAATCTATGCTTAGCTGAATACAATCAACATTATCGATAAAATTGTCTAATTGCGCCTGAATCTGTTTTTTATTGCGAGCCGTCATTTGATTGTCTAACAGCCACTGGCAGCCAAGGTCTTGTGCTAATTTAAACATCGCTTGTGAATTAGCATGATCGCAAATACCTAAACCAAGAAAATCAAAATCGCGTTGCTGCTGTTTGCTATAACACCATGCTGCATGAAATGCAGAGCCTGCCCGTAACGACAGTGATGGTCTTAGCTCAAAATGTGCATCAAAATTAATCACCCCAACACGAGGAGCCGTAAGCGTTGGTTGTGTATCTGTTATTGTTGATGATAACTGTGTCTCAGCACTAAAATCAGACAATGCTTGATAACTGGCAATTGATATTTCATGCCCACCACCGAGAACAACTGGAAAATGCCCCTCACGTAGACCACGCAACAACACTTGATGTTGCCTGTGACTTACTGCCGCAAAGCTATGGTCATCAGCGGTTTGTTCAATATCACCGGCATCATAAAAAGGTAATGCCGTTTGTGGATGGGTGCGCGGAAGTATACGCCGAATACTGGCTGGACCTTCTTTTGCACCTTGTCGACCACGGCCCCAATCAACATTAAGATCTGAAATAACACCCACTAACATCACACCGGGTTGGCATTGTTGAGTATAAGGGCTGATGAGCGTATGTTTACGATGATATAACATCGGTTTTTGAGGCTCATTTTTAAATAACTTTTTTAATTGATCTACTAACATACGCCTATCTTCCCTACCTTCATTTGCCTTTATAAACAACACACTCTAGTGTTGTGGTGGTAATGCTCTTGCTGCTTGTAATACACACATTACAATCTTATTTTTACGGCTATTAATACGCTCTGCTGGCGCCATAACACTGACAGCTCCAACCACTTTATTACCCACAAACACGGGTGCACTGACACCAGAAACACCAACATCAATTTCTGATGTACTAATAGCAAAACCATCTTGCTTAATAAGATCTAATTCAGAAATCCAACTATCTATCTGTTGCTGCTCGGTAATATCGTAATGTTCTAAAATCGTTAATTGGCGTGCCAATGGTAAATAAGCCAAAATAACTTTCGCCGAGGCGCCACGGATCAATGGCTGACTTTGTCCTTTCTCATAACTACAACGCAACGCATAGGGACTATCAATACTGTCAACACATAAAGCATTAAATCCCACCGCAACCATATAAGCTGACATCTCGCCAGTTTGCTGTTGTAAACGCTTTAAAATAGGTCTTACGCCATCAGGTAACGGTGAATTCATTTCAAAATTACGCTGAAGTTGTAATGCTGCAGGGCCGGCACTATAAGTATTACGACCATGATTTTCTTCAATTAAATTCCAATCACGAAGTAATGCTAAATAGCGATATACGCTACTTATTGGCATTTCCATTTCGGCACTGAGTTGTTGTGCTTGTAACGGCACATTTGACGCCGCAATGTGAATAAGCACTTGCAACAATTTTTCATTAGCACTGAGTGAATGAGTCACAGGTAGGTTATCTCTAATTTGTGTGATGATTATTTGTAACTAATTCTATCACTAACAACAAGCACCATTCTTATATAATGAGAAAATATAGGATTTAATCTCTATTTTTTATTACATTGCGAGAAGTTAGCCTATATTTGAAATCTTTCACTCCAAAAATAAAACCTCGTGTTAGTGTTGTTAAGCAGCGTTTATTATTTCAACGTAAACATAAAAAAAATCGACTTTACTTCGTATAAATACAGATCTAACTAGCCAGAATAAGGGGGTACTGGTAAAATATTTGCATAATTGACCGTCTAAAACAGTAAAAGAGAGTGATTCCTCATGGGAAGAAAGTTCGAAGTACGCAAATTGTCTATGGCAAAAACCCAAGGCGCTAAGATCAAGGTTTACTCTAAATACGGTAAAGAGATCTACGTTTGTGCTAAGAACGGCAGTCCAGATCCAGATAGCAACCTAGCACTTCGCCGTCTTATTGAGAAAGCGAAAAAGGATCAGGTACCAAGCCACGTTATCGACAAAGCAATTGATAAAGCGAAAGGCGGCGGCGGTGAAGATTACTCAACTGCACGTTACGAAGGTTTTGGCCCTGGCAACTGCATGGTTATCGTTGACTGTCTAACAGATAACAACAACCGTACTTTCATGGACGTTCGTCAAGCATTCGTTAAGAACCATGCAAAAATCGGTAGCCCTGGTACTGTTGGTCACATGTTTGAGCACCAAGCAGTATTTGAATTTAAAGGTACTGACGAAGAAGTTGTACTTGAAAATCTAATGATGGAAGACGTTGACGTTACTGACATCACTTGTGAAGATGGCGAAATTACCGTTTATGCTCCTCATACTGAATTCTTCAAAGTTAAAAATGCACTTGCAGCAACCATGCCGGATGTTGTGATTGATTCTGAAGAAATTGCTTTCGTTCCACAGACAATGACCGAATTGGCTGGTGACGACATTGCAATGTTTGAGAAATTCCTTGATGCACTAAACGATTGTGATGACGTGCAAAACGTTTACCACAATGCTGAAATGGCAGACTAAGTTAGACTGCTATTTCCTACAAAAAGGTCACTCCGGTGGCCTTTTTGTTTATGTATACTTATCAACCATCTCGCTTAATATACTGCTGTAATTGGTCTTTAAACTCCCCCTTCGCTAATGCCATTATTTGGATAATTAGCTAGATATAATATTGACAAAAAACATCGCTATTTCACTTGTTGCTGTAATTTTTTAAGCCTATAACTAATTGTGATTTTAATTTATGTTCAATGAATATGGCTTATTTAAACGGGAGTTCAAGGATAAATATGAATATTTTAATTGTATTAACATCTCATCAGAATTTAGGCGAAACTACGGCTAAAACTGGCCTATGGCTAGATGAATTTACAGTGCCGTTTTATGCCTTTAAAGATAACAACTACACCGTTACTCTCGCCTCTCCTAATGGCAGACAAGTACCGATAGATCCAAAAAGTGATACACCGGAACTTCAAACTGAATCGGTGCTGCGTTTTAAAAATGATCCTGATGCCATTACTCAATTAGCTAATACATTGTTATTGTCGACTATTAATCCTGCCGATTATGACGCTGTATTTTATCCTGGTGGACATGGACCACTATGGGATTTATCACACAATGCAGCATCACAAAAAATCATTGAATGGTGTTATCAAAACAATAAACCGACAGGCTTGGTCTGCCATGGACCGGCCGCATTAAAATCGCCTAAAAATCCTGATGGCAGCCCATTAATCAACGGTAAAAATGTCACTGGATTTAGTGATAGTGAAGAAGCTGCGGTTGGATTAACGGATGTTGTGCCTTTTTTACTTGAAGATATGTTAACCAGCCAAGGGGCACATTATAGTAAAAGCGCTGATTGGCAGAGTTATATTGTCGTTGATAAAAATCTCATCACCGGACAAAATCCAGCGTCTGCTCAAGCTGTAGCTGCGGAAATAATTCGCCAATTACAATAGAATTTAAAAAGCCTAGCTATTGGATCTCTTTCTAGCTAGGCTTTTAACATTCAGATAATAAACGTTATTGTCAATTATTCAGAGGCCAATGATCAAAATAAATATGGCTTGCTTGCCAATCAACTTTTTGGTGATTATCGGCTAATAAATAACGTGCAACTGTAAACGCAAATTCAAAGCTTACTCCTAAACCACGCCCAGTGATAAATTGACCATCAACGACTACTTTCTGTTTAATAAATTCACCGTCGTCGAATTTTTCAGCGAGTTTATCTCCGGTTGTATACGTGCGGCCTTGTAATAAATGATGCGCAGCAAGTACTTTTGCGCCTGATGAGCATAATGCACAAATATATTTATTGGCTTCAATATGACGCTTTAAAAAAGCAATAACATTGGCATTGGCTGACAAATTATCAGTACCTTGTGGTCCACCGGGCATCATCACAGCATCATAAGTACAATCAAACTTATTCGCGAGAACATAATCAGCACTAATTTTGGTTTCAAAATAAGTATTTAGTGTGGTGGTTTCCATGCAAGACAACACGTCTACTTTAATATCTAAACGGCGCATAATGTCGATAAAAACTACCGCCTCGCCTTCCTCAAAACCATCGGCAAGCAATACCGCGACATGCTTTACATTGGTCATAATTAATCCTTATGCCTTCGCCTGAACAATCATTGCACACACTTCGCGTACATTGGCGGCAATCAAATCCCAGTCATGCTGCGTAATAGCACTTGTTGGTGCTATCCAAGTACCGCCACAAGCAATCACTTGAGGAATAGCTAAATAATCACTTAAATTTAGCGGTGTAACGCCACCTGTCGGCATCAATTGAATTTGGCTATAAGGCCCAACCAATGATTTAAGCATATTGATGCCACCTGACGCTTCAGCAGGGAAAAATTTAAGTGTACTCACACCCAATTCTAATGCTTGTTCAACTAAACTTGGATTATTAACCCCAGGGATCATTTTAATGTTATTGGCTAAACAATATTTTACTGTGGTTGGATTAAACCCTGGACTGATCACAAAATCAGCCCCTGCTGCAATTGCAGCATCGACTTGTTCGGTGGTTAATACTGTCCCAGCACACAATACAATTTGTGGGTAAGCAGCGCGAATTAAACGAATAGATTCAGCTGCAGCAGCCGTTCTAAAGGTGATTTCCGCAGCAGGTAGGCCATTTTCAACTAATACTTTAGCAAGTGGTACCGCATCAGCAGCATTTTCAATTTGTATAACAGGCATTACTCGCAATGCACGCAAACGATCAATCCATTCATTTGTCATCATAATTACTACTCATTAAATCCGTTAAATATTGGGTACATTGCAGTGGAATAATTGCCCCACGATGTTGAATCACTTGTGCTGCAAGGTTATTCCCCCACTGACAACATTCAGCCATTGGTAAACCTTGTGCCCATGCCGCTATATAAGCCGCATTAAAAGAATCGCCTGCGGCGGTAGTATCGACAACATCATCAATCTTATTACCATCAACAAAGCCATGTTGACCTGCACATGACCACATTGCGCCTTTACTGCCTAGTTTCACTACCACTTGATCAACACCTAAACGGTGCAAACGATCAGCAATAACCGTTGCTGGTGTATTCACATCACCACGCAATAAATCTTCATCATCAGCAGTCACTAATGCAATATCAGCTAGACGATATAATTCTAATAGCCATGTTTTTGCATGCGTAGCACCATTCCATAATCGCGGCCGATAATTAGAATCAACTGCAATTTTACAACCACCTGCTTTTAAACTAGCAAGAGCTTCAATAAGTTTAATTTTGCCATGCTCAGGTAAAACCGCCAAAGATATCCCTGAGAGGTAGATCAAATCATAGCTTTTTAGTTGTGCCATAATTTGTGAAAACTGCGCATGCTCACACATATAGCGTGCTGCAGAATCATTACGCCAATAGTGGAAACTACGCTCTCCTTGCGAATCAATTTCAATCGCATACATACCTGGTAATTTATCGCGTTCACGCATCACAAAACGACAATCAATGCCTTCTTGTTGCCATGCATCAATCATCGCATGGCTGTAATTATCGATACCAAGTGCTGTGATATAACAAGGCGAACTTTGCGGTAGCAATCGAGAAAGATAAATTGCGGTATTAAGCGTATCGCCACCAAAATTTTGCTGTTGAGTCGCAAAAGGCGCGCCGCTTAGTTCAATCATGCACTCACCCATAATGGCTATATTGTGCTTTATCGCTAAATTCGAATATGTCATTTTTCTTCACCTACTGGCTAGTATTAGCTGGCAGAAAAAGGCCATGAGTGCTTGAGATAGGAGCGCAATCATGGCCAAAAAACATCATCACTCAAAGTTATAAATGTAATACTGAATAAAGTAAGGCACTTTAGGGGGAGTCAGTATTACATTGTGTCATCCATGGCGAGAGGTTCTCGTTTGTGGTTAATTACGCTTTTCCTTCGCTACCACATACACGAATTTTATCTTGAATCACTTGCTTCATTGCCGCTTTACCCGGAATGATATAATGACGTGGATCATTCGCTTGTGGATGCTCAATAAAATATTGTTTCACAGCATCAGCAAACGCAATTTTAAGTTCAGTAGCAACGTTCACTTTGGTAATACCTAATTCAATGCAACGACGTACATCTTCATCTGGCACACCTGAAGCGCCATGCAGCACTAACGGTGTATCTGTTTTACTGCGAATAATGCCTAGTCGATCAAAATCTAACTGTGGCTGCTCTTTATACATGCCGTGCGCAGTACCGATTGCAATCGCTAATGAATCAATGCCAGTCGCATTAATAAATTCGATCGCAGCATCTGGGTCGGTATAAAGTGCGTCTTTATCTTCCACAATAAGATCGTCTTCTTGACCACCTAAACGGCCTAATTCAGCTTCAACTGAACAATCCCATCCATGACAAAATTGCACCACTTTACGAGTAATATCGATATTGCCTTCAAAACTATGATGAGACCCATCAATCATTGCAGATTTAATACCAGCCTCTACTTTGGTACGAATATCACTGAATGATTCGTGATGATCCATATGCAGTGCGATTGGCGTTTGATAAATATGTGCAGCTTTAAGACATATACCCACCAAGTAATCAGTACCCGCGTAAGAATAAGTACCTGGCGTGCCGGCAAGAATAACTGGAGAACGCATCTCAGCTGCCGTTTCAAGTACTACCTGAATTGTCTCAAGATTATGAATATTAAAAGCAGGAACGGCATAGCCACCTAGCTGCGCTTTCAACAGCATTTCACGCGAAGAAACCAAAAACATAAAAAACCTCAAACATTCCGTTAACTTTCGATTTGGATAATATTCGAAAACAAAAACAAATAAAAAGATCTGAATCACATAATCACTTTCAAATCGAAAATAAATAACAAAATGAAATCAAAAGAAATGTGACATCTTTGATGAATAACAGGTAATACCTTTACGCAATAAGTTATTTTTCGGTCTTTCTGCTCGCCCAAGGATCTTCTCTAACCAGTAATGACGCGAGGATTGAGGCTCTAATCGCCGCGATAATGGGCTTTGTTCGCTGAGATAGTCATTTTTAAAGACTACCACCACCTCTTTCGTTTCGAAAACACCCATCACTTGCGCATTAATCGTAGGCAATGAAAAATTAAAATCACCTTGCTCGACGGGTAACGGTTGTTGTTCTGCATCCCACAAACCACAGCGTTCACCACAAAATAAAGCTATATTCAGCGCTCGCAGTGACCAAAAACTACTTGCAGGTCCACTATAGTTATCAACCAGGCGGGTATCATCACCAAACAGTCCTTGGGTTGGTGCGCCATGTTGCATAGCACCATTACTGATAAAATATTCTAAACTGGTCGCAAATGCGCGTTGAGCTTCACCTGCAGAAATAACCTCACTACGTTGATCAACGGCCATAATCAAAGGCGCTGCAGCCGCCAGTCGATAGCAAGCACTACGACCAAAGAAAGGTAGGCCTTCAGCAGTAAATAAATAGCGATATTGAGTAACAAAATCCGCTAAGGTTTGACGAATAAAATCGCTATCAAAATTTGAATCTATTTGATCGAGCCAATAGAGTGAATAATGAAATCCCCATGCGTTGTAGTAATCATAATTACCTTTCGCACCATCGCGGAACCAACCGTCACCTACATGAAACTCTTTAATTCGTTGGTACTTATCATAAGCAACACTATCTTCGCCGGTGAGTGCTTTAATAACCAATTGCACCATTAACGGAAATAAATGCCAATTATTATCAACAGTTTGACAGTGGTTAACTTGTTTAAACCAAGTGATGATTTGCGTTTGTTCTACTGCCGTCATGTGTTGCCAAACATGTTCACGACTTAACCATAGTGCCAACGCTAAATCAGCACTTTCACAAATACGCTGATCATAATCGTGTAGTTGTCCCCAATAGCCAGCATGATGCGGATCAGTGCCCGCTAAAAAAGCCTGACGTAACATTGCAACAATATTTAGTGGCTTATCATTCAATCCAATTAAGGCTTGTGCACCATGTTGACTTAACCATGCAGCTAAAGTCGGTAATACTCGGCTAGTGCCTTCCATTGCATCTGTGCGAGCATTTTGTTGACTTGGGCGTCCTGGATAATAAGCATGGCTATAATCCCACACCGAATAATGTTCAAACGCTTCAGCAACATAACGCACTAAGTATTGGCATTTGTTCTCAATGCTTAGTTCAGGTTTAGTAAAATATTCCGCTATTGCTGCATCATTTATCGAGTAAGTTGTCGCTTTCATTTTTAAACGTACTAGTCGCTGTTTAAATAATTGCATATACATCGCAGCGGTTGGATGTTCATACGCAATCATTGGCCGCTCAGTTACTGAAATATGTTTCGCTTTATAAGGCGGTGGCAGTACCGTGTTGAGAGACGTGAGCTCGATATTCAATTTAGCATCAGGGACTGTGGTAGTGGCTTGTACATCATTCATTATTGTTATCCTCCATGAACAATAACGCACCACAATCATATTGATATAACTTCAACATAATGGCAGTGCGAATATTTTAGCTGTTATTAACTTTTTGCTGATTCTGTTAGCACTTGGTAACGATCTTGTCCCCATGCCACAGGTTTCGGTTTATCTTTGATCCACTCATAGAAAGCTTGCTTCATTTGCTTCACTTTTTGTGGGTATTGCTGAGCCAGATCTTTTGATTCACTTGGATCAAGCTTGTCATTAAATAATTTCACTTTGTTAGTGCCATCATCATAGAAATACAATGCCCAATTCTGATCTCGAATCGCCCATGAACCTTTAGATAACTTTTCTAAATTTGGGTTTTTAGGAATGTCATTAGATTCATAGGTGATCCATTTCCAGTAGCCATGCCAGAACGCATCGTTTTCTTCGCTATAATGCTTCGCACCAGGGCCTGCCCAATAAATATATTGATGCGGCGATTGCTTCGTTTTACCTTCAAGCACCGGCAAAATATTTTTACCATCAAGCTGCATTTCAGCAGGGATCTTAATGCCCGCAGCAGTCAATGCTGTAGGAAGAATATCTAATGCTGAGATCAGAGTATCGTTAGTGCCACCAGCAGGAATATGTTTCGGCCAATATGCCACAAATGGTACCCGTACACCGCCATTGTACATCTGGCCTTTATAGCCACGATCCATACCATTCATTGGCATTGGCGATTCATGCACTGCGCCATTATCAGATAAGAAAAATATCAGTGTATTGTCTAATTCACCTTTTTTCTTAAGCAGTTCAACTATTTGTCCAAGACCTTCATCGGCAGCATTGATCGCAGCAAAATATTTATCGGCTTCAACATTACCGGTATTAAAACGCTCCATATATTTCGCAGGTGACGCTTCTTCCAATGGAATATGCGGCACACTAAAAGCGAGGTTAATAAAGAACGGTTTGTCACCACTTTGCTCGATAAACTGCAGCGCTTCATTAGTTAAGTTATGAGTTAAATAACCTGGCGCTGGAATATTTTTACCATTTTGATAAATAGCAGGTGAATTCCATAACGCAGATCCAGATGCGTAGAAACTGTAAGAGTAATCAAAGCCACGGCTTTCTGGCGCATATTCTTTTGGGGTTACCGGTATTTGGTTATCATGGTAATCACGGGTTTTGTTATTATCTGCAACGGCATTTTTACTGCTAATTTTAGCATTGTGCCACTTACCAATATTAGCGGTGTTATAACCATTTTCTTGAAATAATGCCGGTAATAATTTGATATCTAGCGGCACACCTTGCAGGGCATCATCATTACTGTAAGTACCAAAACTGGTTGGGTAACGGCCAGTAAAAATACCAGCACGAGAAGGGCCACAAACCGGATGAGCTACAAAAGCATTGGTCATTTTCACGCCTTGCTGAGCGAGACTTGCAACGGTTGGCATCGCCCGCTTAGCTGCATCGACCATTTTATCAAAATCACCTTGATAGCGAACGGGGACTGGGCGTTCAGCTAAGGTTTTTTTATTCAAACTGTCTAATGCAAAATCTAATTGACCTGTCCCCAGATCGTCCATAACCACTAATAACACATTGGGCTGTTTCTCAATGGCCGTTGTTGGAGCTGCGTTTGCTACAGCAGTAGAGGCCATGCAAGCAGCAGCCACAAAACTTGCAATTATTGTCTTCTTCGTCGAGGACAGGTTCATTGTATACTCCTGGTAATATACTGCTGTAACACACAGCAATACGTCTTAAAATTCAATTTAATGATCAATATTATGCTGAGCGTAATTGGGTCAAATAAGGCAATGCATCTACCGCAGTTCCGCCTTGCTGAATCGCCTGACTCATCATATGCATTGCAGGTGCGGTATGGCGGAAGATCTGTTGGTATGAGCGACACAAATAATTTTGTTTATGCTTTTCGCCTGCCACAGTCACCAAGCGGTGTTTCGGACAACCGCCATAACACAAACCATGGACCTCACATTGCTGGCATTGTTGGGTCAATTTTTGCGATTTCGCATTTCCAAACCGTTGTTGCTGTTTACTGGTGGCTAACTTAACCAGATCGGTACTAGCAATATTGCCCAGTTTATTAGCGGGATAAACATAGTGATCACACGAATAAATATCACCATTGGCTTCAATCACCATCGCTTGACCACACTGTTTTGACTGCACACACACAGAAGCGGGATAACCAAGCCATGTCGCTAAAATACTGTCAAACATGCGTACAAACACCGTACCAACATCGTGCTGTAACCACTCATCAAACACCTCACTCATAAACTGACCATAACCATCAGCAGGCACAGAAAAATGTGTTAATAGTGCGTCTTTTTGTGGTGAATAATGACCACTACTATTGGCTTGATATTGAGGTTGAACTTCAACAATAGGAATAAACTGTAAGTGGCGGGCGCCTAATGAAGTTAAAAAGCGGTAGGTTTCACGGCCTTTATTCCAATTTTGATCATTGATAACCGTTAGAATATTAAATTCAACCTGATATTCTAAAAGTAATTCAATCGCTTTTTTAACCCGTTCAAAAGTAGGTTTACCATTAACAGATATACGATATTTATCATGAACATCTGGCGTACCATCAACTGAGACACCGATTAAAAACTTATGCTCTGCAAAAAATTGCGCCCACTGACGATTGATAGCTACCGCATTAGTTTGAAAACTATTGGTTATGTTTTTCCCTGCGCCATATTGGGCTTGGTATTTAACCACGTTACGATAAAAGTCTAATCCCGCGAGCGTCGGCTCTCCACCCTGCCATGAAAAATCGATATCGTTACTATTTTGGCTGGCAATATAATGACGAACATAACGCTTTAGGGTTGCATCTGACATTTGATCACTACTCGCCACAGTAGCACTTGAAGTCGCAGTATTTACAGTCGAGCTACAACGGTTAGCACTGGTATTACCGACAACAGTTTCTTTTTCTAAATAGAAACAATAATCACATTTTAAATTACAGCGATAACTGGTTGGCTTAGCCATCATATGAAAACGTGCTTGCTGAGACGGAAATGAGGACTGCGCCATAATTACCCTTTAAATGCTTTCGAAATACTGATAAGGTATCATACGAAAGAAAATGAAAGATTAAAGCGGCTAAGATCACAAACAAAATAAAATGAAAGCTAACGTAAGTTTTTTATCCAAAAAACACCAAATGAAAAAAAACCGTCACCAATAGAAATTGTATTATCTATTTAGTGACGGCTATATCAGTGACTCAATAATTAGTCAGCAGCAACTCTTTTTAGCGTAAAGGTATAACTTTGGCCAACTAACCCATCGACATTAATCATCAGATTTCCCTGACCATCGAGCTGCAATCGTTGCTCAATATCAGTTTCAATTTCAACCGGCTTATGCAGCCTGATATGTAACATTGTTTGTGTTTGTAACGGATCACTCACCGCAAGCTTTAACTCACGATCATCTTTTTCAACCATCAGCGCCATTTTTGAAAATACGCTAAGCTGGTTAGTGACTTTGACACCTTGATCTGTCCATATATTAGCAGCGGTTATAGCTTGTTCTTTATGAGTGACAATATGGGCTAACTTATCATTACGACGTACTTTAATCGGCATTTCCTCAATGAAATCTTGTACATCTTCTTTATCCGCATTAGGCATTAATACATAGGCATAGTGATCATTTTCAGCCGTTTGTGCGATAGTTGCAGTAACAAAATTGGCGCTAACTTGTCCACTATGTACACCAATATCACTCCAATCTCCCGTTTGTATCTGCTGCTCAACGGTGACGGTTGTTGGTTTTAGAAATACATAGCTAATATCACTGTCATCAAGCTTGCTATTAGTCAGAGTTAATGTGCGTAACTTCATAGTATGGCTTAACTGTGGTTGCCAGCGTTTACCATTAACAAACAGCTTATTGTTACCGACATCAGCTAATTTTCGGTTCATTACCGTGGTGGTTATATCTGCTGGTGTCGTCGACTTAATATCAGAACCAAGCATCACAATTTCATCTTCAAACATAAACCATGACTTATTAGCCGTTAAGGTATTATTCCAATTACTGAACATCATTCCCGCAGCACCAATATCATCAAAACGTAGCGAGCCAACCCAATCCATTTGTGTTTGACGTCCACCTTTAATTTGATTACGTTGACCATCACAATCAGCCATCACTTGGTTATCAACTGTTGTACCGTCAAGGCGGTAACGGTTTACTGCTGGCCAATAATTATGGTAATGATCAAGCTGACCATTATAGAGGTAACCCATGCCATCACCGGTGAACCACCCTTGTTTATTTTCATTATTCATACACTCAAAATTACCTAAGCGACTAGAGTGCATGGCTAAACTGAAACTCCAATCATCACCACGATAGACAACCCTGTCCATCGCTGGATAGTTAAAGAATCCTTGCAGTTGTTCACCATTTACCTCAGGATCTGCAACTAAGACTTTAGCCTTTTGATAATTGCCGACATGCTTAATCGAGGTAAAAAAGTCGAAAAATGTGTCTTGAGTAATTTGAGTTTTGATAAGATTTTGCAACAGTGCTTTTACCTGAGGATCAGCACCATCAATATAATGCAATAGTGATGCTATGACTAAATGGCCCACATGATGGCCTTGTTCTTTTGGTCGAGATATTGCACGTCCATTGACAAATTCCATCATGCTACCGCGCTCTAATAATGGCGCGTAACTTTTAAAAATAATCGGATAAATATTTTTAAGTACAGGATCGGTTGCTTGCCAAGGCGATCCAGCGACTAAATCTAATTGTGCGCCAAGACCACTGAGTAATACATTGCCGTAAGTGCCGTTATAGGCAATATCATAATGCTGTAAAAAACTACCATCACTATAAAAGCCATCACTGGTTGTCACTTCTGCTAAAACAGGCGATAAAGCGCCGATAGCAGCTTCTATTTCAGCGCTATTGTTATCCAGAATACCACGCAGAATAACCACTTGAGTATTATCTGTGCGATTACCTCCCGTCGATAAACGGTAATGAGGATTACTTGACACATCAGCACCAGGCCCTGCACCTAAATGGGTGGCTTCTGGCGTGAAATAACGAGTTGCTTGCGTGTGAGCGGTAATTAATTGCGGCGGTAATTGGTCATATAACAACACTAAAATATTATGAATATCTTTTGGTGTACCCAGTTCCCAATGCCACCAGTTGCCCCATTCTTTTACGCCAACTTTATAATAATGTTGATTTAGAAATGCCATGCCATCAATAATGGCACTCAGTAATTCAGCATTATTCTGTAACTGCCCATCACGCAAATGGTAAGCTTTTGCCATGTCAAATAAGCGTTGATAAGAAGTACGTATATTTGCCCCTAATACTTTTTTACCGGTATCCGTTTGCGCATCTAATACCACATCACTCCACAAACTGGTGCGAGTAGGAGCAGTTAACATTGATGACCAATATCTATCTGCGGCATTATTGGTTGTAATAACGGTTTGTTTTAAGGTGTCATCAAAGGGAATAGTAACATCACCAAGAAAGCTCGCCGCCCAACGTTGGCGTAATGCTTGATACTCAACTAACGGCTGTGATTGCTGATGATTAACTATCGAGGTCGTGTTAGGTTGAGCAAATACAGAGGTAGGTACGATCAATATCGATAACGCCACGGCAATAGATACCGCTAAATTAGCATGTTTCATTATTCCTTTATCCTTCCGTTATTAATTTTCGTTTAATTACGATAAAGGATAAAATGAAAGCAAAAAAGCACTGGCATCACTATTTTTTGATCGAAAAATGGCCCTTATTTTACTTTTAGCCACAATATCACAACTGAAAGTTGCATATCTGTCAAAGCGAAAACAATGGCCATTGTTGAACTAGTTACATACAGCAACCATAAATAACGTTAAAACGTACCACCTGTATGCCAAAAAATGCCTACTACCATTGCCATATCCATTAAAAATCCAAGACTGTTACCAACCCAAATAGGTGGATTTTTATGAACAAAACCGTACACGGCCCATAATGCGGCGAGGAGCGCATAAAGCACCCATGTAGTTAACGATAATCCTAAAGCATGCTCACTATGAGAAAAAAATAATTTATATAACTGTGGCAATGTGGCTAATGGACCAACAACTCCCATCAATAACATAAAAGGTTCAAATGCTGCAGCTAAACGCTTAAAACGAGTTATCATCCATAATCCTCATGTACATCGATGTTGTGATTAATACAACTCAAAAGATATTGAAAAAAAACCATTGATTACCATTTAATAACAAATAGTGATCAATATTCACAATATACACTTTTTTCACTCAACTGCCATTGACTTAATGTGTAATCTCACTATTCTAGATTTAGAACAAATGACAATGTATACCAACAAGATAGCTCACTATGGAAGGTGTTATATGGATTTACTGCGTGGCTTATATTCACTACTAGAATCAATTTTTGAATAATGAAACTTATTTCTTTTCAGCATTAAGTCGTAAGTTATCTTTCCAATTATTACTTACGACTTTATTTGTTTTACGCCTCATCTATAGCTAAAAACGTATTTATTCTCTCGTATACTTGCTGACAATAAGTCGGTACTACATTTTCTAAATTTAAAAAAGCATGCACCATATTCGGCACATGATAATGCTGAGCACTGACGCCTTGCTGGCATAATTTCTGATAATAATAGCGACCATCATCACGTAAGGGACAAAACTCGGTCGTGATCACTAATGTTGCCGGAAAATGTTCACTAATCGCTAGCCATAATGGCGAGGCATTATATCTATCATCTTTAGCTGCAAAATATTGTTCAAAATACCACTCAATTTTATCTGTCTGCAGAAAATAATTGCGGCCATTAATCACTGTTGAGGGTAAAGATAAGGTGTAATCAAGGCTTGGATAAATAAGTACTTGTTTATGAATCGATATTGCATTGTCTTGTTGAGCCAATGCACACAATGTAGCTGCAAGTGCCCCCCCTGCAGAATCGCCACCAATAGAAACTTGTGGTGAATAATTAACCCCCATTCGATCCAATTGAGGCAATAACTGCTGCAAACACAAATAACCATCATTCACAGCTGCAGGATAAGGATGTTCAGGCGCTAAACGGTAATCAATGGCAACCACAATATGCTGGGTGGCTAGTGCCAATTTACGACAAATAGGATCATAAACAGCAATACTACCTGCAACATGGCCGCCACCATGCAAATACATCAAAATAGGTAACGGCTGCTGAGGTTGTGGGTGATAAACCCTAATCGGTACATGTTCAATAGCAGCATCGTTAACCATTGGTATATAAGGGATATCAGTAACCAATGACTGGGTAATAGTGGCTAATCCTTGCCGTGCGCGTGTTGCACTCAATGGAGCACCTGTTGCATTTAATGCTGCCAATTGCAGATTAAATTCATCGAGCCACACTGCTAATGCATCATCTATTTTACGTTTCAATTGCCAGATCTCCTTTCACAACGTTATTTATTGAGTCATGACATGAAAAACAACAATATCATCAGTAATATACCGATATCTAAATTATAATCTATTGGTGTTAGTTGATACTATTAGAGCAAAAAAAAGATGATAAGTGGGGAAACTTATCATCTTAGTAACATATTCTGTTATTCAATATTGGCTGATACGACAGATTAATTCGCGATAATCTTCACACTATTACGAGTGACTAAAGTAGGCTCTAGTTGAATTGTTTGAGTATCACTGGCTGGATTATCTAACCGTTTAAGTAAGGTTTCCACTGCAGCCTGTCCTAAGCGATACTTTGGTTGATGGATGGTGGTCAATGTCGGTGACATAAATTTTGCTATATGGATGTCATCATAACCAATCACGGATAAATCATTAGGAATATTAACCCCACATTCATTAGCCGCATTGATAACCCCCATTGCCATCATGTCATTAGCCACAAAAATTGCACTCGGTAAACGGCCATGCTGATACATTTCCATAAAGGCAGTATAGCCACCTTCACATTCAAAATCAGATTCGACAATCCAGCTTGAATTAAAACTTAATTTCGCTTCATTCATCGCCCGTTTATAGCCCTCATAACGCATTTGCGCTTGGTAACGAATCAAAGGCCCGGTAATACAACCAATATCAGTATGGCCAGCAGCTATCAAATATTGAGTCGCCATATAGCCACCCCGCAGCGAGTTATCTTGAATCTTGTCGCTAGTAAATAGCATTGAGCCCCAATCCATCACCACAACGGGAATATCAGGGTAATGCTCAAACACATCGATCTGCTCACCTTCTAATGACGAACACATCAAAATTAAGCCATCAACACGCTTTTGCAATAGGGTATTAATTGATTCTCGCATCCGTTGGTGATCACCTTCGGTATTACACAAAATAAGGCTATACCCCTGTTGATAACAGCTACGCTCAACACCTTTTACTACTTCACCAAAAAAAGGGTTGGTTGATGTTGTCACTAACATGCCCAAGGTTTTGGTGCGATTAACTTTAAAACTACGCGCCAATACAGATGGTCCGCTGTAATGAAGCTCTTTAGCGGCATTATTAACCCGTGCTGATATTTCATCACTTACAAAGCGGGTGTTGTTAATAACATGGCTGACAGTGGATGTAGAAACTCCAGCTAATTTTGCGATATCTTTCATCGTTGCCATGTTATTTTTCCTTTGTTGAGTACTTACTTACACTATGATTGCTGAGCCAGAAAATCATCAACCTCATCACGAGTTGGAATCGAGGTTTGCGCACCAAAACGAGTAACCGAAATAGCAGCGGCAGCATGAGCAAATTTAATTGCTGATTCTAAAGGTAAACCTTCTAACAAACCAGTCACGAATGCGCCATTAAAGGTATCACCTGCGGCAGTTGTATCCGTCGCCTCAACACGAAATCCCGCAATAATATCACCATTACCATTCTGGCTTAGCCACACGCCTTTCGCGCCAAGGGTGATCATCACGGTTTTAATGCCTTTTGCATGCAAAACATTAGCCGCGCGTTGAGCACTATCAGCATCTGTCACCGTGATCCCTGTTAACACTTCGGCTTCGGTTTCATTTGGCGTGATAATATCCACACACGCTAATAAATCATCAGATAAAGCGCGCGCTGGCGCTGGATTTAGAATCACGGCAGTATTAGCAGCCTTCGCCACTTGAGCGGCTTTTTCAATCCCACATAACGGGGTTTCTAATTGCATCAATAAATACTCAGCTTGACGAATACGCTCTAAATCAGGCTCAATTGCAGTCGCTGTTAGCTTAGCGTTCGCTTCTGCAGACAGGCAGATACTGTTTTCACCACTGTCTGATACTTGAATCATTGCAATGCCAGTTGGACAGTTTGGTTGCATTTTCACAGCTGTGATATCAATACCGTCGATTTTGAAATTTTCACGAATATTAATCCCAAACGAGTCATCTCCTACACAAGCAATAAAGCCAATATCGGCATGTAAACGTGCCGCAGCCACCGCTTGATTTGCTCCTTTTCCGCCAGGGATAACTTGATAGTTACGCCCATGAAGCGTCTCACCCGGACGTGGAAAAGAAGGGACTTGCAGAACATGGTCAGCGTTAACACTACCTAATACCACTAACTTATTCATAGGATTTTCCTTGGCTCTTCGTGAGCTTTTCTAATACAAGATAACAAAAATAGATGCTTTTGATTTTTTATAATCAGCAATCAGTTATACAACCGGACAAATACCAGTACGCACAGTAAAACAACGTTCTTCATGTGGTTGAAGATACAGCAAGCTGCCACACTCTTTAGCCGCTAAAAAGCCTTCAGGTCGACAAGTTGCTGGTAATGCAAATGCCGCGACTTGTTGATCGCCATTACATAATAACCACCGCGTAGCACAATTAAATTCATGGGTATCAAACTCAGTCTGCATAAATTTATCGTCACTGAGTTGCATTCTAAACACGGCTCGATCAGCATAACCTGCAATATCATCCATGAAATACACTATCTCTGGATCATGCATGTCAGGCTTATCTAACATTGAAATAGGTGCTGATGTTTTTAAACTGTCGTTATATGCCAGCCATTGCGATGTCGGTTGTACGTGTGCAGGCACTGTTTCACGTAACATTAATGCTGCATCAGGTATGTTTTGTGTCATCACGGCGTTTTCAACATAGGTCGCATTGATATGACACATATACTGCAACGGCATATTTACACTAGCAAGGTTTTTCACCACCATTTGAATATCAAATACACTGGCGTCTTTATTCAACTTTACTGAAGGTGTTGCTAAGTAATGATCACCAAACCCCATTACATATTCATAACTGCCTTTGATAACAACACTATCATCATTAATTTCTAACCACGCACTATCCATAGTGGCACAAGGCATTTCACCATGTAGTGCATGATCATCTTGTGGGGATGGGCAGCCCATGCGGATCATGCCAGCGTGAAAAGCAAAGCAACCATAAGTTTCGACAATTGTTTTGGCGAATTTAGGTTCAGAGAACATATTTTTCATACACAAGTCAGTATTTAAAAACTGTGCATCCCAAATCATCTGTCCCATAAAAGGCAGTATTACTAAATGACCTTTGGCATTTTTAATTTCAACGGCATGTACGCCTGAGTTATACAGGAAGCTATGAATTTCAAAATGTTCAGATTGAGCGATCAACGTTCTTTGCTTGGTAAAGTTTTCTTTAGATAACGGTAAGGTAAACATCTTTTATTCCTCACAAAATTGACCACCCATCATTGAGTGGTCACAGTTGAACATTACGCCTTAGCAGCCACAAAATTGAATCGTTGCTTGTATTGCTTTTCATTCATGAAGTAAACGAATACCACCGCGAAACACAGCGCACTAACAATGAATGAAGACTGAAGGCCAATATTATCGGCCAGTAAACCTTGAATCACCGGAATAGCCGCACCACCAATAATAGACATCACCACAAAACCACCTGCAGTCTCTGTGTAACGGGTATCAACAGACTGTAGCGTTGAAGCAAAAATCGTTGCCCAGCAAGGTGCAAATAACGCAGATGTTCCTACAGCAACCCAAACAGCACTGAAGTTAGGCACAAAAGTTACATACATCAAGCAAGCAAAACCGACGGCTGAGTAGCCCATTAATACATTTTCTTGTGAGGTTTTGGTAAATAAGTAGTTCGCGAGTAGCTTACCTAAGAAGTACATGATGAAGGCATACAATAAGTAATTAGCCGCATCATGCTCAACCATATTATGATCTAACTCTAACGCTAGACGAATCGTAAATGACCATACCGCTACTTGCATACCAACATAAGCAAACTGGGTTACAATACCTTTAAAGAAACGCTTATTACCCATTAAATAAGCCAGTGTTTCACCAAACGAAGGCTGATTATCTTTACTGTCTGTCGCCGCTTTACAATTAGGGTATTCAGTCACTGCAATTAAAACCGCAATCGTTGCTATTACACCCACTAACCACTTATAAGGTTCTAATGTTTGTTGTAATACTTGCTCTTTAAAAGCGGCAAGTTCAGGGCCCGTCAAGGTCGCCATCATATGACCAACATCAACACCTTCTTGGAAAATAAGATGTTTACCAAGTAACAAACCAATGATGTAGCCCATCGCGTTAATGGTATGAGAAATGTTTAATCGTAGTGTCGAACGCTCAGGCTCACCAATCATCGCAGAATAAGTATTACATGAGGTTTCAAGGAACGACAATCCAATCGCAATACAAAAAATTGCCGCTAGGAACATGGTATAGGTGCCAGCATGGGATGCTGGAAAGAACATTAAACAACCTAAAATATATAACGCTAAACCGAGTAGTATTGCCAATTTATAAGAGGATTTTTTAACAACCATCGATGCAGGGATGGCGACTAAAAAATAAGCACCATAAAATGCCGATTGTACCAACGCTGAAGCAAAATTAGACAGTTCAAAAATGGATTTAAATTGGGTAATCAATACATCATTAAGCGCTGCAGCCGCAGACCAAAGGGCAAACACTGACGATAATAATAAAAATTGGAATATTGGCGTTTTATTTAAAAAACCATCCGCCTGTTGAATTGTATTATTCTTAATAAACATAATATATCTTCCATAAAATCACCACGCCACCTAGCGTAGGCGATATTTGTTTATATTTAGGTAGACCTTATCTATATAGAGCAACACTCGATATAGACTAACGAACCAGATGTTCGATTTATGCCTTAAAACACCACACCTGTTTGGAAAATAATATTGGCATACGGCGTATATTCACCGGTTCTTACCACTGCACGGCTTTGCGCAGTACGTTGTTTAAATTCTTCATGGGATAAATAACCAATTTGAATTGATTTACCCGTTGTTAAACACTCTTGATCAAGCACAGCGAGTAATGCTTGGTGGTGCTTAGGGCTGACTTTTGCAAATTCAGTTGCCATCAACACTGCTTCAATTTGTGATTCAGATAAAATAACTTTCACGGTATCGAGAAAACTCGGTACACCATGGGTTAATGCCAGATCGATACGTTGTACATGTTGAGGTATTGGCAAGCCTGCATCACAAATAGTGATTTCATCGGTATGTCCTAGCGTTGCCACAAGGTACGAAAGTTCTGCATTAATTAGAGTGCTTTTCTTCATTTAATTGACCTTCTCGTTACACGTTATATGACTCATTTATCTGTCTTGGAATTGATGTTTATAATTGACAGGAAACGCTATCGAAACGTTTCGATGTGAATAATAAACCGCTGTAAAAAATTCACCATAGTGAAATATATAAGCTGTGAGAATGATCGCTTTCAAGCCTAAAAACAGGCTTAAAAAAGTTATTTTGCTCACATTTTTACCAGCGAAACGTTTCGATACCGAGATGGAAAAATAAAATAGAAAAAAGCAAAAAAACCATATTTGATTAAAATATGGCTTTAAAAATCATTAAAATTTTGTGAGTTTATACTCGTCGATAAGGAAGGTATACCGGTTCCCACATATGCTCAGCTAATACTTGTTTCAGATCTTTATTCCGCAAATAGCTACACGCATCCGTCGCTTGCATTTGGGTTAAAATAGTATGCGCAACATAGATCGAAACAGTCTTCAAATCACTGATTCTAGGATAAATACAACCCATCGCTATATCTTCATCACTGACACACTCAGCAAGTGCATAAGAAGCGGTTGTAAACATATCTTGAGTGATTTTTTCCGTTTGCGACACAATCGATGCCAATCCAACCCCTGGGAAAATAAACACATTATTACCCTGTCCAATACGGTATTGATGACCATTGTACTCAACATCAGAGAATGGACTACCTGTTGCCACAATTGCTTGACCATCACTCCAATGATAAATCGCTTCAGGAATGGCTTCACAATTAGCGGTGGGATTTGATAACGGGAAGATAATTGGCCTTGGTGTATATTCCATCATCTTTTGAATATGTTCGCTTGTGAACGAGCCACCAATACCACTCGCCCCCAGTAATACCGTCACTGGATGATTATTGATTAACTCTGTTAAGCTTATTTTTCCTAATTCAGCAGCATGCCAATCTGCTGAAATTGAACGGGGTTTAGCATAGCGACGTTTATAATCTTCTAAGCCATCACGATCATCAAACACTACCCCTTGAGAATCAAGAATGAAAATTTTTGCCCGTGCCGAATGATGAGTACATCCTTCTTTAAGTAACCCTGCATAGATTTGATCAGCAACACCGACTCCACCAGCGCCAGCACCATAAATAACATAGGTTTGATCAACTAAGCGCTCTTGCTTGATCTTACATGCTCCTAAGATACCCGCTAATACAACCGAGCCCGTACCTTGAATATCATCATTAAACGACGGCAAACTGTCTTCGTAATCACTCAGATTATTAAACGCATTGGCTTTACTGAAATCTTCCCATTGCAAGACTGCTTTTGGAAAATGACGTTTGACTTGTTTTACAAAAGCTTTAATAAAGCGCTTATAAGCATCGCCACGTAGTCGTTTACGTGAAATGCCTAAATACATCGGATCATCGAGTAACTCTTGGTTATCAGTCCCGACATCTAACGCAATTGGTAAACAATGGGCGGGGTGGATTCCAGCACCTAACGTATAGAGTGATAACTTACCAATCGGAATACCCATCCCGCCAACACCTTGATCGCCAATACCTAAAATACCTTGGCTATCAGTTACAACAATAATTTTGATGTCTTTGCCCATAAAATGACGCGACATCTCACCCATGGCATTAATGTTTTCTTCTGTAATATATAATCCACGGGCTTTTTGATAGCGATGGCTAAATTCTTGACATGCTTTACCGACAGTTGGGGTATAAATAATCGGCGTCATTTCTTCTACATGACGCGATAACAGCGCATAAAAGAGGGTTTCATTACGATCTTGCAATGAACGTAAGAACAGGTATTTTTCAATATCTGTTGATGCACTACGAAAGCCGTCATAAACTCGGTTAAGCTGATCATCAAATGTTTGTACTCGTGGCGGTAATAACCCTGTTAGTTGAAAAGCTTCGCGCTCTTCTTGAGTAAACGCCGTACTTTTATTTAAAGTGCGATCATTGAGTAACTCGGTGCCGGTTAACGACACTGGACGAAACACTTTCCCTTGCGCATCTTTCCATCTGAGGTACTTACCGATAGTCATATTCAGTCTCCGTGTATAACAACAATAACCGGTATACTTTATTATCACTAACAACGATTAACATTGTTGTTCATCATGACAAAGCCACCATGTGAACTAGAGTGTATACCTAACCGCAGCACAAAAATGTGAACAGTCGCATTGTTAATTATATCTGGTTAAAAAAACACCACCGACTTATTAACTATAGAAAATAACAAATAACCGTTTATGAAAAAACACGTAACAATTATAAGTTTTCCCGTCTAATTGCCACTTTATCGCAGCAAAATGGCGCGATTTTAAGATTATCTCGCGCTTGTAGATCGGCATCACTATAAAGCTGGTATTTTAAACGCTGAAAAAAACCATTTTTATAGTTCACACCAGTAGCTGTAATAATGGTTAATATTTGTTGAAATTCAATGTATCTAAAATCATATTGAACTCGCAATGTATGCGCCGTTTTGATTGTAGCAGGCATAATATATTGATTAGCATTTAGTGTGATGAGCATCGATGCTAGCGCTGTTGTCGAACCATCAATACTGCAACGACGCTGATGAGGCTCAATTTTTACTATCGGTTTCATTACTGCACCTTATTTATTGCCAATAAGAAGCAATTAATAACACCACGAAAATTCCACCAATTAACTTTAATAATAACCCTAAACTTGCGCCACCTTTAGGGGCTTTATTACAGCAACTCATATTTGGCTCTCTTTATCAGCATATCAATAAAGTATTATCATAAAGCTTACACAAAGGGGAAGGTCAAGAAAACGTGTGAGTTACATCGCCATTATGTAACTCACACCTACCATAACGTTAAGGGGCTGATTATTGATTATCTGTCGATTTGGCAGCTGCTTCAGTGTTTGATTGTGGTTCATCTTTGACTGCATGTTGAAAACCACGCAGTGCATAGCCAAGATCACTACCTAATGTTCGAAGTTTTTTAGTACCAAATAATAAAACAAAAATAACGGCAACAATAAGTAGCTTACCGATGCTAATTTCACCCATTTTTAATTAATCTCTTGTTGTTCATTTTTAGACAAATAACGCTCTTTAGCAGCTGCAATGATAAATACAGCAGCAAAAAAAACCCCAATAAACCATTTCGCTTCCAGAAATTCAGGAAAATAGTGGGTAATTGATAATTCAATTAAAAGAAGCACTGAAAAGATCTGTAAACCGACAATGGTTAATTGTAACCAGGTTGCTTTTTTATAAAGGCTACGCGTTAGCATCCATATGAAAAATATAACAGCGAGACCAAGTTTTACTTCAATAAACATATTTATACCTTCAATGAGTCCAACTCAATTGATGGTATAAATTTTAATCTAATGTTTATGTAAAGATTATCATGATAGATATAAATTTTTTATAAACGACATTCATTTATATCGTTACGATTTAATCGTCACTAATTAACCGATATCCCACCCCATTTTCAGTAATAATATACTGTGGCTGGGCAGGAGAACGTTCTATTTTATGTCGCAGTTGTGCAATATGAATCCGTACATAGTGAGCATGCTCGGTATAATTCCCGCCCCAAACTTCTTTTAATATCTGTTTATGGGTCAATACCTTACCCATATTTTTAGCTAATAAAGTGAAGATCCTGTATTCTTTTGGGGTTAACTTAATTACTTCACCTGCATTGGTGACAGTTTGCATTGCTAAGTCTAATACGACATCTCCAAACTGATGCTGGCTGATCTCAACTGAGTTCATGGTAACATTAAGCCGTAATGCCACTCGTATTCTTGCTAACAACTCCCCACTACCAAAAGGCTTTGTTAAATAATCATTTGCGCCAGCATCAAGCGCAAGCACTTTATCCGCTTCTTTATCACGAGCAGAGATAACAATAATCGGTGTTTCAGTCCATGAACGTAGCTCTTTAGTAAAATCAAGACCATCGGCATCAGGTAATCCTAGATCTAATAATATTAAATGTGGGCTCCATGTGATAATTTGTTTAAGACCTTCTTGTGCAGTCTCAACAGTTTTAACCTGATAGCCATGTCCCGTGGTTAAAATATCAAGAAAGCGACGGATAGGTGCTTCATCTTCAATAATTAAAATCTTACTATCATTATTCATAAATATCCGTTAGCTCGTACTTTTCACAAGGAATTTTCACTACAAATACACTACCACCGCTAGCACGTGATATCACACTTATCTCACCATTATGTGCAGCAACAATTAATTGACAAATAGCTAAACCTAACCCCGTTCCTTTTACTTTCACTTGCTCTGAACGATAGAAACGCTCAAAAATACGCAGTCGTTCTTCTGGCGCAACCCCGCAGCCACGATCTGCAATTTCAATAATAAAATGACCGCGTCGATAATTAGTTTGAATATCAATCACACTACCAACTGGACTATATTTAGCTGCATTTTCAATAAGATTAGCAATAATTTGTTCAATTAGAGTGTAATCTAATGACACTAATATGGTGTCACCACATAACTGAATCGGGTGCGATCTTATGACTTGTTCAACCCGTTTAATCGCACTACCAATCACCTCTTCAGGTTCAACCCAATCACAGTTAGGAACCAAAGTTTTAATGCTATAACGACTGATATCAAGCAGCTTAGTTAAACTACGATTTAAACTGTAACCTTCTTCGGCAATCGACTGTAATAATTCTTGTTGCGTTTGTTGTGGCAAACGAAGACTAGTATCACTCAGTGTAGTCGCAGAGCCTATGATCGATCCTAATGGTGTTTTTAAATCATGCGATACCGCTGCTAATAATGTATTGCGCATTTGCTCCAATTGATTGGCTTCTTTGGCTGCTGTTAACGCTGTATTTGCTTCAGATCTTGCTAACGATAAGCTAATTAGCGTACTCAAAATAGGATTAAATACCCGCTCTGATAATGCATCAATCAGCAATACCCCAAACATACCAGACTGCCCATATAATGGATGTAAGCTCAACGATGGCGAGAGATATTCAATATGTTGTTGCTGTCGTCTCCTGAAACGTTCAATTAACGGTTGATAAGTCGCTTTAGACAGCTTCTGATGCGTCGCAAGGCAATGTAGCTGGGGAGAAAACAGCCATATTTGGGCTCGCATTTGAAAATATTGCTCAAGATGGACAAGTGAAGCTTCGGCAATAGCATGACTTTCATTGAGCGCCGCGAGGATGGAGGCTAAATCATAATTACTATTTAACTCTGCTCGTAAAATTTGATTTTCTTCAATTTTTCGCTGTTGTGATTGGGTTAATTTGACTGCAAACACACCACTAAATGCCATCACTGAAAAAGTAATGATATGTTGATAATTCTGAAACCGAAACGAATTATGCTCAGGTAAAACAAAGAAATGAAAAGCGACAATACTTGCAGCGGTGATCACATACGCAACCCGTTTGCGTAACAACACACCACTAACAATATTCAGCAGTAACAGCAGCATTGCAGTATCTGTTTCAATGATAATATCCCGAAAGGCAACTCCGAGGTATGTCACTAATACATATAACAATAATAAAATACTGGTTTTGGTTACATCAAACCACGATAACGGGTTATTCATTTCTCATTTCTACTATTACAATTCGGCATCATTAAACTAACACCAACACTCACATTATTAATTACAATAACGGCTGTTAGTAAAATTAAACGGTTATATTTCCACATGGACCCCAATCTCAATCAATCTATCTTGCGGCACATGCAGTCGTTCAGATGTTCGCAGCGCATTACGGCTTAGTAAAATAAATAACCGCGCTTTTACATCATGCCACCAAGAACTTGGTTTGACTTTTATTCGCTCTGATGACATAAAAAACAATGTATCCGTTGGATGTAGCACAAAGCCATTACTTCGCGAAACCGTATAAATTTGTTCAATATCCGGTGACTCTTGATAACCAACATAAACGATCATTTGCCAGAAGGTTGCAGATAATTGAGTCACCTCCATGCGCTTTAATGGATGCACCCGTGGTTGGTTAGGGTATTTAAACGTTAACAGTACATTTCGCTGATGCAAAATTTCATTGTATTTAAGATTATTGATTAATGATGAAGGTACTTGTGCTTCATTTCGTGAAAAATATACGGCTGTACCTGATGCTCGCGTCCATTGTTTTTGCTCAAGTTCACTTACCATCGCTTCAGCAGACAAAGGTTGTTTAAGCTGTAACCCTAATCGTTGCCGCTCTAAATACCACACGACCATCAATATAAACACCATCGCACCTATGGTTAGTGGTAACCAACCACCATCCATAAATTTCAATGATGTTGCAGTAAATAACAAAGCATCATAAGTGAGCATTAATAGCCCATATTGTAATGTCATTAATCGTGACCAACGCCATAAATGACGCGCTACCACTAGCGTAAATATCGATGAAATCAACATCGTTGCGGTGACCGCAATACCATATGCAGCGGCTAAACGCTCAGAGCTACCAAATGTCAGCACTACCGTAATAACTAAAATGAACAGCAGTAAATTAGCCAATGGCACGTAAATCTGCCCCTGGGCTTGATGCGAGGTATGATAAATCCTCATCGGTGGTAAGTAACCTAAATTAACCGCTTGGCGTGTCAGCGAATAAATACCTGAAATCACGGCTTGAGAAGCAATAACCGTCGCAAACGTCGCTAATATAATTAACGGCAAACGTAATATCGTCGGTGCCAGCAAAAAGAATGGATTGGTTGCAGTATTCGCATTTGCCAATACTAACGCCCCTTGACCAAAATAGTTCAGCACTAAGCATGGCATCACAATAAAAAACCATGCCAGACGAATCGATTTAATACCAAAGTGACCCATATCAGCATAGAGCGCTTCAACACCAGTCACAGCGAGTACCACCACTCCAAGAGTAAATAGGGTTTCTATTCCATGATTAACAATAAACTCGATGCCATAGAGCGGATTTAACGCCAATAACACCCGAGGGTTAGCAATAATACTAATCAGCCCCAATACACCGATACAACTGAACCACAGTAGCATTACGGGAGCAAATAAGCGTCCAATACTGCCTGAGCCATATTTTTGAATACCAAATAGTACACAGATAATTGTGATTGCAATGGGAATAATCATCGGTTGTAAATTGTGATTAATTACAGTGATGCCCTCAACTGCAGATAGCACTGACATTGCCGGCGTGATAATAGCTTCACCAAAGAAAAAACCAGCAGCTAACATACCTAAAAATATAATGATTTTTTTACTACGTTTAGGAGCGGCACCATGTGCTAACGCTGTTAACGTCAGCACACCACCTTCACCACGTTTAGATGCACGAGTAACAACGGCCAAATATTTGATCGAAACGGTAATAACAAAAGTCCAAAAAACAAGCGACAACACACCAAAAACATTAGCAGGATCAATCGCCAATGCATGTGAGCCGCTAAACATCGCTTTAAAGGCATATAATGGGCTAGTGCCAATATCACCATATACAATCCCAACAGATAAGCACGTTAGTACTAATAGTGACTGTTTTTGATTTTGCATAACTTGTTACATATGTGTTTGCTCTTAACCACTGCAACACATAAGGCCTTCTTCATTCAACGAGGTGGGCAGATTAACAAGGGTAATATAAAGTTAGGGTATATTTTCCAGCATCAAATATAAAAAATGTGTAAAGATTGGTTACCATTTAACCATCACGAAGTAACTATCAGCTATCGATAAAAACTAAAAAAGCACCAATCAGTAACTGACTGGTGCTTAATAATTCAAAGGCTAATACCGTATTTACAAATTCTCGATATTTTTTCCTGATGTTTCAAAGCGGTACTTATGTGTTACCCATGCGCCCAACAGTGACGTCATAACTAAACACAATAAAAGTGAGAACACACCTATTTCATGTAGCAAAATAGGGAATAAAAAAGCTGTTAAAATAGCACCAAACTTAGCAACAGATGCTGCAAAACCCGCACCTTTAGCTCGAATTTTTACTGGAAACACTTCACCAGATATCAAATATGTTTGTGCATTCGGACCAAGGTTATTCATAAAGTTAAATAACATAAAGCCTAAAAACAGCAGGTACATCTGATAATCACCATGCATTTTTACTGAAATAGCCGCACACAATAAGCCAACAGCGCAACCAATAAAGCCATAAATTTGCAGCTTCATACGGCCAATTGATTCAGAAAAAATAATTGCACAAATAACACCAACAATAAGTAAGCAGTCAATAACTGCAGTACCTTTGGCTAAATAAATCGTATTAGCAATCGTATTCTGAAGTGCATCTCCGCCTGTTGCCTGATGAGGATCAAGTACCGATGCCAAAATAACCGGTGTAAAAATACCAATACCATAAGTACCAAGATCTTGAATAAACCAAGGCACTGATGCCAAAATAGTTTTAGCACGATATTTTTCTTTAAATAACCGCTTATAACCATGTAACCATGACGATAATTCAACATCATCACACGGCGTTTCTTCAATTGGCATCGACGATTGTTGCGACCGATGTAATAACCGCTTCAATGATTTTTCCGCATCCGCTTTACGATTTTTAGACAATAGCCAATGCGCACTTTCAGGAATAAAGAAACGTGCAATCGTAATCGCTAATGATGGAATCAAAGCAATAATATACATTATTCGCCATGCATTGATGTCGTTAACATACGTCAATACAAAAATACCGGTTAAAATACCCAGTAAAACACCAATAGACTGAAATGCAAACGCCCCCAAAACCAGCTTACCGCGGTTCTTAGACGGAATACTTTCAGATATCATTAAATGCGCCGTAGGGTAATCACACCCTAAAGCTAAGCCAATGCCAAAGTTAAACACTAAAATACTCAAATAGGTTTGGCTAGTTGCCATGCCTATCAAGCAGATAGAGAGTAAAGCCATCTCAATAATGAACATTTTCTTACGTCCATAAAGATCAGATAGCCCACCCAGAGCACTTGCTCCAATTAAAATACCAAACAGAATCGAGGAACTAATTATACCTTTCTGTAGCTCTGTTAAATGAAATTGTAGGGTCAATAATGGTAGGGTTAACCCCATCATAAAAACAATCATACCCTCAAAAAACTTTCCAAATGTTGCTAACAACCAAATTCGCCATTGCACACGTGTCATTGACATTGAATATTTATTAGCAACTGGATTACTTATTGATATCTCATCAATATAACTCTGGATCGTATTTTGCGGTTGAATCTCTATTTTTTGATTCATGTTAAAATCAACAATGCTTATTGTCTTAATTCAGACGAATATCAGTATTAAAGTTGGCAATATATAAACATATATCACAACCAAAGATGAAATTTATTTTCTGAATGTAATTAACCGTCACTAAGCACTGTAGGTTATGATACCTATAAATAACATTCAAAACAAAAAACACCAGTCTAAAATAAAAATTAAAAAACAATAGGTTACAAAAAAAATCCAATAAAAAACACAGTGCAGATAAATATGCTTTTTTATGTTTTTTGATATTTAAAGATCAAAAATAAAATATAAATTACTATTTAT
Source organism: Photobacterium aquimaris (assembly GCF_002954455.1). Taxonomy (GTDB): domain Bacteria; phylum Pseudomonadota; class Gammaproteobacteria; order Enterobacterales; family Vibrionaceae; genus Photobacterium; species Photobacterium aquimaris. Next base: position 190,638 of record NZ_MSCC01000002.1, read on the forward strand.
TATAGGTCCATTAATCAATAATCAACCAATATTAGTTATTTTTCAATGAAAATTAATCCAGTTAGAGAGTGACCTCTGATTTTGAACGCTGAAAAAAAGACCATCCAGCACAATAATCTTCCAATTTATTGTTAATAAAAAATATAATTTGCTTTGATAATAGTAATAAAATATCAACCTAGCCGTTACTAATTGAATCGCATGACTAATTTTATCAAAAACTCCATGCTCTACGACTAAAATGCCTCGCAATAATTAATAGCCTCGACAGCAAAAAAGCATATTTCCTTTCATCAAATTACTAACAATGGTTAGTTAAATGACCAATTAGCACCAATAGACGTACCAAAGTTATGCTGAGAGTCATAAGATGATGTTAAACCAACAGTCGTACTCTGATTGACTCTAAACTTAGCACCAATCGCCGTTGCTGCTTGTTCGCCATATGCACCAATACCGATACCAATATTATATTTATAACCATTTAATGGCGCTGCTATTTAAGTCATTGCCATCGCAGAAGCAGTTCCTGCATCTGCACGCTTTCTAACTTGATAAATATCTTTTTTTAAATGATTAAATTTATTGTCAACATAATTTTTATTATTTGTATCAATATTATCAATACGATCAGAGTTATGTTGGATATTAGTTCGGTTAGTATTAATACCATCAGTGTTTTTATTACTATTATTTTTGTTCGTCGTCGCCAATTGCTTAGTTTTCGTTATCTCTGAGGGATTGTTTGAACATGCACCCTATTTGAATGAATATGAGCCGTATTATTAATATTGGTGATGTTACGATCAATCGCAGCGGTATTAGTCGAAATTGTATTTCTATTGCTATTAATATCGGCACGATTACTAGTAATAGCCCCTTTCCTTGGCATTATTAGTCACAATACCTGTGCTGTTGGTTGCGATAGCAACAGATTCATCTTGGCCCGTACTACTAGAGCCTATGATCAAGTTACCCCTCCCGGAAAATGTTGAATCTTTACCGACCACAATATTATCACTTTCAATATGATCATTAACAGCAGGGTCTTGAACGCCAGCATTTGGAGTGTTAATAATATTTGTGCTTGCAGCAAAAGCAGATGTACTTAATAAGGTTGAGCATAAAACAAACGGTAGAATTTTCATTCTCTAATTATTGTATGCGACCATAATCTAGAGAGAAGTAAAAAAAGCCATTTAATAAAAAATAATATTCACAAAACAAATACCATCTAAACTCTATTTATATTGATGGTAATAAATAGTGATTAAAGCAATTAACTAAAATAGTAATGACATAATAATGACATACCATTGCTATGCTATCTGTACTGATAAATTTACCAGCAACTTACAAAAATGAGCAATGCCTATAATGAGCGAACAACTATCACCTTCACCCTCTCTTATTTGTGAAACGATACTCCAACAAATTGAACGCGGTCTCTTTTCTACACAATCAAAACGACTTCCATCCGAACGTGAGTTAAGCGAAATTTTTAATGCTAGTCGGCTAACCGTAAAGCACGCACTATTAGAACTAGAAGCTCAGGGAATCATTTATAGAAAAGAACGTCGAGGTTGGTTTTTAGCCTCTTAATAAGATTTATGTCCATTTTGATAGGTTAATAAAATAATTACGATCATAAGCACTATCTCGCCAGTAGTTAAACCAATTTTCAAACTACACTATGTAATATATATTAAAAAGCTGAGAATAAAGCTCTCAGCTTTTCCATTTTATTAAAATAATAAAAATTTGTTTTCTAATAATTTTTTCGCTATATATTTCGTTCCGTCACGAGTCGTATGGCGTCTATCGTAGTAAAAAGAATGACCATTATCATCAATAACATTACACTTTTGACTATCACACATTAGATTAGTCATATTAATAAATGTGTAGTTATAATTTATCAATTTAGCTTTAGATTCAAAGATCTTATTCTGTATGGCACGATCTTCTTTACTATTTTGAGCAATATTGTTTGCCGCATAATTAACAATATCGATATTATTACGATAAGCATCATAAGCTAATGTCGAAATCTGACGGTTAAATGACTTACCACCAACGACATAAATTTTTGCGCGCGGATTTTTACTGCGAATATTTTCAATTGATTGTAAGATCCATTGCATATTGTCATCACGCCAATACATGGCAAGAACAATAATATTAGCTTGTTCAACAACATTACCATCATCAACATGTCTTATGAAGCTTTGACACTTATTCTGCCACATTTGATTATCTTTAATCGTTGGTGAATCAGAAAAAGCCTTTTGTTGTTGATTTGGCGTTAAATAGAAAAATCCGCAATCAGCTTCTACAACCCGTGAAATAATCTCAGACTTTTCTGCAAAGCCAGCATCGTACATAGCATTTACAAAATCACCAGCCTGAGAATCACCAATAATAAGCATTTTATTGCCTTCATCATGACTAAATTGTTCTTTTTTGTTTAAACTTCTGAGCCTACTCCAAGTATATGCTCCATTGTTATCTTTAGCCTTATTTGTAACAATTGCTTCAAATTTATTTTTTGGTATATTATAAAACAAGCTAATATTCGAAATAACAATATAAGAAATTCCAGCAATAATAATATAAGGTAATAATATTGCTTTAAGACTTAGTCGATTTTTTTCGATAAAAGTATAACTCATGTAGCCTAATAAGATTGATAATGGGATCCCAATAACAGTCCAATACTCAATATTAAAATAATGTCCGATAACAACGACAGGCCAATGCCATAAGTAAATAGAATAAGACCATAAACCAATATTTGTCATTATCTTATTATTTGTAATCAAACTATCTTGCTTATTTGCCGATATAATCAAAGCACTACCTAGCACCGGAATTAATGCTAAATATCCAGGCCACATATCGGATTTTGACATAAAAACATAAGAACAAATTATTAAAACAAAACCCAATATATTCGTGTATTTTTTTACTGGTTCATTTAATTTTACTGGATAAAGAAAAACTAAACCGCCTGCCATCATTTCCCATGCTCGCGTAGGGAATAAATAATATGCAGGCGAAGGCCAATAATATGATGCATACGCACTCAACCCTAAGCCTAAGATGGTGGTTACAAATAAAAGTTTTTTAATTAGATTTAGAGAGAGTATTTTACTTAAAATAACTAAAACAATTGGATATATAATATAAAATTGCCACTCAACAGACAGTGACCAAGTATGTAATAACCATTTCGTTTGAGATGATGTATCAAAATAACCTGATTCTTTCCAATATGTAATATTAGATAAAAAACTAATACTACTTAGAATATGACGACCTAAATCTTCAAATTTTAATGGTACAAGAAAAAACCAACAAAATAAAAATGTCACGCTACTTAAAACTAATAATGCAGGTATTATTCTTATTGCACGTGCTTTATAAAAAGAAAGAATTGAAAAATTATTATTTCCTATCCCTCTAAATATAATACTTGTCATCAGAAAACCTGATATAACAAAAAAAACATCAACCCCAGCAAATCCTCCGGGTATTAATGTACTTTTGAAGTGAAATATTACCACAGCAATAACAGCTATGGCTCTTAATCCATTTATATCTTGTCTAAAGTTCATATATAATCTTTTAGCAAAAAAATGCTATTATATATTTATTAAAAGCTTTATCCATCAAATGCAACATCATTAACACAAATATGACATTAAAATTCAACATAACAGCCTATCAAAACATTCCTTTTTTGGAATGAATCAAATATTATTATAACAACTCCATATTAACTTTATACTAAAAGAAATATTTATCCTTAATACAACAATATATATCTGTAATAATTTTTATATTTTTATATGTGTCGTCATTACTAAAAAATAATTCACCTCATTTTATTTTACAACTAGAATATAGTCATATTTAAATAAGGCTAACTATATTATTAACCATTCATTGGGCCCACCATTTTTACACATACCTGTTCTAGATTATAAATCAGGCCATGATCCTTCGTGAATATATACGCTGTCTTTTTTAATGCCATCAGAAACATATACGCCAACCAGATATGGAGATGATCGGCCCCTTAACTACATAGAAGCCGATATATTTTGATCATAAACAAAATAATTATTTATACACAATGTTTTTTGGTCGTTTTGCGCTCTACAAGTGACGCTGGAATCATTAATTTAATAAAACTATTATTATCTTGTTGCACTTGATCAACAATAATTTTAACCGCTTCTTGGGCTAGTCTTTTAAAATCTTGCTTGAATGTTGTTAACTGATAACTTAGCCATTCTGTTTGTGGAATATTGTCAAATCCAATAACTTGTAAATCTTCAGGAATCTTCAAATTACATTCAAACCTTGCTATATCCATAACAGCCATTGCTAAATTATCCGTTGCACAAAAAATAGCTTCTGGTCGATTTTTTTTATTTAAAAAACAGCGAATATCATTTATTGAATTAAGATAATCATAGTTTGCTTCGATAATCATCGGGAGCTGACCAGTTAAATATTCAAACTCACTACAGAACCCTTTTTTTCGTTCATCGTTAGTTAACGTCGGTATTTCACCAGTTAAATAAGCCGCCGAATTAACACCTGACTGATAAAAATGTTGAGCCGCTACCTGACCTGCGCTGAAATTATCACTAATAACATAACTACTTTTAGTATCTTCAACAACACGTGCATATTGAACAATAGGAATATTAAACTTCTCACATTCTTGATATAAAGATTTATTCAATGTTGCAGAAGCGGCAATAACACCATCGACACGATATTGAAAAATATTAGGGATCGAATGCTGATTATTGTCATCAACCATCCAAGGGATCAACACTGTAGAATAACCTAACTGTTGTAGTTCACTAGAAATCAACTGTAAGGTTTTCATATGAATAGGATAATCAGCATCAGGAAAAACAAGACCAATTAATTTAGATTCATTGGTGGTTAAACTTCGAGCAAAAGCATTAGGCCGATAATTTAACGTTTTTGCTGCTTCATAAACTTTATTCTTCGTTTTTTCAGAAACAGCACTACCTGCAATAAAAACACGAGAAACAGTGGATTGAGATACCCCCGCAAGTTTAGCGACATCTTTTGATGTGATAGTTTGTTTTACTGAATTCATTTTACTCTTATAGAAATATTAACGAATAATTGATATTCATAATAATAATTTATCTTTTAAAATAAACCTCATTATAAATCCAGAGTGGCATGTTTTAACTCAAAAACATAAAAAAACCCGAGCTATTGAACTCGGGTTCTTATTGAATTACAACAAAATTATAATGTTGGGTTCATAATTTGTTGTGTACGTTCAAAAACATCAAGACCTTGCTGCTTTAACCAGTATGGTAAGTCAATTAATACCCAGTTCTCTGATAGCTTATCACCATCACGGTAATAAACATCGACAACTTGCATGTCTGCACGGATCTCACCACCAGGTAAACCAAGGAACCCACCAATTGGTGTATTTGATAGGTTTGGCCAGCCAAAGAAGCAAGAGAAATTACCTTCAGCAAAACGACAAACATGACCATTAAATTGCTTGTCTTTTAGATTATTACGGAATGGCAACTGATGCTGTTGCTGGTAACGAGGGATAGTATAAGATGCACCGATACCACATGGGCCGTACCAAATCATATCCTTAGACCAGCTCATCTCTAGTACTTCTGGAGGGCAACCCATCGCACCACTTGCATTAAGAGCCGATAAATCATCAACCATTTTGTTCACTAGAGCCAGTGTCGCTATACCTTCTTCTTCAGGCGCATCATCAAATAATAAACCATCGTGGTTACGAGGACCTGGGTATACGAAATGCTTACCAGTTGATGGTGGTAGTGGATAACAACCAGCTTGATCCATCATGCCTAGCAAATCAACAAATAAACCTGTTTTCGTGATCTTTCCGTTTTCAACACAGTTAAATTCTGCATAACGAACGTTCATGATCTTACCCGTAGGACGTAGACCTAAGAACTCTGCATCAAATAGGCCCATAAAGTGACCCATGCTCATCACCCACTGCTCACCGCTGATTTCATTAGTACCACCGATGAAGATATCTTGACGACGTTGCATACGTGTCATTGACTTCATAAGAGGCGCCCAAAAAACGTCTGCAGTTGCTTCTGCACCTTGCTGCTCACGGAAAGGATAAACACCGCGCCATAGGTAATCTTCAGAAGTGAATGACTTTAATACTTCAGCCACTGTTTCTGGCGTTGCATTTTCCATTGCAGCAAAGTATTCACGAACAATACGTTTAGTTTCTTGATATTTTGACATGATAATTTCCATATTTAATCCGATCTGAAGCACTGGTCAGTATCGTTTATAATTTATAAAATAATTCTATTTAATTAATGAGCAGTAATAACTTATGCTGTTACTGCTTTTGGTGTTTTTTCTTTATAGAAAATGCCACCTTTTAATGTTTCAGGCAGTGTGAACCACAACAAACCTGCGATGATCCAAACAATAGGTGATCCCCACATTGCTGTTTCTAAATTCGTACGTTCCTGAATAAAAATAAGTACCATTGGTGCCCACATGCCGATAATTCGCCCACCGTGGAATAATGCTGCACCATAGCTACGTAAATGCGATGGGAATAACTCTGAGAAATAGCCCCCCCATACTGCTGATGACGATAAACCAAAGTTATAAATAAGACCTAAAATCGCTAACATATTTAGGCTACCAATCATTATATTACTTGGCGCAACAAAGAAAACTGATGCCATAATACCGGCTAGAATAAGACCAAATGCATTAACTTTACGTCCATATTTATCGGCAACAGCTCCCCAAATCCACGCGCCAAATAAAGAACCAAAAGCCGAGATAGAGAAAATAACGCCAATTGTTGCTCCGTCGAAATGACGCACTTCTTTTAAATAGGTAGTAACAAAACCACTAAAGAATTGGAAACCATAAAAGTTAAGACCTGCTAATAATAAACATGAGATAGTCACAACACGGTATGGCTTACTGAGCATTTCCCCCCAAGAGCCTTTTTTCACTGGTTCATTGCTTGATGGTGATTGTTCTTCTTCACCATAAGCAATCACTTTTTTATCGCTCGGTAATACAAAAATCATTAATACTGCAGCAACAAGTGGTGGAATACCGCCGATCCACATTAAACTTTGCCATGGTGCATCAACACTTGAAATAAAGGCAGCGTAAGCACCCATTACCATTAATGCCACTGAGAACATTGAAGAAGCAAATGCCGTTAACTTACCTCGAACGGTTGGCGTAAATAAGCCAATCATCAAACTAACGGCAACGGTAAAGTAACCACCAAGAGACATACCAATAATGAAACGCATTAGCGCCCACATTGCGTAATCGGTAAACAACATATTGATAATTGTTGCACCGCCATTAAGCGCGGTGATCACTATCAACGTTGATTTTTTACCAAAATTACTCGCAACCCAAGCACAACTTAACGCACCGATTAACGCACCAATTGATTGCCAAGTGTAAAATTGTGCTGTGTCAGAAAGGGTAATACCATCATAGGCTTCAACAATATATGGGCGTACGTAGTCAATAACAACAAAGTTATAACAATAGAAAAAATAACCAACTAGAATTGCAAAATAGGCAGCTACCCTTTGAATCATCGGAACTTCGCTCATATGTCTTTTGGCATTCATTACCGATAAACCTCTAATTTATATAAAATTTATATTTTATTAAAACACATTGAAATTAATTAATTAAATTTTAAAGTGCCTTAACTTCAAGGTGGATAATAATATTTTCTATGGTTAAAGATCCGTGATCAAAGTCGAGATTGAAATGAATACGTACCCAATAATGCCATTTTAGCGAGCAAGGTCACAGATATTACATATAAATAACAACGTGATCTTTTAGACGCATATAACGTAACATTCGTGATTAAAATCACAATTAAAATGATAAAAATCAAGATTAAAATCATTTACAGGTAATATCACAACAAAGATTAAATATATTAGAAATGTAGGAAAGCCAATAATGGTTACGTACTCAAGTTTCGCAGTCATTGCTACATATATATTATTAACATTATTAGTCAGTTATTTAGTAAATAAACATTATTGCGTGGGGGGGGATTTTTCGACTGGCGGGAAACAATTTGGGTGGTTTTCTGCTGGTATTTCTATTCTTGCTACATATATTAGTGCAATGACATTTGTTGGTATGCCTGGCTGGGTATATAGTTCAGGGATGGAAGCGATGAGTATGCATTTAAACTATCCTATCGTGATATTTTTTGCAGTTCTCTTTTTTGTGCCCGTTTTCTACAAACTAAGGCTCACCTCTATCTATGAATATCTAGAATTTCGATTTGGGGTTTATGCTAGAACGATTAATTCTTTGGTTTTTATCTTAGTACAGTGTCTTTCTGCTGGTGTTGTTCTTTATGCGATTTCTCTAATTGTAATCCAAGTCGTTCCAATATCTATTTCAGAAGCCATTATTTACATAAGCTTATTTACTGCGTTTTATACTTATGCTGGCGGTATATCAACTGTTATTTGGACAGACCTATTACAATCAGCCATATTAGTGATAGGTAGCCTTGCAATTATGTTCTGTCTTTTAATGGAAATTAATACAGGCATCTCATTAACTAAAGAACAACTGAATATTATTAATCTTGATTTTGATTTAGGCGTCGATACTACACTATGGACAGGTGTAATTGCGATCAGTTTTTTACACCTTAGTGTCTATGGTGCAAATCAATTAATTATTCAACGAACCTTAGCAACTAAATGTGTAAAAACAGCACAAAAATCAATGCTTTTATGTGGCTATGGCGCTTTCTTTATTTATTTGTTTTTTTCAATATTCGGTATATTACTTAATATTTTTTATCAAAATAAAACCTTTATAAATAGTAACGAAATTATTCTCGATTTTGTATTTAATCACACCAATCCAATAATTATTGGTTTGATTATTTCTGCCTTAGCCGCAGCAGCAATGTCAACGCTTGATTCTACTTATAATTCAATAGCAACAGTGGCAACATTTGATATTTATAAGCGTTTTTTTCATAAAGATAAACAAGACATACATTATGACAATATCGCTCGAAAAATGAGTCTTGGAGCTGCAACTCTCGTTATAATTCCTGCATTAATGTCTATTTCAAATGAGTCAGTACTTAAAACAATTGCAAGTCTAACTTCGATTTTTGTAGGGATTCGTTTAGGGTCATTTATTTTAGGTCTTTTTTTTCAAAAATGCTAATGAAAAAGGCGTCATCATTGGCAGTATATTTAGCATAATAGCTATTTTTATTATTCGATACTTAGATATTGCATGGCCGTGGTTTGCCCCTGTTGGAACATTTACATTTATATTCTTCGGTATTTTAACCAGTTATATCTGGGGAGAAAATACAGCCCAACAACAACAATTTATTCAACAACAACGTTATTATTTGAAAAACCAACAACTAGCCACTACGGATTGTTATTATTTGCGCTATTAACGATTTTGACTTGTGCCATTCTCCCTAACTGGATATTTAAATTCTATTATTAATAAAAAAAGCCCCTACACTCGGTACAGTGCAGGGGCTTTAGATAGTGACGGTAAACTTACGTTCACCAATAATAAATAACATCCTGTATCTTTATTATTTTGTCCCTTGGTATTAGGCTGGAGACCTATAGAGACAGCAAGCAGTAAGCATAAGACAATAACCGCACCTTAATCGCTATGGTGATTTAGCCACAAGGTGCTGTTAGCGTATTATTCCAACTGATTTAACGGCGCATTTGTTTCTGGGTTAATTCAACTGCACGTAATTGTGCCATTGCTTTCGCCAGATCCATTTCCGCCATGGCGAAGTTAACATCATCAGCATGCTTGTTGATGTTTTCTTCGGCGGCGCGGCGAGCTTCATCAGCGCGGGCTTGATCGATGTCCTTCCCATGCATTGCCGTATCGGCAAGTACAGTTACTACGTTGGGCTGAACTTCAACTATTCCGCCTGAGATATAAAGGATTTCTTCGGGATCCTTTAAATCTGTGACGAAGCTTGCTACACCAGGTTTTAGTCGGCTCAATAAAGGAGAGTGACCAGGGCGAATACCCAACTCACCATCGGAGCCTGAAACTGCCAGCGCGTGAGCTGGACCAGAGAACAAGGGTCCCTCAGCACTTACGATATTGAGTTGGAACGTGTTCTCGGTAACGCCAATAGCCATAATGCCTCCTCAAGCCTTATAAGGTTTTCGCTTTTTCGAGTACATTTTCAATGCTACCACAGTACAAAAATGCTTGTTCTGGAATATCATCATACTCACCGCTTAATAGGCCTTTAAAGCCAGCGATAGTCTCTTTAAGAGAAACGAAAATACCTTTTTGACCAGTAAATACTTCTGCTACGTGGTAAGGCTGAGTTAGGAAACGTTCAATCTTACGTGCACGAGATACCGTTAATTTATCTTCTTCAGATAATTCATCCATACCTAAAATAGCAATAATATCTTTCAGTTCTTTATAACGCTGAAGTACCGTTTGTACACCACGGGCAACATCATAGTGCTCTTGACCAACAACCAATGGATCAAGCTGACGTGAAGTTGAATCCAATGGGTCAATCGCAGGGTATAGACCCAATGCGGCGATATTACGTGACAGTACAACGGTTGCATCTAAGTGAGCAAAGGTTGTTGCTGGTGATGGGTCAGTCAAGTCATCGGCAGGTACATATACCGCTTGAATAGACGTAATAGAACCCGTTTTAGTTGAGGTAATACGCTCTTGTAGTACACCCATCTCTTCAGCCAATGTTGGCTGATAACCTACCGCTGATGGCATACGGCCAAGCAGTGCAGATACTTCGGTACCTGCAAGTGTGTAACGGTAGATGTTATCGATGAAAAGCAGTACGTCACGACCTTCATCACGGAAACTTTCCGCGATAGTTAGACCTGTTAGTGCCACACGTAGACGGTTACCCGGTGGCTCGTTCATCTGACCGTAAACCATGGCAACTTTATCAAGTACCCCAGCTTCTTTCATTTCGTAGTAGAAATCATTACCTTCACGGGTACGCTCACCCACACCGGTAAATACCGATAAACCTGAGTGTGCTTTGGCGATGTTGTTGATAAGCTCCATCATGTTAACGGTCTTACCTACACCCGCACCACCAAACAGACCAACTTTACCACCTTTGGCAAATGGGCAAATAAGATCGATAACCTTAACGCCAGTCTCTAACAACTCAGAGCTATTAGATTGATCTTCATATGATGGTGCTGCGCGGTGAATCGCATATTTTTTCTTTTCACCAATGTCGCCACACTCATCGATTGGGGTACCCAATACGTTCATGATACGGCCAAGAGTTTCTTCACCTACAGGCACAGAAATTGGCGCATTAGTATTAACCACTTCCAAACCACGACGAAGACCGTCTGATGAACCCATTGCGATACAACGTACGACACCGCTACCAATTTGTTGCTGTACTTCTAATACAAGTGCTGCATGCTCACTGTCACTTAAGGTAAGCGCATCATATACTCGAGGCACGCTATCTTGATCAAACTCAACGTCAACGACAGCGCCGATGACTTTGACAATCTTACCAGTACTCATTTGATGTCCTTAAAATTCTGTTTAAACGGCTTGTGCCCCAGCTACGATTTCACTTAGCTCTTGGGTGATTGCTGCTTGACGAGCTTTGTTATATACCAGCTGAAGATCATTAATCAGCTCACCCGCATTATCTGTTGCCGCTTTCATTGCAACCATTCGTGCTGCTTGTTCACAAGCGATACTCTCAACGGTGCCTTGATAGACTTGTGATTCGATATAACGAAGCATCAATTCATTTAGGATCGGTTTAGGATCAGGCTCATAGATATAATCCCAACGACTTTTTTCATTCACATCATCTGACGCGTCTTGTTCAAGCTCTGGGTTAGGCAACAACTGAGTTACCTTTGGCTTTTGCACCATTGTGTTTACAAACTCGTTGTAAACTAAGAACAAACGGTCAATTTTTCCTTGGTCGAAAAACTCCAACATGGCATTAACCGGGCCTAAAATATCTTCGAGTTTTGGTGAGTCACCAATACCTGATGTTTGTGCAATCACGTTGCCGAAGCGATGAAAAAACGAAATTGCTTTTGAGCCGATCAAGGTGGTATCTACATCAACCCCTTGATCTCGCCATTGGCGCATATCTGCCATGGCTTTCTTGAACAAGTTAATGTTCAAACCACCACACAATCCTCGGTCTGAGGAAATAATGATGTAAGCTACTCGTTTAACTTCTCGCTCTTCAAGATAGGGATGCTTATATTCCAACGAACCGGAAGTTAAGTGCCCGATCACCTTACGCATATTTTCAGCGTAAGGGCGGGTTGCTTCCATGTTATGTTGAACTTTACGCATCTTACTTGCGGCAACCATTTGCATTGCACTAGTGATCTTTTGCGTATTTTGTACGCTAGCGATTTTAGTGCGGATCTCTTTTGCATTTGCCATGGTTAGCTCCTATCTACATTCATACTGCGTCGTTCGGACGGAAAGTATTCGCGTTACTTAGTACGACTGCGTATCAACGAATGTTTTTAGAAGCTGATGCAGACTTGCTTCAATATCATCGTTGTAATTACCTGATTCATTGATTGAGGCAAGCAACTCTGCGTGCTGACTTTTTGCAAATGCCATCAATGCTTCTTCAAATGCACCAATTTGTGATAACTCAACACTGTTCAAGTAGCCTTTTTCAGCAGAGAAAATAGCAAGTGCTTGCTCCGCCACTGACATCGGTGCGTACTGCTTCTGTTTCATCAGCTCTGTTACTTTTTCACCGTGGTCAAGCTGCTTACGGGTTGCATCATCTAGATCCGATGAGAACTGCGCAAATGCGGCTAATTCACGGTATTGCGCGAGTGCGGTACGAATACCACCTGACAGCTTCTTAATGATTTTAGTTTGAGCGGCACCACCAACACGAGATACCGAAATACCAGGGTCAACGGCTGGACGTAAACCTGCGTTAAACAAGTTAGTTTGCAAGAAGATCTGACCATCAGTAATCGAAATTACGTTTGTTGGTACGAATGCTGATACGTCACCTGCTTGGGTTTCGATAATTGGTAGTGCGGTTAATGAACCGGTTTTACCTGTTACTTCACCGTTAGTGAAACGCTCAACATAGTTAGCATTTACACGTGATGCACGCTCTAATAGACGAGAGTGAAGGTAGAACACATCACCAGGGAAGGCTTCACGACCCGGTGGACGCTTAAGCAATAGTGAAATTTGACGATAAGCGACCGCTTGTTTCGATAAATCATCGTATACGATTAGCGCATCTTCACCACGATCACGGAAATACTCACCCATAGTACAACCCGCATAAGGGGCTAGGTATTGTAGTGCAGCCGCTTCTGATGCCGATGCAACTACGACGATAGTATTTTGTAGAGCGCCATTTTCTTCTAGCTTACGTACTACGTTAGCAATAGTTGACGCTTTTTGACCAATCGCAACATATACCGAGTAGATGCCAGAATCTTTCTGGTTAATGATGGCATCAATCGCCATCGCTGTTTTACCTGTTTGACGGTCACCAATGATAAGCTCACGCTGACCACGACCGATTGGTACCATCGCATCAACCGCTTTGTAGCCCGTTTGGATAGGCTGATCAACCGACTTACGGTCAATAACACCAGGGGCAATGATTTCTACCGGTGCGAAACCGTCATTGTCTATAGCGCCTTTACCGTCAATTGGTTGGCCTAGGGTATTAACTACACGCCCTAATAAACCTTTACCTACAGGTACTTCAAGAATACGGCCAGTACCTGTTACTTTCATGCCTTCCGCAAGGTCAGCATACGGACCCATCACTACCGCACCCACAGAGTGGCGCTCTAAGTTAAGCGCTAATGCATAGCGGTTACCAGGTAGTTCAATCATCTCACCTTGCATAACATCAGCAAGACCATTGATATTTATAATACCGTCACTTACAGAGACGATAGTCCCTTCGTTACGTGCTTGACTTGTCACATTGAAGGTGGCGATTCGTTGTCTAATTAAATCGCTAATTTCATTCGAGTTTAGTTGCATATCTATTACCTATTACACCTGAAGGCTCGTTGCGAGTCGGTTGATAGAGCTTTTAAGCGTACCGTCAATCACCAGTTCTCCAGCTTTGATCAGCATACCGCCTACTAGCGTTTCATCGATGTGGCAATCAAGCTCAACACTGCGATTTAATTTCTTTTGCAGCGCCTGTACTAAATTGGCTTGTTGTTGAATGCTTAATGGCTCAGTCGTAGTGACATGCGCAGTAACCATGCGCTCATAATCATCTTTAAGCTCATGAAACAGTTCGACAACCTGAACGATCACATTTAGACGTCCATTTTCAGCCATTACTTTGATCAGGTTCTGGCCATGTTCATCCAGTAGACCTTCACAAACGCCCAAGAACATGTCAGTAAACGCTTCTGAGTCACTAGCACCTAACTGTTCGCTGTCTTCAATCTGCTGAGCAATGATTGGTTGACTAGCAACCGTTGCTGCGATGGTCAACATTTGCTCCCATTGTTCTAATGCCTGATTAGCAACTGCATAATCAAATGCAGCTTTGGCATAGGGCTGAGCAATGGTTAGTGGATCTGACATAATGTGCTCTCCAGTTACATTTCCGTGATAAGTTTATTAACAAGATCGCGGTTAGCATCAGTATCCAAATTGCGATTAATCAGTTTCTGAGCCGTTTCAATGACCATATCGGACATTTCAGCACGTAGTTCCTGACGAATGCGATTACGTTCGCTTTCTAACTCTGCTTGACCTTGCGCTACAAGACGGGCTTTTTCTTTCTCGCCTTCAGCGTGGGCATCTTCGATAATCTGTGCTCGGCGCTTATTACCTTGCTCAACTAACTCACTCGCACTTTTCTTCGCATCTTCTAAAACTTTTGCGCCATTCGCTTTTGCGATGTCGAGTTCTTTAGCTGCGTTTTCTGTATGAATAAGCCCATCTGCAATTTCACGTTGGCGTTGCTCAATTAACGCAGTTAGCGGCGGCCAGACATACTTCATACATAGCCAAACAAAAATCACAAAAGAAATTGCTTGACCAAGCATGGTTGCATTTAAATTCATACCATCCTCACTATTTAAATAACGTTATGATTTATAACGGTAGTTCTGGCTATTAAGCCACAGCAAAGATGATGTAAAGACCAATACCAACACCAATCATAGGAACCGCATCGACAAGACCCATCATGATAAAGAACTGTGTACGTAGCATCGGCATAAGGTCCGGCTGACGTGCAACACCTTCAAGGTATTTACCTGCTAAGTTACCAATACCAGCAGCCGCACCCGCCGCACCTAAACCAATCAGTAGTGCACCAGCAACATAAAGAACTGCACTTACAATATCCATGAATGACTCCAAAATTATTAAATAGTTAAAACTCAAATCGAACTTAATTTATTAATGTTCTTCTGTGGCCATTGCCAAATAAACAACCGTTAATACCATGAAGATAAACGCTTGTAAGAACACAATAAGAATGTGGAATAGTGCCCATGGAACACTAAGCGCCCACTGCATCCACCACGGCATTAATGCAATAAGGATAAAAATCATCTCACCTGCATACATGTTGCCGAACAATCGAAGACCGAGAGAAATTGGTTTTGATATTAGTGTTACTAACTCCAAAACTAAATTCACTGGGTAAAGCCATGGACTTTCAAAAGGTTGTGTCGTTAGTTCTTTAATAAAACCACGCAATCCTTTTGTTTTTAGTGTGTAAATTATGATTAACATAAACACACCAATCGCCATCGACATAGGCACATTGACATCCGCAGAAGGTAATTCACGGAAATGCTCAAAACCAAGTAAGCGAGCAAATGCTGGAATAAAATCAACTGGCAATAAGTCAATTGTGTTCATAAGAAAAACCCAAACAAAAATAGTTAATGCCAATGGCCCAATTAACTTGTCTTTTGTTTGAAAAATTTCCTTAACAAGGTTATTTACAAATTCATAGGTTATTTCAATAAAACATTGCAACTTACCCGGAACCCCACAGGTTCCTCGTGATGCAACATATCGAAAAACACCGATAAACAGTAAACCTAACAACCAAACCATGAGCATGGAGTCAATGTTAATGCTCCAAAAACCCTTACCCACAGTGAAGAATGTTAGATGGTGCTCAATATAATCGTGAGCGGTAGTTACTGATTCCACCTTACGTCATCCTAAATTGAGGTTTGTTAAGTATCGGAGTTAAAAAGCATCCTAAAAATGTAACACTATAAGCCAGCAACATAATTTCGCTATTAACCGGTATAAAACGAACCACTACCAATATCATTACCGCGGTATAAACCCATTTAACTAATGAATTCAGCTTGGCTA
Source organism: Photobacterium aquimaris (assembly GCF_002954455.1). Taxonomy (GTDB): domain Bacteria; phylum Pseudomonadota; class Gammaproteobacteria; order Enterobacterales; family Vibrionaceae; genus Photobacterium; species Photobacterium aquimaris. Next base: position 207,114 of record NZ_MSCC01000002.1, read on the forward strand.
AATATTTGATATTAACTTCATCATTCTTCTTTAATTTATATGCTGCGCTCACTAGCCCCAGCAAAGAAGGAATAACAGCAATCGCTACACCTATAATTGCAGATTTCACACCAAACGCATTATTTGTAATACAAATGAATAATGTAAATAAACATCCAAGTATTAACTGTCCGAGTAATATGACTTTTGCTGCAGAAAGAATATCGTTACACCCTGAGCCTGCTTTCATATTTAAATCCTCTACACCGTCTGTACTTTTATTATTACGACTCCTTATCTTAATTGTGTTTATTACAGATAATATAAAATAATTAATTAAAACAGCACTTACACTTCAAAAAATCTTATCGAAGTATAAAACTGAATAATTACTAAAATAATGTCTTATCATCATAAACATTCAATTATGCAGCTCCATTAAATATATAATAGAAACTTATATATTATGAGGTGCTTACTAATAGGCTTATATTTCAATATCTTTCAGCCTATCATCTGCACCACAAAATCTACGTGATCAGTTTTGTGATAGCCATCAAAATAAATGCAAACAATGATTACCATTTTTAGCTCTTGATGTTGATACTCAAGATCGAGATTATCATGTGCGTATTACGCATAAGTAATCATTAACATTTTTTAATCTTTATTTACATTGTATTTTTATCATTCCTGCTTCAGCCTCGTTTAAAAAAGCGTTACTTCATCAGAAATTGCATTATTTACCTTCCACTGACAAAACATTGGCTATTGATATTTTATTTTCCAGTTAACAAAAACAACTCAATTAAACAACATCAACCAAATAAAAAAAGTACCATCATCTTCATCGATAAAGCCAAAAAAACGCCATAATCAAAAATACAGTTATACTTTTTTTGATTACATAAACGCCAAAACGGTAGGTGTTATTACCTGTCCAATCTATGGAAATTTTCAACAACGGTCAGATGTTCATCTCGCTGAATATGGTTACCAAGCCTGTTCTGGCACCAAAAAGTTGACTATTGGTCAATTTATTGAGTGCGCTAACACCATTCATGGCAAAAAATATACTTACCAAGAATTGGTATATAACGGTACATTACAGAAAGGGAGTACCCACTGTCAGATTCACGGTATTTTTAACCAAACACCAAACGCACACCTAGCATGAAAAGGGGGTCCAACGTGGGCTTCACTGCACTTATTATCACAAAGTAACTACATTAAGAAAACAACTCAAGTTCATAACAACCTTTATAAATATGATCATTTCATCTATACAGGAGTACTTCACAAAAGGGTTATAACATGCGCTATTCATGGCGATTTTAGTCAACGAGCTGATGCACATTTACGTGGTTCAGGATGCTCTAAATGTATAAAAAACAGCCAAAGAAGACCACTAAACAGTTCATCGCCAGTGCAAAATAAATTCATGGTAGCGCTATAATTATTCATTACTTGAATATATAAACATAAGAACAAAAGGCATTATTATTTGCAGGGTTCATGGTGAGTTCTTGCAATTACCAACCAATAATTTAGCTGGAAATTAGTATCAAAAATATGCTCTGTTACGAAGAAAAAAATCCAATAATATTAATAAACAGCCACCGATTAAGTTATTACAGTCATATTAATAATAAACGGCCAACAATAATTAAGTTGTTACTTCATCATCATTATAATATTCAACTCATTTGAACATCATAATAAGCAACACTTATTCTATATAAAGCAACGCCTTTATTCTCAGTCGGTGCCATTTAGTTTGTCATATATTCAACGTTAAAATTATTAAATACCTTTACGGCTGTTAATATTGTTAGCTTATATTTGAATGTCAAATTTTGCTTGCCACTACTAAAACAACATAGAGGATCACCGTATTGTCAGTTACACTAGGCACTAATAACGACGTACCTTTAAATAAGTCACTAAGACGGCATATAACATGACACAGAAAAATAACCCGCTACACGGCATTACGTTAGAGAAAGTATTGATTGAACTTGTTGAGCATTATGGCTGGAATGAATTAGGGGCACGGATTAACATTCGTTGCTTTAATGATGATCCAAGCATCAAATCAAGCCTCAAATTTTTACGTAAGACCGAATGGGCACGTACAAAAGTTGAAAGCTTATACCTTGATATGGTCCGCTAACTATCACGAATAAAAAAGCCGCGATATTCATCACTCATTGAATGTTGAATATCACGGCTAGTTAGATGTCATTACTTAATCTGCACAAAGGGCTGCAACAACCGCTAATCGACGTTGCGATTGAGTCACAAACGGATTGTTAGTATCCCATGCATAACCTGCAAGAATAGCGCAAATCATTTGTTTAATTTTACGATCAGGATTGGAATGAAAAATCACACGCTGTAGCTCACCTGAATACCATCCTTCTACATAGGTACGAAACGTATCAACACCTAACATAAGAGGTTGTGCATAATCGCATTGCCAATCAACCTTCTCACCGGCGAATGAACGCGTTAATGCTTTGGCTGCTAATTGCGCTGATTTCATTGCAATAGTGACACCTGAAGAAAATACCGGATCTAAAAACTCGCCAGCATTCCCCAATAAAGCGTAATTAGAGGTTGCCAATTGAGTGACATTAGCAGAATAACCTTCAATGATTGCAGCTGTTATTGGGTATTCAGCCGCAGCTAAAAGTGTTGCTAGCCCCGGTTCTTCATTAACTAACTGTTTTAATACTGCGATTGAATCATCACCATAACTGGCCAGCCACTGTGGTGGAGCAACCACCCCCAGTGAGCAGGTACCGTTACTGAACGGGATCAACCAATACCATACATCAGCAGAGTGTGGATGGACGGATATTAAAATCTTATTACGATCATAATCAACCGAACAATCTTCGCCATCAATATGATCGATAACATGACAAAATATAGCTTGGCGTGGTGGCAAGTGTGATGGCTTCTCTAACGCCAGTAACCGTGGTAATACTCGCCCAAAACCACTGGCATCTAATACAAAGTCAGCTTCTAATGTATATGATTTTTTATCAGCTCTAGCGACAGTAAGCACTGACTTATATTCTAAGCATTCAATCGCTTCAACGGTGTGTTCGTAACGAATCTCAACGCCTTGAGTAACCGCCTCATCAGCTAATACTTTATCAAACTGTCCTCGCTGAACTTGGTAAGTTGTTGCAGGTCCGACTGTGAATTTATCGTTAAAGTCAAAAGTGGTATACCTATCTTGATGACGAAACGCTGCCCCATCTTTAAACTGAAATCCCGCAGCCGTAACAGCATCAAGCATCTTTGCTTGCTCTATCACCTCCATACATGCAGGTAATAAACTTTCACCAATTGAAAAACGTGGAAAGGTGCTTTTTTCTAGCACAATAACGTCAATCTGTTGTTGATGTAATAATGCTGCAGCAACAGCTCCAGAAGGGCCTGCACCGATAATCACGACTTGCGTACGCTGTTGTTGAGTCACAATCACTATCCTTATTTTATCCTGCTTGTAGCGTTAGTAACGTATGGCCTAAGCCAATATCGTCTTCGCGTTCTGTCACAATAAAACCAGCTTCTGCTACCAACTCTAGAAAATCTTCACTACGATAAAAGCGACTATTTCCATTCGCTAAACAAGTAAAGTATAGCGAGGTCGCATTTAAACAATAAGAGGCAGCTTCATAACGCTGAGCATCCCAAAATAATTCTAAAATATACACTTTGGCATCAAGGCGCATTGCTTGCCTTACACGACGTAAAATACTTAAAATTTCCATCGGTGAAAAACAATCTAAAAACTGGCTCATCCACCACACATCAGCCCCTTGAGGTAAAGCTTGATTGCGATCAAGCATATCAACGGCATAACCCTTAATACGTTCAGAAAATCCGGCCTGCTGTGCATGTTCAAGGGCTACAGCTATCTGTTGAGGTAAATCAATAATCGTCACTTCGACATCTTTATTATGCTGACAGCATTGTAATGCCCACTTGCCGGTATTACCGCCGATATCAAAAATTCGCAATGGTGGCTGAGTAAAAACTTTATTTAATAACAACGGAAATGAACGATCAGAATAAAAATGATCAAATGCAAACCAACTTTGTTTCGCTTGAGACGGTAATTGTGATAACCCCTGGTATATGGTTGACCAATCACCGAGTTCTTTAAGCCCAGCCGGTTTACCCTGTTGAATAGATTCCGTTAAATGCATCATTGCGGCGTAACAAACATCTGCCGTAAAGTCCATATTGGCATTGGTCATACCATCATGTAATAAAAAATAGCCAAGGTTAGCTAAACAATATCTGTCCTGCTGCCAAGTGACAATATGAGCACCTAACGCCATGTCTAATAAGACTTTAACACCATATTCTGAGACCTCGGTCGCGACGGAAATTTGCTCAGCACTAAGTCCTTTTTTACCCGCATCATCCAATACTTGTAATATTTTTAAATCACGTAATGTTCGAGCAGTATGAAAAACAATTGGCGAAAAAGCTAATTTTTGAGCTTCTGTTTTCGCCGCTAATGCATTGAATGGATCGTTAGTAAAACCTGTCACACTGAGCCTATAATCAAAGTGGAAATAAATGATATCGCTATTTTAATGGGCTGATTTCAAGATGTACTGTTTAAAAACAAACAATATTAATAATTGCGACAATAGCAACAATCTAAAAAATACCTCATCAAAATAAAAAGATTTAATTAATGCTGATAAATTAAACAGTTATCAAATTGATTTAATGATAAACTTTATTTTTATTTGTCTTATTGCTAACAATGCCCTAATTATGTCGCTGTTTGTGTGGAGTATATGAATACCATTCATTTCAATATTGACCATTGGATTGCCCTAGCCCCAGGTTTAGCAACCCAACAAGATTGGCAGAGTTGGGCTAACACCCCATCACTAATAGATCCTCAACCACCAGCAGCAGATAAAATTCCCCCGATGATGCGCCGCCGTATGAGTCCACTGAGTAAATTGGCACTGCAAGCCGCTTTGATGGTCACTGAATCAAATAGTATCGATTATATTGTTTTTGCCAGTCGTCATGGCGAATTACACCGTACCGTCGATTTAATTAACAATATTATTAATGGTGATGACGCTTCACCGATTGCTTTTTCACAATCAGTCCATAATACCGCAGCAGGTTTATACACTATTGCCACTAAGCAACCCATCGCAGTAACATCATTAGCTGGCGGCGAGAACAACCTTCATATGGCACTGATTGAAGTCGCCTGTTATCTCAATCAATACCCACAGCATCGTGTATTAGTGGTCGATTTTGATCAACCATTACCGACACCATACCAACAGTTTGAACATCATCACTATCCAAGCTTTGCACTCGCGATGGTGGTATCAAAAGGCCATAACTACCAGTTAAATTGGCAACAAACAACCACATTAACCACTCAACGCCACCATACTGTGAGTTGTTATCCACAAACACTGACGATAATTAAGCATCTTGCTAATCAGAATACTCAATGGTCTATTGAGGCTCAAAATCAACACTGGCTGTGGCAACATCAATCATGACAGCAGTTTCTATCACTCAGTGGCTTAATAAATGTTGGCGGCTTATTGCAACCGGTGGCTGTTTTGCTCTGTTTGGCTGTGGTGCATTAGTGCTTACTTTTATTGTATTCCCGATAATATCAGGACTCAGTAAAAATGCTCAGCAACGAGAAATGAAAGTACAAACCATTATTCAGCGCACGTTTGATTTTTTTTGTCGTACGATGCGATTTTTAAAAGTGATTGATTATCGGTTTGATAATTTAGCCGCACTGCAAGCTGATAAGCAATGCGTCATTGTTGCCAATCATCCCAGCTTAATTGACTATGTACTCATTGCATCGCAGTTGCCTCAATGCGATTGCCTTGTTAAAGCTGCTATTTGGCATAATCCTTTTATTAAGGGCATTGTTAAGGCCGCGGGTTATATTCCTAACCGCGATCCTGAGTCACTATTAGATATCTGTAATCAACGTTTGCAACAAGGTAATGTATTACTGATATTTCCAGAAGGTACTCGAACAACTACCACTGCAGCGGCAAAATTACGGCGTGGAGCGGCACAAATCGCGATACGTAGTCAGGTTAATATACGAGTGATTCATATAACGGTATCGCCGAGCTTTTTAACTAAAGAGCAAAAGTGGTATCAAATACCCGACCAAAAACCCTTTTTTTTAATTGAAGTAAAAAATAAAATCAGTGTCACACCGTATTTAGCCGAGCATCACTCTCCAACTACAGCAGCTCGACAACTTAATAAACATTTAGCCAGTGCTATTTTTCCAACCGATAGTTAAGCTACATTTATACTGTCGTTAACCTTAACCAGAAGTAGGTAATATGGAACAACTACATACAGAATTAAAAACATTAATTATCGATGTGTTAAATTTGGAAGATATTACCGTTGAGGATATCGATACCCATGCCCCTCTGTTTAACGATGGCCTCGGGTTAGATTCTATTGATGCCCTCGAACTTGGACTAGCAATCAAGAAAACATACAATATTGTTATTGATGCAGATGACACTAACACGCGTCAACATTTTGCATCTGTGGCCAATCTTGCTGATTATATCTTCCAGAACAAAGCGTAATTATTATGACTCAAATGAATAACGACCAGATTTTTGACCAAGTTAAAGCACTTTTAGTTGAGCTGTTTGAGCTTGATGCTAGCGATATCCATTTAGACTCACATCTTTATCAAGATCTTGATCTTGATAGCATTGATGCCGTTGATCTCGTTGTACGTTTACAAAATTTGACCGGTAAAAAAATTCAAGCAGATGAGTTTAAAACGGTACGTACAGTTAATGATGTTGTTATCGCTGTTGCTGATTTACTTAAGGCTTAATAATGATAATGCGTCTGCTAACAATATTGTCAGCATTAGCGTTAATTGCTTACCCCGTTGCCGTTTATTACGGTATTAGTCGTTGGGGAATAGTAACCGTTGGTGCTTTATTGGCAGTATTTTTTATTGTTCGAATTATCGCAGCGAAGCAGACGCAACTTAAAGAACTAAAATATATTGGCTGGTTAAGCGGTGGCGCAGGCATTACCTTAGTCACATTAGGTGCACTTTTTCGGCAGCATGGGTTGTTGCTCTATTACCCCGTTATTGTCAATGCACTAATGCTAGGGCTATTTAGTAGCAGTTTATGGCAACAACAAAGCTTAATCGAGCGGATTGCACGCTTACAAGAACCCGATTTACCTGCTAGCGGTGTAAGCTACACCCGTAAAGTGACGAAGATATGGTGCGTATTTTTTATTATCAATGGCACTATTGCTTTCATTACTTGTCTGATGTCATTACACATCTGGACATTATATAACGGTTTTATCAGCTATATATTAGCAGGCAGCTTATTTGGCACTGAGTGGGTATTTCGCCAGTGGTATCGCCGTAAAAACACCGATTAAGTAAGCACTAACTTTTATTATAAACCCTCGAGAACGGTCATGGATACAGCTATAACACCTGCTGCATTAATTTCACTATCGACTTTAATGCAACGCCCTACTCATCATCTTAATCCGGTGGCAATTAATGGTTTCAGCCAGCATTCATGGACGCAGTTTCGAGCTGATGTTTTTGGTTTAAGCCAGCAATTAGCACACATAGAACAATCGCGGATTGCGGTTTGTTGTAAAGATAGCTACGTGTTTGCGGTCGCTTTTATGGCGGTTATTCATGCAAATAAGCAACTGATATTACCCAGCAATCATCAACCCGCAGCACTGGCTGAATTAAGTGCGCATTTTGATGTGCTGTTACATGATGCAGAAATGGTTATTGGTGTCTCATTAGCCGCCATCAATATCTCAACCTTACTCAATGAGCCACAGCAACCAGCTGTAGCTGAAGTGTTTTTTTCAGCACTCACGCTAACTGATATTGAATTAACTTTGTTTACCTCTGGTTCAAGTGGCACTCCTAAAGCGATCATTAAAACCCTCGATTTACTGGATAACGAAATCGCTCAACTGGAAACTATTTGGGGTCAACAATTACGCCACAGCCATATTTGCAGTACGGTCTCGCATCAACATATTTATGGCTTATTATTTCGTGTACTGTGGCCGTTATGTAGCGGACGTAGTTTTGATTGCTTTAATCTTGAATATCCTGAACAGGTCACTGCACAAGCTTCAACCAATAACACCTTAATCAGTAGTCCAGCATTATTAAAGCGCCTCAATAATCATGTCACAACTACACCGTACAAGGCGATATTTTCATCTGGCGGCCCTCTGCCCTTTCTTGCGGCACAACAGTGTCGACAATTATGTAAGACACTGCCTTTTGAAGTGTTTGGCAGTACTGAAACTGGGGGAATTGGTTATCGCCAGCAACAGCAGCCCACCACGCCATGGTCACGTTTTAAGGTGGTTAAGATTGCGCTCAATGTTGAGCAATGCTTAAAAATTTGCTCTCCTTTTGTCGATGCCAAACATTGGTATCAGACTTGTGATCACTGTGTACTGGTTGACGATGATCATTTTGAACTCAAAGGCCGCACTGATCGCGTCATTAAAATTGAAGAAAAACGCATATCGCTCACTGAAATTGAACAGCGATTGTGCCAACTTGAATCGATCAACGAAGCAGCAGTCCTACCGTTAGAGTATCAGCAACGAATACACATTGGTGCGGTGATCACTCTAACTGTACAAGGTGTTGAGCAACTAGAGCAGATGGGAAAAGGTAAATTTTGGTTACTGTTACGTCAACAATTACGCCAATGGATAGAGCCTATCGCTATTCCTCGTCATTTTCGCCCAGTGACTGAAATTCCCTTAAATAGCCAAGGCAAACGACTGATTCGTGATCTTGAAAATCTGTTTAACATTCCTAATCAATAAGTAATAACGACCAATGAATAGACCAATGCCGACTTTAGTTGACCGTCATATTGTTGACCATCATGCTGTTATGACTTTATGTGTCGATAGTGAATTAGATGATTTTAAGGGCCACTTTCCAAACTTTGCGTTGTTACCTGGTGTTAGCCAGCTTGACTGGGCGGTCCATTTTGCACGGGATTGTTTTCAAAATATGCCAACCGCGTTTGGAGGAATGGATGTGATTAAATTTCAACAACCCATTTTACCCAACAGCACCATCAACCTGACGCTTGATTGGATCGTTGACAAACAAAAATTACATTTTAGCTTTAGTTCTACAACGCCTGAAAACGAACAAGTCATTCACTCTTCTGGCAGAATAAGCATGAGAGCTGCAGCATGAGTTGGTTTCATCCCTGTTTTATTATCCCTTGTTATAACCACGGCCAAACTGTACCTGCTATTATTGATGCATTAGACACGTTTGCTTATCCCATTATTATTATTGATGATGGCAGTAACCAGCCGACCAAAGATATCCTTACTCAACAGGCACAGCGTAATAATGTCACTGTCATTACTTTACCCAAAAATCGCGGTAAAGGTGGTGCAGTCATCGCAGCGATACACCATGCCCATCAGCATAATTATAGCCATGCGATTCAGATAGACGCTGATGGACAACATGATCTTGAAGCATTACAAGATCTACTTCATCTATCGCATCAACACCCTAACGCTATTATTTCAGGTAGGCCGATTTACGACGATTCAGTGCCTAAATCACGCTTATACGGTCGCTATATCACCCATTTTTGGGTATGGGTTGAAACTCTATCATTCGATATTAAAGACAGTATGTGTGGCTTTCGTAGTTATCCTATCGAGCCAATAATCCCACTGTTAGCACAGCGTCATTTTAGTCAGAGAATGGAATTTGATACTGAAATAATGGTGTATTTCTATTGGAATAATGGCGAGATTCAGTTTATAGATACTAAAGTTATCTATCCTAAAGGAGGAATTTCTCATTTTGATGCGTTATGGGATAACGTTAAAATCAGTTGGATGCATACCAAATTATTCTGCGGTATGTTGCCGCGTATACCAAGGTTACTAAAACGTCGCCGTTCACGCTCACTGCACTGGTCAAATAATAGCGAACGTGGCACTATTTTAGGTATTAAAATCCTATTGGCTACCTATAGCCTGCTAGGACGTAAAGCCGTCAATGGTTTATTAAAATTAGTGATTGGTTATTATTATTTAACCACTAAAAGCGCTCGTCAGGCTTCAGAGCACTATTTACAACAATTGCACCACTATGCCGAGCAGCAACAACTGCAATTACCAACAAATCTTTCTAGCTACCAGCATTTATTGTCATTTGGTCACACAACGCTTGATAAACTTGCCGCCTGGAAAGGTGACTATGACGCCAATAATCTCACTATTCATGGTCAGCATCACTTTGATAATATTGTTGCCAGTAAGCAAGGTGTGGTCATTCTTGGCTCGCACTTAGGTAATCTTGAATTATGTCGAGCCCTTAGCCAACGCCATGAAAATATTAAAATTAATGCATTAGTTTTTACTGAGCATGCGGCGCGTTTTAATCATGTTTTAAACGCAATCAATCCAGATTCTAACCTCAATCTTATTCATGTTAATCAACTCGGCGCTGATACTGCCATTATTCTTCAACAAAAAATAGAACGAGGAGAATGGGTGGTTATCGTCGGCGATCGTACCTCGATTGCCAATGAGACTCGCGTCAGTTGGGCTAATTTTCTCGGCCAACAAGCGCCGTTTCCACAAGGACCATTTATTCTTGCTGCGATCCTAAAAACCCCGGTTTATTTGTTATTTGGCTTACGTGATGATAGCCAAACAACCCCACACTTCGATGTCTATTTTGAATCATTTAGTGAGCAAATAATATTACCCCGCACCACTCGAAATGCCGCTCTACAAACAGTTGTTGAGCACTATGCAACTCGCCTAGAGCACTACACGCTACAAGCACCATTACAATGGTACAACTTTTTTAATTTTTGGCAGCTTAGTGGAAAAAAAGATGACAAATAACTCTCACACAATACCTCAACAAACTATTCGCTTTGGTGCTGAACGACTCACTATTGAAGATGTGGTTGCAATCAGTAATGGCGCTGCTGCTGAAATGAATACTGATGCCGCATTCACCAGTAAAATCGATCGTGGTGTCGCTTTTCTTGAGCGATTATTAAAAGAAGAAGGGGTCATATATGGTGTGACCACCGGTTACGGTGATTCATGCACCGTGGCGATCCCGACTCACCTTGTCGATGATCTTCCTCTTAACCTTACCCGCTTTCATGGCTGTGGTTTAGGCGATGATCTTGATCGCCAACAAGCACGTGCTGTACTCGCGACTCGTCTATGTTCATTGGCTCAAGGCGTATCTGGTGTTAGCCACCCATTACTCAATCAAATTGTTACTTTGATCAATCATGATATTAGCCCTCGAATTCCACAAGAAGGCTCGGTCGGTGCCAGTGGCGATTTAACCCCATTATCTTATCTCGCAGCGACACTTATTGGTGAGCGCGAAGTGATTTACCAAGGTCAAATTCGCCCAACCGCAGACGTGTTTAAAGAGTTGGGTATCGAAGCTATCAAACTTAAGCCCAAAGAAGGCTTAGCATTGATGAACGGTACTTCAGTGATGACCGCATTAGCTTGTATTGCTTATAAACGCGCAGAGTATCTGGCTCAACTAGCGACCAAAATCACCGCCATGGTGTCAGTGGGAATTCAAGGTAACGCTTTCCACTTTGATGAAGCCTTATTTGCAGTAAAGCCCCACCCTGGCCAACAGCAAATCGCCAGCTGGTTACGCTCAGATCTGCAAGCTGAACGTCCCCCCCGTAACAGTGATCGTTTACAAGATCGTTACTCATTGCGTTGCGCGCCGCATGTGATTGGAGTACTGCAAGATAGCCTGCCATGGCTGCGCCAAATGATCGAAAATGAACTCAATAGTGCCAATGACAATCCCATCATTGATGGTGATAACGAACGCGTACTTCATGGTGGTCATTTTTATGGTGGTCATATTGCGATGGCGATGGATATGCTTAAAACAGCAGTAGCTAATATTGCTGATTTGCTTGATCGTCAAATGGCACAATTAATGGATTATAAGTTCAATAACGGATTACCTTTTAACTTAACTGGTGCGACAGGTGAGCGTAAACCAATTAATCATGGTTTTAAAGCGGTCCAAATTGGCATTTCTGCATGGACTGCAGAGGCGTTAAAACACACCATGCCAGCGAGCGTATTTTCACGTTCCACTGAATGCCATAATCAAGATAAAGTCAGCATGGGCACCATTGCATCTCGCGACTGTTTACGCGTATTACAATTGACAGAACAAGTCACTGCAGCCTCGCTATTAGCGGCAACTCAAGCCATTGAACTGCGTAAACGTGAGCATCAGCTGACAGATACCAATATCAGCCCTGCGTTACAAGCGATGCAACAAGCCGTCCTGAATGATTTTGAGTTTGTGATTGAAGATCGTCCATTAGAACAAGATTTACGTCATTTCATTAATAAGATCCAACATCAACATTGGTCATTATATTGATCGCGAATGATCGGTTAACAACTATTTGATCTTACGTGGCCTTGACCCTAGTGCAAGGCCATTCGATGATGTATCTTTTTAACTTTAACAATGATTGAGTAATCCATGACTTCACATTCTTCTGTCCCTTTACTGACTGCCGAGCTGACGTTAACGACCCATTTTCAAGATGCCGACCCGATGGGCGTGATTTATCACGGTAATTACTTTCGTTTTTTTGAGGAAGTACGCCGACTATTGATGGAAAAAATCAATTATAGCTATCGTGATATGCAAGCTTCAGGTTACTTATGGCCTATCATTGATACACGCGTAAAATATATAAAACCCATTCCGTTTGATCATCAAATTCGCATAACAGCAACCCTGACTGAATGGGAAAATCGACTGCGGGTTGATTATATTATCTACGATGCCGCGACTAACGCCAGAATGACAAAAGGCTACACAATGCAGGTAGCTGTCGGGATTGAAAATCACGAAATGTGTTTTGTCTCACCCACTGTTTTTACTGATAAAATAAAGGCTTGGCATGAAAATCAATAATTCAATTACAACGCTTAAATGGTGGCGAAATAAGCTATTGTGGGCTGTGTTAGCAAGCATTAGTTTATCAGCTCAAGCGATGACATTAACCGAACTCCAACAGACCCTTTCTGCTCCTAAGGTCGTGCGTGGCGATTTTAGTCAAAGCCGAACCATGGCAATGTTTAATCAACCCTTGGTGTCAAATGGCAAATTTGTCATTGCCGCTAATCAAGGGCTATGGTGGCATCAAACGGCACCAATGGCAGTCTCATTAGTATTAACCCAAAATAAACTTAGCCAACAATTTGATAATCAACCGCCACAAATTATGTCAGCGACTCAAAATCCGATGGTGTTTTACTTTAGCCATATCTTCTTAGCCCTCTTTAATGGTGATACTTCAGCATTAGATCAACAATTTAATTTGAAACTGACCACCTTAGCGACTGATAACAATAATGCAGACGCTAACAGCAGTTTCAATAAGTGGCAACTCGTATTAATCCCTAAGCAAGCGCCATTAAATAAAGTCTTTACGCGTATTACTCTTGCAGGAAATAAGTTCATCAATAAACTTACATTGGCTGAAATTCGTGGTGATAAAACAGTGATTACTTTTAGCCATCAGCGCACAACACCCGCCTCGCTAACCACAGAAGAACACCGTGTTTTCAAATTCTAACCTTAGCCGCTTATGGCTCGTCATTATGTTGCTGTTGGTTGCCGCTTTGGGCTACCAACTCACCGCAAATAAACAATTACCCATTGAAACTAATATTCTGGCGTTATTACCCAAAAATGATCAAGATCCAGCCGCTCAACAAGCGTTTGATCATATCGCCACCAGCATGAGTAATAAGGTGATCTTTTTAGTTGGCAGCCCAAATAGCACCACCATGATCGCTGCTGCTGAACAATTTAGTCAGCAACTGGCAAAACTGGGATTATTTGCCAATATTGATGCAAAGATGAGTAATAGCCAACAACAAGCTTGGGCACAATTGTACTACCCTAAACGGTTTCAGCTATTAACCCCAGCACAACAGCAACGGTTAGCACACAACCCACACCAACAAACTGAGCAAGTATTACAAGCGTTGTATAATCCGTTTTCTGGAGTGACAGGTGCTGAACTTAAACACGATCCGTTTTTATTATTTCGTGACTTTTTAACCCAGTTAAGCGCTCAAAGCGGTCATTTCAGTCTTAATCATGGTTTTTTAACCACTCAATATCATCAACGTCATTACGCTTTAATTACTGCAGAGCTCGCAGGTTCCCCCTATAGCGTTAAATTACAACACCAGTTACCGGCTCTTAGTGCGTTACAACAGCAGATTATTAACCAGTATTCTACTGCAACAGAAAAAGTCGATATTTTACATACAGGGGTGATTTTTTATGCGGCTCACGGCACTCAAAGTGCAGAACAAGAAATCAGTACCATCGGTTTAGGATCACTATTAGGGATCCTTATTTTATTGGTGGTGGTCTATCGCAGTCCATTACCGTTAGCATTGGCGTTATTGTCCATTAGCTGTGGTCTGATTGCTGCATTTGTCGGTACCGTCGCCATTTTTGGCAAAGTACATCTGTTTAGTCTCGTGTTTGGTGCCAGCTTAATTGGAGTCTCAATTGATTATGCATTTCACTATCTCACCGATAGATTAGCCGCAGGAAAAGATTGGAATCCACACCAAGGGCTCAAGCATATTTTGGTCGCAATTAGCTTAGGCCTGATTACCAGCCTGATTGGCTATTTAGGCATGCTAGTCGCGCCTTTTCCTGGACTACAGCAATTATCGTTATTTTCAGCAATAGGATTAATTGCCGCTTATGCCACGGTTGTGTGTTGGTATCCCAGCTTGGCATCTAAGCCATGTTCACCTCGACCATTACCTTGTCGTCAGTTACTTAATGCGTGGCTACAATTGTGGCATCTAGCGAGCGTTCGTTGGAGTGTGCCATTGATACTGGCAACAGCTTCACTGATCGGTTTATACCATACTCACTATGATGACGACATTCGCCAACTACAAGCATTACCACAGCAGCTCAAACAGCAGGAAGCGACCATTAAAGCAATTACAGGAGTGAGTAGTGGTCAGCAAATGTTGCTCGTTAAAGCCCAAACGGCACAAGAGCTATTAACAAAGTTAGCTGCTGTCGATCAACAGCTCGACAAGTTAGTAATTAATCACAAACTTGATAGCTACCAAAGTATCGGTCATTACTTGCCGTCGATTGCAACTCAAAAGCATAACTTTGAATTAGTTAAACATTTATATCAACAACAAGGCTCTGAGCTAGATAAAAAAATAAAATTAAGCCAACCACCACAATTTACAGCAACATTCCATCCGTTAACCATTGCTGATTATTTAGCTTCGCCAGTATCAAAACCACTGCGTTTTACTTGGCTTGGTAAAATAAATAAATCACCTTCTGAGCAAAACTATGGCGCGGTTATTTTGCTCTCTGGTGTCAACCAGCTAAGCGCAATTAAACAACTCGCGGCACAAGATAGCCAGTTAAGCTACCTTAATAAAGCCGATGAAGTATCACAACTTTTTGGACAATACCGCCAGCGCGTGACTGAGTTATTAATTGCGGCAACCATAGTAATTTTAGCCTTGTTAGTGTGGCGCTATAAGCTAAAGAAAGGCCTTCAAATGATCATGCCATCAGTGATTGGTGGCTGTGCGGGGATTGCGATCACCAGTATCAGTGGTACGCCATTAAACCTGTTTAATTTATTAGCGTTAATATTAATCCTTGGGATTGGGATTGATTACAGCCTCTTTTTTGCGGAATTAAAATCAACCGATAACGATCATCATCGCCGTTCGACATTATTAGCGATTACTTTATCTGCATTAACGACAGTATTATCATTTGGATTATTAGCCTTAAGTGCGACTCAAGCTATTCATAGTTTTGGGATTACGGTACTAACAGGAATTATTATTGCATGGTTACTCGCGCCTTTGGCCATGACGCCCTCTTCACCAGCGCCGACCAAAGCAGGAGTTAAATAATATGTCTCGTTTTATAAACAACAATAGTAAACGTCACTTCTTGATTGCATTACTGACAACCTTGTTTATTTCAGGCTGTGCGACTATCTCTCAACCTCAATCAAATCAAGTTGAAATTGCGCCTCACACCTTAGTTACCTTACCAACACCAGCACAATTGGGTTATTCATTAACCGCCAGTCAATTGATCACTGCCACCTGGCAGCACACCAATCATCAATTACCGGTACAATTACAAGTCACACCACAAGCATTAGCACTAGCGGGATTTTCGTCATGGGGTTCGCGTATTCTAAGCTTAGATTATACTCACCAGCAGTTAACTACCTATGTGATGCCGGGCTTAGGTTCAAGCCTACCAGAGCCAAAACAAGTTCTGTTCAATATGATGATCACCTTATGGCCACTTTCAGCATGGCAGCAGCCGTTGCAGCATATTGGTTGGCAATTAAAGCAAACCGCGAACCAGCGTCAACTTATCGATGATAAAGGCATGGTTATCGCCGATATTAACTACCAAAATGCGAATAAATTAAAAGGGACAATTACGTTTGTAAATCACCAGCCTAATTACACAATCACCATAAAAACATTACACTATCAGCGTCAATAATGTCAGCACGGAATTTTATGAAACATAATCAACCTGCAACCCCAATCTATATTCGTGGCTGTGGTTTTCATTCTGCTTTAGGTGCCACAACTGAACAAATTCAGCAACGTCTACTGGCAGGGTGTAGTCCTGATATGCATACGGTACGTGGCTGGCTCAATGACGGCAGTGAAACAGTTATTGGCCAAGTAAGCGCGCCATTAGCCGCTATTGATGAACAACAATACCCGTATCAAAATACCGCAAATAACCGTCTTGCAGCATCGGCATTAGAGCAAATCTCCCCCCAAATAGAACAGGCTATTAAGCAGTTTGGTCGTGATCGTATTGCAGTAATAATCGGTACGACAACCTCTGGCATCAGTGACGGTGAAGTTGCATTAGAACACCTTGCCGAACAAGATCAGCTACCAGAAAATTTTCATTACCACCAGCAAGAACCAGCTAATACCGGCCAATTTATTGCTGATTATTTTGGTTTAACAGGCTTGGTTTACACCCTATCAACCGCTTGTTCTTCAAGTGGACGTAGCTTTTTATCGGCTAAACGGTTACTTAAGGCAGGCTTAGCAGATGCGGTTATCGTCGGTGGTGCAGATACATTATGTCGACTGACACTCAATGGTTTTCATGGCCTAGATTCACTTTCTGCTAGCCGTTGTAATCCGTTTAGTGTTAACCGTAATGGAATTAATATCGGTGAAGCGGCAGCGTTTATGTTGTTAGCACTTACTCCTGATTTAAGAGCTGAAAATCGAGACATTAGCAATAACCATAAAGGTTTATCACCCCAAAACATTGCTTTTTTAGGCGGCGGTGATAGCTCTGATGCTTATCATATTTCAGCCCCCCATCCTGAAGGTAATGGCGCAGAAGTTGCGATGCGAAATGCATTAGCTGATGCAAACTTAAAACCTGATGATATTGGCTATATTAATGCTCATGGCACAGCGACTCCCCTTAATGATGCGATGGAAGCTAAAGCGATTGCACGTGTATTTGGCTCCCAAGTTGCTGTTAGCTCAACCAAACCACTCACGGGGCATACTCTTGGCGCAGCAAGTGCCGTCGAGGCTGCAATTTGCTGGTATATTTTGGCTTATCAGCTACCGTTACCATTACAAATAAACGATGGTCATCAAGAACCACAGCTGCCAATCACACTTGTAAAACAACCATTACCATTAACTACATCAGCAGTATTAAGTAACTCGTTTGCTTTTGGTGGTAATAACATCAGCTTAATTTTTGGATACGTTAATGACTAAAATACCACCGTTAGCACAATTATTGCCTCATGAAGCTCCAATGATATTAATCGATGAGCTGATCAGTGTTGATGTGGAAAATGTCCATTGCCAAGTAACAATCCGCTCAGACAATCTTTTTTTTGATAAACACACTCACGCAGTTGCAGCTTATGTTGGGATTGAATTAATGGCACAAACCATTGCAAGTTGGGCCGGTTATCATGCATGGCAACAAGGCAAACCAACGCCGATGGGATTTTTACTTGGCTGTCGTCGTTACCACAGCGAATGGGCGCAATTTAAGCAAGGGGTCGTGCTTGATATTCATGCCGAACGCTTAATGCAAGACAACAACATGGTGGTATTTAGTTGCAAGATCACTCATCAACAACAAACTATTGCTAGTTGCCAACTCAATGCGTATCTTCCTTCAGAAGAAAAAATTGCAACCTTGCTTACCACCAAACAATAGGAAGATTTCATGACTCGACAGGTACTTGTTACGGGTGCTAGTAAAGGCATTGGACGCGCAATCGCTATCCAATTAGCACAAGATGGATTTACTATTGCTGTCCATTATATGAGTGATCAAGCAGGCGCAGAGTCAACTCTTGCCACTATTATTAATGCGGGCGGTCAAGGGCGCATTATTCAATTTGATATCAGTGATCGTGACCAATGTCGCCAGCATCTTGAACAAGATATTGCCAAGCATGGTGCCTATTATGGTGTCGTTAGCAATGCAGGAATTACTCGCGATACAGCCTTTCCAGCGATGACAGAACAAGAATGGGATGGTGTTATCCATACCAATCTTGATAGCTTTTATAACGTTCTTCATCCGTGTGTGATGCCAATGGTGCAATTACGTAAAGGTGGTCGTATTGTCACGCTAGCATCGGTATCGGGTATTACTGGCAACCGCGGTCAAACTAACTACAGTGCCGCTAAAGCAGGCGTGATTGGCGCGTCAAAATCACTCGCACTTGAGCTGGCAAAACGTAAAATTACCGTTAACTGTGTTGCTCCGGGGCTGATTGATACCGGTATGGTTGATGAGCATGTTAAACAACATGCGCTACCGCAAGTACCATTACGCCGCATGGGTGATCCTCAAGAAGTAGCAGGTTTAGTCAGTTATTTAATGTCAGATATCGCTGCTTATGTTACCCGCCAAGTGATTTCTATTAATGGAGGTTTAGTATGAACCATCGCGTAGTGATCACTGGCATGGGAGGGGTAACCGCGCTGGGTCAAGATTGGCTAACCATAGAACAAAAATTGCGCGAGGGTAAAAATGCCGTGATCTATATGGACGATTACGCCCTTTATGATGGTTTAAATACCAAACTTGCTGCCCCCATTAGCGACTTTACTGTTCCGAAACACTATACCCGTAAGCAACTGCGCGCAATGGGGAGAGTATCTAAACTCGCCACTGTTGCCACCGAGCAAGCACTAACCCAAGCTGGTTTATTAGATCAGAATATACTCACTAACGGCAGCACTGGCATTGCGTATGGTTCATCAATCGGTAGCACCCCTGCCATTGGTGCTTTTGGTACTATGCTAAATGATAAAACCACCAAAGAAATCACAGCAACCACTTATGTCCAAATGATGCCGCATACCACAGCGGTCAATGTCGGGTTATTTTTTGGCTTACGCGGGCGCGTGATCCCAACAAGTAGTGCCTGTACATCTGGTAGTCAAGCCATCGGTTATGCTTATGAAGCTATCAAGCATGGTTATCAAACTGTGATGGTTGCAGGTGGCGCAGAAGAATTATGCCCAACAGAGTCTGCGGTATTTGATACCCTTTTTGCCACCAGCCTTAAAAATGACACTCCCAACTTAACTCCACGTCCTTATGATGTTGATCGTGATGGATTAGTGATTGGCGAAGGCGCTGGCTCATTAGTTTTAGAAGAATATCAACATGCGCTTGATAGAGGTGCTACGATTTTAGCGGAAGTAGTAGGCTTTGCGACCAATTGCGACGCTGCACATATTACCCAGCCTCAACAACAAACCATGCAGCAATGTATGACAATGGCATTACAACAAGCACAATTACAGCCACAAGATATCGGCTATATTTCAGCCCATGGTACCGCCACTGAAAAAGGTGATATTGCTGAAAGTCAGGCAACTGCCAATATTTTTGGCAATACAACTCCAATAAGCAGTCTCAAAAGCTACTTTGGGCATACTTTAGGTGCTTGTGGAGCGATTGAAGCATGGCTAAGTATTGAAATGATGAACAGTGGTTGGTTTAACCCAACCTTGAATTTAGCTACCCCAGATCCACGCTGCGGTGAGCTCGATTATCTTCAAGGCCAAGGTAGAAATATTGGTTGTGATTATATCATGAGTAATAACTTTGCTTTTGGTGGCATTAATACTTCATTGATTTTTAAGCGAATATAAACTTATCCCTTGGTATCATATTAGCTTGATACCAAGGGGGGTTTCACAACTTATAGTATTTATTGCTGCTGTAAAAATGTAATCGCTTGTTGTTTTTCAGCAAAAGAAAAGTATTGAATATCAATATGACTAAACAATGCATCTTCTACTTTAACCACTTTTTCAATCCAACTCGCATCAGCAACAACTGCGACTTGAGTAATATGTTTTAAGCCAGCATGAACAAGGTATTTTAACTCTTCAACAATTGCTGCTAATTCAATGCCTGAAAAACTGTCAATTTCTTCGTAGATCACGATACCACCATGATCAACAGTTTTAGCTTTAGCATCCATTAACACACGCTTCATATCATCTTCTGTCACTTTACCTGACAACGTAAAAGCAACGGCGTTATCAATACCAATATCAATCATGGTTAACATATAAAATTCCTTCTTCAATATTACATGAGCTAAAAAGACATTATGAATATATAGCTGTTAATTATAATGCGCTTTTATTTATCTTGCTTCAGTCACTAAATACACATTTTTACTCAATATCACATTGCAACAATAACAATGCCCCTAGTAACGATTGTCATCGTTCAAAGCTTTTATTAACCACTGCCTAATGCTAGTAAAGTCGCATTGCCTCCTACAGCAGTAATATTAATCGTGCGCGTACGCTCAGTGATAAACCGTAAGCAATATCGTTGAGCGCCAATGACGGCTAACGTTTCACTATCAAGTTCACTCACTAACTGCGCTAATAATCCTTGCCGTTGCGCCAATTGACGTGCCAAATGCTGCGTTGTTTGCAGATCGCCACAATAAGCAACACCCGCGGTTTGAGGATGATTAACTAACCCATCAAGTTGAGTAATCTTCACCACTGTTATCACATCAGTACTACATCCTAACTGTTCAAGCTCCTGTTTTACCTGCAGAGCATAGTGCTGATCATCAATACACAGTAATACCGAATTACCGCACACTAAGGCTGCGGTTAATTGGCCTACAATTGCCTCTTTGGTAATGCCTTGCTGCACTGAAATAATAAACACACCTCGGCCACTGCAATACAGCGCATTGGTTTCACCGGTAGGCCCAGGCATCAATTCAGTATCAGCGACATATTGCAGCGCATTGGTACATTGGAAGTTCACCATAGCGCCAATATTCATCGGCACCTGCTTTGCCCAACGTTGTAAAATCGCGGCTCGATCATCAAAGCCAACACTATTCCAGCGACGCATCGCCACTTCACTGTTATCAATAAGTATTTGTAGATTATTTGCTGTTTGCTGCATGATAACTCCTTATTGGTTATTTATTGGCAGAATGCAATCTTGAGTAAAACGGTACAGGTAATGTGGCCCACCTGCTTTTGGTCCCGTACCTGATTGTCCCTGACCACCAAAAGGTTGCACGCCGACAGTAGCACCAACTTGATCTCTATTTATATAACAATTACCCACATGTACACGTTGCTCTATATCGAGATAAGTGCGCTCATTGCGACTATGGATCGCCAGCGTTAATCCAAATCCAGTGTGGTTTATTTGATCAATAATCTGATATAGCGCATTAGCCTTAAACCGAATTACATGCAAAATAGGGCCAAAGTGTTCTTGTTCTAATAACGTAATATCACTGATTTCAAACGCCGTAGGTGGCACAAAATCACCGAACTGACACTCAGCACTTAGCGGCGTTTGTGTTATCAATTTTGCTTGGTTTTTTAAGGTTTCGATATGCGTCAGCAATTTGTTACGTGCGGTCCTATCAATAACTGGCCCAACATCGGTGCAATGAAGTTCAGGACGTCCAACCTTGATCTCAGCCATTGCCCCTTTAATTAAATCAATGACTCGATCAGCAATATCAGCTTGAACAAAAAGTACTCGCAACGCAGAACAACGTTGACCTGCCGAAGCAAAAGCCGATCGCACCACATCACGCACCACTTGCTCTGGCAACGCAGTACTATCAACAATCATGGCATTTTGCCCCCCGGTTTCTGCAATAAAAGGGACTGGTGGACACGCCCTTGCCGCTAGTGTTCGATTAATAGCTTGTGCCGTTGGTGTTGAGCCGGTAAATACCACCCCAGCAATACGCTCATCAGACAATAATTGCTGGCCAATATTCGCGCCACGCCCTGGCAAAAGCTGAATCACACCAGCAGGGATCCCGGTTTCTAGCAGTAGCTCAATCGCACGATAAGCAATTAATGATGTTTGCTCTGCAGGTTTGGCAACAACAGTATTCCCCGCCGCTAATGCTGCACTAATTTGACCAATAAAAATGGCTAACGGAAAATTCCATGGGCTGATACACACAAAGACGCCACGACCTTGATAGCGTAATTGCTGCTCATTACCATGGTAATTGGTGATCTGTTGCGAAGATTCAAATCGCAGTGTCGCTTGCTGAGCATAGTAACGACAAAAATCTACCGCTTCTCGTATTTCATCAATAGAATCTTGAATAGTTTTACCTGCTTCACGGTGACATAACGCGACTAATTCATGTTGATGCTGCTGTAACTGTTCAGCGAGTAAGCATAGATAATAACAACGGACCGAAGCTGCACTTGTTGACCAATCATTAAAGGCATTTGCAGCCTGTGATATTGCCTCATCGACCTGAACTTCAGTCGCAAACGTTACTTCACCAACAACTTCACGTCGATCATAAGGCGCGGTCACAGTGATAATTTCTGCAGTAACATCTGGAGTGGTTATTGGTAACGGCACAGCCTGCCACTGATGCTCAACAAAAGCGGCGACGGCAGTACTAAAAGGTTGCCATTGAGCGTCAATATCGATATTAATTGCCGTCGAGTTTAGGCGCTCATCACCAAAAATATCCGCAGGTAAAGGGATCAAATTATTATGCAATGTTTGACATTTTTCTAAACGATCAACTGGGTGTTCTATCAGTTCCGCAATCGGGCAATCAGCATCAACTAACCGATGCACAAAGGAACTATTAGCGCCATTTTCTAATAATCGTCGCACTAAATAAGGCAACAGATCTTTATGACTTCCTACTGGCGCATAAATACGAATTTGTGGATGATGAATCGCCATCACATGGTTATACAGTGCGTCCCCCATGCCATGTAAGCGCTGAAACTCGTAATGTTTATGCGATGCCATTGCTACTATCGCACTCACTGTATGAGCATTATGGGTCGCAAACTGTGGGTAAATAACCCCATTTAAGGCTGGCGATAACAGCATTCGAGCACAGGCTAAATATGATGTATCGGTCGCCTCTTTGCGAGTAAATACTGGATAAGCGCTGTATCCTCCTTGTTGACTTAGTTTAAGTTCACTATCCCAATAAGCACCTTTAACTAAGCGTAATGGAATCACATCACCTTGCTGTTTAGCTAGCCCTGCCACCCAAGCTAATACCGGTAAAGCACGTTTTGAATAGGCTTGAACCACTATCCCAAATCGCCCCCAACCTCGTAGTTGCGGTGCTTGATATAATTGTTTAAATAATTTTAATGACAGCTCTAATCTATCGGCTTCTTCGGCATCAATGGTGATACCAACATTATATTCACGGGCACAGACTAACAACGACAACACAGAGTCGTACATTTCATTTAAGACTCGCGCTTCGCTCGCAACATCATAACGAGGATGTAACGCTGATAGTTTTATCGACATGGTTGGATTAGGAGAGCTCGCATTTGCTCCTTTGTAAGCAGCATGGTTATCACGGCCAACAGCAACTATAGCGGTAAGGTAATCTTGGTAATATTTACTGGCATCAGTGGTTGTTAACGCCGCTTCACCCAACATATCAAACGAGTAACTAAAACCTTGATCACGTTTTAATTTACCATTTTTCATCGCTTCATTAATGTCACGTCCCAACACAAATTGATGGCCCATGATTTTCATAGCTTGATGCATTGCTTGGCGGATCACCGGTTCAGACATTTTATTCACTAACCGATTAATCACATCAGACGAAGAGTCATTATCTGACCGACCTAAGCCAACCACTTTGCCCGTCAGCATTAGTCCCCAAGTAGAGGCGTTGACAAATAACGAATCAGAATTTTTAAGGTGGGATTTCCAATCAGCAACCGTTAATTTATCGCGAATCAATGCATCCGCTGTTGCTGCATCAGGAATACGCATCAGTGCTTCAGCCAAGCACATCAGTAAAATACCCTCTTTGGTATCTAAGCTATATTCCAATAACAGTGCGTCTATCATTTGCACTGCATGTTTATCTGCTCGTACACGTGCAATGAGTTCTGCGGCTTGTTGCTCAATATCGTAACGCTCTTGAACAGAGGGCGCAGCTAATGGCAATAACTGAGTCAACCACCATGATTCATCAACATCATAATGGGGAGAAATCAACGACCATAACCGATCGAGTGGTTGATCAATAAAAGAAGGCTGAAGAACATCAGCTGCATTGAACATAGCAAATACCTCAATATAATCGGCACCATTAACACATTATCCACACAGGAAATATTACAGTGTTGTTGTTTTATATCGACATGATGCTGATAAGCGATAATCGTCTTGCTATTTTCTCTGAATATTTTTAGTCAAACTTTGCTGATTAACAAAATCAGATGCAAACACAGCCTTAGTTATAACGTTTAATACGTAACCTCATCAACAATGGTCAACAATTCATTATCACCCACACCAACAAAGGTATGATCACAATTTGATGGTGACTATGACAGTGGTAACTCACAGTTTAAGCTAGACTGATTACAGTTGTAACTTCTGTAGCATCATTGCTTCCTTACATATGACGGTTTATAACGACGTTTCATTGCCTCTAAAATAATCACCTACGTACATTTCAACTAAATAGTTACCCACTTTTTTGTGGATAAAACAAAAAAACATCCAAATATCAATATATTAATAATTTCAACAATAATAGTTAATATATTGATATTTAAAAACTGCCCCCTGTCTCTACCAATAAAAAAAGCCGCACTATATCAGTGCGGCTAGGATGTTGCGCTTGAATGTACTTACATGGCACATCAAGTTTGTTACGCTTCGTCACTCATTACGTTGAGCTTGGCGTGTCCGATAACTATGTATGGACGCATATTTTGACGAAGAAGCAAGAGTTTTACGGTATTGCTATCCAAATTGTTAACAACTAAGAGTGTTACCTTAGAAGCTTTTACGTATTTAACTTACTGTTACGCGTTGCAACTTGATTGTTATTAATAACGGGTTGAATAGGTCTACTAATAACAACCGGGACCTGAATCCCTGAGTTAGATGGAAAACAGCTTGTTTCCTCCGTAAGCTCGATAATATATCTCAGTTCAGGTTAATTAAACTATGGTAGATAAATCACAAATAGGCAAATTTTAAGCTGTGATCTAAGCCAAAAATAAACAATAATAATAGTTTAAATATTAATCCTATTATTTTTCAACGTACTAATTCAAATAGGTCACTTAGAATATATAATCTAGAGTTATATTCATAACAATGCCTATTGAAATATAAAACTTGAAATTAATATTATCATTTAAATATGAATGATGTTTTTATTTTCTAATAAGCATTACATTAATAGAAAATAATGACTCTAAAAAAGACAATTATATAATAAATAGCCTTTAGATTATTATGCTATTGTTTTTCAGATTTATAAAAAACCACACAAACCATCAAAAATGAAATCTCTGTTTTACTAAAAAAAACCTCAAAACGTGATCTAACAATGAGATTTAAAATTCCATAAAAAAACTAGGAAAAAGTCTTAATCCCTTTTCCTGTTGTATCGGTATTGTCTCGTCTGCCGCGATTTGTCTCATTAAATACAAATCTGATTTAAGCCCTAACGAGATTCTACCGATGGAATTATCAATACTTCAACGCGTCCGCAAGCCTACGCTTGACTTGTCGCCAAAAGAACGTCGAAAACTATGGTTCTCTCCTTTTTTAAAGTCCTATTTAGTTGTTTTCGTTAGTTATATGGCCATGTACTTGGTACGTAAAAACTTTAATATTGCCCAGAATGATATGATTTCTGACTATGGCATGAGTTTGACTCAGCTAGGTACCATTGGTTTAGGTTTTTCAATTACTTATGGTGTTGGTAAAACGATTTTAAACTATTGGTCTGGCGGTAAAAATGCCAAAAACATTTTGCCATTAGGGCTATTACTATCAGGTTTTTGTATTCTTGGTATGGGCTTAGTCATGGGGCCAAGTTCTAGCCAATTCATTATGATGACTATCCTTTATGCGGCCTCAGGTTTCTTCCAATCAGGCGGTGGTTCTAACTCTGTTGTTACTATTACCAACTGGACACCACGCAACCGTCGCGGTCTTGGGGTTGGCTTCTGGAACATCTCTCATAATGCAGGTGGAGCATTAGCGGCAGCTGTCGCAATGTTTGGTGCTGATTACTTCTTTGGCGGTGACGTACAAGGTATGTTTATCTTCCCCGCTGTAATTGCGATTATTATTGCGATTATTGGCTTCTTTATGGGTAACGATAGCCCAGAAGCCTATGGCCTTGGTACAGTCGAAGACATTTTTGAAGAACAAATTTCAGAAGAAGATAATGCAGTTAAAGAAAACAAACTAACGAAGATGGAAATTTTCAAGAAGTATGTTTTGTTTAACAAAGTTATCTGGATACTTTGTTTTGCTAACGTTTTCCTTTACATCGTACGTAGTGGTATCGATCAATGGTCGACAGTATATGCGCACCAAATATTAGGATTCTCTAAAGACGTAGCAAACTCAGGTTTTACTATGTTTGAAATAGGTGCATTAGTCGGTACCTGTTTATGGGGCTTATTATCAGACTTATTTAATGGTCGCCGTGGTGCTGTATCTTGTATTGCATTGATTGGTATCGTCTTTACCTTAGGTTACTACCAACATGCAGATTCTATTTTTGCCTATAAAGCATCGTTATTTGCGTTAGGCTTCTTGGTATTTGCGCCTCAACTCCTGATTGGTGTAGCTGCAATTGGCTTTGTACCTAAACAAGGTTTGGCTGCAGCGGATGGTGTTAAAGGTACTTTTGCTTACTTAATCGGTGACTCATTTGCAAAAATTGGTCTTGGTTATATTGCTGAAGGCAACCCTTTCTTTGGTCTTGATGGCTGGACTGGTACATTTGCAGCGATCAAAGCAGCAGCGATTGCTTGTTGTGTATTAATGGCAATAGTGGCACTTTTTGAAGAAATTAAAATTAAAAAGTTAGCACGACAGTCACTCACAAATTAAGAACCTAAATTTTATAAAAACCCTTATAATTAAAACAATTATAAGGGTTTTTTATTATCTCCCACCCGTAAAGATAGAGTTTTTATTCTAATTAATAATAAGCTTAATTAGCAATTAAAATATAATAGCTATCTCAGCATTAATATAAAAATACAAAACTTCCGTTCACGATAATTTAAATATCTATTGATAGTTATTATTAATATTTGACTACATAATAGTACAAAAAGTCAGTTAAATGTCAGCATTTCAATACGGTCATGCCTAAAGAAATAATTTAGCGTATTATCGCTATTTAATAAGATCCATATATATCACTATAAGATTGGCACAATATAAGTGCTGACTGGAATAATTATGACTGACACCAAAATATACAGCGATGACCGCCGTCAATGCGCTAAATTTCTTTATCGTGGTTCATTTGGTCCTAAAAAAGGGCAAATTGAACATCTGCAAAAAAATGGCTTTGATGCTTGGTTTGATGAACAATTTTCGACCCCTCCTACTTACCACTTACCAAAATTAAGAGCTATTCTCGGCAGTTCCAATTTTATAAATGCCCAAGATGATATGCGCCAAGGAATATGGTGGCAATGTGTTATTACTGGTGAAGATCAATTACGCCAACGTATGGCTTATGCATTAAGTCAATTATTTGTGGTCTCTTCACATGGCGTTGGATCATTAAATGAAGGCTTAGCCAATTATTATGACCTCTTAGTTGATAATGCTTTTGGTAATTTCAGAACCTTATTTAGAGAAATTACCATTAGCGCCATGATGGGACAATACCTAACATTATCAGGTAGCAAAAAGCATAATCCACAAACAAATACCTTTCCAGACGAGAATTATCCTCGCGAATGCATGCAGTTATTCACCATCGGATTATGGCAACTTGATAAATATGGTGAGCCAGTACTAGATCAATATGGCAATAAAATACCTACTTATAATCAAGATGATGTTGAGAATATGTCACGTTTACTCTGTGGCTGGAATATCAAGTATGAAAATTGGCGCCATGATTGGATCAATCCGATGCAACCTGATAACAGTCAGCATGATATGGATGAAAAAAATGTGATGGGGAACCATTTCCCAGCAGGCCAAGATGCAAACCAAGATCTTGATGGTATGGTTGATATGTTATTTAACCATGATAATACCCCTGTTTTTATAGCAATCCATCTTATTAAACGTTTTGTAACCAGTAACCCTGGCCGTAATCATATTCAACGTGTTGCTAATGTATTTGAAGATAATGGCGATGGTGTACGTGGTGACTTACAGGCCACCATTAAAGCTGTTCTAACAGACCCTGATGTTTGGGCTGGCTTTGGCCATGGTGCAGGACAAGGAGTTAACGGTGAACATCAACATTTTGGTTTACTAAAAGAGCCCCTTATTGTTGTTGCTAATCAGTTACGTGCATTGGATATGCAAGCTGTGGGTGATTATTGGTGGGATACTCAATGGGCAGAAGTCACTTATGGTCAAGCTGCACTCTGTGCTGAAACCGTATTTAACTTCTATAAACCTGACGATGCCCCCCAAGGTGAAATAGCTAATTTAGGCCTTGCAGCACCTGAATTTACCATTATTACTACCGATATCATGCGTAGAACCCACAATAGAATGTGGTACAACATTTTAAAATGGAAGAACACAGACGATAAAGATTGGCATTGGGATCGTAGTGATTTCAATGACCTTTCTATGGGAACAACAGAATATGTCGCACTTATTAATGAACGTTTCTTTGGCGGTTTGATGTCACAAAGTTTACAGGATTATATGTATAGATCGTTATCGACACATACTTCACCTAGTCAGCTTAATCTTCGTTTTATTAACGCTATTTATATTGCAACAACTGCACCTGAATTTTTCTGTGAAGGATAATTAACAATGAAATTATCACGTCGACGTTTTTTAAAAACCAGTGCCATTGTTAGTGCGACAACACTGTCTGCATCTACTTTTGCCTCATCACTCACGCCCACTGATGATATACAACCATCAGACAATGCTAATAAAGCCTTAGTGTGTGTATTTCTGTTTGGTGGTAACGATGCCTACAATATGATCGTACCCACACCGGGTTGTGATGCCTACCAAGATTATAAAGCTGCAAGGCCTATAATGGGCTTACCAGAAACCCAATTAAGTCCATTAAACTTAACCACCTCTAATGGTGTACCACTCAGTATCGATAATAATATGTCATCATTATTACCGTTGTTTGAGTCTGGTGATGCAACGGCAATTATCAATTCAGGTCAATTGGTCCAGCCTACCACTCGAGATGATATCAGTAATGCCAAGGTTACATTACCACAATTTCTAATGGCACATAACCAACAGCAAGACCTATGGCAATTAGGTACTGAAAATCTGGGTAATGCCTATGGTTGGGCAGGAAGAATGATGGAAATGCTTGGTGCTAGCGGCAGTCTATCACCGTTGATTTCAGTAAACCAAGGTCAAAAATTACTCCGTTATAAGACAGCTCAGCAGACAGTAGTAAACCGCGACGGCTCAGGTATCTATGCTGGTTGGAAAAGCGAAGAGCGTCTTGATGGTTACTTTGCGCACTTTACTCAACGCAAATATAGCAATATTTATATGCGTAATTATGCCAGTGCAATGTCGCATAACGTCTCTGAAAATGAAGCCATAACAAAGATTCTTGCTGACCACCCAAGTCATTATAGCTACCCCGAATCAGATTTAGCAGAGCAGCTAGAAATGGTCAGTCGTTTAATTAAAGCACGCGATGATATGCATCAGCAACGTCAAGTGTTTTTTGTTGGTCTTGAGGGCTTCGATACCCATAAGAATCAGAAAAAAACCCATCCACAGCTGCTCCAGCAAGTCAGTGATGCATTAAGTGCTTTTAATGCTGATATGGTAGATAGTGGTCTCAATGATCAAGTAACCTGTATCACAATGTCTGATTTTGGACGTCGCTTACAAGCCAATGCCAGTGGAACCGATCATGGCTGGGCTGGCCACCAAATTGTTACTGGAGGCGCAGTTCGAGGTAATAATGTTTATGGCGAATGGCCACAATTAACCGTAAATAGCCAACATAATTATAATAATGGTCGTATTATTCCAACCATCGCAGCAGATCAGGTTAATGCCTCACTGTGTCGTTGGTTAGGTCTCTCAGAACCTCAAATATTGTCTATATTTCCTAACTTAAATAATTTTGATTCACCGTATATTGAATTTATTTAATTACGATAAATGAAAACTGATTACATTCATTATTTTGCCATCTTATGATGAAATAATAATGAAAATAACAAGATTATTATTAATTTAATATAATCAGCCATAATGTTTATGGCTGATTCTTGTAATAAAAAAGCAATTAAGCATCAGAAGATTCAATACTCATCTGAAGCACATCTTCACCAGCGACAGCAAAATGTAACTCAATACTACCTTTTGATGTTATGTTTTTTATTAGCTTTATATCATGTTGACTATATTGTTTTAAAACAAGATCATGAATTTCAGAAATCAATTTATCTTTATCCACTACTGTTGTTGTTTTTTTGCTTTCAAACCACATAAAACATTTCACATACTGATTATAAACACAGTAATAATAAACCAGAACAATGATTTTCAGAAGCAAATAACTGTTAGTAAATATTAATCACATCACAAAGATAACCACAAAAAACAACAATTGAGTCAAATTAGCATCATTTAAATTAAATATTCATATTCCCACTTAGTAACACTGACTTGAGGTGACTGTTTTCTGCCTTTGGGATAATTAGCATCACAGTAACGATTCATTCACTGTTACCCAATATTATATGTGTCAAATAAACGCTGTATTGATATGAGTAGTTCTGCTATTAACTTTTTTAATCACAATAAAACCCTTCCAATATAAAACCATACTTAATATATAATAAACCATTATTAATACGTGGTAATAATTACTTCCATACATTTAAAATTTAATATCAAATAAAAGCTACTGATTTTAAAAATTATTTAACTATTACGATAAAACGCGACACAAATGTAATTGATATCTATTACCGTTTAAAATAAAATATATTAATAATCACACTAATATACTTATCGTCTTCTCACTATTAGTACTCTTTTAATGACAACATTATGTTCGGAGAATAATAATGGCAAATAGTATTGCCTTATTGGGTAACCCTAACAGCGGAAAAACCACATTATTTAATACCTTAACTGGAGCTAAACAGCGAACAGGTAATTGGGCCGGCGTAACAGTTGATAAAAAAGAAGGGCTATATCAATACCATAACCAAACAATAACGGTTGTTGATCTACCTGGTATTTATTCTATGAGCTCATTTGACGAGCAAGGATCTGTCGATGAGCAAATTGGCTGCGACTATATTTTAAGTGGGGAAGCGGATCTTGTGGTCAATATTGTTGATGCTGCCAATATTGAACGTAATTTGTACTTAACATTACAACTACTTGAAATGAATGTACCTTGTCTAGTTGTACTTAATATGCTCGACATTGCTCGTCAAAAAAATATCGTGATTGATGCTGAAAAATTATCACACCAATTAGGTTGCCCTGTTGTATGCCTAATTGCTAACAAAAATAAAGGCATAGAGTCATTAAAAGCGGCGATCGAAAAACAACTCGTCACACCACAACGATCTTCATTTCAAACCCATTTTCCAACCCAATTGCGTCAGGTGATCAATCAATTAAGTGCTGATATTCCTGATACATTAATTGCAGACAGCAAGAAAAAATGGCTTGCATTGAGATTACTAGAGTCCGATATTTCAGCACAACATCATGTAGTAAATACCAATATTCCAGATCGTGTTAGTCATTATCAAAATGATCTTTACCAAACATATA
Source organism: Photobacterium aquimaris (assembly GCF_002954455.1). Classification (GTDB taxonomy): domain Bacteria; phylum Pseudomonadota; class Gammaproteobacteria; order Enterobacterales; family Vibrionaceae; genus Photobacterium; species Photobacterium aquimaris. The sequence continues at coordinate 239,641 of NZ_MSCC01000002.1, forward strand.
ATGAACATGCAGATTTACTCATTGCCGATGCTCGCTATCAAACCGTATCTGAACTCATTGCTCAATCAACATCCCATCACCAAGCCACTCAACATAAATTAACCCAATGGATTGATGCGATAGTACTTAATCGCTATCTCGGATTACCTATTTTCTTATTGGTAATGTATTTAATGTTTTGGTTTGCAATTAATATTGGCGGCGGACTACAACCCATTTTTGATGAAGGCTCTGCTGCAATATTTATTCATGGCACCGCCTGGTTATGTCAATATCTTGGCCTGCCAATGTGGTTAGGCGCTATTTTATCTCAAGGTCTTGGTGGCGGTATAAACACCGTTATGCCTTTTATTCCGCAAATAGGGCTAATGTTCTTATATCTGTCAGTATTAGAAGACAGTGGTTATATGGCGCGTGCGGCGTTTGTTATTGACCGTTTAATGCAAGCGATAGGATTACCGGGTAAATCGTTTGTACCCTTAATTGTTGGGTTTGGCTGTAATATTCCATCAATTATGGCCTCGCGTACACTTGAAACCCCAAGAGATCGCATCCTAACCTCAATGATGGCGCCCTTTATGTCTTGTGGAGCACGATTAGCAATCTTTGGCGTTTTTTCTGCTGCTTTTTTTCAGGGAATGGGCAGCTTGATTGTATTCTCACTCTATCTACTCGGTATTTTAGTCGCAGTATTGACCGGCTTTGTATTAAAGAAAACATTATTAACCGGCGAAGCATCTCCTTTTATTATGGAGCTACCGACTTATCATGTGCCAAGTCTTAAAACAACGCTGATCCACAGTTGGAGCCGTCTTCGAGGCTTTTTAGTTAAAGCATGTCGACTCATTATTCCCATTTGTATGATCGTTATGGCTCTTAATAGTGTCACGTTTTCTGGGCGAGTTATTGAGCCTGGCCAACAACAAGATTCGGCATTATCTGATATTGGTCGCTGGGTAACACCTGTATTATCGCCATTGGGCGTCAACCAACAAAATTGGCCTGCAAGTGTTGGTTTGCTGACCGGATTTTTAGCAAAAGAGGTTGTTGTTGGTACACTCAATACTCTCTATAGTGCTGAATTAGCAAATCAGAATGTTACTAATAGTTCACAGCCATTCAACCTGCTAAGTGAATTAAAAACGGCATGGCAAGATACGGTTGACGGGGTTGAAAATAGTTTCTCATTAACAACCTTTAAAAATCCAATTAAAGCCAGTGAAGCAGATGGCAGCATGAACACCACAGCGATGGGGAAAATGCATAATCAATTTGGCTCAATGGTGGGTGCTTATGCTTATTTAATCTTTGTTTTATTGTATGTTCCATGTGTATCAACTATCGGTGTTATTGCCAAAGAAATAGGCCGCAATTGGGCATGGTTCTCAACGTTTTGGGGGATAGCTGTCGCCTATGCTTTGGCTATTAGTTTTTATCAAATCGCCACATTTGCAGCACACCCACTCACCACTGTCGGTTGGTTAATATTCGCATCCTCACTATTGATAAGCTTTATTATTGGAATCCGTTATTTAAGCCAACGAGTGGATTGGCAATTATCAATGCCAACAATACCAGCTCAACATAAAAGTGAGGGGTGTCACTAAATGGTTAGCTTAATTACCATTAGAAATGCAGTACGCACAGCTAGAGTGATTTCTTTGGCTCAGCTTAGCCACACATTAAACAGTGAGCCACAATGGTTATTAGTCTTACTCGATGATCTAATAAAAAGAGGGAGCATTGAGCGTTGTGAAGCCACAAAAAACTGTAATCAAGCGTGCCATGGCTGTCAGACTAACTCACAAGATATTATTTTTCACTGGCGTGATGAACGGATTAGCATTACGAATATCTAACGGCGATTTTAAACCCTAACGTTATTATGATGAAAATAAAAAAGGCCACTATTTCAGAGTAATAGTGGCCTTTTTTTATAAATAATAACTGTTTTAACTTGTGATTAAATACCACTATGTTGCTTTTTATAATGCTTATGAACTTGAGCAAAATTACCATCATCATAATGCTCTAACAAAAATAGTGATAATTCTTCATTTGGAATGTTCATCATCATATCCAATTCATCCGTTTTATTGACTGATTGATGATGACCATATCCCGTATTTAAAACTGCCGCTTGAATATACATAAGCAATCCTTGCAAATTTGTATAGTCTTCATCATGTCTTACTTTATCTATTTCTTATAATGCTAACTATCAAAAACGATACACGGATCAACAATACATTAACAAGCAAGACACCTAAAATACACTTAAATGTTAAGCACGTGTAACATCTAAGTTGTCACATTTAGAAACGGCATTTAAGCGCCAGAAAAATTGTATAACTTGTCAGTATCAATCATTAACCAAGTAAACAATTCATTGGTTAAATCTTCTGTCAAAGCGAAGGTTTGTAATTTATGAAATTTCCAATATGCCGAGTGGTTATCAGCCTTATTATCACCAAGCGTTAGTGCTTCAGGCACTGAGTCATTCTTTGATAAAACGTTAGATACACACTCAAAGCTGTCATGCCATAAGCGATATATTGAACTTCACCAATAGCAATACATGCAAATGTTCAATACGAAAAACAGCAAGGATCATGAGCTGTAGCTTGATAGTGATTGTGTAAGCCTTGCATCACATCATGGACACTAAGTTTATGTTTAGGGGTTAAGTAAACCGGAAATGATTCATCTTGATCGATTTTGGTCGTAAGGCCATCAGTATCAAAGTCAGAATTTGAGGTATATTGAAGCCATCAACAGCCACTTGATTACCTACCAGAATCGTCGTACAAGCGCTTGCTGCTATTTCAGGTTGCTCAGCATTAGTATCAGAATAATATCCTTATCATCATAAACCACCCTTTAAATAACAGTATCTTTAAAGGTATACGGTGAAAACTAAACTTATTTTGAGATGCAAGTCGCATAATTAAGCGACCAATAAAACAACACTCACAATCTATATTGATCAAATATCACAAAAACGATCATATCGGCATTAAATTAAAATAATAAAAAACGGCTTTGGTCATGTGCCCAAAGCCGTTAATTGTTCAACGATGTTCCAGCTTACAATTTTACCTTAGCATTCCACCTAAGGTCATGACTATTACGCCTCAGCGTTAAGTAGCGCCATTGATTGTTGAGCAATAACAAATTCTTCATTAGTTGGAATAACCATCGCTAATGGTGTGTCAGCTTGGCTGATAACGCCTTCAGCACCAAAACGAGCGGCTTCATTACCTGCAACATCTTCACGGTAACCAAAGATCTTCAGTAGATGCATAATTTCGCTACGCACTGGTAATGAATTTTCACCAATACCGCCAGTAAAGATGATACCGTCCAATTCATCTAATGCGACCATATAAGAAGCGATATATTTAGCAGCACGGTAACTAAAGACTTCAAAAGCCAGTTTAGCATCGTGATTACCAGCTTCCATAGCTTCAATGATGCCACGACAATCGCTGGTTAAACCTGAAATACCTAAGAAACCAGAGTTACTAACAAGTTCTTTATGTAAACGCTCAGGCGTCCAACCTTTCTTTAATAAATATTCAAGAATACTTGGATCAATATCACCACAACGAGTGCCCATCATTAGACCAGCTAGTGGGGTGAAACCCATTGAAGTATCAATACTCTCACCATTTTTAACCACACAAACAGATGCGCCATTACCAAGGTGAACTGAAATAAAGCTTGATGCTTCAACAGGTTTATTAATTCTTTTTGCTGCTTCACGAGTAACATAATAGTGGCTAGTGCCGTGTGCGCCGTAACGACGAATATTATATTGCTGGCTAACTTCTTTAGAAATAGCATAAGTGTATGCTTTTTCAGGCATTGTTTGATGGAAGGCAGTATCAAATACAGCAAATTGTTGTAAGGTTGGAAACGCTTTAGCTGCAGCACGCATACCTAACACATGAGCAGGATTATGTAGCGGAGCTAAATCACTCAACGCTTCAATGTCAGCCATAACTTGCTCATCAACGCGCACAGTTGAATTAAACCTAGTGCCACCATGTACAACACGATGTCCAATAGTCACGATACTATCTTTCATTCCAAGCTCATCAACCAATGTAACGATACGATCAATTGCTTGTTGATGATGACCTTCAAGGCCTGTAAGTTTAAATTCTTGTTTTTCACCGTTAACTTTCCAGCTAACGACAGCTTCAGGGAGATTAAAACACTCACCAAGACCACTTAACGTAGCTTCACCGGTTACAGTATCAATCAATGCAAATTTAAGTGAAGAACTACCAGAATTGATTACGAGAACTAAAGAATTGCTCATGGTTATCTCATCAGAATTTTTAAGGGCGAATTTCGGATTTATAACAACATCCAGTTTCGGATTTACTCAGTTCAATGCGTGATATTCATTCAACTCAGTAAGTACGTGCCAATCATATTACTCAATTTTTTTTTTAAAGTCTCAACTTTTGTTTCAAAAACCACTTAAAAATTTAAAATTTACTGGTTTAGATCAATTTTAAGACTAAAAATCGATTTAATTCGCATAAATCCGCACCATTTAATCAAATTAAGTTGAATCTGAGGTATAAATTTTTTTAGATTTTAAGCTTTCGCAAACAATATCGTATGATTTATCCACCAAAACGATTAAAAAAACAACGTTTTTGATAGTTAAATTTCAATTAAAAAATAAAATAGACACACTGAAAATAATCTTATCAGCTATGCATTCTTGCAGCGAATACTAAATAGTAAGAAAACATTACCGATCACAAACAAATTCTCTTTAATTTAACTCATAAATAAATTATTCATCTGTATTACTACTATCCATTGCTTGATAATAGTCATACAGACTATCAATATCAGCACTACACATAATAGCCATAGCCCCTTTTAGTTGTGATGTCGACCAATTCCACCATGCCATCTCCAATAATTGCTCAATATGGTGTGCTGCAAAACGTTTCTTTACGCATCGCCCAGGGTTTCCCACCACAATAGAATACGGTTCAACATCTTTAGTGATCACTGCTCGTGTCCCAATAACAGCACCATCACCAATGGTAACCCCTGGCATAATCACGCACTCGGCCCCAAGCCAAACATCATTACCAATGACAGTATTTCCCGCACGTTCAAAACCACTTTTTACACCATCACCAAACTCTGAAAAATCAAAAGGAAATGATGAAATCCAATCATGTCGATGGCCTTGATTACCTGCCATCATAATCACTACACCGCTAGCGATAGAACAAAACCGACCAATAATCAGTTTATCAACCTCACCGAAAATACCAGATTGCCACACCTCATTGGTCGATTTATCCCCCAACAGATAATGCACACACTGATCTTCAAAATGATGTTGGTGGTAATAGCCAGAGTAATAACTATAATCCCCTACTTCTATATTAGAATTGGTAATATGCTGCTTAATCTCATAACCACCAATCCAAGATGGAAAAATACTCAACCCCATTACAATTCTCCTTTATACTCATATTCACAATAAAACAGCCAATTATAATATTAATGACTTTGGATCCCTCAATGACACTCGGTAATTTATATAACGCCTATCTAGGTGAACTCTATGGCATTAGTTTTTTTACAACCTTTGTTGAACAGTATAGTGACCGTAGCCATAACAACAAATGGCAAGCTTTATTAGATATTGAATTAATAACAGCCCAAAAACTAAAATTAGCCTTACAGCCATTAGGAATGGAATGTCCTGATTATGATGCAGAAATGGCGCAAAAAGGCATAACTGATGCAAATAAATGGTTGCACCTACCATGGCCGACATTGATTGATACTATGGTGACCTGGGTTGCTCCTTACCAACAACGCTATCAGCAGCAAGCCGATAATACACAGCAACATCAAGCTTTATATACACTCGTCGCAGATCATGAAAATACAATTTATGATTTTCTATTGGCAGAACAAGCAGGTTCAACGGAAAGTCTTCAAATATTGCAGTGTTTTCTTGATAAGCATTGTAAATAGCAAAGCATCATCACTGACGGTAATCGCAAAGGAAGATAAATGAAAAATCTTACTGATCGCCCACAATCATGACTGGATGTAAAACACTACCGGCATCAGGTACAGCCAATATATCAATTTGATACTGGCAGCCAGTGTGATGCTTGGGCATTTAAACGTAGTAGTTGTAGTCGAGAAAATAACGCACCTATCGTTTACTGATATAAATAATATCAACTCAAAGACATAACGGGTATACGAAGATCTTACCCCGTTCTTTGTATGCCTTTTTTTACATTCCTATTTTATCTAAGAAGCATTATTTTATAATAACTTGGTAACTAACTCTTGCTCGATGTCCAACACCTAACTTACCGACTAATTGCCACCTAATCACACCTTGATACCCTACCTGATTCACACTATCAGGTGTTATAACATCACAACTGAGCGTTGACGGTAAGTCGCTATTATTACAACTGATAACAGCAGCTAAAGCCGTAAAGGGAGGTACAGCACTAACTAATTGAATATTTGAAATAGCATCATCAGTACCATTAAATAAATCAATATTATATTCAATTACATCACCTGGCCGCCCCTCTAGGGCTGTTGATGCCTCACTACCTTGCGTAATATTAGTAACAGTATTAGTAAATGTCACTTCAGAACCAAAAGCCATGTAACTAATTGATATTAAACATATATAATACAAAAAATCACGTATAATAACTAACATAACCTAGCCTATATCTCTACAGTTTAATTAATAATAATTTTATTACTTATGATTTTATTGTTTCATTTATTATTCATTGTCTCATTTTTAAGAAATGTATAAACACTATAAATAGCGGAACGATGATCAAGTTATGATTATTTACGGCTAGTGTCATATCAACTGCTATAGTCGCGCTAAAACCACGTATTAATTAATAAAAAACGGCTATAAAACTAAAATTAACCACCTTGCTATCCAATTTACAAAATAAAAGATCTAAATAAACAACATGTTAGATAAAATTATCTCGACCATAAATAAAAAATAGCTCATGACCTTGATCATTGTTCCCATAATTTATTCGTCATTGCTACTAACGATATTGTTGCTGTCTACTTAAAGTCATAACGACACCTCATAACTATTCATTTTCTATAATGACTTTAAATTCTAAAATGTTGCTTTATGCTTAAAGAATATTTGAGTTATTAGTTAGAGGTATCTCTTGAATGAAATAAAACACATAAGTGATTTTTTAAAACAAAATCATTTATTAACATTATGCGCTAATTCCGATACCGATTTATGGTGTGCAAGCTGTTATTATTCTTTTAACCCCAAAAAAATGTCTTTATTTATTATGACGAGTGAAAGTAGTCATCACAGCCAGTTAATGATACTTAATAAGAATATCGTAGGCACCATAGCTCCTCAGCCTACAAATATAATTGATATAAAAGGTGTTCAATTTAAAGGTAAAATTAAAAAACTAATAAATAAAGATGCTGAAGTAGCAAATGCTGATTATTATTATAAATTTCCTAGCGCCAAATTTATTTCAGCCCCGATTTGGGAAATAAAACTGAGCATGATAAAAATGACAGACAATAGCCTAGGTTTTGGTAAAAAACTGTTTTGGTATCAATAAACCTTAAAAAATAGGCACTAATGACAGCTAAGCAATACAAAAACCACAATGTCAATAGGTGATTTCCCCCCTATTTTGTTACCTGTTGCTTAGATATAGTTGCAGCATTAATATGCTGCCTAATAAAGGTATGATATTAATAATTATCGCTAAGGATTGTTGTAATATATCTATTTCAATACTTAACGATTACCTCTTCTACACGTCGTACAGGATTATACTCTTAGGAGTCAACGTCTTGTTTTGCCGATCTTTAAGGTCGGCTTTTTTTATTCAATTATTTTTAGCTTATAAAATGAGCATTGTATGCTATATATATTTACCCGTAGTAATAAAGTCATTAGAATTAACACAAATAATAATTAATAAAAGATACAAATCTCATAGAAAATGAAAAATAATGGCAGTTATCCCTCATTCGATATATTAAATCAATTACCAGGTTGTTGGGGTTGTAAAGATATAAACTCAGCTTTTATTTATGTTAATGAGGAATATTCAAAAATCATTGGTTTAAATAACCCTCAAGAGTGTATTGGATTAACTGATTTTGATATGCCTTATTTAAACAAAAAATATGCAAAAATATTTCAGCAACAAGATTTACAAGTAATAGAATCAGATAAAAAATTACGTATACTTGATATTCATCCATACGCTGATGGCCACTGGCGAGCACATTTATTTACAAAAATAGCATTAAAAAATGATAAAAATAAAATTATTGGCACTCTCTTTTCAGGTATCGAATTAAAACATACTTCTTTGCTTGAGATCGGACATTGGATTTGCCGCAGTAACACAGCAAAACAACAAGATAAAGACAATCAATCACTAAATATTGCCCTTAACACTCGAGAGTCTGAAGTTTTATTTCTACTACTCTATGGTAAAAAACCACAATACATATCGAAAATATTACAGTTGGCAGTCAAAACTGTTGAAAATTATGTCGTTCGATTAAGAGAAAAATTTAATGCTAATTCAAAAGGTGAATTGATTGAATTAGCGCTTGATGCGGGTTTTGGTTCTCATATTCCTGAAAGTATGTTAAAAACTCAACAATCTATCGTATTGAAAGAATGCTAATTGAATTTAGCAGAGTATAGCTACTCTGCTAATTAGTATTTATGGTGCTAAACGCTCAATATCCCACTGATTGTCATCATTTCGTAAGTAAATAAAACGATCATGTAAACGATGCTTACCACCTTGCCAAAATTCAATAGTATCAAATTTCACTCTATAGCCGCCCCAAAAACTAGGAAGAGGCACTTCTCCTGCAGAAAACTTTTGCTTTAATTCAAAAAACTTCCCTTCCAATGCCTGGCGAGCTGAAAGTCGTGAGCTTTGTTTACTTGCCCAAGCTGCTATTTGGCTTTCTTTTGGCCGACTTGAAAAATACTTCATAACTTCAAGTGTTGATAATTGCTCAACATGCCCAGTCACATGTACTTGTCGTTCAAGTATATGCCATGGAAAATGTAAACTAATTTTATTATTTATATTCAATTGTTCAGCTTTACGGCTGCCTAAATTAGTATAAAAAATAAAACCGTCATCATCCAAGTCTTTTAATAAAACGATTCGCTGAAAAGGTTGACCATCAGCATTTACTGTTGCAATAGTCATTGCCGTTGGATCAGGTAAATTGGCATCAACAGCTTGTTGTAACCATTTATTAAACAATACTAAAGGCTCTTTAGGTAAATCATCACGACGTAACCCCCCTTTAGTATATTCTCGGCGAATATCAGTCAAGTCCATCTTCTATCTCCTACTCCCAAATATTTAATAATTAATATCTATTCATGATGAATAACTGAATAAAAACACTTTCTGATTGCAAACCGTTAATTGTTGCATAAAGAAATAGACACATTTAGCGAAAAACAACTTTTATTAAGAAACAATCAACTGTATATCGTCGAGGTTTGATAAATTATAGCAATCAAACAGCTCTACTTTCAGCATCTCTTTATCAAAAGCTATTCATTGAATGCTGCACTTAACTTTTTTTTGGTGCTCAAATTATGACACTTTTCAAACGCCAAGTTATAAGTATAACTGCATTAGTTTGCGCTATTGTTAGCGCAGCATCTGCACAACAAATTTATTCCAGCTATTCAACATTAAAACATCAACATATCGTAATGTCACAAACAGATATTAATCGCGCTTTAGTTATACTACCTCAAGCTCTTACAAAGCTAAATGCCTCGATGCTGTCTAATACGCAGGAGAAAGAATTATTCACAATCACCAATCATCTGTTCCCGAATATAACTTATAGCCAAATAAATATAACAGCAGCTGATTATAGTCAGCTTCTTCGTCAAGATAATGTAATACCAATGGCCCATTCTCCATCTTGGTTTCAGAAACTATTTAAAATCCCTTCCCATACAGAGCAACGTATCATCGAACACAATAATAAATCACTAGGTTTATTAACGATAACTGTTCAGCCAGTGCTTAATTATCAACAACTATGGAAAATTAGCACACAAACAGCATTAACAAATCTATTAATTGCAATCATATCAAGTTTATTGGTTTATTTAATTTGTCGTAAAAACTTTGCATCATTATCTCGTCTCACTGCACGTGCTCGTACTATAGATAATTTAAATCAGGCTCCACTATCGATTCCCAATGAATCAGATTTAACCGTTATTGTAAGAGCATTTAATAAAATTTGTGCTCAGCTAGATGTTAACTTTAAAAACCAAGCTGATGAAGCAATGAAACTAAGACAGCAAGCCTATCTTGATACCACTTCCGGTTTAGGTAATCGCAGCTTCTTTATTCATCAGCTTAGCTCATGGTTAAACGAATCACATAAAGGTGGCTTAGGATTAATTCAGACTGATTTAATTAATGAGTGTTATCAAAATGAAGGATTTAAGGAAGGCGATGAATTAGTAAAAACAATTGCAACACGGCTAAATGAAGTGCTCATTTTTAATGATGTAACACTTGCACGTCTTTCAAAAGATGAGTTCGCAATACTCATTCCAAATATTTCGATTGAAAAACTGCAACTTTGCAGTAAATCATTAGTAAACGTTTTTAATGATTTAAATACTGGTACAACAACACTTAATAACAATGTTGCTATTGGGTTGGTTTTTAATGAAAACAAAAGTACGCCAAGCCAAATATTAACCCAGTTAGATAATGCATTGACTCAAGCGAAAATAATGCCTCATGAGGCTGTTTTCATTATTAAGGACATAAATAACCAAACAACACTTGGAAAGCAACAATGGAAATCTTTGCTTGAAGAAGCAATCAGTGAAGATTTATTTATCTATAAATTTCAACCAGCAACACTTTTAAATGGCGCTATCTATCATTATGAAGTATTCACTGCAATTAAGAAAAACAACAACTACTATTCTGCTGGTATGTTTTTAGGGGCAATAGAAGATCTAAAAATAGGTAGTTGGTTTGATCGTCATGTTATTGTCACGATTATTAATAAATTAAATGCTGATAGAACTAGTGGTCCTTTTGCCATTAATATCACTAATAGTTGTATCAATGATCCAAGTTTTATTCGTTGGTTAGATAATCTTCTTCAAAAAAATACACTTTTAAGCTCTAGACTGTTTTTTGAAATCCAAGAAATCAGCTGTATTCGACATACTGATGCGACAGGTATTTTATGCTCAATCATTCGAAAATATGAATTTGGATTTGGTATTGATAATTATGGCCGTAACTTTCAATCTTTAACCTATCTAAAAGAACTTCAACCTAATTATGTGAAAATTGACTATGCCTATACTCACCAACTCAATGATCAGACCAAGTCAACAGTACTATCATCAATCTGTAGAACGGCACATAGCCTTAATATAAAAGTAATAGCAACACGTGTCGAAACAGCTACTCAATTAGAAAGACTGTCTGAATTATTTGTCGGTGGCTATCAAGGATTCATTACCGAGAAACAACCGCAACCGGCTTAATTTATTTACAGTGTAAATTAAAAAATCTTAAACTCTATTTACAGTGTAAATAGAGTTTTTTTTCATTCCAGATTTACACTGTAAATATCAAAAATAAATTATCACCTTTTATTGGCTGCTTTTATTTACACTGTAAATTGAACCCGCATAAGCACACAGTTGCACACATTAATCCCCTGTTATTTTATAACTTAATATTCATTTTTTAACTGAGGTGTTTAGCTGAGGTGTTTAGCTGAGGTGTTTAGCTGAGGTGTTTAGCTGAGGTGTTTAGCTGAGGTGTTTAGCTGAGGTGTTTCGCTTAGATGTTTCGCTTATTTACAGTGTAAATCATGATCTCCAATTTACACTGTAAATATAAATTATGGCCAGTTTACAGTGTAAACTGGAATACTAACGCACTACCATTGATGGCCTTGGTATTGTTCAGCAACTGCTTTTCCACGTTCAGTTAAAAAATCTAACAAGCTTTGAGGATGTTGAGTCGTAATCAATTCTTGAGGAAAATTAACATGCGCTAATAAAGTCTGAATACTAGAAAAGTTACCAACATCAGCAGCAAAGTGCGCATCTGAACCGGTTGTAATTCTAGCCCCGACTTCTTTTGCTATCATCGCAATATCTTCACATCTTGGTGCACTACCAACACGAGAGCGACCCAATGATGAATTATTAATTTCAACTAACACATTATGCTCAGCAGCAGTACGGATCACTTTTTCAAAATCGAAATCATAATTAGGATTACCAGGGTGACCAATCGCATCAACAACCCCTGATTTAATCGTATTGATCAACGCCTCTGTATGCTCTTTTGCTGTCATTGGCTTAAATACTGGCTCATGTAAACTCGCAATCACCCAGTCTAATTTAGCTAATACCGTGTTATCTAAATCAACCTCACCATCAGTATTAACAATATTTGCTTCAACGCCACGTAACACTGCAACGCCATTAAGAAATCGAGGCAATACCCGTTGATTAGCAAAATACCAAAAATGGGGCGCTCCAGGCATTAAAGAAGCGTGATCAGTATTACAAAACATTTTTAATCCCTTCGCTGCAGCAGCTTGAGAGTTTTCAATTATTGTACTGTAAGCGTGACCACTTGATAATGTATGGGTATGAGTATCAACTTGAATCTGCATAACGTAAACCTCTAATGAACTGAAGAAAATAAAAAATAATAGCGAGCAACAACATCACGTAAATGTTGCTGGGCTAACTTTCGACTCGATAAATGATAACGTTCAATTATCACTGACCAAGATTGTTTCTGTAAAATTTTTGCAATCACAAATCCTAAATCATCATCCCAACAACAATCATCACATAATAAAAACTGTGACAACCAACTTTCAAGACTTGCAACTACGATGTCATAACCAAGGCCACCATCGATAAAAGTATCCAATTGGTGATTAATTTGCTGTTGCGATAACCCATAATTTAGCGGCTGCTGAACATTTGCAGAATATAATTTAAAAAATAATTGGCTATCTAATTGGCTAAATTGTTCAACTCGCTGACAACAAAAAGAAGCGCTAAACAAAGATAGAGCATCATCAAACCATGATTGCGCAGCATTTGATAATGGTTTAACACACAATAAAGAATGGTGTCCACTGGCAACATCTTTTGTCATTCCTAACCGCAGTGGGCGAAAGGAACACTGAGACCAAAAATCAACGAGCTCACTAACAGCGCCAAAACTTGTGCCAACATAATCAATGTTATTATTTCGCGCCTGTTGTAATACCGCATTCACAAGTTGAGTACCAATACCTTGCTGCTGAAAACCATCAACAACAGCAATGCGCAATATACGATAGCAATGTTGTTGTGCCGCCACAGAATAGCCAAGATGTGCAGCTAAAGATTGTGCTAACAAATGTCCCTGCGGACGTCGTTTTCCTTGCATTACTAACTGCGCTAATTCAGTATCAAAGCCCCCTTCTTGAGATACCACACAACAACCAATAATGACGCCAGCTTGCCTTGCGACAATAAGAGATAAATTGGGATCATCCAACAATTGTTGAATATCATTAGGGGATGTTTGGTAATGCGCATTCACTAATAAGCCAAAAAGTTGATTTAGCAACACTTCATCATGCGCAAGTTGTGCTGTATCTAACACCGAATAATCAATCGCGACAGTAGCTGATTTAATATCACGTAGAGTGCAATCAGGGGCTTGTGCTGTCAGTAATAAGGTTTTAAAAATCCAAGCCTCTAGTGGATCACCAACAGCCCACCTTATTGGTTGCTCCAAATGATAGCTTCGCCATTGCGGCATTTTTTCAGTTAATCGTTGCTTAAATTTAATTTCAAAACCGCGACCTGTTCCTTCATAACCATGGATGGTAGTCGCAAAGACTAAACGATTATGACGACCAAGTAGTTCCGTTAATATGGATGCAGGAATAGCAGCGGCTTCATCGACAATAATAAAATCGTAATTAGAAGCATCATTAACAATCTTATCTGCAGCTACAAACTCGAGTCGGCTCGATCCAATATTTAATTGATGGGGATGGGTTTGATTCGTTGTCTGCAATCGCAACTTAGCATGTTTAAACACAGTTTCAGCACAAGCAAATGAAGGTGCAGTTACCGCAATCTTCATTGTGCGAGTAAGCAATAGTTCCGCGGCAGCGATACCTAACGCTGCCGACTTTCCACGACCACGATCAGCTGATAAGACTAACGGTCGCTTTCGATGCCCTATCATCACTTTAATGATAGTATCGACAGCTTCTGATTGGCCACTGGTTAAACAACGACGCTGAGTATTGGTATCAGTAAATATTGTTGGTGGGGTTATATCATCAAAAACTGCCGTTAAACAACAGCGTGGCAGCGGTTGAGATTGCTGAATCAAGATCACTTCAGGCTCTAAAAACAATCGTCCTAAGCGTTTATAAAATGGTGTTGTAGTATGGTGTAACCGCCATGTTGGTGGCGCAATAATAATGCATAAGCCTCCCCCTTTAATCGTACCAGAAAGTGCACCTAAGGCATCAGCATTAATACCATCAAAGGCATTGATAACCACTAAATCAAACTCTTGCCCAAGCCACTGCTTAGACTGTTTAAACGATGATGGAATAAAAGACATTGGTGCATTATCACCGGCCCATAAACGTTGTGGAAAGTAATTCCCAATCGTCGTTGCACTAGCTGTCGCCCATTCAATATCGCCTTCTAATACGACTAATTGACGACAAAAATATTGTGATAGCTGCTGCTGAAGTTGAGCAAAAAATGTCTCTAACTGCATCGACATAAATAGATCCAAAAATAAATGACAAACAGATCATAACACAGCTCCAACTGGCATAAAAAAACCACGCATAATAGCGTGGTTTTTATTAAGTACAATCGACCATTACTTTAGATAATCATTTAAATAAGCAAGTACATCACTGATCTGACGGTCACTCATCTTTTTCAGTTTAAGCTGTAATTTATCACCATCGCGAGTATAAGAAACTTTACCCTTAATGAGATCTTGTGACGTTGGCTTTTCAACCACAGCTTTCGGGTGTAATTGCTCCCCTAATTGCTCTAATTTTCCAGTCACTTCACGCGTTATACGGCTAATACCTTGCGCATTAATTGTTTTCCATAATGCCGCATTCTCACCACTTAAATCAGCAATCATATGCTGTTGCTGCTCATGATTTAAACCAAAGAAAATACGATGAAGTTTGACAATCGTTGGGCGACCAAGCTCACCGACACTAGGGTAAGCCATCAGTAATTCCATCGGTAAACTTGCCGCTTTTAATGCACCACTCACCAATGCTTCACTGCATTGTAAATACTTCGCAAGCTCTTTTTGATCCGCGACTTTTCCTGAATCTAATAGCGACTGCATCTCTTTACCACGTTCAAACAGTGATAAAGGTTTATGCGCATTCGCAACATCAGATAGAAACTTAGCGTGTTCAGTATTAATGCCCTTTGCTACATAAATTAGAAAATCTTTATGGGCAATAATACAAGACATACGACGGCGACTACCGTCTAATACTTCAATACGACCATCTTCAAGCCAACGACCTACAGCTGGATATTGCTGACCGCGATCTTTTAATGTTACTAAAATATCAGCTAAAGCATGCTCATTTAGGAAAGCCTGCTCACGGGCATTTTCAGCAAAAACGATTGTTTGAGTACTAACATCATCTGCATTTACTTTTACTAATTCAAACGCAACAGTATCTTCGCCCGCAACAGCTAATTCAATAACCGCAGCTTTATCACGTGCTGCTGTTTGTGCTTCTGTAACGTTAGTAGCACGACGTTTATCTGCTTTACCAAATAAACGCGCATTAAGATCTGTAGTTTTAATCGCCATCTGTCAATTACTCCTCGTTCAAGTTTGCCCAGTGGCTGTGCATAACACGTTCTAACTCTAAACCAACACGCTGAATCGCTTCCTGAGCTGTTGAAAGGGTCTTTTTGCCCCCTTCAAATTCAGCCGCAGTAAGATCAAAAACAGTACTATAAGTATCAGCACAGGTTTCAAAAGCACGGCTGCGCGGCACTGTCGCCATCATTACTTGCTCACGTAGCAAGTAATTCATTTCAGTTAATACAGAAACTTGTTTTTTATTATCATCTTCAAACATGGTTGGCATTAAACGAATAAACTCTAAACCATGCCAATCTTCTGGGAACATCTCATAAACAGTCGGTAAATGTTGGAAAAAGTTAACTGTTGATGCCCAGTCTAGACGTTTTGCAGCACATGGAATAATTAACGCATTAGACGCATACATTGCATTCCACACTAAAGGATCGATGTGAGGACCGGTATCAATCATGATGATATCGAACTCATCAGCAATAGGATCTATCACTTTCTCTTTAAGCAACCGAACAATATCAAGGTCTTGATTTACTGCAAGATCTTGCCATGCATCAGCGTTGAACATTGCATCTTCTGGAAAAGCAGCAATTGTTTTAAGGTTAGGATATTGGGTTGGCATCACCACATTATCCATTACAAAATGTTTATCCGTTAATACGCCTTCAGGCACATTATCTAACATTACATCAACAGCTGAATAGATTGTTTCTTGCTTGCCAATACTAATCAAAGGGTTAAGAAATAAACGTAATGATCCTTGAGGATCAAGATCAATAAGGCAAATTCGGTAGCGTTTATCTAAATCTAACGCCAAACATGCAGCAATATGTACTGCTGTCATTGATTTTCCAGTACCACCTTTTTGGTTCTGAACATTCACTACCCAAGGTTTACGACCAGCACCTTCACGCTCATAAAAAGCAGGTTTTTTCGCTGAAACCATTAATTGGTGAGCTTCTTCAAGCGTTATTGAGTAATGGTTCGCTTTATTTTTAGTAAATTGATGACCTGTTGCCTCCATCCGTGAAATAGCATCATCCAACTTTCGACGCGTTAAGCCTGAACGTGTTTCCATTAAAGCTTTTGACATTGGTGGAAAAACCTCGTCACGACGCTCTTCTAATACAATTTCAATACGATCAGCTTGTACTTGTTTAGTTTGCTCTGCAATATTGAGCAAATTTTGTATCGTCTGTTCCCTATTCATTATTACTCTATGCCATGATGATTGACTGAATATATTGTACAATAAATAACGACATAAACAATAAAAAGCTGAACAAAAGCATGTGATATTATTCGCACATAAAAACATGATTTAATGCAAAAAGCATAAAATTTCATATTTTTTAGACTTAAATCTGTCTTTATTATCTTCATAATTACCCAAGGAAAACACTTTTATAAAAGTGTTACAGTGTCACAGGTTTACAATGTAAATTAGAATAGGGGCTCTTTTTATCGGAACAATGAAAATAATGAATAATTTACGGGATATGTTATTTCAACATTAAAAGCATTTCCAACACCAACAATAGCGTAATGCTAATGAAATAGCTCAATTTCATTAGCAAATCAGCCTAAAATAGCAAATAACGATTAACTATCTAAAAAACAATCTGAAATTAGGCCTAACATTTAAAAAAATAGTCTCTGTACTTGATCATTGTTCCATTGAAAATCAGCTAAATATGAAACGATGATCAAGCACTGATAATCATTAAAAAACCATTGTTTACAGTGTATTTTAGTTAGATTGATAGCGGAAAAATGATCAAGAGCAACAATAAAAATCAGCCATTGAAACTAAACGCTACGGAAGCATGTAAAATCTCCGTAGAACTACGGAGAATGCAGATTCAATAAGGGGTTAGAAGCAATAAAGGTCAGCATAAAATGATAAAATTAACATGAGATTGAAGCATCATAGTTAGATTGAAATACACTTAATCGCTGATGATCATTGATCCCACAACGGATTGATGATGTTTGGTCGCCTTTTTACGTCAAATGTCATTTCAATTTAGTGTCAATTCAACTTAAAATTCATTGTCGATTGAATATTTGAGCATGATATGACGGCTTAAAACTTGAAACTACGCAATGGTGATCATCTTTCCAGTCTTAAAAGCGCAATCAGAACCCAAATAGCCACCTTCATGACCTCAAATAATTCTATATTTACTCAGCTTGTGAATAAGGTTGTGGATAAGATGATAACGACCGATGATCATGCTTTCAGATTTATTATGATCATGTTTTCAAGTTAATTATGATCATCGTTCCAGCATGATGATGATCATGCTTTCAAGCTCTATATGATCATGCTTCTGTATTTACATTGATCATCGTTCCAATACGCAATAAAAATAAGTTTAATAAACATAAACTTATAATCAAAAAAATAACCTGATCATTAGATCATATAATCAATAAGATCAGATTTAATCATAAAGATCAGTTTTAAATACTTTAAATAAAAAACTTTCTTTCTTGATCTTTTTCTATTAATCTTTACGGAAAGATGATGCTTCTACGGCTAATGACAGATGAACTCCGCTCAAAAACCAAAAAAAAATCCGATTGATAAAATATTAATCGAAGCGCCAAGATCACACAAAGATGGTCATTTATTTGTGATCCCTGCAAATTTAGTTGATTGGTTACCTCAGTATCAACATTTTAAAGGCGTAACCAAAAGTATTATTGAGCTATTGAACATTATTTCATTACGTGGATTATCAAGCCAAGATGGTATGGTTTCTACGACGGAGCTCATTGAAGCAACAGAAGGGCAGTTAACACGAGCAGCAATTCAACAACGTTTACGAGCCGCGGTTGCAGTTGGTTTATTTAATCAACAACCAGTACGTTTTGAAGAAGGTCTTGCTGGTAAAACGATGCTTCATCACTTTATCAATCCTGCTTTGCTTATTTCGCAGCTTGGTACTGGGAGTTTACTCTCTGAACAATTTAAACAGCATGAAAAACAAAAACGTTCTAAAGCCCTTGCTCAAAATCATGTTAATCGCCGTTTACTGACTGAATATGGTTTAGGCACTCCGCCTTCAATGCCAGATGAAGCTGATCAGATTGTGGTATCACCGACAAGTTGGGCGGGGATTATTGATCAGGCTTTAGCACCACCTCGTACTAAAAAAAGTTATCAAAAAGCCATGGTTGCGATTAGCGGCACTAAAGCGATCATTGAAACACGATCATCAAAGTCGATCATGACTGTTGATGATCTTATGACATTATTTGCGTTATTTACATTGACCGTACAATACCATGATCATCATCTTGCGGATTATGAGATCCAACTACGTTCAATGGCGAATAAAACACCAGTATATATTACAGATATTTTGGCGCTTCGAGGCAAGAAAGATAGCGGTCCTGCGCGAGATTCTATTCGTGAAAGTATTGATCGCATTGAATTTACTGACTTTCAATTGCATGAATTAACCGGCCGTTGGCTGAGTGAAAACATGCCTGAAGGTTTTAAAAGTGATCGATTTAGATTTATAGCTCGTACAATTACAGCATCAGAAGAAGCACCTCAAGAAGGTGAAGATGGTGAAATTCGCATCAAACCAAATCTATATATTTTAGTTTGGGAACCTTCCTTTTTTGATGAACTGTTAACTCGTGATTATTTCTTCTTGTTCCCGCCAGAAATTTTACGTCAACATACTTTAGTGTTTCAGTTATACACCTTTTTCAGAAGTCGCATGTCTCGTCGTGTGGTTGATTCAATGCTTTTAAGTGAATTAAATCAAAAGCTTGCTAGGAATATCGAATGGCGTCGCTTTTCTTCAGATATTATTCGTGAATTAAAAAAGTTAGCTGAAGGAAAAGTGACAGAAACCATGTTTGCGGTAAATTTATGGGGTTATCACTTAACGATTTCTGCTGAAGAAATTGATAAGCGCTACACTGATTATCGTATTGACATTAAATCTGATGCTGAAGAAGTCATTCGTTATTCTCGCGCGAAAACAACCAATGAAGGTAAACGTAATATGGCTCCAACAATGCCGAATCCATTACGTAATGAAATTATGCCTAAGCAAGCATTGGATCAACTCTCAGCGATTATTGACGGTGAATTTGAACCTATTCAGCGTAAAGAATCACGTCCTCGTGGCCGTTTAGGTCGCCGTATTAAGCTCCGTAAGCACTTAGTTGAAATCAATGCTGATGAGTTAACAATCGTTTTATCTAAATATACTTCTTCAGAAGCGCTACAACGCAGTATAACTGCTTTATCAGCAATGACTGGTCATCCTGCTGCGACAATAACCGAAGAGTGTCAGGGTTATCTAGAGAAGCTTGATTGGCTGCATGTGGCGGGAGAGCGTGTGAGTTATGAAACCCTAAGTAAAACGGTTGAATTGTATAATAGTCGTCAAGATGAACGCCATTTATCCATCGAACGTTTAATTTCAGGATTAGCTGTTCGACGCAAAGTATGTAAGCTCGTCCATGAAGGTCATATTACTGAGCAAGTTTTAAGTGCATTAGACGATGTCGCTAAAGGCATTTGATTTATAATCACAAAAGAGTATTAATAAAGAGAGTGCTTATAAGTGCTCTTTTTGTTTTAATAAACTTCAAACAATTAACGCATGATACTAGCAATGTATTATGTGATATTAGGTATTATTGTTAGCGGAGTTAGACGATGTTGTTCAGTAAAAAGGATTTTAGCAGGGTTTTATTTTGTATTATTATTAGTACACCAGCTGCTAATGTCTATGCTGCAGCGGCAGATCGTCCCGTCATTGAACGTCCTAAAATCGGGTTAGTGCTCAGTGGAGGGGGAGCGAAAGGTGCTGCCCATATCGGGGTGCTTGAGGTTCTAGAAGAGAATCGTATTCCCGTTGATATTGTGACCGGTACCAGTATGGGGGCTTATGTCGGTGGTATGTATGCGATGGGCTTCTCGGCACAAGAAGTTAAGCAGCGTACTTTTGATACCAATTGGAATATCGGTTATATAGATCGTGCTAGTCGTAATGACTTATCGCTACGTAGAAAAAAACAAAATGATACTTATCAGTTACATACGGATTTAGGCTTAGATATTGATGGTGAGTTTAAATCTCGTCCTGGTGCTTTTCAAGGCCAAGGTTTGGCGGTACTTTTACGTCAACTTACTAATAATTTACCCGCATTAAAAACCTTTGATCGTTTGGCTATTCCTTACCGTAGCGTTGCGACTGATATTACGAAGGTGACGCCTGTCGTAATCAGTTCGGGTCATTTAGCGACTGCAATGCAAGCGTCAATGACAGTGCCGGGCGCATTAAAACCTGTACATTTAGATAATAAATTATTGGTTGATGGCGGTGTGGTTAATAATATGCCAGTTGATGTCGCTAAACAGCTTGGTGCTGATGTTATTATTGCGGTAGATCTTCGTGATAGCTTAATGCCTAAAAAAGATTTAGACAGTGCTTTGAATATTGTTTCGCAGCTAACAACTTTTATGACTAATGCCAGTGCTGATTATCAAAAAAGCTTAATGAAGCAAACTGATATTTATCTACAGCCAAATGTTGCTTTTATGACGGCTGCTGATTTTGATAAACTTGAGCAAGCCTATCAAGCGGGACGAAAAATAGCGATAGCATCATTACCTCGTTTATTACGTTATCAATTATCACCAACAGACTATGCTGAATATAATAAACAAAAAAATATTCGGCGAGTACATCTCTCTGCACATGACTCTTATTTTATTGATGATATTGAAATTGTAAATAATACTAATTTACCGAATAAAACATTATTAGCACAATTAGATTTAAAAACAGGGAAAGTAATATCTAATGATGAATTAGAGCAAGCCGTTAAACGACTTCAAAGTGAAGATATTTATGGGCGTATTAATTATTCGATAAAACAAAAAAATAATAAAAATATTCTTGTGATGGATATTAATGAAAAGTCCTGGGGCCCAGGATATTTAAATTTTACTTTAGCATTTGAAGATGATTTTGAAAGTCGCTCTGATTTTTCTTTTGGTGCTCAATATATTTATACAGATCTTACCGAGAAAGGCGGTGAATGGTTACTTGAGTGGCAATTAGGTAGCTGGAAAAAAATTACCACTGAATTTTATTTTCCAATAGATTATCAGCAACATTATTTCACCGCATTTGGTGCTGAAGTCAGTAATGAAATTCGCCGATTTGATCATTTTAATTTTAATCATAATGAATTAAAAAATATTGATGCAAAATATAATCAAACACATGCTTATGTTGAAATGGGATGGAATATTAAGCCTTGGGCTGCCCTTACATTAGGTTATCAAGGGCAAACTGGTAGCATTAGTGTTGCTTCTATTGATCGTAAAGAAGATTATGATTTGTATGGGCCTTACCTCAATCTTACTTATGATGATTTAGATAGCTTCTTTTTTCCAACCCATGGATCTTATTTAAACAGTGAAGTTGGCTATAGTCATACCCTGCGTTTACCTGACTCTGGTAACAGAAAGAATGGCGATACGGTATATTATAGTTTATCGATGATAAAACCGTTTACATATAATAGACATACATTAGTAGCATCGATAAAAACTGCAGGTTCAGATGCTGATGATTTGTTGCCTATTTACGCGCAAGATCTTGGCGGTTTGTTTAACTTATCAGGCTATCATCGCTATGAGTTAAATGGGCGTTATAGTGCGTTGACGAGCTTAGTGTACCGTTATCGTGTCATTGATAATAATTTTGGGGCGATAAAATTGCCGGTTTATGTGGGTGGTTCGCTAGAAAGAGGCGGCGTATGGGATCGTTCATCAGCTATAAGTTGGGATACTGCAATTACTGCGGGTAGTGTTTATGTTGCTGTTGATTCTATTTTAGGACCTGTTTATTTAAGTTATGGTCAAACATCTACAGGTGAAAGCTCATTTTATCTTTCACTAGGTGGAACATTATAAATATAAATATTTTGGTCTTTACTTATGCTTTTCGTCTATGTATATGTATAAATTAAATTAATAGTTTACTTAATACTGACAAAAAAAAATTTATTTTAGTTGATAATTATTAGCGATATAACCTTTTGCTTTTATATGTTTATTTTTCCTTTGTAAGGATACAAAAAGAACAATAATTTTACGTTTAAAAGTATGATATGATTTTTTTGAGCCCTTGTTGGCTCTTTTTTTTATGCTGAATTTTATAATCAAGGCAATAAAAAAGCCCTTTAATAACTATTATTAAAAGGGCAAAAAACAGTTTATTGATTAATATTCCCAATGTTCAATATTATGTGAACTACTAAATTGATTTGGGAAATAATCTTCACATGTCCCCTCACGCCATACATTGGCTGTTGCACAGTGTAGGCCACCAAATGCATAATCCTAAACAAACGCCACTGGTTATTACTGCTGATAAATAAAAATACCGCAGACAGTGATCCACAATATGATATTGGCAAGAATAAAAGCATCAACTGCCCAATAACCTGTTTACATTACTCTTTCCTTTTTTTAAGAGGCTGGAGTAATCGATAGCAACACGCGATGCATAGGTGGTTATATTCGGTGATTTTAAGGTGATGAACTAGCTAAAAGCTGCCGTAAAACAATCAATAAACGCTAGATCTATTTGCATCATTTTTAAAAGGGTGAAAAAGTATTCATTGTGATTAGCCGCAAAGGCAGTCTTTGTTATAAGACGAAATCGGTCATTGGTTATTACTATAATTTTATATTGTGTCAGTAATGCTGACGGTATAAATATAAAATTATAGAAGGTTGTATTATGAAAGGATTGCACTATTGGTATGGAATATTACTGGGTGTGTTACTCTCGCTCATTGGTTGTAATGATAATAGCGCCAAGGTTGATGCTGTAACGGTTGATTTCTCTCCTAAATTTAGTGCTTTTCAAGTATTCAATAATAACAATCAAACCATAGCCAAAAACGTTCAAGCACCTATTTTAGTTGCGGGAAAATTAACGGTAACTAACCTCGATCAAAATACCACTGAAGATTTTGATTGGAAAGCCTATTTAGACGTCGACAGTTTTGCAATATCATCTGCAACTACGTTAGGTTTAGCCCCCGCTAATTATCATTTCGTGCTTCATATACAGCATAATCAACAAGCTTATTATGGGGAACTGACAACAGAAGTTTCAAGCGGTAATGCGTTAATCGATATGGTTATAACGCCAGTGTTAGGTAATATTGATACTCAAATATCGATTAATCCTGAAATGGCGAAATTATTTTTTAATGTCGATGCAACGCAATTAAATCTATTGGCATTGAATAACCCTATTGTTGGGATTGCGATTGATAATGCCGCAGAGATGAAATTTGCGATTAATCCTGCAACCTCACGTTCAAATCTTTATTTTAATATTGCTTTTGGTAATTACGATCTTGGGGTTAATTTTTACGATGATAATCAGCATATAGGTAAACTGGCTTTACCTAATTCAGCATTAGTGATTGACGCAACAACGACAGATATTCAGTACGATATTATTCCTTTAATGGCTATTGCGGTGTTTAACTTTGACGCGCAGGGAGATAGCACCAACTTAACCATCGAGATTCCAAATAATATTGTCGATCATGTCAATGGTCTTAATCATTTACGTACTCAACTTAAAGTGATCAACCCTGATAGCATGATTGTCTTTGATAATGCGATTACGTTGACGCCAGCCACTAGCCCAAATACGGCCTATCAAGCGACGATACCACTGAATATCAGTTTTGCAGACGCAAATAGTGAAGCGCTTTATTTAACCCTTAAATTTTTTGATGAAAGTAATCAGTCGGTCAGTGCTTTTGCAAGTTGTACCTCAGATAATTTTGTTTTAGCCAAACAAGATAAAACTCTTGGTTGCCAAGTGACGTTTAATGATTCTGAGGTTGAAGTAGTTACGGCATTAAATGCGCAATTTGTAGTGAATGTCTATGACGCTAATGGCAACCCGATCAAAGGTGCAGAAGTTTATATTGATGATGCATCAACGCCGATTGGTGTTACAGGCGAAGATGCCTTTACCACCGATGGAGCGTTGGTGTTTACAGCCAGTGTCGGGGCGCACGATATTAAAGCGCAAGCAATTGGATTTATGGTTCAAAAAGCTGTGACAGCGGCACCATTAAGCATTAATAATGTCGATTTATATTTATCACAACGCCAAGATACAACCGATCATCTTGAAACAGCTAATTATGATATGCGAGTCGCTGCAACGGCCAATATCAATATTACTCCCACCACCACACAGGTAAATGCACAAACAACATTGACGCAGCGATTACCGACGTTGAATGTCGATTTTGATAAAAAAACCGGTGTCGCGCGGGTTATCTATAATCAAACCGGTTATTTAACCGAAGCTGATCCGACAAAATCAACTGCAACAGTAGTAATGGAGTTTCTTAATCAACAACGTGGCTTATTACGGTTATCTGACACCGATTTGGCTAATGTTAGTCAGCAAGTTCGTCAAACACAAGCGACGGGTTCACAACGCTATTACTTTCAACAGCAACGTCATGGACGCGATATTTTTAATGCCTTATTACAGGTAAATGTTAATCGTGATGGGCGTATTTTAAGTGTTAACAATGGTTTTTCACCCGCCGTTGATCAAGTCATCGTTAATAAAGCCGCTCCTGCGGTGTCGGTGCAACAAGCGATCATTAATGGTGCGAGAAAAGTCGGGATCAACCTGATTCATCAACCAAAGATCGACAGCGAAGATCTTAGTCGTGACGATCAAAAAACCACGTTAATAGCAACAACTGCTTCTAAAGAGCCAATTGATGCCACACTGGTATATTTTCCAGTCAAAGGTGATCAACTACGCCTAGCATGGAGTTTTATTTTATTTACCCACGACCAACGCCATGTCTACCAAATGCTGGTGGATGCTCAAAATGGTGATGTACTGGCATTCTTTGATCAAGTAGATAGTGATAGCTATGAGGCGTTTCCTATTCCGGTTGAATCGCCAAATCATGCTACGCCATTAAATACTCGTCAAGTGATCAGCAACCCAGCGGCTAGCCCAGGTTCACCGTGGAAATGGCATGATCTTGATGCCAGCATTGGTGCTGAATATACCATTATGCGCGGTAATAACGTCCATGCTTATAATGACTCAAATAACAGTGGGTCACCGACAGGTACAGAGCCTGATTGTGGTGCCGGTCTTAACTGCTTATTTCCATTGGATTTAACATTGTCACCAGCAGACAGTAGCTATGCTGCAACAGCTAACTTGTTTTACTGGAATAATATTATCCATGACATTACTTACCTGTATGGCTTTGATCAAGCATCTGGTAATTTTCAGGTGAATCAATACGGCGGTGCAGGTATTGGTGGTGATGATGTTCGTGCTGAAGCACAAGATGGCGGCGGTTATAACAATGCCAATTTCTATACGCCAGCGGATGGTATTCGCCCTCGAATGCAAATGTACTTATGGAATTTAACCACGCCTGAACGTGATGGTGATTATGATGGCGCGATCATCGTTCATGAATATGCCCATGGTATTTCTAATCGTTTAGTCGGCGGTCCGACCAATGTTAACTGCTTGAGTAACTACCAACGCCCATCTGAAGGGATCAGTGATTTATACGCCATTATGTTAACCCATCCTGCTGGTATGACTGGGGCAGATCCTCGCGGAATGGGAACCTATGTACTTGGACAGCCAATAACCGGTGCCGGTATTCGTCCTCAACAATACAGTACTGATCCAGCGATTAATAATTATACTTATGAAAGCATTATATCTGGCATGTCAGTGCCTCATGGTATTGGCTCGGTGTGGGCGCAGGCGGGTTGGGAAGTCTATTGGGCATTAGTTAATGAACATGGCTTTGATAGTGATTTGTATAATGCGATGGGAGGCAGTGGTAACCAACGTGCGTTGTTATATTTCACTGAAGGGCTAAAAAATACTATTTGTTCACCGAGTTTTATTGATACACGCGATGGTGTCATTCAAGCTGCAATTGATAATTACGCTGGTGAAGATGTGTGCCTAGTGTGGCAAGCCTTTGCTGATTTTGGTTTAGGTGTTGATGCGGTTTCGGTCAGTAATAATAGTCTCAGTGTTACCAATGGCTTCGCGATTCCAACCGCTTGTGATGATACTGCAGATGTTTGGGTTGAAGATACCCATTATGATTACACCGGTACCGCGCCAGATACCGGAAATGAGCCTGACGCAAATATGGTTGGGCAGAATATGTGGCGCAGTAAAGCTATCTGGAATCGTACCACTGTTGGCAGTACTGGTGGTCATCAAAATCCTGAATATGGTCAGCCAAACGAGATTAATGTAAATGTTAAAAATCGCGGTGCAGCCACAGCCTTTAATACCACGGTTGAAGTCTATTGGGCACATGCTGCGACGGGATTATCATGGCCTGCAGATTGGACTCTATTAGGGACAGATACTATCGGTAGTTTAGCTGTCGGTGCAGATATTAATGCGACAGTAGGCTGGACACCACCAAGTACTGGTCATTACTGCTTAATTGCTCGATTGGTAAACCCACAAGATCCAATGACTAATCCTGAAACCAGTAATATTAATTATAATACCCGTTATAACAATAATATTGCGTGGCGTAATATGAATGTGGTGGATTTATTAGCGAATCTAACTCAACAAATTAACTTTATTGCCCGTAGTATTACTAAAGATAGTAACCCGATTATTCTTCAGATTGGGACAGCAGAGCAGCAACGGTTTTTACAACAAGGTGGGCAATTACAGATCAATTTAGTTAATTTTACGGGTCAAGATGAATGGCAAACGATCACCCAATTGCCGCATATTATTCGTAATCTAAATGCTATTGTGACCCCTAATAACCAAGGTTTAAACGAAGGGGAAATTAAATTACTTTTCAAAGCTGATCCTATGGCGATCACTGATAATACTCGTGGTATTTATCAATTGGATGTGATGCAACTTGATGATAATTCTGACCAATCCAATGGCGGTATTGCATATGAGATAATTACTCGTACCCATCTGACAGATAGTGATAACGACACCATACCTGATATCCAAGATCTTGATGATGATAATGATCAGCAACCTGATATTGTTGATAATTTCCCACTTGATATGTCACGCCAGTAATTTGCTGGTAGCGTAAAATAAGCAAGCCCCGCAATTGCTGTTTAATGGCAATGGCGGGGCTGTTTTTATCTGGCTTGAGGCTTATAAACCAATTTGTTCGGTAATAATGGCAATAATTGCCTCTGGTGATTCCGCTTGGCGTAAGCTATCACGGAAACTTTCATGAATAAGTTTGCGGGCAAGACCTGCAAAGATGCGCATGTGTTGATCACCTTGGTCTTTATTTAGGGTTAGCATGATAACGAAATCAACTTCACCTGAATCAGACATCCAATCAATAGGTTTATCAAGGTGAGCAATACTGATACTAGAATGACGAATATGGTCAGATTTAGTATGCGGAATCGCAAATCCATGCCCTAAACCGGTTGAGAATACTGCTTCACGCGCCCATATATCTTCTTCTAACTTATAGGCGTCGTCAGTACGGCCTTGAATACCTAAGTTACCCACTAGCGCTTGGATCACTTGTTCTTTGTTTGCAAAGTCAGCGCCTTTAAATACACACTGTGTAACTAATATTGGCTTAACTTGAGCTTGAGCATGACGTTGTTCAAGTAATGCCTCGACCTCTTCAATGGTGGCGCACTCACACGCCTGTGCAAATAGTGTTTGGCTATCAGCGAAGTTGATTTCAGTTAACTGTGCTTTAGTGGCGGCAATCTTTGGTGCGCTCATACTGATTTCATCGAGACCTGCGCCAATAAGTAATGGTAATACTTTACTGTCTGCACCAAGTTCACCACATAAACCAACCCATTTACTATGGGCATGCGCAGTCGTAACCACTTGCTTTAATAAGCGTAAGAAAGCAGGTGCTAAGCTGTTATACAGTTTTGATACACTGGCGTTATCACGATCAACCGCTAATAAATATTGGGTCATATCGTTTGAGCCGATACTAAAGAAATCTACTTCCTTACAGAATAAATCGACAATAAATGCTACCGATGGAATTTCAACCATGATACCGAGTTGAATATCAGCATCAAAAGCGATGTTTTTGGCTGTCAGTTGTTGTTTAATAAATGCTAGTTGCTGCTTAACCCAACGGATCTCTTCAATACTCTGAATCATTGGAATCATGATTTTTGCTTTGCCATGCACAGAGGCACGTAAAATAGCCGTTAATTGAGTATGGAACAATGCCAAGAACTGTGGGTAAATACGTACCGCACGGTAACCTAAGAACGGGTTATTTTCATGAGGTAGGGCAAGGTAATCAATCGGCTTATCACCACCAATATCCATGGTACGAATGATGACCGGTTTACCATTGGCAGCGGCTAATACTTCACGGTAATGATTAAATTGCTCTTCTTCATCGGGTGCTTGCTGGCGATCCATAAACAGCATTTCAGTACGGAATAAACCAATACCTTCAGCGCCTTGTGCAAAAGCATTATCTGCTTCGACTGAACAGGCAATATTAGCGGCAACTTCGATAGTGTGACCATCAGCAGTGGTCGCTTGCTGGTGGGCGTACTGGCTTTGCTGTTGTTTAAGCGTATTCGCCAATGTGATGGCACGATCGAAGTAACCACAAACTTCATTGCTAGGCTCAATAGCCAGTACACCTAACTGAGCATCAACATAAACATGATGGTTTAATGCTGCTGCACAGTCTTTAATTTCAATCCCTGATAGGGTTGGAACATTAAACGCACGCGCCAAAATCACAGTGTGTGAAGTGCTGCCTGCATGAGTTAATACCAAGCCTTGTAATAACGCTTTATCAAGCCCTAAAAATTGACTTGGGGTTAAATCGTTGGCGATCACAATACTTGGTTGCTGGAGTGAAAACTCTGCTTGGTTATCAAGTACTGTTGGGTAAGCTGCGGTTAATAATTGGATCGATACATCTTTGATATCCAGTACGCGTTCTCGTAAGTAACTGCTTGCTGACTGTTCAAGTTGATGACACAGTTTTTCCATCACTGCCAAAATAGCATTAGCCGTCGAGTGGGTTGCTAGCAGTGCTGTTACGCCGTCAATGAAGCTTGAGTCATTAATAATCGCTAAATGCGCGCTGGTGATTTCCTGCTCGTGGTGTGATCCCGTAGCAATGATGTGATTTAAGTGGGTACTAACTTGCGCGAGTGCTTGCTCAAAACGCTGTGCTTCATTGTCATCGTGTACTGCTGTTGCAAACTGCTGTGGATCGACTTGACTCATCGCAACTAAAACACCACAACCAATACCAGGGGCAAGACGTTTACCAGTGATCAAATGTGGCTGGTGGCGTAACAATGATTGCGGTATTACGATGTCGCTATCATCAGAAAACGTCTCTAATACCTCATCGCAATGGGGAAATTGTTGTTCAATGTAAGTCTGAAGTGTCTGACATGCTTGTTCACTGTCTGCGCCTTCAAAGCTTATTGTGCAGTTATCATTTAATAGCGTATCGGTGCCTACTAAGGCTAAAACACTTTTTGCATCACCGGAATTATTAGTGCGGTGATTGGTTAGTGTAATTTGACACTCAAATTGGCGGCACTGTTGTTCTAAATGGTTAGCTGGACGAGCGTGAATGCCGTTGGGTAATACACATTGAAACTGAAATTGATGAGTCATAAATAAAACGCCTTAAATTTATTTAATATTATTGGTGAGTTAACAACAGTTGCTGACATTGAGAAAAAATGCGTCGTGGATGCTGTAATGCATCTTGAATAGAAACTTCTAGACAGCGGTGTTTATTAAAACGATCGCTTTGCTCAACATTGATGTCGGCGGCGAGAATAACAATATCAGCGCGCTCAACATCCTGTTCAGTGAGGCGATTTTCAATTCCCATTGCTCCTTGGGTTTCGACTTTTATTGTGATTCCAAGTTTTTTTGCTGTCTCTGTGAGCTTGTCGGCAGCCATATAGGTGTGTGCAATTCCTGTTGGACATGCGGTGATCGCGACAATTCTCATAGGTTTCTCCTGCTGTTAAATAATTTAGTGCTTGGGCAATGCGCTCAATATAAGCACTTCATCGTGAGCAAGATAGAAGAGAAACGACGCTTTTATAGGACATTTGTAACCGTAATAACCAACCGTGATAAGGATCTCATTGCTTTTTAAGCTGGTAGCGACATAACCTACTAGCATTTTTGTGCGTAGTAAGTGAAGATGATTTAGTTTCTGAAAGGCTATATTGCGAGTTGTTATTGAGTGGTTTGTATTTAAAACGGTAGTTAATTAGATGGCAAACAAGAGTGGGGAATATAAAGGAGTATATCAACGCTAATAAGCGATAAATAAAAAGGCAGCATGAGCGGGGGACTGCATGCTGCTAAAGATGTTTCAATAATATAATAATTATATCTATTTAAGCTGTGATTTTATTATTACCCATTTTTTTAAAATAGAAACTGGATAAATATCACTTTAATAGCACTATGCTATCTAATTGTTTTTTATGTGATATCACGCAGCCTAATATTAATAATTAAACTATCGTTATTGTTGTTATTTAATTAAATACTCAACTTTTATAGTGTTCGATAATTTAATAATTATAAACTGTGATATTGAGCCAAAATATTCCCATATAGCAGTGGGAGCTTCGTTCCAGCTATTTATAACAGCTACAAATATGCAGTGAATGCGTAATTAATCCTATATCTCCATCGATATTTATTTTTAATAATGCTCGTCAATAACGATACAGAATA
This sequence comes from Photobacterium aquimaris, assembly GCF_002954455.1. GTDB lineage: Bacteria > Pseudomonadota > Gammaproteobacteria > Enterobacterales > Vibrionaceae > Photobacterium > Photobacterium aquimaris. Next base: position 271,487 of record NZ_MSCC01000002.1, read on the forward strand.
TCATTTAAGAATAACGTTCAAATTATGTTCGTGGTCATGAATGATAACTCTGACTGTGAACATCAATTAAATCGATAACAAAAGGATTTGAAATGAAATTCAAACGTACCCTACTTGCAATGGCCGTTATTACCGCCACATTTGGCTTAACGGGCTGTGATGAAGAAACCAATAATATTACGGTTACTCACCCTAATAGTGGTGATACGTTGCCGCCGGTTGATGAAGGGGATAAGCCTGTCTGTCCTCCAACTGGTGATGAAGATTGCGATGATAAACCTAGTACCGAAAAGCCTGTCATTGACATGGGTGTACATATTCCTGTTGATTTATCGGGCATGGATGTTACCCGTTATGTTAACCCTTTTATTGGTACTGGTAATTTAGGTAATACTTACCCTGGTGCAACTACACCCAATGGTATGGTGCAATTATCGCCTAATAACGGCTCTAATGGTTGGGAATATATCTCTGGTTATTATTATCACGATGCCCGTACCAGTGGTTTCTCTCATACTCATCTTTCCGGGGCGGGTGCGGGTGATTTAAATGACATTTTAGTGATGCCGATTAACTCGCGCTCTGATTTTATGATCAACGAAGGCTCCGCCACGCTTAACTTAGAAGCCTCGCATTTTAAACATAAAGATGAGCAAGCAACGGCGGGTTATTATAAAGTTGATTTACTTGATTATGATATTACTGCTGAGTTAACCGCTTCCGATCGTGTTGGTGTCCATCGTTATACGTTCCCGCGTGACCAACAATCAGAAATTATTGTTAACACCGGTTTTAAACTTAACTGGGATTATACTTCAGACTCGTTTATTCGTTGGGATAAAGAAAATAACCGTTTGATTGGTCATCGATTATCTGATGGTTGGGCTGCATCTCAGAAAGAATATTTTGTGATGGAATTTGATCAACCGATTAAAAATGTCCGTTTTGCTTATTACGACAAAGAGACTAAAAAATACGTTAATGCGCCGGCTGATTTTACTGAAATAGGCTCAATTAATGGCTCTCAAACCTATGATGCTGTTAATGATCGTGATGTGTTTGGTAAATATCAATATGCGCGCGCTTATGTTGAATTTGATACCGAAAAACAAGGCTTAACCGTTGAAGCAAAGTTAGCACTATCAAGTACCGCGATTGGTAACGATGGCACTAATAAAGCACCATTAAGTGGTGCATTCTTGAATTTGACTGAAGTGGCAAATAAAAACTTTGATCAAGTACGTTTAGATGCTACCAAGGAGTGGGAAGCGTTATTAGGTAAAGTAAAAGTTGAAGGCGATGAAGCCTATAAGCAAACTTTCTATACTGCGATGTACCATGCATTCTTAGGTCAAACCACTCACTCAGATCTTGACGGTAAATATTACCGTGCTTTCCAAGGTCGTAATGCTTATCCAAATGGCCGTCCATCGTGGGGTCAAGAAGCACCTTTAGTCGATGATATTCGTTTAGCTGATGCTAACAACGATGGCAAGGCCGACTTTACTCGTTATGACACTTTCTCACTGTGGGATACATACCGTAACGTGCAACCACTCGCTTCTATTTTGACCCCAAATTCATTAGCTGATGTGGTGTTGTCGATGTTGTCGTACGCAGAAGAAGAATTTACGCCGTTGGATGCAGAAGGTAATGCAGGTCAACCACGTAAAGGTCGTCTACCTGAATGGACATTTAAAGGTAACGAAACCGGCATGATGATGGGGATGCATTCAACTCCGGTTATTTATGATGTACTGGAAAAAGGCATTCTTGATGCGCGTATGACTGAGCTTGGCTTTAGTCAATTAGAGCAAGATGACATTAAAGCGCGTTTGATCAATGCGATGGTGACAGATGCACGTAGTGGCTCAGCTGTTTCGTGGATAAAAGAATATGAAAAAAATGGCTGGGTGCCAGCACAACTACATGATGCAGAAACGGACTCTTACGGTAAGCACTCACCGTTTAAAGACTCATGGACAGCCTCATACTCACTTGAATATTCAATGAATGATTGGATGATCGCTAAATCCATTGCCTTGGTGTTTGGTGAAGATGATCCACGTTACACTGAATTTGCTGACCGTTCTAATAACTGGCAAGCACAGTTCGATTTTGGTGGTGAGCCGAATACACCGTGGAAAGGTTGGTTTAAAGCTCGAGATTATAAAGGTCAATTTATTGATAAGAACTGGACTGATCCTGTCACTGGTGGAAATACGGGTAAAGACTGGCGTCCTGATATGTTTAATTGGGCGTTCTCAGAGTCAAATGGTTGGCAATACTTCTTTAGCGTGCAACATGATATGCATGGTCTAAAAGATCTGATGACCCAAGTTGATCTTAAATCTAACCCAGACGCTAAAGATGGTGCATTATTTGCTGCGCGTTTAGATGAATACTGGTCAACTTACCCTGATCGTAATGCAGGTGATAACCAATTCCCAGTGTTTAACACCGGTAACGTTGGTCAACATGTTCAAGGTAACGAACCCGATCTTCATGTACCGTATTTATATAACTATGTTGGTCAACCATGGAAGACTCAAGCAGCGATTGCGGCATCGACTAACGTTTGTTACGACAACACCGCCGATGGTATTTGTGGTAATGATGACTTTGGTACCCTTTCTTCATGGTTTGTATTCCGTGCTCTTGGTTTCTACCCTGTGAATGCGGGCAGTATCTATGAGATTGGTACGCCAATGTTTGAAACTGCGTCGATTGATGTCGGTAATGGGCAATCGTTTAACGTTACTGCAAAGAACGTCAGTCGCGACAATATATTCATTCAAAATGCGACCTTTAATGGTAAAGCGTTTAACCGCACTTACTTAACCCATGATGAGATAATGTACGGTGGTGATTTGGTATTCACAATGGGTGATACGCCAAATAAACTGTGGGGATCGGCTGCAGACTCAGTGCCACCAGATACTGGCATTGGTGAGTTCCTGCATGCTGATTCGTTACCTGCTGGTGCGCGATAATTAATAATAAAACATAAGCATTAATTGAAATTACTATTCTAAAAATCCTACGGTAAACATCGTAGGATTTTTTTTGTGTTTTTTATATTCAAATCATAATCGATATCAAACATTGTATTGTTTATGAAGTCATTTATAGAATCAGTGTTTGTTATATTAAGATTTATTTTAAAGTGAAATAAGGCGTAATATTAATAAAATATCTATATGTATAAATAGAAAAATAAAGCTATTAAGAATATTTGATAGATTATGTATTGTTAATAAATACCACTGGCTGTAAGTAATTTATTGTCACCAGTAAGTGTTACGTTAAATACGTTGAATATCATTATTTTCAAGGCGCTTAGAATATAAATGGCAATTGGAGATATTATGCCTATTTCTCGTCGTAACTTTTTAAAATCTGCTATCGGCACCGCTATTGCTGCAAATGGTTTAACATTATTCCCCGCAAACTTTGCATTTGCTGATGATACAATTTTAATTCCTAGTGCAAGCCACTGGGGACCTTTCTATGGTGTAGTAAAAGACGGTAAATTAGTCGGTATTCAACCTCGTAAAGAACTTGATCCACAGCCAACTGAAATGTTATTAGAAGGCTTATTAAGCCGAACTTATAATAAAACACGCATTCAATATCCAATGGTACGTAAATCATATTTAGAAAATTTAGGTGGTGATACTAAACCTGAATTACGCGGTAAAGAGCCGTTTGTTAGAGTAAGTTGGGATACGGCATTACAATTAACAGCCAGTGCTATTCTGCATACCATTGAAAATAAAGGTAACCAAGGTATTTTTGACTCATCTTATGATGGTTGGTCAAATACGGGTTTATTACGCCCACCTGTTGTTCAAGGACGTTTCTTTAATTTAATCGGTGGTTGTAGTACCACTATTGGTGACTATTCAGCAGGTGCTTCAACCGTTATTCTGCCGCATATTGTCGGTGATATGGAAGTATATTCACCTCAAACAGCGTGGCCTGTTATTGAAGAAAACACCGAAGTATTTGTTTTAGTTGGCAGCGATCCTTGGAAAACCAACCGAGTTGAGTTTCGTGTAGCTGATCATCAAATGCAAAGCCATTGGCTGAAGTGGAAACAAAAAGGGATTAAGTTTATTTCAATTAACCCTAAACGAACCACGACAGATCGTAATTTAGACAGTGAGTGGGTATCAATTATTCCAGGTACTGACACTGCGTTATTTAATGCAATGGCTTTCCATTTACAAGATCAAAAATTAGCTGATCTTGAATATTTGAAAAAATATACTGTTGGTTATGAAAAATATCTTGATTACTTATTAGGTAAACAAGATGGCGTAGCGAAAACTCCTGAGTGGGCGGCTAAAATCACTGGTATTTCAGCTGATGAAATTAAAAAGCTAGCAGTATTATTTAAAACGAAAAAAACTCAAATTGCTGCTGGTTGGGCGGTTCAACGTGCCGATCACGGCGAGATGATCCACTGGTCCATTATTAACTTTGCCGCTATGGCGGGTAAAATTGGTAAGGCTGGTGAAGGCTTTGGTTTTAGTTGGCACTATGGTAACGGCGGTATGCCACAATCAGGTGCATCACTACCTGTAACATTAGGTCAAGGTTTTAACCCTGTTTCTGCGGGTTGTCCGGTTGTTCTGCAAGCTGAAATGCTACGTAACCCTGGTAAGTCATTTACTTATAATGGTCAAACATTGAAGTTCCCTGATATATCTATGGTATATAACTCAGGTAATAACTTGTTCTCACACCAACAAAACCTCAATGCTTTGATTAAAGCAATGAATGACAAAGTTGAGACTTATGTTTGTCAGGATACATGGTGGTGTGCGTCAGCTCGATTTGCCGATATTGTTTTACCCGCAACCAGTGCATTAGAGCGGATTGATATTACTTCTGGCGGTACGTATAGCAATAATAAAGTTTATGCTATGCAGCAAGTGATTGAACCTTATGGTGAAAGCTTAGATGACTTTGAAATTTTCCGTCGTTTAGCCAAAATCTTCCATGTAGAAGATAAGTTCACCACCGGTAAAGATATGATGACGTTGCTGAAAACAGCATATGAATCATCTACTGCCGCGAAAATCAAACCATTTGATGAGTTCTGGAAAGATGGTGTCACCGTAATGCCAACCCCAGAGAAAGCCGATTACTGGCAACGTCATGGTGCATTTTATGATGATCCAGAGAAATACCCATTACATACGCCATCCGGTAAAATTGAGCTGTACAGCGAATCTATCGCTAAAATGAAGCTTGACGATTGCCCACCTGTACCGACATATATGCAGCCGTTTGAATTTTTAGGTAATGCTAAAAAAGGTCAATTACATATTCTGAGCCCACATCCATGGATGCGCTTACACTCACAAATGGCAAATGCCGATACCAATAGTTATGAGTGTGTTGACGGTCGTCAGTATTTGTTGATTAACGAACAAGATGCGCATGATCAAGGTATTGTTGATGGCGATCTTGTTGAATTACATAATGAACGTGGCGCACTACTTTGTGGTGCTAAATTATCAAAAGAAGTTCGTCGCGGTGTTGCTTGTCTCCATGAAGGCGCATGGTTACAGTTAGATAAATTAGGCCGTTGTAATAGTGGCCAGATTAATATTCTGACATCAGATCAATCATGTGGTGGACTAAGCCAAGGTACCAGTGCGAATACCTGTTTAGCGTATTATAAAAAATGTACTAATCCATGCTCACCTAATAAAGCTTATGAGCCGCCAATGATAGAACAACCTACAGGGCCTAATGATGGTTCTATTTTGCCAATGGTTGATTTGAACATTGATGGTCGTATTGCCTTATTGCATAAAGCTAATGCGGGTAAAGCAGCGCCAAAGATTAGCCGTGGTCAAGAAATTTTCTATGCTAGTTGTACTATGTGTCACGCAGCACCGAACCCAGCAGCACATACGCGTGCTCAATGGGCTGGGATCACCCAAAGTATGTTCCCTCGAGCAGGGTTAAGTGCCGCTGATCGTAAACTTGTTTTAGAATATTTAGATAAACACGCAGCAAAAGCATAGTAACGTTATTTGTTATTATATTTTGGTGTGAAGTAACTTAACTAGCTCATATAGTTAATATAAATCCCATGACTTTTGTTGTGGGATTTTTTATTTAAAAATAGTCGAATTAATTAAACAGTCTAATAAATAATAAATAATAAATAATAAATAATAAATAATAAATAGTGATATTGAGTCAAAATATCTAAATATAACAATGGGAGCTTAGTTCCAACGATTTATAACCGCTACAAATATGCAGTGAATGCGTAATTTATCCTATATCTCAGTGTTTTTTTATTCTTAATAATATAGCCACAATACGGTGATTATTATTATTCAAGCGCGAATAAATAATATCTACCTAATAAATGAGATTGTTTTAATACTATTACTATCGCTTTGATAATTAAGTGATGTAATACATAAAAGGATGGATATACGATGTTTAAACCGTCAATAGTTGCAGCAGCCATCGCACTCTCAATAGGTCTGAGTGGATGTAATAATGACAATGGATCAGGATCGTCAACCAGTAAAGATGATCTGCAGCCAACATTGGCAGTATTAAAATATGTTGATCCTTTGATCGGCACTGATGGTTTAGGCAACGTTAATCCAAGTCCAGTAACGCCTGAAGGTATGATCCAGCCAAGTCCTGATAACTGGAATCCTAATAATTGGGGCGGCAAAGGTTCACCTTCTGATTATCATCATTATTTAAATCAATTATCTGGTTTTAGTACTACCCATATCTCCGGTGCGGGTAAAGGCGATCTCAATGACTTTGCTTTTCTGCCTTATACCGATTTTCATTCAACAGCCGTTACCATGGACAAGCAGACTGAAGTCTCAAAAGTGGGCTATTACGCAGTTGATTTGATTGAAACTAAAGTAAAAGCAGAGTTAACCGCCACCGATAGGGTTGCCTTTCATCGCTATAGTTTTCCTGAAGGAAAAGATCGTAAAGTGAAGATCGACTTACAGCATGAACTACTAGAACAATATGGTAACCATTCACGCAGTATCTACTATAAAAAAGTCGCTGATAATGCGATAGCGGGAGCCCGTACCAGTAATGAATGGGGTCAGTGGCAAACTGTTTATTTTTATGCTGAATTTTCAGAACCATTCAGTGGCCACATGGCCTATGTTGATGAAAAGCCAACCACGGCAACAGAAGTCGGCTTAGCTGATTATCAAGGTTATGGCGATAAGCGTGATCGTGTTCGTGATGTAGTGACCCATTTAAACTTTGGTGAAGGTGAGCAACCGATCACGGTAAAAATTGCAATTTCAGGCACTGGTATTGATGGTGCGATGGCAAACTTACATGCTGACACTAATGGCTATGATTTTGATGATGTTGTAGCAGATAACCAACAACAATGGGCGAATATTCTTAATAAATTTACCATTAAAGGTGGAACTCAAGCCGATAAAACTATGTTCTATACCTCATTATATCGTACCTATGTCGCACCATTTTTGTACCAAGATGTCGATGGTAAATACCGAGGTATGGATGGTAAAGTTCATCAAGCCAATGCGGATTTTACTAACTATTCAGTCTATTCAATGTGGGATACTTTCCGCGCTGCGCACCCCCTTAAAACCATTATTGATAAAGATCGCGCTATTGAATATGCCCATGATTTAATGAATAAATTTAAAACAGGTGGAGTATTACCGAAGTGGGAATTACATTCTGACTACACCGGTGAAATGGTGGGCTATCCGGCAGTATCGGTCATTGCCGATGTAATGGTTAAATACCCAGATGCCTTTAGTCAGCAAGACTTTGAATTAGCGCTTAAAGCCGCTGATGTGTCAGCGAACTTTGATCTTACTATTACCCAAGATTGGGTACCTTATAAAGACGCATGGAATGGTGATAAACGCTTTACGGTCATGACCCGTCATGGTGAATATGCCGAGCAACACGGTTATGTACCTGCCGATGCTAAAAAACAGCCGCAAGATGGTGGCGTTGCCCAAGATAAATATGATGAGTTAGTCAATGAATCGGTGTCATATGGTTTAGAAAATGCGTATTACGATTGGTGTATTGCTCAAATCGCTAAGTTAGCCGGTAATGAAGCGCAATATGACCGTTATATGGCGCGTTCACAAGCTTATAAGCCTTACTTTGATCTTAATAAAGCTGAGTATGGCAAATATGGTGCGACTGGATTTATGCGCCCTAAAAATCATGATGGTTCATGGGTAAATAACTATCCATCATGTGCCATTAATGGTCAAGGCGATCCGATTTCGCCACTGCCTGATGGCTGTAATATTAATGATGCCACATCGTTTGATATTTTCTGGCCTTATCGTGCCGAGCATCGTGGTCAAGATTTCACTGAAGGTAATACCTGGCAATGGAGCTGGTTTGCCCCACATGATATTGCGGGCTTAAAACAGACCATGGGTGGTGAAGCGAGCTTCTTGCAGAACTTAGATGCATTATTTACCGCCAACGATAAAGCTGATACCTCACAAGGGGATATGACTGGTTATATTGGTCAGTTTATTATGGGTAATGAGCCTGATCATCATGTGCCATACCTGTATAACTGGACTGCCGAGCCATGGAAAACCCAAGAGTACGTTGATCAAGCAATGAAGGAGTTTTTCCATCCAACCAAAGCGGGTTTAATTGGCAATGAAGACGTTGGTCAAATGTCAGCTTGGTACATTATGGGCGCGTTAGGTTTTTATCAAGTCAACCCAGGTGAGCCAATCTATACCATTGGACGACCATTATTTGATGAAGTGAAATTTGATATTGATGGTGGTCAATTTACTATCACGGCTGAAAATAATAGCCCTGATAATCTTTATGTTGAATCGGTAACTATTAACGGTAAACCACTTAATACTCACTTAACTTTTGCGCATGATGAAATTCGTGCTGGCGGTGAACTACATTTCGTGATGACTAATAAAAAGCCAACGATGAAATAAGTTCTTACACTGTGATAAATATTTGTCTTCAATGGTCAAATAAAGCGCAATTACAATCTTGTTAGTTATTGATTAACAATGATTAAAAGCTAATTCTATGCAAGTAGGATTAGCTTTTTTTTTACGAAAAATAGTAATAATGAGGTCAAACCCACAAAACAAAACAACAACTATTGTTTAAGCCAATGATTGAGAATAAATTCATTTGGCTACGAAAATCTTATGCCTCGTTAAGTCAATCCTGAACAATTGGCTTACGAGGCAGTCCTCCTTTATTCCATTTATTCCTTCGCTTACACTTCATCGTTCTGTCTCCACAGTTGGTGTTTTCTTTCGTTATGACAACTGCAAACATTTTATGTTGTAAACTTTCAGCTTAATTAAGCAGCGAAAAAAACAGAGTCTTTTGGCCCATAGATTAATGTTTTAGAGTGGCTATTTAGTTTGTTGCTAAAATAGCACTTTTACGATAAATCGTTTTGCCATCCTTTATTGTTTCCAATACATTAATATCCTTAATTGCCATGACATCAACATTAAGCGGGTTGTTATCAAGAATCACTAAATCGGCACGTTTACCAACTTCTATCGTGCCTTTTTGTTGTTCTTCAAAATTCTGGTAGGCTGCATTTTTGGTGATAGATTCTAGCGCTTGATAGGCTGTAATTCGATGATGCTGTCCCAGAACCTCTCCACTGCGTGTTATACGATTCACTGCAGACCACATATTTGTCATCATGTCAGGAAACAATACTGGTGCATCCATATGAATGGTAAAGGGGAGTTCTTGAGAATTAGCCCATCCCATTGGTGAAATATTTGATGCTCGCCATGGTCCCAAAACGGAATCTCGATGGTAATCTCCCCAAAAATAAGTATGGGCAGGGAAAAATGATGGGATCATTTCATTCTTTTTCATTCGTTTGATTTGATCTAAACGTGTGGTTTGAGCATGAATCACAACAGTACGACGATCTTGTTTACCGTATTTGGCATCAGCTTTCTCGATTGCATTTAGTAAAATATCAGCTGACGCATCGCCATTACTGTGGCTGAGGATTTGTGCTCCAGCTTGATAAGCTGTATCAACCCACTGATTCATCTCTTGCTGGGTTAATACTGGATAACCATGATAATCATAAGCATGATTATGTGGTGCTTCATAATACGGTGAAGAAAGATAAGCTGTTTTACCTTGCGGAGAACCATCTCCAACCATTTTTACACCAGCAAGAGTGAAGCCGTTAACACTACTTTTCATCGGTAGTACTTCAATCGCTTCTGCTAAATTAACCCACTTGGCATAAGCGAGCATATCAATCTTTAAGAGATCATTTTCAGCCATTTTTTTTAAAGTAGTGATGGTTGAAAGTGTTGCTAAGCCTTCTTGCGCTGTGGTTATGCCATAGCTGGCAAACATATCTTGTACCTTGGTAAATTTACGAATAGCGTCGACTTCAGAGATAGCAGGAAGGCTACTAAGAATCGGATAAATCGCAGCCTCTTCAAGTACACCATTCATTTCGCCATTAGCATCACGACGAATAACGCCACCACTAGGATTAGGTGTGTCGTTGTTAAAGCCGATAAAAGCTAAACCATCACTATTACAGCTCGCCAAATGCCCAGAAATATGTACAGCACAGAAACGATAACCTTGAGTAAATTTATCTAATTCTTGCTTAGTCGGATGACGCTTTTCGGCCAATTCCGCATCATCATAGCCAAACGCCACATGTAAAATATTGTTATCTATATTTGGTTGGGAAAAATAACGCTGCATTTTATGCTTCAGATCATCAAATGAATTGACGTCTCCTATAGGGGCTGGATATAAGAACTCACTTTCAATCAATGGAATATATTGAGCAAAATGGCCATGTGCATCAATAAACCCAGGCGTGACTGTTTTACCATAAAGATCGCGTACTTGTGTCGTTTTTCCTTGATACTGAAGTACGTCTTTATTAGAACCAACCGCAATAATTTGACCATCTTTAATTGCCATTGCTTGAGCACGATGCTGTTCGCCCGTTACAGGGACAATATCACTGTTAATCAAAATTAAATCAGAACTTGCAAAAGCAAAGCTGGAAGTGAGCGCAACAATAAGCGGGAAATACTTTGTTTTGTTCATTACGTTTATTTTCATATTTTCCTCTCAAGATAAAATAGTGATTCACATTATTAAATGCGTCGCTTATTTTTACTTTTACCGCCTTTACAATAAAGACAGGTTTGATAGGGTAATACGTTCAATAACGAGGGGACTTATTTAGTATGCATACATTAGAACAGCTAAATGCTTTTATTATGGTTTATGAGCAAGGTTCATATAGCGCAGCAGCAAAGCTATTAGGTAAATCTCGCACTACAGTGAGAGAACTCGTTATTACATATGAAGACACGGTAGGTTATTCATTGTTTGTTATTGATGGGCGTAAAGCAGTTCCGAGCGATAAAGCTCATCAACTCTATTTTCATGCCAAGGTAGTTGAGAAACAAAATAGAGATTTACATTGTTATAGTCAGGCGTTATTTGAACAAGAGGTACATACCATCAATATTGTACATGATGTGATTGTGCCTTTAATTTTAATGTGTAACATTGAGCAAAAAATCAAATCGACGTACTCGCATTTAACGATTAATTGGTTACATAGAACGCGTCAAGAAGCATTGATCATGTTACAAGATGGCGAAGCAGATTTAGCCATAATGCCAGACAGAGGTATGTTGTTTCCGGAAGCTGAGATGACCTGGGTAACTTTAGGTTCGCTACACTTAAAATGTTATGCTGGAAAAAACTCGCCATTATTGATGTCAAAAAAATCACATCACCACGATACTGAAGTGACAATCCATCATTTACAAAACGAAACGCAATATATTACTGAGAATTTTTTTAGTATGAATATAGGTTTTGCTAAAGTGTCGCCAAAAATGCAAATAGTGAGTAATAATGATCTGTTGTGTGAACTATTAAAATATAATGGCTGGGCAGCCATGCCTGAAGAGTATATGAGAAACCACCTAAAATCAGGTGATTTAGTTGAAGTAAATATTAAAGAAATGAGTAATAGTCGATTGATCTCATTAAATATTTATTTCATGGTTGGTAAAGATACTCAAGATCTATTTAAAGATACAATAAACGACATAGTTGAAACCGCTAAATCTTCACTTCAATAATATTGGTTAAAGATCGGTAATGCACCCAGCGTTGAATAGCGTGAATAAAACCGTTGCAGTAATGAGGCAGATAGCATTATCAGCTTGGTTATTTGTTTTTAGTTTTACTTGGCATAGCAATTCATGCGAATTGTTGCTCCAGAGGCAATGTAGTTAAGCAATGCTTTACACCTATCATTAATAATTTGATTATTATTATTCATACCTTGAGTCAAAGATTGAATTAACCCAACTGATTCATATTTCTCTAATGGAATGATCACTGTACCAGAAAGGTTTTTATCTTTATCGCAACATGCTTTTATTGAAACTTTTTTGGGCGTATTTCTGTAATTACTAACTTCAACGGTAATATTTTCTGTCATTTTTTATTCTTTAAATAGTCTAGTAGACGTCATTTAGGTAACAAAAACCCTTAAACAAAGTTCAAGGCTTTAAGGGATCATTGGGTAATGAAATTATTTTCAGGGTGTTACTTATTACATCCGTTTTTTGAAGATATTTACGATTACTTGTCAGCTGCAGATAATAGTTTTTCATTAAAGCTCATATGGTTGTTTGGGTTAGTCACCACAATGCCTGAGTGTGATTTATCGGCGGTACCGTTTACAGCATAGTGATAAGCAACAACAGCATTATTTGCTTGGTTATCGAAACTAACGTTACCTGTGAATGCGCCATCACGTGCAGATGCTGTGTAAGAAGTGGCGATAATAGCGGTTGCGATAATTACTTTAATAACTGTTTTCATGAGTTGTGTAACCTTATCTTTATAGTTGTTTACCAACGCTGTCTGCGTCTCGATGGATGTATTATTGATAATTACACCAAAAACAACAATAGCCCAAATTAACAAAAGATTGTTACAGTATGGAAATAATCTAAAGGGCAGGGTTTAGGGGCGAGGTTTTTAGATGCACGGAGCGAGTTTTCAAGTGGTGAAATGCATTTAGGAAAGACGAAGGTTCAGATATAACAAAGGCTGCAATAATGCAGCCTTTGTTTTGGATCATATCAAAATATAATAAATAAAATGTGTAATCTATGATCTTTAGAGATTATAAAGTCTCATTATTTTTATTCATATTTTGCTGTTGTATTTCACACATCATTACTGGCATATAATCTTGAGTACATGCAGACTCTGCATTGTTATCGTTTGTTTGAATACCATTTAGCCTTTTTTACGGCGTTGGATCTCATCTTGAAATTGCGCGATTGTAAAATCAATAAAAGCACGTAATCGGCGCGGCATTAAATCGCGCTCTGGGTAAATGAAGCTTACAGGAATAGGGATTTGCGACTTATAAAGGCTAGGTAAAATATGAATTAATTTGCCTTCATTAATTAGATTTCGGCACAAAAATTCAGGAATGTAGGTAATACCAAAACCTTCTAAGCACATATCTAACGCTGCACTTAATGTATTAACTTTAAAACGGTAAGGTAGCCCTTCTAGTACATCTTTATTATTTGTACGTACATTACTTATCATACAAATTTGTTGATGTGGTATTTTTAAGTCAGATAAGTTTTGTGGTAAACTATATTGTTCTATGTATTTTGGGCTAGCTACTAACACCCGTGTTGTATGATGGAATGTTCTGACAATCAAAGACGAATCTTCAATCTCCCCAACCTGTATCATAATATCAAAGCCTTCCTTGATAAGATCAACTTTACGGTTTGATAGCTCAAGGTGGATTTTTAAATTAGGGTGAAGGTTCATAAATGCTTTTATACAATCGCCAATAATTCCTTTTCCTACCTCAACTGGCATTACCATATTTAATGTGCCGCAAATTAAATCATGGCTAGCAGTCACTTCAAGTTCAGATTGTTGTAATACCTCCAAAATATGCGAACAAGAACGATAAAAAGTATCGCCTTCTGTTGTTAAAACTAATTGGCGTGTTGAGCGTGTTAATAATTTAACACCTAGATATCGTTCCAATTCTGCAATTTTTCTGCTTACTGTTGATTTTGTTAATTCTAGTTCAGCAGCTGCTTGCGTAAAACTTTGTATCTCAACAACACGTGCAAAAATCTTGATCGTATTAAGATCAAAGCCAATTTTATTGTTCTTTGTCTGCAACAGTCTTTTCCTTTGTGATCTATATAACAACAATTGAATCCAATTTATACTTTATACCATAAAGTAATTTAGGACAGAAAATGAAAGCATTTTATACCTCTCGCATTGCAGTCTCTTTAGCCGCTGCATTGTTATTATCGGCATGTAGTATGACACCACCTTCTGAACCACCGCATCATTCGCTACTTACAGCTAAGCAAGTTCAATTATATCAGCATGATCTTATTAATATAAAAACGGATTGGTGGACCCAATTTAATGATCCGCAATTAAATCAATTAATCACATTAGGTCTTACGAATAACTTAACCTTGCAGCAAGCTCAGCAGCGTATTGAGTTAGCGACTCAACAGGTTGCTTTAGCACAAGCGGGTGATAAGCCAAGCGTTAATCTTAATGTTAGTGGTGGCGCAATGGGTGCAAATTTAGATTCTTTCTCTCCCCATAATGCAGAATATTCAGCGCTAGGAATGTTGCTGCCTTCTTTTTCTTACCAATTTGATTTTTGGGGTAAAAATAAGGCAATTATTGCTGCTGCAACCAATCAAAAATTATCATTAGAGGCGCAAGCGGTACAAGCGAAGTTATTGTTGTCTGCGGCGATGACAAGTAGCTATTTTACATTACAAAATAATTATCGTTTAGAGCGGGATATTGAGCTGTTATTACGTGAAACGAATAGGCAAAAAGCCGTTATTAACGATCAAATTAAACGTGGTCTCGCAACCAAAGCTGAATTATTTCAACAGCAAGGTGATATTGATAAGTTATCAGCACAGCTTTCAATGACCAAAACGCAGCAACAATTAGCAAAAAACCAATTAGCGTTATATGTCGCTAAAACACCACAACAATTGGGAACATTGTTAGCACCCAATGCAGAGCCTATAAAGCAATTGAATAATATCACGACGATTCCAATTAATTTATTAGGCCGTCGCGCGGATATTATTGCCAATAAATGGCTTGTTGAAGCTAATCGGCAAGGTATTCAGCACGCTAAAGCCGCTTATTATCCTGATATGAATTTGATGGTTATGGGCGTTTTTCAAAAATTATCTTCGATGAATCCTGCCGATTTATTTTTAAGTGGGGCGACGGTTGCTACGACTTTACCATTCTACGATGGTGGCGTACGTGATGCTAATTATGCTTCAGCAAATATTGATTATGACCAAGCGGTGACGGTTTATAACCAATCAGTGCTTACTGCCGTTAAACAAGCCTCTGATGCGATTGTTAATTTACAAGAGGCGTTACAACAACAAGCTCTGTCCGTGGCATCAACAACACAATATCAGCAAGCCTATATGATATTTAAACACCGTTATCAACGTGGATTAGCCAGCTTTTCAGAAATGAATAATGCCCAAATAAAGTGGCATCAACAGGTTATACAAACCACGAATGCTGATAACGCAACGCTACAGAATCAATTACAACTTATTGTTGCTCTTGGAGGCGGCTATAACAGCCAACAATAAAATAAACAGCCGTCATCTAGCACAATAAACCACATGAGACTCAATATGACAAATCAACCTCTTAATTCTACTTCTCAAAAAAAACGTAACACTATTCTCAGTGTTTTTATCATTATCGTTATCGCTGTGGCCGTGACTTATTATTTATTTATGCCGACCACCTCACAAACCACTGATGATGCTTATGTTGCAGGTCAGAGAATAATGATCACAGCACAAGAGTCAGGCATGGTTAATGCGATCAATGTTGATGATACTCAACAAGTTAAGCAAGGCGAACAGCTTGTTTCTTTAAACCATAACCCATTGCTATTAAAGCAACAACAAGCAGAAGCGAATCTTAAAAATACGGTTCGTGATATACAAAGTAAGTATTTACAAATAGCGCAGTTAAAAGCGAAAATTGCAGCAGAAAAAGTTATGTTGGCTCAAGCGAAACAAGATTATAAGCGTCGAATTGGAGGGGACAAAGACGGTTCAGTACTTGCTGAAGTTGTCTCACATTCAAAAAATGCCGTCTTGATTAAAGAGCAAAATCTGATTGCGTTAAATAAACAATTACAAGCGCTGCAAACATTATTACCGCAAGAAAATATTTTAGATAATCCTCAAGTTCAAATGGCAATTGCGCAATTACGTCATGTTTATCTTGATCAACAAAATGCCACTATCTTTGCACCTAAAGCCGGTATGGTTGTTAATCGTAGTGTGCAAATTGGTCAACAAATTCAAGCAGGGCAAACATTAATGACGATTGTGCCATTAGATAATGTTTGGGTTGAAGCTAACTTTAAAGAAACACAGTTACATAATATTCATACCGGACAACCCGTTACCATTAAGTCTGATCTTTATGGTGATAAATATACATATCATGGTGTTGTGGCGGGTATTGGTGCTGGTACGGGTAGTGCGTTTGCAGCGATTCCAGCTCAAAATGCGACGGGTAATTGGATTAAAATTGTTCAACGTGTTCCTGTTCGTATTTACATTGATTCGCAGCAAATTGAACAACATCCACTGCGCATTGGTATGTCAATGACAGTAACGGTTGATACAAAAGCGACTGCGAATAAGCCGTTTGATTATGCCGTGTTTACCGCCAATGAAAGTGCGCAGAAGACGACTAACAAACGCCTAGCTGTTGTAGATAAAAAGGTTGAGATATTTGTTAATCATCTTATTAAAGCTTAGGTGATGTAATGAATGAATCTGTGCCACTAAAGGGCGTTAAACTGCTATTGATTACCTTAGCGACATCAATGGCAACTTTCATGATGATTTTAGATACATCGATTGCTAATGTCGCGATCCCTACTATTGCAGGTAATCTTGGTGTATCAACCGATCAAGGTATTTGGGTGATCACCGCGTTTGGTGCTGCCAATGCGATATCAATGCCGATGACGGGTTTTTTAAGTCGTCGGTTTGGCGAAGTAAAACTGTTTCTCTTTGCCACCATGGGGTTTGTTATTGCATCGATGTTATGTGGTATGTCGAGCAGTATTGAAATGTTGATTTTTTTCCGCGTGATTCAGGGGGCTATTTCGGGATCGATAGCACCGCTATCACAAAGTTTGTTATTACGAAATTTTCCAAGAGAAAAACACGGTTTAGCAATGTCCTTATGGTCAATGACGGTGGTTATTGCACCGATTATGGGGCCGATTTTAGGTGGAGTACTGACGGATAATTACTCATGGTCATGGATCTTTTTCATTAATGTTCCGATCGGTATTACTGCGAGTGCGTTAGTCTTTTTTCTACTCAAAGGAAATGAGACCAAAACCCAACGAGAAAGTATTGATTATATTGGAATTGGGCTATTAGTTGTTGCTGCGGGTAGTTTACAAATGATGCTTGATTTAGGTAAAGATCATGACTGGTTTCAATCACATTTAATTTTAGGATTAACGTTCGTCGCTGTTCTTTCTTGGGGCTGTATGATCATTTGGGAATGGTATCATGACAATCCTGTGGTTAACTTTCGCTTCTTTACCAAACGAAATTTCACGATTGCGGTAATAGTGATGAGCTTAGGGTATATGGTTTACTTTGGCTCTACAGTATTATTGCCGTTGTGGCTGCAAGGCGTAATGGGGTATACCGCATCATGGTCAGGTTATGCGACGGCACCCGTGGGGATTCTAGCAGTTGTAAGCGCACCTATTATAGGTAAATTAGTTCAAAAAATAGATATTCGTTATATTTTAACTTATGCCTTTTTGATTTTTTCTGTCGTTGGTTTTTGGCGGAGTAGTTATAATTTAGCAGCTTCTTTTGATTATATTATGCTGCCGCAATTGATTCAGGGGGCAGCAACATTAGCCTTTTTTGTACCATTGCAAAATTTAATTGTGAATAGTGTCCAGCCCAATCAAATAGCCAATGCGGTGGCGTTATCGACGTTCTTTCGTACTTTATTTGGTAGTTTTTCATCATCGATTGTTACAACGATGTGGGATCAACGTATGGAATTTCATCATTCACGTATTGCAGAAGGATTTACGGTTGCTAATCATCAAGTAAGTCAGTTTATTCATTCAATGGGTAATAATCTTGATGCGGTGAATAGTGTTATTACTCGGCAATCTTATATGATGTCAACAGTCGATTTATTTTGGTTGTCAGGGATATTATGTTTGCTGCTGATTCCATTAGTATGGTTAGCAAAACCTGTACATCACTAATTATCTAAGCAATGCTATTGATCGAATAAAGGCCGCTAATTTAGCGGCCTTAGTTTTATTTAGTCGTTACCAAATAATCAGTGGTTCTAAATTAATGCATTAAGTGCTGTTTAAGAAAGTCGATAAAACATTGAATACGATATGGAATATAGACATCTTTAGGGTATACGGCATACATAGGTAATGTTTGCTCTTGATATGTAGGCAATACCTCGATTAATTTACCTTCTGCTAATGCTTGAGAAGCCATCCACGGTGGAAAAATTCCAATACCTAATCCATGAAGTGTTGCTTCTAATAACACGTCACCATCATCACATTTAAAAGCACCACTAACAGGTACCACATAAGATTGCTGATTATTTTTTAATGTCCATGTTTGTTGTGAGGCTAAACGAGAATAAAGCAAGCACGCATGCTGACTTAAATCATCAGGCATTAAGATCGGGCTAACACGATCTAAATAGTGTGGAGAGGCATAGAGTTTTAGTGGATTATCCATTAAATGACGCGCCACTAAGTTAGAGTCTTCTAGTTTTCGAGCTCGTATCGCTAGATCAACACCTTCAGAAATCAAGTCGACATGACGATCACTGACGAAAAGCTCAATTGATATATTTGGATACTGAGCGAAAAATGTTGGTAATAAAGGGGTGAGTAAAATCCGTCCAAATGCGACAGGCACTGCAATACGAATATGCCCTGATAGCTGGGTGATATTGTCATGCAAATTTGCTTCTGTTTCTTCTACTTGCGCTAAAATTTGCAGACAGCTTTCAAAATAGCGATGGCCGGCAGGGGTCAATGAATGTTCTCTACTGCTACGTTTTAATAATTGTACGCCTAAAATTTTCTCTAGGGCTGCAATACGCTTACTAATCGTTGTTTGAGTTGTATTCAGTTCTCGTCCTGTGGCTGAAAAGCTTCCCGTTTGCACTACTCGTACAAATGCTTTCATTGCTTCAAATCGATCCATCAATTATTCCAAATATGACTAGATGGTATTCATTTTACCATGGTTCTAATCCTTTATAGAATGGATATACTGATCTCAACCAAATTAGAGATGAGAATATTAATGATGGATATACAACAGAAACTGCAAGTGCTACTCGATAAACAAGACATCACAGAGGTAATGTATCGCTTTGCGCGTGCACTTGATCGGGTTGATGGTGCTTTAATGAAAAATACGTATTGGGAAGATGCTATTGAAGAGCACCAAGATCCAATTTTCCCTGAGTTATTTTTTTATAACGACAATGCACATAAGTTTGTTGAACCTGCAATGGAAGGCTTTAAACAACTAAAAGCAACCCAGCATCGAATCAGTAATCCTTTGATTGAAGTCAATGGTGATAGTGCAACGGCTGAATGTTATGTATGGGCATATCATCTTCATGAAGAAAATGGGGTAGACAAAGAAGGCATTTTAGGTGGGCGTCACCAATTTCTGTTTGAGCGTCGTAATGATACTTGGAAAATAAAGCATCGTTCTACTATTTTTGATTGGAACCAAAACCAAAATGCAACGGCAATCTGGTCTGAAAAATATGATGATAAATACAAAGGTAAGCGTGACAAAAGTGATGAAAGCTATCTTTATCTAAAAAACCAATAACGAAGGATAAAAAAATGACATCAACGAAATTTCTAGCTGGCGATGTATTTCCAGAAATTACTGTTTCAACACTGACTCAAGAAACAATTTCTTTAGGTGAAATTAAAGCTCCATTAGATTGGAAAATGGTTGTCGTTTATCGAGGACAACACTGTCCATTGTGTACTCGTTACTTAAATGAGTTAGAAACACTGCTCAGTGGCTATCATGACATTGGTGTTGATGTGATTGCCGTATCTGCTGATAGCAAAACACAGTTAGCACACCATAAAACTAAATTGACGGTGAATTATCCGCTTGCTTATGGTTTAACGATCGAGCAGATGCAACAATTAGGGCTATATCTCTCAACGCCACGCTCTGAAACAGAGACCGATCATGTTTTTGCAGAGCCTGCTATTTTTGTGATTAATGCAGAAGGCAAGGTACAAGTTTTAGATATGTCTAATGGTCCATTTGCTCGTCCAGATCTTAAAGTATTATTGCAAGGTTTAGCTTTTATTCGAAATCCAGATAACAATTATCCAATCCGTGGAACATACTAATCAACAGTATCAAACCAGATTCGTTAACAATGTTATCCCAACACCAATTAATAATGCCGTTTACTTAATATGAACGGCATTTTATTTGGCTAATGCTTGCCACTTATCATAAACAGCTCTAAAATAACTGTACAAAAACACAGTATAGTTAGCCATGATAACACTCACCACCAATGTACAAGCGGGGATCACCGGATTTGAAAATCCCACTATTCGCTTTCGTAAGCAGCCTTTAAACCTACAAACTTTATTTGTACATAGTCACACATCAATGCGCATTATCAGCGCTGACAACAGTTATCCAAAATTTGGTATTGCTAAAGGTGACTGGCTACTGATCGACAGTGCTTTGCAGGCGCTAGCCACTGATCTGGTATTGTTTGAATATTATGGCGAGAGCCACATTGCGCGCTGGAACGTATTGTGCCAACACGTCGTCGCATCAGGTAAAGAGTGGGACGAACTGCATCTGATAGGGGTGATCACCGTTTCTATTCACCACTTTCGCCAACCGTCGCTTTTACCTTGGCACAGTGATTTAACCGACATCGACTTGCACCAACTGATCGTTACTCAAGAGCATTCGACATTACTGTGTCGCGCAGCAGGTGTTTCAATGCTACCGTACATTTGGGATCGTGATATTTTGATCCTAGAACGCCATCTCACGCCAGAAAACGACGATGTTATTGTACTGTCGTTAAATAATGATTTAGTTGTAAAGCGGATCAATTTGCACACTAAAACTCTTTATTCAGACAATTCTAGCTTTAAGCCTTATCCAATCACTCAAGATGATTACACTCGCTTGCATGGTGTTGTTCGTTATAGTTTACGTTTACATCGACCGATGCCGTTATGATTTGCTTACTTGATGGTACTCGCTTTTATGCTGAGTCTTGCATTACCTATAAACCTGCTTTGCGTAATATTCCGTTGTTGGTAACCGCAGGCCAAGGGATCTCTATTGCCGCTAATCGTGCTTGTACTGATCTCGGTATCGGCAAATTCACCCCGATATGGGAAGAGATTGATCACCTACGGGCCCACAACGGTATTGTATATAAAGCTAACTTCAACACTTTTTCACACCATTCAGATCGCTTTATGACTGCGCTTGAAAAACACATTGATGGCGCGCGTTCGATGCGCTATAGCGTCGATGAAGTGTTTTTTGATATTAGCCACTTACAAAGCATCAACGTCGATCTCAATCAACATGTAAAAACGCTGCGTAAAGCCATTTATAAAGAAACCGGTGTGCCAACAGGGGCGGGCGTAGGTAAAACCCTCACCTTAGCTAAAGTTGCCTCGTGGGCTGCAAAAAATTGCCAACCTTATCAGGGGCAGTGTGTATTGATGAGCGAGCAACAAACTGATGCGATTTTAAAACAAATGCCGGTCGGTAAACTGTGGAACATTGGTCGGCAACTAAATAAACAGCTATTACAAGAGGGCATAGTAACCGCCTATCAATTGAAACAATGTGACATTAAGACTTACCACAAACGTTATTCAATTAACGTCGCTAACGTGATTTCAGAGCTTAATGGTATTACTTGCTTAAATTTCTCTGCTCAACGCGCCAAGAAAAAACAGATTTGGTCGACCACTTCTTACCGCGATCGCTTACGCCACCAAGATGATTTATTTGCCGAGTTGGCACACCATTGCACTGAAGTAATGCGCAAAGTACGCGATCAAAAAACTGAAGTGAAGACGTTATCGTTTTTTATTAGCACCTCAAAACACGACCACTGCCGACCATTTTACCGTCGCGGTGAAGTGATATTTGCTAGCGGACTGACTGATACCAGCTTTGCCTTACAACAACTGCGAGCGCAATTTAATGATCTCCTGCCTGATAATCTTACTCAACAGCCGATCTATAAAGTGGGCGTGGGTGCCACCAGTTTAATTGATGCTGAAATAAAGCAATTTGAGTTATTTAACTGTTTTGATAATAAAGACAACCTAAACAGTACCCTTGATCAACTCAGCGACCGCTTTGGCAAAGGCGTGATTGGATTTGCTTGTCAGCAACGTAGCTATCAAGAACGGCAAGGGGCGATAGATATGTTAGAACTTGAGAACTACTACACCGATATTAACGAGCTTGTGGTGGTGAAGTGTATCTAGAAACAAGCCACGTCAATGTGGCCTCACGAGATCAGCGTTTTTACTAGTGATCAGTTCAATTTAAGTTGGTTTTGTTGATTGGTTTATTATGGATGGTTTGTTAAATGTCGCAATGCGGGTTGAGGTGATTAGTGAACTGGTTTCGTTGGGGTATACTTAAAACGACAACAGTAATAACAGAACAACAAAGCAAAAATGAGTTATCCAACTAGATAAGTTTTCGAAAAATCTGGTAGTTTTGACACATAGAAAGTAATGAACAGCAAAAATGAAATTCACCCCGCTGTACTTGTAATGGAAACGAATATGTTGGCTGCTATTGGCGATAAAAGAATTACTGCTTTCAGAGATTTGATTAATGATAATAATCGATTCGTCTTGAAAGCGTACGCAAACAAGCAAGGAAAGAATCAATGGAACCTTATTTGCTCTAGTATAGACTGGATTTCTGTAGCTATTCGAAATTTGCATAGCTTTCCAGCCTTAGATTCCAATATTGATGTTAGGGTCATGCAAATTTATTCTTTAATAAGCTCTATTGATATTGTTAATGAGGCGGTGATGCAACTGCATCGTGTTTTTTTGGTCATTCTTCTAGACTGCAGCCCTTTAAAGGAGAAAAATTCATCTTCAGCGAGCGGATCTTCGATAAAGACGACAATGACTATTTCAAAGAAATCAGAGCATGTTTTGGGGCGCATCCTGTAAACCTCAATGGAGAAGGAAAAGAGAAACGATTTGCAAGTTGGCCTTATGAAGAGTTTACAAAAAGCAGCTGTGACCTAGAGGTTAGGCTTTATAGTAACGATCCCAATAAAGACGACATCGTGCTTGGGTTAAATATCAAGGAACTCGTTGCCTTTCTTCAATCGCGTTATCAATACCTTGACAACATTTCATTGGAAATTGAAAGACAATATGAACTTTGCAAACAGGAGCTTGCTTTGACCCCTATTGCTCACTGTAGAGATATGCGTGAATCCGTAGATATTTTGCTGAAGGAAAATGAATCAAGGTTTAATAATGACTATTATCTGAGTACTCTCGAAGAGCTGGCTTTACTGCTAAGCACTCATCTTAGTGAAACAGAGTTAGCGGAAGAAGTGTTAAAGTTTAAGAATAACCTGGAACCTCTCATAGAAGAACTGCGGCAAAACTTACAAGAAGTCAATATTGTGGACTTACAGCATGATGATTTGCTAAATCCAACATCTAACATCGAAAGCACTCTTCAGTATGAACTACCTAAATTCTACTCATGCGTGCTCGGACATCGCCGCTATGAAGACCCATTGTTTGAATTCTATCTTAAACGTATCAATGAAGTATCGAGCGACAAGTATCAACTTAAAGTGTCAGATAGTGATGGACAACTATTGCTTAAATTGAAACTAATTCTGACTAACATATCATAAGTGAATTGCCATCCCCTCTTTTAAGTCGGTATTGTGGTTCTCGAGTTAATATGTCCAGATCCGTTACAGTTGGTACTTCATAACTCAGAGTAAAAGTAAGAATACTTATTAGTAAGCTGTTAGTTATCTTACCAATATCCATTAGTTATGAGGTAGTAAATGGAACGAATTAGTTTAACATCAACGTCTTGGAAAACAGCAGTTGCCGAGCCGATAGCTATTCGACTAAAAGATACTGTTAGACTAGTGTTCGTTCCAACCGTTGTTGATAATCAAAAAGACAAAGATGCTTGTGTTAAGGGGCACTTTGTATATCAGAAAAAAAAGAAATTAGATGGTTGGGAAGATGTTCGAGCAATTAACCTTTCTCAATTAAAACCTGCTGAAGGTGTGAAACTTGAACTTAAGTCTGCAGAGTTATTATTCCTTCTAAAGAAACTAGCTGATCTATATCGAATTCATCGTCAAGATGGTATTCAACGGGGTTCGACTCAATATGTGAAACTTAGTAGCGCACTGGAAGGGCTTTGCAATGCTACTGATGAAGAGTTTTGGCAGTTTGTCGAGCTAAGCTCTGATAATGCAATTGGTACATTCAAACGTATTGCAAAGTGGTTATCCTCAGTAGAGAATTCAGATAAAGTCGTCGAAAGTTTAGAATCGTTGTCAGTCGACAATATAAAGCAACTAAATGTTGTAGCTGGGCTTACAGTTTTAAAAAAAGCGTTAGAAGTTTGGATCGATAATCAGTATTCAACTGATGAAGAGTTTTGGCAAAGGGAATTAACTAGTAACTCTTTTGTATTGTCTCAAATCTTTTCATTCCCAGTCGTAGTGGTTAAAGAGAAAGCATATATAGGTGGCAAAACTTTTACGAATCAGGGCGGTAACATCGTTGATTTTCTTTATAAAAATCAAATGACGAGCAATCCAGCATTGATTGAAATCAAGACACCTTCAACTCAACTGATATCGAGCCGATATCGTCAAACATACAATATGTCAAAAGAGCTAACGGGTTCTACTAGTCAGGTTCTAAATTATGCTAACTCTATTATTCAGGACTACTACTCAGTTGTAGGGCATGAAACTAGTATATTTGGAGCGTATAAACCAAGCTGTGTGGTCATTATCGGGAATACTAGTGAATTAGATTCTCCTGAAAAGCATAAAGCTTTCGAGTTATATCGAAATAACTTGAAAGACGTTCAAATCGTCACTTTTGATGAGCTATATGGCAAAGTAAATAGCTTTATTAAACTACTTGAAAACGGCAACTAATAAGCAGTTATACGTAACCGTAAGTCTCAATAATAGTTATTTTTAATTCAATAAATTGCATATAAATGGTAAATTTTAATAACTTTAGTTTATGAGTGATGTTGTGATGGGTAAGTATAGTATTACTTATGCAATTTATAACCCTAAATGGATCTACGGGATAGATGAAAGGCTCTTAAAAATCGGCGCTTCTGAAGTTACTCCTGAAGAATACGAACAATACATGCATGGTTCGATTTTTTGCCCCAAGTGTTTTACGCCTTTATCTAGAAACCCTTCGAAAAAGAACGTGTCAAAAAATGCTAAAACAGCACATTTCCGACACCTACCAAGCTTTAAGCACATTCCATGCTCGTATCATACTATCCAGAAAGAAGGCTTTAACTATGTCAATGACGAATTGACAAGTGAGACAGAGGAAGATGGTCAGTTCAAACGTGTTAAAGAGTGGATAAAATTACCTCCTGAAGAGTATATGAAAGGTGGTAAAAAAGTCACTTACAATGGAATTAACCACGACCCCGAAGGTGAAATAACCGAAGAAGCGATCCCTCGGCACAATGGAAGTAAAGTAAAGGTAGGTTCAAACATAGAAACAGTGCAATATATTTGCTGGAACTTGGATGCTTTGCTTAATGTCGGTTTTTCACTGCCCGGAAAACAAGTTACCCTGCCGTTAAAGGACTTGCTGTACAACACACAAATGTTGCGCAGAGATATTTGTGAAGAACCGCAACTTTTTTACGGTAGAATGAAAGGTTTTCACTACCAAGTCTTTAGTAATCGCACAAAAATACAATGTAATGGTAACAAGTTCATGTATATATATACAAAAAATGAACTTGATGAGCGACGAAGTTTTGGTGCGGATAGCATAGGGCGTTACGTTATGTTTTTCGGCTCAGTTAAATGGGACGAACAAAAAAAACCATATATCATGTTAGATGATTGGGGATCTTATGCCGTTGTATCAAGAAAGTTAGAGCGTTATCTAGAGAAAGTAACAAGTCACGTATAACAAATAAGGATATGTGTCGCGCAACCGACACCTATCCGAAGTGCTGGATAAGCCCAAGCCACCTTATATAAGTAAACGGTCTAACTAACTTCTGTCCGTGCGACCTGAAGTCGTATGAAGCGTTGTTCACCGCTTTATGAGTGAACCGTCTGTATCACCAGATGAACCTACGAGCCTGAATAAAGCAGCGGCTCGGACAATGTAACGAAACTTGGCCGTTGGGCTGAGTGGGAAAAGAATCGTGAGAGGACGTTCCTCCTGAAAACCACAAGTCGGGTGAGTGCTAGGTAGTCAGTATGATGAACGTATGTGAATCCATCCAAGGTGCGTTATGTGATGAAGCAGCGGAAGTGGTTAATACGCTGTGGCCAAAATGGCAATGAGAGTCGGAAAGAAGTTGGACAGTATTCTTTCGTGATCGCAGTACTCTCCGCACTATAGTGGGCATCTAAGCTGACATTTTACGTGACATACGGAACAGGGTAAGCCTGTATCATTCCCTTTGGGAAAGCCTTAGTGGCCGATAGTGATGCAGGTATAGGAGGTCGGAAAAAGCGAAAGCTACATTGTAATGATGTAGATACAGACTCATGTTTGATCACGAAAGTGAGCCCACTTCCGACTGGTCTCCCTTTGCGAGATAGTTTGAAGAACTTTATTTAAGGAGAAAAGCAAATGATGATCTCGAAAGAGATTAATGCATCTTCTGACGGTGCTCAATGGCAGTCAATAGACTGGAAATCCGTTGAAGCGCAGGTATTAAAGCTTCAAATGCGCATCGCAAAAGCAACTAGAGAAAAGAAATACGGTAAGGTGAACTCCTTACAGTGGCTCTTAACTCATTCTCGCTCAGCTAAGCTTCTTGCGGTTAAGCGAGTATCTCAAAACAAAGGCAGTAAAACGCCTGGAATAGATGGTGTCATCTGGAACACAGATGCACGCCGTATGAAAGCAGTCAATCAGCTTAGTCGCAAGACTTATAAAGCGAAACCACTCAAACGCATCTACATTCCCAAAAAGAACGGCAAGCTCAGGCCATTAGGCATTCCGTGCATGATTGATAGAGCGCAACAAGCACTCCATCTACTAGCACTAGAACCTGTATCTGAAACACTTGCTGACCCCAATAGTTATGGATTTAGGCCAAATCGCAGCACTGCTGACGCGGTCAGTCAATGCTTCAAATGCTTGGCACTAAAGAAATCAGCCAAATGGGTACTTGAAGGGGATATCAAAGCCTGTTTCGACAAGATCGGCCATCAATGGCTTCTTGATAACATCGCTGTAGATAAGCGAATGTTGGAACAATGGCTAAAGTCTGGCTTTATGGACAAAGGTTTGTTCTATGATACTGATGAAGGTACACCACAAGGCGGAATCATATCTCCGACCTTGATGTTAATGACTCTCGCAGGGCTAGAGCAGTACATAAGATCCACTGCGCTCAAAAAGAGTGCTAGAGCTAACTTTATTGGTTACGCAGATGATTTCGTGGTCACCTGCTCTTCAAAGGAAGTGCTCGTGAACGACATCAAACCGTTGATTTCTGATTTTCTGGCAGAAAGAGGGTTAACCCTCTCCGAAGAGAAAACGAAGATCACTCATATTGATGACGGCTTTGACTTTCTAGGCTTCAATCACAGGAAGTACAAAGGGAAATTGCTCATCAAGCCGAGCAAATCCAACACGTTGTTATTTTTGAGAAATCTACGAGAACTCATCAAAAAGCACGCAACCATCCCTGTTAACGATCTTATCAAGTTGATAAATCCGAAACTCAGGGGATGGGCGAATTACTATCGCCACTGTGTTGCTAAGCAGATATTCGGATATGTCGGCCACAAACTATTCCAAGCGCTATGGCACTGGGCAGTTAGACGTCATCCAACCAAGTCGAAAGACTGGGTTGTTCATAAGTACTTCCTCAATCGTAAAGGCCAGTGGCAATTTCACGGTTGGCAGAAAGTCATGAACATGGACTGTCACTACAATCTATTCCAAATAGCGAAAGTGCCCATCGAACGACACGTGAAAATTAGGAGTGCAGCGACCCCTTTTGACCCTCAATACCAAGAATACTTGGCGATGAGAAAACCCAAAAGGCTAGCTCGTAACTCTTGGAAAGAGCCTGTCCTGACTTCGTTTTAAGTTGCTGGGTATCAATGATGCTTTAGTGGAGGCTTGAGCCGTATGCAGTGAAAGTTGCACGTACGGTTCTTAGAGGGGCGGCACTTGGTAACAAGTGTCGTCTACTCGACAATAATGAGCTAACTCGTTTGTGATCACCAAGCGATCCCACTGAAACCAACTTCACCAATATCATTCTATATCGGTGAACTTCCCCATCCATTTCACATAACATCTGTTATATGAAATTAGCCTGTAAGTCCTATGTTGCGTTCGTTGCGGAAAACATCATTACCGTTCAGGTTTCCATAATGGATCTGCTGGTAAGATGGAGACAGATAATATACGAGAGGCTATAACCAACATGAGGTTCTAATGACCCGCTGAGAAAGTAGGACTTAAGCACCATCATTTAGTGATAGCTATCAACGGGATTCAGGTTTCATGCGCGTAATGATCGGAACATCATTATAGAAATGCGACTTGTAACCAAAGTCATTGTAACGCTGATCAAGAACGGAAAAGCACTCACCATTTTTGTGGTAGTGATAGATAGACTCTGCAGGGCATTAATTACTCAGCGAAGTTAGTATCTTATCTAGTCGCTTTTTTATATCGCACTTTTAGTAAATAACTGTAAATTAAATATTCTTATGACAATAATCAAACAGCTTTCTTTAGCAGCAACCATCGCTGCATTATTTACCTCCAGTACAGTATTTGCTACACCTAGCAATGATGCAACGAACACTATGCCTAATAGTGATTACTTCGCGGCAACGCAATACAAAGAAGCTCAAGCGCCACTCAATAGCTTCGGTGCTATCGATGTAAAAACCAGTATTCCAGAAAATATACAAGTGCCTTCTGCACCTGTAGAAGCTGGTGGTAATAATGGGATCCCTGAAACGCTGGTGCAAAAATGGACTCAGGCAGGAGTATTCTCGCCTCAAGTTGAAGCACGCGCTTTCATTTTAATGGATGCTAAAACCGGACAGATTATTGCCGCTAACGATGCCAATATGCGTATGGCACCAGCCAGCACCACCAAGTTAATGCTAATGTACATTGTTGAGCAAAAACTGGCCGCCGGTGTAATTTCATTAGACTCAAAAGTACAAGTGCCAGAAGTCGCATGGCGCACAGGTGGTTCAAGAATGTTCTTAAAGCCTGGCTCTTTTGTTTCAGTGAAAGATCTTATCTCAGGTATGCTTGTTGAATCGGGCAATGATGCTGCTGTCACTTTGGCAAATTACATCGCGGGTTCTCAATCTTCATTCGTTTCGATGATGAACGCGACGGCTGTTAAGCTCGGTATGCACAATACCCACTTCACAACTGTCATGGGCTTGCCTGCGCCAGCACATTTCTCAACGGCTTATGATCTTGGGCTGCTCGGACAGCACATCATGAATGACTACCCTCAATACTTTCATTTTTTCAGTCAAAAGTATTTTGAATATAATCATATTCGCCAACCCAATTTCAATCGCTTATTGTTCACTTACCAATATGCGACAGGCATGAAAACAGGTAGCACAGAAGCTGCGGGATACTCATTGGTAAGCTCTGCTGAGATACCAAATAACCCAATGAAGTTGGTTGGTGTTGTTCTAGGTACAAAATCGCTGAATGATGTTGCCGCTCAAAGTAAAGCACTATTCAATTACGGCTTTCACTTCTTTAAGCAAGACACATTATATTCAGCAAACAGCAAGCTTTCTGAACAAAAGGTTTGGGGAGGACAGCAAAATACGGTCTCTATAGGCCTTGATAAGTCATTAACCATGGTTCTTCCTTCTAGTGTTGATGAGAAAGGTCTGGTAACTACGCTTCAAATTGAGCGTGATATCAAAGCCCCGGTTGATAAGGGTGAGAAATTAGGTGAAATGACCGTAACCTATAAAGATAAAGTTATTCAATCGAAGCCACTTGTCGCGCTCAACAGTGTTCAACAAGGCGGCTGGTTCACTCGAACTTGGGCAAGTATCTCACTATATTTTCATAACTTGCTAGCATCTTACGGTCTATAAGCGTTAAAACAATCGTAACAGCCATCGAATAAAGCCAATACCCTTAGTTGAAAGTGAATAAGGTATTGGCTTTCATACCATATCGACGAAATTAACCGCCAACTTCGTATAACATCTGTTATATGAATTTAGCGAGTAAGTTCCATTTAGCAATGTCCGCTAGTGGCAAGCTCACCAGAAAGTGACTGAAGCAGAAAATGAAAGTTCGACTTTATGAAATAGTAAAAGGGCGCTGAAGTTAGCTTCAACGCCCTTTTTGACAGATTAATTACCGATAGTCAGGGTAATTACATCCTTTCTTTAATATATTAACGTTAATGAACGCGCCGTTATTAACGCGAATATCTAATGATTATTCGAAATCCATTACAATACGACCGGTTACTTCGCCTTTTTCAAGCTCATCAAAAATAGTATTGATATCTTCTAGTTTTCTAACTTCAATGTTTGTTTTAATTTTACCTTGTGCTGCAAAATCAAGGCATTCCGCTAAATCTCGACGAGTACCAACAATTGAACCAACTAATGTAATCCCATTAATGACCGTATCAAAAATAGGAACTGGCATATCTTCTGGTGGTAAGCCGACTAATACGAGTGTTCCGCCTCTACGAATTGATGCATAAGCACTTTCAAAACCCGCTTTAGATACAGCTAAACAAATAGCAGCATGAACACCAGTACCTAACAATTCTTTGATTTTAATTTCAGGAGTATCAATTTTAAAATCAATGAAATGTTTAGCGCCTAATCGTAATGACAATTCTTTTTTATTTTCGCCTGTATCGACAGCAATGACATTTAATCCCATCGCTATCGCATACTGTATAGCTAAGTGACCAAGACCACCAACACCAACAATAGCAACCCAATCACCTGGTTTTGTATTACTTACTTTTAACGCTTTATAAGATGTTACACCAGCACAAAATAATGGTGCAGCTTCAATAAAACCAAGTTCATCAGGTATTTTTACAATATAACGGGCATCTGCTTTACAGTAATCAGCATAACCACCATCTACATGATACCCTGTATAAAGACAATCAGGGCAAAGTGTTTCTTTTCCTTCTAAACAGTAATCACAATAGCCACAAGCTGTGTATAAGAAAGGAACACCGACACGATCACCTACTTTTACGTGATCAACATTTGCACCTACTTCGGTAACAATACCAACCCCTTCATGGCCAGGAATCAGAGGCATTTTAGGCTTAACAGGCCAGTCACCTTGGCAAGCGTGAATATCAGTATGACAAACACCACATGCTTTAATATTTACTAATACATCATTGACACCAATTGATGGAATATTAATATCTTCAATTACGAGTTTCTTTTTAAAATCATGTGCAATAGCCGCTTTCATATATAATGTCCTTTATTTTATACAAAATGGAAAATGAATAAATTATTGTCTGTTAAATAAAACTATTCTTTAAAAATCAGATGCTAAAAGATATTTAATGTGTTTATTAAGGTGAATGATTTTCTTTTAAAATGTGTAAATAATCATAATGCACTAAATTAAGTTTATTATTGGACGCTATACATATTATCGATACGATTGCATTTTTAGTTAAAGAAATAATAACGGGATTGTTAAAAATAAAGCTATATCTTATTTAAGAAGCTTATTCCTTAAAGTATTAACGATATGATTGACTTGATATAATCATAATCTACCCTATTTTAGATAAAAACAATCACTTCAAATGCAATTAACTATTACAAAATAAATACGCTATCTAATGCATATTTTACTCTCTTTCAGTAATACTCATGATCTGTTTATCAAGAGGGGAGATAGTTAAGATATATTGATAATAAAGAGGGAAGCAGAGGCTAAAAAAACAAATGTGATAGCTGGTAACGTTACGAATGGGATTTGTTTTATCAAAAAAGTGGAAAAAACAGCCAGCATTGAGTTCAAGGTAAAAAAAAAGCCGCTGATAAATCAGCGGCCTTTTCGACAGATTAATTACCGATAGTCAGGGTAATTACATGCGAGCTTTAAAGATATTAACAATCTCAGCAAGGTTTGCTTGACGAGGGTTAGTTAAAGAACACGCATCATTTAGGGCATTTTGTGCCATGAATGCTAATTTATCTTCAGTAACACCCAGGTCAGCTAGACGTTGCTTAGTTCCTACCTTCTCAGATAGTGCATCAATCGCTTCAAGGGCTGCGTTAACTGCTTGCTCTTGAGTCATGCCTGATACATCAACACCCATTGCTTTTGCGATATCAACAAAACGCTCTGGTACTTGCTTAGCATTGAAGCGTGATACTTCTGCCAATAGGATTGCGTTACATAAACCATGAGATAGGTTGTAAACACCACCTAATTGGTGTGCCATTGAGTGAACGTAACCGAGAGAAGCATTAGAGAATGCCATCCCTGCTAAGTACTCACCGTACTGCATTGCATCGCGTGCGGCGCGGTCTTCACCGTTATTCACTACTGCTTCTAAGTTGTTAACAATTAACTCAATCGCTTTGATTGCAGATGCATCAGTGATTGGCGTTGCTGCTGTTGAAACATAGGCTTCAACGGCGTGAGTTAATGCGTCCATACCTGTTGTTGCCGTTAGGAACTTAGGCATTGCTACCATTAGCTCTGAATCGTTAACCGCAATAATAGGCGTGAAGTGCTTATCAACTACTGGGTATTTAGTTTCATCTTCTTGGTTAGTGATGATAGCAAATACGGTCATTTCTGATGCCGTACCTGCAGTTGTATTCACGGTTACCAATGGAAGTTGTGGTTTTTTCGATAGGTGTACACCTTTTGAGTAATCACGAATATGACCACCGTTAGCAGCAACCAATGCGATACCTTTAGCTGTATCGTGAGATGAACCACCACCAAATGAAATCACAAAATCTGCTTTGCTTTGTGCAAGAAGAGCTAGACCATCTTCGATGTTTTTCTCTGTTGGGTTTGGTTGAACACCATCGTAAATAACAAAATCTAAGTTATGGGTTTTTAGTTCATCTGTTAGCTTGCTAACCAGACCCACTTCAACCAATACACTATCAGTCACGATAAGTGCTTTTTTCAATTCTTTTGATGCTAGTTCAGCACCTAGAGATTGAATAGCGTTAGGACCCATTAAGGTTACAGGTGGCATGTAAAATACATTGCTCATAGTAAAACTCCGATAATTATTTATTAATTTATAGTGACTTACCGCGTTAGCCATAAGTCTGAATCTGTTTGATTGCGCGTTTCAAAAACGAATAACGGCTGCTGTTATATCGAACTTAGTGGTTATTGTTTGTGTCGATGCAGCCATTCTACATCTCGTGAATTTGGTAACAATAGAGGTAAAACCAAAACACTTTTACTTATAGGTAATAATTGTTTTTTAACTAAAGTAGGATCACGCTAGTGCTCTATTATTATTTATCAGCCGCTGATAATAGTTTGTCATTAAAGCTCATGTGGCTGTTTTTGTTGGTTACCACAATCCCTGAATGTGATTTATCAGCAGTGCCGTTGACAGCGTAGTGGCTAGCAACAACTGCATTATTTGCTTGGTTATTGAAACTAACGTTACCTGTGAATGCGCCATCACGTGCTGATGCAGTGTAAGAAGTGGCGATAATAGCGGTAGCGATAATTGCTTTAATAACTGTTTTCATGAGTTGTATAACCTTATCTTTATCATTGTTTGTCAACGCCGTCTGCGTTTCGATGGAGCCATATTAACAATTACCAAAAACAAAACAATATGCGATAAATGCAAAAGATTATTACCTTGTGGGAATAATTGATATTTTGGGGAGAGAGAGGAGCAGAGAGGTCGCTGTTGTGATTACGGGTAAATACATTATTAGGAAGTTAGATAATACAACGGCCGCAATGCGTGCGACCGTTATCGATGAGGTAAGGGGATATGACGAGAGGTTAATGGACTAAATCGGCTGATCCAATTTATCGTAACTGCGGATCTTATAATTAAGGATAGACAGTACCCAGCAGCCAATAAATATCGCAATCACACCAATACCGACCATTCCAAAGTGATCGGTCATAGTATTAATATTATCCCAAAACCAGCCTCTTAACTTTAAACTCGATGCAATAGCACTCAGTGCTTCTAAGCCGCCGATGATCAATGCCACAATCACTGAAATGCCAGTAATGGTCATATTATAATAGAGCTTGCGTGATGGTTTTGAGAATGCCCATCCATAAGCTCCAACCATAACCAGATTATCAAGGGTATCGATTAACGACATACCGACGGTAAATAAAATCGGAAATATCATGATTAACCAGATATTCATCCCTTGAGAAGCATTGGTTGCTGACAGTGCTAATAAGGTAATTTCACTCGCGGTATCAAAACCAAGTCCAAATAAAAAGCCAATAAAATACATGTGCCAGCTTTTATTTATAAACTTAAATGAAAAGTGGAAAAGTTTATTTAATGGCCCGCTTAATTGAATGTCTAAATCAGCATCTGATGGGCGAATACCTTGTTTGTAGGCATTAAATTTTTTATAAACTGATAAGAAAATGCGTAGGTTGATATAGGCCATAATCAATAAAAATAAAATTGATACGCTGGTACCAATAATGCCGCCAATATCGCTAATAAAAGGAATTTTTGATTTAAAGGTGCCAACAGTTAATGCAATTGCTGCTGCGGCTAGCATTACTATGGTGGAATGACCTAATGAGAAAAATGTGCCGATTGTAATAGGTTTTTTACCTTGTTCCATCATTTTTCGAGTCGTGGTATCAATCGCAGCAATATGATCGGCATCGACAGCATGGCGTAAACCAAGTGACCAGGCTAAGAGTGACATACCCAGCATTTCTGGGTGGTGATGAAAGGCTATTACCGCTGTTATCCAAACAGCTATATTGATCAAGATAAGGCTAGATACCAGCCATGTTGCATTTTTTTTGGTGTTATCGCTGATTTTCATTAAATATAATATCTCTGTTTTTAATAATAGTTATCATTCTCTTTATTTGACTGTGAGATTTAACTAAGTCTTAACGCTATTTTAATAAATAGTTTATTTTCAATTGGTTATATTTTTAAAATTTGACTTTAATTCCACTTTTTATCTGTGGTTTATTATTTCAGTATTATTATAAACATCCCTTGAGCGTATGTATTTAATTTTTGAGTATTGTTATCTATATAAAAGTAGACCACTAGATTTAAGCTCTTTTATGGAATAATTAATTTTAAAATAATAAAAAAGGTGAATGTTATGTCAGTAACTGTAGAAGGAAAGAAAGTCTAAATTTCTGGTGTATTTCCACTATCAGGATAACAAGCGCCAGCGTTTACACTTTGTGGTGTTGATAAAGGTGTATTTTATACCTAAAAAGACCATGATTATCGCTCTTGGAAATGTTAATTTAAATTAATACGCAAACGATTGCCTTAGATTTTTTTTCAGGTAAAATCCCGCCATCTTATATTCTGCTTGGTTAATAATAACGCTTAACATATACGCAATCTATTGAACAATAAGTGTTTATTGTTCTGATATGTTATTTATTGATATGAATTTTTTTATTCAGTATCAATTGAAATCAGCCGCAGTCTTACACAATAACTGCCTTCGTTAGTTTATTAATTGGTATACCAACACATGATTAATATCGATGAAAAAATATCACTTCCTCGCTCGCTTTCTTTGGGGGCGCAACATGTTTTAGCGATGGATTTATATATTGTTCCAATTATTTTAGCGGGTTTATTATCACTGACGGTGTCTGATACATCGGCACTTATTCAAATGACATTTGTCGTTGCAGGATTGGCGACCATTATTCAGTCGAGGTGTTTATTAAAACTACCTGTGATGCAAGGGCCGTCTTATATTCCGATTGGTGCTATTGCTGCTATTGGTCAAACCATGGGAATGGGGGCGGTGTATGGCGCGTTAATTCCGGTAGCTCTGTTGGTGGCACTATTAGGTAAGCCATTAAATTTATTTAGTAAAGCAGTTCGAAAATTAGTGCCACCGATTGTGGGCGGTACGGTGATCATTGTAGTGGGGATTTCATTACTACCTGTTGCGTTTAATGGTATTTACAGTGGTGATCGTCCAACTGAAAATATTGTGATTGCGTTGGTAAGCATGGTGTCACTATCAAGCTTTATTTTATTAGGTTGTTTGTTTAAGTCATTGCATTGGTTGCGATTAACCTCAGTGTTAAGTGCGATTGTATTAGGTACGTTGACTGCTTCTTTTTATGGCATGACAGATTTCTCATCGGTAACAACAGCGGCGTGGTTTAAATTGCCGAGTTTATTGCCTTTTGGTGAGTTAACATTTGATCCCATTGCAATTTTGACGATGTTGTTTATCTCAATGATTGTGTTAGTTGAAACCACTGGCACATGGTGTGCAGTGAGTGCGGTAACTGGGGTTGAGCTTAAAGATGAACGCTTAAATCGTGGTGCAACGGGTGAAGCGGTAGGGCATTTCTTTTGTGCTGCATTAGGCGGTAGCCCTGTTACGGGTTATTCAACCAATGCTGGTATTATTGCGGTAACAGGTGTTGCTTCACGCCATGCGATTATTGCAGGTGGCTTTATTTTGTTATTGCTGGGGTTAATGCCTAAATTAACTAGTATTATTGCTTCGATTCCACATGCTGTTATTTCGGGTATTTTCGCCGTTATTTGTGTTGTTATTGCGATGAATGGCTTTCGTGTAATTCAGCACATCAACCTTAATGAACGTAATATGTTAGTGGTCGGTTTACCGATTATGTTGTCACTTGGCGCGGTGTTAATGCCACGTGAATTAGTTTACGCCTTACCGGAATTAATTGGTTATTTAGTTAACTCAGGCATTGCGATTGGTGCTTTAGCTGCGGTGATCTTGAATTTCATTTTGCCTAATGAAGATCACCCTGTTGCAACTGAAACCGTTACCCAAATAGAGAGTCAAACACACACAGAGAATAACGCATGATTGATATAACAATGATTAAATTTGCTGTCCTTGCTGATTGCTTTCACTGCCCAGTAAAAGGTGAGTTTGCGTTTAATATTAATTGGTTATTATTAATTGATCATCAAGGGAATATTGCCGCGACATACCAGCCTCAGCACCCTGAATATGCTGACTTATTGGCAATTTTTAAGGGCAATGATAGCCTGCAAGTGATCCCTAAAGGTGAATATTTATTACCAGGTTTGGTGGATTTACATTGCCATGCACCACAATGGCCACAAGCAGGTAAAGGGCTTGATTTACCTTTGTATGATTGGCTTCAAAATTACACTTTCCCACTTGAAAACCGTTATTCAGATAATGATTTCGCAGCAAATGTCTATCAAGATGTCACTAAAACATTATTAGCTAATGGTACTACTAGTGCGGTGTATTTCGCTTCTATTCACCGTCAATCGACGGAGTTACTTGCACAAACATGTTTGAATGTTGGTCAACGTGCTTTTGTTGGTAAAGTGAACATGGACAATAGTGACCAATGTCCAGCTTATTACTGTGAACCAAGTGTGACAGCGGCAATTGATGACACTGAATTGTTTGTTAATAACGTATTTGAGCTAGCCGGAAATCAGTCACGCTTAGTACATCCGGTGATCACGCCGCGTTTTGTACCAAGTTGCACCAGTGAACTATTGCAACAGTTAGGTGGTTTAGTACAACGCTATGATCTCCATATGCAAACCCATTGCTCTGAAAGTGATTGGGCGCGTGATTATAGCATTCAGCATTACGGTGTTAGTGACGTGACGATTTATGCTGATATGGGGCTACTGAATAATAAATCGATTCTTGCTCACTCTATTTTTCTTAATCAAGCAGATATTGAAAAAATTAACCAGTTTAAAGCGGGTATTGGTCACTGCCCATTATCAAATATGTATTTTGCTAATGCGGCTATGCCAGCACGTGAATTATTGGATCACGGCGTACAAATCGGTTTAGGTAGTGATATTGCGGGTGCGCCATCACCGTCTATTTTCCGCGCCAGTTTTGATGCCGTCAGTCATTCTCGTGTTCGTGAAGAAGGGGTGGATATTTACTTACCCGCGTCGAAGCGTGGTACTGTTAATGCGCGCATTAGTTTTGTAGAAGCATTTTGGATGGCAACAGTCGGCGGTGGACAGGTGCTTGATGCGAAAGTTGGCTTATTTGAGCAAGGGTATCATTTTGATGCGATAGTGATTAAAGCTAATTCTGCTATCGGGAATTTACGTATTTGGCCTGAATTTGACAGTGCGAAAGACATTTTAGAAAAAATCATTACGCTTGCTCAGCCTGAAAATGTGGCAAAAGTATGGGTACAAGGTAAAGCTGTTATTTAATCATTATTGTCTATACCTGTGATATTTAGAAACCGTTACGGCAACATACGTAACGGTTTTTTTATGGATAATATAATTAAAACTGTGATATTGAGTCCAAAATAACGTATTTAAGAATATGCGGTATATCACAGCGTATAATTGCTGTTACAAAAAGCCTGTGAATGCGTAATTAATCCTATATCTCCTGCTATTAACTTTATTGATAATCCTGCCACAAACTTTTCACTGTAGTTCCAAATATAACAATCTACAGTCAACGTGATGAGCTAGGGAATGGATATGTCGACAATGAAAATATTGCCTTTGGCACTAATGGTCGCAGCAGCACTGACAGGGTGTAATGACGAAACCATCTATAACAATACCACTGTTGTGCCCGATAAAACGGCACCTGAGATAGTGTTAACGGGCAATACTAAATTTGTCGATCCATTTATTGGTACTGGCTTTAATGGTCATACCTTTCCTGGTGCAGTGGTGCCTGAAGGCATGATTCAGTTGTCACCGGACACTGAGCTAATGGGTTGGCATTCTTCATCAGGTTATCATTACGATAAAGATACTTTATTTGGTTTTTCGCATACTCATTTAAGTGGCACCGGTATGGGCGGCTTAGGTGATATTCTGTTTTTACCGTTTACTGAAGATAATCAAAACTACATTGAAGATAGCGATGATTACCGTAAAGCGATTGCGGTTAAAATGGATAAAACCTCTGAGCAGGCAGAAGTGGGCTATTACAGCGTTGAGATTGCCGATAATAATATTAAAGCTGAATTAACCGCATCTGAGCGAGTAGGTTTTCACCGTTATACTTATCCTCAAGGCGCTGATCAGAAATTAAAAATTGATTTAAATTCGATTTTAAACAGTGATTGGGGTTCGACTTCATTACGTAATCAATTAACTATCAGTGAAGATGGTTATACCATCACCGGTGAAAGAGACGCGGCGCATTTTTCTGGTTGGGCGAAAAATCAGAAAATATTCTTCCATGCGACCTTTGATAAAAAAATCAAAAATGTGGTTATCCTAGCCAACGGTAAACCAGTAGAAGGCTTAACTGCCGAACATGTTTCAGAATTGCTTCGCGATGATGCGGGTAAGCCAATTAAACGCACTAAAGCTGACGTTACTGCCTATGTTGAGTTTGAAGGCGGTGATACTCAGATTGTTAATGCTGCAGTTGCAATCTCTGCTGTAAGTGCTGATGGTGCAAAAGCTAACCATGACGCTGAAGGACATCAATCTTTTGATGAAGCACGAATGGCGGCGGTGAAGAAATGGCAACGAGCGCTAAATTTTGATGTTAAAGGCGGCACATCTGAGCAAAAAGAAATCTTTTATACTGCGCTTTACCATACAAAAATAGCGCCGCAAGTACACCAAGATGTCACTGGTGAATTTAGAGGTATGGGTAAAGGCTCTATTCGTAATGGTGAAGGTAATTACTCGATTGCTTATGGGCAAGCAACACCTGAACAGCCAAATTTTTCAGTGTATTCACTGTGGGATACCTTCCGCGCGTTACATCCATTAAAAACCATTACCGAGCCAGAGCGTGCGGTACAGTATGCTAAGAATATGGTTCAAAAATGGAAGGAGAGCGGCTTATTACCGAAGTGGGAACACTTAGGGGATGAGACTGGCACCATGATTGGTTATCCTGCGGTGGCGGTGATTGCTGATGCGATCACCAAATTCCCCAATGAATTTACGTTACAAGAAAAACAACAAGCGCTACAAGCTGCGGTTGAATCGTCTACTTATGATCAGCATGCAACATTAGCTCAAGAGTGGGATCTCGATGTTTTAAAACGTGTGTTACCTGATGCGGTAAAGTTTTCTCAACAACATGGGTTTGTGCCTGTTACGAATGAAAATGCTGAAAATATTAAAGAATCGGTGTCTTACGGTTTAGAAAATGCGTTTTATGATTGGGCGATTGCACAAATAGCGAAAGCGGCAGGTAATACAGAGCTTGAGCAACAATATTTAGCACGTTCACAAGCATTTAAGCGTTATTTTGATAAAAATTCAATCGAGTATACAGATCATGGTGTAACTGGATTTATGCGGCCATTAACCATTGACGGTGATTTTATTACTCCGTTTGATCCGTATAATACTGCGCATGAATCAGGCCCTTATGCTGAAGGTAATGCATGGCAGTGGACATGGTTTGTGCCACACGATATCAAAGGACTACAAGAACAAATGGGTGGGCAAGCAGCGTTTGCTAAAAACTTGGATGCCACCTTCACCGCGGGTAGTAAAGGTACAGAAACCGCAGATATGTCAGGCATGATTGGTCAGGTTGCGTTTGGTAATGAGCCTTCGCACCATATTCCATATCTTTATAATTGGACTGCCGAACCTTGGAAAACCCAAGAAGTGGTCGATCATATTTTAGATGAAATGTACTTTGCAGAGCCTGCTGGCATTATTGGTAATGAAGATGTTGGTTCAATGTCAGCATGGTATGTAATGTCGGCGATGGGTTTCTATCAAGTCAATGCCGCTGAGCCAATTTATACTGTTGGCCGTCCGTTATTTGATGAAGTACGTTTACCCGTAAAAGATGGTTTCTTTACCGTGAAAGCATTAAATAATGCTGATGATAATATGTACATTAAATCGGTGTCTATTAATGGTAAACCGTTAGATAACGGGTTGTTCTTTAATCACGCTGAATTTAAAGTCGGTGGTGAACTAAAATTTGTGATGACAGGTGATAAATCACAAGCCATGCAAGTACC
The DNA here is from genome assembly GCF_002954455.1 of Photobacterium aquimaris. Lineage (GTDB taxonomy): Bacteria > Pseudomonadota > Gammaproteobacteria > Enterobacterales > Vibrionaceae > Photobacterium > Photobacterium aquimaris. Next base: position 313,209 of record NZ_MSCC01000002.1, read on the forward strand.
GTTGATTAATTAGCTAACGCGTTAAATAACAAGGGGGCTGATAGCTCCCTTATTGTTTTGATTATTTTTGATAGACAAAGAAAGAATAATATTGAGATTGAAGCAATGTCACTAAAAAAGTATTTAGCGATAAAAGTCCAGCGAATGTATTATTTTGCTACTACTTAAATGTGAGGTTTATTTTTATTATCGATAAATAGCAAGTTGACGGAATATTTATTTTCGTCGCTTCCCCATAATAAATAATATAGGTCGATAATAATGATAAATAAACTGAGCCCAGTGGCACTTTCTATTGCATTAGCAATGGGGTTAAGTGGCTGTAATTCTGATAATTCAACAGTATCTACAGATAAGGCAACTCAAGTTTCAGACGTATATTTACAATATGTAAATCCTTTTATCGGTACTGGTGCTGATGGCCATACTTTCCCTGGGGCGGTGTTCCCATCGGGAATGGTGCAATTAAGTCCTGATACTGAAATGGATGGTTGGGGATCTGCGGCGGGTTATTTTGATCATGGAAAACAACAAGATATTCCAGTCTATGGTTTTTCTCATACCCATTTAAGTGGAACAGGTATTACTGATCTAGGTGATATTTTAGTATTGCCGTTTACTGAAAAAAACAATGCGACTTACAATACCTTTGATAAAGTCAATGAAACTGCAGAAGCTGGTTATTATGCAGTTGAATTAAATCGTGGTGAGATTAAAGCTGAACTGACCACCACAGCGCGAGTTGGCTACCATAAATATACTTTTGCTAAAGGTAGTACACCGTTTATTAAATTTGATTTAGACCATACATTAAATAAGAGTTGGGGTAACCGTACCACGGTTGGCAATCTTGAAATTATTGATGAATATACTGTTCGCGGCCAGCGTAGTTCTGATGGTTGGGCAAATAACCAACATATTTATTTTTATGCGAAATTTAATCAGCCGATAGTAAAAGCAACGGCATTAATTGATGGTGTTGAAACGAGCATTAAATTAAATAATGATAATATTGAAGCGGTTAAAACTATCGCTTATTTAGAATTTGCGCCAACAGATCAGCCTCTAGAATTAAAAGTAGGTCTTTCTCCTACGGGTATTGATGGCGCAGAAAATAACCTTAATACAGAAGTGCCTGCTTGGGGCTTTGATAAGGTGTTAGCGAAATCTCAACAGGCATGGCATAACGAGTTAGCCAAGGTTGAAGTTGAAGGCGGCACCGAAGATCAAAAGCAGATTTTCTATACTGCGATGTACCACGCTTCAATTGCTCCGATGATCTTCCAAGATGTTGATGGTAAATATCGCGCCATGCGTACTCAAGAAATAAAAGACGCGGGTAATACGCCTAATTATTCAGTGTATTCAATGTGGGACACTTTCCGTGCATTCCATCCATTACAAACCATTATTAATCCGCAACGCGCAACAGAATATGCCAATGATTTAATTCGTAAATATAAAGACGGTGGTATTTTACCTAAGTGGGAACTGCAAGGGCATTATACGGGGACGATGATTGGCTTCCCGGCTATTTCTATTATTGCCGATGCAATGGCAAAAGATTTAAATGTTGATGCTCAAGATGCGTTAGAAGCCGCTGAATTTACCGCGCGTTATCATGAAGAAAGTGAATTTCCTGATTGGACGAAAGATCAAAATATTGGTGCCGCAAACGTGGTTCAAGTAAAAGTCTATGAAGAAAATGGCTTTGTTCATCATGGTTACTGGAACTCAGCGTCTTATACTTTAGAGTTTGCTTATGGCGATTGGGCGGTATCGGAAATTGCTCGTATGGCGGGTGATACCAAACTGCAGAATGAATTTTTAGTGCGTGCTGATAATTGGTTGCACCACTGGGATAAAGAAACTAGCTTCTTACGTCCAAAGAACCATCCATTAAGTGTTAGCCCGAATAAACCCGCATCACAATTTAATCAGCCTATTGATGAGTCGCGTAAAGGTGAATGCGTAATGGTTGATGTGGTACAAAATGATGGTAGTAGTAAAGAGATGGAACAATGCCCATTATTACCATTTGACCCATATTTTGTTGATGAATTTGCCTTTACTGAAGGTAATGCATGGCAATGGAAGTTCCAACCTATGCATGATTTTGAGCGCTTAAAGCAAGAAATTTACGCCGCAGATATGGCTAAAAATAAACCTGATATGACACCAGAGAAATCATTCCGTGAAGATTTAGATGAGTTGTTTACGGCTCGTTCTTCAAATACAGGTGAAGAGTTGCCGGATTTAACAGGTTATATTGGTCAATATATGCATGGTAATGAGCCTTCGCACCATATTCCATATCTATACAACTTGACCGATGAGCCATGGAAAGCACAAGAGTATTTAGATCAGATCATGAACCAGTTTTATACCACTGAGCCAACAGGTTTAATTGGTAATGAAGATGTAGGACAAATGTCAGCATGGTACATCATGAGTGCATTGGGCTTTTATCAAGTAACGCCAGCGGATCCTACTTATTCAATTGGTCGTCCATTGTTTGATAAGGTGTCAATTGATGTCAAAGATGGAGAATTTACCATTGTTGCAGATAATAATAGCCCAGTGAATAAATACGTCCAGTCAGTCACTATTAATGGTCAACCATTAGGTGCTAACTTAACCTTTAAACACAGCGATATTAAAGCAGGTGGTGAACTACGGTTTGTAATGACAGGCGATAAAAAGCAAGCGTTGCAGGCCACATTTTAATTAGCCACTACAATATGTATTAATTAAAGCGTGCTCTTACTAAGAGCACGCTTTTTTATTATTCTGCTGAAAGATCTAATCCAAAGTGATCATCACAGGTGGTTTGGCTTGGTTGGTTAGTATTATCGTAACCGCAGTAGTCGGTTTCAAGAATGTTGTATTCAGCACGTGCTGCGGCGAGTAATTGAAAAAACTCGGCTTCAGTGACTTTTCGTTCTCGATAATAACTAGCATAAGTTGGATTACCATTGAAAAAACCTTGGGCGGTACGGACGCGAGTATCGTTGGGTGGTAGGGTTGTTAATTGATTTTGCATAATACCGCCATCAGGCATTCGTACTTGGTAAAGTACGGTATCATCGCCAATCAAGGTGGTATTAGTATCTAACGTCATGCCAAAAGACTCAAATGGGCCAGAAAGATTACCATCACAATCGGTGGCTTTTTGATCAGCACTAAAGATTTTCTCATTACCATTAATACCACAAATACCATTGCCTAATGCCATGGTTGTCTCATCACATAACTCTGCCTTTTTAGGTGGGTATAAAAATACATTGCGCTGTTTGATAGTGTTTCCAATTACTTCTAAATGAATAAATCCTTGGTAATTATCATATTGATATGGCCAACGACTAGAAACTTGAGGCGTACCATCCGCCCCAAGTAAGGTATAGTCACCGACCCAGTAACCGTTCTCTCGTTGCCACGGGGTAAAATCCAGTAATTGTACGTTATCGAGATCACATTCATCGTCTGCGACTGCTAATATGGGGGGATCTTGTTCTGTATCGGTATCAGCGGTTGGTGTGTCAACGACAGCAGGATCAGTATTGGTGGTTGTGCTGTTGGTGTTATCGTTATTACAGCCAATCAGGATGGAGGCACTAACGCATAATAAGGTCGGTATTAGGTAATTGGATATAGGCATGAGCTAATCTACATTATGGTGACAATACATAAAAAATTAGTCAATTTAGGCAGTTATCTATGACTTATTTTTAAGAATCTATTGTCGATTATTGTTTTAAGGCTCACTTTGTTACAACTTCTTATCTTTCATACAAATTGAAACATATTGCTGATATTTAAAAGAAACCAGAGCGAGTATATTTTATTTAAACACTTTTTTTTTGATTCCCATTTTCACGGTTGTTGATGTTTTCAATCGTTTCAAGGACAGCAACAATGACAACGTTTACGTTAACTATTACTCATGGCTTGTCTCATCATCCGGATATAGAACGGATGACAACAAATCCTCGTCAGGCGTTACGTTTTTTAGATCGCGAAGTGTCACCGTATACGCATAGTTTTACGAAAATTATCACCGTTAATAATAAGCAATATGTAAAGAGTGTTGCAGAGGATGATAGCCAAGCATTTCGCGCTGATTATATGGCGGATAATCTGTTTGCTCTTTGGTGGCAGAGAGTGCGGGGATTTTTACTTAATAAATGAAAATAATAACACTAATCACCCATATAACAACACCCTGCAAGTGAGTTCCCGCAGGGTGTTATTGATTTTGAAGAGCGCTATTATTATTTGGTCATGATAACTTCAGCTTGGCGTTCTTCAGGTTTATCCATTCCAGTCTGCCACAGCCAGTAAGTAATATTTCCTGGGCAATTTAAGCTCACGACTTTGTGATTACCGTGGCAATCTATCGCATGAATAGTAACACCTTCGGTATAGCCATCTTTGAGATAATCGAGATCACGAATCGCTTCATAGACGGCTTCATCTAACGTCATTCCCATCTTCATGTATAGTACGACCGCATGGGCTGTTGAACAGCGGATACTCATTTCTCCGGTGTGAGTACAAGCACACGCACCATAACGGCTATCAGCATACGATCCGGCACCAATAATTGGACTGTCACCTAACCGACCAGGGTATTTCCATGCCCAACCAGAAGTAGAGGTTGCTGCGGTAATTTTGCGGTTAATATCACTGCTTAAAAATACCGTCGTATCACGCACACGCTCGGGATCGGTCGCATTGTTAGACAGTGGGGCGAGTGGCACATTAGGAAATGCCGCTTGTTGCTCTGGTGTCATCGCTTGCTCAAGTTTTTCCCACCACACTTGCTTTGAATCTTCGATAAGGTTATTGCCTGCAACCGCATTAACTTCATTGGCAAAAATAGCCGCGCCTTCACCGACTAATATCTCATGATTGAGATCTGTCATGACTTTATAGGCGACTTCAATCGGATGGATGTAGCCTTTTAATGCGCCAACGGCACCTGTACGTAAACTATCACCATCCATTACTGAGGCGTCGAGCTCCATTTCACCGAGTACATTTGGCCAGCCACCGTAACCAACCGTCCGTACGCGTGGATCTAACTCAACCAACTTAATACCTTCAACTAATGCGCGTAAGCCTTCTTCACCTGCTTGTAGACGACGTGCTGATGCTTCAATGCCAGGGTAGGCTTCTGAATTTGCTAATAAGATCATGGTTAACTTCCTTGTTATTTATGCAACTGATCTTGCAAGATCAGCTGTTGGCAGAGTTCGGTTAATAACAGCGTACCGTAGCCTGTAGTAGCTTTGGCGTAAATTTTACGGTGAGTCATAAATGACATTGCTGCTGAATCAATATGGATCCACTTTTGATTGGGCTCGATAAAGTGCGATAAAAAGGTCGCTGCCACACATGGACTGCCATCAGGCTCTTCACTACCATGGCGAAGATCAGCAAAGTCGCTGTCTAACGCTGTGCTAAACATGTCACCACTAGGCATTGGCCATAATGGCTCTGAGCACGCTTGACCTGCTGCTTTTGCATGGGCAATCAAATCATCGTTATTCCCCATTAATGACGCAAAAGCTTTGCCAAGCGCAATCCCTGTACCACCGGTTAAGGTTGCAATATCAATTAAATAGTCAGGTTGATAGTGTTGCTGAGCATAATGAAGCACATCGGCTAATACCATTCGTCCTTCGGCATCAGTGCTAATGATTTCTACACTGGTTTTATTGAGCATGGTGACCACATCACCGGGTTTAATCGCTGTGCCTGATGGCATGTTTTCCACTAAGCCACACAATCCAATTACACGAATCGGTAATTGAAGTTGGGCGATAGCGTTTAATGCGCCAACAACGGCTGCCGCGCCGCCCATATCCACTTTCATGGTACTCATATAGCGCGGTTGTTTAATGCTAATACCACCAGAATCAAACGTGACCCCTTTGCCGACTAATGCCACTGTTAATTGAGGGTTTTGTGGATGATAATCAAGGCATAATAACCGTGCTTCGCGATCACTACCTTGAGCAATACTCATTAAGCCACCAAAGCCTTGTTCAAGCATCATTGCATCATCAAGGTAAGATAATTCAATATTGTTGATCGCTAATGCTTCTACAGCCTCGACAAAGGATTGTGGATAAATAACATTGCCTGGTTTGTTGATTAACTCACGGGCGATAAGCTGGCTCTGCGCCAGAATTCTACCGTTTTCAAATGCACTATTATCGTCGATAGTGGCGTTAAGTAACGTGAAATTTGCCATTGTTGGAGCTAAAATTGGGCTATTGCTATGGTGATAACGATAGGTAGATAATGCCAGTCCAAAAGATAACCATTTGAGCCACTGCTGGTGGCTATATTGGTTTGCAACAGTGTCATCAATGCACAGTTGTAACGTTGTTGCTTGAGTAAATGTGGTTGCGATTAAATAGCCAATATCTTGAATATCCGCCACGGTAAATGCCGCTTTGCTGATCTCAGCATTAAAATTACTTACATCTTGGTTGAGGGTTAATTGTTTATTATTCCTCGATGTAAGGTAAATGGTACGGGTTAATTGATCGCATTGTTGAGTGCGAGCAAAAGTAAGGGTTAATAAGCTGCTATTCATTATCTTGTTCCGCCATCAGTAACAGGGTGAGGCATTTCAGTTTGAGTGGCTATCAGGGTTTCATCACTACGTTGCTGCCAGCGGCGCATGCCTTTGTGTGAACGTAATTGTGGGTTGGCGATTTCATCAACGGCAAAGTTTAATAACGATAAACCGATAGCAATAAAAATTAATGCCAAACATGGAGCGAGAATTTCCCACCATGCACCAATTAGCATCGATGAAGAGGTCTGAACGTTATATAGCATTACCCCCCAACTAATAGCGTTCGGATCACCTAGACCAAGAAACGATAAACTGGCTTCGGTCATGATTGCCAACAGTACACAGCCAATAAAGCTGGCACCAACAATCGACATTAGGTTAGGCAAGATCTCTACCGCAATAATTCGCCAAGGTGACTCGCCTAACACTTCTGCCGCACGAATAAACTCTTTTTCACGCAAGGATAAGGTTTGAGATCGTACCACTCGCGCCCCCCATGCCCATGAGGTGATGGCGATAACAATCGCTATCGTAAATGGTCCGGCTTGACCAATAAACGCTGCAATAATAAACAGCAACGGTAATTGAGGGATCACCAGCATGATGTTCATTGCCGCGGTCAGGATTTCATCGACCTTGCCGCCAAAATAGCCAGCAGAAACACCAATTAAGGTTGCCAGAAAACACACTAAAACCCCGGCACCTAAACCAACCGCAAGCGATGTGCGTGCGCCGTAGATTAATTGTGACCATACATCACGTCCCATACGGGTTGTGCCAAGAATATGGTCGGCTTTTTTTGACATCAGTAGGGTACGTTTATTGGTGGCTAAGTTTTTCGCAATCCAACCATCAGGGTTATTTTGAGCCGCTTTTACCACAAATGCTGGGTATTCATGCGGGTTGCCAGTACCTCTGTCGGGTGCATGGTTAGTGATCATTGGCGCAAACAGAGCTGCTAATACAAACACTACTAAAATACATAGTCCTGTTAATGACTTAGGGTTTCGAATTAATAATTGAATAATGCCTTTCATGTTATCGATCTCCCTTACGTAGACGGGGGTCTAATAGCACAATTAATAGATCGGCCATAAAGTTAAAGAACAACATAAATAAGGTCATCAGTAATAATTGTCCTTGCAGTACCTGGTAGTCACGGGCATGAATCGCGTTTAGCAACACCGTTCCAAGACCTGGATAATTAAAGATCATTTCAACAATTAACTGACCACTGATAGCAGTACCTAAAGCCATTGATAATGCCGTGACACTTGGTAGCATCGCATTACGCGCGGCATAGTTAAAAATAACCCGATGCTCACTTAATCCTTTGGCTTTCGCCATGGTGATAAAGTCTTCGTTAAGCAGGTTGATCATGTTGTTACGCATGCTAATTAAAAAGCCGCCAATTTGGCTGACAGTGGCACATAGCAAAGGCAATGCGGCGTGATACATCACATCTTTATAAAATGCCCAACTAGACCAGTCAGGGGTGGTGCCTGAGGTATACGCATTGCCAATCGGAAACCACTCTAAGCCAATCGCAAAGGTGAACATCACTAGCATCGCAATCACCACCGAAGGAATAGATTGCACCACCAGTGTACTTGGCGAAATAAAGGTGTCGTAATAACTGCCACGACGCCAAGCGGCAAAAATGCCCATCACAGAACCTATACAAAATGATAAAACGACCGCTGTTCCGGTTAAAAATAATGACCAGCCAATCGCGCTCCCGAGGAGATCATTTACCGATAATGGATAGAATTTAATTGATGTTCCCCATTGGCCGGTAAATATATTGGCAAGATAAGAAAAATATTGCTCGTATAATGGGCCGTCAACAAAACCAAGCAATTTTTTCATTGCTTCAATACGTTCAGGGCTAACATGTGAGGTTGCATTGGCAAACATCATTGTCACAGGATCACCCGGCATTGCTCTGGGTAATATAAAGTTTAATGTTGCTGCAAATATTAGTGCGATAAAATAAAATGATAATCGCCGAAAGAAAAAGCCCATCGTATTTATTCCTAATTAAGATTTGTTAGAGACATAACAATTAAAATACTGCTGTTAAATAACAACAGAATTAATAAAGTCATGTATTCCTCGCCACTAAATAAATACCGTCATCACAAAGATGACGGCATTATTTGGTATTAGGCTTTTGGTTTTAAATCTAAGACGTGTAATAAACGCTCAGGTACACCAGCCCATGCTAATGGACGGCCTTTAGGGTTTTCTGTGCTCCACCAACCGGTAAAACGGCTTTCATTAAATTGGTAGACATCAACCCCTGACATCACAGGAATAGTGATTTGATTTTCAGCAATGATTTTTTGAATTTTATGCGCAATCACTTTTTGTTGATCTTGATTGGCTGTTTTATAGAAATTATCCAGTAATTGATCTAATTCTGCGTTTTTAAAAAAGTGCATTGCAAAGCGCGGCATGCTTGCACCTTCTTGATAACGTGAATGATAAGCACTGTTCCAATAACGGTATGGATCAGCACCGTTAAAGTAGTTGGTATAGGCCATATCATAAGTACCATTCGTCATCGCTTGGTTATAAACCGCAAAGTCAGAGGTTTTGGCTTTAACATCGATACCGGCCATTTGTAACTGTTCAACTCCAAGCTGAACGGTATTATTAAAATCAGTCCAACCTGTTGGCGATTGGATTGAAATTTCTATTTTTTTACCGGTTGGTGTTTCAACATAACCATCACCATCGATATCTTTAAAGCCTGCTTTAGCAAGTAATGCTTTGGCATTATCAATATTGAAAGTATTAAAGCCTTTGTATTGGTTATAAATATCTTGATCTGCCCAGAACTCTAAGCCTTTACCTAAGCCTGATGCATAATCATTAACGATGCCATTACCGTAAAAAGCGATATCAATGATTTTTTGACGATCAATCGCCATCGATAGCGCACGACGGAAATCAAGGGTATTAATCGCTTCGTTATTACCCGGATGCGGGGTTTTAAAGTTCATCATAAATGCTTGTGTACTTGCAGCCGGGTACCAATATTTATGATTAGGATTACGTGCAGCATACAGTGCATCAACGTCAGGAATAAAAGCACTAGTCCAGTCGAGCTCTGACTTGATGATTTTGTTTAACAGTTGATCGTTATTGGCTATTTGTGGCACTCGTAAACAATCGACTTCAAGATTATCGTTATCCCAGTAATTAGGGTTACGACACTGAACGTATAATTGTGGAGTAAAAGTGTCGATTTCAGTGAAAGGGCCTGAGCCAACAGGATTTTCATTGGTAAATAGTTCTGGTTTTTCAATATCTTTCCAAATGTGTTTTGGCACGATAGGAATGGTAGATATTTCAAAAGGAAGGTTTGAGTTCGCTTCAGTTAATTCGAAAATAACCTTGTTATCTTGTTGGCGAACGCTTTTGATCCAGCGATCCATACTTTTCGGATCAAGCTCTGGTTTGTCATGAATTAATTGGAATGAATACACCACATCATCAGCAGTAAATGGAGTGCCATCAGACCATTTTACACCGTCACGAATCTCAAACGTAACTTGCATTAGATCGTCTGACATGTAGTAATTCTTAGCTAATCGCATCACTGGTTTATTACCATGCATTTGGTTAAATACAACCAATGGCTCATAAATAAAGTCAGTTGTGGTACGTAAATTGGTTGCGAGGTAAGGGTTAAAGTTACGTATCATGGTGGGATAAAAATCAGCCACAATTGTTAGTTGATTTTTTTCAGCTGCAAAAGTTGTTGGGGCACATAATGCCGCCAATACTGCTAACGCGAGCGTATGCACTTTATTTATGATCATGAAGATTCCTTATTATAAATGTAGGGTATCAATTCCGTATAAGCATGATGAAAGTGGAGTGTTTGTATTAAGTACTATTATTTCTTTTTACGATAATTAACTTGAACATTGTCGCAAATGTTATTTTTTAATTTTATTATTTATTTAATCAAAGATGGGTCTCATTTTTATATTTAATGATCCAATGGGAATAAAAATAATAAATAACAGCTGTAACAAGATACGCATATAATAATATGCGTATAAGTATTATTTTAAATAGTGGTTAGCTTAATTTATAAATTAATAACTGCCACGAAGATGATATAAGGTTAAACTTTGTTTTAATGTCTCAAGGTTACATTCACCTTTATAATAAATTCGCTGTTTATAACCACTAATATGGCTTGGTAATAAGGTAAAGCTACTATCACTAAAGCGACCTTGGCATTCAAGTTGTGGTTCAACAAATAATGCTGGATAGTCGCAGTCTAACTCTAACCAAATGGCATCGTTATTTTGGTGCCATTCAATAGTGATTGCTGGCTGTTGCAATTGTGCGTGTTTAAATAAACATGGGTAATGGTCATTTTCAGTCACGCTACCATCGGCACAGGTTAAGCGTACGTGGTAAAAGACCTGTTTAGCTGCTATCGCTGTTAATTGTTGATCAGATTGCCACAAAATTTCACTACTATCAGGGGCTAACTGAGTATCCAGAGCCCAAGTTTCAAGTACATTGCCTTGCCAATCTACCTTGATCACCTTTCCGGTAATTGGCATTGATTGATGATGGTCATTAACTACATGTAAGCATAATGGCTGTTGGGGTTGCTGAATAAACGTTGCCATCACAGGCGCAAAGAAACGTTTTGCATGGTGGTGCAGTTGTTTCCAACGCCCAGTATATTCAATACTTGACCATGAACTCACCGGCCAACAATCATTAAGTTGCCAGTAGAGAATGCCACGACAATGTTGTTTATGTGCTCGCCAAAATTCAGACGCGGTTTTAATCGCTATTGCTTGTTGTACTTGGCTTAAATAGAGCATATTGGCAAAACCAACCGGAAAGCGGAAATAGCGGGTAAACATTTCAGTGATAATGCTATTACCGCGACCGTTCTTTTGATGTTGTTCAAACGTTGGTGAAGTAACGTTCCAATCTTCATCGTCAGCAAAGGTTTTTACCGTTGGCAAAGAAGGCCATGATTGATAACCAAACTCTGAACAAAAACGTGGTTTTACACTGTGATAAGCGTCAAATGATTTACCCGAGTGCCACACATCCCAAAAATGCATATCGCCACGGTTGTCATCGTGCCATGCATCACCAAAATCTAATTCACCATTGCACGGCGAGCTGGCCCAAAAACGGCGGCTAGGATCGTACTGTTCAACCACTTGTTGTAGCATACGATTTAACCGATCGTAGTTGACCACGTACTTTTCACGGTTGTGTTTAGATTCGTCATACCAGCCAATTGCGCCAATAACCTCGTTATCACCACACCACAAAGCGAGAGCGGGATGATCGGCTAAGCGTTTAACTTGGTCAACAATTTCTAATTCAACATCTGCGAGAAACTCCGGTGTCGATGGGTATAACGCGCAGGCAAACATCAGATCTTGCCACACTAATAACCCGAGCTCATCGCACAACTCATAAAAGATATCGTGCTCATACATGCCACCGCCCCAAACACGGATCATATTCATGTTGGCTGCGACCGCATCTTCTAATAGTTGTCGGTAACGTTCAGGTGTTTGGCGGCTAGGCAGGGCATCAAGAGGGATCCAATTGGCACCTTTCGCAGTAATTGGATTGCCGTTAACCACAAATGTCATTGCACTACCAATGGCATCGACTTGGGTATCTAAGGTTAATTCACGTAGACCGAGCTTCTTAGTGATAGTGTGGTTATTAAGGGTGACTGTTAATGGGTATAGCGGTTGGTCACCATAACCTGCTGGCCACCAACGCTGTGGTTCAGTAACCGTAACTGTAATAGTGATGGTTTGAGGTCCTTTAACTGCGGCATCAATAGCAATAGTGTGTATTTGCTTATCAAAGTTAATTTCAAGTATTTGCGTGGTTTGTTCAGCTAAGATGTCACAATCAATCGTTAATGTGACGTCACAATCACCATTCGCTAACCATGTTTGTTGGGTGCGTACATGTTGCAAACGAGTGCTATAAACAGGAGTAAGTGTTAGTGAGTTATAGACCCCCGTAGATAATAAACAAATACCCCAGTCCCAACCTGCATGACATTGGGTTTTACGAAGAGTATTCATGTGTGGGATCTGATTATTACCGACCGCCCATGGCACAGCAAAAGGTAATCTATCTGCGCGGCGTTGGGCTTCAATATCATTACGGGCCAATGCAATACTGATGTGATTAGTGCCCTGTTGTAGGTAGGGCAGAATATCGACCTGATAGCAGCGAAACATATTACTGCAGCTTAATACTTGGGTACCGTTAACGTAGATACTCGCCATGGTATCGACAAACGATAAATTCAAATCTACAGCAGTGGCATCAAGTAGATTGCTATCAGCCGTAAACTCGCGAGTAAGTAACCATTCACTTTCACCTACCCACTGAATTAAGGTTTCATTGCAGCCATAATAAGGCTGAGGTAATAACTCTGCGTTAATAAGAGCGGAGTGAATATCACCAGGTAAGGTGCACGTAGTATGAATATGAGAATGCTGAGGTGAAGTGAGCGTCCACTGACCATCTAATGAAATATGAGACACGTAACAATCCTTATTATTGTGTGAAAATGAAACGAGACGAAACACAATGAAATAGGAGTGTATTACGATATAAATTGAATTAGCAGTGGATTAAGCATGCAATCACTGGACTTTTGTATCAATTTGAATGAATTGTGACCGCCGTAGATCACTTTTGCCGTCTGTTGCTAGTGTTACAATTAACAATAATTACGGTTTGATATTGAGGTAATGCAAATAAAAAAAGCAGTAGCGAAACGACTGCTTTTTTGGGGCCTAATGAACGCGGTATTCGGTGGGCGTTTTACCCGTTTTGCGTTTAAATACACGACAAAAATAATTAGAATCATGATAACCACAGCGATTAGCCACTTCTTCTAAACGGAAGTTGTAGCGCTTTAACATAAACTTTGCCCGCTCTAATCGTACCCAAGCGATATAATCGGCAAAACGCATATGACCTTCTTGACGAAATAAACGTGATAAGTGATTTGGCGAAATATTAAATCGTTCTGCAACAGTATTACGGTTGATGTTGCGATGGAAATTTTCTTGAACGTAAATACAAATGCCTTTAAATAAATCTTGACTACGGCGCGTACAATCTGTGGTTGGCATTTCAAGCATATCTTTGCAGTAGCATAATAACGCCATTAACAAGAATTTATCGGCTGGTTGTTTTTTCTTTTCGTGAGTCAAGCTTGATAGCGCATTGAGAATATGATCAATCGCATGGCTGCTACGCTGCGGCACACTGTATTTTTGAACATCATAAAAACCATCTTCATTGGCTCGCTTACTAACAAGACTAAAACCAAGTTGGCTTTTACCAAATAATAAACTGAGTACCGAGCATTCATGCTGCCAATCAGGTTTGTTCCAAGCATTGGCTGGAATAAATAATGCTTCACCCACCCCAAGAGTAACATTGGTGGCATCAGGCTGCTGACTATCAAAGGTATTGGTGTAATGACCTTTAAAGACTAATTCTAAGCGAGGAAAGTTAACTTGATAGCTTGATTCTAGTGGTGGTAATGAGTCACCTGCAAACCAAATGTCATTTAAAGACTCAAAATCAGTAATGGCACTATCGAGTAAATCGATAAAAATATTATGCATCTCTTGCGTCTACTTATTGTTATTTTTCATGGACGTGGACTAATCAATCAATCTAGCTAACGTACCTTATGTGTGAATATGCGTATTATCACGTATCACGCCAGTTAACGCGATATAATGCTCTTGAATTTGTTATCTTGATGCCAGTTTATTTGGTTGAGAACGCGGTTATGCGCATTTTTAAGCTGTTATAGAAAAAGCCACCTTAAATAACGTGATCTAAGGTGGCTTTATGTTGCGGAAATCAAGACACTGCGATTAAACAGTGTCTTTTAGGGCGATTAAGCTTGTGCTAGATGCGCTTCAATTTTATCCATGATTTGCGGTGCTTTCTTTACTGCGTCAGCTACACCAACTCGAACAATCTTCTTACCAGCAAAACGCTCTTCATTTTTGATAGCGATATCTTTAGTTAGAATCACGATATCAGCGTCAGCAACTTCACTCATGGTGATTTCGTTTTCAATACCGATAGAACCTTGGGTCTCAACTTTAACATCCCAACCTTTTGCTTTTGCAGCAACTTCTAATGCTTCTGCTGCCATGTACGTATGTGCAACACCAGATGGGCAAGATGTGATAGCTAATACTTTCATGTGAATCTCCAAATTTGTTATTTAATGCGTTTAACGCGGTTGATAAATGAATGCGATGTTATTAATCAAAACTTAGGTCAAGGTCGTCAGAAGCTGCTGTTGGTGCTTGTTCTTCTTGGCGATCTGCAATCGGCTTTTTAAGGAAGTTAACCATTAAGGCTGTTGTTACTGAGCCTGCAATGATAGCCACTACATAGAAGATACGGCCATCAACAACGGGTAGTACAATCAGACCGCCCCATGGTGCATGGTTTAGAACACCAAATAAGAAGGCTGTTACGTTACCAACGATACCACCAACTACGATTGAAGGGATTACACGTACTGGATCTGCGGCTGCGAATGGGATTGCGCCTTCCGTGATACCAATACAGCCCATGATACCTGCCGCTTTACCTGCTTCACGCTCTTCATCAGAGTAACGCTTAGGTGATAGAAGCGTAGCAAGGAACATACCTAGAGGTGGCACACAGATAGCAACACCGACACCACCCATTAACCATGGTTGAGTACCGACTTGTGTTTGAGCAAATAGAGTAGCAACTTTGTTGATTGGACCACCCATATCAAAGGCTGTCATACCACCAAGAATCACACCAAGGAATGCTTTAGATGTACCCGCCATGCCTTGTAGCCAAGCGTTCATGCCTTCCATTGCCATTGCAATCGGTGCACCGATAACCCAGATAACTAGACCTGAAACAATGAACGTACCACCAATAGGAAGAATGAAATAAGTTGAGATGGCTTTGAGTTTGTTTGATAGCGGAATACGTTTTAGTTGTAGAACCACGTAACCTGCAATGAAACCAACTATGATAGCGCCAATGAAGCCGGCGTTAACTTGGTTTGCAAGGTAAGCGCCAATCATGCCCGGAGCAAGCGCTGGACGGTCAGCGATAGAGTAAGCAATATAGCCACCTAGCACTGGTACGAATAGAGTGAAACCTGCAATGCCCATGTCCCATAAACCTTCAAGGAAAACACCTTGAGGGACCGCACCTTTACCACCTAGCATTACTGACAGGGCAAGTAATACACCACCAGCAACAACGAACGGTAACATGTGACTGGTACCTGTTAAAAGGTGCCGTTTTAATTGCGACAATTGGTTTTTCATAAGAATCACTCCATTTCGTTATGAAACATTGGCCACGGATAAGGACAACAACATAACAGGTTTAAGATGGCGGAAAGCCGTTTTGTTGGAGTCATTATGGGCGGCTAAAGCAATTATCGGTATGGGATAAAGGGTGCATTTGCTGGACATTTGTAACCAGCCAAATGAGTTGTGATTTAACTCTCAGGTTTGAGGTGGTGAGAAAGAGATCTAGCGCACAGAACATGCGCTAATGGTGTTTATTTTTAATTGCAGCAATAAAAATAGTGAATTATACGGTTAGATATCGGTGTGATTTCTATCACCGTTAGTCGAGAAGGTGGACTAATCTAACCGCAAACGGTATTGGTCAGGAGTAGCACCTGCGTATTTTTTAAATAAGGTAATAAACGGTGAGGCCTGATGATAGCCTAATGTTAATGCGGTTTCGTTAACTGACATGCCTTGGCGTAATAGATGTAATGAATAAATAAACTTACGCCGCTGTCGCCACTCAGTAAAACTGATGCCTAATTTATTTTTATAATGACGAGCTAAGGTACGCTCTGTGGTATGTAGCTGCTGGGCCCATTGTGCTAATGAGAGGTTGTTAATTGGATTATGTTCTAATTCAATTAAAATCGGCTGTAGTAATTTATCTTCGCTGGTGGGTAAAAACTGGTCATGTTGTTCGCACAATAATAGTTGATCAAATAACACCGTCACCAAATGCTTATCTTGTTCGGTCGTCGCGACCATGATTTGACGTTGACGAAGATCTTCAATAATTGCGGTCATAATTGCGCTTACTTCTAATAAACAAGGATAAACAGGCAGTTTATCGGATAGCGGTGGGCAAATATTCATTGAACAGTAATTAAGACTACGTCGAATATAGCTTTTATGTTCCATCATTGGCGGCATCCACAATGCGTAACGTGGAGGAGCTAAAAAACGTTTATTTGGCGTACTCAATTCAATAATACCATTGCTTACTAGGTGTAATTGTCCCCAGTAATGGTTATGGCTAAGAGTACTCGTATCTGGCTCAAACACTTCATGAACAAAAAAGATATCATTTGGTGGATTATTATTATCAATAATTGGGTTGTAAATTGTCGCCATTATTCGATCCAAACACTATAGCCAATTTATAAGTATATCAGCCATTCAGAACCGGATAAAAGTAGCAATTTCGCTAAAGCATTTCTTCCTTTGTCGCCAGTATAAATTAAATACACCAATCTAATTTTAATAAATGATAAATATCATAAATAATAATATTAAATTAACTATTTATAGATAATTCTTATCACGAATAATTAAATGTCAATAAATGCTATTATTGTTTTTTTATGACATAAGTACTGAGATTATCGTTTATTTTCGAATGTTTTTTATTTGCCCCTAAAGATGTGATCTATATAGGAATGTTATGAAATTTAGAACTGATATTAATGGCTTACGTGCTGTAGCTGTTATTGCCGTGGTATTGTTCCATTTTAATCCAGTTTGGATTCGTATTCCTGGTGGTTTTTCTGGGGTGGATGTTTTTTTTGTTATCTCTGGTTTTTTAATGACCAGTATTATATTTAGAGGATTAGCAAATAATAAATTCTCTATTCTTAAATTTTATATCGCTCGTGCTAATCGTATTATTCCGCCATTGATGGCAATGTGCAGTGTATTATTAATTCTAGGTTGGTTTTACTTAACTCCTGTCGATTATCGAATTTTAGGTAAGCATATAGCGGGTAGTAGTGGCTTTATCTCTAATATTTTTTATTTTAAAGAATCTGGTTATTTTGATGCTGGATCACATGAAAAATGGCTATTACATACATGGTCGCTGTCTGTTGAATGGCAGTTCTATATTATCTACCCTATAGTATTAGTGATTCTTAATAAAATCTTCAAATTAACAACGATTAAAAAAATACTGTTAGTGATTACTGGCTGTGGCTTTCTGTTTAATATTTATGTTAGTCATCAAAACCCAACTTATGCTTATTTTCTGCTTCCTGTTCGTGGATGGGAAATGATGTTAGGTGGATTGGTGTATCTATATCCAGTCCAACTTAATGAAAAAAATAAAAAATATTGTCAGTGGCTTGGTGTTCTATTAATTATCGCCGCTTATAGTACCATGAGCGAAAAAGACATGTGGCCGGGGTATTTAGCATTAATGCCTGTTGAAGGTGCATTTTTGATCATTTTAGCAAATCGACAGCAAGGCTTTTTTAATAACGTTATTCTACAGCGCATAGGCTTATGGTCATATTCAATTTATTTATGGCATTGGCCGCTGGTGGTGATAGGTTATTACTTGTCTATTCCATATTTTGAATTTATTGGTATTCCGCTATCGGTATTATTAGGGGCTTTAAGTTACCGTTATATTGAAAATCGTAAAATTGCTGCTCAATCGGCATCAATACCTCGCCAATTAATAACCTCACTTCCTGTTTGGTTAATTATTGTTGTTGGTGGGCTTGCTGCGGTGGTATTTAAAAATAATGGCTTTGCCGTTGATAGATTTCCTGCGAGTGTTAATAATATCGTCAAAGATATTAAGCCAACACCAAATCGTATTAATTGCCATGTTTATGATTATCAAGATCCTGCTAAAGCGTGTGAATATTATGGTAAAAATATCGATTGGGCTGTATTGGGCGATAGCCATGCGATCAGCATTAGTTATGCTTTAGCTAATCGCTTAAAAGCAACAGATCAAGGGTTAAAACATTTTAGTTTTGCTGGTTGTATTCCATCTTATGGTCAAAAGAATAATTTCAGTCATTGCTCTCGATGGTATAACGAAGCGGCTAATTATATTCTGCAAGATAAACAGATTCAAAATGTGGTGTTGATTAATCGATATTCGTCAGGGCTATATGGTGAAAATGAAGGTGTTTATCCACGGTTATCACATCAAAAGACAGCGCAATATGCTGATATTCTAACGTCATTTGATAAGTTGGTTTTACAATTAGCAAAAACCAAAAAAAATGTTTATGTGATAGAGCCTTTACCTGAAATGGGACGTAGTATTAGTAAGTTATTTTATGAACATTATTGGGTAGGTAAGCCTGTTAAAAATATCGTCTCAATGTCTAAGTCTTATTATAACCAGCGCAATCACGATATTTTACGTCATTTTAAGCAAGCTAAATATCCAGCGAATGTTCATTTGATCAATACCCAGCAAGCGTTTTGCGATAACCGTTATTGCTATGCGGTGCGAGACTCACAGCCTTTGTATCATGATGCGCATCACGCCTCGCAACAAGGAGCTGAGAAAGTTGTGTCGCAGATTGTCATTTAGTTTTGTTGTTTATAAAAGAGCAACAATAATCTGCCGTGGAAGGATGAACCCATGGTGACAAAATGGTATTATCTGCGCCCATTTTACGCCGTGACTCTTGGATAACTTAATGAATTTTGATCGTATTGTCTGTTTTGACCTCGAAATGTGCTGCTGGAATGATGGCCGTACATCGCGAACTGGTGAAATCATCGAAATTGGAGTAGCGGAGCTGGATTTAAATACAGGACGTATTGTGCGACGTGCTCAGCATTATGTACGACCTGAACATGATGAAATTTCGCCGTTTTGCAGCGAATTAACCGGAATTAAGCCTGATTTGATTGAAAAAAATGGTAAGCCATTGGCAACTATTTTACGTTCGATTGAACAAAAATTTGGTGGCCGCCATAAAATTTATGCGGCTTGGGGCCATGATGATCGTATTTTACACAAAGAGTGTGTAGCCAAAGAGTTAAAAATGCCGTTTCGTGAATATTTAAATTTAGCGACATTATTTAAATTACAGCGCCATGTCACTAATAAGCGTTTAGGGCAACGAGCGGCAATGGAAATTGCTGGGGTGGAATGGGAAGGGCGTCAGCACTCAGGTTATGTTGATGCTTATAACCTGGCTCGATTAGCAGCGACGATGTTTTGTGAAAAAGAGCCACTAACTGACGATAAATAATGATAGCCTGATACATATTCGCTTTACTTTGAAGCCCTAAATTTCTCATTCTGATATAGACAGTGAGAAATTTAGGGTTTTGTTATTTGAATCGTCGCTAACCATTTAGCCAAGTCACATAAATGTCCGACTAAGCATTTTCTATGTCCGATTGCGAATATATGTTTCCCATAGGAAATGACAAAATAGTGTTGTTATCTATTTCAATGTCCTTTATTGAAATGACTGTTTTATCTAAGGCCGACAATGTTCTATTTATTACCTTTTTTTACTGTTGCAATTTGGGCAGGGAATGCCATTGTCAATAAGATGGCATTTAGTGTCATTGATCCTGGGGCGATTTCTTTTTATCGCTGGTTTTTTGCTTTAGTTGCGTTAACCCCTTTTTTAGCTAAGTCTGTGTGGCGCGAACGAGCTGTTATTAAACCTTACCTCACCAAGTTAGCTTTTTTAGGCTTGCTAGGTATGGTGCTTAACCAATCATTAGGCTATTTTGCTGCTGCAACCACCAGTGCGACCAATATTGCATTGATTATTTCATTTGTACCCTTGGTGAGTATGTTCTTAAGTGTGCCATTATTAGGCCAACGCTTATCTGCTTTTGCTCTAGTTGGTGCGGTTCTATCATTAAGTGGTTTGGTATTAATGCTCAGCCATGGCCACATTAGTAACTTGGTGAGCCAAGGGATTAAACAGGGTGATGGCTTAATGCTGATAGCCGCTGTTGTGTATGCATTATATTGTGTGTTACTTAAACGCTGGAAAATGCCGATCTCAAACTGGCACTCGGTGTATGTGCAGTGTCTCTTTGCTGTAGCTATGTTAACGCCATTATTGTTAACCAGTCATCGTATGGCGATTACTGCCGCAGCAGCGCCGCTAATCATGTATGCTGCATTATTAGCGTCAGTATTAGCGCCATGGTTATGGATGCAAAGTATTGAACGCTTAGGTGCAGATAGAACAGCAATGTTCATGAATTTGTTGCCCATTATGGCTGCTGGTATTGCGAGTGTGATGCTAGGTGAGCAGTTACATAGCTACCATTATATTGGTGGTCTTATGGTATTAACTGGGGTTGGAATGGCACAAAAACGTGTGAAAGCGAAGAAACAAGTTGATGCTGTTACTGCCTAATATAGGCCTATTTTATACTCAAAAAGAACGCCGCAATCATCATGATTGCGGCGTTTTTTTTGCTATTAAATGATGTGAATACTTAAATAAAAGCTAACAAGGGTGAAATACATAATAAAACACCAGTGGCAATAATTAGGTTGGTTGCTGTACCTTTATATTTATGTAAGCTCGGCACTTGATAGACTAAATATGCCGGAATTAAGCAGCCCACAATACCAAAGATAGGCGAACAAATAGATGTAAAGGAGAGGATGGGTAAATTTAAAGCAACTGCGCCCCATGCAATTAGAATAATAAAAGCAGTAATAAACTTATCAACCAGCTTGGTGTTAATTTTGTGTACTTCAAATTTACGTTCTAATAAGTTCATCATAAGACCGCGGCAAGCTTCTTTAAAGGCGAGGAATACGCCAAAAAAGGACGTAACAACCGCAAAGATATTAATTATTATGCCAACAATTGTTGCCCAGCTACCAGGGAGGTAATGTGCAATCATTGCCAGTGCTGAAATATTTAATTCCATCGCATGCTTGGCTGCAGTTTGATTTATCGCGAAAGTAAATGATACGGCAAAGAAAAACACAACAACAAATAAAATAGTAAACGCAATTTTCATTGCACGAGTAGCTTTATAACGTGCGACTTCAATCGATTTTTCATGTGAGCGGTAAGAGATAACCATCGGGCTCAATGATTGAATGAACAGAATCGATGTAAGGGTAAATGGCAATGTAATAATCGCATTTTTAAGCATTAATCCCCAGTCTTGAACCGGTGTGATATTAGCAAAACTCCAGTGAGGAACTAATAACAAGCTCATCACTGCAACTAACAGCAATACCGTGACAGCCATAAACCCTGATATCTTAAATAAGAACTTTTCACTTTTAGAACCGATATAACTTAATAAGCTAATCAGGGCTAAGCCATAAAAGACGTTATGGTTAAGATGGGTTTTAGTTATGCCAAATGAGTGTAAGTAAGAGGCACTATCATTGGTAACGGTTAATGAATAGACCAGCACCCAGATCACTAACATGAAAAAATATAGGATCCCAAGTCCAATGCCCCAGTTTTTTCCGAGGTAGCCTGAAATGACACCTGGATAGTCAGTACATTTTTTCGATTCTGCTAATGTATTAATGAATAATTTTTGGAATAAATACATGGCCGGATAACCAATCACTGCTGACAGTAAAAATACCCATAACCCCATTACACCCACTTGTACGGGTAAGAATACAATACCAGCACCAACCGCCATACCAATGCTCATCACTATCCAGCCGATGTCGACATTGTCAAATTTGATCGCTTGTCGCCATTGTTGTTGGGTCATATTCGCTTGTACATGCAGCGGTGTGTTAGTCGCTGCTGCTGGAGATATATTGACTGTTTGACTCATATTAATTTCAGCCTGAATAGTTAACCAAATCACAGTGTTTGGATTATTATTTTTGCGGCAAATGCTGGCTTTTTTGCGTCTGATTAGAAATATAAAGCAGTCAAACTATAACCAAATAGCAGCAGAATGAGTATTGATTGCTCATGAAATGCACTTTAAGTTTATGTTTTTAATATTTTAGATCCACATATCAAAACCAATCATAATATGTAAATGCATAAGATGGTGTAATATAAAAAGCAGAATTGTGCGATTTTATTAGGTCAGATGGTGGTTATTTCTAATAGCATTTGTGTTGTTTATGACTGGATTATTGCGCTAATAAAGTATTTCATAAATAACTAGAAGTGATTAGATATAACAAAAAGGAATATTAAGATAGGGGGAAATGCGGTTTTTACTGTTTTTTGCTGATAACTGTACAAATAGGGCAATATAATCCTCTAGATAAAGTTAAAAAAGCAAATCAGTTATCTTACTTTATATGTATATCTAGAGAAGTTATCTACTGTATTAGTGAATGTATGGTTATTTATTAATCATAATATCAAGGATCTGCACGTCGGTCTGTGTCATTGAACCATTGGCTAGCATTGATAAATTACGAATAGTACTGTTGACATCGTGAGCAACAATACCTTCATTGCCCGTAACGCCAATGCCATCTAAAGCCATTAATGCTGATTTTACAGCTGAGCCAGCTGATGATGATACTTTCATTGCACAACTGGTTTTGGCACCATCACAGATCATACCTGCAATATCACCAATCATACTGTTAATCGCTATGCTAATTTGCTTGATATCACCACCGAGTAACCATGTCATACCCGCCACAGCACCCATTGATGCAGTTGTTGCGCCACATAATGCTGATAATTTATTTTGATAGCTTTTAATGTAAATAGCCATTAAATGCGACAACATTAATGCACGAATAAGTTGTTCATCATCGGCATTGATAAATTCAGCCACCACTACAACAGGCATGGTTGCAGCGATCCCTTGGTTGCCAGAGCCTGAATTACTCATGGCTGGTTTCATCGCGCCGCCCATACGCGCATCGGAAGCTGCGGCAGTACGAAGTAATACATCGGTTAATAGGCCACTGGCAAGTAAACCGCGCTCCATACTACGTTTAAATGTCGCGCCAACTTGGAGACCATAATTGCCTTCTAAGCCTTCAATTGAAAGGTCGTTGTTAAGTTGATAAGCCTGTTTAATAAACGCAATATCAGCTAACGGTGCCTGGGTTGCAAAATCAAAAATATCTTGTGCAGAGGCATCTGTAAAAGGATTACTTGTAATAGATTTTGTTGTTGATGTAGGTTGTGGATCGGCAATATAAGTTGTTATCCCATCTTCTTCAATGGCTAATACATGGGTATGGCTATTTGCAATGGTCACGCTAGCAGAACGATCGGCACTAAAGATGGTGACTTTGGAATAAAGAATGTTACTCACATTAGCAACGCTAACAGTCACCATTTTTTGATCTAACATGTTTTTTGCGATAGCAACATCATTAGCGGTAAGGTTTTTAAGCACTTCTAATTGTGCATTGCTATCACCAGCTACAGCACCAGCAGCGGCTGCAATTTCAAGTCCAACCATACCAGTACCAGGAACGGTTACTCCCATACCATTTTTCATTAAATTGGCTGAAACCTGCACATTAATCGCAGTAATATTCTGATAATTTATATTAAGTTTATTCACAGCTATTGCTGCGGCGAGTGCAACAGATACAGGTTCAGTACAACCTAATGCAGGAACAACATCGCGTTTTACAACATCAATAAATGTCGGCCAAAATGTGTGTTTCATTGCAATCACCTAACGATTTATATAAAAATCAAAAATTACGAATTTAAAGCAAATTTAAATATTTGCTATCTCAATATGTAGCTAACATTACATGTTAGTTATTGATTTCGAGTATACATTTAGTCGAATAGAAAAAAATCGTATATTACATACTTGCACTTATATTTTTTAGAATACTTTTCTACTTAAATATTAAATGGTGAAATAATGTTATACACATCACGCTTTTGTTGGGAGTATTTTTTATTGGTGGTGAGGTTCGTTTTTATGGTGATGATAACAATATTATTGTTAATTAGACTTGAATATTAGTTTATAGTGGCAGGGTGAGTGACTTTCTAGGTATCATTGTCAGGTAAAGGATGATCTAAAGGCTGAGGTGTAATAATACCAGCCTTTTATTTTCTCTAAAAAAGTAAACGTTTGCGTTGGCGGTAAATGAGGATTAGCTGCCAATGATAGCAGATTAAAATCAGACAATTATAGGAAGACATCATGTCTGTTGACAGTACACATAACACTCCAAATGAATCAATACGTGGTTTAGACCGTTACTTTCAAATATCAGAACGTGGTAGCAGCGTTAAACAAGAAATTATCGCAGGGTTAACCACTTTTTTAGCCATGGTTTATTCGGTGATTGTGGTACCAAGTATGCTGGGCGCGGCAGGGTTTGATCAAAGTGCAGTATTTATTGCGACCTGTTTAGTGGCGGCTTTTGGTTCATTGTTGATGGGGCTATGGGCGCGTCTGCCAATGGCTATTGGTTGTGCGATATCATTAACGGCTTTTACTGCATTTAGTTTAGTGCTTGGACAAGGAGTAAGTATTCCGGTTGCATTAGGTGCAGTGTTTTTGATGGGAGTTGTGTTTACTTTTATTACGGTTACCGGTATTCGTGGTTGGATCATGAGAAACATGCCAACCGGTATTGCACACGGCACAGGTATCGGTATTGGTCTGTTTTTATTGTTAATTGCCGCTAATGGTGTCGGTCTGGTTATTAAAAATCCACAAGCTGGTTTGCCGGTTGCTTTTGGTGATTTTGTGTCACTACCAGTGATTATGTCATTGGTGGGTTTAGCCGCTATTCTTGGACTTGAAAAGCGTCGTGTGCCTGGTGGTATTTTACTGGTGATTATTGCGATTTCGGTGTTTGGATTGATTTTTGATCCCAATGTGAAATATCACGGTTTATTTGCGTTGCCAACATTTGGTGGTGACGGTTCGTTATTAGGCTCTCTTGATATTATGGGCGCGCTTAATCCAGTTATTTTACCGACAGTATTAGCGTTAGTGATGACGGCTATTTTTGATGCAACGGGTACAATTCGTGCTGTTGCTGGCCAAGCTAATTTATTGACTGATCGTGGTAATATTATTAGTGGTGGTAAAGCATTAACTGCTGATTCTGTGAGTAGTATTTTTGCCGGTTTTGTCGGTGGCTCACCTGCTGCGGTTTATATTGAATCAGCAGCGGGTACGGCAGCTGGCGGTAAAACCGGTTTGACAGCGACGACGGTGGGGCTGTTATTTGTGCTGATGTTGTTTTTAGCACCGGTAAGTTATTTAGTGCCTTCTTATGCGACTGCACCTGCATTAATGTATGTCGGTTTATTAATGCTTAGCAATGTCAGTAAGCTGGATATGAACGACTCTGTTGATGCGCTATCAGGGTTGTTATGTGCCGTTTTCATCGTTCTTACGGGTAATATTGTTACAGGTATAATGCTTGGCTTTGTAAGTTTAGTGATTGGGCGTGTAGTATCAGGTGATTTTAAACGCCTCAATATAGGCACTGTTATTATTGCGATAGCACTTGTGGTCTTTTATGCTGGCGGCTGGGCTATTTAAATACCTACTGTTCAGTATTGATAATTAACCTGCGATCTTTCGCGGGTTTTTTTGTATCTAAAATTCTACATTGGTGTTTTTTTTATCAATATTCAAGCGTAAACTTTTGGTATATATATTTTTTATTATAAATATTGGAAGGGTTATTTATGAAAAAAACCTTATTAGCGTTGGTTGTTGCTATTGGATTTAGTCAAGCTGCCAATGCCTGTACTGGAATCACATTAGCAACTACGGGTAATGATCATATTCAAGCACGTACCATTGAATGGGGACACAGTAATCTCAACAGTAAATTAATTATTGCGCCACGTGATTATTCTTATACCTCAACCATGCCGGATCAGAAATCAGGACTAACGTGGAAGAGTAAGTATGGTTTTGCTGGCATATCTGTTAGTGATGATAAGTTCATTGCTGAAGGGATCAATGAAAAGGGCTTAACGGCAGGGTTATTTTATTTTCGTGGTTACGGCTCACTAGCAACTTATGATCCAAAAGATACCGCCAATAATATTACTGATATGGACTTTGTGCGTTGGATGTTAAGCCAATACTCAACAGTTGCTGAAGTTGAAGCGGCTTTGAATAAAATAAAGATCGTGACTGTTTATTTTGATGAAAAAGGCCAGCCATCACCTACAGCACATTGGCGAGTATCTGATAAGCAGGGCAATAGTATTGTGATTGAAATTATGGATCACGGTAAGATTAATATTCACAAAAATACTGCTAAAGTGCTAACTAACTCACCTGATTATAATTGGCAAGTGACCAATCTTAATAACTATATCAATTTACATCCTGGTATTAGTAAACCACAGCAGATTAATGGAGTAGAAGCGCAGTCTTTTGGCGTTGGTTCTAATTTTGTAGGTTTACCTGGTGATATTTCACCACCGTCACGGTTTGTTCGTGCCGCATTTTATGTTAATAGCGCACCAATTTTAAAAACAGCACAGCAGGCAGTATCACAAGCATTTCATATTCTAAATAATTTTGATATTCCAATTGGAAGTGAGTTTAACGATAAAACCCATATTCCCGATCTACCAAGTGCGACTCAGTGGACATCAGTTATTGATCAGAATAATGGCGAGTTGTACTACAAAACAATGTACAACAGCACTATCCGCCGAGTTGACTTAGCAACACTCAACTTCAATGCTAAACAAGAACATATTCAAGCGTTAGATAATGGAAAATTTAGCTATCAGAATGTGTCTGTTAAATAACGAAAAGCCAGCATAATAAAATGAACAGACCCTCATTGGTTGAAGATCAATAAGTGAGAGTCTGTTTACACGCTAGCTTTTTTGCGATTAAGCGGGTTGTACTTTTGATTCAGGCGGCGCTTTATGAATTTTTAGATAAACAGCAATACCAGCAACAGTTATTCCTGCAAAAATCCCCACTTTTTATTGCAACTTATCTATCTTAGAGATGATGTACTGCGACGGATAAATAGCCATAGTTTATATAAAGTTTTTAGGGATAATAATGAAATATAGTGGTGATTAATTCACCTAGTTAGACAGTTTTGATGTGTTGAAGTGATCAAAAATGAAAACTTGCTTTTCGAGATCTACCTTTTGTCTTATTTTATTAATTAAATTTGAAAAAACCGAAATATAGACAAAATAGCAAAATACTGTCATTTAATTGCTTAAAAGAGACGCTTGTATTTAATTTTGTTTAAAAACAATACGTTGGCGTTTGGCTATGATGTGGACGTCGTGATCTTAATATGAGAAAGGGGCTTTAATAAGCATTTTTAATGATAGTGATTTTTAATTCACTCTATTTGTGTATCTAACGTTGCAATTTACGTAGGATGACAATTAATTTAATGCTGGTAGATTCGATTGCAAGGCAAATGAGCTTATGTTTTTGCCATTATTAATTAATGCAGGGGTTTATTATGAAAGTAGTTATTGAAATTTTAGAATCAGGTACATACCGAGATCAAGCATGGGAAGGTACTTTTTTATCAACGAAAGGCGAGCTACGTGCAGTTACACCTTCTTATGCAGCACAATTGATTGGTGAAGCAAAAGCTGCGCTTTCTTTAGATGAACAAGGGGAAATAAGGTTTGCATA
Source organism: Photobacterium aquimaris (assembly GCF_002954455.1). Lineage (GTDB taxonomy): Bacteria > Pseudomonadota > Gammaproteobacteria > Enterobacterales > Vibrionaceae > Photobacterium > Photobacterium aquimaris. The sequence goes on from NZ_MSCC01000002.1 coordinate 341,490, forward strand.
ATTACCTATACGGTACCAATGATTAAAAATGGCGTTTCTATTAGTAAAAATAGAAACGCCATTTTTATTGAACACAAAGAAAAGTTGATCGTATTTACAATGTAAATCTTATTTTAATCAATGTGTTACTTGAAATTTATTGTCGAAAAATGCGGGTTTTTTGTAATCGCCATCATTGATACTAGATTATCTAATATGACAGGTTGTGGGTGTTGCTCAACTAATAACATCATACATTCCTCACGATTTTGATTATAAAATGTATCGTGAGCAATACCTATCATCTCACTACCATCGCTCAAGGTGAGTTTTATCGTCAAATGATGCATACATGCTATTTCGATATAATCATGTTGGTGGCAATTTAGCATTGTATTATCCTCGCAGTATCAATAATCAGATAAAAATTTAAAATCAAAATGTTATCTAAATAGCTCTAAAATATTATGGATAAAGGTTAGCAACATACCTAAAAAATCCATTATCCCCGCAATCAATAAAAGCATCGTCATATCTAATCTTTTACAAATAATATAAACAATAGCAAAAGAGAGGATTAAATAGATCCTCTCTTTATCCTTTAGTGGTATTTATTTTAAATGCTGAAAAATTAATTGGCCAATGTTGGCGATGGTGGTATTGAGTTCCGCCATTGGTTTACCCGTTTGTGCTAAATAAATACTGATCATGATCGGCTGCTTACCTTGCTGCCATACTGCCGCCGTAATACCTCGTGAACCATATGTACTGTCATACCCTGAACGATCTGCAATGTGCCAGCCTGCGGGTAGAACTGCACGAAGTAATGGATCAGAGACTTTATTGTCCATCATCCATTGTTTTAACTGCGTACGAGCACTCGTTGATAACGCGTCTGTATATAGAAGATGATATAAGGTTGAATTTATCGTGATAGGGGTAGTGGTATCGCGTAGTTCAGCAGTACTGACATTATTTACATTAGGCTCAATTCTATCAAGACGCGTGATCTTGTCATCAAGAGTACGAATAAACTGCGTGACGCTCTTAGGCCCACCAATATTATTAAGCACAAGGTTAGCAGCAGTGTTATCACTGGTTAACATGGTTGCATTACACAATTGAGCTAACGTCATGCTGGTACCAACACGATCAGTTGTGACTGGTGCATAGCTTAAAATATCACTTTGTTTAATTGTGATAGCTTGGTTTAAGTCAATACGTTGAGTATCTGCCTGATGTAATAAGTCGGCACAGGCTAAGGTTTTAAAAGTACTCATCATCGGCACACGCTGTTCGCCATGGTAGCTCCAACTTGTATTGGTATTGGCGTTATATACAGCGACAGCGACTGTGCCTCCGAGTTGGTGCTCGATTTTCGCTAGCTTGGGGCTAATCTGACTAATTTGTGCTGATGCTAACTGGCTAAAAGAGAGTAACAGTGCGCTAGTGATAATACGTAGCTTCATAAACAATGCTCAAATGTAAATAATTGAAGTTGAATTGTACTTAACTATTCTATTATGCAAACCAAGAGAGGTGATAATAGTGTAACAATTGGCAATAAATGTATTTATTGTGAACTTCTTGCTTAAAGAATAGCTAGTTAGATTTTTTTTGTGTTTTTTTGCTTTACAGTTGCAGCTGATAACTATAATATTCACCGCACTTACGGAGAGATGGCTGAGTGGTTGAAAGCACCGGTCTTGAAAACCGGCATACGTTTATAGCGTATCTAGGGTTCAAATCCCTATCTCTCCGCCAAATTTAATTGTTGAGTTTAGGCTTGGCAATAAAAAAGAAATTAGTGTGCCGACTTAGCTCAGTAGGTAGAGCAACTGACTTGTAATCAGTAGGTCACCAGTTCGACTCCGGTAGTCGGCACCATTAAATTTCGGTGGGATTCCCGAGTGGCCAAAGGGAGCAGATTGTAAATCTGCCGGCACTGCCTTCGAAGGTTCGAATCCTTCTCCCACCACCATAATTTGTAAAGATACATCGCAGGTATCGTATAATGGCTATTACTCCAGCCTTCCAAGCTTGAGATGCGGGTTCGATTCCCGCTACCTGCTCCAAATAATTCCCTCTTAGTTCAGTTGGTAGAACGGCGGACTGTTAATCCGTATGTCACTGGTTCAAGTCCAGTAGAGGGAGCCAAATAGAGAAGCCCGCAAGAAATTGCGGGCTTTTTTACGTCTGGAGAAAATAGCTTGCAAATAGTGGTGTGTCCAAACGGTGACCAAAATGGTGACCACCGTTTGTGAATGGAGCATTGATTAAGCACATCATAAAATAGCGTTACTCAAATCTAGCTATTATATAAACTAATCCACTGTCTTCTTTTGTACTTCAAATAATTCCCCGACAGGAATATCGAGATAATCACATAGTTGTTCAATAACTTCTAAGTCTACTCGAGTTGCTGTTTCATTATATAAACGTGTCAGCGTACCTCGATTAATACCAGTATCTCGTGAAATATCAGATATTTTTAAGCGTTTTTCACCCATTAATTTGGATAAATGACACTTCAACATGTTCTTCTCCTGTTAAAAATGTTCTCCTGTAGGTTAAAAATGGTTGCAATAGGTCAATATTGTGGTACATTTTGTTCTGTAGGAGGGCATTTAAGCCTTTTGTAAAGCAAATCGTGTTATAGGAGATTGTACGATGGACAATACCTACCTTACAACAGCAGAACTCGCTGATCGTATTAAATATGATAAGCGTGTCATTAGAGAGCAGCTAAAAGACACCGTGCTATTTGAAGGTGTTCACTATATCCGTCCTTTTGGTGGACGAAAAATATTGTTTATTTGGGAGCGTGTTGAAGAGGAAATGCTTGTTGGTATTTCGATTCAATCATTATTCACAGGGAATTAGGAGGGTATATGGCAGCAGTTAATAGTCGGCAAGGTAAGTTGTTTGTTGATTTTCGATATCGAGGGATCCGTTGTCGAGAACAAACTCAATTAATTGATACTCCGGTGAACCGTAAGCGGCTTGGAGGCTTAATTAAAACAATTGAAGCAGAAATTACACTGGGTATTTTTGATTATCAAAAATATTTCCCAAAAAGTAAGTCTGTGGTGAAATTTAAAGAGATTGAGCAGCGGGAAACAAATGCGATTCAAGCACTAAAGTCGCCTAATTCACCACGTTTAGCTGAATTTGCTGATATTTGGTTGAAAGAAAAGAAAATCGAATGGAGTAAAGGCCATTATGATGACGTAGACGGTATTTTGGCGAAATACCTGATCCCTACGTTCGGTAATCAAAAGATCAGCGCCATCACCAAACAACAAATTTTGCAGTTTCGTTCCATCCTTACCAAAGTACCGGGACAAAAAGAGGGGGGTTTAGGCCCATCACGTATCAATCATATTATGACGCCGCTAAGAATGTTGATAAATGAAGCCGCTGATCGTTATGAATTTACCTCAGCGTGGAAAAATATCAAAGCATTAAAAATTGGCCGTAGTGAAATTGACCCATTTTCTTTGTCAGAAATCGAACAGTTAATTGAATGCGCGCCAGAAGAATATAAAGCTTATTATATCACGCGTTTCTTTACCGGAATGCGTACAAGTGAAATTGATGGATTGATGTGGGATAACGTTGATTTCAAAAATAAAATAATTTTAGTACGCCAAAGTTTAGTTAAAGGCGTATTGAAAGGATTAAAGACAGATAGCTCTTATCGTGAGATTGATTTAATTGATCGCGTTGTTGCTGCTCTGAAAAAGCATAAAGAAACAGCAGACTTATCAGATAAGTTTGTTTTTACTAACCGTCATCATAAGCCCCTTAACTATACTATCGTATCACGTACGATATGGTATCCGACACTGGATAAAGCAAACTTGCGTCATCGTAATCCTTATCAGACACGTCATACCTACGCAACCTTGCTGTTGGCTTCGGGAGAGTCGCCTGAATGGATCGCTAAGCAAATGGGGCATTCGACAACAACAATGTTATTTCGTGTTTATTCGCGTTTTGTACCGAACCTTACTCGTCGAGATGGTAGTGCATTTGAAAAATTTCTGAATCATGGAGGAAGTTAAGTATGCATTATTCACCCCTTACCGTACATTGCACCAGCTTATGTCTTGATGTTGTCTCTGATGATAAGTTTCACTTTATTAGCATGAGTGAAATTCAAAGTTATAAGGATGATATTTATTCTCTTATTATTGCACGTATGCGATTAACGGTATCAGGGCCACAGCAAGCTGAACATTTGTTTATTTGTGCTGTGCGTGATGAAATCTTATTTGTTTTATTGCAATGCAAGCGGCATCAATGGGCAAAAGATCCTGGCTGGATTTTGAAAACATTAGAAATGAAGATCACATTAAGCCATCAGTTATATATTCAACATTCATTCTTTTAATTTTAAATGAAAATCGTGCGTAATAACGAAAGTTGTAGTGTGCGCACAATCTATTGATTTTATTTTAACGGGTGCGTACATGCAGAAATATCCAATCGTAATAAATACGAATACTAACCTAAAAACACAAAAGAAAAACATTCGATTTGAACATGAATTATTATTTGAAATAGAATCAGTTAAAGCGAAAAAACAGTCATTTTCATCATGGGTAAAACAAGCATGCCGCAATCAAATAAATCAGCGATACAACTCGGTTGAAAGTGTGCGCACACTTGACGATAACGTTGAAGACCTTGTGCGCACAGATGTCGATGCCACGCTCGATAATGAAGCTCAAGCGTTGGCATTGTATTGGTTATCACGAGGGTTATTTCATCAGCAAATATCTAATAAATTAAATCAGTTAGAAATGAAAACGACGTCTGGTCATGCATGGACGCGTGTTGCGGTAAGATCGTTGTGTAAATAAGAGATATTTATTGCGGTAGTATATGTGCGCACAGATATAAAACATTATAATTCTAATGTGGATTATTACCGTAAACTTAATAGCTTAGAATAAAATATAACCTACTAGTAAAGTGTTAGAAGTGTGCGCACGAATGTAAGCGTGTCATACTCCCCGTATTCCAATCACTTAATACCAATAATAAGATCACGTCTTATGCAAACGGCAACAGTTCATACCCATTCAAATATCTACCGCCCACATAACATTTTTCATCAATGATATTGAATTCAGTATGCCTTAATGTACGTAAGCTACTAATATTTATTAATTAAATAGAAATAAAATTGCTTGGTAAGTGGTTTTGGTAAAATATTACTTCTGTTTTTTATCATGAAATTAACTAGAGGGTGAATCATGCTTTGGATCATGACAACAACCGCATCAATTGCTTCTGTTAAGGAGTAATTTTGTTCTAGAACTAATTGTGCTGCTTCAAGCTTAAATTCAGCACTAAATAATCGTCTTGTACGATTTGTCATAATGTCACCTCTGAGTAGGTGGCCAAATTTAATGTACTACTACATTAGTAAACGATAATAAGATAGAGCACCGTCACACGATGATAAATACTTACGGGTTCACTCTTTTTGAATTGCAATAAGTTGAGTATTATCCAAGCAGTAAGATAAGGCTGCTATGCCAATAATTTCCAAGTAAGTTAACTTGAAGGTTACCTTAAACATAAGGTTAATCAACTAAATTTAACCCCATACCGTACGGGATACTTTTTGCTTGGCGCTGTCAAAATAATACTATAGAGAATTCAAATGAACGAATTTATCCAAGCAAGGCTCGAGCTAATTGATTACTTAAAAACACAGCTTATTGGGCCTGTAGGTGGTGTGGAAGAGAGGTTAAAAGATGCTCCTCATAAACGCTATCTTATGGGGACTCTCTTTCCTGCTGCTGCTTGTATCGATGATACAAATGACGACAAAGACGATGATTCTACAACCAAAGCTCTAGCCAATGATTTTAAACCATCATCGATGGCTATATCTTTCGCAATCCAATCAAATACATTGTTGCGGCTGAATATTACAGCAGGCTCTTATACCAAAGGAAAAATGCTTGAGTGGCAACGCTCTGAACTATCTCATGAAGAAAATCTTGAAAAAGTAGTCATTCGAAAGAGTGAAATATTTGATGGACGCGCACGCCTAGATATTACGGTAAGACCTATAACTTCAGGGAAGATTGTAACTATCGCAATGTCAAACAATGCAAGCTCAGGCGAGCGCTTAGATCCTGAAAAATGTTTATACCAGTGCGGTATCAAGGTCTCTGTTTTAGAAGGTAATATCAGAGAGTACCCAAGTAGTGAACGATTCAAACTCGATGATGAGCAGCAGGAACTGAACTTAGCTTATAGAAAACGGGTTCCTTGGGCTGTTGGTCATGGTGTTGCTGTTGATTGGTCTTTTGATGGGGAAGCAAGTCCAACCCAATTATACACAGAGGCGATGCCTACCCATGAAGTGAAAGACTTTAGTACTGAAATAGATCAGAGTAAGTACCCAAACCTCAGCAGTAACATTCTTAGCATAACCAGAATAGCGGATGTTGATGCGGTAACTGATCAACAGCTACTTTCTGGATATCAGGAACTTATTTTAGCCTACCGAACTTGGATTAATGAACTTGATAACGAAGTTTTAGATAATAGATATCTTGCAGCGAAAACGCGCATTATCCAGAGGTTGAGAAGTGCAGCTCAAAGAATGGAGGATGGAATTAAAGGTCTACAAAACTCTTCATTAGCAATGGAAGCTTTCCGTATCGCTAACAAGGCTATGCTGATGCAAATGCTACATTCTGGGAAAAAGTATGCCGGAGAAGCTAAGTCAAAAGACTTTGAGTATGTAAGCCCTGATTACTTTGCTGATGATGTAGTTGAGAGCTTCAAATGGCGCCCATTCCAGTTAGCCTTTCAATTGCTCGTTTTAGAATCTCTTATTCCGAACGAAGATACAGGTGATTTACCTAAATCTCATGAAGAAGTAGATCTTTTATGGTTCCCTACTGGTGGTGGTAAAACCGAAGCCTACCTAGCTGTTGCAGCATGGGAAATGATATACCGTCGTTTGACTAAAGGGAAACGTGGCGCAGGTACTGCAGTTATTAAACGCTACACATTACGCTTGCTAACATCTCAACAGTTTCAAAGGGCAGGAAGCTTAATCTGCGCTTTAGAAAAATTACGCGAAAATGATTCTCGATTAGGACAAGAGCCATTTTCTCTTGGTCTGTGGGCTGGTATGGATAGCACACCTAATAGTTATAAAGATGCTCATAACAAGTTTGTGATCACACGCGACGACCCTGAACCTGAGAATAGTTTCCAATTACAAAACTGTCCTTGGTGCGGTACTGAAATAATACCGAAGGTTTATACCTCTGAGTATCTTTCATATGGTATCCGCTCAAATCCTGATAACAAGTTTGAATTTTTCTGTCCAAATGAAGGGTGCGATTTTCATCACCACTTACCTATACAAGTTGTGGACGAGGCCTTATATGCTTCTCCACCTAGTCTTCTAATAGGGACGGTTGACAAATTTGCTCGCCTAACTTGGAAGGCTGAAGCTGCGGCTTTCTTCGGAGATAAAAAAGTACTACCTCCAAGCCTTATAATTCAAGACGAATTACATCTAATTTCTGGTCCTTTAGGTACCATTGCTGGTATTTATGAAGCTGGTTTTGATTCTATCATTGAGGTCCTTGGCCAGAAACCTAAGGTAATAGCTGCAACAGCGACGATTCGTGCGGCAGAGCAGCAATGTGTACGTTTATTTGGCAGAAGAGTTAACGTGTTTCCTCCATCAGGGACAGACCAAGCCGACTCTTTCTTTTCAAAAGAAGAACTTGATAAACCAGGTCGAATGTATGTTGGTATAATGCCCGCAGGGCATACAGGGCAAACTTCACTTGTTCAAACAAGCGCAGCCGCTCTTTTAGCTCCTTATGAGCGGGGATTTGAGTATGAACTACTTGATAGTTACTGGACCCTACCTATTTATCACAATAGCCGTAGAGAACTAGGTAAAACTATGACCCTAGGACGCGACGATATTCCTGAACGTATCAAAGTCATTTCTAATAATATGCATGATACTCGTAAGATTGAAAGCGTCGAGGAGCTGAGCGCAGGTGTCAAAGGCTCCAAAATACCGGAAGTACTAACGAAACTAAGTAAGCCTGTGCCTGATGCTGTCGATATATTACCGTGTACGAATATGATTTCTGTCGGTGTGGATATTGAACGTCTTGGTATGATGGTGATTGTTGGACAGCCGAAAGCTACTGCTGAATATATACAGGCATCAAGCCGTGTAGGACGAAGTAAAAAACGTCCTCCAGGCATTGTGATCACTCAATACTCTCCGACTAAGCCACGAGATCGCTCACACTACGAAACTTTCAAGAGCTATCATCAAGCCCTATATCGTTACGTTGAGCCTACTAGTATTACCCCTTGGGCTAAACCAGCACTTGAACGAGCTCTGCATGCTGCTTTAATTTCAGTAGTCAGAGTTACGGGGTACCTAAGAAAAAATGAAAACGCGAAACACCTTGATGTGTCCCATTCTGAGTTCAAAACACTCTTGGCGGTATTTAAAAAGCGTATCGTAAAGGCTATGAACGGTATGCCACAAAAGGAGCAAGACGAGACTCTAGAATACCTTCAATCTTTAGTCGACACATGGCAGGAACGTTGTGATAGAACGTCTAGGCCTTTAAGCCACTATACGGGAGAAAAGCAATTTCAACCGTTAATCCAACCTTATGAAAGTGCGCAACATGATGAAGCGTGGCGTACCCTAAATTCAATGAGAAATGTTGATACTGAAACCTGTTTGTTTATTAGAGGAGAGAACTAATGGCAGATTCAAACCGCGCTTACCGTAGTTCTCAATTGATTTCACCTTTTGGCCCTGGCTCTATCATTGAGCTTGGTGACGAATCTCTTTCACTAGCAGACCCGATTTATTGGCCTAAAAAGCTTGAAGAGATAAAACTTGAGCGTTTATCTAGCGAAGCTGGCGTATGGGCTTTGAAAAAACCGCCGGTAATCAAGAATAAGAGAGATGAAGCCGGTCCCCATAACGCTTTAATGACAGTCCGTTTCCCTAAATGGATGTTCTGTCCACGTTGTAAACGTATGGAACTTTGGAAAAAAGAAACCGGTCACCTCAACTCAGATGGGATACCTGTATGTGCAAATAACTTATGTAAGCAAAAAGTTCTTGCTCCTATGCGTTTTGTCGCCGCGTGTAAGAAAGGGCACCTTCAAGATATTCCTTGGGTGTATTGGGCTCACAAAAATAGCAGGCAGAATACTTGTGAAAACCCAGAACTCTATTTCCTGTCTAATCCCGAACTTGGTAGCGGTTTGGATGCTCTCTATGTTGAGTGTAAAAATCCAGAGTGTGGTTCAAAAAACTCTCTTAAAGAAATAATGAGTCAGACAGGGCTTGCAGGTGTTAAATGCAATGATACTCAGCCTTGGGAATATAAAGATCCTGCAGAGCGCCAATGTGATGAACCGCTACATGTATTACAAAGGGGAGCAAGCAACCTCTATTACTCAATAGTACGCTCCGCATTGGATATCCCTCATTCAGAGAAAAGCTCTGGTAACCAAATATATCTCAAGATAAAAGAATCAAATGATTTTGAAAGTTTGATGACTGCTTTATCTGATGGAAAAGAGCGTGTAATTAACGCATATATTGAAGAAATTGCAGAAGAGTTTGATCTTACTGAAGAACAAGTTTTGAACGCAGTAACTGGTAAAGAAAAGGAACAACGGACGTTTAAAGTTCCGAAAGATGAAGACTTAAGAGTTGCTGAGTGGGCTATTCTTTCTTCTCCAGATATTGCGAGTAAAGAGACTAAAACTTTTAAAGCTAAGGTCGCAGACTGGGTTAACTATCCCACTTTTGGCTTTGATTCTGTAATAAAGCGAGTTGTTTTATTAGATAAATTACGTGAAGTACGTGCATTTTGTGGATTTGAGCGCGTATCACCAAGCGATAACATTGTTAGCCCCAAAACCGCTTTGGAGAATAGATCGTGGCTTCCTGCTACTGAAGTCTATGGCGAAGGCATATTCATTGAAATGGATAACTCTGTCATTAACTCTTGGGAACAGCATATACCACAAGAGTTAAAGCTGCGAATTGAAAAGTTGAAGAAGCATCATACGGATCTCAGCTCTACTTATTTGCCTGTTCCAAACGTAAAGTTTTTAGTTCTACATACTTTAGCCCATCTATTAATTAGACAGCTAAGTTTTGAAAGTGGGTATTCTAGTAGTTCTCTAAGAGAGAGAATCTATGCTGATGATGATCAAGCCGGACTGCTTATATATACAGCTGATGGTGATTCAGAAGGAAGTTTGGGAGGACTCGTTCAGCAAGGCGAGGCTCACAGATTATTCCCAGCAATATTAGCAGCGTTAGAAACTGCATATTGGTGCTCTAATGACCCAGTGTGTAGTGAAAAGCAAGAGTTAGGCATTATGGGATTAAACCAAGCTGCATGTCACTCTTGTACAATAATTTCAGAAACTAGTTGCGAGAATAACAACCTTTTACTGGACCGAAAGATTTTAATCGGTACAGATAATTATGAAGGCTTATTTACTAAAATTATCAATAATGCGCAGCAGGAGTTTAGCTAATGAGAATGCCTAATGTGCGTCAAATAAGCGAAGAACAACAAGACATTTTTGAAGATGCACCTATCGATGGAAGCATTCTGGTTGCAGGTCCTCCAGGAACAGGTAAAACAGTAATTGCCTTCCTTAGAGCGCAGATATTAGCTAATAAGAACTGTGACGTAACTGTTTTAATGTACAACCGTGTTCTAAGGCGTTACACCGAGAATGTGGCAGCCGAAATAGACGGAAACGTCCAATCAAAAACGATGCATACTTGGTTTCCCGAGTGGTGGAGGTCACATAGAATCGCTACAGGTCATAGCTCTGAAACACTCATTATTGATGGGGACCGAGTATTTGTGAGCTGCCCTTATGAGGATAAGGACAAGTTAAAGAAAGTTGGCGGAAAATGGGGAGCAAATAAATTCAACCCATTCACAAATAAAAAAGGGATGTGGTACGTCCCAAAAAGCCGGTATGACTCAGATCCTAGTATCTATAACGAGTGGACAGGAACTTCATATGAACCATTAGAACTTGCACGATGGCAATACAATTGGTTAGCAATGCGTGATTTGTACCTAGATCAACCTCAAGAAAAAATGGTCGATTGGGGACACTTGATTATTGATGAAGCACAAGATTTCGAACCTGGCCTTTTTTCGTTCTTACATCTGACATCTAAGCAATTAGAGCATGGAGCATTAACGATTCTTGCGGATGAGAATCAAAGACTGGAGGAGAATCGTCACTCTAGTTTAGAAGATATTAGAACGACTCTTAAATTGAACAAGAAACCTGAGCGTGAATTTTCTTTAACAATTAACTTCAGAAATACATATCAAATAGCAAAAGTAGCAAGTCATTTTTATGTGGGGCTACCAACTGGTGTTCCAAAATTACCTAATCGACAAGGGAACAAGCCTCAGCTGGTTGTTGTAAGTAACGTTGAGCAGCAGATTCAATATATTTGTCGTTCACTAAAAAACAGAGCAGCATTAGAAGTTGGTGTAATTGTTGACAATGACACAGATCGGGAACTATTTGTCAAAGAGATAGCTGATCGCTTGACTAACTACACTGTGCAATCATACAGTAGTAAGAACTATAAAAGTAGTGAAGACTTGGTATTTGACACGCAAGGAGTAGTGACTGTATTACATCGTAAGAGCTGCAAGGGACTAGAATTTGATATTGTTTTTATCCCTCAATTACAGTCTTTTACTGTTGATGATGCTGACCTGACAACCTTTAAGATGAATCTCTACGTTATGTGTTCAAGAGCACGTGAAGAACTAGTTTTCTTATGTAATGATGGCACTAAAGCTAACCCTGCTTTTTTTAAGCACTTTCCGAACCGTGCCTCTGGATTAATCGATTATAGAGAACAAGAATAATGGAAATGACCCCTAATACAACGTACTACGTTATGCTTCCTAAACGCTACCTTAGTCGTTACGTTCTCACTTACGAACTTCTTCCTCTAGAGTATTGCTTTGATGTGAATGGGCAAAAGGTTTTTGATCGTTCCACAGTGCATTCCCTTATTAATCAAGGGAAGGTGGGGGATAAAAATGTAGTTGTAGGTCTAACACAACACTTAGGTGGGTCTTACCTACCATACAGTAATATATCTAATATTGGTTTCGCTGACCAAGATAGCTTGAATATGTTTGTAGAGCGCAGCTACGAAAACTATGATTCACGCAATATCGAATGTTACGCTTTGACAAGTGGTAATGAGCCATCAGAGTTAGCAATAGATATTGTTGAGCCTTCAGTAATAGACAAACATACTTTTACATTGAAGATGGCGTTGAATGACGCAATTGTAGCGGCAACACATTCACATCTATTAGTGTATCCACAATTCGCAACAGAGTTGCCCAACTTTAAAGGTCATGCCGAGCAATTATTAAGCGCTATTCTAACTTATTATTTGGACGATACTAACCAACTAGCTATCGCGATTGCGTTTTTCAAAACATGTTCTTTTTTCAACATAGATGCTGGGTGGCAATTAATAGAAGTTGTTGAAAATTTTAATAAAATTTTACCATCAAAAGCAAACTCCGATGATGTAAAACGTTGGTTCGAAACTGCTCAAAAAATAATAAAAAATGAAGACGTTAACCTTATTTACTCTGATGATAAGAATATCGCTCTAAGAGCGATGATCCTTGTCCTTCTCAATCCAGAGAAAGATAATATCAATGCTATGAAAGTTAGCCTTCAAGAACATTTAGGTGAAAAAGTCTACTCGCTAGCAAATATCTTTGTAGGAGCTAGGACTGGTTACAGCTACCTGAGTGTAGAGCAAAGAAACATGCTCGAAGATAGAACACAGCTTCAGTTGCTAAATGCAAGTCTTTATAACCATGCATCTGATGAGCTAACGAGTGAACCAGTCGAGCAAATTCCAACTCAGGAACAAATCTCCCCTGACGAAAACAAATTTATACTAGATCAGGAACCTTGGCTCAAAAGTGTCAGCCCAGGCATATTTGAGCTTTGTGCCGTTAAACCTATGGCTGGATTTGATCTTTCGCTTGAGTATAAACCTGAGAGTTTCTTCGCGTGGCGACTCATAGATGCTAATGGAACCAAAGGAATGGAAAAACTTAAGGGACAATTAGCTCTTAATTTATTACTGATACAAGGAAAATTACCAGCAGGAGTAAGAATAGAAGTCATACAAGATCGAGGGTTATACATCACTTTACCTCTAGTTTGGGCTAAAGAGGCTGATTTAAAAAATAAACTACAGTACATTATTGATGACCTCATTGCGATTAAAATTGCCCAGAAATCGAGTAAGTTAGTTGTAAATTAAATAGCAATCCCAAAAAGGCCAAAGTGAATACTTGCTTTGGCTTTTTACTATTTATGCCATTCGATTATTTGTTCCAAAAATAGCTCAAAATCTTTTCTAGTAACAATCTTCTTGCCGTTCTCGGCGATCACAGAGGACTCCGACCAATTCAGCAACACCGAACGCGGCGTGACTTTTACTATTGTAGAGCCTGAGTTGAAGTGGTACGCGAAACAAAGCAGGTTGCCGAAAGGGGCTACTCGTCAGGAACATCAAAAATTACACTAGTCAACCGATTTAACTTTCCGCCATTGACATAAATGTTTAATAGTGCAATTGGGTCTTGATAATGACAATGAATCGTTGAATATTCGGATATGCAGTCAGACGTTTTTGTTACTTTAACCCCTCGTTTAGCAACATGAGCCGATTTAAGATAATTACTAGAACCTGGAAAAACAAAATGGTTGGATACGGGAGTTTCTTTACCTTCTAGTTGGGATATAGCTTGGTGATAATAAAATTGCTTAACTAAATCAGGCCAGCCTGGGGCCGATGCAACAGAACTCGCGTCATAGTATTTAGCATCAACAACTGCAAATCTATGGTCTATAATATGCTTCAAAACTGTATCAGTTCGTTGAGCTTTCTTAGGTACAGGTACAAATTTATCCGCGCTAGTTTGATATACAGGAACCGGTAATTTGGCATTCACTGCATATTTTCCTATTAAACATTCATCTAGCATTGCTTCCCATAAAGAGTGAAATTTTCGAACGCCAATAAGTAACGTACCTTCCTCTTCTCCTTTTTGCTTCTTTAAACATTGAATCAACCCCTTTAACAAAAATATATCTCGATCGGAATAGACTTGACGAAGCTCCTTTTCGAGGTATGCAATCTGCACATCGAGATTGTTGTTGGGGTGGAGGACATGAGACAACGAAGTATCAAAATAAGAGCTCTGACCAAACCATAGTAATCCATAGACCGATGAAAGATTCTTTATTACTTGAGCATGAATTTTTGCCACCTCACTAGAGGTATCGTAACGAGAGCGTGAAGAGTCAAGTTCAAGGTAGATAGGACTATTATTGCTTGTTAAAGGCACTCTATTTGCTATTGTACGCCTCCAATCAACCTTACCTTTGTTTGTTGTACGTTCTCTAATTCGACGTACATAAAGACCATTAGTAGCGTAGTCTTCTAATAAGGATATAGCCAATGATAGCGACTCACCACCTATGACCTCAGAGCCACTGTCTTGAGCATGAACTCCCGTATCTTTATCAACGTAATACTTTAGTAATGCTTGAACTAACAGACGAGCTAGATTGAAGGCTTTATCTGTAACAATCACACTATTTCTTGGTAAAAAGACAGCTAATTTGTTATCACAAGTAATGACACCACAAAACTCAATTTTTGAATTCCCTTGAGGAATGATACACTCCCGTATCAGTGCATCTATTACCGACGAAGGCACCTCACCAGAGTCCAGTGAGGTACGATCTAGATATAGATTAACGTTACTTAGCTGCATCTATCACCGACTCCTCTAATCGGGTTCCGCTCTCTTCGATTCTTTCCTCTACTTTGCTATTGAAGATAGCTTTGTCTTTCATGAATGCAGAAGATAAGCGACCATAAGTAAGGTATTCAGGTGCAAAGATTTTTTTAGGACCGATATGCCTTAAAACATCATCCCAAAGGTAAACAAACAACTTACTGCTAAGGGTTTGTTTTGCTGCTTCTGTTGTTTCAATTTCATCTCTTTTCACAAAGAATGGGCCGAGTAATCGGTCTTCAGCAACGTGAGCCTCAATCAATACATCGTTAATTATTGAGGCCAGCGTAGGCCAAGAAATCTTAAATACGCCACTTTTAGTTGATAAATGAAAGTCGTGATTTGGGACATCTGCATGAGAAAAATCAATATCTATGAACTTAAAACGCCAACGACGTTTGAATGCTGTATCTAAAGGCATCACCGCTTGGTCACTACTATTCATCGTGGCCAGTAAGGAAAGGTTTGCTGGTATTTCTAACTGTTCAATACTTGCTACACCAGCTTTTTCAAGAGATTGATTGATGTATGCCAACATGTCAGGATCTGATGCATCAATCTTGTAAGTGCTTTCACCATCATATTCTCTGTCTAATAACTGGAATAGCTCTCCAAAGACAGCAGCAGCCGGTGCACGGTTTAATTCTTCTATCACTAGGCAAATATGTTTGTGCGGGTGTAATTTTGCTTCTATCAATGCTTTAGTAAACGGGCCAGGGCGGAACTGGTAAGCAACGTAAGGGTTACCGTCTTCGTCTGTCGCCATGTTAGGCTTAAGTGCCCCAACAAAATCACTGTACTGAGTATCTGGGTGAAAAACAGTGACGATCTTATCAGCTTCTTTATACTCTATTTTATGAATGTGATGGCTCTTACCCGTTCCTGGCGCACCATAAAAGATTTTATTAGTCGCCCCCGTAAAGGCTGGGGCTTTAGAGTTAAAGCGAAGAGAGGACTTAAAGAAAAACGCCTCATCATCTTTCTGGATGGACATGTTATTCCACAGCTTAGAGATAAGCTCAGAGACACTTGCTCTTAGTTCATCAGTATCAAGTAAGCCTGTTTTAACAAATACATATTGGTGTGAGGGGGAATGATAGTGAATAGGCTCTTCAACATATCCTCCGTTACCCGATATAGAAGTAGGTCTAAACAAGAATGCTTTATCTATTGAGCCCCAATTAGAAAACCCTGATGAGGTTGGGCTTAATTCAGCATCCAATTTACCTTGCCACCCGAGCGTAGACAAAATCATAAAGAGCAGCTCATTTCCACTTTGAGCCCTAAATAGATGTGGAAGATACACACTATATTTATCAACTAAAACACGGTAAGCCGCTTTGTTCTTAGCAAATGCCGATGCTAATGCACCTAACATGCCGGAACTACTATTTGGGATTGGTAAAGCTTTTAAAAGGATAGATTTTAAGAAATCTTCATTTGAACGAATTTTGGTTGTCGCATCTTTACCATAGCCGTTGATTATTTCTTTTGCTTTCAGCCGATTATCAGCATTTGATATATCAAAAACATCATAAAAATTGGTTAAACTATATGGATCTATGCCTAATATTTGTGATTGACTAGAAGCTCTAGTACTAATGAATTGAGCGACATCATCAGGCTTGCTTATCGCCTTAACGAGTTGGTCAAATTTTTGTAAGTATTGATTCACCAAATACGATAATGGAGCTAGCTTGATGACATATAAGAAGTATTGGCTAGATATGTATGCGTGATTATCACTGCCAGCGATACGAACCTTTGCAGATGACTCAGATACGGTAATATCAAGAGCTAGGGATTCAAACGCTGATTTTGCATCATTATCAAACTTTAACTCTGGAAAGTTCCAACTAGTATCCGGCTCACTCTTATACCATTCACCGACAGTGTTTATTTTTGAAAGCATAACTTTCTTATCCCTAAGTTCAATCACAGCTACCCGAAAGTAGCTGTGTAGAGGTTAATCGTGTTTGATCCAAAGGCTGCGTGAGATCTCTTGCCGTAAATTTTCGATAAGCTTCTTGTTGGTATCTGAAAACTGACTATTTTCAAACTCACCCATAAAAAAAAGACACTCGGCTAACGGTTTTGATTGCTCTTCCGATAGATTACGCATAAGAGGATGTTCATTATTAAGCGTGATGTAATGATCGTCTTCATATCCTGGCTCCCATAATGAACCATCACTTGTTTTCGCCAGACGGATATCAATATCTTCGATCAGAGGAACGACTATTCTGTAGCTACTTAAATGCTCACCACGACCAGAACAATGAATACGAAATTCTAATAAGGCATTGAAAATAATAGCAAGCGCATCACTAAAACCAGAGCGGTAGATGTTATAACGGTCAGCAATAATATTACCGAACATATCCGTATTATCGACTCCAACACCATCACAATCAGGAATCAAAGCATATTGTGCCTTGACAGACTCAGGCATAAAAATACGAGCATATTTTTTACCTTGGTGTTGCAATGCTTCCGCAACTTTTTCAATCGAGAAGGTAAATGAATCAAGCCCTAAAGTATCTGCAACCTCGTAAGCCATACGAGTTATTTCAGAGCGTTCTGGTAATTGTTCATTGAGCCAATTTAACAGAGCGACATGTTTTTTCTTTAAGTCACCCTTGGGCAGGTCGGTCACTGAAACCTCAAAGGTACTTTCAAATAACTCTCGATTGCTAAATACAACTGCACTTGCCGCTAGTTGATAGACGTAATCAGTAACGATGTGATTAGATTCATTAAAAATTTTATTAAACAAATCAATTGGTAATGGAATTCTATTCTGCCAGAAAATCAGGCCATCCACTCGGTACTTTGGATTTTTATCATTCAAGTAGCGTTTGAAGTCAGATAAATCATATTGGTAACTCATTCATATTCCTCCACATCAGGTAACTCGATACTCAAATGACGTAGTGTTTGACTTACTTTTTGACGAAATCCATTTAACGTATGCTTGTTCGTATCTGAGAACTCACCATGCTCAGCATTGGATAAACTCCATAGCAACATATCTAGAGCTTTCATTGCCTCAACATTGTCCTTGCAGACGTTATACATCTTGTGGAAATAAGGGTGCGACTTACCAAGGGTGACGCATGTATTTCCTTCTTCATCACACGAAGGCTCCCATAAACAATCGCCAAGTAATGAATCCTCTTCATGTACACGCACAGCTTTGTCATCATATACACGGATACCTTCAATCACAGTCGGCTTCATCTGATTTTGATTGCGGATTGTGACCGTATCACCATTAACTTTTATTTCAGAGTTCTTTGTGTGCTTTTTATGTTTATCAATCGCTTTATCTGCAGGTCCGTGCGCTCGCTTGGTGTTAGTAGAAGTTAAGCGCTCTTGACCCTTCAGTAACTCTTGACGCCAAGGAGCAATGAGGCGCTTTAGTTCTTCTCTCACTTCAACAGGGATAATGACTCGACTCTTGCGAAAATCAATACTGAATACATCATCAAATTCGTGGCTAAAATTCAGCTCAACTCGAAGACGAGTGATTTTACTTTCTTTTTTATACATACGATGTGGCCAGCCATCGTGCCAGATAAGGCGTCCCTCACGATAGATGTAAAGTCCTTGATTATCTAGGCCATAACGTACGAAATCTTGTTCATCAGCATTAAGCTCGTTTTGAGAGGGAATAATGCTACCTCTGACAGTAAAATGAAGTTCTTTATTGCCAACTTCAATTGGTACAGGCCTCTCTTTCAGTATACGAGAGCGAGCACCGTCTGTATTGCGATTCAAATCAGCGCAGAGAGGATCCCACCCTTTTAAATTGACGGCAGGGTTGTCTCCAACTTTCATTGATATTGTTACTTCACCAGAGTCTAAGAACTTAAAGAATACAGCGCTTAACTCTAAAGAAAGCTCTTTACCAAGAGACTGAATTTGCGCTTGTACTTGTTTATCACTGCCAGTTTTCACTAAACGGTCTACATGTTCCCAAATAATCATGGTACCGCTAGTTTCTGAGAAAGCCTTCAGGGCATCAAAATCATCATAATAATCGTCTTCATCAGGGGTTTCTAACTCCCAACGGTCTGCTTGAATGATTTTATCAATATCCCATGCTCGACCTACATTATTACCATTTTGATGAGATAACACGACAAGACGGCGACAGAACGCGGTAGAGGCAGTTTTAAGACCCATACCAAATTTACCCAGTGATTTAGGGTTATCACGGCGTGGCGAGCCATAACGCATCGCATTTCGAAGCTGCTCTTCTGACATACCATCACCATTATCACTAATGATGACTCTAAACACTCCAAACATATATTGGAGTTCAACTTCAATATGAGTTGCATTTGCTGCAATAGCGTTGTCAATGATATCGGCAAACGCAGCCTCTTTGTTATAACCGGTATCACGTAAACTCTCGACTAGCCGAGCCGCTGAGGGACGAAAGTCATCTTCTTCTGGTAGTTCTATTTTTTTATTCATGAGCCTAACGCTTCCAAATATTCAAGCATGATCTGCTTGTCTGTTTCTTTATCATCAGTGACTGATACTACACGGTTACTTAGTTGTTGCTTTAAGCGGATACGTTCATCAATTTTTTCTTCAATCGTATCTGCATAATACATGTAGTAGACATTCACTACGGATTTCTGGCCATTACGCCAAGCCCTTGCAGTCGCTTGCTCTTCAAGGGCTGGATTCCATTGGCGACAGTAATGAATCACATTCGTAGCAGCTGTAATATTTAGCCCCATACCCGCCGTTCTAGGGTGAAGCAATAAGACATTGAAACCTTCCGATGCAGAGAAAGTATCAATTAGGGATTGACGCTCGTCGTTAGGTGTTCGCCCGTCGATAACTCCAGACAATATGCCATACCTTTCATTTATTGCGCCTTGTATTAAATCAATAACTTTATGAAAAGTAGCAAAAATAATCACTTTCTCTCCGGCTTGTACAATTTTATCGAGCTGCATCATAAGTAACTCAAACTTTGCACTGCTCTTGATAAGAGAGTTAGCATCATGAGGGATGGTCGATTCAACCAGTGCTGGGTGAGCTGTAAACTGCTGAAGTTTATTCATTAATGGGAGAATACCACCGCCACCATTTTGGCAATCATGCTGCATTTCATCTATTAATGCTTCATATTTTATTTTTTCACTTTCACCTAAAGAGACCGCTGTGTGTATGTCGAGCTTTTCTGGTAATTGCTCTAGTACATCCTTTTTCATTCTTCGCAACGTAATTTGGCGCAAGCTGCTCTCGAGCTCTTCTAAGTTTTTATCTAATGTTTCAGAAAGGTTAGAATGCACGTAGCGACTCTTAAAGCTTTCTTGTCCTCCTAAAAAGCCCTCAAAAACAAGGTCAGTTAAGGCCCATGCATCCATCAAACTATTTTCTACAGGGGTTCCAGACATTGCAACAGTGACACCGATATCTAAACGACGAGCAGAGAGGGATCGAGTAGATTTAGGGTTTTTTAACATACTCGCTTCATCGAACAGAGCGAGATTAAAGTAGACGTCTTCAAACATCGTAATATCTGAAGTCATTGTCGTGTAGGGGGTGATCACAACACTGTGGTCATCGAAAGCGGAGGCAACACCACGACGATTTTTTCCGTAATGCAGATAAGGCGTAATGCTGGGTGCAAAAAAGTTAAATTCACGAACCCAGTTATCAATCAAAGGATTGGGAACAACGATCAATACTTTACTATTTGGGCTCTTTTCCAAAACATCACAACATAGTGCGATCACTTGGGCTGTTTTCCCTAAGCCCATATCATCAGCAAGTATTGTTCCAACCCCATTTTCTGCACAAAAGCTCAGCCAGTTAACTCCTTCTTCTTGATAGGGGTATAGTGACTTTACAAAGAGTTTGTCATGCTGGGCTAGTTTTTGTTGGTTGCTTCTTAGCACTTCAATTAGATGAGAAGGAAACTCATCCATAAATCCTTCTAAATGCAAAGTGCGAAGAAGTTTCATTAGTTTAGGGAGGGGAAGTTCTCCAAAAGCACTAGTTAATAGATCACTGAGATGAGAGCTAACGAAATGCAACCTCTTACCATCAGATATAAAGTAGTCATACTTTGTTAAAGAATGAGTTTGCTCTGCATCTAATGGTTGTCCCCGAAAGAACAGCAAAAAATGAGGAGTTGGCTCTGCCTCAAATTCGAAATGGATTCGAGTAGGACGCTTTGATATAACCATTTCAACTTCTTCAGTACCTGAGTAAGCTGAAATTCGCCCTAGACTAAACAGGTGCTCAGCCTCTAGTAAAATCCCATCTTGTTCAAGCATTCCATCTTTAATTCTGTAAGCCATTCTCATTTTCCATTCACAGGGTTAAAAACCGGATAACCACTTGCTTTTTTACATGTCTAAATATACAGTTCCCACCATTAACCGGGACAAAAACCGGATATCAATAGAGAGAAATGGTAAATAAATTGAATACCTCCCATTATATCAAAGAGTTAAGAGATAAGCTTGGCTTAGGGCAGCGTGAGCTAGCAAATTTGATTGGATTAGGAAAGGACGGCGAACGAACAATTCGTGGTTGGGAAGCAGGAGAGCATAAACCTTCTCCTCTTAAATGGGCAAAGATTGTCGATTTAGAGGATGAAATGAAAAAATTTCATGATTTAGCTCCACTAAAGCAAGACCGACTCGAAGATGCCGATTTTCGTTTTATTGATCTTTTTGCTGGCATAGGTGGCATTCGTTATCCATTCCAGCAATTAGGCGGCCACTGTGTTTTCACCTCTGAGTGGGATAAATTCGCCCAAAAAACGTATTTGGCAAACTATGGAGATATGCCAAATGGCGATATCGTGCAAATTAAAGCTAAAGATATTCCAGATCATGAAGTTCTTTTGGGTGGATTTCCGTGCCAATCCTTTTCTCAAGCTGGATTAAAACAAGGATTTAGTGATACCAGAGGAACGATGTTCTTTGAGGTCCAGAAGATTTTGGCTGTGAAGAGGCCCAAAGCTTTTTTACTTGAAAACGTCAAACAGCTCAGAGGACATGATAAAGGTCAAACACTAAAAACCATCATGGATATCTTACAAGGAAAACATGAACAACAGATCCCAGAAGATGTACCTATGGGTGAAGAAGCACGCCATGCTTTACAACATAAGTTGAATTACTGGGTTGATGTTCGCGTTTTACGAGCGGGGGACTTTGGTGCACCTCAAAACCGAGAACGAGTATTCATTATTGGTTTTGATAAGGACCAGTTTCAGAGCGTAAACTTCGACGACATATTCAATTGGCCTACGCCGCCAAAAACACCTACACGTGTTGGAGATATCCTACAAACACAGGAAGAATTAGCTGCTGACCATAAAGAGTATGGTAAAGACCGTTTTACTATCTCAGATAAGTTGTGGGAAGGGCATCAAAAGCGTAAAGCTGAGCATAAGACTAAAGGCAATGGATTTGGTTATTCACTTTTCAATGCCGAGAGTGAGTACACGAATACGATCAGTGCTCGATATTATAAAGATGGTTCAGAGATACTAATTGACCAAGCCCTGCTCAATAAAAATCCACGCAAGTTAACACCACGCGAGTGCGCGAGATTACAAGGTTTTCCTGAAAATTTTAAAGTTGATGCTGTGTCGCAAAACCAAATATATCAGCAGTTTGGTAACTCAGTTTGTATGAATGTAATCTATGCTGTAGCTAAGCAGATGATCAGTACACTAACGACAGCTGAAAAAGTGGTGTGCGAGCAACGTCAAGCTAGCTAAGCCAATTAAAGGTAAGCCTCTTTTGGGGCTTACTGCTTATTAAAAGTTCAAAGTGCTTTTTCTTTGAAGATTCTGATCTAGCAAAAATTGAATATCATCACCTAGATCTGATAATGGTCGGATCTAATTTCGTGCCATTTATATTCAAGATGCAATACGCTCTATTTGATTATAGAAATCCTTGTGGTGGATGAGGGAAGTGGCATGCTGTTAAATATAACCGTTTTTAGGGTAAATATATCTGACGCAGTTCATCGCCGAACTTACGGGGTACACTGATTCTATCAATCAACATTTGATCTAAGTAAATATTTAAAGCCTGCCACGCTTTTATCTATATTTTTATATATCTGGGTTTCTCATGGTGCTGCTGTCAACGAGATATTGAGACTTTGAACCTAAGATCCCCCTCTTTTGCTATACAGATGATATCGCCTTCAGATAAATGGTGTTTCTTGTAGAATCGAGATGTTTGTCCGCGCGCCATACGCAATAAGCGTTTACTCCCATCAATATCCGTCATTACGGTTTCGCCTGTTCCTTCAAAACTGACACTGAATTTGCTACCCATCTCACTCTTGTTCTTCCCTCCCCAAGAGGTTGCAGGGAAAATGGGACAATCAGCTGGAATATAAAAGTGACCATTTTTTATATTTCCGTTCGTTATTTTTAGGTGTAACTGATTCATTTAAACTCCTATTTACATACTTAGTGATATTTATTGATTATTCATATGTTAACGAAAGTACTTTTTCTTATAACTTGGCTAACTTATCTAAATTGATAAGTATTAATTCACTTTTTTGAGGCTAAAGCTGTTGAAGAAATAGTAGTTATCACCGCATTATAGTTTTTATCATTCAACACTCTCCCTCTTAGGTAATGAAGCGTCTAGTTCAAGAAAAAGTTGCTTTAACCTGTCGGTAGTACTTTCACTGAGTGTTGGCTCTTTGGTACCCGCATACATGCGATAAATCGCGATGATAGCTTGCTCATTCGCTGATAGTAGCGTGCTTTTTTTCTGAATAAACTCAAATATAGCAGGCTCATATTCTTCCAGCGCTAAATTCATTAGTGTGACTGGACAGAGGTTCAACGCATTCGCTAACGACTCTATTTTATTCAGTGCAACCCTTGATTTCCCTTGTTTTATCATCGTTAGGTTGTTGGATGTTGAATATCCCGCTTCTTTGCTTATTTCAGTTTGTAACTTTGGCGATCTAACAATTGCGGCATTAATGTATTGCGCTAGGCGTTTAGGTGTTTTTTTTTGAGGCATTATGAATATCCTTAGTAACCAATGACACTTACGCTAGCACGTCCAAGCTAAAAAAAACAACAAAAAAACACCCAATTGTGATCTTTTTATTTATTTTTTTGGTTTTTGGTCTTTTTTTTAATTAAAAATTTGACCAAAACCAAATGATGGCTAATGTGTTTGATATGCCTATAAGACGAGAAGGTAACAATACATGACACAGGTATTACTAAACCAAAGATTCATTGAAGAAATCCAAGCGGCAACGCGAGAAACATTAACCATTGAATTAGGAAAAGATGAAGTTAGTGATGATATTGGCCGTTTTGCAGCTAAGCAGCTTTATTTGGGGGACATAAAAAAATTAGTTGATGAAGATTACATCTTTAGTATGTACCACATTAAAAACCAAGTGCTTTTTTTAGGACAATTACTTAAATCACGAGAAAAATATGACACTCTAATAGATAAAGACAGCATTGAAATCGCAAATGAAATGATTTTTAAAACAAATGTTTATGTAACAATTTGTGCTCTATTATTTGCAATGAAAAAGAAAGAGGAAGGTGAAGATCCTTGCAATAATGACTATTTCAATCAGATTAACCCTAATTGTGATGATATTAATTTGATTAATAGTCGAGATAAAACTAAACCCAGTAAAGTGCTTTCAGACGAAGAGTTTAATGAATTCGGTGATGATTACCCTGCCATATTCAAATGGGTAAATGATCCTTCACGCCGTTTCACACAAGTTCCACCCGTAGGACAATATCCCGTCACAAATATTGATATTATCTATGATTTTTCTGACTTAGCAGGTATTAAAGGGCTAATTATGCCTGAGCTTGAAAGTAAACTAATAGTTCGTAGCCAGGCTCTTTCAAAATCATTTAAAAAAATTATTGGTGATAAAGGTTCTTTAGAACGCTACTGTCATGATCGTACTAGCATATTAGGTCTTAGCTTAGAGTTACGATTTGATTATAAGGCTTTTCTTCCATGGTTAGAAAAAGCAATAAACGAACAACATCGTAATACTATAAAAGTATTAAGTGCTCTAATTTCTGGTTCTATGTCTGAAGATAAACGAATGTATAGTGAAGATATATTAATGAAATTTTCTGATGAAGTTTTTAATATTATTCCACACCCAGAACATAAACCAACAAACAAATTAACCCCTTTTCTATGTACTAATATTGATATCGTCATTGCTGTCGAAAAAACAAAATTCGCTAGTATTTTTATTCCTCGTTATTGTGGTGATAGTGACCTTATTGATGTATTACCGAATGATATATACAAATATTATGCCTTGGTAACGCCTGAAACGACTCCTTATGGTAGAAACAGTAATCTAAGACAAATACCTGAATTAGCTTGGTGTGATCTATTGAAAGTAAAAGTTCGTACACAGCATGATTTTAATAAAATTATGGAATTAATAGGAATTTATAATGAGTAATAAAAGTAATCATATTCAGCGTCGCTTAGGTTTTCTAAAAGTACACAAAATGGAATGCCAAATTACGACAATATCAGGTGCGAAATTTATAGGTATTGTTGCTAGTTTTGATGATACTTCTATTGTTTTGTGTCCTGTTGATAACTCAGACCCAGCAGATCTTATGACTATATCAATGTTTGGATTAGAGTCTATTACATCAATAAACCAAGATCTGTTCGCATAAAATTTGTGGTGTTAAATACTAACAATTAAAGAGGTCGTTTCGGCGGCCTTTGTTGCATCAGATCATTACGATGACTTGGTTCACATAATTATATCAATTTGCATGATAAATTAATAAAAAGCAAAAAGATAATAATTATGAGTATTTGGTCAACAGTTGGTGATTTAGCTAAAAAAGCAGGAAGTGCCGCTTTAGATGAAGGTAAAAATGAGGGGGATGTCGCTCATATACGCATATTAAACTAACCTGACCAAGGCGTTACGTACTCTTGGTGGGTTAATTATTGTATTGGTTTTTTGTTGCTGAGTATTCTTTGGCATAGTGTTATTTTTCAACATCATTATCCCCATCATATGGAACAAATACTGCAGTGTATGTGTTGAATACTTTTTATATCCATGCTGTTTTTTTAATTTTTCCTCGTTTGGACTGATAAATTCAAGCCTTACTGCGCCTTGTGCAAGTTTGCTTTTAGATTTTGATTTTTTCCCCTGTCTTTTCCTTATACTTTTAAGTGCAGACTCCCACTCATTTAAGACGATGCTGTTTTGATGGTATAAGGTGATTGCACGCCATGATGATTTAGGGATCATAAAAGAAAACGTTTCAATGAAGATTTTTAGTTTTTTGGGGTCGTTAAAATATATTCCTGATTTACTAACGCTTGTATTATTTAAAGCGTAAGCAAGCATATCTGACAGAACAGTTTTATTAGTTTTATACTCACTGCGTAATTTAACGATGAGCTTATTGATGAGTTGATTTTCGCCATTTGACGTTAGTTTTGCAGGTAGTAATAAGTGCTCTCTTGCTTTAGTGAAATGGCGAGATTGCGGTATTGCCGTATTAGTTTGTAATGATTTAATGAAATGAGCGTTGGCTAACCACTTATCTAAGTCTTTTTGCTTTATATGGTATTGATGTGTGATTTCCTTAAGAGATACTCCTTTTTGATATTCTTCAAGTACACGATAACAAAGCGTTAAGCTGTTATTTGATACTGTTTGATGGATGTGATCCACTGTAACCCCGTTTTTAACGGTTGAAGGTAATACCATCACGTTGAGTTTCTTAATCAGATAATCGAGATGATTATGCTTGGGATCCTTTATCTGGTACTTGGTTGTCATACCGATCATGATTTTTTGTTTCGTCGTTAATGTGAATTCAGCACGTTTTATTTTCAAGTAAGAAATCAAATCAGAAAAATGGAAGTAGTATGAAAATGTCATCTCTGGTGATTCATGCCCAGCGAATGCTGCGATAGCAAAGTAACCGTTTTGTAATGATCGCCCTTTAATCACTTCTTTGATGCTCTCCATTTGTTGTGTTGAATAAGCACAGAGGTTAGGGATGTTACTTAATTCTTGATTATCAAGTTCAAAAATAAGTTGAAGACGGCTAAAGCAACTATGTCTTAGATGGTGAAAGACAAAATGTTGCAGTCCCGAAAGTGCTTTTAGCGTATTACCAACAAATGCTGAGACTTGAAATGTATCAAAAGGTTGATATGGATTTTGACCAAAACTAAATGCCAGACTTGCAGGTGCTTTACTGAGTAGTTTTTTTTGAGATAAGTGTTGCTTGATGATATCAGATTCATGTTCAAGCAATAGTGGATAGAGTGGTACTTTACGAAGGCTGCTTGCTGTTTTATTGCTACCATATTTATTGTCTCGAATATTAATCCACCCAATATCGGAGACTTCAATATTTTTAAGTTGTAGCTTCATTAACTCACTAAGACGTAACCCGCAGCGATAACTGATAATGCATAAACTTTTTAAGCAACCCTTTTCATCGTTACCTAAATCATTCAGTTTATCTACATGGTTAAGTAGAGCCAAAAATAAATCTTCATCAATAAAACCTGCTCGTGTATGACGTTGTGTAACATCTTGATGAAAATAATGAACGCTTATTTCTGGTAAATATCCATTAAAAACAGAAAAGCTATGGAGATCCTTAAGTCTTTTGGCAAAGTATTCTTGTGAGTGTTTTTTTTCGATTTTATCTATCGTTGCTTCGTAGATGTGTTCTAATGACTCTGCATCAATTTGAGAAAAATCGCAGTCTTGGCAGAGGTGCAACCATCGTCTTGTTAAGCTGGCATGGTATTGTTTTAGCGTTGAAGAAGCACACGAATGACTTTTATGAATAAACCACTTTAATAATATTCTTTCGCCTAAAGACCATTTTTGCTGTGTTAATAAAGTATTAAGCTCAAAACGAATAGTGTTACTGGTGAGTTTCTTAGTTTGGGTTTTATCTTGATAGAAACAGGCTTTAAATTTTGTAAAGAAGTGCTGATCACAAGCTGGTTTAAAGGCTGCCGCTAAGTTGCTTTGTGGGCGACTGGTATTGGTTGCCGTGACATCGAATTCGAAGTGATTCAGTTCATTCACTTTTGGTTGGCTGATCCTTGCAAGATTGTCTGGTCCTATACCGTAAGATTTTATTTTACCAATACGATATTCGACAAGAGCTTGACTAAGTTCGACACTATCGAAATGCTCAGTGGTATAAATTGCAGCCTGACAAAAGCTTTTTAATGTATTGGGAAAGTTATCAGACTGTGTCTCTCCTCCTTTTAGGAAATGGCATAATTTCTTTTCTGATGGTGGCGTCCAACCGTTTTTATTACATTTTAGCCACCGCCGTAATAACCCTAACGTTATAGGGTGAAGGTAACAGGTTTGTATGGTTTTCTTTTCACCATTAATTTTACAGTTGGTGTTTAATTGTGTTGTTGTCAGTTCTAGAGCAGAAAAGACGTGCTTACTCCAATGATGTAATATCAGACTGTCATTGGTTAACTGGTGATGGAAAGAGAGTATGACTTTGTCAAAGCAATGGCCGCTGTGGAAAACTAATGACAGAAGAAGGTTACGATAAATTTCTTTCGTTGATTGTGGTGTTGAACTACACAATAAATTATTAAACCAGTGCTGATAAAAGTCGTTCACTGCCCATGCTTGGTTTAACCATGATTTTGTACGTAATTGTTGAGGCTCTTTGTGAGAGACTAAATACGAAGGGGGAGAGTAAGGCCAACCATAGTTCTCTTTATATTGCTTTAGAGTTTTGACTGCATAATTGAATGCCAGTCTGTAGTTTTTTTTCGTGCCAATAGTCTTATCACAACTATCTAAAAATCGTTGCCACCTTGATTCAAAATCTTGCTTTGATGGAATATTTTTCGGATTAGGAAATGACTTTTTAAAAAGCTCTGTTGCGTGTTGGATAAGCAATTCAATTTCTTTATTCCTTTTCTTACTTCGTGATTCTTCTCTGGCGTTAACACCGACGTTTTTCACGCTAATCCCCCAAACCAATTTCGATAAGATGTTGATTAATAATTTCGCTTATTTGTTGTAATTGTTTTCTACTGAGTTGACTGAATGCATTAAATGCAGGTTTAGCCATATCTTGATGCCCTATCCATGCAGAGATGAGTTCTGGAGCAATATTATGTTTGAAGAGCAGTGACCGGATGTGATGTCTGGCCCAATTGGGTTGCATGGGAAAGGTGCTATCAATGATATGTGTATAGTTCGAAGGTAGAACCTCAAGGATCTTATTTTCTTGTCTGAAAAAGAAAAAGTGAGCTTGATTATTTAAACAATCGTTATAGCGGTCATAGATTTCAGGTGATTGGTTTTCATGGTAGATAATCGCCTGACGTAAATAGTCTATGTAGTCCTGTAAATAATTAATGGCGATACTTGGTAGAATTATACAGCGGCTATTATCTCCAATGGATGAGGCTTTATCTGCAATCCAGTAGCTTTTGGTGGGTAAGTGAAAATCGACCCGTTTTCCAAACCAACCAGAAACAGGACGATAACCTGTAGCGAGCATTAATACTAATTGCGTTATAACTGTAATGTCATTATGTGCTTGTTCTGAAAATTGTTTCGCAGTTTTTTCCTGGTATTTTTGAATTTGTTTTTTTAATGCTCTAAAAAGTAACGTTAACTTTTTATCGTCAAAATGTAATGTGGTTCCAATAAGATATTCTTTATCTGTTGGGTTAATTGATAACAGTTCCGTATTGATTAAAAGAGCTAGGTGTTCTAGATACTGTTGATAGTGATTTAGTAACGTAGAGAGGGGTAATTGTGTGTAATACAGCGCCGGCAAAACCTTAATATCAGTGCCGCTGATAATATGCGTTATAACAGGATCAATTTGTAATTGTGAAAAATGGTAATGAAGATAACCGCTAATTTTTGTTAGGGTAAGGTGAGTGCCTTTACTGTTGTTGATTGCTTGTAAAAAATTTTTAAGTGACGTTTTATCAATGTTTTTAAATTTAAAGCTGCTGAGCCCTGAACTAATGGTATTGGGTAGTGGAAGACAAATTGAATTCTCTACTGGTTGAGTGAGGCACTTTAATTCATCTCTGATGGAATGGCTAGGTAAGGTGTGTTTTCTTAAAATACCTATGATGTGTTTCCTATCGTTTCGGTAAGGTTTGAAACGTTTTACTTGATCATCATTACTACCAGTTAATAACATTAATAATAATAATTTGCTGATATCAGTCTCTTGGTTAATGATAATATTATTGACACAAGCTTCCAGTAGAGTCGTTAATTCTAATTCGGTTGTTGCATAGATGTCACAGGGTAGATGCATTGCTTTTTTTTTGATCTGTGCAAATATTGTTCGAGCTTGTATTGCTGCTAAAGCTTCGCTTTTTGATGTGTTATTTGTGCTTGTAACAATATTAATACTTCGTGAGTCGTTATCTGCACTGTCCTCATTTTGCCAACTCTCTGAGTGTTTAGGTCCGAAATGCAGTTGTGATATTTCTATTGCTTGATCACCTTCGTCATTAAGGACTTCTTTAGGCTTAATGGTTAATGAGCCCGCTTGTCGAAATCGTTGCGTAGATATATATCTATGGTAGCCTCTACTAAAATCGTGACTTGCTTTAAGCGGTCGATTGTAATGTTCCAGTTGATTTCTAATTGGACCGATTGTGGAGGTTGGAGATGATTTATCTACGAGTGAATTAAATAGCTTAACAAGCTCGCTGAAATTATAGCGACCAATATCTGGAAGAAAGCCAGCTAATGTTTCTCTTTTCCCTAAAGAAAACAGTCTAATTTCATCACAAAGTGATTTTATTTTGGCGTCATGCTCACCTATATAAGATAAACGAGTGATAACAAGTAAAGCTAATGCTTTATATTGATCGAATTTGTGCTTGTTATAAGACGTGCGTAATAAGGTTGAGCAAATAAAAGCAGGAATAAAGTGGACGCCAAGTTGTTTTTTTTGGGTAATGTGCTCTAATACCAAAATGGATTCTGGCGGTGTTTCTATTATATTTTTTTTGGCTTCTAGCGTTAATAGGACTTCTTCTTTAAAATGTTGAATGTATTGCGTCGATAATAATGAGCAAAGTCGTAAAACTTCATTTGCAATAGCTGCATTGTATTCTTTATCAAAAGGAAATAAGGCTTTAAAAAATCGATTTATATTTTTTTCTTTAAAGTAACTTTCAATTTCTGATTTATTCACTTCCATCTTCCTGTATTAGTTGTTGGAAAATAGATGATGATTTTTTGTGTGACCGTTTTTCTCTTTGGTATTGCTTAGCTAAAGTATCACGAGAAGAAGAGGTGAGTAGGGCTAACTTCTTTTGTGAGAGAATATTTTTATTAAAAATAGATTTAATATAATAGCTAGGGACTGTGTCATTTAAATTTCGTCTTAATTCCTCAATAGACTGTGAAGAGACAGATGAGATGATGGTGCGCAGAACAGAACGCCATGCCTGCCGTGATATTTCTTCATCGCCTAGGTTGCTAAAAACAATGATGGTGTGCTGTTTAAGATCGAGACTTGTTAAGTTAAAACTTATGTATTCGAAACCTGAAAATATGGCGATTTCATTATTATCTATTCTAATCGCGTGCAGTGTTGAGTCTTTATTTAATTCATCTAGCGTAGCCTTATTAAATAATGTCTTATCGAAGAGGTGTGCTTGATTGTGGAAAAAATTAAAGGCGGGCTGAGCTGCAGTATGTATGTTAATCGTACAATTTTTTTTGTCTGTTTTTGAGAGAAGTTTAGCCAAATCTATATATCCATTTAATTGTTTATAGCTCAAACATTATACAATTAAGTGCATTTGGTTATGTGATCCTCTGCAAATAAATTCATTATGTTTATTTTTTGTTAAATCTAGATTGTGTTTTGTCCGCTTGCTGATTTGTGATGTGAGTGATGAATTGAATCGCAGCACTTAGATATCTAATAAGAGATTTATATCTCTCCGCTACATGACTTTCCTACCAATAATTTAGGCTTCTTCCACCCTGGAGTGTCTGTTTGGCCTAACGCGATATGGATGCCAAATCGGAGATGGTTAGGCGTAGGCCTTTAACTCATCATGACAAGTGGCCACAGCACTTTTTTCATGGGCCTATTATAATAAGTAATCTATCGGCAATGATTTTTTGTGTATTTTTTATACATTAAATTGAGACTGAAAATGTGATAAATAGGTCTTAATTGGTGATATAAATTTGATGAGCAATATAACGCATATGTTTTAAGGTGTTGAAATTAATATAATTAAATTTGTTTCTCTGTTTTTGGTATCTTATTTGTAGGGTGGTTACAAGACTTCCAAGCTTGAGATTATGTGTAAGTGGTGTTTTTGATTTCAATAACACGGTTAACAAAATAGCAAATTCACTTATCTCATGTTAATTATGAACAAACCTATCAAAATACTTCTCATCCTGCCTATTTCCCCTGAACAGCGATCACGTTGTTAGTGCGGGATAGATGCATACTGTTAAATACAGCCGTTTTTAGGAAAAACATAGTAGCTATTAAATTTTCATATAAAACGGCCTCTGTTCAGTGTTCGATTTAGGATGCTCGTTACATTATGAATAGATATTTAATGCAAGTTATTGCTTATAGTCTTTGTGCGTGTATAAAATCCATAACTTATAGTATTAAATGGAATTTATAACGATGAACATCAAAATTATATCTATAGCTCTTGTTGCTGCTTTCAGTTTAGCTGGCTGTAAAAGCACATCTTTAGCTAAAACTAAAGAGACTAAGCGAAGTTATGCAGTTTATGATCTTAAGGTCTCTAAAGGTGTTTCCTCTTCGGATATGTCAAAAGCAATTAAAACGGCTTTACAGGCTAATACATCTAGTGTGAGGATAACTGAAGATTTACCTCCGTATCCTATACCAAAAGAATCACCTCGATTTCAGTTGGTTAATCCTTTTGGTAATAACTCAGCGCTCGCAGCTTTAGCTGGAGGTGCGGCTAAACGTCCTACTTGTGACGGTGCATTAATTTATGCACAGGCTACAGATTCATCTATGAGTTCTCAAGGTGAAAACACTCAGTTCTATACGTGTTTATGGCAATATGATGGCGGGTATCATATTGATATATATACACAATTTGACATTGTTAGTGGTGGGTTGGAAAATTTAGGTAAAGATTTAATTCGGGGTATGATGGGGGATTCAAGTCAATTTATACCTCGTACTATTGCCAGTCTTCGAGATAACCTTGAAGCTTTAAATGTGGACAGTAAATTAGTTACAGCCTACCCCTCTGATTTTGAAGTTCTTCTTAAAGAACGCCAAATTCAACAATAGCTGATTCACAATAACATCAGTAAATAAAACTTTTAAAATGCTGCTTTTTGGCGGTATTTTTTGCATTAGTACGTTACTGCGTGTCGGATCGCATAAAGTTTGTGATGTTAAATGCTAACAATTTAAGAGGTCGCTTAGGCGGCCTTTGTTATG
>NZ_MSCC01000002.1:375557-586054 GCF_002954455.1 Photobacterium aquimaris
GCTGAAGCAGGTTATATAACTCGTGATAATAAAGAATGGCTGTTAACCGATATTGGTAAAGCTGCGCAAGGTGAGTATAAACAATCCTCTCAGTTTGGACAGTATATTGTATGGCCTAAAGAATTAGAAATTATCACAGCACCATCATTTGATGGTAAAAAGCTATCAGCAACTCAAATAAGTGCGCATTTTAATTTAACATCACAAAAGATAAACCAAATACTGGACGAACTTGGCTGGATAAACAAAGCAGTGAAAGGTTGGAAAGTCAGTCAATCAGGTTCTCGATTAGGTGGTATTCAAAAAGAAGATTCACGCACTGGTGTTCCCTATGTGGTATGGGATGAAACAGTGCTAACGAACAGTAGTTTAAAACATTCGGTTAATGAAATTACTGGCATTAATGCTGAAGTTAAAAGTACCGATAACTCAGTATCAAACTTTAGACAAAAATTTGAGGCTAAGCATCGCTCAGCTGATGGTCATTATGTTCGTTCTAAAGCCGAAATGTTAATTGATAATTGGCTTTACATGGCTGGGATTGTTCATGCTTATGAGCGAAAACTACCCATTGAAGAAGATTTATATTGTGATTTTTATCTGCCAACGGGAAAAGTATATATTGAATTTTGGGGATTAGAAGATGATCCTAAATATGCTAACCGTAAGAAAATCAAACAAGATCTGTATGCGAAATATGGCTTCAATCTAATTGAACTTAATGATAATGATGTTCAGAATTTAGACGATGTATTACCTCGTATGTTGTTAAAGTTTGATATTAAAGCCTATTAATCCTTAGGAAGAGTTTGCTCTTCCTATTTTTTAGTTACTTACTTTATTTCCTATCGAGTATTTCAATCAGTTGCAGTAATATCAATCTATTCTGTTTCTCGATTGATCATCATGTCAAAAACCATTGATTTTTATCATCAAAATGCCCAGTTCCTGAGTGAGCAATATCTGTCACTTACTTTTGAACAAGTGCATCAAAATTGGCAAGCACATTGGCCTGCGAGTTCATCGAAACATGCCTTAAAAGTACTTGATATCGGCGCAGGGGCTGGCCGTGATGCACTGTGGCTTGCAAAGCATCATTGTGATGTTTATGCGATTGAGCCTGCTGATGATCTGCGTGAACAAGGTAAAAAATATACTCAACAGTATGTTGATAAGATCACTTGGCTAGATGATCAACTACCAGAGCTAAACAGCATTATTGAGCTTGGGATTCGCTTTGATTGTATTTTGTTATCTGCTGTTTGGATGCACCTTTCGCCAGCAGTCCGTAAACGCGCTTTTCGTAAACTATCGAATCTACTTTCACCAAGTGGAAAGCTCGTGATCTCGCTGCGTTATGGTGATTTTAGTGATGCTAGAAAAGCCTATGATGTCAGTATTGAAGAGCTTGAACTGTTAGCACAGCAACATGCCCTGCAAGTTAACTTAATTTCTGCACTTGATACCGATGAATTAGGTCGTAACAGCGTGCAATGGCAAACCGTTGTGATGCAACTTCCTGATGATGGTAGTGGCGATTTAATTAAAGTTAGGCAAATTATTGTTAATGACGCTAAATCAGCCACCTATAAATTGGCGCTATTACGGACTCTTTTGCACATTGCAGATGCACACCCAGGTGCAGTTCGTAGCCGTGAAGATAATAAAGTCCGCTTGCCACTAGGATTAGTCGCTCTCTATTGGATACGGCAATTTAAACGTCTAATTGATATTGATATCGATGGTGTTGGTATTCAACAAACTAGCGACAGTAAAAAAGGGTTAGGTTTTGTGAAACCACAAGGCTGGAACAAACTTACACATCTTAGTGCTGATGATTTATCAATAGGAGCATTGTTTGTTGGTGATGAAGCCAAAGCACTTCAAACGGCAATTCGAGATACTCTAAAAACTATTCAAGATGGTCCTGTTACTTTTATTTATCAAGGGACTAAAAAGAATACGCTATTTCAGATGGAACGAGAAAGAGTACCAACAAAAGATACCTTTGTGCTTGAACTTGGATCGTTAGCTGAATTTGGCCATTTTGTGCTCGATGAAAGCTTATGGGAATGTTTGCGTTTATATAGCAGCTGGATAGAGCCATTAGTGGTTAACCAATGGATAACAGAAATGCGGCGTTATAAGTTAAATGAACAGCGGGGCATTGCGCTACAAACCTATTACGATTGTTTAAAATGGATAGATGAAAGCCATGATACCCGTGGTGTTCGCCATAAAATTACTGCTTTACAGCAAGACGGTATTGAGTTGGAAAGTGTGTGGAGTGGCAAACGCTTACAAGTTGATTATCAAGTGGATCATTGCCTACCATTTGCCTATTGGCCGAATAATGATAAATGGAATTTGTTACCAGCTAGCAAAATCGAGAATAACCAAAAACGTGCACGAGTACCGACTCGACGTCGCTTAATTGATTCGAGAGTACGTATTGTCAATTGGTGGCAACTGGCATGGCAAACCGAACAAGAGCAAAAACGCTTTTTTGATGAAGCGGTATTATCACTGCCTCATTTACCGTTAGGATGCCATAATTTTGATGATGTGTTTGAAGCGATGGGATTACAAGTTAATGGTGTCAAAAGTCGATTGCTTGTTGGTGAGTGGTAGCGAAGAAATAAAATACATACAAAAACCGCCTTACTCACTTAATGTTTAAAGGATTAAGGCGGTTTTTAGGCCGATTATGCAAATATTTGGCTAATAAATAAAAACACACTCACAAGCATAGTCATAGTGCTATATTTCGAGACTTGCTTCACGGTTAGTTTAGTTAGCTTTGGTGCAAAAAGATTGACTAAGATACTGATATTACAAAAAATGAAGACACCATAGGTTTTTATATCTATATCGTGAGTTTTTAATAATTTTATTTGCGCTAAAATTAATATCACATTGAATGTAATACTAAGTACTCGCGTTATTTGAAATTGTGGTGTTTTAAATTCATTTTTTGAGTCACTTTCACTTGCTTTGATGAGGTCGTTATCTGGTTGACTCATTAATATTACTTCCTGATATAAAAGGGATCATTGTTGTTTGGCTTCGCAATAATATCGTTAATGATAACTGCTAGTGAGCAACAGGTTTTTAAATCGTAATACCATGATTGCACAGCAGCCAAGGTTGTGCAATTGCCGCCAAAGCGAACTTAACTTGCACTAAATCGGTTAATACTTAAGGCGCACAAATTTATACAGGATATAGGTAACATACTGCTTGACGATATTTCCGTTACTTATTAGGGTAATAAGCAATCTAAATGATGGAAATAATAATACTCGACCAGATTGGTCGAGTAGTGGGTGCTATTTTGTCATTATCGTGTGGTCGTACACGGTTTTCAAAAATATATTTAATTTGCTAAAATAGGTGAGTTGATTTATTGCATTGTCAGCGTAGTCATTAGCTGTTAGTGTCGCAGCCCTTATGCATGTGTTACCGCGTGCAACCTTATATTAAACAACATATCGATACCTATATTTAACGGTAAAACTGGTATGTTGACGTTTACAGGACATCATTTTGAGTCAGACGGCATTTTCTACCCTAAATCTTCACTCTGATCTATTGAGTAACCTAGACTCACTGGGTTATGAAGCAATGACACCTATTCAAGCTCAAAGCCTTCCGCTTATTATTGACGGCAAGGATGTTATTGCTCAA
The DNA here is from genome assembly GCF_002954455.1 of Photobacterium aquimaris. GTDB lineage: Bacteria > Pseudomonadota > Gammaproteobacteria > Enterobacterales > Vibrionaceae > Photobacterium > Photobacterium aquimaris. The sequence goes on from NZ_MSCC01000002.1 coordinate 379,245, forward strand.
GGTAAAACGGGATCAGGTAAAACCGCAGCGTTTGGCTTAGGATTACTTAATAACCTTAATGTTAAACGTTTTCGTGTGCAGACATTAGTATTGTGCCCAACGCGCGAATTAGCCGATCAAGTAGCTAAAGAAATTCGTCGCTTAGCACGTGCTATTCATAATATTAAAGTACTAACGTTATGTGGTGGTATGCCATTTGGACCTCAAATTGGTTCATTAGAGCACGGTGCGCATATTATTGTGGGTACTCCTGGTCGTATTGAAGAACATATTCACAAAGGCTTTTTACGTCTTGATGAGCTAAATACATTAGTACTTGATGAAGCTGATCGCATGCTAGAGATGGGCTTTCAAGATTCATTAGATGCAATTATTGATGTCGCACCAAGCGATCGTCAAACCTTGCTATTTAGTGCGACTTATCCTGATCAAATTGCATCAATTGCCAAGCGGATCATGAAAAATCCAGTCCAAGTAAAAGTAGAATCAAGCCATGATGATAGCAGTATCTCACAGCACTTTTACAAGGTTAATGGTAATGAAGACCGTTTAGATGCAGTGCGTTTGTTACTTAATCAACACCGTCCAGAATCTTGTGTGATTTTCTGTAATACCAAGCGTGAAGCACAAGAAATGTCTGATGATTTAGAAGACTTTGGCTTTAGTTCTATTGCGCTGCATGGCGATTTAGAGCAGCGTGAGCGTGATCGTACTTTGGTATTGTTCTCTAATAAGAGTAAATCAATCTTAGTCGCGACAGATGTTGCAGCGCGTGGTTTGGATATCGATAACCTAGATATGGTGATTAACTATCATCTGGCACGAGATACTGAAGTGCACGTTCACCGTATTGGTCGTACAGGCCGTGCGGGTAGTAAAGGTATTGCTTGTTCATTATTTAGTGATAAAGAACATTATAAAGTTAAGTTACTTGAAGATTACCTTGATCGTGATATTAACGGCGAAGCATTACCTGCTGGCAACTTATTAGATCAACCAACGTTCCGCCCTGCAATGATCACTCTGATGATCGATGGCGGTAAAAAGCAAAAAGTACGCCCTGGTGATATTTTAGGTGCTTTAACCGGTGATAAAGGTATTGCTGGTGCTGACGTTGGTAAAATTAATGTGTTTGATCATTGTGCTTATGTTGCGGTTAAACGTGAAGTGGCGCGTGAAGCATTACAAAAATTAGAAAAAGGTCGTATTAAAGGACGTAATTTCCGTTCGCGCCAACTGCGCTAATTGATTTTTAGCACCTCAATCTAAGCTTATTAAGCCGATGGTATGCTTGTTCAATAGAGCGACCATCGGCTTTTTTATAACCTAAAACATAGTGCAGCATTTAATCCATTTTTATATGGCTATCAGCCAATAGATAGTGGTGTGATGTTATTGTTGTTTAATTGTAATTATATAGTGGTAAACACGATTGTTTAGTATATAAATTAGCAATATTAAGCGAATGATTTAAGGTTATTAGACCATGTTGCTATTTATATTGAATTTTAAAAAGAGTATTCATTTATGCATCAAGAAATGATTGGATTGACAATTGCAGGCCTCGGAGTCTTGGGGCTTGGGTGTCAATGGCTTGCATGGCGTATGAAATTACCAGCAATTTTATTATTACTTATCGCAGGTCTAGTTATTGGCCCTGTTGCTGGCATATTTAACCCTAATATCCTCTTTGGTGATTTGCTATTTCCCCTGATTTCATTAGCAGTAGCTGTTATTTTATTTGAGGGTAGCTTAACGCTTAATTTTGCAGAAATAAAAAATGTCCGCAAAAACGTTAAAAGTATCGTTACCATAGGTGCCATTATTACATGGATCATCACCAGTGTTGCGACACACTATTTATTAGATTTTAGTTGGTCATTGGCATTCTTATTTGGTTCGATGACGGTGGTAACCGGACCTACGGTAATCGTGCCATTGCTACGCACGGTGAGACCTCAAGCAAAATTGGCAAATATTTTACGCTGGGAAGGAATATTAATTGATCCGATTGGGGCAATATTTGTCGTGATCGTGTACGAATTTATTGTTTCTAGCAGCAAAATGCACAGTTTGGCCGTATTTGGCTTAATGCTGCTGGTTGGTTTAGTGATTGGTGCAATTGCTGGATGGTTGATTGCATATGTATTACGTAACCATTTATTGCCTGAATATTTACAACCTTTTGCGGTACTCGCTGTTGTACTTGGTGTATTTGCTGGCGCTAATGCCTTGGAATCAGAAGCCGGATTACTCGCTGTAACGGTAATGGGAATGTGGCTTGCAAATGCTAAGGATGTCGATATTCGCCATATTCTGCATTTTAAAGAAAACCTGACTATTTTGTTAATTTCAGGATTATTTTTGATTTTAGCTTCCCGTATTGAGTTAGCTGATTTCCATGCATTAGGCTGGGGAGCAATTACGTTATTTGTTGTTATTCAGTTAGTGGCAAGACCTGCATCTATTTTTATATCGACCATGTTTAGCCAATTGGCATTTAAAGAAAAATTGTTTTTAGCATGGGTAGCACCGAGAGGTATTGTTGCTGCGGCTATTTCAGCATTATTTGCTTTAAAATTGATGGATGACGGTGTCGCTGGTGCTCAGTTGTTAGTACCGCTGACATTTATGGTGATTATCGGTACAGTGGTGTTACAAAGTCTAACTGCACGCCCAATAGCGCGATTACTTGGTGTTGCAGAACCATCGCCGAAAGGATTCTTGGTTGTGGGTGCCAATGATGTTGCTCGAGAAATTGGTTTAGCGCTAAAAAAATACGATTGCCGCGTCGTCGTGAGTGATTCTAACTGGGATTATATTCGTGCGGCGCGCATGGCAGGGTTAGAAACTTATTATGGTAATGCCGTTTCTAGCCACGCAGATGAATATTTAGATCTGATTGGGGTAGGTCATTTATTAGCACTTACGCCGGATAAACATTTTAATGCGGTTGCGGCAAGTCATTATGAAACCGATTTTGGACAACGTAATATTTATCGTTTAAATGGCCGTCGTCATAATAGCGGTTTAGAAAAACATTCAGCGACTCAAGCCCATAGCAGCGCAGTATTGTTTGGTGATGATATTAGCTATAAAAAATTAGCCAGTTTGATGAATCAAGGTGCAGAAATTAAGCACACCAAACTTAGCGATAGTTTTACCCTTGATGATTATTACCAACAATATAACAGTGGCTTGGTTATTCCTTTATTTACAGTTGATCTGAAAGAAAATATTCATCCCTTTACTGTGATATCAAAAATAGACGTTAAAGCTGGATGGACGATTATTGCGTTAGTGAAAGACGCGGATTAATAGTTGCTATTTGTTTATTAGCGTTACAAAAAAGCACCTGAGGGTGCTTTTTTAATTTCTGCTTAAAAACGACGGTGATGAGGTTCACATTTTGGCGAAAAAGTAAGGCCTATTAAGTGTTACATTTTGTTCTTTTGCGAGTTACAAAAGTTACAGATAGGGATTATTTCCAGTAGCGCTCTTTTTTGGATAGAAGATCGCATTATTTTTCAGAATGCTCTTTTTTTTTGAATTAATATCACAGCTTTTTTTTTAGCTTGAGCTGCTGTGACGATTTTAGTTAAGTAAATTATCAATAATCGATCGTTATATACCTTTAGGGGCTAGTGTTGGTGGTGTGATATGCCTTCATATAAAGATGGATTTCTTCATTGAAAGTGTATCTAAATGTAACTGCTTTTTTTTAGTGCATTTTTACTAAAATAGCAAACGTGATTAACTTCAATTTTAGTTATCTTTTTTACCATTATTATCCTCCGCAATCTTAGAGTACGAGTTCGAACTCTGACTAAAAATAGCTGTACAAAAAATAATAAGATGCAGCACATCATTAAATATCGGGGGATTTTATAATGATCAAGCAACAGACGTTGGCAAAGAAAACCTTATTAGCAGCAGCCATTGGCTCGTTAATGTTCACCGCTGGTTGTAATAGTGATAACACTAACTCCACAACCGAAGAGAAGAAAAAGCCTCAAGTTGCGGCGAAATTTCAAAATATTCTCGATCGCACCGGTACCCCAAAGCACTTAGCGGAAGTCAGTGCTGGTAACCATATGGCTTATACACCATTGCATGATGATGGTGCATGGCATGGTCACTTGCTGCCTGATTTACAGCAACACCCTGAAAATATGGGCGGCTTTGGTGTAACGGCAATCGCTGAAGAATATAACACTTCGGTTGCAGAGTATTTTGATAAGCTTTCGATTTTAAAAGATGGCCTGTCAGTTAACTTTAAAGCAACGGTTTACAGTATTCCTGGTGCACTTATTCAGACCATGACGGCTGACGGTATTAAAGTTGAAATGAAGTTACAGTTTGTTTCTTCACGCTCTTCGATCGTTGAAACCACTATCAGCAATGATACTGGTGCTGATATAGAGCTAGTTTGGAATGGTAAACTGGTTGACGGCTATTATGCGAAAGATGGTGTTGCAACCCCTGAAACCGTTGCTGAAAAGCTGCCGAATTTAACCCGTGATATGACGGCCGATAATAACGGTAATATTGAGCTTCAATTCGGTAAAGAGCGTGATTCATGGTGGGTACGTACTCGTGGTGATTCGGCATTTAATATTCAGCGTAGTATCACCACAGACACCCATATTAATGGTTTAGACTACCAGTCAGTTGCTAATATTGGTGCTGTTGCTAATAAAACTATTTATACCGTATTTAGTCATACGCTAACAGCAGCAGAATGGCAAAAAGAACAGTCGATTGTTAAAGATATTTTGGCTAACCCAATCCATTACATCAACGCAAGTACTACTCGTTGGGAAAATTACCTAACTAATGGTCTTGTTAATAAAAATGCAACCCCAGAACAAGAACGTGTTGCCGTTAAAGCGATGGAAACACTAACGGGTAACTGGCGTAGTCCTGCTGGTATGGTGAGTTATGATACGGTTACACCATCAGTAACTGCGCGTTGGTTCTCTGGTAACTTAACATGGCCGTGGGATACCTGGAAACAAGCGTATGCGATGGCGCATTTTAACCCTGATTTAGCAATGGCAAACATTCGCACTGTGTTTGAGCATCAAGTTAAAGCTGATGATGTGTTACGTCCATATGATAAAGGCTATTTGCTTGATGTGGTTGGCATGAATATGTCCAAGCAACGTGGTGATGCACTAGCTTTAACAGAGTTTAATGATGCTCAAACATGGAATGAGCGTAATACTAAACCATCATTGGCATCGTGGGCGGTATGGGAAGTTTACACAACACTGAAAGATAAATATAACCGCGCTGATGAAGCACAAGCTTGGTTACAAGAAATGTATCCTCTGCTGGTGGAATATCATAATTGGTGGTTAACAGCACGTGATACTAACCAAAATGGTATTCCTGAGTATGGCGCAGCTGTTGATCCTGAACATACTAAAGATGGTCAGTTGATCTACAAATATAAGTTAGAAGACGACAAAGATTGGCGTGTTGAGTATGGCATCGATAAATACAATGCGTTATTAGAATCTGGTAATTATGTTGATATCAGTAGTCCTGCACAAACTGCAGCTTCATGGGAATCTGGCCGTGATGATGCGGCTGTATTTGGCTTTATTGATACCATTGCTGATGCACAAGGTTTAACTGATCTTACAACCGAGCAAGCAAAAGTAATTGATCAACTTGGCCGCTACGCTAAAGAAAAATATCAGTTTGATAATGAAGTAACAATTACCAAGAACAGTAACGGCGAGTCAGTTGTAAAATATACCGATGAAACCCCAGCTAATAATGACTTACTGAATAAAGCTAAAAAAGATTGGCAGGTCAAATTTAGTGAGAACAAAGATGCTTCTGGCGAGGTTATTGGTTACTCACTGATGCAAGAGTCGGTTGATCAGGCGTCATACTGGTACAGCGATAATAAATACTTAGCTCAAATTTCGACGGTATTAGGTCATGATGCTGAAGCGGCTGTGTTTACCGCTAAAGCAGCAGACACTAAAGATTATATCAACCAGTGTATGTTTGATCGTGAAACAGGTTTCTACTACGACATTAATATCGATGCAGAACAAGCTCGTTCATTAAATAATGGCTGTGCTGGTAATCCGATTGTTGAACGTGGTATGGGCGCTGAAGGGTGGTCGCCACTGTTTAATGGTGCAGCTAATCGTATTACCGCAGCGGCTGTGGTTGAGAATATGATGGACGCGAGTAAATTTAATACTAAAGTACCATTAGGTACGGCTGCAGCTGATAATCCAGCTTATGGTGCAGATATTTACTGGCGTGGTCGTGTATGGGTTGATCAGTTCTACTTCGGTGTCAAAGGAATGGCTGATTATGGCTATACTAAACAAGCCAACGAAATGGTTAATAAGCTGTTTAAAAATGCTGAAGGCTTAACCCTTGATCGCCCAATTCAAGAGAATTACAACCCTGAAACAGGTGCCGTACAAGGTGCGAATAACTTCTCATGGAGTTCAGCACATTTATACATGCTTTATAATGACTTTCTAAAATAATTTTGAAGCAATAAATTATTGAGTCTATAGTTTATAACGCTGTTAAGGGATACTTTTCCCCTTGTATCCGTTTAACATTGCGCCAATGCAAAGCTACTTGTTCTTATTGAATGTGTAGATTTGTATTGGCGTTTTTTAGTCTATTAAATCTTGTGCTTTTAATTGGGCTAAAATCATTAAGGTGACGGTTGAGCTAATGTCGGTATCGTTACTGGTAAGCCATCGAATTTCTTCAATTTCAGATGCGGGTAATAAATCACCCTTATATTCAGCATAATAACAGGTCATTTTCACCATTATGCCAGTCTCTTTTCCGTGAGCTTGCGCCTGAAAACTACCGGCATAGCACAATGATGTTGGAATAAGAACTACCGATAACTCTTCTTTAATTTCACGTACTAATGCCTGAGTGTCTGTCTCACCAGTATCTCGTTTTCCTCCTGGAATATAGTAAGCGGTTTTTCCATATGAGCGAGCGCCTAATAATTTTCGTTGTTCAATATGAAGCCAAGCAAGTTTATCAATAGGTTGATGTTTATTCACAGTAATCTCCTTTACTGCCTGTAGTGTAACAGTTCCAGCAAAGATAAAAAAAGTGGCTATCATTATTTCAATCTATGTTTACATTTTATTTATGGGGCAATTCATTTAGATCCATGTCTATTGAATATGTTCATAGGCATAATCATCAGCCCTAGGTCATTGATGGTTAAAGTTTACTTTATCTTTAGCGAAGGAATATGGTGTAATGAAATTCCGCTTAACGAGTACTTCTTATATATTATTAGTTGCTGTTTTTTTTGCAGCAATTCAAAACATCGCTTTGTGGAAGCATCTAAGTGAATTGTTTGCTGAAAATGCCACCAATAACGGCGTTTTTATTGCTACTATCCCTTTATTTATTATCGCCGCACTCAATATTATTTTTAATTTGTTGCTATGGCCGTGGCTACAGCGGCCATTAGTTGCGATTCTGATATTTATCTCAAGTTTAGTCACCTATGCGATGTATAGCTACGGCGTCTATTTTGACTATGGGATGATTGTGAATGTGTTTGAAACTAACCCAGCAGAAGCTGGAAGTTACTTCTCTATAGCCGGTGTGGTGTGGATTGTGGCGATTGCAATTATTCCGATTGCGATATTATGGCGAATTAAGGTTGTTTACCGCTCTGCAATAAAAGAGATCATTGCCCGTTGTATCAGTATTTTAATTTCAGTTTTAGTGATTGTGGTGATTGCGGCGGGTTATTATAAAGATTATGCCTCATTGGTACGCAACCACTCTGAAATTAAAGCACTAATTAACCCAACTAATTATATTACGGCAACATTTCGCTATGCAAAGTATCAATTAATTGAAGCGAAAATGCCATTTACTCAGTTAGGCGTTGATGCCAAAGATAGTCATCAGTCAGGCAAGCATAATGTTGTGGTAATGGTTGTAGGTGAGGCATCACGTTCAATGAACTATTCATTAAATGGTTATGATCGTGATACCAACCCGGAATTAGCAAAACGTAATGTGATCAGTTTTTTAAATGTAAAATCATGTGGTACCGCAACGGCAGTATCATTGCCTTGTATGTTCTCGGTAATGACTAAAACAAATTACAATGCGATAGATGCTCGTCACCAAGATACTGCGGTCGATATTTTACAACGTGCAGGTATTGATGTTTCTTGGAAGGATAATGATAGCGGTTGTAAAGGGGTTTGTGATCGGGTTAAGCATATAGTGATTAACGCTGATAGTGATCCTAAGCTTTGTCACGATGGCACCTGTTACGATGAAGTTTTGCTTAAAAACTTACAAGCTCAAATTGATGATGCCAAACAAGATACGCTTATTGTATTGCATATAATTGGTAGTCATGGCCCAACATATAACGATCGTTACCCAGCGAAATTTAAAGTGTTTAAACCAACCTGTAATACCAGTAATTTACAAGAGTGTAGCCGAGAGCAGGTCACTAACACTTATGACAATACTATTTTATATACTGATCATATTTTAAGTAGTGTGATTGATATGTTGAAAAGTGATGATCATAACGCCAATACAGCGATGATTTACATGGCTGATCATGGTGAATCACTGGGTGAAGATGGGGTGTATTTACATGGGCTTCCTTATTCAATTGCGCCGAAAGAGCAAACAACAGTGCCGCTAATATTATGGCTATCGCCGGCTTATCAACAAAGCCAGCATATAAACCGTCAATGTTTACAACGAGAAGCGGCTGCTGGTGGCTATTCGCAAGATAATTTATTCCATACGTTATTAGGTATGATGGATGTTAAAACCAAAGTTTATGATCCTAAATTAGATATATTCTCCCAGTGTCAGCAATAAATATATTGAGTGAGAAATAAACTAAAAAGAGGGCTGTTGTCCTCTTTTACTTTTATTTCATTGTTCAAAATGTATCATTAGTCACAAACACATTAAGTATTTTTAATACTAAAACAGAGAGATAACCATGAAACCTGGTGCAACGGGCTTAAAACGGATCATTAATGCAACCGGATATTCTATACAAGGCTTAAAAGCGGCGTGGATAAATGAAGCTGCTTTTCGTCAAGAAAGTATTCTATTAGTTATAATGACGATCGTTTCATTTTTTATGCCTGTGACAAAAGTTGAACGATTAATGATGATTAGCTCATTATTTATTGTTGTTATTGCCGAGTTGATCAATTCAGCCATTGAAGCTGTGGTTGATCGTATTGGACCTGAACATCATGAGTTGAGTGGTCGAGCGAAAGATATTGGTTCTGCAGCAGTATTTGTTGCGTTGGCTTTGGTTGTTATCACTTGGGGCAGTATTTTATTTTTGTAGTTGAAATGTAAAATAATAACGCCAGTGTTGTTACTTGTAGTAATACTGGCGTTTTTTCATATTAACGTCCAACAACAAGGTAAAAATAGAATGAGTTGGTCAGTAGGTTTTCTGATTTCAGATAATTATTTTAAGAAATTGGAGCCTAAACTGATAACAAAATAAAGCGATAAGATAATCAAATATTACCACTGCATTGTTAATTCTTCGTAGTTTATTTGTGAGAGGATTAATGAAAATGTTGTAGGATAACGGAGTGATGACAGGTTTTTATAGTAGATGTAACGTGATTATAAGTAACGATTATTATTTTGCGCCGTAGAAACAGCGCAAAATAGGTTTAAATTAGTTGGTTATTGTTTTTGAATTGCCCAAAGATGTAATAAATCGGTAGCAATGGTCGCTGCCGCCAACGCAGTTATATCAGCGTGATCGTATGCTGGCGCAACTTCAACCACATCCATTCCAATAAGATTAATTCCTTGCAAACCACGAATGATTTTCAGTGCTTTATCTGAGGTGATGCCACCGCAAACAGGCGTACCTGTACCTGGGGCATAGGCAGGATCTAAACAATCAATATCAAACGTTAAGTAAACCGGCATCTCGCCAACAATGGCTTTAATATTTTCAACAATCTGTGCCACACTCCAATCATTAGCAGTATCGGCAGAGATAACATTAAACCCTAGTTTGTCGCTGTGCTCAGTACGAATACCAATTTGTACTGAGTGAGTAGGGTCAATTAAACCTTCCTTTGGCGCATGATAGAACATGGTGCCATGATCAAATTTACTACCTTGATCGTAAGTGTCAGTATGGGCATCAAAGTGAATTAATGCCATTTTGCCAAATTGTTTAGCATGAGCACGTAATAATGGTAGCGTGACGAAGTGATCACCACCAAAAGTAAGCAGGGTTTTCCCTTGCTCTAATAAGCCCGTTGCATGTGCTTCCAAGCGCTCGCACATTTGAGCTGCATCGCCGCAATCAAATACTAAATCACCACAATCGGCAATTTTAATTGATTTTAATAGGCTAAAATTCCATGGCCAGCGTTTGCCTTCCCATGCAAGATTAGTTGATATTTGACGAATAGCTCCTGGCCCCATGCGACTGCCAGAACGGCCTGTTGTTGCCATATCAAATGGCACTCCAGTAATAATAACATCAGCGTCTGACTCCATTGGTGCGAAGTTTAACGGTTGACGTAAAAAGCCAAACGCGTTGGCGTATAAAGAATAATCTGGGTAATTAGCTAGTGTTGCCATGGTTTTCTCCAACAACAATATTACAGGGCAAAAGGCCCACTAAAAGTCCTATCACTGCTTCATTGTAGTAATAGAATGTTCAAAATAGGATGACTAATTTTTAAGTCTTAAATTGCGCGAACATCTTCTAGATAGGTATATCCTTCAAGTCCATCAGCCAGTTCTTTGAGAATACTCTCACGCTCATCTTCAGCGAGGTGTTGCTGTGCCATTAATTGATATTGGCGCAAGAATTCATTTGAATCTAAGTGTACATAACGCAGTACATCCCCGACGTTGTCACCACGATCAATTTTTTCGATGTGATAGCTACCATCTGTCGTACAGCGCACGACGGCAGTATCGGTATCGCCAAATAGATTATGCATATCACCTAAAATTTCTTGGTATGCACCAACCATAAAGAAACCAATGCGGTAGGGGTGTTCATCATTCCATGTTGGTACCGGAAGTGTGCTCTCTATACCTTGGTTCTCAACATATTGGTCAATCGCACCATCTGAGTCGCAGGTGATATCAAGAATAATCGCACGACGCTCAGGGACTTTATCTAAGTTGCTTAATGGCAAAATAGGAAAGACTTGTTCAATCCCCCATGCATCAGGCAATGACTGAAACAGTGAAAAATTCACAAAAAATTTATCCGCTAAACGTTCATGCAACTCATCTAGTAATGGACGGTGAGCACGATTTTTAGTTGATAATGTTTTTTCAAGCTGGTGACATAAACGTAAACTCACTTGTTCAGCCCAAGCTCTATCAATAAAGCTGATCATGCCAACGGCAAATAAAGAATGAACTTCAGCTAAATCACTTTGGTTATCATGGTATAGCTCAACCAATGAACGGTGATCAGCGTTATCAGTCAGTTCTTTCCAAGAACGCCACATGTTATGCAAAATATGGGGTGCATCCGCAGCTGGCGCTGAAATAGATTCTGGTTTATAGCTTTCAATGCCAACCACATCCGTGATTAATACCGCGTGGTGAGCGGTTAAGTTACGACCTGATTCTGAAATAATACGTGGCATTGGCATGTCGTATTGTTGGCAAATATCACCTAAAACATAGACCACATTATTGGCGTATTCATTGATGCTGTAGTTCATTGAACAGCTGCTTTGGCTACGCGTCCCTTCGTAATCAACGGCTAAACCACCACCAACATCAACAGTGGTGATTCCTGCACCTAATTTCTTCAATTCAGCATACACACGACCGGCTTCACCAACGCCATTACGCACATCGCGAATATTGGCAATCTGTGAGCCTAAATGAAAGTGTAATAGCTGTAAGCAATCAAGCATTTCACGTTGGCGTAATTCTTCAACCACGGTTAATACTTGTGATGCAGATAAACCAAATTTAGACTTTTCGCCACCACTTGCTTGCCATTTACCTTTACCTTGAGAAGCTAAACGTGCACGTAGACCTAAGCGTGGTGTAACGCCCAGCTCTGCCGCTTCTTGTAAGATAATTTTTAGCTCAGAAAGTTTCTCAAGGACGATGTAAACTTCATGGCCGAGTTTCTCGCCAATTAACGCTAATCGAATATATTCACGATCTTTGTAGCCGTTACAGACGATGACAGAGCTAGCCTCTTGCGCCATAGCAAGCACAGCCATAAGTTCGGGCTTGCTGCCAGCTTCTAAGCCTAATTGACGCTGTTGTTTAGCATATTGGCTGGCTAATATTTCACTAACTACTTCTTGTTGCTGGTTAACTTTAATTGGGTATACCGCAAGGTAGTCGCCTTGGTAACCGTAATTTTCAATCGCTTGGTTAAAAACGCTGCATAAGCTATCCACTCGATGGTGAAGAATATCAGCAAAGCGCACCAAAACAGGTAACGATGCGCCTGCTGCGATTAATTCATCAGCAAGTTGTGATAAACCGATAGCATTGGCTGGGTTATTGACATCTGGACAGGCAACAACTGAGCCGTCTTGCGCTATATCAAAATAACCCTGGCCCCAATAAGGTGTATTATAAACGTCACGGGCATTATTAATTGTCCAATCACTCATTGTTTAATCTCTTCCTGAGCGAAAATACGTTAGCCATAAAATACAGGTGCATAAGATCCCTGCTTGGCTACAGTAAATATCGAAATAGTGTGATGACTGACGCGATAACGGTCAGAATAAAAGTACGTTGTTATTGAAATCTAATCACGCAGATTGGCGCTATAGCATTTTCAATTACAAGCTACTGGGACTATCTGAGCTGGAATCGTCATTACAAGTCATGAACAAACGTATTGTTCTTCTTGATAGGTGAGGTTTGGCTTTGGTTGTTGCGTTGTCGCATACTTTATTGAGGCTAAAAAAAGCCCTCGAGTATAATGTGGCGAGAGTTTTCATTGTCATTACCCTTAAAGGTCGTGCTATTACAACAAGCACAGTATGACAGGGAATAAGAATGCCCGATGCAATCTCAGTCTACACCTCAAACCAATAATTGGGTGCGCTGCGATTAGACAATTGAATTGTTTTTAGCGCAAACAAAAAAGATTTGTCGTTATGATTAAATTTAGTTGTTACGATTAAAGAAGAAGATTAAATATATAGAGTAAGCATAATAACTGCGTATTTATTAGTAATAATATATATATCACTCTATATATAACCAATTAAAATGATTGATATAAAAAAGAGTTTTCCTATATTTAATATTAGGGAAATTAATAGTCAGTAAATGTAATGTTAGTACGTAAAAGTGTATAAGTGCATCGATTACGTTTATAAATATGAGATTGTTAATTTGCCCTTTAGACGGGTGATTAAAGGAGTGTTTAGTGGCTGGTGCAAGTTTATTAACTTTGCTTGATGATATCGCAACGGTGCTTGATGATGTTGCCTTGATGACCAAGGTCGCTGCGCGTAAAACCGTAGGTGTTTTAGGTGATGATCTGGCATTAAATGCTCAACAGGTCACTGGTGTGAGAGCTGAGCGTGAGTTGCCTGTGGTGTGGGGCGTAGCAAAAGGCTCATTTAAAAATAAATTAATTTTAGTGCCCGCGGCATTATTAATCAGTGCTGTTGCGCCGTGGTTAATTATGCCGATGTTATTACTGGGCGGTTTATTTTTATGTTTTGAAGGCGTTGAAAAGATTGCTGAAAAATTATTTCATCATGATACTGAAACGCAGCAAGACAGTGAGCAGTTATTAACTGAAGAGATTGATTTAATTGCTTATGAACGTGAGAAAATAAAAGGGGCGGTAAGAACCGATTTTGTGTTATCGGCTGAAATTATTGTGATTGCATTAGGCACAGTACAAGATCACCCATTTTTAACCCAAGCCATTGTAGTGAGTCTTATTGCAGCAGTAATGACGGCAGGAGTTTACGGTGTAGTTGCTGGGATTGTAAAGCTTGATGATGCGGGTTTGTATCTTGTAAAACACAGCAATCGAGCCGGATTTAAGCGCAGTTTTGGTACATTATTGGTTAATGTTGCACCTTATTTAATGAAGACATTAGCCGTAGTCGGTACTATCGCAATGTTTTTAGTCGGTGGGGGCATTGTAGTACACAGTATTCCACCCGTACATGGTGTGATTGAACAATTAACCCAGCAGATCACTTTTTCAGGAGCTCATACCATTGTGCCGCCGTTACTGAATGGTATCGTGGGTATTATTGCTGGTATTGCAGTGCTGGTGGTTGTGAGCTTAATAAATAAAATTCGTGGTAAGTCAGCACATTAATTTATTATTGTTAGTGTGCTAAATCAGCAAGATATAAAATCAAAAATGCCAGTGATATCAAGCACTGGCATTTTTTATGGTCTATTTTACGTTATTACCACGTGTATTTAATACCCATACGGTAACGTGTTTGACGATTGTCAGTATAACGATTTTGGCTAACATTACCCACCTCTACGAAGGGACGCCACATTGTGCCTTCAACCGTTTTGTAGGTGTACATTAAGCGGAAGTTATGTAGGTAGTTTGTATCTTTATTATCGAATTGTGGTAGTGCGTTACCTTCCATTTCTTTCCAGATTTGGAACTCATATTGGAAGTCCCAATTATTGGTGTTGTAGCCTAACCAGAAATCAACTTCTTGAATTTTAGAAATATAATTTTGTTGATTAAGGTTTTGTTGATTGTAATCCCAGAACTTCCACTTATAACGACCTTGCACACGAATGCCATTATCAAAACGATAGTTTAAACGTGCGTAAGGTACATAAACTAAACCTTGTGAGGTGAAATCGAGTGAAAGACCACCGATACCCATAATATTATCAGTCAATTTTTTGTAGTAATACGCTGAAAACTCAGAGCCATTCATTGTCATACCATCAAACATGGTATTGAGTTGATCATTGTTATAACGCGCGTCTAATTCAAAACCAATATTCTTACCAGTATCTAAAAATGCTTTTACGCGATCGCCATGACGGTCAGTACCATCACGATATTCATGCCGATATTCAATAGTAGTTTTGTAATCGTTGGCATAGCTAAAACTTGTCGCAGATAAAAGGGTAGTTGCAACAATTACTTTAGTGATGGTATTCATTGATTGTCCTTAATTTAGTATGAGTTATGTCGCGCTTTCTCTGTTAAATAGAGAAAGCGTTAAATTAATAATAAAAAGTGGTTTTATAGGTTGTTCTTAAGACGGCTATAAATAAGCATTGGCACTGTGTGCCGGTACGGTTGTTGGTCGCCATGGATCGCCAGTGTGCTCAAGCCATGGTATTAATTCTTCTGTAATTAATTTGTCGATAAGCATTGGATTAGCGGCAGCAATATTGTCCATTTGATATGGGTCTATTTGATTGTCATGCAGCACATAAGTCAGCGGTTTACCAATTTTTCTATCAATCATTAAGGTATAACGTTGAGAGCGAATGCCACGACGTCCATATGACTGACCGCCATAAGGTATAAAAGTATAGAATTGCGATGTTGGTTTAATATCACTGTCAATACCACGTAGGGTATTGGCAAAGTTAGTGCCTTCAACGGTATCTGGGATGAGATTTTCCATGCCCATTAATCCCAGCATGGTTGGGTAAATATCGGGTGCTGAAAATAACAAATCATTTTGATGTGGAGCAAGTTTGCCTGGCCAGCGGAAGATCATTGGAATACGCATGGCTTCGTCATAGTGAACATTCTTGGTTGGATTACCGTTTGAACCCATGCAACAGCCGTGATCAGAGAAAAACACCACTAACGTATCTTCAGTAAGGTTGAGGCGATCTAATTCATCAACAATGCGTCCGAATTGCTCATCAACACCATTAACCATTGCCATATATTGTTTAAAATATTGTGGACCATAGCCTTCTTGGTAGGCTTTATCCCATTGCACATTTGGACGGGTATTTAATTGCTGTGATGTTTTGCCACTAAAACGATCTAAATACTTTTGTGGTACTTGATCATAAGGCGAATGCGGTGGATTCATGGAAACTACAAGTGTAAATGGTTGATCTTGTTTACGGTATTGACCATTTTCATTGCGAAGGTATTTAATTGCGATATCAGCTTCGTGTTCTGGGCTCCACTGATTAATACGTAATGGTTTATCGCGCGTTGTGTTATTGGTCCAGTACATTGGCGTCATATGCTTGTCATAGGTACCATAGGCATACCAGAAGTCAAACCCATGACGACGATCTGGTGCTGTCCAATCATTCCAATAACGCCCTTCAGCTGGGTTATTGTAGCTAGGGATAAAAGGGGCTTGTGGTGCATCTAGGTGCCATTTGCCGATATAACCCATGCTATAGCCTTGTCTTTTAAGAACATCAGACCACGTCAATGTACTTTTCTTTAATTCAATACCGAAATCTTTACCGCCAAATTGACCTTCAACACCAGTGTGGCTATTGCCTTGAATACCATTACGGTAAGGATATTGCCCAGTCATTAGCATGCCACGAAATGGGGTACATAGTGGAAAGTTAGAAACAGCTTGGCGTAAAACGGCACTTTGACGTGCAAATTTATCAATATTGGGTGTCATTGATGGATCTTGCTGCATAAAACCTAATGCTTGAGCACGAAATTCATCAGGAAATATGATGACTAAATTAGGTTTTTTTAGTGTTTTTTGTGAGCTTGCTTTTGAAGCCGTTGCCGCTTGGGTATAACCCGCAGATAAGGTTGCAGCAACAGCACCACTAGCTGCCATACCTTTTAGTAATCCTCGACGTGATATAGACATCAACAAATCCTTATTAATTGAAAATATATAGTACTAGAGTATAAGCTTTTGAGTTGCTTCGGATCGTAAGCCAATGAAAGTATCTTGGCTGTGTAATCGGTCACATAAAAGAGATTGAAAGTAAAATAATGTAATTACTGATTAATTTGCGATAAATATAAGAGAGATGACGCGGTATTTTATAAATTCAAGCTATGAATAGTTGGTTTATTGACTTTCGTTCTATATGATATAAGGACTTACGTAACCTTACGTAAGATTTCACCGAAAGATATCGAAAGAATGTGAAAGAGATCAAAAGTTTTGTCTTGTCGCATTGTGGCTTTGTTTTTTAAGTGTAAGATTATTTCGAAATCAAATGAAAGAGATTTTGTTTGGTTTCACAAGGAGACAAAAGTGAAAAGTGCAATTGAAAGGCGAATGGAAATCGTCAATGTGGTGAACCAAGAAGGAAAAGCCCGTGTCGAGGATCTCGCTGAAAAATTTAATGTATCAAGTGTCACGATTCGTAGTGATCTGAGTTTCTTAGAAAAGAATGGTTATGTAGTGCGTTCTCATGGCGCAGCGATTCCTAACTCAGGTGTGATTGCTGAATTAACCATTCATGAAAAGCGCCGGCATAACGCAGGAGTTAAATCGCTCCTTGGTCAAGCCGCTGCCAAGCTTATTCATGACGGTGACACTGTCATTTTAGATTCAGGGACAACAACCCGCGAAATCGCAGCCAGCTTAAAAAGTATGGAAAATGTTGTTGTCATGACCAATGGTCTGGATGTGGCAATGGAGTTAGCTTCAGCACCGGGTGTTGAAGTATTAATGTCAGGTGGCGTACTTCGTAAAGAAGCGTTGTCTTTTTCGGGCTCACAAGCAGAAGCTGGCCTCAAAAACTTTCGTTTTGATAAAGTTTTTCTGGGGGTTGATGGTTTTGACTTGCGAGCAGGTATCACCACACACAGCGAGCAAGAGGCAAGCCTCAACCGTTTAATGTGTGAGATTTCTGAACAAGTGATTGCGGTAGCTGATTCAACCAAATTTGGTAAACGTAGCTGTCACATGATTCGTGAATTTGGAAATATTGATATCTTAGTAACAGATGCAGGCATTCCTGAAGATTATTTAGCTGGTCTTCGTGAAATGAAAGTAGAAGTTATTATTGTCGAAAAAGAGCACTGACTGACTTAACTCCATGATCACATCACAGATGATGATTGTGGAGTTAATAAATGAACACCCTACAAACGCTTGTCCAACGTCATAAAGCAGGTAGCAATAATGGTATTTATGCTGTTTGCTCTGCACATCCGCTCGTTATTGAAGCGGCATTTTCCCAAGCGTTGGATGATAATTCAGTTTTATTAATCGAAGCGACGTCAAATCAAGTTGATCAATTTGGTGGTTACACTGGAATGACACCTATTGATTTTCGTCACTTTGTATTAGCAATGGCTGAACAATTCAATTTCCCTACCGATAAACTGATTTTAGGTGGTGATCATCTTGGTCCTAATCGCTGGCAGCATCTAACAGCTGCTGAAGCAATGAGGAATGCCGATGATTTAATTGCTGCTTATGTTGCTGCTGGTTTTAAGAAAATCCATTTAGATTGCAGCATGTCTTGCGCTGATGATCCAATTCCTCTCTCTGATGATACCGTTGCGGAACGTGCTGCACGTTTAGGTGCAATTGCCGAAAAAACAGCATTAGCAACTTTTGGTTATAGCGATCTTGTGTATGTCATTGGTACTGAAGTGCCTGTCCCTGGTGGTGCAGCAGAAACCTTAAATACGGTGGAAGTGACGTCACCACAAGCTGCAATGAAAACAATCGAAACTCATCAACGTGCGTTTGCTGCTGCAAATATAGCTGATTGTTGGACACGTGTGATTGGATTAGTGGTGCAACCAGGGGTTGAATTTGATCACACCGGTGTTATTGATTATTGCCCAGAGAAAGCGAATCAATTAAGTGGTGTGGTTGATAGTTTTCCTCACATGGTATTTGAAGCGCACTCGACAGACTATCAAACCCATGCCGCTTATCGTCAATTAGTTCAAGACCACTTTGCTATTTTAAAAGTGGGCCCAGCATTGACCTTTGCTATGCGTGAAGCGCTATTTAATTTATGTGAAATTGAAGCAGAAATTATTCCTAAAGCACATTGTTCTAATTTACGTGAATGTATTGAAGCACAAATGTGTGAAGCACCACAGCATTGGCAAAAATATTATCACGGTAATGAATCAGAACAACGCTTCTCGCGCTGTTTTAGCTTTAGCGATCGTATGCGCTATTACTGGCCTGATAGTGTTATCAATAAAGCCCAAACAACCTTATTTAGAAATTTATCTCAAGTGGATATTCCGTTACCCCTTCTTAGTCAATATATGCCACAGCAATTCCAACATCTGCGTGAAGGTTTAATTTCATCAGATCCTAAGGTATTGGTATTAGACACAATTCGTCAAGTTTTACGTGCTTACTCTCAAGCATGTACTGAAAAATTAATCGCAGAGGTTTAAATCCATGGAACAATATTTAGGTTATTCAGCAGCTGAACTTCAACGTTTTTCGGGTTATTGGACCGCGAAAGAAATCAATCAGCAGCCTGATTGTTGGGCGCAAACAGCGGCAATTACGCGTGAGTGTGAAGCGCAAATTAAATGCTTTATGGATAAGGTTTATGGTTACTCCAATTTACGCATTGTGTTAACTGGAGCGGGTACGTCAGCGTTTGCTGGTCGTTCTTTAGCTTTAGGTTTATCTCAGCGTTTACAGCGTCGTGTTGAGGCTATTTCAACCACTGATATTGTGTCAAATCCTAGTCAGTGTTTTGCTGAAAATATTCCTACCTTATTAGTGTCATTTGCTCGCTCTGGTAATAGCCCCGAAAGTGTGGCCGCAGTTGAGCTTGCCAATCAAACATTAACTGAGTGTTTCCACTTAGTGTTGACCTGTAATGTCGATGGACAGTTATATAAGTGTTGCAAAAATGATGAGCAATCACTTGCACTACTTATGCCCGCTGAAACCAATGATCAATCTTTTGCCATGACATCAAGTTTTTCATCAATGATGCTAGCAGCTTTTTCGGTTTTAATGTATGGCAACGATTACACGAAAGATATCGAAAGCATTTGTAAGTGTTCTGTGGGGTTGATCAAAGATTTAAATACCAAAATAAAGGATACTGCTAGTCAAGAACTAGAGCGGGTTATTTATTTAGGCAGTGGTGGTTTACAAGGCTTAGCTCAAGAATCGGCATTGAAATTACTTGAGCTAACCTCAGGTAAAGTCGTTGCAACATACGATTCTCCATTAGGGTTTCGCCACGGACCAAAATCTATTGTGAATCAAAATACGATGATTGTGGTGTTCATTAGTAACGACCCATATACCCGTAAATATGACTTGGATCTGTTAGCTGAACTTTGTCGCGATAATATTGCTGCTCGAGTGGTAGCGATTACAGCACAAGCGGATGAGATTGAAGCGGGTGCTGATGTTATTCGTGTTCCTAGTATGGAAACCGCGACCGATGTTGAATTACTTTTCCCTTATATGCTGTATGCACAAATGTACTCGTTCCATCGCGCACTTGCACTAGGGAATACACCTGATAACCCATGTCCTACTGGCGAAGTTAACCGTGTAGTACAAGGAGTTACTATCCATTATTTATATGATTATTTGAAATAATTACGAAAGGTAGAACAATCATGACAACGCCAAATATTGTATGGACACGAATTGATGAACGTTTGTTACATGGTCAAATTCGTATTACTTGGGGTAAACATTCAGGCGCTAACCTTATTTTGGTTGCTAATGATGATGCAGCTGAAGGTCCAAATGCGGCTTTTATGCAAGCAGGTATGAAAGCATCAGCAGGGGGGGAGTACGCAGTGCGTTTCTTCTCAATCCAAAAAACGATTGATGTCATTAGTAAAGCTTCTCCGCAACAAAAGATTTTTATTTTGTGTAATAACCCAACCGATGTGGCGCGTTTAGTCGAAGGTGGAGTGCCTATTACTCATTGTAATGTCGGCAATATGCATTATCACGAAGGTAAACGTCAGATTAATAAGACAGTTTCTGTTGATGATAAAGATATCAATGCTTTTGAACGCATGGTCGCGAAAGGGGTAACTTGTACTATTCAAAATACTCCTGATCAAAAACCAATTAATGTACTTGAACTGGCTACCAGCGCCGCTTAAATCGCGATAGTCAAACGCCAAACGTGTAAAAGGAATAAATCATGTTTTTTGAAGCTGCGTTAGTAGCGGTGTGGGCTTTCTTTTGTGGTATCGATAAATACGATGTTGCATTGAATATTCACCGTCCGCTTATTACAGGTCCAGTTGTGGGCTTGATCATGGGTGACATGCAAATTGGTTTGATTGCAGGTGCGACATTAGAACTTGCTTGGTTAGGTTTAGTACCTAACGCTGGTGCTCAGCCACCAGATGTAACATTAGGTACGATTGCTGCGGTTGCTTTTGCTGTGATGACAGGTCAGTCAGCAGAAGTGGCAATGGGTGTTGGTATGCCGATTGCGGTATTGATGCAGATGTTGGTTATCGGCTTCTTTGCAATGACATCATTCACTATGGGTAAAGCGGATCGTTATGCTGAGCGTGGTGATTCTGCTGGTATCGATAAATTACTTATTACAACCATTTCATTACGTGCCTTGCTCTACGCGATGGTTGCCTTTGTAACAGTTTACTTTGGCGAGCATGCGGCAACTTGGATTGATGAAAATGCACCAAAAGCACTGCTAACAGGCTTAGGTATTGGTGCCAAGATGGTTCCTGCGATTGGTTTCGCGATGTTGTTGAAAATCATGTGGTCAAAAGAAGTGGCAGGTGTGTTCTTCATTGGCTTTGTCATGACAACTTACTTAAAACTACCAATTATGGCTGTCGCAATTATCGGCGCCTCAATTGCAGCACTGTACTACTTCTTTAGCGGTTCAAACAACGGCGGCTCTAACAACAACCAACCTGGAGAATTTGAAGATGGCATCTGATATCACAGCGGGAACACTTCGCGATAAAAACACGGAACAACATGTAAGTTTGGTTGATGATATCGATGCATACGAAGATACCACACCACGTAAAGTGATCACTAAGAAAGACCTTTGGATGTGTTCTATCCGCGGTTTATTCATGGAAGGTAACTTTAACTTTGAACGTATGCAAGCAGGTGGTTTTGCTTACTCAATTATTCCAGCACTGAAAAAAATTCACGGTGATAATAAAGCCGATTTAGCCAAAGCATTAAAGAACCACCTTCAGTTTTTCAATGCTTCACCTAAGCTGTTTACCTTCTTATTAGGTACAGCGATTGCGATGGAAGAAAACAAAGAAAAACCATCAACGGTCAACGTAATGAAAGTTGCTGGTATGGGACCTACTGGTGGTATCGGTGATGCTATCGACCACATGACATTGATGCCATTAACCCTAGCGTTAGGTGCATCAATTGCAATGGAAGGCTCGATTGCAGGTCCATTTGTGTTCTTCTTCTTGTACCAAATTGTTCACTTTGCAGTTTACTTTGGTTTGATGTTCATGGGTTACAAAGCGGGTACTGCCGCGATGGTTAACATGAGCGATTCAACTGAGAAACTGGCAAAAGCCGCCAATATTATGGGTATTTTTGTTATTGGTGCGCTCTCCGCGACCTTTATTAAAGTGCAGACCACCCTCAGTCTTGAACTGGGGGGGAAAGTGGTGGACTTGCAGACCGCATTATTTGACAAGGTGATGCCAAATATTCTGCCTCTGATGCTGGTGTTCTTTATGCTCAAAATGGTGAAAGGTACAGGGTTCTGGGCTAAGCCACCTGTATTGATTTTCAGCACATTAGCAGCCGGCGTTGTCGGTCACATGTTAGGTATTTTGTAATACCACCCTCGTTTAGTCGTGATGAGAGTCATCATCAATAATATCAAGGGGGACGATGCTCCCCCTTATTTTCAAGGAAAGAATCATGATTGGTATCGTTGTTTCAGGTCATATTAATTTTGCATCAGGTATGGAATCAGCGGTTCGCGCCATTGCTGGTGAGCAAGAACAAATGACGTATGTGGATTTTGTTGAAACCATGTCTACCGATGAGCTAGAACAGGCTTTACGTCAAGCCGCAGCTGATGTGGATAGTGGTGATGGAGTATTATTTTTAACTGATATTCCTGGTGGATCTCCGGCTAATCGCGCCTTAGCAATAGTAATGGATACCCCTAATGTAGAACTTATTGGCGGCGCTAATTTACCGATGATTGCCAATGCTGCCTTTGAGCGTGATGATGCTGACTTAACTGATCTTGTTGATACCTTGCTTGATATTGGTATGTCATGCATGAAAGACATGCGTCGTGAACTTAACAGCATGATGACGCAATCAGCTGAACTTGAATGTGAAGACGGACTGTAATTATGCGCTTTGCACTTCATCCACAACGCATATTCACCCCCACAGGGATCCGCTATAACCACTATGTAGTAGTGAATAACGGTAAGGTTGAAAGCGTTACTGATAGCCGACCTTTTGATTGCGAAGTGATTGAATTAGAAGGTCAAACATTAGTTCCTGGTTTTATTGATATTCATATCCATGGCCGTGCAGGCGCAGATGTCATGGACGCAACGCCAGCAGCATTACAAACCATAGCTCAAGCATTACCTGCAACAGGCGTTGTGGCATGGGTTGGAACCACAGTAACCGCACCTTGGTTAGATATAGTGTCTGCTTTACAACAAGTGCGCCATTTCTGTGAGCAACCACAGCCATCAGGGGCAAGGTTATTAGGCAGCTTTCTTGAAGGGCCTTACTTTACAGCAACACATCGAGGTTCACACCCAACTCAATATTTAACCGCACCAACCATTGCGGCGTTAGCAGAATTAAAAGAAGTTGCTGCAGATTCATTATTACGCGTCGCCCTTGCACCTGAATATGATGGTGCTAGTGAAGCTATTCAGTGGTTAACCGATAACGGTATTAAAACCTCGATTGCACATACCAATGCCAATTTTGAACAAGTGACCCAAGCCCATCACCATGGTGCCGATTGTGGTGTGCATTTATTTAACGGTATGAGTGGCTTACATCACCGTGAGCCAGGTTGTGCAGGGGCAGTACTTTATCACGATATGTTAGTTGAACTGATTGCTGATGGTATTCATGTTCATCCTGTAATGATGCAATTGGCTTATCGTATCAAAGGCTATCAAGGTATGGCGTTAATTACTGATTGCATGCGTGCTGGTGGTCTTGAAGATGGTAAGTATCAACTAGGTGCGCAGATGGTTAACGTAACCAATGGTGAAGCACGTACTGATGATGGCTCTTTGGCTGGTAGTACTTGCAGTTTAGATCAAGCTATTCGCAATATGATCTTATTAGCCAATGTACCTGAATGGGAAGCTATTCAGATGGCAACCGCAGTACCTGCAAAATATTTGGGTATTGACGATCAATTAGGTGCTATTGCCCCTGAATATAACGCCAGTTTTGCTGTGCTTAATAGTCAATTTGAAATTCAAGCAACGTTAATCGACGGTGAGTGGTATTACCCAGCATCGGCTCAACAATAATTCGTAATCATTCACAGCTTATTTAACTGCTGTGAGTCATGTAATGATTTAAGAGGTTTTTCATGGAAATTCGTCAACCAATTCATAGCCAGCATGCCAAGCAATTAGATACTGCAGGTATTCGTGAGCAGTTCTTAATTGAAAATATGTTTCAAGAAGGTCAAATCAACCTTACTTACAGCCATATCGATCGTATTATTGTGGGGGCAGCAGTGCCGACTACAACAGCTATCGAGTTTGAAGGTGGTAAAGAAATTGGCGTTGATTACTTTTTACAACGTCGCGAATTAGGTGTGATCAATATCGGTGCACCAGGGGTAGTGATTGTTGATGGTGAGACGTTTGAGATTGGTTCTCGTGAAGCTATTTATGTTGGTATGGGTGCTAAGAATATTCGTTTTGAAAGTGTAATTGCCGATAAGCCTGCTCGTTTTTATTTAAACTGCGCTCCTGCTCATCATGGTTACCCAACCCGTAAAATTACCCGTGAAGAAGCCTCGCCAGAGCAAATTGGTTGTCAAGAAAACTGTAACGTTCGTACTATTTATAAGTACTTACATCCATCAGTATTACCAACCTGTCAGTTATTAATGGGCATGACTGAATTAGCACCGGGTAGTTTGTGGAACACTATGCCGTGTCATACTCATGAGCGTCGCATGGAAGTGTACCTATATTTTGATATGAGCCAAGATAACATCGTGTTCCATTACATGGGTGAGCCTCAAGAAACACGTCATATTGTAGTGCGTAATGAGCAGGCTGTGATCAGCCCTAGTTGGTCAATTCACTCTGGTGTTGGTACTGCAGCTTATACCTTTATTTGGGGAATGGTAGGTGAAAACCAAACTTTCCACGATATGGATCATGTTGCGATGAGCGATCTTAAATAAGCCGTTGTGGTTAATTATTAATGAATTTAGTGAGTAGCGCTGGCGACTATTGTTAGCGTTACTATACAAGGATAGAACTCGATGAATATGTTTGATTTAAGCGGTAAAGTTGCGATTGTGACAGGTTGTAATACAGGTCTTGGTCAAGGTATGGCATTAGGACTTGCAAAAGCAGGGGCTAATATTGTGGGTATCGGTCATCAGGCAGCACCTGAAACGCAAGCGCAAATTGAAGCGTTAGGACGTAAATTTCATTACATTACCGCTAATTTAATGCAGCAAGATAAGCTTGAAAACATTGTTGCAGAAGCGGTAGAAGTGATGGGGCATGTTGATATTTTAATTAACAATGCTGGCATTATTCGTCGTGAAGACTTACTTAAGTTCTCTGAAAGTGATTGGGATGATGTGATTAACATTAACCAAAAAACCTTGTTTTTCTTATCACAAGCCGTTGCTAAACGTTTTGTTGAGCAAGGTAATGGCGGCAAAATCATTAATATCGCTTCAATGTTATCTTTCCAAGGTGGTATTCGCGTACCGTCATACACCGCGAGTAAATCAGCTGTTATGGGTCTAACCCGCGCATTAGCGACTGAACTTGCTGAATATAATATTAATGTCAATGCGATTGCTCCAGGTTATATGGCAACAGATAACACTGAAGCCCTCCGTGCCGATGCTGATCGTAACGCAGCAATTTTAGAGCGTATTCCAGCTAATCGTTGGGGGTTACCATCTGATTTAGAAGGCCCAGCAGTCTTTTTAGCGTCAAGTGCGAGTGATTACATTAATGGTTACACCATCGCGGTAGATGGTGGTTGGTTAGCGCGCTAAGGAGAGCAAATCATGGCAGCATTAGGTTCAAAAGAAACGATTTTAACGGCAATGAAGCGTGTTTATCGTTACCAAGCACAAAACCAAACTCGCAGTGTGGTTCGTCGCAGCGGTAAAACTCGTTTTATTAAAGATACTGACTGGGAGCGTGGCGTATTTTGGTCATGTGTCTCTGCAGCATGGCTAGCAACAGATGATAATGAATACCTTGATGGGGTGATGAATTATACCCTTCATACTGGTTTTAGAACCGGGCCTAATGATCGTTTTGCTGATGATCATATTTGCTGTCAAGCCTACCTTGATGTTTATCCATTAATTGATCAAGTGGAAGCGTTAGAGCCAACGATTAAAGCGTTAGATCTTATGGTTGATAATCCACAGCCTGGTCGTAAAGATTGGTGGTGGTGTGATTCATTATTTATGGCACCGCCCGCATTTGCAGCATTAACCCAACGTACAGGTGATCCTAAGTACCTTGATTACATGAACACTGCATTTTGGGATTCGGTAGAGCACCTACTCGATCCTGAAACGGGTTTATTCTACCGTGATTACCGTTATATTCCTGACGGTAATGGTGGTGAATTACGTGAAGCTAACGGCAATAAAGTCTTCTGGAGCCGCGGTATTGGCTGGGTATTAGCCGCTGTGCCACGTTTACTTGCGCGTATGCCGAAAGATTATCCACAGCGTGAAAAATATTTAGCGTTGTTTAGCTCGCTTGCAGCAGAAGTGATTAAGTATCAGCAAGCTGATGGTTTTTGGCGTACAAGTTTGCTCGACCCTGAAAATTTCCCTGCACCAGAAAGCAGCGCTACCGCGTTGTTCTGTTACGGTTTAGCGTGGGGAATTAAGCACGGTCATCTTGATGCTGAAACATATCTGCCTGTGGTTAAAACTTCATGGACGGCTCTGCAAAGCTGTATTCATGATAATGGCATGATCGGCTGGGTACAGTTACCTGCATTTAATCCGCGTGATGTTGCCTTTGAACATAATATTGATTACGGAGCTGGCGCATTTTTATTGGCAGCAACAGCAGTTGCTGAGCTGGTTGAATAAATAACAATAACGTCAACGCAATAAGTTGAAAGCTAGGTTAGTTCAAGCCGATTTACATGTTAGATCGGCTTTTTTATAGCTGAAAAACGATAAATAAGGATATTTAATGAATAAGTCAGTCATTATAGCTGCCGCAGTGACGATGAGTATGGTCAGTTATCATGTGGTTGCTGAAACAACTGCCTCCATAGCCACGGTATATAATATTAATCATGCCAAGATTGCTCCTGTTATTGATGGTATCGCCCAGGATAATGAATGGAAATCAGCTCAAGCATTAACCGATTTTACTTTTCCTTGGCGTGATACGCCCGCACCTGCAACAGAATTTAAAGCTGTGTGGCATGCTGATTCTCTCTATTTTCAATACACAGTAACGGATGCGAATGTTGCGATTGGTACTGATCCAGAACGTGCTATTTTAGATTCCGATCGAGTGGAAATTTTCCTTGCTAAAGATGTGCAATTATCGCGTTATTACACCATGGAAATTGATCCTAAAGCACGTGTGTTTAGTGCAGAAGCGAGCTATGACATGATTAATCAAAAACGCGCGTCATTAGACAGTAATTGGACATGGAAAGGCTTAGAAATCAAAGCAAGCTTAACTGATAGCGGCTATGTTGTTGAAGGCAAATTACCACTGCAGACATTGACTGATTTATCGCTATGGCAGAATAAACAACAAACGCAATTATTGTGTGCTTTAATGCGGGCAGAGTTCACTCAACAAGCTGATGGCAAGTTGGATATGGGGTGGATGACATGGATAGATCCTAAAACACCTCAACCAAACTTTCATAATCCACAAACATTTGGCCAGTGTCAGTTAGTCAAATAATAACTATTAATTTATTATAGGTTATTAAAAAATAAGGTTTATGCCGATATTTATATCATATGGCATAAGCCTTTTTTGTTTTAGATAGGAATATAATGCAAATATTGGGATAAACACTAAAGTCTGTGAGATAATACTTGGCTAAGGTATAAATCTACCACCATCTGCGGCTAGGTTTATTCTCTCCGAGATATTTTATTGCATTTCCAATCGAGTTAGTGGACTTAATGATACGTATTAATGAAGTTAAATTACCGTTAGATCATAGTGAAGTAGCTTTACATGATTTTGTCATCAACAAGTTATCGATAAATAAAGATCAACTAGTTGATATTCATATCTTTAAACGTGGTTATGATGCCCGTAAAAAGAATGATATCTATCTGATTTATACTTTAGATGTCACTTTAAAAGACGTTGATGAAGAGCAATTACTAACGACGTTTGCTAACGATCATCATGTGAAAGCATCACCAGATACGAGCTATAAGTATGTAGCTCAAGCGCCTGAAAATATCACTGAGCGACCAATCGTTATTGGTATGGGCCCATGTGGTTTGTTCACTGGCCTTATTTTGGCACAGATGGGATTTAAACCGCTTATTCTAGAGCGCGGAAAATCAGTGCATGAACGTGCCAAAGATACCTTCCGTTTTTGGCGTACACGTGAGCTAAACACCGAATCCAATGTGCAATTTGGTGAAGGTGGCGCAGGTACATTTTCTGACGGTAAACTATATAGCCAAGTAAAAGATCCTCGTTTCCTTGGTCTTAAAGTAAAACAAGAGTTTGTTGCAGCAGGCGCACCAGCTGAAATTATTTATGTTAGTAAACCTCACATTGGTACCTACAAATTGGTAACGATGGTTGAGAAGATGCGCCGTAAAATTATTGAACTTGGCGGTGAGATTCGTTTTGAAACTCGCGTTGAAGAAATCAATATTGAAGATAACCAAGTCTCTGGTGTTACGTTATCGACAGGCGAAGTGATCCCATCAAAGCATGTTGCATTAGCGATTGGCCATAGCGCACGTGATACCTTTAAGATGTTGCATGACAAAGGTGTCCACCTTGAAGCGCAATCATTCTCGGTTGGTTTCCGTATTGAACATAAACAAGAAACTATCGATACTGCGCGCTTTGGTAAAAATGCAGGCCATCCATTATTAGGTGCTGCTGACTATAAACTGGTTCACCACTGTAAGAATGGTCGTTCTGTTTATAGCTTTTGTATGTGTCCTGGCGGTGTCGTTGTTGCTGCAACATCAGAGCTTGAGTCAGTAGTAACTAACGGCATGAGCCAATATTCACGTAGTGAGCGTAATGCTAACAGTGCGATTGTAGTGGGTATTTCACCACAAGATTTTGCTAACGATCCAATGCAAGGTATTGCACTGCAACGTAAGTTAGAGCGTAATGCTTATGTTCTTGGTGGCAGCACTTATGACGCACCTGCGCAATGTGTTGGGGATTTCTTAGCGGGTAAAACCGTCAGCCAAATGGGTGATGTTGAGCCGTCTTACAAGCCAAATGTTAAGTTTACTGATCTAAGCAGCAGTTTACCTGATTATGCTATCGAAGCGATTCGTGAAGCATTGCCTGCGTTTAATAAAAAGATCAAAGGCTTCTCTAATGCTGATAGCATGCTAACAGGTGTTGAAACACGAACCTCTTCTCCTGTACAAATTAAGCGTGGTAAAGATTTCCAAAGTATTAACACTAAAGGTTTATACCCTGGTGGTGAAGGTGCCGGTTATGCGGGTGGTATTTTATCAGCAGGTATTGACGGTATTAAAGTTGCCGAAGCGATTGCGCTTGATATGTTAAATGCATAATTAGTGAACCAGTAAAGGTGTGATAGCTATGGATTATTGTTATTGCACCTTTTATTGTCTTTTCTACCGTGAGCTGTTGTTAACTTCATCAATTATTCTCTTATTAGTAAGTGAAAAATCGCGACCTAAAAACACCGTTTGAACATGTTTATATTTGACTATTCTAAAAGATGACGGCTAATTATTACTTATCGTGAAAGATGAGGTTGAGCGTGATTTTTGTTAATAATTTGAAGTTACTAGCCATGCTGAAATATTTAGTTACAATAACGCGCAATAAGAGTAAATAGCCTCTTTCAATTGATTGAGTGCAAGAGTTTACTGATAGTAATAATATGGAAATATAGTCGGATATAAATAGTAATGTTAAATGAAAGGCGGTTCTTTTTATCATTAATGCCCTATTTGTTACTGCTAGTGGCTGGGGTAGTAGATTCAGTTGGTTTTTTACATCTTAAAGATGGGGTGTTTGCCTCTTTTATGAGTGGCAACTCGACGCACTTAGGGATGATGCTCAGTTATCATGATATTCCTCAAGCTTCTATTTATATTGCAATCTTGGGTATTTTCATTATAGGGGCAATGTCTGGTGAATTAATTGCTCTATCTAGCCGTCGATTCTATCGTGGTGTCGTGATGACATCGGTATCTATTGTGCTGCTATTTGCAACCATCATGCAGTATTATGTGCCTTTTTTAGCAGTGAACTTTATCATTTGTTATGCAATGGGGATGCAAAATATTGCCTTGCGGTTAACGATTGAAAAAGCAATACCATTGACTTATGCCACCGGTTATTTAGTCAATATTGGCCGATTACTGGCATTGGCGATCGTTGGTAAAGGCGAGAAAAAACGGTTGCTACAATACCTCGGTTTATGGGGGTCATTGATTAGCGGTGCAGTGATAGGCGGGACAATTATGCAAACAATCCCTCAATATTCATTATTACCGCCATTAGCATTAACGGTCTCAATCGCTATCACATTGCTATATATCGAACATACACAGCGTTCAACACCTATTGACACTGAATTGTAATAAATACTGTCAATTCACAGTGTAAATAATAAAAAGGCCAGCATCTATATGCTGGCCTTTTTATTTATATTTGATATTTATGCTCCTATCGCATCACGCATTTTACACATAACATCTTGTTTTTGTTCTATTGTTAATGTGCGTAATGGTAAACGTGGATCTCCTGCATTAATATCATGCAACATCATGGCTGTTTTACCTGCCGCAACACCACCGTATTCAACTAATACACGAATAAGCGCAATAACATTATCCATTTTACTTAACACTGCTTGGTGATCGCCTTTCGCAAAAGCATCAATCATGTCGTGATAAAGTGGCGCTGCATAATTGTAAGTACTGCCGACAGCGCTGATTGCACCAACAGCCAATGCGCCAGGAAAATGCTCATCAACACCCCATGGCACATCATATTTACTATCACAAACGCGTAAACAACGTTGGTATTCATATAAGTTAGTACTATTAAATTTCACGCCATATAAATTTGGAATCACTTTGTCAGCGGCAATTAAGAATTGTTCCATATCAACCGTTACGCCGCTCATTTCTGAATGGTAGTAGTAAAAACCTTTTGATGGTGCTGCGTCAGCAACTGCTTTACAGTAATTCACCAGATCAGTGACATTATTAGGTTTAAAGAAACAAGGACCGATAGCTGAGGTTGCATAAATGTCTAACTGATCAGCATGGCGGGTTAATTCAAGTGTATCGGCTATGGCGCAATCATCGATTTTAGGTGGTGCTGCGGGGTTACGTATTGAAGGTATTGCGAATTTACAAGCAACACGACCACATGTTGATGTACCTATTATTGGTATTGTTAAACGAGATTTGAATGACTCAGCGGTAAGAATAACGCCTTTCGTGCAGGATGTAGCTGATCTTGCTGCCGCTGGTGCTGACATTATTGCGATTGATGGAACTCAACGTCAACGCCCAGAAACGGTTGAAAATCTGATTAATGCTATTCACCAACATGGTTGTTTGGCTATGGCTGATTGAGCGACTTTGGCTGATGGTGATATCTGCCACCAACTAGGAGCTGACATTATTGGCTCAACACTATCGGGTTATACCGGTGGTGACGTTCCCACTGAACCTGATTTAGCACTTGTCATGGCTTTTCATCAACGAGGCTATTTTGTCATGGCAGAAGGGCGCTATAACTCGCCACTATTAGCAGCGCAAGCAATAACAGCAGGGGCCAATTGCGTTACTGTTAGTTCAGCAATCACTCGCATTGAACATATTTGTCAATGGTTTAAAGACGCGGTAAATACGGCAGCAACTGTAACAGAATTACCAGCTAAGGATATCGCATGAGCGTTTGTTTAGCGGTTGATATTGGCGGTACGAAAATAGCAGCGGCATTAGTCGATTGTGAAACTAATCATATTATTGAACGATGCCAAATAGCGACACCACAATCGCAACAGCCGGCTATTTTGTCTGCTGCATTAGCGTCATTATTAAGACCATTTATCAACCAAGCAAATTTTGTCGCAATCGCGTCAACAGGCATTATTGATAACGGTATTTTAACCGCTTTAAACCCTGATAATTTAGGTGGTTTAAATAAGTTTGAATTAGTCGATGAAATTCAGTGCATCACACAATTACCAACTTATGCAATGAATGATGCTCAAGCGGCTGCGTGGTATGAATATATTTCGCTTACACCTAATAATAATATTAATAATATGCTGTTTATTACCGTTTCGACTGGTATTGGCGGCGGTTTAGTATTGAATCAACAACTACAAACTGGTGCACGTGGGATTAGTGGTCATATTGGACATACGGTAGTAAATGCAAATGGGCCTATGTGTGGTTGTGGCCGTCAAGGATGCATTGAAAAAGTAGCTTCAGGTACGGCAATTGGCGAAATTGGGTCGTTATTATTTGATTGCTTATACAGTGGACAAGAGGTCTATCAACTGGCACTTGAAGGTAATAATGACGCGTTAAATATTATTCACTCTTCAGCTGCAGCTGTTGCTGAATTAATTGCTAATCTGACCATTACATTAGATCTCGATAGTGTTGTTATCGGGGGGAGTGTTGGTCTTGCTCCAAATTATTGTCATTACATTCAACAATATCTAAATCAAAAACCAGCACTTTATCGACCTTATATTATTTTAGCTCAATCAGGAGCAGACGCAGGTTTATTAGGTGCTGCAAGTTGGTTTGCACAACAACAAAGTCATTAATAATAATTTAAATATTTTATCTCAACCCCTACATGGTGAGGCTTATATGGAAATTCAAGCATTTGGTACGCTAAATTATATCGTGCTGGTCGCATATTTAATTGGTGTAATGTTGGTGGGTGTTTATTTTGCCCGACGTCAAAAAACTGCAGATGATTATTTTAAAGCGGGTGGTCGAATACCTGGCTGGGCTGCAGGTGTTAGTGTGTTTGCGACCACATTAAGTTCGATTACATTTATGTCTATTCCTGCTAAAGCTTACACATCAGATTGGACATTTCTTGTTGGGCAGTATTTAGCGATTCTTATTCTTCCAATCGTATTTTATTTTTATATTCCGTTTTTTAGAAAACTCAATCTTACCTCTGTTTATGAATATTTAGAGCGTCGTTTTGATATTAAAATGCGTTTATTTGCCAGTATGTCATTTATGTTATTTCATATTGGTCGTATTGCGATTATTACGTACTTAACCGCACTAGCATTAATGCCTTTTGTAAAGATTGATCCATTAACCATCGTATTTTTTATTGGTGTGTTATGCATTGTATATACCTTCTTAGGTGGTATTGAAGGGGTTATTTGGACCGATGTTATTCAAGGGATTATGTTATCAGTTGCTGCAGTATTAATATTTGTCACTATCTGTTTCCATGTTGATGGTGGCGTGTCTGAAGTGTTCCGTCTAAGTGCTGAGCAAGATAAATACTTCCCTAGTTCAAGTTTTGAATGGAGTTGGACTAACAGTACCTTACCTGTATTAATGATTGGTTTCTTGTTTGCTAACTTACAGCAATTTACGGCAAGTCAAGATGTGGTGCAGCGCTATATTGTGACTGATTCAATTGAAGAAACGAAGAAAACGCTACTCATTAACGCGAAACTTGTTGCTTGTGTCCCGTTATTCTTCTTTGCTATTGGTTCAGCTTTATATGCTTTCTATAGCCAAAACCCACAGTTAATGCCTGAGAATTTTAACACTGGCGGTATTCTGCCTTTCTATGTCATTTCGCAAATGCCAGCAGGTATTGCAGGATTTATCATTGCCGCCATTTTTGCTGCATCACAATCAAGTATTTCAAGTAGTTTAAATAGTATTTCTGCATGTTACACCATGGATATTTATAACCGCTTTGGCGAAGAAAAAAATATCCAGCAAAGCTTTAATACCGCACGTATTGTAACGGTTATTGCTGGCGTATTAGGTGTTGCTGCCTCGGTGTACTTAATAAAAAGTAATGAAAGCCAATTATGGGATGCGTTTAACAGCTTAATTGGTTTAATGGGTGGACCGATGACTGGTCTATTTATGCTGGGTATCTTTGTCCGCCGTGCAAATGCAGGCAGTGCGTTATGTGGTGTGATTACAGCGGTTGCCTCAATTCTATTTATACGCGGCTTTACTGACTTGAACTTTTTCTTCTATGGTGTGATTGGTACTTTAATGGTGGTGATAGTGGGCTTTATAACGGCACCATTCTTTAAAAGTAAATCGACTCAAGAACTTGATTTAGTTACTGAATAATACTCGACTGGTTAAAAAAACTTAAAACAAAGCGGAGAAGATAGGTGCTTGTCCGCTTTTTATTTTTAAAGGATAAGACAATGATTTTTGGTGAAATCAAACAACCGCTACACACATTACCAATGGCTTTTCAGCAAGCGATACATTTTATTAATAGTAATGATATGGCAGTATTGGAAAATGGTCGTCATGAGATAGATGGTGATCGTATTTTTGCTAATGTGATGAGTTTTGAAACTCAAGACGCCGCCAATAAACAAGGTGAAGTGCATCAGCAATATATTGATTTTCAATATCTGATCAGTGGCGAAGAGCGGATTGATGTGTCACTTAATTTAGCGGATTGCATTCCTGCTACAGATTATGACAGTGATAATGATTTTACATTAGTTGAAACCATGCCTAATACCAGCTCCTTATTATTAAAGCCGGGAATGTTTTTAGCTATTTTTCCACAGCAGCCACATAAACCCGGTTGCGTGATTACAGCGCCTATGGTGATTAAAAAAGTAGTGATTAAAATCCATAAAGACTGTTTATAGTGATGGATTAATACAACTAAAACGTCAAGCTACTGTTTATTAAGTAGCTTGACTAAGTAGCAGGTCGTGATCATTCTCGCTGAATTCACTGCTGACAATTGCAATTGTATGCATATATTCTTACACTGGTTAGTGTGGTTTGCTGATAACGGAGAATGGTATGCAGACGCCGATCCCTTGCAATATGATTAACGGTGTTATTTTTGATTTAGATAATACGCTTGTAAGCTCAGCATTAGATTTTGACTGGCTACGCCAACAATTAGGCTGTTCGGCTGATACTGATTTGTTGCAATATATTGATGAGATACCAAATATTTCATTACGCAAACAATTACAACAAACAGTGATTGATTATGAATTAGCAGATGCCCGTCAATCGACTGTTATGCCTCAATGCCAACAATTATTGTCTTATCTCAAGCAACAAAACATTCCGACAGCAGTGGTAACACGCAATTGCGCTCAAGCAGCAATATTGAAGATAAATCACCATAAACTGCAATTTAAACATATTGTTTCACGTGAAGACTTTGCACCTAAACCGGCTCCTGATGCTTTAGTTTATATTGCCGAGCAGTGGCAATTAGCTCCTCAAAACATACTCTATGTTGGTGATTATGTTTATGATCTACAAGCTGCTTACCGTGCTAACATGCCATCATGTTTAGTGACTAATGGTGAGAATTTACCGTTTACTCAACAAGCATCTATTGTGATTCAAAGCTTAGGTGGCTTGATAAAGGTTTTACGGCAACAAGCATATATGTTACCGCAAGAGCGTGATAGGGTAGAGTGTAATATCCAGTCAGGGAATTAATTATGGCTAATCCAGTGAACCCTAAAGCATTGTTGCACAGTAAATGGACCAAAGTTGTAGTGGATAATAAAGAAAAGCATTTTGAGATTGTTACGGTATTATTTAATGATAATCAGCAAGTTGAAAAGTGTGTAATTCAAGCAGTAATGACTAATCGACTTTATGATATTGAGTGGCAAGATTTAAAGAATGATCAGATTTGGCTTATAGGCTGGAATTAAACATGTGCAGCTTCAAGTGCTAATAATGTTTGTTTTTTGTCTAACCCGCCAGCATAACCAGTTAATTTTCCATTTTTTCCGATCACACGATGGCATGGAATAACGATAGATAGTGGATTTTTACTATTTGCCATACCAACGGCTTGGCAAGCTTTTGGATTATCAATAGTGACGGCGAGCTGTTGATAACTCCAATGGCTGCCATACGGAATCGTCAGCAATGCTTGCCAAACCCGTTGTTGAAAATCGGTACCTTGCGGTGCTAAAGGTAAATCAAATTGTTGGCGTATACCTGCAAAATATTGTTGTAATTGCTGCTCACATTCAGCTAAAAGAGGGTGTTGTGGTGAGTAAGTTGCGGTTTCAATTGCTGGTGTTTGGTGTTTATATAAAAT
Organism: Photobacterium aquimaris; assembly: GCF_002954455.1. Taxonomy (GTDB): domain Bacteria; phylum Pseudomonadota; class Gammaproteobacteria; order Enterobacterales; family Vibrionaceae; genus Photobacterium; species Photobacterium aquimaris. Next base: position 415,915 of record NZ_MSCC01000002.1, read on the forward strand.
AGCTGTTAGGGCATTATCTGTGGCGTATAGCGTTAAACAGCCCAATGGTGTATCTATGGTGTGGTAATAAATCGACATGATAAAAACCTTCGCGCTATAGCTTGATAATCAACAATAGCGCGATTAATGATGGATAAAAATAGCTTATTGGTGTTGTTTTAAATACTCAAGTGCGCCAACGATTGCAGCAACCTGCGCCATATTACATTCATCATCAGTAACACGTGGGCTGTCAGGGTAGACTTCTGTTGTTGAAGTGTATTCTGCATCGGTTACGCTAGCACATAAGCCTAATGCTTTTAATGGATAATTAATCACCCCTTCTTGAGTGATCGGCTCACCAATAATATTACCTTCATTGTCTGCTGGTGCAATATGAGTGACATAACGAACTGAGTCAATAATGGCTTTTTGGAAAGTATCTTGAGGATTTTCACTGTCACCAACACCATAAAAACCGTCAGGTACGATATCTGGAATATATTCTTTAGCATCGCGTGCCGCTAGTGCTGGCCTAAACTCACTTTCATCGCTGTCTGTTGTTTCATGTAAATCAAGGTGCATTAGAAAATGCGTTTGTTGTGATTGGACGAGTTGCATTAATGCTGCTGATTCTTCTGCTGGGCTATTAGCATAAAATGAACGGTTAGGATCAACCGTATTGGGGTTCCAGCGATTAATCGTTTCATATCCCCATGGACTAACACAAGGTACCACTAAAATATTAAAGTCAGCACTGTATTGTTCAGCTTTAAGTGCTAAAAAAGCTAATGCACCATGAACACCGCTGGTTTCATAACCATGAATACCACCAGTAATAAGTACTGTTGGTTTGGTTTTATCCCAATGATGAGTTTTAATTGCGAAAAGGGGGTATTTTTCTGGCGCGTAAGATAATGCGCCGTATTGTTCAACATCGAACTTTTCACTTAATACGAGAATTTTAGAAACAACTTGCTCTAGATAACTACGTTTAATCGTGGTTTGTGCTAACCACTCAGCTTTTTCTGTTGCACTCCATTTTATTCCAGGTGCACCGATTGCGTATCTCACTGAATTATCCATTGTAGTACCTATTCATTATTATTGATGCGTTTACTTTCAGAGGGTAAACAGCTTGTAATATTTAAGCAAATATTGATGTAAAAGAAAGAGCAAAAATAATAAGTATACTGAAATAAAGTTGCCGTTATTAACCGAGAAGAAAGCAAATTTAGGTTGCATTAATCTGCTAGTAGATACTATTGTCATACAAATAAATTGGCCTATAGTTACTTGCGTCCAATAAATTGTTTTTATAAAGGAAAAGACGATGAGTACTACTATCTTGAATGACGTTCAAATTGAAGATGCTAAACAACACCTTACTCGTCCTCTAGCCACACCTACAGATTTATGTGTAGACGCGACTAAAGAGATCAGTGGTGCGTTAACTGCAATCTTAGCGGATGTATTTGCTATCTATATGAAGACCAAGAATTTCCATTGGCATATGAGTGGTGCCCATTTCCGTGATTACCATTTAATGTTAGATGAGCAAAGCGCGCAATTGTTTGCAATGACCGATGATATTGCTGAACGAGCACGTAAGATTGGTGGTCGTACAATACGCTCAATTGGTGAAATTTCACGAATGCAGCGTATTTTAGATAATGATGCTGAGTATGTTGAACCAGCAGATATGCTTGCTGAGTTGTGTGAAGATAATAAACAATTAGCTGCGGAACTTCGTGCTGCCCATATTTTATGTGATGAACGTAATGATTTCTCTTCAGTGAGTATGATTGATAATTGGATTGATGAAACCGAGCGTCGAGTCTGGTTTCTTTATGAATCATACCGTCATTGAGTGATATAACATTTACTCAAATGTTAATTTTAAAGGATAGATTTAATGATCTATCCTTTTTATTTATTCTTTTCTTGATACTGTTATTTTACAGTAAAGTTGACTTAACTAGTCATGCCCCATTTAAGATCATCATCAAGTTCTTCTACTGCATCATATAGATAAGACTCTACTTGTTCTTCGACTAAACCATCTGGCTCTTCAAAGAAAGCAATATGGAAGATAGCATCACCTTCATTAACCAGTGGTAATGTTTGCTGGCCAATCACAATACCGCCTTGAGGGGCAATCACGGTCACTTGATTGCTTCCAGCAGGATCGCTGATCGTTGCAATAACTTGGTTTTTATTAACCTTTTCACCTAATGCAACGTGTGAGCGTAGCAAGCCATCAGAATCAGCGCGTACCCAACGTGTCGCCTTTGGCACCATTGGCTCAATGGTTTTTTTACTGCGGCTAGTGCGTAACATATCTAAGTGGCGCATAACCTTTAATACTCCTTGTACGCCAGAGCCGACAGCATGGGCGTCAAGGCGAAGTGCTTCACCAGCTTCAAAAGTGATCACAGGGATATCAAATTGCTCGGCAGCTGCACGCAATGAACCTTCACGTAAACTTGCATCTACAACGACAGGAGAGCCAAATGCCATAGCCATTGCTTTAGCTTGTGGATTATCAAGGTTAGCACGGATCTGTGGCAAGTTAGTGCGGTAAATGGCTGCGGTGTGTAAATCAACGACATGGGTTGCACGACGTACGACTTGATTAAAGTATTGATACGCCATTCGTCCTGCGATTGAACCTCGCTCAGCACCTGGGAAACAACGGTTAAGATCTCGACGATCAGGCAAATAACGTGATTTATGAATAAAGCCAAAAACGTTAACGACAGGTACAGCAATAATAGTGCCGTGAAGTTTTGATAAGTCAATTTTTTCAATAACTTGACGAACTACTTCAATCCCATTGAGCTCATCGCCATGTATTGCGGCATTAATTAATAATACCGGGCCTGGATGTTTTCCGTGCAGAATATCAACTGATACCGATAAAGGAGAGTGGGTATAAAGACGAGCAATTTCTAGTTCGCAATTGATATGGTTTCCCGGTTCAACCATTAAATCTGAAAATTCAAACGGGGTATTTTTTGTGGCCATGGATACATCCTGTATATGGGTAATTAGAATATGATTAATGTTTACGCATAGAAAGTGATGGAGTTATAACATATTGAGAATAATCATAAATTCCATTTTAAAACAGGAACAATATCACGTTTAATTAGATTTAAAGTAGCGGAAATGTATCAAATTGTATCGGTTGTGAGGGTTTATGGTTGCTAAAAATAATAAAAAGGCACTGTAGTCGTACTACAGTGCCTTATATTGTAATAATTATATTTTTTTAGGTTCATTAGCAGCGACTTCTATATCGCTGTTTTTATGCGTTAATGGCTGACGCATTAGACGATTATATTGTGCTACATCAAGTTCAAACTCTTTTTTCTGTTGGTGTGACACTGACGCTGCTAATGGAATTTTTGCTGTTAATGGGTTAACAGGTTTACCTCGCACTAAAAATTCATAATGAATATGCGGGCCAGTCACACGACCAGTTCGACCTGATAACGCAATTTCTTGGCCACGTTTAACTCGTTGTCCGACCTTGACTAGAATACGGCTGTTATGCAGATAGCGGGTGCTGTAATTGGCACTATGCTTGATTACCACATAACGACCAGCATAAGGGTGGTTGGTTACGCGAGTAACAACGCCATCACCTGTCGCGAGTACGGGGGTTCCTGATGGTGCAGCAAAATCAACGCCGTTATGTGGTTGTATACGTCCTGTTACAGGATGACGACGATAAGGATTAAACTGTGAGCTAACACGGAACCGTTTTGCGGTTGGATAACGTAAAAATGCCCGTTGTAAGCTTTCGCCATTTTGGTCATAAAAATTACCGTCACTGTTTAAATAGGCAGAGAATTGCTGCTTATTGGTGTACAAACGAACGGCTTGGAGTTCAGTATCACCACTGGCTTGATTATTAACATACTTTGCTTTGCTGACAACTTCAAAACGGTCACCTGTTTTTAGGTCACGATCGAAATTGAGTTTGTCTTTAAAGATAGCCATAATTTCATGAATATCTGTGTAACTTAAGCCCGCTTTTTTTGCTGATGAACTAAAACTACCATGAATTTCACCACTGATGACTTTTTCACGCCATACGCCAGGTAAGGTAATTTCTTTAACACTAAAGTCGTTATTCTTTTCTCGAGTGTAGTCAATCATATGTGCAACGTTAAATTGTAGCTGCACTTTATTTAAACGATGATTGCTGTCTGTCACCCAAAATCTTAAGATATCATTTGGACGTAAGTTATCAATTTGTAAGCTATTTAAATCGGCAGCCATGATGTCTTTAACATCGGCTTGCGGTAAATTTAATTGTGCAAATATCTCACTGAGTGTGTCACCATTTTTGACTTTATATTCATAGGTTGGCGGTAACACAATATATTTAGTGACCGCCGCTGGGGTCAGGGTTTTTAATACTACTTGGGGACTTGTTACTAAAGGTAGTTGGGTCTCTTTATAGTGAGTTGAAGGTGTGGTATTAATTGAGAATACGGCAGCAGCAGTAATAATAGATAGCCCAATTAGGCTAATAAAGCGGTAATTTACAACATTGGTTAATACTGTCGTTTTAAACGTAGACATAATGCTCGTCAGTTCTTTTATTTTTAATGAGTGCGAGTGTCAGCACTTGGCTTATTTTAGCAAGTATGTATAAAAGCATAACTTTTCTGAACCTTAAATGAATTTATATCTTTGAGGGGAATTTTTGCTTAATTTTTCGATGATTAGACGCAAAAAGTATATAAATGATAACTATATGATAGTTTATGTTTCAATTGAGCTGAAATGATAGTTTCGTCCAGCAATGAAAATCAAAAGTGCGCTGGACGAGTTGAGTATTAATGAGCACTGATAACAGTGTAGCAAGGATTACCTGAATGATTACTGAGGTTGAGTATGTGCTTTAGTGTAAAAAGCACAGGTGTTTTTTTTCTTTGGACGCCGCGCTATTTCTCGTTGCTCTAAATGGGCGTCTTTGTGAGAATTTATTTGTAGATAATTATTGGTATTGATTGAGTGTATTACATCCGTTTGGACTTTCTCTGTTGTTGTTAATTGATGGCTATGGTCAATATATTCAATCATATCTTGAGTCTGTAATGGTGTTGCTGTAGTACTTGGTGGTGTTGCGAATGCGGATAATGAATGCAGTGCTAACGATAATGTTAAGGTTATGATTAATCGTTTCATGAAAAACCTCATGTTATTTAGTAAGGGTATTTAAACCTATCGCACATGAATTGAGGGTGAGTTGTAAATTCATATATTATTCATGGTATCAACATAACGGTTAAGCTTGATTTCGTTATAGAATATTGAATTAGAGACTATTAAAGTGAAGGTGTTATGACAAACTTAGCGCAAGAAATAAGCTTTATGCAGCGAGCATTAACATTATCGCATCAAGCTTTGCCTGCTTGTCGTCCCAATCCGCCTGTTGGATGTGTGTTAGTAAAAGACGGCTTGATTGTCAGTGAGGGATTTACGCAAGCACCGGGGGGTCATCATGCTGAAGCGATGGCATTAGCAAATTATGATCAACCACTGGATGATATAACGGCTTATGTAACATTAGAGCCATGTTCATTTGTGGGGCGAACACCGTCTTGTGCACATACTTTAGTTGAAAAGGGGATAAAGCGAGTGGTTGTAGCAACTCTAGATCCTGATCCACGTAACAGCGGAAAGGGTATTGATGTATTAAAGCAAGCGGGAATAGCAGTAACATTGGGATTATGTGAAGCAGAAGTCTTTGCGTTTATTTCACCTTATTTATTACCGAATAATAATTAAATTTAATTCTATATAAACAAAAGCCAATTTAAATCGATAAATATTATCGTTATTAAATTGGCTTTTAACTGATCACTAAAATTTATTAACTAATTACTTAGTTGAAGTTTTGTGATGGTTACGAGATGATTCTTTATGATCATGCTCTTTAGTTTTGTGATGACGATGTTCGTCATGTTCATGACGGTCGCCATGAGTTTGTTCTGGATGTTTATGGCCTTTTGGATCGCCACCGTGTTGTGTATGTGGATGGCTTTTTTCATGGTCACGAACTTCATGATGGTCATGGTTATGTTTATGTTCTACTTCTTCACCGTAACGACGTTCCATTTTTTCATGTTCAGCTTCAGCAGTATGTTGATGTGCTTTTTGTGAACCTTGATGTTCTTGGCTATTAAAATGTGACATATCTAAATCCTTTGATAAACAGCGTTATAAGTAAGTTTGTGTCTGTCTATGGAATTTAATTTACGCTTATTTTAAATTTGAACAATACACTTTTTTATAATCAAATATTCTATTTTTGCTAATTGCCCAATATATAAAATAGGTTTATTACATACAAAAAAAGCCCATACATGAGTGTTTATATTAATAGCTTCAGTTATTTATTAATATAAATGGAAAGGGGTATTTATATTAATAAATAATATGCACAAATAACAACCAATAAAAGAGTTGTTAAATTTTAAAATAAAGACGTATTTTATTTTTTGATTTAATAATGAACATTAAATATAGTAAGTTATATCGCATATATGTGGATATATATAGGATAGAGAGTGCTTTATTTGGGATAATAATAAAATAAGGATAAATAAAAAGCCGAGTATAAATACTCGGCTTTATTTTTTAACGTCTACTACGACTTAGCGATATATGCTTAAGCAAGTAACTCGTTAGCAGTGTTTACGATGTTCTCAACAGTAAAGCCGAACATTTTAAATAGCTCTTCAGCAGGAGCTGATTCGCCAAATGTTGTCATACCGATGATGCGACCGTTAAGGCCTACATACTTGTACCAGTAGTCAGCAATACCCGCTTCGATAGCGATACGTGCTGTAACATCTGCTGGAAGAACGCTTTCACGGTAAGCTGCATCTTGCTTATCGAACAGGTCAGTAGCAGGCATAGACACTAGACGTACTTGACGGCCAGCAGCTGTTAGCTCTGCGTATGCTTCTGCTGCGATACCTACTTCAGAACCCGTTGCGATTAAGATTAGCTCTGGCTTACCAGCACAATCTTTAAGGATGTAACCACCCTTAACGATGTTAGCAACTTGCTCAGCAGTACGATCTTGTTGAGTTAGGTTTTGACGAGAGAAGATTAAAGATGTTGGACCATCTTTACGCTCGATCGCGTATTTCCAAGAAACTGCAGATTCAACTTGGTCACATGGACGCCATGTGCTCATGTTTGGTGTTAGGCGTAGTGATGATACTTGCTCAACAGGTTGGTGAGTTGGACCATCTTCGCCAAGACCGATAGAATCGTGAGTGTACACTTGAATGTTCTGAACTTTCATCAGAGCAGCCATGCGTAGTGCGTTACGTGCGTATTCCATAAACATTAGGAATGTTGCGCCGTAAGGAACAAAACCACCGTGCAGTGCCATACCGTTGATCATTGCAGTCATACCAAATTCACGTACGCCGTAGTGAATGTAGTTGCCTGATGCATCTTCAGGTGTAATTGACTTAGAACCAGACCACATAGTTAGGTTTGATGGTGCTAGGTCAGCAGAACCGCCCATGAATTCAGGTAATAGTTTACCAAATGCTTCAAGTGCGTTTTGAGAGGCTTTACGTGAGGCAATGTTAGCTGGGTTTGCTTGTAGATCAGCAATAACTTTGTTTGTTTCTGCTTCCCAATTAGCAGGTAGACCACCTGTCATACGACGAGTAAACTCAGCCGCTAGCTCAGGGAATGCTGCTGTGTATGCTGCAAACTTCTCATTCCAAGATGCTTGTTTTGCTTTACCAGCTTCTTTTGCATCCCACTCTGCGTAAATTTCAGCAGGGATTTCAAATGCACCATATGTCCAACCTAGGAATTCACGTGCTGCTTTGATTTCGTCAGCGCCTAGTGGAGCACCGTGACAGTCGTGAGAGCCAGCTTTGTTTGGCGAACCAAAACCGATGATTGTTTTACAACAGATCAAAGTAGGCTTAGTTGTTTCAGCTTTTGCAGCTTCGATAGCAGCATTGATTGCTGCTGCATCGTGGCCATCAACGCTACGGATCACGTGCCAGCCGTATGCTTCAAAACGCTTAGCAGTATCGTCAGCAAACCAACCTTCTACTTCGCCATCGATAGAGATACCGTTGTCATCCCAGAAAGCAACTAGCTTACCAAGACCTAAAGTACCTGCTAGAGAACACGCTTCGTGAGAGATACCTTCCATCATACAACCGTCGCCCATGAAAGCGTAAGTGTGGTGATCGACGATATCATGACCTTCACGGTTGAATTGTGCAGCCATTGCTTTTTCAGCAAGCGCCATACCAACAGCGTTAGTAATACCTTGGCCTAAAGGACCTGTTGTTGTTTCAACGCCAGGTGCGTAACCGTATTCTGGGTGACCTGGTGTTTTTGAATGTAATTGACGGAAGTTTTTAAGATCATCAATTGATAGGTCGTAACCTGTTAGGTGAAGTAGAGAGTAAATAAGCATAGAGCCGTGGCCGTTTGATAATACAAAACGGTCGCGATCAGCCCATTTAGGATCTTGTGGGTTGTGGTTCATGTGACCACGCCAAAGTACTTCTGCGATATCAGCCATACCCATAGGCGCGCCAGGGTGACCAGAATTTGCTTGTTGTACGCCATCCATGCTTAGGGCACGAATTGCGTTAGCTAACATTTTACGTTCCATAGTATTTTCACCAAATATTTAGGTAAATGTAAACTTAAGAAAGCGGCTCGATGAGCCGCTTTCTGAAATAATGCTTAGTAATTAAAGACGATCTGCGATCATTGTCTCTAATTTGCCTTGGTCAACTGCGAAGTTACGAATACCTTCAGCTAGTTTCTCAACAGCCATTGCTTCTTGGTTGTGATCCCATAGGAATTCAGCGTGAGTCATTGCTGCTGGGCGATCTTTTAGTTCTGTCGCTGCAACAAGCTTAGGCTCTACAGTGCCAGTAGCATCTTCAAGCTCTTGAAGAAGTTGTGGGCTGATAGTTAGACGGTCACAACCAGCTAGCTCAAGAATTTCACCGATGTTACGGAAGCTTGCGCCCATAACAACAGTATTATAGCCGTGTTCTTTGTAGTAGTCGTAGATGCTAGTTACAGAGATAACGCCTGGATCTTCTTGTGCTTCAAAATCACGGCCTTCTTTTGCTTTGTACCAATCCATAATACGACCAACGAATGGTGAAATTAGGAATACGCCAGCTTCAGCACATGCACGCGCTTGAGCAAAAGAGAATAGTAGTGTTAGGTTACAGTTGATGCCTTCTTTTTCAAGAATCTCAGCAGCACGAATACCTTCCCAAGTAGATGCTAACTTAATAAGGATGCGATCATTTGTGATACCCGCATCATTATAAAGTTTGATTAGATGGCGTGCTTTAATAACACTTGCTTCTGTGTCGTAAGAAAGGCGAGCATCAACTTCTGTTGAGATACGACCAGGAACAACATTTAGGATTTCTTTACCAATGTTTACTGCAAGCATGTCGCAAGTATCTTGGATTTGTTGTGCTTTATCATCGCTTTGTGCTTTTGCGTAAGCAATAGATTGGTCAATTAGAGGTGCGTACTCAGCAATTTGTGCTGCTTTTAAGATCAATGATGGGTTTGTTGTCGCATCTTCTGGTTGGTATTTGCTGATATCTTTGATGTCACCAGTGTCAGCAACAACAGTAGTTAGTGCGCGTAGTTGTTCTAGTTTTGTGCTCATATCTATCGACCTTATGTATATGGCTTATGTCATGATGGCATCAGTTATAGCTTGAAATGCCACTATGTTCAAAAGAATTCATACTGACTCTTAACCACATTGATTATAACCATTAACTCATCGCGTGAGCGGATGGAATGTGTAAGAGCATTTGATAGATTGATAATTGACTTTTTTGGCTTTTTTGTCAATTCAAAATGGGAATAAATCCTGTTTTGATCGCAATAAAAGCCAGATAAAATTTAAATTATCTTTGTTGAGTAAATGTGAGGTGTTTTTTTACTTATTATTGAGTGAACATTTGATCTGGCTATTGATCATTTGCTTAGCTAGGGAAGGGCTAAAGCGAAGCATTTTTAAATGATATTGGACGCTAAAATAAGTGCAAAAAAACCATTAGATAGTGATCTAATGGCATCTATAGTGAGTGCTTATAAATAACACAGTCTTGCTTATTGCAATAATTGTTCAAGGGTCATGGGGGATGACATTAACCCTAATATTTGTGCGGGGGTTGTGCCGGCTTTATTTTGATGGCACAGGTTATGCCAAGCACGATAGATATCTAATAATGGTAACAAGCTGGCAGGGCGAAGTTTTCGTCGAGGTTCATTGACCATATGGCTAAATTGGTCATAAAAACGTTGTTGATAAACCGTCGCTGCTTGATGAGTGGCAACAGTTAGCCAATGTTGTTGCTGTTTTTTGTTGCCACCAAGATGACAGATGCCTTTATTACTGCCTTTATTACGACTGAATGCCCAGCGGTCTCGCCACCATCCCATTAATACGATATCAATTTTTTCGGCGTGTTGTCCGTGTTGCCATTGCGCGTCTTCAACAACATACAGTGGATCGAGAGTATGGTTATTGACCCGATCAATAAACACTGACAAACAGGCTGAACGTAATAAGGTTTCTTGAGGCATAAATACCGCGAGGCTAGGAATATTGGAATTGAGCAACTCTCGTAAATATAAAAAATGACTGTAGACCGTATATTGAGGACGGATAAGGCAGCCTTTGGTTGGGTAGTTAATAGTGACTTCACCACTCAATGGATTTTCCATATTTTTACGGGCTAAGATTTGGCGATAAGTTGTATCAATATGTGCGAGTAGTCCCTGTGAAGTCACGACGGTATTAGTCGAATGATAATAGCTATGCGGGGCGATAAAACGGGTACCAATATGATATGCATCGTGCTGGTTAACGTAAGTTGTTACTGGTTGCTGCGTTTGATAATTAACATGTTGACTGACCACATAACCAGAATCTGCTTCAGCGGTAGCGATCCATAATACGCCATTGTCACTGTGAGGCTGCAATGGGGTTAGATCTGTTGCAAGGTGACGTGTTTGAGCGTATTTGCCTAACCGCGCATCAAAAATTGTTAGTTGGTGGCGGCATCGAGCAGCGATATGATTAAGTTGATCATAAAAGGTTTTCGGATTAATCACTAGCCGACGACAAATCTCTCGTACGGTATAACCGGTAAATAAATAGGCTAATAATTTTTGTTGTAGTTGATGCTTATTATTACCGTTAGACCATGGATCGACAAAGGTATGATGGCAAGATTTACACCGATAACGTTGACGTTCACCACTAAAGCCAAACGCATGATAAAGCTGGCGATAGGTAAGAACGGGTAAGCCATTATGTGGACAATCAGAATTTGAACATGCAGCTAAACCACTATTTTGTTGCTGTGCTAGGCGCTGTTTTTCTGCAATAACGTCATGGTTACTAAGTACCGGTGGAAATGCGCCACACTCTCGGCAAATCAGTATTGGACGCTGTAAATTATTTTTTTGTAATACATAGAGCTGTGGGTCTGTGCGACTAAAGTTGGCACAGGCAACGGTTTTACAGTAATTGAATTGAATATCATCACAAGCTGGCGGTAGTTGATCCAATGTCGTTTGCATAGAGGATAAAGTCATCGATCGTCACCGAGTTATGTTGAGGTGGTCATGATTATACTTAAGCGTAATGATGTTGCTTTAATATTATTAGAATTATTTTTTTTTGAATAAAATTGCTATTAATAGGTATAAAAAAAGTGAAAAACACATCACTACAGATATATTTTTCACTCTAATAATCTTTATAACAGACTTATCGTTACAGCCAGTATTATCACAATAAGATATTATAAATTAATGGCAGTTTCTAATGCTACGTTCATCATTTCATTGAAAGAATGCTGACGTGCTTCTGCACTTAACTTTTCGCCACGTTTAATATGGTCAGATACTGTTAGGATTGTTAGTGCTTTAGCGCCAAGTTCTGCAGCAACGCCGTAGATACCAGCAGCTTCCATATCAACACCTAAAATGCCTAATTTTTCCATCTTATCAAACAGGCCAACTTCTGGGCTGTAGAATAGATCTGCTGAGAATACGTTACCAACACGAACTGCAACATTTTGTGCGCGTGCTTGGTTTACAGCTGTTTCAAGTAAGTGGTAGTCAGCAATCGCTGCGAAATCGTGGTTAGCAAAACGGATGCGGTTAACTTTTGAGTCAGTTGAAGCACCCATTGCAATGATTACGTCCATTAATTTAACGTCATCATGAACAGCGCCACAGCTACCAATACGAATGATGTTTTTAACACCAAAATCTCGAATTAGCTCATGGACATAGATAGAGCAAGATGGAATACCCATACCATGACCCATTACTGATACTGGCTTACCTTTATAAGTACCAGTGAAACCGTACATGCTGCGAACATCACAAACACGTTTTACGTTTTCTAGGTAAGTTTCTGCAATAAACTGTGCGCGTAGTGGGTCACCAGGCATTAAAATAGTTTCTGCAAAATCGCCAACTTCAGCATTGATATGTGGAGTAGCCATGAAGTGCTCCTAAGGTTATGAGTTATTCAGAAGCAATAATTATGCTTCAATTTATGGAACTAGTTTATTGAATAAAACATTCTACTCTTGAGATCTGGATCACAAAAATTGGGCTGTTTTAGTTAATGCATGGCATTGATTACCAAATCTGTTGAAAGTGTGAAAGGTATCGTTTTCTTTTTTAAGGTTAATTAAATGCATAATTAAGTCATTGGTAATTTTTTTAACGCTTAATATATTGATATTTTGATTTTTTTTGTTTTTTACCACTGTTTTTGTATAGCTAATAAAAAAATGATCAACCAAAAAATGTAATCCATTACATTGCTGGCGATCGTTATATCGGTTTTTCATGATTAATTGAGTGTCATCATTGATGGTGTGAAAGAGGTTCTTCTTGAGCATGATCTTGGGTAGAATTAATAAAAAAGAAGGCTGAGAAGACGATGTATAATTTAACCCAATTATCAGATAGTGAAAGAATGCGTATCGAGTTAGATAAGCAAGCTTCTTATACTGTTTGGAAAGTGAAAAACGGTAAAGTCGGTTATGAGGCGTTTGCTGAGTTAACCAATAATATTGACGATGATGATGAGCGTGATTTTTGCCAACAAGCCATCATGAAATATAAAACGTTAATGGGCGTTAATTGATAGCTAGTATGTGGCATCTTTTGCAGCGTACATACAACGATGTACGCTGGAATAATCAATGGTGGTGTTGCATACCATGGCTTACATCATGTGTTGTGCCATTATCACTTCCGCTGTATGTTGCAGCTTTAACGGCAACATTGACTGTTATTTCGCCGGCATACTTAAAGGTCAGTGTTAATGGAAAGTGTGAATCAATCGTTGGCACTTCAGTAAGATTAAATAACATCACATGCAAACCGCCAGGGGCTAATTGTTGTTGCTGTTCAGCTGCGACATTAATTGTTTCAACTTGACGCATTTGCATCAATCCGTTGTTATGATTTTGTGTATGTAACTCAACTATTCCGGCAATAGGTGAACTTGCCCCAATAAGCGTATCGTCAACATCACTATGATTAATAATGGATAAAAAAGCTGCTGCGACATTGGATGTGGGTGGAACCGCTTTAGACCAGGGATGCGCTATTTCGATTGTCGTAGCTGTAACGGTGATAGGCATTGTGATAATGGCACTAGCGAATAGGGCTATAAGTATTTTTAGCATCAAATGGCACTCCTTTACCAATCATATGAAATCGAGTGTGCATTAAGAGTGTAGCATTAGAAATAAGCACTGGTTATATTTATTGCTATATAGGCAGTAATAACGAACGGCAGGCAAGGTTGTTGCAACTACTTTAGAGGTATGGATTTAGTAATCTTGGTGTTAATATTGTGCTCGTAACAAGATTAATTGAGACTATTATTTTTATATTGCGTATTCTGTGCACAGAAATTAATCAAAGGGTGAATTACCGTGAAAACAACTGAATTTTCTGCACTTGATGACGATAATGCTCAGCATGAAGTATCGTTTTCATTACACGCAGAAAAACGTTCAGGGCATAAAGCGCCACCGGCGAATACCCCTGATTTTAGTCAGCCAGCATCAAATTCTGATGCCGTTAATGATAAAATAGTGACTGAAACTATGACAAAGCCTCGCTCTAAGCGTTTAACTGATTGTCCAGCTTGTGATGGTAGTGTTTCTCGCCGCGCCCATTTTTGTCCTCATTGTGGTGAGCCAGATCCTTCACGTCATATGCAGCGGACACAATGGTTCTCTCGTATCGTGTGGTCGATTATAATTGTTACGGCTGGATGGTATGCTTATACTTCTTTAGTACCATTAATCGTTGATCGTCTTAAAGGCTAACTTGATAAACATCGGTATTAAGTCGTAACGTTAATACACGTATCAAAATATTTACCCCAATAGTCGATTTATGATTATTGGGGTTTTTTATTAATGCGTTTTTTGCATACCACGAGTTTGATTCATAGTGCGTGAACCTGCAGTACCATAACTGTTAATATCGTAGCGATTAGGGGAATAACCAATACGAGAACGGTAACGACGATCGAGTGGATATAAATTAATATTGTAATTATCAATAAGTTGTTTGATCACCACATTCATTTCTTTTTGTGGCGTGTTTTGTTCTCTAAGGTAGTAATAAAGGTTTTCTGCGCGTTGTTGATTCATTGTGTCCTCCAAATAGGAAAAGGTTGCTATTTCAGCAATCAGGAATACACAGCAAAAGACAGTTAAATAACATCAAAGAAGTTGATGTTGTGTGGACTTATTATATTTAATTTTAAGTAAATGATAATGACTGTAAACGTTAAATTACTTTTACTTACGGGTAATAATCTATCGTTAATTACGTCAAATTTTTCAGTATTTAGATGCTGTTTATAATTTTGTTTGCTAAATAGTCCTATCACACTAACAATAATGATGTATTGATGAGGAATTCTATAAATGTTTAAGCAAAGTACTAAAATAAATATCGTCAGTGTCAGTGTTGGGATATTAATTTTACCGTGGTTACCATTACTTATAAGTCAGTATTCATTGTTTAAAATGATAACCGACGCAATCAGTGGAATTGCGTTTGCATTCGCATGGGGGATAGGCTTACCTACAGTTATTAGCTATGTCGCTGCGATAATTATTTTATTGGCCCCTGCTGCGTTAGCATTTTATTGGGTAAAACATACTTTACGGATGATCACCAAAGCTTAATTTATTCTGTAATAATACGAATTTTTAATTGTGTGGTTTTTTGCGCTAAATGGTTGTATTGATAAAACAAGAAGACCGTAACAGATCTTCTTGTTCTACTTTTATATGCTTAATCTAATAAAGCTTATGCACCTTCAAAATGATAAGTCATATCTGTGGTGTATGTCATTTTAGTAAATAAAGTATTGGTTAATTGATCGGTCAATGCCAATGCATCTGCAACCGTTGTCTTCTCAAATTGATTGATCAAGGCTTGTGCTTTTTTAGGCTGACGTTTGTAAATTTTAAGGTAATGTTTTTCAAGTTCACGTTGTTTAGATGCCGTTTGTACTTCAAACTTATGATAAGCCGTTTGAACAATCGGAGAGAATACCTTCCAGTTGGTCATTGCTAAGGTTTGCAGCTTACGGAATGCCCAATTAGCAGATGCACTATCAGCTTTATCTGTACCAATAGTTAATGCATGTGGTACTTCAGTCATACCTTGGTAATAAGGAATGTAAACACCAAGCGCACTCATACCGTATGAAATGTAAGCTACATCACCAATGGCAGTCGGTAAATTAGGGCGGACTTGCAATACGTGTGATTCTTGAGTGCGGAATACCGAAATTGGGCGGTAAGTTTCTTTCGGGTTTTGGGTTGCATAAGGGTCGTGTGACGTACCTTGGTAATGATTACGTAGACCTTGTTCAACATCAGCAACACTCAATTTTCTGGTTGGTTTTAGAAAAACAGGGAACGTTGTGCCTTGGTCGATCTTAGTCGTTAAGCCTTTGGTATACATATGCTGTAACGTCCACACGCGTGGATAGTTATATGTCACATCGTTAGGTGTATCTTGTGAATAAGCGGCGTGGAAGTTAAATGACTTGCCTGCTTCTGCTTTATATAACCCATGTTGTTCAGCAAAACTGACTAATGTTGGTGAAGCCATGTAATTAGGATTATTGGGTAAGTAAGTGCTTAAACGCCCTTGGTTTGCTGAAACGAAGTATTTATTCGCAGGAATTTTCTCTGCCATCCATTGGTGACCGCTACCACTTTCTAAATACCAAATACCGGTATTATCAACAAATGCTACCCCAAACCCTTCTGCTGCACCTTGAGTTTCAATGATCTTACCAAGTAACTCTACGCCTTCTTTTGCAGAGTGGATACGCGGTAAAATCACGTTTTCAATTGCATCTTCACCAATGCCCGTCTTGGTGACATAAGGATCGGCTTTAAGTGCTTTGGCGCCATTATAGATAGTTTCTGTTGCTGACATACCTACGCCAGCAGAGTTAAAGCCGACTTCGCCCATGCTCTTATTGTGGGTATCAAAGTCTGACATTGATGTATATTGCAGTGCATCTTTAGCAGCAGGGTAGGTAAAATTATTCGCATTACCGTGGAAATCACTTTTTTGCATTTTTTCCGCGGGGTGAAACACAAAATGTTTAGCGTTGGTCGCTTGGTAATCTTCATTACGAGCAATAATGTAAGAACCATCTGTTGTTGCCTGATTACCAACTAAGATAGTAGTACAAGCACTAGCAGGTAATGCCACTACTGCAGTAAATGCCGCTGTTATAGCAGAGGCTAAAAAGGTGATTTTTTTCATGTTCTTCATAATATCGGGTGAATAATGTGATAGTTATACGGGGAAAGTTAAGCTGTTTTTGTGAGGAATATCACTTTTATATATTCCCTAATGGCATAATAATTTTGCAGTTTTATATTCGATTTTTTTGTAGGGCATTGAAATGTTGGTAAATTGTTTAACATCATACATGAGGTGATAACGGTTATTACTCGGGTTTGATGAATTATTGATGTATGATGAAATATGGGAATTTATTATAAATATCAGTGATGTAATATCATTTTATAGGGTCAATGAGGATCAAAGTAACCTATGAGCAATAAAACTATCATTATGAGTGCAATGACTGCGCCATTGTTATCAGCCTCGGTACAAGCATCTGAAGCCTTTGTTTTACAGCCAGTTAGTGATGCGAACACGGTAGCACCATCAGTTAAATTTGATGATAGTGGTCATTATTTTATAGGTGTTACGGGAGGGAAAACTAATATTAGTATGACTGCAAATATCAATAATAGCAGCAACGATAGTTTATCTTCGCCTGATAGTGCAGGTTTTGTCGGTGCAAATATTGGTTATTATACGGCTGGTGGTGCAGGACGGCTTTATTACAGCTGGCAAAAAATGACAGCTGAATCTAATTTTAATGATATTAAAGCTATTGAAACAGATATGACATTGCATTTATTAAATGCTGATTATATTTTCCGCGCAGATAAAAGTATTAATCCATTCATTGGTGCCCATTTAGGTTATATGATCGCTGATAGTAAAGGCCAACAGTATGGCTCACATAGTCAGTCAGGTGAAGTGCTTGGTATTCAGGCCGGTGTTGCATGGCGGATCTCAAATAACATATCTGCTGAAGTTGGTGTGCGTCATACTGCAACACAAGGCGAAGATATTAAACCCTGGTCATCAAATAAAATCATCTCGCAAATTAAAAGTGTTTCAACAGGGTATGCATCATTAAATTACCGTTTTTAATGCGCTTTTTTTATTTGTAGGTGTGGTTTTGATGAATATTAAATTTGATTTAATAATGATTGAGGCCATTTTATTAAATGGTGAGTAAACAGAAGGTTTACTCACCCGTTTAGCCGCGTATAATGCATCCCCCTAGTAAACGACAACCATTATCAATAAAGGACTTCACCTTGAAGCTATTTGTTAGAGATCTCACTGTAATTGACGCATCTTACTTGTGCCCACAACGGGGAATGGTGGGTGAGAGTTGGATTCTTGATGTGGTGATGTCGGGTGAGTTGAATGAAATGAGTATGGTGCTTGATTTCAGCCGTGTAAAAAAGCAAATTAAACAACTCGTTGATCAATATGTTGATCACCGCTTATTGATTCCTACTGCATCAACTGCCATTCAAACAGCAACCACTAAAGCGGATTACATGACGGTTGATTTAGTCAGCGAGCAGCATGCGATTTACTTACATAGTCCAGAACAGGCATTTTGTTTTGTTGATGCTGAAGCGATCACTATTGAGACCGTAACAGAGCATGTACAGCAAGTGTTACTTGGCAATTTACCAAGTAATGTACAAGGACTAGAAATTACCTTACGTCACGAAAATATTGACGGTGCGTTTTATCATTACAGCCATGGCTTGAAAAAGCATGATGGTAATTGTCAGCGCATTGCGCATGGACACCGTTCACCAGTTGAGTTAGTAGTTAATGGTCAACGTAATGCTGAATTGGAACAACAATGGGCACAACGTTGGCAAGATATTTACTTAGGCTCACAAGAAGATGTTATCAGTGTTAGTGAGTTAAATTTAAGTGCGGCTGCGGCAAACATCAATGATGAAACACATTATGGCTTTCGCTATACCGCGCCACAAGGTGAATTTGAATTAGCAATCGCAAAGTCAGTGACTGAAATATTAGCCACTGATACCACGGTTGAGTTGTTAGCTTGCTATATTGCAGAACAGCTTAAACCGCAATTAGTTGCCATAGATCGACTTGATGTTTTTGCCTACGAGGGTGTAGGTAAAGGTGCGATGGCAAGTATAGGCTAAAGGTCTATTTTGACCATGTAATTGATATAAAGCATAAAAAATAAGCTCAATGTGGTATTTGTAGTAATACAAATATTGGATTGGGCTTTTTTTTGGTTAAAATTAAAGCAAAATCAGTGTAATAGTGAGATCTTTCGCACTAAATATAGTTTCTCTCACCTAATAGTCAGTTATTTGTGCGTAAACTTAGAATAAGTGTCATAAACAAGAGGGATCGATTATGCCTTTAGCGCCTCTAACCAGTGACAAGCTGTATCGTATTGCAGCCCTAAACGGATTGAGTGATGCGTGTAAGTCAACCAAGTACCTTACACCATTAGATGAAATTGTAGGACAGGAACGCGCTCAACATGCAGTTGAGTTTGCGATGTCGATAAAAGAAAAAGGCTACAATATTTATGCCATTGGTCGTAATGGCTTAGGTAAACGCACCATGGTGATGCGTTATTTAAATCGACATGAGCCTAATGGCAATAGTCATACCTTGTATGATTGGTGCTACGTGTCTAATTTTGGTGATACACGCAGCCCTAAAGTATTAAAGCTACCCGCAGGCGAAGGCTGTAGCTTTAAAAAAGACATTGAAAACTTAATGAAACGGTTAGTAAAAGCGTTTCCATTAGCGTTTGATAATGAGCTTTATTACTCGCGTGCTGAAAAATTAAAAGCGGAATTAGCGTCAAAGCAAGAAGCAACATTAAAGTCTCTTACACAAAGTGCCGAAGGACGGGGTATTAGCGTTTCAATCACCAATCAAGGTGATTATCAGTTAGTAGCAATGAATGGAAAAGAGCCACACACAGAAGCTAGTTTTGCAGCCTTGTCAGCAGATGAACAGCTCGCTTTTGAAAATACCATTAATGCACTGGAAGCTGAGTTGCGTGGTATTGTACGTAAGCTTACAGAATGGGAAGAACAATATTCAGAGAAGCAACAAAAACTTGATGAAAATATTGCTCAAGAAGTTGTTGGCCATTGTATTAAAGATCTGCAAGTAAAATATAAAAAGGTGGCGGATGTAAAAGCATATTTAGCTGATATGTATGCTGATATTTTAGATCATATTGATATTTTTCTTGAAGAAAATGAAGAGCAAGTAGCACTCGCTTATGCATCATTAGATAAAAAGATGCCGCGTCGTTATCAAGTTAATGTGTTAGTACATCAAAGTGATGAATGTAAATTTCCGATCGAAGTTGAAGAAAGTCCAAGTTACCATTCGATTTTTGGTTATATAGAAAACGCGACCTACAAAGGTACCGTGTTTACTGACTTTTCTTTAATTCGTGCTGGTAGTCTCCATCGTGCTAACGGTGGTGTGTTGATGATGGATGCAGTAAAAGTGCTTGAGCGTCCGTATGTTTGGGATGGTCTCAAACGTGCATTGCGAGCACAAAAGCTCAATTTAAGCTCTCTTGAGCGAGAGGTGACACTTTCTGGCACAATTTCATTAGAGCCAGAAGCCATTCCTCTCAATGTAAAAATCATTCTGTTTGGTGATTATCAAACCTATCAGTTATTACAACACTACGATCCAGAGTTTAAAGAACTGTTTCGTGTAACAGCTGATTTTGAAGATGATATGCCGCGTAATGATACCTCAGAAGAGCATTATGCACGCTTTATTGCCAGTATTGTGCATGATAACGATATGCTGCATTGTGATCGTAAAGCTATTGCTCGTATCATTGAATACAGCTCTCGCCAAGCTGATGATCAAAATAAGTTATCGCTACATTCGGCAGATATTGCTAATTTATTACGTGAAACTAACTATGTAGCGCGTGCTTCTAATGCGACCATGATCCGCAGTAGTCATGTTGAACAAGCAATGTTAAATCAAGAACTTCGAGTAAGTCGTTTAAAAGATCATGTTATGCAAAGTTTCGTCACAGGCACCACACTGCTTGATGTTGATTCACAGGCTGTTGGACAAGTAAATGCATTGTCGGTGATCGCAACCTCTGATTACCAGTTTGGCGCGCCAAGTCGAATCACCGCAACAACGGCTTATGGTAGTGGTGAAGTATTTGATATTGAACGCAGTGCTGAGTTAGGCGGTAATATTCACTCAAAAGGGGTGATGATCCTCTCAGCATATTTAGCCTCTGTGTTTGGAAAAACAGCAAAAATTCCGTTAACAACCCACCTTACTTTTGAGCAATCATACGGTGGCGTTGATGGTGATAGCGCATCGATGGCGGAAGTATGTGCGATTATTTCCGCATTTTCTGGTTTACCATTACGACAAGATATTGCGATCACCGGTTCAATGAATCAGTTTGGTGAAGCGCAGCCAATTGGTGGTGTAAATCAGAAAATTGAAGGTTTTTTTGATGTCTGTGGTATTAAAGGACGTACATCAGGACAAGGGGTCATTATTCCTGAATCTAATGTGCATAATTTAATGTTACGTAAAGATATTGTTGAAGCTGTTGAAAAAGGTGAATTTACCATTTGGGCGATAAACCATGTTTCACAAGCAATTGAAATATTTACTGGTAATGCGGTAGGTGTGGAAGCTGAGCAGGGGTTTTATCCATCGAATACGGTGTTTGGTGTCGTGCAAAGTAAGCTCAATGCCTTGCGCCGATAGTTATACACCCATAATGCTATTTGAATGCTGAATACTAAAGCCGACGATATAAAAAATAGTTGGCTTTTCTTTCTTTTTACCAAATGACGGATATAAAAAATGCCGGCCTTAGCCAGCATTTTTATTTATCAATGAAGATAAATTATAGAGCTACAACGTTTGCAGCTTGAAGACCTTTTTGGCCTTGCTCTACTTCAAAAGACACTTTTTGGCCTTCAGCAAGAGTTTTGAAACCTTCAGAAGCGATAGCACGGAAGTGAACGAATACGTCAGCACCGCCGTTGTCTTGAGTAATGAAACCAAAACCTTTCTCTTCGTTAAACCATTTTACTAGACCAGTTGTTTTGTTAGACATGAGATGTCCCTTATTAGTTGAGATTAATTAACCGCTAAAATGCGATGTGCTACGTGGTTAAATTATTAATGTTACTGCCAATACAAGGGAAACACAGAGATACAAAACGAAACCGTCAATGTAGCTTTAGTTTAACTGTTACTTGGTGTTGCATTTAATAACTCTTAAACAACAGAGCGAGATGGATAATAACAGCTGTGGTGCTGATGTACACCTATTTTTGTGTTTTTTTTGAAAAATAGTGGTTTAAACTTAGCTTTTTGTATTTTTTGTTTTATTAATGCTTTGATAATTAATGGTTTATTTTTATTTTTATTAAATGTTGTTATGTGGCTATTGTTGCTATTATCTTGCATATTTAACGACATTAATATGCTAGAGTAGTAAAGTAGTTTAGCTTTTGTGGTTAGAGTATTAAGCTAAATTGGTGATAAAATTATCGTTCATGCTTATGAATTATATAAATAAATATTAATATCAGATATGAATGAATACAGGGGAAGCAATAATGACTCATGAAACTAAAACAATGGAAGTACCTGTTGCTATCGCTGATAGAGTACAGGCACTTATTGACGGGTTTAAAGCGAAAGAAATATTTAAGGCAGAGCGTAAAGCTGTCGTAAATAATTTTCTTGCAATGGATGGTCTTAGTTGCGAGATGGCTGTTTACAGTTTGCCGCAAAATGAGTTGCTTGATACGCTTCGATTTGTCTATGAATTATCAGGTACAAACAGTAAATTCATCACAAATATCCTGATTCAATCAAGAGAAAACCCTAAGAAAGTATTGTCTGATGCGCAGAGAACAGCTGCTAAGAGTTTATTATTTAACTTGATTAATGATCCATCTGTTGTTTCAGCAATGAAAGAGATCTAATCGCATTATATTAGAGACAATAAAAAACCTGTATTTACGTTCTATGATAATTAATCACGAGCATGATTAATAAATAGTCTGTTTAGATGCGGGTTTTTATTTAGAACTTAGCAGTTTACTGAAAGCTTACTTCCGTATTGTTCATAATCGTTGATGAACAAGCAAGAACATAACCTTGTTCGATATCCTCAGCTGTTAATGTCATATCACTGGTTGAGCTAACGCTGTTGGGTGTTACTTTACAGCGACATGAACCACAAACACCACTACGACAAGCAACAAGAATTGGCAAATTAGCATTCTCAAGTGTTGTTGCTAAATTGTCCCCATGATTAACCGTTAATGTTTGGCTAAAAGCTGGAATATCAACATTCACTGTCTTCGTTACTTCTTCTGCTATAGGCGCTATCGTTGGCGTAAAACTTTCCTGAAAGAATTGTGCCATATTAAAATTAAGTTTTTGTAAATAATGGCTTACATCTTCCATAAAACCTTCCGGACCGCATAAATAAACAGTTCGCTGATGGAGATTTGGTGTTAATTGTTCAAGCCACTGCTGATTTAAACGTCCTTGATGGAATTCAGTATCAGCGTTATCTTTTAATAATAACTGTAAGTTAAAATTACTGTGCTCACGATCTAATTGTACTAATTGCTCAAAAAATAGTGTTTGTGAAGGGCTTTTCGCGACATGAATAAAGCAAATATCAATGTTTGCGTTATGCTCAAGCCAATATTTAGCCATCGAATAGACAGGTGTGATACCACAACCAGCACTGATCAACAGTACACTTTGGTTTTCAGGTGGGTGATCAATACAATTAAACTCACCCGTTGGTTTTAATAATTGTACGTTATCGCCAATCGTTAGTGTGTTTACTAGGTAGGTTGAAACCTTGCCACCATCGACCCGCTTAATGGTTAATTGCAGTGTAGAACGGTGTGGTATTGAACTAATGGAATAGGCACGAAAGAGTAATTTGTTATCGATACGAATACCTAAACTAACAAATTGCCCTGGTTTGAAATCAATAGATTCAGTATTAACCTGTGGCTGTAATTCGATGGTTACAGTGTCTGGTGTTTGTTGCCACTTATTGATACAAATAAATGTTTCGGGTTGGTGATTGTGCCATTTTTCTAACATTATCATACCTATAAAAAACGAGATGAATAAATAAAGCCTCTGCTATTTAAGTAAATAGCAGAGGCAATAATATTATGTGCTTGAGATTACGCGCCTAAGATAGTTTTAAGATCTTCCTCAGGGGTTGAGATTGGACGCATATCGAATTTTTCAGCAATAATTGCCAATAGATTATCAGTTAAAAATGCAGGCGCTGTTGGACCTGTGTAGATACCTTTGACACCCAATGCAAATAAGGTCAATAAGATCACAATCGCTTTTTGTTCAAACCAAGATAATACTAATGTTAGTGGTAACTCATTGATACCACAATCAAACTCTTTCGCTAACGCGAGTGCTAATTGAATAGCAGAATAAGCATCATTACATTGGCCTACATCGAGTAAACGAGGAATGCCATTAATATCGCCAAAGTTATTTTTATTAAAGCGATATTTACCACAAGCAAGCGTTAAAATTACTGAGTCTTGAGGGACTTGTGCTGCAAAATCAGTATAGTAACTGCGTTCTGCTTTATCACCATCACAACCACCAACAAGGAAGAAGTGGCCGATATTACCTTGTTTAACTTGATCGATAACGGCAGGTGCGGCTGCCATTAATGCATTACGACCAAAACCGATAGTGATCATATGTTCGATTTCTGTGTGCTTAAAGCCATCTAATGCTAATGCACAATCAATAACTTGAGCAAAATCATCACCGTCAATGTGCGTGACACCAGGCCATGCTACAATGCTACGTGTAAATATACGATCTGCATATTGACCTACATTTGGGTTAATTAGACAGTTTGATGTCATTACGATTGCGCCAGGGAAATTCGCAAATTCAAGTTGTTGATTCTGCCAAGCACTACCATAGTTACCCACTAAGTGAGGATATTTTTTTAGTTCTGGGTAGCTGTGAGCTGGTAACATTTCACCATTGGTGTAAACATTAATACCCTTACCTTCAGTTTGTTGTAGAATTTTTTCAAGATCATGCAAGTCATGTCCTGATACTAAAATACATTTGCCCTGAATTGGCTTAACGTTAACTTGGCTCGGTACGGGATGACCAAAGGTATTGGTTTCGCCTAAATCAAGCATTTCCATTACTTTGTAGTTCATTAGGCCAATTTCCATTGAACATTCAAGTAATGCATTAAGATCAGTTGGATCTGTGCCTAACCAACCCATGATGTGATGGTATTGTGTATAAATAGCATTATCTGTTTGCTCTAATACTCGCGCATGCTCCATATAAGCTGCAGCGCCTTTTAAACCATATAAGCATAATAAGCGTAAGCCAATCACATCTTCACTGATCGTTTCATAACCGCGGTTAACAGCAACCTGTGGTGCTAATGCTAAGATAGCGTCAATATTATCTGGTAATTCAAATTCAGCCACTGCTGGTAGGGTAGGTAATGGCTGTTGTGCAAGAGTCATTGCTGCTGTTACGGCTTGTGTTAAACGTGCCTTATAACTCGCCGCAATATTTGTTAGTGCTAGAATGCGATCACGATCAAAATTAACATTGGTTAACGTTGAAAAGAATGCACGCGGCGCCCAATGGTTAATTTCGTCATCAACAATATCAAACGTTTGTGCAAGATCTGCCCAGTATGATACTCCCTGTAAGGTATAAACTAACACATCTTGTAGATCTGAAATTTCAGCCGTTTTACCACACATACCTGCGGCGTAAGAACAGCCCTTTTTGATCGGTGTTTCTATTGTCTGTTCACATTGAATACAAAACATGAAAAAGCTCCAGCGTTTGATTATTTAATTATAAATATGATCTAATCACTACTTAGCATTAACTATGCCAGTTTTTATGTTATTGTTTTTACTATGTTTATTTTGTTTTGTATTTAGGTGTGTTGTTATAAATACATCGTCATTGATGTCTAAATAACATCATTGGTTCGGTGTTGATACTATTTGATCCCCAATTTTTTTCCCATACGATAAAGATTCCCACGATCCATTTGCAGGAACTCAGCCGATTTTGACCAATTTTTGTTTGTTTTTTCAAGAATGTGTTCAATTAGCTGTTTTTGGTACTCTTCGACTAATTGGCGCATTGGCTGTGATTGTTCAGGGAAAAATTGTGTTGTGTTTTTAACATCGCTGTCGAGAGGGAGATCAAAATATTGGGCTGTTATTGTTGTTTGTTCCTCTTGAATTGCCCGTAATGCTGCACGTGTAAGTGTATGTTCTAATTCACGAATATTTCCCGGCCACGATTTGGATTCAAGCATGTTTAATACTTTGGGATGAATATGTAAATTAGGAATATTAAATTGATGGCGGACTTTTTCTAGTAAATAACCCGCAAGCACAGGAATATCGTCATGGCGTTCACGTAATGACGGTACAAAGATAGGGAAGACATTAAGGCGGTGATATAAATCAGCACGAAAATGACCAAGTTCGACTTCGGCCTCTAATTGACGGTTGGTTGCTGCGATAATGCGAACATTAACATGTAAATGTTGATCACTGCCGACACGTTGCAATTCACCTTGCTGGATCACGCGTAATAATTTTGCTTGTAAAAGTAGCGGTAATTCGCCAATTTCATCTAAAAAGAGTGTTCCTCCATCGGCTAACTCAAATTTACCTGCTCGATGGCTGTTTGCGCCAGTGAATGCGCCTTTTACATGACCAAACAGCTCACTTTCGGCTAATCCTTCAGGTAATGCTGCGCAATTAACATAAATCATTGGTGTGTCAGCCCGCGAAGATTGAGCATGCAGCGCATGGGCAACTAATTCTTTACCAGTACCTGTTTCACCGCTGATTAATACCGCATAGTCAGATGTTGCAACAGTGGCAATATTAGTGCGCAATCGTTGCATTACTTGACTAATACCAATCATTTCACCTTGCTGTGAGCGTGCTTGTTGGATCAGGGTATCAGTCAGTGATTTTTGTTTTTTATGTTGATCTTTTAGGGCATTAAATTGGGCGATATTGCGTAATGTTGCTGCGGCAAGCGCGGCAAAGGTTTCAATGGCCACGGTTTCTATATTATCAAATGCGCCAACAGTCAGTGAGTCAAGTGTCAGGACGCCAACAAGTTGCCCCTCGACGTATAAGCTACAACCTAGGCAATCATGAATATCAATGACTTGAGCTTCATTTAATAACATACCGTTAAAAGGATCGGGTAATGGACAATCAGCATTAAATCGTAACGGCTCTTTGGTTGCCATAATCGCTTCTAAACGAGGGTGAGCTTGAGGGAAAAAACGACGTCCGAGCACCGCCGTTGATAAGCCTTTAACCGCGACGGGAATTAATAGCCCTTGTTTATCTAATACAAATAAAGCACTGGCATCGCAGGGAAAGACTTGGTCTATACCATCAATTAAATGTTGGTAGTGCTGATCACTGGCAAGGTTAGCACTAAGATTAAGGGCGATATTTAGTAATACATTATTGAGTTTTGAATTCATAACAACCTAGCAAGTATGAGTTATTCTATGTCAGCAATATTGATGTCTTTATCACATCATAGCTTGAAGGGTGATTCTTTATTTAAAAACAATAAATGATAAAAAAGATGGATCTGAGATCCATCTTTTTATTAGAAGGGTAACTGCCTAATCAATGAAGCAGTTATTGTGCTTGCCATATTCGTTGACACTCAGCACTGCCATTGGCAGCGATCGGTTTTTCAAATAACCATTGCAGTGGTGCAACAACTGGGCTGGTGGTAAACCGAACCGAGGTTTTCAAAATGGCTGATAGCGGTATTTCAAGATTAAATTTCTCAAACGTACCGTGAACTTCAACTGGAGTTTGCAAGCTGAAAATTTGGGCTTTTTTAGATTGCGGTGATAAATACAAATTGAAATCACGTTTCTTATAGCTAGCATCAAATGCGCCATGAACTTGAATACGGGAAGTATCTAGTAATAAATCACGTTGTTTCATGTTGCCATTATGAATATTAAACCCACCAGCGATACAATTGAGCACTGAATGATCTTTGGTGGTAAATGAGGGTAATACCGCATCAGCTAAACTTACCGCCCACAGATCAATAAGATTGGCTTGATAAGCTTTAGGCCATGCTGCAAAGCCAATAAAACCATTAGCGTTGTTCATTAAGCTCTCTGGTCTATTAGCAACACTGCTTAAATCAAATTTAGCGCTAATCTTACCGTGCATATCGGTTTTAGGATCGATACGACGCGCAATAATGCCATAGTCAAAGTTTTTAACTAAGCCATTAAGTTTAATCGCAAACTTATCCCCTTTAGCGGCAACAGAACCATCAATATTGATATCCCCACCAGGTAACTGAATATGCAATGGTTTCAGTGTTAGCAGGCCATTACGCAAGGTCCAATCTAATTTACCCGCTCCTAACCAATCTTTACCTGAACGGACATTGCCGACATTAAGTTTAAAATCGGCATTGAGTAAATTTAACCCTTGTGGGCTAATTACATCGACAGGTTGCTGCTTGGAGACAATAACAGGTTTTGATTTTTTGTCTGCTGGTAGCCATGCTTGCCAGTTTTTAAGTTTGAAATCATTGATCTGAATAAACGGTGCATTTAAAACTAGTTTTACATCAGGACGATTGCGACCATCACCTTTTAATGGCGGTAAAAAATCGCCATGACCTTTAAGGGTACTACTACCGACATTGATTATCATGTTACGCAGATGGTAACCGATGCGATCCATTGATAATGATGCTGCAACCTTAACAGGTCCATAAGGTGGTAATTTGATTCCGGTAAAGTCATCAAAGCGATTTAAGTTTGGTGTCGTCGCTTCAAAGGTAAGGTTAAGTCTTTTGGGATCAAGCGGTAATACAACTTGTGACTGAGCATTAACGGCAATCTCACCGACAGTTGCTTGAAGTTTGATGGGAATCGATTTACGACCATCATTGGCTTGTTTTAATGATACTGAGTCAAGGTTAATCGCCACCGGTTTATTGGCTGCTCGTCCATCAAGGGTAAGATGAGTTGCTGTATTTGGGCCAGTAACGAAATGACCTTGATTAAGCGTAATATTAAAGGCTTTTCCGGTGTAGCTATCAGCAAGTTTTAATTTACCTCCATTAAGCTGAGCATCAATTTTTGCCTGTTCCATTAACTCTAATAGGGTGCGACCTGATAATGATACTGCAAGTTTAGCACTATCTAAACTCATGCCGAGATTATTAACAATATCAAATTGCTGCAAAATGCGGCCAATATTAGGTTTATCAACGGCTAAATGTAATTGTGATTTAATCAGCAGATTATTAATGTTAAATGCAATATCACCATGATAAACACTCCCCGCATAACTCGCACTAAATGGTGATGTGCTTAGTTTGCCGTTACGCACTTTGCCTTTCAATGCCATATCATCAATTTGTTGTTGTGCCCACAGCATTTTATTGATGTGCAAATTAACATCAGCATCGGCAATAACGACTTTATTACTTAAAATTGGTACATCGAGGTTAACACCTTGGGTAGGGACGGTTTGCTCAACTTTAGGCAAAGCGGCTTTATCAACAAATTGACTTAACTGAGTAAAATCAAGGGTGTTAAATTGGCTATTAAGTTTTAAAAACTGATGGCCTTGTTGTGGTCGCCACTGTAAATTAAGTTTTCCCTGACTGTTAAGTAAAGTAACATTAGGAATATCAAGATCAAGCCATTCGCCAGTATTGGTCAGTTTGCCCTTGAAATTAATTTTGCCGTGCATTGAGGCGCGAGTACCTAACCATGGACTCAGTTTTCCTGCGTCGTTACTGTGGACGTTGATATCAAACCAACTTCCTTGTTGCCAGTCGGTATGCACTAACTTACCTTGGGCTTTTATATCAATCACAGGACTTGAGAAGTGCAGTGATGGGGTCCAATCGCGATGATTAATAATGTCTGATAATGTACCCGCCTTAGCAGTGACAGTAACAGGAATGTTCATTATCTTACCGCTAACATTAGAGCTGAAAGGTTGCTCCATGCCGGCCTGCAATTTAGCTTTATTAATTGCAAATGAAGCTTTAGCACCCCAGTCGACATTAGCATCATCAATGGTAAGCCCTAGTTGGCTGTTATCTAACCATTGTTGTAATTTTGTGCCTTCGGTCGTCAATTGTAATTGCGCGCTTTTAAGATGGCCAGTTGCGTTAGGTAGGCCTGAAATCCAGCCTGCCATTTCACCTAATTGTGAATCTTTAGCACCTAAAGTGACGTCAACGTTTGATGTCCATTCGGTAGCATCAATACTGGCGTTACCTTTAAAGGCAACATTAGCAATATTTGCAGCCATGGGGGCTGATAATTTGCCTTTTTCACCATCAATATTAAGTGAGATAGTGTTAACGGGAGTGCCTAGCCCTTTAATCTCGCCAATCGTCAATGCGAAATGAGTACGAGTTTTTACTAACCATTGTTCTAAGGCTTTTTGTAGTGGCGATTGTTGTGGTTCAGCGGCATACATAGTAGCACCCAGCATTTGTGGCTGCGGTTGTAACCATGGACGCAGGTCGATCTCGGGAATATTTAACTTTCCATCAATGATATTTAGTTGCTGCGCGTTTTGCGAAAAACTAACGTTGATATTGCCATTGGCTGAGGTAATAGGGCTGCGAACTTGAATATCTTTAAAGGCAAAACCAGTGTTTGATGCGCTAACGGCTGTCGTGATCGATAAGGGGGCAACATGGTAGAGATCAAGATCTAACAAGCTGGCAATTTGGCTGGTATCTTTCCAATTTAAACTGATATTTGCAGTTGAATCATCACCGCTATTAAACGGTGAGATGTTAGCATCAACATCTAATTGTGCTCCAGCAAAACTGCCTTTAGCAAATAATTGACCATGCTGATGATTTATTAATTTTTGCAGATCACCTGTTAGCGAAAGGTTATATTCACTTCCCATAGCATCACCTTTAGCGACTAATAACCATTTATCAGGCTTAGTCAGTGAAAGGTGATCGAGGTAACCGTTGTAATAGGTATTTTTGGTTTGATCTTCATAGTTGACGCTAACTTTGTCGGCATTGATGTTATTACTCAATACCAGTTTAAAGTCCGTTGATGACGTCGATTTTTCTGATGTGGGTTGTTTATTAAACTCCCAATTTTCATGCCCTTGTTGATCACGAAGTAGGTTTAAAGAAATATCTTTAAGATTAAGATAATCAATTTTGAGGGTATTTTGTAATAAAGGTAATACCGAAATTTTGGCCGCAATCTCGCCTGAAGTTAGCATTGGTTGCCACGGCATTGATTTAAGGTTAGCAATTGTGACATCACTTAGCTCTATTTCAGGGCTAAAAGACAGCGTTAATGCCATATTACCTTTAATATCCGTTTTACGATCAAGAGCTTTAGTTAGCCATTGGTTAATTTCATTTCGATGAGTACTTAGATCAAGTCTAACGCCATAGGCAAGCACACCCGAGAGAGTGACGATTGGTGTTAACAGTGCAACGAGTGTCCATAGCGCTACTTTCTTAAGGAGCTTTTTTTTGTGGACAGTCGGTGTGGATTGGGAGGTATCTTGTGTCATTACTTATTCAGTTTCTATCCGTGTCATGAAAAATTAATCCAGCAGTGATTATGAGTAAAACAATGACGTTTTACTGTATTTATTGTTAGCGCTGGAACAGTATTTTAAGCAAACTATTATACAGTGTGACATTCCGCAATGTCTGTGGTTCCATTCATTTTTCGTATTTTGATTGCTAAAAATGCATTGTTAGCGTTTTTTAGTGAAATATTCCGTCATACTTTAGGCATTAGCGGCTGATGTTGCTAATGATAGACAAGCGCTCTTGGTATTATTATTACGCCTGATGCTGAGGGTGTTGTGTCAATGCCATAAATAATAGATCAGTTAGAGTTTGTTGTGCTGCATGTGAAGCCTGTGAATAATTGTGTGGTGGAGATTGGGCCTGGTTTGATGTTTCTATTGCAAGTGTATCAAGCTTAAACTGTGCCAGTTGTCGTAATGGACTGGCATGAGCTGAAGTTAACGCAATTATCGTCGCTCCTTTATTTTTTGCATTATTTGCGGCGAGCAATGCATGCTGATGATTGCCGTCATAACAAAGATGACATTGAATATCGGCAGTTCCCAGTGTGTTGGCAATCTCAATTTGGCTATAGCAGTCTTGTTCTGAAATCGCCATCATGCCAAGTGTGAGTAGCTTAGCACTGAAATCTTTCGCCACTACAGCAGAGTGACCAAAACCGACCAGTTGAATACGGTCAGCATTGATAAATAATGCGACGATATTTTTAAGATTTTGCTCATCAATGGCATTGGTGGTTTCAATGATGGCATCTGTTTTTTGATGGGCCAATTTTTGAGCAATAGTTACTAAGGTATCACTCGCGTTAATTTGGTTTTGTAATTGTTGAGGATCATTACCTATTGCTTGTTGGCGGGTTAATTCTTCTTTTATGGCATTTTTAAAAGCAGGAAAGCCAGAAAACCCTAATTTTTGGGTAAATTTAACAATACTTGATTGACCAACGTTCGCTTGCTGTGCCAGTTGAAGAGACGACAATGACACAACTATCGTTGGTTGTTGTAATATTAAAGCGGCAATTTTTTTGCGCACTAGGTGATAGTTGCGATTTGATGTTATCAATCTTAGCAATAATCGTCATAGGCTTTATCTAGAGAGAGAGGGATGCCGCTATCATAACAAAAATAACAAAGCATCATGCTACCACTCATGGTTTTATTTTAGAGACTCATCATGAAAATAGATTTAACACAATTAGTTACCGAAAGTCGCAATTATGCTAGCCAAGAAATAGATACATTATCCACTATTGAGATACTGAAAGTTATTAATGATGAAGATAAAAAAGTAGCACTAGCAGTAGAGCACACCTTGCCAGCAATCACACAAACGGTTGATGCTATTGCTGCGGCTTTTCAAAATGGCGGTCGGTTAATTTATATGGGCGCGGGTACGTCTGGACGGTTAGGCATTCTTGATGCAAGTGAGTGTCCGCCTACCTATGGTAGTGCGCCTGAGCAGGTAGTCGGTTTAATTGCTGGTGGTCATCAGGCCATTTTAAAAGCGGTTGAAAATGCCGAAGATAATGCAGAAATGGGTGTTGAAGATTTAAAAGCGATTAATTTTTCAGAGCGTGATGTTCTCGTAGGTATTGCCGCCAGTGGTTGAACGTCAAAAACAGATTGTGATGCAGGCAACAGATTGTGAACGTGAACAAGCAAAAATTGCATTAACAGCCTCAAATGGTCATTGTAAAACAGCGATTGTAATGATATTAACCGGGGTTGATGTCGTCACAGCTACAGCACTTTTGCAGCAAAATAATGGTTATATTCGCTCGGCAATTGCTAAAAATGGTTAACTCATATTATTGTTAATATTATTAAAAATACACACACCAAATGGTGTGTGTTTTATGAGTTACAAAATATTATTATTATATTTTTTATGGGAGTTGCATATTAGTGATGGTTGGTTAGGACTAGCATTAAATCGACACAAACGCAGTGAAATTATTAATGCAAGCGCAGATGAAATAAATAATACTAATAGAAAAAGCATACATGCTCCAAAAGATTGTCCATAAAGAGTTGTACAACACAGTATGCAGAGACGATAGGTTTATTGTTATAGCAATGTCATATTAAAATAAGATTAAGGTCAATGTTTTTAAATAATATAAATATATTCTATATCACTAATATTTTATTTTTAATATAAACTTAACCTATGTTTAATGAGTCTTTATTTATTTTGATTAAATTTATATTTGAGTAATAGGCTAATATTACATATAGAAATATTTAAAGCTGCTATATAAAGAATAACTCCTATAATGTAGAGTTATTCGGTTAAGCAGCTTAATTAACTTATATATTACATAGCTTAAAATTCTTTTTGAAAATTAAGTACTTTTTCTAAATAACGACGAGCTTCCGCTTTGGGATGTTTATTGGTTAATGCCCAATATACCTGATTTGGTTGCAATTGATTGAGATCGTTCATTGCTTGTTTTCTATCAGTATCAAATGTTGCCAATACACCGCCAGTCCCGCCATTATAGGCTGAAATCATGGTGTAGTGCTTGGTCGTTGGGTGCTTAACTTCTTTGAGATAGCGGTTTTTTAAAATATAGAAATAAGCAGTACCAGTATCAATATTATTTGCGGGATCAAATAAATATTCTTTAGTTGGAATACCGGGTTTATTTTTGACTAAATTAAAAACATCAGCACCTGCAGTTTTAGGAATAACTTGCATTAAGCCGTAAGCACCAGCATGACTGACTGCATATGGATTAAAACTACTTTCTGTTTTTACGATAGCGTAAATTAAATCTTCATTAATATCATAACGTTTAGCTGCTTTTCGAATCAGATCGGCATATTGATATTCACGTTGTTCAAGATGATCATTGACCATATTAATTTCAACATAATACGCAGTACCATGTTGAAGTTTTTTTGTTTTAAGCTTATTTGCAATTAAATAATCAGCATATTTACCTGCACGCCAAGGCCATTGAATATTTTGATTTTGATGATCTTTAACTTGGCCTAATAAAAAAGGCTTACCTTTTAGCGGAATTGACTTATCACTAAATAGGTCAACTTGAGATGGATCTGCTGGCATTAATAGGGTTTCTTCAATCGCTTTTTTTAGTGTTGCTTGTGGCGCATAATTAGCAACGGTAGACACATAGATCTTACCATTATCAAAATCAATATGAGCACGAGTTCGGTAACCATCAAAATATTTCACATAGCGATGCTTTCCGGCTTGTAAATAATCATCATCTCCCCACTGTTTTTTGACTTGATTCTCAAGGTATTTAAATAATGCGAGACGTTGTGCTTCAGTAAAGGTGGCATGATTATTATTACCATTTAGATTGTTATTTCCAACACTCGTTGATGGCGTACAATTATAAATACAATCAGGCGTCGATGGCGATGAACATGATACGGTTAATAAACAACTAGTGACTGCAAGCCAAGCTTTTTTCATTATTATCCCTAAGTATTATGATCCATGATGAGCAGTGAAAATATCAATGACATTTTGGTATATTTATCCCGAAAATATTATTGATTAAATAAAGGGTTAGTTTACAGAAGCGCTTTGATTTTGTGAGTGCATTTTTTTAATGGTTACGATGAGTTTTTTTTATCTGTTAATATTTCCTATTTGATAAGTATTACCTATTGAAGTAATAGAGAACTAATATTGTCTTTATTTATTTTAGTGCTATAAATTATATCCAACGAATAAATGAGCCTAAGTAGTAACGGTGTATAAATTTAAGTCATTAGATTTTAAATTTATCCATCAAAAGAACGTTACGATATTTTTTGATTAGACTATGTTTATAAACAATATGCTATTTAGTGATTATCAATAATCATACGAACAATTAGGATAATAATAATGTCAAAGTGCCCTTTTAATCATACACAAACTGTTAATCCATCGATTAATCCAGGTAATGGTACTTCTCCTAATGATTGGTGGCCAAATCAACTTAAATTAGGTTTATTGCATCAACACAGTAGTGAATCAAACCCAATGGGTGCTGATTTTGACTACGCAGCGGCATTTAAAACATTAAACTTAGAAGCCGTTAAGCAAGATCTTCGCAACTTAATGACGGATTCACAAGATTGGTGGCCAGCAGACTTTGGTCATTACGGTCCTTTCTTTGTTCGTATGGCTTGGCACAGTGCAGGTACTTACCGTACTTCTGATGGTCGCGGTGGTGCAAGTACTGGTAACCAACGTTTTGCGCCATTAAACAGCTGGCCTGATAACGTTAACCTTGATAAAGCACGTCGTTTAATTTGGCCTATCAAGCAAAAGTACGGTAACAAAATCTCTTGGGCTGACTTAATTATCCTTACAGGTAACGTTGCTCTAGAATCAATGGGCTTTGAAACAATTGGTTTTGCTGGTGGTCGTGTTGATATCTGGGAACCTGAGCTAGATGTTTACTGGGGTAAAGAAAAAACATGGTTAGCTGATGATACTCGTTACGAGAAAGATGACGCACAACGTGATCTAGAAAATCCATTAGCAGCTGTTCAAATGGGTCTAATTTATGTAAACCCAGAAGGTCCAGATGGTAACCCTGATCCACTATTAGCTGCACATGATATTCGTGAAACATTTGCACGTATGGCAATGGATGACGAAGAAACTGTAGCACTTATTGCTGGTGGCCATACATTTGGTAAAACCCACGGTGCTGGCGATGCAGCTCAAGTTGGTGCAGAACCAGAAGCTGCGGGTATCGAACAACAAGGCTTCGGCTGGGCATCAAGCTACGGTTGTGGTAATGCTGCTGATACTATTTCAAGTGGCTTAGAAGTAACTTGGACTACAACACCGACACAATGGGGTAATGGTTTCTTCCACAGCTTATTTAGCCATGAGTGGGAACTAGAAAAGAGCCCTGCAGGTGCGCACCAA
This sequence comes from Photobacterium aquimaris, assembly GCF_002954455.1. Taxonomy (GTDB): domain Bacteria; phylum Pseudomonadota; class Gammaproteobacteria; order Enterobacterales; family Vibrionaceae; genus Photobacterium; species Photobacterium aquimaris. Next base: position 452,269 of record NZ_MSCC01000002.1, read on the forward strand.
TGGATCGCTAAAGACGGTCGTGATGAATACCCAGATGCGTTTGGTGAAGGTATGCACCGCGGTACAATGCTAACAACGGATATCTCATTACGTGTTGATCCTGTTTATGCTGAAATTTCACGTCGTTTCTATGAAAACCCAGAAGAGTTTGCAGCAGTATTTGCACGCGCTTGGTTTAAACTGACTCACCGTGATATGGGACCTCGTGCACGTTACTTAGGTTCTGAAATTCCAACTCAAGAATTTATCTGGCAAGATCTGATCCCTGCAGTTGAATATGATGTTGTTAACGATGCCGATATCGCAACACTAAAAACAGCAATCGAAGATTCTGGTTTATCAGTACGTGAGCTTGTATCAACAGCGTGGGCATCAGCATCAACATTCCGTGGTTCTGATATGCGTGGTGGTGCTAACGGTGGACGTGTTCGTCTAGCGCCTCAAAAAGATTGGGAAGTGAACGAGCCTGCTCAACTTGATAAAGTATTAACAGTACTTGAAACTATTAAGGCAAACTTTGCCAAAGAGATTTCTCTTGCTGACTTAATCGTACTTGCTGGTGGTGTTGGTATTGAAATGGCAGCGAGAAAAGCTGGCCGTGATGTATCTGTACCGTTTGCAGCTGGTCGTGCTGATGCAACTCAAGCACAAACTGACGTTGCTTCATTCTCAGTCCTAGAACCTATCGCTGATGGTTTCCGTAACTTTGAAAAAGCTAAATACACCGTTGCAATGGAAGAGCTATTGCTTGACCGTGCACAGTTACTAACGCTAACAGCACCTGAAATGACAGTGCTAATCGGTGGTATGCGTGTTCTTGATACTAACTATCAAGCGAGCGAGTTTGGTGTATTTACTGACCGTAAAGAAACATTAACTAATGATTTCTTTGTAAACCTACTTGATATGGCAACAGTATGGAAACCAACCTCTGTTGACCAAGATATCTTTGCTGGTACTGATCGTAAGACAGGCGAGCAGAAGTGGATGGCAACACGTGTTGACCTAGTATTTGGTTCTAACTCTCAACTACGTGCAATTGCTGAAGTATATGCATGTGCCGATGCTGAAGATAAGTTCATCAATGACTTTATCAATGCGTGGGTTAAAGTAATGAACGTTGACCGTTTTGACCTTAAAAAATAAGGTTATAACTCGGTAGTATCACTACTTGATAATATTAAATGAGAGGTGCTGATTATCAGCGCCTCTTTTTTTGGGCGTTATTTTGTTATTTTCAATATTGAAGGTAAATACTCCCACTATTTTCTATTGTGAATATTCAATTTATTCTGTCATTCTCGACAGTGAATACCCAACTTACCCGTAAAAAACAGAAACAAAAACAGGAAGGAAAAACAGAGGACAGCCATATCCTTGCACATCAACCATGAGCTCTACAATTAAGCTTCAAGTTGCTTATGGTGAAATTAATGACAATCTCAAGACGAAAATTGATCGAGCCTCAAATCACGCCTTTTTATCATGTGATTAACCGCTGCGTACGGCGTGCATATTTGTGTGGCGACGATCCGTATAACGGCAAAAACCATCATCATCGTCGAGGTTGGATAGTAAATAAAATCAAACAATTAGCATCTGTATTTTGCATTGATGTGTGTGCTTATGCAGTAATATCACGCTGGTTGCAGTTACTGAATGGCAGCAACGACTAGGCAGTATTTGCTGGTTTATGCGCTGTATTAGATGAAAATACCGCAATAACCGTCAGGATTGTGGGTGCTGTCGATTGTGAAATATATCAATAGTATTGTTTTAACGGAGAATATAAATAATAAGCTGCAATTTTTGTAGTAGAAGAGTTTGTTTAAGGTGGAATAATTTGTTTTTTGGTGGAGCTATTTAAGACAAATCTGCATAGTAATAAACGTGTTATGCGGCGTGATGTGAATGGAGGTAGCCTTGAAATTATCAGTCATAGTTATAGATGCAATTAATAAGTACAAAGATGATCTAGAGTTATTTTTGTCGTCAGTATTTAATGTTGGATGTCATGTTGCTATTAACTCTGAGTTTCGTTGTGCTGTTGTCATTGAGCACTCAGGTCGTATTTGTGCGTGTGGGTTTGGCTATGAGCGGAAAATGTATCAAAATCAGATATATTTCAAAGGTGGTATCGTTGGTGGTATTGCTGTGAGCTCTCCGCTTCAATTTATTATTTTGATAAGCAGCAAGGTAAATGGAGTCAATTTGTTTATCGGGGGTGTATGGTTAAATCGTACTCATCTATACAGTTATCAGAAAAGTTGGTTATAGAGTTCAAAGGGTGTGTGTACTAGCTCTTTGGTAAGATATCGGTTGATATATATTCTTAGTATGAATCAATCAAAATCCATTACATTTGGTTACATTTGTTGTGTTTTCATTTTCTGTGTTTACTGCTCAAATACACCCTCATTCTTTATTGAGGTATCAAAACACATATGGACGACCCCTCGAGTTGTTCTTTAATTCCTAACTCCATTTCTGTGGAGTTTGTTCAATGCTAGAGTTATTTCTTCAGCCTGAAGCATTAATGATATTTGCGACCCTATTTGCACTTGAAGTGGTATTAGGCGTCGATAATATTGTATTCATTTCTGTACTTTGTGAACGTTTACCAGTACACCAACGTAAAATGGCCCGTAATCTTGGTATTGCACTCGCTGTCGCTGCGCGTATCGGATTAGTGTTCTCTATTAGTTGGGTAATGTCGTTAACACAACCATTAATTAATGTGTTGAGTTATGATTTTTCTGGACGTGATTTAATCATGATCGGTGGTGGTGCATTCTTATTAGCTAAAAGCTTAAAAGAATTATGGATGTGTTTTAGCCATGCTCATCAGCAACAAGCAAGTACAGTAAGAGCCGGTATTGCATTAGTATTATTGCAGATTGTCGCAGTCGATGCGGTATTCTCAATGGACTCAGTGATCACTGCGGTTGGTTTAACCAACGAAGTGCCTTTGATGGTTGCGGCTATTCTAGCGTCAGCGGTCATTATGGTTCTATGTGCTGAGAAAATTAACGATTATGTGATGCGTTATCCTGGTTTGAAAACATTAGCACTACTGTTCTTAGTGATGTTAGGCGGTATGTTGATGGCAGAAGGTTTTGCGATTCACTTGAACAAAGGATATGTGTATTTTGCAATGGCCTTTGGTTTAATTATTGAAACTTGTCATATTCTACTTAAAAAACAGAATAAGAAGGTTATTAGACGAGTCTATCCGCAACGATGTGGCGGTTGGGCAGTTAAAGCAAAGTAAGCCTCAAATAAAAAAGCAGAGCCTTGAGCTCTGCTTTTTTTGTTCTTTTTATAGTGACTATTGAAAGCGCTTACGTTCAATAAAGAAATGCAATAATGCCATGCCACCATGACCAATCAAATAAGCCTCAATAAGCCCTGTTAGTGATTTATGAATTTCACGTGCATCGTTGGCATAAGGGGAGTGATTGAGCCACAGCACAAGCCAGATTAATGCAGCAGCTTCAATTAAGATTAATGCACCAATACCTAATCCTTGAATAACATTACCGAGACCTTGTTCACGAGGTTCTGGTAACTTGCCTTTTAAAATCTGCTTTAGATCGTCTTTTAAAATAGCATTTTCACCAAAAAGATAGGGAAAGAATTGTTTAAAAGATTGTTTGGTTAACATGAAAATTATCATGCCAATCGTAGCAAGTACTGTTAACGATCCTAAAACAATATGCACCCATAAAAATAGTGTATTAAATATGCCAGCTTTTACTGCACCAGTATGAGTCATGTGAACTAGATTACTGTTTAATATTTGCAGAATAATTAATCCTGCAAGGGTTGTGTGTAGGTGGCGTAACCCTACATTAGGAAAGTAATGAACAATGTAGCGCCAAAAGGATCGTAAAAGGGGCATATCGTCTCCAAAAGAGAATTAGGGTATGAATAATAAATGTTATAAATCTAGCATAACTAATCGTTTTCTATATGTAATTATTTGCCACTACTAAGCAAAATAATTATTCATAAATAAACTATTGGCTGTTTATTTGACAATAAATGTTAAATAATTGGTTCGAATTTATTAGGAATGTTTCTGTGTATGGAGATCACCGTGAGCCAATCCTCAACAATACCAACATTATCACATATACATGTTTATCCCGTGAAATCGATTGCGGCGTTAACTCAATCTCAAGCCTGGGTTGAAAAACAAGGGCTGGCGTTTGATCGGCGTTTTATGGTGGCCAGTGATGATGGTGCGATGATCACTGCACGTAAATATCCTCAAATGGTTAAGATCAGTGCAACATTGACCATGACAGGGTTAGTGCTGCAATATCCAAATAAAGCCGATCTTGTTTTACAGTATGCTGATTTTGATATGAAAGATGCAGTAGCCACGGTCTGGAATGACAATTTTAATGCTTATACAACCACGGTAATAGCCAACCAATGGTTCAGTGACATTATTGGTCATTCAGTACAGTTACTTTTTTGTGGTCAACAATCTCAGCGGGTACGACCTAAAATTGGACATAACGTTAGTTTTGCTGACGGTTATCCGCTATTGATTATCAGTGAAGCATCATTAGCAGCGTTAAATGAACGTAGCAGTGAGCAGCACACAATGGCACAATTTCGAACTAATTTAGTGGTGTCTAATACTGAGGCTTTTGCAGAAGATGGCTGGAAGCGGATCCGTATTGGTGAGGTAGAATTTGAAGCTGTCAAACCGTGCTCACGTTGTATTTTAACGACGGTTGACCCTCTAACGGGCGAATTTAGTTTACTTAAAGAGCCATTAAAAACCATGGCAACGTTTCGTGCAGATGCACAGGGTGAAGTGTTTTTTGGCCAAAATTTAGTGGCGATTAATGAGGGTATTATTCGTACTGGCGATGAAATCGAAATACTTGAAACACAACCGAAGCCAGTGTATGCCGATAATATAGCCACGAAATTGCAACTTACTTGCATTGAACGAGAAGAGATTGCCGCTGATTTCACGACGTTTTGGTTGGAATCACACCAGCAATCTTCATTGCCGACTTATTTACCCGGTCAACATTTGCCGTTACAACTTGAAATTAATGGTGAGTTTATATCACGCAGGTATACGCTCTCATCTAGTCCTTCTCGGCCTGGGCGCTATGCTATTTCAGTTAAACGTATTGATGATGGCCGCGTCTCTAACTGGTTACACCAATATTTTCAAGTTGGGGGTGTATTGGTCGCTGACAAACCTAATGGCGATTTTCACCTCGGTATTCATACGGATAAATTATTATTACTGTCAGCCGGGAGTGGTATTACCCCGATGCTCTCTATGCTGAGATATTTATCTGATAACGATAATGTTCGTGATGTTGTGTTTTATCATCAATGTAGCACCGAAGCGGATATTCCTTCGTTACAAGAATTACATCAACTTGAAAATATGCATCCATCGCTTGATTTGCGGATTGTACTTAGCCAACCACGACGAGATTGGCAAGGTGAATCTGGCCGTTTAAGTATCAGTCATTTAGCAATGATCAGTGATTTAGATAAGCGGCAAGTGTTTGTTTGTGGCCCAGACGCTTTTATGGTGGCGGCTAAAAAACTATTACTAAAGATGGGAGTCTCCCCTGCACGTTACCATCAAGAAGCCTTTGGTCCTTTACATGGAACATTATCCCCAAAACAAACCCTAAAGCTTAATATTAATGGGCATATTTTTAGTGGTAATAACCAGAAAACATTATTAGAGCAGGCCGAGACGGCGGGTATTAGCCTTAATTACAGTTGTCGAGCTGGTTTTTGTGGCGTATGTAAAGTGACATTAGCCTCTGGGCAAGTTGAGCAGCCTGATGTTCCCGCATTATTACCGCAAGAAAGGCTGCAAGGTAAAGTGTTGGCATGTTGTTGTATACCTAAAACCGATCTAAAAATCACCCAGTAAGTTTTTTATCAATAATAAAAATGTTGATTTAAACGGCTTCTTATTAAAGAAGCCGTTTTTGCATTAATTCGAAACAAATAAGTCATTTAAAAGAACAATATTTTGATACATGCTACTGAAAAGGTATTTGATGTGGAGTATGCTTGCGGCGCAAACGATTACAATAAAGTAAGGATCACGTATGTTTAATAAGCCACTCATCGCATTATCTATCGCTTTAGCGCTTTCAGGGTGTGCAACACCACCTGCGGTTCAGCACCAACCATTCTCACTGACGGTTGCTCATATTAATGATACCCACTCTAATTTTGACCCAGTGAAATCAAGCTTTAAAGCTGATGGTACACGTGTTTATAATGAATTTGGTGGCTATCCTCGCCTACAAACGATGGCAAAGGAATATAAAGACGAAGCTAAGCAAGAAAATCAAAGTTTACTGTTTCTACATGGTGGCGATGCATGGCAAGGCAGTGCATATTTTAAGTTAAACCATGGTGCAATGAATGCGGATATACTCAGTAAAATGGGCTTAGATGCAATGGCATTGGGTAATCATGAATTTGATTTAAATAATAAAAAACTTAATGCTTTTATTAGTAGTATTAATTTCCCTGTGTTAGCAGCTAATATTGACACTAGCCAAGATGCCGATCTGAAAAATCAAACTAATTTACGTCCTTACCAAGTATTTGCTTTTGATGGTAATAACAAAACTATTATCAAAGATATTAATCACTTACCAAAAGATAAAAACATTGTTGCGGTATTTGGTTTAGCACTTGGTAACATGCAAAATATTGCGCCTAATACGGGTGATGTTAAATTTAATGATATGGTGAAAACAGCGCAAGCGACAGTCGATATGCTACAAAGCAAAGGGATTGATAATATTATTGCATTAACCCATATCGGTAACGCAGTTGATTTAGATGTTGCATCGAAAGTGAATGGCATTGATTTAATTGTTGGTGGACATTCACATACATTATTAGGTGACTTTACTGATTTAGGGTTAAACAATAATGGCATATATGCTCAGATGGTTAAGAACCCTGACGGTAAATCTGAAACTTGTGTTGTTCAAGCTGGAGAGTATGCACAAGCGATTGGTCGAGTAAATGTAAGCTTTGATGCTAAAGGCGATGTGACCCAATGCGTAGGTCATAATACATTGCTAAGTAATGATGAATTTTATCATCATGCAGATCGAAGTAAAAAAGATAAATTTAGTCCGGTAGAAACGACACGTGTAGAAAAATTTATAGATAATCATGAGAAAATCACCATAGCTGATGAAGATGTTTTATTACGTCAGCGTATTGATAGTAAATATAAACCTGCTGTTGATAAAGCATATGGAAAGACCATTGCTCAAGTACCTCAAGAAATTAAACATGAACGTCGTCCTGGCGATCGCGGTAGTGATAACCATGGTTCAGATGTTGCGCCATTAATTGCTGAAGGACAATATTATTGGGCAAATGAGCCTCAAGTACAAAAAGTCACTGGCATGAAAGTGGATTTCTCTTTGATCGGTGCTGGTGGTATTCGTACTAATATTGAAGCTGGGCAATACCGTGAAGGTAACGTATCTTTAGAGCTATTACCGTTTTCTAATTTTATGTCAGTTGTTCCAGTTAAAGGTTCAGTGATTAAGCAACTATTAGAACAAACGGTTACAGCGACGCTTCCTGAAGGTTCTCATGCAGGTAAATTCCCGTATGGTGGCCATATTCGTTATAAGTTTACAGAAACAGTGGCGCATAAAGCAGGTAAGCTTAGCAATGTAGAGGTAATGACTGGTACTGAGCAGCACCCTGTGTGGACACCACTTCAAGATAATAAAATTTACAATGTTGCAATTAATAATTATAACGCAACGGGAAATGATGGCTGGACGCCATTATATCAAGCACAGAAGAAGCATTCTGGGCGGGTAGATCTTGCTTATATTGATGGTAAGCTTACTGGGTTTAAAGTTAACAATATTGAGAAAGTAGGCGATAAATACCAAGTGAACTACCAAGGTGCAGCGCCAAATTGTAAAGCGGCTAATACGGTTTGTAATACCGATGCTCAAGCATTTATTGATTATATCGAGCAGGATCGTCCGCAATTAGTGCCATTGACCTATTCTGTTGTAACATTCGATCGTATTACCAATAAATAATAACGTTCGAATCAAATATAATGAGTAACATATTAATTATGTTGCTCATTGCTATTTATCGTCTAAAAAATGAAGATCTATTCATATTTTATTGAACGTAATATATGGGATTGATATACGGTATAAGTTGATAAAAAATGAACAATTTCAGTGTGTTGCTCTAAATTAAAATAGTTATAGATGCCATTTTTTCAAGTGTAATGTCTTGAATGATAAGTAATAAAAAAAATTATTATTTTTAGACCGTTAAATATTAAAAAAAAGGCTATACAATCGAACCAATTTCATTAGTATAGACATCGGCCTGTAATTCAGACCTATTTATATGTAACATTATGTTTTAGAAAACCTTCTCTGTAACGCTTTACCAGTGTCATGAAGCTTTCCACTCATAAGCTATAACATAAATAATTCTTTTTCTGGCTATATTACGCAATTTTGCGAATTATTTAATACAATATTGGAGACAGTCATGTCTAAATCAACTGGTATCGTTAAGTGGTTTAACGAAGAGAAAGGTTTCGGTTTCATCACTCAAGACAACGGCGGCGCTGACGTATTCGTTCACTTCCGTGCTATCACTGGCGAAGGTTTCAAAACTCTTGCTGAAGGCCAAAAAGTGTCTTTTGAAGTAGAACAAGGCCAGAAAGGTCCTCAAGCTGCAAACGTTGAAGCTATCTAATTTGCTTTGTCGTTAAAGTTTGTAAAATACCGACATAATGTCGGTATTTTTTTATTTAAATTTTAGGTTGTTACTATTTTCCAGCCGCTTTATTGATCATACTAATAAAGATTATCAAATCAAACTGTTTGTGTAATTCACGGTTTTTTATACACTTATAGCACTCTTTTTAATGACTATTGTGTTATCTCATGATGAGTTTACCGTCCAACACTATCTCAAAATTAATATGCTTATGTATGTTTGAATTACGCTCAGGCTTTGAGCATTCTCAGTTAAATCCACTCACTATTTCTTTATCATCAGGACAACACTTAGCCTTATCAGGAGCATCTGGATGTGGCAAGAGTAGCTTATTACAAGTGATAGCTGGCCTTAAACCACCTCAGCATGGGCATTTTAGTTATCAACAGCAAGTTATTGATGCTGTACAGCTGTCTTTTTGGCGTCAACAAATATGTTATTTACCTCAGCAAGCAGTGATGGGAGCTGAAACTGTGTTAGAGGTATTAGTATTAGCTTGGGATCTTAAAGCGATGTCATCTGTAATAACGAAACCATCGAACCAAGAGTGTGAGCAAGCATTATTACAAGCAGGATTAAAGACAGCTCTTGATAAGCAGGTCGCAATCTTGTCTGGAGGTGAAAAGCAGCGCTTAGCAATTGCCCGCGCAGTGCTGATGCAACGGCCTGTGTGGTTAATGGATGAACCAACTTCAGCGTTAGATCCTGCTGCACGTAATACCATCATTGAGTTAATAGCTTCATTAAACGTCATCTGCATTTCGGTATCCCATGATCCTCTGTGGCTTGCGACAGCAGATAAAGTTTATAACATGGATATAGAGCAGGAATAGACCCATGACCACAACGATCACTCATTCTATCGATTTACATTGGTCAGCAATGGCTGGGTTTTACTTATTATTATTGATTCCATTAGTGTTATTTCAGCGTTGGCAGCTCGGCTTGAGTCGTACAATGATCACATCTGTACTGCGAATGACATTACAACTTTCTGTGGTCGGTATTTATTTACATACCTTATTTGGTTGGCAGAGTATTAGCCTTAATGTGGTTTGGTTAACGGTGATGGCTCTGTTTGCCAGTTATACCATTTGTAAACGATCTGAAGTTAACTTAAAACGTGTATTGCCAGCGGTTATTTGTGGACAATTTGTCGCGTTATCAGTGGCATTACCTGCAGTTTTAGCTGGTGTTATTCAAGTTTCACCGTGGTGGCAAGCACAATATATGATCCCTGTTGCAGGGATGTTGTTGGGCAATAGCTTAACGGCAAATGTATTGGCGCTGTCGCGTTGGAGCAGTCTGCTCAAGGAAAGTCATCATGAGTATCAATATTATTTAACGCTAGGAGCACCACATCCTGCTCAACCTTTTATTCGTACGGCGTTTAAAGCAGCACTTGCGCCACAGTTAGCATCAATGGCGACATTAGGTATTGTTAGTTTACCCGGTATGATGACAGGTCAGATTTTAGGTGGAGCAATGCCACTGGTGGCGGTTAAATATCAGTTAGTGATTATGGTAGCAATTTTTGTATCAGGTGTGCTGTCGGTGGCAACCACATTAACGATTGTTAATCGGCGTTCATTTGATGTCTATGGTAATGTGTTGTGATTTTTTTGAGAAAATGAGTAAAATAAAACAAAAAAGCAGCGCGAGGCTGCTTTTTATTGGCGATTAGAAGGGCAGTATTATTTAATTTCCGTGATCGGAAAGATTTCAGTCGGTGTAATAATTTCATCTTGGGCTGCAATGGTTTGCAGTTCCCACTCACCGCGACGGTGGGTTTCTTTCAATACCGCATAACAAGCATTATGAGCATGTTCAAACGCTTGTTCTGCTGTCCAACCTTTCAGTAAACCACCAGTAAAGAGTGATGAAATAAGATCACCTACACCAACAGGTTGATTATCAAATGCTAAATGTGGACGTTGAGCTAAGTAACAGCCATCTTTGGTTGCTAGCATCATTGAGAATTTATCAGCTGACAAACTATGGAGATGTTTCACTAGTACCATTTTGGGGCCTAATGTTAATGCATGCTGACAGGCTTTAACCGCATCATCTAATGTATTAATTGTCATACCAACAAATTGACTAAGTTCAAATTGGTTTGGAACAATAACATCCGCCAGTGGCATGACATCGTTGATAAGGTATTCAGAAATACCATCAGCGACGATACAACCTTTTTCAGGATCACCCATTACAGGATCACAAATATAGATCGCATTTGGATTTTGTTGTTTAACTGTTTTAACCGTATCAATAATAGCTAAACATTGATCAGCACTACCTTGGTATCCGGTAAGGACTGCTTCACAGTTTTTAAGCTGATCAATGTTGTTGATGCCTTTGACAAGATCAATTAAGTCTGTTGCTGGAAAGGCTTTACCTGTCCATCCTTGCTTATATTGAGTGTGGTTGGAAAATTGTACGGTGTGTAGTGGCCATACTTCAAATCCCATACGCTGAAGAGGGAATACTGCAGAACTATTACCAGCGTGACCGTAAACAACATGTGACTGTATTGATAGAATACCTTTCATCGAGGTTCCTTATAACTATCGTATATATAGGTATACTTTACATGCGCTGAGATCAGAAACCTAATCATTTTATATCGTAATTATTCCTTGCAAAAATGCAGACTATTTATTGTTCGACCACAAGTACAATTTCTTATCACTGCGAAATAAATACCATAACTAATGTAATTGTAATATGTTTTATTGGCTTTTTTGTGTGTTTTTTGAACGGTTAACGTGTTTGTTTTGATTTTTTGATTTTAATTTTTTTTGTTTTAAAACATGTTGTTGTGAGTTTGTTCAGTGGTTATCCACAATTTTTCATCAATTTTTATAAAAAAAATATTTACAGTATCAAAATTTGGCGTTAATGTTCGCTCCGTCTGTTGCTCAGACCTAATGTGTTTTAAATAAAACCACAATGTCATTTCTAATCATTGTTATTCGTTTATGTTGCAAACGTTGTAGCAGTGCAAAGCTATAAGAAGGGTGATCTTATAGTTAAGAAGTAGTAGGTCAATGAGTAAAGCTCTATATCAAGGTGAATTAATCGATTGGTATAAAACTATTTAAACTCAAATTGATAGCCTCAAATATATATGCTGACTACAAAAGCAATATTTGGGCGTAAAGGAAATATAAACTATGACTTCACAAACAGGTATTATTCGTAGCTTCAACCCAATTGAAAAAATTGGTTTAATTACTAGCGACCTTGGTGGCGATATTCGTTTTGACGCATCTCAAGTTTGCAGTCGTTCACAGCCATCATCAGGTAGTATGGTTGAATTTACGTTAGATGATTCAAGCAATAAGCTTAAAGCAGTTAAAATTCGCTTTATCTAAATTTAATTGATGAGTTAAATAGTGGCGAGTGCTGTTATTTATCCATGATTAAATAAAAATCCCGGCTTAGGCTGGGATTTTTTTATCTATATTATTCTGCATAGTACTTATAGACAGTAAAACTAATATATAGGAATGAAACATACTGATACTGTAATGATTGATATTATGTCTGCTTAAATATTGCTAATATAATAAAACTCATTAAGTAGTCTTGAGTTTAAAGAAGGTAGAAAAAATGCATGAGTTGACAGAGAGTGATTATGACATTCTTCACGCCATGGAAAATATTGTTGATGGTATTGCGGCGATGTGGGGAGAGCATACTGAAGTATTGCTACATTGTTTGGATTCACGCAATCCGTCAATTATGAAAATTGCTAATGGGCATATTACGGGACGTGAAGTCGGTGCCCCCATTACCAATATTGCATTAGTAAAATTAAATGAAGGTCAGGATGTATCTAAAGCTTATATAACCAAGTCGCCTAATGGTAAGATGTTACGTTCATTAACAACAGTGATCCGTAATAAACAGCAGCAAGCAATTGGATTACTTTGTGTTAATTTTAATTTAGATGCACCTTTTCAATCCATGATTCATAGCTTGATGCCAAATATTGACAGTTATTGTGATCACGGTGTTACTGCGGAAACATTTGCTCGAAATAATGATGAAATGATGCATAGTTCAATTGAAACTGTGCGTGAGCAAGTCATTACTGATAGTGCAATTCCACCATCAAAGAAAAGTCGAGAAATTGTAACGCGCTTACATGATTTAGGGGTTTTTGATCTTAAAGACAGTGCTCAGATTGCAGCGAAAGGGTTAGATATTTCTATTCATACTATTTACCGTTATTTACGAGAAATTCGCACTCATGATGTGCGGTAACTATAAATAATCTATGTTTTTTACCATGATTGGATATGCAATATGCATCTTAATATTAGATAAATATCATTGTCATTAAAAGTATTAAGCATAGATTTCAATTCTTACTTTAAATAATTCATATTGTTAGGTTAATGTTTTATTTCTTGGCGTGATAAATGCATCTATATGGGCATTAATGGTAAATAGTCTCTATTGCGTTGAGATTGTTTATTAAATAAAGCCATGTAAGGTTGCTAATATTTATGCGTCTTTATTATAAAATTATTAAAGCATTCTCTATTATTTTTGTTTTCTGCTTAAGTTTTTCTACAGCAGCAGAACAACCATATGTTGTGAGTAATAGTGGCTTTTCTCAAGGTCAGTTTGAATCATGTGCTAGTAGTGGCCAGTATGCGTGCTTTCGTGTGTTTGCTGGGCGGCGAGGTAATAACTATATTGGTGGTACTTGTCATGTAGCGAGTGCATCATCAACATATAATCTTGGTGATGTGCAAGTTAGTCACGCAATAGTCAGAGAAATGGCTGCCGATGATCGTGCTGATTTTTGGTTTAATGGCCGTCATTTTCAGGTCGAAGGAGGCACGGGTGGTCGTCCTTGTGAACTTGGTCGCACCTCTTTTAATCGTCCTAACACCGATATCGGTCCACTACCACAGCAGTTTACGGTAAATGCCAATATTCTTGTAAGTGGAATGGGGGAAGCATGGGGCACCATGGATGTATATTACATCCCTTATTTTCAAGACTATGGTGACGCGCCTGATACATCAAATGGCACCGGGCCGGGTAACTACCGGACTCGCCAAGCTGATAATGGCCCTTCCCATCGAGCATTAAGATCCTCTTATGAGGTTTATCTTGGTGCAACTTTACCTGATGATGATGGCACAGGGCTGCAGAATGTTGACGCCACAGCCGATGATCTTAATGCCGGTAGTAGTTATTACGGTATTGCCGCTGATGACGAAAACGGAGTCACATTTCCAAATTTAAAATATACCGATACAAATTATTCAATTACAGCGAACGTAACTAATTCTTCGGGTGCTGATGCGTATTTATATGCATGGATTGATTTTGACAATAGCGGTACGTTTGATGTCGATGAACTATTTACTAGTGGCACTGGAAGCGGTAATGAATTTATTATTGTTGATGGTTCACAAGATACACCTCAAATACTGACTTGGAATTCTCTCGCTGAACTAACAGCTAATGGCTACTATTATTCTCGTGTACGTATTAGTGAAACACAATTAACCACTACAGCAACAGGCAGCGCTGAAGATACACGTTCATTTGGTGCATCATCTGCTGCTGGTGAGGTTGAAGATTATAAGTTTTGTGTAGGCTGTGTTGATATCACAGGTTATATCTATGATGATGTAAATGGAGACAGTGATTTAGCGGATAAAGTGGGCGTTAGCGGTGTTAGTGTATACTTGTACACTGATGATGGCGATATGATCCCCAATGCTGCTGATGGCGCTCCAACCTTAACCTCGACCACAGATGCCGATGGCTATTATGCCTTTGTTGAAATTCCAGGGGTGACCTACTTTGTTTCTCCTAATCCTCCCATCTCTAGTTCCGCATTAGCAGAGCAAACCTATACTACAGCGTTAACTGATAATGTTAATGGTACTTTTGTTACTGGGTATTGTGATGCAAATGCGGATGGCGTTGCTGATACAACTCCGATTGCTGTAACTGGTGCGTGTTATGGAGGTTGGGATGGCGATCGTGCCAATACCAGTAGTAGTGCAGATCTATCTGTGCGCGAACATATTTCACGGATTGTATTTTCTGCTAATTCCAATTCAGTTACCCAGCTTGATTTCGGTTTTTCTTATAATGTTGTTACGAACACAGAAATAACAGGGCAAGGCGCGCTAGAGCAATTTATTATTAATGCGAACGCAATTGCCGGGGCAAATAATATGCGATTTGTTCCAGCTGTTGCTGCAAATGATACAAATGCTAGTGCTGATTGGTGGGTTATCTCTCCTACATCTTCATTAACCACCATCACTGGCACTAATGGCGCTAACACCACATTAGATGGTCAGGTTTACAGCTATACTGATGGCGTAACGGTACTTAATACCAATAGTGGTGATTATGCCGCATCGCAAACCGTCGGTAGTAGTCATCTTTGTAATGTCGAAAATATTGCTGCGTTGGCTAAGCCTGAATTACAAATAGACTTACCGACTAATGCGAGTGCATACAGTGCTGAAATTATTATTATTAATGCCGATAATACTACAATAAGAAATTTGTCATTAACCGGTGGTTCGCAAGGGATCAATGTTTATAGCGCTGGTATTACCGACACGCTTATTGAATATAATTTAATCGGTATCGATCCCGCGGGTAATGATGCGGTAATAGGTCAAGAAACCTGTGGGACATCATCAGGATGTGCAGGTATCACGATAGCCAATTCAGGAAATAGTGCCCTGCATGGAAATAGCGGGATTATACGTAATAATGCTATTAAAACGGCGCACAATAATATAAGTTTAAATTCATTAAATAGCCAAACAGCAGCTATTAATTGGCAATTACAACACAATTTATTGTTAGGTACGACATCGACAACTTCGACCCCTTATCATGTTATTAATATTCGATATGGAGCGCCAGCTTATTTAACTATTAATGGTAATCAAATAGAAAATGCGACGGGCGACGGTATATATCAAGCTAATACATCAAATCTAGATTTACTTCAAAACTTTACTAGTAATACGATTATTAATAATGCTGAAGATGGCATTGATATTCATAGCGGTAAGTTATCAATAATTGAATGTAATATTTTAAATAATAATGGTGATTCAGGCATTGCCATTGATGGTAATACGAATGTTGAAGGTTTTTTAATTACCAAAAATAGTTTTAACAATAATGTTGATAACAGTATTGATTTACACAATTCAACCACAGGCAGTGGTGTCTCACTTAATAATGATAATTGTATTAATGATACCGGAACGGGGGCAAATAATAACCTCGCTCGTCCTGTTCTCTATTATGCCTTTATTGATAATAATGATTTACGCGTGATTGGTGATGTTTGTGCTACCGGGGAATACACATTAGAAGTCTATAAAGCCAACGCAGGAAGTGGAGATATTGGTGGTGATGGTGTATCTGCTGGTGAAGGGGCGGTTTATTTAGGAAGCCTCACTGCAATGTCGGGGGCAGGATTTGATAAGACATTAACGGTAAATGGCATTTCAGTTGGTGATCAAATTACAGTTATTGCCCAACGCACCACGTTATCCTCTGGTACTTATTTACAAGATACATCAGAATTTAGCGCTAATATGGTGGTGGATATTGATAATAAAGACTGGGGTGATGCACCAGACATCACTTCACTGACAGCAAAAGGAGACTATACAACCCGTCGAACGGTAGGCGGTGCTAGTCATATCGTCACCACCAGTGGCAATGGTACCCATGCAGATTTCTTCTTGGGCGCGTTTGTTGATACTGATATTGACGGTCAACCAAATATTGCTGCAGATGGTGATAATTTAGTTGATGTTGCTGATGAAGATGGAGTAACGGCCGCAGGGTTTTATGTGTTAAATCGTGATCGCGACATCGTGGTGACGGTCGGCAAACACAGCAGTTATTCTGGGTCAACCTTTCATGTTTATGGCTGGATTGATTGGAACCAAGATGGGGATTGGCTAGACAGTAACGAACAAATAATTACTGATACCAGTGCGACTGTTGGCAGTCAAACCTATACCATTAGTACGCCCGCTGCTGCAATCTTAGGTAAAACCTATGCCCGCTTTAGAATTTGTTCCACTGGTGATTGTAATCAGCCAACGGGACCAAGTATTGATGGTGAAGTAGAGGATTATGGTGAAATTATTATCAGTGCTGATTTTGGTGATGCGCCAGATACCGGTGTAGGCATTGGTGCTGGTAATTATCGAACCACCTTAGCAGATGATGGTCCGCGTCACTCAATTGATAGTAACTTATTTTTAGGAACAACAGCGTCTGATACTGAAATCGATGGCTTACAAAATATTACGGCAACAGGTGATAATATTGATGTCAGTGATGATGAAGATAGCTTATTGTTATTGCCATTAACCAGCGGTGCCAGTGCGTATAATGCGCAAGCAGTGGTGACGAATAATACCGGAAGTTCGAGCTATTTATATGCTTGGTTAGATACTAACCGAGATGGTGAATTTGATCGAGATGAGTTCATTTCAAACGGTAGTGGCCCTGGTGGTGCGTTAATTATTGCTGATGGCAGTACCGCAGTTGCGACCGCATTAGTATGGGCAAGCATCAGTTTGCCAACGAATAATTCAACTGTGTATTTACGAACTCGCCTAACATCAAGCCCATTGACTGACAGTGTCAGCGGCGCAGTTGAGGATCCTCGCTCGTATGGTTACGCTAATGGCGGTGAGGTGGAAGATTATGCGTTGCAAGTGGCTGATCAAGATTTTGGTGATCTGAATGACACCTTCGCAACATTGGGCTTAAGTGGTGGTCCTTATCATGGCTTAAGTAATAAAACCAATATTTATATTGGTAGTGCCACAATTGATACTGAAGGCGACGGTCAGCCAAGTACTGATGCCGATGCTGATGATGTCACCGATAGCTCTGATGAAAATGCCTTTAGTTCCCCAACCCCTATTTTACCTCTCACGGCAGCAACCTATTCTGTTTATGTGCCTGTGCGTAATAATACCAGTACTGATGCTTATCTTTATGGTTGGTTAGATTGGAATCAAAATAATCAATTTGAAGCTGAAGAATATACGGTTGTAACGGTGCCTCATGGCACTACAATATCGTCGCCGATAACGTTAACTTTTTCAAATATAAGCGGACAAACAGAAGGACGTGCTGCACTGCGTTTGCGCTATACCACTGCCGGTTTATCGAATATTGGGTTGGGGGGGGGGGGCCAGATGGCGAAGTAGAAGATCATTATATTGTGGTCGGAAGTTATGATTTTGGTGATGCGCCAGATACTGTTAATGGTGTCGGAGCCAATAATCAGCGTACATTGTTGCGTGATGATGGCCCCCGTCATGGAATAGATAATCAGCTGTTTTTTGGCGCAGGTGTAGATGCTGAGCAAGATGCTAATAATCCAATAAATCGCGCTGATGGCGATGATATTGATGCTAACGGTGATGATGAAGATGGCGCATTATTAATTCCGATGCATAATAGTGCGACTAGCTATACTCTTCCCATTACAGTAACAAACTCCACCAGTAGTGATGCTTATATTTATGCATGGATCGATTTTGATCGTACTACAGGCTTTGATCGCGATGAGTTTGCAGGTGGTGCAACGGGGGTTCCGATTACTGTGGCTGCTGGAACAGTCAATGGTGCAGTGTCGATTAATTGGAATAGTTTGCCTGGCATTGCGATTAATACTGATGTTTATATTCGGTTGCGCTTAACAACCGATAATTTGCCAGATACAGCTACAGGCACACAAGAAGATCCGCGTTCATATGGCAGCGCTACTGATGGTGAAGTTGAAGATTATTATTTGCGGGTTGATACCTATGATGGTGGTGATGCACCTGATACCTACCATACGTTATATACCAGTAATGGTCCTTCGCATTATCATACCAATACAAACCTTTATATTCGCAACGCGACTCATGACGATATTCATGATTTAGATGGTCAGCCTAACAATGCTGCTGATGGTGATGATATTGATGGTAGTGACGATGAGAACAGTGATGATTTAACTCGAATTCCATTACTAGGCCTCACTGACACCACATATACATTAGGTGTTCCGCTTTATAATGGCACGGGTGTGAATGCCAATTTGTACGGTTGGATTGATTTTAATAAAAATGGTCGCTTTGATGATGACGGTGAGTTTGCTGCACTTGAATCCATTGCCAATAGTACTAATACTTCAAATCAAGCAACACCCACTACTACTCTGACATGGGATAATTTTTCAGGACAAGCGCAAGGCAGCACTTATGTTCGATTGCGTATTACCAATGATATTTTAACCAAAGATGATTGGGGGGGAATGGCTCTCAATGGTGAAGTAGAAGATCATCAAATATTTATTGGTGACTTTGATTTTGGTGATGCACCAGATACAGCTAATGGCGTCAGTGCTAATAATTACCGTACTAATTTTAATGATAACGGTGCTTACCATGGATTATCGAGTCAACTCTACCTCGGTGCCGCCGGACCTGATACTGAAAATGATGCCAACGTACCTGCAATTAAAGCATTAGGTGACGATAACGATGCTAATGGTGATGATGAAGATGGCGTTTATATTATGCCTCTACACACATCGCAGACGAGTTACAGCATTCGTTCCACTGTGACAAATAATACTGGTAATGACGCTTATTTATATGCATGGATTGATTTTGACCGCAATGGTCATTTTGATCGTGATGAGTTTGCAGGTGGCGCTGCTGGTGTGCCAATTACCGTCAGTAGTGGTGTTACTAATTGGGTTGAAAATATTAATTGGACTCAATTTCCGGGGATGGCGACGAACACTGATGTTTATGTTCGAGTGCGTCTAACAACCGATTTATTAAGTGATGCTGTAACGGGAACGGCTGAGGATCCTCGTTCTTATGGTGGTGTGAGTGACGGTGAAGTAGAAGATCATTATTTACGAATAGATACTTATGATGGTGGTGATTTACCTGAATCATTCCATACCAGTTATAACAACGGTGGTCCGGCACACTATCATACGAATATTCAACTTTATATTCGTAGTGCAACTCATGATGATGTTCATGATCAAAATGGTCAGCCAACCGCAGCAGCTAATGGTGATGATAATGATGGTAGTGATGATGAAAATGGTGATGAGTTAACACCGTTCCCAATTTTGACCTTAACAGATACAAGCTACACATTAGCAGTACCTTTATATAATGGTACAGGCGTTAATGCCCATCTTTATGGATGGTTAGATCTCAATCAAGATGGTGATTTTGATGACGCTAATGAGTTTGTGGCATCAGAAGATATTGTTAATGGTACTAACACTTCAGGGCAAACTTCACCGACAACAACCTTAACTTGGAATAATATTAGTGGGCAGAAAATAGGCAGTATGGGGTTGCGTTTACGTTTAACCTCAGAAAAACTGACCGCGGCTCAATGGGGAGGCTTTGCGGAAAATGGTGAAGTAGAAGATCACTTTATCTATGTGGGTGATCCTGATTTTGGTGATGCGCCAGATACATCATCAGCAATGGCTGCAAATAACTACCAGACTCGTTATGAATTCTTTGGTCCTTATCATCTTACTATTGCTGGATTATATATTGGTAATACTGCCCCTGATACTGATGACGGCACTTTACAAAATGCAACAGCCATAGCTGATGACGATGATGCTATTGATGACGAAGGTCCGATTATTTTGCCGCCGTTATTTAATACGATGACAACCTATAAAGCCACTGTGCCAGTAACCAATACTACTGGTAGTGATGCAACATTGGCCGCTTGGATCGATTTTAACCGCAACGGTAGATTTGAAGATAGTGAAGGCCAGTTAGTTGTGGTTTCAACGGGTGCAACCAATACACCGGTTGAATTGGAATGGACATCAGTGCCCTCAATTTCAAATAACACCACATCGTTTATTCGCTTGCGCTTAACCAACCGTCTTGTGACTCAAATTAGTGATATATCATCATTAGGTGGTGAGGCTGGAGGTGAGATTGAAGATCACAGCATTTTCTTTGGCCTACAAGATCAAGGCGATGCACCTGCTAGCTATCTTGTTGATCCTTTATTAGGTGGCCCACATCATATTATTACTAATGCATCAAACTTACATTTAGGTAATGCCACTATTGATGGCGATAGCAGTATCTTTTCATCGAGTGATGCCTTAGGGGACGATAATAATGGCAGTAATGATGAAAATGCAACTACCCAACCATTAACATCAATTCCGGTAAATGGCGCCAGTCATCAATTAGAATTAACCGTAAGGAATACAACCGGAAACGATGCCTATTTAGCCGGTTGGATAGACAGTAACCGTAATGATGTTTTTGATGAAATAGAAGGGCGAGTTGATGTTATTCCAACAGGGCAAAATGGGGCTTATACCTATGCATTTGATTCAAATCAGATGCAAAACCTATCTGTTGGTAACAGTTTTATTCGCTTCCGTTTAACCACTGATCCAATCACAGAAACAGATGTTGGTGGTGGTGCCTCTGATGGTGAAGTTGAAGACTTTATGATTCAAATCGGTGGTCAAGATCTTGGTGATTTACCTGATACTTCAACAGGCACTGCGGCTAATAATTACCAAACTAATCTGACTTATGGTGGCCCTTATCATAATGTTGCGGCCCTGAGTGAATTGTATCTTGGTGATGTTGCGCCTGATGTTGATGGACCCACTCCGCAAACGTCAACAGCTGATGGAGATGATGCTGATACTATTGATGATGAAAATGCATTAGCTGATATTCCATTACCTGATCTTGATGCTGGCGATCAATTTAATACGCTGATTTCAGTGACCAATAATACTGATCAAGTGGGGTATTTATATGCGTGGATTGATTGGGATCGTGACGGTAGTTTTGAGAATGATGAAATAGCACAAGCTGCGGTTAATAGTAGTGGTGCGGTGCAAGCTATGACCAATGGCATGATTACTATTGCACCTAATTCAGGAAAAGAAACCTATAACGTCAGTTTTATCACCGATACCGCATTAGTTGATGCATATACTTATGGGGTGCGTTTGCGCGTTACTTCAGAAGTGCTTATTGATGGTGATGCATCAGCGACTATTGATGAGCGCTCATTAGGTGCCGCGAAAGATGGTGAGGTCGAAGATTTCTTTATTACTGCGGAAAATACCGACTTAGGCGATCTTCCGGATACCTATTTAACCTTGCCGACGAGTGGCGGTCCGGCACACTATTATGTCAGCAACCTTTATATGGGGGTTAATAATATTGATGATGATGATCAAGCTTACGTTGATACGGCGGCAATGGGGGATGACAATAGTGGCAATGATGATGAAAATGGTATTGAACAACCGCTAGCGACGGTAGCAACGTCAATTACAGAATACAGTGTTGATGTGGCTATTACTAATGCCTCTGGGTCTATGGCGACATTAGTTGCATGGTTAGATCATAATCAAGATGGTTTTTTTACTGCTAATGAGGTTGTTGATGAATTAAATGTCGCTACGACCGGAATACCGTTTACTAATGCCATATTTAATCAAGATAATTTCCCAACAGGCAATAATAATCTAACCAATAAAGTGACCCTAAAATGGAATAATATTAGTGGCTTACAGCAAGGTACTATGGGACTGCGAATTCGTGTTGCTAATAGTTCGTTAACAGCAAATGATTGGGGTGGCATTGCACAAGGTGGTGAGGTTGAAGATTATATTGTGTATGTCGGCCAATTTGATTTTGGTGATGCAAAAGATACTGCGGTTGGGGTTGCGGCTAATAATTACCGAACCACATTAAGTGATAATGGTGCTTACCACGGTGTAACCAATATGATTTTCCTTGGTACAACCGTAGATACAGAAGCTGATGCAAACGATCCAACAACAGCATTTGCACTCGGTGATGACATAACAGGCGCAGATGAAGATGGTGTCTTTGTGATGCCATTAAATAACACCAATACCGAGTATTCTTTACCTGTTACATTAACAAATAACACTGGAAAAACGGCTTATCTTTACGCGTGGATAGATTTTGATCGTAATGGTCGTTTTGATCGTGATGAGTTTTATGGTGGTAATACTGGCCTACCGACAGATATTAATAGCGGTAGCACCAATATTGTGACCAATTTAAATTGGACCAGTTTTCCTGGCATTGCGACCAATACCGATGTTTATATTCGAGTACGTTTTACCACAGATATATTAGCAGATACTCAAATTAATACGGTTAATGAAGATCCTCGCTCTTTGGGTGGAGCTAGCGATGGTGAAGTTGAAGATCATTATGTACGTGTTGATACCTACGATGGTGGTGATGCACCAAATACTTATCATACGTTATATAGCAGTGGTGGTCCTTACCATGTTCAAAACCACGCCTCCCTTTATATTCGTGATGCAACCCATGATGATACTCATGATCAAGACGGCCAATCAATATCGACTGCTTCGGGTGATGATAACGACGGTAAAGATGATGAAAATGCCGATGATCTCACACCGTTCCCAATTCTTTCTGCAGCGAGTAGCAGTTATACATTAGGTGTGCCGATCAATAATGCGACTGGTCAAGATGCCAATTTGTATGGCTGGATTGATTTAAACCAAGATGGCCGTTTTGATGGTGCGAATGAATTTGCTGAATTAAGTACGATTTCGTCTGGCACTAATACTAGTACTCAAGCAATACCCACCACAGAATTAACATGGAGTGGTTTCTCTGGCTTAAATACTGGTCGCACTTATATGCGATTGCGTTTAACTAATTCAGTGCTTACCGCCAATGATTGGGGTGGACCTGCTGAAAATGGGGAAGTAGAAGATCATGTTATCTATATTGGTGAGCTAGATTTTGGTGATGCTGAAGATAGTACTGCCAATACAGCTGCAGGGGCGGGAGACTACCGATCTCGGCGTGAAGACAATGGCCCATACCATGTGATCAACAATGATCTTTATATGGGAATGTCAGTACCTGATAGTGAAACCAATGCTAATCCAAGTAGTGACAATACTTATGCTGATGGTGATGATAACACTGTCAATGATGACGAAGATGGCGTGACATTACGCGGACTTGATAACTCACCCGTGCCAATCAGTTACACCGCAACAGTTAACGTCACTAATAATACAGGTAAAGACGCGTATTTATATGGTTGGATTGATTGGGATCGTGATGGTCAATTTGGATCTGATGAAGTTGCACAAATTACCGTTTCTGATGGCACTAATGGTGATGTAAATCTAGATTGGAACAGTTTCCCTGGTATTGCCGCAGGCTTTGCTGTGGTTAGGTTTAGATTAACCACTGATACTCTTGAAAATTTAAATACCGGCGCTGCTGAAGATACACGTTCGCTGTTTGGTGCTAGTGATGGTGAAGTTGAAGATCACCGTATTTATATTGGCGATCAAGATTATGGCGATGCGCCTGATGGTTACAAAACAACAACCGCGAACAATGGTGCTTACCATGGTTTAGGCCATAAAAGTACAGTCTATTTAGGCACAGGCACCATAGATGCTGACAGTGATGGTATACCAAGTAGTAGTGCATCAAGTGATGATTTAAATGGCAGTGATGATGAAAATGGTCTGCCACAGCCGTTAGCGAATATTGCGACATCAGCATCAGATTACACGGTAACAGTCACCCTTAGAAATTCTCGCTTAGCAGGGCAACCAGCCACGCTTATTGCATGGTTAGACAGTGATCAAGATGGTGAATTTAGTGCAGCAGAGGTTGTTTCAACTATTGATTATGATGTCACTACCCCCGTTAGTTTTAGTCCGAACAATATTCCTTATTTTAATGGTAATAAAACGGCACAATTACGTTGGACAGGACTTAGCGGTTTAACCAATGGTGCTATGGCACTGCGGATTAGATTAAGTAGCCAAACAGAATTAACAGCCGCTGATTGGGCTGGACAAGCACTGGATGGTGAAGTTGAAGACTACATGGTTTATATCGGTGAATTTGATTATGGCGATGCACCCGATGAAGCGATAAATGTGGGGGTGAATAATTATCGTACTACCCAATCAGACAATGGTCCTTTCCATGGTATTGACAGTAATTTGTTCTTAGGCAGTTTACCTGATGCCGAGTCTGACGCGCTTGCAACCATTGCCTTGCAAGCAAGCGGTGATGATACCACGTTAAATTATGACGAAGATGGAATGGTATTACCGCCACTTACCACTCGCCAAGGACGTTATAGTGCTAACGCAATGGTGACCAATAATACTGGCAGTGATAGCTATATCTATGCTTGGATTGATTTTGATGGCAATGGTCGTTTTGATCGTGATGAATTTGTCGGAAACGGAACCGCCGCTGGTGGTGCTGTGGTTGTGCCAACAGGAACAACGAATCAAGCTGTTGCTCTTAATTGGTTATCAACCCCTGGTTTAGCTGCCAATCTTAATCGTTATTTACGGGTGCGCATTAGTTCTGATTTATTAGCTGATACAGTAATAAGCACCAATGAAGACCCACGCTCTTATAGTGGGGTATCAAATGGTGAAGTAGAAGATCATTATCTGTTGAGCAATGACGTTTATTACGATGGTGGTGATGCACCAAGCAGTTACGATGTTCGTTTTGCAGATGATGGCCCATTACATCCAACCAGTACCATTTTGCGTATTGGTACAACAGCGACTGATGGTGAAGATGCGCAAGCTAGTGATGATGCTACTTTAGATGATCTAACAGTAAACAATGATGAAGATGGGTTGACGTTATCCGCAATAACAACAGCTTCAACTTCTTATACCTTAGATGCCAATGTACTTAATAATACGGGTGCTGATGCTGATTTAATCGTTTGGATTGACTGGGATCGCAGTGGAGAATTTGAAAGTACAGAAGCGCAAGCAGTTACCGTTTCTGCAAGTAGTAGTTATCAAGTACAAACACCGATATGGAATGGTATTTCACCAACGGCAGGGTATTATTTTGGTCGTGCACGGTTAATGCCAACCAGTGATGGTTTCACGAATGCCAGTGTTGGTGGAATGGCATCTGCAGGTGAAGTTGAAGACTTTAGAATTACACTACTTACTGGTCAAGACTGGGGCGATGCACCTGATATTTACCATACTGTTGCTGCTAATGATGGTGCTAATCATGTGCCGTCATCGGCGCTATATATTGGTAATCTCATGTCCGATCCTGATGTTAATGGTCAACCAAGCACTGATGCACTAAACGATGATAATAATCAGACGGCAGATGAAACATTGCCGAATCTCCCAGTACTTTCACCATCAATGACCACATGGACATTTGATACTCCTGTGACCAATACCACAGGGGCTGAAGCAACCCTACATGCGTGGGTTGATCATGATCGTGATCAAGAATTCCAGCCTGATGAATATACTAGTGTGGCTGTTGCTAACGGCACCACTAATCAAACTGTATCGTTAATTTGGAACAATCTATCTTCTGGCAATGGTGGTGATATTGGTGATACATATATCAGATTACGCTTAACAACCGATACGCTTACGGATGATAGTGCAACCCTAATTGATGAGCGCTCATATGGCGCAGCAACAGATGGTGAAGTTGAAGATTATTTCCATAAAGTGACATTCCATATGCTGATCCAGCAAGGTTCTGGAAGTGTTCAATATACATTGCCAACGACGGGCAATAATACCGTCGCCTTAATGGAGAATAACTACGGCGTAGGTTATGTGAGTTACGATATTCTGATTCCAAACGATAATATTGTCACTGACTTCACGTTACCTGATTATCAATTTGTTCTTTATCAATCTGATCGTGCAGGTGGGATTAGTACTGATTCTATGGCAGAAATTGATGCATTATTAGCGTACCGCAATCAGGGCGGCGTATTACTCTCTATTGTTGAAGGTGATACATTTGCTGATGCCACATCGACTAAAATTAATACTTATATGGGGCAACAAGTGGGTTACCCAGGCACCAGTGCGACTGCATTTGCCGGTTATGTTGGACCAACGTTATTACCTCGTTTCCATTCTTCAATTGGTCCAGGTGGGCTATCTAACCAATTAACAGTTCAAACAACAGGTTCATTATCAACCATTACAGGTATTGATCATCGTAGTGTGATTTATACCTTACCTGATGTGGCTGGCTCTTGTAATAATGTCGATGCAATGGCATGGCTCATTCCTTATGCACCCACATCAATCGGAGGCTATGCGTATCCACGATCGCATATTGGACCTTGGATTGGTTCTGGTGAACGTCAATTCTATTTTACTCCGAGTTATCTCCCTCATAATGTATCTGCTTACCAAGAGTTAATGAATTTTGTTCATGATTATTATGAAGATACAACGGCCTTAGCGGCACGTAATGACTGGTTAGCAGATCCTGCTAATGTGAACGGTAGTTGTTCGAGCCAAGAACTTGATTTTGGCGATTTACCCGATAGTAGCGCAGGTGTTGGAGTCGCAGATTATATTACTGCTTATCAATTTGATGGCCCACGCCATGATATTAGTCAGCCTATTTATTTAGGCACACCACCTGATGAAGAGACCGATGCTTTCGCAACGATTGCAGCTAATGGTGACAGTGATGATGGTATTGAAATATTGCCATTATCAAGTACCGCGACTCAATATTTAGTGCGGGTTAGTACCACCAATACAACAGGTACTGACGGTATCGTTTATGGTTGGGCTGATTGGAACCTTGATGGGAATTTGGAAGAATCAGAACGACAAAGCGCTGTTGTTACTGACGGTGATGTGAATGAAATCAAGAAATTGACATGGTCAGTGCCCGCTACATTAACGAATAGCGATACGGTTTATATGCGCTTTAGAGTGTGTAATGCGACCACTGATTGTAGTGCGCCAATAGGAGAAGCGAATAATGGTGAAGTTGAAGATTATGCGCTGATTGTTTCTGATAATGTTGATTACGGTGATGCGCCTGACAGTTATAGCACGTTAGCGGGTAGTGGAGGTCCATTCCACTTTGATGTTGGGGTGCTATTTGTTGGTGATCAAGCCAGTGATTTTGAATCTGATGGTATGCCTTCTGTGCTTGCTAATAGCGATGATAATCAAGCGTCACCAGATGATGAAGATGGTATTAATGTTATTTCGCCAATCAATATCAATGCGAGCGACTACAGCTTAACGGTTGAAGCAACTAATAACACCGGTGAAATTGCAAATTTAGTTGTATGGGTTGATTTTGATAAAAGTGGTCAATTTGATTCTGATGAAGCTCAAGTAACCACTGTTGCTGATGGTGTAAGTGAAGGGCAATACAGCTTTAATTGGACCGGATTAACAGGCTTAACAGCTGGTGTGACCTATGCTCGAGTTCGAATTACCACCGATGCTATTTCTGCGACATCAACAGGAGGTATTGCAAGCGATGGTGAAGTTGAAGATCATTTAGTGGTAATGGGAACATTTGATCTTGGTGATGCACCTGATACTTATGGTACCGATCGCTCCGACGCTGATGGCGAAGGTGTGGGACCGATGCATATTCCAACTGCGTCGATTTTCCTTGGCACTAACGCCACCGATGTTGAAGCCAATGGTTTTGTTGATGGGGTTGATGATAATGGCCTTGCACAAGATGATGATGTAGCGGGTGTTGATGATGAAGACAGTATCGTTAGTGCTACTACTTTAATGGCTATGCCAGGTAGTAATGAAACACTGACTGTTCACGTTAATACTGATGTTGATGCCACCGTTTATGCATGGGTCGATTTTGATCGTGATGGTCAGTTTGATTTAAGCACTGAAGCCGCTACGCCAGTTGCAATAACGGCGGCGGATGATGATACCGATATTATATTGAGCTTCATAACGCCGACGGATGTATTAGATGGCGGTAGTTATGCTCGAATCCGTATTTGTTCAACCACCACTCAATGTTCAACTCCTCATGGAGTAGCGAATGATGGTGAGGTTGAAGATCATCGTATTCTATTGGATGTTGGTTATGACTATGGTGATGCTCCACAAACCCTAGGTTATGACACTTTATTTACAGCTAATGGCGCACGTCACCGAATGGGTAACACTACTTTGCGTTTAGGTACGATGTTAGCAGATACTGATGATGATGGTTTTGGCGATGGTATTGATGATAACTTTGATGCCACCGATGATGATGTTACCGATAATGCTGATGAGGATGCGATTGCCACTGTGGGCTTCTTATCCCAAGGCGCAACCTCATTTACTCAACTTGTCAGTTGTAATGATCACACTGGTAGCGTTGATATTGGGGCAAATGTATATGCATGGGGAGATTTCAATGCCGATGGTGATTTTGCTGATAGTGGTGAGTTTAGTCAAGCTCCTTGTGTGGATGCTGATGCAGTAACAGAGGGCAGCGCAACTTTAGTCTTTACTGCGATTAATACCAGCACAACAGCCACTCAAACTTATCTTCGTTTACGTATTACGTCTGAAACTCTCACCATGGCAGATTATAACGGTACTGCTATCAATGGTGAGGTTGAAGATCATCAAATTCCAATTCTTAAAGGACCGATCCAGCCAATTTCCCCTGCTGTTATTGCTAGCCAATGTATCAATACTGCCAATATAGAAGGTGAAACGGGTACACCAATTGATATTACAGGTGTGGTCAATACCTATTACCCTGCTACCGCTTCAGCCTTGACAGGAACAAACACTATTGAGTTAGGTGCCGCGACGGGAGATACCACTAAAATGCTAAATCCGGGTGATCGTATTATGATCATTCAAATTCAGAATACGACTCTAGATACGTCAAATACCGATAGTTATGGTAGTGGTCAAGTGGGTGGCTATGGTAGTGGTTGGATCAATTACGGTAATAGTGGCCAATATGAATTAGCAACTGTTGTTAGCTATAACGCGCCAACATTAGTGATCAGTGAAAATCTTACCAATAGTTTTGTGGTTGATAGCCAAAGCAGTTATCAGGTTGTGCGAGTGCCAATGTACGAAGATGTACGTCTTACAGGCACCCTTACCGCAGAAGATTGGGATGGTAGTAGCGGTGGTATTGTTTCACTGTTTGTTAATGGCAGTTTAGATCTCAATGGCAATCCGATTGATGTGAATGGTAAAGGCTTTAGAGGTGGTAAATTAAATACCAGTAATGGCATTGCAACCGGTCTTAATTATGTATTGTCGGCATCAAATATCGATGGCGGTAAAGGTGAAGGTATAGCTGGTACACCTGTTGCACTTGGAGGTAATGGTTATCCTAATGGCGATTATGGTATTGGTGCGGCAGCAAATGCTGGTGGCGGTGGTAATTTCAACTCTGGTGGTGGCGGCGGCGCAAATGTTGGCCCAGGTGGTCGAGGTGGTCATTATGGAAACTCAGTAATTTATTATCCTGGGGAGCCAGGAACGGGTTTGGGTCTAGTTGATGATACTCGATTACTGTTTGGTGGCGGTGGTGGTGCCGGACAGCAAAACAATTCAGCTGGTCGTGACGGTGCTGATGGTGGCGGTATTGTTTATATCAATGCCACAACAATTACGGGCAGCGGGACGATTAATGCTAATGGTAATCAATCTGCAGCAGCTGGCGGAGATTCTCCGGGGGGCGGTGGTGCCGGTGGTACAGTGGTTATTTATAACCAAGATGGGGCGGCGTTAACTGGGCTTACTGTCAATGCTATCGGTGGTAATGGGGTTGGATCTTCTGGTGGCCATGGTCAATCAGCTGGCGGCGGTGGTGGTGGGGTTATTTTTAATAGCAGTGGCGCAACCGTTGATATCAGTGGTGGTAATGAAAGTTGTAGCGGCCAGCTATTGTGTGGTGATGAAGGCGGTGATGGTGGTGTAACTATGGCCGCGTCATTACCAACCGCACCTGCTTTATGTAGCTTTAATTTATCTGGGTTTGTATTTGACGACAGCAGTACTGCACCGACACTCAATGGAATTAAAGATCCCACGGAAGCAGGATTAGGCGTTGCTATTCCTGTTATTGCGCATAATTTAGCAACTAATCAGTGTTATGTGGCAACAGCAGATGCAACTACCGGTGAATACAATATGGTTATACCTGGGGGTAATTATCATATTTATGAGGCTGCACTTGAAACGGATCTCGTTACGCCAACGTGTCCACCAACGGCCGGTGTATTAGACACCATTCTCGGTGAATATGTTGGCGCCACAATAGGTGATCCAGCAAACATGCATTCAAGCTCTTCTAATATGCAGGCGCTGACCATATTCGCGGATACGACGGATGTTAACTTTGCTGACTTTGCGATTATGGCTTATCCGACCTGTAGTAGTGATGGCTATTTATTACGTAATTCACCAACAGATATCACCAGTATTAATTTAGCGTTAGGCCAAGTAACACCCTTGTATGATGATGTGTTACCAACAGCAACAGGCGTATTTGGAGGAACAGGGTATAACTTTATTACTAATACGCTTATTGGCGACAATATTAAGAATAAAGATACCGTATTAATGGTTGATGGTAGTGGTACAGCATTTGTTCTACCAATAACCGATAGTAGCATGGCATTAAATAACTATAACAGTGGTGATATTGACGATAATGGGGTGTTATTGCTGATGAATAACAGTGGTACATCAATGTATCGTATTGATGTTAATCCAAATAGTGTTAATTACCTGCGTCAAATTGATGAATTATCAATATCTGCGCCAACGATGGCAGATATGTCAATCAATCCAATTGATAACATGCTCTATACGTTAACACCGACGGGGAGTTTGGTGAAGTTTGATCCACTAACAGGGGCTCGAACCAATCTCGGTAACGTGGGTACTGTTGGAACAACTGCAATAGGATGGGGGGCGATTTACTTTGATGACCAAGGCTTTATGTATGCGGCTCAAAATCCTAATCCTGGCCGTATTATTCGTATTGATCTTTCAGATCCTTCATTAACGGCGGGTAATTATACCGCGGTCGATTTTACTCAAATGAATGCATCGACCGGCCAAAATGATGGTGCGCGTTGTCGATTTGCACCTATGCCATTAGATTTTGGTGATGCGCCAGAAATAACAGGTTATACGACAACCCTAATGACAAATGGCCCGCGTCATTTAACCGATACTGTGGGGCTATATTTAGGTGCTGTTGCGCCTGATAATGAAAATGATGGTCAACCAAATATTGATTTTGTTGGAGATGATGATAATGGTTTGGCAATGGATGATGAGGATGTTCTATCGAGTTTAGTGACCTTAGATGTTTCTAATACAACAGTTACTCAAGTTATCCCGATTACAAATACCACCGGTAATGACGCTTATGTTTCTGGTTGGGTAGACTTTGATAATAATGACACCTTTGAAAATGATGAAAGTGCTTGGATAATAGCCCCGAGCGGTAGTTCAACCGTGACCTTAACTTGGAATAATGTTGGTACGACGGGCGCTAATATTAGCAATAGTGTGACAGGCTATCGGCTTCGTATCAGTTCTGACTTTAATTCAACAACCAATGTCGCTTTAGACTCCAATAATGATGGTTACCCAGATCCAACAGGGCCTGCTGCTGACGGTGAAGTTGAAGATCATCGGGTTTTTGTTTCAAATCTAAATGGTGATACCAGTTGTAATATTGTCATTGATACTCATGAAAATACCAGTAATGGCATTGACTATACAGAGCTAGACCCATCGACGAGTCCTGCGCAATTAAGCACATTAGTTACCCCAATAGCTGTAGCTGGTTATCCTGATGCTGAAAATATAAATGGTATTGGCTTTAATCGTCAAAATGGCTTGTTTTATGGTGTGTTCTACGACACATCAACTGCTGATGAAAATGTTATCTTATTTGTCACCGATCGTGATGGCACTGATTTTGTGCCACTAGGTGAAGTACGCGCTAATAATTCGCAAACTGTGACGCATGCAGCAAATGGCAGTGCGTCGTTTAGTGATAACCAGACATTATCACGCACTGGTGGTGGTGTAAATCTAGAGGCTATTACACTTGGTGATGTATCGATTGATGGTCAGTATTTGTATGTGATGCAGCCACAGTGGAACGTATTGGTACGCATTGAACTCAGTACTCAAACATTTACAACAATATCTCTTTCTGCTGCAGTGACGCTAGGGGATGACTTCTCATTTAGTGAGCATGATAACTTTATTTACAGTATTGATTTTTCAAATAATAAATATTTAAAAATCAACCCATTAACCGGTGATGTGACAGAGAAAATCATACAGTTTAATGGCTTAATGCCAGTGACTAATACGGGGGCCGCCGTCGCAGGAGGTACCGTAATGGATAACGGCATAATGCTCTATGCCTTTACTGATGGTGGTAATCATGACACCACAGGTGACAATACTCATGACGTGATCAATAAAGCGGCGATATATCAACTCAATGTTATTACTGGTGATTTGTTGTATATATCAGCTATGACGGCAACTAGTCTATCAGGTCAAGATGCTGCAGGTTGTTATAGCAGCCGAGATTATGGTGACGCAGAGAGCAGTTATGGTGTTGCTTATCATAATTACTCAGATACGGGTAACGATGGCGATCAAGACTTAACGCTAGGTAATCAATGGGATACTGAGCTTGTCAGTGTGTTTTCTCTTGATGCCACAGGGGATAATTTACAAGGCTTAAATGATGAAGATGGAGTCATCATGCCGACGAGTATCACGGTTGCGACCTTGACACCTGTTGCGATTTCAGTACCACAAGCCAGTGGTTTCCTAAATATATTTATCGATTTAAATGGTAATGGTAACTTTAATGATCCTGGAGAGCTTATTGTTGAAGATCATATTGTTAATGCTACTAGCTTTAATATTGATCTCAATCTTGATGCAGGATTAACGGCTGGATATAACGGTGATACAGTTGCACGTTTCCGATTATGTAGTACGGCCTCAAGTTGTAATACTGCTATCGGTGAAGCTGTTGATGGAGAAGTAGAAGATTATCAATTTGAACTTATCAATCAGATTATATTGAGAGGGCTAGTGTTTGAAGATAATGGTATTGGTGCAGCAACGGCGGCACATGATGGTGTTATCGATGGCCAAGAGCAGGGAATAGGTAATGTCACCGTTAATGCGATTTACAACGGTGCTGGTATTCATAGTTATGCTGTCGGCGATATTATTGCTACGACACAAACCTCTGGTGATGGATCTTATCTGGTTGTTATCCCTGTCTTGTTAGCGAATGAAGATCTTGTGCTAAATGTTGTCAAACAAGCGCGTTGGATTGATATTAG
Organism: Photobacterium aquimaris; assembly: GCF_002954455.1. Lineage (GTDB taxonomy): Bacteria > Pseudomonadota > Gammaproteobacteria > Enterobacterales > Vibrionaceae > Photobacterium > Photobacterium aquimaris. The sequence continues at coordinate 486,370 of NZ_MSCC01000002.1, forward strand.
TGAGGCTGATGTTACTACGGTGTCACAAGTTACTAATAGCAGCGTTATTGACAGTCAGATGTTGATTAATGCTTCTGCGGGTGATTATCTTACAGGACTGAATTTCGGCAAAGTGCAAGAACCGCGGATGGAGCCGGATAATTATACTGAGCTTGAACCGGGTAACTTGGCGTTATTTAAGCATAAATTTACTAGTGCTACCTCTGGGGATGTAACCTTGACGATTGCTAATCCAATGGGTACTCCACCAAATACAGCATGGGCGGCAGTGTTGTACCAAGATGTAAATTGTAATGGTAATATTGATGGTAGCGATAGCCAAATATCTGTATCTATTGCTGTGTCAGGTAATACCGATATTTGTTTACTGAGTAAAGTCCTTACACCTGTCGATGCCCCACTTAATGCAAATTATAACTATGATATTTACGCTGATATGGTGTTTGCTGATATGGCAAGTACAGGCCATGGTATTACGCGCCAAGTTGTTGATAGTGACACTGTGCGAGTAAGCTTCAGTGGCGCTGGAGAATTAAAACTGAATAAAACGGTGGCAAATATATCTCAAGCAACAGCGGCTTCAGCATCTAATCAGGCTAAACCTGGTGATATCCTCGAGTATACGATTGAATTTATTAATGTTGGCACTGGAGTGGTAACGGACATTAATATTTACGATGCCACCGCAGCATATACACAACTAGCTGAAGCTGTTGATTGCACTAACGCAGTAATGCCTGCTGGGTTAATGTGTCAGCTATTATTACCGATCATAAATAATACGGGATATGTTGGTGATATTCAGTGGCAATTGACGGGGAATTTGCAACCTAATCAAACCGGTGAAGTAATTTACCGTGTTATTATTGAGTAAAATCCTCAAATATAATAAAGCCACCATTTAATTATTATAAATAAGATTAATTAAATGGTGGCTTATCTATTTAATATTTTGTAATTCGCTACATCCTAAATATTATATTTGTTTTGCAATGCAATTTAATCACAACTTAATTGTGATTTTTTTATGTTGTTAAAATACCAAGTCAAAATTGTATATTATTTGTGGCATGAAACCTGCTAAATAAAAATATACAGATATTAATATGATTTCAGTCGACGCGTTTTATAGTGAATTTTATTTTTGTTAATTTTATAACGATAGCGTCTATATTTTACTGTTTCTCTTTGTACTGATAATTACTTTATTAAGGAATCTCATTATGTTGAGTTCTCTTTACTCAAAATGTTTGGACATATTATCAAAAATGAGTTTGGCAGGCCGACTTATTTATCTTATTTCTATACAAGGAATAAGATTATTATCAGTATTGAAGAAAATAGGGATAGATCTATTTTATTGTGTAGGTAAAAAAATACACTCATGTAGAAAAATATTTAAATCATTTATCTCTTTAGGATTTATTTCTATTGTATCTTTATTTAGTTCAGAGGTATTAGCAACGAAAGATTTTGGTGATGCACCTGATGATTACAAAACAATAATATCAAGTGGTGGCCCTAATCATGTCGCAAGTAGTAATCTATTTATCGGTGATGTCGCGCCTGATATTGAAAGTGACGGTCAGCCAAATAGTGATGCAACTGGAGATGATGCTAATGGTGATGACGAGGAGTCTTTTACATCACATATTGTATCGTATGAAGACGGTGACACTACGTATTCTACCGACGTTAAAGTAACTAATTTATCGGGTGTGACTGCAAACTTATATGGCTGGATTGATTTAAACCAAAATCAACAATTTGAAACGAATGAATTTGCAAGTGTTACCGTACCTAGTGGTACAAATGGCAGTAATGTTACTTTGGTATGGAATGATTTATCTGAAATACAAGATGGGCTAACGTTTGCTCGTTTTCGCCTCACAACAGATGACTTAGTCAGTGGTAGTTCACTAACAGGGCTTGGTCATATTGGTCATGATAGTTATGGGTTATTCACTAACAGCGATGAAACTCGTGTTTATGCAATAGCACATCATCGAAATGCACATGAGCCAGCGGTTTTTTGTTATGACATCATAACGGGTGCACTGTGTCCCGGTTATGATAATGGCGCTGGTAATCCAAATGGCAAACATTTAGATACAGGGGCTTATTCAAATACCAGAACACCTCATCAAGGTAATCATATTGCTGTAAATAATAAAATCTATATTCCGACAGAGTATGGGATGTCGTGCTGGAATATGGATACCGATAATTCGTGTGGTTTTGTTTCATTCATGGGTGCATTTGGTAATGGCAAAACCGATAATGCCAATAATTGTGGTAGTACAGACCATACTTGCCGTTCAATGCCAGGGCTTGTCGGTAATAAAATGTATGTGATGGATGACTCAACAAAAATTGAGTGTGTCACAACCATGATGGCCGATTGTTCTGGTTATCCTATTGATATTACAGGTGTTGTTGGGCTTGGTGTTACAGGTGCAGATACTAGAACTGAAGTGATTGGTGATCGTGTTTATTTTGCATATTCACGTAATGCTGGTCAGCGTTTTGTTATGTGTTGGGATACAACAAATAATGAGATGTGTAGTGATTTTAATAACCAACAACCTATTCTACTGTTAATACAAGAAGATGATGCAGAAAGAGATAATTTCTTCGTCTCGTATGACTCATCATCAAACCCTGTTGCTGTATGTGGTGGTGATGCTTCTATCGATCCGGTTATTTGTGTTGATATAACCACAGGACAAATTAATAATGGGTTATTGAACGGTATTAATTTTAATACTAATGGTGTTTACTTCCAAGAAGTCGCAGCACTTAATAGCTCAGGTCAAATGGTAACCTATTTTGCTGGTTTAGATAATGCCATTTCTTATAACTGGGCAACTGGAACACAAACCACTTATACCAATTTAAATGATCCTGGTCGTCAGTTTCATGCTGCACACGATGCAGGTGATGGCTGTATTCGATACACTATGGAAGGTGGTGTTAAAGAGCTTGATGTATCACAAGGTATGCCAAGTGCCGGTGTTTCTGAGTTTGGTTGTCGCTCGTACAGTAGCAGTAATTTTGCCGCAGCTGCAAGTAATGGTGAGATTGAAGATCATCAAGTTACGATTGAGAAATATATAGCACCAATATCGCCACCAGGTGTGGCAAGTGGTGATTTTGATAAAGATGGTGTACCAGACAGCCGTGATTTAGATGATGACAACGATGGTATTTTAGATATTGATGAAGGTTGTAGTATTGTCCATAACGAGAACTTTGAGCGTTTTGCAGATGCCTTTAATGAAATTCCAAGCCTACAAGCCGCTATTGATACAACGACAGTAGAAGCGACAGGATTTGAATCTACGGGTCAATATACTTTAGAGCCAGCTTTAGTGGTGCCATTTTTAGGTGGCGGTACAACACCAACAAACTCACAGGGTCAACAAGTGGGTAGTTACCTTGCAGGATCTGGTTGTTCTGAAACAACCACTCTTTGGGATGATGGTAATGGTAATGTCTATCTAATTTTTGGTACGCATGATTATCAAGGTGGTAGTGTGCCATCTACTGATGTGTGTGAAGCTAATGATCCTAAACAAGCGGGTTATATCTATAAGCCTGTAAATAAACTTCCGGTACAACCCAATACTAATTATGTATTTAGTGTTGATGTAAAAATTAATACTAATAACCTTCAGGGCCATCCATCTAATACTGTGCCGAATGTTGAACCTGAAATTCATTTTTATGTCGATGGTGTCTCTGTCGCGCAATATATTCCAGATCGTTCAGCATCTATAACAACAGCGGAATATAAAACTTTTACTTTTACATGGAATAGTGGCAATAAAACATCTATTGATTGGGGTATCTATAATCGTACGATAGAAAGTTCAGGTAATGACTTCTCAATTGATAATGTGTTATTTCAATCGCAAACTGCAGTTTCAATCACTAATTGCTTAGATATAGATGCTGATGATGATGGTATTCCAGATAATATTGAAGCGCAAACCACAGAAGGTTATATATTTCCATCAAATGATGATGCAGCAACGTATAATACCAATGATGGCGTTAATAGTAGTTATATTAATACTAATAATGGTGGCCCAGGATTGATCCCAGTTAATACTGATGCTACGTCAAGTATTGCTATTCGTGTTGATACAACCCCTGATTATATTGATACCGATTCTGATGGTGATGGTGTATTAGATATCGCCGAAAATGGCCCTGATAATATTCACCCTGGCAGTGGTGCTAATACCGATACTGATGGTGATGGTTTATGGGATATATTTGATGCGACAGACAGCAGTGGCGCAAGTGCATGGCATCCCGATGATGAATTAACAACTGCGTCTATTGCTCAACGGGTGAATTCGTTTGGTGATGTTGATGGTGATGTAAATGGTTTTGAGCCCTTATCTCAAGATTTAGATTTCAGAGATGGTGATGAGCCAAGTCAACAACCAGTCTATGACTTTGGTGATGCGCCAGATGGCTTAGATGGCGAAGAAAGTTATAAAACATTAGCGGTAAGTAATGGTCCGCGTCATTTGCCTTCGACACAGTTATATATGGGTCCAAATCCAACAGATATTGAATCAGATGCTTTAATTACTTTACTCGCTGACGGTGATGATAATACAGACACAGATGATGAAGGTGCGTTGTCTGGTTATTATCCAAATAAGATGATTAATGTTGGTAATGCTAACGGTGCTCATTGGATACGTTTTAACCCATTAACAAATGAGACTGGTCAAGATGCATTTTTTTATGCATGGGTTGATTGGAATAAAAACGGTATTTTTGAAGTAGATGAAGGTTTAGCTGCTTCGAATTCAGGAACCGTCGGTGAGGCATTATTCTATGCCACTTGGAATGAAATTATGGATACCCGTATCACTGTGCCAAGTGATTTTGATAACGGGTATTACTTTATGCGAATTCGCTTGTCGGCAACGCAAATTGATTTACAAGGCGCAATGGGTACGGATGAAGATCCTCGTTCATTAGGTGTTGTAGAACAAATAGGTGCAGTTGAAGATCATCGCGTGTATTTTGGTCGTTTTGATATGGGAGATTTGCGAGATACAGTGGATGGAACATCATCAACAACGTCAACGGTTGATCATCGTACACATATACGTGATAACGGACCTGCTCATTTCCCAAGTGCCGATTTATTTATTGGTACTAACCCTACTGATCCTGATCCTTACAATACATCAACATATAACACCACTTATACATCGTCATATGCGAATAAGGATGATAACACTGGTACACCAACAGCAATACGTGATGATGAAGATGCATTACCAGCGCCGCAAGTGACAGTGAATGAAACAGATAATTTAGTGACCTTTGATATTCCTGTATCAAATAATACAGGCGCAGATGCTTATCTATATGCATGGCTAGATGCCGATCATAATGGCCAATTAGATGTTGGTGAGCTAACTTCAGTTGGCAGTATTGCTGATGATGGTGCGATAGTTATTCCAGATAATGGTGGTTCAGCGACAAATTACAGTGTCACTTGGGATAATATTACGAGTTGGCCATTAGTAAATCAGCATTATGGTATTCGTCTGCGTCTGTCTGAAGAAAAACTCACATTATCGGGGGCTAGTAGCAGTGATGAAGATCCTCGTGCACTTGGTGTGCAATTAACCCAAGGTGAAATAGAAGACTACTCTATTCGTGTGGTCGCAAGTGGAGGAACGGGAGGCGGTTCAACTGAATCAGATTTTGACCGTGATGGCGTACCTGATTCCATTGATATTGATGATGATAATGATGGTATTCTAGATGTTGATGAGTTGGGTTTTGATCCTAATTACCTCTACCGTGATTATTTTGATGCAGCCAACCTAAATGATCCGAATGAATGTCCATTAGTAAAACATACAGGCGATGGTTTCTATTATGCGCCATCTCATGTTGGTGGTGTTAGTGATAGTAACCCATCGGGTAACGCACTAGCCTGTGCAGGTCAGAATGGTATGGGTAGTAATACCGGTAACCAAGTGAATAATACGTGGCAAGGATATGGTGGTAGTTGTTCTAGTGGCCGTTATTATGCGTTTTTAACTTTGTGTAATGAGTTTGATACAGTGGGGCGTTGTGCAGGGGAAGGTTTGAATTCAATGTCCTTTAATGACGAATTTTATCGTGTTAAATCTGAATATATGCCTTCTACAACTCTGCTAGCAGGCGTTACCTACCGTTTACGCGTGTTAATGTCGCAAAGCACAATGACAAAAACACAAGGCGTTATTAATAACCAGATCATTAACCCTAATGAGACTATCGTTGGCGGTGAACATTATTATACTTTTGATTACACACCATCATCGGATGAGACTCTAACAACGATTGCGGTACGTAATAATTTTGTTGCCAGTGGAAGTAATAACAGTGGCCAAGGTAATGATTTTGCCATCTGTGGTGTTGAATTATTAACCAAAGATTTAGATATTACTCAAGAAGGGCATCATCGAGATATTGATGCAGATGACGATGGTATTCCAGATAATATCGAAGCACAAACGTCTGATGATTACATTCTTCCTAATGTAAATAGCTTTGCACAATACATAGCTAATGATGGCTTAAACACGGCTTATCTTACAACAAATAGTACCGGAGGATTAGGCCTCACTCCTGTTAACACTGACCAAAGTGCAGTAACAGATAGCGATACTATTCCGGATTATATTGATTTAGATTCAGATGCAGATGGCACTTCAGATGTCGCCGAAAATGGCCCAAATCACCCCGATTCAATTACCAGCACAACCGACACTGATGGTGATGGTTTATTAGATATCTTTGATGCTAATAATGACTTAGCCATTAATGGTTCTTCACCTGGTCAATGGTCGCCTACTGATGAAGTTACTGCTAATACTGTTACCCATCTAAAAACTATCTTTGGTGATACTGATAATGATGCAGTTGATGGCGCAGTAGTGCCGCTTCAACTTGATCTTGATTATCGAGATTACGCCCCTTCAAGTGCACCTCCTACTGGTACAATTTCAGTTAATGGTACTATTTTTGAAGACATAACCGGTGATGGTATTTTTTATGATGGTGATGTGGTCTTTAATGATAATACGGGTGATCAACGTGGTCTATCAAATGTGATAGTAACGATATACTTTGATGATGGCGATAACTTGCCAAATAGTGGCGATACGTTGGTCAGTACAGTGACAACAGACGCAAATGGTGATTATGAATTTACAGGTCTCGGAACGGGTGTTTATTGGGTTGCCCCTGATGCACCAACTGTCTCAAGCAATGGTAGTACTGGACTAGTTGCAGAGCAGACATTTGGTATGGCATCTCAATTCCAGATACCTCAAACATGGGGAATACAATCATACTGTGCTGATGGTAGCGGCGGTAGTATATTATCTTCTGATACTACTCATTTTAACGATGCCTGCTACGGGGGTAAATCAGCAACGGCTGCAGATGATAAAACTGATGCTGGAACGCGAGAACACGTTACTGGTTTCTTACTTAATTCGCAAATACAAGCACTTGGGAATTTAAGTTTTGGGTTTAGCTTTAATGTTGTTGTCAATACAGAAAGTAGTGGCATCGGTTCTTATGAACAGTTCTTACAAAATGCGAATGCTTACAGTGGTCCAAATGTTATGCGTTTTGTGCCAGCTGTTTCGCCTAACCGCGCAACGTGGTGGGAAACATCAACGACGGATACGACATCTTTTACTGCATTAACAGACAGTAATACCACGATTGACGGTAAAGCCTATGATTACAAGGACGGTAACGCAGATAGGAATGAAGATCCATCGTTATTAGGTCCAGTGACATCTGTGGGCGCAGACTGGAACACGAGAACAATTTCTCAAGTTGAGACACCAGATCTTGCTATTAACCACCTTCGTAATAACAGCTGTGGCCGTAGTTTTTACGCTCAAGTAAACGCTGAATCTATTAGTTGGAGTGGCTGTGCTGCAATAGAAACTACTTCAAATGCACATAATATTACGGTACAGAATATGGGCGTATATTCAGATGATAGTGATGGCACTGTATCTGGCCCAGCGTTCTTCGCTCGAGATGCAATCCAAAACTTTGACTTTAATAATAATGTTATTGGCGTTCTACCTACTGGTGTAGAACCTGCAAATCAATTATACCGTGGCGTGATCATTAATAATGGTAATAATTGGAGTGGTGAAATTGATTACGACGGCTCTGGTGAAATAGACAGTAACTACTTTGCTAATACTTGGGATACTGCCATTATTATTTGGTATATCACTGGCCCACTAGATCCTCGTGATAAGTTTGTTATTTCTGATAATTATATTATTGACGTTGATGGTTCTGGTATCGTGCTTGATCGCGGTACGAACGCCACCACCATCAAAGGTAACTATATTGATAATGCTAAATTTGCAGGTATCGATAATGCATCTGGTGCGTCTTATCTTGATATTTTACAAAATACGGTTACCAATACCCAAGGGTTCTTTGATAAATCAAATACGGCTTATGATAATGCCCATGTATCAGAATGGTACCCTCACTCAGGTATTAGTTTAGGTTATGGGTCAAGTATTGTTGCCGAATATAATAAGGTTATAAATGGCGCTGCGGGTGTTAATGGTATCGATTATGCGCCAGGTTTAGGTCGTGGTATTAAAATAAGCAAAAACCAATTTGGTAATAACGGTGGTATTGCTATCGATATTGGTGAAGAGGATGGTATAGATACCAACCCTCATCAGGGAGATAGCCGACGTTGTTATTTATCAACCTATCATGGTTCACCTACAGTTACGGGGCCAGCGTTACCATTAATTGAAAAAGCAGAATTGAGTGGTAATAGCTTAACCGTTGAAGGTCAGCATTGTAATGGTGCATTTGTTAGCGAAAATAGCTTTGAAATCCAATTTTATATCGTCAGTGGTGATGCAACCGATACCAGTACTTCTTCAACAACAGCAAGCCCAGTTGGTGGTTGGAGTTTCATGCTTAATATTGGTAATGAAATAACAGGCTTAACCTACGGTGAGGGTGTTACTTATCTTGGTAGTCTAACGCAACAAACTAATGGTACTTTCAGCGGCACAATTAACGTTAGTGGCTTATCTGTTGGTGATACGATTGGTGCGATTAGCTTCTCTGATCATGCAGCAGGAACTGGTGCTGTACCGGGTCAAACATCAGAGTTCTCTGCAAACTTCATTGTGGTTGCTGGCGATCTTGATTTCGGTGATGCGCCTGATGATGGTTCAAGTAATAATGGTACTGGAAATTATCATACTCTTGTGGCTAACAATGGTCCTGCTCATATTGTCTCAACAGATCTGTTTATTGGAACTAATGCTACCGATGTTGATAGTGATGGTCAGCCAACAGCGACAGCAGATGGCGATGATATTAATGGAACAAATAATGACGAAGATAGCTTAAGTGCTCTGACGCATGGTTATGGTGAAACTTTCTTCCAGAAATCACTCAAAGTAACCAATACAACGGGTGCTGATGCTTATCTTTATGCATGGGTTGACTGGAACCAAAATGGGTTATTTGAAGAGAGTGAGCATTTAACAAATGGTGATACTAATGGCGCAATATTAGTTGCAAATAATACTAATGGCGACCTGTTCGATATTATCTGGGATAGTCATTCAGGATTTAATGCGGATACTACTCTATATATGCGGATACGTATTAGTGCAGAAGAACTTACAGCTAGTGGGACTTCGCTAGGTGTTGCTGATGCTCGTTCATTATCAAGTCGAGGTTTGGGTGAGGTAGAGGATCATCAGATTAATATTATTAGTTCACCAACAGCAGATAGTGATTTTGGTGATGCATTTGATGATGGTTCTGATGCTACATTCCATACATTAGCAGCGAGTGGGGGCGCGCGGCATAAATTGACGACATCAGCAGCAGATACAAGTGGTGATGCAACACCACCATTTACAGATGATGAATTGTTAGACATGCTGTCACCATCTGTAAACGGTAATCGTTGGGTGTATTGGGATTATCCAGCGAATGTTAACCATAATGGTGGTAGTCAAAATGATGTATTAGTGATTAAAAATAATATGTCACAAAATGGCTTAGGTTATTCTGGTGGTGATGGGCACGACCGACTGATTCTTGGTAAACCAGCTTCTTATTATACAGTGGTTTCACAAGGAACTAATGCATGGCGGGTTACATGGCCAGATAACCGTTTTATTAATTTAAATAATGTTGAAGAAATTATTTATAACGGTATTCCTGATAGTACGTCGCAAGAAGATGAAGATTTAAGTGATGATTTTATCTATCTAGGATCAATAAGACCAGACATGGAAGTCGGATCTTATCAAAGTGCAAATGCAGATCTTGATGATATTAATGATAGTTCTGGTGGTTCCTCGTCCGTAGATGATGAAGATGCCTTTAATAGTAGTACGACAATTTTAGATACAAATACATCATTTACTCTTGATGTACCTTGTAATGATCATACCGGCTCTCAAGATAAAGGGGCAACAGTCTTTGGTTGGATTGATTTTAATAATAACTTCATGTTTGAGACTACGGAATATGCAGAAGCAGCTTGTTCAGATAGTGATGCTGTTAATAATGGTAATGCAGTTCTAACATGGAATGGCTTGAGTAACCTGCAAGCCGGTGATCGCTTTATGCGTCTACGTATAACAACTGATGCGCTACCTGCAGATAATAACGGTACTGCGTGGGATGAACGTAGTGCAGGTACGGTATCTAATGGTGAAGTTGAAGATCATCAAGTAACGATTGCTGATTGTGTTACTACCTTATCGACAGGCTTTAGTGATTACGTTAGCCCTGCCGAATCTCAATCTGCTGGTCGTCCGGCGAAAGAGGTCTATCGTTCATTTGGTGTTGAAATTTATGAATCACATAACTCAAGTAACTATCCATTCCGTGAAAATGCATTAATTAATACTGATGGTGGCCAACCAGGTATTTTCTGGGTCGGTGATCGGGTACTTTCAATTGATTTAGTCAATACCGATGGCAGTAAGCGTACTGCGAATGCGGTGGGTATTGTGCCTGATCAAGCTGGAGATGGTCAAACCCGGCTGACGTTAGTGGCTTTTGATATTAACAATAATCAAATTGGCATTAAAGAAATCACCGAAGCAAATACGCACAATAACAGTAATATTAATCCGCCAATTATATTAACTACCGCAGATACGAGTGGCGTACCGATTCATCGTGTTGCTTATTACAATGATCGTAGCTCAGCGTCAGTTATCGGTGTTATTGGTGCATTGATTGAAGAATGTATCGTATCTAGTATTGATTACGGTGATGCACCTGATGCAAATACGAGTTCTGATAGTCAAGGTAATTACAGCACGATTAACGGCCCTACTCATGTGATTCCATCAACAGGCTCAACCGTATATCTAGGTCTACTGGCACCAGATGGCGATGATGGTGCTTTTGGTAGCGGTGCTGATACTGCAACACATCAAGCAACCATTAAAGTAACCACCGCGCCAGCAAGCAGTGGTAGTGGTAATCGTTTCTTTTTTGATGGTATTGAAGCCCCTGATTTATCTCTTGCTGCTGGTACTTATCGCTTTGATGTCAGTGCGGTACCTGCCTCACATGTATTGAAATTCTCAACTATAGCTGACGGCACCTGGAATAGCGGCAGTGCTTATACAACGGGAGTGACTGAAAATACAGGTTATATCGATGTTGTGGTTGATGGTAGTACGGCAGATAACTTGTACTATTACTGTCAAAACCATGCCGATATGGGTGGGGATGCAGCTATTACGGTGAATAGTAATTTGGCACTATTTGCTAGCGGTGATGATATTACCGGTAGTGATGATGAAGACGGTGCGAACGTATTACATCATGGTCTGCGTTTAGGCAATAATAGTTATACGCTACCTGTGGATGTAACAGTAAATAGCGGTACGGCACATGTCTATGGTTGGATTGATTGGAACCAAGATGGTGTGTTTGCAACCAGTGAATTGCAGCAAACAACAGCGACTTCAACCTCAACCGTTGATCTTAACTTTACGGTACCTGCTGGTGTGGTCATGGGTGTGGCTGCTGCTCGTATTCGTGTATTTACGTCAATGCCTGCAGCAGGTACTAATGATGCACTAGGCAATGATAGCCGTGCAACGAGTGTCAATATTGCTGATGGTGAAGTTGAAGATTATGCGCTGGTGATGTTAGATGCATTAACTATTACAGGTTATGTCTTTAACGATAACGGTGGTTCAACAGGCACATCTATTAATACCGTAAAAGACGGTGATGAACTTGGCATGGGTGGCGTTTATGTCACGCTTTACAATAAAACAGATGGTATATGTACGTCAGTGCTAACCAGTGATGGCACTACCGACGCTAATAGTGATGGTAATATTGATAATGATGATATTGGTTATTACACCTTTACTGGTGAGTTAAATAAAGACTATGCCTTGTATGAGACTGATGGTATTACACCACCGCTTGATTGTAGTGCTGGGCCACCGAGCTCAGGTACTATCGATCCTGCAACCGGTATATCAATTGGTCGTGATATTAGCGATCCGCCAAACTATATTTCGGTTAATCCTAATGTTCATGAAGTTGGTATACTGACCGCTAGCGTAAATCATGACTTTGCAGATAAGCAATACACGGATGAATACCCAACCTGTGATACTAATGCTTATTTAGCGAAGAATACGCCATCTGAGTTGTATCAAGTTAATTTGGTGACAGCTATTGAAGTGGAATTAGGTACTGCGTCGTCGAAAACCTATAACGCAATTGGTTATAGTATCGCGCAAAACTTAATTTGGGGTGTTTATAAAAATAGTGGCTCAACCAATTCGGATGTGGTTGCGATTAACCTTCTAAATCAAGAAGTAATGCGATTTAATATACCAGAAATGAACGGTATTTCGTTTGCTTCGGGTGATGTGACAGACGACGATATTTTGGTCGTTATCTCTGATGCTGCAACGGGTCGTCGAATGTACTTTATTGATGTTAATGTTAACTCGGCGACATATGGACAATACTTAGGCCGCTCGGCACCACTGAATGTTGCCCTTGGTGATTTTGCCATTCATCCATTGAACACTAATATTGGTTGGGGTGTTGACTCTGATAAGAAGCTTTATCGTATTGATTTTGTAGCAGATAGATCAAATTCTACCTATACCGCATCAGCAACAAATGTCGGTCAAACGAATATAGTTCCATCCAGTGGTGCTGTGGGTGCCTTCTATTTTGATAATTTAGGCTTTGCATATGCCTCAGTGAATGCTGATGGCAGCTTATGGCGCTTTGACTTATCTAACTTAAGTGCACCTGCCGTTGATTTAATTCAAGCAATTAAGAGTGGAAATGGGGTAGCCGCATCAGGCAATGATGGCGCGCGTTGTCGTTATGCGCCAGTACCAACTGATTATGGTGATGCACCAACAACATTAGGTTACGCGACAGAGCTTGCTGATATGGGACCTCGTCACCAAACAGACACTGGATTGCCATTTATCGGCGCAATCGGACCTGATAATGAAAATGATGGTCAACCAACGGCGACTGCTGATGGTGATGATGCCAATGGCCTTGTTCCTGATGATGAAGACGGTTTTACCCAGCCACAAATCAATGGCTTCCTTGTCGAAGATGACGTGGTATCACTGACGGTTCCTGTCGTGACATCGGGTAATGATAATCTTCATGGTTGGATTGACTTTGATGGTGATGGTTCATTTGATGCCGACGAATACGCGACAGCTGTATTCACTGCTGATGGTGATGTACAACTCGACTTTACTGTACCGGCTGATGTGCAACCGATAAATAGCTTTGTTCGATTACGTACTTGTTCAAGTAGCTTTAGCTGTAATACGCCAACAGGCAGTGTTGAAGATGGTGAGGTCGAAGATCATGCTATTAGCTTAATGCCTGTCGGTGATCTTGAGCTCTCCCTCACCCTAGAGCCAAGTGTTAACGTAACCATTGGTATTCCATTTAACGTTGTTATAAGTGTTGAGAATAAGGGAACAACGGTTGCTGCAAATACTAAAGTAACCCTACCAATACCGGCAGGATACAGTTTTGTTAAAGCCTATGCTGGTGATGGTGTAACCGAAATTACCACCTATGATCCGCTAACAGGTGAACTTGATTTAGGCACGATTGGACTTGGGTTTAATGACTACGCGATTATTCGTCTTGCACCACAAGATATGTCAGCGTTAAGCATTGATGCTGAAATTATTACTACCGATATTATTGATATTGATTCAATCCCTAATAACGGCTTTGGTAATGATGAGGATGATACTGATGTAGTAACACCTATTATTTCAAATATCATTCAGCCTGGTACGTGTGATGCACCGGTAGTATTTGAAGGTGGCGATGCTTATCAATCAGCAAATGGTGAGTACATTGTTACTGAAAGCCAAGTTAACCAACGAGGTTATTTATGGAGTTATGGTTTCATTGATTTAAACCAACCACTTTATGCGGAGCTTGCTGTTTATCTTGGCGATCGTACTTGTAATACGGGTTGTCCAAATGGTATTGAGTCAGGGGCTGATGGTATGACATTTGTTCTCTCTGCCGATTCACGTGATTTAAATGCATTTGGTGCATTTGGTGGTGGTTTGGGTGTCAGTGATTTCTCTGGTGCAACGCCTGTATCACCGTCCATTGTGTTTGAGTTTGATACTTTTGATAATACCTATATCGGTGCAACGGATGATGCGGTAGGTGGGCAATATATCGATCATACAGGTGTGTATTTAAACGGTGATGTTTATACACCAAGCGCTGCGAATACTCTTATTTCTGCCACTTCAGTGAATGGTGGTGAGCTTGAAGATGGTCGTTATCATATTGCTCAGTTTGAGTGGGATCCTAGTACTAATACCTTTATTTACTATATGGACGGTATCGTTATTGGCCAATTTACGCGAGATATTCGTGCTGACATTGGAACGACAATGGTTCGGTTCGGATTTACAGGTAGTACAGGAGATGGTTATAACCTGCAAAAAGGTTGTTTCACTCATGCGCCAAATGTATTGGGTTCAGATTTAGGTGATGCGCCTGATACCACAGTAGGCACCAGCCCTAATAACTACACCACAATTTATGAAAATGATGGGGCGATGCATGTTCAAGCGGATACCGATGACAATGGAGATATAGATCTTCGTCTAGGTGCTAAGTGGGATGCCGATCTCGGTGATTTACAAGACATTGGTGCACTAGCAGATGATAACAATAACTTCGATGATGAAGACGGTATTAATGCATTGTTATCAGCCACGAAAGGTGAGGATTTTGAACTTGAAATCATGGTACTTGAAGATGCTGCTCGTACAACAACGGGTCAACAACTTCATGCATGGTTAGATTTCAATCTTGATGGTGATTGGGATGATGCTAATGAGAAAATTGTCATTGAACCAAGTGCTGCGATTGGTAGTAACACCTTTACCATTCCAATTCCAAGTGACGCAACAGTCGGTTATAGCTACTTACGCGTACGTTTATGTAGTGGTAATGATTGTGCTTCACCAACAGGTATGTCGCTAGATGGTGAAGTTGAGGATTATCGTATTCTGATATCTGACTTAGTCGGCAATAGTACCTGTGACTTGATTGTTCAAACTCAGAAACCTATTGCTGCGACGGATTATAATTTTAATGCGATTGATGTGACCAGTAATCCAATTTCTTTCACTGATATTGTGAGTCCTATTGTTATTACTAATCAGCCAAATATTAACAATATTAACGCGATTGGCTTTAATCGAACGAGTGGCCTTATTTACGGTACCTTTACCGATATGTCACAAACAGATCGCATCCATCACTTATTTGTGACAGATAAAACAGGTACTAGCTTTATTGATTTAGGACCAATTACTGCCGCAGGTAATGCCACGATACGTCGGTTAACTGATGGAGAAAGCTTTGACTTTGTTGAAGGAGATAGCTTGCGTCATTCAGGTTATAGCTCAACTGCAACCGTATTAAGCTCACCAACAATGGGTGACGTCACAATAGACGGTAACACTCTAGTTGTATGGCGTACAACATGGGACTCATTAGTGAAAATTGACCTTAATAGTCAAACCTTTACTGTGGTGAATATTGATATTGCGGCAATGGGTGGTTCGTTAACAGGCGGTGCAATTGAAGTCGGGGCTGATTTAGCGATTAGTCCACAAACAGGCTTAGGTTACATGGTTGATCTAGTTGGTGGTAATCTCTATAGCGTTGATTTAACTTCTGGTGCGATTGTGCAGCAAGATTTAGTTTACTTCGGCAGCGAGCCAACGTTAGATGTTAACAATAAGCTTCAAGCTGGTGGGTTGATTATTGATAATGCATTAAGTCTTTATGCTATCACCAATGGCGGTAATCATGATACCAACCAAAGTGGTGCGATTGACCTTGATAAGCGTTCGGTTATTTACCGTATTAACTTACCATTAGCTGAAATTGAATTTGTGACAGCAACAGATGCAGAATCACTCCAAGGTAATGATGCAGCAGGTTGTTATGATGCTGTTGACTATGGTGATGCAGATGCAAACTACGGTATTGCAAGCCACGCATACTTTGATGCCGCTCTTGATGGTAGTGCTGATTTAATGCTTGGTAGCCGTTGGGATCCTGAGTTCAGCCAGTGGAGTAGTGTGGATGCTTCGGGTGATGATGTTCATGGCCAAGATGATGAAGATCTTAATATTCCAGCTCAAATCGTAGTCGAAACACCAACGAACCTTCCGATTAGTGTTGTAGGTAATGGCTTTATTAGTATCTGGGTTGACCTCAATAATAACGAGGACTTCAATGATGCTAATGAGCAACTGGTTAATGATCAAGCCGTAACTACTGGTAATAACAGTATTCCTATTACGCTTGATGCGACCAGCGCTGCAGGCTTTAACGGCAATACAGTAATGAGAATTCGTTTATGTTCAACCGCAAGTAGTTGTAATTCGCCTGATGGAGCTGCGACTGATGGTGAAGTAGAAGACCATTGGTTTGAATTATTGAACCGTATTCTTCTTAGTGGGTTCGTTTTTGAAGATAATGGTGTTGGTGGTGCAACCGCAGCTCATGATGGTGTTATCGATGGCGATGAGATTGGTCTTGGTAACTTTACCGTTAATGTAACATTCAATGATGCAGGAGTTGCTGGTGTTAATAGTGGTGATGTGATTGCAACAGAAATTACATCGGGCGATGGTTCATATCAATTTGAAATCGGCGTTGATTTTGCGAATAAGAACTTATTGCTTAATGTGATTAAACAAGCTAATTGGATTAATATTAGTGAGTCTGATGTATCAGCAGTACCACAAGTGACAAGCAGTAATGTTATTGATAGTGAAATGACGGTTAATGCTAACGCTGGCGATAATATTACTGAACTGAACTTTGGTAAAGTGAAAGAACCACGTATGGAGCCTGATAACTTCACTGAAGCTGAACCGGGTAAGCCTGTTATGTTTGAGCATAAGTTTACAGCTGCGACATCTGGTACTGTCGACTTCTCTATTATTAATGTGAATGTTGAACCCGCAAATGATGGTTGGAGCTCTGTGCTTTATCTCGATGATAACTGTAATGGCAACGTTGATGGGGCTGATGCAAGTATAACTGCACCAGTATCTGTCACTGGTAATACCGCTATTTGCTTAATTAGTAAGGTATTTGTGCCAGCTGATGCTTCTCTTAATGCCCAGTATAATTACGAAATTGAAGCGAATATGGTGTTTGAGGATTCAACTGGTACAGGGCATGGCGTCACACGTTTAGTGGTTGATAGCGACACTGTTCGCGCCACATATACAGGGGCAGGGGAGCTAAAACTTGAGAAAACAGTACAAAATATAACTCAAGGTTCTGCTGCAAGTGTTAGTAACACCGGTAAGCCGGGTGATGTCTTGGAGTATGTAATTACTTATAGCAATGTGGGTAGTGGACCAATTAAAGAAATCACAGTCTTTGATACTACGCCAGCCTTTAGTTCATTGAATACTGCTGTTGATTGTAGCGGTGTACCAGCATCATTAGCTTGTGCGGTATCAACACCTGACGGTACCAATGGTCTTGGTTATCAAGGTGAAGTGAAGTGGACGCTGACCAATGAATTACAACCAGGAGAAAGTGGTACTGTTAAATATCAAATAATTATCGAGTAATAAATATTATTATTTTGCAACGCAGGTTTGCGTAACGCATTTCACTCAATCAACCAATATTTGTCTAAATAGTTGATTGAGTGCCTATTATATTTGGCATACATGCTGCATATGTCCCTTTATGTTAATAAAAAGGGACATATGCTCATGTGTGTTAGTATAAAAAAAGTGATATTGGCGATAACAGCATTATTAGTTACGATTGTGCCTTTTCGTGTAGCGGCAACTGACTTTCTAAATGTTAATCAGTTTGTAACTATTCTAAATTCCGATGTAACAGTATCATACGCTGATGGCATCAAAGACGAGATTAAATATAATCACTGGCACATGATCAGTGATAGCTATATCGTTCCCATTAGTTCAAATGTTCAGTTTGACTATGATGGCGCACTCCAGACAACACATCATCTCTTAATATCCAGTCATATTCTCAATTGCCATCAATATACCTTAATCCCTCATTTCAATGTTATTGCTGTCAGCAGCAATAACTCGGCTTGTCAGGTGTAAATTCGTTTAAGTTTGATAACGAATTATAACTGAGAAAATTAGGATTATTTGGTTAACATATTTAACTCATCAATTATTAAATAAGGCTTATTTTGCTTTCCATAATACGAAAAGCATGAATGGGCGTATAAATATTGTAGGGGGAATGATAATGTCTAAATTAAAAAACTCTTTATCTAAAATAAAAAATATCTTCGTAAATCTCTCCCTATGTGGTGTGCTGACATTAGTTCATGGATTGCTTTTAGCTGCTAATGCAAACGCTAACGGTAGTTATGATTATGGTGATGCACCTGAAGGTATAGATTTAAACAATGGCTACTCAGCTGCCTCTTATCCTGTATTTGGTGCAGTCAATGGTGCTAGACATACAGTGGTGACGGGGGTGTGTTTAGGGACATCCATTCCGGCTGATTGTAGTAATCATATCGCTCAAAATACAGAAGCAGTGCCTAGTATTGGTGCTGATAGTGATGTGTTTGATGATGGTGTTCAATTTAATATCAATGATGCGATAATTAGTGCGAGTAATCATGCAATTATTCAAACAAATTATTATGTTAATGGTACCGACGTTACTGTTGATAATGAATTGATTATTACGGCTTCCGCACCTGGTTTTATCAGTATTTGGTTCGATCTTAATCAAGATGGTGACTGGTCTGATATCGTCAATGGTAGCAGTGAATTAGTTCAATCAGTGGCTGTTGTGCAAGGTGATAACAGCATAACATTAAGTATACCGAGTTCAAGTGTTCACGGTGAAAGTTACATGCGAGTGCGTTATGCCTCTGATGCAGCAGAAATAACTACAGCCACAGGGCTTGCCAATGATGGTGAGGTTGAAGATTATTTAGTTAATATTGCCGCTCCTTCACTTTCTATTACTGGGTGTAATGTAGGTGTGGTTCAAAATGGCGATTTTGATATTCCAGTCGGTACTCCAAGCCATGGCCTTACTAATGAATATTTTCGTGAAGAAGATGTGCCCGGATGGTCTATTGGACCACAAGCGGCCGATGCATTTACCAGTTATGACTGGAGCCTAACGGGCAACCTCGTTCAATCGCGTACTAACTATGGCCCAGGTAATGCTACAACACCGGCTGGTGGTCATATGGCTGAACTTAATACGTATATTCCGCAAATGTACTATCAAGATATCGTTACGACACCAGGGCAAACATTAGCATGGGATTTTTATTGGTCGCCAAGAAAAGTGGCGGGGGGCGGCGGTAATCAGCAAGCTGAAATGCGAATAGGCGCACCAGATAATTTACAGCAACTGCAATTAACCGATGAAAAAAGCACGACGGATGTTGGTTTTATTCAATATGTAGGATTGTATACCGTACCTGCAAATCAATATATCACTCGCATTGCTTGGTTGCCCGTACAATGGGTTTCAGATGGTCAAGGTAATTTAATTGATGGTATAAACGTTGGCTGTGTTACCGCGACTGATTATGGTGATGCTCCTGATGATGGAACAAATAATACCTTTCATACATTATTAGAGAGTAATGGCCCAGTTCATGAAATCGGAATAGTGACTGGTATTTTCTTAGGCGATATTGAGCCTGATATTGATCCCGGAATATACCAAAGTGCTGAGGCAGATCTAGATGATATTAATGATAATTCGATGTTGCTGTTACTGAGTGATGAAGATGCTGTTGATAATTTAGTGCTTGATTCGTCTAAATCGACGTTTACTTTAAATGTGCCTTGTAATGATTTTGTGGCTGGTAATGATTTAGCTGCAACGGTTCATGGTTGGATTGATTTTAATGGTAACCAGCAGTTTGAGCGTTCTGAATATGCTTATCGAGAATGTACTGATATTGATGAATCTTCAACAGGTGCCGCTATTTTACGTTGGATCGATGTTACGCAGGTGCAAGAAGGCACGAGTTATTTACGCTTACGGATTAGTAATCAGTCTTTACCACAAGATCTTGGATCAACCTCATGGGATGAAGCCTCAACTGGTATCGTTGTTGGCGGGGAAGTTGAGGATCATAAAATTACCTTTAGCCAAGCGTCAGATTTTGGTGATGCACCGGATGGTTATCATACGTTAAGTGCTAATAATGGCGCTGAACATGGGTTGGGTAGTTATCGCTATAGCCTCTACTTAGGCTCAACTGTTGCTGATGCCGATAGTGATGGTTTTTCTGATGGTATCGAAGATGATCCAAATACTGCTACTGATGATGATAATGTAGATACTTCTGGTATTAGTGCAGGTAATGATGAAGATGCTGTGACAGGCATGCCAGGTTTCTTTATTGATAGTACGGATTATCAAGTTGATGTGGTGTGTAATGATCATGATGGTAATGTAGACTTAGGGGCGACGGTTTATGCGTGGGTCGACTTTAATCACAATGGCAGTTTTGACGCGAGTAATAATGAGTTTGCTCAAGCGCAATGTAATGATACTGATGCAACAACTAACGGTTCTGCGACGTTATCGTTTTCTGGTTTTACTGCCGCTTCTGTGCCTGCAACCACTTTTGCACGTTTACGTATAACAACTCAAACATTGACAGCTACAGATTCAGGAGGCTTTGCTATTGATGGTGAAGTTGAAGATTATGCTGTAATTGTTGGTTTTAAAGTCAGTGGTAAGGTGTTTGCAGATAGTAACAATGCGGTTACCGATGGCATGAGTTACTACAATGGGAATCTTGATGCTGGCGAGTTAGGCATTAGTAATGTTGTGGTTACTTTATATGATGTCACCACCAATACCTGTCAATCAACGACCACTGATACAAATGGTGACTATGCGCTAGCCGCATTAACCAATCATCAATATAAACTCTATGAAACGGCGAATGAGACCACACCAGCACCGTTGATTTGTCCACCAGAAGTTGGTGCTGTCAATAGTGATGGTTTATTGGTAAACAATACTATTACTGATCCTGACGGTTACACATCAAGTTCAAGTAATATTATTGATCTAGATACGATAACCAGTGACGATTCTGGGAATAATTTTGCAGATATAAGTGCGCCAGGGTTTGCATCGTGTGATGCTGATGGTTATTTATCACTACGAACCCCCGCGGATTTATTTGCGGTTGATTTATTTACTGGTGATACCGAAGAGCTTGCTGCAAATATTACCAGTACTTATAAAAATGGCGCCCTGCAAGTTGGTTATATGATGCAATATAATCATATTATTGGTGATATCACGCAAACAGATGCCAAGTTAATTGGTTTAATTGATGGCAATTATAATGTTCATTTACTACCAATTACTCTAACCGGAAGCAATATTAATATTGCATTTAATAATGTCACTATTTCTGATGACGGCATTCTTTATATGACTAGTGGTAACACGGGCTATATTTTAAAAGTGGATGTGAACCCTGCCAGTGAAACCTATTTACAAGAAGTTGGCCGACCAAGTATTTCTTCATTTGGGACAGCTGATTTTGCGATCAACCCACTTGACGGCAAGTTATACGGACTACGGAGTAATGGTACGATTGCGATTTTTGATCCAGCAACAAATAATCGTGATAATAGTAAAAATATCAATAACGTTATTTCTGCTGGTGTGACGAGAAATTATAATGATAACCACTTTACTTCAGCTTATGGTGCTATTTATTTTGATCAAGCCGGTAATATGTATGCTGTTAATAACGGTAAATACACTCAAGATAATATTTTAGCACCAGTACTACAAATTCCAATAGGCAATGGCGCCGCAGCAAATTATACCGCAACGATAGTGTCAAACTTAGGATTTACGATGTCGAGTAATGATGGTGCTCGTTGTCGTTATGCGCCATTAGGCCTTGATTTTGGTGATGCACCTGATACTTATCAAACCCTTAATAGTTCAAGTGGACCTTATCATGTTACTCGCAATAACAATTTATGGATTGGTGATAATAAACCTGATAATGATGTGGATGGTATGCCACAAATAGATGCTTATGGTGATGATAGTGTGGGTACTACGCCTGATGATGAAGATGGTTTTGATAACCAAGTCCGTGTGTTTGTAAATAATGGCAGCGGTAGTTTAACGGTTCCTATCACTAATAATTCAGGAAAAGCTGCCACTCTATATGCTTGGGTTGACTTTAATCAGCTTAATGGATTTGAGCTATCAGAGCGAGCCAGTATTGCTGTTAGTGCAACGACAACACAAGCGAATGTGACTTTAAATTGGAATGGGCTTGCGGGCGTTGTTACTGGAGACACTTATTTACGATTGCGATTATGTACTGATGATGCAACGGCGCAATGTGATGTTATTTCAGGGCCTGCAAGTAATGGTGAAGTAGAAGATCACTTAGCGAAAGTGATTGAAGGTGTTTTCCCAAGTACAACATGTGACGGTACCTATCAATCCAGTGGTAGCAGCGCAACCAGTTTTGATTTTGCTGGATTGAATATAACCAGTGAACCTTACAGTTTATCGAATATTATCAGTAATCAAACAGGATTTGATAATCTCAATGGTATTGCTTTGGATCGTGTCGGAGGGGTGTTCTATGGTAGTTTCATTGATAATAGCAATACGCTCCATATCGCGATGTTTGATAAATCAGGCAATATTGTGGATGTCGGTGCTCCGCTTGCAAGTAATAGGTTCGATATAGTAAATGTATCTACAGGTGCGATGACTGCAGTTCTTGCAGGCTCTCCTATTACTGCATCTCCTTCATTAGTTGGTCAATTAGGTACGATAAATCATAGTGGAGAGTATTTATATTTAGGGCATATTAACAGTGCTCAAATATTAATCGTCAATTTAAACACCTTTACTGTTGATGCAGTTAATTTATTACTACCAGATATTGGCATGACAACGGGTGGTGGCTTCTCGTTACCTTTTGACTCTGATTGGGTATTTAGTGCTGAGACTGGGAATATTTATGCGACAGAACTCGCCGCAAGAACGCTTTATATTATTAATCCAACCAGTGGTGCAATAGCAACAACGGCGATTGATTTTAATACCACGGTACCAGCAGCGACAAGTTACGGTATGGTGATGGGGGAAGATAGCTTTATATATTTAATGATCGATGGCAATTATGACAGTGATTTAAATGGCAGTCTTGATAGTGTGGGCTCTGCATTATATCAACTCAATATATTGTCTAAAAAAGCATTACATTTAGGCCCTATATCAGGTTCGAATGTCGCTTATTCTGATGCCGCAGGTTGTATTGAAACTGCAAAAGATTATGGCGATGCTGATACTAGCTATGGCGCTGTAAGTCATCAATTTTCGGATAATAATAGTAATGGCATTAATGATTATTCTTTAGGGAGTTTATGGGATAGTGAATTTGATGCTCATTCCAGTACGAATGCCCGTGATGACAACTTATATACATTAGCAGACGAAGATGGGGTAATTATTCCAGCTCAGTTACAGGCAGGTACAAACACTATAACACTCTCGGCGACTCAGCCCGGTGTGGTTAATATTTGGTTAGATTATCAACACGGAGGCAGTTTTGATAGCAGTGAACAATTGCTAACGAATTATGCTGTTACGGCCGGAGATAACTCGATAGTGTTGACATTAGATGCGACTGCAATGGGATCATATAACGGTTCAACCATATTACGGGTGCGTTATTGTGCCGCTGTGGGGCAATGTGATCAGTATAATGATGTCGTACAGGGAAGTAGTGCGAGTAATGGTGAAGTTGAAGATTATCAAGTGTGGACAACAGCAGTCTCTTTAGTTACCAACAGTTGTAACAATTTTACCTTATCAAGTGGCGCGAATAGTAATTATGGACTTGAAAGCTTGCAACCAGATACTGCACCACTATTAACCACGTCATTGCAGCAACCGGTTACGATTACAAGCTTGATCAATTTTGATCACTTCAATGGTCTTGGTATGCATCCTGAAAGCTATTTAATTTATGGGGTTGTTACCGATAGCAATTCGATGAATGGTGATGCGCATTTAGTTGTCACCGACCAAAGTGGTAGTGAAGTGGTTAATTTAGGACGTATTGTTTCGGCCGTTAATCAAACACTAGAACTAATTCCATCAAGTTCGATTGTATTTAATAAGAATCAACCACTTGCTAATGTTGTTAATGGCGTTAATATCCAGAGTGCTACCCGTGGTGCGATTGACCCTACGGGTAACTACCTTTATTTACATCATCAGCAATGGCAAAGTTTTATAAAGGTACATTTAAAAGATCAAACATTTACAATTGTTTCGCTGCAAAGTGCCTTAACCCCAATGGGGGGCGACATGGCTTTTGATAGAGATGGCAACCTCTACAATGCTGATCTTTTAAATGGGCAGTTATATCAATTGAATCCAACACTGGGAACCATTAATAGCGTTACCCTCAATTGGCATGGTGCCAGTGCGCCTATCGCAGGTGGTGCTATTGGTGCTTTGATAATGGATGACAGTATTTTTGCTTATGCGGTTACCAAAAATGGTTCGCATGATATAGATCGTAATGGTATAGCAGAGCATACAGGGTCTGCTATGTATCGAATAAATACAGTCACTGGTGATATTGTTGCTATTGCAGCTATGGACAGTGCGTACAATGAAACCTTAGATGGTGCAGGTTGTTTTGTGAGTGCTGATTATGGTGATTCAACCGCAGACATTGACGGTAATGTTACACATCAATTCTATGATGATGATAGCGATGGTGAGGCAGACTATCGTTTAGGGTTGTTGTTTGATCCTGAGTTAACGCAGTTCAATAGTGCTGATGCTCGTGGTGATGATATTCATGATATTGATGACGAAGATGGTGTCAATATGCCAGCCAGTATTGTGGTAAATAGTATCGTTAACGTTGATGTTACCGTGACGAATCAAGGCTCAGGCTCACTGAAACTAAATGTGTGGGTTGATATGAACGGTAATGGTAGCTATCGAGATACCGGCGAGCAAATTGTTAATGAACTCGATGTTATTGATGGTATTAACTCAGTGCAGTTCCTCCTTCCTGCTGCTTATACTCAGGGCTATAACGGTAATACCACCATACGTTTTCGATTATGTGAACAAGCAAATCAATGTAACGCACCTGATGATGCACAACTAGGTATGTTAGCACCTAATGGTGAAGTGGAAGATTACCCTTTTGAATTGATCAATCAGATTGTTATTAAAGGCTTTATTTTTGAAGATAATGCATCAGGAAGTGCTACTGCACATGATGGTGTGAAATCAGGATTAGAAACAGGACTAGGCCAATTTACTGTACAAGCTTTTTATCAAGGAGGGGTGATAGCGGGTTATAATCCTGGTGATATTTTATCAACAGTACGCAGCCGCGGTGATGGTAGCTATGAAATATTACTGCCAGTAGAAGTTGCTACACAGCCTGTAATCATTAAGGTTGTTGGTCAAGCGAGTTGGATAGATATCAGTGAAAGTGATCTCGCTTCAATACCACAAGCTAGCAGTAGCAGCGTTACCGACAATCAAATTACAGTAACAGCGAATGCTGGAGATAACGTTGAATATCTTAATTTCGGTAAAGTAAAACCGCCAACATTAGAAGCAGATAATTTCACTGAAGTTGAACCCAATAAATCGGTATTGTTACGCCACCAATTAACAACATTTACCTCAGGTAGTATTAATCTGAATATTGACAATATCATCATTACACCAGCCAATAACAATTGGTCGATAACCCTGTATCGTGATCATAACTGTAATGGGGATATTGATACTGGTGATAATGCTGTTACTACGCCAATAAACGTTATTGGTAATACAAAGCTATGTTTATTGAGTAAAGTTTTCATTCCAAGTGATGCAGGCTTAAATGCCTCTGTAAACTACGCTGTAACAGCAACCATGTTATTTGAAGATGCGTCAGGGATTGGACATGGTATTACACGCATTGTTACTGATATTGATACTGTAAAAGTAACATTTGTTGGCGCGGGTGAATTGAAGCTGACGAAGACAGTGAATAATATCACTCAAGGTAGTGGTGCTACGATTCAAAATACGGCTAAACCGAATGATGTTTTGCGTTATGATATCCATTTTGAAAATGTAGGGACCGGATCAATTTCTGATGTCAATATTTATGATGATACGCCAGCATATACAGCACTAGAGCACCCCCTTGATTGTAATAATTATACTTATCCCGCAGGTCTTAACTGCAATATAGTAACACTTCATGGCAATAACGGTAGTGGTTATAAAGGCCAAATAAAGGTTGAGTTTACAGGCGAATTACAACCATCTGAAAACGGTTTAATCTATTATCAAGTAACAATTGAATAGATTGATGCTTATTAGAGGTCAGACTATAGTTTGTAAAGCTGCAGCTTACTTTAATTAAATTTCATCTTATAAACTTTAAATAGAACATGCAAAATAGAATTATAAATTGCAAAATGGAATTATATTTGCAAATTACCTTATCAATAAATATCTGAGTTGGTACTTGTTTTTTAAACTTCAATATTCGGTATATTAAGTAACATAATGAAATAGCTTGTTTTCTAATGAAGATAAGATATTTTTTCTTACCATTGTGACATTTAAATAATAAATTAAGCTATTTTTAAATTGTTGTGTTCAAACCCAAAATAATTAAATTGTTAACTTTAAGAATATGTGTTGTATTTGAAAATTTTCTTAAAAGTTGTTCTTATTTGTAATTTATTTAAATATCTAAAGTCTATTTTTTTATAGATTTGCAAAAAAGAAAGGAAGTTATTTTATTTTGCATTGTGCAACTGCTGTTTTTTTAACCTGATGATTTTTTATGTTTTAAATAAATTATACGATTGGCATACTTCTAGCATTAGTTATATTTCACGGATCACAATAGATGAGGTGTAATATGAAAAACTTATTATTAATGGTAATAACCTGTTTGATAATGTCTTTTTCTGTTTATGCGGAAGATAAAGATTTACTTACAAGTAAAATGGATGCTTATGTTGTTGAAATAAATAAAAAAGGTAAAGAGGAGTTAGTTAAAGCTGAGAAAGTTTATCCGAAAGACAAAATTGAATATAAATTAACGTATACAAATAATTCTGAAAAGCCTTTAAATGGCCTAGTTATTACAGGACCTATTCCTGAAAACACTTTTTATGTTGCCGATACAAGTAATACAAAAATTAAATCAAATTTTGTCGTTAGTATTGATGGAGGAAAAACATTCGAATCAGAGCCAGTGAAACGCGAAATTATGAAAGATGGAAAAAAAGTAGAAATTATTATTCCACCTGAAAAATATACCGCTGTTCGTTGGATGCCACTAGTCCCAATTAATGCTAAGGAAAAACAAGTTTTTGCTTATCGTATAGAAGTTAAATAACGATTAGTAAATGATTCACCCCGAGCTTTAGCAAGGGTTTGCAACACATCTTAGTAATTACATTAATGACCTTAAAAGGTAACCACTTTATGAAGACGCATTTAAAGCCTATTAGTATGTGGGTTGCGGCGGGACTCATAACGGTAGGTGCAGGTTCAATATCTAGCCAAGCCCTTGCAGCTACTGCCGCCGGAACTGATATAAAAAACTTAGCAACAGTAACCTATGAAGATACTTCAGGGAACAGTTATATTGCAACATCAAATGAAGCCATAGTTACCGTTAAACAAATATACAGTGCAACAATTGAAAAGGACCTCGATGTACCTGGTGCGCCAGGTCAAACTGTTTATCTTCCTCACGTATTAACCAATACAGGTAATGGTATCGATACTTATACCTTAACCTTTGGTCAAAATTTACCAACAGGTGATACTCGAGGACCAGATACACAAGATGCTACATCGGTTAAATTATATTACGATACTATTGGTGATGGTGAGCCTGATCCTGGCAAGCCTCCGATTGCTCTTGGCGATACGATCACCCTTAATGGTGGTGAGTCTATGCAGCTCATTGTAGCAGCGAGTATTGCTCCAACAACAGCGATTGGTGAAACAATTGGTGTTCAGATAGAGGCTGAAGCTCATGAAGGCACTGGCGGTGCAGTTGATGGTTCAGTATCGGATCCTGTTGGTAATAACGATGGTACTAATGATACCAATGGTGACTTAATTACAGTGACGAATGATGCTGTGCTTAATATGACCAAATCAGCTGATCATCTTGAAAATCTTGGAACAGAGCAGTCTCTTGGTGTTGATGTCGATGGTGACACTAGCAATGACTTACCCGTCAGCTTAATTCGTTATACAGTAACGGTTAAAAACAACGGTAATACAGCAGCTAAAGATGTTGTGATATTTGATGGTATTCCAGAGGGAACCACTTTAGTTACAGCAAGTTCGGGTGCGCTATATGATCCAACCAGCACCTTACAAACATCAAGTAATGATACCTTAATTACTAGTGTTGCTAACTTAGTTAATGAAGGTAGTCATGGTGTTGATTTAGACCAAGATGGCGCAACCGACTCTAATGAGGCTGATATTGGTCCAGGTCTTGACCTAAATAGTAATGGCAACACATCTGATTCAACTGTAGCTGGTGTCTATGCGATTGATAAGTTTATGGATGTTGGTAACAACATGACGATGACCTTTTATGTAGCATATTCTCCAGATGTTATTTCAGGTGATACTAATATTGGTAACATTGCTTATAGCTGTGCTGATTTAAATGGTGACGGTGATTTCACAGATGATGGAGAGTGTGGAAACCCTGATCCTACGAAAGCGGGTCCAGATACAACTAACCCAACAACGACGCCGACCACTTCAACTACAGGTGTAGCTATCACTGATACAGGTCCTGAAACTGGTACATCTGGTGGTGGTGATACTGATGGTTCAGGCAACGGTATTCAAACTGTGGGCGGTGCATCGTCTGGTAGTGATGTATTCTTCTATAACAAAGTTATCAACAACGGTAATATAGTTGATAGTTTTGATTTAGCAACAGTAAATACAAGTTTCCCACCATTAACAGGTTTCCAATACTGGAATGCTGATGGTACAGGTCAACTTTTAGATACTAATGGTCATAATGGTGCTGATACAGGTCCAGTTCAACCCGCAACGTGTGACAATTCTACGCCAGCAACGGTAGATGGTATTACTGTGAATTGTAACGAAGTATTGATTCGCGTAGTTGCTAAATTACCAGCAGATGCTGCTGATTATACCGCTCCATTTGATGCGACAACTACAGCAACATCATTTAATGATAAGTCTAAGTCAGGTAGCAAAATTGAGCGTTTAGCAACGATCACAGGGCCTACTGTTGATATTGCTAACAGTCCAATTACAGACGTAACACCAGGTAATAACCTTGATGCGTTTGATGTTAATGATGGATTTACAAGTGCTGATGTTGCAACAACCTTTAATGAACCTTTAGGCACAACTGTAATGGTTCCATTAT
The DNA here is from genome assembly GCF_002954455.1 of Photobacterium aquimaris. Classification (GTDB taxonomy): domain Bacteria; phylum Pseudomonadota; class Gammaproteobacteria; order Enterobacterales; family Vibrionaceae; genus Photobacterium; species Photobacterium aquimaris. The sequence goes on from NZ_MSCC01000002.1 coordinate 516,509, forward strand.
ATATTGCAAATGAAGGTGGTAGTTCAGATTCATTTATACTACGTGCTGAAGGTAGTTATGATGGTGCAGGTTGGTTACCGACACTACCGCAAGGTTGGACTGTAGTATTTAAGAATAACGGTATTGATACTGACCACAGTGGAGCTGTAGATATTCCAGCAACTGGTGCAGTTATTACCGCAACACCATTAATTCCTGGTGGTGGTGTATTATGGGTGACTGCTGAAATTACTATTCCATTAGATCCTACATTAGCGTTGGCTGATAGCCAACAGCCTAGTGTGATTGATGCTAATGGCGATAGTGATTTAGATTACATTATTTCGATGGTTGTAGAGTCGGCAAGTTCAGGTGCAACTGACCGTAAGGTTGAAGCATTTGATATTGATAGCGCTGCAAGTATTGATATTTCACCTGCATCTTTAAGTGAGCAAGTTGAGCCTGGCGGTAGCGTCGGTTATGAGCACACTTTAAGTAATAATGGTAATACCACGGAAACGGTTGATCTTTCTTCAAGCAATAATAGTGCTGGCTTTAACAACACTGTTATGATTGATACTACTGGTAATGGTCGGCCTGATACAGAGATAGGTAATCTTTGTGATGATCCAGTTACATCGCCTATTACTGTGCTGCAGGCTAGTACTGGCTTAACAACTGAGATTGAAGTGACATGTGACGCAACAGATGGTAGTGATACTGTTCCTAGCTTAACAATTGAACCAGGTGAAACTGTTGAGCTATTTATAACTGTATTTGCTCCAGGTACTGCAACTTCTGGTACAACAAATATCACGACTATTAATGCCGTATCAACAACAGATTCATCAGTGAATGCGACTGGCTTAGATAATTCTGAAGTCGTTCAAGGTCAAGTACGTCTGTACAAGTTTACTGATATAGATGTTGGTTGTGATGATAGTGGTCAGTCTGATATACCGAAGAACTTCCAGAAACAACATACAACTCGCGTAGCTCCAGGAGATTGTGTGGTGTGGAAACTCGTTGCAATTAACGAAGGTAGTTCAACAGCACTAAACACTGTTATTACAGATAAGCGTACTGAATATACGCAATTCTCAAATGGTGGTGAGTTAGTTCAATGTCGTAATTCAGTAGATACTGGCGTTGTGAAATTTGCGACAGATGCTGACTATGCGTTGAAGACTGATGATCTTGGTCCACTTTGTAATCCAGACAGTACTACAGGTGCTGATGTTGCCTCTAATCTTTCTGGTGACACAGTAACTTTCACTATTAATGATTTAGAACCTGGTGACCGTGTTGTTGGCCACTTTGTTGTAGAAGTAGATTAATAGCTCCTAATCATGCCTCCCTATTAATTTAGGGAGGCTTATTGAGCTTATTTAATAAATGATCTCAATAAGCCTTTATATCCATTTCTTTGAATTTTCTAGCCTGTGGAGAGCGCTTATGGCCCTCTTAAATTACATAAATAAAATGAAGTATTTGGTCGTTTTCATTTTAATTAGTTTAAGTTCAGCGACATTAGCAATAACTGATGCTGGCACCAAAATAATGAATCAAGCCATTATGACCTACTTTGATTCTGAAAGCGGTGAGACCATAAAAATACTCTCTAATATTTCATATATCAGAGTGGAAAATGTTCATGATTTTGAACTCACGCCAGATACAAGCGGTGGTAAAGTTGAAAAATATACTGCTGCCGGTGCTGTAGTCAATGTGTCTAATATAATTACTAATACAGGTAATACTACTGATTCGTATATTATTAATGTTAATAACTTAACTGGCGATAATGGTGATGTTACTTCACCAAATTCAGATGATATTAATGTATATATTGATACTAATGGAAATGGTATTTATGATGCAGGTGAAATTGAATTACAAAAAGATAATAACGGTAACTATATAACACCTAAATTAAATCAGGGTGAAAAGATTAATCTTGTTTACGTCGTTTCTATTCCATCTAATGATCTTAATAATACAATTTATGATATTGAAACGGTTGTCACATCTGTTACTGATCCTGATGTTGTTAAAACAAGTGAAATGAGTATTATTGTTACAACAGGCCCTGTGGTTAATTTAACGGCGAGTTCTTCTGCTATTTGTGAACAAAAATTAGAGTCATTTGATAATGTTGAATATCGTATTGATTATACCAGTATTGGTTTAGTCCAACCTCAAGCAGCTGAGCAACCTTATAGTTTTACAATTAATACAGGCTCAATGACATCACCTGATTATAAAAAAGTAAGTTATACTGGTGTATTAATTACATCAGAGTTACCAGGAAATATTACACTACAACAAGATAAAATTATTAATGGTGAACCTGCTCGAGATTATGCGCCAATCACTATTTCCTCTCCTGAAACAAAGTTTGATGGTGGTATTGTATTAGTTGGTATTAATAATAGCTTTAAGAGTAATGCGACAAATCATGATATTGATTGGTTTGATTATGCAACTTGGGATGGTTCTGGAAATGTAGCGAAAATAGGCTTTCTAGTAAAGCCAACTTATTTACGCCCAAATACATCTGGCTATTTTAGATATTATGCTGAAGTGAATGATATCGCGGGTGCTCCAGCATTTGAAATATATTCTCAAGCCCAAGTTAATTTATCAGCCACAGACATTAATATTTCTTACAGTGATGAAATTTGTAATACGCTATCTGGTATTAATGATAAGACTAAAACGGATTCAAATGACTTACTGAATTTCCAAGAATTACAAGTAGATGTGGTAAATAATGATATAGATATAATACATCATGAGACATCACATTTTGTTAATACTGATTTTTACTACCATACCGAAACTGATAACTTTAGCTCTAAAAGTGACAGTATATATATTGATGTTTTTCTGCCTCAAGCTAATCAATATCCTGGTGCGATTGATATTATCGGACCAAGTTCCTCTGACTATCCTGTTTTATTAAGTTCAAATGCTCAAGATAAATTTCATTTGGTTTTTGCTGAAACAGGAACGAATACCGGTCACTTCAGAAGTATTATACCTGTGCATCCTATTTCACCAGAAGAGGCTTCATCAAGTAATAATTTAGAACACTGTTTAGAAGGCCTTGTAACAACATGGGAAACAAATCATGTCGATAATACCTCGCTATTATCTTTAATTGATGGCGTTATTAATTTAAGTGCACATGGACTTAATGGTGAAGATACTTATCCTGAGTGTGAACTTGAAGTTATGTCCGGCGGTGAAATATATGCCGATGTTTATGACAGTGTAAATGGTCGTTTATTACTAAGTGATATTGCTTATATTAGCCCTCAATTTACCGTATTTGATGCGACCAATTTTAAAGGCGTCGCTGACGCAACCGTTACCTTTTATAAAACAGTAGAAGGTGTTGCACCAGACGCTAAAACGCGACTACCTAATACCGATGGTTTAACACCAGAAGCTCAAGTGATCTCTGATGCTGACGGACGTGTTTTCTATCCTAAATTAGAGATCAATGATCTTGATAAATATTATATTACGGTGACGCCGCCAACAACACACCAATGGCCGTCGGAATATACTGATTTAGATGCATTTAATTTGTTTAAGGTATCTCCTGAGTCTTATGGTCCATTTGGTAATAAAGATGTTGTCGACTCAGGTACATTTGAACTAACACCACAAAAAACAATTAATCTATTTGATATACCTATTGATCCTAATAATTTAGATCGCCGCTTATCAGTACAAAAAACAGCAGATAAAGAAACAGCAGAGATCGGTAGTTATATTAAATACACCGTTATAGTTAAAAATAATTTGCCGGATTCAGAAATCTTTAATGCGCAGGTGTTTGATAGCATGCCTTATGGATTTAAATATATGCCAGGAAGCACACGTCTTAATGATCAACCTTTTGCAGATCCAATGCGGATCGACAAATATACCTACCGCTTTGATATAGGTACGTTATCTGGTTCAACGCAAGCACCGCAAAATGGTACTTACACACTGACTTATGTCTTACAGTTAACGGCTGGTGCACTGGATTCTGACGGTATTAACTCTGTTTATGCTCAAGCTCGTACATTTGGCGGTAGCAGTGCTAATCAACTAGTGTCTAATACCGATAAATATCAGGTGCGGATAACACAAACTGGTGTGATGTCTGAGCGTGGTATTTTATTTGGTAAAGTTTATGTGGACGCGCAATGCAATCAATTACGTAAAAATCAACATTGGCCTATCGGTGGCGTAAAAATTTACCTTGAAACAGGTGATTACGTTATTACTGATGAAAATGGTCAATATTCAATGTTTGGTGTAAAACCCGGTAATCATGTGTTGCGGGTTGATAAGCAAACATTACCTGTGGGGATTGAATTACAACCAATAGATACGCGTAATGCTGGTGATGGTTACTCCCGTTTTGTTGATATGTTGCGCGGCGAAATGCATCGAGCAGACTTTAGTGCTCCATGCCCAACGCAAAATCAAACGGAAGTATATCAAGAGCTTCAAGATCGTAATAATAATGTCAATGGTGAATGGTTACTTGAAACTGCGGATAACTTTAAAGGCTTACAATATGATACTCAGCCAAAAGTTATGAAGCAGAGTGAACTAGAGTCAGGTATTGTTAGTGGTCCATCTATTAATGGCAATATGGGTAACGATGTAACTGATAGTAATTCGGTCTTAACTGTCTTTAAAGGTTATGCATTAGAGTCACGCCAAGGTAGAAAGCAAGATCTAGAATCTGTTATTAATATTTTCCCTGAAAATATTAAGACCGAAGCTTATTTATATCCGCTTATTAATGATACTTATTCAATTAGATTTGGTTTTAGTGATCAGCAATCTAAATTAAATAGCTTAAAACAAGCTTTAGCTAGCAGTAATATAGATACAACTATTGTTGAAACGTCTTATAACAATATTCCACACCAGGCTAAATTTAATATCGATAATAATATTGGTGATGATATACCGTTACCAGAAAAAGAAGCTAAAAATATCACTCGAGCAGAAGCTGAAAAAGGTACATGGTATTGGCCAAAGAATGATTATAGTTATGATGGCCGTTTCATTGTTGTTGTTCGCGGTGATGTAGAGCCTGCATTATATGTAAATGGCGATAAAGTGAGTAATACACAACTTGGTGAGCGGATTGTAAATAAGAGAGAGAACGCACAAATAATGGGTTGGTATGGTGTTGGTTTACCTCTTGCCGAGAATCTCATTGAAGTGAAAGCGGCAGACCCATTTGGGAATGAACGTGTAATATTAAGTAAAAACTTCTCACAGCCACAATCAGCTAAGCATATAAATCTAATGGCTGATGGTGATGTATTACGCGCTGATGGTGGCCGTTCTGTGATGCCAATTATAATTCGTCTTTATGATGAAAATGACAAGCTTTCACGTGGTACTTACTTTGTTACTTTAGATACAAATAAGGGTGATATTTGGTTAGACCCTGATATTCAAGAGCAAGAGTCAGGCCATCAGGTTCGTGTTATTAATGGTGAAAAGACGGTCTATTTACGTAGTACAGAAACAACGGGAGAAATTACTGTTAGAGCCAGTGTTGAAGATTTCTCTGATGAAATGAAGCTGTATCAAGTAGCCGCTGATCGTCCATTATTTGTAACTGGTATCTTAAATTATACTGGCCGTTATGGTTCAGTAAGTGGAGAAGAGCCTTCGCAGCAAGCGGATAATTACAGAGATGGTCATTACACTGATGATGAGCGGGCGGCTATATTCATTAAAGGTAATATCAAAGGTGGAATGCACCTTACTTTAAGCTATGACAGTGATAAGTCTGACGAAGAGTTCTTACGTGAAATCTCGCCTGATAGCTATTATCCATTACCTGGTGATGCAAGTATTAAAGGTTATGATGCAAGAAGTACCAGTAAGATTTATGCCAAATTAGAAAAAGACCGTCATTATATTATGTGGGGTGATTACAGCACTGCAGATGGCTCTGATAATGCTGATATTGGTCGTACTAGCCAGATACTTAATGGCGTAAGTGGTATGTATAACGATGGTAGATTAACGGCGCAATTATACGGTGCTCGTCCTGAAGATTTGCATAAAGTCACAGAGTTTGACGGCAATGGTACCGCGATGTTTTATAATATTGGTGATGACCGTATTGTTCGACACACTGATATTGTAACGTTATTAACTTATGATCGTAATAGCCCTGGCTTAATCATTAATCAACAACCATTGATCCGTTATGTTGATTATACGATTGATTATTTTACTGGTGATATGCGTTTTAACCGTGTTATTCCATCTTATGATCCTGAGTTGAATCCAATTAAAGTGCGTGTTGCTTATGATGTCGATGGTAATGGTGATAAATATACGATAGCGGGTACACGACTATCATATTTGTTTACACCTTATTTAGCCGCTGGCGCAAGCTATGAACATAACAGCCACGATGTTGAGGGCTACAACATTGGTAGTTTATGGGTTAATTATGATTTTGATAGCAAAACGAAGTTAGTGGCTTCAGTTGCGACAATGAATCATGAAGGTAATGCTAGTGCAACAACAGTGACTGACACCACCAATAATACAGGTAAGAAAATTAAGAAAGGCTCTGCTGTTAAGTTTTTACTCAAACGAGATTGGACTGCGCGTGCTGCAACTGAACTTGAATATGTCTATGCGCAAGAAGGCTTTACTAATACTACTGGCGGTGTAACACCTGCCCGTCAAGAGGTACGTCTACGCCATCGCCATAAACTTACTGGTATTGCTAATTTAAATATTGAAGCTAATCACTCTGAATCTTTAGTTTATGATGAAATGCAGCAATCAATAAGCGCCACAATAGATACTAAAATCTTAGGTAGCCAGTGGATGACACGTATTGGTTCTCGTTATATCCATAATAAAGTTGATAATAATTCAGAAGAGTACACAACCGCAATTATCGGCCTTGGTCGTAGCTTCAGCTTATTTAGCCGCCCAGCACGTTTTGATACTGAATATGAACAAAGTTTTGGTCATAACAGTAAGCGTCGTTTCAATATTAAAGCTGATTGGAATATTCATAAGCAAGCCAGTATTTACACTCAATATGAATATATTGATTCACTTTCTGGAATCAGTAATTTAGGTAGCGGCTCGACGAATATGTTTACCGCAGGTATTGATGTTGATTGGCTAAATGGTGGTAGTACTTATAGTGAGTTCCGCCAACGGGGAGCTTCTGATGGTAGAAGTCTTGAGCTAGCAAATGGTTATCGCGGTCGTTTTGAAGTGGTACCTGGCATTAGTATTGACCCTTCAGTTGAATATGTAGAAGTTCTAAAAGGGGACTCCGCCTCAGGTGTAGCAGTCTCTCTTGGATTAGCTGATATTCGTAATCCTAACTATAAAACCACTGGTCGAGTTGAATACCGTCATGGTGATAACGAAGACTACTACGGTTTATTAGGGGCATGGGTAACGCGTTTAAGCCAAGATTGGAGTGGTTTAGTCCGTGATGAATATCGTTATATGGATAAAGATCAAGGCGCAAACACATGGAGCAATCATATGAGTTTAGGTGTTGCTTATCGCCCTCGTTTAAATAACCGCTACCACATGTTAGCAGCATATGAGTGGAAAACTGAGCATAGTGAAATCTCTCGAGATGCACATATTTTGTCGACACATCAAAACTATCAACTTTCACCAAAGTGGACAGTATCAGGACGTGTAGGAATGAAGTGGGAAGACTTCACTGAATACCAACAAGACTATGACACTGTTTCAACGATTATCGATGGCCGCGTGATTTATTACATTAATCGTCGCTGGGATGTTGATTTACATGCTGGAATCTTAGGCACTGATTGGTTTAACAGCCGTCGTTACTCTGCAGGTGCCGGTGTTAATTATCTAATAATGAAAAATTTACGTGCAGGTATTGGCTATAACGTTATTGGATTCGATGATGATGATTTAGATCCTCAAGGTTATAACTTACAAGGTTTTTACTTCGACCTAATGTTCAAACTTGATGAAGACATGTTTGATTGGTTGAGCGATTAGAGGCAGGAAATAGATGATGAAATGTGCAATGACACTCTTATTTCTTAATAGCTTATTGCTAAGTGGTTGCGTCAGTGATCGGGCTATTTATACAGAGTATGGAAAGCTAGATTGTGGCGCTGATACACCACCAATGGAAATATTGGTTGATGCGACAGAGCCTTGGCCAACGGTGATTAATTTTGAATTTGATAAATCACACGCAACGAGTGATCAGCAGCAAAAGTTAATGTCAGCAGTATCAATACTGCAAAACAATCCAAGTTTAAATCTCGCTGTTATTGGATCTGCTGATTCTGCTGGGCAAAATGCTTACAACAATACGTTAGCCAGTAAACGAGCCACAAATGTTACTGATTATTTCAAGCAGCAGGGAATAGCGGCATCACGTATTGTGACATTAAGCAGTGGCGCGAGAGAGCAATTTGTTGTTAGTAATAATAAACAAAGAAATCTAGTTAATCGTCGAGTGCAACTTATTTTATTAGACTCAGATTTTAATCCTGTTGGTTTGCAGTATAAAGCTGCTATTGATCATTTAAGTGCGCAATAGTGCAAGGGAGCTTCATATGAACGTCTTCTACAGGTTAGTTATTAAACTAAGTTTACTGATTATAGCCAGTGCAAGTTTTTTTACGTTTGCTTTGACTGAATCAGGAACGGTAATTAAAAACCAAGCAGGGGCAACGTATCGTGATAGTGCTGATATTTTACGAAGCACAACCTCGAATTTAGTTGAAACATTAGTCCAACCTGTAGCGGCGTTGACGTTAATTAATGATCAATCGAAATTAGGTGCGCCAGGGCGTACAGTAACCTTTAATCATGTATTAACAAATACTGGTAATAGTACTGATAGCTTTAAACTTGATTATGTTCTGCCGTCAAATGTTATTACTGGCGCAGAGGTATACCCAGATGCTAATAATGATGGTGTTGCTGACGCTGGTTCTACGGCTATAGCATCTGGAGACATTATTGGGCCATTAGCAGCAGGTGAAAGCTTTGATTTTGTTATCGTAGCTGATATCGATGCCGCTGCAGCAATAAATGCATCAAACAGCCTAACAGTAACCGCAACGAGTCAGGCGGTGACAGTTGATGGAATTACGGTTGCAAACAATGCCGTTGGCACTGAAACTAATACTGATACACTGACAGTGACAAATTTACCGATTATCGAAATGACTAAGTCAATAAGTGCCAGTGAAGGTGCGTCGCCAAGTGGTCCTTACACGGTAACGTTTACTTATACGAATGTGGGTTTAACCAATATGGATCCACTTCAAACCAACGGTGTGATTCTTACTGATGAACTGCCTGAGGGGATGCGTTTTGATGGTAAGGTGGCATGGAGTGTGTCGGGTACCATTATTACTGCATCAGGTGTTACGACTGGAGGCTCTGAAGTCTCAGGCGATCACAATCTTTCTTTTACAACCTGTATTGCACCAGATTCTTCATGTGCTAATAATGATGAAATTGTATTCACAATGGATGGATTAGCTAGTGATGAGTCGGCAACGGTAAGTTTTGAAGTTAACATTGATGCTGGCCTGGCGACTGAAACGTTATACAACTCTGGTGTGTTTGGGTTTGATGAAAACAATAGCGGCACAGTCGAAACGAGTGAGAAAAATAAAAATAATACTAACCGTGTTCCATTTTTAATTACAGCAAACTACGCAGTTATCGCTAATAATGGTGGCTGTGATGTTGGTAGTAATGATATCAACTGTGACGGTAGTGATGATACTAATCATGAAATCGTTGAAGTTGCGACCGCAACACAAGGCGAGCGAGTGAGTTTTACCAACTATATTTGGAATCAAGGTAATGCCGAAGATATTTTTAATATTACCTTAGATAACTCAACGTTTCCTTCTGGTACTAGTTTCTTTTTCTATAAAAGTGATGGCATAACTCCTCTATTAGATACAGATAATGACGGTAAGCCAGATACCGGTATTATTCCAGCATTAGGTCAAAGCTGTCAGTCATATCATGTTACGGATAGTAACGGTACCTGTGGCTATAAAGTGGTACTTGTTGCGACATTGCCAGCATCAAGTACGGGCGGTCCATATCAAGTGGAAAAAACAGCGACATCATCAAACAACACTGCTAAATCGAATATGGTTATTGATAAGTTAGGCGCAATCATTGCTAGCACAGTAGACTTAACCAATAATTTTCGTGCTGAGACAGCAACAACCCAAGAAGATAGCTGTGATGCTGCCGATGATAATTGTGGTTTTGGTGTAGGACCTGAGTCATCAGCAGTTACGACAAATCTTGCAGCACCAGGGGCAATTACTCGATTTACACTGTATGTCACCAATACATCAGGTACGGCAGATGGTTATTTGTTGAAATACAGTGACAGTGATTTTGCTGAGGATACGCTACCTGCAGGATGGAGTGTGACCTTTAAAGATAGTACTGAAAACGTCATAACTAACATTCCAGTCTTAGCGCCTGATAATGCTGTAATGATTTATGCCGATGTAACGGTACCTGAAACCGCTCCTACCGCATTGCAATCTCTTTACTTTAGGGTGGTATCTGCAGCAACAGGTGCTGTTGATACTAAACATGATGCTGTTAATGTTGATAATAGTAGTATGTGTATTGTGTTTGAAGCCGATTCTGAAGGTGTAACTCATTCAGGGGGAGTCATTATCTATAAACATAATATTTTAAATAATAGTAATGATGCATATTCAAATATTGCCCTCGTGGTTTCAAATTCTAATCCTGACTTCACCGCTGTCGTGTATGAAGATAATGGTGATGATGTCTTTAGTGCTGCTGATACCGCGATAACTGAAATTGCAACGCTAGCAGGGAATGAAACCAAAGTGCTGTTTGTGAAGGTATTTACGCCAGGCAATATTAGTCAAGGAAGTAAAAATATCACTACATTGGCAGCAACAGTGAGTTGCGGTACTGCACAAGTTATAGATATAACGACCATTGCTAATACCAACATGAAAATAACCAAAGAACAAACACCGGATTTAAATTGTAATGGTGAGTCAGATACAGCAGTGTATGTTACCTCAACATTTGCTGTTCCACCGGGGAAATGTGTAATCTACCGCTTAACAGCCGAAAATATTGGTATTGAAGATGCAAAAAATGTGAAATTAAATGATGCAACACCTGCTTATACGACGTTTAATGTCTTTAATAATAGAGTTCCTACTATATCAAAAGGAACAATTGGTGCAAATGCATATATTGATGGTTCGACAGGATCAATTGTCGGTACGATTAATAATATTTCACCAGGGGAAAGTGAAACAATGGAATTTGGTATTAAAATAGATAACTAATTATCGTTGACTTGTAACGACAACACTTGCTTAGTTTTCTTCTAAGCAAGTTTTTTTTATTTAAATTATGGTTGGGTTTATATGAATATAATCAAAAATTAAAAACCACTTTATTATAAAGTGGTTTTTTAATTTGTTATTTTTTTAGAATGTCTTGAGCTCTATCATTACCATTTTTTGCTGATTCTATTAACCAATATTCTGCTTTTTCAATTGAACTATCAACCCCATCACCATTGATATAAATACTAGCAAGATTATACATTGCACGATTATTACCATGTGATGCTGATTTTTTATACCAGTAAATGGCTTGTGTGAAATCTTGTTTTATTAGATTTCCTTGATCATATATTTTAGCTAGTTCAAAACTTGCTTCAGGATAGCCATTTTTATCCGCAGATTTAAGTTGAGTTATTACTATATCAATATCATTGTTAATAAGGTCTAAATTCTCAATCCCCAACATCGCTAGTTCATATAACGCCTTAGGATTGTCTTGTTTTGCTGCAGCTTGAAGGTGAGCATAACTTTTTTGTGTGTTTATGGGAGCTTTATAAAGACCTTTACGATATATATCGCCTAGAATTAAATGTGAAAATTGGTGATCTTTTTCTGCCGAAATGTGTAATAAATCAATTGCTGCTGCAGTTTTATATTTAACTCAAGGTAAGAAATAGCTAATAAATATGCTGAGTATTCATTATGTTGTTCGCTGTTTTTCTCAAGAGTTTTTATAACATCCTGATGTTTTTTTTGAATAAAATATAAATATCCTAAAGAGTAAGAGGATGGTATATGACCTTTATTATGGTTCATTAGCAAATATGATTCAGCCTCATCATGCATTACATTGCCACCACGGCCATCAATTAGCATTAACGCATAATAGTAACGTGCAAGAGGATGATCCATTGTTGCGGCTTGTTGATACAACTTACGTGCTTTTACCTCTGAAAGTGGGACGAGTTTTCCTTCTTCATATAATGCAGCTAAATAAAACAACGCATCTGAATTATTTGAAAGTGCAGCAATTTTATCTATCTGTTGTTGACGTTCTTCATTTGATGTCGATTCATTTTCAATTATTAATATAGATTTTGATAATGGTGAAAGAGTTGGGGGTTTATTATTATCGTAAGATAAAGATGATATTTTATTATTAGATTTTATTTCAACTGGTAGCTCATTTTTTTCTGTTGAGCAACTTGTTAATATTATTAAACTTGATAGTATAAGCCTCTTCATTATTGATTTCTCCTATCCCTGTACTATTGTTAATTTTAGAACATAACTTAAAGGGATGTATTATGCGTTTACTATTTATTTCATTATTTTGTTTATTAATCACATCGTGTGCTTCAAGTAATTTAACATCCTCATGGGTAGATAAAACTTACACTCAAATTCCGATCAAAAGTACATTAGTTGTAGCCATGTCAGATAATTTACGTGTGCGACGTATATTTGAAGATGATATGGTGAATGACTTTAGAAAAAACGGTGTTAATGCTATTTCAAGTTCACAGCTATTTCCAAATAAATTACCATCTAAAAATGATATCGCAGGATATATAAAAGCTAATAACACCCAAACTGTATTTGTCGCCCAGTTAGTCAATATTGAAGATAAAAATATTCGTTATCCAGGTAATAATTATGGTTATGGCAACAGCGTTTCATTCCATAACTATTATAATAATTCTTATAGCTATATTTATGATGATAGCTACACAGTATCGTATGAGTTTGTAAACGTAGAATTTACCTTATTTGATACCAAAAGCCATAAACCGATTTGGTCAACATCATCAGAATCTGTTGATCCAACCAATATGAATGACATTATTGCTGAGTTAACTGATATTTTGATTGAAAATCTACAAGATAATGGGGTGGTACGATAACACTATTGTGCATTTTAATGGTCAAATATTACCCATTTAAAATAATTCCCTCTAGGTATGTCATTATTTGTTATACAAATTGATATAAATCAAATAATGATAATGGCTGTTACACTATCATGCACAGGAATTTCGGAATGAGATGAGGTCTGGTGGCCTTCTCGGTCTTCAAAACCGATGTGAGCTGTATAAGCTCTGGTAGGTTCAATTCCTGCCTCTTCCGCCATTTTTCGCGCGTTTAAATGGTTCCCTGACACTCATTAACTATCTCTTCTTGAGTTCATAGTGTGAGTGCTGTTGTCTGCAATTCAGCCAAGGAACTTACCGTGAATACTATTGCACCCTCAGATAGTCTTTCCTCATCATCAATATCCACTGTTAATTATCGCTTACCTCAAATTGAACAATTACTGCAACATTCAGATTTAGCTGATTATGTGCGTTTATTAAGTCGACCTGTTGTAACAAATATTTTGCGTCAGTTATTTACCTCTATTCGTCAACATCCTAATTTTAAAACTCAAGGTGTTAATGATCTTGATGTGATGACATTAGTACTTGATAGTTGCCGTCAATTGCAACGCCGTCGTCAGCAGCGAGTAATAAATGCTACAGGGATTGCTGTGCACACCAATCTTGGTCGTTCACCAATTGATGAACAGATTTGGGATAGCGTTAAAGCGGTTAATACAGGTTATAACAATCTTGAATTGAAATTGAGTGATGGTAAACGTGGTGATCGTAATGGTTTATTACCTACTTTGATTCAGAGTTGGATTGGGGCTGAAGATTGTGTGGTGGTGAACAATAATGCGGCATCAGTTTACTTAGTGCTACACGCTTTAGCGGCGGGTAAAGAAGTAATCGTATCTCGCGGTGAGCAAATCCAAATTGGTGGCGGTTTTCGTATCCCTGATATTCTAGCCCTTTCTGGGTGTAAGTTAGTTGAAGTTGGCACCACCAATATCACCACCAGTGATGACTATATTAATGCCATTACAGACAATACCGCGATGGTATTAATGGTACATCAGTCTAACTTTTCTATGCAGGGATTCACCGAATCTCCCGATATTCAGGATGTGGCTGAACGCTTACCTGAACACGTGTCATTAGTGATCGATCAAGGCTCTGGTTTATCCTCTGAACAATATGCGCAAAGTGAAGTGTCATTACCGCGTTATTTGCAAATGGGTGTTGATCTAGTCTGCTTCTCTGGTGATAAAATTATCGGTGGCCCACAAGCGGGTATTATTGCTGGGTGTCCAAAACTTTGTCAGCAACTGGCTAAAAACCCGATGATGCGAACTTTCCGCCCTGGACGGATTGTTTTATCGCTGCTTGAGCAATTATTGGTTCAGAAGCTAAATCGTGATCCAGCGGCTGTTGGTGTCGCACAACAGGCGTTAGATCGTGCCAAGGTTAGTCAAGCGTTAGCACAACAATGGGCACTACGTTGGAAGGCCTATGCACAAGCTGTACCGCTAATGATGCAAGTTGGTGGTGGTGCTATTCCTAGTGAAACTTATCCTTGTTATGGTTTAAAACTTACCTTACCCGGTAACGCACAGCTACATTTAGATGCGCTACGTGAGTTACCGATCCCAATTATTGGTTATGTTAATAGTAACCAGTTGCTATTAAATGTCGCGACTTTATTAGACAGCGATCATGCGGTCTTTATTGCTCAACTTGACGATTATATTCAATCTTATACAAATACTGAGGTTAAATAATGGCAGTAACTCCAACACAATATCAAGCAGTGGTTGGCCTTGCTGGGCATGTCGACCATGGTAAAACAGCATTAATTGAAGCATTAACAGGCATGATCACTGCTCGTCCTCATGAGCAGCAATTAGGCATGACCCAAGATTTAGGTTTTGCCCATTTTCAAGATGATCATGGCAATACCATTGGGGTGGTTGATGTTCCAGGCCATGAACGTTATTTGCGAAATATGGTTGCGGGTGTGTGGCACTTAAATGTGTTGTTATTAGTGGTAGCTGCCGATGAAGGCTGGATGCCAATGACGACTTCACATTTAGATGTGGCGCATGCAATGGGAATTGAAGATATTGTCGTTTGTATCAATAAGCGCGATAAAGTCAGTGCTGAGCAATTAGCTGAAATAGAAGATCAAGTGTTAGAACAAGTCATGGAACGTAGTGGTTTGTTACCTGAAATTGTGACTGTTTCTGCATTAAAGAAAGATAACATTGAAGCCCTGCGCCAACTTTTAATTGATACCGTACAGGTAAACATTGCACGTCATAAAGTTATCGTGCCAGCAAACAGTGATGATATTGCAGTGCTTGAGTCTGCGACAGATCCTCTAATGTATATTGATCGGGTATTTGTTGTTAATGGAATTGGTACAGTGCTTACAGGTACGTTAGCGCAAGGACAATTGGCTATTGGCGATAAAGTACGGTGTCATCCATCAAATCTTATAGGTACGGTGCGATCTATTCAGGCGTATCACCAGCAATTAACTTCTGTTTCAGCAACATGCCGTGTCGCAGTGAACATTAAAGGTGTGGGTCGTAAAGATATCGGCAGAGGGCAATTGATCACGGGTATCAATCAGCAGATTACCTTACGCGATCAATGTATTGTACGGCTAACCAAAACGGCAACAAAGTTAAAAGTTAAAAAACAACGCCAAGTCGAAGTTGCGATGGGAACGTGGCACGGAACTGCACGTT
Source organism: Photobacterium aquimaris (assembly GCF_002954455.1). GTDB lineage: Bacteria > Pseudomonadota > Gammaproteobacteria > Enterobacterales > Vibrionaceae > Photobacterium > Photobacterium aquimaris. The sequence continues at coordinate 532,502 of NZ_MSCC01000002.1, forward strand.
TAAGCTATATTCCTAATACTGAGTTAGCGCGATTAGTGTTTGAAAAGCCAATTCCGTTATTATTTGGTCAACGATTAGCCATGATCCAAAAAGGCGGCAGTGGCTTACAGCATGGCGCAGAAGTGGTGTGGACCGATTATATTTTTGGGTATCAAAAACGCCGTCTATACGATGTGCTAAATAATTTACCACAGCAATTACAACCACAATCCCAACGACAAATGTTACTTGTTTTACAAGGTTATTTTGAATGTGCAGATGCAGATTTTAAAGCTTGTCAACAACAAACATACATCGCGCCATTTTGTTTTGATAGCCAATGGTTAGCGGATATGTCACACCAAATTGAAACATTATTAGGTGCAGGTATTGCGATGGCTTCAGCAGAGCTCTGTAGCCGATTACGAATCAATGATGCAGTGATTGAATTGATCATGCAGCGTTTGAAGCAACAAGATAAGGTTCATTTAAGCTATGGTAAATGGTGTATTGGCCAAGGTGATAATGAAGATGATTTACCGCAAGATGCGCTGAATATTCTGCATCAAATTCGTCAGTTCGGAAAAGCAGGTTTAGAGCTGAATAAGGTAAAAGTTGTTGGTGGCAAAAAATGGTTACGACAACTAAGTCATCAGAAATATATTACTGCACTTGATGAAAATATCTATTTTGATATGGGGATCTATTTAGATTTAGTGAAAGCTGTTATCGCTGAACATCAACCTCATGATCGTATTACTATGACAGATATAAAAGATCGTACAGGGTTAAGTCGTAAGTATTCTATTCCATTAGCTAACCGAATGGAAAAAGACGGTTGGGTTAAGCGTGATAATGATGAACGTATCATTTTAAGATCATGGCAAAAAGAGTAGCTGCATAAAAAAGCGGAGTGGATATATATCCACTCCGCTTTAAGTATTGTTAATTAATATTTAATACTTAAACTGAAATCAGAACTGTGATATTTTTCATTTAACGTTGTAGTAACACGAATTTTATTTTGATTAGATATTTTATAACAACCAATGTTTGCATTCGGTATCACGCTTGAAGCACCAACATTCATTGAGCATTGCAATTGTAAATGCTTAACGGCTTTATTTTTTGGTAAAAATGGTTCAGGTATATTAACTTCATAAATACCGAGTGACTTTTTCACGGCAAACAGTTGGCTAATTTTAATATCAGGACCTTGAGTGATACTAACAGAGCCAATTGAGCCATTAGACTGAACGCGAATATTAATATCATGTGATGTACGTACATATCTTAGTTCCTCAGGCGGTGTTGGTGGTGATATATTCTCGACAAATTTGATACCAGCTTCATAATTAATCCCTTTTACAAACCCTGACACGCTGCCATTAAGGTGGTTCCTAAATCCCATCCAATTGTATTTATTGGTAATATCAGTGCCTGTATCTAGAACTGCTGCAACGGCTCTAGGCTCGGTATGATGTAATTGCGACTGTAAGAACTCTAGCTCATCAGCATCGTTTTCATACTCAGCATGGTTATTTATTCTATGCTCAATTTCTGCTATTTGTTGCTTAATAGTTGCGCGTGGTGTTTTTGTACATACTAATTCGCCATTTGCATTTAGTATTGAATAAGACTGCATATCAGCAGGATGAGAGTCTGATGAATAAGTAGCAAGTGTTTGTACAGTATATTTGATATATTTGTTGTGACTGTTTTTTATTACCTGAGTGTTAAATGGATCGATAGCAACAGAGTCCGTTGTAATAAAAGAAAAATAACCAGTACCAGAACAATCTGTATTTTTATAATAAGTGTTTTTTGTCAAAATAGAGGCATATTCTGGGTAATTAGCATATTTCAAGTTGCCATTAACATCCATTAAACCATTCCACTCGCCTCTGAATAAAGAAGCAATAGAGTTATATTCGTGAATATAATCTTCTGGATCGTGAGTATAACCAATGAAGTTACCATTAGTATCTTGATAGTAATTACTTGACATTGATTCAGTCGCATAATTAAAAGATGAGATGAATAAACCACAAATAAGCAAAGATAATTTTTTGAAGTAGTTGTTTATCATTATAGTGACATTTTAAGTTATTATTTAGAAGTATAATAATGCCTTTGTTTTTAAAGCGCCACCTTATTAATATTGATTATATTTATCATGTAAAATATATATAAAAGTTAATTAATGCTCCTATTTTACTGCTATATCAATATAATTTTATTATATTATTAATTATAATAATTTATACATGTGGTTTGTTTGACTGCCAAAATAAAGATGACAGTGAAATACCTTTAGTGTCGATATGTGTCGATGTCGAGTGTCGACATAATCTGTGACGACATTTAATTGAGTATATAGCTACAACAAAAGTAAATTAGCGTCATGAAACCTTTGTTAAATTACTGAAATAATTAGGGTAAGTTAAATTATCCCTATTTGGCATAATTATTGCTTTAATAGGTTTTTTTGCGATTGACTAGGTAGACAATGAAAAGCTTTGTAATTGCAGATCCTGAGAAGTGTATTGGTTGTGGCACCTGCATGGCAGCTTGTTCGACAGTACATAAACAACAAGGACTGCAAAGCCATCCCCGCCTAACCGTGGTTAAACTTGATGACGCCACTGCGCCTGTGATGTGTCGTCATTGTGAAGATGCACCTTGTGCAACTGTATGTCCAGTGCAAGCGATCACTAAGCAACAAGATCGTGTGATGCTTAATGAAACATTATGCGTCGGTTGTACGTTATGTGCTGTTGCTTGTCCTTTTGGTGCAATCGCTTTTGATGGTAGTCGACCTATTGCGATGGCAAATAGTTACGATACTTATATCCCTTCAACCATTCGTTCAAGTAACCCTTCAACTTCAATCCCCAGCACATTTGGTCAAGATATTCTTGCTTGGGAGCCTGGAGTAAAGAGCATTGCGGTTAAATGTGATTTGTGTGGTTTCCGTGAACAAGGACCAGCCTGTGCTGAAGTGTGTCCAACACAAGCGATCGTGCTAATTGACGAAGCAAATATTGCTAAAGCACGCGATATTAAACGTGAATGTGCGGCGGATAGTTCAGCATCAGCCAAAGGTGGAGCAGTAACACGATGAGTCCATTAGTTTTAGTTTGTTTTGCTTTAATAAGTTATGCCGTGGCTGCGATTCTATCGTATCAAGGGCGTAAGCATGAGCAAGAAAGTTTACGCCTTGCTGGTGTGATCAGTGCCTTTGGTGGCCTGTTTGGCATTATTGCAGGTATTAGCACCATCGTATCAGGTTACGATACTGCCGATGCTACTGCTGCAATGAGCCATTGGTTCAGCATGGATATGTTATCAGCATTGATGGTGGTGGTTATTTCTGTGGTCACCATGGCAGCATCTGTTTATTCAATTAATTATCTTGAAGAATACTATGGCAAAGGCGGTTGGAAAGTTAATGTGCTTTTCAATATTTTTGCTGCAGCGATGACAGCCCTTGTGGTGTCAGCCAATGTAATGGTCTTTATTATTTTTATGGAGATCATTTCACTGGCTTCTTGGCTGATCGTTATTAGTGATGGTAGCGTTAAAAGTAAAAAAGCTGGCTTGCAATATTTTATTGCTGATCATGCCGCGAGCTTATTGGTTGTGGTGGCATTTATGATCGTAGCTTCCCATGCCGACAGTTATCAATTCAGCGCTATTATGCAAAATCCTGTTACAGGGGCAACAGCATCATTGGTGTTCTTATTGGCTTTAGTGGGTTTTGGTATTAAAGCTGCTGGTATTGGTTTACATGGCTGGTTACCGAAAGCGTATCCAATTGCTCCGTCATATTGTTCAACCTTAATTTCTTGTGTGATGGTTAAGATTGGCATCTACGGTATTTTGAAATTTGCGATTTTATTCCTTGGCGCAACTCAATTGTGGTGGGGTTTCTTGGTATTAATCTTTGGCGCGGTATCTTCTGTGCTTGGCGTAATGTATGCGTTGGCAGAACACGATATCAAACGACTATTGGCTTACCATACGATTGAAAATATTGGCATTATTTTAATTGGTGTCGGTGTGAGTATGATTGGTATTGCGTCACATCATCCAGTGTTAGCTCTACTTGGTCTATTGGGTGGCTTATACCACTTATTAAATCACGCGGTGTTCAAAGGCCTATTATGTTTAGGCTCTGGTTCAATTGTGTTCCGCATGCATACTAAAGAAATGGATGACATGGGTGGCCTAGCAAAAACAATGCCAAAAACAGCGGCTGCGTTTTTAATTGGTACATTGGCAATTTGTGCCTTACCACCATTAAATGGCTTTGTGTCTGAGTGGTTTATTTATCAGTCATTATTTAGCATGGGTAAAGTAGGCTCGGTTGCTAACATGCTATTTGGTCCGTTTGGTATGGTAATGCTAGCCTTTACCGGTGCTTTAGCTTGTATGTGTTTTGTGAAAGTGTACGGTATTTGTTTTACTGGTGCGCCTAAAACAGAGCGTGCTGCAAATACTCGCGAAGTGGGTCCTGCGATGATTACAGCGACAACATCACTGGCTGTATTGTGTGTTGTACTTGGTGTATGTGCGCCGTGGATTGCACCTTATTTCTCATCCATTGCATCTTCAATGTTAAACATGGCGCCAATAACGGTTGCACATGGTTTAACGGTTTATCCTGCGGTTGCTGATCAAGCAATTCTTTCAACACCAGTAATTGCGATTGTATTGGCACTATTAACATTAGTTCCAGCAGCGTTGCTTTATGCTTTCCGTCAACGTCGTCTTGAGCGTCGTCATCAAGGTGATCCTTGGGCGTGTGGTTATCAATATGAGCAAAAAATGACGGTATCAGCGGCGGGTATTACCCGTCCGATGCGCCATATGTTTGGGTTTATTTATAACAACCGTCAGCAATCATTTACTGAACGCTTTGTATTGCCTTATCTAAGTAATGGTGGTGAAACGCCGACACTAGATGGCCGTAAAGTGTGTCGATTCTGCATTATTGCCGTAGTGGTTGTGGTGTTATTCGTTCCTCTCATTTCAGGAGTTAGTCTCTAATGTCCCCACTTGAAATGCCAACAGCGGGTTGGATCGTATTAGCGATTTTTCAAGCCATATTAATGTTGATGTTAGCGCCGCTTGCGACCGGTTTCTCTCGCGTTATTCGTGCCAAAATTCATTCGCGCCAAGGTCCGGGTGTATTACAAGACTACCGTGATATTGCCAAATTATTACGTCGTCAATCGGTTGCTCCAGCAAACTCTGGTTTTATTTTCTGGATCATGCCATGGGTGTTAGTGGTAACAATGCTATTAATTGGTATGGCATTACCAACGGTTACTCAAGTGTCACCATTTCCTATTTCAGGTGACATTATTACCGATATTTATCTGTTAGCGATTTTCCGTTTCTTCTTTTCGTTATCAGGTATTGATTCAAACAGTATGTTTGCAGGTATGGGTAGTAGCCGTGAGTTAACACTTGGTATTTTAGTTGAGCCAATATTAATCCTAGCTATTGTTGTGGTTGCACTGAGTGTTGGTACGACCGATTTAGGCTATATCAGTCATGCGTTAGCCAATAATTATTGGCAGCATCCACTAACTATTATTCTTGCTGGTATTGTGTGTGCATTTGCGTTGTTTATCGAAATGGGCAAACTACCGTTCGATAGTGCAGAAGCAGAACAAGAGTTACAAGAAGGCCCTGTGACAGAATATTCTGGTTCTGCATTGGCAATGGTGAAATTGGGTTTAGGTTTAAAACAACTTGTTGTTGCGCAGCTATTCCTAGCGATTTTCATCCCTTGGGGCAAAGCAAGTAGCTTGAGTTTTGGCGGTTTATTTTCAGCTACCATTATTCTGTTGATTAAATTGTTTGTGGTGTTCTTAGTTGCTGGCTTGGTTGAAAACACCATGGCACGTGTACGTTTTACTCAGGTTAATCGCGTAATTTCCCCTGCGTTTTTAGTGGCTGTATTGGCACTGATATTTTTAATTTTTGGTTGGTAAGTAATAGATATGACAAACAATACATCTCAACAATTTCACTCGCAGCCACAAGCGGGTCGTATTGGTAAAAACTATGTCGATGGTGTGAATCATTTCTTTCCATCCGCGATTATTGATGAAGAATGGCAGACAGAAAACCAAGTTACTATCACGGTTAAAATGACCTCATTGGTTGAAGTGATGAAGTGGCTTTATTACGATCAAGGTGGCTGGTTAACGGTTACTTTTGGTAATGATGAGCGTAGTCTTAATGGTCACTTTGCGGTTTATCATGCGCTTTCTATGGAAGGTGAAGTGAAAAGCTGGGTAACGGTAAAAGTATTGGTTGATGCTAATAGCCAAGAGTTTATCTCTATTACGCCAACCATTCCTGCCGCGGTATGGGGCGAGCGTGAAATCCGTGATATGTACGGTTTACGTCCGGTAGGTTTGCCTGATGAACGTCGTTTAGTATTACCTGATGATTGGCCTGAAAATCTACACCCATTACGTAAAGATGCGATGGATTACCGTCAGCGTCCACAACCGACAACAGAAACTGAAACCTATCAGTTTGATAATCAACTGGGCGATGATAGCAACCGTATTGTACCTGTAGGTCCTTTGCATATTACTTCTGATGAACCGGGTCACTTCCGTTTGTTCGTCGATGGTGAAGACATTGTTGATGCCGACTACCGTATGTTCTATGTTCACCGCGGTATGGAAAAATTAGCTGAAACACGCATGGGTTATCATGAAGTGGCACAGCTAACTGACCGTGTCTGTGGTATTTGTGGTTTTACTCATAGTGTTGGTTACAGCAATACCATCGAAAATGCGCTATCAGTGGATGTGCCATTCCGCGCTAAGATGATCCGTACCGTATTACTTGAAGTTGAACGCTTACATAGCCATATGCTTAACATCGGTCTATCAAGCCACTTTGTTGGTTTTGACTCTGGTTTTATGCAATTTTTCCGCGTTCGTGAAAAAACCATGGAACTTGCTGAATTGCTTACTGGTGCACGTAAAACGTACGGCATGAACTTAATTGGTGGCGTGCGCCGCGATTTTCTAAAACAGCAGCGCGTACAAGGTATTGCGATGGTGAAAGAAGTTCGTCAGAAATTCTCAGAGCTGGTGGATGTATTGCTTGCTACACCTAACATTGGCAGTCGTACAGAAAACGTAGGTGTGTTATCAAAGCAGATTGCACGTGATTACAGTCCTGTTGGTCCAATGATTCGTGCTAGTGGTTTTAATCGCGATGTACGTACTGTGCATGGTCAATCGTTAGAGTCATACGGTAGTGTGCCGATTGATATTCAAGTAATGGAAAATGGTGATGTATTCTCACGAGTGATGGTACGTATTCGTGAAGTATTTGAATCATTAAATGTGATTGAATACGGTTTGGATCACCTACCACCGGGTGCAATTCTCACTGAAGGTTTCGATTACAAGCCAAATAAATTTGCGCTGGGCTTTACTGAAGCGCCACGTGGTGAAAACGTTCACTGGAGTATGACTGGCGATAACCAGAAACTGTTCCGCTGGCGTTGTCGTGCAGCAACATACGCCAACTGGCCAACACTACGTTACATGTTACGCGGCAACACAGTAGCAGATGCACCATTAATTATCGGTAGTTTAGATCCATGTTACTCATGTACTGACCGCGTAACGATTGTTGATACTAAAAAACAGCGCAGTAAAACTATTCCTTATAAAGCGATTGAGCAGTACAGCATTGACCGCAAGAACTCGCCATTTAAGCTTTAGGAGGACATGTGTTTAAGTTATTAAAAACAGTACTTAAAACTGGTAATGTTACTACTAAGTATCCTTTTGCTCCGATGGAAGTTAATGAGGATTTTCGTGGTAAACCTGAACTCGATGCAGATCAATGTTTATCTTGCGGAGCTTGCACTCGTGCTTGTCCTGCCAATGCATTGATCATGGAAACTGATACTAAGTCAGGCACTCGTCGCTGGGAGCTTTCAACCGCGCGCTGTATTTTTTGTGGCCGTTGCGAAGAAGTATGCCCAACTCATGCAATTAAACTGACTCAGAATTTTGAGCTAGCAGTGACCAGTAAAGCTGATCTGTATGATGAAGCGGTTTTTACCTTGGCGAATTGTCGTCAATGTGAGCGTCCTTTTGTTGCAGGTAAACTGCTTGAATATGTGATTGATACCTTAGCGCAAAGCGGCGTTAGCGGTGAACAATTACAAGAACGTCGTAAACAGCTTGAAACTTGCCCTGAATGTCGTCGTAGCAACAACATGCTAGACAGCGAAAATGTCAGTCACCTACGTTACCTTGAGGAGCAAAAGTGAAAGGTATTAAACAATTAGTTGGCACAGCTCATACTCAGACCGTACCGGTTGAATTGCCACCCAATAGTCAAAAACTAAAAGACGCGCTAATCAAGGAAATTCGTCGTTCAGCCTATGTATATCGTGTGGACTGCGGTGGTTGTAACGCATGTGAGATTGAGATTTTTGCCGCAACGACGCCTATTTTTGATACCGAACGTTTTGGTATCAAAGTTGTTGCTTCGCCACGACATGCCGATATTTTACTTTATACCGGTTCGGTAACACGTGCAATGCGTGCTCCAGCATTACGGGCTTATGAAGCAGCACCAGATCCTAAGATTGTGATTTCATACGGTGCATGTGGTTGTGATGGTGGTATTTTCCACGATCTTTACTGTGTTTGGGGGGGTACAGATAAAATTGTTCCGGTTGATGTTTATATTCCGGGATGTCCGCCAACACCTGCTGCAACCATTTTTGGATTTGCAGTGGCATTAGGACTACTTGATCAAAAATTGAAAGCCAAGGTACATCAACCTGAAGTGCAAAAGGCGAGTTTAAAACATACCGAAATTCCATTGGATATTAAGGTGATGATTGAACGTCAAGCACGCTTACTTGCGGGTTATGTACAAGGACAACGTATTGCAGATGATGTATTGAATGTACTTGCAACCTGTAGTGCTGATAACGTTGATCAAAAAATAAGTGACTATCTTGCGACCAAAGATGATCCACGTTTAACTGAAATCGTTAATATCTTGCTATCAAAAACCATGGCAGCATTAACTGGTTCAGAAGCTTGTTCTGGTCAAGGTTCGCCATCATGTGGAGGCTGCCAGCAATGAGTGATGTTTTAGCGGAATTAACACAATCTCGACATTTTCAAGGCCGCGTCTATTTTTATACTTTAGGACGTAAGTTTGTTGATGAAAGTTATGATGTGCCTGAAGAAGCTAAACAAATCATGTATTACAGTTTGGCAATTGGCCATCACTTAGGTGTAGTTGATTGCTTAAAAGCTGTGATTGAATGCGAAGGTGATGAATACCTGACATGGATCAGCGCGTTGCCACAAGACGGTGAAGCGTTCAATAAAATGAAGGGCTATTTTGTGTTTGGCGAAATTACTATTTATCCAGAACATCTTAATATGCTGGCGTTAGCCTTTGATCGAATTGATACCTCGACCCAAAATGCGCGCTCACAGCAATTAACCCGCGATTTTATTGCAGCGCTAGGTGATATTCATCGTGAGCCAACCATGTACATGATGATTCGAGGAATACGCTAACTATGCTGCAGGAAGTGAATCTGTCAACCGTGATGGGCAAAAGTGTCTCTAATGATGATGTTGATCTGTCCGTTAGCAATATTGTGCTTACCGTGGGTAATAGCATGATGGGTGATGATGGCGCAGGTCCATTATTGGCGAAAATGATCAAAGCCAACCCGATTGAGAATTGGAGCGTGCTTGAAGGCGGTTCAATGCCTGAAGATTGTCTGCATCTGATTCGAAAATCACAACCGCAACGTGTGATTGTGGTCGATGCGGCTGATATTGGTGAACAAGCTGGAGAAGTTAGGATCATAGATCCAGAAACCATTGTTGATATGTATGTGGTTTCTACTCACAGTTTGCCATTAAATTTCTTAATTGATGATCTAAAAACCTTTGTACCAGAGGTGATTTTTGTCGGCATTCAACCAGCGATTGTGGCATTTTCATTTCCACTAACTGAAATGGTGCAAACCGCCGTTGAAACTATTTATCAACGTTTGCCTGAGTGGCAAGGGTCGGGTGGTTTTGAGCATTGTTAATGCCGGTTGGTACTGTCGATAAATAAACAGTGTCGAAGGGTGTCGATAGTCACTGACGAATAATGTCGAATCAAGTGGCGAGGTTAATGTGGTTATCGACATTACTAAAAAAGGAAGTACAGCACTGCATGTACTTCCTTTTTTTTGATTTAATTTCAGCAATTTAAAAATAAATTTATCAAATCTTTATTTTTGGTATAATTAATGCTTAAAAGGTATCGTAGCATAAGACTATGTTGCGATGTATCGATATCAACAAGGTATAGACCATGAACCGGTTTGTTTTTGCAGATCCAAATCTGTGTATTGGGTGTCGAACTTGTGAAATCGCATGTGTTGTCTCACATCAAGCGGATGGAAAATTAACAGGTGTTGCACCAAAGGATTTTTCACCACGTTTGACATTGGTGAAAAATGCGCATGTAACAACACCCGTAATGTGCCGTCAATGTGATGATGCACCCTGCGCGCAGGTTTGTCCTAATAACGCTATCGTTTTAGAAGATGGCTATGTAAAAGTGATTCAGTCACGTTGTATCGGGTGTAAAACCTGTGTCATTGCTTGCCCTTATGGTGCAATGAATGTCGTGACAAAGATGGTTGAAGAATCAAAAGGTGCATCGCTATTTAAGCGCATGGTGCCTAAATCTCAAGCATTGAAATGTGACTTGTGTTCTCATCGTGAAGCAGGTCCTGCGTGTGTAGAAGTTTGTCCTACTAGCGCTATTCAGATTATTGAACCTGAAACATTACAAGAAACAAGCAAACAAAAACGTGAAGCAGCTGCGCTCAATGCTGCTGTAGCGATTGTGCGCTAAGGCGCTAAGCCCTCGTTTAAATACACATTAATAACAATTATAGCCAAAAGGTTAGTATGAAAAAATCAATTGTTGTTTGTCCCTACTGTGGTACTGGGTGCAAACTAAAGTTGGTTGTCGAAAATAACAAAGTGGTGGCAGCAGAGCCAGCAATGGGTCGTACTAATGAAGGCCAACTTTGTTTGAAAGGCTACTATGGTTGGGATTTCCTCAACGATACCAACTTATTAACACCACGCCTAAAGCAACCAATGATTCGCCGTACTCGTGAATCAGCATTAGAAGCCGTGTCTTGGGATGAAGCTATTCAATTTGCTGGCGATAAGCTAATGGCAATTAAAAAGCAATATGGTCCAGATGCGATAATGACAACAGGTTCAGCCCGCGGTCCGGGTAACGAAGCCAACTATGTGATGCAAAAATTCGCAAGGGCGGTGATCGGAACCAACAATGTTGACCACTGTGCTAGGGTGTGACACGCACCATCAGTCTCCGGTCTGGAGACAACAGTAGGTAATGGCGCAATGAGTAACGCTATTCCCGAAATTCAACTTACTAAATGCTTACTCATATTCGGTTACAATGCGGCTGATTCTCACCCTGTTGTAGCAAGACATATTCTTAAAGCCCGTGCAAATGGCGCTAAGATTATTGTATGTGACCCACGTAAGATCGAATCAGCGCGTGTTGCTGATCAATGGCTAGCGTTAAAGAACGGTTCGAACATGGCACTCGTTAATGCGTTAGCGAATGTGATTATCGAAGAAAATTTATACGACAAATCTTTTGTTGAAAATAATACTGAAGGTTTTGCAGAGTTCCGTGAAATTGCTTTACGTTATACTCCAGAGTCTGTAGAAGAAATCACAGGTCTTAGCGCTGCGGATATTCGCATGGCGGCTCGTACATACGCGGCTGCACCTGAAGCGATGATTCTATGGGGTATGGGTGTTACTCAGTATGGTCAAGCGGTTGATGTGGTTCGTGGTTTAGCTGGCTTAGCATTGTTAACCGGTAACTTTGGTCGTCCTGGTGTTGGTTGTGGTCCGGTTCGTGGTCAAAACAACGTTCAAGGTACCTGTGATATGGGTATGTTGCCTCATCAGTTCCCTGGTTATCAGAATGTCGATGTTGATGCTAATCGCGAAAAGTTTGAAAAAGCATGGGGTGTAGAGCTTTCAGGTAAGCCGGGTTACCGCTTAACTGAAGTTGGCCACAAAGCTGATGAAGGTATTTGTAAAGCGTTTTACATCTTTGGTGAAGATCCAGCGCAAACTGAAGCCGATCTAGCTGCAATGCGTGCAACTATGCGCAAGATGGATCTGGTTATCGTTCAAGATATCTTTATGACTCAAACTGCTGAATTTGCGGATGTTATCTTCCCTGCAACCAGTTGGGGCGAACATGAAGGTGTATACAGTAGTGCCGATCGTGGTTTCCAACGCTTCTATAAAGCAGTGATTCCAACCGGTAATGTGAAGCCTGACTGGGAAATCTTTAGTTTGTTAGCAACGTACATGGGTTACCCTATGTCGTATAACAATACTCAAGAAATTTGGGATGAGTTGCGTGCGTTATGTCCTGATTATGCAGGTGTGACGTATGAAAAAATGGCTGATCTAAAATCGGTACAATGGCCTTGTCCAACAGAAGATCACCCAGGTACATCGTACCTATTTGAAGGTAATAAGTTTACAACACCTTCAGGTAAAGGGATCTTCATTGGTGCTGATTGGCGTCCGCCACTAGAGCAGCCAGATGCTGAGTATCCGTTAGTGTTATCAACGGTGCGCGAGGTAGGTCACTATTCTTGTCGTTCAATGACAGGTAACTGTGCTGCGTTGCAAACATTGGCTGATGAACCGGGTTATGTGCAGATGCATCCAAATGATGCCAAAGCATTGGGGATCGATGATCAACAATTAGTTTGGGTATCATCTCGCCGTGGTAAAATTATCTCACGCGCTAATTATAATGATCGTGTGAATAAAGGTGTGGTTTACATGACATACCAGTGGTGGATTGGTGCTTGTAACGAATTAACCATTGAACATGTGGATCCTATTTCAAGTACGCCTGAATTTAAATATTGTGCAGTTAAAGTAGAAAATATTGATGATCAGCCGTGGGCTGAAAATTATGTACAAACTGAGTACAGTAATTTGAAAGCACGTTTGAAAAACCATGTTGCAAATGCGTAATTAAATTATTTAAATAAGACAGATTACGTTTTATTTGTAGTTTATAACTCATAAATGAAAATAAGGTTTCCAAGATAAAGTATTGATTATTTTTTATCTTGGTGCCTTATTTGTTTTTTTTGTAAAAATAATCGCACTTATTTAATTTTTAGCTCAATAAGTTAATAATATTATTACTTTTATTTTAGTGATGCTATTGTTAGTAATTATTGATTGATATGGATCAATGCTTAGTTATTAAAATACTTGAGAATTGTATAACAAATGATTGAGTTATTATTCACGATTTAAGTCATATTATCAGCAAGAGTTAATGTCAAGATGGAAAATTTTGAAAGCGATTTAATGATCTTTTCTAAGGCATTATTGTCTATTAATGATATATCAGGTGTAATAAATTTTCTAAATAATGAAAGTTTGTTATTCATCGATGCCGATCGTGTTAATATTATTTTAAAAGATGATATAAATGCTCAATCAATATTATATTATCAAGACGCGAATAAAAATTTCCAACGCTATGATTATTCAGAGGATAATATAAGTATTCATCATGTTGTATCATGTGAATATAGTCATTATATTAATGGCGAAGAACTTTATCGAACATTTCCTCAATTATCTATCCATCCGGCATACACTAATATTCAAACTTATTGTAGAATACCGCTACTAATAGCAAATCAGCAGTTAGGAGCAATTGAATATATTAATCTTCGTTTACCGAGTTATGATGATGTAGAAAAACAATTTAAGTTGTTCAATAATATGGTTGCTGCAATGATCGAACATATTCTTGAGCATCAAATTGCTTCATCGTTAACTCAACAATTAAGTAATGAGCATAAGGATTATCAATTTTTAGTTGATATTACTAATGCTGTTATTAATCAAAGTTCAAAAAAAGAACTGATTGGCTCGCTATTACACTTTTTATATCAACGATTTGGAATGAATGAATTATCAATCATTCAATCTCAAGATGGCCACTATAATCAATATTCTGGTGGTGATATTGAAGGTGAAATTGATTATCAATGTCATTTTTTTACTGATGACAGCATGATTAAAAATGCGGTTGAAAATAATAAAGCGGTTATTTTAACTGCGGCTGATATTTATACTTTAAGAGGGGATGATAATAGTCCTTATTTTTCATCGTGGGCAAAAAGTGCTTGTGTTATACCAATGATATTTCGCGGTGTAACCATTGGTTATATTTGTTATGTCAAAGCGGTAGAAAGCCAATTTGAGCCAAGTGAGATTGAATTATTTAAACAAATATCAGCACGAGTTGCATTAGCAATGCACAGTATTAAAGTGCATCAATCTGCGATTCCACATCGCTCTCAAACTAAGTTTATTAGTATCGAAGATAGCTATGATGAGCACGCTATTTTTGATGACATTATTAGTCAAAGTGAAGTGATGAATAAAGTGCTAGAGCAGGTTGCTTTAGTTGCCAGTTGCGATAGTACGGTATTGATTTTAGGTGAATCAGGCACAGGTAAAGAGTTGATTGCACGCGCCATTCATAAAATGAGTCACCGCAGTAAAACCGATATGGTAAAGATGAACTGTGCTGCAATTCCAAGTGGGTTGTTTGAAAGTGAATTGTTTGGCCATGAACGTGGCGCATTTACAGGAGCGGTTACTCAACGTGTTGGTCGGTTTGAGCAGGCACATAAAGGTACATTATTTCTTGATGAAATTGGTGATATGCCATTGGAGTTACAGCCTAAATTATTACGTGCGTTGCAAGAAAATGAAATTGAGCGAGTAGGTAAAAATCAGCTTATCAGTGTCGATGTACGTATTGTGGTGGCGACTAATGTCAACCTGCTGCAAATGGTACAGCAGAAGCAATTCCGTAATGATTTATATTACCGTTTGAATGTTTTCCCGATTGAAATACCGCCGTTGCGAGAACGAGCAGAAGATATTCCTTTATTAGTAAAACATTTTACCCGCGAACTTGCGAAAAAAATGGGTAAAAACATTACCTCAATTGCCGCAGAAGATATGCATATTATGCAGCAATTCTCATGGCCGGGTAATGTACGTGAATTGCGTAACGTGATTGAGCGTTCAGTTATTTTAACTCGAGGCCATGTACTTAATGTACCTACACATGAATTGGTTTCGTCGTCATCTATATTGGCTAGTAAATCTGTTGAAGTTGTGGAACAAGATACGCTATTACCCGCGACAGTTAAATCGCCTTCGCCGATGGTAGATAAACAAATGATAGTGGATGCGTTAATTCGCTGTGGTGGCGTTATTGCTGGCCCTAATGGTGCTGCTAATCAGTTAGGGTTAAAGCGAACCACCTTGTTATCGCGCATGCAAAAAATGGGTTTGAATAGCCAAGATTTTCGATTAATTAACTGAATATCATAAATAAAACATCATCATAGATGAATAAAGGAAAAAGATGTTGAACACCTTCGAAGCGTTACCGGAATCAATGTTTTGTAATGCGAGTGAACGTCCTATCGTACGTTACCGTAAAGGCAAAACTGATTGTAATGAGCTTGATTACATCATTGAAGAAACACCGGTTGCCATAGCTTTTAATGGTGTTGCTTACACAGTAATGATGTGTACTCCCAATGATTTAGAACAGTTTGCAATTGGTTTTTCGTTATCTGAAGGGATCATTGACCATCATCGTGATATTCATGATATCGATATGATACCAACCTGTGACGGTATCAATATTAATGTCACCATTGCTAATCGTTGTGTGGCACGTTTACAACAAAAGCGTCGTTCACTTGCAGGACTGACAGGTTGTGGCATTTGTGGCGAAGAAAAATTAGAAACGGTATGTCGAGCGCTTAATCCAGTTCCATCATCAGTGGAGTTTGATTTAGGTTTTCTTGATCCTGTTTTGCAACAATTATTGCGTAAACAGCAGTTAAATCAATTAACTGGATCTGCTCATGCGGCGGTATATATCAACCAACAAGGACAAGTAGAAGCCATTTTTGAAGATGTTGGTCGTCACATTGCTTTGGATAAATTAGTGGGCTGTATTCATCAGCGCCAGTTAACCGGTGGGGCTGTATTGGTAACTAGTCGTGCCAGTTTTGAGATGGTTCAAAAAGCGGCCGCCGCAGGAGTTGAGGTGCTGCTAGCTATATCTTCAGCCACTAAAATGGCAGTTGATCTGGCTGAAAAACTTAATCTGACGTTATTGGGCCATTGCCGTAATGGTCGCGCAGATGCTTATGCGCATCCTGAACGTATTACAGGGATGATTTAACAAGGCTTAAGTATTGAATTTAATGTTAATTAGTGGGTCTCCTTCTTACTTGTTAGCAATAAATCGCCCGTTAAGTCGGGGGTTGATTTTATTACATTAAGGATAAATATAAATGAAAATTAAACATGTTGTTGCTGGTGCGCTTACTCTTTTTTCACCCTTCGTTTTAGCACACCCTGGTCACATTGGACCGCATACAACAACGGGTTTTATGACCGGTTTTGTTCACCCATTTACAGGCCTTGATCACTTATCAGTAATGATTGGTGTGGGTTTATTAGCGGTATTAATGGGCGGTAAAGCGGTATCACGTTTACCAATGGCTTTTATTGGTATTATGGTTATTGGGGGCGCATTAGGTGTTGCAGGCATGGTATTACCTGGCATCGAAATGGGCATTGCTTTATCAGTGATTGGTATGGGCGCAATGTTGTTAGCTGGCGGTCGTCTGTCTGAAAAATTGGCAACGGGCTTAGTGATGGCGTTTGCGTTATTCCATGGCATGGCACACGGTATGGAAATGCCGCTTGATGCACAAGCGATGGAATACTTTACCGGTTTCGTGTTAGCAACTGCAATTTTACATGTATCAGGCATTGCACTAGGTAAATTAGTCATGACCTCAGCCATCAACCAACGTGTAATGCGTGTGGTTGGGATTGTTATGGCAGCCTTTGGTGGCGTATTAATGCTGTCGTAATTTAGCTGGATAATCACAGTGAAAGACAACTTTGCACGAAAATATATTCATATTACCGGCATTGTACAAGGGGTCGGTTTCCGCCCCTTTGTCTACCAACTGGCGCTGCAATATGCGCTTGTAGGGTGGGTAATTAATGATTCAGAAGGGGTAAAAATTGAGGCGCAAGGTAATATTGAAAACCTTGAACGTTTTATTACCTCACTTGAGCAACAAGCACCGCCTTTAAGCCGTATCGATGATATAACAGTTATATCACTCTCGTTGTGGCAATCTTCTGAAAAGCCAGCTCTATTTAGTATTGAGAAGAGTCAGCACTGTGACAGCACTACGGTGTGTGTTTCTCCTGATCAAGGGCTTTGTCATGCCTGTAAACAAGACATTGCAAATTCTGCCTCACGTTATTATCGCTATCCTTTTACCAACTGCACCCATTGTGGTCCTCGTTACAGCATTACTCGTGCTTTACCCTATGATCGGGTTACGACTAGCATGGCAAGTTTTGCATTGTGTCATGATTGCCAACAAGCATATGAAAACCCATTGGATCGTCGTTATCATGCACAGCCAATAAGCTGTAATGTCTGCGGGCCGTGGACACGGTTTATTGATTATCGTGACGACGCAATAGTCGATGTCGAATTAACTCAGCAAGCGGCGATTGATCAGTTAGCGCAACGCCTTCAAGCTGGTGCGGTAGTTGCGATTAAAGGGCTCGGCGGTTTTCATCTTGTGTGTGATGGCACCAATACTGATGCTGTTGCACAATTACGTCATATTAAGCATCGCCAACAAAAGCCATTAGCAGTCATGGTTGCAGATATCGACACTGCACAACAATTAGTTACTGGTGATGTAATTGAATGGCAAGCATTAGATTCTCAAGCACGTCCTATCGTGTTAATGCATAAGTCTCAAACGATACATTGTGGCGCATCAACGGTTAGCCTTGCCGAGAATGTTGCACCTAATGTGCCTTATTTAGGGGTAATGTTGCCCTATACACCACTGCATTATTTATTGTTTGACGCACTGGCAAAAAATAATACCGCTGCGATATTAGTTATGACCAGTGCTAATGTTTCTGGTATGCCAATTGCGACTGAAATAAAGCAAATTGAACAGCAATTCTCAGGCATGATTGATAGCGTACTTGATCATAATCGTCCTATTGTTCATGCCTGTGACGACAGTGTCGTACATTATGCGGGTGGAAAAATACGTACATTGCGAATGGCGCGTGGTTATGCCCCTTATAGCCACTTTGGTCATAAAGCAGAGACGATAACCTTAGCGCTTGGGGCGCAGCAGAAATCGACTATTGCACTGGCGTTACCTCAGCAATGGGTATTATCGCCTTATATTGGTGATCTTAATAACCTTGATACCGAACAGCGCTATCAACAAACAATTGCTGACTTGCAGCGATTATATCAAGTGACCGCTGCGCAAATTGTTTGTGATAAACATCCGAGCTATTACTCTACAGCGTATGCAAAACAGTTGATTACTGCGGCTGAAATGCCTGTAAATCGACTTCAAGTTCAACATCACCATGCGCACATTTTAGCGGTAATGGCAGAATTTAATCTTACTCAACCTGTACTGGGTTTCACTTTTGACGGTACGGGGTGGGGGGATGATGACACTGTGTGGGGAGGGGAAGTATTACTTACATCGTGCCAAGACTACCAACGTATTGGTCACTTACGACCTTTTCGTCTTATTGGTGGTGAACAAGCAATCAAACAACCAGCACGGCTATTATTTGCGATGTTACTTGAGTGCTATACGCTTGATGATATTAAAGCGATGCAATTAAGTGCTTTTTCAACATGGACTGAGGCATATTTTAATAATTTGCATCAACTATGGCAAAGTGGCAGTCGTTCTCCTTATACCTCTTCAATTGGTCGATTTATTGATGCTTGGGCTTGCTTGTTAGGGCTGGTTGATAAAGTTAATTACGAAGGTCAATGTGGATTGCTATTAGAACAAGCGGCGAAAAAAAATATCTATCATATTCCGCTATCATTTCATATTTCAGCGACTGGTATTATTGATTGGCAGCCTTTGTTTGCACATATTTTGCCTTTGGTGAGTGATATTAATGACGAGCAGCGTCAAACATGGATCAATAGCTTGGCGCACAGTATGTTGATGGCGATTGCAAAAATGATAGCCACAATTGCTAAACAATACTCTAACCATCCAGTCGTTCTTGGTGGGGGAGTGTTTCAAAACCGCGTGCTAGTCGATCATATTTATCACCAACTTTCAGAACACTCACAACCGCTTTATTGTGGTGAAAAATTGCCGTCAAATGATGGTGCCATTGCTGCTGGACAATTATGGTATGCGCTACATCACCAATCTATCAAGTCAATGAGCGAATCACAGGAAGCGTAACGATGCATGAATTATCACTGAGTATAAATACGGTTGACACCGTGGTTGAACAGGCTAAGAAACAAGGCTTTAAGCGCGTGACAAGTGTGACATTAGCCATTGGTACACTGTCATGTATTGAGCCTCAAGCATTAGCTACGGGGTTTGAATTTGCTAGCCGTGGCACTATCGCAGCAGACGCTACATTGAAGATTGAATCTGTCGCGGCGCGAGTATGGTGCTTAGACTGTCAGCAACATGTAGAAATTCCAGAGCGTGGCGTTAGTTGTCCACGTTGTCAGGGCTATCAATTAAAAGTTGAAGCTGGCGATGAATTAATGATTAAACATATCGAGGTTGAGTAATATGTGTAACGTATGCGGCTGTGGAGATAGTCGAATTGAAGGCCATTCTCACGAACATTCTCATGATCACAGCCATGATGATCACCATCATCACGAACATCCACATCAGCACAATGATCACCACCATGCTGGCACAGATGCACCGCAGTCAGTAGTGATCCATCATCATTATCATCATCAGGGTGATGTTCATCATCATGTTCATTATACGTTGCCAGCAGATACTATGCTTCAGCAAGCAACGTATGGACATCATCATGAGCATGAAACTAATCATGCGCATCATGACGATAATCATCATATGCACCATCAACCTGAGCGTTTGAATTCAGGTGATCTCCATTATGGTAAGGGTGAAGCTGAAGTCCATGTTGCTGGTGTTTCACAGCGACAACTACTCACACTAGAAATGGATATATTAGGTAACAATAATCAACTTGCAGCTCATAACCGAGAGCATTTTATTGAAAACCAGCAATTGGTGCTAAATTTAGTCTCAAGCCCTGGTTCTGGTAAAACAACGTTGTTAACTGAAACTTTGATGGAATTAAAAGATCGCTGTGCCTGCGCTGTGATCGAAGGTGATCAACAAACCTCTAATGATGCTGATCGTATTCGTGCAACATCAGTGCCTGCGATTCAAGTAAATACAGGTAAAGGTTGTCATCTTGATGCTCAAATGATCCATGATGCCTATCATCAATTGGCGATTAATAAACCTGGCTTTTTGTTTATCGAAAATGTGGGTAATTTAGTTTGTCCTGCCAGTTTTGATCTTGGTGAGGCATCTAAAGTAGCTATTTTATCGGTGACTGAAGGTGAAGATAAACCGCTTAAATATCCAAATATGTTTGCAGCTGCAGATTTAATGATCATTAATAAAATCGATTTGCTGCCTTATGTTGATGTTGATATCGATGATTGCGTTGCCAATGCACGTAAAGTAAACCCTGAAATTCAAGTGATTAAGCTGTCAGCTAAAACTGGAGAGGGTATGGATGCATGGCTCAATTGGTTAACTGAAAATCGTCAGCAATTGTAATTAATGACTGTATTTTAGTAAGAATTAATATGCTGTATATATCGATATTATATATACAGCTTTTTTAATATTTTTATTTAACATTGATATTGAAGAATAATAAGTGATAGTGTTCAAAAAAACGTTTAAATAGCTAAATTAGTACTATCATTTTTTTTATTTATCTATAAAATCCCGCGCACATTGCTAACAGAGCTTAAGCGCATACTTGCGTAATGTCTCTCATTAGCGACAATTTTGACAATAAATAACGTAAGTAGCCAATGAAAACACACTCCTTTGTTGCAGCAACTGTACTTCTATTATCTGGCTGTGATATCACCACTGAAACACGTCAGCCGCCAACGGTTAAAGATATTGAAATGTGTCAACAGCGTATTGCTGTGAAAACCAATTACTCAGTAACAGAAATGTCTGATAATCAGTTAGATAATAAATCTAAGGATAACCGTGGTTGGGTATATGTTAATTATCAAAAAGATAATAATCGGGGATACCTAAAATTTCGATGTAACTCAAGTTATGTCGAAGTCTGGGCGGCAGGTGCTGCAATGTGGACTGGTTTATAAGTGATTTTTAGATGCTCATACTAACATTAGTATGAGCATTTTTTTATGTGTGTTCGTTGCTATTTAAAACTGTGATGTTGTAATCAGAGTTGGAAATAGATCGGTATTTTTATAATGATACTGGATTACATATTCCCCATGAATTGGCAGCATTATAAAATAGAGTAATTCGTAGCAATTTTTCTTAACGATACTATCAATGGTTTTTAATGCTATCGCATTACTCAGTGTCATTGGAAGTTCGCAGTATGGCGTTATAAATAAACGGGTGTCATTTTCCACCTGATCGACAACTTCAGTTATATCTTCTTTATTATCAAACCGTTGTAGTCTGTTATTTTTCGTCAGTGGTTGTCTAATCACACGCTGAATAACACGGTAGTACTCATATTCAGCCCAACAACATAGGATATTGCCAAATAATGCGATAGCTTGTTTCTCGATTTCAATATAATAAGAAGCAAGGCTATCTAGAGGCACAATGCCATTAATAGATTGTGTATAATCACTTGTAATGCACTGATAAAGATTATCTGTTTGGTATGGCATTAAGTGATTAATGGTTTCTATTCGCGCATTGACTAATGTAGAAAAGAAGTCAGTATCGTCATGCAAATGGATATGCTCATCAATAAACTGGAGAAAGTTGTGTTGTATTGTTGATTGATGAGTGCATGTAGAAGTAACTGAACTCATGATTACATTGGTGTGCATCGCATAATATACTCGATAAAAAATGACCAATGAATTGTAATTAATTCATTAATTAAATAATGCATGGTGATGTATATACTGTGATAGTTATCAAATAAAACCAGCCCCTATTTTAGTATTTGGGCATTATGTTCCATTTTGGTATTTTTGGTTGTTATCCAATGTTTTTGGAGTATTAGTCGTCGCTGTTATTACCTTTTTTATGATTGAGTTTTATAAAAAAAAGTGAATTTACGTTATTGAGCATCATCTTTTAAAATTGAAATTGATACTAATATCTATGATATCAGTCGCAAAAAATATGCAGTATTAAATATGACTAAATTTTTATTTGTGATCAGCCTTGATTGGTTTTTATTTAAAATTTTTATTATTTAATTTGTCGTTATTATATTGCGATGTTTTTATAAAGTAATGCCATAAGATTTAATATTTGGTCAAAACAATGTCATGCAGGTATTGTTTATTTTATTGATGTTAAAGGAATAATATGAGTAAATTTTTTTGGCTTGCTTGGTTTTGTACCATACTGTTGCCTATCCATGCTAAAGCGGGTGAGTGGAACTCATCAGGTATTGATGGACACTATGTTTTATCATCATTGATTGATGAGCAACAGGGACAAAAAAAGTTTTCTTTTCGCTGTATAAAGCCAAATATAACAATAATGGTTTTGAACGTTTTTTAAGCCAATGTAATAAAAATGGTTTTGATAAAACGGTATCAATGACCATTAATGGTCAAAAAGTACATATGGATAAGATTTGTCGTAGAACAGAATATAGTAAAAATTACTGGGTATATACACCAACGACCAATGAGGGATTGGCATTTCTGATCACACAGTTTAAATATACTGAAACGGTCAATATTCATAAAGTATTTGTCAATATTTACAAGCAAAAATCAGATTTAAACTTTAGGATTTCAGCCAAGGGTTTTGCGCAATCATGGAATAAATCATCTCAAATGCTTTAATGGTGCAAGCGTAATTTGATTATATTTAAGAGGCGGTATCGAGAGATTGATATCGTTTTTTAGTTTTAGAAAATAGAGTGGAGCGGATAACGGGAATCGAACCCGTGTCATTAGCTTGGGAAGCTAAGGTAATACCATTATACGATATCCGCTAAGTGCATTTACAATAAACATTTTTATGGTGGTGGTCAAGGTAATCGACTGTTTATTCTAGGATTAATACGAAAGATGAATAAATTGCGCTATTTTAAATAGTCGTTGTGCAAAATGGCAGCAATTACTTTGTTGAACGACGATAAAATAAAACGTTGATAGATATTAATTATGGTATGTGAAATATATACCTATGCCAGCCATGAAAATACGTATATCGAATTATATTTATATTACTACTTCAATTGGGTTAACAAAATTTTCTCCATCTAATGATCAAATAGAAGCGGTATTTAAGCATATCGACGAAGCCCTTTATTGTTCGAAAAAGAATGGTCGTAACTGTATTACTATTCTATAAAATAACAACAGTATTAACTACGGTTTGGCAGTTAATACTTCCAATAACGCATATTAGATTGATAGTAAACGAGACATGCCAATAGCATTGAAGCCGTAACCTGTAGGTACGCTAAGCGAATCATCAATAACAAAATCAAATTTCTGCCAAAATGAAGCTGAATTTTGGACCGAAATTAATGAGGCTGTTTGATAATCCATAGTCTTTAGAGTTACAAATAAGTGGTTGATCAATAAAAAAGGCAGTCCTTGTCCTTGTAATGCTGGTGTAATCGCTAAATCATGAAGATGTAAATGCGTACTATCTATGTATTTGCTGGCTTGATTTAACTGAGGTAGAGATTTTTTATCGCAAGGATGACTAATCAGATAGCCGACAACCAGATGTTCATCATCAAGACAAACAAAACATGTTTGTGGTGATATCGCTATTTTTGTTTTTAAAACAGTCATAGATTCAAAATAATCATCGCCATAAGCTAATTGCTGAATATGTTCTATTTGATGCCAATGCGATGATGTTATGGGGCTTAGCTTCATATTTTTATTCTTGTTGGTTTTTTCTATTTATACATAGTGCTTATAGCCAATGCAATGCGATCACTAAGGCTGTTAATAAATTAATTGTAACCAAAGTTGTATTTGGTATTACCGTTGTGTTAATAAACATCTTATTATGGCAATGGCATCATTGTATGGTATTAGGTATATTCATTATTTTTACCAAAGGCAGCAACGTCATATATTAAGGTGATGGGATGTAATACTGCAACGATTGCTAATACATTAAAGTGATATTTAAATAATGCGTAATAATTCAATATTAAAGTATTTTTAGAGTTAATAATCATCGACTAATAACCATGATTGGTTATGTTTACGCTTAAATATAAAATATTTTAATGATGAGATGGGAGTATAAATTCATGTCATCGCTATTTATTGATTAATTATCTTAATAAATTTCGCAGGATGATACTAATAATAGGCAGTATATTTTTAAGAATTTTGATTCCATTTAAAAGGATTAATCTGCTTATAAAAGTTGTTAGAATGCGCAGCAGTAATTAAGCTATATTATTCATTGGATTAAAGATGGTTTCATTAGTACGGTTTTTGTTATTACCACAACAACGATTACAGTATCGTTTAAAATTTGTACGATTTAAAATCAAAAGTATTGAAAAAACGATCCGTTATTGTGTTACTCATGGGCTAAATAATAACCCTCAGTTTTTATTGTGCTACTTAGACCGTTATTGTACCGAATTTGAAGTGCTTTATGCGCGTCAAATTGAAAATAAATCATTATAAATCAGTTGGTAAAAATACATCTTATCTGCGGTTAATTAAATCTGCTGTTCGGTTGAGATCTCATACGAAAAATCCAGTATTATAGCAGCATGTTTATTTATAGTTATTAAGTATGAAAAATCCACAAGCCATTCCTTTAGTTGATGATGTTGATACATTAACTCGACTAAAAACAGCATTTGTTGCGGGTATTTGGGCGACATTAGCCAGTATTTCTATTGGTTTTTTGTTTAAAGTTTGGTTGGCGCAGTGGGTTGCAAAAGATGATTTAGCATTATTCAATAGTGTTATTGATATTGTGTCATTATCGTTAATATTAATGACAGGATTTCGATCATCAATGGTGGTTACGTATAGTCAAACCCATAATGATCATGACATTATAAATATATTTCGATTTAGTTTGATTGTGATGGTATTAATCACATGGGGATTAGTTTTACCTTATATAAAACACGAACTCCATATTAATGTTGGCTATTTTGAGATGGTTGGCGTTATTTTTGGTATGGGATTAAAAATATACTTTACCAATTTAATTGCTATGTACCGTTTATATGATGTGTCAAATAAAGTCACTTGGATTGAGCCGACCTCTAACGTTATTACCTTTATTAGTTGTTACTATATTTTCCATTTTAGCGCATTAGCCTCACTTTTTTACAGTGTGATGGTCTCTTCATTGATTGTTGCTCACTTCATGTATTGGCAGCGCAGAAAACAAATTGCCACAAAACCATTAACAACGGTTCAGCTAGATCCGAATATGCGTAACTATGTGCGTAAAAGTTTCACCGCATCGTTAGAAGCTGGAGCAAGTATTCTAATGATTTATGCGGCTGTTTTGCTGACGATCACCCATTTTAGTCTGGATGAATTAGGTGATTTCCAAGTTGTTGTAAGGCCTATTTTCACTTACATGACAATGTTATTTGTATTTCCGATTTATCGATTTGTATTACCTGAATTATCTCAAAGTGTCCGTAAAGGGGAACATGCTCAAATACGCGCTATTCGTCGTTGGGTGTATCGGTTAGCGATTATTGTGAGTACGATTTTTTTCTTAGTGATGTTAGTTGGCGGTAAAGAGATCATTGGGTTTATTTTTCCGGCTCAATATCAAGGTGCTGAAATTGTATTATTTCACTTTTCGATCTTCTTTATTTTCATGATGCTTAATGCATACCAGTTAGCCTATATAAAAGCGCATGGAAAATTCACTTTAAGTTTAATGATCCGCATAAGTGGTATTGTCACTTTGGTTGTTAGCTATTATCTGTTGGCATTATTTACCGCTAACGTAGTTGCAATAATTGTTGCGTTAGGCTTAGGTTATGTGATGATGTTTATTTTATCGACTATTGCTGAGCAGCAAATTTTACGTGACTATCGACGCCAAGGTATTGCGGTTGATTAAGCATGATATAAGTGAAAAACATTAGTGCATTAGTGTCATAAATTACACAAAAAGGTTGAGTGGCAATGATAGCCACTCAACCTTTTTTAAATGCTAAAGTAAAAAATAACTTTATAGCACTGGCGACATACCATAGCTGTGGCCATTAAGAAGTAACAAGCCTAATAATACCAATAATATACCTCCAATTAGTTTGATGATAATACTGGTCATTGTGCGCTGACGTTGATTGGTGGCTAAATAGCGACTAACAATCTTTTTACCAGATAAGGTCAGTAATGCGATTCCAGATGTAGTAAGCGCCGTACCTACTGCCATTAAAATTGCACTGATAACTCCAAGCCAATAAAGACCGACCATATTGGCAAATAACAGTACTAAAATAGCACCGGTACAAGGTCGAATACCGATACTGAATACAATCACAATGTATTCACGTAAGCTAGCAGCACTATTGATTTCATCAGCATTAGCGAAGTGTTTATGACCACAACCGCAGTTATCGCCATGATCATGATGGTGGTGATGTTGTGCCGTTCTAAGTTGCCATGCTTGCTTTAAGCTGCGATAAATAACAATCGCGCCTAGTAATAGCATTGCCATAAAGCTGTAACTAATAAATTGATCTGCAGCATCGTTAACTTGGCGCATTGATGATTTAAAAAATACCAATAGAATGCTAACAAGTGTAATCGCAACAATAGCTTGTACAAATGCTGAAACTACCGTTATTATCAAACTGGCTTTTATTTTTGCAGGGTTAGTAGCAAGGTAAGTGGTGACTATCATCTTGCCATGGCCGGGGCCTAAGGAATGAAAGATACCGTAAAGAAAGCTCAGTCCTGCTAATGAATAAGCAGCGGTTATGTTTTGCTGGGCATCATAAAGTAAATCACTGAGCTGGCCATTAATATCGCGTTGCCATTTAATGCTAGTCATTAACATCGTAGGCCATTGTAGCCATAAATAATAACCGCTACCAAGAAATAACAGTAATACAATGGTTCGAGTTAACCAAGAGATTGGGGCTAGGTTAATATCTGAATTGTGATGATCACACGTTGCGCTATGACCATCATGGTTGTGTTCTAAATGATGATGTTCACATAGATGGTGGTGTTCATTGGGCTCATGCTGATCGCGGCACGAAGAGGCAGCAGTATTATTTGCCTCTGAGATTGAGTTGCAACCGGGTTTCATTCGGAAAATCCTAAATCAATGCTATTTAGTGGAAGGCAAGGCATTGTCGACATTGCAGTACAGTTTAACTGTTTGGGTAAATACCTGACCTAATTTATCATCAGGATCCGGGCTTTCATCGGCAGGAATCGACATTGCATACGTAACTTGTTCGGGTGTTGGATGTGGCTCGATAAGTTTAAAGCTACAGGTTTTGGCTAATTCAGGTGACAGTACAATGTCACTTTTGTTACCCCATGACATATCGACATAATAACTTGGTTCAAAGATTAACAATTTAAGTGAATCTTTGGTGACTGTTTTCGGTCTTGCCAATGGAAGCTCAAAGGTTAGCGTCGCTTTTGCTCGCGGTTTTATTAATTCACCGCCCGCTGGAATATGGTATTTAATTGGGGTTTCGTTATCATAGAAATAAGTAAAATAATGCGCGTTTTTCATGTTTTCCATCACTGATGCAGCAATGTTTTTCAAGGTTTTTTGTTTATTCTTCGGTGACATATCTTCGCCATCAAGCATATAAGCGGTGGTCATGGCATCAAATGTCCACACCATTTTAAACCCTGTGATTTGATTATTACTTCCTTCAATATAGGTCTTCATATCAATCCATGAATGAGGATGTGCTTGACTGGTTATTGGTGATAACGCAGCAATTGATAACATAAAACCGCAAAGGACATTCCTGCGCATGTAAAACTCCATATTCATCATGTGATGAGTGCAAACAGTAAGGGGATAATTAGTTCTGAAAATGTAATGTAATAACATAGAGCTATTGATTGATCTAGGTGAACAATAACTGATTATCGCGTATTTTGAATTGAAATTTAAACCGAAGCCTGATTGATAGTTTAAATAAAGAATATTGCGAAATTGAGCTGCTAAATGAGTATTTATTAGCAGCTCATTATTGGAAGAGTGACGATCAATTATTGCCGTCTAAAATAAAGTCAGGTTTGATGAGTCGCTGACAAAGAGACAATAATTGTTGCTGTTCTTGCTGAGTTAGCGGCGCATAATAATCTGCAGCAATTGTTTTAATCGTGATATCAGCTTGTTGTTTAACCTCTAATCCCTTGGAAGTAAGAGCTAAATAGCGGGCTTTTTTATTGTACTCACTTTTTTTTACCGTAACTAAATCACGCTTAATGCAATTATCAATTAAGCGTTTAGTGACAGAACGTTCACGTTGTAGTGCTTCTGCAACCGTTTGTTGAGGGATCTCTCCTAAATGATCGAGTACTCGTAGTGCGCCGAGCATTTCAAGTGTGATATCAAATTGGGTATTTAACGATTGATTAGCGATAGTTCTAAATTGTTTATAAGTGAGCCCAAGCGTAAAGCTCAAACTACTATCCAATTCCGGTATATTGGTCATTACTGGTTGCATTAGGCTCTCTTTGGTAAACGTAATAAATGAATCAAATATAATATACCTAAAGTCACTGCGAGTTCCCAGCCACGTAAAAAGGTACTGTTGAAATTCAGAGCATTGTTACCAATATAGAGCTGGATCGGCAATACCGTAGCTAAAATAGCATCAGCATGAATATCACGATCAGTGCCTTTACTGGTTGTCATCATCAGTGCTAATCCAAAGATAAGTCCGCCGAGAATAATGGCATAGTAAGAAATAATATTTTGGTGTCCAAGTATGAACACTGAAAAAATCAGCGCGATCATACAGCCGCTAACTTGAGTAATAAAACGTAATTTTATGGTCTTAATATAGTTAGTACGATTCATTTGAGTTGCTGCCGCAATCACAGGAACCAAGCAAAATGTCGCAGATATTAAATCAACCATCATCAAAAAACCGACGCTGATCCCTAATAATACGAGAGTAATAAAGCGATGTTTATAGCTAATAGTTAGTATCGGCATCGGTGGTATTGGTTGTTTGGGCTGTATAACAGGCAGCAGCCATATCATGGTTTTTGCAACGCAGGCAGTGATCACCATAGCTAATAATATTTCATGGATCCTCATTGGCATATTCATGTCGGTATGCTGTGCAAAAATAATGATTAATATCCAATTAAATGTCGGCATTAATAATTGATTTAATTTGGCTGGAGTCGTTGCACGGCGGCGCATAAAATCGAAAAAGAATAAGCTAATGGTCCAAATAATAAACGGATGATCACTAAAGAGATTACTGACTACCACGGCTGCGCTTGCTGCAAAAAAGGTTGGTAAAAACATCGTAGTGATGCCAGACCATGAAAAATTACGACCTTTGGTCATCAAAATAGTTGGGTAAAGAGCAAAATAAACAGGGGAATCAAAATTCGCCAGTTTACCGATGAGCATACAAATTGTGATAGTTAGTGCAGTGCGCAGCGCACCATTAACTTCATTTTTACTCAACTTCATGACAGCTACCATTTAATAAACATAGTGAAACAGCGCAACTAATTTTATCCATACTTTGGCAATGGTATTGATGATTGGATTATCACTTTGAACCATAACGCTCGCACGGGCACCTGAAATTAGATCTGAATCAAGATCGTTAACCTGAATTCGAGTCCGAATTTTTTGCAGCTCACGGATCCAATGCTTATCGTTTGTTACAGTCGACAGTTGGTTATTTGGATTTTCCGCATCAAATTCAGCTCGATCTTGGCTGCTGATGGTGCCATTAAAAACCTGTCCAGGTAGGGCATCAAAGGCAATATATACTGGTTGCAGTGGTTGAAGGTGTGCCATGCCTTTTTCATTAAAATCAGCACTGAGCCAAGCATTGTTTTGATTAACAATAAATAAAGCGGGCGTACCTTTCGTTATATAACTACCTGTTTGTAATTGTAAATTAGTAATAGTGCCACTCGTTTGTGCTATCACTGTCGTATGCGCGAGATCCAATTGGGCTTGAGCGAGTTTAGCTTGTGCTAATGCTACTGCTGCATTATTGGTTTTTCCGTTAAGCAGTGCTTTTATACGCAAAACATCGGTCTTAGCGGCTTGATAAGCGCTTTTTGCTACTGCAGCTTGCGTTTGTGCATCATCAAATTGTTGTTGTGTTACTAAGCCTTTATTAATCAGTTTTTTAAACCGATTCAGTGATGTTGTAGCGTTATGTGATTGCAGTTGGCGCTGTTTCAATAATTGATTTGCAGTCGCTAATTGTTGTGTTTGCGCGCTATAGTTTTGATTAGCCTGAGCTAAATCTGCTTGTGTTTGACGGACAGTGAGTACATAAGGGGCAGAGTCAATCGTAAATAATTGCTGCCCTTTGTGGACTGTTTGTCCATTTTTAACATCAACATGTGTAATAACTCCTGATACTTGCGGTGAAATATTAGCAACAGCACGGTATAAGGTTGATTGAGTGGTAAAAGGTGCCACGTTATCACTAATAAGTAAAAACAACGAAAAACCGCCGACGATCGTCAGAACGACATAAATAATATATTGATAGATTTTCTCTTTCATTTTTTGTTACCTATACAACAATAAGTAAGATTAATTTACACTCACTTTGTTGTACTGGCAACAAAAAAACAAACGAATTTATAACACGATGATTTCACAAGATCTATTCAGTGGTACAGATAAGTAAGATCATGTCAAAAAATAGCTTTAAGATAAAAATTCAAAAATCAGTTAGAATATAATTATGAGCGATATATTTAGTGATTCAGGCTTGAAGTAATAGTTAACTTCCTATTCATTGGTATGATCGTGACAAAATTAGCAGCAATTGATGAGAACAATACATAATGAAAAAACAGTTATTTACTGCAAGTTTACTCTTACTCTTAAGTACCTCTGTCTTTGCAGCTACAGCAGAAACACAGTTACCAATAGAGTTATCATCAGTTACTCAAGATGTGGATGTTGAAAATAATACCACCACGTTGATCGGCAAGGTTGATATTGTGCAGGGTGGTGTCACCATCAAAGCAGATAAAGCGATCATTAAATTAAATGGTAAAACTAAAGAATTAAAAACCATTGAAGTTTATGGTAAGCCCGCTTACTTCAAGCGAGTAATGAAAGATGGCAAAGTGATCAACGGTGAATCTGGTTACGGTATCTATACGCCATCAAGCAATATGATGGTCTTAAAACAAAATGCTAAAATTGTGCAAGATGGCAATACGATTCGTGCTAATGAGATCAGCTATAACCTTAAAGCGCAATTTATGAAAGCAACAGGGACTAAGTCTCAACAAGTTAAAACTAAGCTATTACCAGAAACAAAGTAAAAGGAATGATTGTGGAATTAGTAACTGTTAATTCAAGTAATTTAGCGATTTATCTAAATTTAACTCAAGCTTATGAAGCAGAATTTTCGCCATTGACCAAAAAATTACCTGATGAAGAGGGTAAGTTTGCTCTAGATACGCCGATTGAAGGTAACGTTACTGGCTATTTATTGTATATTGATGGTAGGCCTGCTGGGTTAGCGGCAATTGCTAACGAAAGTGTTGATCATTACGAAGTGTGTGATTTTTACGTAGTACCAGTATTTCGTAAGCATAAAGCCGGTCAACGTTTTGCCCATATTTTATTTGATATGATGCCAGGCTTATGGCAGAGCAAGCAAATTGCAGGGGCTGATAATGCGATTGCTTTTTGGCGACGCGCGATTGGCGCTTATACAAACAATGAATTTGTAGAAGATATTTATCACGATGAATATTGGGGTAATGTTACTCGCCAGTGTTTTAAAACTACGGCTTAATTGTCACGAGTTTAAAATAACGATTTAGCTAATAAAATCCCCTATTGTTTATTTAATAATAGGGGGCTTATTTTAAATTAAATATATGCCTATCCACAAAAAAGCGAGGAATCACACAATACCCCACTTTGATATTTAGGATTTTTATTTATTAAGCACACGCCATCGATTTTAGCTGTAACGTGTTCATAAATAATCTTGGATCAACAATATTATTAAGTATCGACGGAGTAGGTAAGCAATCATCATCGACGTAGTCGACATAATCAGCCGCTGAATCAAAAATTAAAATATCTAATGCTAAGCGATCTAATCCGTATAGACCACGGTGGATCATATCGGCTGAAAACACCAATAAATCACCTGCGGCGAGTGCAATTTGTTTACCGCCAGAGATGTTATCGTTGCTGAGTTTGCCATTAACTTCTTGGCGAACGTTGTATTCTTCTTCATTATCCCATCGTTTGTGGGTGCCGGGGATAATTTCCATGCCGGGTTCATCAAACAAAGGTATACGAAGGTGCAGCACTTGTGTTTCAAGGATAACTCGCATTTGATCATCAATGTCATAGTCATATTGACAGTCGCGATGCCAAAAGTCTTTTTGTTGCGGATTAACAGGGTTAAAAAACAGCTGTGTATTCATAAATGCAGGGTTATTAGGTATTACGGCATCGACCACTTGCATGATTTTTTTTGAGCTGATGAAGTTAAAAAGTACTGTTCTATCGTCAATAGCTAAATACTCGCTGCCTGTAATTAACGACGAGTTAAACGCCTCTTCTTGGTAGAATTCTTTATTGTCTGCTTTCCATAATTTATGGAATTTTAAAACGACTTTTCTCAATGATGCAATTTGAGCATCATCAAAATAATTTCTAATAACAAAGTAACCATCTTTGTCGTAACTGTTACTTAATTGTTGGCTATTTTCTACCACAGATTACCTTCATGCTCTTGGTACCGTTGACAGACCACGGTATTCTTTGGCGCATAATGCCAGATAGGTATCATTCAACCAAGCAATTAATATTATCAATAAAAAAGGCTAGGTATAATGAAATACCTAGCCTTTATATGCATGAAATTATAATTAGGTGATAATTATAATGCTGTTTCTAAAATCTTACGGCTATCTGCAATCGTCAGTTTACCGTGTTCGCCTAATGCGGTCATACCGTGTTTCTCAAGGCTGTTGATAAGCACATCAATATCTGCGGCGCCTAATTCAACATCTGCTAGTGAAGTTGGGACATCCATCTCTTTAAAGAAAGCAATAGTGCGAGCAATTGCTGCATCAATACGCTCGTCAGCTGTGCCGGTAGTAATACCAAATACACGCTCTGCATATTGAA
Organism: Photobacterium aquimaris; assembly: GCF_002954455.1. GTDB lineage: Bacteria > Pseudomonadota > Gammaproteobacteria > Enterobacterales > Vibrionaceae > Photobacterium > Photobacterium aquimaris. The sequence continues at coordinate 566,145 of NZ_MSCC01000002.1, forward strand.
CTAATTTAGCTTGTTTCTCTGTGCGACAAACCTGCATTACTGCTGGTAGTACAATACTTAATGTACGCGCATGATCGATAGCATAGTTACCAGTTAACTCATGGCCAATCATATGCGTTGTCCAATCTTGTGGTACACCGACACCAATTAAACCATTCAATGCTTGTGTTGCCGACCACATGATATTAGCGCGAACAGCGATATCATTTGGGGTCGTAAGAGCTTTTGGACCTTCTTCGATAAGCGTTAGCAATAGACCTTCAGCAAAGCGATCTTGAACCTTTGCATTTACAGGGAAGGTTAGGTATTGCTCCATGGTATGAACAAAAGCATCCACAACACCGTTAGACACTTGGCGTGGTGATAAGCTTAATGTGGTTTGTGGATCTAAAATAGCAAAAGTCGGTTTTACTAGTGGTGTGCCAAAGAATAGTTTGTCTTTACCACGAGAAACCACAGAACCGCCGTTAGTTTCAGAACCTGTTGCAGGTAGTGTTAATACGCAACCAATGGGTAGCGCAGTAATCACAGGCGCTTGGTCATGCAAAATTTCCCATGGATCGCTACCTTCATAACAAGCTGCAGCTGCAATAAATTTAGTACCATCAACCACAGAACCACCGCCAACAGCAAGTAGGAAGTCAAAACCTTCTGCTTTTACTTTAGCAACAGCTTGCATCAAAGTGTCATATTGTGGGTTTGGCTCAACGCCTGCAAATTCGTCCCAATTAAAACCAGTAAGTGCAGCAGCAACTTGCTCGTACACACCGTTGGTTTTGATTGAACCGCCACCGTAAATCACTAAGATTTTTTTGTCTTTAGGAATGTCATTGGCAATTTCAGCAATTTGACCTTCACCAAAATGAATTTTTGTAGGGCTTTGATAGGTAAATTTGTCCATTGTTCTTTCCTCTAAGCAGCAGGCTGACGCTGATTATTATAATGATTTTGTTTTACAAAGATTAAGTAGCTTTGATAGCTACAGTCTAGGTGATTATACAGTTTCACTTAATACATAATTCTCTTTAATACTTGCCTATTTCTCTTTTATTGACGAAGTTGATGATTGATTTGTGACAATGGTCTGCTAAGGTAAATAAAACCAAATTATGGACCAATCGCGTGAAGATAGAGAACATTCAATATTCAACTGTTAATTTGCCTGTTGTGATACCGGCAGTATTAACTACGCTTGCGACCTCATTATGTGAATATTATGGGTTAGCACAACGATCTGGTCGAGTAGACACCTGTTTAGCAGGAATAAGGTTGTTTAGAATTGATGGTTATCGCAAATATAGCCCACAAATGTATGAGCAAGGTATTGTTATTATTCTTCAAGGGCGAAAAATTGGTCACTTAAATCAACATCAATTTAATTATGATCCACAGCGGTGTTTATTAGTGACTACCCCTTATCCGATTGTTTGTGAAACCTTTGCCTCACATGATCAGCCGTTAATAGGGATCAATATTGACTTTGATATTATAGTAATTGGTCAGTTAGTCGCAATGATTGAAGCTCAGCAGCATAGCCGTTTTGATTATGAAGGTAGTTGTGGTGTGGCAACAGCACAAATGACTGAACGCATGTATCGTAGTGTTGAACAGTTATTAGAAGTATTGCACGATCCTCTTGATGCACAAGTGATTGGTCCATCTTTAATACGACAGTTGTTTTATTATTTATTACACAGTGAGCAAGGTTATTTATTGGCGCAGTATTGTGAACAAGACAGTGTGTTAGCGAAAATTTCAGCAGTCATTGATTATGTACAACAGCATTATGCGACTAAATTACATGTACATGAATTAGCGGTGATGGCGGGAATGAGTGTGTCGGTATTTCATAAAGTTTTTAAGCAAGTCGTGACCGATCCGCCGCTGCAATATATTAAAAAAATACGCTTAAATAATGCTAAAACATTAATGCTGCAACAAGGAATGGCTGCTAATGTTGCAGCAGGGCAAGTTGGATATGAAAGTCCGACCCAATTTAGCCGTGAATTTAAACGTTATTTTGGTTTACCACCAAGTAAAATTCATGAACAAACCGGATTTATTCGGTAATATGTCTCAATGGAATGAAATAATGTGCAATTGAAGCGAATTTATATAAAAATTGTTTTAACAACATATTAGCCATCATAATAAGACGAAAATAATAAGGAAAATAATGTCTGAGCCTCATAAAAAAATTCTGATCCTGTTTGCACACCCATCGCAAAATCGTTCCGAAATCAATATGCCATTGTTTAATGCATCAAAAGGTTTTGAGCATGTCACAGCCGTTGATTTATATGCTGAATATCCTCGATTCCGCATTGATATCGATAAAGAACAACAACGTTTGCGTGATCACGATGTGATTGTGTTTATGTTCCCATTGTATTGGTACTCCACACCGTCGCTATTAAAAGAATGGCAAGATCTTGTATTGGAATACGGTTTTGCTTATGGCAGTGAGGGAACCGCGTTACAAGGCAAAAAATTCCTTTGTGCCCTAACTGCTGGTGGCTCTGAATCAAGCTACCGTAAAGAAGGTTTTAACCATTTTACGATTCGTGAGCTATTACAACCGTTAGAGCAAATGGCAGAGTTAACCGGGATGGAGTTTTTAGCACCATTTGCTTTGTTTGGTGCAGGAACGGCAACGGAAGAACAACGAGTCACTAAACATTTTGAAAACTGGCGACGCGTGCTAGTTGCTATTGCTGATAATAAACTCAATTATGATGTCGCGAGCAAATTATCAAAATTAAACCATAGTCTTGATAGTGTGATCACGGAGTAGTCATGACAGGCATATTTTTACAAGCTTTTATCTATTTAGTCGCGGCAGTTATTGCGGTACCCATTGCGAAACGGTTTGGGCTTGGTTCTGTACTGGGCTATTTAATTGCCGGTGTCGTTATTGGCCCTGTAATTGGATTAGTTGGCAGTGAAACCACCACTATTCAGCACTTTGCTGAGTTTGGCGTGGTTATGATGCTGTTTATCGTCGGCCTAGAACTTGAACCTAAAATGCTGTGGGGCATGCGTCATCGTTTATTAGGCTTAGGTGGTCTGCAAGTGGTTGTGACCACTGCAGTGGTTATGGGGATCGCAAGTGCACTCGGTGTTGGTTGGACTTATGCATTAGCAATTGGTCTGATTTTCTCACTGTCATCAACAGCCATTGTATTGCAAACGTTTAATGAGAAAGGCTTAAGTAAAACTGAAGGCGGAAAAAGTGCGTTTTCAGTTTTGCTATTTCAAGATATTGCCGTTATTCCAATGTTGGCATTAATTCCTTTATTGGCATTACCTGAATTAGTTGAAAAAGCGCAAACAACCGTTGCTGCTGCCGCAGAACATCATGATGATCTTAGTTTAGTTGCTGGGTTACCTGGTTGGGGATACGCGATTGTAGTGATCCTTGCGATTGCAGGTGTGGTGGTTGGTGGTCATTATTTAAGTCGTCCATTATTTCGTTTTGTCGCCGCTTCTGGATTGCGTGAGATATTTACAGCAACAGCATTAATGTTAGTTATTGGTATTGCAGCATTAATGAGCTTAATCGGATTATCGCCGGCGTTAGGTACTTTCCTTGCCGGTGTAGTACTGGCAAACAGTGAGTTCCGCCATGAGCTTGAATCAAACATTGAACCGTTTAAAGGATTATTACTGGGACTATTCTTTATAACCGTTGGTGCGGGGATTAACTTTAATATTTTGTTTGATCAATTTGGTCTTATTATTGGGTTAACGCTGGGCGTTATGCTGATTAAGGCATTGGTGCTATTAATTTTAGCTTTTGTATTTAAAGTTAAAGGCAGTGATAAATGGTTGTTTGCACTTAGTTTGGCGCAAGCGGGTGAGTTTGGTTTTGTATTGCTAAATTACACCGTTCAAAATAACGTATTACCTGCTGAATTAGGCCAAACGTTGTCACTGGTCGTTGCATTATCTATGTTCTTAACCCCAGGGTTATTTATATTATTTGATAAAGTTATTTTACCGCGATTTAGTGCAGCTAAAAATGATCGAGAAGCGGATGAAATAGACGAGCAAGGTAAAGTTATTATTGCTGGTATTGGTCGTTTTGGTCAAATAGTTAACCGCTTATTAAGTGCTAATGGTATGAAAACGGTAGTACTCGATCATTCCGTGACTCAAATTGATAATATGCGCCAGATTGATATTAAGAGTTATTTTGGTGACGCGACTCGACATGACTTATTGCATACTGCAGGTATTGAAGATGCCAAGGTCTTTGTGGTTGCGATTGACGATCAAGAGCGTGCTACTGAGTTGGTGCATTATATTAAGCAAACTTATCCACATGTACGTGTATTAGCGCGTGCTTATGATCGGGGCCATCATTACTCATTACGTTGCGCTGGTGCTGATTACGTGATCAGTGAAACTTACCGTTCAGCATTAGCAATGGGCGCACAAGCTTTAAAAGAACTTGGCGTACATCCATTTAGGGCAGAACAGCAAAAAGCAATGTTTGTTGAAACAGAAGCGAAAAGCAAAGATCTGTTGTACCAAACATGGCGTGATAGTACTGAAGAAGATCGTTTTAATAGCTCTTATGTTGAATTGTTTATGCAATTAGAGCAGACGTTAGGTGAAGCAATGAAGCAAGAGCGTACTGATAAACACACTAAATCAGAACGCGGTTGGACACCACCACCTAAAAACTTTATTGAAGAAGCCGAGCAAATGCAGGCCGATAAAAAAGAAAGTTAAATTCTAGTTAAGTGTGTAATTAAAACAAGAGGTGCTAAATACAGTTGTATTAGCACCTTTTTATTATGCGTTATTTTTGTATCTATATTGCGAAGCAATCTGAAAAACTTGAAATAAATTGCATTATTAAAATATGTCTTTTTTTGTTCTCTTTATAAAACACGCCAATTGATTTAATTATATTTAAATTTCAATTAGCTATAATGTAGTGTCAGGTTAAATATAATTTATTTAGTATTGAATGTTCGATAAATAGTTTGTTTTTTAGCAAAATTTTGTGAGTGGTGGTTATTATTTTAATACAAAAATTCTAACTATATTAAAAAAAATAATAATTAAGTTGGTCTTATTCATGCATAACTTCACTTAGGTTCTATGAGGTGACTTCATGCATAAGATTATTAGTGCTGTATTATTACTTATAATTATATATGGTAATAATTGGTTTAGTGATAAACAGCCGATAGCTAATCGGTTAGTGGTTGTTGATCAAGATATTGTGTCAGATCCTTTCTTCTTTAATCATATAGAATCTTATCAAGTAATTAATTCATTAGATGATTTTATCTTTCATCTCAACCATACCTCTTACTTTAAAACAATCGATCTCTTTTCCCACAGGCAATCAGGTGAACTTCGTTTGGGTCAAGATATTAGGAGTGCAATAGTATTTAATGGAGGAATTAATTCGTATGCTTACTAAAAATATAACACTTATCATTCTTTTATTAAGTTCTACATTTTTATTTAGCCAGAAAAGTTTTTCTGCTGAAGGGGTGGGGCTAGTATATCAAAGTAATTTACTTGCCATTGGTGGTATGGGGGGATCGCCATTCCCAGTTAAAAACTGCCCAAGCGGCCAACTAATGACAGGATTTGACTTCAATAACGGAAATTCGGGTGCCAGTCTTGATGGAAGATCCCTAAGAGGCCGTTGCTCTACAGTTAATGTCTCAGGTGGTGTGGCTACGTTAACATACTCAGGCAACACACCTTGGGGGGGGCCATTATCAGGGACATTATACTCACAGGATTGTCCAGCAAATCAAGCTGTTGTTGGTGTCGATGCACAAACAACGACGTGGCCTGTAATGGGATGGTTTCGTCTATATTGTGGTTCTGTTTCATTTAATAATGCGACTAATCGATTAGAAATTGCAGCAGCACCCGCTTCTCCATCAACGGGTCAAATAGGACCTAATCATGCGTATGGTGGAACATATTATAATCGTGTTGTTGCTCCTGCAGGCCAAGCATTAGCAGGCTTTGATGGCCGTTCTGGCGGCGCATTAGATTTAGTAACGTTTAAAGCATATTCTTTTGTTCAAGGTAGCTTAACGTTGAACGCTGTTGTGAATCCAGGAGGTAGTGCGGTTCCTGGTGACTTCACATTAATCGCGACAGATAGTGGAAATACCGCCGCAAACTTTAGTTCAGGTAATACGAGAGCGATGACGCCAAGCTCGTATACATTAAGTTGGGGGGGGCCAGCTGGCTATATACTAAATAATCTCAGTTGTGCGACGACATTTACATTAAATAATGGTGACGATGTTACTTGTACTTATACATTTGATCCACCTCCTTCTATTTCAGGTTTTGTTTTTAATGATGATGGCAGCGGAGGGGGTACATCGGCCAATGGTGTCAAAGATGGCAGTGAGGCTGGTCTGGGAATAACAGTTCCAGTTGTGGCTTATGATTCAACGTCTGGACAGTGTTATGCTACTAATGCAGATCCGACAACAGGTGCCTATTCAATATCACTTCCAGCGACAGGCACATATAAAGTTTATGAAGCGATAAATGAAACCAATATTGCTTCTCCTACATGTCCTCCGACACAATCTACGGTTGATCCTGTTACAGGAACAAGCGGTGGTGGTACGGTAGGCGACCCCTCTTCACATATATCATCAACATCGAATATCGTCACCGTTACTGCCGGCGTGGTAAGCAATGTGAACTTCGGCGATATTGTTATTAATAATACCTTCCCGACTTGTGATACTAATGCGTATTTAACCAAAGGTACACCTCGAAAATTGTATCAGGTGAATCTTGTAACAGCATCTGAAACCCAATTAGGTTCGTCACATTCTCCTTCATATAATGGTATTGGCTACAGTGTGGCGCAAAATATATTATGGGGAGTGTATCCAACTGGCGGTTCAACAAATTCTGATATTGTTGCTTTTGATCGTCTTCATCAACGTATTTTAAAATTGAATGTGCCTGAGATTAATGGGATCAGTTTTCCAGCAGGTGATGTGACAGATGACGATATTCTTGTACTCGTATCAGGGGGAACAGATGGACGGCGTTTTTATTTTATAGATGTAAACCCTAACTCTGAAACATACGGACAATATTTAGGGCGTTCTGCTCAAACCAATATTTCTCTGGGTGATATTGCTATTCACCCACTTGATACCTCAACGGCGTGGGGGGTAACAGGTAATAAAAAGCTATATAAATTCGATTTAACCATTGATCGATCTACCAATATTTATAGTGTTGCCGTTACCAATGTTGGTCAAAGCAATATGACAACAACTAGTGCGGTTGGCGCTGTATATTTCGACAATGTGGGCTTCATGTATGCCTCAAATAATAATACTGGTGCGTTGTGGCGATTTGATCTTTCAAATTTATCAGCCCCGTCATCAACGCTAGTTGATGCAACGTTTTTAACCAATGGTCAATCCGCAAGTGGAAACGATGGCGCACGTTGTCGTTATGCGCCTGTTCCGACAGACTTTGCTGATTCACTCAATACATACGGTACCGATTTAACTAGTAATGGGCCACGGCATCAAACGGATATTGGTTTACCTTACCTAGGCAGTAATTCTCCTGACAATGAAAATGATGGACAACCTACAACAATCGCTGATGGGGATGATAACAATGGTCTAACCCCCGATGATGAGGATGGATTTGTTCAGCCATCAATAACAACAATCTTATCTGGTGGTAGTACGCTGCCCCTGTCAGTACCTGTTGTATCGTCAGGCAATGATAACCTTTATGGTTGGATTGATTTCGATAACAGTGGCACCTTTGAAGCAGATGAAAGGGCATCGGTGATGGTTACGGCATCAGGCAATAGCATATTGAATTTCACAGTACCTGCTGATATTGAAATCCAAGATACCTTTGTACGTTTACGTGTTTGTTCCAGTGGTGAAAGTTGTGATACGCCATTAGGCAGTTCAGGTGATGGTGAAGTTGAAGATCATGCCATTTCGCTTAAACCGGCAGGTGATTTATCCCTAACTTTAGAGCTAGAACCTGGGGTGAATGTTACTTTAGGCATCCCGTTTAATGTTGTCGTTAATGTTGCTAATGCAGGTACGACGATAGCGTTAAATACCAAAGTAACTTTACCTATTCCTGCTGGATACAGTTTTGTTCGTGCTTATGAAGGCGATGGCGTTACGCTAACATCAATCTATGATTCAAGCACTGGTGAACTTGATATCGGTGCTGTTGGACTTGGCTTTAATGACTATGCGGTGATCCGTTTGGCGCCACAATCTGCAACTGCGCCAGCAATTCATGCTGAAATTATTCAAGCAGCGATTAATGATATTGATTCAACCCCTAATAATGGTTTTGGTAATGGCGAAGATGATACCGATGTGGTCACACCTAATATTACCAATATCGTGCAACCTAATATTTGTGAAGCGCCAGTTGTCTATGAAGGCGGTGATGCGTATTTATCGGCTAATGGCGAATATGTTGTTACCGAAGCGCAAACTAATCAGCAAGGGTATTTATGGAGCTACGATTACATTGATTTAAACCAACCAATGTATGCTGAATTAGCCGTGTATTTAGGTGATAGAACTTGTAATACCGGTTGTCCTAACGGTATTGAAAGCGGTGCTGATGGCATGACTTTTGTGCTTTCTGCAGACTCGCGTGATTTAAATGCCGTTGGCTCTTTTGGTGGTAGGCTCGGTGTTGGTGATATTTTGGGTGCAACACCTGTATCGCCATCAGTCGTGTTTGAATTTGATACCTTTGATAATACCTTTATTGGTGCAACCGATGATGCTATCGGCGGACAATATATTGATCACACAGGTGTTTATTTAAATGGTGATGTTTACACACCAAGCGCTGCCAATACCTTAATTGCAGCAACGTCTGTTGCTGGTGGCGAGTTAGAAGATGGGCGTTACCATATCGCGCAATTTGAATGGGATCCAACCACCAATCAATTTACCTATTACATGGATGGCGTCATGATTGGCCAGTTTGCGCGAGATATTCGCACCGACATTGGTAATAACATGGTGCGGTTTGGTTTTACGGGTAGTACTGGAGATGGCTATAACCTTCAAAAAGGTTGTTTTACCGATGCGCCAAATGTTCTAGGGTCTGATTTTGGTGATGCTATTGATACGACTTCAGGCACCGCCATCAACGATTATACTACTCAATATGACCACAATGGTGCTCACCATGTGCAGGTAGACAGTGATGACAATGGCTTCATTGACTTACGATTAGGTAACCTATGGGATGCTGATCTTGGTGATCTGCAAAATATTCATGCCACCGCTGATGGCAATCATAATATTGCTGATGAAGATGGTGTTACTGTGCCATTTATTGCCAATAAAGGCCAAAACGTAGCGATAAATATCACTGTTGTTGAAGATGGTGCGCGTTTGGGAACCGGACAACGTCTTTACGGCTGGTTAGACCTAAACCTTGATGGTGATTGGGATGATTCAGGGGAACAAATCATTAGTGATGCAAGTGCGAATATCGGTAACAATAATTACAATGTGCTGATCCCTAATAGTGCGGTTGTTGGTTATAGCTACCTGCGTATTCGCCTATGCAGTGATGTTGATTGTAATAGCCCTACTGGACGTGCCAATGATGGTGAGGTTGAAGACTATCGCATATTAATTTCTGATTTAGTGGCGAATAATCAGTGTGATAGTATTTTACAAACCATTCGTCCAGTAAGTAGTAGTTCTTATACTTACACTTCATTAGATGTGCCAAGTAATCCGGTTACATTCTCTAATATTATTGATCCGGTTGCGATCACGAATCAGACTAATATTGCCAATTTGAACGCTATCGGTTTTAACCGTGTTGATGGATTAATTTACGGTACCTTTACTGATATGTCTCAAGCTGAGCGTATTCATCATTTATTTGTAACAGATAAAACAGGTACCAGCTTTATTGATTTAGGGGAAATACGTGCTGAGTCTTCAGCCACTATTCGTCGCCTTCAAGATGGTGAAACTTTTGGCTTTAGTGCTGGGGATTCCCTGCGTAATAGTGGCTATTCAACCACATCCTCCACATCAGTAACATTAAGTGCGCCAACCGCTGGTGATGTGACCATAGATGGTAACCATTTAATTATTTGGCGCACCTCTTGGGACTCTTTAGTGAAAGTTAACCTAGCAACACAGACTTTTACCGCCATACCATTAAGCATTGGTGTAATGGGAGGCTCTATTGGTGGCGGACCGATTAATGTTGGTGCTGATTTAGCCATTAGTAGTCAATCTGGACAGGGTTACGTTCTCGATTTAGACGGTGACATGCTTTATAAACTTGATTTAACAACCGGCGCAGTAACATCGCAGCCATTAACATACTTTGGTGCTGAGCCAACGCTCGATCTCAACCTCAAGCTACAAGCTGGCGCATTAGTGATGGATAATGGGATAAGTTTGTATGCCATTACCAATGGTGGTAATCACGATAGCGATAATAATGGCACCATTGATCTCAATGATCATGCTGTGGTTTATCGAGTTAACGTGATCACCAATGAAGTTGAGTATGTGACGGCATCTGATCGAGGCAGTTTACAAGGTAATGATGGTGCTGGGTGTTACGATTCTACCGATTATGGTGATGCTGCTGATACATATGGTGAAGCCAGTCATGCTTACTGGGACAGTGCTGTTGATGGTAGTGCTGATCTTTACTTAGGTAACCGTTGGGATCCAGAATTCGGGCAGTGGTTCACTGCAGATGCATCAGGGGATGACACGAATGGTCAAAATGATGAAGACCTAACTATTCCTAATCAGATCGTGGTTGAAACAAGCACCAATCTAGCTCTTGATGTTGTAGGTAGCGGTTTTGTGAGTATCTGGGTTGATTTAAACAAAAATGGTGTCTTTACCGATACCAATGAGTTTCTTATTAATGATGAGCCAGTTGTAACGGGGATCAATAATATTGCGATCACGTTAGATGCTGCCAGTGCAGAGGGATTTAATGGTTATACCGTGATGCGAGTGCGGTTATGTTCAGCTATCAATAGCTGTAATACATTCTCAGGTTCAGCGTCTAACGGTGAGGTTGAAGATCATTGGTTTGAGTTACTTAATCGCATTGTGCTCAATGGTTTAGTTTTTGAAGATAATGGTGTTGGTGGAGCAAACGCTGCTCATGATGGTATTCAAGAAGGAACTGAAGTTGGGTTAGGCAATTTTACGGTTACAGTGACGCTAAACGACACAGGGGTAACGGGCTACAACAGCGGAGATGTTATAGCAACAGAAGTAACCTCGGGTGACGGCCGCTATAAGTTTGTCCTTGGGGTCGATTTCTCAACCAAAGATCTGTTGCTTGATGTGGTGAAACAAGCAGAGTGGATTGATATTAGTGAAGCCGATGTGAGCAGTATTCCACAAGCATCCAGTGTCAGTGTAACTGACAGTCAAATAGCCATTAACGCTAACGCAGGGGATGAAGTCTTTGGTCTTAATTTTGGTAAAGTTAAAGAGCCAAGAATGGAACCTGATAACTTCCATGACGTGACACCGGGCAAATCAGTTCTCTTTCCACATAAATTTACAGCTGCCACCGCGGGTAGTGTCGCTTTTTCTATCATCAATTTAAGTGCATCTCCAGCAAATAACAGTTGGAACTCCGTGTTGTATCGTGATAACGACTGTAATGGCATTATTGATGGTGCGGATACTCAAATTACTGCGCCTATTGCGGTTATTGGTAATAGTGCGGTGTGTTTATTAAGTAAAGTGTTTGTACCGAGCAATGTGCCTATGAATGGCCAGTATCATTACGATATTGAGGCCAATATGGCGTTCTCCGATAGCACAAATACTGGCCATGGCATCACGCGATCTGTATTAGATAAAGATACCGTAAGAGCAACCTTTAGTGGTGCTGGTGAGTTAACGCTTAGTAAAACAGTCCGAAATATCACTCAAAATGGTGCGATAATAACCAGCAATGATGCGCAACCAGGTGATGTGCTGGAGTATGTTGTTAGTTTTAGTAATACCAGTAACGCACCAATAACTGATGTGAAAGTATTTGATAATACACCGATATTTACCCTACTGGAACAACCTGTACTGTGCAGTAATAGCTTAATGCCAGCTTCATTAATATGTAACGTTGTGACAAAAGATGGCACAAATATGGCTGGATATGAAGGTAATATAACTTGGGAATTAAGTGGTAGTTTAGCGGGTGGAGAGTCTGGGTTTGTAGTTTATAGAGTTACTATTCAATGATTTAATTTATATTGAGAGGGTGTTGTTGCAGCGTTTAATGTCGGTTTGTCGCGACAGATTGGTTGTGGTGATATCATCGTCATGTGCGAAAATGTATAGCTGTAGCATTTGCATACAATTTCTAAATTACTGACTAAAAATATTTATGGTATTGTCAATAATCAAAGCTTATATCGAGCTTTATATGAATATTGGTAATAGGTGAAATGTTTAAAAAGAATCTACTTGCATCGCTTTTACTTAGTTCTTTCGTTGCCCAACCAGCCTTCGCTGATACCACATTAAATATTTATAATTGGTCAGAGTATCTGCCTGCAGAACTACTGACACAATTTACTAAAGAAACTGATATCAAGGTTAACTATTCAACGTTTGAAAGTAATGAAACGATGTATACCAAGCTCAAAATGATCGACGGTAAAGGGTATGATTTAGTTTTTCCATCAACCTACTATGTTTCTAAAATGGCTGATGAAGGCTTATTAGCTAAACTGGATCATAGCAAAATCACCGCTTTTGCTCAGTTAGATAGCACGATTTTAAATCAGCCATTTGATCCAAATAACCAATATTCTATTCCTTATTTGTGGGGTAGTACTGCATTAGGTTACGACAGTGATATTGTTGATGCTAAACAAATCACTCAGTGGAAAGATTTATGGAAACCAGAGTTTAAAGGCAGTGTATTATTAACTGACGATCCGCGTGATGTGTTTGGTATGGCGCTGATCATGAATGGTCATAGTGTTAATAGCCGTAATGAAGCTGAAATTAAGCAAGCTTATCAAACCCTGAAAAGTTTAAAGCCAAATGTGGCATTGTTTAATTCAGATGCACCGCATATTCCCTACATTGCTGGTGAAGTATCTGTTGGTATGCAATGGAATGGTACAGCAGTGCGCGCAGCAAATGAAAATCCAGCACTTAAATTTGCGTACCCACAAGAAGGTACTATCTTCTGGATGGATAATATGGTCATTCCAGCAGCGAGTGAGCAAAAAGATGCGGCATATCAATTCATTAATTTCTTATTGAAGCCAGAAAACCAAGCCAAAATTGTGACTGAAATTGGTTACGCGACCCCTAATTTGGCCGCATTAAACACTCTCCCTGACAATATTCGTAATAGTGATATTATTTTCCCAACCAAAGCGATTAAGCAACAAGGTCAATTTTTGGCTGATGTTGGTGAAGCGACAGCTATTTATCAGCGCTATTGGATGGAGTTGAAGAAATAATGAAAGTTATCTACACGGAAAAACAACGTTTACATCATGTACGTTTTGAATTTTTAAATGGTGAAGCAACGTCATGTTTTGAAAAACCAGAGCGTGCTGACATGGTGCTTAATGCACTTAATAGTCATGGTGGTTTTACGATGGTGGAGCCTAATAGCTACGGTGATGCACCGATGCGTTGGGTACATACGGATGATTACGTTGATTTTCTAGCAAGTTGTTGGGATCAATGGGTTGAAGCGTTTGGTGATGTGCATGATGCCTCACCATACTGTTTTGCACCTGCCCGCCATTTACGTAACCGTATTCCAAAAGATATCGAAGGACGTTTAGGTTATTACAGTTTCGATATGACAGCTGCGATCACTGCGGGTTCTTGGAAAGCCATTGTTGCTGCTACAGAATGTGCATTAACAGGGGTAGATTTAATCAAACAAGGCGAGCATGCTGCGTTTGCGTTATGTCGACCACCAGGTCACCATGCTGCGCCAGATTTAATGGGCGGCTATTGTTACGCAAATAATGCCGCAATTGCAGCGGAAAGCTTTATTCGCCAAGGGGCAAAGCGCGTAGCAGTATTAGATATTGATTATCACCACGGTAATGGTACTCAGAGTATTTTCTATGATCGTAGCGATGTATTATTCGCATCGATTCATGGTGATCCAGATTACGATTATCCGCATTATCTTGGCTTTGCTGATGAAGAGGGTGAAGGTGAAGGCCTTGGCTTTAATCTCAATTTGCCGTTACCGCTTAATACAACCGATTGGTCAGTGTATGAGCCTGCTTTAGTAACTGCATTGGCTCGTATTGCAGAATATCAGCCACAAGCATTAATTATTTCATTAGGTATGGATACTTTTGCAGACGATCCGATCAGTTATTTTAAGTTGCTACGTAATGATTATACAAAGATCGGCTGGATGATTGGTTTATTAAATATTCCAACATTATTTGTATTTGAAGGTGGCTATGCGGTGGATGACTTAGGTCATAATACGGTAGCAGTGCTTGATGGTTTCAATAAAGCGTTAGCATAATTGCTTATTAGGCAGTAAAGCGAAAATGGATATAAGCGATAGCCTAATGGTTATCGCTTTTTTATTATTCATTAACCGCAATCGCTTGAATTGAATCTTTTTTATGCTGTTTTGATTCAACTTTGGCTAACCATAATAGTGGCGCTATGATCATCACTGTTCCCATTAAGGTGGTGATATCAGGCACTTCATTAAACAATAAATAGCCCACGATCACCGCACCAATTAATCCACTGTATTCCGCACTGGCTATTTTATTACTTTCAGCAGCACGGTAAGCGACGACACACGTTGCCGCATATACCAAAATTAATGCACTTGAGCCTGATGCTGTAATTAGTGGCGACCAGTCCCAGGGTTTATTTTCCCATAGTGCTAACGCCAGTGATGCTGGCATACCGATTAAATTAGTCAGCAATAAGGTCTGAGCAACACTCTGCTCGGTCGGGAGTTTTCGAATAAAAAGGTTATTAACAGCAATGGTAAAGGCAACCACTAATGCACCAAAAGCAGCCCAACTAATGTCGGTTGGGCGTACAATAACTAACACACCCGCAAAGCCAATAATACCTGCGGCGACAGAATAACGGGTTAGCTTTTCACCATACATCACCATGGCGAGCGGAAGCATGATCAAGGGGGCAGCATAGAAAATAGCGTTCGCAGTGGCCAGCGGCAGTGTGCTTAATGAGATCACCATAAATACTGCACCTAATAACCATACATGTGCGCGTACACAATGCCATTTTAAGCCAATTAAAAAGCTTTGTTTGGTCGCACGTAAACAAAAAGGCAGTAAGATGATCACCGCTGACAATTGGCGAAAAAATACAAACTGAAATACAGCCGCATCTTTACCCATGGTTTTAATTAAAGCATCAGAAAGCACTGCCACTAAATTACCAATAATTAAAATGGTCATTGCAAAGCCAACAGAACGGTTTTTCATTATACCTACCGAAATAAATAGGAGCGAACAGCACGAATAAATCAGCATGTTATTATGAATTTAGCGTGAAGTATAATAATATAATATGGTTTGATGTTGATGTTGATGTTGATGTCGCTAGTGGATCTTTACCAAGCAATGGTGTCGCCGCTATAACTTAAAAATTGACCGCTATTTTTAGGGGTTAACGTCGATAAAATATTTAATAAACATAGCGCAGTATATTGTGGTGTAAATAGTTTATGTGAAGCAACATTGCGCTGAAAAGGTTGAGAAAGAGCGCTGTCAGTAGTACCAGGATGAAAAGCAACTACACAGCAGAAAGGCAATTTTGTTTGCCATTCAATACTGATGGTTTTAATTGCCATATTTAATGCCGCTTTAGAGCTACGATAGCTGATCCAGCCACCTAATTTATTATCCTCAATACTGCCGACTTTGGCTGATACCGTGACAAAATAACTGCGCGGTGAAGTTTTTAATGATGCCATAAAGTGCTTAGCAAGTAACAATGTCGGTATGGTATTTGTTTGAATATTGGTTTGGAAAAAATCGACATCAAACTGTTGAATTGATTTTTCAGGTAAATGATCAGCAGTATGGAGCATGCCAGCGGTATTGATCAGCACATCAAGTTGGGTTAATTGGGCTGCAAGCTTAGCAATATCTGCTTCAATAGTAATATCCAGCGCATGCCAATGTAATTGTGGATGTTGATAGTCGGGCTGGTGGCGAAAATATGTCGCATGGATGTGCGTGTGGGGTTTAAGCTGTAATAACTGCTTGATAACTGCAAGTCCAATAGCTCCAGAGCCTCCAACAATTAGTGCTTTCATTATCTCCTCCTTGAAATTGTGTCATTAGCTATTCAACGTGGTTTACCAGTGATCATTAAGTAGCATTATAGCGCACCAATTAAAAGGTTGGATCTATGATAAAACATACAATGACACTCAAAGGCGCGTGATAATCGTGCGATTAAATTCCATATAGGAATAAATGCTTTACATCAAATACTGTCCTCTATATTATACGCCGCATGGAGAGATGGCTGAGTGGTTGAAAGCACCGGTCTTGAAAACCGGCATACGTTTATAGCGTATCTAGGGTTCAAATCCCTATCTCTCCGCCATACATTAAAAAGCCGCTATTTATAGCGGCTTTTTTACGTTTGAACAAAATGGTTTATCATTCTATTCCATTTTCCCCGCGGTAATTGCTAGCTCGAAGTGTTCCAAGGAAACATGGAAGGAAATATTGGACACCCATAATTCTTTGCTTAGATACTGTCATTCACTCAGCCTAATATCCATGATCTACTCAACGTATGATCGAGCCTAAAAAACACCAGTGAACTGTTTTAATTTTTAAAGTAAAGATATGGCTGTCCTATGTTTTTCTATGTTTTTTTGAATGAGATCTTGCTCACGTAATGTCACTAATTATGACGATGACGGGTATTTTCTGTTTAATATGTTATATCTTATGACTACTATTAATGGTGTTAGCCTTTATTACTCAATGGAAGATAAAATATAAATGGAAGACAAAATTCAGTATTTTACACTTGAAGAGCTTTTTAGTGATTTTGAGAAACATTGTACTCGCGTTGAATATATGGATATGTTAAGTGTTACTGCTGATGCTCATATAAAACAAATGTTTATGGTTGGCTGTGAGGTAATCAATCCTGAAAGTGAGTGTTTATTATCAATTACGGATAACAACTATATAGCGCCAACTAAACAGCAAGTTCAATGTGTTGTAAATTATTTAGTTGAAACCCTTGGAGTATCTAAAACAGAGATATCGATTCAACTAGGGGTAACAGCAAAAGGTAATAGAACCCTTAATAGCTGGCTTGGTAGTAATCGCGATCAGCAAATACCGTATACGGCTTGGCGGAAGTTACTGTCGTTAGCTGGATTATCAATTGATTTAATGGTGTTATCAGAACGAACACAATCAATACTAGCTAAAGAGGCTAAGCAATTAACGGTTGCTGAAAATAATGGTAGTGAATTAGCATTATTACAGGAAGCTTATAACGTTCTCGATCATGGAACAGCGGATGAACGGTTACATTGTTTAAATAAGTTAGAGCAGTATTTCAAGGAATTGAGAGCAATCTAATTAAATATAAACCGAGTCTTGGCTCGGTTTATAACAATAATTATGATGACGATGATTAATTAATACTTTGTCTTGCTTCAATACTGCCATGGGTCTGAATCGTAGTACCTTGAGATCCTGCACAGCCAGTTACAACCATTCCTAATAAGATAAATGCAATAATATTCTTCATTGATAATCCTTTATGAGCATAATATAAATGATTAGCAGAGTGTACCTGTAACCACAAATGGCAACAAGGATCTAAAAAATGACTTATTTAAACAATAAAAAAAGCCGCTGATAATAATCAGCGGCAAGAGGATTATATGTTTATGATCGTTAGAGCTTCTTTGAGAAAATACCGCACAGGCCAATGATAATTAAACCAAGGATCATAATCTCACCTTTATTACTATCAAAGCCTGCTTTAACGCCAGCAATAGCAACAATTGCGATAGCCACTGGAATGATATATTTGATCAACATATACCACACATTGAACAGTGGGAATGAAACCTTGCCGTCATTCGTGATTTCTTTTTTCAATTCACTGCGATCTAAACGCCAGCCAGCAAATAAACATACCAACATACCACCAATGGCAAGGAAGATTTTATCGGTTAACAAATCAAAAATATCAAAAGCACCGGTATGGAACAGAGTTGGACCAAATCCACCAATAGATAAAGACGCTAAGATACACAGTAATGCCATTACACCACTGGCTGTTAGTACTGCAGTTATACGACTAAAGCCTTTTTCATCAATTAAGTAAGCAACAACAACTTCAAGTAATGATACTGACGATGTGAGTGCTGCCACACTTAGTCCGATAAAGAATAAAATAGCGAGTACTAAGCCAATTTCACCCATTTCGGCAAACAGTTGTGGTACTACGACAAACACTAAACCTGGGCCCGCTGATGGTTCCATACCAAAAGCAAACATGGCAGGGAACATTGCGATACCAGCAAGTAGGGCGACACTTGTATCCATTGCGGTAACCATTGCTGTTGTTTGTACTAGGTTTTCTTGTTTACGTAGGTAACTACCATAAGTAAGCATACAGCCCATACCAAGGCTTAATGAGAAGAACGCTTGTCCTAATGCAGCTAATACAACGGAACTATCAATTTTTGAAAAATCGGGCTTAAATAAGAACTCTAATCCTGCCATTGCACCAGGTAACATTAATCCTTTGATTGATACAATAATTAAAATGATAAATAACAGTGGCATTAACACTTTACCGGCTTTCTCAATACCGCCAGAGACACCGCGCATAACTACTAAAATATTAAAGAAGAGATATAGTCCCATCCAAAATAGAGGTTGCAGAGGGTTAGCAATAAATCCGCTAAAACTGTCACCAATCGCGTCGGGTTGACTTAATAGTCCGGTAGAGACTTTATAGATATAGGCAATGGCCCAGCCTCCGACTACAGGGTAGAAGCCCATGATTAATAGCCCACTAAGTACGCCTAGAATACCGACAAAAGTCCAGCGACGATCTGTTATTTTAAATGCTCCTACTGCTGATAGTCCTGTTTTTCGGCCAACAGCAAATTCTGTCAGCATCACACTAAAGCCAATCACGATAACAAATAACAGATATATAGAAACGAATGCACCGCCGCCATTCTCACCTGCGGTGTAAGGGAATTTCCAAATGTTACCTAAACCTACAGCAGATCCTGCTGCCGCCATTACGAAGCCAATCTTTGAACTCCATGTTCCTCGATTTGGGGTTGTTGATGATGTTGTATCCATACGTAATCCTGTGTTTATAAATAAAAGCGTTTGATTTTTAATAGATAATATATTTACAGCGCATAATTATTTAAGAGAATAAAATAAAGGTTTAATATTTGTACGTGTAAAGATATATAAATGTTAAATATATTAACTACTTTTTATCATGTATTTAATGGCTTTTAAATGAAAAATTACATTAAGATAGACTCTAACAATAGTGTTTTATCATGAAGTGATAATAAATATATTTATTAATCAGTGTGTTGAGTTGTTATTTGGGGGGGAGTATAAGTAGCATAAAATGCTAAAGTGTTAGTTATGCTGTTTTATATATATTTATGAGGATATAAGGTAGGTATGTTGTCATCATTATAGTTGTAATAACGGTTACTTGTGATGGAAGTGTATAATTGATGCTTTATTGATCTTATTTTGGTTGTTTTTAGTATGTATTGGTTGATAAAAATGCAGTTGGTGATTTTTTGAATATTATTACTTTACAGCCACCGTTCTCGACTATATTATTCACGGT
>NZ_MSCC01000002.1:586402-586955 GCF_002954455.1 Photobacterium aquimaris
ATTGGAGAGATGGCTGAGTGGTTGAAAGCACCGGTCTTGAAAACCGGCATACGTTTATAGCGTATCTAGGGTTCAAATCCCTATCTCTCCGCCAAATTCTAGAGATTCGATGTAATCGAGTTTCGTAAAGAATTGGAGCGGTAGTTCAGTTGGTTAGAATACCGGCCTGTCACGCCGGGGGTCGCGGGTTCGAGTCCCGTCCGCTCCGCCAACATAAAGACATAGTGTTATTTATTAACATGCTATGTAACGAAATTTTGTGCCGACTTAGCTCAGTAGGTAGAGCAACTGACTTGTAATCAGTAGGTCACCAGTTCGACTCCGGTAGTCGGCACCATTAAATTTCGGTGGGATTCCCGAGTGGCCAAAGGGAGCAGATTGTAAATCTGCCGGCACTGCCTTCGAAGGTTCGAATCCTTCTCCCACCACCATATAATTCCCTCTTAGTTCAGTTGGTAGAACGGCGGACTGTTAATCCGTATGTCACTGGTTCAAGTCCAGTAGAGGGAGCCAAATAGAAAAGCCCGCAAGCAATTGCGGGCTTTTTTACGTT
>NZ_MSCC01000002.1:588474-623459 GCF_002954455.1 Photobacterium aquimaris
GCTAGGATTTGAGTTTTCGAGTTTCGAGATCGCGAGAGTAGGGTGCTAGCTTCAATCATCATATAATTCCCTCTTAGTTCAGTTGGTACTCTTTATTGGGAAGATTAGCGGCCTGTTAATTCACATGTCACTGGTTCAAGTCCAGTAGAGTGAAGCCAAATAGAAAAGCCCGCAAGTAATTGCTGGCTTTTTTACGTCTGGAGTTTGGTTAATAGTTGTTTTATAAAACAGCAAATTGAATAATATAAATGGTTTTTGATTAATTGGTGATCACTTGAAAATCTTTTTAATATTATTACTTTACAGATGAAGGTTAGGCCTATATTATTCGCGCCATTGGAGAGATGGCTGAGTGGTTGAAAGCACCGGTCTTGAAAACCGGCATACGTTTATAGCGTATCTAGGGTTCAAATCCCTATCTCTCCGCCAAATTTAATTGTTGAGTTTAGGCTTGGCAATAAAAAAGAAATTAGTGTGCCGACTTAGCTCAGTAGGTAGAGCAACTGACTTGTAATCAGTAGGTCACCAGTTCGACTCCGGTAGTCGGCACCATTAAATTTCGGTGGGATTCCCGAGTGGCCAAAGGGAGCAGATTGTAAATCTGCCGGCACTGCCTTCGAAGGTTCGAATCCTTCTCCCACCACCATTATAATTCCCTCTTAGTTCAGTTGGTAGAACGGCGGACTGTTAATCCGTATGTCACTGGTTCAAGTCCAGTAGAGGGAGCCAAATAGAAAAGCCCGCAAGCAATTGCGGGCTTTTTTACGTCTGGAGTTTGGTGAAGCTAGGATTTGAGTTTTCGAGTTTTGAGATCGCGAGAGTAGGGTGCTAGCTTCAACCATCATATTTGTCACCCTCAGCTAAATCGTGATTGCCACATAAAACTGAGTAAGGGGTATTTGCGGAGGCGCCAAGTATGTCCATTGAGTTTGAGATAAGTAACGTTCAGGGCTATTTTCAGAGTATTTTTGAGTATCAGGTAAAATGACTAATTTCCAATTTTGATGCGTATTGTCTTTATCGTCATTACTGTTGCTGCTACTTGAATTACAGCCAGTCAAATAGGTAGCGACCATTGTTGCCACTGTACTTTTTAAGAATAATCGTCTTGCAAACATGCCTATTAATACCGTTGCGTCTAAAGCCACAGTATTGCTATGGGTATGTGTCATACTTATTGACGTTTTTATTAACTTTTATTTCATGAGTATTAAATTGAGTGTGATTAAGGATAAAAGACGGTAAATAAATACTCGTCTATCATCGTGGTTTTTTGTCTTAATTGTTTGTTTTAAATCTTTTTATCAAATCGCATCAAGGTGTTGAGTGAGGGGTCATGTTGTTGAAGTAAGTATTGCTGACTATTGATTAGATTATGTTTAGCTAATGCTGTTATCCAATAATCTAGTCCTTGAAAGTTACGCAATTCGGCTTTGTTTTCATTCCAACTAACACCTAAACCGGCATTAAACACGGTATGGACTAAAGCACAAAATGTCTGCATAGGTATATTTTCTGCGTTATGGTCACGTAAAATAAACCGTCCTCCAGGCTTTAATACGCGAGCAATTGATGCAATAAAAGCGTCTAATTTATGGGGTGGACAGTGATGTAATCCAATATAGCAACTGACTAAATCAAGTGATGCGTCAGCAATTGTCTCGGCAGGTAATGGTTCATAATTGGCGAGATCAAAAAAGTGACCTACGCGTTTAATACTACCGCGCTCTGCAATCTCTGCAGGCGAGTTATCGGGCACAATATCATTACATAAAAAAATTGGCCCAGTAATAGACAGCTGTTTTTGTAGTGTTTTGACATAACGGCCAGTGGAACCAATCTCTAAATACCCCTTCAGGGTTTCAGTTGTGGCTAAAATGGTTGAAGTTTGACGTGCCATTTCTTTTTTTGTTTTGCTAATGCGGGAAGAGCGTAGGTAATATCCGCCAATTTGGGTTTTATTTCGCTAAGCCCGTATTGAATTTCATGGTAAATGTCTTGATCTGTAGTAAACCGTTGGCAACATTGGCTAATAAGCGCATGGAATAAATGCTCAGGGTAGAGGTGATAAATATTTTGTAGAAAAAGATAGAAATCGTCTCTACCATTAATAGTACTAAATACTTGTCGAAATGCAGATTGGCCACAGTCAGCTCGTGAGAAAATAGCGATATCATCTGTTTGACGATAATACTTCTCCCATAAGCAATGGCGAAACCGATAGTGTGGATCCCATTTGTCTTTTAAGGCAAATAAAGTCGGTGCATTAGGGTAAGCGCGATGAAATTGGTCATAACGAGCGTGGGGTTGATAAGGAAGGTAATAACAACCGCCAGCATTAATCGCAGCTTCAATCAGTTCTCGTGTCCAAATAGCAACTTTTTGTTGTTCAGCATCGCTGGCTTGTTGCTTGTAATATAATACAAAAGCAAATACTTCTTCACGTGCCCAAGCTAGCAGTGAGCCAGGATCTGCATGAGAATGTCTAATGGAAACGTTAACCGCTTTAACATGATAACGATTAAGAATTTCGGTCATTATTGGCGTAAAGTCATCAATACGATCAACTGGAATAAAATACTCTTGCAGAACATAGGTATTTTGATTTCGTGAAACCGGTTCAAGCTCAGCAACATTATAATTAGCTTCCTCGTTACGAGTTGTTATTTTTTTATTCCAATACATCAATGGTTCATAGATATATTCACGACGCCAGTGGCCCCATGGTGACTCTGTAATTGTCCATAACATGTATTTCTCTAGTAAATACAGCTTTCGTTCCTTATGAGGGGATACATTAATGGGCTTGGTTGTTTGTGACCACGTAACTGCATGAATTTTATCAAATCGAGGCGGGAGCATGTCGGCATTGTGGAAAATAGCATCGGTATTATTACTGATTTGATGTTTAAAAAAAGCGGGATAATTACTTAACGGCATTTTTTTATGTAAACGTTCAATATGACAATCAGTCGTTAATGATAATTCTGCTTCTGCTATGATCCCGACTGCTCCATAACCACCAATTGCCGCATAAAAGAGCTCACTGTTTGTGGCGGGGGAGGCATTGATACGCTTGCCATTATGAAGTATTAACACAATAGAATTTATTGATAAAATTAAAGGTCCTAAACTGACATAACGCCCATGACAATTTACACTTAATGATCCGCCAATAGTGAAATTAGCATAAGTTTGCATGATTTTTATCGCGAGTCCATGGTGCTGAATACATGCTTGAATATCTCGCCATCGCGTACCTGCTTGTACGGTAATTGTTTGTTGTTCGACATTAAGATCAAGAATACGGTTTAAGCCACGCATATCGATATGCAACGAACCACTATGGGCAATTTGTCCTCCCATACTATAGCGTCCGCCACCAATAGAAATCGGCTTTTGAGTGTTTTTTAGCATATCTTGTAACTGTTCGACAGTGCCGGGAACGTAAATATCATCGACAGCAATAGGGTAAAGCCGTGAGACTTCTTTAATGATATTAGTGTAGTGAGGTGAGGATTTAGCTAAGTTACTCGTTGGAATAAAATAACGCATTCTTAGTAATATCGGCAGTTGATATTGTTGTTCTAATTCATCTGAACCTGATTGAGATACAATATGAAAGCCATAGCGTTGATAAAAATTAATTGCGCCTTTATTACACTGAGTAACATCGAGTTCAATACTAGAAATATTTTGATTTTGTAACCAAACACATAAATTATCAAGAATATCAGCACCAATACCTTGGCCTCTATATTCATCAAAGACAGCAATATTATTAATATAAAATGCATCTTCAGCAGGTAAGGGCACATAATTATTTAACGCTTTACGCACTGTGGTTAAGAAATGCCATTTTAGTTTTAAAGGAGTATTGATTAATAATTGGATTGCACCAATAAGCTCTTGCTGCTGCATATGTTGCTTAGTATAACCGACGACAGCGCCTTTAATTTGGTTATCATGATAATAAACATACCCAAAGCGATAACTAAATAGTCCTCGAGGCTGTAATACTTGTTTGGATAGTGCTGGAATGGCTTCACTACGAGAAGTGAACATAAAGTCCATTAATTCATGTGAACTTTCATAAATACATTCACAAAGTGCACTACTGTCGCTAGCTTGTGCACGCTTAAATTGAGCATCAGTTGACTGGAGTGGATTCATACGAATAATGACACCTTAATAAAAACGGGTACTGATTTATTAAAGATAGACGCTGTAATACCATGATGAGATAAACAATAGGTCCACAATAATAGTGGACCTGAAAATAGCGCTAATATTTGAATGAATTATAGCGTTGGTGACAATTGTCTTAATAATGCGAAGGCGTGTTTTTGCTTATTATGCGTAGCAATAAAGCCGATTAAGGTTTGATCATCAGTGCGCGCTTTAGCAACACAACCGTCATTGTCTCGCTCTATTTGCCAATGAATATCTTCCATAGTGGTTATTCCCGCTAAACTTAACGGTAACCAAGGTGTTTTGGCTTTGATTAACATGGGTGGTAATGATAATGGTGTCGGCGTTCCAGCCAACGTCTTGGCCAGTGCTATCGCTGATAACATAATCGGTTGAATAAAAGCACTTATTTTGCCGTTTATTTCAGCACAATCTCCAATGGCATAGACGTTAGGTGCTGATGTTTGCAGTATATTATTAACGATAATACCCAGGTTAGTCTTGATTCCTGCTTGTTGAGCTAAACGAATTTGTGGTGTTAATCCCATTGCGGCAATGACAACATCAGTATGTATCGTTTTGTTATTTAATTGCGAGATCGTTATTTGTTTATCATCAGCATTTATTGCGGTGATAATGGTATTTAGTTGTAGAACTATATTTTTTTGATGCAGTATATGATGTAACTCGGCGGCAATAAACTCAGGCAGTAACGTCGGCATCATGGCAGCGGCTTTATCGCATAAGGTAATTTTCTTGCCTATTGTAGCTAAATCTATGGCTATTTCAGTGCCAATTAACCCCGCACCTAAAATAGTAATATGTTTTGCTGTAGTAATTTTTGAGTGGTTACGTGTTAACTCATCAAGGCTATTTAATGTAATGATTTTATCTAAACCATTCCCTTCAAATTTAGGGACAAAAGATTTGGCACCCGTTGCAATAATCAATGAACAATAATGCCATTGCTGCTGATTAAAACGAATCCATTGATGGTCGGTATTGATCTCATCAACGACAGTATTAGTGAGTAATTCAATATTATGTTCTGTAGCAAATTCAACAGCGGTTTGTTTAATAAGATCTGTTGGTTGTTGATCTCGACTAAACACATGGCTTAGCTCAGGCTTTGAATAGTCAGCACCTTGATCTGCGGTTACTAAAGTTATTGCAGTATTTGGGTCGAGCTTTCTAAATGATTTTACCCACTGGTAAGCAGCAAAGCCACTGCCAATGACAATAATTGGATTGGACATTATATGGACTAACCTTATTTAGTTTATAGGTTCAAATACTTCTTTACCGATACCACATTCAGGGCAGAGAAAACTATCAGGAACATCTTGCCATAATGTACCTGGATCAACATCTTGGTTAGGTTCACCTAATGCTGGATCGTAGATCCACTGACACACAGTACATAACATTTTTTGGCTTGCGGTTGCTTGTATGCAACATTCGGTATTTATAGTAGGTTCTTGTTCAACAACGGATGTTGGTTCGACTATTTCTGGTGCATCAGTCGCAACTTGTATTGTTGTTGCAACTGTTGGCGTTGATGTTATTTGGGTTGTGAAAGGTGTGTAATGATCATATGGGCGTTCAGTTTGAGCCCATTCTTTGGCTATTTTTTTACCGTGTTCACGACATTGTTGCAATGCTTTTCCGTCTGGACGCCATTTCGTTTTAAGACCAACGGTAGTGAAAAAACCAGCATCAGTTAAACGAGCGTGAATACGATCGACAGCACCACCATTCCAGCCATAGCTACCAAATGCACCAGCTTTCTTATTTTTAAAACGTAAGCCAGTAATTTCCTCAAGTAAACCCGCGACTTTAGGCATCATGACATTATTCATAGTTGATGAACCAACTAGTATTCCTTTTGAGCGAAACATATTGGCTAGGATTTCATTCTTATCGTGACGAGCAACATTAAATATACGAACAATAACTTCATCGTCAACTTCAGTGATCCCTTGTGCAATAGCATCTGCCATCATACGAGTATTATTAGACATAGAATCATAGAAAATCGTGATGCGGTTTTCTTGATACTGATTAGCCCACTCAAGGTATTTTTCAATAATCTGAGTAGGGTTATCGCGCCAAATAACACCATGTGATGTAGCGACCATATCAACGGGTAAATTGAAGCCTAAAACTTCATGAATTTTATTGGTTACTAAGGGGCTAAATGGCGTCAAAATATTTGAGTAATAACGCAGACATTGATCGAGCAGTTCGTTTTGGTCGACTTCATCATTAAATAGACGTTCATCACAGTAATGTTGACCAAAAGCATCATTGCTAAACAGGACGGCATCTTCAGTCATGTATGTCATCATGCTATCAGGCCAGTGCAACATTGGCGTTTCAACAAACACTAATGCTTTACCATTACCAATATCAAGCGTGTCACCTGTTTTTACGGTGTTGAAGTTCCATTCCGGATGGTGGTGGTGACCGACAATTGAATCAATTGCATTTTCTGTACAATAGATAGGTGTATTAGGAATACGACTCATCAATTCAGTTAATGCACCTGCGTGATCTTCTTCGGCATGATTAATAACGATGTAATCAATGTCGTTAAGATTAATTTCCTGTTCTAAATTTTGAAGAAAAGCCAAAGTAAATTTATGATCAACAGTATCGATCAATACATTTTTACCTTCACGAATTAAATAACTGTTATAGCTAGTCCCACGGGTTGTTTTATATTCTGTGCCATGAAAATCACGAACTTCCCAATCACGCTGCCCAACCCAAGTAATATTATTCTTAACATGAATAGCCATTTTAAAATTCCTTAATCGCATAAGTTGTATTTTTAATGCATGTTATTCCTCAGGGGGCGCTGCGTCAACTCAAAAGATGCATTTAAAATGCATGTTAATGATTATTTCATTATTATCAAAAGGTTATTATTGATATTTATAAATGAACCGCCAATGGTTTGATGGTTCATTATGAGGATAAATGGTGGGATTTTTAATTTGATTAAATGTTGAGCGTTATTGTTAGTTAATGCTAACAACCAAACCAATAATAGTGATCAGACTTACAGCGTTGAGTACTGAATATAAAATTGTTTTAGGCATGCTAAATGAAAGGTTATTGAAATCGCGTTTAGAGCCAATAACAGTAACTAATAATGGTAAGGCTACTAAGAATCCAAAAATTAAGCGAATATTATTCGTAATGGTATAACCGATTTGAATTTCAGCAATGATAAAACCTAAAATAGATAAAATGAGGGTGGTGAGTGAAATTGCAAAAGTTCGATTATAAGCATCCATTAATTGAGCAAAAGCTTGGTATTCTTCGTCCGTAAAATCTGATTTGTTTGCCATGTGTTTTTCAATCTAATAGGTTAACTGTTTAGATTATAACGGATCATTACTGATATAACGAAAATAAAGATTCTTGCTACAGCATAGCAATGAGTATGTTTATTGTTCTCTAATATGTCACCTTTGTTGTCTAATTGTATTTCTGAGTAAAATAACCACTAAAGTGCTTTAAAAATAAGCAGTTAATTCCTTTTGGGTTTACAGTTGTATGTTGTGGTGGTATTATTTTTGCTATGGAGAGATGGCTGAGTGGTTGAAAGCACCGGTCTTGAAAACCGGCATACGTTTATAGCGTATCTAGGGTTCAAATCCCTATCTCTCCGCCACACATTGAAAAGCCGCTGATTGATCAGCGGCTTTTTTGTATCTGAAGTACTGTAAATCACTGATGCCAATAGGGTGAGACAAACTTTTATTACACAATGAAAAGGGGCGAAAAGTTTAACTTTATGCCCCTTTGCATTTTATATTTTTGAGTTAATGATTAAAAGAAAATAGCCCAATGGGGTTATTTATATCCTCCTTGAATTTCTGGCTGTTGTTGTTTTAATACTACTTTATTACGCTCAATTGCTGCGGCAGGTAAATCTATAAAGCCGTTATCCGTGAGTGTCTGCTGTGCTTCTGGTGTCATTACGTAATTAACAAAAGCCGTTTGCTGCGGTGATAGAGAGCTCTTTGTTGGCTCTAAATTAAGGTACATGTAATAGACGTTAGCAAGCGGGTAGCGGCCTGATAAAATTGTTTCATGATCTAATCCAAAACTCTCACCATTTTTATCAATAATATCAATACGTTTAATATCTTTATCTTGGCTTTGATATACGGTGTAACCAATAGCATTTTCTTTTGATTCAATAGTATCGATTAAGTCTTCACGGCTGTTTAACGATTTAGTTGCCGTTTTTTGGCCATCGTAGCAGGTGATCATCTTGGTGAAATTACGGTGTGCTGATAAATCCCCATTGACTGAATAAGCGTGTACTTGTGTTAGTTCAGTATTGTTGGCAAGTACAGGGCTTACAGTCTGCCATTGAATTGATTTTAATGATGATTGACAGCCAAAAATATCAGCCAGCGCATTGATTGAAATAGACTTAATTGGATTATCTTCATTGACCAAAATGGCGATAGCATCGGATGTAAAGTATAGCTCGGTTGGTTTATAACCGTATTTATCTTTAAAAACAGCGACTTCGCTATCTAACCAACGACGAGAGCTAATACCAATTTTTACGCTGTCTTCAATCATCAATTTTTGAACATCATTGCTTTGCTCTGTCAGCAATTGATTGTTTAACGTTGCTGTTGAAATTAGTTTATTGATGACGGTATTGAGTTCATTTTCAACCGCAATGGTTTTACTGCTATCGGCATAAGCAGAAGAAGCAAACAGCGCCAGTGGTAACATGTAAGTTAAAGTTGATTTATTCACGAGTATTCCCTCACTGTGCTGTTGATGCATGTTGTGCTGATTGCTCTGAGCTGTAAATAGTCCATTTTTTTACAGGCTCCATTTGGTTGCTGGTTATAACAGCAATGGTGCGTCGCTCACGTTTCTTTAGGTGCTTGGTTAATTCGGTCACCTGCGTAAACTCTTGCTCTGAAATGCGCTCAGGTGCAATACCATTTTCAATCAATGCATCTTTAATCACGCTTGTTCGACGTTGCGCTAATGCTTTGTTGTATTCGTTTGTACCTTCAGGGCTAGTATCACCTACAAGGATCACTTTTGCCTGTGGCTTTTGTTTTAATAAATCAAAAAGTTGAGTGTAGGTTTCATTTTGATCTAAGCGAATATGGTCGTCATCAAAGTTAAAGTAAACGGTCTGAATGTCGTATTTTGGCTTCATTTCCCAAGGAGCACAGCCGGTAATATCAACATTTGTGCCTACAGGGGTATCTGCACACATATCACGTTGGTTGATCACGCCATCTTTATCATGATCGCGAAGATCATCAATCTGATGGCGAGTAACTTGGGTATCAGGCATGTCTGCACAGCCACTTAAAAGCAAAGGCAATAAAATGAGAGAAAGTAGTGATTTAGTCATGATTATTGCTCCTTCGCTTGCCATTGTTCTGGGTATTCAACACGTAATGCATAGGTCAATTTACCCATAGCATTAAGAATGCGGTAAGCTGCTAGGGTGTGATCATATTCCGTATTGATGTAGTTCTTGCGAGCAAGAAATACTTCGACTTTGGCATCCAGTACGTCAAGTAAACTACGACGGCCTAAACGAAATTGCTCTTCGTAACCCATTTCAGCAGCTTTTGCTGCATCAACGTTTTGTTTCAACAGTTTCTTTTGTTGATCCAGCATGTTGTAGGCATTCCACGCAAGGGTCGTCCCTTCAACCACTTCACGTTCAGCACGTAAACGGATAGTGCGAGCTTCTTCATGACGCCAAGCTGAAGCTTCTGTATCTGCATTGGTTTTACCGCCGTTATATATGTCGTAATTCATAGTCAACATCACACGGGCATCTTGATCTGGGCCAAGTGTATTCCCCACGTTATCGTTAGCATTAGCGTGAACTTCTAGCTTAAATTCAGGGAAATAATTACCTTTTTCTCGGCGAATTTCTTCACGTGCAGCTTGAATATCAGCAATAGCGGCTTGTATTTCTGGATGCTGGTTTATACCTTGTTTAATAGCAATTGTTTTACTACTTGGTAGTAGGGCGCTATCGACCACAGGATCAATCAAGTTAGTGGCAGGTTTACCAACTAAACGTATAAACTTGGCATCGAGATCGTAGAGGTTATTTTCAGCTGCAATCAGTGATGATTTTGCTGTCGCAACACGTGCTAAAATTTGGGCTAAGTCAGAGTTACTGCTTAATCCTTTTGAATTCTTATCGAGAATATCTTGATAAATCGCTTCATGTTCACGGACGTTGCGTTGGGTTAACTCATAAATAGTTTTTGCTTTCAGTACTTCAAGATACAAGCGTGTGGTATCTAACGAGATACCTTCGGCATCAGACAATAAGGTTAAACGTTCAGATTCTGCTTCATAGGTTAGACGATCGGTATTGGCTGAGGTTTTAAAGCCATCAAAGATAAGCTGTGATGCTTTTAAACCGATTTCAGTACGGTTCATACCACGATCGTCTTTGGGGATTTTATTGCCACTGTTGTAAAGGGTTTCTTCATAACCGGCTGCAGCGTATAAATTTACCTGTGGTAAGTAATTAGCTTGTGCGCCATCGACTTCACGCAATACTGATTGAAAACGAGCATATTGCCCCGCAATTTGTGGGCTGTAATCAATGGCTGAGGCAACAGACTCTTCTAAAGAGAGCGCATGCGCAGCTGTTGATGAAAATAGCGCAGCTGCTATTAATGATGATAAACGCATTCCTTTTCCTTTATCTTCTTATTATGTTTGCCGTTTGAATAACAAACTGGCTGATATATGTATCAATGAGTCAATTGAGTATATTAAGGTTCTCTTAATGCACTGGTTTTAGCGCGTAATAACGGCTTTAACCAATAACTTAAAACAGTTTTTTCTCCCGTTAAGATATCCACCATCGCTTGCATGCCGGGAATGGCTTGCAAACGTGTTTCAGGATCATCATGGAGCTGAATATGAGCGCGGTAATAGGCGGTACCGTCTTCTGTTTGTAGGGCATCAGCACTGACATAAGTGACTGTGCCTTTGCGTCCACCGTAAACCACAAAATCATAGGCAGTAAATTTAATGGTGGCTTCTAATCCTGTTTGTACAAAAGCAATATCTTGCGGCGAAATTCGCGCTTCAACGATTAACTTGCTGTCATTGGGCACTAACTCCATGATAGGTTCACCGGGTTTTACAACACCGCCTAATGAGCGCACTAAAATATCTTTAATAGTGCCATCCATTGGGGCGGTGATTTCAGTTCGTTTTAACTGATCGGCTAATCCTTCTTGACTATCTTCTAATTGGGCAAACTGATTGGTCAATTCATTGAGTTGTGCTTGGACTGAGGTTCTAAATTCCAACGCAAGATTGCGGCGTATCACAATAGCTTCACGTAATGCTGCTGAAGTTTTTTGTTGTGCAACTTTTGAACTGGCAATTTCGCCGCGTAATTTCACCTGATCGCGACGTGTTTGGATCAATTCTACTTCCGCAACAGCGCCTCGTTTTACCGCCCCTTCGAGCATTTTGGCTTCTTTATTGACTAAACGAAGACTGCTATAAAGTGTGGATGTATTACTTTTCGCATCACGTAACGCTTCAGTTTGCTGTTCAATCGTAAGCTGTGCTTCTTCAAGTTGTGACTCAATTTGTCCAATACGTTCGTTGTAATTGGCTTTAGCATTAAGCTGAGCACGCTTACTTAAATCATCA
Source organism: Photobacterium aquimaris (assembly GCF_002954455.1). Taxonomy (GTDB): domain Bacteria; phylum Pseudomonadota; class Gammaproteobacteria; order Enterobacterales; family Vibrionaceae; genus Photobacterium; species Photobacterium aquimaris. Next base: position 600,370 of record NZ_MSCC01000002.1, read on the forward strand.
AAAGCGATAGCTTGATGGTTAATGGTGATTTGTTTTTTCCAATCCTTTTCCTTGGTATTGACTTTTACGGTGTCTAATTCGGCTTTCAGGCGTTTTATCTGCGCTTGTAACGTACGGTAATGTTCATCAGATTCTTGGAAAGCGGTACGGAAACGGGTGTCATCTAAAATAATTAAAGGCTGACCTTTTTTTACCTGTTCGCCTGCTTTCACTAAGACTTGTTCAATAATACCGCCTTCTAAACTCTGAATTTTTTGAATGGCGAGGGTCGGCACAACTTTGCCATCACCCACAACCACTTCTTCCAATTTGGAATAGGCAGCCCAAGTGATAATAGAGATAACTAATAGCGAACAAAGCCAGACGATTTTACGAGAGCGATAGGCGTGCTTTTGATTTGCCCATTTTAAATTACTGCTCATTACCACCTCCTTGAACAATACTGACGGATCGAACACGGCTAACTGGACGTTGTGGTTTTTGTTTAGCAAGAATGGTTTTTGCATCACCATCAGCCACTATTTGCCCACGCTCTAGCACAATAATGCGATCACATTGTGCCAAAATAGACTGGCGGTGAGAGCTAATTACCATGGTGATATCACGCGGTAATTTATGTAGGGCTTGACGAAAACGCTCTTCTGCTTGTTGATCTAAAGCGCTAGTTGGCTCATCCATTAGCAATAGGCTAGGTGAGCGATACAGCGCGCGAGCCAGTGCGACAGCTTGGCGTTGACCGCCTGATAAATTACGACCGTTTTCACCGACTTGGGTTTCTAATCCGTTGGTAAGGCGATCCATAAAGCTATTTAAGCTCGAGGTGGTTATGGCATGACTTAGGCGCTTTTCATCAACTTCATCACAGCCAAATAGAATATTTTCATAAATAGTGCCGTAAATAAGAGCTGGCTGCTGTCCAACCCAACCGATGTTGTTACGAAGGGCGGCGGGTGGCCATAACTGGGCATCAATACCTTCAAAATACAATTGTCCTGAACTTGGACGATATTGGTAAGAAAGTAGGGCTAACAGAGTAGATTTACCTGAGCCTGCTGCGCCAATAATACCAACACGCTCACCTTGGCGGATCGCGAATTTAATATTACTGAGAGCATTGAATTGCTGCTCAGGATAGGCAAAGTTCGCATCATCTAACTGAACATTACCGTTAAACTCGCCGCGATCCATCACCTGATGCTCATTACTTTCCTGCGGTAATGCCATCACTTGATCAAGCCCTGTAATAGCAGAGCGGCTTTGCTGATAGCGCAGCATTAACATCGATAACTGGTTGATTGAACTTGCGGCACGACCGCTCAGCATCACAATAGCAATCAAGCCACCCATGCTGAGCAAGCCTTCTGAAATACGGTAAACACCAATGATAATTAATCCAATGGTTACGATTTGCTGACTACTCATTACCGAATGAGAAACAACATTGGTGTATTTTCGTGATTTGATATGCCAATCAGAGAGTGCTGAGGCGGTTTGCTCCCAACGGCGCTGGATGATGCCTTCAGCATTGTTTTGTTTGATATCAGACAGATTATATAAACTATCTAATAATTGGGTTTGTTTCTGGGTCGATAAGCGAGCTGATTCATCCAATGTTTGACCAATTTTTCCTTTCATGATGGTACTTAGGAGCAATAGCACCGCCATAATAGCGATAGGAACAAACATCATAGGTCCGCCAAGCCAACCAATTAATGCAAGGAAGAACAAGGTGAAAGGTAAATCCACCAAGGTAACTAGAGTGACTGACGTGAAAAACTCTCGCACACTGTCAAAATCTTGAATTTGACGCGCAAATGCAGCGGCTGATTGGGGGCGATGTTCAAGTTTCATCCCCAATACTTTTTGCATTAAAATTGCTGACAGTTTGGTATCAATATGATGCCCAGCCATATCGGTGATAGCGCTTCGTGCTTCGCGTAATAACCAATCAAATATCAACGCAATTGATACCCCAGCCGCCAACACCCATAAAGTATTAAAGGCTTGGTTGGGTACCACGCGATCGTAGACGTTCATGGTAAATAACGGCACGACAAGAGCGAGTAGGTTGATAAAAATAGAGGCAATAAGCAGATCACGATACCAAGGTTTTACCTCTGAAATCGCCGAACGTACCCAATGTTTTTTCGGCTTAGGTTTAATATCATCCACGCGGGGATCAGCAACTTGGATCGGCGAAACTTGCCAAACATCCCCGTTGAGCAGATGTGTTAGCTCATCGCTTGATTGTAGAGATACAACGGGAGTTGGGGCATGATCATCATTAGTTTTAAACTGGACGGTTTTAAATAGACCATCAACGTATTCACTAATAATGATTGGCTCGCCAGCATTTGTAATGCCAACGGCTGGTAAGCTTGCTGTGATTAGCTTTTTTTTCGGGTGTAAGCCAACGTCCAACTGAGCTTGGTTAGCTGCACGTTCAAACAGAGAATCGTCAAGTTTACCCTCTATTAAGGGTAAACCTGAGGTGACTTTTAGACGATGACAGCGAATGCTGTAATGCTGGCATAGCCACAATATAGCAGCTAGCCAGAGGTCATTATCTAACGGCGGATTTTTACTACTCATACTATCCCTAGCCAGTAATTAGATTATTATCATCTATCATTTTTTGTAGAACCTCTGCTTCCGTTGCAGAGCTCGTATCTGCGCCATAAAGCGCATCTTTACTTACATTGTCTAACGTTATCTCTTGTGTAACATCTGTGCTATTGTCTTTAACATGTAATGTGACGGAACCGTTATTTTCAGTAATGTCAATATAGTTATCGGCTGAAATACCATCAGTCACATTTGATAAAATAGCGCTTAAGTCGATGTTGTCGCTATTAATTTTGGTATCAAAATCTAAAATAGTATCTTGTGCTGGTGTAGAGATTGAACCAAGATCATCAGATTTAAACACGAAGCTGTCATTGCCCGCATCACCTGACATTATATCGTTACCTTTACCGCCGATAATCAAATCGTCATTGGCTGTACCGACTAGGGTATTATCACCGGCCTCTGCGACTTTGAAATCGATACTTTGCGCTGTGCCCGTTGCAGTTTGGTTGCCGATGCTGGCACTTGGCTCAATAGATAAAGTGAAATCTTGTGCGCTGTTGCCTGTCATGGTGAGGTTGGCAATATCAGCGAGATCGACTTCCCAACCGCCATCTTTTTCTTTACCCGCAGAGAAAACATAATCACTAGGAAAGCCTGTGATCATGATAGTGCCTTTCTCGTTAGGGGCTGGGTTTTGCATCATGAGATCAAGATTTAAGGCGATCGCTGAATTTGTTTCGGCAATAATGCTAGTGTATTGCGCCGTTAATTCTGGCTCATCAGGCAGTGCATCAATAGTTAATGTGATCTCTTCGGTAGCGATAACACCTTCATGAGTGTACTCAGTGCCTAATACGATATTTGTATCAACAGTGTTGGCTTCTAAGGTGATCGTCATATCGCCATAAGCATCACCAGGATAAAGTGTGAATTCATCCAGTGTATTGGCATTAACGACGACTGTAGCAAACCAATTATTTCCTTTTTGCCCAAAGGTAACTTCTTGTCCGCCAATAACGATTTTATCTAACCCTTGTAATTGAGCAGGATCATTCGCACTGATCGTTACCGTGAGTCGTAATGCTTCATCACTGTTGGTTTCATAGCTTTCTAGATTAACCGGAATAGTGAAACTATCACCTTCAGTTCCAGCAAGGCTTTCTGGGACATCAAAGAACTGAACATCATCACCAATAGATTTAACACCCACGACTAAATCGGTGGTCGAGGTTTTTATATCATTGGTGCCAATTTCGTTGGTGATGGCTTCTAGTTTGAGCTTCATATCGCCACTAAAATCTAGCGGTGGACGTATATAAACCCCGTCCATTTGGCTGGCACTGATACTCCATGATTGACCACTGTTAGGTAACTGGAGGAATGTATTTCCGCCATCAGGTGAATAGAACAATACAGCACCTTCAGGTAGCCCTGAAATATTCAGTGATAGTGTTTCTGAACCATCGTTATCAAATAAAATTGCGTCTAGGCCTGTGATATTAATGTAGCTATCTTCGTCACCGAGAACTTCGATTTTATCGGGCATTTCAGCAAAATCAGTTACTGGTGCAACATTGATTACCACTGATGCCGTTTTGGTTTGGGTATCTGTTTGGGTTGGGCAATCAGCTTTATCAGTGATGTTGGCTGCAACATTCATGGTTAACTCACCGCTGAAGTTAAGTGGTGGTGTTAGGGTTAATTCACCTAAACGCGTTGGGTCTTTAATCGTCCATGTGTTATCGCCGTTGTCTTGTAAAATGGCGGGATCACCGTTGAGTTTCGCCCCAGCAGGTAAGGTAATTGTCAGCCAGTTGATGGTTTCTTTTCCTGTGGCTAATTCACCTTCACCGCTGATGGTTTGCCCAGCGAAAATATTATCACCTAGTATCAATTCTAAGTTGATAGCAGATTCGGTATCTTCCTGAATTGTGTTTTGTCCTGCATTAACAATGATGTCATCGACAACTGGTATAACTTCAATCTTGATATTCTGCGTTGTTTTGGACGATTGACCGTTACAGGTGGACGTTTGAGTTATCTCAATCGGAATATTAATACAACCAGCCCAATCTTCATCAAGTCCGACAAAGACCATATTTTCTAGGCCGCTTGGTGTGATGGTATAGCCAAGAATTTCACCAATAGCATTATATTCAGGGATAACACCATCGCCTTCAATTTCAACACCTAGAGGTAGATCTTTGATATCAATGAAAAACGATATTTCGATTTCAGGACTATCATCAATGTTGCCATCCAGTAGACCTGATAAATCAATATCTTCACCTTCTTTGGCAATAATGGCGTCATCACTTTGAATGTTATCTGGGTCGTCAATGGGAAGACAAGAACCACCGCCGCCGTGACCAGTAATTTGGACTTGAAGAGGGGCATCAATATAGCGTGAATGTTCGTCATCAATAACGTGGGCAACAACACGCAAATCTATGATGTCAGTATCAAAGTTAGAGCTAATGGTCGCGCCGGCTAAGATATCTTTCATCGCTTCTTTAACAGTATCGCTAGTTAAGCCCGTTGCTGGAATAATCCAATTACCACTGCCATCAATAGAAGCGCCATTTGGGTGTTCAACGATTAAGTTTATACCACTTGGGACAACGATGATGATGTAATCAAGGTACTCTGAGCCATCGAGGTCTTCATCAAAAAAGTGAACCGTGTTGGTTAAATCGATAGGGCTTCCATCGGTACTGGTGAGCACTTCTGATGTTGATTCTAAACGGGTATCACCTTCAACAATACCTGCGACATCAAGTTGAATTGTTGCATTAATATCTTTCGATGCTTTTTGCCCTGTTGGTGAGGTATCGGTGACTTCATAGCTAATTGGAATAGTAAATAAGCCACTTAAATCTTCATCGGCAAGCACAGTGACACGACCGCTATTAATGAAGTTAGCCCATGATTCGCCACTGTTTTTGTAACCGGCAAGATCCAATCCACCAGCAGGTACAGATACGGCAATACCATCAATAAAGAGTGTTAAGCCTTCAGGTAATCCAGTGATCTTATAACCGGTTAAACTTTCACTGTGATCGATATCTTTATTAATTACGGGCTCAATCAACAAGCTTGCTGATTTATCTTCATGCGTTGATGCTTCAAGGACTGCGCCATCTTTTTCATCAACCACAGGAAGCACGTTAATTTCTACTTGGTAATTGAATTCGCCGCTGTCACCATCAGGCTCAGTTGAAATTACGTTTACATCAAAGTTGAGCTGTCCACTGAAGTCTTTAGTTGTTTGTAAGAACGTAGTTTTCAGTTGATCGTTAGTGATCTGGTAGATTACGCCTGTCGATGCACTTTCACCTACGATCTCTAGTGTGATCGGATTACCGTTACTATCAACAAACATCACCCCGTCAGGAAGGTTGGTGATCATAATGGTGATCTGTTCCGATTTGTCATCATCGCTGGTGGTGATCATGAAATCTAAAGGTAATGGGCTATCTTCGTTAAAGCCGGATGTACCTTTAATCGTGCCTTTAAAGCCTGTGGAATTATCTGTGCTATCCGCAACATATTCCCAATGACCATTGCCGCCATCTGCAACATCAGGATGATCAATGACGCCTTTTAAATCAATGGTAATAATTTTGGTATCACTTACGGCTGTTACATTAACTGGATCAAGTCCATCAATGGAGGTTTCAGTTGATACCGCCGTGACTTCAATGGTCAGCGTTTCTGTCCATGAGCTAATATCTTCTTTTGGATAAAGCAGAGCTGAACCGTTTTCAATATCTTCAGCGCTGACAATATAAATGCCTGATCCTACTGGTTGCTCAATAGCACCACCACCTTGAATCAACCAGCCTTCTTGGACTTTGATTTGATAGCTTAAACTTTCAGAACCATCGGTATCGGTAAGCTTACCGATTAATACTTGGCTTAAGTTAATCGGTTGATCTTCAATACCTTTAATGTTCTTCACCGATAGCGTCGGTGTATCAGCGTCAGGCTTGATATTAATGATCACTTGGTGTGGTATTTCTTCGGTTTTATGTTCATTTTTATCAATGAACTGGTTACCTTTTTCTGTCGCAATGGCGGTTACGGTAAATTCAAATTTACCTGCAAGGTTTTTATCTGAAACCACAGTGACTTTATTTAACTGGTTTTGATTTAACACATCACCGTCTTTGACGATATTGCCATTAAGTTTTAATGTAATGCCATCTGGAATACCTGAAATTCGATATGTTAATTTTTCAGAGCTATCAGTATCGGTAAGATTGGCTGCAAGGTCGAGTTTAATACCGCTGTTGTCATCCTCAACACCAGTGTATTCGTAGTCTTTAGTTTCATCCCAAACGGGCGCATCGGCGTTCGGATAAACTTTTATTGGAAGGTTCTTATCTAAAGTTTTATCGGCAGTATTGGTTGAAATTGTGGCAGTAATTTCAATGTTCACCATACCTTGCTGATTGATTGCAGCATCAGGTGCTGGTTGATACGTTAATTCACCGTTAGGAGAGTAGAAATTACCGTTTTTAATAAAATCGGTAATCGTAATGACACCACCGACTGCCGTGAGTAACGTGCCATTTAAATACAGTTGTCCACCGGCTAATGAGCTTTCACTAATAGTGATACTGGTAAGGGTTTCATTTTGATCTTCATCACCAGGGAATACTTTAATTGAAAGCGGCGCTGTGCGCGTATCTTCCAATACTTCCATTAGTTCTACTTTGATATGACCTGGATTATCTCCCAATGCCATTGTCGCGGTTCGATCAGCGGTATCGCCATCGCCATCTTTAACGGTGTATGTCAGACTATCGAGAATCTGCCCACTAAATTCAGACGTTGATACAGTCGTTATTTCAATTGTACCGTCAGCATTGACCACCATGGTGCCGTATTTTTTCGCAGGCGTAACCGTAGTATTGATCAAATTAATCGGATTACCATCAATAGAGTAAGTTGTTCCGTTGTAAATGAAGCTAACAATTTCACCGCCGTCAGCGCCTATGATCTCATCGGTTAATAGCTTTAAGGTTTGGCTCTGTCCTTCAACTAAAACCAATGTGCCGTCAGTACCGCCTTTTGGAACATCATCTAAGACATTCACATCAAAGATAGTGGCAGGCGAGGTGTCGCCATCGCTGTCAGTCAGAATGGCACCAAACTCAAGGTTAAGCGTATCTTGTGATGTGGTATCTGGATGATCAATAGAGGCAAAGAGATCAAACTCCACCGTACCATCAAGGTTAACTTTAATTTGGAATATTTCTTTACCCGCAGCTGTTGCGATATACCAACCATCAGCATTAGGTGCGCCAAGCGTGATGTTATCGCCTGCGCTGGTGTAGTTTTTACCATTAAATAAGGCGGTGTCTAAGGTCACGGATACCACACTATCACTGCCTGTATTAAAGCTCAGTGTTGGTGTTGCTACATCAGAGGCATCACTGTCTACACCATCATCTAATAAATCATTTTCTTGGACATTTAAGCTGCCATTAACGATGATTTCTGGCTTCAAACCATCCCAAATTGTGACCGTTACGTTGGATGTTCCAACACTGCCATCACTATCAGTCGCTTGAACAGGAAGGGTGATATCAAGCTTGGTATCTTTACCATTGAGGTGATCGATAAAGTCATTCAGCACAATGGTAATGGTTGCATCTGCACTGCCACCTGCAGCGATAGTGCCAATGTCGGAAAGGTTGATGGAAAAGATCACCGTACCGTTAGCTAAAACCGCATCATAGGTATTGTTACCATCAAACTGCCACGTCAGTGCTTCACCGTTATGAGTGATCGCATCACCATCACTGGTTTGAACTGCGCCTGTTAGAGCCAGTTGTAAATCAACAATCGGATCTTGCCCTGCGGTAACAGAAATTGTTGAGCTTGCTGTTTCTGTCGTGCCTGCTGGTGGCGCATCGGGTGCTACAGCAATTGGGTTTTCGGTAATTTCTAATGTGGTATCAGTAATGACTGGCGTGTCACCATCGGCAATCGTTACAGTGATATTGGCTTGGTTAACGTCGCCATCGTTATCGCGAATAAAGACTGGAATGGTAATGGTTTCAATGCCACTTGGATCTGTTTGGTCGATAGATTTATACAGGTTGAAAGTGTACTCAACCGTCGAGTTACCTTCAGCATCAGGTTTGTGTGTAATGGCAATATCAAAAACTTTTTCACCATTGACCGATGCTTCAATCATTTGACCTGTACCAGTAACGGTGTAAGTAATGATATCGCCGCCGCTGGTTAATCCTGATGGTAGCTGTGTTTGATCAAAAAATAATGGGCTTTGGGTAAGAGTGCCATCTAAGCCATCACTACCAACAACCACGTCAATAGTGCCTGTTTTGGATATTGGCTGACTTGAAGATAGGTTGGCTTCATCAAATGCTAGTTCTTGTTTTACGATTAATTCAGGATCTGCGCCGTCTTGGATATACCAATCAAATTGTCCTGTTGGGGTTTTCGTACCATCAAGATCGGTAGCATCAACAAGTAGTGGTAATTTGATTACATCACTGGCATTGGTGTGATTTAACGGACGATGTTGAACCAAGGTTACTGTACCTGTTACATCATCACCATTGGCAGCACCAGTTAGAGTTAAGGTGAAGATGGTTTCTCCGCCAGAAGTTGCTGTAATGGTTTTTCCATCACTACTTAGTGTGTATTCAATGTAGTGATAAGTATCGCCAGATTGAAGTTTTAATGCTGTTAGTGCTGCAATTGTCTGGGCGTTAAATGTGATGCTATTAGGATCAGGATTATCTGATCCAGCTTTAATGGTAAAGTCACCTGTAAAGGTATCTGTGGGATTAGAAATCAGCCCTTCAACGTTACTATCATGGTTATTGATGATGGTATTTGCTTCACCATCTTTGATGGTAATGGTGAGATCGGCACTGCCATAGTCATAATCTTTATCGCCTGCGATATAGCTAACCATGAGGTCAATATCACCTGAACTATGGTCGAGATTACGGTTAGCGGTAAAAATCCAGTGACCATTTTCTTTTATGGTCAGTTGACCTTCAGGAAGATCAAACGTTACAGAAGGACCTTTTAGATCTTTGGTTTCACCGTTAATCGTGACACGAACAACAGACAGTGGAGCATCAAGATCGCTGTCATTGTTGAGTACATTGCCGGAAGTTATATTGCCTTCAATCACACTGCTATTGTCATCTAAAATATCAGGCTCTGAATCACGGATATAAATTAAAGCAGGCGCAACAACGGTTTCTGTTGTACCGTCAGTGTCAGTTTGAATACCGTCAATTAATATTGCAGATTGAGTACTATTAGAGCCCAGTTCAGTATCGATTGGTTCAAATAAGGTGATATTAATTGTTTGAGTAGTAGCTTGAATAGTCGCCGTTAACACGGTGACACCATTACTTTCAGCGGTGAGTGTGAGTCCATCAGATGACACCGTTACAGTAATAGGATTACCCTGAGAGGTGAGTTGCTCTAATAGGCTTTGATTGGTATTAAACGTAAATTCTGCAAACTCGATATTGATGACAGAAGTCGCTTCTGACGATGATTGGTACTCTAAGGTTGTTTCGTAAAAAATAGAGCTATCAGGACGAGTTAATGTCGGCATGTCATCGAGAGCAGTATTACCAGCTGCATCAGTAACCGTCGCTGACATTTCCCATGTTTTGAGTACGTTAAGTTGGTTAAGATCGAAATCTTCGATACGCCAATTTCCAGTACTATCAACGGTGGTTGTTAAGACAATCGTCTCAGTGCCATCACTGAAAGTGACTTCAATTTTATCACCCGCCTGAGTGCCCGTTGTGGTACCTTCAAGGAAAGTAACATTGCCATTTTTTAGGGCAACAATGTTTAAACCACCCAACTCATAATTATCAGTGACGATATCAATAGATAATGCTGAGGTATCTTTAATTATGGTATTGGTGGCGATGGCAGGGTTGCCTGCGATATCCATGGTTTCTGCGGTAATGATTAGCTCACCATCTGCAAATGTGGCTAAATCTGTATCCTCAATGACCCATGCGCCATTAACAACGGTTGTGGCGAAAGTGATGGTTTTTCCATCTTTATCTGTGACAGTAACGTCAACATTCTGGTTATTTTCAACAAAGTCGATATTACCAAACAGCTTGGTTTTAGCCGTGATTTCAGCTTCATTTAAATATTCATCGCCGTTATCTTCAAAGTTAGCGCTAATGTCAGCAAGGGTATCTTTGATAATAGTATCAGTGGCTGATACTGGGTTACCTGCAATATCAACAGTATCGGCGATAACGGTGAGTTCACCTTCGGCTAAATCGGTTAAGTCGGCATCTTCGATTGTCCATTTACCGTTAATGACGGTGGTGGTGTGGATTTTTTCTAAGCCATTACTATCAGTAATAGTAATGGTAATAGATTGTCCATCTTCAACATTTTCAACATTGCCAAATAAATCTGTAACTGGAATTTCAAAGCGGTTGAGATACTCATCACCTTTACCATCAAAGTTGGCGTTAATATCTGCCAATGTGTCTTTGATGATGGTGTTGGTCGCTGAAGCTGGGTTACCCGCAATATCAACAGTTTCAGCCAAAATGGTAAGTTCACCTTCGGCTAAATCGGTTAAATCAGCATTCTCGATTGTCCATTTGCCATCAATGACAGTGGTGGTAAATGATTTATCTAAGCCGTTGCTATCGGTAATTTTAATAGTGACTGTTTGACCATCTTCAACATTAGATACTGAGCCAAAAAGATCGCTTTCAGGGATTTCAACACGGTTAAGGTAGTTATCACCGTTGCCTTCAAAGTTAGCCGTGATATCGGCAAGGGTATCTTTGATGATGGTATCAGTGGCTGATACCGGGTTACCTGCAATATCAATAGTTTCTGCAATAACTGTCAGTTCACCTTCGGCTAACGAGGACAAATCTGTGGCGCTAATATTCCAAGCACCATCATTGTTAGTTGTTTCAAAGGTGATGGTTTTACCTTGACTATCTGTCACGGTAATCGTCACTGGTTGGTTATTTTCTACAAAGGTGATATCGCCTAATAAATCACTAACAACGATTTCAAATTGGTTGAGATAGTTATCACCTTTACCATCAAACTCAGCGGTAATTTCAGCTAACGTGTCTTTGATGGTGTCATCTGTGGCGTCAACAAAATTGCCATAGTAGTCAGTAACAGAGGCATAAACATCCAGTGGACCTTCAGATAGTTCACTTAAGTCTTGATCGTTAATAAACCATTTTTGATCTTTGACTACAGCACTTGCTGTGAACACTTTGCCATTAATATCTGTGATAGTCACAACCACAATACGCCCATCTTCAACATCAATGGCATCACCAAAGAGATCGACAGTAGGTACTTCAAATTGGTTTTCATAACCATCGCCACCGTCAATAATAGTGACGGTCAGCGCAGCTGAATTACGCAATGATGGAATTGTATCGCCAATCTCATCGCGTTCGTTTCTCTCTTCTGAGGTTGTTGGTCGAGTATTAAAACCCGCTTCTGGTAAGGTTTCCGCTAATGTCGGTTTTACTCGTGTAACGAAAGAAACACTATCACTGGATAAGTCATTTGATGTTACAGCTGAATCTGGCGAGTTTTGGTTATGACGAAGTGTTGTCTCTGAAGTACTAATTTTAACTACATCATCTTCGTTATTTTTTGTTTTTATGATGTCATTAACTTGTGCTTTTTCTGAGATGAAAGGTACAGAACTATCAATGATTGCTGATGGGGGAATTTGTATCCATTCACCTTCAGCTGTTATTTTCCAGATAACGCCTTCAACAACGATATACATGAGTGGCTTCATCCGTGGCCCCTATGGTTATTATTATGGAAAAGTATGGTGAAATACCATAAGTCCATCTTAGATGTCAATAATTATAGTGAATATTAAACTTATAAAAAATGTTATTTATGTTGTTTTTTGTGAGCGTTTTTGCAAATTTTGTAATAAAAGTGGGTTAAATAACAGTCTTTGATTATTAAATGACTGATAGTTATCTTTTATAGTGTTGCCATAAAATGACATTAAGTATATTAATTAGTCGCAGAGAGTGAGATTTAATATTGTTAAGTGAGCGTAATAGTATTAAATAAACATCAATACGCTATAGGTATAAACTTTAATACATAAAGTAGAAAAGGTGAGATCCTAATAGAATTATTATCCGGCCAACAGAAACAAAAGCAGAAACAAAGGACAGCCACATCCTTGCACATTAACAATGCACTACTACACTTAAGCTTCAAGTTGCTTATGGTACAACCAATGACAATCTCAAGACGTAAATTGATCGAGTCTCAAATCACGCCTTTTTATCATGTTATTAAGCGTTGTGTACGGCGAGCATATTTGTATGGTGACGATCCATATATTTGGTAATTTAAAAAGATATGGCTGTCCACTATTCCTCTTCTCTGACAATTATTCTTCTATTCTTCTATTCTTCTATTCTTCTATTCTTGTTCTTTTCAAATAGATGAAATAATTCGTTATGTATGTGAAGATAACGATTATTTTTTGTGGAATATAGCAATTATGACGTTTGAACAGTGGGCACTTATTGCTGATCTTTATCCCAATTATTGTGATTTTATGCATTATTTTTATGCTGTTGGCGGGGCGAGATCATGGGCTCAAGAAGGGCTTATTACAGTTGGGTGGAGTGGTACTATCGGCTGTTTTTATCTATGCAATTATGTTTATTGATAATGCAATTGGTATTTGGCCTGCATTTGATTTGGATTACAGTACCCACACCGCAATTGCATTAGTTTTTATCGGGTATTTTATAGTGTATACACCCAAATTAAGCGTATTAATGATCCTCTCGATGGTAGGATATGCGGCTTTAATGATGCATCAAAAGTACCACACACTGGCTGACATTATGACCACCACAATTTGTGTTATGCCAGTAATATTGTTATGCCAATATAAATTAGCAGCTATTGCGAAACGCTAGCTTTTCTTGGTTATAATAGCGTAATTAAGTAGCGTTAATCCGATAACAAAACACCAAAATTGAAAAATAGGTAATACGGTAGCAACCGATCCTATTAGTAGCCCAGAACCTAGACCTATTGCTATTCTTTGTTGTATTGTCATTTTAAATCCTTTCGTCGTTACTATTTTCTAATGATTTGGGATTATATTTTTTATTATGAAGGCGGTATTTACGCTCTTTCCATTGCCAGTGAAGGATACTTAATAATGGTAAGATAGTAACGAGAGCTATAAAACTGATTATTATTTCTCGAACAAATACGTCACTAAAACCGTTATTATTAATTAGCAAAGTACCTATAAATTTTCCTATTATCACACCTAAAAAAGCGGGAAGGCTATTACTCACAATAAACCGCAATAGGCCTTTTTTACGCTGTTGTCGCCATTTAGATATTTCTAGATCATGATCTGACATTAATGTTACCTAGAGAGACAAAGATGACATAATTATATGTTTGAAAGCTGCTATATGTTATTTAGCGATGCGGGGGTAAAATATCGCTCGCAAAAGGATGATGTAAATGTAGGATTTGCATGCCAACATGTGAAATAAGTCATATTTAAACAGGACTGTAAATTAAACAACAAATGGGGAAACTAGCCTAAATCAGTTAGGACTTCTTTTTCATTAAAGTGAAGACTAATAACATCATTAAAATGCGTATGCTCTGTAATAAAAGGTAAACTAATATCAATCAGTTCGTGTGGAGTTACTACCAGCCACTGGCCATTGTCGGTAACTTTCCAAACAGTATCTTCTAGTTTGATGTATATTTTGGGCTGCATCCTTTGCCTTATGTTATAAAATAGTGATCACGAGTTATAAGTGGTCTTATGTTAGCTAACATAAATTAATCTTCAATTGATATTTATAATAATTAATATTTTTAATGATGATCTTGCTTGTAAGATATGATTAATGTGTATGAGGATTATAAAAATCTTGATTTTAAAAAAGGCAAGATACAATAAAAGCTAACCACTATAGCCGTTAGCTTTTTGTTGTGTAGTGTTAATGATCCGGATTAATCATCGAAATCAACAATAAGTTCATCTTCCAAATAATCAATTAAACACCCTAATGCTAGCGCTGAAACAATATAGGTTGTTATTTCACCGTTTTCTGGCGTTGATTGGTGTAATACATCAAGTACGCTGTGCTCAGGGTTATAAGCTACATTAAATTCTTTAGCTATACTGCAGCTGTCATTATATTCATCGACAGATAATTCAATTTGACCATTGTATTCACCAATATCGGTATCAAAATTATCAACCAATATTTCGATCATGGTTTCATAGTAATGTTGGTAATCCATTGATTCTAACCTGTTATTTTCTAAATATATGCTATCTAGTACGTTAGCATTTATGGCGCTATGTTACCTTATTTCTACGAGACAAAAAGCCTTAATCTAAAATATTAATTTTTTCATAATGGATGACCTGCTTCCATTGCTGTTACATATCTTACGTAAATTAATAAGCTGTTACATATTGACATTAGTATAATTAATACTATACATAATAATATATTATATG
Organism: Photobacterium aquimaris; assembly: GCF_002954455.1. Classification (GTDB taxonomy): domain Bacteria; phylum Pseudomonadota; class Gammaproteobacteria; order Enterobacterales; family Vibrionaceae; genus Photobacterium; species Photobacterium aquimaris. The sequence continues at coordinate 615,512 of NZ_MSCC01000002.1, forward strand.
TGGTTGTATCATATTGATTAATAACACTTCATCAGTGAAACAAAATACTTCATCAGTGAAAAAAACACTAAATATAAGTTAGTTGTATGGAATATAACTATCAATACTTATGAGGATGCGAGTGTTAGCTTCATTGAAATGAGTGGACATACTTAGGAAATACAGTGAAAAAAATAAATAAAATAACAGCGGCTATATTCAGTGCGATACTGAGTAGCAATGTATACGCTTCTGACGCCAACGTGATTTCTTTTGTTCTGGGAGAAACAAAAGTTCAAAATGGCGATATGGTTTCTTTTAACGGTGAGTGTTTCATTGCTAAAAATAGCCCTGGTATATGGGAAGCACCAAGTGTTGATTCATGGTTTTGGGACACAGCTGAGTGTGCAGGTGAACCAGAGCCGAATCCAGAGCCGAATCCAGAGCCTGAACTAGGTGCTATTATTCCGTTTATTCCGGGTACAACTCAAGTTAATAATGGCGATGTTGTGTCATATGACGGTCAGTGCTTTATTGCTAAAAATAACCCGGGTATTTGGGAAGCACCAAGTACTGACTCGTGGTTTTGGTCACTAACAGAGTGTACTGACGAGCCATCACCTGAACCAGAAGAAACCGAATTATCGATACTTGCACCAACGGCAGGTCAGGTATTAAAAGCAAACGAAGCGGTTATTATTCAAGCACGTATTGATGGTGAATTGGCATCAAAAGTTGAGTTTTGGGTTAATAATATCAAGTTGGTTGAAAAAGCAATTGATCAAAGTAATGTGCTTTATTCGCAAGCTTGGACACCAACGGAAGCGGGTAGTGCTGCAATTAATATCTTTGTGTTTGATAAAAATAACCAAAAAATCGAACAACAATCTGTTGCTGTAAACGTAGAAGCTGAAGGTAACGACGATTTTACTGCGCCAGTTGTCGCATTTGTAACACCAACCAACGGTTCAATCATTAAAGAAACGGACACTATTTCTATTTCTATTAATGCCTCTGATGTTGATAATGATTTAACCAAAGTGGTTGTTAACGCAAATAACCAACAAATTTGTACCTTTGATGCTGCAACAACAACAGCATTTGCATGTGATTGGCAACCAACGCAAACAGGTAATATTACTCTGAATGCTATCGCAACTGATGCCCAAGCACTTTCTTCTAGTGTTAGTTTAGCTATCACAATTGAAGAAGAAACCGTTGAGCCGCCAGTAACGCCACCGGGTGGATTGTGTGAAGAGTTTAATGTTTATCCTGATTGGACGCGTGGTAATCATGCAACAGGTGGCGATATTATGGTTCATAACAATATTGCTTACTCGGCAGTTTATTGGACCCAAACGATACCGGGTAGTGACGCTTCATGGGCATTGCACTTAAATTGTGATGGTTCAGAACCAGGTACTGCGCCTGTACTTTCATTGCCAAACCCAATGGATCCTGTTCGTTTAGAAGTGGCGGGTTGGCCTAACACGTTTGTAGTTGCAAGCCCATCTACAACAGCGCCTGAAACAATGACAATTGCGACAGCGAACAGTGCTGATCTTACAGATGTTAATAAGCTAACCGCGGCATTTGTTACTGTTATTGAACAAGCGAATAAAGCGAATACAGCATCGGTTATTATTAGCAGTGATGTGCTTGATAATGCGACGAAAGATAAAGATCTATTAACAACGACTATTGCAGTTAAAGAAGCGTTAATTAAGGCGGTTGATAGCACCGGCAGTAAAATTGATGTTGATGCGATTAACGCACTAAGCAATGATCTAAAAGGTTGGGCACAAGCACACAACTTGATCGTATCAACTGTTGCACCACAAGCACCATTTGGTTGGTCATTATCAATCGGTGATTTTGCTTTTGATACTCACTCTGGTCGTCAGTCAGTGTGGAATGCAGCATCTAATTACAGTGCAGATTTATTGAATAAGCTTGCACTTTATACAGCAGATAGTGCAACCAAAGCTGATTTTGTGGTCTTTACTAAGTTAAGTGCAACAGCTGCCTTGTCAAATGACCAATGGCACAATGCGCTAGAATACGTTAAGCAAGTAACTGATTTTGTAAAAACGCCTGCGATGTTAGCAAATATGCCGACAGATCAAGCTGCTAACTACTTTATGGGTAATGCAACCTCAGAGCAGAAAATCCGCAAAGCAGCTTACAGTAATATTTTTGCTATTTTATTTGATAAAAACAGCGCTAATTTAACCGCGCAAATTGAATCTTACCAAGCTGCTAAAGTGCCACTGTACTATGTTGGTAAAGAGCTAGAAAAAGGCTCACTAACCCGTATAGAAGCATTGAACCAACAGCTGACCAGTGCCGCTGATGTAATGGATAATGAAGCATTCCTTTACGAAACGCCACAGTCACAATGGATCCCATCTACCGTTTATAAGTGGAATGATTTCCTTGATGGCTTAAATGCAATGCACAATATTGGTGTTGCTGGTAATAAGTTCTGGTTATTAAATGATGAAGCAGATGATGCAACCAACATTATTTACGCAAAAGTTGCGATTGCAGCATTCTTAGCGCAAAGCATGCAAGAGACTATTCGTTATAACGCCTGTGATGAGAATAACTGGTCTGAAGTAAAATACGGTGCACCAGCAGATTACCCAATGTCTGCAAGTTGTGGTCAGTTAGGCCAGAAATATGCAGATTACGGTGTAAACCCTAATTCAGGCTTAGATTATGCTTATTCTTGTCCTCGTGATAACAAGATGGAAGTGAGCGCGCTCACGCATGCTAAATGGTATGGTGCGCCAGCTCCTGTATTTGCAGCACCAGATGCAGTACTTGAAGAGCGTGGCCTATTGGTAAATGGTGCGGTTGGTCGTTGGACAAACAATGGTCACTGTAACGATGCGCCAGAAAAAGTAGATACTTCTAAGCAAGTTTGGGAACGTGATACTTGTAAGACTTACGTTGGTCAACAAGCAGGTACGTTTATCTGGGATGGTAGCAGCCAAGAAAGTGTTGAAGGTTGTGGCTGGTGGGGACGTGGTGTTATTCAAACTACAGGCCGTCAGAACTTCGGTACGCTTAACCATTACTTAGGTCGTTCACACGTTGATCCTGCGACAATTGGTAAAACTATTGATGGTGTTACCGTTGAAGCACCACCGGCAAACCCACTGTATGCTGATCTTGATTTCTGTTCAAATCCAGGCTTAATTTGTAGCTCTGAAGAAAATAAAGAAATTAAGTGGATTGCAGGCTTGTTCTACTGGGTAACATCGGTACAGGCATATTCTGATGAAGGTGGTCAATATGCTGATTGGAACTACTATAACGAACTGAAAAAGTACGTTGATAGTGGCCTAAAAGGGACTGAGTTTATTGATGATGTGTCAGGTATTGTAAACCGTGGTTGTCCAGATTCAGTATGTTCGACTGGCGAAGTGCATAATGCCAAAGAGCGCCAAGCTAACTTTAAGCTGGTGTTAGAAAAACTTGGTCTGAAGCCACAATTATAATGGTTAACAAATAACGTTATTTACACTATCAGTCAGTGAATATTGGCGATAAATAATAAAGAACCCTACTGTTGAAGTAGGGTTCTTTTTTTGTAAATAATGTCGTTATAACAATGATTACGTGTAGCTTATAGCCACCCCTTACGCTTGAAGAATAGATAAGGTGCGAAACCAGCTAATACCATTAGGCATAATGCATAGGGGTAGCCAAGCTCCCAATGAAGTTCAGGCATAAACTTAAAGTTCATACCGTAACTAGATGCAACCAATGTTGGCGGTAGAAAGACTACTGATACCACTGAGAATATTTTGATAATGCGGTTTTGCTCAATATTAATAAAGCCCATTGCAGCATCCATCAGGAAGTTCACCTTTTGGAATAAAGACTCATTGTGGGGTAGTAAAGAATCAATATCGCGTAATACCTCACGTGCTTGTTCTAATTCACTCTCTGGTAAACGGGCTTTGCGTACTAAGAAGCTTAATGCGCGTTGAGTATCCATTAAACATAAACGAATTTTCCAGCCAGCATCTTCTTGCTCAGCTAGGTGTGATAAGGCCTTATCAAAATTTTCACCTGGCTTACCACGTAAAATAGTTTTGCCAATAGACTCTAATTCGCTATAAATATCTTCAATTACATCAGCAAGTTGCTCTATTTTAGTTTCAAATAAATCTAAAAGTAGCTCGTAAGCATTACCTTGTTGTAATCGCTGCGTACGTGCCCGCATGCGATAAAGTCGAAATGCTGGTAATTCACGCTCACGCAACGTAAACAGACGTCCATCACGAATGGTAAAAGCGACGGTGGCATTACTGACATAATCTTCCATATCTTCAGAATAAAAGAAGGAGTGAATATGGAGGCCGTCTTCATCTTCAAAAAAACGCGCACTGGCTTCAATATCTTCAAGTTCAGGGCGTGTTGCAAGACCTTGTCCTAACTCTTGTTGTACGCGCTCTCGTTCTTCTTGATTGGGGTCGATGAGATCAACCCATAATGCTGATGAGATAGGTTCTTGGGCGTCTAAATCTAAACGTTGTAAACGTAAATCGTTTAATGTGAATGCATTCAGCATGTCTTATATCTCCACTAATGGCGATGATATAAAGAACACTTAAAAACACGGTTTGAGGCTGATAAAACAGCATCTACCAATGAAAACTGGAATACTAAGATTTAAGCAAAAGCAACGAATATAAGGAATAGTGCATGCTGACAGTTAAACATTGTCAACTCACACTTAAAAGCGGTAGAGGACAGATTAACGTGGAAAAATCTCATTCCAGTATCGACTGGGTGTGTTCAAAGCGGTGTCCTCTCAAATAAAGGTGTGCGCATGTTACGTCTGACTGTAAAGGGGTTCAAGTTACGCTATTGCAACATTAGATTCTCCTTTAGGTATATTAAGTCAATGACTTATTCATCCTCCATTAAGTTTTATTAACATTATTGTGATCAACTGTTAACTAATTATAATGAGAGTTTATTTTTTTGCGTAATCAAATATGAGCTGATGGTTTTTTATATCAACATCACAAATTTATTGTAAGTCACAGTATAGAGCAGGCAATTTAACCATTTTGTAAACTGAACACCCAATAATCTCTATTTATATTCGTAAACCGCAGTGGTCTGGTATATCAATTAATCGATAAATGGAAAACTGAAATACATGTGCTTGTAGGTATAGATATAGCAGAGGGAGGGGGGATGGACGTTATTTTGGATAACTTTTGGGCAAAATTACTGTTGAATGTGTTATTGAGTCTATTGATTGTGATCACTATTGCACCAATATCGATCAAATGTTTCAAGCTAACGAAAACAACATGGAAGGTAATTGGCTTTGTACTTATTGTTATAAGTTTGGCTGTGAGCACAGTACATTCAGACATTGTATTAGATAACCTTTTGTACGATTCACTGCAATGGGGAATATTTGGTATTGGTTTGTATTTTATTAATGTGAAAAAAAGCAACATTAAGTGACCCTGTAACTAATATTTTGAGTTGCCGCTCTAAGTAAATCATCTTGGTTGCTGTTAATTATTCAGGTTAATCGTGCTTTCAATAGTTATTACAGTAGTATTTTGCTAGAAAACGCTCATAATCTTGACTTACAATATTTAAAGAAGAAATCACCTATGACTAATTTTCAATACTACTTTCATCAACTTCCTTGTTTTAACTGTAATAAAACCACAGTAAGTACTGATCTTGGTTGGTTAACAGCAGCGATGAAAGAAGATGTAGTCGCACAAATAGCGGCGATTATTGCGCAGGGCGATGTTAACTCAGAGCTTGTGGTGAACGTGACTTGTACTAAAGATGAAGTCCGTGATTACTTATTGTTAAATTTCTATGGTTACTCAGAAGAAACACTTGCTGATCAAGTAAAAGCAGAAGATGAGCAAGAAGTCGCACAAGAAATCGCTGAACTATTTGAAGATGGTAGCGATGTTGCTGTTTTTGAGCACGAAATTGAATTGCAAAGCTGCACTGACTGCAATATTGGTTAAGCATCATTAAACCTAAACATGTGCGTAATACGTAACATGAGGTGCGATTTATTTAAGGCGTTAGCATACTAGAATGTGCTAACGCTTTTTTGTTTTCAGGCAATCTACTATCCACGCGTTGTAGAGCTATTATTTTCGCTGGTGTCTTTAAAAAAAAGAATGGACACCCATAACTTTATATCTCGCCGCAGCCATTCTCAACAACACATGCCTGTATTCAAATATCGTCATTCCCTACAGTGAATGCCCGCGAGGGCGATAGGCAATCTACTATCCACGCGTTGTAGAGCTATTGTTTTCGCTGGTGTCTTTAATGCTCAAACACGGGCTGAATAGATCACGGATAGACCTCATGAAAATTATGGCTGTCCCATGTTTTAATGTTTTCATACTCAACAACACATGCCGTGTCCAAATTCCGTCATTCCCTACAGTGAATGCCCGCGAGGGCGATAGGGAATCTACTATCCACGGGTTGTAGAGCTATTGTTTTCGCTGGTGTCTTTAATGCTTAAACATGGGCTGAATAGATCACGGATAGACCTCATGAAAATTATGGCTGTCCCATGTTTCCGCCATCACTTCTTTATTTTCAAAAATGCAACCAACAGCATGATACTTATAGCTTAAATATACTATTATCGAAGAAATAATGGGCATCAATAATTTCGCCTAGATACTGCCATTTCCAATAAAGAATGATAGTGAGGACGATAGGAATTAACTTACGTGTGCTGATTTTTTAAAGTAAAGATCTGACTATTCTATGTTTCTAGGCATAAGGAGTAAAATTGGAATTTATTCAAAATCAAATACTGGGTGGAACGTCAATAGATCGGCAAGGTGAAAAACTAACCTACGAGTTTCTAAATGATTTCTGTAACACTTTCAAAGGGAAACGTATGCCTCTAAATCAACAACATGATTTAGGTCTAAAGACAATTGGTTATGCAGAGAACTTAAGGTTAGAAAAGTTCGGAAACAGTGATAAAGAGTGGAGTCTTGTTGGAGACTTATTTGTTGATCGAGACAATTTAGAAATAGCTGTCGGTGGTTTTAGCATTTCTGGTGTTGAAGAAATTAAGTCTGAAAATAACCCTGATTTCTTACTCTATATTCCTTTCCCCCATTATAATGATGCGGAGTTATTAGAGTCATTATCCGAATCTAACAAAATCAACTTGGGCAAATGGATTAAGAAAAACAATACACCTGAATCTTGGGCTATTTTTACAGCAGCTGTTGCCTTTGCTTTAACTCCGGTGTGGGATGATTTTTATAAAACAGTTATTGCGCCAAAAATCAAAAAATTTGTATCAGAAGAGCTTCCGAAACTAGCGAAAAAAGACGTAGGGCTACATCATGCTCAAATTGTTGACTATCGTGGGTGTGAAATTGAAATTCGTTTTATAGGCGAATGGGGGAGAGAAAATGAGTGCTATTCATTAAGTATAATGAGAAATGCTATTAGCATGGTAAAGCACGAGCTTGATGCCACTTTTTCCACTTCAGATCCTATATCTCGTATTGTTCTTTGTTACAACAAAGATAGTAAGTCTTATTTTGTTCATCGTATAGAAAAGGATAGTGGCAATGTCGAGCATTATGCCTAACATGGCGTTATGTATTAGGTATTTGTAGGTCAACTAAAATCGACCGTACTGAAGTAAAAGTTGCGCTTGAGTGGCTTGTTGTTCATGGCTATGTAAAAAAATCTATCGGTAAAAATGGAGAAATATGGGCTTTAACAACCGAGGGACGTAGCTTGTATTTAAGGATTATTTTTAAAAATGTGCAAGGTGGAGTACCTGTATAACAAATAAGGATATGTGTCACACAGCCAACACCTATTTGAAGTGTTGGACAAGCTTAAGCGAACTTACATAAGTAAATATTGAAAATATAATGGTAGTTAATGCTAAAAAGAAGGTAAGCGCATC
>NZ_MSCC01000002.1:625848-638022 GCF_002954455.1 Photobacterium aquimaris
CAAAAGAAGTTGAGTATTGTCAAATATAATTCAAAAAAAGCCGCTAAATCAGCGGCTTGGTGTTAGAGGATATCAAATACAACTATATATTCTGATTCAAATCATCAACGCTGTCAGAAATATCCTGCTCGCCAATAAAGCCACCGGTCTGGTGGGCCCATAATTGTGCGTAAATACCATTTTGCTGTAATAAATCAGCATGAGAGCCTTGCTCAATGATTTGGCCTTTATCAAGAATGATTAACCGATCCATCGCAGCAATGGTAGATAAACGGTGCGCAATCGCAATTACTGTTTTACCTTGCATTAGCTCATTAAGGCTTTCTTGAATTGCGGCCTCAACCTCAGAATCTAACGCCGAGGTTGCTTCATCTAAAATTAAGATTGGCGCGTTTTTAAGTAATACTCGTGAAATAGCAATTCGTTGACGTTGACCGCCTGACAGTTTAACCCCACGTTCACCCACTTGTGCATCGTAGCCAACATTACCAAAAGAGTCGGTAAGGGTTTCGATAAACTCATGCGCTTGCGCTTGGCGAGTGGCGGCAAATAAGGTTTCATCATCAGCATCTGGTTTGCCATAGACGATATTTTCACGAATAGAGCGATGCAATAGGGAAGTATCTTGGGTCACCATGCCAATATTACTGCGCAGTGAGTTTTGAGTAACTGCGGTAATATCTTGACCATCAATACGAATTTTACCACCTTCCACATCATGAAAGCGCAGAAGTAGGTTAACTAAGGTTGATTTACCTGCGCCAGAACGCCCGACTAAACCGACTTTTTCACCGGGTTTAATATTGAGGTTAAGATGACTGATAACGCCTTTATTTTCGCCATAATGGAAGCTTACATCATCAAATTCAATCCCGCCTTGGGTTACTGCTAAAGGCTTAGCATCGGCATCATCTTCAATCGCAATTGGCTTCGATAAGGTTTTCATACCATCCACTACCGTACCGATATTTTCAAATAACGCGCCGACTTCCCACATGATCCACATCGACATGCCGTTAATACGCAACGCAAGACTAATGGCAATCGCGATCGCACCGACTTGAATTGCGCTTTGCATCCATAAATAAATAGATAATGCAGAAATGGCAAATAGCAGCGTATAGTTGGTGAGTTGAACACAGAAATTAAACCCTGTAACTAATCGCATTTGAGTATGGACGGTAGCGAGAAACCCTTGCATACCTTTTTCGGCATACTCAGTCTCACGTTGATCATGAGAAAACAATTTAACCGTTGATATATTCGTGTAGCTATCAACAATTGAGCCGGTCATGGTTGAACGTGCATCTGCTTGTTCTGCCGCAATATGTTTAAGTTTGGGTACAAAATAAAGTTGAATACCAACATAAGCCGCTAGCCAAAATAGCATTGGTAACATTAATAACCAATCAGCCTGCGCTAAAATGACTAATGATGAGGTAAAATAAACTGAGACATAAACAAATACATCGGCGGTTTTCATTACTGTTTCGCGAACAGCAAGTGATGTTTGCATCACTTTAGTCGCAATACGACCAGCAAAATCATCTTGATAAAACGACACACTTTGTTTAAGTAAATAACGGTGTGCTAGCCATCGAATCGACATTGGGTAGTTACCCAGCAACGATTGGTGCGTAATCAGGGATGAAATCAGTACCAATGTTGGCATCAATACTAAAATAACCAAGCCTAACCAAAACAGGCTAGTGCCATTTTGAGCGAGAAATGTATGGGGATCACTTTCTGTAAGCCAGTCGACCAGTTTGCCCATAAACCCAAATAAAACCACTTCGAGAATTGCGACGGTGGCACTGAGGATAGCCATAATCAGCAGTGGCTTTTCAAATCCACGGCTATAGTAACGGCAAAAAGCGATAATCCCTTGTGGTGGTTGCTCAGGATCTTGCTTAGGAAATGCCTCTGTAAAATTTTCAAAACGTTTAAACATAGTTAACCTAATTGATGAGCGGTCGCAATTAGCAAATAAAGAGCAATATAGATAAGTATAATGTCACTGTTAGCGACGATTTTTGAAAGTTAAAATGCGCCATTATGCATGGTATTGTATTCACTATTTTGACGCTACTCAACAATCGCAATATTTTTAATGACAAAAATATTAACCTGATACCAAAAAAGTAACTTATAACGCCCAAATCGGGTGGTAACAGTCATTACAATAGAATAATGGTTAATAAAAAGCCGTTAATCTGTTTTTAGTGTAAAACCACAGGTAAAAAAAATGAACGATAAAGGCACAATTGTGCAGTGGAATCATCAAAAAGGATTTGGTTTTATTCGACCTCAAGCAGGAGGAGATAATATCTTTTTTCATGTGAGTGCGTTAGCTGATCGCCAAAGTCGCCCACGAATAAATGAAAGTGTTTATTATCAACTTGGCACGAGCCAAAACGGTAAAATCGCAGCTAAATCTGTTGAGTTTGTTAAATCATATTCAGGCATGGATAAATACACCGCACCTATGAGTAAAGCACAAGGCTTCAGTGTTCTATTTTTGACATTAGTGGCAGGATGGGTGTGGTTAGCTCGCTGTCCATATTGGGTTTTAATTGGCTATATTTGTCTCAGTATTGTTACGTTTGCTGTTTATGCACATGATAAACGTGCCGCTCAAAAAGACGCATGGCGCACCAAGGAAGCAAGCTTACATTTATTAGCTGTGTTGGGTGGATGGCCCGGTGCTTTATGGGCTCAAAAAATACTGCGCCATAAATCTCAGAAACAGCCATTTAAAGCGATTTTATGGTTAACAATTATTGTCAATATCACGCTGTTTATGCTGATATTTACGCCGTTTGGCAACCATTTTATGCATAATATGACGGTTTACGTGAGTAGTCTTGTTTGATATTAAGGTGGTAAATATACACAGGAGAAGCCTTCACTTCTCCTGTGTTGGTCGCTTAAATGAAAGGGACGTATGGTGAGTTAAACTGGGTTAAATGCGGGAATAGGGTTAATATTTGTTGATCATTAAGCCCAAACCAACGGCATAAAGAAGCATTGACCTGATCTGCTGCCATACTTGGAATAATACGACCGTGGTTAAAATCATCTTCACTACCAGGAGCAAGATTTGGCCACTGTCCATAAGCTTGTCCACCTTGAACCGCACCTCCCATCACAAGTTGATGTCCACCCCAACCATGATCTGTTCCCGATTCATTGGCTTGAATACGACGCCCAAAATCAGACATGGTGATAGTTGTCACTTGTTGATGAACATTTTGCGCATGCATATCCTGATTAAAAGCTGCCATGGCTTCACTAATCTCAGTATAAAGTTCATCGTGGACAGCTTTTTGATTAACGTGAGTATCAAATCCACCCAAGCCAACAAAGAAAACTTGGCGTTGTTGACCTAGTGTTTGGCGAGCATCAATTAAGCGTGCCACCATGCTTAACTGTTTACCTAATTTGGTGTCAGGGTAAACAGCTGTTGCTGGATGAGCCGCAAGTACTTGCTTTAACGCATCATTTTCACTCACACTTTGTTGCATTACTTTAGCAAAATGGCGGCTGTAGATGTTGTCATAACCACGTTCAGTAAAGTGAGCGAAATATTGATCAAGTTTAACTTCATCTTTCCATTCGGCGTATTTCGTCACGCCTTGGTCGCTAACAACGGTTTGTCCTAGAGATTGACTGCGTAATAGGCGTTTATCACCATTGAGCCCAATAAGCGGTGATAGCTCACTACGTAAATTGAGCATATCCATCATTCTACCAGCCCAACCGAGTGGGTTATTGTGGCCGTTAGAACCTGTTTGCCATAGGGTCTGTTGCATGTTGTGCGCCATCAAAAATTGCGGTAAAGCAACTTGGTTGGTCGCAATGGCTGATGCTGTTGTAGGGGCGAGTAATTGGCCACTGTTGATCAGTGCTGTAGCTTCACCATTGTTAAATAACTCGGCCAACGCAGACATTTTATGATGTATGCCAAGCGCTATATGGTTATCTGTCGCTATGGGTAACGGAATAATTTCGGTTTCAGTTAAGCATAATTTTGGTCGTGCAGCGTGATAATCGGCATACGCATCAATACTGGTTGGCACGATCATATTATAAGCATCATTACCACCGTGTAAGAAAATTACCACCAGTGCTTTATGACCATCTACTGTGTTTTTTTGTGGCAACGCAAGTGATGGGGTTGATAATGTAGCGGCTGATAATGCTGCCGTTGATTGTAAAAAACGGCGGCGAGATAATGTAATTGTCATGCTACGAACTCCTGACAAAAGAACTCTGGTGAAGTAAAGGCGGTATAAAGTGCTGATTCAACACGGCGAACTTGTTGATTGATTGCAATATGATTATCTAACAGGTCAAATAATTGCGCGCGTAGAGAATCAGAAAGAAGCCCTGCAAACACACGGGTGTTAATCATTTCTATTAAGGCATTGCTATCATGCTGAACGGCAATAAAAGGTTGAATTGCATAAAACCATTGCTGCGGTTTTGTCGATTGGTGACAATTTAGTACAGCACACAAGCGGTTATGAATATTAAGCATTTGATAGCTGCTTAATAGGCTAAATTCCGGAGCAGTTAATCCATTGGCAGCAATTTCACCTTGCGGCGCAAAGTCTGGCAGATAGAAGTTAAATACCGTTTCTGCTTGTAATGGACTTTGACCAAAGTAGCGAATATTACTTTTTACTTCCCAATAATCCCCTAATGATGTCACACCTAGCGCACGAGCCTGGTTAGCAGCCATGAGAATTGGTTCTTTTAATAAACCCAGCTGACTTTGACGACTTGCTTGACCATTAATAACAGCGCTATCAGTTAATATTGCCCATAACACCGCTTTGAAATCACCTCGAACACCGTTGCCGTTATCAATAAAGGCTTGTGCGACACGGTAAAGATAGGCTTGGGTTGGATTACTGGTAACAAAACGCTTAATTAATAAATTAGCGATAAAAAAGGGTGTATTTTGGTGATTAAAAAGCAGATCTAATGCTTGATCAAGATCTTGCTCAGTATTTTGACCTGCAGCAAAATGCTGGCCTAAAATGAATTTTTGCTCGGTGTCATGATTACGTTCACGTGGTGTCATTGGGTGTTCATTATGACCACTTTGCCAACCGGTAAGTGCGCGTGCTAATTCTTGAACATCATTTTGGGTGTATGAAGGAATTGGATCGCCATTATGATCAGTTAATGGCTGACCATTTTCATCCAATTGCCATAAACCTATGGTGAATAGTTGCATTAATTCACGGGCATAGTTCTCATCAGGGAAAGTATTGTTTTTAGGATTCGCTTTGGTACTGCGGCGTAGGGTTAAATAGCGTCCCATTGCAGCATTTGTTGTTACCGCTTTTAGCAAATCTCTAAAATTGCCAAAACTATGTTCAACCAACAAATCATAATATGCCGCAAGCTCTTCATGGCGATTACCGACACCAACACTTGAAACCACTAAAATTTGACTTAAAGCATAAGCCATACGCTGGCGTAGTTGATCATTAGCTGTTAACGCATATTGCCACCATACGCCAAGACGTAAATTAGTCGTAGGTTCAGTTTTACCCGATAGCTGTACTGCAAGGCGCAGTTGTGGCAAATGATAAGAAGGTAATTCGTTGTACTGATTTTCAAACCATTGATTAACATCGAGCTCAATCAGAGGGTTAAGAACATCAATTTGAGGGCCAAATGTTGCGCGGTATAACAGTGCCGCTGTTTGGGTTTGATGCGTAAATTTTAATAATGGCTGTGGCATAAAATATCCTTATTTACGATGCTCACTGCATCGATATTTCAATAGTTTTATTTTATACTTGACATTAAAAAAGTTTATTAATTAAGTGTATCAAAGTATTACTTGAAAAGCTGAGCGGCAATATGTAGCGGTAACGAATAAGGAAGAAGTCTTTTATTCTTCATTCCTTATTTGATGTTGCAAAGATTCACTAGAAGCTAGTGTGAAACGGTTTTTGATAGCAGGTTAACAACTAATACGCCTGCGATAATTAATCCAATACCTACAATTGCAGGTAAGTCTAACCGCTGTCCGTAGGCAAAATAGCTGATGGTCGCAACCAGAACAATCCCAGCACCACTCCAAATAGCATAAACAATTCCCACTGGCATTGTTTTTACTGTAACGGATAATAAAAAGAAGGCGACAGCGTAACCGACAATAACAATGGTGCTTGGTACTAATTTAGTGAACTGCTCTGCTTTGGGAATAAAAGAGGTTGCAATCACTTCAAAAATAATGGCGATAGCGAGTGCGATTTGGGGTGGCATTGAGATTAATAGCTTAAACATATTGGATTTCTGCGGGAGTTGAAAACGCGCATTCTAAAGATCTTTTAATTAAGCGACTAGCGTAAATTTAAGTAATTAATTATTACATCATCTCAATAATGCATCATTTTGCACCGCATTTTGCTATCTATATTGCAATATAATTGTTTGTGGTTAGCCGCGAAAAGAACAGTAAAGTGACATTTAGATAACTATAACGCTAATGAGCGACAATAATATACATCGATTAAATGTTGGTATGTAACTTGCTATTCTTATAGTGTCATTATTTATTTTTACATTGGAAGTAGAGATAAAAATGGGTGTATACAGTATGTTTTATTATTTCCTTTTGTAACCGACATTACCTTTAATGTCGGTTTTTTTCTTTTAAAAACAGTTAAATATGATCTTGTTCGATTTTTGATTACATTTAGTGATAGACTTTAACAAGTAATTAATGGTTTTGCTTGATTTATAAGTGATTGATTGAATAAGTGTGATGAGCTGGAGAGGTGATATGAATTGGTCTGTTATACGTTATTTAGGTGGGAGTGTCTTGGCCCTTATTATGATGTCAGGATGCACAAATTCCGATCAATATAATAAGACACCAACCGTTGAAACTAAGCGTCCAGTATTAATCATCAAACCAGTTGAACATAAAAAAGCCAATAAAGTCATTTATGGTAAAGCGTCTTTTTACGCCAATATGTTTCAAGGACGTAAAACAGCTAACGGCCAAATTTTTGATCAAGGTAAATTAACTGCAGCTCACCTTACCTTACCTTTTGGTACAAGAGTGAAAGTGACTAATGTCAGTAATAATAAAAGTGTGGTTGTTACTGTTAATGATCGAGGCCCTTATATTCGAGGACGTATGATTGATTTATCTCGTTCTGCTTTTAAGGCAATTGGGAACACACGCTCAGGCGTATTAAATGTAAAAATGGAAATTTTAAAGTAAAAAGAAGGAAGGCGACGTTGTAATTGTCAGTATTGCTACGTTGATAAAGGAGTTAGGATATGATTTTGGAAACATTAAGCCAGTCGCTATCGACGGTTTTACATAATAAAAAAAGGTTATTAAAAGCCTTACTGATTCCTTTTTTAGTAACGTATTTTTTACGTTCAATGAAAGTCTCAGTAGCTGGCAATGAACTCTATAGTGAAATATTGGTGTTTATTTTTAATATAGCGATTTTTCTGACCTCTTCGATTATTTGTTTACGCACCCAACAAATATTAGATAAACATGATACAGATGACACCGTCGACGCGCCGTGGCAGGGGATTAAATTTGATGCTCAACAACGTCGTTATAGTGGCTATTTGTTAGTGTTATTTGTTTTATTACAGGCTATTTGGCTGTTAATTGAGGCTGATTATCAAATTGCATCAAATGGTTTTGTTTATAGTGTGATGTTGGCATTAGGTGTTGTTGGCTGGATTGTATTTTCACGCTTATCTTTCGTTCTTCCTGCTATTGCTGCTGGTAAAGAGGCCTCGTTTAAAGATGCACTGGCAATAACAAAAGATAAAAAGTTATATGCATTTGTGATTGCAGGTTTATTACCTGTTGCTTTTTATATACTGTTTATTGGATTGCCAATCTTCTTATTGTTCGCTAATCCTAATTTAGCAATGGGACTCAAATTTATTTATATCTTTATTTGGGGCGTTATCGTAATCGCTATTCCGTTTATTATTGCGGCTATTGAAGCAACGGCTTATCGCGCTTTAATCGATAAATCAAATGCCACTAAAATTTCTAATTCTTAACCTTGATGAGTGTTGTGATATAAAAAAGAGCGCAAATGCGCTCTTTTTTATTTGTCGGTTATTACAATCTTAGAAGTCGTCGTCGTCGCCACCGAAATCGCCGCCAAAGCCGCCATCAGTATCGCCAAAACCACTGTTGTTAGCGAATGTATCATCGCCACCAAACCCATTTTCGTCACCGCCAAAGCCTGAATCACCAAAACCGCCGCTGTTATCGCCAAAGCCAGCGTCACCAAAGCCGCCAGTATAATCAGAAGCAAAGCTATTTGAGTCATCATTATTTAAGAAGCTTGAATCATCAGCTTGTGGATCTGTGGTTGGATCTGCTTGTGCAGTATCGGTTGCTGTTGTATCTGCTGCAGGATCCGCTGTTGGTGCAGGATCTGCTGCCGCTGTTTCTGCTGGTTTATCATCAAATAACATATTGCTGATTACACTACCAGCAACCATACCTGCAGCCACACCAGCCGCTGTTTGCATGAAACCGCCAAAAGCACTTGGCTGTCGAACTGGTGGCTGTGGCGGTTGTGGAGGCGCTTGACGAGAACCACCAAACATACGGCTCATAGTGCCACGGTTTGATTCTTGTTTGTAATACTCAGCGTTCTTCTCTAAGTAGTCGTTTTTTTCTTTTAATTGTTTAAGTGCCATTTCTTGCACAAGAACGGCTTGTGTTAGTTTGTAGATAGCATCTGGCTGTGCGCCAATTTCAGTGTTGATAAATTGTTCTGCTTCAGCATCTTTTTTGCTTTCAGGGCTTTTTTGAAGCTTAGCAGCAACGCTTTGAATCAGTTCTTTTTCTTGTGGAGTCATGATAATTACCTTCTCAATACCCTGTCATTGGTAGGGTGTACCGTTGCTTGGCTGATGAGATGCTTTGACTATCAGCCTTGCTAAATAAGATTACTTACAAACTACATTATTCTCATAAAGATATTGAATGGGTGATGAATACACCTTTGTAATTTGTAAATCGAAATATAATGCGCGAATACTGTATTACGTTCGTTGTACTACATCTATAGTTGGCTACAAGATAATTCATTTAGTTTGTTACTATCTGTAAATGGGTACTGAAAAATGTATTATCAAGCATAGTTCAAGGATTTATTTATCGTTTGTTAACATGCTCTCATTTTGAGAGCTTGTTATAGTGAATCGAGAGGACTAATGAGAGGGATCTTTTGCGATGACAGACATTGAATGATTAGCGTAGAATATTGTTTTCATGACGCCAATCCATGATCGTCCATTCATTCATTTGGGCATGCATCGCCAATGTTGGATCAGGGTTAACGGCAAAAGGTTTATTAACAACGTTAAGTAGAGGTAAATCATTGGCAGAGTCACTGTAGCCATAACTGCCTTTATAAGTATGGTTTTGTTGTTGTAGCCATATTTTCAACCGTTCAACTTTACCTTCTTTAAAACTCAGTATACCGGTTGTCGTTCCGGTATAAACACCATGATTTTGCTCTAAATTAATCGCAATCACATTATTGATACCAAGGGCCGTTGCTATTGGTTTTACTAAATGTTCGCTGGTTGCGGAAATAATGAGAATATGATCACCACGTTTACGGTGCCACGCTATACGCTCAAGTGCTTGTTGGTAGATTGCTGGTGTAATGATGTTTGCAATAAACTCATCAACTAAGGGTTTTATTTGTTGCTGGCTTTTGCCTTTGAGTGGGGCAAGGGTTGTCGTCATGTAACTGTCCATATCAAGTGTGCCTTTGCTATAGGCTGTCATCATGGCTTGTTCTTGGGCTAATAATGAAGCAGGGGCTAACCCCTTAGCAACAATAAAATTATTCCACAGGCTGGCTGAATCAGCAGCGATAAGCGTTTCATCTAAGTCAAAGATAGCAAGATAAGTAGGCATGGTTGATTTGATAGCTGTTATTACTTGGGTCGTTAATGGCACGTGTCATTCCTTCAGTTATTGATCATAGCTTTTATTATTTGGTGCAATGGGTTTTAGAGTAGGAAATAGAGATGACAGTTTTATGACCTTGCTGTGTCTTTTTTACGACATGGAATAATAGCGAAATAAGCGATAATGCTAAGTTGTTGCAATATAAAAATGATCTTATGTTCATTCAGTGATAGCGGGTGTAGTGTAAATCACAAGATATTAACATGTAGATAGGAACGAAGATGGCAAATACAACGATTATAATAACAACAAACTGCATTAATCATATTAATCTAGCATCGGAACTAATCAAGCAACAGGTTGTTGTTACTGATATTGAACAAATCCAATTTCAATTGGCCGATAACTCGTTGGTACTATTTAAAAAAGATGCAGCATTACAGCACTATTTGAATACATTATTAGGAATGAACTTGAAACGTGTATTCCGTAGTAATGATCATCAACTTAACCAGTTAACTGAAAACTCAATCAATATTGATGGCACATTATTATTATTGAAAGACGATGGAGATTGGGTACGTCTGCATTGTAATAATGGAATACTAGCAAAATTATAAGATTATGCGCGGGCGTTACAGCCAATCTGGTTTCAGAATATTGAGGATGAATGGGACAGATTGGCTATAAAGAGACATAGGTTAGCTGATAGATTCGCACACACGTTGATTATTGGTGTAGTAATAACGGTGATGGCTATCTGGGGTATTATCAGCAAAAGATTTATCGATAACATAAGGCGTGCCTTTAGCGAATAACCAAATAAATTGTTCAATCGCTTCGTCAAATTGTGCCTCAGTCGCATGTTTGGTTGGACGAGAGAATTCAAAACGGGTTAGTGTTGTTGTATCAACATCTATACTACGTTTATAACCGCTAAATCCCAGTTGTTTGAGATTAGGCTGTGGCATACCACCTGGTACCATATGAGAAGGTACTGTCAGGACTGCTTGAGTAAGATTCATCGTATATTCTTCCTTATAATATCCATTCATCTATGATAATAACTGTAACTGAGTTTATCGTTTCGCTCTAGCTTTTAATGTAAATAACGATTGTTAATAGAATAAAGAATATCATTTAGTTTGTACTATTGAAAAAATATCGAACAATAAATTAAAACAAAAATATTCGTATTTACCTTTTGTTGTTATATGTTTGATAGACAATAGATTTAAGGATAAATCATGCCATGAGAATGACTAAAATTGCATCTTCTTTATTATTCCTTGCTTCAGCAGCTTCAAGCTCTGCTTTTGCAACATCATCCAATACACCGCTAAAAACTATTTTCTATGGTGGTCCTATTATTACCATGGAAAAGGATCATCCTAAGGCTGAGGCGGTTGTAACCAGCCAATATGGCAAGATTGTGTATGTGGGCTCAGAGCAAGAAGCTTTAAAGCAATACCCGGACTCTCAAAAAATAGATTTGGATGACAAGGTATTGATGCCAGGGTTTATTGAGCAGCATTTACCCCCATTTCTTGCGGCTTTAACCTTAAATATGCCCGTTATTACATCTGAAGAGTGGCAATTACCTACAAAAACGTGGCCAGCAGTAACAAATCATGATGATTATATTGCGGCGTTAACAGCACAAGAAAAATCATTAACAGATCCCAACGAAACGTTATGGACATGGGGCTTTAATAACTATTTCCATGGTGAATTGTCACGTCAACAATTAGATAAGATCTCAACCACGCGTCCAATTGGTGTATGACATCGTTCTGCCCATGAGTTTTATGTTAATTCAGCTTTTATTAAAAAATATAATTTAAACCTAGCTGATGTAAATAAACAGGGTAAAGAAGTTGCTGCTCAAGTTAATTTAGATAAAGGTCATTTTTTAGAAGGTGGGGCTTTAATTTATTTATTACCACGTATTGCACCGGATCTTGGAAATAAACAGCGTTTTACTGCGGGACTAAAGCAGATGGTGACGATGTTACACCAAAAAGGGGTAACAGCGTATAACGAGCCGGGTGCATTTATTCCAGCTTATATGATCGATACTTATATCGAAGTGTTAGGCAGTGAATCAACACCTATGTATTCGTTTTTCAGTCCTGAAAGTAAAACTTCTTATTTTTCAAAGGGAAAAGGGGGGTGTTTTAAAGGAGGTTGAAAGAATAACCACCACTTTACCTGAAACGGGTAAT
>NZ_MSCC01000002.1:639433-733357 GCF_002954455.1 Photobacterium aquimaris
GGTAAGGTACGATTTTTTGATAAACAGGTTAAATTGTTATTTGATGGCGCTATTATTTCACAGCTCATGCAAATGAAAGATGGTTATCAAGATGAATGGATTCAAACGCCTGCTGATGTTGAGGCTATCACCAAGATCTTTTGGGAGAATGACTATCAAGTATTAGTGAATGTAAACGGTGGTCTAGGCGTTGAAAAGTTAATTGAGATCCTAGAAAAGCGTCAGGCCGAATACCCTCGAAAGGATCACCGTTTTACCATTATTCATTTTGCTAACTCAACCGATGCTCAAGTGAAGAAGCTAAAATCTTTAGGCGTAATTATTAGCGTAAATCCTTATTACGTTACAGGTTTTAGTGAAAAATTTGGTGAAGTTGGTTTAGGTAAAGATCGTGCTCATGCGATGGTACGTTTAGCAACGATTGAAAAAGAGCAAATACCGGTTTCTCTTCACTCTGATGCCCCGATGGCACCGTCTGATCCGTTATTACTTGCATGGAGTGCTGCTACGCGAATAACAAATTCAGGTAATGTTGTTCGTCCAGATTTAGCTTTGTCGCGTGATGCAGCATTACGTGGTATTACTATTGAAGCGGCTTATTCTTGGGGACAAGAGCAGAACTTGGGTAGTATTAAGACAGGTAAGATAGCGAACCTTACGATCTTAGAGCAAGACCCTTATAAAGTGGAATTGAACAACTTAAAAAACATTCCTATCTATGGTACTGTTTTTGAGGGTAAATTATTTCCAATTGATAAGTAATCAAGAGTAGAAACATACTGCTAATAAGACATGTATAAGATATTGATAACTATTTAAAATCTATATTAAAGTGATTTTATTTGTCAGATGGTATGTGTATTTAAGTGCTTTTTATTGAAATAAAATCCGAGAGAATAACAGTCTCTCGGATTTTACTTATTAATTACAATGAATCATAAAGTAATACTATTTATATTTTTCTAGTGAACAATAACGTCGTTATTATTATAGTTTACAGAGGCTCTAATCCAGCATCCTGATAGATATACTTTAGATGTTCCCGCTACTTTTATTGTATTATTTGATAACGTACAACCAGTAAAGTAAAAATCATCCTCGATATTTGAGATGTTAATATCAGTGTACCAGAGAGCATTTCCAGTAAATGTAACAGGTAGAACATTTTTAAAGTAGATCCCTGCAATATTCTCGAATGTAGTACCTGCTTGTAATGGGGTTGCAGCCCATGGTGAATCGTTGCTATGGTTGAATGTATTATTCGAAACATTTCCATGACTAAAATTGCCACCTGTAGAGAAGGCTATCTCATTTGCTAAATTTGTTGCGATATACGATGCTCGACATTTTACAACGATATTTCCAGTCACAAGCCAATTTCCACTACATATAAAAATCGCAGCTCGACACTCTGTAAAATGGCAGCCCTCAAGTATACCATATTCGCAGTTGTACCATGCTGTAAAACCATATTGGCATGCTATAAAACGACACCCTCTAACCTGGATCGCACTAGACATTTTTTGGCCAGTATAATTAAATGTAGAAATTCCTGTTCCAAGAAAGTTTTTAAAATCACAACCTTCAATCGTTATATTCGATGCTTTATACACTTCAATACCAATATGTGTTGCTTGAACTGGCATATTAATAGGTGTACTAACATCACCATCAAAGCGAACATCTTTGATTATAATATTTGTGCTGTGCTCATCAATTTTAATGATAGGAAAAGTTAGTGATGTTGTTTTTATTGTTGCTCCATTGCCTATTATGCTAGTACCACTAGGCAATGAAATATT
Organism: Photobacterium aquimaris; assembly: GCF_002954455.1. GTDB lineage: Bacteria > Pseudomonadota > Gammaproteobacteria > Enterobacterales > Vibrionaceae > Photobacterium > Photobacterium aquimaris. The sequence goes on from NZ_MSCC01000002.1 coordinate 641,236, forward strand.
ACTCCATTGATATACGACTTCAGGATTTAAAATTAAAACTCTTATATTATTATTAAGGAGTGATTGAACGTCATCGAATTCAGATAATAACACACTATTGTTTATATTCTCGTAACCTAATGCTGAAGTCGGTAATAAAGATGGAGCAATCAGTATAGAGCCTGTCGCAGCAGTTAAAAATTTTCTGCGTTTATTATCCATTACAATTTCCTTTGTAATTAATAGACATATTATATTAGTTAAGTTGTGGAATTAGTTATTATTTAATAAACCCCGAGGTTTTTATTCCTCGGGTTTTTATATTAAAAACTTATTTACAGGTATTTATTTTTTATAACTGTAGGAATTAAAACCAGTAAAGAAACGCCAGCGATTACCATTTGACCAATATACTTCAGGTGATTGTGTACAATAATTATTACTATCTTTAAAGCCAACACCATAAAAATCATTTTTATCGATGCTGCACAGTGTTAGTCCATCCCCTGTAAGCACTACTTCGCCATCTTTAGATGGGTGATGCAATGAGAGCCAGTCAAACTCGTTGAGCTCAGAGTTCGGATAGATAGCCGTTCCATCACTTAATAGGTAACTCATTTCTGTACCAAATGAACAACGATAAGTATTAGTTTCAATCTCATCAACAAATCCATACAAAGTTTTAAGATTGCCTTCGATGGTCTGTGTGAAGCGGCAGACAGGGATCTGAGATCCGTCTTTTTTCAGTTTAGCAATTGCGGTTTTCTCATGATTATTTAACTGTTGATATTGGAAACTTTCGCTATGAGCAAACCAACCTTGTGGCATAGTTGAAGTACTCATATACCACTGGTCAATGAGATTACTTTCATTGTCACTTCGGTGTTCCCTTTTACTTGTTGCTGCAAAGTGGCGGTATTGGGCATTTTCATCTTTGTAAAAACCATTAAGATCTTCATCGCTCGAAAGGTACGGCATATCTCCTTTACGAATTAAAAACATACCAATATCTGTCATCAGTGGCTGAAAACCAAAGTTGCCGGAAGCAAAAGCACTTCCATCTACATAAAGTTGCTTACCATCAAAACCATGACCAAATTCATGGGCTAACACACCGTAGTATCCATAATAATGTGTGTAGTAAAAAGTTTCACTAACACCTGTAAAGCCAACATTACCATATCCAAAGACATTCTTTACGGCACCGATTCTTAAATAATCACGATTCATCATACCGTTGTAATAGTATTCATAGTCTTCAGGTTTAAAATATCCGCCAGGTCCATCTACACGCCCAGCATTACCAAACATTTCTTCGCCATTACTGAACATCTCACTAAAATTAAACCAGAATAACTTAAACTCTTCTGAAGAGGCCATATAGGCAAAGTTAGTGAGCATTATCAGAGCTTCACGGGCATGCAATGGGCTCATTTTCAGCCAATTACTTCCTTCTCCTCCCAGAATATTTAAGGTTTGAATACTCCAACGTGGTTTAATCTTTTGAAGTTTTTGTACAAACTCATCGGTTTTAGAACTGAATGAGGTCTTAAGGAGTTTATTAAATTTATCTTCGCCCATCATGATATGAGTGATGTCGAAAACACCATCAGCATTTTTACTGTTATAACGACCGACTTCACCAAAAGCAGTTACGGGTAAGGTGATCCTTGTGAAAGGGGGAATTTGGTCAATATTACCAAGGACAAACCATTTATTTACACCGTTAATACGTGCTTCAATATCAATATTGTTGACTTTCTTGGCGTTATAATTGGTAATTTGAACAGTATTATTATCAACGAAAGTTGTATGAACTAGCTCATTAATCCTTACGGATCGAAGGCTTGGGTTAGTGATTAAGTCAAAAGATTCGTTGTTGGTATAAATTTTTTGGATAGCACTTGGCATAATTTGATCATAAATGATCGGAGTACTATCAATTCTTTCGTTAGCGTTAAATAAAATAGCACCATCGATGATTTTGTTGATCGTTATTTTATCCGAGCTAACAGTGACAAGTTCATTGTTATCAGAGTGAATATCTTGAAAATTAGTAACTTGACTATTATTGATTTGAAGTACTTTTCCTTCAGGAGCAATAAATTCAAAGTTATTTTCAACAAAAGTTGGAATATGGTGCCACTCTAAACGATTATTAATATTAACAATTAAATAGTCACCAAAACGGTCAATTTTATTTGGTGCTGTGGTAACCGTTTTTTCAGGTTGTAATATTTCACCTTGCTCAATCTTACGAATATCGTAAATAACGTAATTGTTATTAGTGGTATTGACGAGTAAATAATCACCTAAAATATGCATTTGTACTAAGCGATGACTGTATTGCCCAGCTCCAAAAGCAAGCGAAGCAAAACGGTTCATATGGTTAGAGTTCTCTGGTGTTACTTCCGAGCGCTGTATCACGGCGATATTTTCTTTAGCATCGGAAACAAAAAGATAGTCACTGTTGCCCACGACAGATTGAGGGCGGTACAATCCACTGCCAGTAGAAGTGTCAATACCTATTTGCATAACATGCTGATGGTTGTTATCGAGATCCAGCACATCTACACGGTTAGCTTCCCACGAAACAATAAACAGATGGTTATCTTCGATATAAAGTTCATTTAATTGACGAAAGTTATGTGTTTGCCCATCTGAAGTCGTAATAGCATCTAATCGAGCAACTTTTTGGTTGGTGTTAATATCGTAGACATCGATATAGTTATATTCATTTGGAACGGAACGAGTAACATAAAGGCGATCTTTATAGCGCTCAATGGCAGTTGCACGGAAACTTTCTTGATCGAGTTGGTCTGGAGTAAATGTTATTGGATTACCAAAATAGCGGATAGTACTATCAAATGAATTCACAGAACAACTGGATGTATCAATAACCACATCAACTAGTTCACCATTTTGCACGCTTTTTCTTGGGAAATATTCGATTAAACAGCCGTTACCATAGTTATAATTTCCAAAGTATTTGTTAACAAATACAGCACCGCCCTCAGACCAACTTAATTCCCAATCATTATTGAAAAATGGGAATAGTGCTTCTATGGCTGATATATCATCATACGACCGTAAAGGTATGATTGGATTGTTTTTATCATGCAACTCAAATTGAACGCCATTTAGTTCGATGTAACGTTTTCCGTCTTGGATGATAATATTGTTTTCATCTTCAGCCTGAGTTCTTACTTCTTCCAATCGTTGGTTAACTTGCGAGTACATCGATTGATATTGTTGATTAAAATAATTTTGTTCAGAGTAAAGCGTTTTAGTTTGATCTGGTTGAGCTGAATAAGCGTCTGAGACAACTAAGAAAGGGGATATCGCTAATCCAATGGCAGCTGCTAATACATTCCTTTGTAACATATGTCAATCCTTGTGGTTTTTATTGTTAAGATATTGTTTTTTATTTTATATATCAGAAATCACGACACCTAAAGCAAAAAAACTTATGGTAACAATCAGTAATTAATATACATTTATTATTTAATTTCAATAATGCTTGAGTGTAATTTTTTTTTCTAGAAGGAGTAAGAACTATCACTTAGGTAGCTAGGCTCTTTTTTCTAACGGTTGTGGCTGCTACAACAGGTAGATATTGGGTAATAGTGTAGGGAAAATGAACTTAGGTACTGATTTAATTTATATTTGGAGGCAGGAGGGGATAATTAATTTTTGTTACGTAAAAATAAATCCGAGCATATAGATAAGGTAGGCTCGGATTTATATACCTTTAAAAGTTAGTTCAACTTATCATTTAGACTTAACTAACAAATGCGTTTCCTAATAGGGTTAATAAAATTAATCTTTAACCCATTGATCATTTACTTTTTTCAATGATACCGTTTCATGAACAGTATCAACAATTTGACCTGCTTTAAAATCACCGTATTTAGCGCCAAATGCAACGACCATTACTTCAGCAGCAAGGTTGTTTTTTAGAGTATGTAACGCTGAAGACATATCATCTTTCTTTGCATCAGCTGTGGTATCTGAGGCTGGTGCTTGTGATTTAGCTGTCACTTCTTTCATTGAGCTTTTAAATTCATCTAAGCTCTTATTGGCAACCAAGTCGTAACTTACTTCTGCCTTGTAGTCTGTTTTAGTATCAAGTAATACTTTCGTGATCTTAAGGTTTTTTACTGCGAAAGGTGTTGTTTGTGCAGTAATACCTAGATTAGGTTGCTCATATTGGCTTGTTTGAACAACATTGGTAAGCGTGGATTCGTCAACTTTATCACTGCAACCTGCTAAAAATAGTGTTGATGCGATAGCTGCTGCTAAAACAAATTTTTTCATTAATAATGCTCTTTGCTTGTAAGTGATATCCAGTACGGAGTACAGAACTGGCGTTTATTTATATTATACGTTACATCCAGTTTTATTTTTGGACAAGTAATGGCAGTGATTTATTGCTTAATACTAACATTCACTGGATTAATGTTCAAAAACTGAACGATGTTTTCTATTTTGTGGTGACATAATGCATTATTGCGCTATTCCGCCTTGAGTGAGTTTTTTAGGATCTAATAATAACTCTAGCTCAGTGCGGGTTAAATCCGTTTCTTGTTCAGCAACATCAATAATTGGTCGTTGTTCTTTATAGGCTTTCTTCGCAATCTCGGCTGCTTTTAAATAACCAATAACAGGGTTTAATGCGGTAATAAGAATTGGATTTTTACTAAGAGCGTGCTTGAGGTGATCATCTCGCACTATAAATGTAGTAATCGCTTTGTCTGCTAATTGCGTTGCCGTTGTGGCTAATAAGCTAATGCTTTGCAGTAAATTATAGCTAATAACAGGTAGCATGACATTGAGTTGAAAGTTACCTGATTGACCTGCCACGGTAATGGTTGCATCATTGCCGATAACTTGCGCTGCGACCATAGCTGCCGCTTCTGGAATCACAGGGTTAACTTTTCCGGGCATAATAGATGAGCCTGGTTGTAATGGCTCTAATGCAATTTCACCTAAACCCGCTAACGGACCTGAATTCATCCAGCGTAAGTCATTCGATATTTTCATAATAGCAACAGCAAGAGTTTTTAATTGGCCAGATAAAGCCACAACAGCATCTTGGCTACTCATGCTGTAAAAGAAATTGCTGCTAGTGCTAAACGGCACGGCGGTTGCGATAGCAATATTTTTTGCGAAAATCGCAGCAAAGTGTGGATGAGTGTTAATACCCGTACCAACTGCGGTTCCTCCTTGCGCTAATGCTGATACATTGTCTAATGCTAGCTCAATGCCACGTCGCGCATGTTCAATTTGGCTTTGCCAGCCACTTAGTTCTTGTCCTAAGGTTATCGGCATTGCATCCATTAAGTGGGTACGGCCTGTTTTCACACAATGATTAACTTGCTGACTTTTATTCTCGAGTGCTTGCTCTAAATGAAGTAATGCTGGTAAGAGTTGCTGGTGGCAAGTTAATGCAGCACTGACTTGAATTGCTGTTGGAATGGTATCGTTACTACTTTGAGCGCAGTTAACATCGTCATTAGGACTTACCTTAATGCCTAAATGTTGTGAGGCTAAAGTGGCAATAACCTCGTTGGCATTCATATTAGAGCTTGTGCCAGAACCAGTTTGGAAAACATCAATGGGGAATTGGTCATGATGGTGACCATCAATAATCAGCTGACAGCTGTCAATAATAGCATGTGCAATTTTGTCATCAATCAGTTGGAGATCGAGATTGGTACGCGCAGCCGCTTGCTTGATATAAGCCAATGCTTGAATAAAGGCACTTGGCATGGTTAAGCCACTGATGGGAAAATTATTGATTGCGCGTTGGGTTTGAGCTTGGTACAGCGCGTCTTTAGGAACTTCTATTTCACCCATACTATCAGTTTCGATACGGTATAATATTGACATAATGTTATCCTTTAAAATGACGATGTTTGATAATGGCAAGCTATAGGATGTAATTGCTAATAATTATCATGGGCTGTTAAGTTATTATAGGCCACTGTTAGCATGGATTTTTATTGGCATCATAGTTTGCGAATACGTTATTATTCAATCAAACCATAGCGATAATGCTATTAAGGGGTAAAGGTGATTCGAAGTATAAAAGTCTTATTCATTAGTAGCAGTATGTGTTGTCTTCTACAAAGCTATGTCAGTAATGCTGATCCAATTGATACATCTGTGGTTGAAATGATAAGTGTACCTACTGCAATGAAGCAGCTTGAATCTAGTGGCTATTATGATTTTCGAATGATTAAAGTCGAGCGCAAACATAATGAGATTGCTGTTAAAGCCCGTAATAAAGCAGGCGAGCATGTTGAATTAGAAATGGATTTGTATTCAGGTGCTATTATAAATGAACAAGCAAATAATACCGAAATTCAGCAGTAGTTATAATATGATAAGTTTATACAACGGATAAGCAAAATGGTGATTTTACTTATCCATTGATATGCTATTCATCATCGTTAAAAATTCTTCCCTCTAGGGAATAGGGGTCATTTTCATCGTATAAATTATGATGTCCACGAATACGCTTGAGTGTTTTTTCAAGGGCTCTAGCCTGCTCAAAATGACCTTCTTGATAGGCAATGGATATTTTTTGTTCCATATCTTCAATTCTATCTTGGTTGTTCATTTTTATCCTCCCGTGTGATGGCTCATCAATAATTAGTTAGCTCTTATTATTTTATACCAAAATTCCAAATAAGCAGTTGAACAGTAAGCTCGCGATTGAGGTGTGATTATTTCAATTTAAAGCTGTTATGTTCAGATATTCGCTCGAGCATTAAATAAAAAGGTTATTTTTTGGTGGATAATGTTATAAAAATGTTTCTTATCTAGTCGTTAGCGTAGGTATGGCCGCTGAGAGCGCTAATACGACTTATGGTTGTGCCTTGCTCTTTACTAAAATTACAACAATGATTGTAAACTTTTAGTTAGCCCGATAATTCTCGGGCTTTTATTTGCCTGTTACATCATAGGGTAGATGTTTGTTAGTCATTGTTTACCGCAGTATAGATCTGATTTTTCTTCTTTTTTGTTTGTTTTCCTGTCATTAAAGCATCAGTTGCGCGCTGTAAAACCGTCATTGGCAGGTGTTCATCATGACTATGACTAATACCTATGCTGACACTTATCTTGAGGGTCTTTTTACGTCCTTTTTGGGGTTTTGCAGCGGTTTCATTATGCTCAGATTCAACGGCAATCGGCTCAATAATATGTTTTGCAGCCGCAATATCTTGTTGTAATTGGGTTAATATCACCAGTGCAACATCACAATCTATATGTTCAAAAATGACAATAATTTGCTGAGATGCAAAATAGCAGTGCGGTAATAATTGTGGCTGTTGTGTGAGTAAGTTTGCCACTGAACGCTGAATATCAATGATAGCTTGGGGAGTATGTTTCTCGATAATCTTATCGGGATTATCAAGGTCGATAACGGCAATGGTATAAGGGGAGTGCAGGCGAGTTAAGGCCTGTTCCAGTGCGCGATGATCAGCAAGTTGAGTCGATGGGTCATAAAAGCTTTGCTGATAACGACAATAGCCGATGTCAATTAATAGCAACAACGCACACAGTGTAAACGCACTACTGGAAATAAAAGGGTAATGAAAAAAGATAAAGGTAGTGGTTGATAACAACGTACAAATAAAGATATGGCGGTCAATACGCTGATGATATTTGATGGCTAACGCGCCAGTACAACAACTTATTGCGAGATTAAACACAACTAATATCAGCGGTAATGATGAAATATTGTGGTAGGTAAACAGGTGAATTTGTTGCCAGTTTGAGAAGTCTGCTTGATAAAAGTAACTAACCGCTGCGCCAATGGCACACTGGAGCATCAGTAATGACACTAGCGTTACTGAAGCAAGTACATACCGCTGTGAGTATCGAATAAAACGCAGCAACAGCATATTAAGCGGTAATAATGTCGCTAAAAGGCAAAATATCAACTTGGTATCTGTGTTTGCTAATGACACTTGGAGCCAGTTAATAATTATGCTGTAGGCAATCAACATAATGATGGCAATAAGCCCACTTTCAGCTTGAGGAAGCCTGTAATTAAGGATTATTACAATACCCAATAATACAAAAGGAAGATTGATCCATAATGCTGAATGAGCAGTCATCATTGGTATTAATAAAGGATAACTGATGATCATTAGTGTGGTAATGAAAAAAGGCAGTATAAAGCGAGTATTGGGTGAGTATAACCGTGACAGTAATAACATTAAATGATGAGACCTAAACGAAAAATCTAGCGGCTCATTAATATAACAAATAAATAACGGCAATGATTCGATATTGCCGTCATTTTAGTGTGATTAGTTCACGATTTATAACCGAAAGTAAGTGAAGATTTATTTGATTAAATAAGGAAATAACTGACGCATTTGTTCTGAAGTTAAATTTTCAACACATTCAATATTACGATCAGGAATAGCTTCCGGATTTGGATAATGCTTGATCACTTTAGCCATGCTTTCTTCACGGATAAGGTGAAATACAGGGTAGGGTGAACGGTTGGTCAGGTTTTCTGCATCATCAGGCTCTGCGCCATAGAAACAGTAATCAGGGTGAAAACTCGCAATTTGGTAGGTACCACTTTTGCCTAGTTGTACCACTAAGCCTTCAACAAGATCGAGAAATTGATTGTAATCGTCAAATTCTTCAAATAAGAAAGGGGCGACGACTAAAATAGTTTCTAGTGTTTCTGCCGGTGTTTCATCAAGCTCTTTGAACTGCATATAAATAGTTTCAAGCAGATCATTTTCATTATTATCTTCACTAACAAAAATTTTTATTTGTTTGTTACGGTTAGGTTTTGCAGCAAATGGACATAAATTAAGGCCGATGACGACGTCTTCAAGCCACTGTTTTACTTGTTGCTCGATAAGCTGGATTTGTTCTGGCGTGTTGTTCTTTTTGTTATTGTTTGCTGGAGTATGATTTGACATTGAGGGCTGACTTCTGTGAATTATTTATATTGGAATAATAGTGTGAAAGCTGTAAAAAAGGCCAGTGATCACTGGCCTTTTATTGCGGTAAAGCCGATTTATATCGTTATGCTTTTTGTGGTGCGTCTGTTGCTTGTTCTGGCGCAGGAGTAACTTCTGGCGCAGGATATTGCTGTACAGGTTTAGCCACTAATTGACGTGTTGCAGCGCGAACTTCGGCTAACTTCACATCAAAAGTATCACCTAGTTGGTACTCTTTAACACCATCAATATTGATAATGCCAAGTTCACCACTGCACACAATACGTTCTTTGTTATCAACAATCAGCGAGCCTGGAATAAAGGCTGCTGCACCGTTTTCAAGTAAGCGTACACGCATACCAGCACGGTTAATATCAAAGACTTCAGCTTTAAAGACCGTTTCTTTCTTCACGGCATCTTTAAATAAACGCACGTATAACCAATCAGACACATCACGTTCAGCCATACGGTGATGACGACGGTGATTAGCAATTTCATCACCTACATTGTCATCAGGCTTTTGTGTTGGCTCATTGCCTGTGATCAACGCTTTAAGTAAGCGATGGTTGATCATATCACCGTATTTACGAATCGGTGATGTCCATGTCGCGTAAACATCTAGACCCATTGCATAGTGAGGCGCAGGTGTATTAGCTACTTCACTGTATGCTTGGAATTTACGTAAACGGTTATCAAGATAAGTGCTATCAAGCGTATTTAACCAACGACGTAATGCACTGAAGCCTTCTAAAGTAACAACTTCTTCTTTAGTAAACGGTGCTTCTGCGTTAGTAATGAACTCCATTGCTGCATCAAGTTTTTCTTGGTTGAAGCCGCTATGAACGTTAAATACACCCGTTGCAAATTTCTCTTGTAAAGCACGACCCGCACAAATGTTAGCTGTGATCATTGCTTCTTCGATCATGCGGTTAGCGATACGGCGTAAGTCGGTGTGAATAGCAACAACGTCGTTATCTTCACTTAACTCAAAACGGTAATCAGGACGATCTGGGAATACCACAGCATTTGCCATGCGCCAATCAGAACGCAGTGTTGCAAAACCCTGAAGAGCAACGATTTGTTGTTCTATAATTGGGTTTGGTGTCCAGTCATCACAATGGCCGTTTTCAAGGAAATCAGACACATTGTTATAAGATAAACGGCCTTGAGACTTGATCCACGCGCCAAAGAAAGAGATATCGTCTTGAATGACACCCGTGTTATCAATTGAAACACGGCAGCATAAAACAGGACGTTTTTCATTTTCGATAAGCGAACATAATTCATCACTTAGTTCACGTGGCAGCATTGGAATATTGCGGCCAGGAAGGTAAATGGTAAATCCACGCTCACGTGCTTCATCATCCATCTTATCGCCAACAGCAATATAAGAAGTAGGATCAGCAATCGCAATGGTGATTTCAAAACTGCCGTCATCTTTAGCGACAGTGTATAAGGCATCATCCATGTCTTTGGTTGATTCACCATCAATAGTAATGAAAGGTAAATCAGTTAAGTCTTGGCGTTCAATACCTTCATCAAGCATGGTCCAGCTATCTTGTGGTGCAGGCTCTGCATTCGGTAGCTGGTGGCGAGCAAGTGTCACCCACCAAGGTGCAATCTTGTCATTACTGTCAGTGATTTTTTGAGTAACATCACAGAAGAATGGTTGATTACTACCAGCAAGAGGGTGGCGAGTCAGTTCAGCAACAACCCAATCACCTTCTTTAAGTGTTTCGGGATTAATGCCTTTTGCTGCACGTGCTCTAATCGCTTCTTTTAACTGGGGGTGATCAGGGATGACATGCAGGCGATTACGAATCAGTTTTACACGGCCAATAAAGCGTGTAATAGCTTGCTCAACAAGCTCTTGTGGCTCAGCAACTTCGCGCTCTTTTTCAGTACGAAGCACGGCGATAACACGATCACCGTGCATAACGTTTTTCATATAGATAGGCGGAATGAAGATGCTTTCTTTGTTATCAGTTTCTAGAAAGCCAAAGCCACGATCGGTCGCTTTGATGTAACCTTCCTTTTTAGGAAGTGTTTCTTGGATTTGCTTTTTTAGCTGTGCTAACAGCGGGTTATCTTGAAACATTATGTCTGGTCTCAGATTATCGACATAGACACTATACGTTTTTGGTTATCTAAAACCAAGATTTGCCTGTCTAAATTTTCATTCGGCATAATCATAAGTTATATAATCAATAGCTTAAGTGTGATTTAAAGCGTTTTTTATCTTAAATGAAATATTCAAAGACAATATATGACAAAATTTTTAATTTATGTCGTAAATATAAGTTAGAAACAAAAAATAGCATTAACTTAGTATATTTTATGCTTTTAGTTTAAGTTATCCACGTTGTTGTGTGCGGAAGAGTCTGAAAAGCCACATAAAAGTCTTTATAAACAAGGGATAAAAATATTCTATGTTGCTATGATTAAAATAGAGAATAAAAAATTTAAAACCTGCCTCTATAAAAAGATCAAGGGTAGCGATCAATATAAAAAGACTAATAAAAGATAACTCTAATCTAATAACAAAAGTATGTTCAATCAAAGATGGCAAGATTTGAATTATGGTATTGTTCGTATTTTCAACAACATAGTTAATTGATAATCGATAAAAAATCATCGGATGTTTATCAGGTGTACTATTTGTTCAATAAATAGATGTTTGTGAGTTATTTTGTGACGTTGTTCAATTTTTTCTAGCTTTTTATCAAGTATTAGCCCACAATACGCCCCCTATTAGTCGAGGCCCGTGCTAGTGGTTGCTGTTGCAGAACCCTCTGTAGCAAAGGGGCCCCGTTTTTAAGTCGTTCATATATTGGGATCCCAATGCAAGAAACTGTTACAGAATTTCGCCAACTAGATTTGGCCGACACACTATTATCTGCACTAGACTCTATGGGTTTTGTTTCACCAACACCTATTCAGGCAGCCTCTATTCCTCTACTTCTAACAGGTAGAGATGCGCTTGGTAAAGCACAGACTGGTACTGGTAAAACTGCAGCGTTCTCGCTGCCTGTACTAAATAAAGTAAATCTTTCTCAGCATAAGCCACAAGCTATTGTTATGGCTCCAACACGTGAGCTTGCAATTCAGGTTGCTGCAGAAATTAAAGTTCTTGGTCAAAACATCAAAGGCCTTAAGGTTCTTGAGATTTACGGCGGTGCTTCAATCGTTGACCAAATGCGTGCACTAAAAAATGGTTCACACATTGTTGTAGGTACACCTGGTCGTGTTAAAGACCTTATTTCACGTAAGCAACTTCACCTAGACGAAGTACATACTTTCGTTCTTGATGAAGCTGATGAAATGCTAAAAATGGGTTTCGTTGACGACGTTACTTGGATCATGGAACAAGCACCAGAAACTGCACAACGTGTACTTTTCTCTGCAACTATGCCTCCAATCGTTAAAGAAATCGTTGATCGTTTCCTACGTGATCCAGCACGTATTGACGTTGCAGGTGAAAACCGCACTGTTTCTCAAGTGTCTCAACAATTTTGGGTTGTTAAGGGCGTAGAGAAAGACGAAGCAATGAGTCGTCTTCTTGAAACTGAAAACACAGATGCATCAATCGTATTCGTTCGTACTCGTCAAGATACTGAGCGTCTAGCTGATTGGTTATCTTCTCGTGGCTTTAAAGCTGCGGCACTTCACGGTGATATTCCTCAGTCGCTTCGTGAGCGTACTGTTGATCATATTAAACGTGGCGTGATTGATATTCTAGTTGCAACTGACGTTGTGGCACGTGGTCTTGATGTTCCACGTATTACACACGTATTCAACTACGATATCCCATTTGATGTTGAATCATACATTCACCGTATTGGTCGTACTGGCCGTGCTGGACGTGACGGTAAAGCGATCCTATTGGTTCGTACTAACCAAATCCGCATGCTACGTACTATCGAGCGTGTTACTAAGTCTCGTATGGAAGAAATCCAACTTCCTCTACGTGATCTAGTTGCTGCATCTCGTTTAAACCGTTTAGGTGAAGAACTAGCAGCACAAAAAGAACAAACTAACGTAGATGCATTTGTTGAACTTGTTGAAAAACTACAAGAGTCAATCGATGTTGATGCAGCAACACTAGCGGCAATGCTTCTTCAGCGTCAGCAAGGTAACCGTCCTTTATTCTATAAAGGTCCAGATCCAATGATCGCTGCTATCGAGCGTGAATCACAACGTCGTGAGCGTCGTGGTGATGATCGTCGTGGCGACCGTCCTGAGCGCGGTGATCGTCGTGGTGACCGTCCTGAGCGTGGTGAGCGTCGTAGCTTCAACAACGCTGATTGGGATACTTACCAATTACAAGTTGGTCGTGAGCAAGGTGTTCAAGTTAAAGATATCGTTGGCGCAATCGCAAACGAACTTGGCTTAAGCAAAGAGTTCATTGGTGCAATCAAACTTGCTCCTTCTCATACTTTTGTTCAACTTCCTAAGAAGATGACTGCAGAAGTATCAGAGCAACTGAAGAAACTACGTATTCGTCAGAATGACGTGAAAGCAGTTGTTGTTGAAGGTGAAGTATTACGTGAGCACCGTCCACGTACAGGTAATCGTGACGGCAACCGTGGCGGTGAGCGTAGTGGTCACCGTGGTAGCCGTGACGGCAACCGTAGCGGTGAGCGTGGTGGCGAGCGTCGTTTCGATCGCAACCGTGGCAACGATAGCCGTGGTGGCTACCGTGGCAACCGTGATGGTGCAGCACGTCCTGCAGGCGACCGTAAGCCTCGTACTGACGCGTAATTTGCGCTAGTGTAATAAAAAAGCCGGACGAAAGTCTGGCTTTTTTGTATATGATGTTTAGTAAATTAAGTGACATTACGACTCAGGTTTATATCAGTAACCCGTTTAAGTAAATGATCTTTAAAGTTTGCACAGCGTGCAGGCATGTATTTTCTTGGTTTGTAATACAAACTTAATTCAAACTCACTACTAATATAGTCATTTAATACTGAGATTAATTTGTTATTTTGTAAATCATTCTGAATTAAACTGTAGGGTAGATAAGCAATTCCACCGCCAGCTAAGGCAATATTTTTTAAAATTTCACTGTCATCAACCTCAACAGTTCGCGAAATTTGAACTGAATTATATTCGCCATTTTGTTCAAATATCCACCTATTCCCACCCACTAATGTTGTCGCAAATAAGCATAAATGTTTTTTCAAATCATTAGGCACAACGGGTTGACCATAACGCGCAATATAAGCAGGTGAGCAACATGCTTTAAGCGGTTCTCGTAGTAACGTACGTTTTACTAATAAACTGTCTTTATCTTGAAAACCACGGTATGTCGCATTGGCACGGATTGCAAAATCGACTTCATGGACATTATCAACTTCAAAAGCAGTTTCAATAACCACGAAATTAATATTAGGATTATCACTAACATATTCACCAATGATTTCGCTGAGATAGTATTTAGCAAACAGTGGTGTACATGCGACCTTAATCGTGCCGATATCTTCTTGACTGATATTTTGAATTTCATTGAGAACATCAGTAATTTGATTATTAATTTGTGTAAATCGTTGAAATAAATGCTGCCCTGCTTGGGTGACTGAAATTTTTCGCGTGGTGCGCTTAACAAGGCTTATGCCCATCATTTCTTCCAGTTCAGTGATCCAACGGCTTCCTGCTGAGGCAGATATACCATATTGCTTGGCTGCTTCTGTGACTGATTGGCAGCGTACTACATGAAGAAAAAAAATAATTTTATCTAACATCGCTTTCCCTGCGTTATCGATTTATCGATATTACTTCTATGATCAAAGTATACTTAATATAAGCATGGTTGCATTTGTTACCGCTTGAATTTAACTGTAAGTGTCTTATTTCTGCAATTGTGTCTTGTGATATTGAGCTTAATGTTCTGGCTAGAGTTATCTAGACTGATAGTAAGTGTTGATTTTTAGCTTATTTGTAGGACGGTAATAAATATAATGAGGAAAAAATATGCTAACAGATAAAGTATGTCTTGTAACAGGTGGGGCTCAAGGGATTGGTCGTTGTATCGTTGAAACATTTGCCCGCCAAAATGCAACCCGTGTTATTGCTTGTGACATGAACATGGGCATGATGGCTGATTTAGAACAACAGTTTCCTAATGTTACAACTCTAGAGCTTAATGTTTGTGACAGAGATGGCGTTACTGAAGCTGTCAGAAAAATCACAGCGCAATATGGGCAAATTGACGTGCTAGTGAATAATGCCGGTATTACGCGTGATAATTTGATTGATAAAATGACAGAGTCGGATTGGGACTTAGTCATGGATGTAAATCTGAAAGGGGTGTTTAACATGACCCAAGCCATTGCCCCCACAATGATGCAAACAGGGAGTGGCTCTATTATTACCATGTCATCTGTTGTTGGTACTGATGGTAATATAGGTCAGACTAACTATGCCGCGACGAAAGCAGGTGTGATCGCAATGACCAAGTCATGGGCGAAAGAATTTGCACGTAAAGGTGCACAAGTTCGTGCAAACTGTATCGCCCCTGGGTTTATAGAAACCCCTATGACGGTCGATTTACCTGAAAAGGTAATTAATCATATGACATCAAAAACGCCGTTACAGCGGATGGGTAAAGCACAAGATATTGCGAATTGCGCATTGTTTTTAGCTAGTGCTCAATCGAGCTTTATTACAGGGCAAGTAATAAAGGTAGATGGTGGGCTTGTTATTTAATTCTCAACTTATGGTTCAACGTCATGTCAAAATCATGGAGTCTATATGTATTTAATATCTATAGACTCCATGATTTGTAGATCATAAACATGCTCATATAAACACCAGTTATTTGTAAAAGTATCGCTATTTGTGTGATTTTTTTGTCAAATAGGTATATTTCTGCATTATAACAGGATATTTTGCATAAAAAGCCTTAAACTGCTATCAGTGTTCTTGGGGGTAGTGGTTATTTAATGATATTGTCATCATCGGCACTATGGTTTATTAGTATTGCTTGTGTGCCGTTATCGGTCGCACTTTTTTGCGTTCATTAAAACAGCAAATTTGGCTAAATATAATAACATTAATATTTGTATTTATTTCTTGTGGGTTGATTATTATTCAGCAATACGAGGATTATATTAATTTTACTGCCTGTATAAATAAGGGATTTAATTATAATGCGTTCTCAACGGAATGCAGTGTTGATTCACAGAATCCAGAACCAATCCCCGACGATATAAGCTCATTCCTTTGAGCGTAATACTATTATTGAACACATTCCTGCTATTTAATACATACTTGCCACAATAACCTGAGTGGAGTGGAATAAAGCGTAAATAGGCATTCCTAAGCGTAATGTTTCATCCATAACATCTTGATTATCTACAAAAGCACAAATACTAATATCATCGGTTAAGCTGATAGTGATCTCAGTCGATTTACGATCTTGCTTCATCGCGGTCAGTGTGCCAAGTAATTGGTTATCAAATCGATCTCGCTTGCCGTGAATGAGATTTTCTTCGCTACAAACCGTAATGGCTGGACCTTTAATTAATGTCACTACATCTTTATTTGGTTTGAGATGTAATCGCATTGTACTGCCATGAGTGATTGTCGCCTGAATATGATGATGCTCTGTGATTGCAATCGTAACAATATCATGTAGGTCATGGGTTTCGATTGTTGTTATATGACCAAAGAGTTGATTACGCGCACTGGTTTGTAACGAGAATCGACTCATTATGCCTAATAGGCTATCAAGAGGGGCATTATCATCATTAAGTGCTTGTAAACCCATGTCTTGAATTTTATCTAACAGATCATACATTTGGATTAAACGTTGACCAAAACGTGTTAGGGTTGCACCACCACCGCCTTTGCCACCTTTCTCACTATTAACCAATGGTTGTTGGTGGCAGCTATTCATATCTTTAATGGCATCAAATGCTGCTTTGTAGCTAATATCTGCTAATTTTGCACCTTGGCTAATTGAGCCTGTAGCATCGATCGCTTTTAATAATGCGATTCGACGCGGATTGGCAAACATTTTATTATCAATTTGTAGTGTCGCAATGGCAGTAAGATTCATGGTCTTATTCTTATTAGGTGTTTTACTCATGGTATCGCATTTTGCAATAGATCTTAAATCTAATCATGATGATTGTGTGTTGTGTAGATAAATAGGGTGAGGGTATATAGAAAAGTGTTAACATTCGCAAAAAAACCTCACTGAATTTGATTTATATCAATATCGTCATCAGTAAGGTTTTATTCTCAAAAAGAATTATTTCCCAGCAATATTTAACCGTGTAAAACGGATTTTAGGTGCATAGAAGCTGCGATTATAATCATTTTCTAATTGGTTACTGATAGCATCAATTTCTTTGAGCATTTGATAGAAATTACCAGCAACAGTAATACCACGAACGGCTTGCTGACGCTTGCCATCGCGACAAAGAAATCCGCTAGCACCAAATGAGAAGTCGCCACTTACCGCATCTGCACCTGAATGAACACCTTGCAATTCGACTAACTCTAGATACTCACCAGCAGTGATTTCAGCTTCAGAACTTGTACCAGTATTAATAACAGTATGACGAGAACTCACACCTAAGCCACCTTTAGCGGAACGTGAACCGTTAGCGGTGTTATTAATACCAAAATAGCTTGCTGTGTGACTATTATGTAATAAGCTACGCAGTTTGCCATCACCGACTAATAATGTGTCATGGGTTGCAAAACCTTCACTATCAAACGCTTTAATAGAGAAACCACCATTAATATATGCAGTATCAGTAATGGTGAGCAGCGGGTTCGCAACAAGCGTATCAAGCGCATCACGCCAAGGGTTGATCCCCTTCATCGCTGCTTGTCCTGACATGCACATTCCAAACGCAGAAAATAAACTACTTAAAGCACTAAGGGTGAAAATCACAGAATAATGCTTACTGGCAATAGGAGCGCCGTCTAATAGTGCTTGCGCCATCTCATAACCGTGATTAATACAATAATTAGGATCTAATTGATTAAATACACGTCCAGATGACATGCCGCCGTGCATGGCTTGTTTACCGTCTTTTTCATAAAGGGTGTAAGCATAGCAATAGGTTGAACGTTCACTGTGGTTACACAATGTGCCTTGAGTATTAGCAAGAATGATATGACTATCTGATTCGGCAAAGCCATTGTAAGGCGCGCTGGTTGCGTTGGGTTTGCTTACCACGCCTTGTTCTAACGATAATGCGAGTGCAATCTTTTCATCCACAGTTGCCGTTTCAGTTTGATAAATTTCAGGCTCAGTTGTTGCAAGTCGACTATCTATACAGCTTATTTTTTGGTGGGGATCTTGTTGGGAATATTGCGCATTAGTCAGTGCATTATCCACCATTAAATCCAGGCTCGCGAGATCAAGTGATTCAGAATAACTGGTGGCTGTGCGTTGATCTTTAACCACGCGTACACCAATCACTTGACCTGAAGTGACTTTATATTCATCAAGTTCGCCTTGGTTAGCCTTTAATGAAAAATTGTTGCTGCGGTTAGCAATGACATCGGCAGCAGCGTCTTGTGCCTTAACACGATCAAGTACGTAATCAATCGCTTGCTGTAGTGCGTTTTGATCTGCCATTAGTTGCCACCTCCTACAAGAATATTATCTACTTTCAATGCAGCTTGACCCACCGTTGTCGGTACTGAACCACTAACTGAACCACACATGCCAGCAGCAAGGGCAAAATCATTACCGATCATACTAATTTCTTTTAATACTTTAGGTCCGGTGCTGATTAAGGTTGCAGACTTTAGTGGTTTAGTAATTTTGCCATTTTCAACCAAATATGCTTCTTGAACCGCAAAGTTAAACTCACCAGTGCCGGGTTGTACTGAACCACCACCCATTTTTTTAGCGTAAATACCGCGTTCAACACCAGCAAGCATATCGTCAAGCGTACTAGTGCCTGGTTCAATAAAGGTATTACGCATGCGTGAGGTTGGTGCAAACTTATAAGATTCTCGGCGGCCTGATCCTGTGCGCGCAAAACCTGTTTTTAAGCCACCCATACGATCAACCATAAAGCTAGTTAGCTTACCGTCTTTAATTAATTGCGTACGCTGCGTTTCCATGCCTTCGTCATCAATGTTAATTGAGCCCCATTGGTTGGTCATGGTGCCGTCATCAACAGCACTGACGACAGAGTTAGCAATTATTTCACCCATTTTATCATGAAATACGGATGCTTTTTTAGCGACAGAGGTTGTTTCAAGTAAGTGGCCACAAGCTTCGTGGAAGATTACGCCACCAAACCCATTACCTATAATGACGGGCATTTCACCTGAAGGGCAAGCTTCTGCAAACAGTTTAACCATTGCTTGTTTAGCGACATCATGGCCAAGTTTTTGTGCATCAATGTGAGTATTAAACTCCCAGCCTGTAAATGCACCAGGTGCTTCATAGCCAGTAGATTGTTCGCTGCCATTTTGGGCAACGGCATTTGCCGATATGCGGGTGTAATGGCGGGTGTCGTCGATATGAAGACCATCGGAATTAAAGATTTCGATTTGTTGTTCACGTTGAGCAACACTGCCGATAAATTGGGCTATTTTTTCATTCTCAGCTCGAGCGGCTTGATCTGCTAGGCGTAAAAAAGCAATTTTAGCCGCCATGTTGGCATCTTGGCTTAGCGGTAATTGACAGCTATGTTTATTGTCATAACGATTTAAGTTAAGCGCTCCCGCCGTTAAAATCTGGTCGCGTTTATCTTTCGCCGCGAGCAGGGACGTTACGCGTTTTAATTCTTCTTCATCAGTACTGTTGGTGTAACCGTAAAGTACTTTATGCCCAAAAAATAGGCGGATACCAATCCCAAAATCAATGCCTGAGTTAACTTTATCTATTTCAGCTGAAATAAGTTGGACAGAACTGGATTGGTGATGTTCAACAAATAATTCAGCGAAGTCAGCACCAAGGAATAGGGCGTGATCAATCACTGTTTTAGCAGTATTAGGGTTTAGCATCTGTGCTCCCTTCTTTTTATGAGCTCTATTTTATAACCTAGCAGTAAAGAGATAAAAATTCTCACTATTACTGCAATCGGTATGAGCAATGGTTCGATAATGACGAATAAATAAAATTATTTAGCGAGAGTATTTTCTACAATCGAACACAGAATATTTTCAAGTTCATCCCACGGTAGAATTTCACTATCAATCACTTCAATGCGTGATTCAAAGCCTTCTAATGACAGCTCATTCACAGATACCACTTGATTGACAACGTTAAATGCAAAGCAACCATTTTCAGTATTAACTACCGCTTTAATACGGTTAGCATTAAGATTAGAAAATAAGCTAAATAATTTTGAAAATTCAAATAATTGATCGGCAGCAAAGAACCATCCACAACTGTGATATCCCTGACCGTGGTTTTCTTTTCGAATAAATTGCTGACCTGGTGCTAATTCTAATTCTGGTAATGGCTCAGCTTGATCGTGACTGTGATGATGGTGGCTATGCTGTGCTTGACGATCTGTGCGTTCAATATCAAGCCATTCAAGTTCAAGACGACCATGTTCAACTTCTGCAATTAAGGCTTTTTTAGGTTCGGCTTTTTCCATGGCTGTTTGAAAGGTGTATAAATCAAAATCATCACATTGGTCAATTTTATTAGCAACCACGACATCAGCGAGTGCAAGTTGATCTTGAAAATTGGCGTTATCGGTATAAACGCTATCAGCAAAGTGGCGTGGATCTACAACGGTTATTGTTGCGCGAAGATCAACATAATTACGGTAGCTTTCAGAGGTTAATTTGTGGATAACTTCTTTAGGGTGGCCTAAGCCTGTAGGTTCAAGTAATAAACGATCAGGTTTTTGTGCCAGTAGAGCATTAATACCTACAGACATTGGCAGTCCAGCAACACAGCACATGCAGCCGCCCGGAACTTCTTTAATGATAGCGCCTTGTTGTTCTAAAATAGCGCCATCAACACCAACATTGCCGAACTCATTAATTAAAATAGCCCATTTTTCGTGTTCTGGTTTGCGTGCAAGTAAAGAGAGAATTGAGGTTGTTTTCCCCGCGCCTAAAAAGCCTGTAATGATATTAGTTGGAATACGTTTCATATGTGACTAAATTCCTAAACGATTGAGCACGAAATAATTATCTCAGTTTACGTGAGTGACATTAAAGTGACTAGCATAACTCGATGAAGCGTTATCTAAGTGCTGTTTTTGAGTGCAAAAATGGTGCAAGTGAAAAAATGCTATATATGTTATAGCGTTTTTGGCATCATGGTTTTTTCAATGATAAGACGGAAAGTAAGCATGATTAATTGGTGTATTGTCAGTTCTGATTTGATAAAGAAAATAGGTCATGATGCGACTAATGATTACCTTTATATCGATTTTGGCCAGCGTGGTGAGTATGAGATATATAGCCATGTATCGTTATATGCTTTTTCTCATTTTAGGTTAGCAGCGTCGATTGATGAATATTATCAGCAAGTGATTAAAATAAGTTATTCAATAATGTCTTAGTGGTAATTTAGTTATCATTTTAAATTTTGTATAGGCTTGAAGTTAATACGTAAAAGGCATAATTTAACTCGTTATTAAAATAACATGCGGTGTATTATTTAATTCACCGTTAGCGATTATAAGTAAATGTTATTTATCAATAAGTGAGTTAGTAATGAGTATTGCTCTTTTGACAGAAGATGAGTTTCTACACAACAATCGAATTGGTCAGCAGCAGTGGCAAGACAGTCCCATAACGTGGCTGACCTTAAAAGCTATAGGATTATGTCACGAGCAGCGAACGGAAGCATTAAACCTTACAGCAGAGTCTTATGCACGTACTATTCAGCAGTGTTCCCACGTTCATTCTGTTCGTTGGCGCGTGAAAAATCCACAACATTTAATGGAAAAAATTGTTAGAAAAACCCAGCCGCATAGTCCTACTTTTAACGCTAAATATCTTGGTATTAATCAATATAATTATGATGAAATTGTTACTGATCTGATTGGTGTTCGAGCATTACATTTGTATAAAGATGATGGTTTAACTATTCATGATTATTTAATCAATCAATGGCAGTATGAAGAACCACCTATTTATTATGTAAGAAGTGGTGATGATGAAGTTTTTGCTGAATTGTCACAAGATATTCAAGTGAAAATTCATCCTGCGGGTTACCGTTCGTTGCATTATGTCTTTGGTAGCGAGTTACAACAACGGCGTATTTCTACTGAAGTGCAAGTACGGACTATTTTTGAAGAAGCATGGACAGAAATAGATCATAAAATTCGTTATCCAAATTTTTCGACTAATACAGAAATCTGTTCTTTTTTATTAATATTTAATCGTCTGGTTGGATCAGCTGATGAGATGGGCTCGTTTGTTAAACAACTTGCTATTGAAGCAGAGCAGCGCCAACAAGCATTAACCACATCGAAAAATTTGACTGAAAATAGTGCGGGTAATATGGAGTATTTATTTCAAAAATTATCAGATGGAACAAAAAAAATAACGATTATCAATTAGTTATAGAACAATTGCGGCAACAGATAATGCAACTTCAGTCAGATAAAAAAGCGTTACAACAATCGATACATTCTAATATGTTTACATCAAAAACAACGACGACTCAACGACGTTATAAAGCATCTGAATTGTTAGACAAATAGTCAGTCTATCTGTTTTTCGGATGGATTCTAGCTTGTTAAGAGCAAAAAAACATTTATAGTAATATGCATAAAAGCTATCAATTATAAAAAATAAATGTACTGAGGAAATTTTGATGAGAACGCGGTTGGATCGTATTCGCCATGCGGTTTGTTTTGAAGTTATTGGCCTAATTTTATTGGTTGGAGTATTAAGTCAATTAGGGTTTGATGGAGGTCATGTCGGCGTAGTAGGGATTGCTTTTTCAATTTTAGCAACGGGTTGGAACTATATATATAATATATGGTTTGATCGTATGTTGTACCGTCGCTATAAAACAGCAGTCAAAACAACTGCTATCCGTATTGTTCACAGCCTTGGATTTGAAGCTGGTCTACTTGTTGTTACTATTCCTATTTTGTCATGGGTGCTGAAAGTGACTCTTTGGGAGGCTTTTGTTCTTGATATTGGTATGGTGCTTTTTTATCTTATTTATGCATATGTTTATAACATTGTTTATGACCGTTTATTTCCAATACCAGCAGTACAGCAAGATTAAAAGATAATTATTTGATAAAAGCCCCTAAAGACAATTGTAATTAGGGGCTTTTTTTTAATGACGAATATAAAAGCTATAACAATTCTTGCCTTTTTTCTTACTGTCATAAACAGCTTTATCAGCATTAATGATTAATTGTTCAATATCGCGTGTTTCGTTATCTGTGAGCGCCACACCAATAGAAGCTGAAAATGGAATCGTTAATGTACCATTACTTACTGAGCCATTAAGATCAACAACAAGCTTTTGTAATTTTGTAATTAAATCAAATTCTTTGTTGTAGTTATTGGTGAGAACAATAAATTCATCTCCTCCAAATCGACCAATTAAATCTGTAGGATGATTAAAAAATGAGGTTACATGCTGAGCAAACATTGCAATAACATCATCCCCATAATGATGACCTAATGTGTCATTGATTGTTTTCAGGTTATCAAGATCAATAAATAGTAATGCAAAGTCATTAAGATATTTTTGAATGGTAGTATTAGCATGTTGAATGAAATATTTACGGTTTAATAAATTAGTGCGTGAGCAATAAACACCATCTTTAGTTGTACTAATGATGTTATTAAAGTGGTGATTCATTACAATATTATCATTTTTTGACTGTGATTGAATGGGTATAATCCCCGCACTTTCTTTAATGAAATCATCAATAGGTGATGTAATGATAGATACTTTTTTCATTAAATAAAATCCAAGTCCGACTGATGCTAAGATAGAAATTAAAATATTTATGATAACGAATGTAAATTTATCCTTTAAATATTGATTGTAATTAATTGTTGTTAATAAATACCATGGTGTGTTTTTTAATGGGGTAAGTGTTAATCTTTCAAGTTGATAATTATTATTGATTGTATAATAATTAAATGTTTTTTTATTCGTAATGTTTTTTGATATTTGTTTACTATCTAATGAAGAATAAAAATTATCACTTTTAAGTATTTTAATATTTCTACAATTATTATTTGAGTCTCTACAATTATTTAAAATAGCATTTCTAATACTAGTGTTTTCTTGATAAGCAAGTGCATTCTTTATTTCAGAATATGAGACAGATGCAAAAATAGTACCGCTGTCATCGGCGTTAGTGAAAGCTTTGCATATAATATAAACATAGCTATTAGAAATAGGAGAATAGATTAGATTACTTATTGCTAGTTTGTTTTTTTGTATTGCTTGTTGGAAATAGCGACGATAACTAATATTTTCGATACTATCGCTATATGTTGTTACTGCGTTGCCTTTAATATCACTGATACCTAATATTTCGATATTAAAAGCTTCTTGGTAAGGACGTACAATTTCAATTCGTTGTGTTAATAATAATGACGTATCTTTGACTATATCATCATTTGAAATGGCGGTGAGTAGATTAGTATGCTTGCTAATAATAGTTGCAACGTTATTTTCTGTAACAGCTTTATTCCGTGAAAGTAATTTATGAATATTACTATATTGGTTATAGGACCAATAAGAGATATTAAATACAATTAATAAGCTTAGACATAGTAAAGTGTAGTGGATGATTTTTTTTCTAATACTATGGCTAATGTTCATGCTGTGGTGTCTTTTTCATTAGAAAACGTAGTGATAGCTAATTATGTGGCATTCTACTGCTTTATAATTATTGATGAATAGTCTTTATTTGTAACAATTTCTTATGTTTTTAACTGAAAGTTACTATAAAACACTACTGCATAATAATTAGCTTTTTATGTGAAAATAGTGAAACTTAGCAGTAATTTGAGTTAGAAGGTCGTCTTTAGATATCTGTTGAAATGATGAGAAGTCAAATCTACTACAGTATTAATTGAGAATACTGCTATAATGTATACCGTTCAAAATGAGCTCTAATAAGTAGACTAGTATTGGATAGTACTGAATCAGAAAGCATAGATAATACTATTTATTTAAATTAAATTTATTTATAAACCAGTTCGAATTGATCTGCGATAGTTTGCTTGTATGTGTTTGTTTTTAAAACAATGCTTAGAATGTCAGTGAATTATACCATCAGATTTTTGTTATAGGTGATGTACGTTGAGTAATGAAATTAAGCCCGCACGAGAGGCGATTGACGTGCAACAATCAATGATGGTTGCGTGTGAAGAGTGTGGGTTAGTCGTTGATATCCCTGATTTAAATGAAGGTGATAAAGCAACCTGCCCTCGATGTGGGCATACATTAACTAAGGCTGTTAGTTTACCTTTTCAACGTCCAGTTGCTTACGGTATTGCTTGTTTGTTGATGTTAGTCTTGAGCCTGTCTTTTCCATTTCTCTCTTTTACAGTTAATGGTATGGGGCATCAAATTACACTGCTAAATGCAGCTGAAACATTGCAACATTTTGAAAATAGTGTATTAGCTATTTTATTAATGGTAACTGTTCTTGTTTTTCCAGCAGTATATATAATGCTGGTGTTATATCTTTATTATCATGCTCATAAAGTAAAGAATGTTGGCCATGTTGTTCATGCTCGCGCTTGGATAAAATTTTTATGTCGGATCATATTTACTATTCAACCTTGGCTAATGGTTGATGTTTTTTTAATTGGCGTTTTAGTCAGTCTGGTAAAAATTTCTGCATTAGCACATATTGGTTTAGGTAACTCATTTTGGGCTTTTTGTCTTTATAGTGTGTTAGTGGTCAAATGTGTGTCATTAGTTGATAGAACCTGGTTGTGGGATCAGTTCTTTGCTATGAAACATGTAGATGGTGTACGTGCGGGTGATACCCATTTAGATCATAATCATGTGGGTTGTCATGCCTGTAATCAAATTAATCCATTACCAACGTCGCATAAAGCACGATGTTTACGTTGCGATAGTCAATTACATGTTTTTAACGCTAACCTGTCATTACAATATTCGTGGGCTTATTTACTCGCATCGATAGTGTTTTATATTCCCGCCAATTTATATCCAATGATGTATACCGTGAGTTTAGGGCAAACTGAAGGTTCAACAATTCTTGGTGGCGTTGTTTTACTTTGGAAAATGGGATCATGGCCGATAGCGTTAGTAATATTTATAGCGAGTATTTTTATTCCTATGGCAAAAATGTTTACCTTAGCATGGCTTTATTTTTGTGCTGGTAAACGCGCTAATGACTCAAGTTATGTCGCTATTAAACGGTTAAAATTATACCGCTTAACAGAATTTATTGGCCGTTGGTCTATGGTTGATATTTTTGTGGTTGCTATCTTAGTCGCTTTAGTACAGTTACAAAATGTGATGGCAATTTCACCGGGTCCGGCAGCGTTATGCTTTGCGACGGTGGTGATCTTTACGATGTTATCTGCGATGAATTTTGATCCGCGGATATTTTGGACACCAAAAAATAAACCATGTAAGCAAGATTCAGAGTTAGATGCTCCTGAATCCAATTCAGAAGTGCCTAGTGTACATAAATGAGAAAGCAGATTATGAGTGATAACCAGCCAGCAGAGGCAAAAGTACAACGTTTGAAACAAGTTTCACCAATATGGATAGTTCCATTAGTCGCACTCGCTATTGGTATTTGGATGTTTGTTCAATACCTTAATAGCCAAGGACCTGTGATCACGATTCGATTACCAAATGCATCGGGTATTGAAGTTGGAAAAACAGCGATTAAATCGTTGAATGTAAAAGTTGGTGTCGTTACAAAAGTTCAATTAAGTAAAGATTACAGCTATATCACCGTGACTGCCCAGATGAACAATGATACTGGCCGCATGCTTAAAAATGACACCCTATTTTGGGTGGTTAAGCCGCGCATAGGTAAAGGGGGAGTGTCTGGCTTAGATACATTGCTCTCTGGTTCATACATTGAAATGCAACCTGGCGAAGGAAAGAAAGATAAGAACCATTTTGTTGCTTTAGATGTCCCTCCTGTTGCGCCTGCTGATGCGAAAGGTTTACGGGTTATTTTAACTAGCCGTGAAGCGGGTAAATTAGGCGTTGGTGATCCGGTTCTTTATGATGGCTTTACTGTTGGTCGTGTAGAGAAAGTCAGTTTTGATATCAATAGTAAGCGTGCAAATTATCAATTATTTATTTTTGAACCTTATGATAGTTTGGTCCGTACTAGCAGTAATTTTATTTTAGCTTCTGGTGTACAAGTGCAGATGGGTGCTGAAGGCTTTAATGTAAAAATTGGATCTTTAGAGTCATTAATAACAGGTGGTGTGACATTTACAACACCGGCAGATGAGCAAGGTACGCCACAACTTAAGCAAAAAGCCTATTACCGCTTATATGATACTCGTACTGCTGTACGTGAAAAAATGTTTGAGCAGCACCTTGATTTTGTGATGCTGTTTAGTGAATCGATTCGAGGCTTAAAAGCCGGTGCTCCGATTGAGTATCGTGGTATTCAAATTGGTACAGTACAAAAAGTGCCTTTACGTTTACCTACCAGCCAAGAAGGTTTTACTAGTAAGCAAATTCCAGTATTGGTGCGCATTGATTTAGGGCGAGTTTATGATCGTTCAGATGAAGGTACACTTGCATCATTGAAAGCAAACCTTGAAAAAGAATTTAAGCAAGGTCTACGTGCAACATTGAAAACTGGTAATTTATTAACAGGTGCATTGTATGTTGGTACTGATGTTTATAAAGCAGAAAAACCTATAAAATTAATGACCTATGATGGCTATGAGGTATTCCCAACTAAAGCGGGTGATTTGGCTGAAGTACAGAAGCAGTTAACTAATTTGCTGAATAAATTTAATAAGTTACCGGTTGAAGATACGTTAAATTCAATGACAGCGACATTAAAAGCATCTGAGAAAACAATGGCGACGATGCAAAAAACGATTAACGATTTAGACCGATTACTAAAGCAAAAAGATACTCAAGCATTGCCTGGTGATGTACGTGCAAGCCTTAAACAGATCCAAACAACCCTAAATGGTTTTGGTCCTGATGCTGCACCATATCAGAATCTTGAAGGTGCGTTAACTCGTTTTGAAGCTGTTATGACAGAGCTTCAACCGGTGTTACGTCAAATCAATGAAAAGCCAAATTCACTTGTGTTTGGTGATGAGAAAACAAAAGATCCAGTACCTGTTGGAGGTCGTAAATAATGAAAAAATGGTTTGTCATCGCAGCAATTACGTTAGCCGCTAGTGGTTGTAGTAGTGCGCCTGAAGGCGTAAATACATTCTTATTACCAGCAGGAAAGACGCTAACAGTATCGCACGCAACTAATCAGCCATTATTGATTGTACGTCCTGTTGAGGTAGCTGCCCATTTAGCGGGTAATGGTTTGGTTTATCAGACCTCGGCAACTGAAATGGTTGAAGCCCAACAAAATCTATGGGGTGAGGCATTAGCAAAACAATTAACGCGTCGTATCACTCATGATTTGCGTCAAAAGCAACATCACCTATGGGCAACACAATTAACCCCGACATTATCAACCGCGGGAGAGTCACGATTACAGGTACGTATTAACCAGTTTAATGGTGTATATACAGGTGTCGCTAATGTAGCCGGTGAGTGGATGATTATTGGTGCGAATGGTAATTTGCAAACAGTGCACCCATTTGAGTTTAGTGTGCCACTTGCAAAAGATGGTTACAGTGCGCAAGTTGAAGCATTATCAACTGCTGTTGGTGAGTTAACCACACAGATAGCAAATGCAGTGAAGTAACGCATTTACTTGTTCTAAGCTAGACTGACGAAAAAAGCCCACCGGTTAATCATAACTGGTGGGCTTTTTTATTGACTGTAAGCGTTATTATCTATTGATTAAACGGCATTTAAAAATGTTAGGGCTTCATCCATAGTATTAAAAATATGATGCCCTAATGCGCGCGTATAAGTATCAGGTTCAACTAAATCGATAATTTGTAGGGTTGTCATATTAGCAGCAACGGCAGCTTTCACACCGTTGTTTGAATCTTCAAAAGCAAGGCATTGTTGAGGATCAATATTTAAGCGTTGCGCTGCGAGCAGGTATATTTCAGGGGCTGGTTTACCATTAATGACCTCATCACCACTGGTTATATGTGAAAAATATTGAGTCAGCCCAGCTAAATGAAGTTTTTTGTGTGCTAATGCATTATGGGTTGATGTCGCAACGACCATAGGAATCTTCTGTGCTTGTAGCCACTGTAATAACTCGATGACACCATTTTTTACAGGAATAGCTTGGTGTTCAACGACGGCAAGATAATGTTGCATCCAACGGGGATGAAAAACAGCATAATCTAAGCTATCGCCATACCCTTGTTCAATAATCGGTTTGATGCCAGCTTGATTACGGCCAATAATATTGAGATAAATATCACGTTTAAAAGGGATATTCATTTCAATACATGTTTGCTGAAATGCTGTCATGCAGACTTTTTCAGTATCAAGCAATAATCCATCCATATCAAAAATTGCGGCATTATATTTCATCATTTTCTCAGTGTAATTATTTTTTCATATATTTTCTCATATTATTAAATTACAAAATAGATTAATTAAGCTCAGATAACATAAATAAATAGTTGTTTATTGTTATATTAATAAATAATATACCAGTGTTATTTATAATTGTATGAATAACGTTATTTTAATAAAAGGTATATATCAATGACCATTCATAATTCAGCTAAAATGCTACCAGAATTTATAAAAAAAAATTGAACTTCATCTAGAGGAGCTTATTTACCCACGAAAAAATCAACAACATTTAGTTTTAGGGAAAAAGCCTACAGATAATGGGGTGTTATTACAAAGTAATGATTACCTGGCAATTTCAAATCATGATTATATCCGTAAAGTATATATTGATGCATTACGTAACAATAAAAAAGATGTTGTTATGTCAGCAATATTCCTACATAAAGAGGATGATCATTCATTTGAACATCAACTTGCTGATTACACAGGTTTTGAGCATTGTATTTTATCGCAGTCAGGATGGGCCGCTAATATTGGATTAATCCAGACGATTCTACCAGTTAATATGCCTGTTTATATTGATTTCTTTGCGCATATGTCTTTATGGGAAGGCGCACGGATTGCAGAAGCACAAATTCATAGTTTTTTACATAATAATATTCGTCATTTAGAAAAGTTGATTAAACGTAATGGGCCAGGGTTGATCTTAGTTGATTCGGTCTACAGTACGCTTGGTACCGTAGCACCATTAACTGAAATTGTCGCATTAGCTAAACAATATGGTTGTGCTATTTTAGTTGATGAATCGCACTCTCTAGGAACTCATGGACCACAAGGTGCAGGGCTTGTTGCAGAATTAGGGTTAACGGATGACGTTGACTTCATAACTGTTAGTTTAGCAAAAGCGTTTGCTTATCGTGCTGGGGCGATATTGTGTAGTCATAAAGTAGGGCAAGCATTACCGTTTGTAGCACGACCGGCTATTTTTAGTTCTGCTTTATTGCCTCATGAAATTGCGGTATTACAAGCGACATTAAATGTCATAAAAAACAGTGATGATCGTCGTTCACGATTAGTAGAACAAGCCGATAAATTACGTTATGGGTTGATTAAACTTGGATTTACTATTCAAAGTCAGTCACAGATTATTGCCCTAGAAACAGGCACTGAAACGAATACTGAAATTATGCGTGATTATTTGGAAGATATGAATGTTTTTGGTTCTGTTTTTTGTTCACCAGCAACACCAAAAAATAAAAACTTAATTCGATTCTCAGTGAATAGTGAATTAACAGATAAAGAGATTAATATGATATTAAATGCGTGCTCCATGATGAATATTAATTTTAAGCAAGTCTCATAATAATAGCTAATATATAGTAATAGTTTAAAACATAGTATTAACTAATTAAATGGTATTAAGCCTGCTAATAGTATTTAGTAGGCTTATTTGTTTTTTGTGAATTAATTGTATTTTTTATTCTAATGGTGTTTTAAATGCGTTTTTCGTCTGATAATAATCTTTCAGGGAATATTTTAAATATAAATAAAATTAAATGTTGATATTGTTTTTAGCCTCTGTAGTATTTAATTACATTAAGAAACAAATAGAATTCACTTCATTAAATAAGCGATATTGTATTATTTAAAAAAGGATAATCATGCAAAAGAAAAAATTATGCTTATTACTAGCAATGTTCACTGGCACTGTAAATGCAGCTAATTTTGAATCACCATTAATTTTACCAACTGATTTATCAAACCAGCCAACCGCTTCACAGTGGGTTGTTGGTCATTATCAAAATATCGTGCAAGCAAATAAGGTATGGGATCATTATAATATTGATATTCATCTAGTACCTGCAACAGTGAGTTATCTTGATTATTCTTATGCCACAATTGAAGAAGTATCTGAAGATATTGAGCAAATGATACAGAATGATCCAAGTATTATTAAAAATACATTAACCACATTTGCAGCACAGCCATCAAATACTACCAAAGGCCACGCACGTTCACCGATGGGAGATGAAGATTTCGCAGAAATGAACAACACGCCATTAGTGTTAAGTGCCGATAGTGTTATTAATAAGCGTTATCAATTTGTATATGCGCATGAGGTTGGCCACACTTTTGGTGCTAAACATACCAAAGCCAATGCTGTCAATAGTACTCAAGAACTATTTAAAAATGGCTATGGCACTAAGCAATGTAATGCTGAAGGTACAACCAGCTTAATGTCAGGTTTCACCAGTTATAATAACGCGAATGGTTTACCATTTATGAATGGCCAAGCAGGCTGTGATCAAGGTATTGCTGATGTTGCTACACTCCTTAATCATAGTGCTAGCAAAAAAGAAAACCTCACGTCGTTAACTGGTGTACAGACATTAGTTGCTTCACCACGTGAAGATATCAATGCTCAACAATTTGAAATTACCCTTACTAGAAGCAAAGATATTGATAATGCACAGCAAGCGACTGTTTATGTTGCAACCAAGGTGCATGGTGATAAGCAAGCGGCATTAGCGCCTATAGATGTTAACTTTACTGCTGGTAGTAAAACAACAGTAGTAACGCTGCCTTTTGATCAGGTATATCCATTATTTGATAATGCCGATACTAATCAAGGTACGTATTTAGTAGCCGTTACGAATGATGAAGTGATGCCAGCGAGTATTAATTTATTAGACTCTAATACGCAGTGGCCTCAAAATAGTGATAATGGTGGTGGCTCTGGCGGCAGTTTATCTCTATTTTGGATGATGATGATGTCATTAGTTGTTTACGGCCGACGTAAACTGGCGAACTAATTCAGAGTGCAAAGTAGGTATAATCATTTATACCTACTTTGGCTAATACTATGTTTGAAGCCATTTATTGACAGTGTGCAGCAATATTGCTTTTGATGTTGGTTTTAGAAGTAAATCAGTCATACCCACATTGATGAAAGATTCCTTTTGGTTTTCATCTAATGATCCAGAATAACAAATAATAGGTATATGTTGGTGTGCATGGTATTTATTATTGGTTCTAATTTCTTTGGTTGTCTCAATACCTGACATCACTGGCATTTGTGAATCTATTAGAATCAAATCAACCGTAGCTTCTTGTAAATAATTGAGAGCATTAAGCCCATTATCAGCCTCTACTACGTCATAACCAGCATTCTTTAGTAAAATGCCAGAGTATAAGCGTAGTGAAACATTATCATCAACAATCAGAATTCTATTTTTAGAAACACGAGTAGGCGATGGCTGGCTATTATTAGGTTTTCTTTTATTGAATAATTGGTTTATAAGTTTTTTCTGCAACCCTTCAATATGGTTATATTCAAATAAATATGGTTTGTATGTGTCAGACAAAGTTATTTTATTATCATAATCTGTATGTGAAATAAAAATAATGTTAATTATTGTGGTATTAATTTTATTTTGTATTTTTTTTAGCAAATGGTGATTAACAGAATTTATATCAATAATAATACAGTCATAAGTATCGCTATCAATATCTACAATATTATGTGGCGAGTTCTTTTTACGGTGAAGCGTAAAATTATAAAAAAAGGCAAGATGATTGAGATCAGATAATATCTTACTTTTATTACCTATATACAGTACAGATTTCATCGCCATTAGATCATATTTAATTTTATCTATAATAGGGGATGAAACGCTAGGTAAACGAATGATAAATGTAGTTGATACATTCTCTGTTGAGTAACATTCAATTTTTCCAGCAAAGGCATCTATTACTTTTTTACAAAAAGAAAGCCCTAACCCAGTATTGTTCTTTTTTCCTGAAGTATAATATTCTGCAAATATATTTTTAATTAATGTTAAAGGGATACCTTTACCGTAATCTTTAACACTAACAATGGTTTCATTTTTTTTGCTATACACAGAGATGAATATTTTAAAATTGGTTTTTTCTTTATAATAAAAAGAGTTTTTTAATAAATTAAAGAAAACATAACGAAGAAGAATATCATTGCCAAATAAAATGTTGTCTTTGTTTATTTGAAAAAAAACTAAATCTCGATCGCTTTTTGTTTGATAGCCATATACGTCAAGCGTATCGTTAATAACATCAGCAATAGAAAGATGATGAAAAGAATGAGGTGATATTTTTTGACTATCAATAGAACTCAGTAATAGATTAATTGTACTGTGGCCATTATTTATAATTGAAATATTATCTTTAATTATATTGCGTAGTTTAGTTATTTCCGCGTTAGATATTAGACGATTATGCTGAGGATCATCAGTTAAACTTTCAGGTAATAGTTCTAACAAGACTTCTTGAGATGCATATAAAGCACCAAGAGGGTTACGCATTTCATGGGCAATACCACTACTAAATGATTGTGAAAACAGTTGCTTACTTTCAATTTCTATTCGGTTGCGGTAATTAAAACAGATGCCAGTAAAGTAAGAAAAGCTAAATACAACAACGTAAGAATAATGAAAACCATGGCTAATATTCCCTATAGTCAGATAGCCGATGAGAGCTGCGGTACATGCGGCTATTGCGGTAGAGATAAGAATAAGTAGCCAATCATAGATAATTATAATTGATAAAAAAATGGCAGCCATAAAAGACATGATCCATTCAATTGACCATTCATTACGGATCATCATATAACAAAAGAAAAAAGGTAGTCCAAAACAGATAGTAAAAACAAAATGCTTCTCTTTATAGCGCAAAAAAAGCTTAGGCATATAATCTTTAATGGCAAATGGTACAAATAGCAGCATACAAACTAAGCGTAATGGCAAATTTTCATAGGGCTGAGGGAAAAGATAAGTCCAAATGAAATAGTATGCGGGAAAACCAATACTACCAAATAGCCCAATAATAAAAAGGTTCGGTTCAATATAGCGATAAGCTTCAGCTATTCTTTTGTTGGTTCTCATTAGTGTTCATATGCTAATTGGTGGCTATTGTTAATATTATCTTTATCACTATTTATTAGCAAGTTTTTACATTTGTTTAGGCTGATTGAAAACAATAAAGAGCGGCTTAAGCCTCTGCTTGTGACCTTTTACATGCTATGGTGATCATTTATGATTGCGAAGAGTATTTATGTCTTTTTTTAGCGCTTTGTTTTATGACAAAGTAATGCAATATACTGAACAAGCTTGTTTGATTGAATGGCGTAGAGCATTACTTGAAAATGTAGATGGCAATGTGTTGGAAATAGGTGCAGGCACAGGAGCGAGTTTAGGCTTGTATCCGTCTAAACCATCGTTAACACTCTATTTAGCTGAGCCCGATCAGCATATGCGAATGCAGTTACAACAAAAACTCCAATCACAATCTGAGATGAAAGCGACAGTATTATCATGCTCAACGGAATCTATTGAAGCTGATGATGATTTTTTTGATTATGTATTTGTGTCGTTAGTATGTTGTTCAGTGAAAGATGTTGCTGCATCTTTGCAAGAAATTAAGCGAGTATTAAAACCAACTGGGCGGTTTATTTTCTTAGAGCATGTTGCCGCTGAACCTGGATCTCAGTGCTATCATTGGCAGCAACGGCTAAATTTTATTTGGCGTCGAGTAGCGGATAATTGTCACTTAAATCGAGCTACTGAACAATCGATCACTGATGCTGGATTTGTGATTGAAGAAATACAATATGAAAAAATGCAAAAAATGATAGCGGTTGTGCAGCCAACGATTAGAGGTATTGCACGCATAGCATGCGAGTGATTAAAATAGAAAAGAGTGCAATACACTCTTTTCTACCACAACTGGTGTAAATTTATTGTACAATTTCGCCGCTTTCAACGACCGCTTTACGTACGATATCTGCAAATTTTAATGCTTCATCTCGCACTGTTTTCTCATTAACAGTAAGAATATTACGGTCTTCCATTAGCAACTTACCGTCAACAACTGAGTGTTTAACATTGGTCGCGTAAGCTGAATATACTAATGCTGAATAAGGATTATAAACTGGGATCATATTTGGTGCTTTGGTATCAATAACAATGATATCAGCTAGCTTACCAACTTCTAAAGAGCCAATTTTATCTTCCATATGTAAAGCACGTGCTGCACCAATCGTTGCCATTTCAATCACATTAATTGGAGGCATTGCCGCACGATCTTTATTAACCAGTTTATGTACTTTTGCTACTTGGTTAAATTCATCAATGGTGCTTAAGGTATTACCAGACATTGGACCATCAGTACCTAGACCAATTCGTAATCCGTCATTAAACATCTTTAATGCTGGTGCTACACCTTTGGCTGATTTGATATTCGCACTCATGTTATGAGCCACACCCACATCATGTTTTTTTAAAATAGCGATATCTTCATCGTTAGCATCAATAACGTGGGCTGCTAAGAAGTTAGCGTTTAATGCGCCAATTGATTCCATGTATTGAATTGGCGATAGACCACCTGAACGCTTGGCAATAACTTCACGCTCACGATCAGATTCAGCAAGGTGCATCATCACAGGTACATCGTGTTTAAGTGATAGTTTAGCAATGGTTTGCAGTGTTTCGGTTGAGTTAGTGTATGGACCATGCGGTGCAAATGCAGGAGTAATGCGTGGATGGTCTTTATATTGCTCAATAAAATTAAGGGTATACTTAATACCATCTTCCGGTGTTTTTGCACTTGCAACAGGGAATTGAATAATGGTTTCGCCTAAGATCGCACGCATGCCGATTTGATCTACAGTTTTAGCAACTTCATCTTCAAAATAATACATATCAGCGTAAGTAGTGACGCCGCCTTTTAGCATCTCCACGTTACCAAGTTGTGCACCAATACGAACCATATCACGCGAAACCAGTTTTTTTTCTAATGGGAAAATATAACGGTGTAAACGATCGGGCACATCATCCGCCATTGAACGGAAAACCGTCATCGAAGCATGAGTATGGGAGTTAATTAGACCTGGCATAACAATATCGCCATCAGCATCAATTATTTTAGCGGCTTTATATTCACTAATGTTTGTACCATCAGTAACAGCATAGATCTTATTGCCTTTGATGGCGACTAAGCCATTATCAAAGACAGTTTTGTCTTGATCCATGGTGAGAACAGTCGCGTTTTTTATTAACAA
Source organism: Photobacterium aquimaris (assembly GCF_002954455.1). Classification (GTDB taxonomy): domain Bacteria; phylum Pseudomonadota; class Gammaproteobacteria; order Enterobacterales; family Vibrionaceae; genus Photobacterium; species Photobacterium aquimaris. The sequence goes on from NZ_MSCC01000002.1 coordinate 677,861, forward strand.
ATCGACATTTTCGATGGCATAAGCAGATGCGCTAATAAGTGAAGTGGCAGCTAAAGAAACAGCAAGTAACGTTTTTTTAAACATGATGTATTACCGTGACGATGGATTTTTGCCGATAATACAGTGCAATAAATGAATGAAAATAACTATTTCACGGATTACTTTTATTTGTGATCGAGATCTTGTTGACAAGGTTGATTTAACAAATAAAAGGTATAAAGATGCTCAATTTCAAAAATAGTAATCGATTGCTTTTAGAATACTCAATCATACAGGATTTAAAATTGAACACCTTGGTATGTCTTTTTAGATTGAAGTTAAGGTTTAAGATACCCAAACCCTTGATGCTGTCGAAGAGCAACTTCATAGGCACCAGAGGGTACTATTTCGATGCCGTCAAGAAGCTGTTTAGGACTAATAGTTAATGCAGTCAGCGAATGGTGACATACAGTGATCATGACATTATGGTGTAGGAAATCGTTAATAATCTCGGTTTGTTTATTTTGTGCCAGCATTGTAGACGTCACAAGAGCGGGAGTTTCTCCGTTTAATGCCAATTCAATGATTGCTGTGTTATCCATTGCAATGATGTTTTTGACATTATTTAACGCAATCTCCCAACGTTCAGCTTGGTTAACATGGATCAGAATTTTCATATACTACTCACTATATTATGTAGTAAAAACCACTAATTATTTGATTGATAATATGCCTATTTTTGTGCATAGAAATCGTTAATTATAAAAAACTTATTTTGTTAAATTTATCTCTTTCTTTATTGTAATAGAGAGTAAATGCGGCGGTGATAGTTACCGAAGCTTAAATGTGGGTGGTGATATTAGTATCAAGTTATCCTTGGTAAATTTCGATGTATACATTACTATATATCGAAATCGTTTGGAGTCTGTTATGTCATTAAAATCTGCTGTTATTACCGCCGCTGTATTATCTCTTTTTGCACAACCTGCTTTAGCTGCTGAGAAAGTGACGGTATTTGCTGCGTCATCGCTTACTAATGCACTTAATGCAATTGCTGCGAAGTATCAACAGCAAACGGGTGTTGAAACCACGTTATCATTTGCATCATCATCAGCATTAGCCCGCCAAGTTAGCCAAGGTGCGCCGGCTAATATTTATCTATCAGCTAATGAAAAGTGGATGGATTATGCGCAGCAGCAAGGGGCAATTGTAGCTAAGACTCGTAAAGATATTGTTAAAAATAGCTTAGTGATGGTCGCACCATTAGCGTATCCACAGAATAAGATCAAAGTAAGTGCGAGTTGGAATTTAGCTAAAGCATTAGACGGCACACGTCTAGCGGTCGGGGACCCTAATTATGTTCCTGCCGGTATTTATGCAAAACAAGCATTAGAATCATTAGGGGTATGGAAACAAGCACAGCCATTATTAGCCAGTGCAAATAATGTCCGTTCTGCATTAGTGCTAGTTGAGCGTGGTGAAGCGCAACTAGGAATTGTGTATAAAACAGATGCTGAGATTTCTAAAAAAGTAAAAACAGTGTATCAATTCCCCGCAGATTCACATAAGCCGATTGTCTACCCAATGGCATTAGTGAAAGGCAATGTTACTCCAGCAGCAAAAGGGTTTTATCAGTATCTACAGCAACCTCAAGCTGCAGCTATCTTTAAATCTTATGGTTTTGATCAGGTTACACAGCAATAATTAGCGACAATGCTCATTTGTGAATGAACAATAAAGGTACTGAGTGAAAACTAAGTGCCTTTTATATTTTTACGTGATTATGATTAAAAAGACGGCGAATAAAGCACAGAAATCAAATCATTGCTGACTGAAAGTCAATGATTACCTATGCTATTGCTATAACGAATCAAAACGCTACAGGATTGTTGTTAGTGCTCACTGAATATGAATTACAAGCGTTACTATTAAGTTTGAAAATTGCCAGTGTGGCAGTGTTCTTCAGTTTACCGTTAGGCATTGGTTGTGCGTGGGTGTTAGCACGACGTCAATTTTGGGGTAAATCCTTATTTGATGGGCTGATCCATTTACCTTTAGTGTTACCACCAGTGGTCATTGGTTATTTATTACTGATCACTATGGGCCGTCAAGGTACGATTGGTAAATTGTTATATGAATGGTTTGGTTTTAGTTTTAGCTTTAGTTGGCGTGGTGCAGCATTGGCAGTGGCTGTAGTATCGTTCCCATTGATGGTTCGTTCAATTCGATTAGCATTGGAAGGGGTAGATAAGAAGCTAGAACAAGCAGCACGTACTTTAGGCGCATCGCCTATGCGAGTGTTTATTACCATTACTTTACCGTTAATGATTCCAGGGATCCTAACTGGCACTATTTTAGCCTTTGCACGTGCGTTGGGTGAATTTGGCGCGACGATCACTTTTGTGTCTAATATTCCTGGTCAAACGCAAACCATTCCTTTAGCAATGTACTCCTTTATTGAAACCCCTGGTGCAGAAAGTGAAGCGGCTCGCCTGTGTGTGGTTGCCATTATTATCGCATTATTATCACTATTTGCCTCTGAATGGCTAACACGTATTGCCAGAAAACGATTAGGGGCAGCGTAATGAACACTAACATCGACCAAAAACGACTCAAAATGTGTTTTACTCAGCAACTTGGAGATCTGGCATTAGCGATTGATCTTGATGTGCCGATGCAAGGGATCACTGCTATTTTTGGTCGTTCAGGGGCAGGTAAAACCTCGTTAGTTAATATTCTAAGTGGGCTTAGTCATCCCGATAATGGCTATATACAGCTTGGTGAGCGGGTATTGTTTAATAGCCAACAAGGGATCGCATTAAGTGCTGATAAACGTAATATCGGCTATGTATTTCAAGACGCTCGCTTATTTCCACATTATACCGTTAAAGGCAATTTGAATTACGGCGTTAAGCACCCAGACCAACAGCATTTTGATGATGTGGTTAAACTGTTGGGGATATCATCATTATTACAGCGTTATCCGGCTTCACTCTCTGGCGGTGAAAAACAGCGTGTGGCAATAGGGCGCGCATTACTGACCAAGCCCGATATGTTGCTAATGGATGAACCGTTAGCTTCACTTGATATGCCACGTAAACAAGAGCTAATGCCTTATTTAGAAAAATTAGCGAAAGAAGTAAATACGCCGATTATTTATGTCACTCATAGTTTAGATGAGATCTTACGGTTAGCTGATTCAATGGTGATGCTTAATCAGGGTAAGGTATTAATTTCAGGTCATGTTAACTCGGTGTGGAGTTCACCTGAAATGCGTCCTTGGTTACCAGCAAAAGAGCAGAGTTCGTTGCTGAGCGCGCGAGTGAACCTTAATCATCCACGTTATGCACTTACTCAGGTGATGCTTAGTCATGATGCTTCATTGTGGGTAACACAATTGCCTCATCAACGAGGGGAATGGGTACGTGTTCGAATATTTTCTAACGATGTTTCAATTGCGCGCCATTATCCTCAAGCCAGCAGTATTCGTAATATTCTTGCGGCTCGAGTTGATAAAATTCATTATGCTGATGATGAGAAGGTTGAAGTAAAATTGCGTATTGGTGAGACGCATTTATGGGCCAATATTACCGCATGGGCTGCAGATGAATTAGCTCTTAAAGTGGGTGATCAAGTGTTTGCTCAGATTAAAGGTGTCAGTGTAACCAAAGATGACTTGGCGTAATAAAAATAGTGTATTAAGCCTCCAACGTTGGAGGCTTTTTTATCGTCTTTATATTCTGTTTTTATGAGGTAATTGTTGAAACAACCAACGTCTGGTTGTTTCAACAATTATTATCGGTGCCCAAAAGATTCATCAGGTGATTTGATCACACGGATAAGAAAATGATGAATAATCCAGATCATCACAGAAGTTAAAACAACCGCAACAACAATAGAGCTAAATCGATAAAAAATAGCATATACAGCATCTTTTTTATTGGGAATTAATGAACTGGTAAGCGGTACAGTTAATGCTGACATTGCCGAAAAAGCAATACTCGATTTAATTGTGCCAAGTGATAGCCAAGAGCAGAAAAAACCCGCAGCAATAGCATAAGCCATAATAAAGAGTATGCCGTTATCAGACCATGAATAGAGTCCGACTTGAATAATTAACCCAGCTAAACACCCCAGAAAAGTACCAATAATACGTATTTTAGCAGCAGCCAATGAACCAATTAAGGTCATTGGTGCTAGTACAATAATAATAGAGGCTTGGGCCGATAATGAGTCATTAAGATCGCCGACTTGAAATACCACAAATGCCAGCATGGCAATGATCCATCCTAGTGCGGTTTGTCTTATCATACCGATATGGTCGTAACGTTGTGCATCGTGAGTTGTATCGACTGCCTGTTCAACGATGGGATCTGGGAATAAAAAATAGGCCAAAGCACAAATAGGCACAGTAACAAGTGCACAGCACCACAAGGTAATTGAAAAGTCTTCCAAATCAAAGCTGCTATAGCTGGCAAAATTGAGGGCAATTGAGCCGACAAGTAAACCGACAAAGCCAAATAAATAACTGCTTTTATGGCTCATCGCAATACACTTTTCGAGGAAAAATATTCCTACTACAACCGTTAACAGTAAGGGCGATGATTGAAAAAAACCATTAATAAAGCTGACTTCAATCGTGACCCAAACAACGCCAACGATGAGTTGCTGAAAACTATTCCAATGCCAATGATCGGCATTTGTCATAATAATTATTGGTAATAAGGCTGCGAAAAATCCATATGACCAGCCAAATATCATCGTAATAGCTAGACCAACGACACAGCCAAACCAAAGTCGCATTGTTTTCATAAGTAGTGACTCCGTAAATTCATTACCATGCGTATTAATGGCGCAGTTGAATTAGTAAATAAAATGCAGTGCACTGGCGATACGGATTTCAATTTTGGCTAATAATTGCCATATAGGATCATGTTGTGGGTAGACAACAACTGTTGCACGAGAGCCAACAAAGAGTTGTGGAGGCAATGGTTGTTGGCTGGTGAAATTAACTCGTACTCGTTGTGCATCACGGACCCAACGGTTACTGGTGTCGATATGCGTAAGATGACCATTAGCCATTTGCTGAGCAGCAGCAACACCGTAATCACGATTATTAACGGTCAATGGAAATACTTGACCAGGTAAAGCGTCATAAGCGACATAAGCTTTTGAATGGTCATGGAAGTTAGCAATAGATTTTTCTCTAAAATCCGCCGTTACCCACATTGAATCTGTAGGAATAAAAGTCAGCATCGGTTGATTGGCATTTGCCATAGTACCGATATCTACTTGAAGATTAGTGATCACACCATTACTAGGAGCAATGACATCAGTATGGGCTAAATTCAGTTTTGCCTGCGCTAAGGCATTTTCAGCTGCTAAGACGATAGTACTTTGACCTAGTTTAGGCCCCAGTTGGGTGTTGATTACTACTGCTTGTTGCTTTGCCGCGGCTAAGTTAGCCAGTGCTGTTTCATTTTTTGCATAAGCATTGTCACGCATTGATGCTGAAACAAGATTTTTTTTGGCTAACTGATTTATACGGATAAAGTCACGATGAGCATTATTATAATTAGCTTGGCTGGTGGCAATATTAGCCTTAGCTACATTGGCTTGTGCATATAACCCTTGTTCTTGTTGGTGAGCTTGCTCTAATGCAACTTGTGCTTCATCAACGGCTAAACGATACTTTTTATCATCAATACGAAATAACAACTCGCCTTTGGATACGGGTTGGTTATTTTTAATATCGACTTGGGTAATTGTTCCTGATACTTGAGGCGCTATTTGTACAACATAACCTTGAACACGACTTTCACTGGTTAATGGAACGTATCTATCAGCAATAACAATATAAGTCATCAGTAGAATAAAAAGCACAATAAGGCAACGCATCCAACGTTGAAAAGTGGTATGAGAATTAGGCATAGAATATTCCGGTGGTCATGATCAAGCATTCAGTATAAAAATATTGAGCTTGATTAAATACTGCAACAAATGTGACACTTACGTACTAAAAATAGGACAATAGTGGATATTTTGATGAAAGCATCAATGGATGACCTGTATTTATTTATGCTAACAGTAAGGCATGGTGGTATTAGTGCGGCTGCGACAGTGCATGGATTACAACGTTCAAAAGTCAGTCGTCGGTTGCAAGAATTAGAAAAAGCGCTTCATTGTCAGTTACTGATCCGTACTACGCGTCACATAGAATTAACTGAAAATGGGCGCTTACTGTATCAACATATCAGCCAACCATTAACGGATGTTAATCATGCAATCAATTTACTTGAAAGCCAGCAAAATAGTTTACAAGGCACATTACGATTAGCGGCGACAGCCTCTTTTATTTCATCTCCGATGTTTGCTGAAGTATTAAATACCTATGTTAGCCAATTTCCATTGGTGAGGTTGGAATTAGTTTATTTGCAAAAAAGTGTTGATTTAGAAAGAGAAAATATTGACTTGCAGTTATTGCCAAATATGGTTGAAATTATTAACCATGATTATGTACAGCAAACATTCTTAACCTCGACCAATGGATTATTTGCATCACCTGCTTATTTACAGCAGCACTCAGAGCCTAAAAATATGGCAGAGTTGCAGCAGCATTGGTTATTAACCAGCAGTTATAATGCGACTTTATTGCCGGAAGGATCCAAAATACGACTGGTATCAGAAGATATTAATATGATTCAACATATGGCAAGTTTAGGGCAGGGTATAGGATTATTACCGACTATTTTAATGCGGGAATTTTTACAGCAAGGGAAATTAGTTCAAGTGTTAACTGATATTAATTACTCCGATATTATGATGACCTTAGTTTACCCATCGCGGCGTTTTTTACCTGAAAAACGCGCGCAATGGTAACGTTATTACGCCAGAAATTTGCAGAAGAATAATATTAATCAGCGTCAGTGAATATACCAGTGTCGCGTTATTTTATTTCTCGCGTAAATTTTAGTTTTTCTACAGCGGCAACCCAAGATGGGCGATTAATATAATGGCCGATGATCAGTGCCGGAATAATAAAAGCAATATGTAATACTGCAAGTTGAGCATTTGATGTTGCTAATACCGTATCACCACTAACATAATTGAATAATGCAATGGTACCGAAAATCAAGCCAAGCACACTAAGGATAAAAAATCCAACCACACTAAGACCGAGAATATCACGAGAATAAAGTTTCAATAAGTTCATTAATTAACTCCTAAACTCTAGCGACTGAGCATAATAAATATCGCTATGGGTGTTGTTATCATTATTATAATTACTATGCACGTTTAGAGTAGTGGCGATATTGATCTTGCACATAAATTGATATCTATTGTGGCCTATCTATTTAAATAATCGATATATAGCTTATTTATGCTTTTTTGGTGGTGGTAATCTTTATTTTATGTGCCATTAACCAACTGAATGCATTCGAGAAATGTGCTTTGGCATTATTATCAATGACTTTCCCATGTGACAGAATAATACGCTCAAAAGGCCAAGTGAGAATTTCTTGAATTGATTGTCGAAGTTGGGTGTGGTTTTGAAAAGTAATACGCCAATACCACGGCATTGCTGGTTTAAAGTAGCAACCATTGAGAACCGCAATAGCAAACGTCAGTGGGTGACGGCTTTCTACCATCCATGCTAAAGCATCACCTAAAATAAGCGTTTGTGAATGAGGATCACAAAAAGCAATTTCCTCCATCGTATCACTGCCGCGAATAACGGTTTGCAGTAATTGTCCTTGCCAATGATAGGGTGTTTTATTACCAAGGGCATCATCAAAGGTAAGATCACTGCGTTTATGAATGAGTCCTGGCGGTGCATAAAAATAGGCTTGAGGATAAGCGAGCCACCAATCAGAAAGATAAATATTATGACTTTTATTCGGGGTGACCACGTAACCAACATCACCTAATTGGCTAATCTGTCGCTGTAGTTTTTGGGTAATATCAATAGGAGAGTGGATAAAGAGTTTATTGTTATTCAATCGAATTATTGTCATTCGATGGTCAATTGGCGCACCTGCAACGCGGTATGGCATCGTGCAATACCAAATGCGATCTTTGCTCCATTCAACGAGAGTGCAATCCTTGCTCATAAGCGTCATAACGGTTAATTAATAAGTAATGATCATCATATGATTAATTTTCCAGTGGTCAACATTTTTATTACATTAATGTTTAATTTCAGCAACCTTGGAATAAAAAGGCCACCGTTATTGGCGGTGGCCAGTATGCTGATTAACGATTAACGATTAACGATTAACGATTAACGATTATCGGTATCAGATGTTGATGGCTCTGTGGTTGAGACGCTATCAGCAGCAGTTTGCTCCATTTTTTCTTGTTCAGCTTTTGCTTGATAAATCATTGGGGTAATTGTGGAACCCTGGACAATGATTGAGAAAATCACCACGGCATAAGTCATTAATACAATGATTTCTTTAACATCAATATCAGGGCTAAACCCAATCGGTATTCCGGTTGGAATCGCCATTGCCATTGCTAGCGCTAATCCGCCACGTAATCCTCCCCACGTTAATATTTTAATCGATAGTGGGTTATAGCGACGGTGGCGGCTAAATACTTTATAAGAGTATTTAATCGTTAGATAACGACTTAGCAATACTAGCGGTATTGCAATCACCACTGCCAAAATATCAATAAAGTGGAAACTAAAGGTGATCATCATAAAGCCGATCAGCAAGAATAAAATCGCGTTTAAAATTTCATCGGCCAGTTCCCATAAATGTGAGATCTGGTGAGAAGCTTCTTTTGATATCGTATTACGGGTCCAGTTACCAATAATAATACCCGCAATAACCATCGCAAGCGGTGCTGAAACTTCAATATGCTCACTTACCACATAACCAAATGTTGGAATTAAAATGGTTAAAATTAAGCGGAACATATTGTCATGTGAGGTTTTAATTAAGAAATGGAATACCACCCCAAGTACTGCACCAAACGCAATACCGCCTAATGCTTCACGGATAAACAGCAGTGCAGTGCTTGATACCGTAGGAGCAGTTTTACTAAATGCGATTTCAAACAGAGTAACAAAAATAACTAAGCCAACACCGTCATTAAACAGCGATTCACCTTCAATTTGGGTCGAGATCCGTTGAGGTGCATTGAGTTTTTTGACAATGGCCAATACCGCAATTGGATCGGTAGGTGAGATGAGTGAGCCAAATAAACAACAATAGATAAAATCAACATCAATGGTGCAAATTTTAAACAGCACCCACAACACAGTACCAATAAAGAAGGTTGAGAAAACAGTACCAACAAGTGCTAGAAATGATATTTCAAACTTTTGATCTTTAAGGTGAGGTAATTGAATATTTAATGCTCCACCAAAGAGGAGGAAACCCAGTACTCCTTTGAGTAGGAAATCATCAAATTTTACACCTTGTACCATTTGAATCAGTGCATGTTCATCATTCAATGGTATATAGCCTAATTTACTCAATATTAAGAGAATAAATGATATTGCTATTGACCAGCCAGTGATGGCAATGGTCGGCTGAAACTTACCGATACGGTGATTAATAATAGATATAAGGATAGCAATAGCTGCCATTATACAGATGGTGTCATAAGCTGACATGAATAGTGTACTCCACTAGATATCAAATAAGTTGTCGTTCGACGGTTGTTAGCATAATTATCTGATTTTGTGTGTAATAAAAGAGAGTTATAAATAGAATGATAATAATTTATATTCTCTATAAACATATAGTTACATTTTAATTAGATCAAGCGTAAATTGTTTGTATTATTTTGGAATGTAAGGTTGCGATTTTAAGTGTAAATAATAGCTATCTTAATCATAGGTTAACAATGATTAATGAAGAGTGAATAAACAAGAGGGGGAAAGGATGTGTTGTAGCGAGTCAATCATTTAAAATAATTGACCCACAAACAATATCTTAGGAAGTAGCTATTGGTTATTTGTTGCTGAAATGAATAAGCCAGGATCATCACTAATAATAGTGCTGACGCCCCAACGAGTAAATTTCTCTACTTTTTTAGGATCATTCATGGTCCATATTTGGAGCACTTTACCAGCATCAGTGATTTCTTGTGCAAGCTTTTGATTAAGTAAATGATGATCTAAATGAATACTGTAGAGATCAAGCTTAGCATCTAAGCGGGCAATATCGGGCACCCAGTCTTCAATAATCAGTCCACGGCGAACTTCTGGCCATTGTTGTAAGCAGTACTTTACTGCGTTGTAAGAGAAGCTAGAAAGAATTAAGCGTTCAGTATCGAAACCATAGTCTTTAATCGCTTCAATCGTTTTACGCACTTGAAGTTCGACTTCTTCTTCATAATGGACTTTGATTTCAAGATTGAGATTTAATCCGTAATCGTCACAAGCTTGCAGTAACTCAGTTAATGTTGGAATTGTTTCGCCTGCAAATTCAGTTGCAAACCAGCTTCCAGCGTCTAATTGCTTTAGTTCATTGAGTGTTTTATGGCGTACACTTCCAGAACCATTAGTACAACGACGAACACTTTTATCATGAATAATGACTGGGATTAAATCATCACACAGTTGAGTATCGGTCTCAATCCATGTTGCGCCAGCATCAGCTGCGGCTTTCATGGATATTAATGTGTTTTCTGGGGCGACTGCACGAGCGCCACGGTGACCTGCAATCATCACTTCTCCAACATACATATTATTATCTCGCTATAAGCATTATCGTAGAAATTTTATTGGCTTTACTTTAATTCGCAAGTGATTAAATACGAATAATGATATCTCAATTGTTATGTTTTAGCGTCGTCTAACAATAGTTAAGTCTATTTTGTCATCAAGCTAACGATTTTTAAGTAATTGGTTTTGTATCTGGTAAAGGATTGGATTAGTATCTTCGACCGTCGCGTGATTTTGTTGAGAGCATTAGTTTGATGATCAATCTACAATCCCGCCAGCCTTTAAACCTGAAACAAGGATATTCGAATGAAGCTTTCTACGCTAGACCAACCCCTTTTCGATCACCTTTACAGCGATATTCGAGAGTTTCGTTCCACCTTTGATTTAGATATTGAAAATCCAGCCAGTCTTGATGCACAAGCAGATGCCTTACATACCTCATTAGCAGTTGAAGAAATGACGGAACTGGCTGAAGCTGATTCTTTAGTTGAGCAAGCCGATGCCATTGTTGATTCAGTGTATGTATTAATGGGTCGTTTGGTTCATTTAGGCGATAAAAAAATTGGTGATAATATTGGTATCAGTTACTTAATTGATATCCTTTTACAAATGTCTGAGCGTCTAGGTTTTAACTTTATTGATTGTTGGAATGAAGTTCATTCAAGCAACATGAGCAAAGTATGTCGTAGTCAGCAGCAATACGACGAAACAGAAGCTTTCTATGCTAAGCAAGGTGTTGTATTAGTGGCAAGCACCAAAGGTGATTATATTATTGCTAAATGTGCACAGGATGTAGATGTCGATGGTAAACTTATTCGAGCAGGAAAAGTGTTGAAATCGGTTTATTATCGCCCAGCAGATTTAGTAAAATTAGTTATACGCTAATTAATGCTTCAAGATTACTTCTGATCCTCGCTATGGCGGGGATTTTTTATTGGTATTGAGTACAAGGTTGTGGCTTGACACTAGATATTTATATAAAAATTTTATTTAAGTTACTATTATGAATCAAAAAACACGTACTCATTTCGAACCCCATGGCTTAGCTCATCAATTGTTCACCATGACGTGGCCGATGTTATTTGGTGTACTGTCGCTAATGAGTTTTCAATTAGTAGACAGTGCCTTTATTGGTCAGCTAGGTATTCTACCTTTAGCTGCGCAAGGGTTTACTTTACCAATGCAAATGTTAGTTATTGGTTTGCAGGTTGGATTAGGCATTGCGACTACAGCATTAATTTCACGAGTGTTAGGCAATAATGATCATCATCGTGCTCGTCAACTCGGTGGTGTGGTGGTGATTATTGGCGATCTCGGCATTATGGCATTGTGTACTGCAATCTGGTTTGGTCGTCATCAATTACTATGGTTGCTTGGTGCTCCATCTAATGTGTTTGCGGTCATTGATATTTATTGGCCGGTATGGCTAGCAAGTGCTTGGTGTGGCTCGATGGTGTATTTTGCGTATAGCATTTGTCGTGCCAATGGTAATACTTTGTTACCAGGTATTATGATGGTTATTACCAGTGTGCTTAACATTGGTTTAGATCCATTATTCATGTTTACTTTTAATATGGGTATTAATGGCGCAGCATGGGCAACGATTGCCTCGTTCACTATGGGCATGTTGGTGGTTTATCCGCTGTTAATTAAACGCCAATGGTTGAGTTTTGACTGGCGAGGATTAGCGATTTATAAAGCGATTAAAGAATTACTTCATATTATGGCACCGGCGATGTTAAGCCAATTATTACCGCCAGTTTCAGCGATTTTAGCGACTAAATTAGTGGCTGGTTTTGGTGCCGCAACAGTTGCAGCTTGGGCATTAGGATCACGACTGGAATTCTTTTCGCTGGTGGTGGTACTTGCGCTCACTATGTCAATGCCACCTATGGTTGGGCGTTTGCTGGGACGTAAAGACATCGCCAGTATTGAAGCGTTAATCATGATAGCAGTGCGATTTGTGCTGCTATGGCAAATTGCGATTGCCGCAGTGCTATTTTTGAGTGCACAACCATTAACACAGCTATTAACCACAGACACCTCAGTACAACACATCTTAATGATTCATTTAACCCGTGTGCCTATCAGTTTAGGGGCATTGGGTATTTGTATGTTGATGGTGTCGGTTTGTAATGCAATGGGGCTACCAATGCGTGCATTGCTGATTTCTGCATTACGATTATTTGTGTGTTATTTACCAGTGCTATGGCTTGGAGCCCATTTAGCGGGCTTATCAGGGCTGTTTACTGGAGCAATGATCGGTAATATAGCGGCTGGATTATGTGCTTGGGTATTCTATCGTCAAGGACTTGCGCATATTCGAAATAAATACTGAGTAACATCAATGGCGTAGTTGTTACGCTAGTGTGTTGTAATAACGCAGTGTAATAATTCATCCATATTAATCAAAAATGTTAACTAAAAAGGATACCAACAATGCAAACGTTCGCTATTGATGGTCAGCAGATGACTTATCGTGATCAAGGTACAGGTCCTGTACTGGTCTTTGGTCATAGCTATTTATGGAATAGTGAAATGTGGGCCCCACAAATCGAGGTATTAAGTCAACATTATCGTTGTATTGTGCCTGATTTTTGGGCTCATGGAGGCTCTGATAGCGCGCCGATAGCAACGCGTACCTTACGTGACTATGCTGATAATGTATTAGCACTACTTGATCATTTAAAGATTGAAAAATTTGCGATGATTGGATTATCTGTCGGTGGTATGTGGGGCGCTGAGTTAACGCTCAAAGCACCTACTCGCGTAACAGCTTTAGTATTGATGGATACATTCTTAGGCTATGAACCGGAGGTGCTACATGCGAAATATTTTGCGATGCTAGATACGTTACGCGATCAGCAACAAGTTCCTGCAGCATTGATTGATATGATTGCGCCATTATTTTTCCGTCGTGACGGTCACCTTTATAATCCACAATTAGTGAGTGATTTCCGCGATCATTTATCAAACTTGCAAGGGGATCGTGCTATCGCCGTATCTGACATGGGACGCATGGTGTTTGGTCGTCGTGATACCTTTGATGATATCGAACAACTAACGGTACCAACATTAATTATGTCAGGTATTGAAGATAACCCGCGTCCACCGCTGGAAGCGCAATTAATGCATGATGCGATTGATGGCAGTGAATACGTGCTTATTCCAGATGCTGGACACATCAGTAATTTAGAACAACCACAATTTGTAACCGAACAATTACAGCGTTTTTTAAGTAACGTATTAGCCGCTTAAAATACGTTAATTGACACCAGTGAGGCACTAATACCTCGCTGGTTTTTTTTATATATATTCTAGTTGGCTAATGATGTTTGACTATGCTGTTGAATAAAGTCAATAGAATAACGGTTAAATGCTTCTGGCTGCTCAATATTACACACATGACCACAATTAGCGAGTTGGGTTAAAACACTATTTTGATGACGTTTAATCATCTCTTTTACTGATTTAAGAAACATATAATCATGTTCACCCATTAGATAGAGGGTGGGAATCATGAGTTCTTTTTCTTTAAAGTATTTCATGATTGGGTTAACGTCAGTAGCAAGTTTAAACCAGCGCTTAAATTCTTTTTGACATAACTTCTTAGCTTCACGAATAAATAAATGCCTTGATTGGCGCTGATTTTTTTGTGGCATAACTACATAAGCAAACAAACGGTATAACCACATATAAGGCAGAATATGTTTACTGATATTTCCCAGTTTTATCAATAATTGAGAACGGGTATTTAGCCGTGTAACAGCGCCACCAAGGGTCATTGTTTGTACTCGCTCAGGAGTAAGTTCAGCTAAATGACGAATAATAATAGTACCTAATGAAATACCAACAAAATGGGCAGATTGAATTTTGAGATGATTAAGTACATCAATAATATCTTTAGTCACCATTTTAAAGGTGTAATTATTATTTATCATGTCTTGAAACATAGTATTAGATTTACCATGGCCACGTAAATCGAGTAACAATAAATTAAAATGCTGTTTATAGGCTTTTATTTGTTTAAACCATATTGCAGAGCTTCCGCCAGCACCATGTACAAAAACAACCCATTCTTTGCTTTTTTTATGCGAATATGTTTTGTAAAACAGCATGTTATTCAATTTGCTTTCCTTGCTATAGAATGACTTCGTATAATAGCATGACAATGAATATTAGCGTTTGTGTTATTGTTATAAGGTGTGATGATATGAGACGTTTATCGTATTTAGTAAATTACTTCTTCATCATCGTGTGGAATACTATTAATAATTAATCGTTTAATAATATGAGGAACAATACAATATATTGGCATTTGCTTTAAACGGCCTCGAAAACGCAGTGATTTTACTGCATCTCGATATTCAGCATTGCGGTGTAAAGGAAACCGATAAACAAATGCATCAATAAAGCGCTGCTTATAAATCCAATAAGAGATACGATGTGATTTTTGTTGTTTAAAATAAGTTAATGCTTGTTCAGGAACCGATAAATTGAATAAATCGCGACATAAACTTACCGCTAGATAAAGGCTATTATCATTACCAACTTGCTGTTGAAGTTGAATTAAATTATGCCAAAAAGTAGGCTGCTGACTAAAGTAAATAAATTGCAAATATAAGCTGTAAATATCACGCAACCCATACTGATAATCTATTTGGTTAAATAACATAATAGCTTGGTGAAGCACCATTGCATCGGGTGATAATAATGTCGCCGGCTCGCAGGCGACAGGCGATAAATGATGGTGTAGTAGAGGGCCTGAGTTAAGTTTATTACTCAAGGTCTTGGGTAATAACTGAAAGTGAATAGCCAATTCAGTTCGGCGCTGTTTGTGGATCAGTGGGGTGGTTTGTTGCGCCCAGCGGCGATAAAACGTTTCTTCATAGTCAGCAATATTTTTATAGCGCCAGCCATTATTTAATAGGGCCTTTTCAACGTTGACCACATGCTGTGGTGGAACATAAATATCAATATTACGTTTTACTCGACCTGCAAACATATCATTATCAAGCCACTGTAAAGCGCTGCCTCGTAAATAACGCCAACTGCCAATGATACCTTGTAACTGTTCGGTAAGATGCTGATGTTCTAGTAATAGTTGCTGCTGTTGTTTTTGATAGCTATGAAAGCCTGACATTAATTGCTGTTGAGTGTGCAGCGGCAAATCTTGTTCGATTTGTGCTTGATAACAACGTGCTCTTAATTGGCCTAATAATGATAGGTGCCGAGCTTCGGTGATAACTTGATAGCTGTGTTTGTCATCAACCTTGAGTAATATTTTTGGATTATTGAGAACATCGATGAGCAATAATTTTGACATGACATCCTGCCCCTTATCCCTGTGTTGTATTATTAAATCACGTCGTAAAGTGTTCAGATTTGCATTATCACAGTGGGAGTGGATAAGTGAAAAATACTAAATGTAGTAAATTAAATACAAAATGAACCACGATCGCGATCGTTATCTTCCTAGTCCAATAATAGCTTAGTCCATAAAGTATGCCAACCAATGTTGCAATTATGATAAACAGTGGTCCACCGCCAAAGTGCGCTAAACCAAATAAACCACTGGCAATGATAATGGCAGCAGGAGGCGCTAATTTTTTAAATAAAAAGCCTTGAATATAACCTCGAAATAGCACTTCTTCGGCAACACAAGTAAAAATAAGATTATTCATCGCAAAGATCCACCACCATGATGGCAGTGTTAATTCGGGGCGCACTAGCTGTAATGCCCACGCGAATAACAGCAATGTGAACAATCCACCACCAATAATACTTATTTGAGAACGTGAGAGTGAAAAAGATCGCCAGTTGTATTGGTTATTGCTTACTATATTTGGCACTAATAGTAGTAGTGCAAAAATAAGCATTGGTTTATCAAGGTTGAAATAAAGCGTAAACGGACGGCTGAGTGGGCCACTATTGACTTGGTCTAGCACCAATAAGTTATTGATGCCAGGATAGAGGTGCAGCACTAAGCCAATGATCCACAATATAACGGCACTATGGCCAACATAAATAAGCACTTTGTTATGTTGCTGCGCAGTAAAATAAGCAATGGCAAGGCCACTGATGATAATAGTGGCACCGATGGGCGTTAGAACATTAAATGTCATTGCTGCTACTAATGTGAGTATTAATGGCAGTTGCCAATAGGATTTTTTGGCTAAGACACAACCAATACTGATGGCAAGTAATAACCATACTAACATGGAGGGAAAAAGGAGATAATTCATATAAGGATAAATAGAAAATGATAATGGTTACTATTTATATCATATTAGCGATAATTGAAATGTCTTTTTCTATCGGATACTTAATAAGTACCGGCGAGAGTGATTACCGCAGCACGATACTATCAACATGGAATGAGTAAATGACGGATACATTACAGCCGACAACACGCGCACTAATGGTACAAGGTACAACTTCTGATGCTGGTAAAAGTGTGCTGGTGGCGGGATTATGTCGTGTATTGGCACGCCGCGGAATTAACGTTGCTCCGTTTAAATCACAAAATATGGCCTTAAACAGTGCCGTAACCCAAGACGGTGGTGAGATAGGGCGAGCACAGGCTGTTCAAGCACAAGCATGTGGTATTGAACCGAGTGTGCATATGAATCCAGTGTTACTCAAGCCTAACACTGATGTTGGCGCACAAGTTATCGTGCAGGGTAAAGCTTTAGCTGATATGAATGCTGTTGGTTACCACAACTATAAGAAAGTGGTGATGGCACCGATTATGGAATCTTTCACGCTGCTGCAACAACAGTATCAGACTATTATTATTGAAGGGGCGGGTAGCCCAGCTGAAATTAATCTACGTGACAATGATGTTGCGAATATGGGCTTTGCTGAAAAAGCCGATGTGCCCGTGATAATTATTGCAGATATTGATCGTGGCGGTGTATTTGCGCATATCTATGGCACGTTGGCATTGTTGTCTAAATCAGAACAAGCACGTGTTAAAGGCTTTGTTATTAATCGTTTTCGTGGTGACATCAAGTTGCTTGAATCTGGTTTAGAATGGCTAGAGCAAAAAACAGGTAAGCCTGTATTAGATGTCTTACCGTATTTACATGGTCTAATGCTTGAGGCTGAAGATGCGATCAATTGTCAGCAAGTTGAAGCCGCAGATCATCAGTTAAAAGTGGTTGTGCCTGTTCTAACTCGAGTGAGTAACCATACTGATTTTGATCCACTGCGCATGCATCCTCAAGTTAATTTACAGTTCGTCGGTAAAGAACAGCCATTTCCTGCCGCAGATTTAATCATTATTCCGGGCACTAAAAGTGTTCGTAGCGATTTAGTCTTTTTACGCCAACAAGGGTGGGATAAGCAGATTCAGCGTCACTTACGTTTAGGTGGCAAAGTAATAGGAATTTGTGGTGGTTATCAGATGTTAGGTGAAACCATTGCCGATCCGTATGCAATTGAAGGTGAAGCAGGAGTAAGCCGTGGTTTAGGCTATTTATCTATTGCGACAACCATTGAGAAAAACAAATGCCTACAACAAACAAAAGGCACGTTAACACTGCCAAATCAAACACCTGTTACGGTAAAAGGTTATGAAATTCATGCCGGTGTAACTCAAGGTGTCAGTGCCAATGCACCATTACAATTAACCGATGGCCCTGATGGTCAGCTAGGTTGTGATAATCAGGTGTTTGGCACTTACTTACATGGTATTTTTGAACAGCAAGCTGGATGTGATGCGATTTTACGATGGGCAGGTTTAGAAGCCACGCAAACCCCTGATTTTGAACAAATTCGTGAGCAAGGCATTGATCGTATTGCTGATACCATCGAGGAGCACATGGATCTTAGTGCGTTATGGCCGCAATGGGCTGATCAGTTTACGCGTTAATTTTATCTTACTAAACAGTAGGTTTTAGCATTTGCTTTATTTAGAATGCAGGGCGGTTTTTTAAGCTGCATTCTAATGTTTTAAAAGATAGCTACGTCTCATTTTTGTTATTATTCCAACGGTAAATTTTCTCTATATTATGGCTATCATCATTTCATGAAATCGTATACTCATCGCCTCGATCGTTTTATTAGTCAAAATAGTCCTCATTCTATTTCAGATACGCGCCTTTTAGTGGCTCAAAAAAGAATCATTGTCGATGGATTGGTAGCGCACTCTACTCATCAAAAAGTTACCCAATTTACAGAAGTCGAATTGGATGGACGATGTCTGCAGAATAATAAACCGATTTATATCATGTTGCATAAACCGCAAGGTATTGTAAGCGCAACCAAAGACTTAAAACATAAAACGGTATTAGATCTTATTGATCATCCGCAAAAAGAGCAGTTACACATTGTGGGTCGTTTAGATTTTAATACCACAGGGTTAGTGTTATTAACCAATGATGGTGCATGGTCGCGTCAAATAAGTTTGCCACAAACAAAGCTCGCTAAAGTGTATGAGGTTACGCTATCTAAACCATTAACCGAGGAATACATTCAAGTATTTAAAAAGGGGATTTACTTTGGCTATGAGGATATCACTACCAAACCTGCAGATTTAGAAATACTCTCTGACTATAAAGCGCGGTTGTCATTAGTTGAAGGTAAGTATCATCAAGTAAAACGGATGTTTGGTTTCTTTCAAAATGAAGTATTAGCGTTACATCGTGTATCTGTAGGGAATATTTCGGTTGATGGGCTTGAAAGTGGTCAATATAAAGAGTTTTCAATTATTTAATAAGAAGGTGTTAGTGATGTATTTGTTAAATATGAGTTTATTGATGTGAATAAGCCATTATTATTTACCTTTTCACCTGCGGGAACCAATATTTTGAAGCAAGATCTGCATGATGATTTTGCACCTTGTTCCTAACGATCTATCAGTGAATATAACTAAGACAACTATTTTAAACTAGTTTCTGTTATAGCATCGACTTTTATCGCCATATCACTCAGTAAGAGATATTTATTACTGAATGATGTGGCGTTGTTATATCAGTAACTATTTGGTGTTAATGATTGCTTGGGTCGTGGTCGCGATTGTTTTGATATATAGCATCCATAAGAAAGAGATATTGTGCTGAATACGTGTTGCTATATTTTTTGAATCATTAATAGCATATCTGTGTATACACGGCGGAGTATTGCGATATAAATAATTAATATTATCAGTGATCAATAAGTGCCTGAACTGATGTTTGAGTGCATCGATATCTACCATTTCGGTAAATAGATAATCGTAAATATGATGAATATTAATTGGGTTAAAAGACAGTTTTTGATCTGTGATAGTAATAAAACCACTAGTCATAACCGTCACTTCTTCTGACCAACGACTAGTATCATATTGACGGGCAAGATAATGCGCAAAAGCTAAATTGCCATAATGACTATTGAGATTAGATAGAGTTTGGTGATCACTATTAGCCGCTTCAACCCAGCCACTAATCGATGGAGCTAATAAGGCATTAAAATAGTCAAAAAATTGCGAATATGATCCTTTTATCGCGATCAAATCAAGTTGGTGTTGGCTAAGTTCGGTGTCTACTTGAGTAAGCAGTAAAGGCACTGTTAGTGTTGCTGGTTGCGCTATAGTTATATTGTTCATATATATCTTCGTTAGCTATACAATCGTCTGATTATTCAAATAATTTTATTGGGTGGGATTAGACAATGATTAGCCGTAACGTTTTGTAGCCTAGCTCTCATTTTTTAAAATAATAAGTCTGTGAATAAAGAATAATAAAGAATACTGGACAGCCATAACTTTGCACATTAAGTATCAGTAACTACACTTAAGCTTCAAGTTGCTTATGGTGAAACTAATGACAATCTCAAGACGCAAATTGATCGAGCCTCAAATTACACCTTTTTATCATGTTATTAATCGCTGTGTACGGCGAGCATATTTGTGTGGTGATGATCCATATAACGGCAAAAACTATCACCATCGTCGAGGTTGGATAGTAAATAAAATCAAACAATTAGCAGCTGTTTTTTGTGTTGATGTGTGCGCTTATGCTGTGATGAGTAATCATTACCATTTGGTGCTAAAAATAGATACCGAGCAACAACAAAAACTCTCCCCTGAAGCGGTAATATCACGTTGGTTACAGTTATTTAATGGTCATCCTATTGCAGTCGATTTTTTAAAAGAGGGCCAGATAGGTGCAGAAAAACAGCAAGCGTTATCAAATTTAGTCACTGAATGGCAACAACGATTAGGCAGTATTAGCTGGTTTATGCGCTGTCTTAATGAAGAAATAGCACGAAAAGCTAATAAGGAAGATAAATGCAAAGGCGCGTTTTGAGAAGGGCGGTTTAAGTCTCAAGCATTATTAGACGAGCAAGCGGTACTATCTTGCATGATGTATGTTGATTTAAATCCGATTAGGGCAGGCGTTACGCCGTCATTAGAGCAATCAGATTTCACCTCGATTCAGCAGCGCATTCGTGAATATCAGCAACAGAAAACCTCCGCTAAACAACCACCATTAAATAAAGCGCACTTCCAACTATTACCCTTTGTGGGGGCTGAGCGTCAGGCAAAAACAGTCGGAATAAACTTTGCGTTTGCCGATTATCTTGAACTTATTGATTGGACTGGCCGCTGTATTCGCAGTGATAAAAAAGCCTTTATTACACCTAACCAGCCAAAGATTTTACAGCAATTGGGAATAACGCCGAACGCTTGGCTTGAGCATAGCGAACAATTTATGGAACGTTATGCTAATGTAAGCGGAAAATGGTCCCGAATGCGCGCCTTTAAGCAACATGTTGGTGGGCATTGGTGCAAAGGAAAGTTGGCGACTCATCAATTACATCCCAATTAGATATGGCTTTTTATAATTAGAACAATATACCGCAATAGCTGTCAGGATTGTGGGTGTTGGCGATCGTGAAATATAGTAATAGCATCTAGTTAACCAATAAATTAAATAATAAGCGGTACCTTTTATAGTAAACGTGTCTGTTGCTGAAGGAATGGTTTATTGTCGTGGAAATCTATTTAAGATTTAAAATATATGGCTGTCCAAAGCTAACAAGATCTAATTGCGATAAATATCAACTTGTGGTTGTATAAAAACTCATGGGTTCACGCGATGTGACAATAGGAGTGGTGTTATGAGTCTCGAAAAAGCAATACTGGCTGGTGGGTGTTTTTGGGGAATGCAGGATCTTATTCGTCGCCAACACGGTGTAGTATCTACACGAGTTGGTTATACTGGTGGTGATGTTGATAATGCGACCTATCGTAATCATGGTAGCCACGCTGAAGCGATTGAAATTACCTTTGATACCACGCAAACAAGCTTTGCTAAAATCCTTGCTTACTTCTTTCAAATCCATAACCCATCAACCCCTAATCGCCAAGGGAATGATATAGGTTCGTCTTACCGCTCTGCTATTTTTTATACTTCTAATGAGCAAAAGACCATTGCCGAAGATATCATTAAGCAGATGGATGCTTCCACTATTTGGCCTGGACCAATAGTGACCGAAGTGATGGCTGCGAGTAATTTTTGGCAAGCAGAGCCTGAACATCAAGATTATCTTGAGCATCAACCAAATGGCTACACTTGCCATTTTCCGCGCCCAGATTGGGTACTTCCGGAATAAAAAAGAATCATGTGGCTTTTCATTATTGAAGAGCCTAATGTCAAATATATCGCGTTAAGCTTACGATAAAAAATGAACATTTATAGAGTACAAAAAGAAGCGAGAACGATAGCACTTTATAACTTCTTTGATGACATTTCAGCAAAGTTACAATTAAACATTGAGCATAAATTTCTATCTTATCAATCCTATAATGATATTTATCATTGTAAAAGTTTAAAATTACTCAATCCCAAAATATGGAAATATAAAGGGTTAATTTATAAGTTAAGAGTCGATAATGGCAAAGAATCAGCAAGAGTATTGTTCGTTAAAACAAAAGACAGTGATTTATTGATTATTCATGCTTTTTTAAAATCAACTCAGAAAACACCTAAGAAAGAAGCCAAACAGGCAATCAATGTCTATCAACAGCTTGATGATATAAAAATCGAGCCGCTGATAATGCTTCGTCAATAATGTATATTTTATCTACTCAAAAGAATACAACTCTTGAGCGTCAGTCTTAGATTGTCTACAATAGCGCACTTTTGATTTTCGACAGGCATCAACATGAACGATACTACATCACGCCCGACTTTACCTGATCACCTTTCTGGTAATCCTCGTAGCCCACATTACCTAGAAGCTGCTTTTGAATATGAGATCGGCATTCTATTTAACGGCAAAGAGCGTTTTGATGTTGAAGAATACTGCATCAGTGAAGGTTGGATCAAAGTGCCGTCTAAAGCATTAGATCGTCGCGGCAACCCGTTACTGATTACTTTAAAAGGCACTGTTGAAGCTTTCTATAAGTAAAACGCGCTTTAGTTTTATTACTAAGCAAAGTTCGGCAGTTGCTTAGTTGATGTGGTAGTTAGGTTTTCTCATATAATACTGACTACTCACATCACATAGAGCCTAGTATATTCTAGGCTCTATGCGTTCAGTCCTAGCTTTACTATGATCACCCTTCTGATTTTTTAAATAAATACTCAATATTGTTATCAATTCAAATTAAATTTAAATCAGGAAATAAATATAGCTTATTTATTAGGGGTATTTAAAAAATTAATAAAGGCTGAATGATGAATATATATAATGTACTTGATGAATTATCGATTGATTATAAAAAACATGAACACCCTGCAGTATTTAACTGTGAACAAGTGCATCTTTTAGATTTGAATATTGATGGTGTGGCGAAAAAAATCTATTCATTAAGGATAGAAAAGGTAGTCGACACTTTTTAGTGGTTGTTATAGCTGATAAAAGTTTTAATTTAAAATCACTTAGCCTACATCTGGGCGTTACAAGTTTAAGTTTTGCATCTCCACGGCGGCTCGATAAGTATCTTGGTACTATTCATCATTACAATGCCATCCGTTTACTAATACTGCAACTCTTGATATTAGTGTTGCGGGAATACAACAATTATTAGCCTATTATCAACGATCATATATTGAAATATATTTATAACAACGACAATTTTCTTCTAAACTATTAGTACATCAAATAAAGGACGATTCGATGAATATTTTTATTTTAGATGATGATATTGAAAAGTGCGCGCAATACCACTGCGATCAGCACGTAGTTAAAATGATTTTAGAAAGTGTGCAGCTTTTATGTACCGCTCTCAATAAAAAGGGATTTACGACACCTTATAAATCAACCCACATTAATCATCCTTGTGTATTGTGGGTTGAGCAATCATACGATAATTTTTTGTGGTTAAAGGCGTTAGCGATAGCATTAAATAAAGAGTATAAATTTCGTTACGACAAAGACAACGATCATAAATCGATTGCTGTGCTGAATACTATTGCTGCATGTTCATATGATGCAATAGGGTTGACGGCCTTTGCTCAAGCTATGCCTGATACTTACAAGGTAGAAGGTGATGCGATTACGGCTTACCGTGATTTTTATCGAGGTGATAAATCAACGTTTGCTAAATGGACTAAACGCGCACCACCACCTTGGTTTGTGATTGATTAGGGCGTAATTTAAGTATTATCACTGCTGAAATCAACGTATTATGAATCTGTACCGTTTTGATTTTATGAGAAAATGAGTAAGGATTAACCATGAATGTAGATAAAGCAAAAAAACGGATTGCAAAACAAGTTAAAAAGGGATTTAAAGGATATCCTCAACTTTCTCTGGCCTATTTTGGTAAAACTGCTGATGTGGCGACAGAAGTCGTAGTTACATTTACGCTTGCAGAAGGCGCTGAGCCTCAACAGCAAAAATTTGCCAGTGATAATGACGTGCGTGAAGACGAAACTATTCAATCTGTATTAGTTAAAATTATTGATCGTGCAGGCGCAAATAGTGTGCTTGAAACTGAAGGTGTTACTGTTTTGTAATTACAGCGACGGTACAAATATTATCAAAATTACTTCTAAGAATATAACTGACATTATCTTAATCCAGATTAAAGATTTCTAGGTATATTAGCGTTATTATTCATTCCAGCTTAGCACTTATAGTAAAAATGCATATAAAAGAACAGTATTAAGGTGCTGTTCTTTTGGTTTTATTTTGTGCTGGTAAAATAAGACCTAACGATATTTAAGAGGATTTGATTTGAGTACTTTGTTTACAGAAACCCGTATTGGTAACATAGCATTAAAAAACCGCTTTGTTCGTAGTGCAACCTGGGAAAATATGGCAACAGAAGATGGCCATATGACCGATAAACTTTATGCCATTTATGAAGAGCTTGCGCAAGGGGAAGTTGGGCTGATCGTAACGGGTTATGCAAATATTGTCGAAGAAGAAAAACCCAATGCTGGCATGATGGGTATGTATAACGATTCTTTTATCGAAGAATATCAAAAACTCACAGATCTTGTTCACCAATACGATGCCAAAATCGTGATGCAACTTGCTTATGGTGGTACTAAAACAACCTATAACGTTGGTGAACGAGTGATCTTTGCACCAAGTGCTGTCGCTGAAAAAGGCACTCAGACATTGGGTCAGGCAATGACTCAAACTGATATTGATTATATTGTTGAAGCTTTTGCATTAGCGACTAAACGCGCTCAAGATTCTGGTTTTGATGGCGTTGAAATTCATGCGGCGCATACCTATTTAATTAACCAGTTTTTAAGCCCATATTATAATCAACGTGATGATCAATACGGTGGTAGCCTTGATAATCGTATGCGTTTCTTACTAGAAATTTATGCGAAAATTAGAACCTTAGTGGGTGATGATTTTCCAATTTTGGTGAAACTAACGGCCTCGGAGTTTTTTGAAGGTGGATTAACATTTGCTGAAACGCGCCTGATTTGTAAAAAACTAGAAGCTGTTGGTGTTGATGCGATCATCATTTCGGGTAACGTCCATGGTAAAGCTGACACTATGGTTGGCGAATCTTATGATGGCTATACCATTGAGCCTGAAGGTTACTTCCATCAATATGGTGATGTGATCAGCCAAGACGTTAATGTCCCTGTTATTACTGTGGGTGGCTTGAGTGAGTTTGATGCTATTGAAGCCATGGCAAATAATACTGGAATTGAATTTTTTGCATTATCACGACCATTACTATCTGAGCCAAAGTTAATTAAACGTTGGCTTGATGGTTATAAAACAGATGTTGAGTGTGAAAGATGCTCAAAGTGCCGTACTCGTCGTGGTAACTTCTGTGTAGTAAATAAAACCCGTAAAGCGGAATTAGCTCGTTTGTAATTGCATCTATAGTTGTCTTTCTTCTAAAGAGAGTTAGCTATTGTGCTAGCTCTTTTTTTGTCTTTATTTTGTGTACATGTTTTCTTTGCATCATGTTTAATACTTAATTATGGTGTGCCGTACTGTTTATGATTATAACGGCAACGGGTTGTGCCAGTAATCACCAAATACTAAAGCCAAAAACATTTGAAACCTTTGAAGATTTTCATCCCGGTCCTGAAGGTGGCGTTGATTTAGTGTGGGCGAAACGCGGTATATTTAATTAGCGTTCATTACAACGGAAAATAGCTCAATACGATAATATTATTTATGACCACGTCCATATTGTGTTTGATAAGCAAAAGAGCGACCATTTGTCTGATTATGAAATTATCGAGATAAAAGAGTATTTTATTAATCAATTTAAATCATTAAATACTACGTTAAAGGTAGTTACAGCCGCAGTTAAAAATATTACGGGTCACTATTGCGATTACCAATGTTGGTTCGGCTTCGATGGAAATCTTAGTCAGTGATGCAACAACAGGAGAGCCAATAATTTCGGCTATTGATCGCAGAGATGGTAATAAAGATCTCAGCACTATGATTGATTCATCAGATGATATAAAAGATGCAATTAATTGGTGGGTGAAACGATTATCACTAACATTAGTTCAATATAAGTCATAATCACTTGTTTAATAAGCCAATAATCAGATCTAAATGAAATTAACCTTATGCTAAGACTGCATGAGGTTAATTTCTTGATTGAGTATATTTGAGGTTGATAAACATTAGTGGTTAGTTTTACCTGATAGGCTTAAATCACCAGATGCAATATCAAATACATTTTTGACACATAATAAAGGTGAATGTGCACTTGCATTGATTCTTAACCCAGCAGTAACACCATCAAAATTGGCCATTTTAAGTGCCTCAATATTATCAAACCTTACTTTTACGTTTAAATCATGACCACGAAATTGAGGTTGGTAGTTAGGGCTATCAATTAATAGCGGTAATCCCGGCCATGTTTTTGGCAACCTAGGTTTTTCACCTTTTGGAATATCAACCACGCCAAGGGCATCTGGACCACACTTTTTATTGGGTGCTAAGACAACCCAGTGGCTATGCCATACATTACCATCATTGGTTTTATCGCCATCACCATTTTCATCATACTGTGGGGTGTCATCAAAATCGGGATGAGAGGTGACCGCTAATGCTAAAATACCGGCATCTTTTTCAAAACCTACTTCATGGCTATTTAATGTTAATGGCCACACATAAGAAAAAACATCACTGCCCGCTAATTTTCCAATAGGGGTTGGTGTAATCTCTCCTGCTTTACCTGAAACCGCAATATGAAAAGTGGCCACGTTTCCTTTGGTAGTGATTTTAGTATGAATAATATCAAACGGGGCTAGTTTGGTATTATTCGTTTTTGCTTGGATCCCACCGCTGTGTGATGTGTGGGCAGATACGGAACCTGTGAATGTGACAATTGCTGTAACCATAGTCGCTAATATCGTTTTTCGCATGGTTGAAATGTTCATAACATCCTCCGTTGAGTGAACTGAGTATAGTATATAATTTGGTGTTGACTCGATACTATATTTATATAAGAGCATAAAAAGGCAGTTGTCAATTTTGTATTGAGTCGATACTATTAACGAATGAACATAAATATTATTCAACAGTTACTTGATCGCATTAGTAACTTAATCAGAGCAGAAATGCGTACAGAACTTATTGGGCATGGATTACAACCTGTTCAATTTGATGCTTTGTATTATTTATCTATTTGTAATCGTTTTTCAAATACACCTAAAGCGGTGACAGAGTTTTTAGGTTTAACAAAAGGAACGGTGTCGCAAACTATTAAGGTGTTAGAAACAAAAGGGTATGTAGAGAAGCTTGCGGATAGTAATGATAAGCGTATTACGCATTTAATAATGACTGAAAAAGGACGAGACTTATTAGGTGCTTATTTTCCATCGACAATATTGTTGGATGCTTGTTCTGATAGTGAGGGGGGAAGTACAGCGTTTGACGCTGCATTACTACAACAGCAATTAACGTTATTGTTAGCATCAATCCAAAAACAACACCGCTACCGTTCTTTTGGCGTATGTAAGTGTTGTAAGTATCATCAGCATGTTAATGATGGCTATGTTTGTGGTTTAACCCAATTACCATTAACAGCTGATGATATAACCTTGATTTGTGTTGAGCATCAAACACTCACAAAACAAAAATAAGAGAGGAGCAAAGCCTCTCTTATTTTAGGGTATTTACTCGACAGGGTACCAATAACCAAGGTTGATCAGTTGTGTAAGCATCGCTAGAAAGGCTGGATGATCAAGCTGTTCACCTAATTGAGCGTAAGTGATTTGCTCTTCGTCACACAGTAATTTAGCGGCATCAGCACATTCTGGCGGTAGTTGATATTGTTCGCCATTGATATAAACAAGGTGTGCTTGATCAGGGTGATAAAACGCCCGTAAACCACCAATACGTTTAAATGCTTCACCATCTTCTAGAAATTGATACGTTTCACTATTTTGCCATGGTGGCTCTGAAGGTAATATATCGAGTTCATGGCGATTTTGCGTTAAATGTTCACCCAACCATTGTTTTAATAGCTGGGGGTGATCAAGCAAACTACGCATCATATTTTCAAGATCTTTGGCTTCTTCTGCCAAGATAGCGCCGTTATTCGCACGAGCGGGAAGCTTTGGATTATGGTAGTGAACATCACCAATATCATTTGCAATCACGAAATCGGCAAAGCTGCTTAATAGCTCTTGTTTTTAGGTGATCGAAAACCAACAGAGAAGCTCATTGAAGTTTCAATTGCGTAACCATCATGAGGGAAACCAGGTGGAATATATAAAATATCACCTGGTTCTAAAATGTCGTCAATAATCGGCTCAAAGCCTTTAATTTGACGTAAAGCAGGATGACGACATTCTTCTTCGTAATCATCTTTTTTAGGACCAACGCGCCAATGGCGTTTGCCAGAGCCTTGAGTAATAAATACATCGTATTGATCAATATGTGGTCCAACGCCGCCACCAGGGGTTGAGTAGCTGATCATTAAGTCATCAAGTAACCACCCTGGTAATTGACGAAATGGAGTAATTAATTGTGCAGCACCTTCATGCCAATGGTTAGCGGCTTGAACAATGAATGACCAATTATCTTCAGGAGTGTCATCAAATGTTAGTGGGCCATGGCGAACATCCCAAGCATCGGCTAATTTAGCGATATAGCGCGAATCAACCTCTTCTTCCATTGCCAATCCTGCTAATTCATCAGGCGTAATGGGATCGACAAAATTTTTAAAACCACCTTTGATGATGGTCGGTTTCTTTTGCCAAAACTCGGCAAGAAATTCTTCAAATGAAAACGTCAGTTGGTACATAACACGCTATTTATTGTTGAGCTGGATGGCGATTATAACGTAAACAGTTCCCAGAGATATCTTTAGTTTGCGTTTACTGGTATTCACCTCTGAAAACAGAAAGCTATAAAAAAGCGCTAACGATTAGGTTAGCGCTTTTCATATAACATCAGATTTACTGTTAGTTGGGTGTTTACGCCCCTGCGAAATGCGATGCCATATCAGCTTTTTGAGTCAACGTAGTGAATATTTCGTTAGTGACTTTAAGCGCATTATCTGTAGCTGTTTTTTCAAACGCATTAATCAAATTAGTGGCTTGCTGTGGATGTTGCTTATAAATAGCTAAGTATTTTTGTTCCATTTTTTTCTGAGCAATAGCAGTGTCAGCTTCGTATTTATCATAGGCTGCACGAATAATCGGTGCATTTTGTTTCCAATTCGCCATGCCTAACGTTTGTAGCTTACGCATATCCCAGAAAATTGAATTGTTACTTGCGACATCGGTACCAATATCATAACCATATGGGATCTTGGTTGTGCCTTGGTAGAACGGTATATAAACCCCAAGTGCTGTCATACCAAGGTTAATATATTCTGTTTCACCAATTGCAGTTGGTAAGTTAGGACGGACTTCAATGATGTGTGACTCAGCACAACGGAACACTGAAATAGGACGGTAATGACCAAGAGGATCAGCGTTGGCATATGGGTCCATTGCTGTGCCTTGATAATGGTTACGCATAATATCTTCAACTTTTTGAAGTGAGATTTTATGGGTTGGTGTTAAAAATACCGGATAATTTTGTTGGTCACGATCAACTTGCGTTTTTAAGCCTGGATTAAGAATATGCTGTGCAATCCATACGCGAGGGTAGTTATAAGTGATGTTTTCTTTGCCACCCGTTGTGCCATAAGCATCATGGAAATCAAAAGGTTGATTTGCTTTTGCTGTATATAGACCATGTTGTTCTGCAAACGAAACCAAATTAGGTGAAGCAAGATAATCAGCATTATGTGGTATATATTCTTTTAAACGCGCCTGATTGCCAGAGATGAAATAAGCGTCATTAGGAATTTTACGTGCCATCCACTGATGACCGCTACCTGTTTCTAAGTACCAAATACCCGTTTTATCAATAAAGCCAACCCCAAAGCCTTGAGAAGCGCCACGCTCTTCAATGATTTTACCTAGTAATTTAACACCTTCTTTAGCGCTGTGAATACGAGGTAAAATCACATTTTCAATTGAGTCTTCATTAATACCATTTTTAGTGTAAGGATCAGCTGCCAGCGCGGCTTTACGGTTAGTTAGGCTTTCAGTTGATGTGATACCAACACCCGCTGAGTTTAAGCCTACTTCGCCCATGGTTTTATCATGGGTATCCCAATCTTGCATTGATGTGTAAGACAATGACACTTTAGGGTATGGATAAGTAAAGCCGTCAGTGTTTGAATGAAACTCACCCTTTTGATTAACGGTGCGAGGGTGGAGTACAAAATGTTTCGCCCATACGGCTTTGTAATCTTCATTACGCGCCATGTAATAAGCGCCGTTAGTTGATGCTTGGTTACCAACAAGAAGTGTTGTACATGCGTTTGCAGCTTGAGTACCAAGTAAGCCTGCGATAGCACAAGCCAATATAGGGAGTGTTTTCATAATAGTTAATCAAGTTTATAAAATTAGTATTTATTCTATGCTTGCTGGAATAAATGACCATATCAGTAATGGAAATCTCATATTGTTAATTTTCAGTTCATTTTTCAGCCATAATTGCTGTAATAATAACCATCATGGCATTCTAATCTAAAGTAAGATAACGCTTGCGAGATTGATGTTTTTTTTCATAAAATGATTGTTTATGTTAATGAACCGCTCACTATGCCCAATCTTTCTTTGAACCAAATTCCTATTGGTGTCAGATATATGCTGATGTCAGCACTGGCATTCGCATTGATGTCGAGTTGTGTAAAACTGGTGCACACCTATGGCATTCCAGTGTTTGAAATCGTTGCAGCGCGCGCAATTGTGTCATTATTGATTAGCTATGTAGATGTAAAACGTAAAGGTATTTGTGTGTGGGGGAACAATCGTAAGTTATTGTTAACTCGTGGTGTGACAGGATCGTTGGCGTTAATTTGCGTTTACTATGCAGTCTCTACGTTACCGCTCGCTGAAGCGACTATTTTACAATATCTAAACCCAGTATTTACGGCGATTTTAGCGATACTTTTCCTTAAAGAAAAAATCCATATCACCACTATTATTTGTATCTTTTGTTCAATTATTGGCTTAGGACTGATGGTTGGTCCAGGATTAACGTTAGATCATGTTCAACAGTTACCGCTATTTAGCATTGGTATTGCACTATTAGGTGCGTTTGGTAGTGGTGTGTCTTACATTATTGTTAAACGTTTAAGTACTACTGAAGATAGTTCGGTAATTATTCTTTATTTCCCACTTATTGCGTTACCTTTATCGGTGATCTTGCTGGGCAATGATTTTGTAATGCCATCTAAAGAAGCACTTGGTTTATTGCTATTTGTGGGGATTTTTACCCAGTTTGGACAAGTGGGGTTAACCAAAGCAATGAAAACAGAAGTGGCGAGTAAGGCAACCGCTTATTCATATATTCAAGTGGTGTTTTCGATTGTATTAGGGTGGTTAGTATTTAGTGAAGTGCCTTCAGTGTGGACGTTAGCTGGTGGAGCAATGATTATTGTTGGAGCACTCGTTAATGTGATCGGCAGTCTTCGCGCCCCCAAAACACTAAAAGTTTAAGATATACAAAAACGAACAGCCCAGTAATCTGTAACTTTGATAAAGTAAAGATTGCTGGGCTTTTTATATTTAGTTATTACCTTTTTTCGCTTTAATATGAACAACCGAGGTAGGATTATGGAAAATCTTACCTTGCTTAAAGCCTTTCAATGTTCCTAATGCTGCTGTAACCCATGCGAGAATTAAGAATGCGAATAGAATAATTGCCGCCCACTGAAAAGCAGGTAAACCTGTATGGTGTGCAAGTTGGGTTGTACCGGTTACACATGTACCAACGGGGAAGGTAAATGCCCACCATGTTAATGCGAATGGCATTTTACGACGCATAGCACGTAGGGTTAATAATGCCGCGACACAGAACCACAACATAGCAAAGCCCCAAATAGGCACGCCATATAAAATCGCCATCACATTCATTGCACTTGCAATTGGTTCATTGACAGTGATCAGTGCTGCTGTACCTAAACACCCCGCAGCCGTAATAGATTGACCGAGTGGGCCTAATACAATCCATAATGTTGGAACACGAGCACTGCCTGAAGTACCAGCATGCGCTAGACGGCTCCAGATTAGCGTAATAATAATAATCGATGCCATTAAGCTGATACCAAAACAAGCATACATGCCGTAAAGCAGAGTTTGTTGAGCAGCAGAATGGGGCATATGAGCTAAGAACATTGAACCGATAGTTGCAGATACCATCGGAGGTACAACTGGCATTAACCAACCACCAAATGCCGCATCATCGTGAACTTCATTATGAGTAAATAAACGGTAAGGAATAATAATAGCTGTAATAATTCCGCTAATAGTCCCGATCCAAAATAATGGCCAAGCAATATTAAGTGCAAGACTTTCACCAAAAAGATGTGGACCGAGTAAAAGCGTACCGCCAGCAACGGTTAGGAATGCCATGGGTGGCGCACCAAAGAACTGCGACATCACCGGATCATTAAATTGTCGTTTAATAATATGTGGCTTAGTAATTGTTTGATAACTTTTAAAGATTGTCATAAAAATGAGCATAGCAAACGCAATCAACCAAACGATAGTTGAAAAACCGACTAAGCTTTTACCAATAAAAGGTAGACCGACAGCAGCATTAGCGATAATACCGGTACCCATTACTGAGGCAAACCAATTGGGGCCCATTTCTTTTTGTAGCTCAATTTGTTGTTTATTATTTGACATATAATTACTTTTCAATGAGATAAAGTTCACGATAGCGCATGAGATATCTATTATTTTATAATAAGGATTTTTATTAGTTTATATCTTTACAATAAAAAGAAGATATTTATTACTAATATTACGCTTTTTAAAAGATAGAGAAACTATAGCGTTATTTTAAATTTTGTAAAACTTAATCTAATGAATCGGGGTTTAATTTTAGCTTAACATGATTTGATAGTTATTATTTTTGCATATTTATAACGAATGTTTTTTTATCTTGTTGTATTTTAATAGTTTTATTATAGTTGCTGTGATTAAAATTATGGTTAATAAATAGAAGAAAATATAATGTATGAAATGAGTAATTGACACCGAAATGAGACTATTTAGTGAAAATAAACTGATTTATTGTCTTGTTTGAATATCTGTAATTAATTATTTTTATGTGAGCTAAGTATCCATATATTGTTTCTTAATGTCCTTAATTAAAATTATCGCCAATTTATTTTAATGCAACTAATGATTTTTTAATCAGAAATAAAAATTAGTAGAGATAAGTTTTGAAATTGGAAATGACGCAATATATTATTATAATGTATATTACTCACTATCTAATTATATAACAAAAATATATATCTATATTAGTATTGATAAAAATAAAACCAATAGTTATTAGTTAGATAATAACGCTATTTTTAAATTTTGAATGTGATGCTATGTTATTAATATATTAAACAAAAGCAATTAATAATAAATAACTGCTTTTCTTACATGTAATTTATGGATGTGTCATGGATGATTTATTTTCAATATTAAACCTTAAATGTATTATTAAATTTATGCATTTAGCTGGGTTAGCCATTGGGCTCGGATGTGCTTGGATGCTTGATGTGTTTATTCTTAAACATATCAAAAAAGAGATCACAAAAGAAAAGTATCAAACTATTGAATTTGTGAGTAAATTTGTATTCACTGGTCTTGGGATGCTATGGATTTCTGGCTTGCTTTTTATCATTCATTATTATTTATATACACCAGAAAATTTAATGAATCAAAAGATATGGGGTAAGTTATTTATTGTGTTAATATTAACTGTGAATGGTTATTTTGTGCATAAGTTAATTATTCCTAAAATTAAGAATTCTATTGGTTCGACACTACTTAATACATTAACTGTATATGAGATTATGATAGTTACGGCGGTAGGAACTATTTCTTTTGTTTCGTGGTTATTTCCAATCGTACTTGGTGTGGCAAAAACATTAAACTTTACTGTTTCAGCAATAGATATTATCGCGTTTTATTTTTTATTTCTGGTTGTTGCTGCAATTATTGCAAATATCATGGCACAAATTATTATTAAATCAAAAGTAGTTGTTCGAAAGTAGTATTATAGAAAAATAAAAAGCGTAATACTGTGCTCACTTAATATGAGAAAGTATTACGCTATTTAAACTACTTTTTTATTATCGTTGCTGGGTATTAATCAATACCGATCACTTTAACGCCAGCACGAGTACCCTCAGAATTTCCAGATACTTCGATATGCTTAATACAGCGCTCATAGCCAAATAGACGTACGCCTGTATCTTGATCTTTCTTCACATCACGATAATAGTTAAACGTTTTTTCTTCACCGTTGCGGAAGCGCACTTTTACACGATCAAGTTTAAGATCTCGTTGTGCTTCGATTTTGAAACCTTTCGCATTACGGCAAATTGGAAAAGGGATATTTCCTTTTACATTACCAATTTCAAGTAGCCAAGTGTGACCTAAAGTAAACGTACCGGCAGTTGCTGGAAGAGATGTTACAAGACCACCTGCAAGTAGAGCTAGTCCAATTAAGCCTTTTTTCATTTTTTTACACTCTATTGAATTTGTCAGAAAATTATACCACCCCCAAAAGTAAACTCAATGGTTTACATGTAACAAAGTATTTCTTTTGATTATTTAATCTGCAAAGTTATATTGTATTAAGGTTGTTGCTCCTTTATTGTGGATAAGAATATTACAGATATTTTGAGGAAATTTTGCATAATGATTTTAGCAACAATAGAAACGATCCCTGAACGTGAAATTGTCGCTATACTAGGTATAGTTACCGGTAATGTTGTGCAATCTAAGCATATTGGCCGTGACATTATGGCTAGTTTAAAGGGAATTGTTGGTGGAGAATTAAAAGGCTATACCGAAATGTTTAATGAAGCGAGAGCTCAAGCAATGGCACGTTTAGAAGCCGAGGCTTCAGCATTAGGTGCCGATGCAGTTATTGGTGTGCGTTTTACAACCAGTGCTATTATGGATGGTTCTTGTGAATTACTTGCGTTTGGTACCGCTGTAAAATTACGGTAATAAAAAGATAGTGGGCTAATTATTTAAGGATGAATAATAACTCGGAGGGATGATGAGTAATTTTAGTTACAATATAGCGCCTTATGTTAAAAGGGAATTGATTCGCTCATATCGAGCACAAAAAAGAGCTGATTCAGTCGCCGCATTTCGGTATTTAGAAAATGCACATGTATTGGGGCAGGAATCAACTTATTGGCATGTTAAGGTTCATTATTTGATGTTATGTTGGGCTATTAAACAACGTGATATTAAAGAAGTGATAGGGCAACTTATACGTATTGTCGGTGCGGCATTATTAACAGCTATTGACGGTGTTCCAATGGGAAATACCGGTGGCAGTAATGTTCATGCACTCAAAGTCATGCCTATATCAGCAGAACATGCAGAGATCATTATTAAAACAAAAGACTCATCTCACTAAATAATACTTTGTTATATCTATTTGAAGCGGTGATTATTCATCACTTCAAATAGATATTGGATAATTATTCGTTAATTATTACTTGCTGAATGATTATTGGGCAACAAGGTACATCCTCATAACCTTGAGTCGTGGTTGTTTCAACTTTCGCAATATGATTAACAACATCCATTCCTGCCGTGACATTACCAAACACGGTATAACCCCAACCACTATTTGTTGTTGCTGTGTAATCAAGAAAATCATTATCCGCCAGATTAATAAAAAACTGTGCTGTAGCTGAATGAGGTGCTTCTGTTCGCGCCATTGCAATCGTACCGAGAATATTTTTAAGACCACGATTAGCTTCATTGACAATCGGCTCTCGTGTTAGTTTCTCGGTTAAATCTTCATTATGCCCACCGCCCTGAATCATAAAGCCATCGATAACACGATGAAAAATGGTATCGTTATAAAAACCATCACGGCAATATTGAATAAAATTACGCACAGTAACCGGTGCTTTTTGTTTATTGAGGCTAATTTCTATATTGCCGACATTGGTGATTAAAGTAATGGTTGTCATAGTCATTATCTGATTGGGGATATTATTCGCAGTATACGTAATTTACAGCCTAAACTATAGCTGCGACAGTAAGTAAAACAGTAATAATACAATACGTTGAAAGGAATAAAAGTAATGAACACGAAAATGATCCGCTGGGGTATGATTGGTTGTGGTGCAGTAACTGAAGTTAAAAGTGGCCCAGCTTATCATAAAGTTGAAAATTTCACTTTAGCGGCAGTTATGCGTCGTGATCAAGCTTTGGCACATGATTATGCACAGCGACACAATGTTGAGGCGGTATATGCTGATGCTGATGTGCTCATTAATGATTCGACCATTGATGCAGTCTATATTGCAACGCCACCAGATAGCCATAAAGAACTCGCTTTGAAAGTAGCTCAAGCAGGTAAGATCTGTTGTGTCGAGAAGCCATTAGCTCCTAATTATGCTGACTGCCAAGCCATCGTTGCTGCATTTGAAGCTGCACAATTACCATTATTTGTTGCTTATTATCGCCGTTCTTTACCACGGTTTAATCATATAAAGCAGTTGCTTGATAATGGTGAAATAGGAATTGTACGGCATATTAGTTGGCATTTAAATAAGCCTGCAAATCCGATGGATCTGTCACAGCAATATAATTGGCGTACCGATAAAACCATTGCTGCTGGTGGTTATTTTGATGATCTCGCCAGCCATGGTTTAGATTTATTTGGTTATTTGTTAGGTAATTTTGCCAGCGTAAAAGGCATTGGAATCAATCAACAACATTTGTATACCGCGTTAGATGCAGTCAGTGCGTGTTGGTTACATGAAAGTGGCGTAACAGGCAGTGGCAGTTGGAATTTTGGTGGTCATTCACGACAAGATAAAGTAGTGATTTATGGAAGTTTAGGCGAAATTCGATTTTCAGTGTTTGATGAAGCACCGATAGAAGTCATTATTGGTGAGAAGCAGCAACAGATTGTTATTGAAAATCCGACCAACATTCAGCTGTATCATATTGATAATATGCGTAAGCAACTTTTAGAAGGACAGCCACATCCATCGACAGGTAAAACAGCGGCACATACAGGTTGGGTAATGTCGCAGATAATTGCAGCCGAGTAGTTGCTGGTAATGCTGTCACTTTAAGTAGCAAGTTATACATTATAATATAACTTGCCACTAAGCATTATTAAGCGACTTTACCTTCAAGGGCAAGGTTTGACATGTATTCGTCAAATGTACCGTGGAAGTTAATCACTTGCTTGTCACGAATATCAATAATACGGGTTGCTAGTGATGATACAAATTCACGGTCATGACTAACAAAAATCAACGTGCCTTCATATACTTTTAGCGCGTTGTTTAGTGCTTCAATCGCTTCCATATCCATGTGGTTGGTTGGTTCATCCATTACCAAAACGTTAATGTTTAGCATCATTAGCTTGCCAAAGATTAAACGGTTTTTCTCACCACCAGAACAGTTTTTAACTTTCTTGTTAATATCATCAGCGGTGAACAATAAACGACCAAGAATACTACGTACAGTTAGATCATCATGGTCTTTAGTACGCCATTGTGAAATCCAATCAAAGATACCTAAATCGTTATCAAAATCAGCAGAGCTGTCTTGAGGGCAGTAACCGATTGACGCATTCTCAGACCACTTGATCACGCCATGGTTATGCTTTAGTTCATTAACCAAACAGCGCAGCATGGTGGTTTTACCGACACCGTTTTCACCGATGATGGCTAATTTAGAGCCCGCGTCTAGGATAAGATCGCCGCCTTCAAATAAAGTCTCGCCATCAAAACCATGGCCTAATTCTTCTAAAATCAATGCTTGACGGTAAAGTGCTTTACCCGGCTTAAAGCTTAATGATGGCTTTAAACGGCTTGATGATTTAACTTCATCAAGCTTAATTTTATCCATTTTCTTAGCACGAGAGCTTGCTTGTTTTGCTTTTGACGCATTGGCACCAAAACGGTTTACGAAATCTTGTAACTCATTGATTTCAGCGCTTTTCTTGGCATTTTCAGATAGTAGCTGCTCTTGAATCAGTGATGATGCTTCAATAAATTTCTCGTAGTTACCAGGGTAAATACGTAACTCACCGTAGTCGATATCTGCCATGTGAGTACACACAGAGTTTAGGAAGTGACGGTCGTGAGAAATAATGATCATGGTACATTTACGCTGATTTAACTCACCAGCAAGCCAGTTAATGGTGTGAATGTCCAAGTTGTTGGTTGGTTCGTCAAGTAACAAAATGTCAGGGTTAGAGAATAATGCCTGGGCTAATAACACCCGCAGTTTCCAACCAGGAGCAACTTGTGACATTAAGCCGTAATGCAGTTCTTCATCAATACCAGCATCGATAAGTAGCTGTCCTGCGCGGCTTTCTGCGCTGTAGCCATCCATTTCTGCAAATTCACTTTCTAATTCAGCCACAGCCATGCCGTCTTCTTCTGTCATCTCTGGCAGAGCATAAATACGGTCACGTTCTTGTTTTACTTTCCATAATGCAGCATCACCCATGATAACAGCATCAACAACCGTATATTGCTCAAACGCAAACTGGTCTTGACTTAGCGTACCTAAACGCTGGCCTTGAGAAATAGACACGTTACCAGAGCTTGGTGCTAGTGCGCCGCTAAGGATTTTCATAAAGGTCGATTTGCCGCAACCATTCGCGCCGATAAGACCATAACGGTTACCGTTACCAAATTTAGCTGAAATGTTTTCAAATAACGGCTCAGCGCCAAATTGCATTGTAATGTTTGCGGTAGATATCAAGAGGTAGTCCTAGCAGTTTTATTCGGTGATTTTTTGACAATGTGCCAAAAGAAGATGCACGAAAACAGAGATAGATGTAAAGGGGGCGGATTATACAGAGGTTTGTTTGTAAATGTCGAGGGTGAAAATGTAACCAATGCAAGATAACAGCCTTATAAAAAGAAAGGTTAAGGCTGTTATCAGGGAGCGAGGAGGTGAATTACAGCAAATTATTTGGCTAAATTAGCAGTATCAAATAACAGGAATGCGTCATGTACGCCTTGAATTAACATTTGCATACCGATAACCGTTAAAATTAATCCCATTAAGCGAGTGGTGATGGTAATGCCAGCTTCACCGACTTTATCAACCAATTTAGGACCATAAAGAAAACAGACTAAAGTAATTAAACATAGGCTTGCAAAAGCAATAATAGTAATAATCGTATGTAGAAATGAACCTGATGCCGAATAGTTCATCGCTGTCGCTATGGTGCCAGGGCCAGCTAAAATAGGCAGCGCTAATGGTGAAATTGAAATGTCTTTTTCTTCACTGACCTGATCATCTTTTGCTTCTGAGTGCATTTTTGAACTATCACCTTGTAGCATGTGATAGCCAACCAGAAAGACTAAAATACCACCTGAAAGTCGCAGTGCGGGTAAGGTAATACTAAATAGCTCAAAGATCCCTTTACCTAATAAACAGAAGGTAGCAATAATAAAAAAGGCAGCGGTAAGGGCTTTAAATGCAGTTTTTCGGCGTTGCTCTGGCGTTTGACTTCCTGTCATTCCGACAAAAACAGCGGTATTAGCAATGGGGTTCATCATGGCAAAGAAACCCATAAATACTGTGATTGTCATTGTTGTAATATCGTGCATAACCATCCTTTTGGTTAATTTATTGTTATCTAATTGGTTACAATAGCATGGTTTTTTGAGTGATGAACGTAAATATCTGGACAAAAACAGTAATTAAGTGATTTATCGTCTACATATTGGGATTTGTTATTTTTTAGACGCTGAATATCAATGGGATTCGATAATTGAATAGTA
Organism: Photobacterium aquimaris; assembly: GCF_002954455.1. GTDB lineage: Bacteria > Pseudomonadota > Gammaproteobacteria > Enterobacterales > Vibrionaceae > Photobacterium > Photobacterium aquimaris. The sequence goes on from NZ_MSCC01000002.1 coordinate 718,276, forward strand.
TCCGTTCCGTGTTTTTAGTATGGGTTTGGGTTACTATGCGCACAAGAAAACCTAGCGGTATATAGATATGACGATTGAAGTAACCAATATAGGCACAGAGCCAGATCCAACCATGACATGTAGCACTTGCCAAGCATGTTGTTGTCGGTTGGAAGTAATGATTATTACCGATACGGGTGTTCCCGAAGAATACATCGATATTGATGAGTGGGGCGGTGAAGTTATGTTGCGCCTTGAAGATGGTTGGTGTGCGGCGGTTGATCGCGATACTTTATTATGTACTATTTATGAAAATCGTCCGTGGATTTGTCGTGAGTTTGAAATGGGCTCCTATGAGTGCAGTATCGAACGCGCAACGATGCCGCCACGGTTACCAGCAGCAACAAAATAATATTAAGCCATTCACAATAAAACAGTATTGCGTTCATAAAATAAAGATAACGTAATGCTGTTGATTCTCGAACGACGACCATTCTTTTTGAGTATTTTTTTATTGTTATTAGTGATTATTTCATCACAAAAATATACTTTTATTATTGGGTTTTTTATTAATTAAATTAATGTTCAAACACTATGTGCAGTGTTAATAATCCAACAATCAAAAAATTATATTAATGCGCATCGATATTTCTAATTTTAACGGATTAAATAAAATGAAAAATAACACTTTCTCATTATTAGCTATAGCAGTAAGTGCCGCTTTTAGTTCAGCAGCTTGTGCAGATATTAATAATATTGTTATTTCAGACTCTATAGAAGATCCTACACATAATAAAGCGATAGCAATATCAGCCACAAAATCAGTATCTATTACACCATGTCGTGATGCAGAGGGAATAAGTCACAAACGTATCGGTGAGATTCAGGGAAGTTCATACCGTTCCCCCCTTATTGCTGATGGTAAATATATCAGTGATGCCGAATATCTTGTTACTGGTGTTGTGAGTGCGGTTACAACAGGGTTAGAGAAAGGTTTTTATCTATTTGACGATGATGGCATCACTACCACATCAAATGGCATTTTTGTTGAGACGGATAAACCGTTAGATGCAAATATTATCGGCCAAAAATCTGTGTGCGTGGTTTTGTCGAAGAAGATTACGGCATGACCAAAGTGGTGGCTACAGATGGTTTATGGGAAGTTGTTGATGCCAATGCAGCAAAACCTGAGCCAATCGATCTTGTTCAAATTCCAGAAGATGGTAATAGTTTTCAGGCTACGCTAGAGCGTCATGAAGGTATGTTAGTTCGTTTACCTGCAGATATTGTGCCTGAGCAGAAAGATGATCAAACAATGCGTATTTCTCGTACGTTTAGTTTTGATTACAGCGGTTACCGTAATAATTTAGTCTTAGCGTTTGAGCGTCCAAATTTCCAACCTAACCAACATTATGTTGCTGGCAGTAAGGAAGCGAAACAGCAAGCTGAAGACAATAACAATCGCCGCCTTTATGTTGAAACAGACAGCAAAGCTGCCGATGGCGTGATCCCTTATTATCCTGATTTTGGCATTAATCCTCAGAATAATCCATTACGCATTAACGATGCTATTGTGGGTTTAGAAGGGGTATTAAGTTACTCATATAATAATTTTCGTTTAATTACGCAAAATACAATCACAGCTGAAAACATTATTAAGCATCAACCTCGGCAGCCGACACCGACAGTGAATGATAAAACTGAACATCATAGTTTTGATATACGTGTAGCGACGTTAAATGTATTGAATTACTTTAATTCACCGTTCGGTGGTGATGCCAACCCACAGCAATCAAATCGTGGTGCTGATTCGCAAGCTGAATTTGAACGTCAACAAGCGAAAATTGTTGCGGCTATTCATGGTTTAGATGCTGATATTCTTGGGCTAATGGAAATTGAAAATAACGGCTATGGTAGCGCTGGTGCTATTTCAAGTTTAGTTAATTATGTTAATTTAAAATATAACCGTGAAGATTCAGGTGATCATGCTAAAGATGATCATATTGATAATCGCTATGCCTTTATTGGTATTGATGCTAACGGCGATACCGTCATTGATAAATTAGATACGTTTGGTGGTGATGCGATCACCTCGGGTATGTTGTACCGTCCTGCACGAGTATCGTTAGAAAAAGTAAAACAAGTATTAATGCCATCACAACAAGCGCCTGTGGTTGTAGATAAAAATGGTGATGCTTTAGTTGACAGCAAAGGTAAAGTGCGTGAAAACGGCAAAAACTATCAACGCGATATGTTGGCTGCTGCGTTTATTATTAACAATACCGGTAAACGTTTAACCATTGGCGTTAATCACCTTAAATCAAAAGGGTCTACATGTTGGGAAGATTGGCAAGGTTGGGAAACATGGGAGAACTTCGATCCAGCGAAAGGCAAAGTTAAAGATCCTGATTTCCAAGGCTCTTGTGAAAATTTCCGAGTTGCGGCAGCTGATGAAATTGGTAAGCAAATGGAAAAATGGGGCGGAGATCGCGTTATTGTTGGTGATTTAAACTCCTATGCTCATGAAGATGCTTTGCTGGTTTTAACAGATAATCCAACCGCTAAAACACTTAAAGCAGCACGTGATACCTTTATAGGTGAACAGCCTCAGTTTGGTGCTGAAGGTGGAGTGATCAGCCGCAGTTATGGTTATATCAATGCGGTAGAAATGATGAGTAAAGGTAAACCATACGCGGGTTATAGCTATTCATACAATGATGAAATCGGCGCGCTTGATCATATTCTGGTCAGTCCTTCACTCAAAGATCGTGTTTTAGATGCAACGGATTGGCATATCAACGCTGCTGAATCGACGTTATTTGATTATAACCAAGAGCATAAAGGCGACAATGTTGATCTATTATACAGTGCTGATGCCTACCGCTCATCGGATCATGACCCTGCTATTTTGGCATTAGCATACCGTTATAATCAAGTCGGTGAAGTACCGCTGCAAATGTTACTTGATGGTAGCCGCTTATCAGTGCCATATACATTGCCAGCAACGGCACAGGCAGGAGATATTGCGACTATTGCAATTTCACCAACCCCTGAAAATATAGCGCAAATTACTTTACCTAAGGTCGAGTTACAGCAAAGCGGTGCACAAACGATTATGTTTGATGTTAATGGCTTAAAAGCGGGTAAATATACCTTCACCTTGTCATTAATAGGCTCAGCAACGAGCAAAACTGTGGCTGATAACGCGACACAGCAACTAGAGGTGAATGTAAAACATCGTGATGGTGTTAAGGCTGATGATGATATTACTCCGCCAAATAATAACGCTGGTGGTACATTAGGAATAGTGGGTTTGTTATCGCTGTTAGGCTTAAGTCTGTTTAGACGCAAACACTAAAACGAAATTGATACCATCAAATGGGCTGATATTTTCAGCCCATTTTTTATAAACGCGATTAGTTATTGTTAAGTAAAGATCTGATAGTCATCGCTGCTTGGCGTGGAGCATCAGCGTGACTTATTGCTGAAACAATTGCGATTCCATCAGCACCTGCTGCGATAACGTCAGTTAAATTGGAGTGGTTAATGCCACCAATCGCCACTATCGGAAATGGACATATCGCTGCTGCATGCTGTAAACCTGCTAGTCCCCAATGGGTCACCAAATTAGTTTTAGTCGCAGTGGCAAAAATGGCGCTAAGCCCAATGTAATCAATCGGTAGGCTGACACAATCGGCGAGTTGCTGCTCAGTTTCAATCGATAGTCCTATTAGCTTATCTTTTCCTAACAGTTGTCGCGCTATAACAACGGGCATATCTGTTTGACCTAAATGAACCCCATCTGCATTTACCGCCAGCGCCACATCAACCCGATCATTGATGATCAACGGAATATAACGACCAGTTGCCGTATACGCGTGTTGTAAAATTGCTTTAATGGTTTGAGCTCGCTCAATAAAAGCCCGCACATCACCATGTTTTTCACGAATTTGTACCATCGTCACGCCACCCGCGACGGCTTCACGAACAACATGTTCAAGGGTGGTTAGGCTTTGCTGATCGTCAGTCACTAAATACAATAAATAAGGATTGTGATTATTAGTTATCATGACGCTACCACTGCTATATTAAGTCGCTGTTGAATTTGCTCGGCACTGATTTGATATAAACCATCAATAATATTGAGCTGCAAAGTGGCAGGCCCTGTTGATTGCTCAGCGGCGATTTCACCGACAATGGCATAGATTGCAGTCGATGCCAGCCCTGAAGTTTCTCCAATTGCGGCAAATGCGCCCGTTAATGCGGTTAATGAACATCCCATGCCAGTGACATAAGGCATCATGTGGTGACCATTGTGAAGGCGGATAGTCTGTGACGCTGTCACTACATAATCAACTTCACCTGAGATAACCACATTAGCTTGGTATTGTGCGACTAATGCTTGTGCGGCGACTAATGCGGTATCGCTGCTATCAAGTGCATCAACGCCTTTGGTTTGGCTGGTTTCACCTGCAAGAGCAATGATTTCAGATGCGTTACCACGAATGATTAAATTATTGGCTTTCGCTGCTAGAGTGCGCGCAGTGTGGGTGCGTAATACACTTGCGCCACAGCCAACGGGATCTAATACAATCGGTTTGTTATTAGCATTTGCTTGTTCAACAGCAAATAGCATCCGTTCAATCCATTCGTTATCAAGGGTGCCAATATTGATCACTAATGATCCTGCAATGTGCATCATCTCAGCCATTTCTTGACGTGAATGCGCCATAATAGGGGATGCTCCAATCGCTAATAAAGCATTAGCCGTATTATTCATTACCACGTAATTGGTAATATTAACCACTAACGGTTTTTGTTCTCTCACTTGTGCCAGTGCCGCAATAATATTTGCGGTCAAAGTGGCTGAGTTAAAGATGGGCTGTGATGGGTTATCCATTGTCGACAACTCCTGATGTATGGTTAATAGCCTCTGCATTAAGACCTTGTTGCCAGAACGCAATTTCCATTTCCGTTGCGACTTTAAAGGTTTGAACAAGTTGCTGACCACGTTGGCTATGCAGCGGAATTTCTGCTAGGAGATTATTAAGATATACCGTCGCTGTAACAACCCCTTGTTGATATTCTTCACCGCTATATAACGCAATCCAGCTATGGTAGGGATTGTTGTCAAACACGGTTTTTGTATCATTAGCTAGCAAGTTACCAATTTCAGCATAACCAATCGCACATGGAGCAAGAGCAACGTATAAATCAATGATATCCCCTTGCATACCAGCATCTAGCACATAACGCGTGTAAGCGACTGTGGCAACATCTTCTGGCTCTTGTTCCATATCTTGCTCGGTTAAATGCCAAGCGCAACAGTAGTCAATATGGTGGGCAATTTCATGATCCAATAAAGCCGCCACACTTGGTAGCGCGCGACGCATATCGGCTAAAGTACGCGCTTTATAAATCGCTAACGCATAAGCGCGCGCATATTGTTTTAGAAACAAAAAATCTTGCTTTAAATAATGCATAAAACAATGCTGTGGTAGTGTGCCTTGACCCAGTTGGATCACAAAAGGGTGCTGGGTATAAGTGGTCCATTGGGGTTGGCAAGCATCAATTAAATCTTGGTATGTCATGTGATCTCTCCTTAGAAGCTGCCAATGTAAGTTTTGGCTTGCGGCAGTTGGGTTATAACGTGGTGTTTAAATAGAAATTGGGCGTAATCATCGTAGCGTTTAAAATCGACAGCGGCAGGGCGCAGCGCGAATCGGCTTAAAGTGTCATTCCATGCTTGATGATTAAGCTTGTTATTTAAGGTATCAGGGGCGTATTGAATAAACTGCTGCCATGCAGCTTGAGGGTGATTGATGATATAGGTAGTCGCTTGAGTAATAGCGGCATTAAAAGCGGTGATCGCTTGGCGGTTATAATGCTTACTGTTGGCGACAAAGATCAATTCATCATAACTAGGAATGCCGTTCTCTTCTGGAAAAAACGAGGCGGTAGGGTAGCCTTCTAGCGCTAATTGATTGGTTTCAAAATTACGTAATCCGCCCCAAATCGCATCAACTTTACCTGAGGCTAATGAAGATGATAGCGCCCAGCCGACATTGACGATGTTGACATTCGTTAGCTTGACGTCGTGATTCGCTAGCATGGCACCAATAGTGGCGTCTTCATTGCCAGCTACGGCAATACCAATTGTCTTTCCTTTCAGTTGTGATAAATCAGTGATGCCACTTTTCTTTAATACCATCAATGTATTAAGCGGTGTCGCAATCAGAGTTGCCGTTTTAATTAACGGTAAACCAGCAGCAACATCAATGGTTAAATTAGGTTGATAAGTAACGGCAAGATCGATTTTATTAGCGGCAACTAATTTCGGTGGTAATGATGGATCGGCAGGTTGCTGAATATCAACTTCGATGCCATGTTGCTTAAAATAACCACGCTCTTGAGCAATAATAATCGGGCCATGATTGGGGTTTACAAACCAATCAAGCATCAGACTTATCTTGGTGAGTTTTTGAGGTTGTGGGCTCGCTTCAGCGCTGATTGAGATCCCAAATAGCAGCAACATTATGGTCGTTATTAAAAAAATATGTTTCACAATCAATCCTTTAAATATTAAGTGTCCAAATAAGAAGGGTTATTTTTACCTGTGTTGTTATGGCTGCCACGGGATCAGGCGCTTTAATAATCTGTCAGTGATGAAATAGAGTGATATTGATAACAGCGATAAAATAAATAGCGCAGCAAACATTTCATCTATCATCATGCGGGCATTGGCTTGTAGCATTAAATAGCCTAAGCCTTTGCTCGCGCCGACCCATTCGCCCGCGACAGCGCCAATTGGTGCGATAACCACCGCGACACGAATGCCTGAAGCTAATGCCGGTAGTGCAGCAGGAAAGCGAATATATTTAAGCTGTTGCCACCTAGTTGCGCCCATAGTGGCAGATAATTCGAGGTAACCGGTGGGGGTGTTACGTAAGCCGTCATAGCAGCAAGTAGTGACGGGGAAAAAGATAATTAACGCAGCCATTACCACTTTGGATCCAATGCCATAGCCTAGCCACAGCATTAATACTGGAGCGATAGCAAACACAGGGATGGCTTGGCTGGCGATTAATAACGGTAATAACCATCGCTTAACGGGCTTAAATAGCAGCATTTGTAAGGCAAAACATAACCCCAATGATAAACCGAGAACTAGCCCCAGAATGATCTCTTGGCTAGTGACCCAGGTGTTACTTAGCAGAACGTCATAGCGTGTTATTAATCGCTGCGCGACATCAAGCGGTGGCGGCAGAATAAAGCTTGGTAAATCAAATACTGTCACGATCAGTTGCCACAATCCAATTAGCACACTAATGCTAATCAGTAATCGTATCGGTGCTGCAAGTTCTCGCTGTGGTTGCTGTTGTTGACACGGCGATTGGGAGGTGATTAAAAAACGGGTAATATCAGTCATGATCGTGTGCCAATAGGTCAAAAATACGTTGCTGGTGGCTGGCTGATTCAGCATCAAAGCGCCGTGGTGGTAATGATGTTGGTAACGATAACGCCATTGCAAAAGCGGGCTCGCCTTGCAAAATATACAGCTGATCACTTAATCGAATTGCTTCTTGAGGATCGTGGGTTATCAGCACCACGGTTTTATGCTTGAGTAATTTTACAAACAGATCTTGCAAGCGATAACGGGTGACGGCATCCAAGGCTGAAAATGGCTCATCCATTAATACAATTGGTTGGTCTTGTAATAGTGTTCTCGCAAGGGCTACTCGCTGCCGCATACCGCCTGATAATTGTTGCGGCAATAACTGATGTTTATCTGCTAAACCAACCTGTTCTAATAGTGTCAGAGCTCGCTGTTTTAGATTCGCTGTTGAACTGTGATGGTCGAACTTACTGCTAACACAAACATTGTCTAATACCGTTAACCAAGGTAATAACAAATCTTGTTGCGCCATATAAGCGACTCGCCCAGCTAAAGGTTGATTATCTGAGATTGTCAGTTGACCTTGCCATTGAGTGCGCTCGTTGAGTAGTCCAGCCAAAAACTTGATCAGGGTGCTTTTGCCACAGCCACTTTTGCCCACCAAGCAAGTCCATTTATTAGCGGCAATGGTTAAATTCAGATCCTTAATTACTGCGTTATTTTGCGGGTCATTTTTCGTTGAGTGATAGCGTAAACAACCATTGGTAATAGTAATTTCCAGATCAGCGCACATGATGATGACCTGCAAAGAAGTGATTCACAGGGCCATGTCCATGACCAATCTTGAGTTCATCGGCAGCGGTTATAGCGGCGGTAATATAGCGTTTAGCCAAGGACGTTGCCGTTGTAAGATCGTTACCTTGGGCGAGATAAGACGCGATAGCTGCAGATAGGGTGCAACCTGTACCATGAGTATTGTGAGTGTTAATGCGAGGGGTAGTGAGCTCGATAACATCAGTAGCGAGAATGAGTAAATCAGTGCTATCACGACTTTGTTCTAAATGACCACCTTTGAGTAACACCGCATGAGGATTAATGTTTCGCAATGCGCTGATCATTGCTTGCATATCAGCCATCGATTGCGGAATGTCTAAACCCGTTAATGCCGCCGCTTCTGGCAAGTTAGGGGTAATAATATCAGCCAGTGGTAGCAATTCAGTTTTGAGGGTAGTTATAGCTTGTTGTTGTAATAGCACATCACCGCTGGTGGCTACCATTACTGGATCAATGACTAAAAATGGTGGTTGGTAATGACGAATTTTAGCCGCAACTAGCTGAATAATATCACTATCAGCGAGCATGCCTATTTTCACCGCTTGCACATTGAGATCGCTAAATATTGCGTCTAACTGCTGTTCGACCATTTTTAGCGGGATAGGTAATATGCCATTAACGCCTTGCGTATTTTGCGCCGTAATTGCCGTAATAACCGAGCAAGCATAACTGCCTGTTGCTGAAATAGCTTTAATGTCAGCTTGAATGCCCGCGCCGCCACCACTGTCTGATCCAGCAATGGTTAATACAATAGGTGTTGTTGTGGTGCGCTGTGACGATGAAGTGTGTGACATACATAATTCCTTACGCGCTAGCATTAGGAACAAGTATCAAGCGGATTGAAGTGTAAACTGCGATAAGAGTATGCAGTTAGGGCTCGCTTGGATCTATCAATAGCAGGGTGCCGTTGATAGTTAGTTCCCTCCGCCAGTGCTAACTGGTTCAGGTTCAACGGGTCCCACCATGATGGTGATCTCAGCTTAACGCCCCCCGACTAATGGCAATTATCCTAATTCAGAATAATTGAGTTGTCACTCTATTTTTATTAATAAATAACAACTTACAAATGTTATGCGAGATTATTAATAAATGACATATTAATTTAGTGAATATTTAATCGTTGTGATGGAGTGTGGTTTTTTATGTATCAACGACCGTCATTTTTTCAATTGTTCTTCCACTATGTACCTCCATCTTGTGATTACTATCGGGATTAATAATTAAAAATGTATCTGATTTATAATGATTTTTATATTATTGCGAGATAAATATGGGCAAGTTGTTAAGCATTAATGGGGTTTAGATGAATATTGAACAAATCTTTAATGAAATATCTATTCAGATGCGTTCTGATTTTGAGAGGTCACGAAATGCTCTTAGTCATGCGGGGCTAAAAGGTGCTTCGAATGAAGATGTTGTTAAGTCGTTTTTGAAACAATATCTTCCAAGAAACTTAGAGATAAGTAGTGGAATGGTGGTTGACTCAAAGGGCGGCATTTCTAGGCAGATGGATATTATTATTCATGATGCAGCGAAAACACCAATCTTTTTTCAGTCAGCAGAAACCCGCGTTATCCCAGTAGAATGTGTTTACGCCGTTATTGAGGTAAAAGCATTCTTAGATAAATCAGAGCTAGAGAAGTCCTTTGAGAATATGAAAAGTGTTAAGTCACTTGAGAAAGTGGCTTTCTTTGACCCAAAATCAGTGATAGTTCGTAGCCATAAATTGTATGGTAAAGACTGGCGTCATTGGCCTATATCGCACTTTGTATTTGCTTTTGATTCTCCTAATTTAGAGTCTGTTCATTCTAATTTGAAGCAGATTGAAATTGGACACGAAGTACATAAGCGTATCGATACTGTGTGTATTCTTAATAAAGGCGTTATTCTTAACCAAACAGCTGAAGGAAATTTTACTGCTTTACCAGAGCCTCAATCTCGGTTGGTTGTCTCTCATACACAGAAACCGTTGCTTTTCTTTTATACAGTCATAAGTATGGTCTTAAATCAAGCAGAGATGAGTTCGTTTAATATACAACCATATTTAGGTGAAATTCGCTTCTAAATATTTAACAGATAAGGATATGTGTCGCGCAGCCGACACCTATTCGAAGTGTTGGACAAGCCCGAGCGGCTTTATATAAGTAAATATTGGGAATGTTATGAAAGGTGATACTGAAAAGAAGTCGAGCGTTATCCTTGGCGTGAACCAATCAATTTAATTCATTTATTTATCGAAAGACATCGAAAGACAGGACAGCCATAAAAGTGTTAATGGTTCAACCACCGTCATTTTTTCAAAAGGGGCATAGATGGGACACGACTGTTTTAATGCCCGCAAGGGCGATAGGGAATCTACTTGCCGCGTGTTTAGTTTTAAAATAAAGATATGGCTGTCCTATGTTCTGCTGACGACTACTAGTTGAAACCCCAGAAACTAGATAGCAAGTGCCCGATTTTGTGATTACTATCGGGATTAATAATTAAAAATATATCTGATTTATAATGATTTTTATATTATTGCGAGATAAATACGGGCAAGTTGTTAGGCGCTTAAAGGAGTATTCATGTTCCCTATAATTCAAAATTACGATTCACAATCTGTGGAATCATTTGAAGATTATTATCAAAAATGGCCTCAGACTCTTAACCATATTCCTAAAGAAGTTGTTGAAACTTGGATTTATCGTCATTGGAGTGGTTTTCAGGATTGGTTGCCGTTACAGCCTGAATGTTGGGCATATGAACTCTGTGAGTTTACTAATGAACAAATAATGGAAATTGGTCATGTTGATGACTGGCCTCTTCAACTTAGATCTTGGGGTCGGGAGTTGTTGCAAGGTCAATATAGAAAAACTACTTGGCTTGGTAAATATATGTTGGAGAAAGGTACTACTCCAACTCCAATTATTATAGGACAAAACTTTGGTTCACTTGCACATCCAGTTGAGTATGATGACGAAAATATGAAAGAACCTTATCAATTAATTGAAGGGCATATGCGATTGTCATATCTTATGGGAATGATAATGGGGCATCATTGTAATTTATCTAAAAAGCATAAAGTGTGGGTTGCAACATATCCATTAAACGATGATTGCGTCTAACAAATAAGAATATGTGTCGCGCAGCCGACACCAATCCGAAGTGTTGGACAAGTTCATTAAGCCACAACAGACAGGACAGTCATAAAAGTGTTAATGGTTCAACGACCATCATTTTTTCAAATCGGGCATAGATGGGACACGACTGTTTTAATACCGCGAGGGCGATAGGGAATCTACTTGCCGAAAAACATAGGACACCCATAACTTTCGTAATCCATTTTGATCAATTCTGACGGCACTTTATAAACGAAAGACAGGACAGCCATAAAAGTGTTAATGGTTCAACGTCCGTCATTTTTTCAATAGTGCATAGATGGGACACGACTGTTTTAATGCCGTGAGGGCGATAGGGAATCTACTAACCGCGCGTTGAGTTTTTAAAGTAAAGATATGATTGCTCTATGTTTATTTTGTGATTTCTATCGGGATTAATAACTAAAAATGTATCTGATTTATAATGATTTTTATATTATTGCGAGATAAATATGGGCGCATGTTCAAAGAACAAATTCGGGCAAGTTGTTAATATAATAAGTTGTTATGTAACTGTCTAACTCCACAAAAAGTAAGAAGAATGATTAAAGAAGAACTAATATTAATTTCACTGGATTCTAAGTCTGATGTTGCGGTTGTTCCTAAAGAAGGTAATTTAATAGCGAGAATCGCTTATGAGATTTTGATAGAAAATCCGTACAAGTATACAGAAGCTGAGTATCATCATGAGCTTCATGTTGTTCGTCGTAATAAACCCGATTTGAAAATTAGCTCATATAATGTAAAAAGATCACCATTATTGAAAAAGTTTGGTTGGGGTGTTCATAAAAACGCTGAAGGTAAAATGGCGTTAATTCCCGCAAACTCTGAAGAATATCGAGAGTTATCTGTTCGTATTCCAACATCATATGCATCTAGAAATGAAGCAAAAAAATCTAATGATACGGATATTGATGAAAACTCTATGCCTAGCAGCCTAGAGCAAGACCTTTCATCGATTCAATTGGATTTAAATACAAGCGATACTGAAAAAAACAGCTTGATTAAGGCTCGGATTGGTCAGGGTAAGTTTAGACGTGACTTAATTACTATGTGGCAAGGTTGTGCTGTAACGGGTTGCAAAACAAACGAGTTACTAGTTGCAAGCCATATAAAACCTTGGCATGCATCAGATAATCGTGAAAGGTTAGATAAATTCAATGGCTTGTTGCTTATGGCAAATATAGACAGAGCATTTGATGCTGGTTTAATAAGCTTTGATTTATCAGGAAAAATAATTATATCCTCTCAATTTGTCGATTTTGACGTTGCTGGCTTAAATCAAAGCATGAAGATTACTTTAGCTCCTGAGCATGAAACTTATATGCAATATCACCGCAAGCACATATTTAAAGCTACATAATAAAGCATTTAAGAGTGATTCCCACTGCTTGGTATTTTTCATTCCATCGTTGGGTTTTGTGTTTACGGTAGTCTGGTTAGGGTTTGTGGTAGCGTTGCTCACACCTTAATGCGGCGTTAGCTTTTAATGGAGTGTATTTATGGCTTTGAATAAAAGTGATTTTCTTTTAAATATTTGGTCATTTACAGATAGTGGTGAAAAAGTTTTCCCATATAAAGGTGAGCGAGGAAAGAAGAAAGGATTATTTAGTGTTAATTTTACAAATGATACTAATAATTTTGAAGGGTTAACTGAAGAAGAGTTAGTTAATGCTATTGAATCAGGAAAGTTTCGTGATCGTGGAACAGTTCGAATGCTCCCTTTAGATTACAAGCCTGGAGCTGAAAGAAATGCTTTTGCACCAAAATATTTTGATGGTGTTGATATAACTTGTTATCCCATAAAACCTAAAGTTAAGAGTGATTATAATAATATTTTCATAGATGAAAATATATTAAGATCAATTAAGAGTAGAAGAGGGCAGTCAGCTTTTAGAAATTTATTATTAGAGCATTTTGATTATACATGTTGTATCTCTGGTTCTAAGGTAATACAAGTTTTGGAAGCTGCTCATATATACCCTCATGCAGATGAAACAAATTACACTATAAATAATGGTCTGCTTCTTAGATCTGACATTCATACTTTGTTTGATCTTGGTTTAATTAAAATTACAGAGTTAGGAGTAGTAAAAGTATTGAATTCTCTTAATGGTACTGAATATGAGCAATTCAATGGTATTGTGGCAATTGAAAATGTATCAGAAGAAATGATCTGTAATCTTCATAGAAGATTGGATCTTTCAAAAAGCTAACAAATAAGGATATGTGTCGCGTAGCCGACACCTATTCGAAGTGTTGGACAAGCCCGAGCTGCTTTATATAAGTAAATATTGGGAATGTCATGAAAGGTGATACTGAAAAGAAGTCGAGCGTTATCCTTGGCGTGAACCAATCAATTTAATTCATTGATTTATAATTAGACCCTCTTTAATTATTACGCGTTAATGCCATTATCCTTATTATTTTACGTTTTTATCTAAAAAAACATAGGACACCCATAACTTTCGTAATCTATTTCGATCAATTCTGGCGAAAGACAGGACAGTCATAAAAGTGTTAATGGTTCAACGACCATCATTTTTTCAAATCGGGCATAGATGGTACACGACTGTTTTAATGTCCGCGAGGGTGATAGGGAATCTACTTGCCGCGTGTTGAGTTTTTAAAATAAAGATATGGCTGTCCTATGTTCTGCTGACGACTACTAGTCGAAAACCCAGAAACTAGATGGCAGTGCCCTATTTTGTGATTACTATCGGGATTAATAACTAAAAATATATCTGATTTATATATTATTTCGAGATAAATACGGGCGCGTGTTCAAAGAACAAATTCGGGCAAGTTGTTAATATAATAAGTTGTTATGAGTATTTGTGGATTAAGAAAAGGAAGTCATTTTGTATCAGCTATATTATTACCCAAACAACGCGAGTTTAGCTCCGCACTTCTTATTACATTTCATGGAATTAGAGTATGAATTATTGTTGGTTGATAGGAAATCAAGTCTCCACAAATCAGCTGAATATTTAAAATTAAATCCAGCGGGTAGAATTCCTACGTTGATTGACGATGGAATGGCAATCTTTGAAAGCTCTGCTATTTGTATTCATCTTTGTGAGCAAAACCCTGACTATGGTTTAATTCCTCACTTGGGAAGCAAAAGTAGACCTCAATTTTTTCAATGGTTAGCTTACTTAAACAATACGCTTCAAGCTGAGTTAATGGTTCGTTATTATCCGCATCGACATACAAATGATGAACTCACAATTCCAAATGTGGTTGCAGCGCAAGATGATCGAATTGGCGAATCATTATCGGTAATTAATGATCAACTTGAGGGTAATAAATACCTTTTAGGCGATGAAATATCAGCCTGTGATTTCTTCTTATTTATGCTTTCTGAATGGTGTTTGCCTATTAAGAAATCGCCATTAAGTTTTGAACATCTGTCAGCTTATCTAAATCGTTTATCATCACATCCAACAATTATGGCAGTTTGTGAGTTAGAGGATATTGATCTTAGCCCATTTAAGTAATACTCATAACAAATAAGGATATGTGTCGCGTAGCCGACACCTATTCGAAGTGTTGGACAAGCCCGAGCTGCTTTATATAAGTAAATATTGCGAATATCATGAAGGGTGATGCTGATAAGAAGTCGAGCGTTATCCTTGGCGTGAACCACTAATTTTAATACTTTGATTTATAATAAAATCCTCTTTAATTATTACGCGTTAATGCCATTATCCTTATTATTTGTAAGCGCATC
>NZ_MSCC01000002.1:735434-737542 GCF_002954455.1 Photobacterium aquimaris
CTATTATTTTACGTTTTTATCTGGGTCGAAAAATCCCCGCCAATTGCATGACATGCAGGCAGCATTAAAAACATAGGACACCCATGAAAGACAGGACAGCCATAAAAGTGTTAATGGTTCAACGACTATCATTTTTTCAAATCGGGCATAGATGGGACACGACTGTTTTAATGCCGCGAGGGCGATAGGGAATCTACTTGCCGCGCGTTGAGTTTTTAAAATAAAGATATGGCTGTCCTATGTTCCTCTCTATGTTCCTCACTACTAGTCAAAACCCCTGAAACTAGATGGCAAGTACCCGATTTTGTGATTACTATCTGGATTGATAATTAAAAATGTATTTGATTTATAATGATTTTTATATTATTGCGAGATGAATACGGGCAAGTTGTTAATATAGTAAGTTGTTATGTGCTTCTTTGTTCATTTAGCTTTCAAATATGGTAATCATTCCCTTTGAGTTGTAAACTAATATGATTTCCGCATAAATGTGCGAGGTAAGCATGAAATACGAATTATTAGTTTTAGCTGCAATGACACGATTAGAATCTCCAAATACTCAAGCTATCGTGGCTGCAACTGGGATTTCTGAACGTAAAGTACAATCCGTAGTTAATTCATTAGTTGAAAATTTAGGCTTAAACATTCAAAGAGAGCGGCAGGGCCGAACCTTCCGTTTTTCTATTAATAGCTGGGGTGTTTTTGAATCAGGGAAAGCGATCCAGTCTCAACTTAATGATATTGATTTAGTTATGCCAAGTAATTCAATGCTTTCTTCTTACGAAGAAAAGCATGCCTATTTCGAGCAAGTTAAAATGGATAACTTTAAAGAGAGTATGCGTTTAGAGGGGCATGATGTTGCTAGTAATTTCGATTTATCACTCGACAGAGAGCAACAACGTCAAATTTTGTTAAACAAATACTCAAACGTAAATTCGTTAGAGGCGCTCAATGGCTGATAAATATGGCACAACACAAGATCCTTATACTTACGAAAATAGTACGGTTCTTGTTAATAAGCTAAATATCAACAATGAAGCGGTATTAGAGGCTGCAGAGCGTGATTTAACAACGTTAGCTGCAATGTATATAGAGTTTCAATTGCCTCCTTACGATTTCAGCTATCTGCGTTCAATTCATCATATGTTATTCTCCGATCTATTTGAATGGGCTGGCGAGTTAAGAACGATTGATATTTCAAAGGGAAATACACGTTTCTGTAATGTAGCTAGGATTGAAAAAGAAGCAAATAATCTATTTTCAATGTTAGAAAAAGATAAGTATTTAGTAGATCTACCATACGATGAATTTCTTACTAAGTTAGCTGAGTATTATTGCGATATTAATGTTTTACATCCATTCCGTGAAGGAAATGGTCGTGCCCAACGTTTGTTGTTTGAGCATATTGCAATCAATTGTGGTTACAATATTAATTTTTCTGGTATTACTTCTGAGCAGTGGGTAGCCGCAAATATCCATGGTTATCATTGTAATTATGTGCCAATGAAAGAGCTGTTTTCTGTTTGTGTAACTAAAGCTGAAAAGCGCAGTTAACCAAATAAGAATATGTGTCGCGCAACCGACACCTATTCGAAGTGTTGGACAAGCCCGAGCTGCTTTATATAAGTAAATATTGCGAATATCATGAAGGGTGATGCTGATAAGAAGTCGAGCGTTATCCTTGGCGTCAACCAATCAATTTAATTCATTGATTTATAATTAGACCCTCTTTAATTATTACGCGTTAATGCCATTATCCTTATTATTTTACGTTTTTATCTGGGTCGAAAACTCCCTTAAACATATGGCTGTCCTATGTTCCTCACTACTAGTCAAAACCCCTGAAACTAGATGGTAAGTACCCTATTTTGTGATTACTATCGGGATTAATAACTAAAAATGTATCTGATTTATAATGATTTTTATATTATTGCGAGATAAATACGGGCGCGTGTTCAAAGAACAAATTCGGGCAAATTGTTAAATTCATGGGGAAGTATTGTGGTATCTAAAGCATTTCTATATGCATTAAGGCAAAATTTATTGGTAAGCTGACTCACATTAGGAGCTTTTATAGTTGTCATCTTACTTGAAGTTGTTTTTTCAGA
>NZ_MSCC01000002.1:739355-897102 GCF_002954455.1 Photobacterium aquimaris
GATACACCTGAGTTTTTTAAAGGTGGAGCAGAGTTTGCAAATATTATTAGTAACTTAGCTATGTCGGTCGTTGCTGGTTATATTTTTTATATAATGACATCAGTAAAGTTTGAAGCTGATAGAATTAATAAATCAAAAGAAATAGCAAAAAAAAATTGTTGTATCTATTAGGAATCAAACTGTTTCAATGTTTCAAGTACTAGCTGAAAAACCACATGAAAAGTTCACTACTTTTCCAACAGAAGAGGAATTATCAGGCTTTTTAGCAAATAAAACGTTTGTCACAACAGTGAAAGGAAAACAGTATATAGATTTATCCGGTATTGTGCATGAGCGTGATTTACACTTTTATTTATTTGAGGATTTCCCATTAAAATCGGCTAATTTACAACATTCATTATCCGTTTATTTAGACTTCCTTGATAAAGATATGCAAATTTCGTTCTATAAACATTTTAATTCTAATTTCTTTGATAATTTTTCCGACCGAACACTTGCTATTATCCTAACTGGACAAAGTAATAAAATATCTGATTTTACACATGGTTTTTTAGTTCTACGACAAACAACTTTGGATCTAATTGAAGCATATGAAACAGTCTACGGTTCGATAGATAAATGAATTTAACAAATAAGGATATGTGTCGCGAAGCCGACACTTATTCAAAGTGTTGGACAAGCCCGAACAAAATATTACGAATATCATAAAGGGTGATGCTGAAAAGAAGTCGAGCGTCATCCTTGTCGTGAACCAATCAATTTAATGCATTGATTTATCAAAACATCAAAACATAGGACACCCATAACTTTCGTAATCCATTTTGATCAATTATGACGGTACTCCATAAATGGTTGTAATCCGTTGAGCTAAGTATCGCTTGAGATCTTCAGTAGTTATGTATCAGGCGATTTATTCAATGTGAGTAATAGGGAATCAACTATTCAGTGTTATAGATTTTATGATTCTACGTGAAATTAACGTGTATCACTGGCGTCTTTAAGGCTCGATCACGCGTTGAGTAGATCACGGATAGTTCGTGTCTCACTTCCGAGATGACGGACATTAGGCTGAGGAAAACAGGGTAAGAAATAGAATAAAAAAGACAGGATAGCCATAAAAGTGTTAATGGTTCAACGACCGTCATTTTTCAAATAGGGCACAGATAGGACACGAAATTTTTGAAATGTAATGCATATAGCTGTTTTATGATTGACTACAATGTTAATGTTATGTAAATCAAAAGGAAGGGATATGCATTTACTATTAAACGTCATAAAAAAAGTAATTAATAAGCATTTTATGGCGATTAATAGATATACATTAATGTTGCTCGTTAGTGGTTATGTCATGTTGAGTTGGATAGGTTTAGTACTTGCTAAGGAATCTGATTTAACCGAAAGCATGGTAAGTTTTACTTATTATATCGTGACGACAAGTAGTACCGTTGGCTATGGTGATTTAAGTCCAACGACTGCATATGGACAGTTATTTGCAGCCTTATTTATTATTCCTTGTGGCGTGAGTTTATTCGCATTGTTAATAGGTAAAATTGCAGTTTTTTTTACTGATTTTTGGCGTGCAAATAGAAGAGGGAAGCAAAAATTGAATTTGGAAAATCATATTATCGTTATTGGTATAAATAGTAGTCGTACGCCCCATTTACTTGAAATGTTGAAAAGAGAAGAGCAAGGACGGCGAGAGGTGGTAGTGGTATCGTGTGAATATGATGAATCACCATTTGATACCGATGTACATTTTGTGCGTGTGAATTCATTTACTGACGCAATAGAGATGGAGCGTGCAAGCCTTTCTACAGCGAGTGCTGTGATAGTTGATACTGACTTAGATGATGCAACTTTAACCATCAGTTTATTTATCGCAGAGCAAAATAGTGATGCACATTTAGTGGCGCATTTTGATGATTCGATTAAGCGAAATCTATTACATAAATATTGCCCTAATTCTGAATGTATATCGTCATTATCAACAGAGTTAGTAGCTAAGTCAGTAATAGATAAAGGATCAAGCTTTATTCATTCAGAATTAGTGAGTGCACATAAAGGACAGACCCAATATTCTATTGAAGTTCCACTACATATTGATGATATTACACTTGAGTCAATTTATTACACATTCAAAAAACATCACGAAGCTATTATTATTGCAGTGCGTCAACGAAATAAAACATGTGAGATTAATCCGAGTTTAACTACCATACTTACCGCTGGTGATATTGTTTATTATATAGCGGATGAACGGATTGTTGATTTAACTTGGTAAGTTGTAACTTAAAGTTTTTATTGTTTTTTTTGATTAAAAAATAATGATAGTACTATCATAAAAAAGTTTGAGAAATTTCAATGTTCTTCTTACTGTTTATATTGCGCAGTAATACATTGCGCAATATGAGATCTAACGGTGGTTAACATCGGTTGTATTAGCGATATTAACACCTAAAGCGAGCATTCTTTCAACAAAGGCTTGTGCTTGCTTTTCAAAGCCAGCAACAGGGCTGGTGGTATCAATTAGAAGAGTTAATTTACGAATGTCATCGCGCGGTAGCTTGTCGATCATTTGTTCTACGGTGCTGGCGACGCAGTGAGATAGAGCCTGTCCTGAGATAAAAACACGATCACTCTGTACAACTAATGCAGTTAATTGGGGATCAAACTGGGTCTTTATATCATCATGGAGTGGGTATTCAGCCTCACATCCTCCATAGTGTTCAGTATGTGGGTTTTCACCTTTAGATATGGTGTGACTTGAAATGTTTTTCTGCTTCTCCCAATTATCTATAGCTGTTTGAATTGGTGCCACAACAGTATGACCAACTGAATCAATAACACAGTGTGTAGGCCAAATAATGAGGCTGTATTTACCTGTTTGCTCAAGAGACTGAGTATATTCAAGTACATGGTTAAGTTGTTCTAGATCGGTTGGCTGCCACAGACCATCAACAATATCTTGATAACTAATAAGCGTAAATGGGGCTGGATGTTGACAAAGCTTATTTTGCCAATAAATCGAATGTGCAATATCGTACTCATGGTGGCTATCAAGGGTTACCACGATATTGTTGATGCTAGTTTGTTGATTGTGAATAAAGCGAGCCAATCGTTGCGCGTCTTCCCATGAATGGGGAACAGGAAGGGCGGGAGAGATTGTCTGTGCGGCTACATTAAGTTGCTCATGTAATGGAACATCATAAAAGTCGTATTGAGGATCAATAATAAGTAATGATGTGATTGTTTGATGCATTGCATACTCCTTTATGCTTTGAGTTATAGATACTCATTGACCAACTTCTGGTAATAAAGTCGACGTAAATATACGTGGGTGAGCAGTAATTGAAAAGAAATAACATAACTATATGAATGGTCAAATAGGGGATAACGATATGTTTTGTATTAAAAAAGATATGGCTGTCCCAAAATATCAGTCTCAAAATATCATTTATGTCGACATGAAAGGCAAGGTTGATCACCCTAAAGATCTTGGTGGTGGTGCACGCATGGTTGTGGTGTTATTAAGTAATAAATAACATAGTCATAATATTCTCAAAACTATTATGGCTATGTTTAACCTATGTTAAATACTCAAAATAAATGTAATACTGACGAAATTGTTATCATTATTTAATACTTTAATCCATTGAACCTATCTTTAATTAAACCGACTATTCTTTCGGCTATGCCATTCTTATTATTATTTAGCGCAGGTATTGTTGATGCTATTGGTTTTATCCATCTTAAAAATGGTTTATTTGTATCCTTCATGAGTGGTAATACAACACACGTGGCAATGTTGTTATCTAATCATCAATATGGACAATCAATATCTTATATAGGAGTGATCTTACTGTTTGTTACAGGGATCACCGTCGGTGAGATGATTGCTGTATTGCAGAAAAAAAATTATCGTTGGCTGGTGATGAGTGCTGTTTCTATATTGTTATGTAGCGCTATTTTTATCGAAAAAATTACCGTTCCAATGGCAACTAACTTTGTACTTGCTTTTGCGATGGGGCTACAAAACATTGCATTAAGGATCACAATCAGTAAGGCGATGCCATTAACATTTGCAACCGCTTTTCTCGCAAATACAGGACGAGAACTGGCATTACTACTGCTTGGTCAAGGAGATAAGCAACTATTTTTTAAGCAACTTAGCTTGTGGCTTGCTATTTTCATTGGTGCTATAGTTGGTAGTAATTTAATGGCACTCTCATTAAATTACGCCTTAGTTGTGCCTGTTGTACTGTGTCTATCTATTACCGGATTACTTTTTTGGTTAAAAGATTTAACCAATGATGATTAATTTACTATTCAAGTCGACTAAACAGCATAACAACCCATCGATTCAATGGAATAAATATCCTATTACTGATTGTTTTGAGTGGAGTGTCACAAATCTATTCTTACTTGAATGTTACAGAAAATAATTAACATATAATAATATGCAATTTAGTTTATATGGTGGCTGTTAGCTGTTAATATCGAGATTCAGCGGGAGGGTGAATCTTGGCTTTGAATGCGATGGAAACAAGAGGATTTGTTATGAAAATGCTTGTTGGCTTTTTTTTGATTACATTACCATTAAATACGATTGCAAATGAAATTGAAGCACCATTTGGTTTTGTATGGGGGCAATCTTATCAGCAAATAAGCAGTAAAGTGTTGTTAACTGATTGTTCTACTAGAAAACATTTAATGGTGTGTGAAACAACGCAACCGATAAAAAAAGTTTCTTATGGTGAGCGTTATATCGTAGTTATCGATCATAAACATGGGCTTCAAAAAGTAATGCTCGTTAGTCGAAATATTTCTAGTGATACGCTTGGCGTTGCAGGGAAAGCTTTGTACAGTCAAGTAAAAACAAGCTTAACTAAAAAATACAATCCTCCCCAACTAACTGATTATTCGGCTAATAATGATGATGACAACAACGCATTCTATCAATGTTTAAAGGCTAATGATTGTGGTAATTGGTTGTCTCATTGGCATGGAAAAGATGGTAGCAAAGCTATAGTTGAGCTAAAAGGCTTATCTGGTGAAAAAGGATATTTAATGATGACATACCAATCAAGTAAGTGGGAGAAGATCATCAAATTTGTAAAACTAGAAAAAAATGAATCTGACTTTGATGCATTGTAATAGATTATATTCATTACCATTACCATTACCATTACCATTACCATTACCATTACCATTACCATTACCATTTGTCTGTTAATTTTCTTTATTAGATAAAAATATTGAGTTTAGTTATTTAAAGAAATAAAACCTTACATCGTTGTCATAAACGAAATAAAAGTAGCTTAAAATAGGTTGTATTCGTGGTTTTAATCACCTTTTTTGTCGTTTTTTTCGTTGAATAAATAATTAAACTCACTATAAAATGTGATGGTTATGTTACACAATCAATAACCAAATTTACTCGACTTACATGGAATGAGTCAGGTTAGATATATTAATCATAAGGAAATGACAATGCAGTGGGATGATGTAAATGGTCCAAGATCTTTCTTTGGTAAAGCACCTGTTGATATTTACAAACCTATCGAGATAGGAGAAACCGCAAAACTACGTTCAAATAGGCATGACATTAAAGTGAAAATTATTGATTGTCAGTCTGATTTTATGAAAGGCGAAGTAATCGAAGTGAGTTCTGATATCGAACTAGAAATGCTTGTTCAGGGCGATATGGTTAATTTTATACCTAAAAACATTGTGACGTTATACCGTAACTAGTAAAACAAGACATTATCTCTGATAGATATTAATAATTATATTGGAAATGATTTTTTAACGCGCTTAAAGGATGAAGTTAGTGGTGGGTATAAGTAAATCTGGTGCTGAACGTTATGGTAAAATGTTTGCACAATTAACCGATGAGTCATGGTTATTCGGTGTGATTGTCGCTGCTGTATTTTTAGTGATTACACTATGCTTAAGTTATAGCATTGTTTATTTTCTTCCTCTTTATCAGCCAACATCAGAATCAGTCATCGCAATAATGACAACGTTAAGACCGTTAATGTTTGTGTTTCCAGTCATTACTGCAGGATTAACGTTTGCTGCTGGTTTCAGAGCGGCTAAATCGTATTTGAATACTAAAGCAATGGTGCAGTAATTTAGATTAAAACGCTACCCACGCTTTTTAGGTCGTGTATGGCGTTTTTCATTATGCTTATAATATTAAATAAATTATATGATTCCAACGGTGAAGTGTAAGCCGTAAAAAACGCCGCGACCGATGAGCTCTGCAATAAACATCACGATAAAAGCCGGCAAACTAATGGCTGTAATTGCTTTAGTTTGATGTGCTTTAAACGCAGAGAATAGCCATAACCTTCCAGCTATCACCAGTAATACTGTGCCATTGAATTCACTCATACGCTCAATGTTTGCCGCAGAATAGTCACCATAGTGGTTCAAGTAGCCACCACAAAGGTTCATCATACGAGCGATAAGCGTGCTTGATGGATCCCAACTAAACAGACACGTACTAGATGAGAATGGTTAAACATATCATCACCGGTGTTATCTGTTTCTACATATTTAATCTCACCATCAACAACATGCATTCGCAATGGGCAACGAGAGCCGCCAGTTAAACAGCCTCGATTAGTGATCTGTAATACTTGTGATAATTGTTGTCTAGAGTGCATTGATGCTTGTTTTATTTCAGCAATAACGATGACTGAAGAATGAATATTAGTCGATGGTTATGGTTGAAATTACGTGTTTTATTTTTGTAAGTTTAAAAAAAAGCTTATATATTTATTAAGTGGAATAACCCTCATATGAGCAGTGTGGTTGTTTTTAAACTGAAATATGCAATAAAAGTATGCTTTTTCTATTATTGTGTACAGTAATATTCGGCTTATATTGATACTCTGATGATATATGCGATTGGATTTCAATAAGTTTATAACTTATAAGGATAAATGTTATGAATGATACACCTAAGCGTGCTTTGGTTGTTGAGGGTGGAGCAATGCGTGGTATTTTTGCTACGGGTGTTCTTGATGCATTTCTTGAAAAAGATTATAACCCATTCGATTTTACGATTGGTGTTTCTGCCGGATCAATGGTGTTAATGGGTTATTTGTGTAAAAACCATAAACGTAACTACCAAGTAATCACGGAATATGCACGCAGTAAATCATTTATTAACTATGTTCGATTTGCAAAAGGGGGCAATCTTATCGATATAGATTGGCTATGGTCTGCAAGTATTGATAATTTACCACTTGAAGTTGATAAATATGAAAGCCAAGGGATCCCTCTTTTTGCTACCACAACAAACATAGCTACCGGTGATGCTGATTATATTGAAGTTAAGCGTGATAATTTGCAGAGCTTAATGACAGCAACCTGTGCATTACCGATTGTTTATCATAATTTTCCTAAGGTTGATGGTGTTGCTATGAGTGATGGTGGCATTGCCGATCCTATTCCGGTTATTGAAGCTTACCGTCGCGGTGCACGTGATATTACCGTTGTTTTATCACATGCACAGGCAAACTTTGTTCATAGCCACCAGGTGCCTTGGTTAACCCGTAAAATTTTTAAAACCACACCGGTATTTGGCCAAGAATTTCTGACGAAAGAATCGCGTTATAATAAAGCGCTGTATTTCATTCGTAATCCGCCAGCTGATTGTCGTATTACTGCCATTGTTCCCAATAAAAATTTTTTAATTAAACGTTTAACACGTGATGTGAATAAATTAAATGCAGGCTATGAGTTAGGACGCCAAGCAGGACTTAAGGCTATCGAAGAAGATATGAAGTAACGCGTGCAACATTGTAATAATCGTTTCTGATAGTAAAAATGAGTTTTGGAAAATCGATATAGTGTATAGGTTTTCCTTTTTATCATCTAAGAGTATGGTATAGCACTAAAGATTATACGGTACAGGAAAATAATATGACTATTGTAGATGCGGCGAAAAAGCGCTATTCAACCAAAGCTTTTGATCCTTCTCGTAAGTTAACAGATGATCAATTACAACAAATTAAAGCGTTAATTCGATTAAGTGCTTCCAGTGTTAATTCACAGCCTTGGCATATTATTGTTGCCGCTACAGATGACGCGAAACAGCGTATAGCGACAGCAGCTGAAGGACCGTATGTATTTAATAAACCTAAAATTTTAAATGCATCTCATGTGTTAGTTTTTTGTTCAAAAACAACCATAGATGATGATTATTTAAATGATCTATTAGCGTGTGAACAGCAAGATGGTCGTTTCTCAAATGAACAATCAAAGCAACGCATGGTTGATGGACGTAACTTCTTTGTTGATTTACATCGAAAAACATTAGGTGACGCTGATCATTGGATGCAGAAACAGGTATATCTTAACATTGGTTCGTTGCTATTAGGTGTGGCTGCAATGGGGATTGATGCGGTTCCTCTTGAAGGTTTTGATCGTGAGACTTTAGATAAAGAATTTGATCTTAATGCGCAAGGCCTTACAAGTTTAGTCGTCGTACCTATTGGCTATCATAGTGCTGATGATTTTAATGTTGAGGTGCCAAAGTCACGTTGGCAGAATGAGCAAATTTTTACGGAGTGTTAACGAATGATTTATTTATTAGCAGAAATTAAAGCTAATTCTCATTGTATCGAGAAAGCGAAAGCACTATTAGAGTCACTTATTGCGCCAACGCATTTAGAAGCAGGTTGTGAAAGTTATAAGTTGTTTGCTGATCAAAATGAAGCAGGATTATTTGTGATGCAAGAAGTGTGGCTGTCACAAGCTCACCTTGATGCACATTTAGAAAGTGCGCATTTTCTCAACTTTTTAACTACCGCTGATGAATATAAATTATTTGAGTATGTAAAATTACGTCCAATGAACTTGGTTGGGTAATTTAGCGTTATCTCATGATTTACGTTAAATAAAAGCCACTGGTGGTATTTGTTTAAATAACAAATATCGACAGTGGCTTTTTTATTAGCTCTTTAAGGCTACTTTAGAAGTGATCATGCTGTAATTGGTTGTAACCCACTAATTATTAAGTTTTTATCAACTTTATAATCAGTCGCATAATGGCGTAATTTACAGTTATTGCCATCGTGACAACCACAGCTGAGACAACGTTTCGCTTCATCAATGGCTGCTTGATCGGCATAACCTTTTTCGACTTCATTAAAGCTCAAATGACGTTCACCAACATTAAGTTCAGCCATTTTATTACGCATGACTTGCTTTAATGCATGTTCAAGCTCTGTTTCAATATCCGTTGCGTTATTACCTGAGAGTAATGAACGCATCACATCTTTGAGCTTGTTAATATGATCAGGACGAATTAAATGCCCACGGGTAACATTGCGCTCACGGAATGACTCGGTATAGAGTTTTTCCATGTTGCCACCAAATTGGTTATCGATAGCTTGCGCTGCTTTACGGCCATCGGCAATCGCTTCGATGGCTGTTGCAGGGCCACGACGAAAATCACCAATACCAAAAATCTTATCGACACCTGAATACATTGTCTGTTCATCAGTATCAAGCGTGTTCCAACGGCTCATTGGCAATTCAATGGTATCGCTATCTAAAAAGCGCGTATCTGTTTTTTGTGATACAGCCGCGATGACGGTATCAAACTCAGCATAGATATATTCGCCAGTGGCTTTAGGAGAACAACGACCTGATGCATCAGGTTCACCAAGTGTCATCGTTTCTAATTTCACTTGGCAAATACGGCCCGTTTCATCAGCAATATTTTCAACGGGATTGGTTAAAAATAAGAAATTAACCCCTTCATGTTCAGCTTCTTCAATTTCATATAATTCAGCGGGCATTTCATCACGCGTTCGACGATAGATAAGGGTTGTATGAGCACCTAAACGTAATGCTGTTCGGGCACAGTCAATTGCTGTATTTCCGCCGCCTATAACCGCCACTTTTTTACCAATCGTGTATTGCTTATCCAATATTTGATCTTTTAGAAAGTCGACACCAAGATAATGACCTTGAAGTTCTGTACCCTCATAGCGCATTTCACTTGCAAGTGATGCACCTACAGCAAGGCACACAGCATCATAATCATGTTGCAATGACGATAAGCTAAAATCAGTCCCTAATTTTTTATTGGTTTCGATTGTCATACCATTACGACACATAATGTCAATTTCTTGATCTAACACATCTTTAGGTAAGCGGTATTCTGGAATACCATAACGTAACCAACCGCCAGCTTGTGGCATTGATTCAAAAACCGTGACGTTGTAACCTTCATTGCTAAGGAAGTAGCCACAACTTAGTCCACCAGGACCTGCACCAACAATAGCAATTCGTTGTGGTTTAGTTGGCTTTTTCGTTGGCGTATATGCTTGTAAAGAAGCTAAATCTATATCTGCGGCGTAGCGTTTAATTTGACGAATTGCAATCGAACCATCGACTAATTTACGTTGACATTTAGCTTCACAAAAAGCGGGGCATACTCGACCAATAGATAAGGGCATTGGTAAGGTTTTCTTGATAACTTCAATGGCTTTTTGAGGCTGATTGGTGGCAATAAAATAGAGATAGGATTGAATATCTACATCAGCAGGGCATGCAACTTGGCAAGGTGGCACGCTACAACTGATATTAGGTGCAGATAAAAGGTGCTCAAGTGCATGTTTACGACGTTGGATCAAAGCGGTAGAAGTTGTGGTAACTTTCATACCTTCAGCGGGGTAGACACGACAGGATTTGACTGTACCACGGTGCTCAATTTCAACGTCACATAAGTCGCAATTATGATGAAAACCATCGAGTTCACAAAGTGATGGAATTGTAATGCCACATCGTTGTGCAGCTTTGAGCAAGGTTTGACTTTTATTTACCTTGAATGTTTTACCGTCAATAATGATATTTACCATTAAGAGTCTCTATTCTTGTCATCTACTGAGAGCAAAGTTGTTTTGATAACGTTGGTGTGCCTCAGTGATTTTTAATTATTGTATGAATTACCTAAAAGGCTATATCCGTATAAGCCAAAGATACGAATTGCTTAAAAAAAGCAGAGATTAGACCATAGCAAACTGTCTATTTTATATTCGTAGTACAAATAGGGACGGGATAATAGCATGATACCTTGTAGGGATAAAGAGGGCTTATTTGAATTTCATTTCCATTTAAATTCTTTATAATCATATAGTTATTAAAGGTAAGCGTTTGCGTATCGTGGTTTTTAACGTGATTTAGATAAGGATGTTGAGTGGGATTAATAAGAATAATTGCTATTAATTCAAGTTTGTTTTTGGCTTGGTTATTGTTGGTGATGCGCAGATGGTATAACCTAACATCCACTTATAGGGGGAACAGCATGTCAAAAAGTATATTTTTATTACGCCACGGACAAACAGTCTTTAATGCACAACAGCGTTTACAAGGACACTGTAATTCTAAGTTAACGGATTTAGGGCAGCAGCAAGCATCAGCGATTGGTCGATCACTAAAAAATAAGTTAGCCAATAAAAGTCAATGGACTATTTATTCAAGTCCATTAGGTCGCGCAGTTCAAACCGCTGAAATTGTTGCTCAACAAATCGGTATTGACCCAAGTGACATTGTGCAAGATCCGCGTTTACAAGAGTTTTGTTTAGGTGATTGGGAACAAGCTTATATTCCTGAACTTAAAATAATGCACCCACGACTTTGTGAGCAGAAAGATTGGTATTTAATGGCTCCAAACGCTGAATCATATTATGGCGTTAAAGATCGTATTGAAGACTTTTTATCCGATATCTCTGTTTCTGAAAATGCGATTGTTATTTCACATGGTTTAACGGGAGCTGTTTTTCGTGGAGTCTATGCTGGCATGACCTATGATGAGGTATTCTCTCAAGACTTACCACAAGATGCCTATTTTTTATTAGCAAATGATAAAATTAGCCGTATTCAATGTGATATTCATAGCGCCATGAGTTTAACAGTTTAAATCATTATTACAGCAAACCAAGTATCAGTTTTTTTTCTAAAAAAGATTTATCTTTCCTTTTACGATAAAGTGTAATAAAACTTACTTAAAGTGACAGATGTATACTTATGTTCATGGTCGGTTCATTTACAAGGCGCTATTATTTAGAACAATAATAAAAGTATTTAATTGATGTTTGCATAAGCAGACTTATCAGGTACATGATAAATGTTAAGATAACTTAACGGCCTGATTGATATGATTTTAGAGAGGCGTGTCCATGAGAAATTTACTTACTGGTTTTTTTGCTGTTGTAATCGGCTTATTTGCAGTTTCTTTTGCTGCTATTATGGCACTATTTCTTGGTATTGCGGCGATGATTGCGAAACCATTTATTAAACGTAAACTTGCTGCCGAAGGTATGCAATACGAAGAAAAGAACTTTACTGAAGGTTTTGCTGGCCAAGATGAAACAATGAATAGTGTGTTTCGTCAACAACGTCAAACGGCATCAAATGTGATTGACGGCGAATGCGAAGATATAACAAGTCGAAAATTTTAATCGACATCGACATACCTATCATAATAAAAACGCTTAGCCTTATTGCTAGGCGTTTTTATTGGTTTTTTGAAATGTTGATTATTGAACGTTGTAGGCTTTTGCCTTCACCATATTGCGATACTGAGAAGGGCTAATATTAAATTCTTTTTGAAACCGTGTTGAAAAATGATACGGATCTTTATATCCCACCTGTTCTGATACATCAGACAATGACATTCCAAAATCACGCAACAACTCCTTAGCGGTTTCCATTCGTATTTTTTGCAGATATTGATGGGGGGCTTGTCCCACTTGATCTTTAAATTTACGATTGAAGCTCCGTAGAGGTAGACCGCAATGCTGAGCAATTTGCTGAGTCGTTAATGGTTGTGACATACAACGCTGCATCCAGTCTTGCGCTTGAGCGATAGATTCATCAAATTGTACTTGACCACCAATCTCATAAAAAGGTTGATGACCTGATTTACTTATTTCATGGCCATAATGAGTTTCGATGGTATTAGCGATTTTCTGACCATAGTATTTAGAAATTAAAAACAGCACCATTTCTGTCTGTGAGTTAATACTTTCAGTACAATAAAGACCATTAGCTGAGGTAATAGATGCTTGACGATTAAGTTTTATTTGTGGGTAACGTTGGGAAAATTTGTCATAAAAATACCAATGAGTTGTGGCCGTTTGGTTATTTAATAATCCAGTTTCAGCTAGCCATGTAACGCCTGTTCCTGTGGCAATTATCTGCGCACCATTATGATATTGCTTAATTAGCCATGCGGGTATTTGAGGGTGTTTTGCGATTGAAGAGATAGGGTTTCCCCACATCGGTGGCACAATAATAATGTCAAAATTTGTTTCATCTTCAAAGGTAATATCGGGTTGAATGCGAATACCTGCGGTTAACATGGGCGATGCTAAACTGGAAGCAATTAGCTTAATTTCAAACGGCGATTGTTGCTGAGTTTTACGATCACGCAGACTTGCAGCACTAGTTAACATCTCTGCACTTAATGAGATTCCAGTGATAAGTGCCCGATGGAAAAGAATAAAACCTACTCGCATTATTTTTGTTTCCATGATAATTGATTACAAAACATACGTTAGTGTAATATTTTGGTTAGTTTGGCTGGAATACAAGTAATTTTGGCACAAACGTAGAATGAATCATAGGTTAATACTGATATTCTGATTTCAACGGTGTATTAAATCGATCTCAGGATATTAAAATGGCAAAATTACCGCTAATTGTGGGTTTAGGTGGCATCAATGCTGCTGGTCGTAGTTCAGGCTTTCATAGTTATAAGCTGATGATCGCTGATGTACTATCTGATGATGTAATGCAATCAACATGGCAAGATCTCGCTCATCGTATGGGATTGAGTGACGATGGCGCTATTACCGAAGATATTATTACCGCGATTAAAGCGGGCACCTGTGTGCGCCGTATCCATTCTTTCGATCCTGATAATTTGCTGTATCAATATAAAGCGAATTTAAATTCAGCAGATGATCAGATCACATTTACATTGCGTAAATCTAAATTACCTAATCATATTCCGTCAAACTGGCAAGTTGATATTCAAGGAACAAAAGCGGTGATCACCGTAATGGGAAACCTTGACGCATTAGTAGAAGGCCGTGTTGCTTTCCCTGTTTCAAGTGGCGGTAATATTCCTACTGGCTTTGAGCCAAGCAAATTATATAACTCTCGTTTTCACCCACGAGGCTTGTCGTTAACGGTATATGGCGCTTCAGATGCCCTTAATTCATTAGGTTTTGAGTGGAATGAAGTGTTACGTCATATTCGCCCGGATGAAGTATCAGTGTACGCTGGAAGTGGGCTAGCACAAATTGATGATAACTCGTTAGGAGGCATGATTGCTGCGCACCTTACTGGTGGGCGTGTTAGTTCAAAGATGATGGCTTTATCTTTTGCTGAAATGCCAGCAGATTTTATTAACGGCTATGTGATCAATAGTATTGGCGCAACAGGCACGAATATGGGGGCATGTGCAACTTTCCTCTATAACCTTCGCCAAGGTATGCATGATATTCAGCATGGCAAAGCAAAAGTTGTGATTGTCGGTAATGCTGAAGCACCGGTAGAGCCTGAGATCATGGAAGGCTTTAGAGTGATGGGTGCTCTGGCTGAAGACGAACAATTAAAAGCGCTTGATGGTATAGACAGTGTCGATAACCGTCGAGCTTGTCGTCCATTCTCATCCAATGCTGGTTTTACAATGGCAGAGTCAGCACAATTTGTGGTGCTAATGGATGATGAGTTAGCCCTTGAATTAGGCGCTAATATTTATGGTTCTGTGGCAGATGTATTTGTAAATGCGGATGCCAATAAAAAGTCAATTTCAGCGCCAGGTGTAGGTAACTATGTCACTGTGGCAAAAGCGGCGGCACTAGCAAAGGCGATCCTTGGCGAAGAGGGCATGAAGCAAACATTTGTCCAAGCACATGGTACCGGAACACCACAAAACCGCGTAACAGAAAGTCATATTCTTAACGAAGTTGCTAAAACGTTTGGCATTGAAAGTTGGCCTGTTGCTGCAATTAAATCGTATGTAGGTCATTCAATGAGCGCTGCTGCCGGTGATCAACTTGTTGCTTCTCTTGGTGTATGGCAATACGGTTGGTTACCAGCGATTAATACCATAGATCATATTGCTGATGATGTGCATTGCTCTAATCTTAATATTTTAATGGATCACACCTATGCCGGTGAGTATGGTCAAAACTACAAAGCAGTTATTCTTAACGCCAAAGGTTTTGGTGGCAATAATGCATCGGGTTTAGTGTTATCACCACAACAAACTATTGCGATGCTAACCGCTAAATACGGTAATGATGCTATGGCTGTTTATCAGACGCGCAATCAGGCTGTTAAAGCTGTTACAAGCAGTAATGATGCTAATGCATGCCAAGGACAAGAAACCATTCGTTATCACTTTGGTGAAGCGGTGATGGATGAGCATTCAGTAACCATTACACCTGATGCGATTAAATTGTCTGAGTTTGAACACGCTATTGTGTTTGATAGTGTTAACCCTTACGAAGATTACAATTAGAATCAAAGAAAACAACAAGCAGGTTATTAATGACCTGCTTTTTATTACCATAAAAACGAATAACAAGGATCTAGCTTTGTGACTAGAAAAAAAAGGGTAGCAATATGGGTGGGTATCGCTACGTTACTTGCGGCATCAACATCGGCTTATAGTGCAACATGCAGTCATGATGGTGATGTTTTACCATTATGGAATAGCAGTGCGAGTCGTAGTGCTATTACTCAGTTTGTTAACGATGTAACAACCGTCGGTAATCCCGATTACGTCAAGCCCAGTGCACGTATTGCGGTGTTAGATAACGATGGTACCTTGTGGCCTGAAAAGCCAACTTATACGCAGTTTTTGTTTGCCTTTAGTCAGATTAAGCATGAAAGTGCACAACATCCTGAGTGGAAAACAGAAACACCGTATAAGTGGGTACTCGATAACAACACCAAAGCTATTTTTGCAAAAGGCTGGGGTGCATTATTACCTATTCTTGCAACATCTCAAGCAGGGTTAACGCCTGAGCAATATAATAAAGATATCTTAAATTGGCTCTCAACAGCGCAGTCTCCCCGTTTTAAACGTCCATATACTGATCTAGTCTATCAACCGATGATTGAGTTGATTGATTATTTGCATAAACATCAATTTAAAGTCTTTATTGTAACGGGTGCTGGTGGTGCATTTGTTAAACCGTGGAGCGAAGCTATCTATCACATTCCCGCTGAAAACGTGATTGGTACTGCCTTTGGTTACACTTATAAAGATGGCACTTTGATTAAAAATAATAAGTTAGTCTACATTGATGACGGCCCACAAAAAGCGATCAATATTGCGACGATTATCGGTAAGCGTCCTATTCTTGCTGTTGGTAACTCAACGGGTGATAAAGCGATGCTATCATGGACGACATCTCAAAAAGGTGCCAGTTTAGGCATGTTGATCCACCACACCGATGCTGAACGTGAGTGGCAATATGGCGCTGATTCTTTTGAAGGTAAATTTACCCCTGCATTGATGCAAGCAGCAAAAAAACATCAGTGGCAAGTAGTTGATATGAAAAAAGATTGGTGCCGAATCTTTCCAACCAAAGCGGAACGTCGTTCATTATAGATAGTTAGCTATATGATGTAGTGCTATAGCTAAAATGTACAACAGAAGCAAAACTAAAAAAGCCGAGTAAGATAGCAATCTTAACTCGGCTTTTTGTGATACTTAAACAATTCGATTAAATTACTTCTTTAAACGAGTGATTTTAGTTGCTTTACTGCTAATTGCTTTACGTAAACGAGCACGACGCTCAGCAGCAGATTGATCCTGAGTCGGATTATTTTGACGACCCGCACGATCGCGATAAGCTGCTTTAGTGTTCATGCGCTCAACTAATGCTTCACGGCTCTTTGGCTCGTAACCTTCTAATTGTACGCGGTGAATGCGTTGATTAATCAAACGCTCGATTTGAACTAAAGTAAGTTCTTCTTCACGGCTAACAAATGAGATTGCATTACCTTTTTGTCCTGCACGACCAGTACGGCCAATACGGTGTACATAGTCTTCAGCAAGGAAAGGCATGTCGTAGTTTACAACATACGGTAAGTTTTGAATATCTAGACCGCGAGCAGCAACTTCTGTTGCAACCATAACGCGTGCTTTACCTTCTTTAAACTCTTCTAATGCACGACGACGGGCACTTTGTGCTTTATCACCATGGCAAAGCACCGCTTTTATACCATCAAGCTTTAGTTCTTTAACTAGTTGGTTTGCGGTTTCTTTGTAGTTTACAAAAACTAACACTTGTGGCCAGTTTTTCTTACCAATCAATTCAGATAGCATTTCACGTTTGCGATCTTCATCAACAGGATAGACTACGTGTGCAACCGTTGACGCTGTACTGTTTTCTGGTGTTACAGTAATACGTTGTGGCTTACGTAGAATATCTGCCGCTAATGCGTTCATTTGTGCAGAAGAGGTTGCAGAGAACAGCATTGTTTGTGGCTTAGTGCGAATATCTTCTAGAATAACGCGAATAGCGCCGATAAAGCCCATATCAAGCATACGGTCAGCTTCGTCAAACACTAAAAATTCTAAGTTAGCTAATGAAACGTTATTTTGTTCCATGTGCTCAATTAAACGACCCGGTGTTGCTACAAGAATATCAACACCTTGTTCTAGGCGTTTTTCTTGCGATGACATTTTCTTACCACCAAAGATAGCGGCACAATTAATGTCAGTATATTTTGCGTAATCGTTAATATTTACTGAGATTTGTTCAGCCAATTCACGCGTTGGTGCAAGAATTAATGCGCGAACGTTAAAACGGGTTTTGGTTGCTGGTTTATCCAACAACTTTTGAATAATAGGTAGTGCGAAGGCTGCTGTTTTGCCTGTACCTGTTTGTGCTAAAGCTAAAATATCAGCACCACGTCGTGCTTGAGGAATGGCTTTTTGCTGAATTGGGGTTAATTTCTCATAACCCATCTCAGTTAATGCTTTAACGAGATCTTGAGAAAAACCTTGAGATAAAAATGACATGCTGTGTTCCTAAACTGTCGGCCTATGCCGATTACATTCATAAACTAATGATTATTTTCAGCTTATGAATGTAATCTGCGAATAAAATGACCGCATATTATAGTTGATTGTAGCTTATTTCGCTACTGTATCCTGAGTTAACATAAACCCCGCATTGAGCGGGGTTTAGAGAATAACCGAGTTTAGCCTAAGGCTTACTTAAATTCAGCTTTACGCATTCGGTTTAAAACAGCCATTACCTCGATAACACGAGGCTTAGCCATTTCACCGTATTTAGGCATCATATCTGCCCAATTGTCGTGTAACATCTTGGCAAATGCATGGCTAGGATTTTTTTCCCAACCTTTAGTTTGTGCAAGTTGGAACCACAAGTAACCAATAGCCAACAGTTGGCTTGAGTGAGCAATTTGTTCTAGTGCTTGTAGGTCAATGTATTCACGACCAAAACGTAGTGATGTTTTGTCTTTTACTTGAATACGGAATTTGCCTTCTTCTAGCATTGCTTGCAAGGCACTACGGTTTATTTGTCGTGTGCGAGGGTGAACAATAACCTCTGTTCCTTCTTGCTTACGACGTGTTGGGTGAGAAGCAACAACCGCACGTGCTTTTTCTGTTACATCAATAGCATCATAATTGTGCATTTGAATAACAGTATCTGCGACATCAAGATAGTCACCAGAGCCACCCATTACCAGCATCACTGAAATGTTGTGTTGATCGCGCAGTAGTGCGATACGGTCAACTAATGGTGTAATTGGCTCATCTTCTTTACAGATCAATGCTTGCATACGCTCATCACGGATCATGAAGTTAGACGCAGAGGTATCTTCATCAATCAATAAAGCTTCAGCACCAGCTTCAATGGACTCTTGCAGCCATGATGCTTGTGAGGTTGAACCTGACGCATTTTGACTACTAAACGCAGTAGTATCTTTACCCATAGGTAAATTGCTGATGTAAGGCGATAGATCAACATTGTGAACACAACGGCCATCTTCTGCACGAATTTTAGCTGCAGCATCATTGGTTACAACATATTCACGGCCGTCGCCAGGAACATGATCATAGATAGAGCGTTCAATAGCACTTAGCAGTGTTGACTTACCGTGGAAACCACCACCAACGATAAGCGTAATACCTTCAGGAATACCCATACCGCGAATCTTACCTTTATGCGGTGCTTCTAACTCCACCGCTAGGTTATCAGGGCTTAGGAATGGAATAGCATCAGGTAGTGGCAAATCACTGTTACCTGCAATACGAGGTAATAAGCTGCCATCAGCAACAAAGGCTAATAATTTATGTTGTTTTAGTTGGCTACGTAGCGCAACTTGATCTTCAACTGCCTCACAGTGACGTTGTAACTCATCCATTGGTAATTCACGTGCGATAGTGGCACGTCGAATCATTTTGGGTAAATAGAATGTCAGTAGGTTTAGCGTTTTTTTCGCAATAATAGTACGACCATCAGATGGCAGATTAATGCGGAAACGTAATTCAATACCTTCATCATCAAATACGACAGAGGTACGATCTAGAATTGTTTGTCCTGGCATGTCAATTAAGACAGCGTTGTCTTGCTGGGATAAATCAGCAAAGAAGCGTGCAATAAAATCACGAGCTGCACGCTGATAATCAGTCGATTTTCCACGTAGCCATTCAAGGTCAGTGAGTGACCATGCGCGACGAGCACGAACGCGAGAAGCTGGCGCAAAGGGATCCGACTGAACGGTATCGATAAAAAAGTCGAAATCAACAAAGTGATATTCACCGCGCATACTTGAATAGCTGCGGTAGTTATGACGGTCAATTTTATGGAGTTTGGCTTCGAGTAATTGCATATCGCCCCGATATCGTTCGTTATTGAATGCAGAGCGCATAATGAGGTCGGCTCTGGTCGCTGGATATTACACTAAACACTGGCTTTTGGCATGAAAACTTTAGCTAGCTCACAAAAAACAGCTAAAAAGTAGGCGTATTTCAACGACTATAATGATAGGAATGTAAAGTCATTTTATATTGAATAAAAAACACAATTCGATTATATCGTTACAAAACGAAGTGTTTTTTATAATGTGTCAATTCTCAAAGACAATACGCAATATAAATATCCCTCTATGGTATAGATATACCTAATATCTATATGATTTTTTGTTTGATTTTTCATGTTATAAATTAGTTATTTTTATATGATAAAATTACTTAGTTTAGAACTCTAAATTATCATCAAAAAAAAGTGATTATTATTACTAAAAATGAAATTGTAACTAAAGGTAAGCTATTTTCGTCTTTTCTATCTCTCAATACTGGTTATCTTTGCTGTTATGATGCATTCTTAAAATATAAAACAACGAAAAGCCACATAAAAACAATCGCTTATGCCTTGAGGGTATAAGTGATTGTGTTGTGTGACCATGATGATCAAAGGTACTAAAGATGAATAAACCCCAGCTAAAAGTCATTGCTGAAAATGCGTTTATGGCAATGTTTCGTCGCAAAGCTGACGTGTGTGATATTCAGGAAACCTTTTATGGTTGGGTCGTTTTTCTGGCCTCAGGGAAGTTGAAAATTGTAGTTAAATTTTCACGTGAAGTCGGTCGTATAGGAAAAGAAGTCGCGAGTTTAGAGCAGTTACGTAAAATTGTGTCATGCCCTGTACCTGAGATTTATTTGTTTGGCCGAGAAAGTGGTTATGATTATATCGTTTTAGATTGGTTAGAAGGGGTCTCTGCGCACCAATTACCTGAAGATTCTAAAGCGGTGATGACATTTAGAGAAGATTATACTGATATTTTACTGGCACTTCATGAGCATCAGCATCCACAAGGTTTTGAGCTTTCAAATGGCGAATTTAGTCAAAACTTGGGAGCAGCATTTGATGATTGGATGGGAAGCGTATATCACTACTTGATGAGCATAGGCTCTCCCTTTAGTGCTGCTCTAAAAGATAAATTTACCGCCCTATGGGAAGATAGAGCCAAAGTATTAGCTCCGATTGCTCATGAGTCATCATCATTTGTTCATGATGATTGTCATATTGCTAATGTGTTGTTTGATCCTACTACTTTTAAAGTCGCTGGTTTGTTAGATCCTTGCGATAGTGGTTTTAAACATCGAGAACTGGATGTAATTCATCTGTTTGATGTCCGTAGTGACTTACATATTGCAGAGCGTTATCTTGAAAAAAGTCATTTAGATGATGGCTTTGAACAACGTCGCCATTTTTTCAGTCTATGGGATGATGCTAAACATAGCCGCAATATGGGGTGGTATAATGAAAAATGGTTAACCAATAAATTTTCATTATATGAAGCGGCAGCACATTAGAAAGGCCGCTGGTGGCAGATGATTTATTTGGCATAACGTTAAACCACGTATTATGGTTAATTACTGCCTGTATAAATGTAATAGAAGAGAGAATGTATGAAGAAAACTGCAGTAGGTTTATTGGCCTTGTCGCTTTTTGGTTGTGCTCAACAGCCATCACTAAAAGACCAATCACAACCAACAGTTTCAACAACGTCACAACCAACAGCTAAACCTTTAGTGTTTGCTTCAATGGTGACCGCTGCTGAAATGCAAGCAGCTGCAAAAGCTCAAACTATTGCTGCTGAAAAAAAAGCTCACCGAGTTAAAAAACAGGCCTTAGCTGTAACTGAAGTAACAACCGATAAAATCACCGCTTCAACGGCGTCAAAGAAATTAACTACAGTCAATCATAAAGCGAGCTCTAAAACCAAAGACGGTATGTTAGTGCTAGGTCATCATGAGTGGGTGTTGATGTTGCCAGGTTCTAAACATGTTTCTGCTTATGTTGATCCTAAATCTTCTACATCTCGCGTTGGGGTTAAAAATCTGGTTGAATTTGAACGTAACGGCGATAACTGGGTTAAATTTGTGTTCCAAGGTAAAGAATATAAATATCCTGTAGAGGCCTGGTCAAAAGCTGACAATAACGCCCGTTTACCGATTGTTTTATTACGCACAAAGCTAGGCGATCGAAATGATGAAGTTGAATACCAATTGATAGATGGCGGCAATGGTGTAGTGTTAGGTGAAAATTTTATGCGTGATATCGCAATCCAAAATAGCCAACGTAAATATGTACAGCCAAAAGCGAAATAAGCTTTATTCTTAGCATAACGCATAAGAAACGGCATTGCTCTTAATTAAGATCAATGCCGTTTTTAGTTGTTACCGGTATGCTTATTCTGCAATGATTACTTCGTAACTGCTAAATTTACGAATATTAATCACACCAGTATCAAATAATAAATACTGGCCTTTAATTCCCTCAAGAATACCGCTAACAACAGGCTCTTTATCAAAATTGTGAGACGCTATTTTGGTTGGGAAATGATCAACAGGATAATGAATATCAACAATATCATTATTTAAATATTCGATAGCATCTTCACCAAACTCTGCGCAGATCTCGGCCAGTTTTTGTTTTACCTCAGGCAATAGTAATTGCGCTTGTTGGTGTAAATCGATATTGCTATTATTGCCTTTTAGCATGGTGCGCCAGTTGGTTTTGTCTGCCACCATTTCAGCAATAGCAACTTCCACTAAACCAGAGATTTGACGTGTTTTTACTTTTAATACTGCCAGTGCTTGTGTGGCACCTTGATCTATCCAGCGAGTCGGAAGCTGAGTATGACGAGTAATACCGACTTTTAGTGCAGAGGTATTAGAAAGATACACATAGTGAGGCACCATGCAGTTTTCCTCTCCCCATTGTGGTTCTCGGCAGGTTCCTTTTGCATAATGGCAAGTTTCTGGCTTCATGATACACATATCGCAACTTGCCAGTTTTTTCATACACGGAAAGCAATGGCCTTGTGAATAACTCTTTTTGGTTTTCTTGCCGCATGAACAGCAGAATATATTGCCAGTATGAGTAAGGGTTAATTGTTTACCTATGAAAGGGTTTAGGTGAAGTTGCTGATCGCCAATTGGAAGGTAGTAATCGACAACCTTTCCAAGCGATGATTTCATTTTGCTGAGTGTACCTTGCATGCTCTTGCTCACTGTTTATTTTTGTTATGAGTGTATCAGGGATTGGTATTAACCCCTAGATATCTTAATAATTTACAGTATTAACTTACTTTGCTTTTGATATTACTTTTAATTGAAGTGGCTGTGTTTTTTCTTGAGGAGAGAAAAAATGCTTAATATTTTTTTTTGAAATAAAGCTACGCATATCTAATTGAGCATATTTTTTAGAATTATATAACTTGAATTTAGTTACAAATAATATGGGATTGTGATCAGAGCAGTTGGAACTTTGTTTTATGCTCTCAAGGGCAAGCGGTTTGTTATTAATCGGGATCTCAGATAATAATGTTAGGTTTACCACTATATTATCTTTAATAATCAGAGTGTTATTTTTTTTATTTATTTTTATATGTTTATCACTAAAGTAGTAATTATCATTGTGAATATAAATATTAGCAATGTTATAGTTTGCTTTTTTATGACAGTTGTTTTCTTTAGTATAAAAAAAAACCAGATATCCAGGTAAAAAATGTTGGAATTTGTAACTTACCACCATTTTTTGTTCACTTGATCCTGAGAATAAGTCTTCGATGGATAAACTATTGTATTTTGAAAGTACCTTTATAACATCTGCTGTTAGACGATAAGGTGTTTTTACTTCCATTGGTTGAAAGAAAAAAAGTACACAAAATTGGAAGACAAAAATAGTAACGATAATAGAGAATTTTTGTAATGTGGATCTAATGGTTTTAAGTATCCAATTATAGCTTATGATAAATACGATAACAGACAATGCGCATGAAAGGGGGTATCCTATGATAATCCCAGCTCCTGTTGACATATGACTAAGTATAATCGCCTCTGTAATAATGATACTTATCGATAAAAATAATGAAATAAAAAACCGTTGGATTCTATTCATGATGATTCCTACCCATTATTAAAACAACAACTAATCATTCAAAATTACTCATACTATATATGATATATATTAGTCACAAATAATGAATATTTACACTTATAAAGCTTTATGCATACAGTGTGTGTTACATCGTATTATTTGTCTCGATCTTTTATTTATATAAAAAGCGTCATCTTTATATCAAACATCAGAATTAATACTATACTTTAATAAATTTATTAATACAGGTGATATAATGTGAGGGTTTTTATACTAGAGTGGATGAATAAATATATAGATTTAGTCAGTAAGAAAAAAATATATAATCTGTATAAGTGAATATATTTAATGGTAATACTGCAAATAGAAAATAGACACCCCAAATAATTAATATTTAGGG
This sequence comes from Photobacterium aquimaris, assembly GCF_002954455.1. Lineage (GTDB taxonomy): Bacteria > Pseudomonadota > Gammaproteobacteria > Enterobacterales > Vibrionaceae > Photobacterium > Photobacterium aquimaris. The sequence continues at coordinate 763,731 of NZ_MSCC01000002.1, forward strand.
ATGCCTAAGTTGTTATCAACGTTGTAGATGACGTGAACTGTGTTTTTCTAGTTTTCTAAATAATAGCGATAAGCTAAAGCATAATATAAAATAAACAGCACCCACAATGAGCCATATCTCAAAAATATACCCAGAAGAGTTAGCTATTTCTGAGCCGGTAAATGTCATTTCCTGTATAGAAATCAATGATATAATTGATGAGTCTTTGACGATGGAAATAAACTGTCCAGCCAGCGTGGGAACGATAGCAGAAAATGCCTGTGGGAATATCACAAATCGAAATCGACTGTACGTAGATAATCCTAATGAATCAGCTGCTTCCCATTGACCTTTGCTAATTGTATCAATACCAGAGCGAATAATTTCAGCAATATAAGCCGCAGCAATCAGCCCGACACATAAAACACCTGAAAATAAGTTCTCCCATAAGTTACTGTGTCCAAATAATATTATTTGCAATACATTTTCTTGACCGCTGTAGTGGCGGAATAAATGACTTAATCCTAGTAGTGGAATAAGTTGATTTGAAATGAAAAAGTAAAAAATAAACACAAAAACAAGCGGGGGTATATTACGTACAACTTGAATGTAACTACTCGCAATCAAGTTGATGATCTTAAATGATGAACGATGTGCAAGCGCAAGCAATAAACCCATTGTTGCCGCAAAAATCATTCCCCATATACTTACTCGAATTGTACTAATAATCCCTTGAATAAAGTAAGGGATACCGCCATCGTGACTACACGTAAATACAAGCTCAAGTGCTCGATGCCAGTGCCAGTTATAGTGGATACCTACCGAAGAGCGGTAGGCTAACCATCCAATAAAACAGCTAATAATGATGAGTAAAATAACATCGAGTTTATTTAGCTTAAAATTAAAACGACGCTTCACAGGCGGGGGAGAACCCGCCTGTGATTCGTTGTTACATGACGTTTTAGTTACAGTCATTATTATTTAGTCTCGTTAACCTGATCTTGCCATTTCATGGTTTTAAACCAGTATTGGTAACGACTATTTAACCAACCGTCTTCAGTGCGCACTTGAATCCAGTTATTGAGGAAGTTAAGTAAGTTAAAGTCACCCTGACGAATAGCAAAACCTGTTGCGTAACGTGTTAATGGTTTCTTAAATGGCATAAATAAACTATTTGGATTTTTAAGCACCATTTGCTCTGGCGTTGGTGTTGATGCTAGTGCTGCTTGAGCATTGCCATTTAATACTTCTTGGAAAGCTTGAGTTTCATCATCAAACTGACGTAATTTTGCTTTTGGAAATAATTTACGTGCCGTTTGAACAGGGTAGGCACCACTACGAACAGCAATAGTTACACTACGTTTATTATAGTCAGCAATTGTTGTCATTTTTGATGCAAGCTTTTTGTTTGCAACCATTTGAACGGCAGAATATGAGTATGGGTGGGTGAAAAGAACACTCATATTTCGCTCTGGTGTAATCGTTAATCCACCAATAATAACATCAAACTTACCTGCTAATAGTGCTGGAATAATACCATCCCAAGCGGTAGGTACGAATTCAATTTTCAAACCCGCATCAGCAGCTAAACGTTTTGCAACATCAACTTCAAAGCCGATCAAATCACCTTGTTTATCGCGCATCGCCCAAGGGACAAATGTAGATAAACCGACCCGTAATGTGCCACTTTCTTTTATTTGCTGTAAAGCATTTGTATCGTCTGAAGCAAAGGCATTGGTAGCCCCTAATAAGCAAGTAAAAACGGTAAGTAATACCGCAATGAAGCGTTTCATAGCTTTCTCCATTGGTTCATATGGTTCATATAAATATTAGAATATTAGTATATTAGTGGTTAGGAATAGTTAAACGATGTTCTAACCAAATTGCTAGTGCTGATAATGTTAATGTTATACAAAGATAAATTGCTGCGACAGTAAACCAGACTTCAAATGGCATCGCAGTATCAGCTACAATATTTCGTCCTTCCGTTGTCAAATCAAATATAGCCATGATACTGACAATGGAAGAATTTTTTACTAAAGACACTGCTTCATTTGTGAGCGGTGGAATAATTTTTCTAAACATTTGCGGAATAACAACAAATCGATAACTATCTATTTGTGATAGACCTAAACTTTCTGCGGCTTCAAGTTGACCTTTAGGTATTCCTTGTAAACCAGAACGGAAAATCTCAGCGCTGTATGCACCTTGAAATAACGATAATGCTAAGATTGCTGTAGTTGTGCGTTCGAGACCTAATACCGGCCCAAAGACAAAATACAGTAAGTAAATTTGTACAAGTAAAGGTGTGCTGCGAATAACTTCAATATAACCACGAGCAAGACTGCGACCAACGATCGAATCCGACATTCGTAATAATGCAGTAATAAAACCGATCACGATAGTGCAGATTAAACTGAAGCCTGATATTTTCAGCGTTACCATTAAACCTTCAATCAATTCACCTGGATACCATTGGCCATCTTCATAAAACCAAAGATGTTCAGGAATACGGTACCATTGCCAATGATAATGCATTGCTTTTGCACCGCTATTAAGCAGAAACATAATAATTGAAACAACGCAAATCACCTGTAATACAATACCGATGAGGTGAGGGATTCGAGATCGTCTATCTTGGGTCATCATTTTGATCTCAATAACTAAGAATATTTTCGAGAAATTGTTGTGTACGTTTATGCTGAGGATGGTCAAAAAGTTGCGCTGGAGCCGCCATTTCAACAATCTCGCCTTGATCCATAAACACAACCCGATCAGCAACTTGACGTGCAAATCCCATTTCATGAGTAACACATACCATTGTAATCCCATCATCGGCAAGTTCTTTCATTACATCAAGAACTTCGCGGATCATTTCAGGATCAAGTGCAGAAGTTGGCTCATCAAATAGCAATATATTAGGTTTCATGCATAAGGAACGAGCGATCGCAACACGTTGCTGCTGCCCACCTGAAAGTTGCCCTGGAAATTTATCCGCTTGGTGGCCAATATGCACACGTTCTAAAAAGTTACGGGCAAGTTTTTCAGCATCAGCTTTAGACATTTTTAATGCACGGCGAGGCGCTAATGTTAAATTATCTAATACGCTCATATGAGGAAATAAGTTAAAGTGTTGAAACACCATGCCTACTTGACCTCGTATTGCATGAAGCTCTTTATGGTTTAATGAATGCCCAGCAACGGTTATTTCACCATTATTATATTTCTCTAAACCATTAATGCAGCGAATTAAGGTCGACTTTCCTGAGCCAGAAGGCCCACAAATGACTAACCGTTCACCTTTTTTAATGGAAAGATTAATATTTTTTAATGCATGATAATGGCCGTACCATTTATCAACATTATTAAATGTGATTATATTGTTTTCAGACAATGCAGCATCCTTTAAATGTAATTGATATCTACTTATACATCATTAGTTATGTTTTTTTATGATTAAAGAATCACATAATTATTAAATTCATATATTAATAATTATCAATATTTATATTATAAATATATTGAGTGTGTGTATGTTTTTTTTTTAACTGTAAACTTCACAACAATTAGTCAGTATAGGTATATTTTACAGTCTTTCGATTCTCCCGTGTAATAATTATTTTATATTTTTAATGTTTTCTATTCATATACTGTCATTTGTACGCAGAATAACGCAATGCTTATAAGAAAATGTCAGCGTTTATTCAGTTTTTGATTAAATAACTGTTTGCACTCTAAGTTTTTAAACGATAAGTTAAACAAATGTGTCAAATTAAAGATTATATGGTGATTTGTCTTGGTCGACTAATTACTGTGTATTAAAAGGAATTATAGGAAGTATGGAAATGCATAAAACGGATGATGTTCGAATCAGTGAAATTAAAGAACTTTTACCACCAATCGCTGTGTTAGAGAAGTTTCCTGCATCTAGTAAAGCGGCTGAAACCGTTTACCAATCGCGCCAAGCGATTCATAACATTTTAAATGATGAAGATGATCGGTTATTGGTCATTGTTGGCCCTTGTTCTATTCATGATCCTGTGGCTGCATTAGAGTACGGTAAGAAATTAAAACAACTAAGAGATGAACTTAAAGGCGATCTTGAGGTTGTTATGCGAGTCTATTTTGAAAAACCACGTACGACGGTTGGCTGGAAAGGGCTGATTAATGATCCGTATATGGATAATAGTTTTCAGCTTAATGATGGTTTACGAATTGGACGTAAGCTACTCGCAGATCTTACCGATTTAGGATTGCCAACGGCTGGTGAATTCTTAGATATGATCACACCTCAATATATGGGGGATCTTATCAGTTGGGGAGCTATCGGCGCACGTACCACCGAATCACAAGTACACCGTGAGCTGGCATCGGGGCTTTCTTGTCCAGTAGGTTTTAAAAATGGTACAGATGGTAATATCAAAATCGCAACGGATGCTATTGGCTCAGCAAGCGCACCTCATCACTTTTTATCTGTCACCAAATACGGCCATTCTGCGATTGTAGCAACGGCTGGTAATGAAGATTGCCACATTATTTTACGTGGCGGTAAGACACCGAATTATGGTGCTGATGATGTCGATCATATTATGCAACAGCTTGTAAATGCTGGTTTGCGTAATAAGCTTATGATTGATTTTAGCCATGCTAACAGTTCAAAACAATATCAACGTCAAGTGGTAGTCTCGGCTGATGTCGGTCAACAAATTGCGAATGGTAATAGCGCTATTTTTGGTGTGATGATTGAAAGTCATTTAGTTGAAGGTCGTCAAGATATCGTAGAGGGTGAAACACCAACATACGGTCAAAGCATTACTGATGCGTGTATTGGCTGGGATGATACCGACAAAGTTCTGCGTCAACTAGCTAGTGATGTTAGAGCCCGTCGTCAAAAAAAATAAGTCAGTGGTTTAAAGTACACACAACATCATAACAAAACTACAGCTCTTGCTTATATAAAGTAAGGGCTTTTTTATTGGTGGAGTCTACAGCCATCATTAAATTCAATATCAAAATGTTCCCCATAGTGATATTGATTAACGAGGTTCTCATTAAACGGGAATTGACAATATATATTGTAGTTATGATGTAGCCCATTAATGATAAAAGCATCAAAAATATCATGAGTGTCAGCTATAAGTGTTTTTTTATTCATAATGATTCCTAAAGGCGGTAGTTAATAAGTCATATTATGAAAAAATGTTGTTTATTATATAAGTGTACAATTGATGTGACGTTGGCATGCAAATAAATCATCCAATTTGTACAGTAAATAGGACACTATTCATTATTATTATTTACTAAGGAGATTTTTCTTTTTAATTTAAAGTTGCTAATAATTTACAGAGTGTATGCTTATAGTGCGGGAAGCGTTTTATTGTCATTATTGGCGAGGAAGAAATGATGCATAATTTAACATCGAAACGTATAGTAAATATTAGCTTAATAGTCACGGTTTTTTTTAGCATGTGTGCTCAATTATCTTATGCTCAAAATATGATTTCTACGCCAACAGTGATTTCAGTAACGCAGGCTTATATTAACCATCAGACGAAGATGCGGCAGCCGCAGCAGAATATTATCTACCATCCAACATTGGGTTACATGGAGTATCAACAAATTTGGTGTAATAATGATCAGCAACAGGCAATAACTAACTACCAGCGTTTTATTGCTGATATTTGTCTAAAAAGAGGGGGTAAATTAACCAATAATTGGTGCGTAATTTCGAAAATACGGCAACCGCTTTTTTATACGGATGTGAGTGATTATGATGCTAATTGTACGACGAATCATGCAACTATCGTACAGATTATTGAAGTATTACCAATGATCAATAAAGATCCAATCATAGCGAAAGCATGGTTGCAAACAGCCCAAAGTTTAGGATATTAATCAATAAGCTGATTAACTATCGATCCATTTTTCAAACAACTGCTGGCTAATAAGTTGATTAAGATCATATTGTACTGTAGTAGTATTTGGCGTAGTTTGAGTAAAATCTGTTGGTGGTGTTAATACTCGATGACCATTATAAATAACACTGTAATCTTTATTAACATTGAGAACGATTTTATAATGCTTTGCTCTTATTTTAGGTAGAGTAAAAGTACCATTATTTTCTATATGAAAAGTAAGTGATTTAGGGTATTCATTCAGTATTTTTTCTGCGTATTTATGAGTGAATTTTTCAATTAAATTTTTATTCTCACAGAGTAATGAGAAATTAATTATAGGGTCTTTTATTTTTCCATTAGTAAATAATGGCGCTAATTTAGAATAGAAACTAGGTGTTAATATGTTTATCTGATTATTATCATCAAGTAAGGCTCTATTGATGTCAGCATTCATCTCCAAATTTAATTTCTTAAGTTGCTTTATTTCTAAACCAATAGCATCACAAGGGAGCGGTTTGGTATTCATAAGACGTCTTTCAGCTAAGTTATTGTTAGCAATGGCTAAATCTTTCTGTAAGTAACTGTCGTAAACTTGTTTATCATAATTTGGCTCAAAGTGACCATTGAGTTCTACCATTGTATGCCATAGTTTTGGAGCATAATAGTCAAAAATAGCATTGATTTGTTTTTGGTGATTAACTGGAACTTTCGTGATCAATTCATCACGATTATAATAAATACAAGCATAAGGTGAAACGAGATTTAGTTTTTTATAATCACCTAAATATGTTGAACAATTAATAGTATTATGCGCTTTATATTTAAATTTAAGATCAGATATTAAAGTGAAAATTAAATCATTATTTAGTTTAATTGCGTGTAACTCTTTTTTTAATTCTCGGCGTAATTTCGCATAGTATTGTTGTTTTTCTTTTATAGTGTTTTTTATCATCGCAACGTTTTCAATATGCTGTTCTTCATTCATATCCATGATCGATAAACGTGTATTGATTAATGTAATTTCTTGTTGGTAATAATGCAGTTTGTTATTAATATCGGTTTGAAGTTGTCTTTTTAAAATATTAACTTCAATCATATTTCTTTTATAAATTAAGGCACTGTTATAAAGTGATTGTACAAAAATATTTGAATTATCAATATGAGTTTGATTAAATTGATAAATTAAATGATAAATATCTTCAAGATAATGTGGGTTAGATAACCAATTTGAGTTGATTAATAATTGTGATGAATTTTTAAGGTTAGTAAAATCCGGTGGGACCTTAAAAGGGCTATATGTATCAGTAATAATGAACCCTTGCTGTTCTTTTGATGTGATTATTTCAGGATCGATATTAAAAGATGAATAATCAATATGGTTATAATCATCACACCCTGTAATGATGCATAAAAAAATTAAAGAAAAGCTTGAAAAGATGTTCATTTTTAAATAGTTAGATTTTTCCCTGTCAATGTTATGCATTATACCTATGTAATTCCCATATACAAGGTGCATAATACTTGTTCTTATTTTGTGGTTAATTGGTGGTTTACTGTAGTTGCCATGTAATGAATAATAGTTATATGGTTAAATATGGCAACATCTAATATTAAGATTGGAGGTGACAATGTTAGTAACATTTAGTACTAAATCTCATGGTAATGTCATTATGTTTGGTGATGTAGCTCATTCATTAATTACGATGATGGGGGTTGGAATCGATGTACCAGGGGCAATTAGAGCAGAAGATGTCGCTTGTGCGCTGGCAAATTTAGAAAAAAAACTCACACAAATAGTGCAGCAACAGCCGGAAAAAATAGTACCAGAGATTGATAATGAGGATGAAAACGAAACTGAAATACAGATTAGCCTTGCTGTTCGTGCCGTTCCTCTTATCGATTTACTTAAAGCAGCTATTTCAGCAAAAAGCTATGTGATGTGGGAATAAGATCTAAAGTTTTATTTTACTAAGTGTAATGGTGCAAATGGGTCATCGTCAGGATCGTTTAACCAAAGATATTCAGTATCGGCAGCAACACGACGCGCAGTGGCATCACCGTATTGATGACCGATAATCGCCAGTGACATATCTAGACTCGCTGAGCTGCCAGATGCAGTAAAGATGTTATTACTATGCACCCAGCGAGCAGATGTTTGCCATTGTATATTACGTCCAAACTGAGATACCCAGTCGATGTGTTTTTGGGTTGTTGTTGCGGTGCAATTATTAAGTAGGCCAGCATTAGCAAGTAATGCAGCACCTGTTGAGGTCGAACATATAATTTGTTGTCGAGGGGCCACTTTTTTTAACCAACTTAAAATATGCTTATTATGGGTAGCAAATCGAATCCCAACGCCGCCTGGAATAATCAGAATCCCCGCAGCAATATTGTCATTAAAACTAAGCATTGGCTGAAGGCTAACACCTTGCGTACTACTAACGTTTTTACCGTCTGTGGTGATTATTTGTAATTGGTAATATTCAGGCAATAAACCAAACATGTGTAATATGCCTAATGCATCAAGTAACTCAAATTGTTCAAAAAGCAAAATAGTAACAGTTTGTCGTGTAGCCATTTTATATACCTTGTAATAAAGATAATGTAATTAGTAATAGTCTAATAAGTTATGTTTGGTTGTGTTGGAGATGATAATTTAGCTTTTATAATTGCATTATGAGGATAATGCTTGTTATTCAGCGGTGAATGATTACAATCAGCCCCCTGTTTAAAAATGGCTCAAAATATCAGCTGACACGATTATGAATAGAAAGAAAAAAATTAACGAAACGCTAAAAAAGAAAATGAAGAAGGCGAACGCGAAGCTTAATAAAAGCACGAAGCCTCGTTATATTTCTAAAGCAGAACGTGCCAAGCTTGATGCAGAAGCCGCACTGGTAGCTGAGACCACAGATGTTGTCTCTGATGCTATTGACGACGTTAATACTGAGTCTGACGCTAAATAATAGCGAAACAAAGATCCACTTTATATCTAAACAGAAATATGATTTTGGTCGTTTTTCTGTTTTTTCGCATCATGCCTATGATTATTTATAGGGTGATTGCTTGCTTATCAGTAGATGAGCAATCTACTACGCTATTATGCGTTTAATTTATACAAGAGAGATGCTATGAGTTTTGCCTCTTTAGGCCTATCCGCCCCAATTCTTGAAGCTGTTGCTAAGCAAGGCTACGAAACACCATCCCCAATTCAAGCGCAAGCAATACCAGCGATTCTCGAAGGCAAGGATGTCATGGCGGCGGCACAAACGGGTACAGGCAAAACAGCAGGTTTTACATTGCCACTACTAGAAAAATTGTCTGGTGGTCAATCTGCTCGTTCAAATCATATTCGTGCACTTATTCTAACACCAACGCGCGAGCTTGCGGCTCAAGTGGGTGATAATGTTGCAAAATACAGCAAAAATTTACCAATAAATTCAGCGGTTGTTTTTGGTGGTGTAAAGGCTCATCAACAAATCAACCGTCTGCGCCAAGGTGCTGATGTTTTAGTTGCCACACCGGGTCGTTTAATGGATTTACACAGCCAGAATGCGGTTAAATTTCGCGATGTTGAAATTTTAGTATTAGACGAAGCTGACCGTATGTTGGATATGGGCTTTATTCGTGATATTCGTAAAATTTTAGCGTTACTACCTAAAAAACGCCAAAACTTACTGTTTTCAGCGACATTCTCTGATGATATTCGTGCGCTTGCTAAAGGATTAGTAAATAATCCGGTTGAGATTGATGTTAACCCACGCAACCAAACTGCTCCGACGGTTAAGCAGTGGATTTTCCCTGTTGATCAAAAGAAAAAAGCAAACTTACTAACTAAGCTGTTGAATGAGCGCAAATGGAAACAAGTGTTAGTGTTTACTAAAACTAAGCATGGCGCAAACCGATTAGCTACTCACTTAGAAAGCCGTGGTATTTCATCTGCTGCTATTCATGGAAATAAGAGCCAAGGCGCACGTACTAAAGCATTGGCGAATTTTAAATCAGGCGATGTTCGCGTACTTGTTGCAACAGATATTGCAGCGCGTGGTTTAGACATTGAACAATTGCCACAAGTGGTTAACTTTGAATTACCGCATGTTGCTGAAGATTATGTTCACCGTATTGGTCGTACTGGCCGTGCTGGTTGTGTTGGTGAAGCAATCTCATTAGTTTGTGCTGATGAATTTGGTGACTTGAGTGCTATTGAGCGTTTAACTAAACAAGTGTTAGATCGCGAAATCGTTGAAGGTTTTGAGCCATCGATCGCTTTACCAGCTTCAAGATTGAACACTCGTCCATTAGCCGCTAAAAAGCCAAAGAAAGCACAATCATTTTCAGCGAATGGTGAAAAACGTCCGCGCTCTAACGGCAAGCCAACAACGCGTCGTAAACCAACGCCGCGTAGTGATGATGCTCCACGTTCAGAGAGCAAACCAGCACGCCGTAAGCCGCGTCCTACGGATGCTAGGCCTATAGCAACAGATGGTAAGCCAGCACGTCGTTACAATGATGAAAAGCCAAAGACCGATGGTCGTCGTGCTCCTCAACGTAACCGTAAGCCAGCAGCGACTACAGCAAGTTAATCTTGTGTCTATAGTTTAATAGGTCGGTTTAATCAGCTGATAAATAACCAGCGTGTGATGACGAATAATCATCGCGCTGGTTTTTTTATCGTAAATTTGGCGTTAGCTTCTCAGTGACAACGTCACACAGGGGATGGCGTGATCGGTACTGTAACCATCTTCATCAAAGCTACTGTTAATTAAATGCTTATTTTCAGTGTGATAGTCACTAACTTCAAACAGTGATCCTAAGTATTGGGCATTAAATTCTTGAGACAATAAAATATAATCAAGTACCGACGTTTTCGCACCAAAATAGTGAGTAGGTGGGCGAGGTAAGTCAGGTTGTTCAGTATTCTGGATAAACAAGTTCCAACTATCATAAAGACGGTAATAACCAATCAAACGTTCAATCTCACTGTCAGACATACCAAAAACGTTGCCTGCAATCAGTTGTTCTAAGCATGAGCTTGAGAGTTCATCATTGAAATCACCCATTAATAACATTGGGCGCGTGCTTGCTTCACGTTGTTTTAAAATCGCTAATAATAATAGGTTAGCTTCTGTGCCACGTAACATGGCAGATCCCCAACTTCCTAATCGTTGACCTACAAAGCGCGATAATGTGGTATCTGTTGGTACAATAGTGCCGGGCAGTGGATCATCAAATAACGAACGTTTTGATTTGAAATGTGTAACATAGCAATCAGTTAAACCAATATGCGGAATATCAATAGTAGCGCGTAAAGGTTGACGACTGAAATTAAAGTCAGTTAAACCGAGTAATGCTGCTGCCTGTTGATCTGCAACTACAGGTGCAATGTCTACGATAGGATATTTTGATGCGATTGCAACAACAGGACTGCGATAGATAAAATCGTCAATAACGGTTGGTGTATCAATAACTGCGTAATAAGGATAACCGGCATTTTTTAGTAATGCTTGCAGGCTATCACTACTGAATACTTCTTGAAAACCAATAATATCAGGTTGGTTTTTAGTGACAAAACGAGTGATCCACGCCTGCTTTTTATGCCATTGTTCAGTGGTGTAAATATTCTGAAAATCATAATAAGCCATTGGTGGCTCAAGATAATTTAATAAGTTAAAACTGGCAATTTTAACGGTAGATACAGGCACTTCATAAGAGGGTTTATTGATGTTTGGCACACTACACTCTCAGTAAATATAGCCAAAGTGCATAACTTCGGCTTTAGGATTACGCTACATTATTGATAAGTAGCATACCAGAGTGACAGCTTAATAACAGTGATGGTTGTAGATAACCATAATGGTAGGTTATCGAAACAGTTTACTGATATTGGCTTTGGGCGTTTTAGCTAATTTTTGCATTAATGAAAAGGGAACGTCGTTAATACCATATTGCTGTTTGATGTCATCGATCATAGTAAGCCATAACCGAGCAGTCATTTCAGAATCGGCTAATGCACGGTGAAATACACCATCATGATGAATATGTTTATATTCGACTAACGTACCCAGTTTATGATTAGGGGCATGCTGATATAAACGTCGAGCGATGAGCATTGAACAGGCAAATTGGTCGCTGTATTTGCGGTTGATCAATTCCAGCTCGGCATTGAGAAAGCGTTGGTCAAAAGAAGCGTTATGGGCAACAAGATTGGCATCACCAATAAAATCCGCAAATTCAGCCATAACATCTTCACAGCAAGGAGCTGTACGAAGCATGTTATTACTAATGCCGGTGTAGTTTTCGATAAAATGACTAATACGAAAACCAGGATTCATTAATTGTTGAAAATGCGCCACAACATGACCATCTTCAAGTTTTACCGCACCAATTTCTATTGCACGATCACCTTGTGTTGGTGACAAGCCAGTGGTCTCAAAGTCGAGCACGATAACGCTATTTGCAGAACGAGAACTTATCATTTTTAAATCTTTAGCTATAAGAAGGGCAGTATTGTAGCGCTATCGATGAAGTTGTAAATCATAGTTGGTTAATTTTATTTGACTTGTAATGGTTAAATTTACAACAAATACATGCAAAATTACTGTCTTTTAAATCATATTTGCGTTTTTTATTCCCTGAGGGAATCGTTACAGTGTTATTATTTGATGCCTAATGTACTTACCCTCTTGATTATGAGCTTATCAATCGTTCTATGAAAAAACACATCCGTCATCAAATCCGCGATCATAAGCAAGAAAAAGCATTATTTATACGTCGAGCTATTCAAGCCTTCATTGCTATTATTATTTTAACTTGTGTGTTAATTGGTAATCTTTATCATTTACAAGTTCAAGATTACAGTGAATATAAAGCGCGCGCTAATAATAATAGTATTAAGTTGATTCCCGTTGCGCCTAATCGAGGCCGTATTTATGATCGTAATGGAGTGATATTAGCGGATAATATTCCTGTTTGTTCATTAGAGATTATTGCCGATCAAGTTAAAAACTTGCCGCAAGTGCTGCTTAAACTGCAACAGCTATTAGGTATCTCTGATCAAGATATAGCGGCGTTTAATAAAGCGAAACAACAAACACCATCCTTTAAACCTGTTGTGCTTATTGCGCATATGAATAATAAGCAGGTCGCAGTATTTTCAGTTAATGAATTTGAGTATCCAGGCGTTAATATTGATGCCCATCTTGAGCGTTATTACCCTTACGGCGCATCATTAACCCATTTATTAGGTTATGTTGGCAAAATTAATGATAGTGATATTGCGGCGTTAAAAAAGAGCGGTAAATACGATAACTATAAAGCTTCTCGTAGCATTGGTAAGTTAGGTATTGAACATTATTATGAAGATATGCTGCACGGTAAAACAGGCTATGAAACCGTTGAAGTAAATAGCCATGGTCGTGTAGTGCGAACGCTATCTTATGTGCCGCCTGTTGCAGGTAAAGATATTAAATTAACCATTGATATTAATTTACAACTGTATGCGCAGAAACTGCTGACGTTACAACAAAAAGATCCCACTACAGGCTTAATGGTTACCAAAGTTCGTCGTGGTGCAATTGTGGCAATGAACCCTAAAAATGGGGCTATTTTAGCCATGGTATCAAGTCCAAGTTATAACCCTAATTTGTTTGTGAATGGGATTTCATCTAAAGCTTATGCGGCATTATTAAATGATCCTGCGCATCCATTGATCAATCGCGACACATTGGGTTTATACCCACCGGGTTCGACAGTAAAACCTGAACTGGCGGCTGCTGGTTTAACCACAGGGGTTATTACTGTTCACACTATACGTAACAACCACGGTTGGTGGCGAATTCCTAATAGTAAAAGTCGTAAGTTTAGGGACGATAGAGTACAAGGATTTGCGAATGTTGATATCTATAAAGCGATTGAAGATTCTGTAAACACTTATTTTTATCAAGTTGCTTATGGTTTAGGTATTGATCGGTTATCGGCATGGATGACAAAATTTGGTTATGGGCAACATTCGGGAATTGATATCGATGAAGATTCTACCGGTACTATGCCGACTCGCGCTTGGAAAATGGCACGTTTTCATCGACCATGGATGCAGGGCGATACCATCCCGCTTGGTATTGGGCAAGGGTATTGGACGGCAACACCAATACAAATAGCCAAAGCAACTTCTGTGATTGCTGAAGATGGCGTTGAACATCGGCCACATTTGTTGAAAGACATTATCGACGGTAAAATTCAACAGCCAGTGACCTTTGCTGATTTTAAACCGTTGACATCGGTGCCTCAAAAAGATTGGGCGATCATTAAAAAAGGCATGGAGCTAGTGGTTGAAAAAGGAACTGCCAGTCAAATGTTCAAAAATATGCCGTTTCAAGTTGCAGGTAAAACCGGTACTAGTCAGGTGTATTCATTAAAAGATACTCAGCATTATGATGCTAATGAAGTCGCTGAGCATTTTAAAGATCATGCTTTATTTACCGGTTTTGCTCCTGCTAATGATCCGAGTATTTTAGTCTCCGTTGTATTAGAACATGGTGGTTGGGGGTGGCATGCTGCGCCATTTGCACGTGATATTATGGAGTATGTATTAGTTAAACCGACATTAAGCCCACAGCCAAATGAACTAGTGCAGCAACCATCGCCATCATTGGCGAGATTAACAGGTGTCGTTACCACAAAGGTAGATAACAAGGCTGATACTAAACATACTGCTGTACCTTTGACGGCGTCGACAGTCTCGACAGTGATGAAAACACATTAGTACCAATGTGAATGCTGTGGTGTAGTGTTTGCGGTTGGGCTAGTGATCAGAGCTGGTATTTGACCATAAATGAAGTATCGCCAGTAATTCAGAAGCCATGTAAGGTTTACACAAAATATCGTCCATGCCAGCATTAACACAAGCATCACGCTCAGCGGTTGTGGTGCCTGCTGTTAACGCAATAATAGGCATATTGAAATGCTGTTTACGCAGTGCTTTAGTTGCACTATAACCATCCATGATGGGCATTCGACAGTCCATTAACACAATATCAAAATCGTGTTTGTCGATAATATTTAAAGCAGCTTGGCCATTATCAACAATAGTGATACCAATTTGATACTTTTTTAGCATCAGTTCAATGATCATTTGGTTAGTCTTTAAATCTTCTACAACCAAAATTTTCAACTGCTGTAATGCCTTATGCGATGCAGGAGAGTGATTAGGCTGCGTATTTTCAGTGGCGCTAATTGCTAAGGGGATTGATACTGAAAATGTGGAACCAAGATCGGGCTCACTGGTTAAGGTTATATTGCCGTTCATCTGTTCGCATAACTGCTTACAAATTGCGAGCCCTAACCCTGTTCCTTCATGGCTACGTTTACTTGAAATATCGATCTGACTAAAGGGCTTAAATAATTTATGTTGCAGTTGTTGTTCTATACCGCAACCACTGTCTTTAATGGTGAAGATGAGACAATCGTCGACCCAATCAAATTTAGCATGAACAAATCCTTGCTGAGTAAATTTTATCGCATTGGCAATAAGGTTGACATAAATCTGTTTAAGACGATCTTCATCGCCACGAATAGATCGTGGAATATTAGTGCTATATTCAATCTTAAAATCTAACTGTTTCTCTAGTGCACGGTGAGAAAATACATCCCTAAGATTAATGACCAATAGATGACTATCAAACGGTTTTTCAATTAACTCTAACATGCCCGCATTTATTTTACTGTAATCAAGTAAATCATTAATAATCGCCCGTAGTAACTCCCCTGAATGGTTTAGTGTGGTGAGCAATTTAGTTTGGTTGGTATCTAATGGTGTATCTTGTAATAACTCAGCAGAGCCTAATAAGCCATTGAGTGGTGTACGTAATTCATGATTGATCATCGCTAAAAAATCACGGGTTGATTGTTCGGAATCTTCTGCACGTTTGCGCGCATGAATGGCTTGGCTCAATGTAATTTGACGGCCTATTGCGGAGCGGAATAACTCACAAAATAAAGCTAAACGTTGTTGGATCGCTATAATATTGATTTTTGGGCTTGAGATTTTAGCTGCAAAATAGCCGACAGTACCACGACTCTTAATAAGAGGGATCCAATAAAGACAAGTATTAGTATCCCAAAATGAGACCTTATTATTGAGGTCTGCTGGTGGTTGCCAAACTTGTTGTCGTCCACTGCTATAGTGGCCACTGATAGCAATATTTTCAATCGGTATAATAGAGATATGGCAGGCACTAATATAGCGGCCATCAACTAAACTATCGATCAATTGTTGAATGTTTTGTTGGGAAGGGGCTTGCTTTAAAAACAGCCGAGCATAAGTTAACAGCAAATTTTCAATTTTGGTTTGGTAGGCGAGTTGTTCTGAGTCTAATTCAGCTTGCAACCGTAGTTTTGCTAATGATGCTTCTAAAATCTTATTGGTTGTGAAAAGCTCACGACTTTTTATTTCTAATAATTTTTCAGCCATTACTCGAGAAGCATGTTCTCGTTCTAACTTTCGCTCTAATAACATAATCTGACGCTTGGCATCCATAATTAGTTACCAGTGAGTGTTAATGAAAATCTTACGTGGTTTTGAGAGTCATTCATGGGTTGCATGATAATGGTGAGTGACTGATTAAAATAATGCGCACAGCCTTCAAGAAGTCCCATACAAACATGTCCCATACAACGTGAGGAATGATAATCCATCGTCATGGTCGATTGTGTTTGATTATTAAAGATAAATTTAGGCGGTGTTGCATCAGGATAGAGCTTTTTAACTTCTAGATGTATATGTTGCTCGACTTTTCTAATAAAACTCAAGGTATCATCCGCTTCAATATTTGGAATAGGGAGTGCTTTTAATAGTGAAGGAAAAACCAGTCGGCCATAAGTTTGCTGAAGCTGCGATGGAGAAATACCTGTGATGTTGCTTAAACTGATAATCAATTTAATGAGTTGGCGATGATCATAACTTCCGACGGCAGTATAGATACCACTATCGTTAGCATCATCAAACATTTGCTGACTAATGTCTAAACCAAAGTTTTGCTCAACAATCGAAATAAACTCAGTAAAAATAATCCCTTTCATATCAGTCCTTATTCGATTAATTTGTTATGCAATTAACCACTATTCATGAAGTTGTATTACTAATTATGGCAGAGTTTATTAATGCGTCAAAACGGAGTACTAACAAGGTTGTATTTTTGAGATATAGGTAATAAAAATATCAAGATACAATGTGATTGTACCTTGATAACATATACTATTTTTGCAGTATAATCGTTGCTGAGACTTGATGAGCAAGAGCTAATAGATAATGTTCCATATCCTGCATAAGCTGAGTTTGATTAGGTAACGGCAGTGCATGTATATCACTGATTAAGGATACTTTTTTACCTTCATCGAGATCGGTATAAATCATACCTGTTGCAGCAGGTTTACCTTTATAGAAACCGACATAAAGTTGTGCATTTGCACCCGCTTCAAACATTATTTGCGTGAGATACTCTACGAGTGCTTGTTGTTGTTCTTCTTGTTGCCAGTAGCTTGAATATACTAATGCATAGCGAATAGTCAGAGGATGACAATCGACAGGGTAGAAAGTTAACGATGATTCACTAGGAGAGATGACTGAGTCAACAACTTGCGTTGATAATTCAGAATGTGCGAGTTGATACAGATGTAAACCTTTTTCACTTAATGGGGTTGGAAATTCAGCATCAGTAATATGGCTAGCCATCCACGCGTTTTTTAAAGTAATCAGTTTTTCTGTAATTAGTGGCATATCATCACTTCTTTTATTCAATTATCGACACCATAACCTAAATTCACATAAGAAGGTATGCTATTTGGTTGTTTTTGATTAAATCATTCGATATTTATATCACTAATAGATAACGTATTCCCATCTAAAATGCCACTTACACTTAGCGAATAAAATAATGGTTATTAAGTATGGGATCACTATATCATGTTGATTACTTAAATTTTAATGATAAACCTAACTTTGGAAAAAAGAGTTAAAATGAAAAAAATGTGGCTAATAGCTGGTATCAGCTTGATGTTGGTTGGATGTAATAGCTCTCACTCGACACCATCTCAGACAAATAATAATGCTGCTGCGAATCCTGTACAATCGATAGCGAGTGTTGAGAAACAGCTTCCAGATTGGATTAAAGATAATACAGTCACCTCTCCATTAGAGGCGATTGTTATGGGCGGGCATACCTATGATGCCGTTTCTTATTGTAAGCCTCATGATTGTGCTAGTGATTTTATGATCACCTTAACTGCTGATAATAATAAAAAATATTCGATGATTGTACATGTAAAAGATGTACCCGATGCACTGAATACTCCGAGTATTTATGCTACTTATCAATATATTGGTGATCCTGATCAACAAGTGAAAAGTGTGTTTACCCAAGCACTGAGCCAAAATCCGAATTGGCAATAAAGTAGCAATTATTATCAGTAACTAATTGTTAAATAAAAGAGTGTTTAGTGGTAGTGAACACTCTTTATTCACTAATAATCGTCCTTATAACCTCTGCTACTTATGTTTGAGTAATATCTCATTTCATACATTCACCATACTTATTTTACTTACATATTCTTAGAGCAATCCACCATATTTCGCGCTGAGAATAAAAGCAATATTGTGACGTGTTTTTACATGTGTTAACAATATTATAACTCAAATGAGTTGTGTGGAGTTCAGGTATCAATAATCAATGTTTGGTTATTGAGTGCGTGGCAATGGAAGGGATCTTATTGTGAAAAATATAAACAAAATAACATTAGCGCTATTTAGCGTGATGTTTAGCGGTAATATATATGCTGCTAACGCAGAAATTATTGCTTTTGTGCCAGGAGAAACAAAAGTTAATAATGGCGATGTAGTTTCTTATAATGGTGAATGCTTTGTTGCAAAAAATAACCCAGGAATATGGGAGTCACCAAAAGTAAACTCATGGTTTTGGGAGGCTGCGGAGTGTTCAGAACAGCCAACACCTAATCCAGATCCCGTCCCTGATCCACTGCCTGATTCATCTAGTATTATTCCATTTGTACCAGGAAAGACAAAAGTTAATAATGGCGATATTGTTTCTTATGAAGGTCAGTGCTTTATTGCGCAAAATAGCCCTGGGCTTTGGGAAGCTCCAAGTACAAGTTCATGGTTTTGGGAATTAACAGAGTGTGCAGGTGAACCTGAGCCAGGAGTGACAGAGGTCGCAATTGTTTCACCAACAGCAAACCAAATTCTAACAGTTGATAAACCTTTTGTTATTCAAACTCGTATTGAAGGACAACTGGCATCAAGCGTTGAGTTTTGGGCAAATAATATCAAGTTAGCTCAAAAAGCCGTTGATTCAAGCAATACTCTATATTCACAAACATGGACACCTACAGATACAGGTAATGCTGCAATTAAGGTGGTTGTGCTTGATAAAAATAATCAATCAATCAAACAACAATCTGTTGCAGTAACAGTAGAGCTTGCTGGTGGAACAGACTTTACTGCTCCAGTGGTTAACTTTATGGCTCCTACCAATGGTGCAACGGTTAACGAAACTGATACCGTGTCTATTTCTGTTAGTGCATCAGATGCTGATAATGATTTAACTTCTGTAGTTGTTAAGGCGAATAACCAACAAATTTGTAATTTTGATGCCGCTGCTGTCGATGCATTTAGCTGCGATTGGAAACCAACCCAAACCGGTACTGTAACCCTTAATGCTGTTGCGACAGACGCGCAAAATCTGTCTTCTTCAACGTCATTAAATATCACCATTAAAGAAGATATCGTTGAGCCACCAGTAACACCACCGGTTGGCGGGTTGTGTGAAGAGTTTAATGTTTACCCGGATTGGACGCGTGGCGACCATGCAACAGGTGGTGATGTTATGGTTCATAATAATATTGCATATTCTGCGATTTATTGGACACAAACTTTACCGGGAAGTGATAGTTCATGGGCTCTGCACTTAAATTGTGATGGTTCAGAACCGGGTACAGCTCCCGTTCTTTCATTACCGAATCCAATGGATCCGGTTCGTCTAGAAGTAGCAGGTTGGCCAAATA
The DNA here is from genome assembly GCF_002954455.1 of Photobacterium aquimaris. GTDB lineage: Bacteria > Pseudomonadota > Gammaproteobacteria > Enterobacterales > Vibrionaceae > Photobacterium > Photobacterium aquimaris. The sequence continues at coordinate 783,680 of NZ_MSCC01000002.1, forward strand.
CCTTTGTAGTAGCAAGCCCATCAACAGCTGCACCTGAAACCATCACCATTGCGACAGCGAACAGTGCTGATCTCGCCGACGTTAATAAGTTAACTGCTGCATTTGTTACTGTTATTGAGCTGGCAAATAAAGCAAATAAAGCATCGATTATCATTAATAGTGATGTACTTGATCAAGCAACGCGTGATAAAGGTTTAGCATTAGGCTCGATTGAAGTAAAACAAGCATTAACCAATGCCATTGATATCACAGGTAGTAAGATTGATATTACCGCGGTTAATGCGTTAAGTAATGATGTTAAAGGTTGGGCGCAAGCACACAATTTGATTGTATCAACTGTTGCTCCACAAGCACCATTTGGTTGGTCATTATCGATGGGTGAGTTTGCGTTTGATACCCATTCTGGTCGTCAGTCAGTATGGAATGCTGCATCTAGTTACACTGCTGATTTATTAAAGACATTTACACTGTATAAAGCTGATAGTACCACTAAAGCTGATTTTATTAGCTTTACGAAATCGAGTGCTACTGCGGCATTATCCGCTGATCAATGGCATAATGCGCTAGAGTATGTAAAGCAAGTTAGTGATTATGTGAATACGCCAGCGATGCTAGCTAATATTCCAACATCTCAAGCTGCAAACTACTTTATGGGTAACACAACCGCTGAGCAGAAAATCCGTAAAGCGGCACACAGTAATATTTTTGCGATTTTGTTTGATGATAATAACGCTAACTTAACCGCTAAGATTGAAGCTTATCAAGCTGCCAAAGTACCATTATATTATGTTGGTGAAGAGCTAGAAAAAGGCTCACTAACCCGTATTGAAGCGTTGAATCAACAGTTATCTAATGCTGCTGATGTAATGGATAATGAAGCTTTCTTATACGAAACACCGCAATCACAGTGGGTACCATCAACTGTGTATAAGTGGAATGATTTCCTTGATGGCTTAAATGCAATGCACAACATTGGTGTTGCTGGTAATAAGTTCTGGTTACTGACCGATGAAGCGGATGATGCGACTAATATTATCTACGCTAAAGTTGCGATTGCAGCATTCTTAGCCCAAAGTATGCAAGAGACGATTCGTTATAACGCCTGTGATGAAAATAACTGGTCTGAAGTGAAATATGGCGCGCCAACGGATTATCCGATGACGGCAAGCTGTGGTCAGCTAGGGCAGAAATATGCAGATTACGGTGTTAACCCAGTATCTGGTTTAGATTACGCTTACTCTTGTCCTCGTGATAATAAGATGGAAGTCAGTGCTCTAACGCATGCGAAGTGGTACGGTGCACCAGCGCCAGTCTTTGCTGCACCTGATGCTGTTTTAGAAGAGCGCGGCCTGCTAGTGAACGGACATGTTGGTCGCTGGACGAACAATGGTCACTGTAATGAAGAGCCAGAAAGTGTCGATACCTCTAAGCAAGTGTGGGAACGTGGTGAATGTAAGGTTTACGTTGGTCAAAAAGCAGGTACATTCTTATGGGATGGCAGCAGTAAAGACAGCGTTGAAGGTTGTGGTTGGTGGGGACGTGGTGTAATCCAAACCACAGGTCGTCAGAACTTCGGTACCCTTAACCATTATTTAGGTCGTTCACACGTTGATCCATCGACAATTGGTAAAACTATTGATGGGGTAACTGTTGAAGCACCACCGGCGAACCCTCTGTATGCCGATCTTGATTTCTGTTCAAACCCAGGCTTGATCTGTAGCTCAGAAGAGAACAAAGAAATTAAGTGGATTGCAGGCTTATTCTACTGGGTAACATCAGTACAAGCCTACTCAAATGAGGGTGGTCCATACGAAGGTTGGAATTACTACAACGAACTGAAAAAGTATGTTGATGGTGGTTTAACTGGCACAGAGTTCATTGATGATGTATCAGGTATTGTAAACCGTGGTTGTCCTGATTCAACTTGTTCAACGGGGGATGTACATAACGTTAAAGAGCGTCAAGAGAACTTTAAGTTAGTACTTCAGAAGTTAGGTCTTAATCCACAATAAAGATTAACTAATAGCTCTGGTTTACACTCAATTATTGGTAAACATAAGCTGTAAATAATCAAGAACCCTGCTGTTAAAGTAGGGTTCTTTTTTGTTGTTAGCTTTCAAAAAATGCCGAGTGGAAGCCAATCTCACCTGTAGGAATGCTATTTGCGAGTGCTTTCGCCATAAAATACTCAGCATGGACACCTGCTAATGTTAAATTTGGCTGTGACTCAAACCCAAAACGCGCATAATATTGTGGCTCACCAAGTAATACCACGCCTTCAATGCCTTGTGTTTTTAGTTGCGATAATCCGAAACGAATTAGCGCACTACCAATACCTTCTCCTTGGCGTTCAGGTGTGACTGATAGTGGACCTAATCCATACCATGATGATTGCTCGCCGTTGATCAAGATCGGAGAAAAAGCAATATGACCGATAATGTTATTTTTATCTTCGCAAACTAAAGAAAGTGCCAGCATGTTGGCTTTCCGTAGTTTATCAACAATCAAATGCTCGGTTGGTTTTGCCCCTGGTTCATGGTGGGGATGGTTTTCAAATGCACAATACGTTAATGCGGTAATGTTTTCTTTATCTGATGCTTTTTCTGCTCTAATTTCCATGCGTTACCTTTTGCTTTTTAATACAAATAAGTGGTATCCGTATTCACCTAAGTATTGATCGTGAATGTGGATCTCTTGACGTAAATCATTAACTGCGTTTGATTTATAATCGTTATCACCAATGTCATTAAGTTTTTGTTTTAGTGGAACTAAATAATTCAGCCATGATTTCTCGCTTTGGGTAAAACTGGTGATGACCTCATAGCCTGCATTTATGATGTCAGTCGTTCTTTGTTGTTTTGAGGTCATGTCGGGATAATTTTTCTGCCAAAACTCATATGCTTCAATGCTAGGAGTCTCGGTCAACCATACCAAGTCACTTATGACTACGTAGCCATGCGGTTTGAGAAATCGCTGCCATTGTTTCAGTGCATTATTGACTCCCATGATATAAGCACTGCCTTCAGCCCAAATCACATCAAACTGTTGTTCTTCAAATGGCATTGCCATCATGCTGCTACAACTGGTTGTAATACGTTCGTTAATTGGCTGATGTTTTATCTTTTCTTTTAAACAGCTTAAGTGATATTCATCGTTATCCAGTGCCGTTAGACTAAAACCAGAATGGTGTGCTAGTAGGCAGGTTGTGAGCCCCTTGCCACAACCAACGTCTAATGCGTTGCCAGTGTTAATAGGTAAGGCATGTAGGGCTTGCAGCGAGTCATCATCGTCGCTAGGGCCTAGTCGATCTAGCCTATAAAAAATACTTTCAAAATCAGCCATATACTGCTCGTGCTCATTGATGTTTTTTGATAACCATTTGAGTCTTAATGCTTCTTTTTCATTGAATCCTTGTTGTTTTAGCCACTCTAAATGCGCTAAAGGAGCAGTACGTTCAATGGTTTCGTGCCAATTACATGATGCGTTCATTCCCAGCATTGATGAGAGCAATTGTTTAGCGTGCTGTTTCGTTGCTATTTCTTGCTCAAGTACTTGCAACCTATCCATTAACATGTCGCGGTTTATTTTACCGTCAAGACAAGACTGGCATTCTTTAAGGGTGAGTCCACCTGCTTGTAATTGCTGCAATAATCTAATGCGCTGGAGATCGTTATTAGAATAATACCGATAGCCGTTGGTTTGTCTTTTAGCCTTAATTAACCCAAGTTTTTCGTAATAAAGCAGTGTTGAGCGACTTAAATTTACGTGCTGGGCTAATTCAGAAATATGGTACATAAAGGAGTCCTCTCAACAGATGCGGCATCATAAACTATAAAGCTTTAGACAGGTCAAGCCCCAATGAATAATAAGGCCATTTTATCTATCAGAATGAGTGTAATAGGAGATAGTGAAGAGAAAAATGATGTGTTAAACATTGGCGGAGAGCAGATTGATATCCGCCATGTATTATAAAGAGCTGTTATCAAACATGAGTAATGATGGTTTCTGCATTGTTCACGCGGTGGCGCTCAGCATAAATACCATCTTGCGCACGAGGGCCACAACCAATGATCATGGTGATTTCATCTTGAGCGTTTAAGTCTAGCAGTTGTTTTATCCGTTTAGAATCAAAACCTTCCATAGGGCAGGTGTCGTAACTTTCAGCACGCATTGCGGTCATAAACGTCATTGCCGCAAGAGAGGTACTTTTATGTAAACATACCCGTAAATCTGCTTTACTGACTTCGCGCACCATCGGCTTGTTACGGCCTAAATACGCCACAATTACCTTACGAGCGATACCAAAAAGACCAAAGCGATCATTACGATATAAGAACGGGATCAGCTTTTCATAATATTTAAGTGCTCGTTTTGAGGTGGCATCTTCACGGCCTTCAAACGCCTGTCGTACTTGCGCCGCATTCATTTTAGTACGCTGTTTCCACTTATAAGGCGTGGTAGTGATAACAATTAGCTCGTGTGCAGTTTTGGCAGCATTTTGACCCATGCATAGCTTAGCTAATTGCTGGCGTTTATCGCTATTAATCACTCGATGAAATTGCCATAGCTGCATGTTGGAACTGTTAGGCGAAAGCACCGCTAATTCAAGTGCACGTTGTACAGCATCATGATCAAAAGCACTATCAGCGTCATACTTACGCACTGAACGACGGCTATGGACTAATGCTGCATATTGTTCAGCTTTGGAAACTTCATTTGGACGTGGAGTAGGTTCAACAGGCTTGGACTGCTGTTGCTCTGGTGTTTCTATCATGGCAAAACAACCTATTTATCGATAAAAATAATTGCTCATATTTCTACCTGTAATTGGCTTGTTAAGCAAGTTTGTGACGGTTTACTAAGTCGCATATTGCTCTAGAGAGAGCACAGGACAGCCATAATATTGCACATCAACCATCAGTGACTACACTTAAGCTTTAAGTTGCTTATGGTGAAACCAATGACAATCTCAAGACGCAAGTTGATCGAGCCTCAAATCACGCCTTTTTATCATGTGATTAATCGCTGTGTGCGGCGTGCATATTTGTGTGGCGACGATCCATATAACGGCAAAAACTATCACCATCGTCGAGGTTGGATAGTAAATAAAATCAAACAATTAGCCGCTGTGTTTTGTATCGATGTTTGCGCTTATGCGGTAATGAGTAACCATTACCATTTGGTGCTAAAAATAGATACCGAACAGCAACAAAAGCTAACGCCGAAAGCGGTAATATCGCGTTGGTTGCAGTTATTTAATGGTCATCCTATTGCGGTCGATTTCTTAAAAGAAGGTCAAATAGGCGCAGATAAACAGCAGGCGTTATCAAATTTAGTCATTGAATGGCAGCAACGATTAGGCAGTATTAGCTGGTTTATGCGCTGCCTTAATGAGGAAATAGCACGAAAATCCAATAAAGAAGACCAATGTAAAGGCGCATTTTGGGAAGGGCGATTTAAGTCTCAAGCATTATTGGATGAAAAAGCATTACTATCGTGCATGATGTATGTTGATTTAAACCCGATCAGGGCAGGCGTTACACCGTCACTAGAAAAATCAGACTTCACCTCGATTCAGCAACGGATCCGTGAATATCAGCAGCCTAGAACCCCCCACTAAACAATCACCATCAAATAAAGGTCATTTTCAATTATTACCTTTTGTTGGCGCTGAGCATCAGGCTAAAACGGCGGGAATAAACTTTGCTTTTGCCGACTATCTTGAACTTATAGATTGGACAGGTCGTTGTATTCGTGAAGATAAACAAGGGTTTATATCATCGAATCAACCTAAGATTTTACAGCAATTGGGAATAATGCCAGACGCTTGGCTTGAGCATAGCGAGCAATTTATGGAACGTTACGCTTATGTAAGCGGTAAATGGTCCAGAATGTGTGCCTTTAAACAACATGCAGGTGGGCATTGGTGCAAAGGAAAATCAGCGAGTCACCAGTTGCATCCCAAATAGATATAGATTTTTAGTGTAGGATGAAAATGCCGCAATAGCCGTTAGGATTGTGGGTATTGTCGATCGTGAAATATGATAATAGCGGTTATTTTACTAATAAATTAAATAATAAGCGGTAACTTTTACAGTGAAAGCATCTGCTGTTGGCGAAATAGATTAATTTTTTAGGGACTTGATTTAATAATAAAATATATGGCTGTCCAAAGTTCTTTAAAGTTCTCTTTATTATCTGTATGTGACTTAAATAATCAGTTCAGATCGCAATGTGGGTGATGTTGATTCTAAAAAGAGGAAAACTGGCTGATATAATATGAGTATTACATCAGCCAGCGTTATTAATGATCACTCAGGAGTCATAATATGTTGGGGGAACTTATTAAAGACAATGTTCATTAACCTTGTCAGTACATTAACGCCGTAGAGTAAGCATGTGTATTTTTACTCTGTAGTCGTACGTTTTTGTTTTGACCCTACCTATTTTAAGTTAAAGTAGAAAAGTTAAAAGAGCATAAATTAATAAATAAGGTTCCCCTTTTATGAGTGGTCAACGGCTTAAATTGCAATTTCAGCGTCTTTATAATCACTTCGGCGGCGATAGCATTGAGACTAATCTACAAGATATTGCAGAAGTCCTATTTTGTACTCGACGCAACGTACGAATGGTGATCAATAAAATGGTGTCTGAAGGTTGGATTGATTGGCAACCAGCAGTGGGGAGAGGTAAACAATCTCGACTTATTTTTAATAATACAGACAGTGAGTTACAGTTAAATTATGCTCGAAAACTAGTGGCTGAAGGTAAACTGGAACCGGCCTTAGTTACTTTAGAACATAATGCTGAAAAACTGGTTCAATTAATTCAAGAACAACTCGGTATTTCACATCATCAAGGTAAGCAAATTGTTCGTTTACCTTATTATCGCAGCTTTGAAAATATTACCCCATTAAAGCCATTACGTCGTTCAGAGCAACACTTGGTAAGACAAATTTTTAGCGGATTAACACAGCTAAATGAGGAAAAAGGGGAAGAAGGAACTGTTGTTGGTGATATCGCTCACACATGGGAACCTATTACACCACGTCATTGGCGATTTTACCTTCGACCTGCAATTCGCTTTCATGATGGGCATTTGTTAGATAGTCACGACATTTTTGCAACTTTTGCTAAGGTGAAGCAATTATCGTTGTTTGCTCATATTGATGAAGTTACTTCACCGTTTAGTAATATTATTGATTTTCATTTATCGCAAGATGATTATCATTTTCCTGATTTACTCGCCAATATAAATGCCATGATCCAACCTGCTAACCATGCATCATTGACCGATTATGAGACTTTTCCTATTGGTACAGGGCCTTATAAAGTGGTGGTAAATGATAAACAGCGCTTTAAATTAGAAGCCTTTGAGCAATACTTTGGTTTTAGAGCATTAACTGATGTAGTCGAAGTGTGGATCTTAAACAGTTTTGCTGCCTGCTATTTACAGCCTACAAGTAGCGACACATTAGAACACAATGTCCATATTTCATCACGACTATCGATGGATCAAGGTTGTACATTTTTATTATTAAATCGAATTTCAGGTTTGGCACAACAGGCTGATTGGTTGAGTTATTTTCAGTCACGTTTGTATAGTCTTAATGTGATGCGTGAAATGGATTTAACTCAAGTCGGGGATTTTAAATTATTCAATGCTTATGGATTATTGCCCGGTTGGATCCACACTCAACAATTACCTGAGCTTGTAGTTATTCCAAATAAAAGGCTGGTGACATTGGCTTATCAGCAAGAGCATCCTATTTATCCTTATATTGCTGCTTTGATTGAAAAATTGTTAGCTAAAGATGGCATACGATTAAAAATTATAGAATTGAGCTATGAGGATATTATTCTTGGTAAGCAGGTTGAAAAAATTGATATTTGGCTAAATGGTATGAGCCTTGGCAGTACCCGTAGTGATGCTATCTTGTCATGGCTGCATAATTTTGATCATATTCAACGTGTTATGCCTACCAATGAGTTTAAACAGTTACAGTTGGTGATCAGTGAGTGGCGCTCAACACCAAAAAGGGCATTTCCAAGTGATATTATCGGCCAAACCTTGTCGCAAACAGGACAAACGATCCCGTTGTTTCATAACTGGCTAGGTGTGAATGATAGTGTCCAGTTGCAAGGGATGGAATCGAATTTACTCGGTTGGTTTGACTTTAAATCGGTGTGGAGTAAACAGCAAAATGCCTAACTGTTACCATTTAATATCTAAGATTAAGATGTTGTTGCGCTGCCATAAAGGTGACATGCAAATCAATTAAATCTTGGCTTTGTTGCAGCCATTCTGGTTGTGGCTGACATTGGCAAAACTCAAGTAATGTGACGATAACGGTATCGAGTTTTTTTAATCCCCAGCGTTTAGTGGTAGCGTTTTGGTGTGGGTCGCAGACTAAAGCCTGTAATTTTGCATAGGGGAGTTGAATATAAGTAAAGGCAAGTTGCGGCTGTTGGTGGTGATAAAACTGACAGATTTTTTGGCAGCCATCAAGCCAATATGCTAGGGCTTCTTCTTGTTGATTAACGGCAGTGTTATTGTGTTCAGATGTTGTAAATAACGCTGTTGGTGTGGTGGCAATAATAGCGGTAAGAGGGGGTATATTATTGGGATTATCGTCACGATACCATGCTTTAATTGTGGCTAACCATAATTGAATATCATCCATATCATCATCCTTGTCGATGGTGCTAACACCTATGTTATAGACTCGTATATCTAATATCTTGATTAACTATAAGCGTAGTTTATCTGCGCCTATTGGGGGCTAAAAAGAGATTTTATTTATTAGGTTGTGATGAATATCAATCTTTGCCATAAAAGCCCATATATATGAGTGAATGATATATGGGCTAATAAGTGAGTCTTAATCAGTTATAACGCACTTTTTAATGCAGCGATAAAAGTATCAATATCGTTTGTTGTAACATCTAAGTGAGTAACGAAACGCATTGGATTACCACCACTAATTAAAATACCTTGTTGCTTTAAGGTATCGATTAATTGAGCTTGATCGATATGCTGATCTACTTTGGCAAATGCCATATTGGTTAGAATATGATCAAGGTTTACGCTAAAGCCTTCAACAGTGTTTAGCTGCTCTGCTAAATAACGCGCATTACGGTGATCATCAGCAAGACGTTCAACATTTTCTGTTAATGCAAGTTTACCAGCGGCTGCAATAATGCCAGCTTGACGCATACCACCACCCAGCACTTTACGCCAGCGACGCGCTTTAGCGATTAAGGTTTTATCGCCTAATAATAAAGAGCCGATAGGTGCGCCTAAACCTTTTGATAAACAAATCGTAAATGAATCGAAGTATTTAACGATTTCTGTAATATCAACATCCATTGCTACTGCAGCATTATAGACACGTGCGCCATCAAGGTGCAGTTGCAAGCCGTGTTGATCAACAAACTCACGTGCTTGTTGAATATACGTAAGCGGTAACACTTTACCATTAATGGTATTTTCAAGGCTAAGTAGCTTAGTGCGTGCAAAGTGAGGATCGAGTGGTTTAATGGCGGCAGTGAGTTTTGTAAATGGAATGCTACCGTCAGGATCATTTTCTAAAGGTTGAGGTTGGATTGAACCCAAGATAGCGGCACCGCCACCTTCAAATTTATAGTTGTGTGCTTGTTGGCCACAAAGGTATTCATCACCACGCTCACAATGTGCCATCAATGCAAGTAAGTTAGCTTGTGTTCCTGAACTACAATAAATTGCCGCTTCAAAACCATGACGTTCAGCTGCCCACAGTTCAAGATCATTAACTGTTGCGTCATCACCATAAACATCATCACCAACTGCAGCAGATGCCATTAATTGACGCATTTTTTCTGATGGGCGGGTTACTGTATCTGAGCGAAAATCTATCATTTATTGTTATCTTCCTATTTGGATTTCCATAATATTTTTAATATATCATTCTGTCATTTGAATAATCTATAGCGATCTTGACTTTTTATGGCCCTAACCATGCATGAATAAGCAATCTAATGAAATAAAAAAAGTGATTAATAATCATAAAAATCCCTCTAATATCAATATATGAATCTACACTTATTAAAGCTATATGACTGGGTGCATAACACTCGATTTTATAAGAAACAGGGAGAGATCCGTAATGTTAGTGGAACAACGAAATTTTACGTTATGTGGTAACAAACAAGGTAATGCTTGTATAAGAGTGATTCCAACAGGGAAGTTAGAGGTTATTATTGCTGACGATGATTCTTTATGTGAGGCAGAATTTTCACAATTGTGGTTTAACAAGGCGGGAATGAAAACATTGTTAGTATGTCGTGAAGCAGAGCAAGTCTGTTGGCAATTAGATCTCACTAATAAGGATGCCAAAGAGCTTGAATCGTTAATTGAATCAGCACAAGAAGAGTTTGAAATTTTGATGCGTGCGTTGTAGGTTCTAGGACAATAATATGTTGATGTTATCGAATTAAGCCCTACAAATGTCGTACTTTGTAGGGCTTTTATTTATGGTTATATTTCAGATGTTAGTTTCGTGGAATCGGAAGGTAAAGCATAGCTTTTAAGCCACCTAGCGTACTGCGAGTTAAGACTAAATCACCACGGTAACTATGTGCAAGTTCATTGACAATATTGAGCCCAAGTCCAGTACCTGGCGTATTTTCATCTAACCGAACCCCACGTTTTAGTACTTGCTTACATTTTTCAGTAGCGATACCGGGGCCATCATCTTCAATTATTAATGCAATATGACCATCAACAATAGGTTCTTGATAAACGCGAATGAGGCTATTGGCCCATTTATAGCTATTTTCAATCAAGTTACCGATCATTTCGTCTAAATCACTTTTTTCTACCGCAATTACTACATCACTATCAAGTTCATTCACCAGCACTACGCCGCGATGGGCATAGACTTTATCCATCGCCAATGAGATTGCATCAATACGGTGTGATAGCGCTGTTTTGGTCGCAAGAATATTCATCGCGCCAGCCATGCGAGCACGACCTAAATGATAGTCAATATGTTGCTGCAATTGTTGTAATGCCGGTGCGAGTTTAGCCTGTGTGGCTGGATCTAATAACGACACTTCATTATTAAGGATTGCAATCGGTGTTTTTAACGCATGGGATAAATTCCCTGAGTGGTTTCTCGCGCGCAATAACAACTCTTGATAATGAAATAACAGTGCGTTTAGGTCATCAATAACGGGCTGGATCTCAACCGGATAAAGGCCTGTTAGTTCGGTTGAATGACCTTCACGTACTTCAATCAGATTTTTACGCAGTTTACGCAGTGGCCACAAAGACCAACTCACTTGTAATGTTGTTAACGCTAAAATACCAATCGCCATAATGGTCAGAATTACCCACAATCCATGGGTTAATTGCTGCAGCGTTTTTAACAGTTTATCTTGATTAACCGCCACCGATAATTCGATAGGATAATCGCTATCGGGCAAGCTAAATTTACGCTTAACAACAATAAGTGATTGATTATCTGGGCCTTCAAATCCTTTTTTGTCATTGCCTTTTATGGTGGTATCCCATAATGAGCGTGATCGTAAAACTTGTTTATTAAGTTTTAATGACCAATATAAGCCACTGTATGGGAAATTAAAGCGAGGGTTTGATAATCGGCCATCAACAAAAAGTTGACCGTGTTTATCAATATCTACCTGAGCAGTAATTTGATCCATGTAGAGGTATAGCTGTGATTTTTCTTGTTCAATTAAGTAGGTTTTAATAAAAGAGGGAACAAGGTAACCTGCAGATAGTGTAATCGCCAATAACCAAACTGCTGCAGCAATCAGCAGTCGGTTACGAATACTTGGTCGGCGATTTTTTATTGGGTTAGTTAGCATTGATACGATATCCAAGACCACGTACAGTCTTGATTACATCATTTCCAATTTTGCGACGAATACGACCAATAAATACTTCAATAGTATTAGAATCGCGATCGAAATCTTGCTTATAAATGTGTTCAACTAATTCAGTTCGAGAGATAACTTTGTCGGTATTGTGCATTAAATATGACAATACTTTAAACTCAAGAGCCGTTAAATCAACCACCTGATCTTGCCAAGTTACTTTTGACGTTCGAGTATCTAAACTCAATTCTCCAGCTTGAATGATTGGTGAAACATTGCCTGTTGCGCGGCGTAATTGAGCACGGACACGCGCAATTAATTCAACCATTTGAAAAGGTTTAGTGAGGTAATCATCGGCACCTGCGTTTAAACCATCAACACGCTGAGTCAGCTCATTACGTGCGCTGAGGATCACGACTGGGCAATTAACGTTTTCTTCACGAATGCCTTTTAAAACAGTGATACCATCAAGCTTGGGTAGGCCTAAATCAAGCACTATCGCATCCCAGGGTTCAGATGTCGCACGATAAAGTGCATCAATACCATCGGCAGAGTGCTCTGCAACCCAACCATTTTGCTCTAAACCGGTGACAATTTGCTCACCTAATGTAACATCATCTTCAACGACTAAAATTTTCATTTTGGAACCTTAAGGACACTTTCAAGGTGGCGTCCTTTTATTTCTATCATTTTAAGAGTACGGGCTTCATACTCGACTTTTATAATATTATTGTTAGCATCAATAAGCTTTAATTCGTAGATCCATTCATTATCATTTTTATCTAATTCGACACGAATAATACGGGCTAATAGCTGCTGGTGGACTCGATGTTGCAATGCAGAAAAAGGTTGAATAAGTCCTTGGGCAACAGCATCCATGACATTATCATGATGTTCATCAATATCCGTCGTCGGCGCGGCAACCACCTGAAAACTAAGGATGCTGATAAATCCAATAAGATATAAATATTTGTAATGTTTTTTCATATTTATAACTGTAACTAACTAGCCATGAATGGAAAATGAATGGCCTTATTATAGATAGATTATTTGTTTTGTAAGCCTTTAAATTTTTTCAGCTTTTTAAAGTCACTTGTCGCTGAAAGCATAAAAGTGTCTTTTTAAGATGCCTAGACTAAGTTTAGTCGTTTTATTACACGTTAAGTTAGCAATACTAAAGTTGATTAATCCACTGCATATACCCGAGTCTACACTCTGTCTCTTCCTACAACACATGCCCGCGTCCAAATTCCGTCATTCCCTACAGTGAATGCCCGCGAGAGCGATAGGGAATCTACCATCCGCGCGTTGTAGAGCTATTTTCGCTGGCTTCTTTAATGCTCAAACATGGGCTAAATAGTTTACGGATAGTCCTTATAAAAATATGGTTGTTCCATGTTTCTCGCTTTGCCCAAACAGGGGGTATCCAAAGAGAATGTCTTGGGGTTAATACTCTAAGTCATTTCTGTCCAGCTTCGTGCTTGCGGCACGGCCGACTCACTGTGATCACCAAGCGATTCTGTCGTACCTTAACTGAGCTAATGAACTATCCGCTAACTTTTAACATGAGAATAGAATTAGAATATCTTATGTTTTCACGAGTTTATTAACTAATTGATTATAATGAGGTCGTTAGGGCTCGTTATGCTTTCAGCGACAGTTACAATATAATGTTCGTCATTAGCGTTTTATAATAACTAATGCGATAATCACCGCATAAGTTAAACCTTCATAGTATAGCGATAATAGGTTGATTAGCATGGCTTCAACAGCAGCAGCACTTCATATTTTAGTAAAACATAAAGAACAAGCAGACGATATTCTTGCGCAGCTTAAAAAAGGTGCTAAATTTCAGACGCTTGCTAAAAAGTATTCAACTTGCCCATCAGGTAAAAGAGGTGGTGATTTAGGTGAATTTAAAAAAGGCGCGATGGTGCCAGCGTTTGATAAAGCGGTATTTAGCGGTAAAGTGCTAGAGCCAATCGGTCCAGTTAAGACTAAATTCGGTTACCATATTATCAAAGTGTTATACCGCACCTAATCGATAAGATTGTGATAATGTTTAACAAGGCGCTGATGATTCGGCGCTTTTTTGTAGCTGCGGTTAGTAGAGTATGGTTAGGTTAAATTAACGCATTTAGTCAACCAGTTTTATGGTGATGTTTTGGTAGGGTTATTAAAATGAACAAAGATCGACTTATTCGTGGAGCAGTCTTTTACACTCTCGCGGCAATTGTTTTTTTCAGTGCCTTAGAAGCGGCAAAATTTGTTTTTTTATTAGGCTCAAGTAAAGCGTTGTATCCGATTTCTATTTTTATGTTTTCGCTTGGATATAGCACCTTATTATTGTTTGTATCGTATTCTTTAGGGCAAAAACTGTTGTATGAAGGTAGCCGTAGCAATAAGCTATTTACCATTAAAAGACAATCAATGATGACATTGTGCATGCTGAGCTTATTTTCAGGTTTAAGTGTGATTAACATGATTGTTTTATCAGAGTTTGCTTCAGGTTCGCTGATTTCATCAACCTTGACTGACCTTAGTACGCTATCTTTGCAGTACGGAGTGACAACGTTTATCGGCACATTGATAATTTTATTTGTGGTGATGTGGGTAAATAACCTTATTGTCGATAAAGTAAAAACCGCGTAAAGCTCGCGCTTGATACGAGTCAAATTGGTTGTGGCAGCGTGTCGCAACCAATATTAATATTCCATTGAGCGATATAAGGGTATGCTTAACCTTAATTATTGAAATTTATGTTTAAGGAAAGGTATGCGTTACGCATTAATGATGGTTGGTGTAGTTGCACTTTTATCGGGGTGTAGTACTGCATCTTTAACCTCTACACCTTCTACAACACCAGCGCAAAAACCAACGTCAATCCAAACCACCAAGCCACTAACTCTCACTGAGCAATTTATTCAGCATGGTTATAATGATGGTTGTAAAGATGCTGTGAATAATCAATGGCAGCCGTCAAAAATGATCCTTGATGACATGAGAGGCGTTGAGAAAATGCGGTATGTTGAAGGTTGGAAGCAAGGCTATAAGCGTTGTGTTGTTGGCTTAGGGCCAGTAAAAATCAACGATACAATGCCAATTTCACATCAACAAAAGTAACCTAAGTGGCAATGGTTTTGTTGTTAAGACATAGCGTCTCGTAAACGCTATGTCTTAGGATATTATGTATTATTGATGAGTTTGGGTCCGTTGCTTTACAGGTTTTGGAATATAACGGCCTAATTCATCAATTTTACGGTTTTTAGAGAAGAATATTTCAAGCTCAAGCATAATGCCAAGATTTGCGTGATAATTGTAATCTCGTGGAAATTCAAGTTGTGGTCGAGCTGCAAGATAAAGCCAGTTTTTATATACTCGACGTTTCCATTCTGCGGAAATCCAATAGTTAGTCACTTCTTTTATTTCATCGGTATCTGCACTTATTCCTATTGAATATTCAAATAAATCTTTATCAGCTACACGTTGATAAATATTGAATTGTTGTACTAGTTCCCATTTATTATCTTGTTGTAAATATTGCGCACTGGTTGTGGCTCTAAAAATGTTTTTTTGATTAGGCGTTAGAGCATAAAAGCCACTCATTTGAGTAAGTGTTCCAAGCCCTTTTGAATGATAATAGAAGACTTCTTGGTCAAATTGGGTGGTCCAATTTTGACTAATGCTATCAACACGAGAAAGGCGAGCTTTGGTAAAAGGATCAAGCGGGAGTTTTATTTTGATACCAATATCAAAATCAGATGTCCAGTTGCCAAACTGTGCATCTTGTAACCTAAATCCGCCAATTGTATCGCCTGTTTGAGTTTTACTACCAGATGCAATACCACGCTGTTTACTTTCAAGACTATCGTAATCACTTGGTTCTGAGTCGAGGATCAATTTCCAATCACGTTTAACATGCGGTAAATCGAGCTTAAAGTAGACCTTGAAGTCATTTTCTAGTTTTCCTCGATGTGAGTAAACTGATCGATGACGAATACGTAGGTAGCTGCGGTTGGTTAGTTTAGCTCGATCATCTTCTTTGGTTAGACTGTGATCGATATACTTTCCAATATCATGTACTGAGTCACAAATGGATTGTTGAGAATGATCTACCCATTGCTGTATTGTTTGTGAGCCACTGTAAGTGTTGTTATTGGCAGTTGGTAGGGTATGCGATAATGTATGTGTTACGCCGTCACTTTTCTTGGGGTGTTTAGGCGTACCTGCATCTTGCTGAGTAATCGTTGCAGCATCAATCGTCGCCGTATAGCAAAAGCATAATGGCAAAAAAAGGAAAGAGAGAATAATGTTATTAAAAGTATTCAATGTAGTCTTATATCCTTACTTTTGTCGCTGAATTTTAATTTTTATATCATGTATGGCAACTATACTAATTAAGAAGTTAACGATTATTAGCTACAGTGTAGATGAAGATTGTTATATTTATTGTGTTAATTGATAAGAATAATATTTTATATTTGTAGTTTGTTTTTGAGATGTTAATACAATAAATAATACAGAACAATCGCTTTTTAAACATCATTTTTGACTATCATTATTGTGAATTTGTTGGAGGGTGATATGGATAATTCAGAATTTAAAAAAATCAAACAAGAAATGTCAGGAAAAGTGAATGCTATCTTTGATGATTTTGAAGAGTCAAATAATCGTTTACCTACGATGGAAGAGTTTCGCGTTATTATTGCTGATACTGCAGATAATTATTTAGGCCCGATGGAGCAAAATACTATTGATGGTATTAATACTAATTTAGAGCGTCAACGAATACGTGAAAAATCGTTATGGGATGCGGTAACTGAACTTGAGGCAGAGGTTCGTCTTCGCCATGATAGTGATTGTTAATATGTATCATGACAGATTTATAGAAGCGATATGTTAGTAATCAATGTCATTGTTATAAAACTGAAAACTCTGTTTTCAACACTTTTTATTAACAATCAGTAAGCGAGAGGCTATAAAGAGCATATTATTGCTAAATAAATGGATTCTTATCGAGAGGTTTATGGATGACTGGAACAGTAAATATATTTGAAATTCGTTGTGGTAGTGGGCATGCAATAGGTGTATTGGAGTTAGATAATACATCATCACTCAATGCATTAACCTTGACGATGCTAAAAACGATTCAGCAGCAGCTATTACATTGGCAACATGATGAAAATATAGTGAGTGTCATTATTCAAGCTGTTGGTGAAAAGGCGTTTTGTTCTGGTGCTGATATTCGCGCGCTTTATTATGCATTAGAAAATGATCCTGCAGTAACAGCTATTAATCAGAGTGTTGCTGCGACAATGGATGGTTATATTCATCAAACTAATAATGAACAAAGTTATTTAGCTAAGCCATTTTTAATTGATTATTTTACACTTGAATATAGCTGTGATTATTTAATTCATAATTACCCTAAGCCTATTATTGCTTGGGGGAGTGGCTTAATTATGGGGGGAGGGTTAGGATTATTTATCGGAGCAAGTCATCGAGTTGTGACGCCTTCTGCTTCCCTAGCTATGCCCGAAATAAAAATTGGTCTTTATCCGGATGTTGGTGCGACATGGTTTTTAAATCAGTTGCCCGCTGGAATCGGTTTATTTCTTGGTTTAACAGCTGCCGATGTTAATGCCAGTGATGCGTTAGATCTTGCAATGGCAGATCATCTAATTGTTGATAATGATCGTGAACGTTTAATTAAACAGTTAAAACATTATCCTTGGCAGAATATTGCAGAAGAGCGTATTGGCACTGTTATTACTGAAATTCTGACAGCTATAGCAACTGATTCAGAAAAACAACGTCCGCCAAGTCAAATGATCCCGTATTTCCCTCAAATTCAAGCGGCGTGTGTTGCGCCAACACTTGATATTGTTTATGGACAAATTGAGGCTATTTCTGGCATGGGATCTTGGCTTGAAAATGCTAAACAAACATTGATTGAAGGCAGTCCATTATCTGCCCATATTTGTTTCCACCAAATGCAGCACTATCAACAAGTCAGTTTGGCTGACTGCTTTTTAATGGAGTTATCGCTGTCTGTTCGCTGTGGTTTGTTGGGAGAATTTAAAGAGGGTGTTAGAGCACGACTCATAGAGAAAGATAATCAGCCTAAGTGGTTATATAAAACGCTTTCGAATGTAGATACACGTCTTGTCGATTGTTTATTTACACCTTTATGGCACCAGCAACAAAATCCATTAGCTGATTTAGTCTAATTACAATCAGAATTAAACGGTGTTGTGTTTTCTCTGTTTTTGTCGTTATTAATGTTAATCAGTGTCTTTAGAATATTTTATAAACAGGTTTAGGAGCAAATTAACGTGAACATTGAGAATAGTGTTGTTGTCATTACAGGAGCCGGTCAAGGGCTAGGCCAAATGATGGCTGTAACGCTTGCGCAGATGGGAGCACAACTTGCTTTAATTGATGTGAATACGGCAGGGTTACGGAAAACACAAGATCAATGCCATATGCTAAATAGCATGGCACGTATTTATGAGGCTGATGTCACTAATGAAGCAGAAATTGAACAAGCTTTTTTGAATATTATTGAGGATTTTGAGCATATTGATACGCTAATTAATAATGCAGGGATCCTTGATGATGGTTTGCTAGTGCAAAAAAGCCAACCAGGCATCAGTAAAATGTCTTTAGAGCAGTTTCAAACAGTTATGGATGTTAATGTAACAGGTACATTCTTATGCGGTAGAGAAGCAGCTAAGTGGATGATTGAGAATGAAACCAAAGGCGTTATTATTAATATTTCAAGTACTGCTCGTGCCGGAAATATCGGTCAAACAAACTATGCAGCATCTAAAGCTGCTGTAACTACTATGGCGGTTGGCTGGGCAAGAGAATTAGGCCAATACGGTATTCGTGTAGCCGCTATTGCACCTGGTCTTATTGATACGCCAATGGCAATGCAAATTAATGATGACAAGCTTGAGAAAATGTTATCTATGGTGCCATTAGCACGTTTGGGCGAGCCAACCGAAATTGCCCATTCGGTGAGATATATTATTGAAAATGATTATTTCACCGGCAGGGTACTTGAAATTGATGGTGGGTTACGGTTGTAATCAAGCGTGGTTATATAATGCAATTAATGCTAAAACGCCACCAACGGCAAACATGAGCATTGATAAGCCAAACGCGAATTTTGCCATATACGGCATTAATTTTTCCATTGGTAAGTCCAAGTAGCAATTAAAGAATAGATTTTACCTCAACATTAGCGCTAATGTTGAGGTTTTCTGTTTTTTTTTACATAAAAAAAGATCGCCATTAGACGATCTTTTTATGCCGATTCGGCCATTATTGTTTAGTCAATAATGTGACTAAGCAATAATTAGAATGCTTTTGGTGCGTAGCCCGTAACAGCTTTAATGCCCATGCTACGGCCTAATGCCGTCATTGGGTGAACAACGACAAGGTCTTTTACTGATTTTTTCAGTTTACCCATATCTGCTTGTTCTGCTTTAGTTAACACGCGATTGAAAGCAAGAGATTTAACATCTTTACTTTTGCCACTCACTTCTGATGACTTACGGTGTTTAACGTTTTGCGCTTTTTTGTTTAGGCTAAGAAGCTCATCTTTAAACTGCTTGATGATAACTTTATCATCACGTTGAATAGCAGCAGCAAGTTTACGCTGGCACTTGTCCATACGGTTGTTAAGATTTTGAAGCTCTTGGTTTAAATTCATGTCATTACCTTTGTATTTACACTCGCAATACACTAAATCGTAGTGTTTACGATGAATAGGTATTGAGTTGCCGCTAGTATACATTATATTTTTGCTAACTGGATCGCTATCCAGCAACTATTTTTGTTATAAATTACATTTTTATGGACATATATGCCACATTCACTATTTAAATATATAGCGGCTATCGAACACCATCAACAAAGTGGTAACACTGGTACAACTATTCATTGCTATTCGACAGTTGATTGTTCCTATTCTGATGACAATCTTGATGTTATTCGAAAGCAAACAGACTATGACTTTACTGATGGTGTGACAATTAGGTATGTCATTGAATATGATGATGTAACTATCGATGACAATGTTTGTCCGGAATGTTGGATCAATTACCACGTTATTACTGATCCTGTTGAAGCAATCACATTATCTAAAAAATCATTTTATAATCGCTGCCAGCAACAGTTTTGGTTAAAGATGATGAAGGCTGGTAGATGAAAACTATCATGATTAATTAGTAATGGTCATTAATTCTATAATAACCCAACAGCGTGTTTAGTATGGATAAACTAAGTCTGCTGGCAAGATTATATTATTGAAAATATAGTTAATATATTTTGATTTCTGAGTGCTGATTAGGTACAAGTAAATAATCTTTTATAAAAAAATAGCCAATTTGCTGCCAACATAATTAACAGTTGGTTGAATGTTGTTATCGTTTTAACCTAAGGATGTAGCGGTTGTCGGTGTTATTTAGCAACTGTTAAGCAGTATTTGTCATAGTCGGCGGGATATCAATAAAGGCTTTGCTTACCGTCTACTACAACACATGGAAGTGATTATTAATGGTAAATTTAGATCAAACGACACAAGCAGAATCAGAACTACGGGTACGCTATAACGATATTACCCGTGGCGTGTATTTTATTGGAACAACACCACCTAAGACGAGTACTCCTTTAGAGGAAGTCGAGGGCATTGCAGATCGTCTAGTGAATCGTATTAAAGATCTTGCGATTGATGGCCTGATTGTTTACGACATTCAGGATGAAGTTTCGCGTACTCAAAAACCACGCCCATTCCCATTTAAATCAACGCATGATCCACGTTATTACTCATCATTATTAAATAAGAAAACAGGCCGACCTGTTATTACTTATAAAAGTGTTGTTCAATCAGAAACCGATGCATTTGATGAGTGGTTAAATGAAGCTTGGCATGAGTACCAAGTGCGTGACATTGTGCTGGTGGGCAGTCCATCGGCCAAAAATGAGGTATCGTTACCCTTATCTGCTGCTTATCAAACGTTGGCTGAAAATAATAATAACTTTTTTACTGGCGGCATAATGATTGCAGAACGCCATGCTAAAAAAGGTAATGAACATGCCCGTTTAATAGAAAAATATCAGCAAGGCTGTAATTTCTTTATTTCTCAAGCGATTTACGAT
Source organism: Photobacterium aquimaris (assembly GCF_002954455.1). GTDB lineage: Bacteria > Pseudomonadota > Gammaproteobacteria > Enterobacterales > Vibrionaceae > Photobacterium > Photobacterium aquimaris. The sequence continues at coordinate 804,725 of NZ_MSCC01000002.1, forward strand.
ACTCAAGCAACTATTGATATTCTGACGCGTTATGCGATTGAATGTAAACAAGATGGTATCAAACCACAGCGTATTTTATTGACGTTTTCGCCATGTGGCAGTGCAAAGACACTAGAGTTTATTGAGTGGCTTGGTGTGAGCGTGCCAGAAGCAACCAGTTTGCGTATTCTTAATGCATCGAACCCATTACATGAATCAATTAAAATGTGCTGTAATAGTCTTAATCAGATTTTAGATGCAGTGGTTGAATATGATCTTCCGTTAGGATTAAACATTGAAAGTTTGACTAACCGTAAAGAAGAAATAGATGGTTCAATTTTACTGTATAAGTTGTTACGTGCTTCGATGGACAGTCATCTAGCTAAGCATGAATTTCGTACTTTACAGCGCAATAAACTGACTTCTGTATAATTAACAAGCTAAAATTAACCAGCCGCTGCAAGTGGTATTTGCAGCGGCTGATTTGATTTATTGAAGTATTCTATATAATTACATTAAGCCTAAAATAGACCACCAAATAATTCCTGTGGTCATAAAGATAATTGCGCCACCACCAGAGATAATCAAACCAATTGACATCCATTGTTTATCATTATGATATTGGTAACCCATTAATAATGGATTACGCGCATGGCTATAGGTGGTGAGGTTACAGCCTATGTTGGTAATACCCGCAACCGCTAAAATTGAAATAAGTGGATTAACTCCTAACGCGATTAATGAGCCAATGATTACTGGCCCCAGTGCAACAACCTTGGCGGTACCTGACGCAAAAAAGTAGGCAGTGATCAGATAGAAAATCATCATAACAATTAAAATAACAGTTGGACTTGCATGGCCCATATGTTGGCTGATTAAATCTGATACACCATGGCCGACCCATGTAGTGAAGCCGAGAGTCTTCAGTTGACTCGCCATTCCCATCAATACGGCAAACCAAATCAGTGTATCCCAAGCCCCTTTTTCTGATTTAACATCATCCCAGGTTAATACTCCTAATATCAACAGGGCTGACAAGCCAATAAATGCCGCAGTGGTTGCATGTAAATGGAGCGATTGTCCGCCAACCCACATTATAATTAATCCAATAAAGACTGCGATTAGCTTCCATTCTGCAACACTGACAGGACCTAAAAGCATTAAAGCCTGTTTTGCATAAGTTGGTGCTTGTGGCGTATGTTTAGTGTCTGGATTGATAAACTTAAACAGAATAAAAGGGATGGTTAATAGTAAAATGACAGCAGGCATTAGCAAATAAAGCGCCCAGTGACTGAATGTTATATTAATATCAGCAACCGAAGCGGCAATCCCGACTAAAGCAAGGTTACCAGCAAAGCCTGTTTGAAAACCTACAGCTGAAGCATCGTTCATTGCACTTACCGAAGAAATAAGGTATTGACCCAACTTACGATCATCTTTATTAATGACTTTCGCGAGTGAATCGGCAATAGGGGAGATAATTGCTGAACGAGCAGTGTTACTGGGGGTTGCTGGAGCGATAAGAAAATCAGCAATGCCCAAACAATAAGCAATGCGTAATGATGACTGACCAAACCAACTCAATAGAATGAGAGCGATTCGTTTGCCTAATCCTGTTTTAGCAAAGGCACGTGCAATCATAAATGCAATCACAATGAGCCAAATCAGAACGTTATTAAAATTACTGGTCGCAGCCATGATAGCGGCTTTAGCGGATGTTTCGCCACCTGCATGGAGTAATGCATAGGCAGAAACACCGATAACGGCAACCGCACCTGTGGGCAATACATTAGTTACAATAGCGACAATCGTTGCAATAAAAATAATCGCAGTATGAAATGCAGCAATATTTAATTCTATAGGTATGGTGATATAACGCCAACAAAGCGCACTCAGCAATATAATAAAGATTGTAGGAATAACTTTGATAGCAAACAGGGGGGCTTTGGCAGATGAAACTGTTTTATTAGGGGATATAGCGCTCATTGGGTTCTTAGTAAGGTTTTATATGTCTTTATGGTATATAAAATTCAAATAATTCTCACTGTAAAATTATTTGAATTTTATATTAATCAGTGAATGTCTATCCCATATCAAAAATAGTGTGTTTTATGATAAAAAAACGCCACTTAAATACTTTCAAAGAGAAAGAGACAGATTAAGTGGCGTTGAAAGCACAAACAAAATTAGGTAGTCATGCCATTTTGTTTGGTTGTTATTGTTTGCTGGTAGTTAGCGTTCTTATTATCGTCTTTATATCTTGCTAGTAAATGTACGTGTAATTACATCTTGTTGCTGTTCACGAGTCAGTGAGTTAAAGCGCACTGCGTAACCAGAAACACGAATGGTTAGCTGTGGGTATTTCTCTGGGTGTTCAACAGCATCCAATAATGTGTCACGATTTAATACGTTCACGTTTAGGTGCTGGCCACCTTCAATACCGTCTGCTGCACCTGCTGCTTCGTGGTGGAAGTAACCATCCATTAATGCCGCAAGGTTTTGCTTTTGTGTATTTTCATCTTTACCTAATGCATTTGGAACAATAGAGAAAGTATAAGAAATACCGTCTTTCGCATAAGCAAATGGTAGTTTTGATACTGATGTTAGTGATGCAACCGCCCCGTTTTCATCACGACCGTGCATTGGGTTAGCACCTGGACCAAATGGCATACCAGCACGACGGCCATCTGGTGTATTACCGGTCTTTTTACCATATACAACGTTTGATGTTATTGTCAAAATTGACTGGGTTGGAATCGCTTCACGGTACATGTGCATAGTTTGAATCTTCTTCATGAAGCGTTCAACTAGATCACAAGCAATGTCATCTACACGTGCATCATTGTTACCAAATTTAGGGTAATCACCTTCGATGTTGAAGTCGATAGCAACGCCATTTTCATCACGAATCGGTGTTACTTTAGCAAACTTGATGGCTGCTAATGAGTCAGCGACAACAGAAAGACCTGCAATACCACATGCCATAGTACGGCGTACATCGCGATCCATTAATGCCATAAGTGATGCTTCATAGCTGTAACGGTCATGTGAGTAGTGAATAATGTTTAGTGCTGTCACATATTGAGTCGCTAACCAATCAAGCATGGCATCATAACGAGGCATCAGGGTATCAAAATCAAGTACTGCATCAGTGATTTTTGCAACCTGAGGACCTACTTGTACTTGTGATTTCTCATCTACACCACCATTGATGGTATACAGTAGCGCTTTAGCAAGGTTGGCACGTGCACCAAAGAACTGCATGTGCTTACCAACAATTTGTGGGCTCACACAACATGCGATAGCGTAATCATCGTTGTCGAAATCTGGGCGCATTAGATCATCGTTCTCGTATTGAACAGATGATGTTTCAATTGATACTTTAGCAGCGTATTGTTTGAAAGCGATAGGCAGTTGCTCTGACCAAAGAATCGTCATGTTTGGCTCAGGCGCAGGACCCATTGTATGCAATGTATGCAAGTAGCGGAATGTGGTCTTAGTGACTAAAGTACGGCCATCAACACCCATACCTGCCATTGCTTCTGTTGCCCAGATTGGGTCACCAGAGAATAATGAATCATATTCAGGTGTACGTAGGAAACGCACCATACGCAGTTTCATAATGAAATGGTCAACCATTTCTTGCGCTTGTTGTTCGGTGATTAAACCGTTAGCAATATCACGCTCAACAAAGACATCAATAAATGTTGACGTACGACCAAGCGACATTGCAGCGCCATTTTGTGATTTAACCGCAGCAAGGTAACCAAAGTAGGTAAACTGAATCGCTTGTTGTGCTGTTTTAGCTGGCATAGACATATCAATGCCGTATGCAAGACCCATTGTGCGAATGTCTTCTAGTGCTTGAACTTGATCAGCAAGTTCTTCACGTAGGCGCATGGTTTTTTCTAAATCTTGGCCTTGCTCAAGGAAAGATTGCGTCGAATTATATTGCTCTAATTTATCCGCTTTAAGGAAATCAATACCGTATAGTGCTAAACGACGGTAATCACCAATAATACGGCCACGACCATACGCATCAGGTAAACCTGTGATAATACCTGAACGACGACAAGCTAAAATTTCTTTAGTGTATAAGTCAAAACATGCTTTGTTATGTGTTTTACGGTAATCAGTAAAGATTTTTTCAACCATTGGGTCTAATTCGCGACCGTAAACTTCACATGAGTTTTTCACCATGCGAATACCGCCATTGGCGATAATTGCACGTTTTAGTGGCTTATCAGTTTGTAGACCAACAATTTTTTCAAGATCTTGGTTGATATAGCCTGCACCATGAGAGGTAACAGTTGAAGGCAAGTCTGTGTCAAAGTCAACCGGAGCGTGAGTGCTGCTCTCTTGCTTGATGCCTTCCATTACATCATTCCATAATGATGTTGTTGCATCTGTTACATCGGCTAAGAAAGACTCATCGCCTTCGTATGGGGTGTAGTTAGTTTGAATGAAATCACGCGTATTAACGCTAGTCTGCCATTCACCTTTACTAAAACCACGCCATGCTTCAAGCATATCAGTTGTTGGGATTGTCATAATACTTACCTCTAACTAAAAATTTGAATGCAGTGATCAGCAGTTATAACTGATCGCTATATGATTGATTACGGTTCATTCAACCTTGTAAGTGTTGAATCGAGGTGCTGATTATTACTTTATATATTAATAAGCTGGCTTTTTTTATTGCTGCAAAATCAAACCTAACTGAGGCGTAATATGCTGCCTATTTGCCTGAGTTCATAATATGACTAATATCTGTATGAGTAAAATGAATGCTTTTCATTTTTCTAATGCGTAATATGCATATGTTGGCAATATCGCCTGTTTGTTGATGGAGTGTTATAAAATAAGAGGGGTTTATAATTATAACAAGTTGATGTAGCGATACGTTTTTATGACAGCAAGTAAGGAGGGCACGTGAATTGGAACCAGAGCAGTAATCGTACCAAGTGTCGATGGTATTATCGGTTAATGTATTTGCCTGTGATCGCCGCTGCTAGTGGACTGGCTGGGTGTAATCTTGTCTATTGGGATGAAGACTTTGATAGTTATCACGACTTATCAAAAACGAATCCTTATCCTTACCATCAAGTGGATATTTACGATCCAAATACCGATCTTTATCGAAATGAAATCCAAGTATTAAACAGTGGTGTTGTAGCACTACAAATACGCATTGATATGATTCGTCGAGCACAACAAAGTATTGATGTCGAATATTTTATATTTTCGCCTGATTTAAGTGGCAAGATTATCGTTCGTGAGTTGGTGGCAGCAGCTAAACGCGGTGTTAATGTTCGAATATTAATTGATAAGTCAGCGACGGTATTTGAATTTGATGAGTTTTATGCACAGGCGTTGCAGCAATATAATATTGAGGTGCGTTATTACAATGCGGCACCCATTTATTATATTTCAACGATTAATTTTCGAAATCATCGCAAATTGTTGGTGGTTGATGATCGAGAAGCGATTACTGGTGGGCGCAATATAGAAAACGATTATTTTGATTTATCTACGCATTATAATTTTCTTGATCGGGATTTATATGTTGAAGGCTCTATTGTTACTGCAATGGCGGATTCGTTTGATGCTTTTTATGAACACAGTATAAGTGAACGTTTCCAATCACCCCAAAAACCGACTTTTAGGGTTGAATTACAAAAATATGAACGACGATTAGTACAAGTCGCTGATTTTTTAGCGCCTAATGAGGCTGAGCAAGCTGCTCGAATTAAAATAGAAGCGATTGCACGGCCACTATTATTACAAAAAAAACGCTATTTATGCCCAGAAATTACCTTTACAACCGATGCTCCCGGTGGCTCATTTTGGACGCGTTTTAAAGAACCATACAGTGATAATTACCGATTTTTACGTAAGACTATTTTTGACAAAGTGATGTCAGTTGATCAAGAACTTATTTTGGCATCGCCTTACTTGCTCAATAACCGTAAGTCTGAGCATCTCATGCAAACTATGTTAGATAAGCAGGTTAAACTCATTCTTTATACCAATTCATTGTCATCGACAGACGCCTCCTATGTCGCAGGGCAATTGTATCACCATGTTTATGATTGGCAGAAATTAGGTATTACAACTTATGTGCATGCAGGTGAGTGGATCGCTGAAACGGATGTGGTTTATCCTAAAACAAAACAAGCTAGATGGGGCATGCACGCAAAAACTCAGGTTTATAAACGCAGCCTTGGCAATGAGGTGATGGTGGGTACGTATAATATAGATAACCGCTCTAATCATTATAATACTGAAATGGGGTTATTTTGTAAGGGTAATGATGAACTGGTTCAAGCAGTGGAAAGAAGTATGCTCTCACGAGCTCAGCAAGGCTATAAAATTGTTGCCGAGAATGAAGCAACCGATCATGAAGGTAATAAAGTTAATGTTTACGGTGCTGGAGATCCTGATCTTACCAAGATGAAATATATGTGGTTGCCGTCATGGATGTTTAATTTTTTATTATAATTGATTGTCCTTCTACACTAATAGCCGCTGTTTTTATTCCTAAAAGTTTGTATTTGCATTGTTATTCCTCGCAATTGGCTTCCTATTTCTTCCATACCTTAGGTGAGTTGTGTATTTCAGTGGATGCATGGCGCAGAAGGTCATCTTGTTGAAAAGAAAGAAGCGGTTATCGCAGAAGTTTAATATATTCGCTACAGCTGATTAGCAATAAAAAACCGATAGCTGTATTTGTTATTAAGACAGACTATCGGTTTTCTTTATTACGTTTCGTGGTGTTGGTTGTTGTTAATCGAAGCTGTTTATGCGAGTTTTTTTAATCGATAAACCATCCATAACGTAAGCGCAGCGCTACAAAGTGGTAATGCTAGCCAAACGCCATTAACTCCCACGCTATAAGCCAATACAAAAATGGCAATTGAGATCAAAAATAACTTACCACCAGTGAGCAGTGAGGCTTCTTTTGGCATATTGATTGCCTGAAAGTAAGTTGCTCCAACCAGCAATACTCCTTCAAAAGGAAGTCCCCAAAAATACAGTGACATGCCGTTAATTGCTACAGGCTGGAGTACTGGATTATCACCTGCAAACATATGCACCACGATTTCTGGAATACTGTATAAAGTGATCACGCCAATTGCCGCAATTAATAGGGTGGTTATAAAAGCAAGATTACGAAGCTTGTTAACTCTATCTTTAAGACCAGCACCGGTATTAAAACTAATTAAAGGCTGAGTACCTAAAGCTATACCTTCAAAAACTAAATAAAACAGAGCTTCGGTGTAACTCACAATACTATAAGCTGCAACATGGATCGGTTTTCCAACCAACAAAAATGCTTTGTTATGAAGAATTAATACTACTGACAGGTACATGTACATTAATAAACTTGAAGTACCTAATTTGAGGATTTGTAACACAGTATCAAGTTTAATTTTAAGGCTATCCCAGCCAATACGTAATTGAGTCTTATCAGAAAAGAAATGCTGTAAACACAGTAGGCAGGTCACCGCTTGCGATAACATTGTTGCAATAGCAGCTCCGGTTAATCCCCACGGAATAACAACAATGAATAACCAATCTAAAAAGATGTTAAGTACGCCGCCTAAAATCATAATCAAGGTAACACGGTTAGGCTGACCATCATTTCGCAGTAGTGCAGAAAATGCCATTGAAACAATAGCAAAGCTACCCATGGTGAAGTACCAAAATAGGTAGTCTGTGGCCATGGTTAAGATATGATCTTTTGCGCCAATCCAAATCAGAATATCTTTTCCAAAGACCAAGCCGAAACTACAAAAAATAATAGCAGCAATAATGCACAGTGTTAGTGCATTTCCAACTATTTGGCGAGCTTGTTGAATATTGTCTTCACCCATTTTTATCGAAACAAGTGCAGATGCTCCCATACCTATCATGGCACCAACGGCATATAAAATAGAGCCGATAGGGTATCCAAGTATGATTGCAGCAAGACCATCTTCACCGATAAAGTGACCAACAAACATTCCGTCAACGGCAACATAGATGCCAGTAATAAGCATCGCCGCAATAGTGGGTAAGGTATAACGCAAAAAAAGGCGAAAAATCGAATCATCACGTAAGGATAATGGCTGAGTTGTTGATACTGTCATCGGAGAAATTCCATGTAAACCGCAGAAGTAGATATAAAAATTGTGCGCATTGTCTGTGGATTCAGTAGCTTAGTCAATCTAACAATCTGTATTTATGGTGTCGAGATCACGCGATTTGAGTATCAATTATGATGATGGTCGATCCTTAAGCAATCGATTACAACAAATTAAGCTCGTATATTTGCTGTAATACTAGTGAGGGTTAGCGGTGAGAAGTTTTTGAGATCGGTCTAGCTGGGGATAGGATATTTTTTTTAGTAAGCCAGGTTGTTAGTTTTTGCTTACGGCAATAGAGTAAAAAGAGACAAATAAACAGGTAAAAAGTAGGTTCAACAAGGCCTGATTTAACCGACCAATAGTAATGAATTGGACTTAATAACAACGTAAGATAAACCCAATTATGCAGTTTTTGCCAAGATTTACCTAAACGGCGTTGTGCTGACTTTGGGGATGTTAACGCAAGCAATAACAAAATGATCCAACTTACCGCACCAATCGCAAGATAAGGACGTTTAACAATTTCACTACCTAATAGTGCCCAATCAAAATTAAGGTCGAGCACAAGATAGGCGCCAAGGTGCAATGCAACCCAAAAGAACGTGTATAGCCCGAGTAGTCGTCTGAGACGAATTAATCCGCCTTGCTTATATCGTTTCGCCAGTGGTGATAATAGTAAGGTTAGAATTAGCGTATTTAATCCTGCTTTGCCTGTGAAATGTTCAATACCTTTAATGGGATCTGCACCAAAGCCACCGTTAAGTGTGTTATAAACCAACAGCGCAACAAACAATAATGAAATCGCATGAATAACGACCTTAATTATCAAAATACGTGTAGGCGTAAGACGGTATGATTGAACATTTCGAGTGAGCATTAATAGTTCCTTTTTAAATCCATGCCTTGGTATAGCGAAGCCACTTCTTCTGCATAACCATTAAACATCAGTGTCGGTTGACGGCGACTACTAAAGATATTGCCTTGACCGATAAAGCGTTCACTTGCTTGGCTCCAACGAGGATGATCAACGTTAGGATTAACATTGGCATAAAACCCATATTCACTAGCAGCAAGGCGGTTCCATGTTGTTGGTGGCTGTTGATCGGTTAAGTGAATTCGCACAATAGATTTAATACTTTTGAAACCGTATTTCCAAGGCACAACCAAGCGTAACGGTGCACCGTTTTGTGGGGCTAATGTCTTGCCATATAAACCTACTGAGATCATCGTCAGTGGATGCATTGCTTCATCAATACGTAGGCCTTCTACGTAAGGGTATTCAATACCCCCGCCAAGACGCGATGATGCTTGGCCTGGCATTTGTTTAGGATCGTATAAGGTTTCAAAAGCAACATATTTGGCTCGTTGCTGCGGATCTGCTTTTTTAATGATGTCGCGTAAACTAAAACCAATCCATGGAATATTCATTGACCACGCTTCAACACAACGGAGGCGATATATATGTTCTTCTAAGGTAAATTGGTTAAATAAGTCATCGTAATCAAGACTAAATGGTTTATTTACCATTCCATCAATAGTGACCTTCCACGGATCAGTGATAAACTTCTCAGCCCTTATAGCAGGGGATGACTTATCGGTACCAAATTCGTAAAAATTATTGTAGTGAAGCACTTTATCTTCAGGTGTCAGTGACAATGTTGAGTTAGAGAGTGATGACGGTGAGCCACTAAGTTGGCGGCGGAGATCGACAGACTCTTGTTGTGATGATGAGATAAAATCAAATAATCCCGCATGAGCATTGGCTGATAGTGGCAATCCGACAGCGGCAATACCTAATTTTTTCAAAATATCTCGGCGTTGGTGATACACCGATTCTGGAGTAGCTTGGTTTTCTAATAATGACCAACGAGGACGTATTTTTATTTGCATAAGGTGCCTATTGCGATATTTAAATCAATAATAACGACTACCTAAGTAGACCGTAAGTTGATGATTAAAATTTCAATAGTTGATAATGTTTAGTTGTTTTTTTATTTGTGTATTTATAAAACAATAACTTAAATGGTGATTTGTACCAATGTAAATAGGTTTAAGTTTTAATTTTAAAGGTAATAATTTACATGAACGCAGTTAATCAATTTAATGCAGGTATTGAATTACAGCATATTTACCTCGAAGTGTATTCTGAGCGTTATAGCCATTTACGGATATTTTTAGAAGCTTATTATTGTTACCAACATGGGTTAGTGACTCAACAAGGGAAACCCGATTGGATACAAATTTTTAATGTAGGTAAACGAACCGTTGCTGCTGCGCATATTCAGGAACGAAAATTGCTTGTTAGAGAGATGATGATGCCATTGTTAGTGATTATAGGGCATTTCAAAACACTAGTACGCGATGATGAAGTGACGATTGAAAGCATTAAAACTATTATTGATGATCATCTTGAATACGTCATCATGACACGGGATGAACACCATGCATTAATAAAAGCTGGGGTAAAAGAGACGATGCCAGTAAGTTACTATCAACCATTACATAACGATTACCGTTGTGTTAATGCACGCTTTGATGCGGCTGGAATCACATTATTGATGTTGTAATAACGGTTTATATTGTTGGTTGGTTGAATCACCCTAAGTGCTCAGTATAATCAAGCTTACATGTGTACGCTGAAATAAGGTGAAAAAGGATGATACCTCAACAGCAAAAACCGCCAATTATTTGGTTGAATGTGAGTCTATTTACACTGACATTTGCCATTGCAGTTATTGGTGTTCCACTCTACCTCTATTTTTATCACCTTGATGTTGCGCTTATCGTAATGACAGTGGTGGCATTTTGTTACTGCGGTATGTCAATTACTGCCGGATATCATCGTTTATGGGCGCATCAAAGCTATCAAGCAAACCGCTTTTTGCGATTGGTATTTGCCCTTGGTGGTGCATTTGCGTTGCAAAATAGCATTTTACATTGGTGTTCTGATCATCGTGTACACCATCGCCATGTAGATAATAATCTTAAAGATCCCTATTCAGCTAAAATGGGATTCTTTTATAGTCATATTGGCTGGATGCTACGACACTATCAAGCTAGTCGTTATCACGATTATTCAAATTGTTCTGATTTACAAAATGATCCTATTGTTGTTTGGCAGCATAAATATTACTTCCTACTAGCGGCAATGATGAATATTGGTGTACCAGTCATTATCGGATTGCTACTTGGTAATGTTTTGGGAGCATTATTGTTTATAGGCGTATTACGGTTGGTGTTAAGCCACCATACGACATTTTTTATTAACTCGTTAGCGCATAAATGGGGTTCTCAGCCTTATACCGATAGGAATACAGCCCGTGATAATGGCGTAATTGCATGGCTAACATTTGGTGAGGGATATCATAATTATCACCATATTTTTGAGAATGATTATCGCAACGGTATTCGCTGGTGGCAGTTTGATCCAACTAAATGGTTGATCAAGAGTTGCTCATGGTTAGGATGGACGACAAATCTAAAAATTACTTCTGCCGATAGAATTGAGAAAACACGTGCGAAAATGGAGTTTATGCGGTTGCAATATCAATTTAAAGCATTGCCAAATAACAGTGCGCGTTTATTGCAATTACAATACGAGTATGAAGCCCTGATCAGTAAAATTTCTGATTATTATCAAGTGAAGAAACGCCTGATCGATTTGCGGCAACAGAAATTGGCCAATGATTATGAGAATTTTGAATTTATGCAACAATATGAAACGATTAAACAGAAATTAAACCAACAACGTCGTGATTGGAAATATTTAGTACAACAATATACCGTTTAATAGTAAATAATCGTTATTGAGCTGTTAGATCTTACTAAGATTTAACAGCTCTTTTTATTAACAGTTATAATTATATAGCGTCATTATGCTTTTAGTTAGCATGTTACTATTTATATTATTGTAGATTTACTGTTAGCGATAAGCTAGTAGATTAAAATGATATCAAGTAGTATGGCTGTAAAGCTTAAAAGTACATGTAATCATTAAATATAGTTACTATGTGCATAATTAATTATAGCGTTTTACATCCATGATTGTATGTTTGTAAATCTTAACCGGAGATATTGTCGTGTACCGCGCATTACTTTTGTCACTCACATGTTTAGCCTCATCCGCAGCGCATGCAATTGAATATAAACTGCCTAGCGATGGTAGTAACATCGTTGGTACAACCGAATATTACGAAGTAAAACAAGATGATAGCCTTTCTGATATTGCAAATAAATATAACGTAGGTTTTCTTGGTATGATGGCTGCTAATAAAGGCGTAGATCCATTTTTACCTAAACCTGGAAAGCTATTACAAATACCGACCCAAGTTATACTGCCAGATGTCGCCCATAAAGGTATTGTGGTGAATCTTGCTGAGTTACGTCTATACTATTTCCCTAAAAATGATGCCTCCATTGTTTATGTTTTTCCTATTGGTATTGGTCGAGTGGGTCGTGACACACCCAATATGACGACAACCATCAATGAAAAAGTAAAAAACCCAACCTGGACACCACCAGCATCAATTCGTAAAGAGCATGCTGCAAAAGGTGATATTTTACCTGCGGTTGTGCCTGCGGGTCCTGATAATCCATTGGGTGACTATAAAATGCGACTAGCTTATGGTCATGGCGAATACCTTATTCATGGTACCAATAAAGACTTTGGTATTGGTATGCGTGTTAGTGGAGGGTGTATTCGTATGAACCCTTGGGATGTTGAATGGTTGTTCCCACAAGTTCCCCTTGGTACGCAAGTTCAAATTATTAATCAGCCAGTAAAGACATCCCGTGTTGCAGATGGTGAGTTGATTGTTGAAGTGCATGCACCATTATCTAAAGATGAGTCTCAAGTTGGTGTTAAGCAGAATGTAGAGGCACCAAAAGCATTACTTGATGACATTGCAGGTGATACTAAGGCAACACAAAGACTAAATGCTGAATTAGATAAGCAATCGGGTTTACCTGTTATTATCAAATCATAACTAAGTCTTAGAGTGTAACTATTAATAATAAACGAGATATAACTATCTCGTTTATTTGTTTGTATTTAGTATTATAATAAATACAAATACAATTATTATAAAAGTGTATTTGTATCGAAGGTATAAGTTGTGAACTGTCGTTGTTTTTTATTCGATATAATATAGTAGGTATTTAATAATAGAAGTATAAACTGGGGCAGTAATAGAAATAACTATAAATAAAAAGAGACGGCCTAGGCCATCTCTTTAGGTATTTTACGACTAAATATAGATTACTTAGTGTATGAACCAGCGATGTGATCAATACGCTTATTAGCACGCATTGCTTCTTGGTATGCTGCGTCAGATGCTGCGCGAGAGTCATTTACTGCGCCTACGATTTGGTCTTGTTGACCTTGTAGTGCACTAACTTGTTGAGATAGCGTGTCAACTTTGTTGGTTAGTTGCTGCATTTGACTTACTTCATTAGAGCTAGAACAACCTACAAGTGAAGCACTTAGTAAAACACCAGCTAAGATAGATACAGTACGTTTCATTTTTATATAATCTCCATATTGATTTAGCCACTACAACTGTTGAATAAAAGTTTGAGTTGGCAAATTCATTATGGCATAACTTATTATAATTGCTCATTAATTTTTTTTAGCTAAGAAAAAAAATCTGATTAATATCTCGTTTTTGAATAAAAAAACTACATAATTAACCATTTTTTTGAATTTATATTTAATTATGAAGGAGCATAAACCCGCTTAATATAAGGACTTATAAGTAATTTCTTGTTTTTAATGATAGATAAAGTCAGGGCAATGTAAAATTTTGCCAATACTCAAATAAATAACACAATTGGTTAAAAAATAAACTAAAAAAGCGATAGTGAAAATATTTGATAACTTATTACTAATAGTAAAGAGAAAAGGAACCTTAATTATTAAATACCGCCAATATGCATCATATATAATATATTTTTTTAACTATTCGTTCCTCTCTATTATTCCGTTGTTCGTCATTTCAGCGGTTATTGTTGGTATTGTTGCAATTAATTGAGAGGGATTAGCCAAGTGAGGTATTTTTTTAATTAGATCTCCATTTGGTTTTAAAAAATAAAAATAAGAGTTGTGATCTATAACGTATTTTATTTTTGAATTCTCTAAGGTGTTTTTAATATAAAGTACACCATATGTATCAGCTAAAGCTTTAATTTGTTGCTCTGTGCCGGTTGCTCCGGTAATTGTATTATCAAAATGAGCTGCATATTGAGCACTTATCATGGCGGTATCACGGTTTGGATCAAGTGAGATAAAAACTGGCCATAATTGATCTCGCTGTTGTTGCGGAAGCGCTTTTAAAGCCGCAGATAATACAGCTAATGATGTCGGGCATACATCAGGACATTGCGTGTAACCAAAATAGACTAAACGTATACGCTTATCCTCAGGGTTAAATAAATCGATAGCTTCTGTACCTGATTCTAAAAAATTCATGGGATAATAAGGTTCACGAGCTACATCAGGATCGTTACTGTCCATCATGTAACTGGTAAATAGTCCTGCAACTAAAGCAAGAGCAAGAATAATCCATTGGTATTTCATTTATTCATCCTTATATATTCCCTAATAATTTCGTTGGGATAAGCTAATTATGAATAGAGATGTCTATAAAAGGTAGGCACGAAGTAATTTTTTGTGATGTAGCTACATTGATAGTAAAAAACAACAAAAAAAAGCAGCCACGAAGGCTGCTTTAATAGGTCGTTTGAAAGGAAAATTAGTCGTTGTTACGTTCAGCGTATTTTTCAAGACCCCATACTACAGCAAGGCCTAAAATCATCGCAAAGATGGCATAGCCTAATAACGCAGGATGGCCTGTAACATGCTCATAGTTTAATGGTGAAAGATTATGCTCAATAAGTGGTACTTGCTCGCCATGTGAGTTTGTACGCCACGAAATAACTTCTTTCCACGGCCAAATTTTACTTAAAGTACCGACCATTAAACCAGTAAGGAAAGTAAGCGCGATATCACGGTAGTTACGTAATACCCATGATAATACATGAGAAAATGTTAGTAGTCCTAGTACACAGCCGATAGCAAAGATACCTAGAGTCACGACATCGACTGACTTTGCTGCTGCTAGAATAGGCGCGTACATACCAAGTAGTAGTAAAATAAAGCTACCAGATATGCCTGGAAGAATCATTGCACAAATCGCAATCGCACCAGCAATAAGAAGATTTAATGGTGTAGGATCCATTGCAACAGGGTGAAGAACGGTAATACCGTAAGCAAAGCCAACACCGATGGCAATTGAAATAATGCGCCCAATGTTCAATTTTTCGACTTGTTTAAGCATGTGAATCACAGATATTATGATTAAGCCAAAGAAGAACGACCATAATGGAATTGGGTGGGTATGTAGCATCCAAGTGATAAATTTAGCGAGGGTAAAGACACTCGTTAAAATACCACCAAAGAGACAGATTAAAAACGTGCCATTAACGTGCTCAAAGGCAGCTTTAATGCCACCTTTGCGGATCACCCCGATTAAACTTGGGTTGATACGACGAATACTTTCAAGCAACGTATCGTAAATGCCAGTAATGAAGGCGATAGTGCCACCTGACACTCCAGGAACAACATCAGCTGCGCCCATTGCCATGCCTTTTAAGAAGGTTGATATTTTACTCATTGGATTCCGTAACAGTGATAGCTGAATAATTTAGGTTGTGCATTATACAGCGAACGATTAAAAACCACTATAAAATCATAAGTATAGTATTTACTTATGACTGACAATAGAAATATATGAATAGTGGATAGTATTTAATTTATTATGGTGCCATAACGTATAAATAATGGTGTTTTATTTATGTCAGATTAGTGTGTTAGTTAATCTACGGTTAAGGTTGTTTGCAACATCGACTCTGCTAATAGGACAAAACGTTGGCAAGGTTGTGGATCAAAATGCACCGTAAAAGCCGATGTGGCGATAATATCTAATAATTTATCTTCAGCATGTTGTTTTATCGCTAGTCGGTGCTCGGTATTGAAGTAATCGAAGATCGGTGAAACTAATGCGTTATCTATCTGCTGTAATGAGTAATAGCATTGATTAATCGCTATATTATTAGTAAGTAAGGCGATTGCAGTTATGGATGGTATACGATCATCTTGATAATAACTCGCTGTTAATCTGTCCCAATGTGCTGCTGCTAATATACCCATCGCTACATATTCAGGGCGTTGGTATTGATAGAGCAAGCGGCGTTCATAGTCATCCCTTATATTGTTATTATTAATATCAATGCCGATATCGTAATCAGATATTAGTGATGGTGCTGAATGTGAAGATGTGTCGAAAGGTCGAGGAGCCTGACTACTACTTACGTTGTTTAAAGCCAAAATTTTTAATGCATGATACTCATTAAGAGGAAGATCAACCGTTTGCTGAGTTATAGGTTCGGGTGATAATTTAATGATAGCTTTTAACGGTGCAGCTACCGCTACCGACATTATTAAGCTCGTTGTAGTAATAACAAAACAACCTAAAAAAAATAAATGCATATAACTTATAATATAAGTAATAAAGTGTTAAGTATGTGAATTATCGAAATAAATTACAATTTTATTCAGTCATTATGTGATAGCGATTGAATTACAATGTCGTTACTACGGTTCCATAACATCGTTAACAAACTATGACTCGTAAATTTTAAAATAGATACATCAACCTATTGGGTGAATATCTATATCATATTCAATATTCAGCAGTATGTTGTTCAGCTAATATTTAGTATTTATAGTTATACTATTGTCATAGAAACAAAGACTTAATTCCTCAGACTTATTATGAAAGCAGATGGTATTTATTAACTGCAATAAGTTACAGCGTAGCTGAATCAGTGGTGTAATATGCCAAAACATATCTTTGAATTATTGTTGACGGTGGGGGCGATAGTACTTGCTGTCAGTATCTTTATGCTTACCGTTATTCATTAGTTTCTTAAACCACTATAAGTAGATAATGCTTGTAGTGGTTTTTTATATTTAGAAATAAATTGCGATAATGGCTAAACTCCCGATCAAATAGTGATTACTTGGTGTTATTCGTGAGGAGAGGATATATAAAACACCTATTACAGCTATTTTTCAGGATTAATTGCTATAAAGCATGTTTTTTTTAGGTAGTGAGATTTATTACTATTAACTGTTCTATCACTCAATATTTTAACTATAATTATTTAATAACAATGCATTAGGTTATTATTTTTCATTATCTGAGACACCACTTTCATAAGTGGAATCTTTTACTCCATATATACAATGCGGCTTTTAGATGAGAAAATACCTTCAGAGACTATTTTTAAACATTTTGTAGATAGTATTATAGAGAGGATGAATATGATATTTGGGTTGATTATGTTGTTATCCGTAGTAGCAGGTATACTGTCAGGTGAGCATTTTCATTCATTTATGGCAGGTTTTGGTATTGCAGCTGTTGCGATAGGAACAGCTTATTGGTTAGCTTTTCGTACAACACGTCATCCACAACTCGCACTATTGATGCTGCTTGTTGCGATGGCAGCAAAATTAGCGATTACAGTTATGGGAGTAGTGTGGGTAGTTAAAGCTGGCATACTCAGTTCACCATTTGTGTTCTCATTGTCTTATCTGTTTTTTTCTATCGTGGTGAGTTACGCTTACTTTAAATTACGTGAATATCAAATGTCTGTAGTAGCAAAACGTAATACTGTTGTATTTTCTACGTCAATTCAGCCTTCATCAACAGTTGTTACATCAGCGATGACCGCGAAGATTTAAGTAAGATTATACGGATAACATAAAATAAAATAGTATTAAAAAGACTGCCGTTCACACGAAGGCAGCCTTTTATATTACATTTATTATTAGAGAGTTAACCTAAATTAGAATGCTTTTTTACCCATTTGGTAAACGTGCTTAACTTGGTTATCATCTGAAAGCAAAGTAATGTTTGCTTTATAACCTGCTTTTAATAGACCGTATTCGTTATCAACTTTAATTGCTTTCGCTGGATATAATGTTGCCATACGTAGTGCTTCTTCACGGCTAAGACCAACATGATCAATCAAGTTATTTAGACCTTGAATCATAGTAACGGCAGAACCTGCGATAGTGCCATCTTTGTAATGACATTTACCATCAGTTACGTAAGCTTGTAAACCAGCCATATCAAACTCAGTCATATCTGTACCTGCTGGCGCTACAGCATCTGTTACCATAAATAGTTGTTCACCTAACATTTCATGGGCGATACGAACTGATGGGAAAGAAGCATGGATACCGTCAACGATGATACCAGCGTGTGGTTTTTTATCGAAGATGTAACCTACAACGCCTGGTTCACGAGAGCCAAGTGGTGTCATGGCATTATAAAGGTGAGTTGCCATAGTTAGACCTTCTTTTTCTGCAACTTGGTCATAAGTTGCATTTGTGTGGCCTAATGACACTGTGATGCCAGCATTACTCACAATATCGATAACTTCTTGTGCAGTATTTTCTGGTGCTACTGTTAGTACACAGATTTTATCTGCATTATCAGCTAAATATTGCGCCGTTTTTAGGTCTAATTCACGAATAAACTCTTCACGGTGTGCACCTTTCTTTTCTGTGCTGATGAAAGGGCCTTCTAGATGTAAACCAAGAACACCTTGTTGTGCTGGATCGTCAATAGCATCAACCATGTTAAGCACTTCAACCATTGATTCTGCATCACTAGTAATAAAAGTAGGCAAAAACTGTGTTGTGCCACTCTTTAGGTTTGCTTGATTCATGATATCTAATGTTTCTTTGCTAATAGCAGTATTCAGTAAAACACCACCACAACCATTTAGCTGTACATCAATAAAGCCTGCTGATGCTAATAAACCTTTAGCATCAAATGTTTCTGCTGGTAACTCAGTTGCTGAAACATCTGACATTGGAACAATGCGTGAAATAATATCATTTTCAATAAAGATGGCTTGGTTTTCTTGGATAGTTTTACCATCAAATACGTTAGTGTTAATAATTGCAAACATATGATTACTCACTTTAATTTTTATAGTCTGATCATTAATCAGCAGACAAAGTAGTGACTTTACTCTATGTCGAGTGGGACCTCATTCAGATGAGAGCGACACGGTGTAAATGATATATAGAGTACCGAATAATTGGTTTGAAATAAGATTTAACACTGAGTATAAAATCTTATTTCACTATGAAAAATAAGATACCTGTTTCAATCATCCTTCGTCAATCTTTTATCTGATTAATTAGTAAAATTTGTATGATTATCGCTTTTTTTTATCGATATGTCATACAAAAGCTAATTGTAGCTTTTATTAATGATATTATTTACTAATTAATACTCCAATATATACTCCCAGAGGAAATATATCGTGAAATTTTACTTTGTAGGTCTAATTGATTCTCAAAGTGATTTTTTTGCGTCTGAATTTATGTTTTTATGTCAAGAATTTTGCACTCATTCTTACAATTAGGCAAAATAACCATTTATTAAACTCCATTATGGCATTTTGAATTGGATTGGTTCTGTCAATAATGGTATTTAGAGTAAGACTGTATTAGGAGTCAAAATGCAGTGGAATGATTGGCCAATAGTATTATCAGATGTTCTAGCACAATTTGCGATAGGTGCATTTATCATTATTGGTGGGGTAATGCTGTCGGGTAAATTATGCTTTGGGCAACATGATCGTGTAATGAAGCTCTTACCTTTAATCAGTTGGCTATTAATTGCTTCGTTATTAATTCGTGAAGCCACATTGATGATAATGCAATCAACTATTAATGTAGCAAACTCTGGTGCAGTTGTGTTTGTGTTAGTGTTTGTCGCGTTAACATTAATTTATAGCTTATGTGAAAATCGTCTGCTTGGTAAAGAAAGCACACGAAAAAGCATTGTTGTTATTATGTTGCTATGGAGTGTCGCTTATATTATCAACATCTTAAGTTTTAGTGCTAATTACGGTAATGTTGGTAATGTAACAACCATTATATTTAGTGTTGGTTTTGGTGGTACTTTATTAGCACATGCAATGCTAGTGAAAGCGCAGCATAAAGTTGATCCACTAAATATCACTTTGCCTATCTTTGGTGCTTTTATCGCTGTTGTAGTACTGATTGTTGCAAGTTTAGATGTAGAAACGATTATTGGACAAACACATCATGATATTTTATTGCCGTTTATCTGGCGTGTGATCAGTATTGGCTGCCTGCTAATCGCAACAGGACTATGGTTAATGGCATTATTTACAAAAACCAAGCCAGTGTTGGCGATGTTAGCATGCGCATGTACTTTAGCACTTATAGCAAGCTTAACCGTAAGTGGTAGTTTTTAGTTATTGTTAGTCATTGTTTTATCAATATGATGATTATGTTTTTAATGGTTTGTAACGATATTGTTCTTTACAGTTATATTGATAAACGAAACAATCAAAGTAGGGAAATAACAGACTTTAAGCTTTTACTAGAATTACTATGATAAGAGCAATAAGTTTGGAAGTATTGTTTAGTATTAATAGATATTGTTAGTGTGTTAAGTGCAAAGTGACATAATTATGAATAAAGGAAATTATTAGGAATTATGGCTGAAAAGAAAACCAATCCGTTAAATGAAATTATTTTTAACGTCGTTGTTCCATCCATCATCTTAATGAAAATGAGCGGTGATGATCGTCTTGGTTCGGTAGGGGCATTGCTGGTTGCTTTAGCTTTCCCTGTCGTATTTGGTGGCTATGAGTTACTCAAGAAGAAGAAATTCAATTTTATTGCGATACTTGGTATCGTGAGCGTGTTACTTACTGGCGGTATTGGCGTGTTAGAACTTGATACCCAATGGCTTGCTGTTAAAGAGGCGTTAATTCCTGGTATTATTGGTATTGTTGTTCTTGGTTCTACGTTTACTAAATATCCTATTGTTACTAAAATGATTTTTAACGATAGTATTTTAAATTTAGGTCTGATTAAACAAAAATTAATGGAATCTAACCAGCAGCAAGCTTTTGATCGTTGCTTAGTTCAATCTAATTATTTATTTGCGAGTACTTTCGCTTTCTCATCAATAATGAATTACATCCTTGCTACCGTGATTGTTACGAGCCCGGCAGGAACTGAAGCATTTAACGAAGAGTTAGGGCGAATGACGTTATTGAGTTATCCCGTGATTGCTATTCCATCAATGTTGATGATGATGGGGATATTTTATTTTGTTTGGCGTCAAATCCGCAAAATGACTAAACTTGAAACAGTACAAATTTTTAAAACACAATAAAGGATAGTGTTTTAAAGTAAAATATAGCCAATAATGTTATTAAACACTATTGGCTTTTTTATATCTGTAAAATCTCAATTATAAGATATTTTGTAGAATTAATGCGGTGCTATAACGAGTGCGCCATAATGATATTATTATTTATTATTGGAGGGTAATATGAAGCCATTTCCATTACTCTGCACATTGTTGCTGACAATAGCATGCTCATCTGCAGATGTTGCAGAATTAAATAAAAATATTAGTGTCAGTAATGGAGATGTTCATTGTGATAATTATTTTTCGTCTCAAAAACATGATTATTTTAATGACTTTATCGCGATACAGCTACAACAAGTTAATGCATTAGAAGGAGAGATAACTAAAGATAATATGAATGAGTTACACAAAGCATTATATCAATTTGAAGCCTATTGGTTGACGTTGAAAGAGGCACGTTATGATGCTTGCCAACGTCATGCGAATTGTACCGCATTAGAACAGCAATATAATCGTCATATTGAGCGAAAGCCTCGGAATCGAATCTCTTCTTCATCGCAAATAATGTGTCAGAGAAGCAGTTTTGAATATGCTATTAGTCGCGTTAAAATGGTAACATTTTATGCAGATGTTGAGCGTCTAGAGTTAATTCGACAAAAATAGCAGCTTTTCTTTTATAGTGAATATTAATTAAAATTATGATTAGTAATGACTTTTTTGTTTTTTGTTAGATTATAAATTCTTATCAACGACAATACTTAATTTGTATTAAATACTATATTTAATACAACAGTCATTATATCGTCGTTATCCATTTTAACTATATTTACGGCGTAACAATAATATACAACCTTAAAAATAATAAGGATATTGTCTTTTGGGAGGACATTATGGTTACTTACCGTAAAGTTAGTAAAGAACGTGCAGCACTTAAATTATCGTTAGCTGGTACTATTTTTGTGTCAATACTTGGTATTAGCTACGGGTTTTATGTTGGATCTAATGCAATTTTACTTGATGGTATGTTTTCATTGCTCAGTATGGGGATGACAGGGTTAAGTTTATATACCGCTTATTTGGTCAGTAAACCCGATGATGCACAATTTCAGTTTGGTTACGCACATTTAGAACCATTAATTAATGTTGTTAATGGCATAATGATTTTAGTTACTTGTGTGTTTGCTTTTATTACAGGTATTCTTACAATTATGGATGGTGGTCATAATATTATACTGAAAGATGCACTTATTTATGCTGTGTTATCAACCATTAGCTGTTTTAGTATTTATGTAATTGAAAAGCACATTGCATCAAGTGTTGACTCAGAATTAGTACGAGTCGACTCTCAAGAATGGTTAATTGATGGCATTTTAAGTGCCGCTATTTTAATTGGTTTTATCTCTGTGATGATTTGTGATTGGTTAGGCTACAGTAAATGGAACGCCTATATTGATCCTATTTTAGTTACCACATTAGCTCTATTCGCCTCTATCTTACCAATTAATGTTTTACGTCGAAATCTGAAAGAGGTGTTGCTTGTTGCTCCTCAGGATGGTGCTCAACGACATGTTGATCAAGTTATTGAAGCATTGTCTAAAGAGTATGGATTTGATGATTATACCCACCATTTTGCAAAAATAGGGCGACAGTACGATTTAGAAATAAATATTTTGGTAAAAGATGATTACAAATGGCCAACCAAACGACAAGATCATATTCGTCAGCAACTATGGGATCGACTCTCTGATGAACTGGGTGAAACATGGCTGTCGGTGAGCTTTACAGCACAAGAACGGTGGTTGTAGCCTGTTTTGTGTGCAACTTTTTGCGCCCCCCTAAATTTTAACCGCGAATTATCACAACTTTATAACTTAATTGATGCATTACTAGTACGATCATGTAAATTGATAGAGAATTTGGTGGCAATACAGTCAAATCACAATTAGTTATTATCTGAAGTTATTCAGTTAAAATTTGTTATTATAGATATAAAGGTTAATTATGGAGATTTTACTCACTATAGCGTTTATTGTTGGTGCATTTTATATTATCTTGAAAGAGAAAAAGAAATGCTCGAAGTCCGTTAATTATTCAAAAGATAGTTTATAGTATTAGTTATATAATTAAGTATTATAGTTATTATTACTGAATGATATAATAAAAGTGCCGAGAGGTACTTTTATGTATTAATAATGTACAAATGTTATTATATTAAATCTATTAATTAATTTGCTTCTGATTGTCTTTAAAACTTATGAATATTATTATTGTTGTAATTAAATATTTCAGTTAAGATTCTATCCATCATAAGAAAATTTCAGTAGAAGATTAATATTATTAATATAATGAGTGTAATATATAAAGTGAAATCATGGCTTAAAACGCAGTTAATAGCTAAGTACTCTACAACTATGAGCTTAGTTGCTATTATAATTGTTATTATTATGGCTGTGTGTTTTACGTTATTTTCTCATTATTTTGCCAGAGTACAACTATCTTCTACGCTGAATACAATATCCAGTGATCTAATTGATAATTACACCACGACGATAGGAGATTATCAATCTTTTATAAAACCAATTGTCAAAAATATTAGATTTGATTGTGGAAGTCATGATAAAAATTACATAGAAAAAATAACATATGATAATTATTATATTAGGAATATTGATATTGAAACGAATAATAATAAGTATTGTTCAAGCTTTGATAATAAAGCTGAGCTTAATTCGACGTCAGTATTTATAAAAAAGCTAGATAAGAATCTTTCTCTATGGGCTACTGTAAATAGTGTTAATCAACAATCTATACTTTCATTGATATGGAAAGGTAAACTAGGCCAAGTTGTTATCCGTTTTGAGCCAATTATTTCGAATGTTATACACAATAAATATTGTGATAATTGTATTTTGAGTGTGATCTCGACAGTCGAAAATACAGAAAAAAAAATATACTCCCATCAAGATAAAAAAAGTTTATTAAAATTACAACCAATCACAAGTATAGTATTTAGTAATGGTTTAATATTAAGTAATTATGTTGATCCTAAATTACTATCAATTATTTCAATGGATTTGAAACCATTGTTATTTATTATTGGTGGAATATTGGGTTTGTTTGTTTTTTTAGTTATTAATTTCCATATTAAAAGAAAGTTATCATTACATTCGTTAATTGAAAAAGGAATAACACGCAAAGAGTTTATTCCTTACTACCAGCCTATTATAAATGTTAATAATAATAAAATGTATGGTTGTGAAGTATTAGTAAGGTGGTGGTTTAATAAAAAAGAGTTGATATCACCTGATGATTTTATTCCTTATGCAGAAAAAAGTAGTTTAATTATAGATATTACTAATGTTTTAATTGAGAAAACATTAATACAATTAAGTTCATTAAATTGGCAAAAGAGTTCAGCTATTATTAGTATAAATTTAGTACCTGAACAATTAGAAAATAAACAGAGTATGAGGAAAGTTGTTGATTTAATTATTAAATCTACTATTTTACCGAAACAAATTGCATTTGAAATTACAGAAAGAATGTCTTTTACTGATTTAGATAAAGCTGCAAGTGTGATTGATTATTTAAAAGCGCAAGGTATTAATGTTAAGCTAGATGACGCTGGTACAGGCTATGGAAGCTTTAGTTACATACAAAACTTAAATTTACAAAGTTTGAAAATAGATAAGATGTTTGTTGATATGATTGGTACACATGATCATAAACTATTTGTATTAGATTCAATCATTGCTTTTGGTAAAAAGGCAGGAATGGAGATGATTGCGGAAGGTGTTGAAACAAAACAACAATCTGATTACTTATTACAACATGGTGTCTATTTACAGCAAGGTTTTTATTTTTCAGAGCCGCTTAAATTTGAGCAGTTTAGTCGTTATTTTAAAGAAGACCAAAGGTAATATTTAACAACACCTTATGTGCAAAGCATAAGGTGTTGTTGTAAATATAATTAAATTAACTGTTTTTGTTATGCCACTTATCAACTAGAACGGAAATAGCTTGTTGAGCTTGTTTCCATTCGCGAGTTTGCATTAATGCCTTAAACTCAGCAGTCGGTTGTTTTAATAAGCTATTAAGAATAGGTACTTGTGTTTGGGGTAACCCATCGAGAGCTTGTACTGCGCCTTCGCGGTTATTACATAACATCACCATATCACAGCCCGATTGCTGAGCAGCAATAGCGCGTTCACTATAGCTGCCCAATACATCTGCACCTTTCATATTAAGATCATCAGAAAAGATAACACCATTAAAGCCGAGCTCTTGTCGAAGTACTTGTTTAAGCCAATATTCAGAACCACTTGCTGGACGCTCATCATAGGCATCAAACACGACATGGGCTGGCATAATCCCTTGAAGTTTATTGTTACTGATTAAATGGCTAAACACCGACATATCATGTTGTTTGATATTATCACGAGAATCGTAAGGTGTTTCGAGGTGTGAGTCTGCAATAACACCACCATGACCAGGAAAATGTTTACCTGTAGCAGCCATACCTGCTGTTGTCATTCCATCAATAAAGGCTGATGCATAGCGAATAATATCAGCTGGATTATTTGAAAAAGCACGATCACCAATTGCTTTACAAGCAAAGCCTAAATCTAAAACAGGTGCAAAGCTAATATCAATATCCATGGCTAATAATTCAGCAGCCATTAACCATCCGCCAGTGGTAGCTAATGCTAAGCCATTGTCAGATTCAGCAAATGCACGTGCAGGAGGGAGTATAGTAAATTGTTCCCTGAAACGTTGCACGCGGCCACCTTCTTGATCAACACCAATAATTAGTGGACGTTTTGCTGTCTGGCGAATATCTTTTATCAGTGCTCGAAGTTGATCGCGATTATCATAGTTACGGGCAAAGAAAATAATGCCACCCACTGTAGGGTGTTGAATAATTTCACGTTCTTCTGCATCAAGTTCATAGCTTGAAACATCAAGCATTAAAGGTCCCATGAAGGTACTCCGGCAAACAAATAGAGCGAATAAATTATCACAGTTTGCTGTAACCGCAATTTCTAATCTCTATTTTATTTAGTTTGTGCCGTATTAGTGGCAAATGATCACGTGAGACTTGTCGCGAAAAAAGGTAACCGAATGTAAGTTTATTTGTCCATATGTGATCTAAATCGTTTTAAGTACGATGAAGCTTCCTATAGACTACGCATTGTTAAAAAACTGACGTGGGATCAATAATGTCTTTGCTTATCGCTATCGCCTTAACGACAGGTATTCTTTCTGGTATTTGGGGTTGGGTTGCTGTTTCTCTTGGTTTGCTTAGTTGGGGCGGCTTTTTAGGATGTACAACATATTTTGCTTTACAACGTGATGGCATCAAAGGGGTAGGATTAAGTATTGCAACTAACCTTAGTGGTGTATTTTGGGCAATGGTAATTATTAAATTATCTTCAATCATTAATTTGGAGATTGTTGGCTATATTATCACGGCTTTAGTTGCATTTATGATGTGTGCTCAAGCTAAAAAGCGTTGGTTGAGCTTTATTCCTGGTACATTTATTGGTTCATGTGCAACATTTGCAGCAGCAGGTAATTGGCAATTAGTTATTCCGTCGCTTATTGTTGGTGTGATCTTTGGCTATTTAATGAAAACAACCGGTATCTGGTTGCATGCAAAAATGTCACCGCATTATGAATAAAGTCGTGTTTCGTAAATAGTGATAATAAAAACGCAGAACTTTTGTTCTGCGTTTTTGTTTAAAGCTGTTTGGTTAAAAGAGGGGCTAGCTTAACCTAAAATAGGCACGAAAATTCCTTTATTATGGGTGCAATAATTCTTAATTGCTGGGCGATGATTATCTTTGGTTGCTAATACGCATACACGAACACCTTGTTGCACCAATTTATCTGTAAGTGTTTGAACATTGTTATAATCACAGCGTTCACGATCAGCATCTCGTCGACATAAATCTACAAACACCTCTGCGACATCATCATGGTAAAGCACATGTTCTGACTGTTGCATTAAGCGTAGGGCTTTAAGGCTTAATAATTCAGGATCATGGCCAGTTTCAATTAAATAAACATTGCCACCATTGTGATTACTTTTTTCGGTTAATAATTGCTGAAAAGCTTCTTCTAATGCTTCATCTGTTCGTGCATGTTCTACAGCGCTCAAGCGAAAGAATTGTTCCCAAAACTTGCGTCTTTCATCTACGGTGTTGAAGTGCTGCTTAATACGTTGACGTTGATTACCTGAAAAAGTTGCCAATAAGCTTAAATTTTGTGGTAAATAGGTCTCTAAGCGTTCTCGTAAATAGCGCACTAAAACCGGAGAAGCTCCGCCACTCGATATCGCGACTTGGATTGGAGTGCGATCGACCATTGACGGTGTAATGAAATCACAAAATGCAGGGTCATCAACCACATTGGTCCAAATTTTTAATGCATTAGCATCATGATAAATTTGGTGATTAAGTGTCGATGAGTCTGTTGTTGCCCAAACTTGATCTGCCCCGACTAATTGTGAAGATTGATAAGGCTGATTAATGTGCACAATTAGCTGTTGCTCAAGTAACGTTTGTAAGTGAGGGTGCAGTTGCGGTGATACCACTGTAACATTGGCATGTGCTTTTAATAATAAGTCTACTTTTCGACAGGCAACTTCACCACCACCAATGACGATAATTTGTTTATGATTTACTTTTAGAAATACTGGGAAGAAATCCATTTTATAATATCCATTATAAGTATCAATATTTCTCTATTATTACTTAATAAAGCTTGATGGCAATATTGTATTTTTTATTATCTAAAAATAGTGTGTTAATTGTTATTTATTATTATCATTTATTCCTTATTCGAAATAAAGCTATCGCTAAGAGCATAATAAAAATGCTTAACGGAATACTACCTGCTGATGAGGAATGTGTTTCTACCAATTGGTAATCTTGAGGGTAGTCGTTAGCAACGACGAATGGATCTTGATTGTAATTAGGGGCAGAATTGTGTGTGGAAAGCGAAAAGTCGGTTAACTGATCGTATTGTTTAATATAAGACTCTAACCATGCTCTCAGAGGGGCTAATTCTGTGTATTGACCTGGAAGTTGTTGGTATTGGTGAGTCGGATCATTTAGACGATCTTGACATTGTTCGCCATTACTTGTGATGCCAATAACGCGTAGTCCAAAATCATTATCCGCTTTTTTTTGCGAATCCTGCCAAATTAAAGGCCCACCAGAATCACCACTACAAACATCTTTAATTAAGCCATCAATGTTGGAATCAGCACAAATAATATTGGAATTATCAGTGCGTAAGCCGCTACAAAGATCATCAGGTACGCCGGCTAATGTAATCAGTTGTAATTGTGCCGGATAACTAAATGTTGAATCTATATTGGTTTTTCCCCAACCTGAAGCAATAAGGTTTGCTTTTGAGTTTTGATGCGTTACCCATTGATTAGCAAAAATATTGTCAGCTGTTTGTTGTTCCGCAAGAGAGGTGATAAGTATCGGTTTTGCTACAGTGAGTAATGAACGATCAACTCGAATTAACGCGATATCATTAGCAAAAATTGTCTCATCGTAATAAGGGTGACTAACTCGATGAGTAATATTGAATTTATACTGCCCAGGGAGTGACTGAGAGCCGAACTGTGGAATAGATGACACCCCTGCAATCACATGATGAATATAATTATTATTGCAGTGGGCAGCTGTTATCAGCCAGTGGTCACTAATGACAACAGCGCCGCAGTAGACATCGGTTGTATTTGATGAGGTCAATGCCGCTTGCCAAGGCAATAATAATGGCGCGTAAAGAGAGGCTGGATTACTGTTAATTGCTTTAGGAATTGCTTGCGCGGCATTAGCATGCTGTGAAATATGGCCAGTAGCAATGACAACTAATAATAGCAAATGACGCATTGTACGCTTTAAATGAAGTAACGGCATGATAATCCCTTATTACTACTGTTATTTTAAGGGTAGTTACCGTATGACTAAATTGTGATCAGGCTTGAATCAAAAATAAGAATGTTATGCGATGGTGGCCAATAATTGTTAACTTGATAACGGAAAATAGTCATATTAATGGTTATTATAGCGACCTATTTTTTATGAGTATTTTGGGATAAATTGTGTTTAATCAAGATATTGGTTTTGGTGTTGCTGGTAATTTTGCAGGGCACTTGGAACAAGCTGGTGAGGCTGCTGATTTTATTACTGTTGAAGTGAAAGAAGCTATCCAACCCAAAGCTATTTTCCCTTTTTATTTACCCAATCTTGAAAGTGGGCAATTAGCCGTTTACCCGCTATCGTCAACTACTATTACACCACCAAATGATGCCGATAATCTGCAAATTGAGCCTGAAGTCGCATTGATTTGTGATGTGGTATATAACCTTGATGCCGATGGTGTAACCCAAACCGTCGCTGCGTTAGTGCCGCGTTATTTTAGTGCTTATAACGATTGTTCTATTCGTAAACCTCATGCAAAAAAGATCAGTGAAAAGAAAAATTGGGGTATCAATAGTAAAGGTATCAGTGACAATCTTATTGCTATTGATCACTTTGCTGAAGGCGGTATTTTAGATCATCATCGGATTGCGAGTTTTCATTACCGTGATGGGGATATTCATCGTTATGGTGAAGACAGTGCAGTCGTCGGTTATAGTTACTTTCATAATACACTATTAGATTGGATTGTTGAGCGCATGAATCATCAGCAAGATCTTGGCCCAACAGAAAATATTGCTCAACTTCTACAGCAAAGTCAGTACCCAACACAAGCTGTGATCAGTATTGGTGCAACACGTTATACGCCATATGGTGAAACCCATTTCTTGCAAAATGGTGATACGAGTATCGTGGTTGTTTATGATGGTCGACGTTATAGTGCTGACGAAATTATGCAGATGGCAACCACCAACGATTTAACTGACGATAGTATGTCTGTATTAATTCAGCAAGTTAATCCATTGTAGTGTGCTATTAACCGTAAGAGATTGAAATACGATGACCGATTTAGTTTTTGAGACCGCTGCTGTCATCGAGAGAGATTCAATCAGAATGGCATGTTTACGGGCAGTACGTGAGCTTAATTTACCTGATTGGTTTATTGCTGCTGGGTTTGTCCGTAATGCCATATGGGATCATCTACACGATCTACCGATGACACCTTTAAATGATATTGATGTGGTTTATTTTGATCCTCATGATTGTTCATTAGCCACAGAAGCGCATTACGCGGCATTGTTACAACAGCAATTACCGCATTTTAATTGGGAAGTGAAAAACCAAGCGCGAATGCACATTAAGCATCAGCACCAAGCTTACCAAAATAGTGCCGACGCTATTTCACGCTGGGTTGAAATTCCAACCTGTGTTGGCGTTCGCTTAATAGCAGATAATAGCTTAATTTTTACTGCAGCCTATGGGTTAGAGCATAACTGGTCATTACATGTTAGCATCAATCCACATTACCCAAGACCTGCCATTTATCAACAGCGTATTCAAGACAAAAATTGGCAGGTATTGTGGCCTAATTTAATGATTATGACTGCGGATTAATCCTAAGGACTGTTTTATGATATCGCCTGCTAATAATATCGTTTCTGCTGCATGGCTCAATCAACAATTATCTGATGCTGTGTTAGCTGCATCAATTGTGGTGTTGGATGCCAGTGCTTTTATGCCTGATGTTCCTCGTGATCCTAAGCAAGAATTTATTGATGTTCGCATTCCAACGGCACAATTTTTTGATTTTAATCACCAAATAGCGGCGCCAAACACTGATTTACCGCATATGTTGCCGCCAGCGGATTTATTCACGACTGAAGTCGCAAAATTAGGCGTCAATAATACTAGCCATGTCGTAATTTATGATAGCCAAGGCATGTTTTCAGCGCCGCGTGGATGGTGGATGTTTAAAGTAATGGGGCATGATAACGTTTCAGTACTTGATGGTGGATTACCGGCATGGTTAGCAGCAGGTTATGCAACCCAAACGGGTGAGCCAGCTGCAATTGAAAGCGGTGATTTTTGTGCTAAATTTCGTCCTAATTGGGTGATTGATGCTGATAGATTGTGTCAAAAACTGGATGATAAACAGATTCAAATTATCGATGCACGTCCAAGTGCTCGCTTTTTAGCTACAGTAAAAGAGCCGCGGGCGGGAATACGTAGTGGTCATATGCCAAACGCTAAAAATTTACCGTTTGGTAATTTATTAGTCAATGGTCATTTTCTAGCGACAGAGCTATTAAAACAACAGTTTGATGCGTTAAGTAATAATCAGCAACGGTTGATCTTTAGTTGTGGTTCTGGTGTAACGGCTTGTATTTTAGCACTTGCAGCACAGCAAGCTGGGCGTGACAACATCACTGTTTACGATGGCTCATGGACAGAATGGGGCGCCAACGAAAACTATCCAGTAGTTAAATAATCAACTTAGGCTTTTAGCGAGATTTACTAACTAAAAGCCTTTTTACCTTTTTTGTTAAAACGTACTACTTATCACGAGTGGCTGTTACTCTGAAAATCAACCGTGATTAAGATTGCTCGGCAATATAGCCATTATCGTTAATGATTTTCTTGGCGTTATCAGAGTTTAAAAATTGGATAAATTGTTTTGCGTTAGCTGATAAACCTTGCTTCTTATACATAATCAAAAATGGACGTGCCATTTTATATTCACCAGATTGAATATTTTTAATACTTGGAGATACACCATTATAAGATAACGGCTTTATTGAACTATCAACAGAGCCAAAAGATAAATAGCCAATAGCTTGTTGATTGCGAGCAATTAAACTTTTTACCATACCATTGGTGCTTACGATCAAAACTTCAGGGTTAATGTCTGATACCGTAAAACCCGCTATATCTTTAGTCAGTTTCATAAAGTGTTCAAATGAAAAACGTGAACCTGATGCATTTTCACGGCTGACAACCGCTATTGGATTATTATTCCCCCCTACCTGTTGCCAGTTTTTAGTGACACCATGATAAATATTATCCACTTGTAAGCGGGTAATATTATTAACAGGATTGTTAGGGTTTACCACCAGCGCAATACCGTCATGAGCGATAGGGGTGATCGTATAATTATTATCAAGCTCCGTTGAATTTATAAAGCGCGAGCTCATGCCAATTTCAGCGGTACCTGTTTTAAGGGCGACGATCCCTGCCGATGAGCTTATCCCTTGCACATTGATTTTAGTGTCAGGATGTTTGACTGAATAGTGTTCAGCAAGAATATCCATAATATGACTGACAGAGGTTGAACCGGCAACAGTGACGGTATCGTTAGCTTGAGCGCTAAATGCGAGTGTTGTGCAGAGCACGCATAAAGTAGTTGCCTTGGTTAGCATTTATTTACTCCATTAATTTAATGATAAGTAAATATGTTATTACGCTAACATGACGTTAATGTGAAACTTAAACCACGATTTTATGAACTTAATAACGTGATAATCTATGCGTAACCGAGTCTTAAAAGAGCTCTATAATCTTAGACTGACTTACAACTATCTGATTTATTATATTATTAGCTTTCACTGCATTTATATCGGCTATATTTACAGAGCTGCTGTTATTTTGTTTATCAACCTTCAATTAATCCTTATTATTAAACAAGTGTATAAGATGTATCAGATATAAAATCATGCTATAACTGTAACAAAGCAGTAACGTATTGGTATGACTTTACGCATAACAAGTAGTATGCGAAACACCAATATAGGGTAGGAAAAGAATTCAAGGTTGGATATATGCTTACAGTCGCAACAGCAGCACCGAATAAAGCTATTTTATCAGAACGTATTCAAAAACTGATTAGTGGGTTATCTAATGGCGTTTATGAACGTGAAGAAACGATCAAGTTATGCCTCTTAGCCGCATTGGCAGGGGAAAGTGTATTTTTATTAGGACCTCCAGGTATTGCTAAAAGCCTAATTGCTAAACGATTAATCCAAGCTTTTGATGATAGTAAATTCTTTGATTATTTAATGACCCGTTTTTCGACTCCTGAAGAAGTATTTGGTCCATTGTCTATTCAAGAACTAAAAGACAATGGCAAATATGTCCGTTTAATTGATGGTTATTTACCAACCGCTCAAGTGGTTTTTCTTGATGAAATTTGGAAAGCAGGTCCAGCTATTCTAAATACATTATTAACTGTTGTTAATGAACGTACATTTAAAAATGGTCAGGATATTCTGCCAATACCGATGCGACTATTGATTACTGCGTCTAATGAATTACCAGATGCAGATAGCGGGTTAGATGCATTGTATGATCGTATGTTAGTACGAGTATTTGTTAATCGCATTCAAGAAAAAAGCAACTTTAAGTCAATGTTAATGGGGGATGGTTGCGGGCTAACTTCAATAGATCCAGCATTAACCATCAAAGATGATGAGTATCAAAACTGGCAACAGCATATTGAAGATGTCACTCTAACTGACACCCTTTTTGAAAAAATTTATCAGTTAAAGTCAATGATAGAAGCACGTTCAGGTGAAATTACCGAACATGCAGCAGAGAGCGAGTTGTATATTTCAGATCGACGCTGGAAAAAGTCAGTACGGTTATTGAAAGCAAGTGCATTCTTTAATGGACGAGATCAAATTAATCCACTTGATTTACTACTACTTCAAGATTGTTTATGGCACAGCCCTGAATCACGCAATGTTATTGTTACTATTATGCAAGAATTTGCGACAAAATATGCGTTTGATCAGAAAGATGCCGTTGCTGATGCCAAACAAACCTTGGTGCTGATTGATGCCATTAATCAGGATATATGTACTCAGCTTGCGTTAACTTTTACGCGTGAGAGCACAATGCGCAAAGAGTGGTTTAAATATAACTTTGCCACAGCAACGCGGTTTAATATTAATAATAATCCACGCATGATCAAACTCGTGATGTTGCAGCAAAATACTTCGGTGTCAGAACAAGAACTAGGTGATAGCCGCTGGGTTTATATTGATGGGGATGAGTTTGATAAAAAAATTCGTACTGGAAAATGCGATATTTATGGCTTCGTAAATAAAAATACTCATCTATGTCGACTACAGTTTGAAATAGATGCCGAAAATCGATTAGTGATTAAAGATATTGCCAATCGACCAGTGCTTGTGGGTGTGACTGGTAATAAAGGCTTAAAGGCCTCACAACAGCAACAGTGGCAACAAGATGTTGATCAGGCAATGGCGAAAATTACTGAGTCTGAACATAATATAATTAAAGCGCGAACTTCGTTTCATGGCGCATTACCACATAATTTTATTAGTGGTGATTTTCCTGCAATGATCGAGCAAAGTTTGAGTGATTGTGTTGAAGAGGTCGCAGAAGTCAAACTCGTCGCTGAAAAAAGTGCTTTTAGAATTACTCACATGGATGAATATTTTTCGCAACAGTGATTGAGATAGTAAGCAACATTGCTATAGATAATGAAAAAGACAGTAAGGATAGATGCCTATGCCAGTATCTGAAGGGTTAAATTTTGCTTTGATGCTTGCAGAGTCGGGTGTTATTGATTCGGCTGTACATGAAGTCATGGTACGGCCACAATTGTTAATGGCAGCTGAAGCGAGTCCTGGAGTGAAAACCGCCATGAAGAATCAAATCATGAAATGGCGTGGTCAAATGCTAAAGAAGACAGCAAAAGGAACGGTTGTTGAACAATTCAGTGATGAGATCAATTTTTACCAACAGGTTTGCACTTGGAATCAAGAATACTTTATTGCTCATTCTGAGCAGATCGTTAAGCGATTAGAAGGCCAATCGGCATTTTATTTCAAAGCTAAAAGCTTATTTGCAAAAGAACAAAATCAGCATAATCCTATGTTTCAACGTTTCTTCTGTGATAAATGGTATGACTACCTTGCTCATGCTTTGCGTGAAGCTCAAGAGTCTGAAGTAGAAGATCAAAAAGACAAATTGTTGCAAGATCTCTATCAACGCATTGAAACCATGAAAAAAATGGCGACAGTGACAGATGCTGGTGATGCAAGTAAAGCGGGGCGTTTATGGGATATGGCGCAAGCGAAATTGACTAAAACAGATGTTGATGTCATGAAAAAAATCGCAGCGTTCTTAAAAAAGAATAATGGCCTGCAAGATATCGCTGAAAAATTAGGTCGAATGGCAAATGAAGTTGATGATCCTAATAAAGAGCGTGTAAAAGCTGAGCAAATGAAGCTGGTGGAAGAAATTAGTGACAATGTCACCGATGATATTGTTGGTATCCATGAAAGTGATGATTTGACGAAGTTATTACCCAATGAAGCGATGTTTTTAGCGTACCCTGAACTTGAAGTGATCTTTTATAAACACTTAGCTGATAAGCAGTTAATGAATTATCGCATGCAAGGCACACAGCGAAAGTTACGCAAGGTAAAGGCTTTTCAGCGTCAAACTAAACAGGTTGATCAGCCAAAAGGACCATTTATTGTTTGTATTGATGCGTCTGGCTCAATGTCTGGTTTTCCTGAAAATTGTGCCAAAGCACTTGCATATGGGTTAATGCAAATAGCGCTCGTTGAAGAGCGAGATTGTTTTGTGATCATGTTCTCAACCCAACAAATCACTTATGAATTAACCAAACAAGATGGATTACATGAAGTGGTTAACTTTTTGTCATACTCATTTCATGGTGGAACGGATTTAGGGCCAGTATTGGATCAATCAATCGATCTTATGGCTGAAGGGAAATACAAAAATGCTGATTTGGTGGTGCTATCAGATTTTATTGCGCCGAGTCAGCCAGACGCGATGCAGTCACGAGTACAAAAGCTAAAACAGCAAAAAAACCGGTTTCATGCTGTCAATTTATCAAAATATGGTAATCCTGAATTACTGGAATTATTTGATCATTGTTGGTCTTATCATCCGTCAACGTTAAGTCATCTTGGACGGCTGTTTAAATTGCGTTAACGGCTATTTACGCTGTGATTTAAGGAGCACGTTTGAGGCTCCTTTATTTTATTTTGAAATACTCAGTCAGTGCCTTTTTCCATTGGTTACTTTTACGAAACTGTAATAATTCACGATTAATGATTTCATCATAAGGGCTATTTTCTGCCAGCACGATACCATAATTTTGTTTTTCAAATTGATATGGAAGTACTTGTAATCGTTGGTAATCACCTTGGCTTTTCGCCTTTTTAATTTGATACCTTAAAATAGCATCATCATCGACAAGTGCATTGATTTCGCCGTTATTCAAAGCCACCAGCATTGCGGCAACGGTCGGGTAAGTTTTATGACTAATGCTGTGGTTCGTTAAAAAATTTGAGGCGGTTGATGATTGCTTGGCACCAGTGAGCACATTATCTAAATCATTGGGGCTTTTTATATCACTATTAATCAGACCTAAAGTAAATGAACTTGCTAAAACCGCAGTGATACTGGCTATAAATAAGGTTGTAACAACCGCTAATAACACCGTGAGCACTCGCCCAGTTAACGTTTTAAATTCATAATAATTAAACGGGCCTTTGGTGATAAATAATAGCCCTAATATAAATCCTTCAACTAATCGAGCTAGAGGTGATTTCATAGAATAAAGTTTACGGTTAACACGGTGCTCAAGTAGATAATAAATACCACCAACCGTCGCTGCGGTTATCAATATAATGGCTAGGATCTGCAACAGTTTTTTATTAAAAATAATATGACTAAACGTTTGCCAATGACTTTTTTGTTTAACTGCGATGGCTAGATTGGTCTCGTAAAAAGAATGTGAAAAATCCAATATTTCTTCGCGTTCAGGGGTGATAGATATACACGATAAGCCAATATCAAGGCTGCCATTAGCAACACCATCCAGTAGCTCTTTGAGTGGCAGAACTTGAACCGAATAGTTAAGGTTAAGATTGGTCGCAATATTATTCCACAGTAAAAAGCTTAAGCCTTGATAGCTATTTTCATCATCAATCATTACAAAGGGAGGGCAAGAATAGGTGCCGACGCGCAGTGTTTTATTGCTGATGTTAGCCTCAGCATGAGTATTAGCAGAATAAGGTGCGATCAACACCCACATAGCGATAATAGATAATAACCAACAATAACGTACTAGATAAGGCGCAGACGATAGGGAGTTAATTGGCATAATATCACTCCAAATAAGATTGATTAATATTTAAGTATAAGTGCTTCTTTAACAATAATAGATATTACAATGAGCTGTTTATTGGATGATGTGGCAAGTTTTTAAAACTAAGAGATCAGTTTTTGATGCCAATTGTGTGTTTATTGCGCATTTGACTATTAAGGTGCTAAGGTTATCTGGGTTTAGCATGTACAATGCTGCGCTCAATTGTATTTGATTCCTGCGAGTAGCAAAGATGACCCAAAAGAAAGCCGCACAGCCTAAACAAGGCCTACATCCACGTAACCCACACCGTGCGCGTTATGATTTTGCGACACTAACCCAATCTACACCTGAGTTGGCACAATATGTTAGTGAAAATGCTTATGGTGATCTTTCCGTAAACTTCTCTGATCCTCTCGCAGTAAAAACCTTAAATAAAGCGCTGTTAAAGCATTTTTATCAAGTTGATTACTGGGATATTCCAGCAGGCTTTTTGTGCCCACCAATCCCTGGCCGTGCTGATTACATTCATTACATTGCCGATTTATTGGCGCAATCTAATGGCGGTGCTGTGCCTCAAGGTAAAGGTGTTCGTGGTTTAGATAT
Source organism: Photobacterium aquimaris (assembly GCF_002954455.1). Taxonomy (GTDB): domain Bacteria; phylum Pseudomonadota; class Gammaproteobacteria; order Enterobacterales; family Vibrionaceae; genus Photobacterium; species Photobacterium aquimaris. Next base: position 842,799 of record NZ_MSCC01000002.1, read on the forward strand.
CGGTATCGGTGCTAACTGTGTTTATCCGATCATTGGTCATCGTGTTTACGGCTGGCAGTTTGTTGGCTCTGAAATTGATAAATTAGCGGTTAAATCGGCGAAATTCATTGCGGCAAATAACCCTCGCTTAAAGGGTGCGATTCAGATTCGTCTGCAAAATAATGTTGATAATATCTTTACGGATATGATCAATGAAGAAGAAGTGTTTGATTTCACCATGTGTAATCCGCCATTCCACGGTTCAGAAGCGGAAGCAATGGCAGGTTCAGAACGCAAAGTGCGTAACCTTGCCTCTAACTCAAGCAAAAAGTGCCAAGCACATGGTCGTAGTAATAAGCTTTCGGCATTTAATGCCAAATCAGAATCTACAACGCCAGTGCTTAACTTTGGTGGTCAGAGAGCCGAGTTGTGGTGTACAGGTGGCGAAGTTGGCTTTATTAAAAAGATGATCAACCAAAGTGCGACTAAAGCAACACAGTGTTTCTGGTTTACTACACTGGTTTCTAAGAAAGAAAATCTTGGTGTGATTTATAAGCAGCTTGAAAAAGTTAGCGCATTCCAAGTAAAAACCATTGAAATGTCACAAGGACAGAAAATCTCACGTGTTGTGGCGTGGACATTCTTAAACGAAGAACAGCAAGCAGAGTGGCAAGCAGAGCGTTGGGCGTAACTGCCTAATATTTTGTAACTTTTCAATCGTTACATACATTTCCTTAAAGCGGCCATCATGGTCGCTTTTTTTATGGCTGCGATTTGAGCTTATCTTTATTGATAAACCCATTACTGGGTTATACAAAAAAAAAGTTGTACAACGAAAATATCTTCGCTACATTTACTGTACAACATTTAACAATTGTACAACTTTAGAGTGTGATTTGGAGGCAATATGGGGATTCCAGTAGGTATCAGCGCTTGTGTATTAGGGCAGAAAGTTCGCTTTGATGGTGGTCATAAACGAAATCGTTTTGCTGATGAAGAATTAAGCGAACATTTTGACTTCAAACCTGTATGTCCTGAAGTCGGTATTGGAATGACGATACCGCGTCCAGTTATTCGTTTACTTGATAACACCATTGATGTTCGTCTTGTTGATAGTAAAGATAATAGTATTGATTACACAGATAAAATGATCGCATTTACTGATAATCAATTACCGAGCTTCGAGAATCTGCGTGGATATATTGTGTGTGCTAAGTCGCCAAGCTGTGGCATGGAACGGGTTAAATTATACTTAGACAATGGTAATTCAGTACCGGGGGGCTCTGTCGGTATTTTTACTCAACGGTTAATGGATAAAATGCCATGGCTACCGATTGAAGAAGATGGCCGCTTACAAGATCCAGTATTACGCGAGAATTTTATTTTCCGCATTTACGCATTAGATGATTTATATCGCTCGGTAGCTGATGGCGTAAGCCGTGACAGTATTATCAAATTTCACTCGCGTTATAAATTATGTCTGATGGCGCATGATCAGCAAGCTTATCGTGACTTAGGCCGTTTTGTTTCTGATATTCATCAATGGGATGATTTGGATGCATTCTTTATTGAATACCGTCAGTCATTTATGGATGCATTGAAGAACAGAGCTAGCCGCAAAAATAATACCAACGTATTAATGCATATTCAGGGCTACTTTAAGCGGGATTTAGACAAATCACAAAAAGCGGAACTGCGTGATGTGATTATGCGTTATCGCGAAGGAAATTTACCGTTAATAGCACCATTAACCTTGATAAATCACCATTTAAAAGTACATCCAGATAGTTATTTAGCCGATCAAACCTATCTAGAGCTTTATCCAGAAAGTCTCAAGTTACGTTACTCGTTATAAAAACATTAATTACTATAGATGTTTAATCATTAATGCTAAAGGGGTTTTATGAGTCATCTTACTGAAAATCAATTGTTTGCAATCAGTGAGGTTTCTGAAATTACTGGGGTTAACTCGGTAACATTAAGAGCTTGGCAGCGTCGTTATGGATTACTTGTGCCACAACGAACACCGAAAGGTCACCGTCTATATACTCAAGCCGATATTGTCAAAATTCAATTAATTCTCGATTGGCTATCCAAAGGTGTATCTATTGGTAAGGTGAAACCGTTATTAGCCGGTAATTGTGATCCAATCTTAGAGCCACAACAAACCTTAGATATTACTGCTGAAATACTGACGGCAATCCATGATCTTAATGGATTTAAATTAGAGCGACTGATCAATGAAGCATTGAAAATTTACCCTTATAAGGTGATCCAACAACGATTATTACCCGAAGTTAATCTTGTTATTGAGCACCAAGACAATCCGTTATCTGTTATTCAAAAAAGTCTATGGTCAACAACTCTAACTATAAGTTTTATAAATATTATTACTAAAATTAATAATGAAAAAAAACTCAATTGTTTACTACTTAGCTTTGATAAGCACAAAAATTATAACATTTGGCAGCAAGCATTGGCGTGGTGCTACAAAGGTGACGGTGTCACTATTATGGATAATCTATCAGGTCGCTTAACCGGCATTTCAGCTTTTGTTCGCGATAGTGATATTCAAAATATGGTCGTGGTAGGTGAGACAAAGTTAAGTCGCCGTCAATTAGCAGATATTGAAATGATAGCGCAAGAAACGGGAGTGAAATTACATTTTGTCGGCAGTATTAAAACTATTCATGGGCAGTAACCAAGTAAGTTTAAAGCGCGTTAAAGTCGTATTAACAAGGGGATAATGATGAATTCTGAGCCTCAATCTACAAACCATGCGCTGTTATGGTTACGAGCTGATTTACGCATTAGTGATAATACAGCTTTAAATTGCGCTATCGAATCGGGTTTACCTGTAATTGCGATTTATATCTCAACGCCTATGCAGTGGTATCAGCATCATATTTCAGGTCGACAAGTTGATCTTATCGAACGACGATTAAAAATTGTTAAACAACAGCTTAACGATATTAATATTCCTTTATTAGTGCTTGAGTGTGACGATTTTTCTACCGTACCTGAGACTATTATACAGTTGTGTCAGCAGCATCAAATTAGCGCAGTTTATTGCAATCGTCAGCATGGATGGAATGAAAAACAACGTGATATCGCTGTTAAACAAGCATTAATTACTGACAATAAACACTGGTACTGCAGTGATGATTATTGTGTTGTACCGCCAGGTCAAGTAGTAACACTGCAACAACAAATGTACAAAGTGTTTACGCCATTTCGTACGGCATGGTTAAAACAGTTTTTACAACATAATTATCAACCGACTACAAATAGTGACAAGGTAACGTTTAGTCAGCATTGCTTGAGTTTAATCAACGATAATCTTGACGATAACGCTTCTTTTCAGCCTTTTAATTACAGTAAACAAGACAGCTTATTATGGCCCGTTGATGAACAAGCCATTCAGCAACGGTTGCAAATGTTTTGTGAAACCAAAGCTGAATATTATCAGCAACAACGAGATTTTCCTGCTATCGATGGCACCAGTTGTCTTTCTCCTTATTTAGCTATCGGCGCATTATCTGCGCGCCAGTGTTTAGCGGCTTTAATTGAAACACAGCCGCAGTGTGTCGAAATAAATAGCCACAACGGCGCTTTTGTGTGGCTCAGTGAAGTGGTATGGCGTGAGTTTTATAACCATTTACTTGATAGTTATAATCGTTTAAGTAAACACCAGCCATTTCAGCTATATACCCATAATATTCAGTGGTTAGAAAACAGTGACCATGTACGAGCATGGCAGCAAGGACAAACCGGTTATCCGATTGTCGATGCAGCGATGCGCCAACTTGCGGCAACGGGGTGGATGCATAATCGGCTACGGATGATCAGTGCCAGTTTTTTAGTAAAAGATTTGCTGTGTGATTGGCGTATCGGTGAGCAGTGGTTTATGCAGCAGCTTATTGATGGTGAATTAGCATCTAATAATGGCGGTTGGCAATGGGCTGCATCGACAGGGACTGATGCGCAACCGTATTTTCGTATTTTTAATCCCACCACTCAAAGTGAGCGTTTTGATGCTGACGGTGAGTTTATTCGCCAATGGATACCAGAGCTAGAATCAGTTCCTGATAAATATATTCATGCGCCTTCATTATGGTCGGGTTTTGGCGGGGTAAATTATCCATTACCAATTGTTGATCATAAGCAAATGCGATTACTAGCTATTGATAGTTATAAGCAAGCCAAAACATTGCATGACAGTTAACATCAGCTTTAAGTCAATACAATAACAAGGACATTATTATGGTGAACACAAATAATACGGTAATTAATACCTTTATTGAGGTTTATAGCCAGCTAGATAAGCACAATTTAGCGCTACTCAATAGTGTTTATCATCCTGATATTGTATTTGAAGATCCAGCGCATCATATCGCAGGCATTGACGCACTACAGCAATATTTTAAGGCTCTGTATTGCAACATTAATAGCTGTACTTTTGTAATTAATCAGGCTGTTGTTGAAAATGAGCATGCTTTTCTACAATGGACAATGACCTTTTCACATCCACGATTACAACAAGGTAGGCAGAGAATATTAGTTGGATGTACTCAGCTAACCATTGAGCAGCAACGGATCATTTATCATCGTGACTTTTTTGATTTGGGTGCGATGTTATACGAAGGATTGCCTGTCATTGGTAGTGTTATCAAACACATTAAAACGAGGTTAGGCCAATGAAAACAGCACTTATCACTGGCGCAAGTTCGGGTATTGGTCAGCAATTGGCACTGGATTATGCCAACGAGGGGTGGCAAGTGTATGCCTGCGGCCAAAACCAACAACGGCTACAGCAGTTAGCTATCGATGTTGTAGCTACCGCTGCTGGAAACATTACGCCATTGATATTTGATGTCACTGATGCAAACCAAACTCAGCAGGTGTTATCACAATTAGATGTTTTGCCTGAGCTGATTATTTTAAATGCAGGCACATGTGAATATATCGATGATGGTGTGATTGATAGTGGTTTATTTAAGCGTGTGTTTGAGGTTAACTTTTTTGGCATTATTCATTGTTTAGAGGCGATGCAAGATCGTTTTACTGCTGCAACCCATTTGGTGATTATTAGTTCATCGGCAGCTTATACCGCATTGCCTCGCGCAGAAGCGTACGGTGCTTCAAAAGCGGCTGTTTCATATCTTTCAAATGGTTTAGCGGTTGATTTAAAACAAAAAGTAAAAGCCGTTACCTTAGTTAGTCCTGGGTTTGTTGCTACACCCTTGACCAATAAAAACGATTTTCCAATGCCTATGATTGTTAGTTGTGAATACGCCTCAGAAAGAATACGCCGCGGGATCATTGCGCAAAAGTCAGAAATACATTTTCCCCAAAAATTCACCTTATTATTAAAAGCAATTGCCTTATTACCTGTCGCTGCTCAACAGGCAATTATTTACCGAATGACAAGGAAAGCATCATGAAAATAGCCATTATAGGATCAGGTATATCGGGATTAACCTCGGCTTGGTATTTACGCCATCAACATCAGGTTACTGTGTTTGAAGCCAATGATTATGCTGGTGGACATACAGCCACTGTCGATGTTGAAGTTAACAGTGGTCAATATGCAATTGATACTGGGTTTATTGTTTTTAATGATCGTACCTATCCCAATTTTGAGCAGTTATTAAAAGAACTTGAAATTGAAGGCCAAGCCAGTGAAATGAGTTTTAGTGTTCATAATGATAATAACGGGTTGGAATATAATGGTCATGATGTCGCGTCGCTATTTGCTCAAAAAAAGAATCTATTTAAGCCGCAGTTTTTTCACTTCTTATATGAAATTACCAAATTTAATCGACTCGCAAAACAAACAGCTAATACTGCGATAGATCAACAAACACTTGGGGATTTTTTACACCAGCATCAGCTTAGTGATTATTTTACCGATAATTACATTTTACCAATGGGGGCGGCTATCTGGTCATCCTCATTAGAAGATATTCGTAATATACCGTTAGATTTCTTTTTACGATTTTTCTTAAATCATGGTTTGCTTGATATCGTAAATCGGCCGCAGTGGTATGTGATCCCTGGTGGATCCCGTGAATATGTAAAACGCATGCAATTACAAATAGGCCAGTTGATTCAATTAAACTCGCCAGTACAGCAGGTCAGTCGTTTAAATGAGCATGTTTATATTACAGTTAATGATACGGTGAGTGTTTTTGATCATGTGATTTTTGCATGCCACAGTGATCAAGCCTTGGCGTTACTGGCTGATAGTAGTGCCGATGAGCAGCAGGTGTTATCTGCAATGGCATATCAAGATAACGAAGTGGTGCTACACACCGATGACAGTATTTTGCCAGATGCCAAAGCAGCGTGGGCGGCATGGAATTACCATTTACCGCTTATCAACGGTGACTCACAGCATCAGTTACCTGCCTTAACCTATAACATGAATATTTTACAAGGTATCGACGCACCTGAAACATTTTGTGTCACTTTAAATCAAACTCAAAATATCGATCCCAATAAGATTTTACGTAAATTTACCTATGCGCACCCAATGTTTAATCGTGCCAGTATTAATGCTCAACAACAGCGACAGTTAATTAATGGTATCAATAACACCTGGTTCTGTGGTGCTTATTGGTATAACGGTTTTCATGAAGATGGCGTAAGAAGTGCACTTGATGTCATTGAAGCGATTACACATACCGATCCTATTCGTCATTCAGTATTAAAGCATGTTACTGACAGCAATGAATCAATCAAGATGGTAGGTAATAGTGGCCAAGATTATGCGCATTATTAATAGTGGTATTTATAGTGGCGATGTACGTCATCGTCGTTTTACACCGGTATTACATCGTTTTCGTTATTCGATGTTTATGGTGTATCTCGATGTAGATGAAATTAATACTCTATGTGACAGTGTAACGGGTTTTGGGCGTAAATGGTTCCATTTTGCTCGGTTTCGTCGTCAAGATTACATCGCTGGTGCTGATGATATTAACCAAGCGGTAACTGATAAAATTCACCAACTGACGGGAAAGCGTATTACTGGCAAGGTCAGCATGTTGTGTCATTTGCGATATTGTGGATTGTATTTTAGCCCATTAAATATGTATTACGTTTTTGATCAGCAAGGTGTTTGGCAATATGTGCTCGCAGAAGTGAGTAATACGCCTTGGAATCAGCGTCATTATTATGCGATACCAGCCAAGCAATATTGGTCACATAAGCATTATATTGATGATAAAGCGTTTCATGTTTCACCGTTTAACCCAATGGATCAAGACTATGTATGGCAGCTTTCTCAGCCTGATGGCATTATAAATATTCACTTAGAGGTTCACGCAAAAAAAGATAGCATTCATCGAGAGGGTAAAAATGACATTGACGAGAAAAGCCATCTTAACGGCAGTGTTACACCCAAAACCTTTGATGCTACGTTAGCAATGCAGAAACAGCCCTTTACCACTAAAACCTTATTACGGCAGTTGTTAATAACACCCATTATGACCATTAAAGTTGTGGTCGGCATATATTGGCAAGCGTTTAAACTGTGGCGTAAGGGGGCACCGATTTACGATCATCCGAATCAACACCATAAATAGTAAAGGAAGATACTATGCTTAGAAGTGAATTAGAGCCTGTAACATCAACTCGATTATTAAACCATGAGCGGTCACGACGTATTATCTTTACCTTATTGCAGCAGTTATCAAATGTTGGCTTAACGCTGTCTGAGCATGGCGGAGATACCCATTTCTTTGGTGATAAGCAAGCCAGTTTACAAGCCAGTCTTACTGTTATTAATCCTCATTTTTATAAACGTTTATTAACTGATGGCAGTATTGGTGCAGGTGAAGCGTATATTGATGGCTGGTGGGATAGCCCTGATTTAACCAATGTGGTGCGCATTTTGGCTCGAAACCTGACAACGCTTGATAAAATTGAAGCGAAAGTCGGTTGGATAACCAAACTAGCAAAGCAATTAAGCCACTTTTCGCATCGAAATAACCATCAAAATGCCAAAGATAATATTTCAGCACATTATGACTTGGGTAATGATTTATATCGTCACTTTCTAGATGACAATATGCTCTATTCTGCGGGTGTGTATTTATCTGATTCCGATACGCTAGCTCAGGCGCAAATCAACAAAATGGCACGATTGTGTCAACAATTACAACTTACCGAGCAAGATCACTTATTAGAAATAGGTACTGGTTGGGGCGGAATGGCAATTTATGCGGCTCAGCATTATGGTTGCCATGTTACCACGACCACCATATCTCAACAGCAATACCAATGGGCGCAAGAGAAAGTAAAACAAGCAGGCTTAGAGGATAAGATCACTTTATTACTGCAAGACTATCGTGATTTAACCGGCCAATACGACAAATTAGTATCGATTGAAATGATTGAAGCTGTCGGTAAACAGTACTTGCCTACCTATATCAAAAAATGCCAATCATTACTGAAACCCAATGGGTTATTTGCGATTCAAGCAATCACCATCGCTGATCAACGTTATGAAAGTTACAGTAAAGATGTTGATTTTATTCAAAAGCATATCTTTCCTGGTGGATTTTTACCGTCAATCAGTGTTTTACAATCATACTTAACTGCTCACAGTGATTTTGTTACACGTGATATTAAAGATATCGGTATAGATTACGCCAAAACTCTCGCTGATTGGCATGTGGCGTTTAATCGTAATAGTGAAGCGTTAAACCAATACGGTTATGACGAACGTTTTATGCGAATGTGGCGTTATTATTTCTGTTATTGCGAAGGCGGATTCTTAGAGCGAACCATTAGCACTATTCAATTATTGGCTAGTCGTCCCCAGTGGCGTTAATCATGAAATTTGTCGCGATAGGACTTGGCTTTAATCTGTTTTGGTTGTTAGCAGTATGGGGTCAATATCAGTATATAGGTATATTGATATCACTTTTAATCGGTTGCTGGTTGTTTTACCGCCGTAGTTTTACGTTTGCTGTCACCGCTAGTGTTGTGGGGATCTGCGGCGATTATATATTGTTTAAACTGGGGGTTATGCAGTTTCCATTACCGACGGATCCATTGTTTGCTCCTTTTAGCACGGTAATACCGCTGTGGTTAATCTTATTGTGGCTAGGGTTTACTTCTATGGTATGGATCATGCGTGACCAAATTCAAAGGTTACCACTATGGGGGGTGATCATTGGCGGTAGCCTTGGTGGCGCATTAAGCTACTGGACTGGATTAACCTTAGAGGCCGTGATGTGGCCTTATGGTGAAGTTATAACCTTTATAGCTATCGTCGTTGTCTGGGGGGGGTACAGTGGCTATTTATGGTGGTTATTACATCGAATGACCCAAAGGAGAACCACGTGAAGACATATTCGATACTATTGGTTTTAATGATGACGGTGAGTTTACCAGTACAGGCTTCGTCATGGGTTACATGGCAAACCGTGGGTGAATCAACATTAAAATGGGGCTGGTGGAAGATATATACCGCGCAACTTAAAACACCGACGGGTAAATATGATGCTAATGATGCAAATGATTTAGCACTGATTATTCGTTATTTGCGTGATATTGATAAACAAGATCTGCTAAAAGCAACCGATGATCAGTGGCAACACTTAGGTTTTACATCACAACAGCGACAGCAATGGTTGAACCAACTAGCACATCAATGGCCGAGTGTAAAACAGGGCGATAGATTAGTCTTTGTCACCAACGCGATAGAAGGGCGATTTTATCAACATGGAAAACCATTGGGAAAACCACTTTCAAAAGCATTGAGCAATGCCTTTATTAGTATTTGGTTATCAACGAATACTGAATACCCTAAATTGCGGTTACAACTCATTGGTCAATAGCGGCCATTACCCTTGTTACGATTAAGCAGCAAACGGAGATACTATGTATATTCCTCATACTCACATCAATAATAGTAATCAAAAAATGCATATGCCTTTATATTGGTTACTGATGATCTGGATGGTATTGTTATTAAATGGTTGTACAACTTCCATTGATGATTACCAGAATGCTAAACCTAAGTTTGATTTGTTTAAATTTTTTGAGGGTAAAACTCAGGCATGGGGAATAGTTCAAGATTATAAGGGTCAACAAATACGCCGATTTAATGTTGAACTTAATGGGGTTATTACTGACAATCAGCTCGTTCTTACTGAAGATTTTGTTTTTGATGATAACCAAAAGCAACAACGAATCTGGACAATCACCAAGCAAGCAGATGGTCATTACCTTGGTACTGCTGATGATGTTATTGGTGAAGCAGTAGGTTATGAAAAAGGTAATGCACTTAATTGGCAATATGTATTAGCAATGGATGTTAATGGTTCTACATACCATATTAATTTTGATGATTGGATGTTCTATCAAAATGATAACCAGTTATTCAATATTGCTAAAATGAAAAAATGGGGTTTTACTGTTGGTACAGTAACGTTATTTTTTCAAAAATCATGAGTGAAAATCAAATGGTTTTCCATGATAAAGGTTTATTAGGAATGTAATAAATGCTTTTCTTTATACATACTCATATCTGCATGGTTAATCATGCAATCAATATTTTCATCCTTAATATTACTGGCGTGAATATAATATGTACCAATCGATGCGGTAATAATAATATCATCAATTTCTATATGGTTTAATTCAGATAATATAGTCATTTTTTTTATGTTAGCTTCTATTTGTGTGTGAACCTCACTATAGATAATAAACTCATCACCACCTAGACGTGCTACACCCGTTTTTTCATTAGTTAGTTTTTGTAATTTAGAAGCATATTTTTTTAAAACACGATCACCAAATCGATGCCCATATTGATCATTTATCTTTTTGAAATTGTTGATGTCTATATAGAATAGGGCAATATATTCATTTTTAAGTTTTATATTTTTAATAGCCTTATTTATATGTCGATAAAAAGCGCGGCGGTTCCAAATATTAGTTAAGCAGTCATACGACGCAAAGTGGTTAAGTTCTTGTTGTTTAATATTGTTTTCAATAGCAATTGAGCATACTGTCGCTGCCATTTCAAGTAACTCATACTCATCATCAGACAGCATGGAGTTCTGTGAGCAATGCGAATAAATAATACCTAAGACATTGTTTCTTGAGGATATAATCGGTAATCCATAGCAAGAATTGAAATGATTAATTGTTTTTAGGCTATAATACTCCCGATATTCATTGTTGGTGGTTATGTGTTCAGAAATTATTATTTTCTTTTTTGAACACACGTTTTCAAAATGAATTTTAGCGGGGTTGATCATAAACCTTTCACGACATGTTTTATTACTGTTCTTATTAGTGAACGGCATGAACTTATTTTTGTTTTTATCAAAAAGTAGAATTGATGTTTGTCGGCCATTAAAAGTAGTCTCTGTTAATTCAATAACACGTAATAACATTTCAGGTAGTGATCCTTCTACAGGTAAATGTTTTAATATTTTATTAAACGAACGGTATGCTGTAATTACTGCACCGGACATATTGTATTCCTAATAGTATAAATGACACGTTAAAACTAAGTTGCTTTCTAGTGACATACTATACTAATAATTTAAAACAATAGAAGTTTTCTTTATTGATTATTGGTTTTAATAAGTGATCTATAATGCTTTTTTGCATTATTTATAATTTAAATAAATAAACATATTCATTTAAATTATACCTCTTGCCATTATTATCACTCGTTTTAACACCCAGCGAATTAATAACGGCATTTTATCTGACTCTGATTCTTGAGTATATTTTACAATCGCGAGTGCAATATCAGGTTTAGCGTGTTTTTTTAAAGCACGATAGATAATTTTACGAATAGGCATATGATCATTTTCTGAAATATTGGCAAGTTGGCGAAATAAGGGTTCATAGCCTTTTTTAAATAAGAAGTGTTCGATATCTTTAGCGGGTAATACGGTTAAGCGTTCACGTTCACTGTCATCATGTAATAATAACCTGACTTTATCGGCATATTTTCTACCCGCGGGATCACCATCAGCGACAAGGTGCCATTCAATGCCTAATAAACGGGCGAGTTTAATCAGTGGTTTTAATCCACTTTGTGCAAACTCAATTACATGAATACCTTCAGCGGCAAGATTATATCCAGTTAAATGTGCCATTTCATTAAATAGCCAGACTTCAGTTTCTCCTTCTACTAATAACCATACACGAGCATAAAACGCACTTGGGCGATGCATGCGGACATGAAAGGTTACTTTACGAATATCATCTTTATTGAGTTCACCATTATTAACCCCATGCACAATAGTTTTTTGTGGCGTCCGTTGTAAGCGTTTAATATCACCGAGTGGAACAACACTTAATAACTCAGGACTATTGGTGGTTAATATCTTTTGCATTGGCATATTTTGAATAAACGCCCATGCTTGATGGAGCATGATTGGATGTAATCGTCCTTCAGGATCTTCTAAGATCATTATTGGCCGTGAAATACGTTTAAGATCAACCGTACCTCGCGCACGAATATATTCATTGAGCAACCCCATTAAAAGCAGTGTAGCCTGTTTAGTCATCTTAGGATGTATCAATTGATCAAAAGGGTTGGTGTTGTGATCATTATGTTGATTGTGGAGGGGATAATAAGATTGAGGCTGGGCTTTACTGCGTGAGTGCGGCGCAAAAGCAAAGTAATGATCAACTAATGAACGTAATGTATTTATGCTACTTTTTATTTCAGCGCTACTAACATGACCAGGTTGTGTCATTAGGCGACGGCAAGTATTATCAAGCCGACGTTGAATACGAGTAGATTCGCGATTCTTTGCTGGTGGCATTATTGAGCTATTATGTGGCACGCTATGGGGATTAGTATATTCTAAATGGCGCGCATCTCGAATTCTAACTATTGGATGTAACACCATCAGTTGCCGTAAAAACTTGTTGGTATCTGGATGTTCAATTACATGACCGTCGGCATGTAAAAAGTGACGATGAGTAATGATCTTATCGTTTTCGATATGGCTATCTATTTGTATATAAAGATGCTTGAGATTATTTTTTTCTATCCAAAATGGATCAAAGGCACGATAACGGCGAGCACGATATTCACCTTGATAATCTTCATGCCAGCGTAATACTATTTGTAGCGAAGATGCACGTTGATGTCCAATAGCATGATCGACGTGAAAGTCTGAGAATTTGGTTTCGTAAAATTCTGCACTGGGCGATAGCACTAAACTTAATGCGTCAAGCAGTGATGATTTTCCCCATGCATTTTCTCCAATTAGAACGGTCAATTGATTAAATGATAGTGATAGCCGTTTAATACCTCGAAACCCAGCAATTTCAATATGCTCTAAATGCATAGCTTTTCCTTATTGTTTCTTTACAACATAGTCTAGAGATTATAAGAAAGGGATCGTTTTGCTCACATTATTGATACAATCTTCAAAATAAAAAAGTTACTATATCGATGCTGAATATTTAAAGAAAACAATTATAAAGGATGATCCAATGGCTAAAATGATTCACGCTATGATTCGTGTTATAGATCTTGATGCGTCATTAGCATTTTATAAACAAGCGTTAGATTTAGATATTGCTGAGCGACTTGATTTTGATGGTTTTAGCTTAGTGTATCTGCGTAATGATGAAAACGATATGGAGCTTGAACTAACGTGGAATGAAGGAACAACAGAAGCGTATACTCATGGTACGGGTTATGGGCATATTGCTGTCGCTGTTGATGATCTTAAAGCCGAATATCAAAAATTAGCAGAGCTTAATTATCACCCAGCAGAGATTAAAGAGTTTTACCGTGATGGCGTCTTATTAGCTAAATTTTTCTTTGTTCAAGATCCTGATGGTTACAAAATAGAATTTTTACAACGCCATGGTCGTTACCAATAATTAATAAAATACTCATTGCTGAGTGAATAAAAATTATCCAGATGGTATTAAGCTGTTATTCACTCAGCGATTTAATCTAAAAAATGGTATATTTTAATAGAGATCTCATTTTTATGTCGCTCAATGTAATCTGTTTTCTTATTAGATGGCGATCTTTATTTTTGTAATGCTGTGAGCGTTATAAATCAGTTGTCAGTTGGTACTGATGGTTCTGGAGGAACTGAAATTATTATGACTGTTAATCACGCAGCAACGATCACTTTTGCTCATATCAATGATACTCACTCTAACTTTGAGCCTTCCGCAATTTCGTTATCCCTCTCAGCTGAAGTATTAAAAACTGAAACATCTGTTTATGCCAGTTGTGGTGGTTTCTCTCGTATTTATTCTGCGGTTAAAGAAGTTAAACAAGATGCTTTTCTTCATCAGCGTGAATTTATGTTTTTGCACGCAGGTGATTGCTTTCAAGGCACATTGTATTTCTCTCTATATAAGGGAATAGCAAATGCGATTATGCTTAATGCTATAGGTATCGAGGCTATGGCTTTAGGTAATCATGAACTTGATATTGGTAATGATGTTGTCGCTGATTTTCTTGACCATACGGCATTTCCATTATTAGCTGGTAATTGGGATTTATCACAAGAAGATCAAAATAAACGTAATCCTTTACGTAATAAACGAAATATTTACGCGTATGATAATAAAAATCAATCGGCACATTATATTATTAAGCGCGTTCATGGTGAGCCTGTCGCTATTTTTGGTCTTGCAATTGAAAATATGGCGGGAATATCCAGTCCAGATCCAGATACCTTTTTTCATCATGTTACAACGGTTGCACAAAATACCATCGCATTACTTAAAACAAAAGGTATTAATAAAGTTGTTATTTTAAGCCATTTAGGTTACGACCGAGATTTATTATTAGCCCAAGAAGTTAATGGTATTGGGGCGATTATTGGCGGTCATAGCCATACTATGCAAGGTGACTTTACCAATATTGGTTATGGTAAAACAGATACTTACGCATTGATGGTAAACAATACTTGTGTCGTGCAAGCTGGTTGTAATGCGCTGGCACTGGGCCAATTAACACTGGTATTTAATGCTGATGGCAGCGTGGAAAGTGCAACTGGCTGTAATCAATTATTACTTGGACGTAAATTTACAATTGACGCAGGGCGTACTCAACATCTTGATCATGATAATCATAATAAAGTGCGAGATTATTTACAGCAGCAGCAAAATATTCGCTTTGTGGTAAAAGAACCGCGTATAGAAAACATGCTTAATGAATATTATCGACCCGCAGTACGCGTATTGCAAACGGAAAAAATAGCCAGTATTAATGAACCATTGCGCCATATTAGAGTGCCAGATGCGAAAGGTCCTAGTGATATTGCACCATGGGTAGTAAAAAGCTTTGTTTGGCAAGCAAGAGAGTTAGGTCACCATATTGATTTTGGAATTCATAATGCTGGTGGAGTCAGGTGCTCGCTTAATCCTGGGATAATAACGCCAGCTGATGTTGCGGGCCGATTATTGCCTTTTGCGATTGGTATTATGATGTATAGCGTCAAAGGGCTACGTATTCGTCAGGCACTTGAAGGGGCAATTGATAACGCCATTAATAACGATATTGAAGGCACTGGTGATGGTAGTTTTCCCTATGTTGCTGACTTGCGTTATGTGTATCGCTGTGGATTACCAAGTGGTCAGCGGATTGAAACGCTAGAGTATTACACCCAAGGACAGTGGTTAGCTGTTAATGATGAAGATGTTTACACCTCTGTATCTTCAGGTTATACCGCAACAGGAAAAGAGGGCTATGCACCTTTACTTGATTATGTGGTTGAACCTCAAGCACTGAATGTCACCATGGCAGATGCATTTGAAGCGTTTGCTAAACAACAGCATGAATTTAATAAACCGACCGAGAATCTAACTGTCTTCATTGCTTGTGATAATCATAACTAATTATTTACAGCTATTATTTTTGAATAAAAAGCACATTAATCGCACTTAATCGATAAGGTATTATCTTTTATAGTGCGATATTCTGGGAGTTAATGGTTATATTTATTCAATTATTTGGATTAGATTATCTAATGCTAATTACTAAATAATGTCATTATTCAACACGACTAACGTTGCGTTATTATGCTGCCAATTCCATTAGTAACGGCTTAAATTGAGAGGCATCATGGCACAGGTATTTGATTTTGATTCTATTCCAGCACCTATAATGAATAATCAAAAAGCATATTCATTGACGTTTAAAGGTCTGCTTGTTCATGCTCGTGATATCCTTTTTAGCCGTTCAGCAGCGACACCAAAAATGCGTAATATCTCTGATTTACCATTGCATATTCAAAAAGATATTGGCTTATATCGCTAATACTCTAAAGATAGAAAAAGCCGTAATAATACAGCGATTTTCATTAAAGAAAGATAACCAGCCACTGTGCTGGTTTTTTTATACCTGAAATATCACTATTTATCGTCAATATTCTTGATACTCTCATTTGATTATGATGGCAGTGGTTATTTCCTCAATGAAGAAAACTATATAGTATTGATCAGATTGATATTCTAGCAAGTGCTCGTAGTAACGGGTGCCATTGATAAAAATAATAAGAGGTAGTAATGGGCTTATTTTCTTGGCTTTTTGGTAATAAAAAAGCAGTAACTGCTGTTGATGTTGAACCAATTGAATATAACGGTTATTTGATTTATCCAGAGCCAAAGCAAGAGGGAGGACAATTCCGTATTGCTGGACGTATTTGTAAAAAAAAGTGAAGAAACAGTGCAAACTCATTACTTTATACGATCTGATGTTTTACCGTCTCAAGCAGATGCAGAAACATTTATGGTTAAAAAAGCACAGATGTTTATTGATCAAACTGGCGATAGAATGTTTAAATAAATAGCACATATACAACATATTTCATTGCAATCGTGTTATTTGCTGGGTATCTTGTTTTTAGCGATTAAAAATAACGTCTAGATGTTGCGCTTTTGTTAAAAAATCCAATATTTGAATGTATTTAAAGCAATATTGATGGGAATATTAACTGAGTCAGTTTTTAGACTTGGTTAATATGACTAACATCATGTAATTTATGTTTTTTAACCTATTTGTCACGGATGAAAAGGTGCTTGTATTTTGATATAAAATGACTTTAATGTTATTTTTTAATGAAATTTGTGGAATTTTTTGATTTCAACGGTAAAAAGCTTGCTATTGCTTTTAAGGTTGGATACAAAATATTTATCTATAGCCAATGTTCAGGGAATAATAATGCAGATTGGTGTACCAAAAGAGGTTTTCGCGAACGAAACGCGAGTTGCTGCCACACCTAAAACGGTTGAGCAGTTATTGAAAATGGGGTTCAGCGTTGTTGTTGAACATGGAGCGGGTGCATTAGCGAGTTTTGATGATGCAGCTTTTGAAGCCGCTGGCGCAGAACTAGCCTCTACTGACAAAGTATGGCAAGCCGATCTCATTTTAAAAGTTAATGCTCCTCAGGTTAATCCTGCAACGGGTATTGATGAATGCGAACTAATAAAAGAAGGTGCGAGCTTAGTTAGTTTTATTTGGCCTGCTCAGCACCCTGAATTATTAGAAAAGTTAGCCACAAAAAATATTAATGTGATGGCGATGGATTCAGTTCCTCGTATTTCACGTGCTCAAGCGCTTGATGCGCTTAGTTCGATGGCAAATATTGCCGGTTATCGTGCCGTAGTAGAAGCTGCGCATGAGTTTGGTCGATTCTTTACTGGTCAAATTACAGCTGCAGGTAAAGTACCGCCAGCAAAAGTGTTAGTCGCTGGTGCTGGTGTTGCGGGTCTGGCTGCAATCGGTGCTGCTGGTAGCCTTGGCGCAATCGTGCGTTCATTTGATGTTCGCCCTGAGGTGAAAGAACAAGTTGAATCAATGGGTGCTGAATTCCTTGAAGTTGATTTTAAAGAAGATACTTCAACGGGTGATGGCTACGCTAAAGAAATGTCTGATGAGTTCAACAAAGCAGCTGAGCGTTTATACGCTGAGCAAGCAAAAGATGTTGATATTATCATCACAACAGCTCTGATTCCGGGACGTCCTGCGCCTAAATTGATCACCAAAGAAATGGTTGATTCAATGAAGTCGGGCAGTGTTATTGTTGATCTAGCAGCAGCTAATGGCGGTAACTGTGCTTACACTGAAGCTGATAAAGTGATTACCACTGCTAATGGTGTAAAAATCATTGGTTATACTGATATGGTTGGTCGTTTACCAACTCAAGCTTCACAGCTTTATGGTACTAACTTAGTTAATTTATTAAAGCTGCTGTGCAAAGAAAAAGACGGCAACATAGATATTAACTTTGATGATGAAGTACTACGTGGCTTAACAGTTATCAAAGCGGGCGAAGTTACATGGCCTGCGCCACCAATTAAAGTATCAGCGGTTGCTCAGAAACCTAAAACAGTAGAAAAAGTACAGCCCAAAAAAGCTGAGCCAATGTCACCGATTAAGAAATATGGCATGATGGCGGCTGGCATTGCATTATTTGCTTGGGTTGGTCATTACTCTCCACCTGAATTCCTTGCTCACTTTACCGTTTTTGTATTGTCATGTGTGGTTGGTTACTACGTAGTATGGAATGTTAGCCATTCTTTACACACGCCATTAATGTCTGTAACTAACGCAATTTCAGGCATCATCATCGTAGGTGCATTACTCCAAATAGGACAAGGCTCCGGAATCGTTTCCGTGTTGGCTTTTGTTGCTGTTCTCATTGCTAGTATCAATATTTTTGGTGGCTTTACTGTTACCAAGCGGATGCTAGAAATGTTTCGTAAAGATAAATAAGGAGTAATACATGTCTGCAGGAATCGTACAAACGGCATACATTGTTGCTGCCGTATTGTTTATTATGTCACTTGCTGGATTATCCAAGCAAGAAACCGCACGAAAGGGTAACTATTTCGGTATTGTGGGTATGGCTATCGCGCTTATCGCTACAATCTTTGGTCCTGAATCACAAGGGACGGTTTGGATTATTTTAGCGATGATCATTGGTGGTGCAATTGGTATTTTCTACGCTAAAAAAGTAGAGATGACTGAAATGCCAGAGCTTGTTGCAATGCTACACAGCTTTGTGGGTATGGCAGCAGTACTGGTTGGTTTTAATACCTTCTTACACCATCAACCGCTAGAAGGCGCATTGCTAAACATTCACTTAGTAGAAGTTTTCCTTGGTGTATTCATTGGTGCCGTAACCTTTACCGGTTCACTGGTTGCTTTTGCTAAATTGCGTGGCTTAGTATCAACGTCAGCATTACAGCTACCACATCGTCATAAGCTAAATCTAGTTGCTCTGATTGTTTCAGCACTATTGCTAGTATGGTTTGTGAAAGCTGAAGGCTCAATGGCGGCATTAATTCTAGTGACTTTGATTGCATTTGCATTTGGTTATCACTTAGTTGCCTCTATTGGTGGCGCTGATATGCCAGTTGTAGTGTCGATGCTGAACTCATACTCAGGTTGGGCAGCAGCAGCAGCAGGCTTTATGTTAGCTAATGATCTGTTGATTGTTACTGGTGCATTAGTCGGTTCTTCAGGTGCTATTCTGTCTTACATTATGTGTAAAGCGATGAACCGTTCATTCGTAAGTGTTATTGCGGGTGGTTTTGGTTCAGACGGTGTTGCTTCGAGCGATGATGAAGAATATGGTGAGCATCGTGAAACAACAGCAGAAGAAGTTGCTGAATTATTGAAAGATGCTAAATCAGTCATTATTACTCCAGGATACGGTATGGCGGTTGCACAAGCGCAATATCCTGTTCACGAAATTACTGATAAATTACGCGCTCAAGGTGTAGAAGTACGTTTTGGTATTCACCCTGTTGCTGGACGTTTGCCAGGACACATGAACGTATTATTGGCAGAAGCTAAAGTGCCTTACGATATTGTATTAGAAATGGACGAAATCAATGATGATTTCCCTAAAACTGATGTGGTATTAGTTATTGGTGCTAATGACACAGTAAACCCAGCGGCAATGGAAGATCCAAATAGTCCGATTGCTGGTATGCCTGTTCTTGAAGTGTGGAATGCAAGTAATGTGATTGTATTTAAACGCTCAATGAATACCGGTTATGCAGGGGTACAAAACCCACTGTTCTTTAAAGAAAACAGTCAGATGTTGTTTGGTGACGCGAAAGCTTCATGTTTATCTATTCTTGAACATCTATAAAAATAGCCGTAGTATAAATAAAGCCACTCAGAGTTGAGTGGCTTTTTTATTTATAAACAAAAAAGGTGTTTTAAGTGAGATATATTCAATTAAATGATTTATAGTCATATGATTATTTCGCTGACATTTTTTTTGACAAAACACTGTTCTATAATGTTAAACTAAAAGTATGAAAACGTATGTACTAATCTTTTCTTTATTATTTTCTGCTGCATCATTTGCAGAAGCTCAAACATTTCCAGAACGGTTAAATGCCGCTCGTGCTGATATACTAAAACGTAAGCCTCTAGCAACATACGATTTTCGTAAACTTCAGAGCTTATATCCAGGGCGACTGTTAATCCCTGAAACACTATTACCACAAACAGGTGAATATCCACTAAATGCATTGCGTCAGCTCTACCATAATTCGATAACGTGTAAAGGGCCATGGCCATTATCGCCATTAGTTACTCAACCTGTTGTATTTACACGTGCTATGTGCTTTAAAACAAAATTACCATCGAGTTGGTTTGTACGTTCAGGATATATTCATCCTGGCGGTGGTAGTTATGCTTACCGTTATATTCAGAAACATCCGGATATGGCGATAAAATACAGTAAATATTTACATATAAAAGAACGACCAATTGCTGCAGCAACAACGATTTTAGGACGCTTGCAGCGAATGAATAACGATGAGATTCACGCGTTTATTTCTGGTGCACAATTTTTTATCTCAAATGGTGAATTGTGGGTTCGCAACGATAATGAATACCGTGTCTTTGACCAAGTAACATGGTCTAAAATGCTTAATCGTTATCAGTTACATTTTAAACGCTTAGATCAAAATGATTTTTGTCTTGCTAAAAATGGTAATATTTGTTGGCGTGAAGATAATAAGTCACATGTAACCTATTATTTATTAATAGGCTTACTGGTGATGAATGCTGGGTTATTGTTGAGTTGGAGTATTTACCGATTCAGGATCCGCCGTCGTACGATGGAAGAACGGATGTTAGTGTTACAAATTCTAACCCATGAATTACGTACTCCAATTGCCAGTTTAGCGATGACAGTTGAAGGTTTTCGCCGTCATTTTGATGAGTTACCTGAAGGTTTATACGACGAGTTTCGTCGTTTAACAGAAGATTCGCGACGGTTGCGACAATTAGCCGAAGCGAGTAAAGATTATTTACAAGCTAACCAACAACAGTTAAGTGTTCAAGAAGTTGAATCGCTGAATGAATGGTTAGGTTACATAGCAGAAAAGTACGATGTTATATTGAACTTAGGTGAAGATAGAAGTGTTTTGGTTAATATTTATTGGCTAGGGACTTGTCTTGATAACTTATTATCTAATGCTTATAAATATGGTGTAGCACCTGTTAGTTTATCGTCATCGTATAAGAATGGGACCTTGAAGCTTATTGTTCAAGATGAAGGACAATTAGGTGCAAAAGATTGGTCTCGCTTAAGAAAGCCTTTTGTTAGTTCTCAAGGTTTAGGCTTGGGTTTAACAATTGTTGAATCGATGATTAATAGAATGGGGGGTCGAATGAAACTCATTGGTCCACCGACAACATTTATTTTGGAGATACCGTGTGAATCAAACTCTGCTACTGGTTGAAGATGACCGTAACCTTGCTGATGGTTTACTCGATTGCTTAAGGCAAGCTGGATACAACTGCTTATATGCTGATTGTGCCACTAAAGTCGAGGCATTGTGGAAAAATGCAGATCTTGTTGTACTCGATCGCCAATTGCCGGAAGGTGATTCACTCGACTACTTGTCAGGTTGGTTAAAAAAGAAACATGTTCCAGTTATTTTATTAACAGCAATGGTTTCCATTAACGATAAAGTAATAGGATTAGACTCAGGAGCAAAAGATTATTTAACTAAGCCATTTGCGGAAGAAGAACTATTAGCTCGCGTTCGAGTACATCTACGTGGCGAAGATGGTGATATGGCAGTGATTAATATCATCTCTGTTGGTAACATTCGTATTAACCAAGAAAGTCGTGAAGTTTTTCATGGCAGTGAAAGCGTGACGTTAACACGTACTGAGTTTGAATTATTAGTCTTCTTAGCAAAGAATGCCGGTCGTGTATTTACCCGTGATGAGCTATTAGATCAAGTTTGGGGCTACAATCATTACCCAACAACACGTACAGTTGATACTCATATTCTGCAATTGCGTCAAAAATTGCCTGATATTGAGATAGAGACATTACGTGGTGTCGGATACCGAATGAAGCCATAACGCTTATGTCTGTGTATTCCATGAGAATAAAAAAGCAAACGCGCTGGCTTATGGGGTTATTGTTAATGCACTCGATATTATTTCCTTCGAGTGCATTTGCATCGTCTGATTGGTTTATCTCAAAAGATCTTTATACGATGGCGCATAAAGAACTGCTTGAAGATGATACGGATGCCGTTTTTCAGACGATTATACAAGCATGGCAACAATCACCTAATAGCGTTCAAGCTGATAATCTCAATCAGTTACTTAATTTAGCCATTAGCGAAGATTGTGGACATAGCCTTGAGCGTAAAGTATTACCGACTTGGCTTCCTAAATTATCGATTGAACGTCAAGTTGAGCAAAATCTTAATCAACAACTATTAAAAATTTCTGTCGTAGGCCTAACTCGAGCTGATATAACTAATATTAGTTTGACCAAATGGCCAAATAAGCCGTTATTGAAAGGTGCGCCTTTTATCGATGATGGTGGGTATTTTTCAGTGGAAACACAACGGTTAGATGAGCCAGTATCTGCTGGGTTATATAAGCTCTCTATCACCGCAGAAAATGAGCCGCCTTGGGTTGGATGGATTGTGCTAAATTCTCCTGCTGAAAAACAAGAAATTAGTTGGAAAGACAGTAAAACCTGGCGAATTGATAACATTGAAAAAAATAGTGGTAATTGTCCGTCGCCGACATTAAGTATTAAATTATATGATCTTAATGATACAACATGGCATGCTATCTGGAGTCAAGAATCAGACTCAAATTGGCCGACAACATTACCCAAATTAGACCTTCCAGAAGGGCGTTATTGGTTAAGTGTTGGTGTTGTAAAAACACGATGGCAAGGTGAAATTTCAATCTTAGATATTCAACGGATCACGCGGCCTGTTGATTATGTCGGTGATGATGATTAATTATAGTTAGAATGATATGGCCATTACATTAGTGTGATGGCCATTTTTTTATCTAAAATTCAGTAAGATAAAACTAAAATTAGAAAAGTAGTAATAGACTTATAAATATGTATAATTAATGCATGTTTATAAGGGGTGTATGATGCAAATTATCGATCGCGCGCAAGAAGAAAAAATCCCACCTATATTTAGACTTGCTTTTCGGCCATTTTTTATCGGAGCAACCGTTTATGCTGTTGTTTCAATAGTACTATGGGGGCTGCTTTGGGCGGGTACTCCCCAAATAAGTCAGTTTATGTATAGTAATCCTTTGTGGTGGCATACTCATGAAATGCTATTTGGATTTGCTGGCGCAGTGATTGTGGGGTTTCTACTGACAGCAGTGCAGACATGGACTGGCCAAAATGGGGTGAAGGGGACAAAGCTAGCCATTTTATTTAGCCTATGGTTAATTGCGCGGTTAGGACTAATGTTTGCGACGCCGAGTTATCTGTGGATGGTTATTGATTGTGCTTGGATTGTTATGGCGATGATTTTTTTAGCAATACCAATCATTAAAGTTAAGCAATGGCGCAATATGTTTTTTATTCCTGTGCTGCTCATGTTTACATTGCTGAATATAAAATATCATTTGATGGTACTTAAAGTGATCCCGTTTGCTTTACAAGCAACGGCGTTAGCAACATTGACGATCATTGCTGCAGTAGTGCTTATTGTTGGTGGTAGAGTGATTCCATTTTTTACTTCACGAGCTACTCAAACTGCGCCAATTACTCGTATACCACTGTTAGAATATGCCGCCTTAATACCGATTTGGATAGTGTTAACCTTCACTCTTTTGCCGGTGACAATTGCTCCATCTTTGCTAGCTGCAACTTACCTTATTGCTGCAGTGACTAATTTAGTACGCATGTGTCGTTGGCGTAGTCACAAAACATTAGCGATACCTTTGTTATGGTCGCTACATGGGGCTTATTTATCAATGATAATCGGTTTTGCGTGGCTAGGGGGAAGCTATGTAAATAGCACGATGAGCCCAACGGTAGGTATTCATTTTATCGCTATTGGTGGTATTGGCTCCATGATACTTGCAATGATGGCACGTGTTTCATTAGGACACACAGGACGAAAATTACAGACAGGAAAGTGGATGGCGGTTGCTTTTTTGAGTTTATTTGCTTCATTGTTTGCTAGAACATTATTAGTATTTTTTATGCCTATTGCCGTCGTTAATGCGTATGTTATCTCAGCTATTTTATGGATAGTGGCATTCACAATTTTTACAGTGGTTTATTTTCCAATACTGACTCAAGCTCGTGCTGACGGTCATCCTGGCTAATTAGCGCTCAGCGTGGATAAACAGTGACATTGTTTGACATTACTTCTAGAATACTCACCCGTTTACGAAGTTAAGAAGAATGATATGTATAATCACACGCCGACATTAACGCATTCAGAGCAACAAGAAGCCGCTGAGCGTATTCATGATCTTATGTCTAAAGGTATCAGTAGCGGTGAAGCTATCATGATTGTAGCCAATGAAATTCGTGAAGCTGACATGAAACGTCGCCAAGCTGCGGGTGAGCTTGCTGCGGATGAAGAAGAATAACTATAGCTTATTATTCGTAATTATCTAATTAATAAAAAGAGTCGTAAGGCTCTTTTTTATTTTTGGGTAATTATAATTCTAAATAAACGACTAGTATAAAGGTATGTTTTACTTCTACAATGGAAAAATAAAATAAAAAAGTACCAAGGAAGCATAGATGAATAGTCGTTATTTTGCAGCACAAGCATTTGCCAAAAATCGCCATGGCAATCAAAAATATGGCGAGTTTCCGTATTCTGTTCATCTTGATGCTGTAGCAAAGCTTGCCGAACCATTTGGTTTAGACGCAATGATCATCGCTCAGTTACACGATATTATTGAAGACACGGATACAAGTTTTAATGAGTTAGCAGAATGTTTTGGTTTTACTATTGCAGACGCTGTTAATTATGTCACCGATGTTAAGTTAGAAGATCGTGCTAAGCGCAAATTAGAAATAAACCAACGATTAGCGGCTTTAAATATTGAAGAAGAGGCTGCTCGTCTAGCGTTGATCGTGAAAGTATGTGATCGTTTAGCAAATGTACTTTCGAGCAGTCAGAGTTCGCCGCGTCACTATAAAATGTATCAAAATGAGCATCCAGCTTTTAAAGAAGCGGTATATCGTCCTGGTCTTTGTGATGGTCTATGGAAAGAACTCAATGCACTTATTATTGGTCAACCTGAAGCAATATTATGTAAGCAAGCAACTAGCTAATGAAAAAAATAAAGGCCTGACATTTTGTTAGGCCTTTTGTTTTACTTTAACTATATGATTTAAAGTTATTAGTCGATGTCATAAATGGTCGGGATAGGTTGACGCTTGTGCTGTGTTGCACGGTAAATGCTGACTAAACGATCACGTACAAAGTCATCAACAGGTTTACCTTCAAGAAAATCATCAATTTGGTCATAAGTGACTAATAATGCATCTTCATCTGCTTTTTGTGGTGCTAACTCTTCTAAATCTGCAGTCGGTACTTTAGCAACGAGATGCTCTGGTGCACCTAATTTCGCTGCGATACTACGAATTTGGCGTTTGTTTAAGCCAAAAAGAGGCGCTAAATCACAAGCACCATCACCAAATTTAGTATAAAAACCAGTAATGTTTTCTGCTGAATGATCAGTACCAATTACCAATCCACCTACTAAGCCTGCAATTTCATATTGTGCAATCATGCGTGCTCTTGCTTTTACATTGCCTTTTACAAAATCAACTTTAGCAGCATCAGTTGGAATTAACCCTGTGCCTTCTAATCCGAGTAACGCATTAGCATGTAAGCCATCAACGCCAGCTTTGATGTTGACACTTACCGATTGACTAGGCTGAATAAATTGCAAAGCATGCTGAGCTTCGTCTTCATCTTGTTGTTCACCATAAGGTAGGCGAACAGCAATAAATTGATAGTCATTAGTCGCAGAAGTCGCATTTAAATCATTAATAGCAAGTTGTGCTAGACGGCCACAAGTGGTTGAATCAACACCTCCGCTAATACCGAGTACTAGAGATTTACAGCCAGATTGCTTGAGTTTTTTCTGGATGAAAGCAACACGGCGCTGAATTTCATATTCAACATCGATAGTCGGCAGCACACGCATTTCGTCACGGATAAGTTGTTCCATGGGTCATGAATCCTTAAGGCTTTTGCCCAAATATTAATCACTTAAGTTGGTATAATGGAAAAATGAGAACTCAGTCATTACACCCTTATCAAAATCATGCGATAACTCTAACTAAGGATCAATGCTCAAGTGTAAATTTCTTTAAAATAATGTTGTTTTAGCATAAAAACAGCATCATATTACTAAATTAGTTCAATAGATTGTCTTTCGAAGATGTAGCAACAGAGGTTAGCTGATTGATTTATGAAACACACACTGGCAGTTTTTGGTAGCGCATTTAACCCTCCAAGCCTAGGGCATCGCTCAGTATTAGAGCGCTTAGGCCAATTTGATAAAGTATTACTACTACCGAGTTATCAGCATGCGTGGGGAAAAGTCATGCTTGATTATAATGCCCGTTGTGATCTGGTAGGTGCATTTATCAGTGATATTGGCCAATCTAATCTGGAATTATCCACACTAGAGCAACAAATTGCTATTGATGATAATGCTGTCACAACCTTTGCTGTGCTTGAAGCATTACAATTGCAGTATCCTGATAGCAATATTACTTTTGTAATTGGCCCAGATAATTTTTTAAGCTTTCAGCGCTTTTATAACGCTGATGAGATTCTCAAACGGTGGCAGGTGATGGCGTGTCCTGAAACGCTACCAATACGCAGTACATTAATACGGAATGCATTGGTCAATAAAAGTGATATTAGTCACTACACGACGCCTACAGTGGCTTCAATGTTAATTAATGACAACAGATTTAAGTTTAACGATGAACAACAAGGACGTTAATCATTGCGCGTAAATAAAGTTAAAGTATACATACTTGTACTCGTTGGTAATTTATTTTACTCGTCATCTGTGTATGCTTTTTCTTGTGAATTTATTCCAACGCCAAAATCTTCAATAACGAATGATTTTTTTCAATATAATCAGTCGTTATGCAGTCAAGAAACTGAGTACGATAATATTCCTTTGCTTCATTCAAGCCTTCATTCAAGCGAACAAGCTAAGCAATTTAGTAATTGGAAACAAGACCATGGTTATAACACCAGTGATTTTTGGAATAAATGGAGTGATAATTTTTCCGATCATCCCATTTTCACTGAATATGATGATTCAATGTACTACGGTTTAGGATTCTGGTTACCAAAAGAATATGATCATGAACAGGTTGAAGATATTGTTGATGCTGAGCAGTGGGTATTAAATCACGGTGTCCAAATGAGTATTGGTTTTGGTGAACCTAGCAGTAATAGCACCCATGTTCGATTAGATTATCGTTGGCATACTAAGAGTAATGTTGATGATGGAGTCTCACTACAAGTCTATGTACCATTTGATTAATAGCCTGTAAATGTAACGCCCATTAGTATTAACGGGCGCTGTTATAACGATAGCTATTAACAGTATATTTTAGTGATCTACTACCGCGATTAAAAGGGTTTACCCAAAATAGGCATTGCCAGTGCATCAAGTAACATTTCAGATGTATTTAGTTGAGCAGCAATTTGTGGCAGCTTTCTTCCTGAGCGTATTAATTTCAACGCCTCACGTATTGTAATGCAAGATTCAAACTCTTTTATCGTCATTCCAAGAATGGGTTCGATAGCTTGAACAGCAGTTTGCTCTGTTACCTTGTTGCCGTTAAGCAATAACGCTAATGCATTATGATATTGCTTATTAATAGCTGGCGATAGTGATTGGGTTGATGCAGATAGATTTGATATTTGATCTGCAATAACTTTGAGTAAACGTCCTTCAACACCATTCCAGTCATGTTTTTCTGTTGGTTGCTTTGTAAGTTCAACTAATAAAGCGTCAAGCAGTGGACTAACTACAAAGAATCCAGCATCACGGCATAATGGCTGTTGTAGACGGATTGAAAAAGCGACTTTAAAAAAGCAAGTGCCAGGTAAAACCGTTAATGCATGTAAACAATCAAAAGGAACCCAGAAGCCATGTCCTTTAGAGACAAGATGTTCATGTTTACCTAAGCGCATTAATATGCTGCCGCTGGTCACAACAATAAAATAGGCATTGTGACTTTTACGACGAGAACCGACGAAAAGAAAAGGGTGCTCGTTTTGGGAAAACTCAATAGCTTGTTTCATAATGTCTCTCTAACTCGATATCCTACACATATTCGGCTGTTTTTGTTACATCGTCAACATTGCATAGGCGACAATAATCAAAATCAGTGTATGATTGGTCGTTTTTGCATTAGAACGCACTTTTTATGATTAATTGTGGTTGAAAATTCAGCGACTCGGCGTGGTTAGGTTTGCAACCATACTCCTTATTGATTTAGATTATTGGGTAAAGATAGTATTTACCTGTAAAATAACCCAGTTTTTTAAGATGAAGCCTTATTGTGTGTATAGATAACGATATTTATAAAGAAATCCGCCCTTACAACGATGACGAAGTTAAAGGGGCTATCCAACGTCTGATTGATGATAAAGATTTTATCAATGCCATTTTAAAATACCGCTTTCCTCATGCTTCCGGTATGTTTGGCTGGTTACTGATTCCGCTAATAAAACGTTTTCTTGTAAAAAAATGGTCAAACGTGACCAGCGTTAAAAATGTTCAAGATTATGTAGCGAAGTATATGCGAGCAACCATCGATCAGTCATGTGACGGTGTAACAGTAACGGGGTTAGATAAACTTGATCCCAATAAATCTTACTTATTTGTATCAAATCATCGTGATATCGCGATGGATCCAGCAATGGTAAATTGGTGTTTATTTAATAATAATTTCAATACTGTACGTATTGCGATTGGTGATAATTTACTTAAAAAACCATGTGCGACTGAGTTAATGCGTTTAAATAAAAGTTTTATTGTTAAACGTTCAGCAAAAGGTCCACGTGAGTTAATGAAGTCATTAGGCTTACTTTCTAGCTATATTTCTCATTCTTTAATGACGGGTAATAACATTTGGATAGCACAAAAAGAAGGTCGTGCAAAAGACGGTAATGATAAAACCGATCCTGCGATTCTAAAAATGTTCTTTATGGAAGGGCGTAAGCAAAAATTACCATTTGCTGAGTTTATGAGTGGGCTTAATATTGTTCCAGTGGCAATTTCATACGAAAATGACCCTTGCGATTTGGCGAAAGCGCAAGAGCTTTACCAAAAAGAAACCACCGGTACGTATGAAAAATCTGAATTTGAAGATATTGAAAGTATCGTGCAAGGTATTGTCGGTCAGAAACGTAGAATTCATATTAGCTTTGGTGATGTCATCACTGATTCGCCAGAAACCCCTGATGAATTAGCAGCGATTATTGATAAGCAAATTACAGAAAATTATCATTTATTCCCATCAAATTATATTGCTGCTGATATTGAATCTGAGCAAGTGACAGCTGCTGAGCGTCAGTTGTTTGAACAGAAATTAGCTGACCAACCACAAGGCGTACAAACGATATTACGTCGTATGTATGCGTTACCGGCGCAGAAAAAACAAGCAGTAGAATAAGACAGCTTTACCTAGTAATGAACAACGCGGCTATTATGGCCGCGTTGTTGTAATTACTTAACTGCACAATGTATTTAATTAACTGTGTTGTATATAAACACAGTTAATTAGTGCATAGAAGGTGGTGTTTTATAAGGAGCTTGTGCCATACGTTCAGCCATAAAATCAATAAAGCAACGTACTTTGGGGGCTAGGTATTTTCGGCGTGGATAAACAGCATAAATCGGTAAATCAACCGTTGTTTTCCACTCAGGGAGTAACTGTACTAGCTTATTGGTTTCAATCTCATCGGTCATTAAATAGGTCGACAAATACGCAATCCCTAAACTACTCACTGCAGCATCTAATACAGCAGGCGCGTTATCTATACGGTAATTACCTCGTACTCGAATAGATTGTTGCACACCGTCACGAGAAAAAGCCCAATTGACATATTTACGCTCACGGCTTTGATAAGTAATACAATTATGATGGCGTAGTTCACTTGGTGTTACTGGTTTGCCATGCAGCGCAATATAATCAGGTGAAGCAACGACTATAAATTCACAATTGGCTAATTTGCGCGCTACCATACCTTCTGGCGGGTGTTCATGAATGGCTATCCAACAATCAAAGCCTTCTTCTAATAAATTTGGACGATGATCAAATAGACTTATTTCTAATTCTAATTCAGGATTGGCTTTTTGAAATTCAGCTAAAGCGGAGGTGATATGGATATTACCAAAAGATTGTGCAATACCAATGCGTAACACCCCCTTTATTTCATTACGATAACCCGCGACCATTGCTTCCGCTTCATTGACGGTATCAACCAGTTGTTGGCCGTAATCAGCATACTGTAATCCAATTTCCGTTAAAGCTACTGTACGAGTACTTCGCTGCACGAGTTGGCAACCTAAACGTTCTTCTAAATAACGAATTTGCTTACTGACTTGAGATTTAGAGATACCTAATCTATCTGCTGCACGAGTGAAACTTTGTTCATGGCCAACCGCAGCCAAGATAACCATTTGTTGAAGATTTTCTAGCATAAGCATTTACTCTTAGAAGAGAAAAGCAAAGTAGGGGACGATGTATATAACTTTGCTTGTTATTACAAAATAATAACCTAATTTCTATCATAAAGGATTATCAGCGCCTTGAAAATAAAAGCTGACAACATAAGTTAATCACTATCGATAATAGTAATGATATATATCCGTACAAACGATTTCAGTAATAGTTAAACAGCCGTTAATATAATATTTCACTTAAGGAGATGTGATTAATGTTAACGGTATTTTGGCAGTTTTTAGTGCTAGGTTTATGCAGTTTTGGTGGGCCAGCAGCACATATAGGCTTTTTTCAACAAGCATTTGTCGTTAAAAAGAAATGGCTTAGTAATGAAGATTTCACCCAAGCTATTGCGTTATGTCAGTTTTTACCCGGCCCAGCAAGTAGTCAGCTAGGTATGTATATTGGTTATAAAAAAGCAGGCTATTTAGGATCAATAGCTGCGTTTGCTGGTTTTACATTACCATCATTTGCGTTACTTACATTTCTTGCGGTTGCAAACAATCAATTGAGTGGTTCAGACTGTGTTGAACATATCATTACTGCTGCCAAATTATTAGCTGTTGTGGTTGTTAGCGATGCGTTATGGGGGATGGCAAAGAAAAACCTTATATCAATGCCAACTATCGCGACAGCGCTATTGACCGTAATATGGTTAGCGTTTAATAAAGGGTTATTTAGTCAAATTCTACCTATTATTATTGCTAGTATTTTTGGTTTTTTATGGTCATTTAAAACCCAACCGATTATCAATAAATCACTCATCAAACCAATACGACCACATATTGGCTTAGTTTTTATCTTTTGTGGGTTATTAATTTTATTACCATTAATCGCGAGTACTAACGAGAGTATTAAAATATTCTCAATTTTCTATCAAGCGGGAAGTTTTGTTTTTGGTGGTGGTCATGTTGTATTACCACTATTACAGCCAATGCTTGATGGAATGGTATCGGATAATACTTTCTTAAGTGCTTATGCTTCTGCACAATTAGTACCAGGACCGATGTTTACCATGGCCAGTTATTTAGGAGCATCAGCAATACCTCAAATGCCAATAATCGGTAGCTTAATTGCTACAATAGCGGTGTTTTTACCTGGAAGTTTACTCTTATTTGCTTTTTTACCTGCTTGGAGAGCTTTATTTAGTCATCCGCGTTTAACGCAAGCAATAATATTAATCAATGCTTGTGTTGTAGGTTTATTAGCAAGTGCACTAATCGATCCAGTAATTACCAGTTCGATTAAATCTATACCTGATATAGTTGCCGTAACTGTAGGTTATGGGTTGATTAAAAAATATAATATACCCGTATGGTTGTTGGCGGTATTACTATTAATATATGTGTTAACTTTTTATTAAACATAAAATCAGAGCTCTATAGCTCTGATTTTTTAAGTGTCTAACGCACTATAACTTATCGATGATTAAAAAATAATTAATCATCGATAACATATAATTATGTCAGCTTAAATTCAGTCATGCTTGTTAAAATGAAATACGGGTAGGGTAGATTATATTAAATATTTACGATGAATAAAAACCAAAGAATACGATCTAATATTACTAATTATGATGTGTTGCGAGCTGTTAAATTAGAAATAAAAGCCAGTGAGGAACGAATTATTCGACGAATATATACTGCAGCTATATTATCAGTAGCCACAATCACTTTTGTTTTAATACTCATTATTACTAGCCAAACTCCCACGACGAGAGATTATGCTGCTGATGCAATGAAACGATCTTTTGAAATGGAAAGGGCAATAAAGATGATAGACGATGCTGCCGGTACACACTATTTAGAACAGTCAAAAGCTGAACAATAAAAAGCTCTTATAAGAAAGAGCTTTTTAATTAAATATGTAATATTACCAATCTAAAACTAATTTATGATTTTCAATCACTAACTCAGGTTTGGTTTTTTTCAATAGAGATTGCTCTAATTCATTATCATTGAGTTTGTACACAGGTTTTGTTGATAATACTTGGCTTAAAAAAGAAACAATAGGTGTTATCACCGGTTTGGTTAAGACATTATTTAATCGCTTAGGTGTAACGTCTAAAGATTCAATATTAAGATCTTTTAAGTAGATAGCACCTTGTTGTTGATTGTAATAAGGAATAGCACTGAAATTAGCTTTTATTGAAATATTTTGCGTTGGTTGTCCCATTAGCTCTAAGTCTGCGGTTGCAGTAGCTGCAACATTGACTTTATTTTTAGCGACACGACCAATACCAACTTTGATATTATCAAATTTACCCGTCGCGTAAGCCAGCCCTTGAATGCCCACAGAATGATTAAACTTGGTTTCTTTATTTAGGTATGACTGCATTTCATTTTCAGTTACACCGTAACTAGCACAACCTGAAAAAAATAATACAGAACCCGCAACTAATAATGATTTTAAATGCATAACAAACCTTACTATAACAAAAAAAGAGCACTTCAAGTGCTCTTTTAAATAATAGCAAAGAATCATCATGCCGTGTCAGCAAATAGAATTGAGATGTCATAATTATCGCGTTGAAGATAATTGCGCAGTTTTTTCAATGAAATAACTTGTAGTTGTCTAATTCTCTCACGTGTTAATCCTACTTCATCTGCAACTTCTTGCAAAGTTTGTGATTCATGTCCAAGCAAACCAAAACGACGACAAATAATTTCTTTATCGCGTGGAGATAGAGAATTTAAAATAGAAGAAGTTATTTGTTTTATATCGAGATCATCTAAATGACTTTCTGGCTTAACGACTTTATCATCCGTTAAAAATACCGAAAGTGATTGTGAATTAGCATCATCATTGATTGTTTGGTCATAAGAGATAATAGGAGCATCATAAGATAAAAGCATAGATATATCACTAACACTTCGATCGAGTGTCTCTGCGACATCTTCATTCTTTGGTTCTTTATTTTGAGTATTAAGCAGATGTTTATGTGCTCGTACTATCGTATTAATTTCTTTTGATACGTGAACAGGTAAACGAATAGTACGGCTTTGATTGTGAATAGCACGTTCTATTGTTTGTTTGATCCACCATGTAGCATAAGTTGAAAATCGAAAACCTTTTTCAGGATCAAATTTATCAACAGCAGTAATAAGACCAATATTTCCCTCATCAATAAGATCACTTAATTGAATAGAGCTACCACGGTAACGTTTGGCGATATTAACAACTAAGCGTAAATTACTTTCGATCATTACCTTTTTTGCCGTGGCATCGCCTGTCAATGCTTTACGGCTATAGAGGATCTCCTCAGTTTTAGTTAAGAGTGGTTTCATAGAAATATCACGAAGATATAATTGAATCACATCGGTATCAAAATTTTGAGTCTTACTATTTTCTTCGTTTTCCATATTACATCCCTCTTTTCAACATCCATTTTGAGTACAATAGTGAGGTCTTTATAAATAATTAATCATGTTTATTATTAATATTGAATCTTACAAAACGATTACATTCATTTTAAAATTAAAACACACTTATATTTAATAGGCATTAACACTTGGCACCACAATACGCAAAAGATATATAAATAAATAATAACGACAATATCTATTTTTTATAAAACATAAAACCATTTAATACATATTGATTAAAAATGATCGCGTTTTATTGATGTGTTTCACATAATTGAATCATTAAATGATAAAATCTACATTTTTAATACCCTACACCTATTATTAAATAGATATTTCCTATCAATAACTTAACAGCCATACATGGAGATTTAACAACCATATTTAAAATCTAAATGATATTGATTATCATTTACGCAAGGGGTAAGGTTGACTCATGACAAAGGAGTCACTATGAATAAATCAACCATTGCCCTTGATATGCAACCATCACTATTTGGTTTCAAATTAAAAAAGAAATTACTTTTATTAGGTCCTGCATTTATTGCTGCTATTGGTTATATAGATCCTGGTAATTTTGCGACAAATATCGAGTCTGGTTCAGCTTTTGGTTACCAGTTACTATGGGTGGTATTGTGGGCAAACTTAATGGCGATGTTGATTCAATATTTATCAGCTAAATTAGGCATTGTTACAGGTAAAAACTTAGCGGAACATTTACGAGACCATCTTCCTAAATGGGCAATAGTGCCGTATTGGATACAAGCTGAAATAATTGCCATGGCAACTGATCTTGCTGAATTTATCGGTGCAGCCGTTGGTTTTCAATTATTATTTGGTATAAGTTTGATGGAAGGTGCTGTCATTACTGCGATAGTTACCGTTATGATATTAATGCTTAATAATAAAAGTCAAAAACCGTTAGAAATAATTATTGGTACCTTATTATTATTAGTTGCCGTTGTTTATATTTTTGAGTTATTTATTACACCGCCAGCATCTCATGAATTAGTTAAAGGGCTGATTGTTCCAACATTAAATAGTCCACACCAAATATATTTAGCTGCAGGTATTCTTGGTGCGACTGTAATGCCTCATGTTATTTATTTACATTCAGCGCTATTTAAAAATACTTACGGTGAAAAAGTATCAACACGTTTACGTTCAACAAAGTATGATGTATTAATTGCAATGGTTATTGCAGGATTTGTTAATATTGCAATCGTCGCTATGGCTGCGGCGGTATTTCATTATTCAGGCCATCAAGATATAGCAGCCATAGAAACAGCCTATAAAACATTAACGCCATTAGTAGGTAAAGCTGCCTCAATTCTATTTGGTATTTCGTTAGTCGCGTCAGGTTTATCGTCTACAGTTGTTGGTACAATGGCTGGTGATGTAGTGATGGAAGGCTTTGTAAAATTTACAATTCCTATGTGGTTGCGTCGCTTGATTACGATGGTTCCGTCATTTATTGTGATTGCTCTTGCTATTAATACCATTGAAATATTAGTAATGAGCCAAGTTGTTTTAAGCTTTGGTATTGCACTTGCAATTGTTCCATTACTTTACTTTACCAATAGTAAAAAGATCATGGGTAAATACAAGAATAATAAAATAGTATCTGTTCTTGGTTTAATTATTATTACTATCGTTCTAGCTCTTAATTTATATCTAAGTTATACATTACTTGCTTAATTTATAAATTCAAACTCCTTGTCATTAACAATACCTCGATAATTGTTATATTATCGAGGTGTTTTTTATGGCAATTTTTTTGTTTATATAATGTATTTAATGCCTTATATTCTCTTTTTAGTTTAGATCTTTCTTTTTTTGATGAATTAGATAATCGCATTGATATTTTCTTATCAAAACTAATAATACGAGCTTCTAATCCAGTGCAGGGCAGTAACGCATATTGGTTTTTATATTGTTCAATACTCAAAGCTGAGCTTGATGCATGAAAACCTGTAAATAAAAAAATCACTAATAGTCGAATACTTATCATTATTGAAAATCCAATTCTTATTTTGGATACGATATCACGTCAGTATAAATATAAAACAATATCGTACAATAATAATACTTATACTACAGACTACATCACAACCTATGTAATTTTAATTCCATAATGTGATCTGTTAACGGCCAGGTGTTACACCTTGTAATTCATCATCAGTACGACGGTCATAGCGTTGAGTTGTACTTATACTGCTGTGTCCCATAAATTTACTAACTAATAATAAATCATATCCTGATCGTAGCAGGTTTGTCGCAACCGAATGACGAAAATCATGGGGTGATATTTTACGTGAAAAACCAAGTAGATGAACCTGTTTACAAAGATCATTTAAGGTTTGAGTCGTTAGTCGCTGTGAGGTGAGTTGCTGATAACGATTAACACCACAGAAAAAACTTGATATTTTTTGTGAATGTTGCGAACGAATTGTTAACCATTGCTCAATTGCTGAGTACAAATCACTGTTTTTGGAGAAAGGCACATGGCGTTCCTTGTTACCTTTACCCATTACACGAATTTTACATAAATACAGATCAATATCACCGATATCAAGACCAATAACTTCCGCCCGACGTAAGCCGGATTCATACATTAGCCAAAATATTGCGTTATCTCTTACGGCTTTGATCTTATTTGATTGTGCTAAAGTGAGTGCCGATATTTGGTCAACATCAGCATAACTTAAGTAGCGACCGCTTGATTGGCGAGAACCTCTAGGCAGTTTTATAGCCTTAATTCGCTGAAGTGTTTCAATAGAAATCGACTCAGATAACCACGCATGATGAGCAACACCACGTAACATTCTTAGTAAATTATCTGCAGTAGCTGGGGCATAATCTTGTTTTTTATCGTTACTTTTCATCGTTAAACGTGATGATAAAAACGATTGCATTGCCGTTTGTAATACCGGTGCATAAAGTACAGTTTGCCAATCCATCCTTTCAATACAAGATCTTAAACAAAAACAACTAAATGCTTCTAACATTATCTGCGCTTGAGTGGTTAATTCAATCGTTAATGGTTGAGGTGCCGAAATAGGGGAAAGCCAACCTGAATCCAATTGTTGCTCTTTATACTCATGGACAGAAAAACCACTAATGACAGATTGCCACACAGTTAATTGAGATAATGAGATTTGTTGTTGCTGATAATAATAATCACCAATAACCAGCAGTGCTTTTTTTAAGGGATTAATATGTAAATTCTTAAGCGAACGCTGTGGATCATAAACTAAGCCTTTCATTGTTGCCTTATTTTGAGCGCGATGAATCAAAAAAACAGCCATCGCTTGTTTAATAAGATCAGGGGTCGTCAGCAACATTAGCCAATCAATTTGATCAAAACTTGATCCTAATAAAAACCGACTAAAACGCTCTAATGTATAACGCGCATTTGCCTGACCACCAGTAGTATCGGTAGCGGCTAGAGAATAAACATATGCTAATGCTGGATTAGATACAAAATGATCATGGTGACGGATCTGTTGGCTAAGCGCTATTTGTTGGCGTAATGTACCAGGTCGAAGATTGCAATCGTTATGTACTAGGGAATTTGATGGGTTGGTCGTCATTATTATAGGTCTTTATTCTTGATCTGCTATAAGAGATATTATATAAGACTGATATATTAAAGCTATATAATTCATATGTTTATCAAAAATAAAAGATCATACAGCGATCGAATAAGAACAGTGATAAATAACAAAATACCCCATAATAATCATTGTAGATCTGCAATTTTTATCGCCGTTATTTTTATAATTTAAGGATAATACTGCATTGTCTCTATTACTTTTAAAGTGTTACGCTGTCACAAATAAGTAGATTATCTAATGAAAGAGTGAGTAAATAGGACTATCATTAATAGAGATTATTTTTTAGGGAGCATAGATTATGGTAGAGAAAATATCGTTTGTAGTTAAGCCATCAATTTCTATTGCGGAATCAATCATTGATTATGTTCAAGGTCACGAACCACAATTTTCACCAATGCTTTTTTCAAAACACAATGTAGAAGATGCGCGTTTTCAATTTGCGACAGCATCGCTAAGAGTGGATATGGTTGAATTTGATGATGAACATCATTCGGGTTTAGCCCATGTAAGTTATGGTATTCACTTCTTTTGGCCATGTAATAACCAAGATGAAATTGATACTTTTCAAGAAAAATTGCCGTTCGTTATTAAGGATAATCAGGTTATTTTTAGCTTAACAACCATCAGCCTTGGATTGTACTGTAATCGACAAACAAAAAAGAGAGCGGGTAAGGCTCTCTTTTTTATGTAATATTTAAGAATATATTAGTGCAATAATCGTCGCCATGTTCCTTTGTGCTGTTTAAGCAATATGCTATGAATAATTAACGAAGCAATGATAATTACGCCATACACCAGTCGCGTCCAAAATCCGGCGAGACCAGCACTAATAATACCAGCCTCTAAAATACCGATAATACACGCACCAAAAAATGTACCTAATAATGTACCGCGTCCACCAAGTACTGATGTTCCACCAATAAAAACTGATGCAAAAACAAGTAACATATAACCTTGTCCTTGATTTGGCCACCAGCTGCTCATTTCAAGACTAACAAAAACGCCCACAACTGCAGACATTAAACCCATTAAAACGAATAATAACAATCGAGTACGAGCAACAGGTACCCCCATCATTTCAGCAGCTTTCGGATTATCGCCAATAAAATTGATATTATCACCAAAAACATGACGTGATAATATTAGCCATAAAACTGCCAAAATCACCAAACACCATACTGCTTGTGCAGGGATTACATCAGCTATTCGACCCACCATCATAGTATGGAACCAGCTATCACGAACTTGAGGCAAACTTAATGCTAATCCATCAGCAACGACAGTCGTTAAACCGCCAATGAAAAATTGACTACCAATGGTTGCAATAATCGAGGGTATATTAAAACATACCACTAATAGGCCATTTAGCACTCCGCATAAAATACCGACGATAACCGCAGCAGCAAAAGCAATAACAGGAGATTGTGTCGCCTGAAATGTTGCAGCAAAAACATAACCGCCAAGTGCAATCACAGATGGAAAACTCATGTCAATTTCACGAGCAATAACCAATAGTGTCAAACAAAAAGCGAGCATTGCCGTAAATGGGATCGTTGACATAAACGAAGTATAAATACGCATATGGGTAAATGTTTGCGGGCTATAAGCTGTAAACAATAACCATAAACTAACTAACATTAAGCTAGTAATAATAGGGGCGCGGTGTTTTACAATAAATGTATTCATGCAGCACCTCGACCAACAGCTGCTAGTAACGCATGTTGTAAAGATTGTTGATCCATTTCGGTTTTACTGTATTCGGCTACAATCGTGCCACGATCCATAACGACAAAACGATCAGCGACTCGATAAGCATCATTCATATTATGCGTAATCAGCAAACAGGCACGACGTTGTGCTTTTAATTGTTCAATAAAACATAATACTTTCTCAACTTCACCTAACGATAATGCCGTGGTTGGTTCATCAAGTATCACTAATTTTGCATTGAATAACATCGCACGACCAATGGCTAAACCTTGACGTTCACCACCAGAAAGTTGCGACACACAACTATCAATGTTTGCACCGACGCCACGGAAATCGAGCTTCTTCAGTAACTGTTGTGCTTGGTGGCGTTCTTGTGTTTGATCGATAAACCCAAACCGATTACGAATATGACGACCTAAAAATAGGTTACGCCATACCGATTGTTGTTCACCGAGCGAACCAGATTGATAAACAGTTTCAATTCCCAGTTTACGGGCATTTTTTACATTATATTGTTGTTTATCAACAAGTTCATTTTGAATATTGATCTCACCGGAATCAAATGCTTCAATCCCTGCAATCAGCTTAATTAAGGTTGATTTACCTGCGCCATTATCACCAAGTAGTGCAATCACTTCACCTTCATTGATACTGAGGTTAATGTTTCGCAATGCATGAATCGGCCCAAACCACTTATTTACGTCTGTTAGCATTAATGCCTTTGGGCACATTAACGAATACCTT
The DNA here is from genome assembly GCF_002954455.1 of Photobacterium aquimaris. Lineage (GTDB taxonomy): Bacteria > Pseudomonadota > Gammaproteobacteria > Enterobacterales > Vibrionaceae > Photobacterium > Photobacterium aquimaris. Next base: position 883,239 of record NZ_MSCC01000002.1, read on the forward strand.
TTGTTGCTAGCGGAGCAATGAAATTAATATTCTTAAGATCAACAAACCCAGCACCAGTATCTATATTTAAACCAGAAAAGCCGTATCGCTTACTTAATACAGTTTGTACAACAGATAAATATCCCATCAGATAAGGTTGACTATCTGCAACTAACTGAACATAGCCGCTACGAATAGCATCTGCGGTTGCAGGAGATAAACTAAAACCAGCAACAAAGATCTCTTTAGGTCTAACACCTGCATTACGCAAGAAATTAGCCATTTGAGAGGTGAGGGATCCATGATCAACTAAGATGAGCTTAGTATTGATATGACTGGCAAGGTATGATGTGATCGCAGCAGTACCCAATGAAGGATCTTTATCTGTTTCAGGTGAAATTTGTAGAAAATCAACAGTTAACCCAGCTTGCTCTAAGGTTTTGATCATTCCTCGAGTTGATTTACTTCGTTCTGCTATGTCTTTTATTCCCCAAACTAATGCATGATCACCTGCTTTAAATTGGCCGCGACGTAACGCTTCGGCTGCAAGCTTGATCCCGCGTTTAGCGTTACTTACTCCAACATAACCAAAACCTTTATGTTGTATCGCTCCCATGCTTGCCGGCAGAGCAGTATCAATTGAAGTGACATTAATGCCTTTATTTTCAGCTTCCATAACTAAAGGTTGATACGCACTATCGCCTGGGTGACCCATAATAATAATGCCAGAAGGGTTGGCAGCAACGGCTTGTTTAAAGTTTTCAATCATTTTTTGTGTCTGCCAATCAGAGTAAACAACCCGTAAGTTAGCCCCAAGATCTTCTGCTGCTTGCTTTGCTCCGTTTTGAACAACCGTTGCATAAGGTCCACCGACAGGGCCACCAACATCAATCCAGATTGACATATTTGTGCCAGAAGGTGTTGCGCAGACACTGGTAGAGACTAATGCAAGACTCGCCATAACAACTGTAGAGAATTTTTTTGAAAAATGTTTCATTTATTCACCAGCAATTTGAATTCTATCTATATTAGTGAAGCATTTTATCGTTATTTGTTAAAAACGCTAACTATTAATAAATAGAATTTATTACGGTTATATTGTCATATCTTTCATAAAAGACAGCAATATAAGTAGAATTAAGGCGAGATGAGTGATGTAAAATATGACTAAATAGTCATAAATTTAAATAACATGCAACAAACTAACAAATATCAGATGTGCACTTTAAAACATATGTGCTATAAATAGCTTTATCAATGCAAAAGGAGTAAGAGTCAATGAAAAGAACAATCATACTATCTATGCTTAGTATTTCTTTATTTTTCAATGGACTAGCTTATGCAGACACAAAAGTAAAGACGGCGCATGAACTTGAGATTTTTCGCTTAGGCTACATTTATTCAATTACACCTTTTGATCTCAAACAGCCGACTGAAGCCTTACAGACAATTGCTAATTTATATGCATTAACTTATGCGCTAAAAGACTTGCCACTAGAAGTAGAAACAAAATATGACACGCTATCTAGCGATATACAAAAAGACATTGCATATAAATATTGTAAAGCTTATACCACACCATCTAATACTCAAGTTCCAGCATCAGCGATACTAAGTGATATTTTAGCAAGTTATTAGTGAATATTTTTATGCTTCAATGTAATTAACACGATAACCACAAATACACAGAATAAGATTTTTCCCTTCAAGGTATTCGGATTTCCCACACTTAGGACATACAAATCTCGCCATCAACGTAAACATAACAACACCACAAAATTTAACATTCCATTAATATATAGCATTGAGTTATTTCGTCAGAATAGTTTCAATAACATGCGATAAAAACCACAAAATTAAAAAGTGTTATTCATTCTTTCATTACATTATTGCTTTCATGTCAAAAATCTATTGTTAATCAATACAGTAGCAAATATTAAAAATTAGCAAAAAAACTCCCACAAATAACAGTGAGAGTTTTTTTAAAAGTAACATATTTAACAACGATTAATGATCGACTTCAAAACCAAATGTTTTATTTTGGATATAGACCATGTCACAGTCAGTTGTATACACTACACTGTGAATACGATTGGCTTTAATGTAGCCTGTTTGACCTGCTTTTAAGATCATTGGTTCGCCGTCTTTTACTAACTTGCCATCAACACGAAGGTGAAATTGAATAGCGATCTCACCAGTAACGATAATAGACATATCATCATGAGGGTGGTGATGTGGATCTTCGATAGTACCTGCTTTCCAACGCTCAAGTAATGCGGTAACACAATTTGCATTACTTTCATCTGTGTCTCGAAAACTAAATCCAGGGAATTCAGGATCAGCAGTAAAATCAGACCAAATATCTTTTGAAATAAACGTGCTCATAATAAAAACCACCAATAAATAACATTATAATTATTATAAACGCTTATCAGTAACATCATCATGTATTAAATTAGCAAGCTCAATATGCAATTATAACGTACTACATATCGTAACTTGGCTGCTCTAGCCAATCATCGGCCTCATCAAACATAGCTTCAAGTTGTGACTCGACATGTTGTTTATCTTCCTTGAGACCACCAAGTACATTCAATTCATTTGCACCACCTAAACGTACTCGAACTAAAGCATCAGGCCAATATATAGCCATGCGACGACAAAACTCGTGTTCAACTTGGCAAAAAACATCTTGTGGTACATTATTTTTATTAACCATTAACTCTATACGCATATAAGTCCATCTATTACACTGGATAAAATAACACTGATTATATATACAGCATAATAGACTGAGCAATTTAATCTCTTTATGGTGTTAAGTGGTAATCTTTATTAAACGTAAGTTACTCAAATTTACAGCTAATTGATGTAATTGGTGTGTTTGAGGTTGAGAAACATGCATAAACAGTTTGAGGTTTATGACGACGTAATTGAATGTAACCAGAATCAATATCATCATCAGAGAAGGTTATAAGATGTGATTTTGCCATCGTCATATCTGCATATGTGGCTTCAAACTCATCATTAATAGCATTAGCGACTTTATTTAATGTATGTTCTGTTTGAAAACTAATTGTTGCACAACGCATAGGCGCTGAATGATGTACTGCTGCCATTTGGGTTTGTTTATCATAGTTAACTGCTTCTATTGTTGGTTCGATATTAACAGCATCAAAGTGAGTAACAGAACAAGTCGACTGTGCCATAACAGCACCAGAGAAGAGGTTAGCGAGTAGGAGCAAGGGAGCTAGTTTCATTAAATAATCATCCTATAATCGATTTGATTTTTAATATGCCTTTTATCATACCGCGCAACCATAACCGTCAAAATATTTAACAAAGAACAAAAAATGTCATATAGATAATAATAAAAACTTATTTTGACACTTAAAGATGAAAACAAACAGCAAAAAAGTCGTATAGTTACTTCATCGACAACAAATAGAGTATATAATCATGTCAACATTTACTATGACAAGTAACAGCATTGCCGAAGAACTGCATCACGATAAACGTTTTTCATTTAATAGTTTTGGTAACGATGGTGATAATATCTCACCTCAATTAGCTTGGGAAAATGCTCCTGAAGGCACTAAGAGTTTTGCTGTTACATGTTTTGATCCAGATGCACCAACTGACAGTGGTTTTTGGCACTGGCAGGTAATTAATATTCCAGCATCAACCCATGAGCTTGCAGAAGGCGCATCAACGCATCTTGCTGCTGGTTTAGAAATGCGTAACGATTACGGTTTTAATGGTTACGGCGGCGCTTGCCCTCCAGAAGGCCATGGTGTTCACCGTTATGTATTCACCGTATGGGCATTGCCTTGTGAAAAGATGGAAGTACCAGATGATGCATCATGTGCTTTAGTAAGCTTTATGCTAAATGGTACAGCATTAGCTAAATCTACTATTACAGCTCATTACCAGCGTTAATTGTTCTAATGATAGTTAAAAAGAAAAGTCTCATTAATAGCACTCTATTATGAGACTTTCTTTTTTATAGCGATAATATAAATAGCTAAAAGGGGGATAGCATGTCATCAGTTGTGCAATGCATTCATTACAGCGGTCAAAAATCACAGCAATTACGTAATGTTCCTTTTATCTATCCATCCATTGTTTGGGTACAAACAGGGGTAAAAAAATTACAATGGCAAAATGATTGGATAAATATTGATCCTCAGCATTGGTTATTGACCACTGGCCATTCGCAACATACGTTTATAAACCAACCCTCACAGAGTGTATTTTCATCTTTGCAACTGTGTTTTTTCATTAAGCCCACTACAGAGCTCATCAATCGTTCGCGTCAACAGGCTAGGAGCAATAATATTGCACCTGATTATCAGTTTGACCATGCGGGTGAATATTTATTTATGAATATCATTAACATGCCAAAATCGTTACCACGTAACGTTCAAGAGTGTATGGTTAATGCGCTGTTTGAATATTTAGCGAATGTCGGTAGGTTACATCAGCTCTTTAATTCACAAGATTTATCATGGCGTGACAAGCTGGTTGCGTTATTTAAACAACATCCTGGTGAACAACACAGTATTGAATCTGCGTGTCAGCATTTTGGATTAAGTAAATCGACCTTAATTCGTCGTCTACGCGAAGAATCAACCCAGTTCAGAGAAGTGTTGGCAGAGTTAAGAATGGGATACGCATTAACGTTGCTTCAAAAGCAGCATTATACTCAGCTGGATTTAGCACAACTTTGTGGTTATCAGTCAGAGACACGATTCGCACAGCGGTTTAAAAAACAATTTGGCTTATCTCTCAAAGAATACCAACAAACAATTCTAAACTAAAAAAGGGCTGAACAATCTTATTCAACCCTTAATAAATTATGCTGCGATGAACTTTTTATCTGTCCATGCCATGTCAGCAAACATCGGCCCTTGAATTGCCTCTGTAAATTTGATCCCATTATGGACAGCATTCCATTCCATGATTTCAACACCACCATGTTCATTGATAATAACATCCCAACCGATAGATTGAACAAAAGGGTAGTTTTTATGCAATGCGATCACATCTTCACAAGCTTGTTTAAAATTGGGAATAACCACCCCTTTAAAACTCTTTTTCGTTGTCGGGTGTTGGTCAATTTCAAACCAATCACTGGTATAGCCATTATTAAACAATGCACCTGAGTCTAAATCGATACCAACACGAATATTGGTTGAAGATTTTACAAATTCATCAGTGCCAATACCTAAACGTAAGTAAGCGCCACGCACATCAACATTACCTTCAGGTGTTAGTGCTGTAGTTAAACGCATTGTCGCGCCTGGTTTAGGGAATAGCTCATTAAATATTTGATGCTGAACAATAAGACGCTGGAATATACCTGAACCGAGCTTCGCGACTTTATCCAAACAGAATTCGTCCTTATTGAAGAAATGGATACCTTTGCCTTGAAATGAAGAATTCAGTTTATAGATAACAGTGTCGTGATCTTTAAACAAAAAGTCTTTTACTTGTTCTGGTTTTAAAACATCATTGGAAGCTGAAGCACTATAAATGCCACTAGAATAGCTCACTAAATCAGGGAAAAGATCAGACTTTAGCAGAGAGCCACTGATATTTTTAATTTGAGCCGGCGTACCACTAATGCCGTTACTTTTAGGTAATACAATTTTGCCGTAGTAGTTATCAGGGATCCAACCATGTTTAAATTCACCGCGCATTAATGAGTACACATATAACCACGGTGCGTATTTGATATCACCAAGAGTATTTTTAGCGTAATTATCGCATTGCTCTTTGATATTTTGAGGTAACTTGCCTTTAGAGTGTTCTAAGTTAGCAAGAACCTCCATTGCTTCTTTGTTTAATGCTGCGTTATATCGATAGTCTTGAATATATGTAATTGCTTTTTTTATATCTTTGATTTTCATTAAATCAGTTTCTCATCTAAATAATGCATGCTTTAAACATTACATTTTCAATCTTTATTAACTAACAATAAATATTACCGATTTATTGTTATCCGATTGAGCAAAAAGTAACATGTAAGTATGCCAATAAATAGACTTTATTTTTATATGTTAAAAAAAAATAATAGAAAAAACACATAACCATAAATAATATAATCATTTTTAATATGATATGAATAAATACAGTATAAATAATTAATTATTAAAGAAGAGGTATTAGTAATAATAATAAAGCACACACCAACAATAAATATGGCATATGCTTTGTATAATTATAGTAATACTAAAATAATCTTGGGCTAAATATTAAATGGTGAAACTCTACTATCACGATAATAATGATTTATCGCACCACGGTAGATCTGTAAATGAAGGCCCTTGAACGGCTTCAGTAAAGGTAATGCTATTATGAATTGCATTCCATTCCATTATTTCAACATTATTGTCAGTGTTAATTGTCACATCCCAACCAATTGATTGTACGTATGGATAGCGGCTATGCAATTCTTCAACACTTTCACGCGCTTGAGCAAAGTTTGGTAATATTACGCCCTTAAATGCTTTTTTGGTGTTAGGGTGCTCGTTAATTTCATTCCACTCAGTGGTATAACCCTTATCAGATAATGCACCGGTTTCAATATCAATAGCGACACGAATATTAGTTGCAGAACGTACATACTCATCTGTGCCTACACCTAAACGCAAATAAGCCGCTTTTAAGCAAGTAGTGCCGTCTGGCTTTAATACTGTAGTTAAACGCATAGTTGCGCCTGGTTTTGGAAATAATTCATCAAAAACAGCATGTTGCTTGATGATTTTTTGAAAAATCCCAGAACCTTTTTTCATAACATCTGCAATAGAGAAATTATCTTTGGTATAAAAGAAAATTCCGCGGCCTTGATTAGAAGAGTTAACCTTAAAAATCACACTATCACGACCATCAAAAAGGTAGTCTGCAATCTCATCTGTGGCTAGCACTCTATTCTCAAGTGGAATACTAAATATACCACTTGAATAACACACTAAATCTGGAAATAAATGAGAATTAAACAGTTTCGATGTTATATTTTTTATTTGCGCCGGTGTTCCGCTAATACCATTACATTTAGGTAATACAACCTTTCCATAATAATTATCAGGGATCCAGCCTTCTTTAAATTCACCACGAATAATTGAGTATACATATAGCCAAGGTGCATATTTAATATCACCCAGTTTTTCTATTGCATATTTATCACACTGTTGTTTAATACTATCAGCTAATTTGCCTTTCGTTTTCTCAACTTCAGAAAGAATCGTCAATGCCTTATTTTTATGCATGTCATGATAGCGGTAGTTCTGAACAGTAGTAATAATGTTTTTTATTTTATTCATTAGGTAAATCTTTTACAATTCTTAGATATATATAAATGGTCACATAAAAAATAATTTTATTCAATGATTGTCGTATCTGTTTATATCATTTGATATTAATATCAGCATTTATTGTGATAACCATGGTAATAACGGATATTTGCTTCTATTTATATCATTAAAATTTATAACTTTTTTCTTTAAAAATACAAAAGTTATAAGACGGAGTTATATTATCCATAAAAATAGCATTACACATAAATAAACATTATATGTATTTTAATCATATGTTAATAATAATTCTTAATAGTGCGCACTGAACAAATCAGGTTCATGAATCAAAAAAGAACATTACCGTCGTAATTGATATGTATTAAATTATCATTTACTCTCATTACAATAATTTTTTGTAATAATGCGCGGTAAGTAATGATTAATCCCCAATGGCTAACAACCTTTAAAACATTAATAGATACAGGGCATTTCACACAAACTGCTGATATTTTGCACATGACACAGCCAGGTGTCAGCCAACATATTAAAAAGTTAGAACAAGCTTGTGGTTATCAGCTAATTACCCGTTATAACAAACAATTTGAGCTCACCGAGCAGGGGATGCTTGTATATCAATATGCCCAACAACAAACTCAGCAGTATCAAACCTTAATCAATAGTCTACAAACAGATAATCCTCATGCCGGTATCTGTAAATTAGCCTGTTCTGGCTCGTTTGCTTTATCGTTATATCCGCAGTTATTACGTTTACAACAGCAATACCCTCAGCTGCATTTTCATCTCGAAGCAGCACCTAACCATAAAATTTTGCAAGATATTGAGAGTAATACTATTGATATGGGCATTGTCACTCAGTCGCCGCAAAATAATAAACTTAAAGCAACCACCATCGGCCAAGAACAATTATGTTTGGTGTTACCACTACGCTATAAAGATACTGATGTTAATCTCGATCTATTAACTGATTGTGGACTTATAGATCACCCTGATGCTGAATATTATTTAACCAAATACTTCAGCAGTTGCGGCCAAACAGATTTAGTCGATATTAAAATTGAGCAATTACCAATAACGAGCTATATCAATCAACTCAATCAGATTTTAATTGCCGTCGCCGAAGGGATAGGATTTACCGTTTTACCTCAAAGCGCCATCGCACATTTTTTCGATAAACATAAATTATACATTGCTCCGCCATTAACAGCCGTGACAGAAAAATTGTATATCATTCAAAAACAACATCGTCAGTTACCGATGCGTTATCAAACAATAATGCCACTACTCGCAACAATAAGTCATTAAATTGATGCTTAAACAAGCAATAATAACTTTGTTTTAATACATAATTTGATCTTCTATATAAAATAGACTTTAAATAGCCCATTGATAACCAATGCGTGTTTACAGAGGGATAGCTCATGAAAAAGTCGACAAAGTCAGCCGTCGCAGTCCTTAGTGGAATCGTGATATGCAGTTTAGTATTTACGATCATCAAAAGTGAACAGACGACAAAGAGCAATACAATCATCGAGCAGACACAACATAACACTGTTGTTAAAGTTCCCGCTGCGGCATTGCCAAAAGCAGAAAATTCAGATTCAACGCCTGTGCTACAAGTTAAAGATAAGCCTTACAAATGCAGTGATTTTGACCCTAAAACAGGAGGTTTAAAAGGGTGGACTGCTGATATGGGCGTTGGACCAGCAATACCAGAACAATTACTACCAAAAGATTGCCCAGCACTTCAAAACAGATAGTCGCTTCATAGTATTCAGCCCTCCAAATCACGGAGGGCAATTGTTCGCTTAGTTATTTATACACAATCAACTAAGGTTGAACTGAAATCGCAATATTTTTGCTTTCCCAGCTGTCTTTTTCCCATGAGCGGCCATAGTTAAGCTTTAACTCTCCAACACCAGCAGCAACCACCTCAAAGGTATATGAACGTAAACCACCGCAACCGATCATGCCTTTCTTACATTGTGTTGAATTATGATAATCAACACTCAACAACATTAATGAATTTGGCATTGAGCGCAGCGCCCAAGAAGCACCAGTAGAAGGATTAGCGGTAAACTTAATGTAAACGTTTGGCCTAGCTTCATCGTTACCGCTTGCTTTGGATCCGTTGGCAAACATGTTTGTTGCGGTGCTTTACTATAATCGCCAGTCACAATCGTGGTAAAACCAGCATCACACGGAGGTTGTGGTACTGTTTGAGTCGATTCAGAAGCAAATGCACCGCCACTGATAGTTGCAAGTGTTGTTGCTAATAGCATCTGTTTCATTACTTTCATGTCGCCGTCCTTCATATTTGTTGTTTATCTATTAGCCTAACAAATAACCCAGCGCTTACGCTAGAGCAGTAAATAAACGTCAGTAATAGTTAAAAAATCGTCGATAACGATCAAAAAATAATCAACTGTTAATATTCAGTTGCGTTTTACTGTAAACAATCAATAATACAGCTCTAAAAATTAAAAACAAAAGAGTCAATATGTCAGGCACAAACCGTTCTAATATCCATGTTGGTTTAGACGTTAAAATCGTATTAAAGCAAGATCAACGTAGCGGAACACTAACATCAGGTACGGTAGAAAAAATACTTACTAACTCACCAACCCATCCTCACGGCATAAAAGTACGCCTAACAACGGGCGATGTCGGTCGAGTGAAAGTGATCCTGTAAACGTAGGTCGCTAATAAACAACTTACCACGTATTTAATCCAATCATAACCAAACCCTAGTCTGGTTTTGTTATATCAACGTGCCATTAATTCGGCATTTTGATCGCACTATATAGAAAGAGAACATCGTGAATCGAACCAATATTATGCTACTAAGTGTCGCACTCTTACCGACGCTAGCATTTGCACAAACCCCACAAGGTAACACGACTAACCAATCATTCAGCAAAGCTAAAAAGATCATGCAACAGCAGATCTATACCAATCCTGTAGATATGAAAACTATTTACTGTGGTGCTGATTTCAACAATAAAAAATACGTTACATTACCTTCAGGCTTTACAACTGACGTATATAAAAAGCGCGTTAAACGTTGGGAAGCTGAACACGTAGTACCTGCGGAGAACTTTGGTCGCTCATTTAGTGAATGGCGTGATGGGGCAAAGGTATGTGTTGATAGCAAAGGCAAATCATTTAAAGGCCGTAAATGTGCTGAAAAAGCCAATGCTGAATATCGCTTAATGCAATCAGACCTATATAACTTATTCCCAGCAGTAGGCGCTGTGAATGCGGCTCGCCAGAACTACAACTATGTGATGCTGCCTAAAACAGCCAGCAAAGACTATCGTTCATTTGGTAGCTGCGACATGATCATTGATAAAAAAGACCATGATGCACAACCACCAGAGCGCGCGCGTGGTGTTATCGCACGTACTTACATGTATTTTGAAGCGGTGTACCCAAGCTACAAAATGAGCCGTCAGCAGCGTCAATTAATGACAGCATGGGATAAGCAATACCCAGTATCAAAATGGGAATGTGAACGTGCGGCTAAAATTCAAAAAATTCAAGGCAATGTGGATCCTATCTTAGCTTCACGTTGTAAAAACATCGGCTAAAACAGAACTTGAAATCACACCTTAAAAATCCATATTTCACGATATGGATTTTTTGTTTTTTTATAAAAGCAATAAAAGCCTCATACAACACTTATGAGTATCTTCAATTGTTAACAAAAGACAGACAAGGTAACCTTAATGTTATGATCTTAGTGGGAATATCGACTCTCTATAGCATTAATAACAGGTGCTAGTTATCAAAACGAAACTAAACGCTATTAATATTTTATTTTTTGTAGTCTTATATGCTACGCTATAAATGTAACGAGCTAGAAATACAATAGTGTTAACCGTTTAATGAGTTAAGGTATTGTATTAACATACTATTCATATTGTATGTCACACAAAAATTTATTTATTGGAGTACCATTTATTAATGAGCAGCAATCGTAGAACTCAGAATCAATTAGCTACCCTTACAAAAAAGCTTTCTAAGTTACAAGCCATGTCTAAATCTACTAGGGATGGTGCGAGTAAAGCACGTTACACTGCTGAAATTGAAAAAATCGAAATAGAGCTTAGTAAGCTTCAACAAACTGCAGAATAGAATCTTTCTATTTATGATGTTTGGCCTACTACTATTTCGACAATAGTAGTAGGTTAGTCAACCTTGTTATTGCCGCTGTTGTTACTCACGTATCCCCGTTGCAAGTTGTATTTTCCCTAAAATCCACACTGATATTTAACCACTTTATTATTCAACGTAGATCAAGCTATCTTCATTATTGCTACTATTATTTATCCCCTGTAGCGGATAAAGATTAAAAATCTATTAATTATGAACGTTAATAGCGGCTTTCCATGCCAAAGCGATTCGACATATCATCATCTATTCGACCACCTGTCCATCCACCTAACGCGAGTAGGTTAAGTACATCTTGTCCGGTGTAATCATCTCAGTATTTCACAAAAGTGACACTGTAACTAATTAACCATCATGAAATACAAAGGTTCGCTAGGCTCATACTTAGTAAGATGACCAGCCGCAATCGTCACTATTAAAGAAATGAAAAAGTTAATCTTACAAGATCCAAAATTTGGCGCGGTATACAATAATGAGCTTAACAAGTTACAACTAACGTACTCAGAGTTGCCGACTTACTATTGGTTTAAAGACACCGAGAAGAGCACTGCTAAGTCTAAATAACTAGAACCAATCTAATACCGTCCACTGTGGCGGTATTTTTATATTTGGTGAGCAAGGTTAAAGAGTAGGGAAGTTAGTCTGTTACGTAAAACAAGAACATCATATTTAAGGCAATACAGTCAATCTGTTGGCGTTTAATGAAAATGTATGCTTGCCGAGATTTATCCCTTATAGCGGATAATTTAAATGTGGTGATGAAATGCAAATAACATCGGCAAAAATGCTAGCAAATACAGTATCAGCGTTTGAAAATAATCCAGATGGCTGGCCCTTAACACTAGATCGGATTGTTATGGGGAATGCTATCATCGAAATAGGTGCAACAGATGAATTACGTGTATTGAGAACGGCTTAGATGCTAAAGAAGTTAAAATGAAATTTCATTTAAAAGCCGATATATAATCGGCTTTTAAAAAACTATTTCATTACATTACCATAAACCGTTTCCCAATCATCTACAGCATCTTTTTGCTGCTCCATAAATGATTCTAATTTAGTGCTTGCATATTTAACATATAATTGACCTATTAATAGAAAAAAAACTGATGGTAAAACAGAGAAGATACAAATTAATAAGCAATGTGTGTATTCAAGGGTTAAATCCTAAATATGTAAGTAAAGTTAATAATAAAGCTGATATTATTAGACCAACCCACTTTGCAAAAATAGATAATACTTTTATTTTCCCTTTAAAATATGTAACTTTAGATTCAAATTTAACAGAGCATCTTGATGTATCATAAGTATCCCCAATTTTAGCTTGTAATGAAATAGGTTATCTATCTGGACTATTTGAGAGAGTGAACCTGTAACAATCAAACTATTCGCATGAGGTAACATGATGATGCTATATGCGGTTTGAGTCTCACCAGTATTGGCAAAACGTTGGTTAAAATCAAGGATAAAGTCGGGGAACCACGGATTAGCTTTTTCAATATTATCAATGTGTTGTAAACGCATTTCTTTGACTAAGCGATCTTGTAAGGTCTTGTTGGCACGTTCAACACGACCTTTGGCTTGAGAGCTGTTTGCGCAAATCAATTCAATGTTTAAGTCATGTAAAACACGACCAAACTGAGTCACACGGTTGGTTTCTGCATCCCGTTTACTGACATGAAATACCGCATGCCGATCACTGTAAAAAGCAGTGGGTTTGCCATGATGTTCAACATATTCACGCGTGGCAACCATGTAATCAAACGCAGATTCTGTTTCGCTAAAACGTAAGTTCATCAGTTTGCCGGTGGCATCATCAATGAAAACCAACAAGCAACATTTGTCGCTGCGACCTTCAAACCAATCATGATGTGAGACATCTATCTGAATTAACTCACCATAACAATCACGTCGATGACGCGGTTGATAAACACGAGGCTTACGTTTGAAATGTGGCACCCAAAGGCCATCAGCGATCATCCATTGGCGTAAGGTTTCTAATCCAATTTTAATGCCGTGACGTTCAATCAATTTTTCACGCGCCAATGTGGGCCCGAAGTCTGCGTAATATTCGTGGATGAGCTTTAAAATACGCAGCCTAAGGTTATCATCATAACGATGATTACTTGGCACGCCGCGCTGTTGTGAAAGTAATCCGCCAGCACCGAACTGAGTAAAGCGTTTTACTAATCGTGATACTTGACGACAACTCAAGTTAAGTCGACAAGCAGCTTCAACACCAGTAATTTGTTTATCACAAACATCTTGAATAAATTTGATTCGGCTTAATTCATTTTCAGTCATAGTGAGCAACATTTATTGATTCCAGTTCATAGCAAAACCTATGATCTGAAGATAGTTCAACATGACATTTCTAAATGGGACTTACAACCTTT
>NZ_MSCC01000002.1:897127-976754 GCF_002954455.1 Photobacterium aquimaris
ACCTTAGTGCGCATTATGTACCTTATGTTAAATAGGATATCGGATATTTATACCATGCTATAAACTAAGCTAGTTAATTGATTATTAAGTCTATAAGTGTTCTCACCCATCAATGAATTTTGTCTATTTAACAGTATTTGCTATTTACCATAAAATAGGTAATTAACACTGACTTTAAATACTGCCGCACATTTCATTTTGCTTGGTACTTAAATTCAGCGTTAATTACTCAAATCTATAACTGACGTTGCTAGCGAATTGGGATGGTTTAATTTTGGAAGCCGCTGTAGGAAAAACTTTCCGTTACAATAAAAACGCTTATCTTCGTCATGAAATTGAGTATATTGATAACTCAATCGATATTAAGGCTACATGATAATGACACACTCATCTTTAGCGACACCTAAGAAAACCATTGGCTTAACCAGTGACAATATTGCTGGTGTTTCACCACAAATATTGCAGCATTTAATTGAATTTAGCGCTGGTGATGCAACACCTTACGGTAATGATGAGTTATCGTTACAGCTTGATCGCAAAATGAGCGAGTTGTTTGAAACTAACGTTGCGGTGGTTTTAGTACCAACAGGTACGGCGGCCAATAGTTTATGTTTAGCTGCAATGTCTCCTGCTTGGGGCGCGGTGCTATGTCACCCAAACAGTCATATTAATAACGATGAATGTGGTGCACCGGAGTTTTTCAGTAATGGCGTTAAGCTACTAACTATCGACGGTGATGATTGTAAGATCGACCCTATCAAACTTAGCCAACGCGCTTCGTTAAAAATTGGTGATGTGCATACAGTTCAACCCGCAGTTGTTAGTGTAACTCAAGCGACTGAAACCGGTAGCGTTTATACCCTTGATGAACTTCGTGCAATTGGTGATGTGTGTAAGAGCCATAATTTAAAATACCATATGGATGGCGCACGCTTTGCTAATGCTATCGATGCATTAGGCTGTACTCCTGCTGAAATGACCTGGAAAGCAGGTGTTGATGCCCTTTCTTTTGGTGCGACTAAGAACGGTACCTTTGGTGTTGAAGTGATTGTTCTATTTGATACTAGCTTAAAAAATGAAATTGAATATCGTCGTAAACGTGCTGGACATTTAATGTCTAAAATGCGTTTCCTATCAACACAAATAGATGCCTACATTACCGATAATTTATGGCTAACGAATGCCCAACATGCCAATGCAATGGCAACAAAACTGCGTGACGGTATTAGCGCAATTGAAGGTGTAGAGCTATTGCATCCTTCTAAAACAAATATTGTCTTTTGTAAAATGTCACCAGTAACAATTGCAACCTTGCATGAACATGGGTTTGAGTTTTTAGCTAATCGCTGGGGCGACGGTGTTGCACGTTTAGTGACTAACTTTGCGACTAAAGCTGAAGATATTGATGCCTTTATTGCAGTATTAGCAACGAGCGATAAGTAACTAAAAGAGTAACGGCAATCATGTGACTGATTGCCGTTATTAACTATCGTCTGTTGATTGTTTTATTCTTTGTTTTGAATAATGCGGGTTAACTTAGGTGCGATAAGCAATGTAAAAACAGCAATCGCTGCGGTTACATACCCTATTTCACCAAATACTTCGGCATATAGCACAAGAGTTTGATTAGAATCGATAACTCCTTTCGGTGCGGCTGTTAAACTCGCAATCCAGCCAGCTAAAATTGCGGCGGTTGCCGACGTTAAGAACCACATTCCCATCGCAAAACCCATCATTCGTTGTGGTACTAACTGTGCAATCATCGCCAGCCCTAAGCCTGAAACTAATAACTCACCCACTGATTGTAATAAATAACTCACGACCAACCAATTTGAGTTGATGATCCCTTGGGTATTAGCAAAACCTGTTGAGTATTTTAAAATCAAAAACGCTAGGCTACATAACACCATTCCAGCGGCAAACTTAAATGGCATTGCAAATCGTTCACCAAGTTTATTATAAAGAATGGCTAATAATGGACTAGCAACCATGATCCAAAATGGGTTTAACGCTTGAAACTGCTCTGGTTCAACTTTAACCCCAAATAAATCATGACTAACATTATGAATAGCAAAGAAGTTAAGCGAAGTCGGCATCTGGAAATATAAAGCAAAGAACACCACACCCTGCAACATTAATACAAAGGCAACAAACATCTTCGATCTTTCAAGCCCTTTGGACTTAAACGCCTCTTTGAAGTATACAAACACAATGATAATGCCAACCACAACTAAAATTGCATGTGCATAGAACAGATGTTGCAATAACACCGCACTTAAAAAGCTCAATAGAATCGTTACAACCACAACCGCCGCATAGTAAAGTTTATTCACTGGCACCATGTCGGGCTTAGAACCAATATTTTTAACAATGCGCCCCATTACCATGAAGTTAATCATTGTAATGAGTAAGCCTACCGCACTAACACCAAATGCCATCCCGTAGCCCATTTTTTCTGCTATCCAAGGGCTTAATAGCATTGAAAAAAATGAACCTAAGTTAATCGCCATATAATACATGGTAAAGGCACCATCAAGGCGAGGGTCGTTTTCTTCATAGACTTTGGCCAACAAACTTGAAGGGTTAGCTTTAAATAAGCCATTACCCATGGTAATAAAACCCATTGCTATATAAAGCAGCTCTTTACCCCCAAACTCTCCCGCCGCTGAGATCCCTAATAACGAATAACCGATCGTTAGAATAAATGCACCAAGCGTAATGGTACGTTTCGTACCTAGGATTTTATCGCCAACCCAACCACCAATCGCCACAGAACCAAAAATCAATGCAGAAAAAGCACCAAATAATGTAAACGACTCTGATTCAGACATTCCAAGAATGCTAACAAGGTACACTGTAAGAATGGCTTGCATGCCATAGAAGCCAAACCGCTCCCAAAACTCTATCGAGAATATGAGATAAAACGGTTTAGGTTGTTTAAATACATTTACATCGGACATACAGTCTTCCTTAATCAGGCGCAATTGCTTTAATAGTAGACGTTATCCTTCAATATCGACTAATGAGACTTATCCAAAAACTTAATGCAATCTCATGTAACCCTATTCAGTTTCTGTAAATTTTATGTGCGAATGCCATGCAGTTGAGATAGTTAGTTTTTACTAAAATAAGTACGTTTTTAGAGTACATATTAAAAAATGTCCGTTTTGATATATTTTTTGTCAAATAATCTAAATTAAGCTAACTGATGTAGCGATATAGTACTTACCAAGAAAAGGAAATACTTAAATAAACATGTAAGAGGTTATTTACATAATGATGCATGTAATTTATTGCTCACATTAAGTATGACTAAATAAGTAATTAAGAAGAATAAAATATATTTAACAGACTAAATTTATTACTATTCAAACATAATGAAAACATGATTGATATATTACTTTTATATACCACATCTAATTGTTGTATTTCATTATTAATTTAGTAGGTATGAATTTTATTCAGCTATTTTTCAAAACAAATAATCGAGTATATTATGCCTAAAAATAAAGAATTATTTCGTGACCTATTAAAGCAAGCTGATATTGAAATTAATGGTACTCGCCCATGGGATATTACTGTTAATGATGACAAACTTTTTGATAATATTTTATTAGATGGCACGATCGCTTTTGGCGAAGGTTATATGGATCGTTTATGGGATTGTGAACGCATTGATATCCTAATTAGTAAGTTACTTCGCAGTAATATAGAAGATAAGCTATCGGGAATAGATAAAGTTAAGTTTGCAGCTAATTATGGTGTGACTAAATTAAAAAACTTAATCAACCCACAAGCAGTAAACCGTGTTAAAGAAGATGTACCTTTCCACTACGATATCGGTAACGATTTATTTGTAAATATGCTCGATGAGCGTATGGCATATACCTGTGCATATTGGAAAGATGCAAAAAAACTAGACCAAGCCCAAGAACATAAAATGGATCTAATTTGTCGCAAGTTAGATTTACAACCAGGTATGCGTTTACTTGATATCGGTTGTGGTTGGGCAAGTTTCATGAACTATGCTGCAGCGAAATACGGTGTGATTTGTGATGGTTTAACCTTATCAAAAGAGCAAATGGCGCTAGGCCAAGAGGTTGCAGATAAGAAGAAACTACCGGTTAAAATTATTTTGCAAGACTATCGTGAATTTACGCCAGATCAACCTTATGATCGTGTTGTTTCTATTGGTATGATTGAGCATGTTGGCCCATCAAATTATGATGAATATTTCAAATGTGCTAACAGCTTTTTAGCTGATGATGGTCTTTTCTTATTACACACTATTGGTAGCCCAACCTCTAAAGATGGTACCGACCCGTGGATCAATAAATATATTTTCCCTAACGGTGTTATTCCATCACTCGCACAATTAAGTGGTTCTGTTGAAAACAAATTTAATATTGAAGATGTACATAATTTTGGTCCAGATTACGATTTAACACTCATGGCGTGGTGTGAAAGATTTGAAAAGAACTGGTTCAAAATTTATAAAAATTACGATGCAACGTTCTACAGAATGTGGCGTTTCTATTTATTAAGCTGTGCAGGTGCATTCCGCTGTCGTGATATTAGCTTATGGCAAATAGCGCTAACTAAAATTGGTGCAGATCTTCCAGTTAATGTTCGTGCAGCTTAATTTATCGCTGGCATACTTTAGTTATGAATATGCCAGCGAATTTTTCCTCACATTATATTAAACATGTGAGTTGGAGATAAATATTATGAGAGGTCAACATATCTCTTATTGTAAGCATAATATTGAGCCATTATATTTCAAAAAAAACAACATAAAAGATATTTCACTTGTTACCGAAGGTGGTGGACAGCGAGGTATATTTACAGCGGGTGTTTTAGATGCTTTTCTTGAGAAAGAGTTTAATCCTTTTTCATTATTAATTGGTACATCAGCAGGCTCTCTAAATATTGCATCTTATATTTGTCAACAACCTAAGCATGCTTATCGTGTTATTACTGAAATAACCACAACCCGTGAGTTTTTTAGTTATTCTAAATTATTTACTGCTCGCGGTGGTATGAATCTCGATTGGTTGATAGAACAAACCCAAACTAAATTAAAATTAGATTGGCATACTGGCCGTAAGAATATGATCAACCGTACGGTGTTAGCAACAGCATCAGGCTTAGATCACAATCAAGCAGTTTTTTTTGACCTAAACGCTAATGATTGGGATCAAAAGTTAAAGGCATCGTGTGCTATTCCCCTTTTAAACCGTCAACCGATTTATTCTGATGAACAATACTGGGTTGATGGTGGCTTACATGCACCAATTCCAGCTAAAGAAGCTTATGATCGTGGTTATAAAAACATTGTTGTCATTCGTACCAATCCAGTTGGATTGAATGCAAACCACCAATGGTTAAAAACTCTCAAGCGTGGATTAACACATACCAAAGCAGCAGCTTTCATTGATATGCTGTTATTACATGAGCAAAAATACAATGAGAGTGAAGACTTCATCAATAATCCTCCTGATGATGTCAATATTTATGAGATTTACCCACACAAGGCTTTAGAGTCAAAATTAATTGGCAGTGATATCAATGCACTTAACCATGATTATGATTTAGGACATCAAATGGGTTTGTATTTTCTAAAAACCATGAACAACTACTGCCCGTATACGTCATGTGCCCAAAAAGAATCAGCGGCGATTTAATTAGTTATTTTCAATATAAACAGACGGATAGGCTATAACCTATTCGTTTTTATCGTTACGCTATAATGGCTTAGTTGTTCTCCATTCTTATAAATGAAAAACGATGCTATTTGAGGTATCTATAATTTGACTACGATTGTTAAGTCACCAGAGTCAAATAATGAAAATAAACTCTCTCATGATTGTAATGTCTTCAGTGTTATTTTTAGGATGCGGTGGTGATAGCGCCGATGATACTAAAGAAATACCTGATGATGTTACGTCTGAACAACCTCAATTAGAACAACCCCCTGAATCTCAACCCGACCTTAAATTTAAAGTCAATGATATCTCAAATGGTTACTATGAATCACTTTATGATGCTGGTGGTAATAAACTCAATATAGATAAAGATCAGGTATTACTAATGCAAAAGGCGTTTATGGAAGAATTAAAGCCAAATTTGAGTAATGATCAACAAAAAGAGTTTATGGAAATAGAATCCGATTTTGCACAGATAAAGCAATCTTCTGATATCGAAAAAGTACTGTTCAATAATGTTTTGATTGATGCCATGATTAGCAGTACTAAACCGCAACTACAAGATAAGTACTTTCCCGCTTTCCGTTTATTTCGCCATCATACCCATCGTTTATTCCCACTAACTCGTATAACAGATTATCAGTGGCTGCTTGATTTACTTTCTCAACGTTCACTACTGAACCATTTAATTTTGATCCCTCCTCTAGAAACTGACGATTACATTGAAACATGTCGTGAAAATGATGTACCTATTCCGCCAGCTTGGGGATCAGCTCTATGGGTTCATCAAGGCACCGCCACCACCGATTTTTTAGACAGCGATAGAACAGAGGTTTACGCCTATAAAAGTTCCACGGTGCCAGGTGCTTGTATGGCATTACCCCGCTGGGTCGTCAATGACACTACAGGCGACGAATTTATCCAATTTCTTGGTATTATTTGTCAAAGCAAAACAACGGGTAAAGCCTGTTTTTGGGATAATATAGATAACGAAACTGGCACCAGAATAACCGGCGGCAATGATTTAGCCTTTAATATTACTGATATTCAAAATGGTAATACACTTGCAGAAGACTGTACTGGCTGCCATCGAGGTAAAAATGTTTTCTTAATTCATCCTGGTACCGCTATTGACATCTCTGCAGATCACGATATTGATCCCAATGTGCGCTATCAGCCGGTTTCTTCTCAAGGGTGGACAAATCCTCCAGCTTATGCAGAACGTGGGGATGGTGCTTGTGCGGGGTGCCATGAAATTGGCGCACTTTCATTCAATTATTGTAATGTGCTATTGAGAAATGCGGCTAATCAAACGATGCCAAGTAGTGCAGAACCAGCAAATTGGGTTGGTGATGAAACCTTCTATGGCACACATATTCAAGCGATGATCGACGAGCGTTGTTCTGAATAAACATAAAAATCAGGCAGTAATATTAACGCTACTGCCTGATTTTTATGTTCTATGATAATGAATCACTAAGACTCTATGTTGCCAATCAACCGCCAGCCAATTTAACTGTGTGGCCTTTCTTTTCAAGATGCGCTTTAATCACATCACGCTTATCACCTTGAATTTCGATTTTTCCATCTTTAACAGAGCCACCGCAGCCACATATTTTTTTTAATTCAGCAGCAATCAGTTTCAATTGAGTATCTTCAATATCAAGGCCAGAAACAATACAAACACCTTTGCCTTTGCGCCCTTTTGTTTCGCGTTGAATACGAACAATACCATCACCTTTTGGGCGTGTTGGTTGTACTTTTTCTTCTTTAATTCGACCGGTTTCGGTTGAGAAAACTAAACGATTATTATCACTCATTGTGCAATCTATCTCACTTGGTTGCTTGATTGTGTGAATAACATTAAAAGTTAACACATCAATCTTGCGAAATACTCATGAAGCAATACTATCAATAAATGGTACTCTAACGGAACATCTTATGATTCATAATGTGATTTTTGATTTTGGTGCAGTATTATTTGAGTGGAATCCACTTCAAATTGTTAATAGTTTTACGATATCACAACCTGAACGCGATATCTTACTGCGAGATGTCCTGCAACATTCTGATTGGTTATCACTTGATCGCGGAACAATGCTTATTGCCGAAGTGATCCCTAAATTCTCAGCGCGTACACAAATCCCTCCGCAGCGCATAGAAGATTTTATTATTCATATTCAACATAGCCTCACAAAAATAAACCAAACTGAAATACTGTTTCAAAAACTTACTAAGCAGCCTTATTCCCTCTATTATCTGACAAATATGTGCAGCGCTTTTTTTGATACTCTCTATGAAAAGCACCATTTTATTTCATTTTTTGATGGTGGCTTAGTATCAGGCAAAGAATTAGTCATGAAACCAGAACAAGAAATATTTGAACGACTGTGTGAACGCTATCAGCTAACCCCTCACGAAAGCCTCTTTATTGATGATAACGACGACAATATTAAAATTGCCACTGAAATGGGCTTTAACACTGTTCAATTCAATCAAACACCGACTTGTTTTCAGCAGATAGAAAAACAACTTCTTCTACATTAAATAATAATTATTGAATGATTTTACATAAAATTGAAAATAGTTATCATAACTCAGTCTATTATCTATATTGAAGAGCTAATAATATCAGGAGTTTATGTGAAAAAAGTTTTTATTTCTGCCATTTTAGTTGCAGCAGCAACTGTATCAACCATGAGCTACGCTGCCAACGAGTGTAATGGTAAATACATTGTTGGGCCGATTGAAACCATTCATGTTAAAGATCTTGATATGGATTTCAAAGCACGCATTGATACCGGCGCAAATACAACATCAATCAATGCTTATGATTTACATGTGATTGACGGTAATAATAACCCTAGTAATAATAAAGATAGCTGGCGTGAAAACTTAGGTAAAATGATCAGTTTTAAAACAGCTAATGCTCGAGGACAGGAAGAAACACATACTGGAAAAATCATTAAAATCAGTAGAATACGTAATGCTCAAGGTGTTGAACGTCGTTATGCCATTGTTATGGATTTGATTTGGAATGGTAAGAGCCACGCAATTCCGGTTAACTTACGTGATCGTAAAAAACTAGAATATAAATTGTTGATTGGACGTAACTGGCTTGACGGTAAATATCTCGTTGATGTATCAAAAAGTGATGACGATGATTAATCATTAAATAATGAATTTAAACAGTGCCTACCCTAAATAGGCACTGTTTTTTAAACGAGCAGTATTTTATCTAAATACTTTTTAATAGAAACGATATCACCTTTCAGTAATTGACCTCGTACAATTGCATACCACTCATTGGCTTTACCATTATCGTTTTTTAAAACAATGCCACGATAATTCTCAGCACTCACCGTAGTTAATGAGCTTGTCTTGCTTTCATGTGACGCAAAACGTTCTGGCGGCATAAACGCCTTAGTATCACACCACCAATTAACACTCTTTTTTACATTAGCCAACATCCCTTGAACAGCTTGTCCATTAATGACAGCTTTCCAATCAGAAGTTAACCCAGTACTATTTTCAATAATATAACCACGATGAAAAAGGCGTTTTTTCATTGTCTATTTCCTACCTGATTAAAGCCGTTACATTCGTTAACAATCAGCATGTTAAACTAGTTACATAGTAATAACACTTGAGTGTCTATGCTAGCTTTTTATGATTATTCTTTCGTTTTTCAGTGTTCGTTGTTATTATTAAAGTCATATAAAGTTATAGTGCATTAGGTGTTGTTGTGGCAAAGAAAATAACCATTATTGAAGATGACCAAATCCGCAGTGCCAGTATTACCGATTTCTCCAATGTCGCTGAGTCAATCAGTATTTGGCAACATTTAACCCATCAACAATACGCTAAAAATACTCTGGTTGCGTTTAAGAACGATTGGAATAACTTTTTAGTCTTTTGTTCACAGCATAATGCATCACCTTTACCGGCATCTGCGGAAATTGTTCACCGTTATATTGAAAAAATGGCACAAACCCGCAAATTAGCCAGCCTAAAACGTTACATTGTCACTATAGGTTTAGTTCATCGTTGTCATGCATTACCTAATCCGTGTTTAAGTAGTGAAATAAAGCTCGCTATGCACAAACAACGTCTTGATAAGCATGATGATTATACTAACGCTCATGCCTTTCGTGATAACCACTTACACGACCTTTTTGAGTCATTTATACGCTCAACTAAAGCCAAGGATGTACGTGATATGGCGATTTGGGCGTTAGCCTTTGAAGGAATGTTAAAACGCTCAGAAGTCACAGCATTAACCATTAATGATATTGAGGTTGCACAAGATGGTCTTATCACTCTATGCATTAATGATAATTTAATCGGGCTCAGTGAGGTTGCTTCGAGTGCCGTTAATCGGTGGCTAACATTATCCATGATTGATAGCGGGTTTGTGTTTCGCCGTATAGATAGACACAATAATATTGGCGACAACCCTCTCGATCACTCTTCTATTTATCGTATTTTTAGACGTGCTAGCCAAGAGCTAGAGCTTCCTACGGATGTCATATTCTCAGGTCAATCACCACGAGTCGGTGCTAGCCAAGATTTAGCCGATGCAGGGCTATCTATTCATCAAATTCAGCATCAAGGTCGGTGGCTCAGCCCTGCTATGCCAGCTCAATATATTGGTCAACGAGCTAAACGCGATAACACTCTGAAGAAATTTGCTGATAAAAATACTAAATAAAACCAGTAACAATAAAAAAGCCAACCGTTATAGGTTGGCTTTTTTATCATTAGATTACGACGTTGTTTACTTCACTGCGTTTTTAATCGCTAGTTCAATAAAATCCGTAAAGCTATGACCGTAGTTCTCTAGCATTTTAGGGAACATTGAAATCGGTGTCATTCCAGGGAAAGTATTGATCTCATTTAGCAAAATTTCGTCATCTTCACTTAAGAAGAAGTCAATTCGAGACAAATCTTTAAGTTTCATTTGCTCAAACGCTTTACGCGCATAATGCTGAATAGCTTCAATTTGCTCAGCTGTTAGATTGTGCGCTTCAACTTGTGTGGTTGATAAGCTATCAGTGCTATATTTTTCTTCATAGCTATAAAATTTATCATCAGGACATGACACTTCACCAGGCTTGGTGATAATTAACTGATCACCAAATTGATACGCTGCAACCTCAAGCTCACGTGGCTTGATGGTCTTTTCAATTAATACTTGGTTTGAATACCCAAACGCATTATTAACCGCAACGCGTAGTTGCTCGGTGTCCGCTACACTGTAACAACCTACAGATGAGCCCTGACATGCCGCTTTAACAAACACCTTACCCCACTTAGCCAATGCTGCTTGAGCTTGTTGGTGAGCATCTTCTGTGTTCTCACTCAAAAACACATAAGGAGTATTGGGAATATTTAGCGCATCAAACCATAATTTGGTGGTAATTTTGTTAAAGCAATTTGTGCTAGCTTCAGCACCACAACCTAAATAAGGTAAACCTGCTAGATCAAACAGTGATTGCAAGTCTCCTGTTTCGCCGGGAAATCCGTGCACACAAGGGATCACGTAATCAATTGCGATGCGTTGCTCACCGACAACAGAGAGTGTTTTATCCAAATTCAATTCGCAAGGATGTTGGTCTGAATCTAACCAGCCCTCATTTTTTGTCATTTCTACACGTGTATAGCTAACGCCATCAATCGCTTTTAATTGCTGTTCAATAAAGTTTGCAGACACTAGAGAAACTTCATGCTCAGCGCTACCGCCACCGCATAATAATAAAACGTGGATAGAACTCATTATCGTTCCTTAATTATACCAATCACAATACAATGCAGATCACAAAGACCTTGGAGACTACCAAGGTCAAAAAAAGCAAGGCATTCACTGTTGATTATAGTAATCAAAAAAGCCAACTGAATGTAGCCTCAACCTCATCATATCGTGAATTATTTTTAAATCACACCAAGTTTGTGCTGCAAATGGTGATAAAACCACCGCTTATATACTGTTAAACACTGAATTATTGTAACTGTTTCAGTTGTGGCGAACCTGTGTGCTCAATATCGTAAAAGTTACGCACAAATGCACCATTGTTTTGTACAACTTGAGGCAATGACATTAAACCAGCTTTGGCTTGGTCATAATCAGCATAGTGACCAAGTAATAATGTATAAACTTGGCTGCCATTGAGCATTTTTTTATTAATCCATGCTGGCTGCTGACTTTCTAATAAGGATAACAATGCAACTAATGAGGGTTCATCTCTTGAGGCTGTAATTTGAATACTATAACCATGCATATTAACGGTTTTATAGCCATCTTCATTGGTTTGAAGAGCCTCCTCGGCCATTGTTGTTTCAGGTGTGGTTTCTGATAAAGGCTCAGTCATTGCTGCGGTTGGTTCAACAGCTGGTTCTGAAGGTGTAGCTGCTGGCGTAACTTCAGCGTTATCAATGCTTACTGCTGGATTTGACTGTGAGGCATCTGTCGCCTCTACAGCATCAGTGTTATCTGTGACAATAGCTGCATCATTGTTTACTACGGTTGGTTCAGCAGCTGGTTCTGAAGGTGTAGCTGCTGGCGTAACTTCAGCGTTATCAATGCTTGCTGCTGGATTTGACTGTGCGGCATCTGTCGCTTCTACAGCATCAGTGCTATCTGTGACAATAGCTGCATCATTGTTTACTACGGTTGGTGCAGCAGCTGGTTCGACAACGGCTACTGCAACTTCAGGCTCTGAGGGGGCTGGTACTTCAAGCTGCTGTTCGCTAACGGCGATTGAATCACTCGATTGATAAAGAGGATCGGTTTTAACCGAAGCATCTAATTCAGCCACAACTTTTGGCTCTGAGAAATTATCCGTCATTTTTGTGGTATTAATAGTATCTATCGGCGTTTGCAGTGGTATTTTAGGCGGCGTTAATTGAGCACAACCGACTAAACTAGACAGCAGGCTCAATGCTATAATTTTCTTCATTTTTATTCCCTCTTATTCCCAACCGAATCTTGATGTACTAATCATAAAAACAATTAAATGACAGATAGTTATCAATAGTTTGCCGTAGCTTTTGATTACGATCAAACAGTTCATAACGATAGATCAATCGAAAACGATTTATGTTATCTTGATCACAATAAATTGCGTTTCGCTAACAATAATATGACGGGCGTTCTTTATTATGCATTTTACCCCTAACCTAGGAGCTTCAATGGCTGATCCACACATTAAATGCGAACTTGATATTCTCGATAAATTAACCGTTATTCTTTATCGTTCTGCGTTCACTCTTGCAGCTATTATCATGGCGGTCATTGGCACAACAACCGATGCCGCCACCCCATTTCTTATTATGGTCGCTTTATTAGCGTCGACGACAGTACATATTTATGACAAACGCTTTCGCTGGTTAATCCAAGGGGCTGGATTATTTGCTGCAATTTGGTTTATGTCAGGATTATGGCAACCATTAGCATTAGGTGCTGCTTTATTTGTATTTAGCGCACTTTCAATCAAAGAGTATTTTTGTTTTAAAGTTAAAATTCTTCTACTAACACCTATCGCATTGGCTGGATTTTGGTTCTGCTTGGTCTTTGCTGTTGCGAATATCGCGATTGGATGCGCGATGGTTGGAGCGGCACTGCTTGCATTTGCAGCCTTTAGTAAATGGCGGATGCCACTACATTTTGATATCGGTGATAAGAGCCGTTACCAAGTGTAACCGCCCTGTTTCATTTTGATCCACCAGCTACAAAAGATTGAGTGATCTCTTGTAGTTGGTGTTTGCGTCCATATTTCTGCTTATACATTTCTTGATCGGCTTTATCGAGCGCAACCGTAATGTTATCTTCAATACTAACAATGCCATAAGAAAAACTTAAATTCAGACCTTGCGCCCAAAAATAAGCCTCATATTGGCGCGGATCATTTTAATCCGCTGTTTAACACCTCTAATTGACACACTATCATCACCAACTTAATATAAAACCCAACAGGAATTTATAGGTAAACATAAGCGACCACACGTTTATAAAATCAAGCAAGTTTTACTATATCCAGCTTTTTTTTCCTAAATGACTTCTCTTGATACATTCTATTATCTGCTTGCTTTAATGCAGCCTCAACACCATTTTGTAAAGAGGCAACACCATAAGAAAAACTTAACTTCATATCTTTTTGAGAAAAATAAGCTTCAATATCTGTTCTTAATTGCACGATTCGCTGTTGAACTGTTGTCATAACGTGACTATTCAATAAGATAATAAATTCATCCCCACCAAAACGCACCATAACATCAGAGTCTCGTAACATACTTTTCAAGGTTTGTGAAAAATCTCGTAATATTTCATCACCAATGCAATGACCTAAATTATCATTAATCGCCTTAAACCCATCTAAATCTATAAAAACCAAAATCTTATGCTGTTTCATATAGCTAGAAGATAAATAATTCTTTTGATAACAATTTGTTAGTTCATCTATCACAATAGTATCGATTGCCTCATATACTGAGCAAACAACAAAGTTTTGACCAAAATGAGACACTTTCTGCCTATAGACATGAACTAACTCCATGCCGTTTTTGGTTTTCATTACCTCATCTGACATCATAAAACACGAGTCACTTTGCAACAGTTCACTCTCTACATGTAAAGTTGTACGGTAGTCAGTAACTTGCTCGCACACTTGATCAATTGGCATATCAACTAAATCTACCCCCATAAATCGAATAAAATGATCATTATTAAAAATAACATTACCATCAACATCACGAATAACGACTGCACCATCACAGCCACACACTAACGAAGCCGCTAGCATATAATGTGAATGTTTTTTATTTTTGATTATTTCGCGGTAATTTTTATTTATTCGATGTCGTTCAGAGTACAAATCAAATGTATTAGAGGTTAAACCAATAATATTATATGTATCGATACGCTTAATATTATCGATAGCTCTTTTTACATTTTGAGGTTCTTGAGAGCGATTTAAATCAAATATAGCCTGATCTAACTGCAATGAAAATTGAATTCGTTCGCTTTTTACTTTATATTTAGTCAAACTTGTTTTTTCAATATCACCAATATTAATCGGCATTGAAAAATAAAAACCTTGATAAAACATATCACCGAACTCTTTAACTAAGTTAAATTGTTCAAATGTTTCTATACCTTCAAGAATCACCACTTTGTCTAAAACATTAACGATATGGTCATATTTTGATTTTAAAATTGAATAGCTTATATAGTTATTCTCAATATTTCTGATCAAACGCCTATCTAGTTTATATAATCGACATCGAGGTATAAAAAAATATCTGTATTTAAATATCCTTTACCATAATCATCTAAAGCAAAATTTACACCTTGCTCTTTAAGCAATAATATAGATTTTTGTATACCATCAAAATCATCCGTTTGATCATGATTTGTCAATTCTAAAGTAATATTTTTTTCATGTTCAAAAATATTTAAACATTTACGAATAAAGACATCATCAAGCAAACTCGCTATTGATATATTTAATGATATCGATACATCATCACAAATGTGTAAAGATTTTCTATCTTGAAGTACTTTACCAATAATATTTAAATCAAAAGTAGCAGAATTTTCTATTAAATATACAAATTTTTCAACATTAAAATTATTAATATCACTTCTTAATAATGCTTCATAAGAGGATATTTCGCCATTGTAATACCTTGGCTGATACTTAAAATATAAATCATTATTCATTTTTATCTTTCACCTAAAAACTCAACATAACGCACCATATTAAGACACATACATTTAACATTATCAATAACTAACTTGAATAATATTCTTTAAATCACAGTTGTATTTTCCATTGGAATAATAATACCCAAAAGATATATTTTGCGTTGTTTAATTTTCATTTAGATCACATTCTTATTACAAAAAAGATGCCCTTCTACTATTTAGAGATAAAGTATAACAACGACGATTAAGGGTGAAATTTATGAGTAAAATAGCGGCGCTTCTAAAACCTACTAGCATTGCAGTCATTGGCGCATCAAATAATTCACAACGCATTGGTTATATCGTTGTTCGCAATCTGTTATCTGGCTGCTTTAATGGCCCTATCATTCCTGTAACACCTAAATATGCTGCTGTTGCTGGCATTCTTGCTTATCGTAATATAGATGCAATGCCGATAACGCCTGATATTGCGATTCTTTGTACACGGGCTGAGTTTAATCCTGATATTATTACCCAACTCGGAGAAAAAGGCGTAAAAGCAGTCATCATTATTGCAGCCACTATGATGTCAGCCTCAAGTAACAGTAACGCCATCAATTACCACCAGCAAATATTGATTAATGCCAAGCGCTATAATATGCGGATTATCGGACCCAATAGCATGGGAATTATTCTTCCTTGGCTTAACCTTAATGCGTCAGTGTCTCCTATAGCCGCCAATAAAGGCAATATC
This sequence comes from Photobacterium aquimaris, assembly GCF_002954455.1. Lineage (GTDB taxonomy): Bacteria > Pseudomonadota > Gammaproteobacteria > Enterobacterales > Vibrionaceae > Photobacterium > Photobacterium aquimaris. The sequence continues at coordinate 913,269 of NZ_MSCC01000002.1, forward strand.
GCGTTCATTTCACAATCAGCTGCTGTGTGCACCACTATTTTAGATTGGGCGCAAAATAAACAGATCGGTTTCTCGACTTTTATCTCTTTAGGCGATGCGTGTGATATTAATTTTGCAGAGTTACTTGATTTTCTAAGCCAGGATACAAAAACAGACGCTATCTTACTTTATATAGATAGCATTAACGATGCACGACAGTTTATGTCAGCAGCTCGAGCCGCAGCGCGTAATCGCCGTATTCTGGTTTTAAAAAGTGGTCGAACAATGGCTGGACGAGCAGCAGCGTTATTACACACAATGGGAGAAGGTGGCCTTGATGAAGTTTATGATGCTGCAATTCGTCGATCAGGTATGTTACGAGTGCATACTACCCATGACTTATTTGCCGCCGTTGAAACACTGGCCCATTCAGTTCCCTTACGAGGAGAAAGACTGGTTATTCTAACCAATGGAGGCGGCCCTGCAATCATGGCGGTGGATGCACTCTCCGATCGCGGTGGAAAACTAGCAACACTCAGTGCAGAAACCATTCAACGATTATCCGCTGTATTACCTGCTTATTGGTCTCAGGCTAATCCAATTGATATTATGGGTGATGCTAATACCGACCGTTATCAACAAGTACTGACAATTTTACTTGATAGCGATGACTTTGACGCACTGCTTATCATGCACAGCCCTTCTGCGGTAGCCAATAGTACTGATACCGCTCAAGTCATCACAGAGACTCTTCACCAGCACCCTCGTAGCCAGCGAGTAAACGTACTGACAAATTGGTCTGGTGAAAATGAAGCTGCTAAAGCACGCTCTATCTTTACTCAAGCACGCTTACCAACCTACCGTACTCCAGAAAGTGCTATTTCAGCATTCATGCATTTAGTTGAGTACCGCCGTAACCAACGTCAATTAATGGAAACGCCTGTCTCTATTGGCGAAATTAGCGCTGATCTCCACTATGTACGCAATGAGATACAACGCTTACTTCAACAAAATATTCATCACCTTGAAACCCATGAAATACGGCCTTTACTTACGAGCTATGGTTTTACGACGCTACCAACTTGGATCGCTTCTGATGCAGCAGAAGCTGTACATATTGCAGAACAAATCGGTTATCCTGTGGCTGTAAAATTACGTTCAGCCGATATTCGGCATAAATCTGAAATTCATGGCGTGGTGCTGTACCTACGTGATGCTAATGAAGTCGCTAATGCTGCTGATGCTATTTTATCTCGAGTTGCATTACACTATCCTAGCGCACGTATTGATGGCTTATTAATTCAACGCATGGCTGATCGTTCTGGTGCTCAAGAATTACGCATTGGTATTCGTAATGATCCTGTCTTTGGTCCTGTGATCATACTTGGTGAAGAAAACATTCATTGGAATATTGAACGTGATGCTGTGGTCGCATTGCCACCATTAAATATGGCCTTAGCCCGTTATATGGTAATCAATGCTATTAAACATCATAAAATCAAACAACGTAGTAGCCTAGAGCAAATATCTATTCCTGCACTGAGCCGTTTATTAGTCACTATTTCGCAAATGATCATTGATTGCCCTGAAATTCGTGCATTTGATATTCATCCTCTGCTGGTCTCAGGTGACGAACTCACGATCATTGATGCCTCGATGGACATTGCAGCGTTTGATGGTGATATTCAACAACGGCTCGCTATTCGTCCTTACCCAAAAGAGTATGAACAACCATGCCAGCTAAAAGATGGTAAGCAGATTTTGCTACGCCCGATCCTGCCTGAAGATGAACCTGCCCATAAAGCATTTATTAATCAAGTTTCTGAAGAAGATCTTTATAAACGCTTCTTCTCGGATGTCGGCGAGTTAAATCATGAAGCCTTAGCAAAGTTTACCCAGATAGACTATGACCGTGAAATGGCATTTGTCGCTGTCTATCAAGACATGATTATTGGCGTTGCTCGTGCTTTATCAGATGCCGACAATACAGAGGCTGAATTTGCCATTTTAGTTCGCTCAGATATGAAAGGTTGTGGCTTAGGGGGAATTTTAATGAGCAAACTTATTGATTATGCCCACCAGCAAGGCTTAGCAAGGCTAACAGGTATGACAATGCCAACCAATCGCGGCATGATCACCTTGGCACAAAAGATGGGCTTTAGTATTGATGTTCAGCTCGCTGATGGTGTGGTTGAAATGTTATTAGTACTCAATCACCATTAAATATAAAACAACACGCAGTGCACTATTGATAGTTATTAATAGTGCCTTTTTATTGTTTTGCAGCGTTACATTCCATCTCATCCGCTATAATTATCAACTATGATACATCTATAGTAGTAACGAGGTGATCGCGTGAATATAAATATGCGTACTGTATGTCTACTTGCATGCCTATTAATATCTAACCTAAGTTATTCAGGAACAGAACAACCCACAGGTGGGCGCTATGGTTTGGCATTAGATCCAGTTGCAACAGTAAATTTTGTGTTTAATACCCCATCAACGCCACAGCAGCAACAAGCAAAAGATATTGTCCAACATTCATCTATGCTAGCGACAATAAAGCACTTGAGCCAAACCCGTTTTATTTTTGCGCCGAGCTTAGACATTGTATTTGGTGGTAATAGAGGGCCTTATTATAATTCGACTCAGCAGCTGATTCAGATCCCTTACCAATATATTACTCAACTCTTACAGCATGTGACAGATAGTGGCCGTTACCCAACCCAACAACAACGTTATCAGGCGACAATCGATGTGCTATTGCTGACATTGCTTTATGAAATTGGTCATGTGTATATTCTTGATCGCGCGATTCCGATACTAGGCTATAGCGAAAATACCGTTGATAATTTTGTGACGATTTTACTGCTTAATGATATCGATAGAGGCGATCAAATAGCGATTAACTCAAACCACTTATTCAGTATCGATACATTCAATCAATCTGCCCTTAAGAACAATCCTTTTATTCAACAACACGCACTTAATCAACAACGTTACCAGCGTATTTTATGTCTGGTATATGGCAGTAATCCTGCTCGCTACCAACGTTTGTTTGATAATTATTCAATTGCACATCGACAACAACAACAGCAATCATGCCAAGATGTATTTTCAACTACTCACAAAGGTTGGCTTTATTATTTAGACGACTAAAATGAATACTTAGTCACTTTAAAAACTATAACCCCGTATTTTTTGTAACCAAAAGCATATATACCGCTAATGGTGAATATTTAAGTTGGCTGAGTAACTTATTGCTACCATTGAAACATTCTTTTATGAAAAGGTGACTTATCGAAGTGAAAGCTTGCTCGTCCAATTCGAAGCCAGTACCACCAGCCGACTCTCGACCACCACGGTTACGCACTCGTAATAAACTGGGTTTATCGTTATTGGTATTGATCTTACTTGCACCAATTGTTGGTTTTATATGGCTTGGTATCAACGGCATTACAATAACGGGGCTGAAAGGGTTACGCTATGATGGTGATATTCGTGCAGAACTGATTTCGTTACGCGTTTTTGATTACAACGTCACTTTTCATAACCTTTCTCTGCGCCACAGTGTCGATCCTAATAACCCTATTGATGAAGGCAGTTATCGTCTTTTTGCTAAAAAGTATGAAATCGAACTTTCGCCTGCCGCGACCACCATGCTAGAACAACAAGATATTTACCTGAGATATCTTCATTTTTTTGATGCGACATTTAAATTTGTTGATTTTTCCTCCCCATTAGCCATTAATGCCCATGCTCGTAAGGTAACAGCCTCTGCCGCACACAGTGATGGTAAAGAGCCCGCTGCGACACAAATTATTGAACAAGTTGATGTTACGATCAGCAACAGTCCGCACTTGGTGATCTCTGGTCATTCTGAAAAAGGCCGATTAAATTTATTCTTTCCACATTACCAGCCATCGCCCCATTACCCGTTACGCTTCACTGACAGTCAATTTTCTATTGCGTGGCAAGGCGAGCAAACCCCTGTTGCGGTAACTATTGGTGCGCTGCTGCCTGAATGGGAAACCCTTAATAACACTTTACCTGAGCAAATTATTACCAAATTATCGTTAGCGTTTGATCTTAAAAACAGTTTACCGACAATGAAGTTAATCGCTAAAACTGCCAAGTTAGAGCAGCCCAAATACCTACCCGAATTTGTTAGTCGTACTGATATCGATAGCAAAGGATTTCATCTTGGACAAACTATCGCTAACCTTGCCCGTTTACCTATAAATAAATTTAAAATAAAGTCATTTACTTACGGTGATTTATTAATTGATGCTAGAGTAATTTTAGAGACACCACTCACGCAGGCATCACTCACAACAACTAACTCTACAGCCTCTACAGCCTCTACAGCCTCTACAGCCTCTACAGCAATAGATGAACCAATAGCAGATAACAATCACAACCAACTCCCACCAAAAAAAACAGCGGCTGAAAAAGCCCACCATAAGCAGCAACGTCAACATCGAGAACAAGCTCGCCACAAAATAGAACAGCAGGCAAAAGATCTAAATATCGCAGCAGAAAATAAAACCAAAGCGCATTTTCTTGTCAGAGGAAAAGCGTTAGCTCCAAATCCGTATCAACTTGAGGTCAATATTCATCATTTATCAAAAACAGATGCGCGTGTACATACCATCATGACTCGCAGTGACGGTAATAGCCTTAATTGTGATGCTAAGATTATTTTTCAACAACCGTTGCCACAATACTTAAACTGCAATGCCAATTTTAAAAATACCAAAGAATTTACCGACCGTTTAGGGCTCAAAGATGTGCCGAATGCAAAAATAAATGGGCCGCTACGTTTCTATGCTAAACAAATCGTCAGCAGCTTATCTAACAAAGCACAACCTATGGTCAGAGATAATAAAATCGTTGATGCACACTACCTTGTTGGCATTGAGTTACCCGCTTCTTTTGCGATTGAACTTAACAAATATGCCTTTGCTGCACCTTTTTTAAATGCTCAACGCAATCATGATCGCCACCATAACCAACCCAAACATGTTGCTAATATTCAAATGAACAGTGATGGTAAAATAAACTTTAAGGTCAATTATAAAAATGAATTATTCCGCGTTGCTTTAAGCGATAAAAACGAAACCATTAGCTTTAAAAATGCCCAAACGAAGTCGGCATTACATTTCTTTATTGATGATCTCAACTGCTTGTACCCTAATTTACAATGTCACATCGATGCTAATATCAGTGCCAGTATTAATAGCCTACAACCGATTATTGACAGTAAAATTGATGACGTTGTATTTAATTCAAAGATAAAAGCGACATGGGCTAATAACTATTTAGTTTCCCAACTTCAACAGACGCGTTTACAAGCTAAAAAACTGACTTTCGCAGGTATTCCAACCTTAGCAAATAGCAGCAGTAAGAATATTGATTTCAGTTTAAAACAATTAATCGGTATTTTTGAAAAACAAGATGATCGACTCGCATTAACACTTTATCAGCCTAAAAATACTCAGGCACAATTTAGTGCTCAACTATATGCTCGTTACCAATCGACAAAAAAATCTCAAGCTGCAGACTATAAAACCCAATTAAATGTGAAGGTCAGTAAATTCTTATTACGCCATGCGTTTTTATTTAACACAAAAAAAATGCAATCACAGCCACTGACTCTCAGTAGTGATTTCAAAATAACAATGGAAGCAGTTCAACGTAACCGTCAGCAAGTGCTACCGCCAACGAATCTTCATGGCCATTTTCTGTTAGCTGATAATGCGCTTAACATTAACACCACCTTAGCCAATCCTTATGATGATATATTAGCGCAAGTTGATGTTAATGCAGATTTAATTGCTAAAAAAACCACAGTAAAACTACACCATCGAACGGTCTTTTTTACTCAAAAACATAGCTTAAAGAACTATTACTTTCCGGCATTATCGTTACCGATTGATATTACAGACGGCAGTATCACCACCAGCGCATCGTTTGTTATTGATCGTAATAATCGATTAACAGGCACGGCTAACATCGCTACCAACCACCTTTCTGGTCATTATCGTGGCATTAAAGTAACTCAACTTAATAGCAGCCTGTATACTGCTTTTTCACCTGAGGGGATTCGTAGTCTACGTCCAATGGCTTTATTTGCTCAACAACTTAACCTTGGCGTATTGTTAACAAAACCAAGTTTAATTATCGATTTTGACACTCAAGCAGATCAATATACGTTACATCGAATTTCAACCAATTTATTTGGCGGCAGTATCAGCGCACATGGTATCCACCGTACTAACGGTCGTCATTTAAGTACAATCCCTATTACAGTATTTGGACTCAACATTGAAAAAATAACCGATGTTATTGATCATGATGGCATCGAGTTCACAGGGATCCTTGATGGCACAATTCCAATCTCATTTATTGATGGTAAACCTGAGATCCATGGCGGCGTACTTCAATCTCGCCACCCTGGTGGAGTATTACGTTATCTAGATGACTCTATTATTGATAATAAAGTCAAAGCTGCTGGCCACCATAGTCCGTTAATGGTGAGTGAGATCCTTAAAAATTATCATTATCGTACTCTCGCCATTAAAGTTAACTACGCTAGAGATGGTGTGTTAGACACTCAAGCCCATTTTAAAGGCTATAACCCTGATTTTCAGTATGGTCGCCCTATCAATATCAACTTAGCGGTTGAAGATAATATTCTAGAACTCATTAAAACAATTAACATGATCAATGCTTCTGATATCGAACAAAAAATCAGTAACCATTTTAATCAGTACTAATTATGTAAAAGGTTATCACCATGAATAGTTTGCAAAAAACATCGCTCCTATCTACGATCTATGGCATAGCACTCATGATTACACTGCTATTACTCAATGGCTGTACACCAACAATACAAGTTGCTACATCGGATAAACCTATTGAGGTTAATCTTAACGTTAAGATTGAGCACGAAATTAAAATAAAAGTAGACAAAGAAATAGAACAACTTTTTGATAATAAAGAAACATTTTAATTTTACACTTTTCTTTTAGTAAGGTAATCCATCATGAAACCAATCATCTTTAGCTGTTGTTTGATGGCTTTGTTTTCACATTCGGCTTTGGCACTTAATTTACAGCAAGCGAAGCAGCAAGGACTGGTTGGCGAGGCTAATAATGGTTTTATTGCTATAGTTAATGCAAACCATCGTGCTGATGTTTCTCAATTAATAAAAACGGTTAATAACCATCGTCAAAATACCTATAATACAATTAGTCAGTCTCATGATTTATCTCTCATTGATGTAAAACAGCGAGCTTATTTTAAAGCAGTCGAAAAAACCCAGCGAGGAAATTACTATCAAGACAGTGATGGCACTTGGCGAAAAAAATAATAACCTTACAGATAGTAGCCATATATTAAGTAACTCTTAACCCTCGTTTAAAAATATTTAACTAAACTAAATAGAATGACATGCGTATAATTTAAAATCTCTTCCACACATTGACATTAACCATAAATATGACATTAAATCATAAGATTAAACCCATAGATTTTGTATTTATCCTTACCGCAGTGATATGTTTAGCACCTTTTATTAGTTCACCAATTGCATTAATACTTGGTTTTACTTTAGCCAGTTTTGGTTTAGTACCAACACAATTTAATCTTGCAGCCTTAACAAAAAAACTTTTGTCATACTCAATTATTGGTTTAGGTTTTGGGATTAATTTAAATGAAGCGATTGAAGCAAGTCGTCAAGGGCTCGGACTGATTGTATCTTCGATCTTCTTTACGTTGTTTTTAGGCTGGCTCGCAACCCATTTTCTAAAACTTGATAAAAAAACGGGTCATTTAATTGCAGCTGGTACGGCTATTTGTGGTGGTAGTGCCATTGCCGCAGTATCGCCAGCCATTAATGCTCGTGATGATCAAACATCATTGGCTTTAGCAACGGTATTTGTACTTAATGCTGCTGCGCTATTCCTTTTCCCTGCTATTGGTCATTTACTTGAGATGAGCCAACATGCGTTTGGTACTTGGGCTGCGATTGCAATCCATGATACTTCATCGGTTGTTGGTGCTGCGGGATCATATGGCGATGAAGCATTAAAAACCGCAACCACACTAAAGCTTGCTCGAGCACTATGGATTATTCCTGTCGCGTTTGGCAGTGCGTTAATGTTTAAAGGCGACAGTAAGAAAATTAGTATTCCTTATTTCATTGTCTTTTATTGCCTTGCTATTTTAGTGGCTCATTTCGTACCACAATTTCACTCCACCTATATGCTAATTTTTGATGCATCAAAGCGTTTATTAGTAGTGTGTCTATTCTTGATTGGTTCAGGTATTACAGTGAGTAAATTACGTAATGCTGGACATAAACCATTATTATTAGGTGTTGTACTTTGGCTAGCCATTGGTGCTGCTTCATTAACGTATATTGAATTATTTTTATAACACAATAGTAAATACTCATAATACAGAAGGGATCAAGGCTAAGCCGATGATCCCTTCTGTTTTTTAAATCATAATTCTTGTTACATTATTATGTAACTATTCACTAGCACGATATCGATAAGTCACCGCTTTTGTTAATGGAGATTCAAAGACTACTTTGATCTCTCGTCCTTTACGTACCTTTTTGTTAATTAAAATATTAACCATTGCGGTATCTTGATCTAACTTCAGTTCAAATTCATCACTCTGATGATTTTCAACCTTACCTAAATAACGATCATTGGCATATACCGTGATCTTATGCTCTGGTAACCAAGAGCGAAAATAATCATAATCCAATTGGATCTGTTTCGTTTGCGGTAAATATTGGATCGCAACATCATCACCAAACTCATGATCTTGTTTGCTTATAGATAAATCACTGTTTTCCCACATACCCGTTGATGGCAATAATGTCGAGTGTTGATTAAGAACCAAGTCAGTTTCATCTGTAACCGGAATACCCCAATGGTTAAAATACTCTCGCAAATCATAGCCTGTCGCTAAACTTGCTTTTTGAATAAACACTTGTACACGTTGATCGCCAGATATCGCATCATGATTAGGTGGTAAATCATGATAACTATTACGCATGATGATACTCATCCGTTGATAAAACCGTGGACCAAATGTGAGATCCAATTGCCAAAATAGTCCAAATTTATCAAATGCTTTTAATTGCTGACTAAAAAAGTCTTTCTCTGCTGATGGTAGATCCAAATAAGGGAAAATGCTCTTATTCCAATTAGCAACAATACGACTATCATAACCAAACTGTTGGCGTATTTTTTGCGACGTGATATTGGTCGTCACTTCGCCCATACCACTAAATTGAATATAACGTGGTTGCAATGTATGTCCATATTCATGCCAAGGCCCCCAACCGTCATCAGTTAATAATTTCGTTGTTTTAACAACACGATCAAACGCATAATCAGTTCCCGTACCTAAATGGTATCGAGTCGCATGCATCAAACCCGATCCATCACGACCGACATCTAAAAATAATAATTTATGAGACATGGGCTGATGACGTGAGGATAAAGCAGTTGAAAAACCATAATGCTGTTGCCCCGATGTGATAATGTTATCCCACCCTTGCATTAATTGTGTCGGATCGCTCACTCCATAACGTTTAAATTTCTCAATCGGCCCGGTGATAACCATATTATTCGACACTAAATGAATATTAGGTACCATTGCCTCATCAAGCATTGATAAGAAATCACTATTGGTATGCTCGTTTAATGTGAAAACTGGCATTTTATGACCACCCGCTAGCGTCACGACCACTGATGGTTCATCGGTATGTAATCGGTTATCAATATAAACTTCACCATCTACCGTTGCTTGTACATAAGTCTCTGTTGTTTTATTAAAGACTGCAGTTTGCTCACATAATTTCTTTTGATGTAACTGATTAATACAAACAGAGACATTATTCGATCCCGCAGGACTTAAACGTAAATAATCCCCAGCTTTAACATAAATTGAGGTGTGAATAAGATGCGTTAAACCTCTATTAGGGCGTAATCTATTCGCCATCTCATTTGTTAATGCGTTAATTGACAATGTAGTAGGAACGTCTACCGTGTCACTAACTTCTTCATTAACTGAATATGTCGATATAGAAGCCACAGCCTTACTACTCAATGGAATAGCAACTATATAAATAATGGGTAAATAACGCAGTATGCTATGTCGATGAGTGCTCATATTATTCCTTTTCTTATGCTGACACTGATAGATGTTTGACGTTGAAAATATTAATAACAAAAAACCTTTACGCCTTAAGTTAAGAAGACGTAAAGGTTTGCATCTTAATATGTGTTTATATTTTTCTAAAAAACATTTATCAAACAATGACTTTTAAACTTTATTTACCAGATCATCCTCACAAAAATAAAATCTAAATATATCAATAGTTCTTTAACGACTCACTTCGCATACACAACATTCTCTAATTCACCATTAGCCTTCCCGATGATAACTGTAATTAGTTGATATTCAATTTCCCTTCGAGTCAACTTATAAGGAGAAATTAGCATTATTAAACGAGAACGGTTAATTTTTACGGTTATTTTATCTTTATCTAAATTAGCCCACATACGTCTATCATTAACGTTATATTTGTATATCGCGGTATCACTTTGTGGCGCTTCATTAACGTATATTGAATTATTTCTTTAATAAATAAACGTTGAATTGATAACACACTTTTAAGCCAGATGTAGCGTCTGACTTTTTTGTATCCTCGCATCACTCACATCACAATTTTTTCATTATTAGTGTTATTATTGCTTTCTCAAAACAGTTAAATTCACATATAATTCATGAAATTCAAACATTAACCACCATAAACATACATGCCAGTGGTTTTATTAAATTTCATTAACATGGATGTAACCAATGAAAACTCCACAATTGAAACTGATGTCAGCTTTAATCTCGTCATTATTAGCGATGAATTGTCATGCAAAAGAACCAGCGGTGAGTGCTGATACTATTTATAGTGGTGGTAATATTATTACTATGAACGATGCTCAACCCTCTGTGCAAGCTATCGCTATTAAAGATGGAAAAATCATTGCAGTAGGTGATACCAGTACGATTAACAACACATTTACATCACAGCAAACTAAGCTCATCGACTTAGAAGGTAAAAGTTTATTACCCGGCTTTATTGATGCTCATAGCCATTATTTCAACTCATTACAGGTTGCTAATCAGGCACAAGTCTATGCCCCACCATCAGGAACAGGTAAAGATGTTGATAGTATTCTTGCAACAATTAAGCAATATGCTGACGAGCATAAGATCCCTAAGGGCGAATTGATTATTGCTTATGGTTATGATGATACTGTGATGCCAAATGGTCGCTTACTCAATCGTGACGATATCGATAAAGTTTTTCCTGATAACCCTGTGCGTATCGATCATGTCTCTATGCATGGTACGGTTATGAACAGTCTTGCTTTAAAAAAATATGGTTATAGTGATCAAACTGAAACACCTGCTGGTGGCGTTATCGTACGTAAAGAAGGCACCAATGAGCCATTTGGGTTAATCATGGAAACAGCGTATCTTCCTGTTCTTGCTCAAGCTGAAGTGATGTCGCCAGAAGAGGAAATTAAAGCCACTAAAGCAGGCCAAAAATTGTATGCTCAAAATGGTATTACCACCGCTCATGAAGGCGCTACCCATTTAAATCAATTTGAAACTATTAAACGTGCATCTGATGCTAACGCCAATATTATTGATATTATCGTTTATCCCTTTATTACCGATGTAGATGCAATTTTAGCTAAGTACCCTGTTGATAAATGGTTGCAATATAACAATCGTCTTAAAGTTGGTGGCGTTAAAGTTACCGTTGATGGTTCACCTCAAGGGCGAACAGCACGATTTACAACCCCATATTTAGCAGGAGGCCCTGCAGGAGAAAAAAATTGGATGGGTGAATTGACCTTTCCACAAGACACAATTAATAAAATGGTAAAAAAAGTCTATGACTTAAATGTGCCTTTAAATTTACATGCTAACGGTGATGGTGCGATTGATGCATTTTTTGAAGCACACCAATCAGTAGCCAAGGATGATCTGACCAAAGATCGTGACATTACGATGATCCATGCGCAATTTGCGCGTAAAGATCAATTGAGTAAATTTAAACAATATAAGATCCGCCCTTCTTTCTATACCCTACATACTTACTATTTTGCAGACGCTCATCTTAAAAATCGTGGCAAAAAACAGACTGACTATATAAGTCCAATGCGAGATGCTATTGATATCGGCCTTCACCCAACCAATCATACTGATTTTGTTGTTGCACCTTTAGATCAAATGATGATGCTTTCATCTGCTGTAAATCGGTTATCACGAAGCAATCAAGTTATCGGTGAAACACAGCAAGTCACACCACTTGAAGGCTTAAAAGCAATGACCATTTGGGCCGCAGAACAATATAACGAAGAGATGAACAAAGGCTCACTTGAAGTAGGTAAACTTGCGGATATGGTTATTTTGGATAATAACCCTCTCACCATTGAGCCCACAAAAATCAAAGATATTAAGATTGTCGAAACCATCAAAGAAGGCAAGACTATTTACTTAAATCAATAAATATACCGTTTTTCGTAATCAAAAAAACCTCTATTCTTCCAATGTTTATTGAAAGCAATAGAGGTTTTATATTTATTAATCAGATTATTAACAGTTATTTGTTACTGTTTTATCTCAGTGCCTGATTTAAAGAACAAATCCAGCAAAAATGAAGCCAAACACAATACTGAAAACCATGCTTAATAAACCAGGGATCATAAAGCTATGGTTAAAGATGTAACTACCGATCTTCGTTGTACCTGTACGATCAAAATCAATCGAAGCGATGATTGGGCCATAGTTAGGAATAAAGAAGTAACCGTTAACAGCCACGAAAGTTGCAATAATAACTTCTGGTGGTAAGCCTAATGTGATACCTACAGGTACAAGTACTGCTGTTGTTGCACCTTGGCTGTTTACCATTACTGATAGCGCAAATAATGCAAATGCAAATGTCCATGGCGCCACTTCAACTAAACCAGATACCGCGTCTTTTACCATTTCACTGTGGCCAGCAATAAACGTATCACCTAGCCATGCGATACCAAAGATCGCAACAATCGCACGCATACCAGCATGGAAAACAGATCCCTGAGTGATCGCATTACCATCTGGCTTACAGATCAAAATGATCAATGCGGCAATCGCTAGCATCACGATCTCGATCGTGTGTGCCATACCCATTGCTGATCCATTGAAGTTAGGACGCAGTGCTGGAAATGCGCCCATGATAACAACCGCTAATGCGCCAAATAAGAATAAACCAACCGCTTTCTTTGCTTCTGGCTTAATAACGATCTCTTCAACTTTAATTTCTTGTTCCATTTCCTGACGGAAAGCAGGATCTTGCATGCGACGCTGGTATTCTGGATCATCTTTCAGATCTTTACCGATTTTATTTACCACAACACATGCAAGTGCTAAACCACAGAATGTACCAGGGATAGTCACCATTAATACATCAGCTAGTGTAATACCTTGTGGTTCAAGAAATGCAACAAGTGCGACAACAGCAGCAGCAATAGGACTTGCTACAATCGCAAACTGAGAGGCAATAACAGCCATGCCCAGTGGACGCTCAGGACGAATACCACTACGGCGGCTAACTTCTGCAATAACAGGTAACACAGAGTAAGCAACATGACCTGTACCAGCTAAAAAAGTAAACATGTAGGTCACTAACGGTGCAATAAAGGTAATATGACGAGGATTTTTACGAAGAATGTTTGAAGCAATTTTAATTAGGTATTCAAGACCACCAGCCGCTTGCATTGCTGCTGCTGCTGCTACAACTGCCATGATCATTAACATTACATCAATTGGTGGGCTGGTTGGTTGCAAACCAAAAATAAAGCTTAAAATAGCAAGACCGATACCACCCATCACACCCAAACCGATACCACCAATTCGAGCACCAACTAATATACACACTAGTACAATCAAAAATTCTACAATAAACACATCTATACTCCCTAATAACAGCGCTTATATTACTGAGTTATATTCAGTAAAAATTCGTGCTGATAATAAAGTTTATATAGAAGCAATAATTAGCACCCAATCACAATTTATTAAAATATATATCAATAAAAAAAACAATATAAACAACTGATTATATTTATGTTTCATTGTGTCGCGCTAATTGTAATAACAATGTGTTCCTTTTGGCTGGTTATTCCAATATGACTTACTTCTGCCCCAATGGGAATAGATTATATTACGGCTCAATGACGACTTTTTTAGAAGCCGCTAACACTTCATAATGTTTTTTTTTTAATCGCTGTTCACTCGTATTCAACCACAATACAACAGCTAAAATAGCAAAGGCGCTTAAATCACATAATGCACTAGTGATTCCTGTAGTCACTAATGACACTCCAACCAATGACATTGCTATCACTGTCGCAATGATGCGTCGTTGACGATCATTAACTCTGAGTAACCACGCTTTCATAATTATCATCCATATCAAACATGAGTTGTTATTAATATGTTAACCAATGATCGGGGTTTAAAAAAGACTGTTTACCTCTATGAAAGAGTAAAAAGCTATATAACGATATGACGCTAACAATTATTAACGCAATATAACGTATTCTCATTTAGCATAACGCGCTTGTTTAAAAAACGTTCAGTTAATCATAAATGCGTAATTATCATGTCAATATTTTGCCGTTTTTAGCTACAATACACTCTAAGTATAAAGACATTTGTTAATGATGATATTTACATCACTAAACTGATGGATACCAATATTACATTTATGAATCATTAAATATTCTTCGGAGAAAACAATGGCATCTCGTACGCTAAAGGCAGCAGTTGTCTTGGGTCTATTTGCATTATCTGGTTGTGCATCATCTAGCAGCCCTTGTGATACAGGTTACCTATTACCATCTAAACTTGATAATGAAAACCTTCAATGTCAACAACAGCCAGCTGAAACTGTTGCACCAGAGACGGCTGCAACCACAGAACCCGTTGTTGATAGTGACTACATTGATAATGACAATGCGCATCTTGCAGATGAAGAATCAATGACAAACGATCAAGCATTTGGTGATATTAACCCTTCGCATTTTACTGTTCAGATTTTGGCATTAAGTGAAGAGCGTAACCTGCGTGGTTATCTTCAGCCAATTACTGGCAATCAACCAATTTGGGTTAACTGGAAACACGCATTAGGTCGTAACTGGTATGCTGTTACTTACGGTAATTTTGCAACCCGTGAAGAAGCAAAACAAGCAATTCAAACATTACCAGCAACGGTTCAAGCACAAGGCCCATTCGTATTAAGCTTTGCTGCAGTTAAAGCTGATAAAGAAGGCCAAGTGTACCAATTACGTTAATCGCACTACGATCGTTAATGCTATCGCGGATTTAACTTAGACGCATAACAAAAAACCAGACGCCAGGTCTGGTTTTTTATGTCTCATTACAATGAAGAGCAAGTTACGCAATCATATATACAATAATGATTATTGGTCGTCTTGACTTACATCTGTATTACGTTTTTTCTTAGGGATAAAGACATCATTACCCACCGCTTGGTTTTCGTAAAAACGCTTATCAACTCTCTTTTTCGCTTTTGGTGCGTGAGTTTGTTTTGCAGCAGCAGTCGTATTCGTTGTTGTTTTCTTAACAAACTTCTTCTTCGGTGCTGGTTTAAGGCCTTTAAACTTACCAACTAAGCCTTCAATAGTAGTGAACTCAATCTTTTGTTTCAAGAATGCTTCAACCGCTTTAAAACTCTTCCAGTCTTTTGGTCCAACAAGTGAAACAGCATCACCCTTATTACCCGCACGACCAGTACGACCTACACGGTGAACATATTCTTCAGCATGTTTTGGCATATCAAAGTTAATTACTAATGATACGCTATCAATATCAAGACCACGTGATGCAATATCTGTTGTCACAAGAATCTTATGGCAGTTACGCTCAAACTGACTCATGATGCTATTACGTTGGGTTTGATTCAAGTTACCACTAAGTGCAACAGCCTTAAGTTTACGTTCGTTCAATTCAGCAGTTAAACGATCGGTATCAGCACGTGTTGCAGTAAAGATAATAACTTGATTATAATTTTCAACCTCAAGCACTTTATCTAGTAATGCTTGTTTATGATCTAAGTGATCACAAAGAATAAAGCGTTGCGTAATATCAGTATGCTCTTCTGCTGAGTGGCCAATAGAAATACGCTTAGGGTTATCTAGCATTTCAGAAGCCATATCAAGCACATCAACATGGTCCATCGTTGCAGAGAACATTAATGTTTGACGACGACGGTGATTTGCAGCTTCGTTAATACGACGTAGTTGAGGTTCAAAACCAAGATCAAGCATACGGTCAGCTTCATCAAGAATCAGCATTTCTAAGCCATCAAGATGTGTACTGCGGTGCTCTAGGTGATCAGCAAAACGACCAGGTGTTGCAACCACAAACATTGGATCATTACGTAATGCTTTTACTTGGTCGTTAAAGTTTTCACCACCAACAATCAAGGTACCATCATAAGGCGTACCAGCATTAAGCGTACGTAATTGTGCAAAAATTTGTTTCGCTAACTCACGTGTTGGCGTCAAAATCAAAACACGTGGATCACGACGAGTAAATGGCTTACTACGATACATACGTTGCATCGCTGGTAATAAAAATGCCAGAGTTTTACCGGAACCCGTTTTCGACGACGCTAAAATATCCTTGCCTGCAATAGCAACAGGGACTGCCGTTTGTTGAATTTCGGTTGCTCGATCAAACGCCAAATGATTTAGTTTCTTTAGTAGGCGTGGGTCTAAGCCAAGATCTTTAAAATGCAAAATGATGCTCCGGTAAAAACAACTCAATCTATGAGTGTGTACTGTCAAATATGATGTATATCACAATATTGTGAAAACATTAGCTGGAAATTATAACACAAACCAATTTTAAAAAACCTAAAATAAGTCATCACATTGCCGTTAACGCCTTGATAATCTTTCTTGCCATATATTGCAAAAACGTTACTCTTTAATTCAATTGTTTATTATAAGTAATTGAAATGATTGAGAACAAATACCCTAAATGGTTAGCATTATGCTATAGCATCTTCTTTATTGCGTTAGGGATCAATCCCGCTTTTCGTGCTGTATGGATAGCAGAAGCCATTCCTCTTATGATGGTGTTCTTCTTTTTAGTCTTTAGTTATCGCTATTTTGTGTTTAGTAACCTTGCTTATACTTTAATGGCTATATGGCTGGTATTACATAATATTGGTGCTCATTACACTTTTGCAAACGTCCCTTTTGACTGGGTTAACCATTTATTAGATTCTCACCGCAACCACTTTGATCGATTCGCACATTTTTCTATTGGTTTTTATGCCTTTCCGATTGCTGAATTCTTAGTCCGCAAAGGGCATTGCAAACCTATTATTGCAGCGTTATTTGGTTTATTTGCCATAATGGCAACAGCGGCAGCTTATGAAATCGTCGAATGGTGGTATGCAGCAAGTGCTGGCAGCGAAGCAGGGATTGAATTTTTAGGCTCCCAAGGCGATATTTGGGACGCTCAAAAAGACATGTTAGCCGATACACTTGGGGCAATCTTTAGTTTAGCTATCTTCTTTTTTACGAAAACATATAACGTCAAAAATAATAATCTCTAATCATTATTTTTAAACAACAAAAAGGCGCTATTATAAGCGCCTTTTTTATTCAATCCAAAATGTACTTACTCTGCGTCAGGGTAACCATTTGGGTTAGTTGACTGCCAACGCCATGTATCTTGTGTCATATCATCTAGCGTTAGTTTAGCTTCCCAGTTGAGTTCTGCTTTTGCTTTTGCTGGATCAGCCCAACATTCTGCAATATCACCCGCACGACGTGGCGCTATTTTGTAAGGGATTTCAACACCTGAAGCGACTTCAAATGCTTTTGCCATTTGCAATACACTATTACCGTTACCAGTACCTAGGTTGTAAATGTGTAAACCCGCTTCACGGCCTTTATGTGTTAATGCTGCAAGGTGACCATCTGCAAGATCAACCACGTGAATGTAATCACGTACACCTGTACCATCAACTGTTGGGTAGTCATCACCGAAAACAGATAAGAACTCACGACGGCCAACAGCGACTTGAGAAATAAATGGCATTAGGTTGTTAGGAATACCTTGTGGATCTTCGCCCATAGTGCCTGATTTATGTGAACCTACTGGGTTAAAGTAACGCAGTAATGTTACGCTCATTTCAGGGTATGCGTGTTGAATATCAGCAAGACACTCTTCTACCATTAGCTTACTACGGCCATATGGGTTAGTTGCACTGGTTGGGAAATCTTCAGTGATTGGCACTGATGCAGGATCACCATAAACAGTTGCTGATGAACTAAAGATGATCGCATTTACACCTGCAGCACGCATCGCTTCAACAAGTACTAATGTACCACTAACGTTATTATCGTAATACGCAAGTGGCTTCTCTACTGATTCGCCTACTGCTTTCAATCCTGCAAAATGGATCACAGCATCGATATCATTTTCAGCAAACACACCATCTAAAAATTCACGGTCACGAATGTCACCTTTATAGAATGCTGGTGTCACACCCGTTAGACTATGAATGCGTCCTAATACTGTTTCTTTACTATTGTACAAATTGTCAACAATAACAGGGGTCATACCCGCTTCAATCATTTGTACACAAGTATGACTACCAATGTAGCCCATGCCACCAGTAACTAATACACGCATGGTGTCTCCTAGTCGTTAATACGTAGTTTAAGTCTAAATATTAATACATATCCGTATGGCAATAACACGATATTGTATAAAAATTTATTATAGGAAAAGATTATGCTATCGATTGCTTTATTTAGCAACCGCACTAATCCGATTAATTTTTGATTTTGACATAAACTTTACCAAAAAAACAAATACAGCTCACAAATTCATTTTAGGGTTAGGGTTATTAATATAATTAATTACAACACAATAAAACAGTGTATAATTTTTTGTTTTATCATTCGAGTAACCAATGAAACGATTCCTGCATTCTCTTATTCTACTATTACCACTTGTTTTCGTCGCTACTGGCTGCGAAGTGGTACGTTGGAAAACAGAATATGACCAATCAACATTAAAAAAAGAAGGGTTCAGCAAGCATCAGATGACACTACAGCAAGGTGGTAAATTAACTTACTGGGAAGGAGGCAAAGGTCAACCATTACTGCTTTTACATGGTTTTGGTGGTACAGCAGCTGCTACGTGGAAAGCAGAAATGATGCAACTAAGTAAAAAATACCATGTTATTGCACCTGATTTACTATGGTTTGGTGAATCTTATAGTGATAGCTCTGCCCAATTAGCTACTCAAACAAATGCAATTTGGCAACTGATTGATAAATTAAAGATAAATAATATTGATGTCGTAGGAATATCTTATGGTGGTTTTATTACTTATGACATGATGCTAACACCTGAGCGCATAAATAAAGCCGTTATCATTGCAAGCCCAGGCCCTTTATTTAATGATCAAGATTTAAATGATTTAGTTAAACGTGCAGGAACTCAATCACCGGAAGAGTTATTTGTGCCTAATAATGGTGATGGTGTTAAACGTCTTTACGACAATGTATTTATTGAAAAAAAAATTATTCCCAATTTTATTGCCAATCAAATCTACCTTGATTATTTTTCACAGTGGAAGTCACAACGAACACAATTAATTAAAACATTACCCAATGACAGAGATCGCATTAAGCAATATGATCCTAAAAAGTTACCGCAAACTTTGCTAATTTGGGGTGAAAATGATCAAATCTTTCCACTGAAGAACGGTATAAAACTTAGCAAATACATTCAAGCGCCTATTATCGTATTACCAAAAACATCACATGGCATTACTAATGAACAACCAACGGTAACTGCTGATTTAATCGACACTTTCCTATCAGCCCGATAATTCTTATAAATAAAAAATAAAAAGAGAAGTCTTAAGCTTCTCTTTTAAAACTATTATTTTTCTTTTTGTTGGAGATAAACGAAGATTTCATCTTTCAGCAATAGCTTTTCTTTTTTTAGTTGCTCGATAAGCATCTCATCAAAACCATTAGAAGATGTCATTTCGTTAATTTTATCATCTAATTCATTATGCTTTTGAAATAGTCGATCAAAGTGAGCATCATGCCCTTTTAGCGATGAAATTAAGCTTCTATATTCTGGAAACATTGTCGCTCCTAATCATTGATAGATACTTTAATATATACCAAATACAAATAAACATTCATGACTAAAGATCTCATTTTTAATTATTCAATCTAAAAATCAACCAACTAAAAGCACAATAGCAATGATAATTCTCCTTCTAATATATTAACTTACATTAAATTAAAAAAATAATTAGACATCAATCACAATACTGATATGCTCTGCACAATAATACATTATGTATTGCATTAACTTTTGTAATATTATAAGGGTCTGCTCCATATCATGGCTACACTGATTAAAAGTACTCAACTCCAAGCAACAAACTTTGCTTATATTGAACTTAGTGAGAAAACGTTAAAAAAACAACTCTCATTGTTATTCCCTTTTGCTGGTGCTATCTGCGCTATTATCGCTTTTACTTATTTTGTTTCACAGCAAGGACACTATTTCACACTCGTCGGAATACTAGGCATGGCATTGTGTTACACCCTTGCAGCATTAAATCGAACCCTCTTTTCAGCAACTATTCTTTTTTGGATCTTTTTAATCGCAACCACACTTGTTTGTTCTAGTGGTTTTTATTTTACGGGTGCTCGTCATATAAGTAATACAATAGGTTTAACCATCCCATTATTGAGCTTTTTTGCCTTACAAATCAGAACGGCGAGTTGGTATAGCAGTATTTTTGGCATGCTATATATTGTGTTAAGTGTTTCAGAGATAACCAATAAACAAATGCAGATCTCATCAGCACTACAAAATATTTGTGCTTACTCTATTATCTTTGTCATGGCATTTTTATTATCTCGTCACCGTTATGATGCAATTTTGCAAGTAAAAAGAACCACGACTAATGATTTCCTAACCGGATTATTAAACCGTGAAGGACTATTGCCACTTTATCAAAATGAATCATCTCGCTGTAAGCGTTATCGTCGTGATATATCAATGCTATTAATTAACATTGATAAATTCAGAGAGGTTAACGACCGTTTCGGGCTCGATGCAGGAGATAAAACCTTAATGATGTTGGCAAAATGTCTTCGTAATATGTGTGCAGAAAATATGCATATTGCACGCTTGAGTAGTCAAGAGTTTTGTATCATTCTTCCTGATGTTGATATTCAAAATGCAGAAAAATTTGCGATTAATATTCGTGATGAAATTAGTCAATGGGTATTAGAATTAACAACTGGACATAAAATTAATATCACTGTCAGTATTGGTATTACTAATGTTGAATATCAAGACTTTAGTTATGACTATATCAAGGCAGAAAGTGCATTAATGCGAGCAAAACGTTGGGGTTATAATCAAATAGCTACAAATGAATAAAGAATAAACATACCCCCACATTTTACTCATCATAATTATTTATATTTGGATAAAGAATTATGATGAGTAATTGCATCTTAATTTTTATAATTCTATTTTACTTTTCCAACTAAAAAATAAAACTTAATAATTAAATACATAACACAATGTATAATATTGAGCATATTTCACTATTTAAATTTATTTAAAATATTACATCTAACCAATAGATATAATTCAATACAAACAACATATCCCCCCTATACCAAAAGACAATACAACACAAAGGCAACATTTAATTAACACGGAGCAGTATTCCCCTTAGGTATTGCTTCAATCTCTTATACCGTATAATATATTCTTTAATCTATTTATTAACATTTAGATTGTAAATATCAAACAAATTACATATCAATCCACATTAAACATACACATTAGAAAAATATGCTATTAAAAAGAAGAAAGGTTATCAAATCTGGAATATTAGGCTCAGCGGGTTTATTCCTAAGCTCTCCTATATCAGCACTACCTCGTTTTGCAACCTCAGAAGACACTAACGCTATCACTGTTTCTTTTTGTGGAACAAGTTGCACACGCGATGAAGGCCAAGTATCTCGTAATAACAGCGATAAAAATATATATCTACCTTCAACAGGTTACATTCCTGTAAGGATAATGAAAGAACTAGATGGCTTTGGTAAAAGTGTTCGCGGTTGTGGTCAAAATGATTGGGCAACTTCAAATACAAGCGAACCACTACTAGTAAAAGGTCCACTGAGTGTACCTCATTCATTACTTTCTTACATTCATAGCTACATTAACGGAGACCAATATTCACTTGTTGAAGCTGCAAAAGGTAGCTCAATGCCTGCGCTCGCTTTACATGGTGCAAATATTGCAGCTGCAAGTAAAGCAGAAGCATTTAACTTCATTGGCCATAACCGTGGAGCTTGTGAAGCAATTATTGCCGCATGGTTCCTCTATGCCTATGGTGATGAAAAAACACGTAAGACTCCAGTTAATATTTTTGCTATTGATCCAGTACCTGGACCTGGTGCATGGTATGGCTTATTAACTCAGTTACCACCTAATGTTGTTAGCTATGTTGGCGTTTATGCGTGGGATATGGATAAAAACCTAAACATTACAGACCATGCATTTCAAGCTGTTGTTCCACGACCTAATGGTCGTATGCGAGGCGAAAATAATGAAATCAAACTCCACACTCAATCATGGCTAAACTGGGCAAAAAGTGAAAGAAGTTGGAGTGTATTAGCTGATGAAGCACAACAAAAGAACCCTCTTGAGCCAGATGACAACACACCACAACCATTAGGTTACGAGTTATACACCTGTCGTGGCCGACATAGTACTGTTGCAGGAAATACAACAGCAGATGGTGCATACAACCCTAGCAAATGTAGTGATAATGTTGCCCCTGTGCCTGAATTAATTTACAAAATGGCTCGTGGTTACTTAACGCAATGGGGAAGTAAATTCACCACCCCTTGTGCGGTTGAAGAAGATGTTCTTACCTTGAGAAAACATATTCACACATTCCACCGTGAATTTGATCAAATGGGAGGAGGCCCTTTACGTAATAGTAGTTTACCAAATCGTCCTTATGTCCGTCGCATATCATCAATCAGTGGTTATAACCCACTAGATACTTACTACATGGAAGATGTTGTAGGTAATCCTCCTTACAAACTTACTTATCCCGTTACCTCTGAGCGCACAGGTAAAGGTTGGGTTGACTGGAAGTTTCTATAGGTATTCAGGTACTCATTCAGCCACGTAACCATTTACAAAAATAACGCGAATAAACGAGAAAGAATATGAGCAAAATTGATGATGTAAAAAAAGAATTAGTTAAAAACGATCTCTTCTATCACGATAGCGAAAATAACTATGTTCGACTACTTGATACGCCCAATGTATGGGGTATGCCTTTTGGCCCTGAGATTATGCCTCGTGCATACGAACGCCAAGCTGAATTTGAACGAGCTGTCGTTGAAATTATTCAAAAATCACGTTACCGCTGTGATCTTTCATCGCTAAACAGTCCAGATCCAGATTGGGGAAAACCAATCTTAGGTGCTATTGATACCTCTCTATCAACCAAAATGGGTCGCACAGAGCCGACACAATTTCGTTTCCTATTTGGGCAAACACCTCTATACCCTATTTATAAGCCTGGCAATCTGGTTGATTTTCAAGATGCATTAAAGCGTCTAGTAGAAGAGCGTTCAGCGCATTGGGAAGTAATGCCTGAATTTATTATTGGTCGTTTTTATGAACGTACTGCAGGCTCAATACAATCACTGGAAAAAAAGTTTTTACCACCTGAACTGGTATCAAGCTATGGCACAAAAATGACGTGGAATCATTCCAAAATCATTGCTGTAGATGGCGTTGAATCACTAGCTGGCGGCCATAACCTTAATATGGATTTATTTAGAAGTTACCCACCTGTTCATGATGTATCTGCCGTTGTTCATGGTGATGCAACATACGGTGCACAACTTTACCTAAATAATATGTGGACAGGTACAACAGATCTACTAACT
Organism: Photobacterium aquimaris; assembly: GCF_002954455.1. Taxonomy (GTDB): domain Bacteria; phylum Pseudomonadota; class Gammaproteobacteria; order Enterobacterales; family Vibrionaceae; genus Photobacterium; species Photobacterium aquimaris. Next base: position 937,409 of record NZ_MSCC01000002.1, read on the forward strand.
AAAGAGTCATTTAATATTGAATCAATGACTTGGGAGCTAAAAGACTCTGATCCTGATTACCCAACTGACCCATTTGAACTAAGCTATGTTATTGATTATATGGAAGATAAGCAAGAACAGTTATTAGAGATTCATCAAACTGGCACTCAACCTGGCGTTGATCCTAAACAATCAGAGTTGGATTATTTACCGCCTGTTTTTGCTATTAAAGAATTTGATTTACGCTCTATTTCTGATCTTAAAGCGCCTGTTTTTGAAGATCGTATTATATACAACAGCTATGAGAACCTTGATAAATATAAGAGTGCAAGCCGTATTCTTACTGTTGGTAAGTACTGGACAGGCTTAAATCGTAGCACTGACTTTAAGATTGGTTCTGAAATCATGAAGAAAAACTTGATCTTAAATGCCAAAAAAGTGGTTCGCATGTCACAACAAGACATTATCAGTGCATGGAAAAAGAACTGGAAAGATCACTCTGTTGCTCAATGGATCATTGAAGCATTACTTAAAAATGAAGATTTACAAGTTCAAGTTGTTGTTTCTGCACTTGACGCAGGTGCTGGTGCTGCAGGTGACCAATACTCTTTTGGTTCAGGAGCAATTAGAACTTTTGGTCTACTTAAATACTATATGACGCATGATGTCGCGACAGATAAGTTACTAGATGATACTGATGGCAAACGAGCGAATGCACTAAATCGACTTTTTGTTGCACCATTCACATTTACAGATAAAGTACCTGAAGGTGACTTTATTGAAGGTAAAACATATAAATGGCCGAAATTACCACCAGAAGGCCGAACCTCCACGTTAAAACAGCCGCCATTATCAGAAAAACCGCCACACCATGGCATTATTGGTCACCCATTCTATGCAACTATTAACGCAAGTGGATTCTTCTACGATCGTGTTGATTGTGCTCCCGGTAACCATGCAAAAATCATGATTGTCGATGACGAAGTGTGCATCATTGGTTCGGATAATCTATACCCAGGCAACCTCTCAGAGTTTAACAATCTCATGGAAGGTGACTTTGTAGATGAACTATTAAATGAATATTGGAATCCATTATGGAAATATTCATCTCCACATGCCTACACGGGTAATAATTCATAAACATTAAATAATATAATAAGTAGTCAATTTATTTGACTACTTATTATTAAAATCAATAAAATACTCCCATATCTGAAAAATTACTATTCACACAAATACATCGCGTTAATCATCATTTCAGTTTATAAAAGCATTTTTACGAGATGAACTATCGTGTCTTTCTTACTCGCTTTGATTTTCTCCCTTTCATCGAATCTCGATAATTTCGTTATTGGCCTGACTTATGGCGTAAAAAATGAAAGGATCCCACTGGTTTCTAATGCCATTATTGCTTTTATTACGTCAGTCGTTACTTTGATCTCGATGCTTAGTGGCCAGTTAGTAACTCAACTAGTACCTCATAAAGTATCAAATGAACTAGGCTCTGTTATTTTTATTTTAATGGGTACATGGTTTATCTGTGCAGACATGCTAAAAAAGCAACAACAGAAGCAAGAAAAAACAAAAACAGCCCTTAATTTCAAAGGTGCTGTAATGCTAGGTTTATTACTATCAATTAATAATATTGGTGTTGGTATATTAGGCAGTATTACTCACCTTAATATTTATCTCGTTGTCGCTTTAACCTTTATTACCGGTATGATGTTAACGTATGCAGGTAATCATATTGGTGACAGTATAATAGGCAAGATAGTCGGAAAATATAATGATTTAATCTCCGGCGGGTTACTTATTCTATTAGGAATTTTATCTTTATTCTTTTCGTTTTAAACCAAGACCACTTGCAAAACATGAAACCCAGCTTTACCTCATAAAATAAAGATCTGGGCTTCTATGTTTTTAAATTATAACGAAATCTGCCAACGCTTAAGTGGTTCAGTATGGTTTATACCAATACGTCCCCAACGATCAATACTATCAATGACCATCACATTGACATTTTTTGGCAATATAGCTTGTTGAGATGATGTCAGTTTTTTAGTTGTTAACAGCCATAAACTATCATCGTCAGCTAATAAGCTAGCGAGTTTATTCTTATCTGCTGCAGTCCATTCTAATTCCGGTGTTGTTAAACGATCGACAACAAACAATTGGTTACCAGAAGCAAAATCTTCAAGCTCATGAGAAAGCAAAACAACTGAATCAACCCCCGCTTCCATCAATATTTGCTGTTGTTTATTAATCAACTGACGCACATCATTCATTAATTGTTGTTGATTTTTTTCTATTTGTTGTGCTTTTTCAGGCCATAAGCGTTGTAAATCATCGCTAACAATTGCCGCCATACGACTAAGATTAGTTGGGTTTAACCATGAATAAATTGAGGTTGAACCATCTCCTAAACGCAATGCTGCAACACCTTGTGCCCGCGGTGAAATTGCTTGTGATGCATCAATCTCAACTATTTTAATATTACCTTGGCGAGCATTAACATACAGTGGGTCCTGCGGCCAAATAGCCCCTAATGTTATTACAGCTTGCGCTTTCTTGCTAGCCTCTTTTGTTACCTTGTCACCTTTTGATGCAAACCAATTCGGTAATCGTGACACGCCATAACGCTTAGGCGGTAAATACTCCGTCGTTAGGCCAGTATTATATGTTAGCTCTGTTGCCAGCATATAAGTAACCGGTGTTGCGGTTAAAATATCTTGCGCTTGAACAACACTAGTATAGCTCCATCCTATTGCGATCATTGCAGCAGTGCACAGTGATTTTCTCAAAAAGCTTAGCGGTTGTTGCTGAATATAACTCATGGGGATTCCTTAAAAAATACAGCGACTACCCTTTACGAACAATGCGGTAACAGGTGGCAATTAAAAAGAAAATAGCAGAAACAATAATAATCGCGGCTCCCGAAGGAACTGGCAGTTTAAGCTCCATTGGTAATACCGTACCAACAACACAACTGATGGTAGCCAATAACGCTGATAGCAATACAAAACTGCCCATATTTTTAGTTAATAGGCGAGCTGTAGCCCCAGGAATAAGCAATAAAGCACCAACTAACACAGCACCGACAATCTTAACCGAGGCTATAGTGACCAGCGTAATCATCATCACAAACAAATAGTCATAAAAGTTGGTTTTATAACCGCGAACACGCGCTATATCAGGACTAATACAAGTTAATAAAATGCGGTTAAAAGTCGGTATTAACAGCACAATAATCAAGCTACAGCTTATTGCTAATACCCATAGATCTTGATCAGTAACCGTAAGAATCGAGCCAAAAAGTACGTTTTCTAGCATGTGAATATTAATTTTACGGGCTACATACATTAATAATGCCGCGCCTACCGCTAATGCCAAGGCAAGAAACACACCTACAAGCGTATCGTAAGGCACATTGGTTCGATTACGAACAAAATGCAGTAGCAACGCAAAAATCATGCAAAAGCTAAATAATCCAATAAACGGATTTTCAGGCGGCTCACCTAAGAGTACCCCCAAAGCAATTCCAGTTAAGGCGGCATGCCCTACGGCCTCTGAGAAAAAAGCCAAACGCTTAGCAATCACTAATGTTCCTAGCCCACCTAATAATGGACCTAATAACAGTGCCGCAACAATGGCATTCACCATGAAGGCATATGAAAAGCTATCACTTAAAAAACCTGCATCAACGCCTAATTGTGCCCAATGACGTAATAATTCCATTACGCGACCTCATGTTGCTTCGCCGCAATCGGCGCATGGCTGTAGTGATTAAATAAACGCTCAATTTTTTCAGGAATCAACACCTCTGAGTGATGACCTGAATCGACAAGAATACGATTAACAACATGGACTTGTGCATCCAATCGACGCACAGCAGTTACATCATGGTGTACTGCTAATACTGTTTTACCTTGGGCGACAAACTCATGAATCAATGATTCTAAATAACGTACACCTTGTTCATCCATACCAGTGGTTGGTTCATCAAGCACCAGTAAATCTGGGTTATCTAATAATGCTTGAGCAAACAATACGCGTTGCTGCTCACCACCAGATAATTGTCCCATACGACGATCAGCACGATTAGCCATGCCCACACGCTCAAGTTGAGTTAAAGCAAAGGCTTTATCTTGCTGTCGTTTACGCCAAAATAGCGGTGAACGCGTTAAGTTAAGTAAAATAAAGTCCATCACGGTTAACGGCAGACTTTGTTCAAACATGGCTTTTTGAGGTACATAACCCACTGAGCCCGGTTTGCCGTTATTAACCTCATCGTTCCATAAAATATCAATCTGGCCCTTAAATGGTGTTAAACCAAGAATAGAACGTAATAGCGATGTTTTGCCGCCGCCATTAGGCCCCATAATCACATGGCACTTACCTGCTTCAAAGCTATGATTTATATTAGATAAAATGTGGTTTTCACCGTATTGCAACTCAAGGTTTGCAATCTCAATTTGTGGACCAACACTCATGCTTGATCCTTCTTGGCAGCAAATTGCATTGCTTCAACTAGTGTGTCTAAATTTTGCTGCATTTCAATTTCGACTTTTTTAGCATCATATTGACCATGCGTCATGTGTGAGAAGCGATATAACTTCACCCCTGTCGCTTTTTCAATGGTATCAACATAACGGTTAGGCATATTTAATTCATAAAACAGCACATCAATACCTGATTGCTTGATTTTCTCAATCGTGCCTTGCAGTTGGCTCGCACTTGGTTCAACACCATGAGCAGGTTCAATCACCGCAGCAACATCAACACCAAATTCTTGTAATATGTAGCCGTAAGCATTATGAGTTGTGGCAACTTTCATTCCTGCAGTATTTAAATCCCCCAGCGCTAACATTGATTTACGTTTCATTAATCGAAATTTTTTCGCATAATCACGAGCATTTTTACGGTATTGACGCGCATTGTCGGGATCAAGTTCAGCTAATTTATTGGCAATGGTATATACCTTTTGAATTGTGGTTGATAAACCAACAAAGGTATGTGGATTAACAGCTCCGTTACCAACAGACTGCCCCATAGCAGGAAGTAACGGCACATCATTATTCGCTTCAAGCACCACTAAATCATCACGGTTAGCAGCATCAATCACTTTAAGAGCAAAATCATCATGACCAATGCCATTAACAACAATAACGTCCATTTGTTTTAGACGGCGTAGATCATTAGGTTGTGGTTGATAGTTATGAGGATTAAAACCTGCATCAACTAATGGTAAAATATCAGCCTTGTCGCCCACTACCGCTTTTACATAGCTATAGTAAGGTTGCAGTGTAATACCAATAGTTAGTTTATCAGCAGCTGCACAGCTAAAACTGACCAATAATGCTGCAGCGGTTAGTGCCGTTTGAATGACTATTTTCATAATATGTTTACTTCAACGTTAGAGAAAAGAATAACCGTCAGCTATATGCCAACACCTCAATGCGTTTGAGACTGCTCATTACTGTCGTTATGAAATACAATTTGTGTCCAACCATTATCGATAAGTTGCTGAGTTTCAAATACAGTATCCTTATTGATAACTAACGGTGTCGTGTCTTGAGAAAGTGCTAACCAAATATCAGGTTCAGGGCTATTACTGTTGAGAATAACGGATGATGCACCTTGTTTTTCACGACGAATACCTTGATAAATAGCCCCATTAAGATGCTGCCATTGATGACGGCCTTTTCGCTCCCAGCTCTTATCTTCGATGAAAGGTGCAAGCCATAATTCAGATAACTCCACCATATTGGGCCAGCGATTTTGATTATCAAATTCACGATTATCTTGATTGATATTACGAATTTCTTCATGAGCAAGGCGTAACTCGGCCACCATTGCTAATTCATCATGGCTTAACTCAGTGACGGCGACTTGGTAGGTATCTAGCGGCTGTGATTGGGTTTTATCTTGATGAAAAGGTAATAACCCTGCTGCTACTAACAAAATAGTGACGATAATACCGCCAACCCATTTACCTTCTTTGCCACCATTGTCTGACGCTACAGATTGACGGATCATTTTTCGCTAATCTCAACAACATCGACTTCAACAGGGCTTTCATGGCCAGAATCAAACACTAAATAAAAATCAGTATCTGGTTTAGTAAACTCAGCAATTGAGCGTTTATCGGTGTTTACTTTGGCAATAAGATTATCGTCGTAATCATACATATTAACGTTGTAATCAACTGCTTTGCTGCCATCGCTATAGCCAGTTTCACAAGCTACTTTGTCACTTTCAAACCAACAGCTCATCAATGGGAAATGCGCTTGAGCTGCAGTTGAAAATAAGCCTAATGTTAATAACGATAACTGAATAACTGATGTCTGTTTTGTCATAACAATCTCGAACCTGCCCATATTATTGATAACTGTAATAAGTGACATATAAAGGAATAAAACGGCTGCCTTCTATCAGAAAGCAGCGCGATGGGTAGACTTACTGCAATGATGCTTCAAAGGTGATATGCACATTGACGTTCGCAGTATCAACCATTGGGTTATTGGCAATTTCACCACGGTAATTTGCTTTCATGATATAGCGGCCAGCAGTTGTAGGTGTAAAGCTCACCTTGCCATCTTTATCACTTACAACATCAATTTGCTCTTGGTGATTGCGGTATAACGTCCCTTCACGGGTCACTTCAGCAACAACCCCTGCTTGCGGCTTACCATTAAAGTAGAATTGAAAAGTAACAGGCTCACCTTCAACGATGTCAGCAGGATGAGTAATCGGCAGTAATTCTAAATATTTACCAGTAAGTTCCATCGCCTTAGTGCTTGGTTTACCGACAGTGACATAGGTTTCTGCACGGGTATAACCTACTTGAGTAATAACATCGCGAGATTTTTTAGGTAACACACTATCGCGCTCAACTTTATTGGCTGCAATCCACTTAACGGTATCGCGACGACCAGCTTTATATTGCGTGTAATATACAGGCGTTTGATTTACTTGAATTTTATGTGTACCTTGCTCTTCAAAATAGAAGTCAAAAATCGCACGGCGCTTACCACGAATAGTAAAGTTAGGACGCTCTGTACGACCATCAGGCATCACAACTTCTGCAGTTTCCGTACTTGCTGGCTTATCATAAACAAAGGTACCGTGTGACGCTGTAACATCAAAAGATAACCAATCGCCACCTTCCTTTGATACCGTAAAATGTGACGGTAACACCCAACGCGGATGCGCATTTGCCGATGTGGAAACAGCCAAGCCTGCAATAACAGCACATGCCAGAGAAAACGCTTTCATTTTATTATTTTTCATAATGTTACTATCACTCAAAGTTTGTAATTAAGTTGAATAGCACCGGTTTCTTCCGTTGGTGCAATAACATGGCTAAACGCGTTTTCGCCTAGCTCGATTTTTTGACGTAAGTAGTTTCGGCCACCGTGTTCACGTACAACTTCCACATAAAATGTGTAGTTGCCTTGTTCAACCGGTTGTCCTTTATCATTTAAGCCATCCCACACAAATTTATATTCGCCAGCAGGACGTGTTGCTGATGTAACAGCGTCAACTAACTCACGATCGTAACGGCCGACTTTGCGCCACCAGCTACGTAAATCTTTCAACCATTCATCTTTACCGACCCACAACTGCACAGTACGTACAGGTTTGCGGTTAGCATCTTCAACCCATACAGCAACATAAGGACGTGCATACATAGTGGTTTCAATCGCTGGTAGCGTGAAATTCACTTCAAGCTGAGCATTTTCAGGCACAGGTTTGGCAATCACACTCGCCAATGGTGTTAACAATAACGCGGCTAATAATGGTTTTTTTATGACGTTAAACATGGTGATAACTAACCTTAGATAAAATCAACAATCAAATACTGGCTATGGCACAGCAAAGATATAAATCAGTAAACTAATTACAGAACCGAGCCCCATCCACTTCAATGAGGTATAGAAGGTTTTCTTTTTAGGTATTAATAAGCACACGCCGGTTAATACAAACATCACCATCAATACAGCTGTAATATCAATAAACCAGCGCCAAACTTCACCACTATTACGCCCCTTATGAAGGTCATTCAGCACTGCAATCACGCCATAATGGGTACTTTCAATAGTGGTTTGCGCTGTGGTCATATCAATAAACACCGTGGCGTTATAACCAGGGCCTTTATAATCAAGTGAAATTTCACCTTCTAATAATTCATCACCATCAACATCGGTAAAAATATCAATACCAGACGGTGTACCACTTACCTCACCATACTTGGCTAAATACGCGATTAATGCTGAACGATTAGGTGCAAACGGCCCTTTATCTGAGCGCAATAACTCTGTCGGTATAATCAATTGCTGCTCAACCACATTAGGCGCTTGGCTAACAAAAAGATGAGGGCGATTTAAAGTGATTCCAGTAATAGCAAAAAATAACACCACCAGCAGCAGCGCCATTGAAATATAAATATGTAAACGGCGTGCCCATAATTGCACTGCCTTATTTTTTAACACCATTACAAACATCATGTATAAGGAACTGGAATAATGATAATTTAATTGATAATCGTTCTTATTGGCATTCAATTTACATTGTTTACGTTGGTTAGAAACGAGTTACGAAAATGCGAGGTGCGAGGTGCGACAATAATAGTAATTATAAAATATAAACCCTTAATAAAATATTATTAGGGGTTATTTATCAGCTTTAGTGTTGTTCCATGATATCTAATAACTACGACATTGCTTAAATAGATCTTGCTGAGGTTTATAAACGGAGGTTTTTACATTCATAATGCCTAGCATAGAACTAAACACATTATCTTGTGAGTAATCCCCTCTCTCAGCATTATTGGCTATATTTTCAAGACAATGGAGGTTTAGACCTCGATCTTGTATGAATGATTTGGAAAACCACATCATCATAGGAACAGTAGTTTGATATTTAGGCGCTAAGCTGTAAGGAGTGCCGTGTAAATAGAGTCCATCCTCACCTAACGATTCACCATGATCTGAAATATAAAATAAGGCTGTATTGTATTTATCACTGTAGCTTTTTAACTTATGAATCAATTGGCTAATCATATAATCAGTGTATAAAATAGTATTATCATAACTGTTAACTATTTGTTCTTGTGTGCAGTTTTCAATATCCGCTCGTTGGCAGTCTGGTTTAAAGAATGCGTGATCTTTAGGGTAACGTTTATAATATGTGGGCCCATGACTTCCCATAATATGTAGCGTAATAAACTTATTCCCTTTCATATTCGCTACATCTTGATCAAAGTTTTCTAATAACGCCATATCAAGGCATGATTCGCCATCGCATAAAGGATTGGTAGCGCTATGACTTAAGGTTATTTTTTGAATACGATCGCCAGCACCTTTATCACCACCATCATTTTCTTTCCACAACATAGAAATACCTGCGCGATGTAGAATATCAATGAATGTATCTTGATTATAAGCGATTTCTTTTTTGTAATTACGACGATCCATTGCCGAGAACATACAAGGAACCGATACAGCTGTAGCAGTACCACACGATGAAACATTTTTAAATGAAATCATATCATCAGGCTGAGTATATCGGTTTGTTGGACGAGGATAACCATTAGCTTGATAATTTTGGGAACGCGCGGTCTCCCCTAAAACAAATACAAATAAGGTCGGCTTACCGTTTGATGTTGCCGTAGTAACCAATTTAGCATCAGTACCAATTTCTTGGTAAGCAATCGGCTTCATGAAATAGGTTATATCAATATATTTAATAGCTGTATATACATAAGATGGATTGATTACACGATTAAGATATTTATTGTTACGACCAACAGACGCATAATCTTTATAGAAAAAAGCTGCAATTAAGAAAATAACAATAATAGAAGCAATAATAGATATTGCCTTATATATTATAAAATTCTTAATAAAAGATTGTTTTTTTACTTTTACACTGATGATATATAAACAAGGAATAACACCAAAAATGGTAATAGTGATAAGACCAGATAGGCTAAAATATGATGATGCTTCACCACTGTTAGTCTCAACAATATTTTCAATCATACCATAATCAAAAATAACGCCATAATGGTATGAAGCATAAGCGGTAATAGCTGAAACAAAGGTTAAAATACCAAATAAAACACGTCCAAAATATGGCCATGCAAAAAGTTGAAAAATAATATTAAGTGCTGCAATGAGAAATATAGGTAATGATATTATAAACCCTACATTCACCATTTCTAATTTTGATAGTATTTCATAAAATGTTTGCCATAATGGGATATTTAAAATAAGACCAAAATATAAAGCAATATAAAAAATTAAAATATTATAATTTATTTCTTCGTTGAAAAAAAAAGGAAGAACACTTCATTTATTTAACCTAAAATAATAATATAACTCAATAGCACGTTTTAGATGCATAAGTATACTTCTAAAATAAAACATATTAAATACCCTTATCGTCTTACTAATGATTTTTAAGTATTAAATTTCAACTTACAATAATATTTTTATTGCTATCATATGATTTTTAATCACGTCCAAAGCACCACGATAAATACTTACTAAAAGTCATATTGTTATTTTATTTTTTTACATTCTTAAAAATAAGAAAGGCGAGCTCAATGGCTCGCCTTTCAGACAACTAACAATATATCCAATAATTACTCTATTAGTTAAGCACTTGCATCCATCTTACGCATTTGAGCTAAATATTTAACCCAACTTTTCGCAGCAGAAGAAGGCTTAATATTATCGGCTTGCTTCGCATGAATAATCGCTTGTTCGAGATTATTCATTTTGTAATAAACCCGTACTTTAGCTAATTCCACTTCTGCACGTTTATCTTTACGCTTAACGCGATCTAACTCAATCAAAGCTTGTTTATAATCGCCTTCTTGAACTAATAATTGTGCTAATTGCCACCGATAATGATTATCTTTGGCTGCAACTTTGCTCCATAGCTTGATCGCTTTATTCCACTCGCGTGCCATTTGCCAATAGTTTGCTTGCTCTATCAATAATGTCTTGTCGCTATTTGCATCCTTCAACACAGCAATTTGTTCAGCTGCCCGTTCTGGAATGCCTTGTTGAGCATACAATTGGGCCAATACTTTAAGATCTTGCTGACTCAGTGCAACACCTTGATACTTAGCAAGCTTTAATGTCGCTAATGCATCGGCATTTTTCCCGGTACGCATCTGAATGCTTGCTAATTGCTGCCACCAAATTAACTTATTTGGTTCTAATGCAATTAAACGATTTAGCGTTGCCGAAGCTCCTTGCCAATGTTTCAATTGAAGCTGTGCACCTAGCTTAATTGATAATGGTGACATGCTATCTTTAACACGATAACCGTCATAACGCTTCATTGCGGTAAGCACTTGTTGCCATTGTGATTGCTGATAATGCGCTTGCGCAATGCGTAACCACAATTCAGAACCTTTTTGCTTAGCCGGAATATTTTTAGTTAACTTATAATAATGCGGTAATGCTTGGCTGTATTTGGCCTCTGAAAGCAGAATATCGGCCAACATTCGCTCTGTTGTCCAAGCTTGATCATCTTTCAACAAACCACTGTTTACTGCTTTTGTTAGCAATTTCACTGCTTGTGATGTTTTACCTTGTTGCCAATAAAACACCCCTAACATACGCTGAACATAGGCTTTATCATACGCAGCACTTGGGTTCATTTCAGCTAAGATAGCGATAGCTTGATCAAGCTTATCATTTAATTGTAAGTTATTGGCGCGCTGTACCTTATTAGCCGTTGCTTGTGATAACTGACCACCACTTGCATAAGCATAAGATAATGGCAGTGAGGCCGATAAGGTTAACGCGATAATAAAAGCGATCTTTTTCATTATTGATTCAACCTAAATTCAAGACGTACTGTCTGCCCTTGCTGCGCCATTGCAGTACCATTAACAACTTGTGGTTGGTATTTCCACTTACGTAACGCACGAATCGCTTCTTTATCAAATAAACGTCGTGGTTTAGCATCCATAACAGCAATATCAATCGGCCTACCTTGAGTATCAATGGTGAATTTAAGCACCACATAACCTTCTTTACCCTGACGCAAAGCTCGCGAAGGATAACGTGGTTCAACCCGATAAAGTGGCATAGCTTGTTGCGATTTACCTAAACCATTTCCGATCGCTGCGGCGCTACTAAAATCAGTAAATTTAGGCGCATTAACCGCTAGACCGTGAATCGATGTATCCAAATCCAAACTTGGAATTGATGCCATCGGCATTGCAGTTGATGTTGCTGCTTGTGACTGTGATGGTTGCGCTTCAGGTGGTGGCGTCGGTGTTTCTGGTGGCGGTGGAGCAACACGCTGACGACGTTGTGGCGCTTGCTCGTGTTCTACCATCACCATATTAAACGCTAACGGCGGCGCATTATCTTGTGGTTGATGATTACCGTTATCCACCATCCATGCCATTAGCGTAAACAAACCTAAAGCCATCGCCAGCGCCAATGGCAATGCCATCAATATGCGCATCATTAGTTTTTCTCCGCCGCCAGAGCTATATTCTTCACCCCTGCACCTTTTGCAGCGTCCATTACTTTAACAACCGTACCGTTATAAGCATGTTCATCAGCTTGGATCACTAAGGCTGCATCAGGCTGTTCGGTTAGCATATGTTCAAGTGTTGCCTGCACACGTTCAGCATCAACCACTCGCTTATCAATATAGATATCATTTGCTGCGGTGATCGCCACAAAAATACCAGCATCTTTTTGACTAACAACATGGCTTGCTTGAGGGCGGTTAACTTCTACTCCAGATTCACGTACAAAAGAACTAGTCACAATAAAGAAAATCAACATGATAAAAACGATATCTAACATCGAGGTTAAATCTATTTGTGCATCTTCACGCACTGACGAGCGACGACTGAGTCTCATTGCTGACTCCTTAATGATTTTTCTAATTTCAACTCACGCATTTGGCACGCTTTTGCCAATCGAGCATGAATAAACATCCCTGCTAATGCGGCTACCATACCCGCCATAGTCGGTAATGTCGCCAGTGATATCCCTGACGCCATTAATCGAGGTTGGCTACTGCCTTGGGTTGCCATAACATCAAACACAGAGATCATACCTGTCACAGTACCAAGCAATCCTAGCATTGGACAAATAGCCACTAACACTTTAATAAAATTAAGGTTTTTGTTTAATGCTATTTTTGCATCAGCTAACCAGCCATCACGAATAGCATGGGCATACCACGATTGATGATCAGCACGTGCTGCCCATAATGCTATCCAGTGTTGTCGCTGCTGTGGAAAGTAAAATGCAAGGTAAATAACTCGCTCAAAGACTAATAACCACAACACAGCAACAACCGCAGCTAACCACCACAGGATCACACCGCCTTGCGCCATAAAATGCGACAGTGAAAACCACCAGCTTTGTAATATGCTGCTATCCATTAGGCTGCCTGTTCAGTTGTCATGCCAGAATTCTTGATACCATTGTTATCATTTTTTTCGGCTTGTTCCGCTACTAAGCTAATGCCCTGCTTTTCAAGGATCATACGAATATTTTCAGCTTGAGAACTTAAAATATTATGCGCCAGTAACAGTGGCATTGCCGCAACTAAGCCTAACACTGTGGTAACCAATGCCATTGAAATACCACCGGCCATCACTTTAGGATCACCATTACCAAACTGAGTGATCACTTGGAAAGTTTCTATCATACCGGTAACTGTACCCAACAGGCCTAGCATCGGTGCCAAAGCTGCAAACAGTTTTAGCATTGATAAGCCTTTCTCTAGCCCTTGTTGCTCATCCACAATCGCTTCTAACAAACGCAGTTCTAACGCTTCAACACTGCGGCTTTGCTCTTTGTTATATACCGCAAGAACACGGCCTAAAGGGTTATTACCAGGCTTAGATGGTTGCTTCAATTGCGCTTTAATCTGTTGACGAATCAGCACCAATTTTGTGCCACGGAAAATCGCAATACCGGCACCAATAGCAAGCAACAATAGGATCACTTTACCTACAGCACCACCGGCTTGTAGGCGATCCATTAACGTCGGAGACTGTGCTAATTGCTCTAGCATCACTCCACGCGAAGGATCAACGACTAGCATTTGATTACCTGTTGATACAAGCTGATCGTAATTTGCCAATGTCGGTGCATGTTCAGGTTGCTGTAAATACGCCATAGCAACATGTTGACTGCCGTCCCAACGTAAATAACCGTTGTCGCCCACTAAACCGATGCTACCTAAACGTAATGCTTCAACGTTACTTTGCTCACCATCACCATTAATATATGGCACGCTTACTTTGGCAATTTGGCCACTAGCAACAATCTGATCTGTCATTGCTTGCCATAAGCCTTGTAGCTGTACCATTGATGGTAATGCTTTAGCGGCAACAATGTCATTTACAACGGCATTATCTTGGCTGTTATCAATCGCTGTTACGGCATGTTGCTGTTCAGATTGAACTTCTTTAGCGGTTTGACGCACTACGCCAAATAGCTCGCCTAAGCTGCCACTTTCTAAACGTAATTGTTGCTCTAGCGTTGATAAATGTTGTTCGTTAGTACTAAAGGTTGTACTTAATACCTCAGTGGCGGCTTTGAGCTTATTACGCTCAGCCACTAATGCATCATATTGTGCTTTCACCGTTTGCTGAGTATGGTTAAAACCCGCTTCACGCTGAATATTATGCTGTGTTTGCTGCTTTTGTTCTTGTTGTGCTTGTTTTACCACCGATTCTGCATTCACGGCAAATGGCATACTTGCGACACAAAGGGCAGCAACTAACGCTTTTAATTTCATGTTATTTACTCTCTACGTTAGTTGGTGAACCAGAAACAGGTAAGGTAATCAAACTTGGTGCAACTTGGTTATCGGCAATTGCAAACGCTTTGTCTATATTAGCGCCTTCACTTGCATCAACAGCTTGCCATTGTTTAGCTGCCGTATTCCAACTCCAGTAATGACTACCATTTAAGCTACGTGCAACCAGCGCAATACGTCCTAAATGAAGCACATTCACTTCAATTGTTTTGTTATCGGCGAGGGTAATTTTTGCTTGGTAAGCCGCAAGCTTAGTGCCGTAATCCATTTCAATTTGGTAGGCTTCTAAAATACGACGGAATTTCTCAGCATCACTGATATCAGCTTGTGACATCATCGTTTCAAGTTTATTGATGCGCGCTAAACGTGCTTGATGTTTAATAGGCTTATCGTTTTCAACAATCGTCTTTAAGCCATCAATCATTTGATACATTAGCGGCACTACACCTTGGCGAGTTTGCTTTATATCTGCAATTTGTTGATCAATCGAAGCTACTTCTTGCGCCTGATTTAACACCAAACGTGCTAAGTGATCATGATAAACAGTGAGGTTTTTTACTTCTTCTTGCAGTTGTTCAATACTGGCTTTCATTGCCAACGAAGAATCGGCACTTTTATCGATCTTATCCTGACTTAAAGCAGACGCAGTATTGGTCTTGTTCTCTATCGAGCGCGCGGTATCTAGATTAGATGCATAAGCACCAGTTGTGACGCTGAGAATAACAATAGCAAGGCTAGTTTTAATAAAATTCATAGTATTTAATCAATCGTTATCTGTAATAACCCAAAAAAACAAAAAGGGAATATTGAAAATAAAAAGTATCGCAAAAAGTGCTAAACTATAAACAATAATTATTGTAAATAACAGTTTATAAGCTGAAACATACAGATCTGAACAAGGGGAAGTTAATACTTCCCCCTTATTTTATTCAGTTTACTTATTAATATTTAAACTCAATGGTTGCCATAAAGTTACGGCCTTCGCCTAATGTCACGCCAGTCGCACCAACGTAATCACTGCTGGTTGAACCACCACCTGCCATATAATCTGTATCAAACAGATTTTCTACATTTACACGACCAATGATATCCAATTTGTCATCGTATTTATAAGTATGTGCAACACCAACATCAACGCGCGTGTAAGCATCTTTCTTAAAGGTATTTGCTGCATCACCGAAGCGAGAACCTTCATAAATCACACCAAGGTTAACATCCGTTGCTTCAGTTACGTTGTATGTTGTCCATACGCTAGCTGCAAACTCAGGCACATCAACAGGACGATTACCTTGGTACTTCTGATCTTTCGTGTATTCTGCATCAAGGTACATTGCTGATGCGCTCATGCTTAGCTTATCTGTTACGTTACCTTGTAACGCAATTTCTGCGCCATTGTGAACGCGCTCACCACCTTGCGTTTTCTTATACAGATTGTTGCCAACTTGAACATCAATCGTCGAATTCTCTTGTGTAATGTTAAATACTGCACCTGACACAAATAGTCGATTATCTAGCAATTCCCACTTAGTACCTAGCTCATATTGCTTACCACGAAGTGGATCAAGTTGCTCACCATCATTAACGTAGTTCTTAGAGCCAGATGATACTGTGCCTTGAGGTTCAAAACTTTCAGAGTAAGCTAAGTAAATAGAACCGTTCTCTGCTGGGTGGAAAATCGCAGCCACTTTTGGTGATACTGCTTCTTCTGCTGCTTTTCCTTCTTGGGTTTGGCGATCAAAACGAACACCAGCAAGTACTTGCCAATAATCGTTAATTGTTACCATGTCTTGTGCGTAGAAGCCCCAAGCATTGTAAGATGAGTTAGATTCTCTTGGCTTACCTGGTTTGTAACTAGGAACTGGTGATGATTGGTTTGGTGCCACTTCAACAGAGTTAAATGAACGTTGGTAACGATCATAGCTATAACCTAACCAGTTAGAGCCCACTAATAGCTGATGTTGCATGCCTAGAGTATCAAATTCACCAACGAAATCAGCATACGCAGTTTTGAATGTCCAATGATCTTGGCGATCATTACCACCTTGCTTCACTAAACCTGATTCTCCAAAATTAGTGAAGTCAGGGTAACTTTCTTTATCATGACGTTTGAAATCTTGGTAGTTAAAGCCAGAATTCAGTGCCCATGTATCATTCAATTGTGCTTTAACATCAAAGCCGTAGTTTTCAACTTCGTTATTAATTTTTGACCACTGTGCATCCCACACATGATCACGACCAAGTACAGGCTTACCGTCAACAATATAAGCACCAGAATCTACACTGCCTTTATCGTTTGTACGATCATAATGTAGTGACACTGTCACATCATCATTGATGTCATAATCAACAAATAAACCACCGACAAAGCGGTCAGTTGAAGGGGTAGAACCATCACCGTATTTACGCCATGAATCATAATCTTCTTTTGCAACAACAGCGCGTGCACGTAGTGTTTGGTCTTGGTTAAGTGAACCGCTAACATCTAGCACACTACGAGTATGATTGTTTGAACCCACATCTTGGCTAAAGTTTACTTGAGTATCGTAAGTTGGTTTTTTAGCAACCATATTTACTAAACCACCAGGAGCTGATTTGCCGTAAAGCAGGCCTGCTGGGCCTTTCATTACTTCAACTCGCTCAAGCAGCTCAACTGGCTGACGGTAATGAGACCAATGCTGGTGGCCATCACGCAAGAAACCACTGCTGCTACCTAATTCAAAACCACGTAAAGAAAAACGCTCACGGTTACGACCAGTACCACCGGCAGAAATACTCGCGTCATTCTGTAGCACTTCACCTAAGGTGCTTGCACGCTGCTCATCAATTAGCTTCTCATCAATAACAGAAACTTGTCCTGGAGTTTCTAATTGAGTCATCTCCATTCGCATTGCTGTCGAATTCGTGTCAGCCTTATAGCCATAATCACGTCCAGTGACCACCATATGCTCATCTGTATTTGTAATTTCTGCATGAGCAATCGGTGCTGACAATACTGCACCAATCAATAGTGTTAGCTGACTCTTAGAAAACATATTCCGTTATCTCCAATTACCGTATCTTTGAGAATAAAACCAATTGAATAGGTTGTTACTTAATACCGCATCTTTAAAAACTAACTGAATGTAGGTTTTTAAAGATGCTACGTATAAGGCGCTACAAGATTCAAATAGTTTCGGTTGCTTGACAGTGACGTTATTGTGCTGTCAATCTTTAAACAAGAATATAAGTGATAACCATTACCATTTGCAGTTAAATTTACATTCTTTGCATTCGTAAATTTTTTGTCAATTAACGAAACTAATAATAAAGTCGCGTTTTATTGACATTTACTCACAAACCCAACCAATTATTCCGTACTCAATACTGTTTTTTTCAAAGACTTTCACAACAAACGGGCGTATAATTCCGCCGTTTTTATTGATTTCTGCGGTATTTAAAGTGACCCAATTAAGTCTTGAAGCTATTCGTCAACAACTAGAAGAACGCAATTTTATTGCTGAGAAAGTTCGCATTGTCACAGTAGAGGCAATGGAACCAGAGGCATTAGCAGCCTGTACCACAACAGAAAATGAAACATTCTATAACAGCTATATGAATGTCATTTATTGTCGTGGGGATCGCTATGTTTTAGGTTATCGCTGTAATGAAGCAACTATCATTGACCAAGCGATTATTTTTAAAGACGGTAAATATTACGATCCAACTTTACAAGCTAATAGTGAAGGTGAATTTGAAGCGTATCCATTTGCTGTATTAGCAGAATTTAAAGTCTTTGACATGATGACACATGCTAAAAACAATAAAGACTTTCCGCCCGATGTTGACTTCCTATTTACACGTAAGAAGCACTTCAAAAACGTTATTCGATAATTATCCCCTACCCGTTATTACTATTAATTAATAACGGGTACTTCTTGCCGTCCTTGTCGCATATTAATAAAATTTACAGCAATTTATTGTTTTTACTACTATTTATATTATTAATAAAGTTGTTCCACAATTGATACGCAGAAGCCAACTTGTTAACAATTGCATCATCTATCACTTGATAATAACCACAATAAATGTACCATTTTATCCATACACTTCACTGGATTTTTAGTATATGGATCAGGCTAAAAAATTAAGACGTTACTTTATAAATGATGAACGCCAACATATTTTTATGCTGCAAAATCAAGTGAGGCAATTAATTATTCAAAAAAAGGATCGTGTAGAAATAGATCGAGGGCTTATTGCATTAGAAAAGGCTTGGATTGCTTTTGAAAATAGAAGTAATTAGCACGGCATTATTCTGTTTGCTAAGAAAGTCCAGCTAGCACTGGACTTTAATATATTACTTTTTTAAACCCATACTTTGTAAATAATCTAGTTCAAGATTAAATTTCTTTACATAGCGATTCAAAGTATTAGGGGTTACACCATGAACAATCTCTGCTCTATATGCTGTCATGCTCTGAGTAATCACATCATAAACCGCAGCTTTGACTGTTTCCGCTTTAAAAATATGATTCGCAATATTGTTATATTTTTCTTTGTTCATGACTCATTCCAAACAGCTACAAATCCTTTGTAGTTGCATGATAAACATCAAGGATTTACCCTTCAATGTTTTACTGATAAGTTCTTAACAATATGAATAATATGATTTATCAACGAAATATCTTATGCTGGCCATATAACACCACCATACCCAATAAGCATAACCATATGGTCTTAATTTACCTTTCCTGACTAAAATAACAAATGGCACGTAGAGTTATATTTTATAGCATATCAGTAACACTCATTCTGCCTGTGCGGCAGTGAACTTGATTCTTTCCGACTTCCCTCGTCGATTTTTGTTTCTAAGCTACAGCACAGGCAGCTTTAGTTACTGGCTGCTGCCATTGCTTCTTTGATTTCATCCGAACTATAGCCTTTTGATGAAAGATAAGCATAAGCTTTACTTTTATCTTTAAAATTCGACAAATCAAACCGCTTTTTGGCTAGCACTAATTGGCAATTTTCATAAAAATCTACCTCACCCGCTTCTTCTAAATCGTAGAATACTTGCTCAAGATTAGTAATATCAACATGCTTCATTTTAAGCTCTTGCTTTATCACTGTTTTGCCTTTGAGCTTACGCACTAACTTCAGTACTTCTGTTTCTAAATCTGCATTCATGCCTTTGATTTTTGCTTTACTTAATAACGTATCTGCGGCTGCGTGTTCGGTGATTGCCGTTGAAACGTCCTGAAAACTAAATCCACGCTTAGTAAGATCATTGGTTACTTTTTCTTGCGTCGTTTGGCTAAAATCCTCATAGTTACTTAGGCGACTGGTTATTATCGCAAGTTCTGATACCTGATTTTTATCGATGATCTCAGCTAAGGCTTGTTCAATGATACTTTCTGGAATACCTTTGGTTTTCAGTTTTTGTTTGATGTATTGCTGTCCGTATTCATTTGAAAATGCTCTCTCACTAAAATGCAGTGCAAATGGAAGATCATCTTTTAAATAACCAAAATCTTTCATTTGTTGTAATACAGTTTCTATCCAATCTTGCTGTTCTGTTTTTGCTTCTAGTTTTTTGCGCAGTTCATGCTCACTATGATCTCGTAAATTCAAATGATAGATAGCACTGTTAATCACATTTTGAATCGTTTTAGCTGGGTACGGTTTTTTCATTTTATTTATCTTCACTATTTAACGAATCGAACATTGATTATATAAAAATATCTAATTTATCGACGTATGGTGGCCTTTACTGTTATCACTGTTAACGCTATATAATAGATAGCAATTAATACCGCAGGTAACGCATCGCGATCAAACGCTGAACTCACAGCGAAAATACAGTAACAAACAATGATAACCGGAATAATAAACACATTGTTATTATGCGGATACACATCTAAGACCAACAACAATTTATGAATACCCGCTAATACTAATGGTAATGTAACCATCAAAAACCATAACATAATCAATCCTTTTGAAGTAAAGCATGTCTTTAAATTACAATTATATACGTATTGTCACATTGAAAAAAGCCATCATACTGTAACACTTGTTTACTAACTACCGCTAATATTTAATCTACAGCATTAAGACAATCAATTATATTATTCAATTTCGTAAACTAATAATAAAAATATATCACTACATACTATTTTATACTTATTTTTGGAAATAAATATCGTCCACCTTTATAACGTATAAATTAATGATAATGTCAGTTACCCTTAATGGAAATATTATAATGGAGTTATTATGTCTAAGGTCGCATTAATTACCAGAGCAAGAAAAGAAGCAACAATATAACTCGTTTCTTTATCGTTGCTCATAGATGAATGCCAGCTAACACTAGCGGCAACGTTACCATTAAAAACTACAACATAATCAATCTATTTGAAGAAAAATACCTTTGATTGCTTATTGTATACTAATAATCATTTAACACTTTAACGAGTTACATTCGAAAATTTCAAATAATGAACTAACATAATGGAGTAACAAATATCGTTACTCTAGCAGTCAACGCCCTCAGAGCTAAAGACTCACCGATCTTTTCGATAATTTTTTATAAATATCAAATTATAGAAATACATTAAGCCACAGGAAAATAGCTTTAAGGATTTAACTATGAATCAAATTGAAAGTCTCATTTATGACACTCTTATAGATCTATCGAATAATGTACCAGAACAACATGCAAAAATTCGCCAAAACCTATATGACCAATTAGATCTACCTTTAAACAAGCAAAGAGATTTATATTCAAATGCGCTTAGACCAGCAAGTTCAGGAATACTTGAGAGCAATGCAGATTTTCACAATACAGTAAACAATTAAGGTAAGTTTCAGTTGGTAGTTTACGCCCTGTTACTTGCTTCCAAACTTGATCTTTTGCGCTATTACACACTTGTTGACCATTTATATCATGACAATTAGGGTTGGTTAATGTTTTTAGATAAGCAACCATCGCCTTGGTTTCTTTTGGCGTAAAATCAGTATTACGTAAATTTGGCACTTTAAAGTAATCTAAGGGGTGCACTTTTATATGATCTGTTCTAAATAATAGCTATTTATGTTTATCATTAGCTATTCATTACTGGTAATAACAATTGAATTGATAACCCTTGAGGATGACGATTTTCAGCATGAACGCTACCCTTCATAACCAACATTGCTTCTTTAACAATCGCTAAACCAAGCCCGTATCCGCCAGATTGCTTATCTCTTGCACCTTCAATACGTGTAAAGGGATCAAAAATACGCTTTAGATGCTGTTCAGCAATACCATGTCCATCATCTTCCACACTTAATTGTACAAATTGTTTGCCATCTACAACCACCAGCCTTGAAACTAAGCTTATTTGAGCATGATCACCGGCATATTTAATCGCATTGCCTAATAAATTATTTACAGCGCGAACAACCAAGCGGCTATCAGCCATTACTAAAGGCATATTATTATCAATATCGGTAATAAATGTTTGCTGTTTTCCAAGCAATGTTTTGGTATCAGGTACCGTGGTTAAGCATAAACTCTCGACATCAACGGGGATCAAATTAACATTTTCAGTGGTGTTCTGTAATTGGTTGAACTCTAGGATCTCATTAACCAGCTGGTTCATTTCTTCTGATTCATGCTCTAATCGATCAACAAGGTGCTGAAATTCTGGTGCTACTCGCTTTCTCATTAAATGTAATGATAAATTATGCCGTGCTAATGGTGTGCGTAACTCATGCGACACATCACGTATTAATCGTCGTTGACGTTCAGACAAGCTCTGAATTTGTTCTGCCATTTCATCAAAATCAGCAGCAAGAGATTTAAATTCAACAGTACTATCTTTAACAGTGTTGGCGACCCGTACTGAAAAATCACCATTAGCCAAGCTGCGACTCGCCTCTTGCAAAGTATTTAATGGTCGTTGTAAATATCGAGCAATAAGAAATGAAAACATAAATAAGATTAAGACAGCGATCACAACTTGAATCAGCCCGAAATAAAATGAAAAATATTTAGCAGGATGCAATTGATGTGGCAGTTGTACCATTAATTGATTACCATCTTTTAATGGGATCGCAAAGATAGGCTGATTCACTCGAGAATCTAATAGCGCATTAATACTACGCGCATAGTTTAGTTTAAACGCAAAATGGGGATGCATTTTTCTCGTTCCCATTTCATGCTGGTCTTTGTCTAATACAAATAAATAATAAGGCTGCTTTTTTTCCCACTCACTAAGTTGCTGCTTATTTCCATTATCAATAAGTTGCTGAGCTTCATCCGCCATTACCAGCATTTTTTGTTGGACGTTTTTTGGCACATGCAGCAACGTTTTAACTAACGCTATTTCAGCTAAATTTTGCAATAATAATATTAATAATAAACTCACGGTAAAATACGAAAAAAGCCGCATAACCAGACCATGCTGTTGATGAGGTTTATACCATGCTTTACGCTGAGAAAGGCTTTCCACACCATGATCCTTTTAATTATTGATTAACCATTTCGGTGTAACTATAACCACGGCCTCGTACCGTTTTAATGTGCAGTTTAGACATTCCAGCCAACACGAATTTACGGCGTATATTACTGATATGCATATCTAAATTACGGTCAAAAGGACTCAGTTCTTTTTTTAGAACTTGTTGTTGTAGTTCAGCTTTTGAGACCACAATACCGTCATGTTTAATTAAATATTCTAACAATTCAGCTTCAGTGCTGGTTAATGGTAAACGCGACATTTCTGCTGCCATGTTTTCTGCACCAGAACGGATCTGATGTCGTTGTCGCTCAAGTCCAACTCGGCGTAAAATCGCACTGATCCGTGTCAGTAATTCAGGTACTTTAAACGGTTTAGTTATAAAGTGATCCGCTCCAGCTTGTAATCCATCCAGCATGGTTGCTTCATCACCTAACGCCGTTAGCATTAAAATCGGGGTCGCAAACCGTTGACAAATACGCCGTGCAACTTGCATACCGTCAAGATTAGGCAACATCACATCAAGTAAAACTAAATCGACACCTTTATTTTGTAGATACTCAATCGCTGATTCACCACAATGAACACAACTCACATCATGGCCTTCATCTTCAAGCACTTCTGTCAGTAACTCACACAACTGAATATCATCATCAACAACTAATATCTTTGACACAATTTATCACCCATAAAGAAAACATCGGCATAGTAATATGCTTAATATGCCTATTCAACCATGCATCAACAATCAGCTCATCATTGTCGATATTAATGAGATTAAGGTGCTGATTAGTGATGCATTTAAATACGTTTTAGCTGTTGATACAACCATAAGTTATATCTATAGCTGTTAGAACTATACTAAAAGCTATCTAAAGCCAGAGAAAGATAATGATCTTGCTCTGGCTTTTTAATTAGATCAATAGTGAAACCTGTACTATATATACTAAAGGCTTAAGTCTTTATATGAGGTTTCATGGTTACTTTGGTAAAAACCCAAGCAAGCATTAGAACCGATAACACAGGTGCCTTACTCCATACTCCTGTGCTATTAACTGAACATGGCGTTTTTAGCCCTCTTCTCGATTATATTCTCAGCCAATCAGTACATAAAAGTCTTCCATGGATGAACCGAGTGGTATTTGCATGTCAATTACTACTTGAATATATGGAGGCGAATCGCGATCTATTCTCCTGCCCTGATATCTTATTCCAACACTTCGTACAACGTCTTTCCGATGGAACCATAGATGCTCAAGGTTACGATCCATCTGGATTATTTTGGCTACCTAGAAAAGCAAGCAATGTTAATCAGCTCTTATCAGCGTTAAATGGCTTAACTGACTGGCTGGAAATAAATAACAGAGGCATCAGTCTTAATCCTTTTATTGAAGCAAGCACACACCAAGAAAGATTGAATTACGCAGCTTGGCATAAGAAAAACCAATACCACTTTTTAGGTCATATCAAACCTAAAGGTATTTCAGATACTATGCGAAAAACACGTAAAGTTCGAGGGAAGAAAGATGTAATTAAAGTTGATGGTGATGCCATATCTTTCCCTGAAAACCTATTTAAATCATTCTTCATTGAAGGGGTTGGCACTGCCAGAGATCCTCGTATAGCCATGCGTGACCAACTCATTTTATTATTAATGCATGGAGCTGGTGTTCGAATAAGTGATGCTAT
Source organism: Photobacterium aquimaris (assembly GCF_002954455.1). GTDB lineage: Bacteria > Pseudomonadota > Gammaproteobacteria > Enterobacterales > Vibrionaceae > Photobacterium > Photobacterium aquimaris. The sequence goes on from NZ_MSCC01000002.1 coordinate 962,377, forward strand.
GCATCTATGGGTTGATGATGTGTTCCATGATCCTCAAAAGCCCAATAACGTTATCGTTCGTCTCTACCATCCTGAAGATGGCAAAGCGCCTAACAACTGGATCGGTCATAAAAAGCACAGAACACGAGCGGCCTATCTTGCAGAAGAGTTTCGGCTCATACCACGTAATAAACTCGCAGGAACAGCACGAGTTGGTTGGAAAACGCGTTTAGTTGATCACCAGGATAATTATATTCAACTGCATTGGTTCCCTAACTATCTCGGAGAGATATTTGCCTTCTTATGGCAGCAACACCTATTGTATTTATTGCCACTAGAGCGTAAACATCCATATGCATTTGTTTCATTTTCTAAAGAAAATCTTGGTACTCCACTTACAATCAATGCTTATAATCAATCCTATAAGGCAGCGATGGCACGGATCAATCAGATAGTTTCCAAACCAGAAGGACGATCTCCACACGGCCACCGTCATGCTTATGGTCGCCGTTTATCTAACGCAAAAATTGATCCCCTCTTAATTAAAAAAGCGATGCATCACTCATCTCTAATATCACAAACCATATATACACAACCTGGCATTAGAGATGTCAGTCATGCGCTAGAAACAGCTACTGAGCAACTGGATAAAAAACAACATAATGTCTTTCGAGAGGATGTTGAAATAAGTTGGAAAACCATTTTAGAGCATGGTTTTTCCAATATTGACCCTGATGGACTTTTCTCTGGTCGCTACCCTAAATTTAAAAGGTCCTCATGATGAAATCCACTGATTATGAATTTCTTTGGTTCACCAAAAAAATGGTACCGGATGGGATACATGGCGCGAATTAGCGTCCACTTGGCTACACCAATTTGACTATGGCGTGGATCGAAAACGTGCAGCCCTTTCACGCTTTTTGAGTGATTACCTTGTTTCTCGTTTCTATATAGACCCTATCGAACTATTTGAAGCAGGTAACCAAAACTACTTAGATTTCTTGAGTCATTACGAATATGGCGAGTCCTATCAAGTGCGTTGTAATAATGACATTTGTGAATTTATTGACTGGATCATAACAACCTACTACACACAACCAGATGATCATGGAGATCTGGTTCCCATGTTTAAAAATCCATTCGTCAGAGCGTCAAACCCCGTCAATAATCAAGAAACTGTCTACAATGCGTTACCTTACAGTTATATAAAACAGTTAAGACGCATCCTCTGCCCCATGGAACAAGGAGATTTTTCAGACTGGAAGTGGGCCATTGATCAAAGTGATACCTTCATGCGTAATGGTCGCCATTTTCGTGACTGGCAGTTAATTGAAGAAAATAACATAGATAAAAGTGATCCAGATTGTGTGTGGCGTAAGATTGAAATAGAAGAAAAAAGAAAAATACGAATCAACGGTGCGCTACGTTCATTTCATAAGGGCGAGCACTTCTTTGTTGTCTGGTCTCCCGTACGAGCTATGGCGCTTTATACTAAACTTCAACTCCCATTAAGAACCTATCAAGTACGAATGCTTGATTCAGGTGAAGCAGATACTTGGCGTTATGCACAAGGTCAGTGGCTAGTTAATGACAAGCATGACTTTGCAGAAGGTAATGAAAAACGTCCTTGGAATAAAGGGGTCTTTCACCGCATTATCACACCTGATATTGGTGATATCATGACAGGGATGTATATCAATACCAATAAAACAGCAGATAAAAACAAGAACGAAATTACACGCGGTTATATCATTCCATGGCAACATGAGACTATGTTGTATTGGCTAGAAAAATTAAGAAATTGGCAAGAAAAATACAATCCAATAACCAAACCAACTTCAATTAAAAATCTCGATTATAAACACTTTGGTAGCACGAAGACTAAGGTTCAACGTGATGAGATTGGTGATATCTGTTTCTTATTTCGTAATGCTGCTGCATCCACATTTAGTGAACAATCTATGCCCATTACATCAGCCTTTTTAAACTCACTATGGCTGTTATTGATGGCAAAGCTTGAAACAGATATATACCGTCAAGGTCATCGACTAACGGATGAGAGTAAAGTTAGGTTTGTTGATCCCACAAATCCACGAAAAACACTCTTTCCATTGCACTCACTACGAGTCTCGCTGATAACCTGTTATACCATAGACGGAGAAATCCCCACCCCCGTACTTTCTAAACTTTTAGTGGGCCATAGCCGCTTAATTATGACCCTGCATTACACCCGAGTATCTCCCGTTGCGATGGCAAAAAAAATGCAAGAAGCAGAAACTAAAATAGTACAGAACAATAGTGAAAGTCTGCAAAGCTTCTTAGCTTCAAAATCAATAGAAGAAATCGGATTACAAGCTACTTATAAAGACGTTGAAGCCCTTAATAACATATTGCGAATACGTAACCCCGCAGGATGGGAGGAAAAATCAATAGGGATCTGTTTAGCAGGAGGAAATACGAACCCAAACGCTGAAAATACAGCTATCGTAGGTTGTTGGAACGGTGGTGAAAAACTCAAGAAAGCCAACCGTAATCAAGCAGATCTATATGGCCCTGTACCGCATGGATTTGGAAATTGTATTCGATGCCGATGGTTTATTACTGATATTCGTTATATTCAATCACTAACCGCCCATTTCAATAACCTCAGTTATCATGCTTCAGAGTCAGCCAAAATAGCGGCGACACTAGAAGCAAAGCAATCGAGCTTGCTTGATGAGGAATATTTCTGTGAAGTTAATGATGAGCCATTTCAGAAATATGAGCAACTACATCAACTTGATCGTCGAATAGATAAACAAAAAACAGATGCAGATGAATACTGTAAAGATCTCGTTGCTTGCTTTCAGGTAATCCGCAGCTTGCTCAAGTTGGAACAAAATAGACAATCTGAAGATACCGCAACAAAAGTAGTTGCTCTCGGTACTCAAGAAGACATCGTCCCATACTTTAGCTTTATCGATACCGAATCTAAATTACGTCAATTAATCCAACTCTGTGATGATGCAGAGATATATGCCGACCTTCGTGATGATCTAATGAAAACACCAGCTATCCATCACCGTTCTAATAAATTAAATACCATACTAATGAAATCAGGGTACATGCCATTCCTCATGCAGTTAGACGATGAGACCCAACTCACTGCTGGAAATGCCATGATTAATGCAATGCTAAAGTCTATAAATGGACAAGACAAATCCACAGCCATGACCCAACTCGCTTCATATATAGATACTGAAACCTATCTAACAGATGCCGGCTTACTCGATGTAGGCATTAAAGCAATTGAGAACAAGACAGGAATAAATATTTTACGCTTAGCAGATCTCTCCAACCAGAAGGCTATAGGAAAGCACAATAATGACTGATCCAGTTAGCCCTCACATTATTCTAGATGAATTATGTAAGAATGCCACGATGCGTACAACTGAGGCATTGCAAATATTACATAAGGTGCTTGAATCACAGAGTCAATCTAAACCATTGGACTTTTCTATCTCAACCGTTGGCCGATTATCTAAAGCACAAGGTGGTCCTTCAACACAGACGATTCGAAATAGAACAGGCAAACACTTCCAGCAATTAATTGATGCATGGGCGACTTACGCAGGAACAACAAGAAAGAAGCCACTATCAGTTCGTCAAAAGCAGTTATTAAACAATAACGACATCCATATATTGGATTCTATTGATGATCCTGTAATACGCGCTGTTGTAGGCTCGTTAATTGCTGAACGAAATAGATACCGAGATCAACTAAATGTAATGAAAGCTAACTCAGATATCATAATTGACCACCGCAACAAGCATGTTCCCAGAGAACAAGCACCCCAACTAACTCCGTTAGAAACTGAAGCTTTGAAAGATGCGATATCCGATGAATTAATGTATAGAGAAAGCTGGGTTGTGATGCCCACAGGACAAGTTAAATCGACGGCTGGTGAAGAGATCTATAAACGCGGATACGCAAATGCACTAAGAAAGTTATTGGAACTGAATAATTAACAATCATATTTTTATCCAATCAATTAAAATTTATTTCTGCCCAAAACCTCTACAGTTAGCGCAAATGAGTTAGTTGTCACAAATGAGTTAGTTGTATAGCTAACTCATTTGTGGACAGAAATCATCTAGAGTATTAGCCCCATTCCTGCTGGTAGTTATTAGTAAAAATAATGGGGATACTTCAGCATCGCCATCCAACGTACTATCAATATTTGCTTATATTAGATGGCTTAGGTTTGTCTAGCACTTTGGATATGTGTCGGCTGCGCGACACATATCCTTATCTGCTAAGCGGCGTTATTCCACGCCCCCTGGCTTGCGCAGTCAAAGAACACTACTTCAATGTCATTTCCAACGTAATCTCTAATCATCTGATGCACTCTTGTGCAATAACCTTGATCTTCACCGAAAACGGACACAGCTATTCTAGTAACATTTGACTCAGCAATACGACTAAGAATGTGGACATCATGCTCACCAAAGCCCCAACCATATATAGTTATATTGTTTCCAACTTTTGGTAATACTTCACGGTAAACAGTATTAAGGTAATGGCTGTTGTGAATTGCTTTAACTTTTTGACTTGAAGTGCCCTCGCTAACGAACAATGGAATATAGTTTCCAGATTCCCATTGTCGCAGGATTGAACGCAATAAATCACCGGAACCAGCTCCTAGTTTAACTTCCTCTTCCACAACATTACGAGCTAAAACCAAGCTACCGTGAGGATAAAAAATCAAAGTATTGCGTCTATCCCAAAGGCTAATTGACTCTCGGAATCTTTGCCAATCCTCATCAAACTCACCATGTAGGAAACAGTCCTTAAAACTATGTCCATTAAACTCACGGTTGGCATACATTATTACCCAATACAAAGACAGGTCGTAGTTTAGAGAAAGTACTGTTTTGAAAGATCTAAGGAAAGTTGCGATGTCAGAAAATTGCTCTTCAACTGCATGGTATTCAGGGTGGATACTACGTACAGCCTGAATCAAGCACTCTCGAACATGTTCATAAGCGCTTCTAGTTGCATTATCTGCAATTTCTAGAGCAAGATTGACTCGATTGGCTTGCCATACAAGACGCAAGATCAATTCAAAATCATCAGTTTCAAAATAGCTAAAAAGCTGTTCAACATGGTGGGTCAATAACCCATTATCAATCGCATGCTGTTTTAATGAAGAGTAAGAAAAACTACCATCAATACCAATTGAAGCTCCATTTCCAAGTAATAGTGAACCATCAAACCTGTCCGATATATCAGACCACTCCTCAATTACATATGCCATTTTTATTATCTCCTAGCCGCTTAACGCCTAAATCAGGTGCACCGTAGACGTCACCTGGATTTACTTGTTATGTTTTATTCCCAATTCTCTGACTGCTACATCGTGCAGTATGTCTAAAATAAAAATAACCTGAGCGATATCAAATTGTTCTGATTTCCCTTCATACCAATAGCGCCATTCAACAAATGCGTTATTAATAATTTTTAAGTGGTCTTTAAAAGGCAATCCCTTTTCAACCTTATGCTTATCTTCATTGAGTGAGCACACTATTTTTATCTTATCTTTAACTTTGTTTGGTAACGCTTTATAAAGTGAAGTTAATACGTGAGTACCCTTTATTTCACCATGGGCTTGTTGCAGACATTTTAAGTACATTTCTACACTAAAGGCTGCATTTACTATAAATGGAGCTATTCCATATGGATTTCGTGGAAAATTAGCTAAATCCATTTTATAAATAAGCATCGCTGCCTGCCCGAAAGATTGAGCTTGAGCAAACATTGTCTGAGCTTTCGGTATATCCTTTAATAGCCCTTTTGATTGAAGGAGATTCTCCGCCCGCTTTTGAACGATAGCTTGATCTTCATGATCTTCTATATATCCAATTAGCTCATTATCCATAAGTACTGTTTTCATGCCTTTCGGAGGCTTAATATTCATATTTATATAACTACTATTGATTAAGTAAACATAACAGCTTATTAATAAGCATTCTTACTATTACGCAAAATAATACCCCTAAACCCCCATAATCATAATCATTTTAATTCATACATATCATGAGCTTGATTGCATTATTTTGTTTCAAAGTGTTTATTGGAAATGTATACGGTAAGAAATATATTAAATAAGCCTAATTAGCATAAGAAGATGCAAATAAAACTAATCCAAAATCACATTAATACGATATGAATGAGTATTTGTCCTAAATGATAATGGGGCAAATTTGAGCTAGCTATGGAAGCTAGCTCGATGTTGGACAGGAATCAGTTAGACCTTATGCTCTAAAGCAGTCACTTCGGATAACTTCAGATTGGGGAAAAGATTGTTCGAGAGCATTGGCTGCTAGCGCAGCCAAAAGAATGCTATTGTCTAACGTCGCAATAACGGGTGCTTAACCGCCCAAAACCGCTTCAACCCTTTGTATTAAAAACACTTTAAAATCTGCCACGTTGACAAAGCTTCCCGTTTATAGCCTTGTTATACGACACTTAGATTCTTGTCGCTCGTCACCTAGAGGATGCGTAGAAAATAGTACTTAAGTGCCTACCGAAGTTTTTAGCTAATTTAAATCTACTGTTTGATCATGCCGATTGGCATCTGAACGATAATGATCTGCAAGCACCCTTAATATTTTAGCTGTTCGTGGATATATCAATTGCACTGACTCTGAGCCCGCTTGATACTCTCCAGCCAAAGACCTCTCTTGTTCTCCACCAGCATATGGATGCCTTGCGGTAACCCCCCTTGAATTTAGTTTTCCATTGACTATACCGTCTTCAAAAGACTCACTCTTTAGAGATTCGATAACACCTCTAACAGATTTTTTAGGCCATATACCATCCTCTTCATCTGGCTGACATTTGGAGAGGTATTTTCCTATGTATAGGTCGCCAATATCTAACCTGCCACATTCAACTAACTGCTCCCTAGCCAATGAAACCCACTCACCAATAAAGTCATCTTCTGGCAAAAGGTGCAAAGTATCAAGTATATCCCACGCTGCACTAGCAACTTGTTTCGCCTGTTCCTTAGGCATGGTTTCCTCTTCTTCAACACCGTCTTTTCTTACAAAGACCCACTTTATTAATTGCACAAAGTTCGATGGATCTTTTGCAATTGACTTATGAATAAAAGTTGGTGAGAAATCATGATGACGAAAAGCTTTTGCATACAGCCATTCAACCTGCAATACCTCTTCGTCACTGCACTGGCCAGAATCCTGAATAAACTTTATTGCCTGAGTAATATCGTGGCTTACAGCCTGTATTGAAACCCTATCTATATCTTCAGGGTTAGTAGCGACCTTTATAAGTATTTGATGAGCAAGTTTGGCATCTAGATCTCCAGCACTTTTTCCACGGTGGAGATATTGGGCAAATGCATCAATGGCAGCTAGAGGTCTGCCATTCTTCAATAGGTTCCTAGAAATATACTCTACCAAGGAGGAATCTTTATCTTGAACAAAGTAATATGCGATCTTGTGCCAATAACTCTCTTGTACGGACTCTTCACACGCATCAAGTATATCGAATGTTTCTTGGGTAGCAGGGAGATTCACTAGCATTTGGCTTTTAATGTTTTCATCAACCAAATGATGTTCGCTAATTATTTTCTTGGTACTAGTAAAGTCGGAATGTGCCATTGCTGAAAAATATCCATTTGAGCACTCTTTATAACAGTCATCTTGTCCTAACCAGGCAACCAAATCATCAACGAATAAATCTTTTAGTTTAGACTTATATAATGAAAAACCCACCAGTCGAGGAAACTGACAGTTTTCCAATAGGTCTTTAAAGCCCTCAAACCCAGACTTATCATATAATTCTTCTAGTTTTTCAACTCGCAAAGATTCTAAGTATTCCTGCCTTTCATCATAGGGCACTTTTCTTCTTTTGACAGGGTCAATCAGATCAGGCCAATGATCATCAAAAAGATACTTCGCATTGAGTACGGGGCTATCAAAATCAAGGTGCAGATAAACCTCTTCTAATTTGGTTATCACTTCATCTGGCCATACCCAATCGGAATCTGAGAACTCTCTATGCCTAGAGATTAAGTCCCTTAAACGATTAAGTAATTTTTTACGAGAATCTTCAGACAACTTATCGATATCAACTGATAGCAATTTATCAATGATTATTTCGCGCTGAGCAACGGTATAGGAATCGAAGTTACTCGCTAAATCGATGTATCTGTTATCTGGGTCTTTGTCGGCTTCAGCGATCATCATATCAACAATTTTTCCGACATATGAAAAGTAGTCGCTTTGCTTAGTAGTTTTATCAACCCCCTCAGCCCAATGTTGATAATCTGGACTAGCTATCCCACTTGTCGTTCTGGTATTACCGACCAATAATTCACGCATCAACCTCCAGGCAACTTCGGGATACTGTTTTAAGAGGACTTGTTTAATAAGGTTAGCCCGCTCATCATGCGTAGCGGAGCTATATGTAACCCATCCAATAAATATGTCGACTAACGAAGAAAATGGCCTATTACCGTATCTTCCGCCAGGATCTATTTCCGAAAGCCTTGCTAAAGCCTGGCATACTCTAGTGAGGTAGTTTTTATTCCAGGATATGGTTTCTAAAGCCCACAAAAGATCAGAGTGGTAACACCCTCCAGTAAAACTATCTTCGGCTTCCGAATTAAATAGGCCAAGCAAAGGTGAGTTTTCACCTAGAGAGGATCTATCTACCGCATCTAGAAAAACTTCTGGCGCAGCTTCCGCTAAAGGTGATGTAGATCTACCAAGTGAATACCAGAACTCCGTCGTGTTATTATCTTTGAAAAGATGATTCAACCAAGTATCAATCTTAATCTTAACCGACATCCCACCAAGCTGAGATACATAATCATCACTATAAGTTGACAGTAAGGCTAAAGTATCAGCTATATCTCTTTTCAATAGCCCAGAATATTTGGGTATATTTCCTTTAACAGACGCCATCCATCTTTCATCTGGATCTAGGTTAAACGATGGATCAGTATCTCCTAACACCTTGCCACAAATGTCACCAAGCCTATCGATATGGGACACTGACATTAAGCTTCTAATGTTCAACCAAACGTCAATCTTAGATATCACTTGCCAAGCTGCACCAACTCTTCTGATAGGCGCATCAGAATAAGTGGATAGCTTATCTAGTTGCTTTTCAAGCTGGTCGTAATCCATTCCCGATAAAGCGGACAAAATATCTTTGTCACTGTCATTATTCGAATTCCACTCCGTGGCAAAAAAGGCTGCAAATAATACATCTGCGTCAATCTCTGTTGGCCACTTTGGTGCAATATATTCTCTAGGCCTTAAAATTTCATGTCTCAGAAGTGGCTCCAAATAGCCTTTAGTATCAGAATATAACTTAGAGGCCTGACTATCATTAAAGCCGAGTTTTTGTATCGCCTCCTGCTGAATCAACCTAGGCCGCTTATCTAAACGGATAAGAGGGGTTTTCTGGCTTGATTCATCTGTAGGCAATATCACAGTATGCCCATTACTAACTGCATCACCGATCCCGTTTGGCTGAAAATTGATTGGCATTAATATGAGAGGGGATTTAGAAGATGCAATATCGTCCCAAGCCGACTGGTCGAGCACTGTGAGAAATTTAGAGCTTAGTGAATCATCATTTAAAATGACCGAAAGAATAAACCCTTGAGATTCATTGATAGACTTGGCGCATACTGTATAACTGGCAGGGCTGCCCATTAAAGAATCTTTTAAGCGATCAGCCTGCTCATCCCTGTTGTGGAGGAAAAAATCACCCGTGAGTGAAATCTCTGTGATATTGGAAAACTTTGACCAGCCCTGCTCAATATCCCATAAATTAGGGCACCGTTTACCTATTAACTCTGCAAACCAACGATGTACCGCCGGGCACTGCTCCAGCCAGTCACACAGAACTTTTGCATTGATTGCTTTTACACCACCCCATTCTTCTTCAAGGTTCTTTTCAGCTTCCCACTTAGATCTATCTTTCCAATGCCTCGATGTTACAAAAACGTAGGTAGTGTTCTTTTTATCAAATGGGTCAGGGGCCTTGGTTCGCTTTTCATAATCATCATTTGCTTTTGAGTTGACGCTTTTGTCGGTTCCAAACTCCCAAGCCGACACTCCCGATGGCACAAATAAATTACCCTGATCAACTTCAAGCTCGCCATCCCAACCACCGGTGGATACAGAGTCCCCAAATGGAAAATCAATTTTTCTTGGATTGGAAGAAGCCCGTATAAGTTTATATATAAGCTGAGGAAGTAACTCTTCTGACCTGCGCTTATCTGTCGCAGTCCAGTTCTTTATATCGTTCTCCGTGACATGCCAACCAGACATAGTTACTCCTCTTAGTGAAATCATGATTATTTAAATTGTTTAGCTCACATAAGTTTCAAGTGAACGTTCTATCGTAGCTACATGTTTTTAAAAGGATATCATGAGGTGCACCTAAATCGAAAATGAGAAATTACGACAAACTAGGATATTTCTACGCACCTCACGATTGGCATTAGAAAATCTATCGAAAATTCTCGGGATGAGATGGAGGCCGTTAGCTTTCGCTAGCAAGAAAAGGGGCAGAAACGAGCTAGAGTACACACTCTAACTTGATTGACTTGGATAAGAAAAAGTATTTTGAAACCTTAATCGCTTGTATATGTATTCTCTTCGACATGAAATGTATGAGTGCCTACCCCCAGAAATTCATAAGAGGCTTCAACTTTTTTAAGAAAAGACTTATCTCTAGAAAGTAGCATGTCAGCAAACGTTGCTAGACTGGCATGACTTTGATCACTTATAGCAGCAATGAATCGTCGCTCTTTATGAACCTTAGAGTCTGGATGATAACCTAACATGTTTAACATATTGTATATCGAGTTAACTTTCTGGTACTTGAAAAATTCAGATGATGGGTAAATCGGATTGCTCTCAAGACAGAAAAACTGTTCTAAGGTTATATCCATTTCATTAGGAAATTTCTTTTGGCAAATACACCAGATCTGTTGGATTACATTTGGTGGTTCAATGTTATTCAATTGCATTGGTCCAGTGTTTAAAAATTCGCGAAAATCTTTTATACCCGACCAACCAATAGGATCACTAATATTCTGTGAAGCGAGCTTCGCGTTTTCGGATACAGCAACCGCTAACTTGTTTTTCATGTCTTCAGCTTGAGCTTCCAACTGTATAGCTAATTCCGGGAACTCGGGTTTCAAGTCTTCAATATTTTTGAGTATAAATTTATGCAGATCGGCATACGCAGCTATCTGTGTATCTTTGATATCATCAAAGGTACTGTCACTAGCACCACCGTAAACCTTTTGAACATTCATCATCATTGAATCATAAATACGCTCATATACAGGCTCATTTGAATTGTATTCATGAAACGCTTGATAACTATCTCTTTTAGTTATTGTCGCTTTTCCTGTTGGTTGAAAATGCTCATCCAAGTAAACTTTCAAATGAAATGCTCCAAGTTGATTTAGAACATCCAGAAATTTGTTCTCATAACCAACTGAACGTTTTATCTCTTTTAGAGTTTCGTCTGAATAAACGACTTGGTACTCACGAGCAAGCATTTCACCAAACTCACCCAAACCGTGTTTTACGAACATATCTAGTATGTTTTGATCTAGATAAGCCGTCAGCTTACCTTGATAAACAGGGATATTGTCCATTATTCATTCTTCCATATGAAATGCCGCGCTGAGGTGAACAACGCAAACCACCTGACCAAAAGCATTATGCTGTAACTAAAACCCCCAATTCAAACTGAGAATACCAAGCGTTGGGAGTCACTCTTAATTTGTTTGTTAACTATCTTTTCGCAATGTAGTGTGAAGTGCTGCGACACTCCCATTACAGAACCACGTGATAACCTAAGGTGTGTATCACGATAGTGGTTATAGCAATTATCAACTAAGTTGATTGTAGCTTTTAGTGTCACCAGCACATCTTGAACAACTAGATCACAAATTGTGTCACGGGAGTTTTCATAAATACCGACCAAATTATACTCAGTATTGTCGATAATTTTACCCTTGAGGGTCATATGCCACACCCTGATGTACACATTCAACAATGAAGTAATCTAACAGTTTTTCGAATGTACTTAAGTATTTGTCTAACTTTTCTACATCATCAAATTCACCTCGCTCCATCAGATCAAAGTCATAAACGTGAAATAAATCAGCATGTTAATTATACCAGCGATTAAAAGTACTAATCACAAGCCATGAGGAACATGAATGACCTCGAAAAAACATTTCATCTTTATCTAACTATCCAATTACATGTTTTAACTGCTCTAGATCTTTAATTTCAACTTCATTCCATGCCCTATAATCTGCTATATCTCTCACATGTACCTCTTCTATTTAACTACGACTGGCATAACGCCGTTTTAAACGGCGAATAATAGCTTGCTAAAATGTGAAACGAAGTGGAACCGAGCAAGCTGTTACCAGTCCGACTTGAAAACCTTGTTATGCAATGGACTGCACCGATGATAGCAAAGACTCTGCTGACTTTAATAAGTTAACAGTTTTTTGGAAGTCAATTTTATTGTCCTCATCCGTGATTCTATAATCATCACTATTTACGCAAACAGTCATATATGTACCACTACCAAACCTTGCGGGCTTTTTAATCGTCAGCTCTGAAAAGCTAGTTGAGTTATTTTTTAATAAACTATGCCAACGAGAACGAAGTTCTCGTTTATCTTCGCCTTCACCAACCCAAATTTTGAAACAAAGCTTTTCTTCTTCTAACTGCAAATATTGTTCACACTTACTGTCACCGTGCCAGTGCCACCAAAACCCGAGAAAACCTCCACTAGGATTTGCAACATAATCCCAATCACCTGCTTTTAACTCATTTTTTAAACGAGAGTAAAAGCCAACCCAACTATGCCAACCCCAATCAGAAATTGGTAGATGAATATAGCTATCTACTTTGCTTGAAATTTGTGAAAGGTAGTTTCGGTAATCTATTAGAATTTGGTTTTCCCCGTCATACATGGATAAAACAGATATCATTTCATTTCGGAGAAACAGCGCATAACCATTTTTTAGTACCTTGGAGTAACAGCTTTGCTCTTCAGTTTTATAGTAGATTGGTAATATATTATTAACCTCATAATCTCTATTCTCAATTTCATTTAAGTAACGTTTCAGTTGCCCTGAATGATGTTTTGTACCTGTCTTATCTTCAATAATGATCGGGTATTCATTATTAATCACACATAACACATCTATATGCTTATCTTGCTTTGTGATTTTTATATCCGTTATTTCGTGAGGCATTACTTTTGAGTGTTTCTCAAAAACTTTCGATATAAACCCTCTTGCACAATTATGAAGACTTAGATCTTCCGTAGAATATTCACATTTAGCCCAAGATAAGAACCAGCATATGAATGCATCTTGTGATAATTCACTTGTTGCAAATGAAAATATATTTGGAGTACTCATAATTCCCTCGAGTTGCATAATAGTATATTAATAAGCATTCTTACTTTTACGCAAAAATATACTTATAAAATACCGATATCATACTAGATATAATCTATATATATCATGAAGTTGATAACACTTTTTCACGCCTAACGCTCAATGAGAGGATGTGATAAGTAATAAATGTATTTAATCAGTCTGATTATCATAGGAATATGCAAATAAAACTAATCTAAAAATCACGTTAATAAGATATGAATGAGTATTTGATCTAACACGTTTTGGGGCACTTCTGTTTTATGAAGTGCCAGCGGATGAATTGTAATCACTAAGCGATTCTATCGTACCTTAACTACCAAGCGACTTTTTCGTTCATTTAGTTGCCCGCAAAATTAAACAGCCTAGTAAACACTTTGTATTAAGATTGACTGTGATATTTTAATTAAGAAAAAGCAGCAATCACTCGCTCTCTATATTGCCCTAATTTGATACGTTCAGATTCTAGATAAATCATTTCGCTACTACTGTTAGTATTATTTGACACTTCGTCTTCCCAATCAATTAAAATTGGAGAATAGACACTATCTGCAGTCGTACTACTTTCAGTTGCTTTTACTTCCGTGTTACTAATGATGTCTTCGACAGGCTGCTCAACATCGATATACAAACAAGAGTCTGGTATATCTTGCTCTATACGTTCAGCAAACTCGACCAAATTACTTTCAGCAAATGTATAAAACCATGCATCTTGATTAACGCTATTAGTTACACGCAAAATACGCCCCAATACCTGTCTAAAATATAACTCGGTTTTAACCGAACTTAAGTGACAACAAACTTGAAGTCTTGGTATATCAGTACCTTCACTAATCATTCCCACACTGACTATCCATTGTGTTTTATCATTTCTAAAACGCTGAATTTCTTCCA
>NZ_MSCC01000002.1:978026-984086 GCF_002954455.1 Photobacterium aquimaris
TTGGAGATTGATGGTGATAAGTAACGATAGAAACAGTTTGCTTAAGTTCAACATCTAACAACTTTTGTATCCATTTAGCGTGTGATACTGAAGCTGCAACAATCAGCCCTGCTGCATTCGGTGTTCTTTTTCTAATCTCGCAAAGCTTTATACAAGCCGACTTTAATATATAGATAACAGCTGCCTGATTATGAATAATCGATTGATATGACGCTTTTGTATGTTGAAGTAACTCAGCAATTGATGAAAATGAGTGACTAGATTCATCTTTAATCGATAAACCTTCATTATCAACCAATACAATCTTAGGCCGACGACAGACATTATCGTTAATAGCTTGATTTAATGTATATTGATAATCACAGACTAGCATTCCTTCAGGATCAGAATATTCCGCCATTGCGATGGGTAAACGATCAGAGCGCCAAGGCGTACCTGATAGCGCTAATGTATATTTAGCTAGTCGCTGTACTTTACATACGACTTGCTCTCCCCATGAATTACTTTTCCCATCTTCGTCAAACGAACAATGATGGATTTCATCAAACACGACAAAAATTCGATATTTCTTTAACGTTTCCCAAAAAGAATCATCAAGATATTTGATACTTTGATATGTACACGATGCTCCTAAAGTTCCTAATCCGCCACTAAACGCGCATAATAAATAAGATGAAAATGTCGCTTTGATCCCCTCTGCGACTGCAGAAGAAGGCGAAAAACAGAGTACTAAGTCTATTTCATCATTATCCAATAATGATTTGGCGACATTCGCGGCCATGATCGTCTTTCCAGCACCTGGAGTCGCTTGGCAAAAGAAGTGTGAATGTCCATTTATATATTTATCTAACGCTTTATTAACGCATTCCGACTGCCAAAGCCTCAGCATAGGGACACCTTACTATTTTTTACCTGCAAACGATTTGTTAACGCATTTACTTTGCCCAAAAGTTTAGCTGAGCGTTCTTTCGCGGCATCAAAAAGCGGGAGTAATATTTCCTCATCATTAGGGAAACGATTTAGTAATGATTGATATTCCTCTACTTCGCCCAGTGTAATCGCGAGCTCCGCCTCATGCTCCTTTTTCTCTTGAACTAGGATTTCGATAATGTTGCCAACACAATTTGATGCTTTTACTTTTTCATCACTTTTTGGCGTAAAAGATTGAGCTCGAAATTTATCTGTTATTGAGTAACGTTTATCTCTTCTTTTGCCTAAAGATGTTAGCCATCCATTTTTTTCAAACGATAGAAGTTGTCTATATACATATTGCCTTGCTTCTTCTTTATCAGTAAACGACACATCTTGACTCAGTAACGCATTTCTAAGCTCTATCACCGAAAAATCATCCATCTTATTTTCAATCAATAGGTTAAACATATGAGCATTTATTTTGATGATTGTATTCATGTGTAAATTTAGACCAATAAAAAACTTAGGATTGCTAAGTATACAAAAATCAGTAAAACTTAGACAATCTAAGTTATCTATAGGTTTAAAAGAAATGTCTAAGTGGAATACAACAACCCCATTCCAGCGAGGCTCAAAGCTGCGCGCAAAAAAGCAAAAATCACCCAGAAGGATTTAGGGGTGAAAATTGGTATGGAAGAAAGCTCGGCGAGTGGCCGAATGAATCATTATGAAAAAGGGCGTCATGTACCTGATATTGGTACCTTGAAGCGTATGGCTGAAGAGCTAGGCGTTCCGCTGCATTATTTCTTTTGCGAGAATGAATTAAGTGCAGAACTTGTATGCGCCATTGAAAAACTAAGTGATGAAAATAAAGCTTCGTTACTTGAAAAGTTGTGTTCCTCTGATTAAACAAATCTTTTATCTACTCTAAAACTGCTGTAACTCACTATATGTTTCAAAGTACGATATTCAATACTTAGTACGTCAATTCCGACATATTCCCTTGGTAGTTATCGTAATGACAAAGTCGCTTGGTAATTACGATACGACAGAATCGCTTGGTGATCACAGATAATGGGGCATTCTGACTAACTAAAAAGTGGACAGAAATTGGTTAGATTATTTGGTCTATTATGACGAGTAGACATTAATAAAAGTATAGGTAGCACCTAAATAAGGTATGTCGTAGGCGTCACCTGAATTTACTTATTATACCTAAATATCGCTAAGCTCTCGCCTCATTTGATTTAATAGTGATTTTGAATGCATTTGTATTTTATTAGCTATCTCTGCTGCTTTAGCTTGAAAAATTTTTGTTTTTTCATTTTGCTGATTCATTATGATATCGGTGAAATTGGTCATATATTCGTTAGTACAATCCATTGACTCTTGAGTTAAACTTTCAATTTGTTCAAATGTTTCAAGCATTTCATCTGTAGCAATTAACTTCAGGCGGTTTGACTCATATTTTAGCTTCAGTACATCTTTTAAGCCTTCTTGTATTAGCAATGAAACTTGAGAACCAAGCCAACCAACTACTTGCCTTTCTCTTTCTTTATCACCAGCTTCAGCCGCGGCTAAATAGTTTTGTAGATATTGTTCAAAAATTGGCTGCATACGTTCAGGCATTTCAATTTGATTCTTTTTCCCAAAATTATCCAAATCTGTAACATATTTACCATATTCAGAGGCTTTTAAATCAAAAATTTTAAGCCTTCTATCAGCTCTATATCTTAAATCTTGCTCTAGTTGCTTTAGATTTCTTTCATGGCGTTGTTTATTGAAATATGTAAATCCTAACCAAAGTATATTTATAATTCCAAAGATCCAAGCATAATATTTAGGGTTTGCTTGGATTAACTCATATATTAATTGCATAACTTCCTTTAGGGTTGGCTTCAACCTTCTATTTCTATTTTTTAAGTAATGACTTAGCTACAACTGCAACAGTTTGAATACGAGCAAGCATTTGCTCACTTTGTTTATCATTGCGTCCGTCAATTTGTAAGTATTTTATAAGCTCATTTGAATGCAATTTAAGCATACTGATGATCGAATAGAAATATAAGTAATTCTCTACCTCATGCTCTTTAAGCTTTGATAGTTCCGAGATATATGCATCAAAAACAGAGCTAGTCATCGCCTCTGAGCTATGAGCTGCAACCTTTGCAAATTTAAAAAGATACTCAGCCTCAGACAAATCCTTAGGTATTTTTGAAATATTAATAACTAGAATTTCAATATTCCAATTGACTTCGTGGTTAAGAATTTTCCTGATCTTATTGAGGCTACTCCTCTTTTGTACCGTCCCAATTATCCAGTTTAAAAAATAACCTAATATAAACGTTACGACTGGCAGTAAGTCTTTATACACTGTCAAAGCGCTATTCAATTTAATCTACCTTCCCAAAATACCCGTATTAAGGTTAGCAACGTAATCACTAACTTTAACTATATACACCATAAATACAGACTATACCGTTTCTTCTTTTTTCCTGTAGAGATTTACCTTAATTTCGTCAGTAAAAATACCACCTATTGTCCATGATGAAATAATGTTTTGATGGTCAAGTTGCATGACCAAATTTTTATTCTCTAGAGAATTTTTTAGTCTTGGAGTATGGTATCCAGTTGTTATTTCGCAATATGGTTTAGGTAAATTAGAAAGCACTTCTCGTACATCACTATTCGTCATTAGAGTGCAATATTTATTAAACAGTAAAATTTGTAAAGTTGTAGGCGAAGAGTACATTATTATAGATTTAGCAATATAGCCATCAACGTTACAATAATTAGTATCGTCATTAACAACAATAGAGCCGATAAGTGCAGCACGTTCATGATGGTCAACTAATATTGCTAAGTTCATAAATTTGATAACATTAAACTTGTTTATCTCAGAAATTTCAGTTTGAAGGAGATGTTCAAGAAAATCATCACTCAAATCAAAACATTCAGAATTATCTAAGAACATATCGATGTTTAAAGATACAAATAATACCTGTAAGGTTTGGGTGTTTTCTAGAAAATTAAAATTATTTTTTGTAAAATTAATCTTCCTTTTTTCAATAAGTATCTTAATTTTTGTTAAATCAAGCCCACTAGGAAATGATTTAAACACGTTAGGTAAAGCACAGACATAACCTTTATAACTGTAATCAGACATTGAATTAGCATTAATGAGTAAAGTATGTAAATTGAATGAATCTGAATTACTCGGTATTTCTTCCTCCAAAATCGAATCGCATACACTTTGTTTATCGAGATATTTAACTAATGTTTCATTCCTAAAACTGTCACTGTCCATAAAGGTAAGGCAATTTGCCCAAGTTGGTTTGATCTTCGCAGTATCAAAAATCATGGTATACAGTCTATCTGGCACTTTCTCTAAAGTTGGTAACTGAACTACCTGTTGTTTTAGAAACTCACTTAGAACACTTAGCTCTATTTCATCATGGCAAATAGCGACCAAAATAGCGGATAAATCTTCCTCTGAGTTATTATCAAGAACCAATAGAATATTGCGTAAATAGTATTCAAAATCACGTTCAACTCTTCCAATCAATATAGAGTTCTTTGTCGAAAGTATAGTCGTATAGTTCTTGGTATTCAGCATATTCACATCATCTTTAGCAAGAAGTTCTTTATAGATAAATTCAAGATTTCCTATCGATAGTTCGAAAAGCCCTTCCTCAAACATTGTACACACAACTTGAGAATGCTCTTTGATAGAAAGCAGGTCTTTTACTTCAAAATTAAGGCAAACAAGGCGGTTAGGATCAAGTTCAGGAACCTCACATAGAATATCTAAAAGGTGCTCTGAAACGAAATTGGACATATCATCAAAATTTTCAGCAAGAGATTTTAAACTGTTTAAAGGTAACCATTTAACAAGTTGAGTTATATGTCTTATGTTATAATTACTGGTAAGAATGCTAGGTACGAGTCTATCCCAAACATCATTTAGCCCCAAAAGAAAATCAACAACATTATGACCACTGGTATAATAGCCATCCAAAAAATGCTCACAACTTTCAAACTCTATTTTAATGTAACTATAAAGCTTCTGTACTTGCTCCTTATAACGATTTTTATCACTTAACAAAGCATCCACAATCACCATATTTAGGACATAACTTTGTCCAAAATCTTCCTCACGCATAGCTGCAATCACTTCATGTGGGTTATCAATTGGAAAATCTGGTTCTGGAGTAATAAAAGCGCGTATCTGAATAAGATATTTATTGTCATTCGGTGACATTCGACCAGAGTGAAATAGAGATGTGTACTGATAATAGGTATCGTCTAAGAAACTTTCTAATATAAGAAAACGCGCAAGCTCACCATTTTCACCAAACCCCTCAAAGAGTACCTGAGCATCGCTGGAATTTAAACGTAATAACTCACTAAGTTTAGTTGTACGAAATACTGGTAACTTAAGTCTTAGATCACGTATTTTACCTAAAATCTCAACTTTACGTTCCTCTGCCTTATTTTTAATTTCTTCCTTACGTTGATAGTAAGTCTTTTGAGAATTTACGCTAGTATGCCAATTTTTAATATTGACGTGGGTATTATAATTATTGTTATACCGACAATATATATTCGATGATTCTAAATACCCCTCGAATAAATCACTATGAGTAGCTAATTGTTGAAACTCTATCATATTATTTGAATTATGACCGATACTAAATGCACCCGATGGAAGTTTCTCTATCAACGCCATTGCATAAATTTTTCGTAATTCATCTAGATCTAGTGGGGTCTGGTCTTCTCCTACTTCAATTAACTTTTCAAGTTGTACAATTTCAGCTCTACACTCATCTTCACTTTTATTAATAAGTTCAGCTTGGTGATCCAATATTTTAGCAAGAGCACCTTCACCTCGATGTAATTGCTCAAAATCCCTTGGGTAGACATTTTTATATATTAAAACTGCGAGGAGTTTATTTCCATCAAGTATGTTTTCTCCATCTGTCTCTAAGTTCGCTACATAAATGGCGTATTCATTAAAGATGTTTTGAATTAAACGTAGATCGTTTAGATATCGTGAAACCTCTCTAAGAAACTGTCGGTCAAGTCCCTCACCAACTGCAAGCCGCTTCTCCTGTTCCAACACCATATCGA
The DNA here is from genome assembly GCF_002954455.1 of Photobacterium aquimaris. GTDB lineage: Bacteria > Pseudomonadota > Gammaproteobacteria > Enterobacterales > Vibrionaceae > Photobacterium > Photobacterium aquimaris. The sequence continues at coordinate 984,069 of NZ_MSCC01000002.1, forward strand.
TTGAGTTTGATGTATTAA
>NZ_MSCC01000002.1:985439-1054765 GCF_002954455.1 Photobacterium aquimaris
TAATGATAGGTATGACAGGAATAATGAATTCAAAGAATTTGGTTCGCTCAGTGTTAATAAACATATCGTCACGTAGTGCATAGAGAAATCTAATGTGTCGTTTCACGCCTGCATTTGCATTCACTAAACAGTTAATTTCCCGTAACGTAACAAAAATGTCAGAATTATTGAATCGATCTAAATCCTCGATAATTACAAGTTCGTAATTAGTACTTTGAAAGAAATATATTATCTCGTCTAAATGACGATTGAGTATGGACGTTTCATCATCACACGCAGGTTTAATCTCGACATTTTTTAATGAGATCCCCTTAAGCGATAAGCCAAAACTTTTAATATAAAAGTAATGAAGTAACGCCCATAAAAATATTACTGCAAATGAAAAAAAGCCTAAATCAACAATATTATCGAGTACAGGTGGAGTAAAATAAGAGCCGTTAATGATATCTTCTCGCCGCTCCATTATGTACCAGATTGAAATAACCCCAAGCGTTATATAGAGTGATTTTAATAGTGCTCCAACGCCTGGGGACTGAATTCTTTTAAATCGCGAAAGAGGTAATTTGTTTGCATCAGCACCATAAAGCATCTGTTGCAAAATACTTCTTTCAATCTCCTGACGACTCACATTCTCCTCCTCAGAATTATTTTCGGGTACAAAAGTAGCAAGAGAAATATGAAGTGGACGCCGACGATACGTTTTCAGGAAAGCTTGGATGATGCTACTCTTGCCTGAACCATATGGGCCAGTCAGAGCAATATTGAAAACATTTGGATTCTTTATTGCAAATATTAGAGCATCAGAATATATACCATCCTTATCTGCTTTATCTGTTGGTGCAAGATCAACAAACTTCTCTTGTAAATCGGTGGAAGAATATTTCTTTTCCAGCCAAGAGCCAATGTTATATAACCTTTGGGCAATCCACCCAGCAAATGAAGCTGTGTATTTTTTCATAAAGTTCTTATTTTCTTATTCATTCAAAGCTTACAGAGGAAAGTAAATACAGAGATATGACTGATATTTGGCCAATCATACTTTATATATGCATATGAAGTCATTCTGCTAGTAACGCTTTGTTACTGTTAATAGAGAAATTGCTGTAGAAAATATCAGAATTGATATTGAACTAAACGAAAAGGTCATACACATAAATAAAACTAATCCAAAATCACGTTAACACATAAGAATGAGTATTTGTTCAAACCAATAATGGGGCAAAAATAAGCCAGCGCACAACGCGCTGACATATGCCAACTGTGAAGTGTGAAGTCATACAGCTAACTCATACAATACTCCCTAAGTATTTTATACACCGTATTTCTTGATAAACTTGACTGCCTAGCAATATCAGTTATCGAATAATGCTGTTTGCGAAGATAAATAACCTTTTCTTTTTTCGCTAATGATACAGGCTTCCTTCCCTTATACTTACCAGCCACTTTTGCAGCAGCGATTCCCTCCATTTGGCGCTCACGCCGGATATTTAATTCAAACTCAGCGAATACTGCAAGCATATCTAAAAAGGCCTTTCCAGACGCCGAATTTGTTGAAACTGGTTGCTCAATTGCAGATAGAGTAATTCCTGATGCTTTTAGATCACGGACAAGCTGCTGCAAGTCGAGTACTGACCTAGCAATTCGATCTACACGTGTTACAACTAGCATATCTTCTGTACGTAGATATGCCATTAAGTCCTTCAATCCCTGCCGCCTAGTATCAGAACCAGATGCAATATCAGAGAATATTTTGTCACAGCCATGATCACGTAATTTTTGCAGTTGGACTTCCAGCGACTGATCTAATGTCGATACACGTGCATAACCTACTTTACTCATACACTTTGCTCATTTAGGTACTAGACTTTATGAACATAGTGTCAATTTATTCAATTCACCACTCTAAATGAGCAATAAACAACTAAATTCTATATGTTGATTTAGAGTAAACCTCAAATGAGCACCTACATGCCTTATTCAATCACTAATGATATTGTTCTGACCAAGGCAACCAAATTAGGAAAAACATTTCTGAAAGTTATTAGTACAAATCAAAAAACTGTGACGCTACAAGATATCAAAAACAAAGTAGATTTCATTTTCGACAGTAACCATCTTGAAACATTAATCGAAAATGGCTCTCTATTAGTCGCCCAACCCGACGAACTTGAGTCCATTCTAAAAAGTACACAAGAAGCAATATTGCCTATCGAACAACAAATAAATAAAGAAAGAATTCGTAGACTTAATTATGTTAAAGGAGCACTTGAATCATCAGTTAAGTATGGATCACAGCCGAAACTTGCTGCTTACGTTAGTATTCGTTCACTTGAACTGGTTGATACAAAACCACCCAGTGCAGTTTCAGTATATCGATGGATTAATACTTACCTCAAAAGCGGTCAAGATGAGTTAAGCCTCAATCCAAAGCTCAATAATCGTGGCAATCGTTCAGCTAAGGTATGTCCTGCTCAAGATCAACTAATTGATGCTTTTTTAATTGCATGTAATAAAAACATGAAGATGATGACGTTGTATCGAGAATATCTAGAACGACTTAAATGTGAAAATGATATCAGGGAGAGTAACCATCAAGAAAAAATAATAGCAATTTCTTCTGAAGGATTTCGTAAACGCCTAGACAATATTTTAAAAACGAAAGAATAATATAAATTTAGGCTTGCTTGATTTGAGGTTAAAACAATATTAAACTTGTTTCTTATTAAATACATCCAAGGGCATATTGACCCAATTAATATAGAATCAACAGCAATACTAAAATCTATCTAAAGCCAGAGAAAGACAATGTTCTTACTCTGACTTTTTCATTAAATTAAAAATTCGATAAACACCAATTACAACTAGCTTGTAAAAAATTAATAGTTATCAAAACCGAAAACGAATGGTTTAGTTGTCATTGCATATAAATTAATACCTTTACGCAGAGATATACCTATAAATTTACGCAGCCGCACTTAATTTAAACTTAAATATTATTATGTTAATAACTTTTTTACTTTAAGTTGATATTCATAAATACTAATTTAATATGTCTGTCTCAAGACCAAAGTGATCCAATATCAATATCATCACTATCTGGGCGGCTACCATTAGGCATTTCACTAAATTGAACAACCATTGGAATATCAAATGATGTACCTGTGATCACCGCACAACCTTTTGATAAATTAGGTATCATTTGTCGTGATATATCATCAAGTGAGCTAATTGTATTTTCTAATAACGTGAGATCACGATCATTGACCAGTCTATGAATGAAAAAATTATGTAGCTGAGACATAATTGTAGGGGAAATATCAGCTGGCCTTTGGCTTGATAGCGTTAAGAAAAAACCAAACTTACGCCCTTCCTTAATTATTTCTTCAAATAACTCCAAACGATAGTCTTTCCAACTTTCACTTTCCCGATTTGATTGTGTTGACAGAATATTATGCGCTTCGTCAATTATCATATGGAACGTTTGTTGAGGAGGGTTCTGGTTCAGTACCTTCTGCTTATGCATACCATAATAAAACTTAGCTAATAAAAGTGGTAAAACTTTCTTTATTTCTTGATTGGTTTTTCTAAGGGATATCACCGACAATAAAGCCTCTACTGGCTGTTTCTCAGATATTTCAAACACGCGATCTAACGCTGTTAATGATGCTTCTACTCTCTTTAGCAGAGGTTGAATATGGTCAAATTGAACATAACCGCTAATTAAATCAGAAAGCAGTTGAATATTGATTCTCAACTTTAACTCACTAAATGGCGATAAATCTACTATATTTATTCCGTTAATTTGTTGTTCACAATGAGTTCGAAAGGTCAGGTTATTTTCACCACCATCTAAAAAACTTGGACGTGCTCTGCAAGGGAAGTACAGAGTATTTTGGTTACTATGCCAAGCCATCTCTCTAACTGTCTGTTGTAAATCTTGCGAACCAACAAGTTTGGCAATTTCAGCTATAAGCTCTACAAATTCTTTTTTCTGGGATGTACTTACAAGTGCCCGTTTAACTGTGGATTGAACATATTTCTGCAAACTATCCGTATACTGTTGGTACTTATTTCGACCTGATACAACACGCTTTAAAAAAAGGTTTTTGTGTGTTCTCAGTAGCTTTAAATAAGATACCAAATAGTTCTTCGTCCCAAAATATCTCGTTTGTCAGTGGGAATTTATCGCCATCATTATTACGAGTATCTAATTCGTATACTTTCTTACCCTCATTCTTCGCTATAAGTTGGTCATTGGTATACTCGCCATTAAAATCGATAATAATAAAGTGACTTTTCCCACCAAAACTATCGCGTTTATTTCTAAACAGTGTTGTATAAAGATTAGTTAAGGTATTCGATTTACCACTACCAGTGTTGCCAAAAACACCCATATGAGTATTAAATAACTTTGACCACGGTAGTGATACCGGTATTTCTTCAATAAGTGTTTCACCAACGATAAAACTATCGTCAGTTTTCCCAAAAATTGATTTAACCTGTGTATCACTCATTAAATAAGCAACATCACGGATCATTGGGAGATGTTTAATACCTTCAAAGAATTCATCAAATTGAAAGTACCCTATCGGTGATAATTCAACTTTACGAATATAGCAATTATTCTCTTCATCCTTAAATCGTTCATCGAGGTATTCGCCTTGAACCCTCGCGACAATATCCTTGAATCCTCGGCGTATAAGAACGAACTCTTGGATTGAAACGCCATTGAATTTTTCACCATTATAGAACAACGTTTCTTTGTTAGACTCTTCATAAAGCTCGATAATAATGTTCGTGCCTTTGACTGAGATCACTTCACCAATTTCTATACTCATAATTGCTCACCTGCAGCTATAGCTTCAAGTGATTGATTAACGATGACTTTCGCTGCATCTAACCGTTGATCTTGCTTTTTGGGTTTATATATTGTGAAATATTCATCGTTAAATAGTTTAAAATCCAATGCATTACTCTCAGAATATAGATACTTAACATTTGCATACTCTTTGAATAAGTCCTTTATCCATTCTTTCGTTGATTCGTTAAAGCACACTACATACATCGTTAATGATGGATTCGATAATGCCCGTTGTACAAGGCTAAGAATATGTTCATCTGCAAATGAAAAACCGAATACTATTAATATAGAATTAGGCCTTTCTAGCTCATAGCTTAGATGGCGTAAGATTTGGTAATAAGCCTCTTCAAAAACAGTTTCATGAAACTTCCACTTTGTAGGATTAACTATTGGCATCTTATTATATGCCGGCCAAAAGTGTTCAGAGCGAAGCACCGAAATATCACTGTCTTCTGCAAATGTAATCAGATCTGAAATCGTTTTATTTTCATCATAAAGAATCGTTTTAAAGGCATTTAAAAGCTGATTTTCAGACAGCGTAAAATCTATTTTATAACAGCTATTGCCATAATTAAGCTTAATATCACCGTTTTTATTACCTTTCGTCCAATGTACTGAACCATGTGCATGAAGCAGATTTAATTGAGGAATATACTGATCATGCGATCAAATACGCCTTTATTTACTACTCGATTATTGAAGTTTCTGGTATGAAATGTACGTGATTGGAAACCTGTACTACCGTCATTCACTTCAAATTGGGCAATTCTTTCTGCCATCAACTCTTCACTTGCAATTTCAAAACAACTGTCATAATTAGTTGTGAAAATATTCGCCCTTTTCGCTGACGCTTTTTGCTTATTTAAAACCTGAATTAACGTTGTTATGAAGCGTTTATACTCATTAATTACTTTATTTCTCATTGGGTATCTAGGACGGAGTTTCAATCCTCCAGATGCAGCAGTAGGCAAGCCAGGCTTAATACATTCACGGTAGTACAACATAAATAGCAATGTTGTCATTTCTTGATTGTTTTCATACTTTTTAGCGAGGGTTTCGAAGGTACACTTTTGGCCATCTAATTCTTTTATCTTAAGTGCTAGCGTCGGTAGAAAACCACTTGATGCACCAGCACCGACAAGAAAGTTTAGGTTATGATCATAGATTTTATGTAAGTTAAATTCAGAAGTCATTTGATCCGGATAGCTCAGCAAAGTAAAACCTGATATACAGGCAATTAATAGCGACCATATTATATGAGAAACTTGTTGTTTATCGTTACATTACTTCATTGTTTTACAATTAGTTACGAAAATATTCTAATCGCATAAGCCGTTAATGCTAATTTCATAACACTAATAAATTTATATAGTACATTACGAATCATATGTACTAAATTATTACTAATATAATCTACTGTTTTATAGAAATAAAATTAATTTAGTACATAAAATGCTATAAATTTATAAGTTGGTTGTATCAACATTAGCTACAGGCTAGGATCAGTGTTCATTGATGGCTGAACGGATGCCACCATAGGGGTAATCGCTTGACACATTTCGGCTAACGTTTTGGCATCTCGTTGTGGTTGATACCAACTATTTAATCCTATCTGGACGGTCGTTACAGCTTCTTCTGGTGTCATAGTGCCATTTAACACTTCAGCACTGGTTTCCCATAATTGCAGTTCAAAATCAGGTGTACCACGTGACAATATTTGCGCTGAATTACGGATCGTAGAATCGCAGTTGTTGCGCCATGTTATCATTTCATTTGCTATCGGATGTTTTACATCAAAAAAGTGATTTGATAGTGAAAAGAATCCCGGTATTGCATTAGTTAGTAATTCAGCAAATTCAGCAGTGGTCATCCATTGTAAAAATACGGTTGCGGCGACATTTTTTTCTGATGCGGTATTTAAGCCCATGCCTAAATCAGTATGATCACTGATGTAACACTCATCGCCTTTATTAACCACAGGAGGAGCAAATACACCGAAATCAACACTATTAGCAAAAGTAGAAATATCCCACGACCCCGTTGGATAAATAGCGGCTTTACCGGTTTTAAATAACTCAATAGCATTGGCATAGCTACGCTGCTGATAATTGTTACCTAAATATGGTCTCCAACTTGCCAATTCACGGTATACATTAAGATATGCAGGGTCAGTAAAACGTTGTTGCGCTTGAATTAACCCTAAGCGTCCATCTTCACCTTGCCAATAATTAGGTCCGATATTTTGAAACCCCATTGTCGCGGCTTCCCACTTATCTTTCGTGCCCAATGCTAACGGCACATAACGTTGGCTGGCTTTAATTTTTTCAAGTACCTGTTTAAATTCAGTGGTAGTCGCTGGCACTTGCAGGTTTAGCTCTGAAAAAATGGTTTTATTGTAAAAAAAACCATGAATAACGGACGCCATAGGTAAGCAAAATGTCTGAGCGCCAGAATCTGTTTGCCAGGGCCCTAAGGCAAAACTAGGGAAATTTTCCATGCCTTGCATTTCAGTAATATCACTAAAATGGCCTTGCTTAAATAATGTTAATGAACCATCAAAAGGACGACACGCAATCAAATCACCAGCCTCCCCCTTGGCTAAATCACTATTTAACTGTTGATTAAACGTCGATGGATCAGCTGGAGAGCGATAGGTAACTTTAATCTTCGGGTAATGTTTATTAAACGCTGGAATAATGGTTTGTTCCCAAATAGCATTATCATTCCGCCACGAATCAATCACGACTTCACCACTAATTGGCTGTGCATTTGCTATCGCCAAAGAGGGAACGAACAATACTGAGTAACAAAACACTTTTGTTAACGTTTTAAAAGAGTTACGTGCACATTTAGACACTGATAAAGTTTGCATAATTAGACCTTAAAGCGTTCAATCAATTGACGTTGTTGAGTTGCCAGTTGTGATAACGCTTCGCTGCTTTGTGCAGACTCCCTCGCTTCACTTTCTGCGTTATATGCCACTGCAGCAATACCGTTGATATGCTCCGACACATCTTGACTCACAGAAATTTGTTCTTCTGTCGCATGGGCTACTTGAATAGCCATATCTAAAATAAGATGCATTCGCTCAGCAATTGTTTGTAATGCAATATCTGTCGAACGAGCTTGTTCAACACATTGCTCAGTTTGCGTTTGCGAACGGGTCATCACTTGTGATACTTGCAACGCGTTTTGCTGCAAATTAGTGATCATTTGCTGAATTTCTTCCGTTGATTGTTGGGTGCGATTGGCAAGTGCTCTTACTTCATCGGCAACCACAGCAAATCCGCGACCTTGATCGCCAGCGCGAGCAGCCTCAATTGCAGCATTTAGAGCTAACAGATTAGTTTGTTCTGCAATACTACGAATAACACCTAAAATACTGCCAATATTTTTAGAAAATTCAGATAACTTTTGAGTAATAGCTACAGCTTCTGTCATTTCAACCGCAAGTTGCTCGGTGATAGTACGGCTGGTTAACACTAACTCTCGTCCTTGTTGCGCAGTTTGGTTAACTTCATTTACTTCTTCAACTGTTTGTTCTGAAGAACGTGAAATTTCTTTGGCGCTGACTTCTAATTCTGAAATAGCCGCTGCAACTTGATCAGTTCGAGACTTTTGATCTTCAACACGATTCATGGCTTTTTCGCTAGTAAGTGCAGTCTTGGTAGCTTCTTCCACTAAATGAGCAGAGCCAACATTTATCTGGGTTAAAATCTCGGCCATGCTTGCAGATAATTGATCAATTGAACGTGATAATGCACCAAATTCACACCGTGATTGATAATTTGTCCGTTGTGTCATATCACCAGCGGTCATTTTTTTTAATACTGCGTTAATCTTAACTAAAGGCGTATGAATACTTTTCGCGGTCGTCACGGCGACAACTAATGCAATGACAGCAGAAATAATAGCAGCAATAATAATACTTAATGTCGCTTGATTTGCAGCGTCATCAGCAGCATCTTGACTTGCCTTAGCATTCGCTTGAGCATATTCCATATATGCTGTTAATGCTTGCTGCGTTACGGTTACTTGTTGATTTGATTTTTCATTTAATGCAGTGAGTTCTGTGGCTAGGCGATGCTGTTTTTCCATCACCGCGAGCATGCTATTTCCCCCTAATGTCAGCTCATAAACACGGTTTAGATTTTTGCTATAACGTGCTTTTACATCTTTAGTGACATCAATACGTGCAATACCTTGCTTCGCCATTTCAATATCTTTTGTTAATACTTTCGATAGTGCCTTAAGATCTGTTTGAGGATTGGCTCGACGAACATTTTTTAAATCACGGCTAATACCGCTGGTGATCAATTCCGCTCTATTGCGCAATGAGCGTTTATGGCTAGCACTTTGAATAAGTAAATTAGCTGCTGATTGGTAAGTATCTTCTAAATGAATAAATTCAAGATTTAATCGTTGATGCTGACGTTTAACCTCTAGCCATTGGTTATAACGTTCAATGGCAGAACTTGATGATGCAAAAAAAGTATTTGCTGCCGATAATGCCGTTGTTAATTCAACCTGTGCTTTTTCATCAGTAGCATAGCTTTGAGCTTGTTGCTCTAATAATCGAAACCGATGCTCCGCTTTTTGAACATCAACTTTTTTTAGCGCTAATAAATCAATATTGGTTGTCGTTTGATAATCAATCACTGTTAACTGATTTTCTCGCAGACTGGCTAATAGCTGGCTGGCAGAGATCACCATAGGTGTTGATATTTCGGTAACGTGCTGTAATCGACTGTGGATTCTATCTGTATTACCATAACTTACCCCACCGATAATGAGAATAAGCACTAGCATTAACGTAAACCCAGCAATGGTACGTTGAACAATTGAGAATGACATACCGCGCTCTATTATTAAAGAAATGAAACCACTACCAATAATTGCATCAATAATGGATAGTCGCTAAATATAATTATTTCGGCACTCAAAATAAAAAAATATCAGCCATTTCAATACATAGATCACACTATTTTACTTCTATATTTCCATAAGACATATAAGCCTGCCGTTAATGAGAAATTATTTCACCAGCGAATGATGACTTCACTATATTAGAAACACTATTTCAACATTTAGCGTTTAATAACGATTTGGCTATAGCTTTATATTTTAAATATTAAACTTTATTTTAATCCCAAATACAGAAAACACCCTTTCTGTTTGAATATTGAACTAAATCAATAAATTTATAGTTATTAACAAATTTCAATTAACTATATGTTGACTTTGCCAGAGGCTGCACCAAATCTAGCTTTAGCGCATTTCCCACAGAGTTATGCACAGCTTCTGTGGATAAAGACATTTTTGGGGATAAATAAATAAAACATAGTGTTATTAATTCAAACAATATATCCAACAACACAAAAAACACCAACTCATTGATTTTAAATAAATTAAAAAACAAGAATCATTACCCATAAATATAATTACTAAATAAATCAATACCTTTATTAATTTATTTCATCATTAAAAATACATATTTTGTTAACAAAATGCTACTTATACATTAAATAACACTGTAATTTATAAATACACCAGCATTAAATCTTCGAAATTTAAACAAAATAAAAATAACATTGCGATGTATTATAAATTCAGTAATTTTACACTATCACATTGTTTATGTTGAAAAAAAATGGAAACCTATCAATAAAGTAGATTTCCATATTCATCACTCTAAATCTGGCTGTTAATAACAGTTTAATCGTATTGCTATTACTATTTTTGTGCTATTTAAACTCTTAAACGTCTAAAAAACGCACTACTACAAAGAATTAATAAGCCAATAAAACCAAAACTACCACCACTATCACGATCTTTACCTATATTACAATTGTTCGCTGAAAGGCTGTCATTACAGTCTTCATCACCGCCTTGGTCATCATCTTTATCTGAAATAAAATTTGGTGGCGTAATTGGATTCGCTGGCAATTTGCTACTGTTGTCTACAATCCAATCAGTATAATTACCGACACGTGCGTAAAAGCCTGGACGTGTCATCGCTCCACAAACAGGATTACCAGCCGTACCACCACTGACAATACCTACCTGTCGCTTTTTGCCTTCACTATCGGTTGCTAAAATAGGACCGCCACTGTCACCTTTACACGAATCAGCACCAACAATAGCTCCATCACCAAGTTCCTCAATAACAACAGGTGGTAAAGCACATAATTTAGTAACATTTGCTGGGTTATCGATAATTAAGCCTGGATTACCATTAGACTCAATACGCTCATAACAAAGATCGATTGGGAAAAAACTCAACATCGCTTGCTGCAAGGTATCAGACGCTGAATCGCTACTTCCTGATGGATCCGTTGCTCCCCAACCTAATACCTCAATATTTTCAGGACGATGGTCAGTAGGAATAGGATCATTAGCCACTTCCCATTCTATTTTTAAGCGTTGTTCAATCAGCTGTGATTGCGATAATGTTGCTAATGTAACTTTACCTAAATCAACAAACTTACGGTTTACCCGTATTAGAGCCACATCGTTATCTAATGCTGTACTAACAACCTCGGTGATCAGTTGATTATTATCTATTGTCTCTTTAATTACTGCGACAGGACTAAAGTCAGGGTGTATAACGATATGCGTTGCTGAAAATAAATGCTCTTTTTGAGGATAGCGATTATCAATTAAGCCAGCACTAACTGTTATATCTGATGGCGGAATCACAAAGGCACTGTCACCACTACCTTGGACAATACAATGAGCAGCCGTTAATACCCACTGATCATTGATAATCGTTGCGCCGCAAAAAGGAGCTTCACCGTCTTTGTTGTTTCTCAATGACGCCATAAAATTATTTGCAGGATCAATAACAACAGGAATGCCACCAATCACATAAGGTGAAATTGTGTTTGATGATGAAATAGCTTTAGTTGAAGCTAATGCCGGCGCACTCATACTGGCAACAATAGCTAATATCAACGCACTGTATTTATACTGGAACATCCTTGTTTTCCTTTGAATTAATAATAATTGCTATAGCTTACCTCTATCATGTTTTATGCGCTGATCGAAACTGATACACTGCGATAGGCTTCATTTTTTGATGTAACTACTTCGCATATTACTTACTGGATTATGCCAATAGCTAACATATCCCAATAAGAGATGGTGTGGCCACATTGTTAAATATGCAACATTACCCGCTCTATTGAGTTAATAAAATAAAGCCAGCTGGATATTAAACAGTCTGTTGTACTATAAATTTCGTGATCAGGGACATGTTTGCTTTTCTTCTGTACAATAGAACGGCATAATATCGGCACAATAAATCAATGGACAATTCCCATGACTATCGAACAAGCATTAAAAACGCGTAGCGAATCAAAATGTGAGCTATGTTCTTCTGAAAATAATCTAGCGGTATACGCTGTTCCTGCTTCTGAAGACAAGAGCGCGGGTTGTTGCGTACTACTTTGTGATACTTGCCGTGGTCAGCTTGAGAATCCAGAAACAACTGACGAAAACCATTGGCGTTGTCTAAACGACACCATGTGGAGTCAAGTTCCTGCTGTTCAAGTTATGGTTTACCGCCAGCTTAAGCGTCTTTCTGCTAAAACTGACTGGGCTATGGACCTAGTTGATATGATGTACTTAGAAGATGACGTGAAAGAGTGGGCTGAAAAAGGTCTTGTTGAAGAAGAACAAGCTTCAATCCCTACCCGTGATGCAAACGGTGCTATCCTTCAAGCTGGTGATAGCGTAACTATCATTAAAGATCTACCAGTTAAAGGTTCAAGCATGGTTATCAAGCGTGGTACGCCAGTACGTAACATCAGCTTGACTGACAATCCACTTCACATCCAAGGTCGTGCAGACGGTGTGCAAATGGTGATCATCTCTGCTTACACTAAGAAGTAATTCTTACTGTATTGAGAATAAAGAAAGCCCTTGCTGTTTAATCACAGCAAGGGCTTTCTTATATTACGCCAGTAGTTTTTTATTGGTCGTTTTATTGTTACGGTTTAACCACAACAGTACGAGCCAATTTATCATGCCAACCCTGCTTTTTTTATCCCACCCGACCCACATTAGGCCAAGTCCAAAAGGAATAGTTGACACAAAATAGCCTAAATAACGAATCACCGATTGTTTTACGCTGGGTTTATTACCGGTATTAGCATCAACTATCTGTGCTTTAATGACCATTTTCCCGGGTGTGGCTGATTTATAAATCCAAAATAAAATCACTCCAATAAACGGTAATAAGTAATTGATCATTACATCCATCGGCCCAACAGCATAACTATCGGTTGATGGGTACATTTCACCATACGCAAGGTACATAAGTGGCGCTGTAATCAAAGCGACAATTGCGGTATCAACCAAACTGGCTAATACTCGCGGCCAAAATCCGACATATGTCATTGTTGTTTGCTCATTCATATCGAGATAGCTTTCTATTTATAATAAAGTTAATCAATCGCTTACCTATTTTCCCATACGGTGCATAGAGATACTTAGTTGAACTCAACGCAGCTTGTTGCATTACTGGGCGCATCTTGGACAATCGTTCAAAACCTTCACGGCCATGGTAATGCCCCATACCGCTGTGACCTATGCCACCAAAAGGTAAATCATCCTGCGCGACATGTAACATAACATCATTCAATGCAACACCACCTGAACGTGTTTGGTCTAATACTTGCTGTTGTACTGCTTTATCATTGCTAAATAAATACAACGCTAATGGACGCTCTCGAACATTAATATAATTCAATGCTTGTTGAAGGTTCTTATAGGTCACTATTGGCAATAATGGACCAAAAATTTCACGCTGCATGACTGCCATCGTATCTGTTGGCTGACAAATAAGTTGTAACGGAAATTTGCGGCGTTGGGGATCAGGAACTGAATGAGGGATTAAATTAATCACCTTTGCTCCCTGCTGCTGTGCATCTTTGACGGTATCACACAAACGAACAAAAGAAGCATCATCAATAATTGAGGTGTAATCTGAATGCTGAATATCGGTAAACCGTTGTGCCATGATTGATTGCGCGTGTTTAATCAGTTCATTTTCAGAGCCTTCAGGGATCAACAAATAATCCGGTGCAACACAAGTTTGACCACTGTTATAGACCTTACCACCAAGGATACGAGATAAAGCCGTATGTACATCATAATCATCAGCCAAGATAACCGGCGATTTACCGCCAAGTTCTAACGTTACAGGAACTAAATTGGCTGCGGCTGCAGCCATAACTGCTTTACCCGTGGCTGTAGAGCCAGTAAAAATCAGATGATCAAACGCTAACTGTGAAAAAGCGATACCGGTATGCCCCTCTTCAGCAATAATGCATATTTGTTTCTCACAGAATTCATAACCAAACAATTGCTGTAATAACTGACACAAAGAAGGGGAATTTTCTGACATTTTCACCATTACACGATTACCCGCAGCTAATGCCGCAACCATCGGCGCAATCGTCAAAAATAGTGGATAATTCCACGGTACAATAATACCGACAACACCCAGCGGTTGTGGGATCACTTTATTCTTTGCTGGCTTAAACCATAACGATGTATGTCGTCGCTGCGGCTGCATCCACTTTGCCAAACGCTTAATCGCATCATTAATTGATTCTAACGAAGTAAATATTTCAAGAAGTGCTGTTTCACTGGCTGAACGACAACCAAAATCAGTGGCTATTGCTTGACAAATCTGTGACTGATTTTTAGTTATCAATTGCTTTAATTTTTTTAAGTCACTGATACGAATATCTAAAGACGGCATAGGTTGCTGTATAAAAGCCTGATGCTGGCATAAGCGGTAATGTTCAAGTTTTGCAACTGATATCATCATAGGTTTATCATTTTCCAGTATAAAATCTATCAAACTATATACCTAATATACCCATAGCAATGCTACCTATAACAGCATTATTTTTGTTCTTTATCACATTAAAATCCAAGCAAATATCTTATTATTAAGAATATGTACTAAACTTAATTATCATTAAAGGACGGATTTTTTGAGGGGATAATATGACCAAACCAATATTATATAGTTTACGTCAATGTCCTTATGCTATTCGAGCACGTTTAGGTTTACGTCTAGCAGAACAAGAGGTGGAAATCCGTGACATATCCCTAAAAGATAAACCCATCGAAATGTTGACTGTAACATCTAAAGGCACAGTCCCTCTTTTAGTATTAAATAATGGCGATTATATTGACGAAAGTCTGAATATTATGATTTGGGCGCTGAACCAACATGATCCTCAAAATATACTCTTAGCAGATAGCAGTCATTTATTTACTGATATGATCAATCTTATCGCTCGTAATGACTGTAAATATATTGCCGCGCTCGAACACTACAAAGCTGATATCCGTTACCATAATCCGAATATCGCTATTTATCGTAATTTATGTCGTTCTTTTCTTGATGATCTCGAAGGTCGTCTAAACAACCACCGTTTCTTCATGTGTGATAATCCAAGCCTTGCTGACTATGCAATTTTACCTTTCATTCGTCAGTTTTCTCATGTTGAACGGCAATGGTTTCGTCATGCTCCCTACCCTCGATTACAGGCTTGGCTAGAGATGCATTATCAAGATCCTATTTTTTCACAAATAATGAAAAAGCATCCTCGCTGGCAATCTAGCAATACCTCTACCTCATACCCACATGAAACAGCATAAAAATGGGTAATCTAACCAATAATCCGAAGCTTGAGGCATTAGTAATAAGTTAAAATTATCACCCTGACAGTGCTGCACCGTCAGGGTATTTTATTATTTGTTACGACTAGCTATATACTCATCCTGCAACATATACATGCGCTTAACGTCAGTGTATTGACCGTTAATGAAGATTTCCTTCACTAAATGACCTTCTTCAATAAAACCACATTCTTCATATAAATGAATCGCTTTTTCATTTTCAGTCGCAACGTGTAAATACACTTTATGTAGATTCAAAATCGTGAAGGCATAATTTAAAGCACGATTAATTAATGCACGCGCATAACCGCAACCTTGAAAATCAGGTGCAATAATAATCTGGAACTCTGCACTACGGTGAATGCTGTTGATCTCAACGAGCTCAACAAGACCAATCGATTCTTTATCATTATTTTCAGCAATAAAACGTCGCTCAGTGCTATCATGAATATGCTTACGGTAAAGCTCTTCCAGCTCATAAAATGACTCATACGGCTCTTCAAACCAGTATGACATAATGGCACGGTTATTATTTAATTGATGAATGAATCGTAAATCAGTTTGTTCTAAAGCACGTAGTCGAATTTCATTATTCATTATGGTTATCCCTTTCCTAAAAATCACTATTCTAGAAGAATCTATTGGTGAACTTGTTGTGTTCTAGAAAATATCACTAAAACGTAAAAATAAAAGATGTAAAATGTAAATTATTACTACTATATGCTAAAAATACAATTACCCGCTTATTTTGCACTCTAACAGTTCGATAAAACGTCGCACTTTCGCTGATAAATGTTTTCGACTTGGATAAACAACATACACATTTACTAATGTACGATCATATTCAGGCAATAACGCCACTAACTCTCCGTTTTCTACTTCTGATTCAATATAAAACTTGGGTATATGGCAAATTCCTACCCCGCATACAGCCATAGCAACCATCATCGGCACACTGTTACATCGTAACTTTTGTTGAACATCAACATTAAACGGTTTGTCATCGACCGCTGTATATTGCCATTGGTTTGATTTTTTAAGATTGCTATAACATAAACATTGATGATGGATCAATTCCGATGGATGTTTTGGCACACCGTATTTTTGAAGATAACTTGGCGCAGCGACGGTGCATATCGGACTGCTAAAAAGACGTTTACAAATAATACTTGATTCAGTTAATGCAACTGATGCACGAATAGCAAGATCATAACCATCAGCAACAACATCAACCGTTTTATCATTTAAATCAATATCTAATTGCATATCAGGATACAAGGCTAAGTAGTCACTAAAAATCTGCTGTAAATATGTTGTCCCTAACCATACCGGACAACTTATTTTAAGCGTGCCTCTTGGATTTAAGTTGTCTTGTGAAATAAGCCCTAATGCTTGCTCTGCATCTATAATTAATTGTGTACATTCTTGGTAATAGGCTTCCCCTTCAGGAGTCAATGCCAGTGAGCGTGTCGTACGATTGAGTAACCGTACACCCAAGCGTGCTTCTAATTTATTAATTTCTTTACTAATGTGTGAATTTGAATACCCAAGCACTTCAGCAGCAGCACTAAAACCACCACTTTTAACAACTTGAGCAAAAATAATGATGCCATCAAACAATTTATTATTAGTCATATGGAAATAGTTAAAATACTTTTGGTCTATTAATTAATTTAGACTATCAATATATACTGGAACAACACCAACAAGGTATCGTTATTAACCAATCAATATAGCGAATCAAAGATTATAATGAGGGATTAAACATGAAATTACTTACTTTTGCAGCTAGCAGTAGTCGCCAATCAATTAATAAGCATCTTGCAGTATATGCAGCATCATTAGTTACGAATGCTGAAATTGATTTATTAGATATTAATGATTTTGAAATGCCACTTTATAGTATTGATCGTGAAACTGAATCAGGTATTCCATCATTAGCGCAAGACTTTTTGGATCGTATAGCTCAAGCTGATGCAATAATCATCTCTTTTGCAGAACACAATGGTTCATATACTGCCGCCTATAAAAACCTATTTGATTGGGCATCACGTATTAATGCTAAAGTGTACCAAAATAAACCAATGGTGTTACTAGCCACATCATCAGGTCCTGGCGGCGCAAACACAGTATTAACCACTGCCGTTACTTCTGCACCGTATTTTGCTGGTGAAGTAAAAGCCTCACTATCAATACCAAGTTTTTATGATAATTTTGACTTTGTTACCGCTAAAATAACCAATGAAGAACTTGATACAGCATTTATAGCTACAGTTAATAGCTTAACTGAAAATAAACAGCTATAAATAAAAAATAGATCTTAGTTCCAAACTAAATAATAACATGATGCTGTAGCGGTATTGATTACATAAAAACTCCGTTGAGATCACTATTAATAATAAATCTATTAGTATAATTCTGAGCAGACTAATGATAGTTGTTGTGAATTAACTGAGATTACGGATGAAATTAATTAAAAGTCTTGCTGCTATTGCTATTACTTCAGCACTATTAGGCGGGTGTAATAGTCATAATACGAATAGCGTTAAACCCGTGGCAAAGGATGTCACGATCGCTACCTTTAACCTGTCATTTGATCGCACTAGCTTTAAGCAACTCGTTGATGAAATGCAAACCTCTCCAGTTGAGCAACAAGCATTAGTCACAGGCTTTAATGACAATACTCTTACTCCAGAACAAAAACAAAAAGCCCTTAAAATTATTCAAATCCGTAACGTTGCTGCGATTATTCAAACCAAACGCCCTAATATAATTTTATTGGCTGAGTTTAATAATGACGGTAGTGGTGAAAATACTGCTGCACTAACAGGTTTCCAAGATAATTATCTCTCTATTGGTCAAAGTCCAAATAGTATTGATGGTGGTGATACGTTAGAACCAATCAAATACCCATTCTTTGAGAGCTATGCAACCAATACGGGTTTAATGAGTGGCTTTGATCTTAATAACGATGGAAATGTAAATTCAGGGCCTAACGATGCATGGGGATTTGGTCTATATCACGGCCAATACGGATTTTCTCTGATGTCACAATATAAAATCGACAAAGCTAATACCCGTACCTTCCAAAACTTTAAATGGAAAGATCTTCCTTCAGCAGAAATGCCAAAAATCACCAATTGCAATGATACTGAAAATAAAATACCTGATGGTATGGCATGTGGTGATGATTGGTACACCAATACTGAATGGAATCATCTACGCTTATCATCAAAAAACCACGTCGATGCACCAATTATTATTCCAACTGCTAATGGCGAGCAGACCATTCATATTTTGATGTCACATCCAACACCACCAGTATTTGATACGGTGACTCAAAAAAATAAAATGCAAAACCGCGATGAGATTCAATTTTGGAATAATTACATTACCCACGGCGACTTTATTTACGATGATAACGGTACAACCGGTGGCCTTGCAGAAAATGAAAAGTTTGTGATTGTTGGTGATTTAAATGCTGATCCTTATGCTGGTGACGGTTACCGCCAAACGATTGAAAGCTTGTTAAACCATCATCGTGTCAACCAAACAGCGACGGATGGTGAACTAACTCCTCGTAGTTTAGGGGCTGAAACTTGCTTTAGTGATGGTGAATGTCATCAAGATAACCCTTATCCAAATCGTTTAACCAGTAACTTTGGTTTACAAGTCGACCATGCGATTCCATCCAATAATCTTAGTATCACTGATTCAGGTGTATATTGGCCTGCACATGATGAACAAGGTCGATTACTTGTTAACGATACGCGCATTGGCAAAAAAGGCGCAGGAAAAGACATATCTTCAGATCACCGTATGGTATGGATAAAAGCAGCCTTATAAGCCTGTTGGTATCTACCTTTATGTAAATTAAGGCACTTAGGTAAACAACTAAGTGCCTTTTAATTCAAACAAACTTGTAATTAAAACAAACTTGGCTGAGGACTATGATCTGCACTTAGTGTCTCGATTAAAGTCACACCTTCAAAATGGACAATCCATGCCATATTGCTACGGGGAAATTCTTTTGCAATGGCTTTTTTGAGTTGCTTCAATAAGCCCACACTATCAAAAGTGAGTGTTTTATTATCGAAACCAAATTGCTTAAAGATAAAATAATCAACATCTTGCTTTAAGACCACAATACCGCGATCTTTTTTAAATGTTCTGGCTTCTATCGCCTCACCTGCCACCATATCAGTCAACGCTCTCTGAAAAGTATGATGCAATTGAGAAATATGAACTTTAGCCATGACGTACTCAACTTTACTTATAATATTAAAGATAATAATGCATCATAGAATGTTGTTATCGCTCGCCTCTATTCAATTATAATTAACGTTAGTGTAAATAAGTCTTAAATGTTCATTATTTCAATTATCATCAAACAGTTATCGGTTAGTATTACTGTTGTTAACATGAATCGACATCGATATAATTTGCATCTTTACCTTATTAAAAAGAGTTATTTATAATGTCACGCTTTAGCCAATTTTTTCATGCCTACTGGAAGTTAATCAGCTTACTCATACTCATTCTTATTACTGTTTTATCTTTAACACCGCAAGCTGAGTTACCTGTTGTTGCAGGCACAGATAAAACCCATCATTTCATTGCTTACGCTGCATTAATTTTTGCTGTTGCGTTTGTTAAACCTAAGCAATGGTTAATGATTACTGTTTTTTTCTTTTGCTGGAGTGGCGCTATTGAATTAATTCAACCTTACGTTAATCGTTATGGTGAATGGCTCGATCTGGCAGCCAATACGGGTGGATTAATCTCTGGCTTTATTGTGGCTAGAGCGATGGCTTATATTTGTCGAGCTACGTATTAATCCGTTAATTTCATCATTATTCATTCGATTCCCTGACCAATTGTTGACAAAAAAATGGTTATTTAGGTTTATTTTGTCTATATATAAATGACACTGTTTGTGACTCAGACAAGCAATATCGGCTGATAATTCAGCATATATTGAGTGAATAACACAATTAGAGCTAAATATAAGATTACTATTTTCAATGCTATTATTGTTCACATTTCAAACAGAAGAATAAAAATCACATTTAATCATATAGTTATAATTGGTATGTTATTTGACTGTAATAAAAAATCTGAGAGACATGAAATTCATTAACTTGAATTACATATAAAATGCGAGCAATATCCAAAAATTATACCTAACCGGAATTTGATGGTTCTATGTGCATCGTCATAATAAAAATGACTTAACGAAATGGATACTCAGTAGCATAGAAATCGCTAATTTGTTAATTCAATGTTCTTACAATCAACAACAAAACAAATAAAGCATTACTCAAAAGTAATGTGGGGAAAAAAAATGAATGCTGAAGATAAGCAGTTTGCTGTAATTGGCCTTGGCCGATTTGGTATGTCGTTATGTGAAGAGCTTAGCGAACGTGGAGCACAAGTATTAGCCATTGACATCAATGAAATATGTGTTCGTCAAGCAGCAGATATTGCCACGCAAGCTGTTGTCGCTGATTGTTCAAACGAAGCTACCATTGCCGAACTAAAACTTGATGATTATGATTTAGTGATGGTTGCTATCGGTGACGATATCAATGCAAATATATTAACGACACTATTACTAAAAGATGCTGGTGTTAAAACTGTCTGGGTCAAAGCCAAAGATACCCCACATTGTAAAATCCTTTCAAAAATTGGCGCTGATAAAATCATAAGACCAGAACGTGATATGGGCATTCGTATTGCTCGCAACATGTTAGATAAACGTGTGTTTGAGTTTTCAGAGCTTGGCAGTGGCATTTCTTTAGCTGAAGTTGTCGTAACAGCACGTAATATGGGTAAACCTCTTTCACAACACCCTTGTGCAAACAGTGATGAAACCCAAGTGCTAGCACTTAAACGTGGCCCTGAAGTACGTAAAGCTCCTGATATGGACATGGAAATGCAAGTTGGTGATATTCTAATTATTACTGGTCCTGAAGATGTATTATCAGAAACATTAAGAAAGTTATGAGTTTTATCCCTAATCGGGCAATGTATGTCCCAATAAAAACAGACAAGCGCAATAAACGTTGGTCTGAACCCAAAATCATTATCTTTAGTTTTTTGGCGATTTTGATCCCTGGTGCCATTTTATTAACCTTACCGGTATTTTCTGTATCCGGTTTAAGTTTTGTTGATGCGCTTTTTACGGCAACGTCTGCGATTAGTGTTACAGGACTTGGAGTTGTTGATACTGGCACCCACTTTACTACCAGTGGTAAAGTATTATTAATGATCTTAATGCAGATTGGTGGCCTTGGACAAATGACCTTATCTGCTGTTTTGTTATATATGTTTGGTCTACGCGTTAGTCTACGCCAACAATCGCTAACAAAAGAGCAACTCGGGCAAGAAAAATTCACCAATATACGTTTACTGGTTAAACACATCATTATTTTCGTTATTGTCTGTGAATTGATTGGTACATTTTTTCTATCATTGCGTTGGGTACCAATGATGGGATGGGATAAAGGCCTATTTACGGCTATTTTCCACTCAATATCTGCGTTTAATAATGCTGGGTTTTCACTCTTCTCTGATAACCTAACTCAATATGTAGATGATCCTTTAGTGATTATTACTATTGCTATGCTCTTTATTTTAGGGGGTTTAGGCTTTACGGTTATTTCAGATTTACAACGTAATTCACATCGTGGTTTTCATTTTTTATCACTACATTCAAAAATAATGATTATTGCGACACCAATATTATTACTTGTCGGTACAGTAATGATTTGGTTGCTTGAACACGATAATATGCAAACATTAGGTAGCTTAAACACTTCTGGTCAATGGCTTGCAGCATTTTTTCAATCAGCAACAGTACGTACTGCAGGCTTTAACAGTGTCAATATTGGTGCTTTTACAGAGCCTGGTTTACTAGTTCTGATGCTTTTAATGCTAATTGGTGCAGGTTCAACATCAACCGGTGGTGGTATTAAAGTATCGACCTTTGTTGTTGCAATTTTAGCAACATGGTCGTTTTTAAAGCAGCGAGATCGTGTCGTTTTATTTAAACGTACCATATCAAATCAAACAGTAACTAAATCATTGGCAATTATTGTAGTTAGTGGAATTGTTCTGTTGATAGCGATGTTTGCTTTAATGCTAACGGAAAAAGCGCCATTCTATGAAGTCATGTTTGAGACCATTTCAGCCTTTGCAACGGTAGGTGTAACAGCTGGTTTAAGTGCAACCCTTTCTGAACCAGGTAAATACATTATCATTGTGGTTATGATTATTGGTCGTCTTGGACCATTAACATTAGCATATATGTTGGCACGTCCAAAACCAACATTGCTTAGTTATCCTGAAGATAATGTTGCTGCTGGCTAATAGTTAGACTAGTTATAATTAATAAAAAAGCGTGTTTCTGGTTATTTCTTTCTCTTGAAAGTATATAAGAAACACGCTTTTTTATATTAATCTCGAGGAAGCTCAGATGATAAATGGTCATCAAATCCTACTGCAACGAGATGTTGATATGCTTGCCACACAGGTTGAGGGATAACTTGTTCAGTCGAAAAACCTAAAACCGGATAATGACGAATACGCTGTAAGTCTCCCACCATCACATTAATAGCATCACCATAGCTAATAACATCATTAGCAAAATCATCAAACTCAATCGGCGGAGATGTTACTAAAGCCGTTTTCGTTGACCATAATTTTTCAAATGTTGCCAGTGTTCGACGCTCCATAAAGGGCTTTTGTACTAAAATAAATCGATGTGGATCAAGCTGCTTATCTTTTAACAACTCTCGCGTTTTTATAATATTATCACCCGTATTGGTCGCTTGTGATTCAATATAAATACAGTTGTCAGGAACGCCCATTTCACGTGCTATATTCGCAAAATGTTCGGCTTCTGTGCATGGAAATAGACCTTGGGTAATTTCTCCTACATTGCCAGAAAAAACAATATAAGGCGCATATCCTTGTAAAAAAAGCTGAGCTGCATACTCGGCAACTCTTACATCATTACTACAAAGTACAAATAAACAATCACTTTTCACCAATGATTGATGTAACAAATGATAATCCCAAACAGTTTTAGCTGAACGATAAATGTTTGACGGCATAAGCAATCCTTTGGTTATCTCAAATTCTTATTTCAATAATGATAACGATAAATTGTATATTGATAATATCAAAAATATCATTCTCATTATTAGTAGTGTTTTGATTTTATTCGTTACCTCACGCTACCATGAGCACCATCAATATACTACAGCTGAATAATACCAAAACCAATTAACCCGCTGTTACTTAAAAATGATCAAAAAAAATGGAATAAGTCTGCACTTATTCCATTCTTTTAAGCAATACTTATAATGGTCGTATTGATTAACGCTGCCACCATTCAGGCATAATCGAAATACTTGTACCATGTTGATCACTTAGCCAAGCTTGCTCGCTTTCAATCGTTAATTGTAACTGCATTGATCGCTCAACTAGCTGCTCCAAGCTCTTTAATTCCTCATCACGGATAAAGACTACTGATACATTTTTTAGAGCACTGATCTTAGACTTATTTGCTTGCCACCATACAGGAGCGGCATGATCACCATAAGCATAAACAATCACTTTCTTAGCGCGATGTGATGCTTTACGAATACGTTTCTCATCAGGTAAACCTAACTCAACCCATAATTCAATTTCATCGACTAAGTTTTTAGTCCATAAATCAGGTTCTTCAGCAGAACTTACGCCTTTAGTAAATTGTAAGTCTGTATCCGCATTTAATCCCCATGCAAGCACTCGCAGCATAAAGCGCTGTAATGTTTCTGATGGGTGACAAGCAACAGTATGCTGACTATCAAGATAAACATGGCGATCCATGTCTGCTACGTTAATATTTACTTTGTATATAGTGGCACTGATCGCCATGGAAAAACCTTCATGATTATAATCATTTTTAAATAACAATGTTCGCAGACCATACATTAGCTATGGCACACAAACACAAAAATACTGCTGACGTTTTAATCACTAAACAGCATATATAAAGAAGTATTCTGCTGAATCAAATCTTCTTTTTGCGCTTTGTTTAAACGTTTTTTAATTCGATACTCAAACTGCATTGCATCGCGTTTAGATTTTACCTGTTGCGACCACATTAACGTTAAAGGACCTTTACCTTTAAGATATTTAGCCCCTTTCTTACTATGTTGATGTTCTTCAAAACGACGGTCAACATCTGTGGTAACACCACAATAAAGTGTCCCTTGTCGAGTACGTATAAGATAAACAAACCAAGGTATGGTAGCCATAATAACAAGCCGTAAAACAAACAGGCTCAACATTATAATGTTGAGCTATATAAACGATAACGCTGCACAAATACAGGCAGAGTAATCTACCAGTATTCGTAAATAATAGAAACTATTCTGTCAATGATTCTAACATTGCTTGTAATTCAGTCAGTTGTAACTTTAATAGCTCAACATCTTGCTCTAACGCAATGATTCGCTCTTCATTAATTGTACTACTCGCAGTGGCAGACTTAACAGGAACATAATTATCAACATCGATCTCACCGCTCAGTAAATGCATATAACGGCAATCACGTTTACCTGATTCTTTTGGCAATTTAACAACATAAGGCCCTTTTTCGTCTGAGACTAATTGTTCAAGTATTGATTCTGCTTCTTGCGTATCAGCAAAATCACACAAACGATTAGTACGTGTACGAATTTCACCTGCACTTTGTGGCCCACGTAATAGCAACACAATAATAGCGGCTAATTGTTGTTTATTAAATTGCAATGAGCCAAATTCAGTATTGCAAAAACGGTGTTGGAACTTAGAAACACGACTACCAAAACTTGATACATCGCGCACCATTCGCTTTTCTTTCAGCTCTTCTAACGTATCAAGTACCGTTGCTTCATCAAGTACCATAACAGGCTCACGACTTGATTTTTGATTACATGCTGTCGTTAACGCATTGAGCGTTAAAGGGTATTGATCTGGAGTTGTAATTTCTTTTTCAAGTAAACAACCAATCACTCGAGCCTGGTGTTCTGTTAATTGCATATCCATGATCATCCTATTCATTATTACCAAATAGCTTTAAAGTAAAAATACAGTATTAATATTCATCACTCACAAAGACATTACTACAATACACTGTCAAAATACTCTTAGAAGACTAGCACATTTAGCTTTCGCAGCAAGCAGTTAGCTCATCAAATGCAATAATCTTGACCAAAGACAAGTGAATATTAGTTTTCATTATGGCTGATTAAGGAATATGGATATTCTGCTGTTACAAATTGATCACGACCATTATCTTTAGCTTGGTATAATAAAGCATCAACCGCTTGATATAAATTCTCAACCAATTCAAGTCCTGTTGGCACCCATGAAATTGCACCTTGGCTCACTGTCAACTGATTGCTAATTAACGAATTCTCATGTGGAATGGCAAGCTTAAAGATCTCATCTTTAAGACGTTGGCACTCTTTAATTGCCTGTTTTTCATCACAATTACAAATTAATACAATAAACTCTTCACCACCATAGCGACCACAAACCTCCCCCGCGCGATTAAATATTTTGTTCAAACTTGTAGACAATAGTTTAAGACAATTATCTCCTTCAATATGCCCTTGGAAATCATTGAATAATTTAAAGAAATCGACATCTAGTAGGATAATTGTTAGCGGTAAATTGTTGCGTCCATGTAAGGCAATAAACTCTTTTAACTTTTGATCAAGATAACGTCGATTAGCAAGCTTCGTCAGTGGATCTTCATTTGCTTGTTCTAACAATAACTTATTTATTTTCTGTAACTGTATCGTCGTATGTTCTAACCGTTGCCTCACAACAGCAATTCGACTCATTGCTTGAATTTTTGCGGCTAAAATAATCGCATTAACCGGCTTTACCAAATAATCATCGCCGCCAACATCAATAGCT
This sequence comes from Photobacterium aquimaris, assembly GCF_002954455.1. Taxonomy (GTDB): domain Bacteria; phylum Pseudomonadota; class Gammaproteobacteria; order Enterobacterales; family Vibrionaceae; genus Photobacterium; species Photobacterium aquimaris. The sequence continues at coordinate 1,011,961 of NZ_MSCC01000002.1, forward strand.
TTTGCGATAATATGAGGATCATCAAGACCGCTTAAAAATATCACAGGTACCCACTCTTGATATTGATGTCGAATTGTGTGAACTAATTCAATACCATTTTGTTCAGGCATTTCAATATCAATAAGTAACAAGTCGGGATTAAACTCTGAGTAATATCTCAATAGTTCTGCTCCTGATGATACTGACTTAACAATATGACCAAGATTAGTTAAACATGCCGTTAAATATAACCGCTCACTAGCGACATCATCAGCAATTAAAATCCGCATCACTCCCATATGAGATCCTTATACGATAGCAAGCATACAATATAAAACACATTGCATTGTTCGTGCCATATATTATGGATATAAAAAAATCCCTTAACAGCGTGATTACACCATGACTATTTACTAAAATAAATTTTATTATCACTTTGATAATCATATATTGACATTTATCAGTAGGAATATAGGATTCCTCCTCTCAAAACACAATGCGTTAGGAAAAACTATGTCTGAAATTAATAACAACGAAGAGCAAATCATCGAAGAGACAGTATTCACACTAGATGACTGTTCTCCAGAACTTCGCCAAGTAGTCAAATTTGAAGAAGTGCCAGCAGAGTTGATTGATATGCTTGTGAACGTTTATAAGGTATCAGAGCCTACTTCACGTGAAGCATGGAATACATTACCAGCCAGCGCACAAAATGTTTTGGATAATTTTGAGCAATTTCACTCTCTTGTTGCACTAAGCCAAAGTTACTCTGGTGTAGACTTCCTTGGTGAAATGCAAGATACCAAATTCCCAGAAGATATGAGTGCTGAAGAACAAGCTGAATACAAAGCATCAATGCTTGATAAAGTACTGGTTAACTGTGTTAAAGATATGTGTAAGCAATTAAAGAAAGCTCGTCGCAACCCGCCAATGAAACGCGAGTTTACTGAAATTTTTCAAAAATAATTACGATTACAGCTATAAATAATATTTAAAGAAAGGGCATTAATGCTCTTTCTTTTATTTTAACAAGCATTCTCCTCCTCTGTTGGTCATAATTAAATCGAACAAATGTAAAAATCACGTCAATTTACATGATTCTTTGATAAAAAATCATACTCACCACATGAAAAGTGTTTAAATAGCATATTTTATTATTGTTATTGCTGATTAATAATATACTTATTAGCTAATTGTTTATTATTACTATATGAATATTAATTTGGCATATTGTATTTTATGGTAATTATTAATATTATCTCAACAATTAGATATAGCTTTAACACCTATAAGTCATTTTATAACTCTTTCATGATAGAATTGACAAACTAAAAATTAATATGTGAGGTTTATAAATGACAAATATTGAGCAAATAAAATTTAGAACAAAAGTATGCTTCATTGCAAGCCAAGGCGTACTAAAAACATCTGAATCTACGCTCAAGTTAAATTTGTCAGAACAATATATTCTTAGCTACCTTATCGAGAACCATAGTACTCCCGTCACTAAAGATGAGTTACTCAAGATCGGCTGGCCTGATCGTATTGTTACTGAAGCCTCACTGTTTCAGGTTATTCGTGCGTTACGTGTAAAACTCAATGAGCAAAATAAAGGCGATGTTATTGAAACATTACCTCGTGTCGGCTATCAAATTCGTGAATTTACGCGAGAAGAAGTTGATCTAAGCGAACAAAAAACACATTCTATTATTAGTAAAATTAATAAAAAGACCGTTGCTTCTGTCACTATTTTAGCAGTGGCATTATTAGGTAGTGGTGCATGGTATATGTCACCAGCTCAAACAGAACCAACACACTTTTTAACTGAAAATGAAAAAATCGGCTCTAATAATATCACGTTCATCACCAAAAATTTAGAACAACAAGTTGATTTAAGAAATAAAATTCAAGCTATTTTTTTCACAGCAAGTAAACAAGCATGGAAAAATAACAACAACAGATCATAAAATCTTTTTTTATAAATCTGATGACTTTTATTCTATTGCTTGGTGTAAAGTAAAGCCAGAAACTAATCAATGTATACCGATGACTGATTTTAGTTATAAAATTGCGCCCGATGAATGGACTCAATTCACTCATCTGATTGTTGATAATAAAAAACTATTTCATGAAGATATTAGTATCGCTTCTGATGCTATCCACGAACCATTATCAGTTGTCTACCGCTCATACATTGGTGATTATGGTGTAACATATAAAGTATCAAATTTATATATCTCACCAACAGATAAAAGTAATGTTTTCGATTATTCAAAAGTTAGTTTTATCGCCGATAGAAAGACGGGACGCTATCAGCCTTATCACTATCAGCAGAATCGTTAACAATAATTAAAAAGGATGCTCAATTTATTGCTACCTTAAAAATAACACCTGAAGTTTTTCACTGGACCTATCAAGAAAATGCTAATTTAAATGAAAACAAAGCCATTCTTTTTTCAGATGATGATAATGCGTCTAGTTCATATAAAAATAATGCTATACGCTATGACTATATAATTGCCGCTCAGAAGAAATTACAACTCATTTTAGGTGAAAAGTCTGGCCTGTATTGGCTACATAGTAGTAAAAACAATCCATTAACCGTATTACCAACAAAACATTATAAGTAGCTTATCATGTTAAATATCAACTGATACACAATCTTAGCTCTGTCTATCTGTAATAAAATAGTGCCGTTACCGCCTTCTATATCTATTGCCAACAATACCTATCTTACTCCCCTTCTAGATAGATAAATAACAACTACCTATACCTCAAACACTTTGTATTAACATATATAGCCACATTATTAATAATAATTACGTATCGATATGCCATAATACTAACAATATGTTATGAATATAATAACTAAATATGATAATATCCTATAAGGATATTTTATATAAAATACATTAATAAGTAATAAATACCCTTATTAATATGTTAGTAAACTCAATGGTTAATCAACATAAGGAATGTATAGATGCCGCTTGATCTCATAACTAACTTGCTTACAAGTCCACAACTGTATTTACTGATATTTATTGTTGTCACACTTAAATTAAGCATTATTTTTGTACCACAAAACGAAGCATGGCTCATTGAGCGCTTTGGTAAATACCGTTCAACAAAGGAAGCGGGGTTAAACTTTCTAATACCATTCATTGATAGTATTAGTGCAAAAAGAAGCCTCAAAGAAACAGCGGTTGATGTTCCATCACAATCTGCAATTACCAAAGATAATATTAGCCTTGTGGTTGATGGCGTTCTCTATTTTCGTGTTCTAGAACCTTATAAAGCAACGTATGGTGTTGATGATTACCGCTTTGCAGTAACTCAACTAGCACAAACAACTATGCGTAGTGAGTTAGGTAAAATGGAACTCGACAAAACATTTGAAGAGCGTGATCTTTTAAATGCTAATATTGTTGCTGCAATTAATACCGCATCTGAACCTTGGGGTGTACAAGTATTACGATACGAAATTAAAGATATCGTACCGCCAAGTTCTGTGATGGAAGCAATGGAAGCACAGATGAAAGCCGAGCGAGAAAAAAGAGCACAGATTCTTGAATCTGAAGGTGATCGTCAATCAGCAATCAATGTCGCAGAAGGTAAAAAACAAGCACAGGTACTTTCTGCTGAAGCTGATAAACAAGAGCAAATTTTAAGAGCCGAAGGTGAAGCGGCTGCTATTTTGGCTGTTGCAGAAGCTCAAGCACAAGCGTTACGAAAAATCGGTGAAGCTGCTGATACAGAACAAGGCCAAAAAGCGATTCAACTTGAGTTGGCAACCAAAGCTATTGAAGCAAAAAAAGCCATTGCTAAAGAGTCATCGGTTGTTCTTCTTGCAGATGATGCAACGAATGCAAGCTCAATGGTTGCTCAAGGTTTATCAATTATTAACTCAATTAACAAAGCTCAAACAGGTAAATCCTAGAGCTAAGGTGTTATATGTTTAGCAATATTCCGCAAACATTAGTCACTTTAGGGCTATTAGCTCTTATTATCGAAGTGCTAATACTTGGTTGCAGTACCTTAGTATTGTTATTTTTCGGCGTTGCTATGCTACTTACGAGTAGTTTAATTTACATTGGTATCATTGATGCAAATTGGTTAAGTACACTTTCAACCTTAGCGATTATAACGTTATTGTTGACCATTATACTTTGGAAACCAATGAAAAAATTGCAAAATAAATCAGCTAAAACTGATATAAATAGTGATTTTGCTACTATCCAATTTGAATTAGAAAAAGACTTATTACCATCAACGCTGTATCACTTTAATTACTCAGGCATTCAATGGAACATTAAATCAACGTCAGCCATCGATAAAGGTGTCATTGTAAAAGTAGTCAGAAAAGAAGTCGGTATCTTATGGGTTGAACCTGTTGATAACACAATAAGTTAAAATAGCATATATAAAATATTTCATCTATAAATAAGCCGTTAATATTATTTAGCGGCTTTTTTTAAAACTTCTTCAATATAATATCTATTAATCAACAAGTTCTGTTTTTTCTAATAATTGACAAAACTGATGTTTTATAATTGTTTGGCTAATATAAATAACATTAATCGTATCATTAAAATACGTATATGCTAATCGAAATACAGCATCTTTGGCTGCTACAATTTTATATTCATAAATTCTTAATCCATGGTTACGCAATTGCCTTGCTGTCTTTATTTTTGCAGACTGCGTAAGAATTAAATGTGGTAACCGCTCTCTTACATCTTTATAAATAATTTCCTGATATTGTTGTTGTAAGTGAAAAAACTTTCGTAAATGTCTATTTTCGCTATAAGTAATATTCATGATGTCTTATATCTAGTTATAATTTTTACTTATTATATTCCTTAATTTTCAGACATTACAGTTTAAGCAGGTTAAATCCCCCTTCAAAAAAAATGAACATTATTCACAGAATGATCCTCATACTATGCAGAAAGGATAAATCTGTACCACAATTAAAGTGTACCAGCGAAAAAGGAATACGCTAATGAGTACAAGATTAAGTGATACAGTCAGTATTGAACTACATATTCAAGCCGTTGTTAGGGAAATTGCGACATTTACGGAACTAACAGCACGTTCAGCGTCCATTGACGATCGAATGCATGAGGCTATTTATCAAGGTAAAATCTTTTTTACGTTGTATTTAATGGTGCAATCACTTCATGGTGAGGCCAAAAACACTACTGCCAATATTCTTTCTCAATACAACATTACCACTCCTGAAGTTAATTTTGAGTGGGTAATACAACATTGCTTTAATATGTTTTATATTTCAAATCACGACAATGCAATAGAACAAGCAAATACCTGCGGTCAAATAACGACAGTAACATCTAATGATATGCTTCGTTGGCAGTCATCCCCTATACCTGAAAATCTTGAGAACATGATAACGGCACTTGCCAGTAAACATGTCAAATTTCTCGCTGACCTATTTTCACAAAAAGAAGATATTGATAATGAATTATTATCTGTTTTCAGTCGCGCAATGACAAATAACACATTAGATCTTGGCATTAAACTATCATCACAAGCCGGTGGTCAATTATTAGAGCAAGTGATCCATTCTAGAACAGGAACCGTATGCCTAATTTTTTTAAATATGACTAAAAATGAAGAAGAAAAACAGGCAATAAGCAATATTTAGCAGATATCGATAGCTTTTATAACACCTTAACCGTTAATGGTTTAAAACAGGGATTATTTTTTTAGATAAACTGTCTAAATAATTTACTTCCAAGATAGAGAATATGTCTCACTCATGAGTAATCAAGACATATTCTCGACTCATTAGTTTAAATTACTACAATTAACACATTCTATATTCAAAAATTAAATATTAAAACGCAATAATTAGCCTCACTATATTCACAAAATAAATACATCATTCTATATTTGTCAACTTTGTGATATTGATTCCATTTAAAATTGCATTTATATTAAGAATTCAGAAAATATTTTATTATCATTCAGCTATATTATTCTTAGGGTAACGATGAGTGAAAAAGCTTTCTTTATATATAATTCCTGTACAGTTATTTTTAGCTGCATATTGGTTGAAAAATGGCTTTCTTGATAAAATAGTCGGCATTTTTTTAGGTATAATTCACCCTGAAACTGCTTATTATGGTTTAACATGGAATGGTTGGCATGATCGTATTGTTGATAGCTGGGATCATAGCCAAATAGGGCATTTGTTTTTTAGCCCTTTTTTCGACATATTATTTCCTATAATTATAGTTTTACAATGTCTACCGTTTTTATTCATATTTATTTCGTTAATAAATAAAGAATTCATTACAAATACACATCGTCCATGGTTAATAAGATCAGCTGTCTCATCATTTATCGTCACTGCCATTATGCTTTTTAGCGAAACATTATCAAATACTAAAGATGCACAATATTTATTACATCTGTTTAGTATCAACATGATATTAATAATCTATATTCATTTCATTGAAAAAACAGTAGAAAAATAACTTCAAAAATCACAATAATGATAACAATAAAAAGAGTATTATTGCTTTTTTTATTGTTTCATTATTATAAATCGTTTGTCTTGCTCCCCTATCTATTTCACAAACCAGCTCATTATATTTTGGAATCTATATTCTCCGATCGAACCACAGATGTCATTGTTGTTACAACAGATGGCGGTACTGCAGATATTGATAATGCGACAGGTGCACTCACTGTGGGTAACTATACCGGATCATTTAATTTATCATTTACATTCATCGCCAATGATATTACTTTGCGATCACTTAATTACTCCTTTGATAAGCATACTACTATGATCATCGACTCAACGACGTTACTTGCCATTGCTATGATCTTTCTAGGGTCGTTTGTACAAACGGCTATCGGGTTTGGACTGGCGATTATATCTGCACCTATTCTTATTATTATTGCACCACAATATGTTCCTGCCCCTATTTGTCTTGTCGCTCTATTTATATCACTACTTAATAGCCGAAAATATCGCTCATCTATCGAACTCGGAGGATTAAAAATGGCTATTCTTGGTCGTATTCCAGGTTCGATGGCAGGTGCTGCGCTACTCGTTTTTGTATCAGCCCAGACATTATCTTTATGGGTTGGTTTATTAGTATTATTAGCTGTTTTTATTAGCATCATGCCTTTTAGAATTGAACCGACACCAACAAGAATGGTTTTTGCGGGATTTTTCTCTGGATTATTTGGCACAAGTTCAGCGATTGGTGGGCCACCGATGGCTATTTTGCTACAACATCAAGAAGCTAACCAGTTACGTGCTAATTTATCAGCATTCTTTGTCTTTAGCTCTATTATTTCCTTAACAACATTGATACCTGTTGGTTTTTTAAATCTTGAAAAATTATGGCTGACACTGCCGTTATTACCCGCTGCATGGGCAGGTTATTGGTTAGCACTTAAAACGACACAATCACTACCAAAAGAAACCATTCGCTACGGTGCATTAGCATTATGCTTTATTTGTGGTGCACTAGCTGTCTATAAAAGTATCGGGTGATACCGTCTCATGAAATAACAGTAGGAGTGACGATTATTCCTACTGTTAACTACACGCCGCTTAATCAATATTGACGCGATATACAATACTACCACTTTCACCAGGTCTTAATGTTCCGGCTAAGATCCACTTCACGCCACCTCGATAACCAATTGCATTCAATGGTGCGACAGGTACGAAGTTACATGTTAGTCCAGCAGGTATTGTGCCAGCAGTACAATTAATCGCGCTATTAAGCGATGTGTGTTCAGGTACAGTATCTAAGATCACCACTTCTTTAATGTCCCCACTGCCAGTATTGGTAAAAATAACAGTGTATTCTATGACTTCACCCGGTTTAGCCGTATTACTAATGTCATTACCATTTGATGCAGTTATATTGACGACTTTCTTCTCTAATTTCAGCGCTCCTGCACCAGAATAAACTGCACGTGCAGTATCTGAATCAACCACAGTTTTCGTCACACCATGCGCTGTTGAGGTCGTATCATCAAATACCATTTCCGCTTGAATATTATAATTAAATAGACTATCTAGGGAGACTTCTGCGGGAATAAAGACTTGGACAACTAAACACACTTCTTTATTGGTATCTGCATCAACATTAATACTATTTAAAATAGTCTGATCATTATTAAGTTGATCATCACAATCGATATTATGTTTTAACACCGTACTCCAATTGCTATTTGCAGGAGTAACTACTTTATCGATAATAGAAAATGTCACACTACCACTAGTGTTTGCTGTAAAGTTATGATGAAAAGTAATCATTTTCCCAGGCTCTACTTCGGAGTAGTTATCAGGATTCATAACTGGTTGTTGTACTTTACCAAAGTTGATATTTTTAAGATTATCACCAGCGGACGCAATCACAACCATTTGGCTATCTGTTACTGCCCCAGCTGTAACTTGTGCATGATTACCATTATTTTCACTAATATCAATCCAATTTGCTTGAGCAACGACATCAAGCTTAAGACTTTTACCAGCGAGAATAACAGGAATAATCAAACTATATTGCCCACTACCACCGCTAATATCCGTTGCAACCACATCACCAGAATTATAGCCTGCAGCAGCAACTAAGCCATTAAACAACGCCCTTACCGTAAAGCCTGCAATACCGGGTTCATTACCATTTATAATTCCATCATGCGCTGCCGTTGCCATTCCTAAGCCATTGTCTTCAAATACATTACCATTTAGTACAATTTGATTAATCAACCTAAATTGGTAATCTTCAACCTCACCATCAGCAGCTACACTCGCAGCACTATTACACGCACCAGCTGTACTACAGAGACGAAAACGCATAATGCTATCGCCGTTATAAGAATCTGTTTGTGCGGGATCAATGGTTATCTCAAGGTTGGTTGTCTGCTGACTAATCGCTTTATCATTTTCAATATGTTCATCGGTATCATTAAAGTCACCGTCACCATTAAGATCTACAAATACATTTAAGAACCCCGTGCTTGCTGGCACTGTCACTGCAACCTGAGCAGGAATACCTACGGTAATTGACGCAGGAACATTAACACCATCATCTTCAGGATCAGAATTAGCCGCACTGCTTTCTTTAGTGCTTAATTCACTGTCCCATAAACTACCTAAAGCCAGATCTTGATTGCCGTTACTTGCGCTATCGTGGTAACCATGACCAGCAATACCATAAGAGGTAACAGCATCACCATAATCACGAGAGAAGTAACAACCTGCGATATCTTGATCAACAATATTAATATCTTGCCCTTCTGCAAAGAAGGTCATTTTTCTTGTTAAGACATTTATTTTATAAATAGCTGACTTATTAATTAAATCATAACTGCCATCTTGGTTGGTATCATGATCACCATTATTAACAAAAGCATAAATATTATAACTTTTATCTGCAATCAAGCCGCCGGATATGGCTTCTCCGCTATTATCTTGTGGAAATAATCCACCAGTATAAATAATGTTCTGTTCAGTAACACTACCTTGCGCTGTAATAGATGACAGCTTACCTGTGGTCACCTTAGTCGCATAAATCATATCTGTTTCTGTATTAACGGCAATATCACCATCATGTATATATTGAGTTAACGGAATAACCTCAAATTTACCGGATGCTAATGCTATCTTTATCAGCCCTTTTAAGCTCGGTGAAGATGCGTAAAGATATAATCCATCCGTTGATATATCTCCCATCGTTACACTACCAATAGCATTACCTCCAACCGTTGATGCCAAAGTATCACCATCAGAAAACGTAATCACACCATGAGTAGCATGTGTTATTGATTGTGCGCCATTCGCCGTTATTGAATCTAAACCTATAAATGAATTACCCATACGGTCAGTATTAAATAAGTAAGCATCGTCACCACTATAAAAGACACCATAAAATAACCCAAGTATACGATTGAAACCAAAGCTATTAATATCAGTAACAGTAGGATGACCAGCTATAGTAATTGCTGACGACAAGGTTGTGAATGCCATCGGATTGGAGGCTGGATCTAATTGCGATAAAGCAGCGTTACTGCCACCTACCGAATCAGTTCTAAGAATGACATCACAGCTTGTGTTAGCAATTAAATCAGAGAAATATAATCGATAATCTTCGACTTCACCGTCATAAGAAATACCGTTTGGCGTATCACAACTTGTATTAAGACTACAAAGGCGAACCCGTAAAAAGCTATAACCTAATAACGTATTATTAGGTATAGTAATTGAATAAAGTTTACTACCCACAATTGCACTATTATCGTTAATTACTTTTTCACTAACTTCCCAAACACCATTTTGATTAAAATCAACCCAAGCATGAAGTTGACGTCCATTATCAACTTCTTCCTGAATTTCAATAGTTAGCTCAAGATCATTATGAATATCGATAAAGGGTGAAGAAAATGTCACACCATCATCATCAGCCAAATTGTCATTATCATCAGCTAACGCCAGTTTATCTTGTTCATTTATATTAGGATCCCACAACGTACCTAAACGAAGATCCATAATATAATTACCGTCGCTATCAGCTTCTCCATGAAAAGCATCGTTACCGGCTAATAAAGCATCACCCATATCACCTTGTAACACATCTGTCGACATTGCATAAATATTACTTAACCCTGTATCATCCTCAATATATATACTGATATCTCTATTACCAACAATGCTACTATTATTCTGATAGCGAATTGCTTTCATTAAACCAGCAGCAGTGGTTGTTGTCGCTTCATCATCAATAAAGTTAATCTGCAATGGCATTCCAACACCATTATTAATAATGTCAATTTCACCAAATAATACCCCTTCATAATAAACTTTATTTTGCGCATCAACGCGAATTTCACCAGCACCATCACCAACAGATTCAATAAAGGTAATTTCATTTGCAGCATCTTTATAGGCCACATTAATTTTAAGCTGACCGCCATTGAGGGTAACGCTATCAATGTCTGTTGATACTGCATCTCCATTAACATCCAAAGAAGCAACAAGCCCCATAATATAAAGGGATTTATCGCCATTAATATTTAAAATTTCAGGAGCATTAGGATCGGGAACAATATAGGTGATAGTAAAGTAGCCATGAACAAAATTATTTGTAGTATCAACAACTTGAAATGTCATTGGGTAAATGCCCGGATCTAACCCAGTACCAACGGGTCCTGGAGTAAAGGTAAACTCATCAACACCAGTTTCAACCAAAGCACCAGAGATATCACCTAAACTCATAACATCAATATTGGTTCCGGTGACATTAAAAGTATAACTGTCTCCTTTTTTAACAATCACTTCACTATCAGTGAAAGCAATATAATTAACGACAGGCTTATCAACAAGTTTAAATAGCACATCAAAATGTGTTTTAGACTTAATAACACCATTATTATCAACATCTTCTACAACTATACCTGCACTATATAGACCAGGAGCCAATGTTCCAGAGTTATTCCATGTTAAAACACCTGTACTCTCATCAATAGTTAACCCAGGTGGATTTCCGCCACCGCCCATTTCACTTGTATTACCAACACGGAATTTAATATTATCGCCATCAGGATCTAAGGCAGGAATTTTAATTGTATAATTCGTTAAAACCGAACCATCAGTGTCTTTTTGAGGAACTTGAAATAAGATAGGAAAATCAATAAGTGGGGCTCTATTACCACCTTGTACAAGAATTGTAGATTGTATATTCCAAGAACCACCAGAGTTATTCTTCAAATTAATTCGGCAACAACTACCATAATTAGCAAAGTACGTCGTATTTACATCAACATTCTTAATCTGAGTTTCTGATACTTCTAATTTATATTCACCATTGATTATTTGGTTAGTAATTACGCCAAGATAGGTTTTTGAACCACCAGAGACGGTTACACGGTTACCATTACAGTCAGATCGATTAACATGGCAGGCAGTTTTTAATGAAATAATCACATCATTTTTGATACCATCAGCATCTAAAGCAACAGGCGACCATGTTATACCCCCTCCACGCCAGTGAGCTGCATGAATCACTGTCGAAAAAAACACGCTACAAAAAAACATTAATAAAGTGATAATGTTAAATGTTATTTGTTGATAATTGTTATCTTTTTTATATATCATATCTCATCATCTGACTTTTGTATAAAGACCAAACAGACATGCATATATTAAACCAACTAAGCATCAAAAATAAGAATCTCATAATCAATTGATTTTAAAAAAATCAGAGCTCACTCATCAGATTCCATTTATATTTACAAAATACAATTTATCCTTGTTGATGATTTTTATTTTCCAATAACTCTAGATCCTTACTTATTATTTTTCACATACGGCAACCCTTATGTTAATGATATTAAAAGAATATAGCGTTACAAGGTTAACCAAGAGTAGCAACTCGATGAGATATTTTTACTGTTCATGAGTAAACTATAGGCTAAATAAACATTACATCCTCATATAATACATAAGGTTCTCAAACAAAAGCCCTGTTTTTAGACAATTTACTTCTTAAAACTGTCATCACACTGGATAAATATTTCAACAAGAGATAAATTAGAACTATGCGCATTTCTTATTAACTACCGTGCCGACAATGATTCAATCAAATATTTTACTTCGTTACCCATTTTTACGAACCTTTTTAAATTTAAGAACAAATATCGCAGCACTTAGCTTTATCAGCTGCTCTATACCTTTATTTCTTATGGGTCACGTCACGATGGGGATTGCATTCTCGCTAGGTAGTATCAGTTGCGGCTTTGCCGATACTTCAAGTGTTACCAAATACCGTATTTTAGATTTTACAATTGCCCTACCACTGTTTTTCTTGATCAGTTTAGGCATTGAAATTGTTTTTCCGCACTCATTATTATTTATTGGATCATTAGCTGTCGTTAGTTTTGCACTTTTTATGCTAGCGGTATTAACACCACGCTTAGGTGCCATTGGTTTTGCCGCTATTCTATTAGCGATCTATGCAATGCTATTACACCTTGATGGACGTCAAATATGGTTAATACCTTTATGGCTGACAGGTGGCGCTGTTTGGTATATTTTATGGCAAACTTTAGCTATTATTTTCCTTCCAAACCAAGAATCTAAAGATATTTTATCTGATTTATATCAGGCGCTTTCCAAAAAGTTGATGATTCATGATCAAGGCTTTATTTTTGCAACAGATAAAAATCAATTATTTATTCAATCTGCGCAATTACGATCACAAATCGCTGCTCTTTCACATACACTTGAATATCGAATCCACCAGCAATTTAGTTGTGGTGAAGACAGTGCAAAATTACAAGATATTTACCGCTTTCTAAAAATTGCGGAACGTATCAATGAACAAACACGACTGATGTATTTCACTTCGACACCGCTTTTAAAACAACATTGCCCGCAATGGTTAGAACATATCCACCATGCTAACCAAAAAATCAGCCAATATCTCGCACAAGTGAGTGTCAATAACGTCCACCATCTAGCATTACCGATCATTGATTTTGATGCATTACGTCGTTATCAATCCCCCAAAGAGGCACAGCAAGAAATCATCGCAGCACAGGCGTTTATAAACAAACTGGATATTATTTATCTGTCTTTATGTGAATTAAAAAATCAGTCAAATACATTAACTAACCCGACTATCACTAAACCGATTTTGTTAACCTGGAAATGGCGTGAAATAGCCTCTAAGTTAACCAGCCAAATGACATTAAAATCGAGCTATTTTCGTCATGCATTGCGTGGAGCATTAAGTCTTACCACGGGCCTTATCATAGTACGTTTATTGCATCTTGATTTTGGCTTTTGGACATTAATGACAAGTTTACTTATTCTTCGTCCTAATTTATCAATGACTTGGACTCGCTTACTACAACGTCTAACAGGCACAATCTGTGGTTTAATTGTGGTCGGTGGATTATTGCACTTTCAAGTAGCAACCAGTATTTTACCGTTTATGTTTTGTATTGCGGCGGTATTATTTTTTCATACATCAGCCCGTCATTATGGATTTGCGGTCTTTTTTGTAACCTTATTTGTTTTCGCTGGTTTCTCCCTTAATGGTCAGGGCGATAACATCATGCTACCACGACTTGATAACACCGTATTAGGGGTTATTATTCCACTCGTGTTTGTATTTATTTTAACCCCTGGTTGGCAAAAGAAATCATTTCCAACTCAACTTAATGCAACGATTAACGGCTATATCGATTACTTAAAAAGTTTACAAGTATATTTAGTAAATAAACAAGAGTCACAACTGAGTATCGTTCAAAGCCACTTCCAAGACTGCGTTGTTAATGATACCAACTTATTTGATCACTGGATGGGTTATCTTGGAGAACCGCACCGTAAATCACACACAAGCAGTCATATTCTATTGTGTAGCCGTAGTTCTAATATTATTTTACGGATCTTAACTCAGCTGAATGAAAATAAGCAGACTTTGCCGCTTAATCCTGATGTTAGTTCAAATCTAGAAAATGCAATTACGTCACTAACTTTATTACAGCAAAAGTTACAGCAATCACCACATCATACTGATTTATTTGAACATATATCTAAACAAGAACAAGTGATTTATCAATCATTTACTTATATAGAAAATGAAATTTATCGCTTAGATAATGACCAGTTAATCGTATTATTAGCAACAGAAATTAGGTTATTTCTTAATGCTATAAATCACCGACAGCAATAATATTGGGCCTGTATTGGCCGCAATAACACAGCAAGCATTATTCAGTGATAAAGCTGTTAGAATTGCGGTCTAAAAAGTATCAGAGTTCAAGGACAGGATAATGCTTAAAAAAACACAACTATGTGGCATAACCATTGCTTTGCTCGCATCAACTTCTACATGGGCAGCAGATTAAACCATCACTCTCAATGATGGTCGCCAAGTTATTCTGCATGATAACTTTACTTGGCAATATAAACCCCAAGCTCAAAATCCAGCCGCTGAGCCTAATCTCCAGGCAACAACCGCCATTCCAGTTATCGCAACCGCTGCAATCCCAGTGATTAAAGAATCAAAAGGTGTTGAAGTTAAACTGGGCAACGATAAGCCTATTCAACAACTCAGTGACAGCGGCTTAGACGTACGATTAACTACGGCACAGTACACCAATGGAACACTGACTATTCCCACCATGCTAACCAACCAAAATTCAAAGTCAGTGGTAAATGTCACTCTGAATGTCCGCTTAAGTGATAGTAACGGCCAAACAATAGCAAAGGACGATTTCACAATATGGCGCTCAATTAACCGCATGCCTGATACTTATTTTCGACCTAAAACACAACGCGAAGGAAAAGCGATTACTTTCACTGTTCCTAAAGCCGAACATTATTTTATTGATGCTAAAATCACAGACGTTGATATGAGATAACAACATAAAGAAGCTCAAATTATCAAATATATTTGAGCTTCTTTATCCATCATATCACTATTAATTACTCTTCAGTCTGTACATATACTCACCTCAGCTATCACACCAAAATGATCTGATACCACATCATAAAAATCACCATTAAAAATGACTTGATGTTGGGGTACGATAACGGGCTGATTTGCAAAAATATAATCTAATCGTAGAGCTTGGTTATTTTGTTGCCAGCCATCAATATTTTTCACCACCGTGGTACCGTTATCTTTACTTTGAGCTAATACAAAGCAATCATACAGGTTACAATGTAACGCATAGTCGTAGCCTTGATCACGAATATGGCTTGGATTATTAAAATCGCCTAATAAACAGCTTAATCGTGATGATAGCGTTGCTGTAATACGGTTTAAATGATCTTCAAACGGACTTTCTTGATCATTCCACCACCCGCAATGACAATTATAAAAATCAATGTGCTGGTGCTGATAAGCGACTGTAATACGTACAGCTCGGCGATGTTTCCAGTCACTTTCATCATAGTTATCGTTCAAATCAATCACACGGCGCTCAACAATCGGCAACCGCGTTAAAAAAGCTAATCCTTCTTGGTAAACCTCATAACTTTGATGAACAAAATCCCACGTTAACTGGTAATGATGTCCTAATTGAGCCAATTTTTGTTGTAATAAATAGCCATAATTATCCTTTCGCACAGGATGATTACTTAATATTTGATCACTAATAATGTCACTTAGTGAATGCTGATTAACCTCTTGTAAGGCAATCACATCACACCCTTGCTCAATAATAGCTTGTGCAACAATATCTAACTTTTGATATTGATCTTCTTCTTGCCAACTGTGGGTATTTAAGGTCAATAACTTCATAAATCATTCACTTATCGATACGATATGAGATAAAAAAGCGCAGCAATAATCTTCTGCGCTTATCGATAATATCCAGTCTCTGGGCAAGTATTATGCTATAGCAAACTTATCCACTAATCCTGATTTGATTACATCAACGCCTGGGCCATAAATCGCTTGTACCCCTTGATCTTTAATCACCAGTCCTAATGCTCCAGTTGATTTCCATAGCGTATAATTAGCCACTAATGCAGGATCTTTTACCGTAATACGTAGACGCGTCATACAAGCATCAACCTCAGCAATATTGTCACGACCACCTAAATTTTGAATGATAATTTCCAGTTTGTCGTCTTGTGACATCCCTTCTGCTTTTTCATCAATGTAATTACCTGCGCGCCCTGGTGTTGGTAGATTAAATTTCACAATTAATAAGCGGAATAAAGCATAGTTAATCGCAAAGAACGCAATACACACCATCACAAAGCTAATTAAATCACCGCCAATCCCTGCAGAAATCATCATCGGAACACGTGTTATCAGTTCAATAAGGCCAAATGCATGTACACGTAAATCAATCAAGTCCACCAGTGCAAAGGCCAAGCCTGTTAACACTGCATGAGCAACATAAAGTACTGGCGCAACAAACATAAACATAAACTCAATCGGCTCTGTCACACCTGTTAGCAATACCGCAAGACAAGCAGAGAAGAACATCGGTTTATATTGCAGACGTTTATCACTATCCACACAGTGATACATTGCTAGACCAATACCAATTAAAGAAGATGCAGCAATGATCACTTGCCCTGCTTTAAAACGTGCTGGATGAACAGTATCTAATAAATGCTGATAAGTAGTAGGATCGGTCAGTTTAAGGTTATTTAAATCACTCACCCACGCGAGCCATAATGGATCTTGACCGTATACGCTTGAACCTGCACTTGGCCCTGTTAATAACTGATATGCGCCACCTAGCTCGGTGTAGTTCATTGGAATAGTTAACGTATGGTGCAGGCCAAAAGGCAATAATAAACGCTCTAAAGTACCGTAAACAAACGGAGCAATAATCGGTGCGCTGTCTTTTGAACTTGCAATCCATTGACCGAAATCGTTAAGCGCACCTTGTACTAATGGCCATACGACAGCTAAACCAAACGCAATGATCACTGAATACACAATCACCATAAACGGCACAAAACGTTTACCATTAAAGAAAGCTAACGCTTCTGGTAATCGAGAAAAATCATAATAACGGTTATATAAATTAGCACCTAAGTAACCAGATATAATGCCAATAAATACTCCCATGTTCAGTGCTGGCGCGCCAAGAATAGTCGTAAAAAATTGAGAAACAGGCAGTTCAGTACTAAACAAGCTCATTACTGTCGCATGAGGATCGGTCATCATCGCGCCATTCACGCCAAAAATAACCCCAGTGGTACGGTTGATCAGTATAAATGCAATCACCGCAGCAAATGCACCACCTGCACGCTCTTTTGCCCATGAACCACCAATTGCCACCGCAAATAGAAGATGAAGGTTAACAATCACCCCCCAACCAATATTTTCCATAATATGGCCAAGGGTTTCGAGTGCACCGATTCCTCCCGCATACATGGCAACCACTTTACCCAATGAAATCATAATACCGGCAGCTGGCATTACGGCGATAACAACGATCAGTGACTTTCCAAATCGTTGCCAAAAATCAAACGATAGCAATTTACTCATAACTATTTCCTTGACTGAGACGGCAGGTTTACGTCATCAATGACCTGCCATAAACACAATTAATGTTTTTTTACAAACACGTAAGCGGCATAAGCAGGCGCAATATGTGTGGTTGTGAAATCTGTTCGCGTGGCTTCATTGTTCGGAGTCTGGTTATCGAGTACTAATTCCCCGAGTTGGTCGCTATCAAGATCAACCACTACCTCTCTATCACTTAAATTAGTGATAATGGTCCAGGTGTGATCTGAACTGCTGCGTTGATAGGCATAAATATTGGTGTCATTATCAAGCAACAATTGATAGCGACCGACAATCAAACTGTGGTTATTTTTTCGAAGTGCGATTAGCTGTTTATAAAACTGTAAAATGGAAGACGGATCATGCAATTGTTGTTCAACATTAATATCACTGTAATTAGGATTTACTGCTAACCACGGCGTGACTTCTGAAAAGCCAGCAAACGACGTATTATTCCATTGCATTGGTAAGCGGCTGTGATCACGCGAGATTTGGTTTAGTAAAGTCAAAATCTGCGCATCGGTTTGTCCTTGCTGCTGTAATTTAATGATCAAGTTTTTGGCTGATACATCATTAAACTCAGCTAGTGATGTAAACTGATGATTTACCATGCCAATCTCTTGGCCTTGATAAATAAACGGCGTGCCTTTCATTAGAAAATAACAAGCGGCTAATGCTGTTGCGCTACCATACCAATGGTTAACATTGGCAAAGGTATTAATACTGCGCGCTTGATCATGATTTTCTAGGTATAACGCATTCCAACCTTTGCCTTCTAATGCATTTTGCCAACGGGTTAGAATTTGCTTAAATTCCACTAAATCAAACTGATCACGTGATTGTTCTTCAGCCCACAGTTTCATGTGTTCAAACTGGAAGATCATATTAAAAATACCGCCTTTATCGGTGGCAGTAGCTTCAGCAACCCAAGTCAATGCATCTTGAGCCTCGACACCATTTGCTTCACCCACAGTGACAATATCAAATGGTGCAAAAGCTTGATCACGCAATTCATAAAGGTGCTGCTCAATACCATCAACATTCATGTGATAATCAAAAGAAGACACATGATCTAATCGCTTAGGGTTAGGTAATGACGGTAGACCAGGTTGTTTTTGAATATGGCTGATCGCATCGACACGAAATCCATCAATACCGCGCGCTAACCACCAATGGATCATCGAAAACAGCGCTTGCTTAACTTCAGGATTTTGCCAATTAAGATCCGGTTGTTTTTTAGAAAAAAGATGTAAGTAGTATTGCGCCGTATCAGCATCATATTGCCATGCACTGCCATGGAAAATACTTTCCCAGTTATTAGGCTCTGGTGTTGGTTTTTCAGCCGTTGCTTCACAACCATCACGCCAAATGTACCAATCACGTTTAGGGCTAGTTTTGCTCTGACGAGATTCAATAAACCACGGGTGCTCATCGCTTGTATGGTTAATCACTAAATCCATAATGATACGAATGCCACGCGCATGAGCAGCACTGATCAAGCGATCAACATCAACAAGGTTACCAAAATCAGGATGAATCGCTTGATAGTCACTAATGTCGTAACCATTATCATCGTTAGGTGATTGATAAAATGGACAAATCCATACTAAATCAATCCCTAACTCAACCAGATAATCAAGCTTGGCAATGATCCCTGCAATATCACCAATTCCATCTTGATTACTGTCATAGAAACTGCGTGGATAAATTTGATAAGCCGTGGCGGCCTTCCACCATATTAATGGCGATGGTGGTACATTATTGGAGTGATTCATCCCTTTAACCTTAGAGAATGTACAATGCATTCTTTGCGTGTGTTACCGATAACACACACGATAAGATCGAAGCTAAAAACATGCAAAATCTTTTTAAATAAACTGAGAGCTTTCTCTGATTTTTATCTCAAATTGACCTTCACAGCTGCTGAAATCACGTTTGATTAGCTTCTTAACCGCTTGGTAACCCATCTGATAATAATTAAAACTAACACTGGTTAAACTCGGTACTAACAAGTCGCTATAGTCATAATCACCAATACCTACCACCCAAATATCATGACCAATTTTCAATTGTTGTTGCTTTGCTAACCGGTATAAACGAATGGCAATATTATCCGTCGCGCAAAAATACACGTGCTGAGGTTGTAACTGAATATCTTGGTAGGCTTGCTTTTGCTCGGAATCTGTTATGGATTGTAGATAACACGACAAATGAGGCGCAGTAGCTGCAATAGTGGTTTGAATTAACTGGGTTCGACTTGATAACATTCGCTGATCATAAATATAATCAATCGCAACCACAGGGGCCTGCTGTTGCTGAAGTTGAGTCAGAGTTTGTGTAACTAATGCGGAAATTGCAGCGTGTTCTGGATAATATAAACAGCAGCGTTGCTGGCTCTCTTTACCAATAAATATTAAATTTTCTAATCCTTGATAAAAAGGTTCGACGACACTGTGTTTTGAAGCAATAACAATGGTACCCAATGCGTTCAAACCGTTAAATTCGCTAACCGCTTGACGTTCTGATTCATGGCTAAACCCTGTTGCATGAAACAGCATACGCGCATTCGATTCATTTGCTGCCGCTAGTGCACCTTTAATCACTAAACTGGTGGTATAAGATTCAATTCTTGGTGCGATAAAACCAATAATATTTGATTGGCTACGAATTGATCGCGCAAATTTATTGGGGGTATAGTGATTTTCTTTTACGATCGCATCAATTTTAATACGATTTTCTTCTGACACATAGCCACCATTAAAATAACGTGACACTGTCATTTTTGAAATTCCAAGCTGCTTTGAAATATCAGCCATAGTCATTTTTTGCGTCATAAAAACTGTATTACTCTATCAATATCATTATTCACAGTATCCAATATATCTGCCTCCAACACAGTAACTAAATGACATACAGCGCCTATTATCCTTCACTCCACAGTCTATAGCGGGCTCTAACCCTACCACTACCAACAAAAAACCCTCAGAAACACAACAAAATTGAAACTTTTTTTCAAAAATACAACGTATGTATAAATTTTAACATTTTTAGTACAGTATTTTAAAATAAGCATTTTATTACTAGTGTTAATTGATCAAAAATAGAGAAAATCAGTCGTTATGGTGATAAAGACAGATTAATTTATTAACTGATAACCAACTAAAAATCGCACAACTAACCACTTTTTCACCATAAAAAATAATTAAATATTATATATCATGCAGTTATCTTTTGTTACACTAGCAACCAGAGTGATTACAATTCATTAACGCAAATTCGGTGCTATCAGCAGTTATTTAACGTTCTCAATTGATTTGTATAAGTAAACTGTTTCATGGAGGAAAAAATGAAAATAATCCGCAGTAAGAAGATGATAATAATTCTTCTTACCTTACTTGTAACATTGCTTATGGTGGCTCTTTTTGCCAGCAGTAATATGGTGCTGTTCGATTCTAAAGGCATCATTGGCGAAGCACAGTCATCACTGATCATTACTTCAGTACTACTGATGGCAATTATTATTGTGCCCGTTTTATTTATGTCGATTTACTTTCCTTATAAATATCGTCATAGCAATAAAGAAGCGGAATACACTCCAGAATGGGAGCATTCCACTAAAATAGAAGTCATTGTCTGGACCGTACCATGCTTGATCGTATTAGCATTAGGATGGATCACTTATCAAACTTCTTATTCTCTCGATCCAAGAAAAGAGATCGTTTCGAATAAAGAACCATTAACGATTCAAGTCGTTGCTATGAATTGGAAATGGCTTTTCATTTATCCAGAACAACAAATTGCAACAGTGAATGAAATAGCCCTTCCCGTTAACCGTCCCGTTAAATTCTTAGTCACATCAGATACCGCCATGAATTCCTTTTTTATTCCTCAGCTCGGTAGTCAAGTTTACGCAATGGCCGGCATGGAAAACCGTTTAAACCTCATGGCACAACAAGAAGGGTCTTACCGCGGTATTTCAGCAAATTACAGTGGTTATGGCTTTGCCAACATGCGCTTTAAAGCTCATGCAGTAAGTGATGCCGATTTTGACCAATGGATACAGAAAGTAAAAACCTCTGAGCAAGTTCTAAATAACAACACTTATGACCAACTTACAGCTAATGCTAAAGAGCAGATAAAGGCACCGCATCCGGTGACCTATTTTGCCTCTGTCGCACCGTTGAAATTTAAAGATATTATTGAAAAGCATGCAGGAGTCCAAAATGGCTTATAAAGGAGATGTATACGCCGAAGCGGATCCAATTTTCGGCAAATTAAATTGGGATGTCATTCCTTTTACCGATCCAGTTGTTTTCCCCGTTATGATGGCTGTTGTCATTGGTGGATTAGCACTACTTGGCTTGATTACTTATCAAAGAAAGTGGCACTACCTATGGAGCGAATGGTTTACCTCTGTCGATCATAAAAAAATAGGTATTATGTACATCATTGTCTCAATGGTGATGCTTGTACGTGGTTTCTCTGACGCAATACTGATGCGCTCCCAACAAGCAGCTTCAACTATTGATGCCAGTTATCTACCACCAGAACACTACGACCAAGTCTTCACAGCCCACGGCGTGATCATGATTTTCTTCGTTGCAATGCCATTCGTGGTGGGGTTAATGAATATTATTGTGCCATTACAGATTGGTGCCCGTGATGTAGCCTTCCCATTTTTGAACTCCCTGAGTTTTTGGCTATTTGTTGTCGGTGTTATTCTGATTAACATGTCACTGTTTATTGGTGAGTTTGCCGCAACAGGTTGGTTAGCTTACCCGCCACTTTCTGGAATGGATGCCAATCCTTGGGTCGGAGTTGATTATTGGTTATGGTCACTGCAAATATCAGGTATTGGTACGCTATTAACTGGTATTAACTTTGTTGTTACCATCCTTCGTATGCGTGCACCTGGCATGAAGATGATGCAAATGCCAGTATTTACATGGACATCACTATGTGCCAACGCACTGATCGTCCTTGCTTTCCCTATTTTAACTGTCACCCTAACCTTACTCACCCTCGATCGTTACGTCGGTACCCATTTCTTTACCACTGATATGGGTGGTAACCAAATGATGTACGTCAACCTGATTTGGGCATGGGGTCACCCTGAAGTTTATATTTTAGTATTACCCGCTTTTGGTATTTTTTCTGAAATAACCGCAACTTTCTCTCGTAAACGCTTGTTTGGTTACACATCATTAGTGTGGGCAACAATGGTAATTATGGTGTTGTCGTTTATCGTTTGGCTGCATCACTTCTTTACCATGGGCGCAGGAGCAAGTGTTAACGCCTTCTTTGGTATTGCAACCATGATTATCTCAATTCCAACTGGGGTTAAAATCTTCAACTGGTTATTTACCATGTATAAAGGCCGAGTCGAATTCAGTGCCAGTATGTGGTGGACGATTGCGTTTTTGATCACCTTTACCATTGGTGGTATGACAGGGGTAATGCTAGCAATACCTGCGGCCAACTTTGTACTACATAACAGCCTATTCGTTATTGCCCACTTCCATAACGTAATTATTGGTGGTGCGTTATTTGGCTACTTTGCTGGTTTAACTTACTGGTTCCCTAAAGCAACTGGATTCACCCTTGATGAACGTCTAGGTAAGATTTCATGTGCACTTTGGACCGTCGGTTTCTTCGTTGCCTTTATGCCAGTATATGTGCTTGGCTTTAACGGCATGACCCGTCGCCTTAATGTTGCAGATAACCCAGAGTGGGCACCTTACTTATGGGTGGCAGCATTTGGTGTGTGTATTGTTGCGGCAGGTATCGCTGTTCAATTCTACCAAATCTACGTCAGTATTCGTGATCGTAAGAAGAATGTAGATCTCACTGGTGACCCATGGAATGGCCGTACATTGGAATGGGCTACATCGTCCCCGCCTCCGTTCTATAACTTTGCTTTATTACCAAAAATTCATGATCGTGATGAACACCATTACGCGAAAGAGCATGGTTTAGCCTACCAAGAGCCTGAGCGTTATAAGCGCATCCATATGCCAAAAAATACTTGGGCGGGTGTGGTTATCAGTCTGTTCTCATTGATGTTTGGTTTTGCTTTTATCTGGCATATCTGGTGGATGGTGATTGTCGGCACCGTGGGTATGATTGCGTCTTGGATCATTTATAGCTTCCAACGCACTAAAGATTACTATGTTGAAGTTGCTGAAATTGAAGCTATTGAACGTAAGCATTTAGCCAAAGTTCGCGGTGAGAAGACATTTGAAAACGAAGATGGTGAAGATGATGATGATTTCAATCCATCAGGTCTAAATCCAGCAGATTCAATAGCATAAGGGACGAGAGCAGTTATGACTACAGACGTAAAAGATACACTTAACCTCAATGTCCCTGCTCAGTCTCATGACGGTCATGATCTCGATGATCATGACCATCATGACTACGCTGGTGATACCATTTTCGGCTTTTGGATTTACATCCTCAGTGACTGTTTATTATTCGGTACATTATTTGCCGTTTATGCGGTTTACTCCAACAGTTTCGCCGGCTTAATTGAGCCTAAGGAACTGTTTAATTTAACTTTTGTATTGGCAGAAACGGCGTTACTACTGTTTAGTAGTTTTACCTTTGGCATGGCAATGTTAAAGGCTAACCATGAAGATATGAAAGGCATGCTCAAATGGTTAGGCATTACTTTCATGCTCGGTTTCTCATTCTTAATCATGGAGCTATATGAGTTCTACCATTTCAGCAATGAAGGTGCGACATTCCATAGCAGCGCATACTGGTCTGCATTTTATGGCCTAGTTGCAACTCACGGATTACACGTATTTGCTGGTTTAGTATGGATGATTGTGCTGTTCTTCCACTTTAAACGTGATGGTTTCTCTGAGGACAACAAAACGCGCTTAGCCTGCTTGAGTCTATTCTGGCACTTCTTAGATATTATCTGGATCTGTGTGTTTAGTGTTGTTTACTTAATGGGAGTATTGTAATGAGCAATTCAACTAACCAACACGCAACTGAACATGGCCAAGGCGGCCAAGCCCATGGCAGTGTTAAAGAATATGTTCGAGGACTGATATTCTCGATTATTTTAACCATTGTTCCTTTTGCAATGGTAATGGCTGGCGTTGGTTCAACCCAGTTCATTATTGGTGTGATCATGGTATTAGCCGTGGCACAAATCCTGGTACAACTGGTGTTCTTCCTTCATATGAACACCTCATCAGAACAAATGTGGAATACGTCATCTGCCGTATTCGTGGTCGTCATTGTTTCTATTATTCTTATTGGCTCTTTGTGGATCATGGATCACTTAAACCACAACATGCTAATGGGTCATTGATCAGGGATGTTCTATGATTAAACCTTATCTTAAACTCACTAAACCGGGCATCATCGGTGGCAACTTAGTTGCCGCCGTGGGTGGCGTTCTACTTGCATCTCAAGGCAACATTAATTGGTTATTACTACTCGCAGTATGCGTTGGTACAACCTTAATTGTCGCTTCTGGGTGTGTATTCAATAATGTCATCGATATTGATATCGACAAGTTAATGAAACGTACCTGTGAGCGTGAATTGGTCAAAAAAGTGGTGCCTGTCTCTCATGCTTTAATGTGGGCGACAGCATTATGCCTAGCGGGGTTTTTTACCCTTTATCAATATACATCTGTGGTCGCTTTTGAATTTGGTGTACTTGGATTTGTGGTTTACGTCGGCTTTTATAGCCTCTATTTCAAACGTAAATCTATTCATGGCACTTTAATTGGTGGCTTATCTGGTGCGTGTCCACCTGTTATTGGCTATTGTGCTGTTACTGGCCAGTTTGATGCTGGTGCAGCGGTATTATTCATCACTTTTTGTTTATGGCAGATTCCACATTCATATGCGATTGCAATCTATCGTTTCGAAGATTACAAAGCCGCATCAATTCCAGTGTTACCGGTTGAAGTGGGGATTGCGCGAGCACGTCACCATATCATCGGTTACATTATTGCCTTTGCAATGGCGGCATTTACCCTTACTTACCTTGGTTACGCTGGCAGTTGGTATGCATTAGGTATGGGACTGGTGAGTTTACATTGGCTCTATATTGCTAAAGTAGGCTATCAAAAAGTGCCTAATGCTCAATGGGGTAAGAAAATGCTGTTAAGCTCTATTTTTAACATCATGGTCTTTTGCACCTTAATTTCTCTGGATTTTTCATCTGAAACTCTCGAGAAAAATTACCAAGTAAATGCGCTTCCTGCAGTGATAATGGAGCCGCATTCATGACCAAAAACCCAACTAAAATGGTGCTTCTCGTTGGAGCACTATTTCTTGCCACACTGATGGGATGCTATGTCTATAACACCACTACCCCTGTTGGTGAAAATGTAAAGCCACTTAAAGATCTTGGTGGCCCTTTTGAGCTTAATAGTTTAAATGGCACTGTTAGCCTTGATCAATATAAAGGCAATATCGTGGTGCTTTATTTTGGTTTTTTAAACTGCGCTGAAGTATGCCCTTCTTCAATGGGGGTTCTATCTGCGGCTTTATCACGCCTATCACCACAAACCTATGACCATGTGCGCGGGCTATTCATTAGTGTCGATCCTGAACGTGATGATTTAGTGTCTTTAAATCAGTTTGCTAAATATTTTGACGATCATGTTGTCGGCGTGACAGGTACACAACAACAAATTGATGCATTAACCAAACAATATGGGGTCTATTTTGACATTGTCGATATGGAATCATCGGAATTAAGCTACACCGTTGATCACTCTTCACGGTTCTACATTATTGATGAAGCAGGCACATTAGTTGGTGCGATGAGCCATAACACCACCCCCACAGAACTCGCTGCAGGTATTGAGCGTGTTTACGCCAAATCAATTGCTAAACAATAGGAGATATAATAATGAAAAAAAGTTCTTTGTATTTAGCATTCTTACTTAGCTGTTTTCCGACTGCGGTTTTTGCCACTGAAATGCCCCATGCGGAACATCAGTCACCAGACCAGCACGATTATACTAATATTCAGCAAATTAACGCTGCATTAACCATTGAAAATGCGACTGCAAAAGCTACCATTCCTGGCGCAAAAGTCAGTTCTGGTTATATGAAAATCATCAATAATAGTGATAAAGCAATCACCCTGACCGGCGCGACCACAGCTATCGCCAAGCATACCGAATTTCATCGAATGTTTATGCGTGATAGCAAAATGGCAATGCGTAAAGTAGATATGCTTGAAATTCCAGCAAAAGGCAGTGTTACCCTTGCAAGCAATGGCTATCACCTGATGTTTATGGGGGTTAAAAATGCGCTTAAAGCCGATCAAGTGATCACAGTGCGCATG
This sequence comes from Photobacterium aquimaris, assembly GCF_002954455.1. Lineage (GTDB taxonomy): Bacteria > Pseudomonadota > Gammaproteobacteria > Enterobacterales > Vibrionaceae > Photobacterium > Photobacterium aquimaris. The sequence continues at coordinate 1,039,302 of NZ_MSCC01000002.1, forward strand.
CAACAAGCTGATGGTGAACAGTTTGATGTTCAGTTATTAGTTATGCCATTGAAAAAGCATTAATCGGAGCGCTGAAATGAAAGATGCACAACTTTTTATTATTGGAGTCTGTCTATTGCCAAGTATGTTTATTGCACCAGCAACGGCAAAAACATCAATGGACAGTATACTAGAGAGTCAAGCTATCCCTTGTTCGAGCGAATTGATACAACTTGCTGACGCAACATTGAAAACCAACCCTCACCGTATATTGTCTTATACCGATAAATCAGACGATATTCACCTCTTTAATGCACTAGCAGTAACCAGCTATCGCGATCGTGATAGCCATGTTAGCTTTCACGGTGTAAAAAATACCGCTGGCCGCTGTGATACATCTGTCACAGAAAGTTACGTATTACAAACTTCGTGTTCTGATGCTCGTCACGAAGCATTCAGTAAATGGGATTTTCAAGGCAAGCTCAATGACAGGACTTATGTACTCAATAGTAAACGTATTAAAGGCAAACAAGCTTTTTTAACTGATCAATTACCCAATATTTGTTTAGTCACAACTAGGCAAGTGATCAGTAATTAATATTATTGTTATTTAAGAATCAGTAATAAATAACCACACATAAAAAGGCTCAATTAAGAGCCTTTTTATATATGTATCCCAAACTCGAAATTGAGTGGTGAAGATGTTAAAATCGCCGCCCTTATTCGTAATAGATACCATCATGCACGCATCTGACACTAGCTTCACCCGCTTTATCGCAGCAACTGATATCCACCCACTACCTGAGCGGTTTACGTTTCCGTTTTGCTACACGCCTCATCCCTTATGCGTGTTAGCCGCTCAAGAGTTACAGCACCATATCGATACTCAACAGCAGTGGCAGCATAATTTTGGGTTAGACAACAATGATGCGATTGGTCACATGTTTGGCGTGTTATTAGTTCAAAACCAACAAGGTGAACTCGGTTATTTATCGGCATTTTCAGACAAGATTGCCAATCTAACCCACCTACCTCACTTTGTTCCCCCAGTGTGTGATGAACGCAACATCGATCCGGCGATGAAGGCTCAGCAAGCGTTGATTGATGAACTTAGCGCTAAAATAACCGCAATTGAGTGCAAGCCAAGCTACACTCAATTACAACAGCAGTATCAAACAGCTCAAACTCAAGCTGAGTTAGCCGCTGAATCATTTCGATTACAAATGATAGAACAGCGCAAACAACGTAAATTACAACGCAAAGCGGCGGAGAAAAGTAATGATAGTGAATTCATGACTCAAGAATTCCATCGCCTTGCCCGTGAAAGTGCATTTGATAAGCACCAACAGAAAACAATTCGTCAGCAGTGGGCTCAAACACTGGCCGATATTAGCGATAAGTTACAAGCTGATACAGCAGAGTTGGCCTTACTCAAATCAGAATACGACAACTTAACGGCTACATTACAACAACAGCGCTACGCACAATATCAATTTCTAAATCAGTATGGCGAAACACAAGATTTAAATGATCTCTTTGGTGGTATAACACCGCCACAAGGTGCGGGAGATTGCGCCACCATTAAATTACTTCAACATGCCTTTAAGCAACATCTGAAACCTTTAGCGATGGCTAAATTTTGGTGGGGAGCCTCACCTGCAGCACAGATTCGTAAGCACAAATATTTTTATGAAGCGTGTAAAAACAAATGCGAGCCGATTTTACAGCATATGCTAGCAGGACTAGACATTGATGCTAATCCACTTTTACAAAACCCAGCGGAAGGCAAAGAGCTAGAGATTGTGTATCAAGACGATGCGATGGTGGTTATCAATAAACCGGCAGAGTTTCTATCGGTTCCTGGAAAAACCATCACCGATTCTGTTTATAGCCGTATGCAAGCGATGTTCCCTGACAGTGATAGTCCATTAATTGTCCACCGCTTAGATATGTCGACCTCTGGGTTAATAGTCATTGCACTTACCAAAGATGCGCATAAAGCCTTGCAAAAACAGTTTATTGAACGCACCGCAGAAAAACGTTATGTGGCATTATTAGATGGTATTGCCGAGCAGGATCACGGTGAAATAAACTTACCAATGCGAGTTGATTTAGACGATCGCCCGCGCCAATTAGTCTGTTATGAACACGGTAAACCTGCACTCACAAAGTGGCAGGTTCTTGAGCGTAAATACGGTAAAACCAAGGTTTATTATTACCCCAAAACAGGCCGTACTCACCAACTGCGCATTCACTCTGCCCACCACAACGGCATGAACATGCCGATTATTGGTGATGACTTATATGGTCAAAAAGCAGATCGTTTACATTTGCACGCACAATACCTTGGCCTAACCCACCCCGTCACTGGTGAGCCAATGGTATTTGAGGTCGATGCTGATTTTTAAGTAGACTTTGAATGGGCTAAATCTACAAAGCTAAAGAAGTTAACTGACTCCCAATAATAGGTGTCCAGCTATTGAGGGGTCAGTTAAAAATCCTATTAAGAATCCAAATGAAACACCCCACACATCTGCGTTTATTTTCAATTTTATAAACCTACTTCATACGAACTTATTCTCAACAATCACTAAAAAAGCAATGATTGGAACCAAACACATAAAAAGAAGCTGAGCGATAGTAATTATCAGCAGTCGATACTGTGTTTGAAAAAATCTTTATTATTCGATGAGATAAGCAAACCATTGGAGATAGCGATTATAATGATGGAAAAATAAAAAAGTAAAAACCACCATAGAAAAAAATAAATGCTATAAAAGTCACCAAACCGGCAAAAAAATTTAACTTATTAGCATAATAACTAATCCAGCCACCGGAAAAGAATATATTTTTTGTAACTAATGCGTACACCGCATTTAATAGCGAAATAACAAAAGCAATAAAAAATAGTATTTCCATTACACACCTCATTTTCATAAATATATAGCTAAGTAGAAGTCACTAAATATATCCAATAAAGTTGAAGGAAGACCAAAATAAATTATTCACAATATCTATATTTATCTACCAACGCAGCACAATCATTGAATCATAAAAATATAAATTACTTTGTAATGTGTAAGCGCACCATAAACACCACACTCTAACCACTCAACACGACAAACAAAATCCCCCCTTCAATCCAAAAAATATTTGAAATGCCGACTAACCAGCCAAGAATGGAAAATCCTGATCAAACAATTTGCATCGAGTTATTATTAAATATTCTACATGACTTGCCGCCAACTTATGTTGCTGGATTAATGGGCTTACCGCAATTATCGAAAATGACACTGATTTATCTTTATGCAAAGGAGAATTTATCTAATTTACAAATAAGCAAAGCGATATAATCATTAAAGATCGTAGTGAAAAACGTAAGACTGCAGCAACATTATTCAAAAAGCCACCACCGCTAAGCGTCAGATCCAGTTTTCATATCAAACAATAATCGAACTAGCGCTCTAAATGCCCCCACATTAGCGTTATCAGTTTCTTTTAATGGAAATAAACAAAAGCGCATCGCATTAATATCAAGTAACCTATTAGCATATATAACGTCTTTAATTGCAGTGGACGTACCGCAACCTTAAAATAATCATCAGCATTTTTTAGATATGCTTGTACTTTTGTAGGACTTAATCCTTCAACACGTCCACCAATACCATCATCACCACGATTATCATTCCAAAATAAATGACAAATTTGATTGCCTGCACCCAATAATATATCGCAATCAAAGGCATAGTTAGGCATACCAATAACTGCTAAAAAATCCTGATAGCGATAGAAATTTTCCTGATTTTAAATAATAACAGCCTGTTTACCTATCAGTTCTCCTGCACATTTAAATCCAGAATTAGTTGATAGAACAACAAAAGGAATTTGAGATTCGCAGTATTGATTTAACACTAAAATATGCGAAAAACTGGTCGTGAAATCATGCGATGAACCTTGATAGGCGGCCTCAACTCGATCTTGTACAATCGTTTTATAAAGTGCTTGATGTTTCTCGGCATCAATAATATCTAAAAGATAACCACCACGAACTCGCTCAGCCTGATAAATATTACGCCATTGTTGTGGATCTGAAAAAGGCAAACAGGTAATAAAACACTCTAACTTTATAGTCTTTCCTTGTTCAATTTTCTGTAAATATTGATTTAGTCTCATCAAATTATCCATCACTTATGAGCAGTCTTGATGCTATTAATTCCCATATATTTATGCAAATACATTACATAATGTTCGTGAACTAACACTAATATTACGTCTGTATTAATACATTTCTATCTGAGCATTTTAATTTTCTTTTAGTTACTAGCCTAAAACTCACTTCTGCCACTTCAGACCTTCTCGACATTCAGATAAATACTTAAATGGGAAAGGTCGCACTGTCGCTAGCTTATTACGAATAAAATAACTCTTTGTTAAATCTAAACAAAGCTGTTTTAAATCTTCTGGGCCGTCAAGATATCTAAGATGGTTAAATTGCCCCCTGCTAAATTTAAAGCCACCCTTTTCACTACCAACAAAATAGGCAGAGTGTTCTTCATCATAAAAGTGTCCCGTTAAGGCTTCGAGATATTCATTGTGATCACCCTTCAATGAGTAATTCAGCATCACTCCAGTCTCTTCAAAATATCTATCAATGAGAGCTTGCTCTGCAGTAGAGCGATATCTAATTTTGGCTGTTTTGAGATCTTCTTTATAAAACTCTTGCTGCATTGGGAGTTTTTCTAGCATGGACATAAGCTTGTCATGAATTGGATCTTTGGAATAGGTCGTGTCTGAGAGATACTGTTCAATAAACTCACGGCGAATACCGTGTTGATTACTCCCTTTTAGATAATCAAGGACTTCAAAAAGTTTAGTAGCATCAGGAATGACGGCGATTTTTTCATGAATAATGGTACAAAGTTTAGGTGGTTGCTTCTCCATATCAATCACATAATTCAGTGTTTCAAAATAGCGTTGCTTTTCAGGCAATTCAATATTTAGATCATCAAAATAAAACTCATCTTGTTGCTCGTACTGAAAGCTGCCATTATCACATTTTAAGATGTTGAAAATAGGCTTCTGACCTCTATATTTGGGCTCTTCTCTCTCAACGAACCAATAGGTTCCCTTCAACGTTTGAATGAGGAACTGACCTTGCATACACTCTTGTTTGATCGCTATTTCTTTTACTACAGTATCAATAATCGGACTTAACTCATTTCCTTTGGGTTTAGGTCTAACCGAAGTAATCGTTGAATTATAAATACTTTGCGTCACTCTATCTGATGAATAAAATCCAGCTTTAGGATCGGACAGCCCCGCTTTTTCATAATCTTTAGCACTATCTAGCACCACAAGTAACGGTTTTTTACTATCGATGTCCATCTGCTTTATAAATTCAACTTGGACAGGCCATTTTTGACGTTTCAGCTTTTCAATACCATTCTCTTTTAAAGAAGCATTAACAACTTGCAGACCGCCAGCACTATCAATAACTTGATAAATACGCTGGTATACTTGTTCGATATCACGCTTCTTGTAATGCTCGCGCCAGCTGGCCTTAATAGGCTTCAATTGCAACGATAAAATATCAGAAAAATGCGTATTCATCAGACTAACAAACTGATAGATCGCACCAGTTTTCGTCTTTTGCAGCGATATTGAATCTTGCCCAGAAATATCAATAGCATTGGTCGTAAACTTTTTATTCCCAGGGCTATATACAATAAGATTACCTTGAGAGTGACGTCGTAACAGTCCACTCCCCATATCAAATTCAAATTTGGCTTGCTTCTCAATGTAACCAGCAGGTTTATATACCGTTTCTAGCGGTGAAAATGTTGTTCCATCCATAGAAATGAATAACGAGTTAAAGCGCATGCTCTCCTTGAGTTCAAATTTCAAACATTTATATACGGTATGCTCAAAAAACTTATCAGTCTCTACAAAAAGAAACGTTTCACCAAGCCCTGAAAAAAAATGACTTGGCGCCACTTTACCTAGTGCACGTACAAATAAACGTCCCAATAATAACTTGTCACAATCTTCAAACGCTACACACTCAAAAGCGATATCTGGTGATTCAAATTTGATTTTGTCATGCTTGTCGAGCAACACCCAATAGTGACCAGAATGACTAATAAGCGCTGTTGGCTTAGAAGAACGCTCTACTAAACTCAATTTCCTCGCGTAATCAACATGCTTTAGGTTTTTACCTAATGATACTTTGTAAACAATATAATTTTTGTTTAGCGCTTCAAAATCAAAAGTAATGTCTATAAGGGTAGTTAAACTTCGACTCATCTTTTTCACTCCGAAAATTGGTTTAATAGTGCTAATAATTGGTTCATCGGAGGGACATTATTTGCACCAGATACATTGTCGATAATTCCTGGTATCTCAATAACATCAGCTTGGATTGGACTTACGTGCTCAACAAACTGCTGATCCTCACTTACATATTTGCGCGAATTTATACCTTCAGCTCCGCTCCAGATAGTATTGATATACATCGCTGTTACACGCTTATTTGCAAACTCCTCCGGTGGATTCATCCTAATTTTATCCAACTTGGTTTTACACTTATCCAAGGTATTGTCATGGACCAGACAGCCTAATTCTAAATTCCAATGCTTAACGTCAACCAAAAGGATTTGATTAGCAAATTCGATGTAGCCATCAAACCACTCCATACACCCTTCGGGCATAGTTTGGATCTCGTAGCCAAACGCCATCAAAATTGCATTGACCGCTTCTTCACCAAGTGCTCCCATGTAAAGATCAAACATGGCTGGCGCTAACACAAAATGAGAACCTCCAAATGTAGTGGCAAAATCATTTGCTTTAAAATGTGCCGCAACTAAAGGGTTAAGCATAAGTAAAGGTAGCCGAGCAGAATGTTCAGAAACTTCTCTTAACCCTGATGAATCCGCAGGGTTAATGAAAATTTCAGTGATTCCTTTCTCATCGGAATAGTTAATTTGATATTGGTACTGACCAAGAGGAGCTTGCACATCGATGTAATAGCGAACATCTTCTCCTGTTGGTGGTAACGACATCGCCGGCTTCTTGAGCATCCAATCACGCAATCTATCGTACTGACCTATTGCATTTCCATTTTGATATTCATACACACTAGTTATTAGTCTTTGAATATGTGCATAATTTCGAGAAGCGCGAGGATGATAGGAGATTGAATACTTCTCTGGAACCTGCGTTTTATAACGCTGCTTGATATCAGCGATTAATGCTTGATACTCGTGCGATGATGACGAAAGGTTGCGATTATCTTTGGCCAGTGTTTCAACAAAATTAGTAACTGCGTCATACATGATAGTAATTTCACGTTGTTTCCATTCAGTTCGACACATTCGGCCAAGTGCTTGCTCAATAAAACGATAAACAGCATATCGATAATCTTCGCTATCTTTATATGTTGCAATCAAAGAGCCTACGGCAAAGCGATTAATATATAGTGAAATAAATGATTTGAGTTTCGATTTGACTTCGTTGGCGATGATAATACCTTTTTCATGGAGCATTAACGCATCATGAATATTCTTTTTAATCGCAATATCTCGCTCATTAGCAACTAAATCTTCACCAATCCGGCTGCCAATCAAGTTCATCGGTTGTTCTAAATAAATTGAGTCAATATCCGTTTTAAACTGGAATGGTTCTTCTCCCTCTGGACCTACATAAGTCAACGAATGATTTGCCCCTATTGAATATGACGGAGATAGGCCTGCTCCAGTCGCCTGATAATTTGTTATCACTGCAACTTTATTATTGGTTCTTTCCAAGAGATTTAATACTTCTTCGAATTTATCATTTCTGAATGAAGCAGCATTAATATTTTCAAAAATTGTAACTCCGTACTTTTGGCCAACCTTTGCCATAAAATCTATAAACTCACGATTTTTATAACTTTTGTTCAGCATACAAAAATGGTAACGGTTATTTGAATTTAGCGAAAATTGTCGAATGGATTCAATTAACTTATTAGCTCGATTAACGGCAAACTTTAATTGTCCCTGGTCTATGTTTAATAATTTGCATAATTCGTTTTCAAGCAATACTGGATGAGTATTTTCTCGGCCATTGAATTCTGAGTAGAGTTCAGCAACTCCCCCCCAAGCCACACGTTCAGAAATGCTTTTTATACTAATTTGGACCTGATTTTCTTTGTATCTTCGTTTATTACAATACTCAGCTTTTATTGCTGCCTTTTGTTTTGAATTAAGAAGCACTAATCGCTCAGAAAGCACATCACTGAGGTAATCGAGATCAAAGTTATGGATTGCTGTTCGGCTTGTCGCTGTAGCACTTACACCAAGAACTCGAGCTCCAGCCAGAACCCAATGTGCTAGTAAACCTGTTGAAGTTAGCGTCAAATCAAATGTGTAGGCGCTAGCGGTATTGTCTGTATCACTATACCTAGCAATGTTGGCTATTTGGTAGCCACTATCGTGAAAGCTATAAGCTTTGTGAGCATTTTGAACTTTGAAACTCAACCTAGTTGAGATCAAGGACATGATGTTTGGCGTGAGTTCGACTAACCCTAAGTTATTAAGTACTTTGCCTACCAAATTCTCTGTCGTGTAGTTTTTTGAGTCATTTAAACTCTCTAAGTTCTTTTTTAACTTAAAGATTGCACTTAGCATTCCATTGCAGAATGTCTTAATAAGTTGGGCGCCATTGTTAATAAACTGTATTGCACTTTCATTTCCACCCGGACCAATTTCATGACAGCCTAGCGCATGGTTTATGTTCGACCTTAATAACTCATGCTTAAAATTAATTGCATGAATAGACATTCTGTCTGATAACAAGGTGAATATCTGATTTTGATTTTCACTCCCTTCATGAATCGTTGCATCTGTGATAAATGGTCTGTAACTGACAAACCATTTCTCTTTGTGCTCCGAAAGAGCCTTTCGAAAGCGGTCAAAACACTTATCAACGTCATTAAATTCAGGGGTACCATGAATTCTAAAACTGTCAAAGCTAGAATAAAACTTACGTGTTAATGCAATAATGTCGTAATCCGAGACGGTATTAATGAGGTGAGTTAAAAACTCACTTTGCTGGCGATCAAACTCATCAAGAATCAACAACGAGTTATCAAGAAAATCGCTGACTCTGTAACTTTTTTTAAGACTGTGCCATGGATAGAGTAACTTTGATGTAGTTAAAAATAGAACCTGCGTTTTTTCCTGATCTATTCTCCTTGCCGGGAATATTCGATCAAGAATTTCATTTAGATTTGTATCTTGGATTTCTTTCTTTTTTAGTTGGGTCTTGAGTAACGTAAAAACCTTATTGCGCTCAGTACGTATTTCTTCATCAAAGATCAGTGTATTACTGCTGTTTTTTATCTGAATTAACAGCTTAACCTTATCAAGTAACGTTTTAACTTCTTTTTGCTGTTGTATATCCAATATCTCAAATATAGTCGCCCAATCCTCAGCTGATAATTCACCAATAGCTGTATCTTGGGCCGGAATCAAAATAACGTTACGTTTGAATTCCTCTTTTTCTTCTTCGCTAAGCGTGGATTTACTATCGATGCGATCAAGCAAGGCTTCGTATGCTTCCTTAACATTAATTCTCAAGTTAGTTGAGTAAATTAACGTTATTTTCGAATCAGCTATTAAGTGTTCTAATTTAAGTTCTGTAGCCTGGTAAGTTTTTCCTAGGCCAGTCTGCGCGTCAATGATTGCCAAAAAACCATCTTTTGACTTGCACGTTTCAGGACCTGCCATTTCCAAGTACGTTTCAAGTAATGCGCTCATAGACTTTACTCCAAAAAGATTCTCAATCAGTTAGTTAACATCTTATTGACTACAAAATAACCAGGCAATATTATGCATACAACAGCGACAGGTAAATACTGAATACATAAACATGTAGAGTAACTAGGCTGGACTTGATGATGAAAAAATGGCCAATCCGTTGGGACCTACTATTTCGATACAGGATGATAGAAATCATTGCCCTTTGGGAAGGAAGGCTAACGACTAACCATTTAATTCAAAGTTTTGGAATTGGCAGACAGCAAGCGTCGAAAGATATAAACACTTACCTTTCCGATATAGCCCCTGAAAACCTTGTTTATGATAAACACCTAAAAGGCTACAAACCCTCTGATAACTTTACTCCACAGCTAACGCGTGGCCATGCCGATGAATATCTACACATCCTTTCAAGAAGTGAAGATATGACTATCACGTTTAAAGAACTCGATATGGGGTTTGATAACACGACCATGGTAAGGCCTCTCGCTCGGAATATCTCCCCAGAGATACTTCGTCCACTCGTACAAGCTATCAGAGAAAACAAACGTGTCGATATAAGCTACACATCAATAAAAGATGGTGTTGAAGTTGAGAGAATTATTTCACCCCACACACTAGTTTGTACATCATTGCGCTGGCACGTTCGTGCCTATTGCGAACATGCAACTGGTTATAGAGATTTTGTACTTAGCCGAATACGAGGTATCCCCTCTCTTGAAGGTAAGAAAGTGATGGGAAAAGACCACGATGACAAGTGGAATACTTCACTCTCTATCAAGTTAATACCCGATCCGAGATTAGCAGATGCACAAGCCGCTGTTGTTGCCCATGACTATGGCATGAAAGAAGGAATATTGAGAATACCGACAAATGCAGCATTGATCCGCTATGTTTTAGATACATATAACATCGATATTAGTGTGCTGGATCTTGATCCGAAGAGTCAGCAAATTATTGTGGCAAATTTTGACGAACTGAAACCATATTTATTTTTTTAAGTACAGAGAATACCTCAAGAACATACTGCACACCTAATAACTAATAATTATTAAGTAAAGTGGACTCGATAACATTGCATTTTCAATCAGTAAATTAACTAATACATATAGATAAGTCAGTATTCACAAATGATGGTAGTGACCTATATCACTCAATTAATATTTAAGAGTTAATAACAACTCACGACTGTATTTAGACATAAAAAACCCTAATAATTGGTATCCAACTATTAGGGTCACTTCACAAAGCCGCTTATCTGTGATGGGTCTTAACTTAAATCAACATTTTTGGTGCCGAAGAACCATGTCATCGCAAATCCAACAAGGTATGAAATTAGCAGACCAATTGTGAATATTGCCATACCAGCAAAAATACCTGAGCTTGATGTCATTAATGGCAAGGCAACAATACCTGATGGGCCAAACACTGTATTTAAACCAATTGGTAACCCCATGTAAGAGACTAATCCAATAAAGAAACCACCAGCCGAACCACCAATACAAGCAGTAACAAAAGGTTTAACACGCGGTAGCGTAACACCATAAATAAGCGGCTCGCCAATGCCTAAGAAGCCCGGAATAATCGCCCCTTTCACTTGCGTTCGTAGCAACGAATCCTTTTTAGCTTTCGCATATAACGCTAATGCTGCGCCAACTTGTCCTGCCCCTGCCATTGCTAAAATAGGGAAAAGTGAATTAAACCCTTGCGCATCCATCAGTGCAAAGTAAACAGGTACAAAGCCTTGGTGAATACCAAACATAACCGATATTAAGAATAGTCCTGCTAAGATCGCGCTTCCTAACGGGTTACCATTAAGGTTGATAAATAACCATGACATACCTTTAAACAACTCACCGCCAATCGGCATGATGATCACAAAAGTCACCGCGCCCATAATCAACAAAGTGATCATCGAGGTTAATATCATATCTAGATTATCTGGAATAAATTGACGAACCTTTTTCTCAACGCCAGCACCAATAATGGCTGCTATTAACACTCCAATAATATTGCCTCGAGGATCAATACCATTACCAAAAAAGTCGGTCATTCCCGAATAAATACCAGAGGTTGCATCTGGGTTATAACCTAATACAAAAAAGGACGCTAAAATCGCACCATTGACACCTGAACCGCCAAAAGCTTGCTGCGCATTATAACCAATAAGGATACTTAAAAAGCTAAACAGCCCTTTACTGAAGACCTTCATATACGCTATTAAATCAAGTAAATGCGCATTAGGTGCAGTTTGACCAATGACAAAAAGTTGTTCTAATAATGTCGCAATACCTAATAATAAACCTGCCGCAATAAAGCCCGGAATTAAAGGCGTAAAAATGGTCGCAAACTTACTCAAAAAACGTTGCGCGGCACTGGTCTGTTTTTTCTTTAGTTGTTGTTTATGCGCAGAAGCAACATCTTTCAGATTCGAATGCTGATTTGATGTATCCCCTGGCTCTTCCGACTCTTTATCAAGCATGCTATTTAACATTTCAGCCGCGGTTTGTGCTTTACCAGGACCTAAAACAATTTGAAACTGATCATCACTCTCAACTAACCCCATTACTCCTGCAATGCGCTTAATTGAATCTCGTTCTGCTAAACTATCATCTTGTAATGTAAGGCGTAATCGCGTCATGCAGTTACCGCATTTGATAACATTAGCCTTACCACCAATTGCCACGAGTATTTGTTGCATCATTGAAACTGTTATTTTGGCCATCTTATGCTCCTTAATAAAACCTGTTGTTCAATCATTTTTGGTCTAAAAGTGCATGACGAATAAAGCCATTATGTTTACTCAATTTTGCTGCTGCTAACTCTGCATCGATATCAAGTAAAATCATTAAGATAGCGGTTTTACAGTGATTCTTGCATTGTGCAAGTGCCTCTGCTGCTTGTGATTCTAAGCACCCCGTCGCTTCAACCACTATATTATGCTGACGCTGAATGAGCTTGGCGTTAGTGGCTTCAACATCAACCATTAGGTTTCCAAACACTTTTCCGGTACGGATCATTGCGCCAGTGGTTAACATATTCAGAACTAATTTCTGCGCAGTACCAGCCTTCATTCTTGAAGAACCCGTTACCACTTCAGGACCAACAATGGGGGTCATATTAATATCTGCTATCTGCGTCATTGGGCTATTGGCATTACAACTTAATGTCGCAACTGTTGCGCCAACGCTTTTGGCGTAGTTCATCGCCCCTAATACATAAGGTGTACGCCCACTTGCAGCAATTCCCACAAGCACATCTTTGTTATTAAAACCAATCTGTTGTAAATCTGCAGCGCCAAGTTCAAAGTTATCTTCTGCATTTTCAACTGCTTTTAAAATCGCTTGATGTCCACCAGCAATCAACCCAACCACTAAGCTAGGATCTGAGCCATATGTTGGAGGACACTCACTCGCATCTAAAATACCTAATCGACCAGACGTTCCAGCTCCGGTATAAATCAACCGACCGCCAGATTGGAAAGCATTTGCAATAAGATCAACAACCTTCGCTATTTCAGGAATAATCGCTTCTACTGCTATAGCCACTTTTTGATCTTCTTGATTAATCACTTTCAACATATCCATTGTTGCAAGCATATCAATATTCTCGCTCACGGCATTTCGGCTTTCAGTCACTAAGGTTGTTAGATCGATTTTCATCATCAGCTCTCTTCAGTTGGAGATTAGGTTTAGAGGCATCATATAGAATAAAAAATTCGATTAAGTGACAATAATCACAACTAAAATTATTCATTTTATGCCAAAATTAAAGAATAAATGTAATTCACAATAACCGTCACCAAACAGAAAACAGCACAAAAACACAATAATTACATAACTTTAAAATCAATCAACAATAAGAATAATCGTTTAACACTAATGAATAATTAATTCAAAAAAGTCAGGTAACTATGAGTATTTTAGAGAGAATGCAAAACCAGCGAAGTCATTTGTCGAGTAATGAAGTGAAGATATTAGACTTTATTCTTGCAGATCCCTCTTCGTTAAGCGGGTATGTGAGTCAGGATTTAGCGCTAAAGGTGGGAGTTTCACAATCTGGCATCATCAAATTTGCGCAAAAGCTTGGATTTAAGGGATTTACAGCCCTAAAGCTTGCCATTATTGAAGATCTTGCTCAACAAAAGGCAATTCTAGAGCCCAAAAGACCGATCCATAACAAAATTCATAGCGATGACTCTTCATTAACCATTGCCCAAAAGTTAATTCAAGAGAAAACCCACGCTTTAATTGCAACAACCAATGCCATTGATTTTGCGAAGTTTGAGGCGATAGTTAACCTGCTCAATCAAGCACAACGTATTCAAATTGTCGGTATTGGTGGTTCAGCATTAACGGCAAAAGATCTCACCTTTAAGCTGTTAAAAATCGGGATCACCGCACTCAACGAACAAGATACGCATGTTCAAGTTGCCACTGCAAATACGCTCACTAAAGACGATATACTCATCGCCATTTCATTTTCAGGTACACGCAGAGAAATACTTGTTGCGGCTCAATCGGCCTATGATAAAGGCGCAACAATTATTGCATTAACCAATATTAAAAAAAGCCCCTTACGAAAATTGGCTCACTATACAATTGATACCATTGCTGATGAAAAACAGTTTCGAAGTTCTTCTATTTCTTCTCGAACGGCACAAAATGTCATTACCGATCTGCTTTTTATGACGCTATTACAACTTAAAAGTGATAAAGCAAAACTATTACTCAATGAGATATCCTCCGCAGTGGAAAGGATTTGATTTATTTTGAACAAATAATGTCGGTATAAAGGGCATAATATTTTTTATAAAGCTCGGCTGGTATTTGGGCTTTATCCGGCCACTGAATCCCCTTCTCATCATCTTTCTCACTAATCACAAAAGAAACGACCCATAGCTTTAAGGTTTTCTCGCCTTGAATCTGGAAATCAAAGCTATGTGGTATTGCCTGCTTAAAACCTGAGTGTGAAGGATACACCAAAAACATTTCTGGGTTTTCTATATCAGCATCAAAGTAATGATGAGGTTTTGGATGATTAGCTATCTCTAAGCTCTAAAATCAGTGAGGATGTTTGACCACGTAATGTTTAACATTGAGCTGTAGATTATCCCCTGATTTTACTTTCTCTAATACTGGATGGTATCCGAGCGCTTAGTTATTAACTAATGACGCTGTATGCACAAGTGGAGTCGTTGATATGAGAGTAAATGTTGGAATTGATATAAGCAAAGATTCTTTAGATTTCTGTTTATTACTAAATCAAACCAAGAGCGGTCGTAAATTTAGAAGCTTTAAAAATCGGAAAATCGATTATTTCATTATTAATGATTGGTTGTTAAAACAAGCTAAATGCCAACCACATGAGATCGTTATTACGATGGAATCTACAGGTGTTTATCATGAAGCTATCGCTTTATTTTTACACTCGTCAGGTTTTCAAATCATTATTTCAAATCCAGGCAAAGCGAAGAAGTTTTCTCAATCGCTAGGGCTAGTTCATAAAACTGACAAATTAGACTCATATATGCTTGCAAGGTACGGAGATGCACAATATGAGCATGTTTCTTTCTGGAAACCAGATGCCGAGAATATCAGGTCAATCAAAATGTTAGTCCGTAGACTCTCTGCATTGGAAAAAGATAGATTGAGAGAAAGTAACCGACTTGAAGCTAGCACTATTAGTGGC
>NZ_MSCC01000002.1:1058303-1212059 GCF_002954455.1 Photobacterium aquimaris
AGTTGGATCTTTAATGTTGTGCGATATGATGTGCCTTTTTCATCAATGCTAAATACAGCTTTTGCTAATTCTTCTGCATCTTTTTCACTTAATACAACAGGTAATTGTGTATACCATAATGGAGAAGATAACCTAATTTTATCAACAATATCATTGTTATATGCCTCCGCATTCTTAGCAAAGAAATTTAACTTCTCACAAATTTCACCTGCCAAAGTAAAGACCACATCATTTCTTAATGAACTGGGTAAATAATCTTCAAGTTGCTCTGCGATATCTGCTGCACATAGTTGAGAATTTGTATTCTTACGAACCCCAGAAAGAACCTTTTTAAAGTAATCAACTAACGTACCTTTATTGTTAATCATCATTTTTAAAGGTAACCCGCCCTCTAATATTAACGTAAGAAGATACGCAGGATTATTACCTTTAACTCGCAAAGGTCGTTGCCAAAATGTTAGACCTTTTTCAGTAAGATAAGTTAATGATGAATTAGATATTTGAGACCACTGTAAGGAGCTTGTAATATCTGTCCAACGAACATGACCAGTAGTATGATTACGTCTTACCCACTCCGCAGCATACAAACAAAAAGCCTCATGAACATAAATAGGAGCCTTCTTGCCATAAGACATGAATTTACCTAATTTAATAAGTGATTCCTCAAGAGACTTATACTGTCGATCTGTACAGCGATAAGAATATAAAGGTTTCCCCGTTGGCATAGTATGACCATTTTTAGTAAATACTTCTTGGAGTAGCTGGTATAGTGGATTTGGCATCATTTATATATTCTTCCTTATATGATTGCATTTTGAATATCAAGGTTAATTTACAGCCATGTTAATTTGATGCCTAACCCTCCATACTTCTCCTAATACCTTTATATCTTTTCATTAGCTTTTATAAGCAAAATATAATCGAATAAAAAGTAAACTTTACACCTAGCAAAACACTATGAAATTATACCTTCCTATTGATATCTAAATCATGATAACTATCTCAATTAACAAACATTAGATTTAATATTCCCTTCATATATAAAACAAACCTAACACGCTGTAAATTATCAAGTTAATTATTCACCAATAAGGGTTATAAAATCATTCATTTCACTATTATTAATGATTTTAATACGAACGACTGCTACGCCTTTTTCTAAACTTGATACCTGATACGTATTACTATGACGCCCTTTATCTTCTGCATAATAATATTTTTCAACCTGTAATGTATCTAATGCTTGAGTGCTTGCGGGTACCCATAGCCAAGCAAATTCATTATGAGAAGGACTATCAATTTGAACGGCAATACCAAAACTAGGTGTAATCGTCCAAGAAACTAGTTTTTTTGTTTTACGCGTTGGTTCACCAAATAATGTTGTTAAGCGAGTAATCAAAGCCATTTTCATATATCACCTCATTTATTTAAAGTACATAAAGAGAATAATACATAGGATTAAAAATATATTTTCATAAGCTTACAAAATAAGTTAGCGTTTTATTAACTTACTTCGATTAAATTAATTAACTGATTTGAATTTGACCCATTGAATTTGACAATCACTATTTGTTAATGCAACAGAATAACGTTGTTCGGTGCTTTCAGGTACTGACCTAATTTCTAATTTATCAGCAACTTGTAACGGTAATTTATTTCTTAATTTAGTATTTATTGTTGAACATATTGGTTGAAGAAACGCCTTTCCCATCCCTGTTATAGTTGAATATTTACCTTCATTAAAATCTTCTGGAGTTGTCTTAAAGCTATTAAATATACGAGGATCAGTCGCAACACGACTATATGTTTCAAGAAAACTAATACTATGTGCGATGTTTTCATCAAAATAACGATCAACAAGTAAACCTTCTTCACCTTTATTAAAAAGCCAAATATAAAAAGCCATCTCTTTGGCTGTAAACTTTATATCAACGCCTAATGTAGAGATTAGTTTTGCAGATTTATCGATTGTGATATTTAGCTGTTGATGATTACTCGCATTAAGCATACCAACCGTTTGACTAAATGATTGGTTTGCCAACGAGGAAAATAAACTAGGCTCTATTGATGTTCGCATGCGTACAAAGGGAATTTCAGCTAATGTCACTTTTGCTTGGCTAAGATCTATTTCACCTTGACCATGTTTTCCTGTCACCCACTTAGATTGTTTAGTCGGGTACCAGAAATCACGTACAAACTCATATTGGTCATCGACAAAGACATGGCTTAAGGTATCTTGCTCACGACCAAACATTGACATTGCATAACCAAAATAAAATGCCATTGTCTTACGTCCACCAGCAAGTGATGCATGAATCGCAGTATTGTTGTCTTCGGTTATTTCATACACTTTACGTGTAATAAAATTTGCCATTGACGTTTGATCTTCAACAGATTTGGCATCATCAATTTGCTTACCATTCTCATCTTCAATCAAGCAAATATGACTTTCATTGAACACAAAATCAGGAAGAGCATATTCGTCTTTTAATGCTTGTAAATGACCATCACGAAACAAACCATTAACTAAAGAATCGTAACAACTTTTTGTTGTTATCACATACACTTCATTCGGAAATGGGCGCCTACTTTGATAAATAGAATAAAGTGTTTCGGTTAGAACCTGAGGACTGGCGCCTGTTGTCGATAAGAGGATATTTTTCATCACGTTACTACACCATTAAAATGTAGTCTTAGTTTAAAACAATTAATTGCATATATCTAAAGATATGTATTCTCAAGATACAACTTCTAATATTTTTAATGGAATATTTATATCAGCAATAATTATTATCGTCCTGACACTCTCTCTAGCATCCAATCTGTTATTTCACTCTCAACCCAAGCCACAGCTCTGCCACCTAACGATACCGTTTTAGGAAAGCGCCCTTCTGCCATGTAGTTATAAATACTTGAACGGCCTAAACCTGTTACGTGCATGACTTCTTTTAAGCGGATGAATCTCATGATGAATTCCTTTAAGTTGTTTCATTCATCAAATTGGCGGAATCCGTATTTTTTAATTATGCCTACCAGCTTCCACCATTCCGTCTTACCTCACTGCCCTCATAAATCCGAAATCAAAGAAATTTCAAACACATATCATCCTTGTGTAGAAGCCCATTAAGCATAAGGAATCAAGGCTATGCACAAACCAAACGACTATGTTGTTCATACTCCAATGACAGCAGATCAAGTATTAGAAAAAGCCGCAGAGATTGTGGCTAACCGATATTTACGTGGTGATGTATTTACCAATCCGCAAGCAACAAAAGATTTTCTACAATACAAAATGGCAGGCTATGAACGTGAAGTGTTTGCGGTATTACTGCTAGATAACCAGCATCGGTTAATTGAATACCAAGAACTGTTCTTTGGCACCATTGATGCGGCAAGCGTGTATCCAAGGGAGGTGGTGAAAGTGGCGTTTAACTGCAATGCTGCTGCGGTGATCTTTGCTCATAACCATCCATCAGGAATCGCTGAGCCGTCTAATGCTGATAAACACATCACGCAAAAACTCAGAGATGCGTTAGCACTGATTGATATTCGTGTACTTGATCATTTTGTAGTGGGAGAAACATGTGTCTCTTTTGCTGAACGGGGGTATTTATGATTGAACAACACTATGGCGAATTACAATTGCCACTCGCATTACACCGTCACCTTGAAAAGCTATTAAGCTGTTATACGATCCCCGTTCAAGCAACACGCTTAGTAATAAATTATAGGGCGTTAGATTATTATCAAACCAAACAAGGACTCCACCCGGTAGAAATACAACTCAAGAAAAATGGTGATCAATGGCTAGTGGTATTTATTGCTAGTTTTTCATTTATCAACACGCATCATAAATCTGTCGATGTTGAATTATATTTGCACTTAATCAACCACTGGTGTTATCAGCCTGACGCTGGTGGCCGTTGTGATCTGCTTCATCCAGCCGTTATGGATCTGTTCCATACTTGGATCGCAGCTTTTCTGCGTCACATTCAATACAAGCAATTCGATGATATTAGCCTAACTGTTCTGCGCTAATTCTTATCTAGTTTTAATACCTATTTCACAACCAATATCTTGTCGCCACAGGAGGCTTCATTATGTCTGTAATTTTATTTACACCTACTCTATTGCCTGTTTCAAATAAGCTTAAATCACTACTGAATCAAACGCTATGCGACTATCTCACTCAAGCAACACAACTCAATCAACAATCAGCAGATCGCTATACCTTCAATTTTAGAGACACTAGCTATAATGCTGAAAATGGTGGATTCCGTCCGGTTGAAATTGCTATTAATCAACAATCATCAGGAGAATGGAATATTGAATATATTACTGAGTTTGCGTACTTCGGAAATTATTACCCTGAGTTAGAAAGAAGCATGGATTTCGATATTAGTAATAATTGTTGGTTTACTTCTTATAGTGGCTGGTTATCGCTTAAAACCCACCAGCAAGATGCAAAAGAGTTATATCAACTATGGGAGGGTAACTTCTTAGCTTATGTTGATATGGACGCTTACGATCAAATAAAAATAACACTATAAGCATAAAAAATAAGAGCCCAGAACGGGCTCTTATTCTCAAACACATATTACCTTAAAAAAAACACTTATTGATTACTTTAAGCTATAACCAAAACTCTTTTCTTTTGTACCAAATACCTTCGTTTCTATTTTAGCTAAATAACTTAAGCGATAAAACACTCGATTATAATCGTTAATATAGGTTGAACTATTAATGTTCACACAATAGGTAGGTGTATCTTGCGGAAAATGAACATAACGACTAATTGAAAAATATTCGATAGCAAGTGCACTCGCCCAGGCTGAATAAACCTTAGATGCTAGGTTATTACCACTACCATCATAATTACCCAGTGTAAAATAGGTATCATGGTTTAATAATAGTGCCACATGATAATGTGCTTGCTGTGATTCATTTTTTTCTTTCGACCATATATATCTGATTGTACAGTCATGTACTCTTTTGCCTTCTCTTTGCTTGGCAATAAGATCATATTTAACATGAGCTTTAAATGACTCAATAAATCTCGATATAACAGTAGAGTCATATACATTTGGCATATCAACACAATTAGGTTGTATTGGTAAATGTAAATCAAATCGAACGACAAAAGTTCTAGGGTGTTCTGTAATAGCTTTATCTAATACTATTTTAATTTTAGCTAAGTAGTCATCTATCATCGTATAACCAGGAATGATAGCAAGTCCCATATATGTAGGGTTTGTATTTTGGTTTGATTGTTGTAAATAGTTATTCATGTTTTATCTCCGTTAGTAATTACATAAGAGAGACAACATGCGTAATTTATTATTTAACCAATATCACTACCTCTTACATTACAGGTATTAGTAACCGTTCCATTCATATTTCAATAAATATAATTCTAGTTATTGATAGTACTTTAAGTATTAGTGTTATTAGTTCACTTATACATTCCTTACTATTAAATATACTAGTATTAACATACAGACAAATAAGCTAATTAAAAACATCGAAGCTACCGAGAACAATGTCAACCTTAGTGACGGTAACTCCATAACTGTGTTACTCTGGAGATATCCCAACTTTGTATCTGCCCCAGCCCCAGTATCCACAAAGAACCAGTCGCATATGATTACTATAAATCGCCAATAAATTTATGCTAAAACCATCACAAAATCATCTTTAAATACACTGTAAAATCACTATAAATACTACATAGTAGAAATATAGGATTTGATATTATGACTTTAAATATAAGAAACAAAAGAGAAGCTACTTTTTGCTGGGGATATATTTGTAAATCTTTCAATGTTTTTTTTTGAAAGACCAAATGATTATAAAAAAACGAAAGATATAGCTTTGCAATTATTAGATAAATACAAGCCAGATAAAAATAATATAATTAATGCTATTAACTTAACATCTACACAACACTTACTTAATGAAGAACAAATACATTCATTGAAATTTGGTAATGAAAGATATATAAATTGGCTATGGGTTAAAATACTCTCCTCTAGAAATATTTTCATGTTAAGTTCTAGTTTGACAAAGCAATTTAAAAACATAACTCCATTATCAGTTCAACAACAAACAGATACTAACACTATTGATATTTTAGATTTTTTTAAATTAAACAAAACACCTATTTCAACTAAAGAAAAGAAAGATATTATTATAGATTTTTTTGATTTAGTCGCAGTCACAAAGACAGACAAAATTCAAATATTAAACAATATAAACAATGACTGGCATGATATCGAAACCGTTGATGATTTTAGCTGGATCAATAAAAACAACCCAGATTTATGTACTTGGGCCATTAATTATATTAATGAATACTCACAAAAAAATAACCTCTCCTTTTTCATGATATCAGACGTTAAAGTTGAGAGTGATTATTATAAGTTTATCTTATTATTTGATAGCTTGATTTGCCTTCCTGATACTAAAAAACTTTTTATCCAATCAATTAAAAAAGCCTATTCTCAGAAAAAATTCAGAGATAAACAAGTAGGAAAGAAGCAATGTTCATTTAATCTTTCAGAAAAAGCTATTCAACAATTATCTTTATTATCTGATCTTCAAGGTGTACCTAAAAATCATATTCTAGAATCACTTATCAACAATAAAATACTTGAGCTAGGAGTAAAATAATGACAATCAAGATTATTACTGGTGATATAACAACCGCTATATCAGATGCTATTGTTAATGCTGCTAATTCTCGCATGTTAGGTGGTGGAGGCGTTGATGGTGCAATACATCGTGCTGCTGGACCTGCTTTATTAAAAGCGTGT
Source organism: Photobacterium aquimaris (assembly GCF_002954455.1). Lineage (GTDB taxonomy): Bacteria > Pseudomonadota > Gammaproteobacteria > Enterobacterales > Vibrionaceae > Photobacterium > Photobacterium aquimaris. The sequence continues at coordinate 1,065,116 of NZ_MSCC01000002.1, forward strand.
TATGAGGTTCCTGAAATAAATGGCATCCGTTGTCCTGTTGGCGAAGCTCGTATTACTGAAGCGGGAGAACTGAATGCTAAATATATTATTCATACTGTTGGACCAATGTATTACGGCCATAAAAATCCGGCACTCACATTAGAAAACGCTTATCGACATTCTCTGCAACTGGCTATTAGCCACCAGTGCCAGTCTATTGCCTTCCCTGCTATCTCGTGCGGCATTTATCGTTATCCACCAGCACAAGCAGCTACCATTGCAATTAACGTCTGTAATGAGGCTGCATTTAAACAACTCGATATTAGCTTTTACTTATTTGATCAAAGCTTGGTTAATATCTGGCAACAAGCCTTAACTGCGACTGAGCAATAGCAGCTGAGCAATAACCATAGGGAATAGCTACTGAACAATAACTAGCCATGCTTACCGTGCTATAGAGTCTAAATACATTAACGGGCAAGCATCCCCTAACAGTTATGGTAAACTCAGTGATAAGTATTTGTATGTAAGCGATAGCAGCATTACCAATGTGGATAGAAAATGATGTCCACTGCTATCTTTTACAAAAGTTTTTAGTACCCCCTGATGTACCCCATGGGGCTACTAGCAAAAATAAAGAGTATATAAATCAAATGAGTAGTCAGAGTATCCAGTGGTTCCCGGGCCATATGCACAAAGCCCGTAAAGAAATTGAAGAGGCAATGCCAAAAGTCGATGTGATCATCGAAGTGCTAGATGCCCGTATTCCTTTTAGTAGTGAAAACCCACTGATCAAATCATTCCGTGAAACTAATGATGGCAAACCGGTTGTTAAAGTACTTAACAAGCGTGATTTAGCTGATCCTGAAATGACCCAACTTTGGATCAATCACCTTGAAAAAGAACAAGGTGTAAAAGCAATTGCGATCACTACCGAGAATTTAAACGAAGTAAACCAGATCATGGATTTATGCCGTAAGCTTGCGCCACAGCGTGAAGAAGCCGGTAAAAAAATTCGTACTATGATCATGGGTATTCCTAACGTTGGTAAATCAACCATCATTAATGCGCTAGCAGGTCGTACTGTTGCCATTACAGGTAACCAACCTGCAGTTACTCGTCAACAGCAACGCATTAATTTAGATAATGGTATTTTACTTTCTGATACACCAGGAATTTTATGGCCGAAAGTGGAAAACCCGCACAGTGGTTTTCGTTTAGCGGCAACAGGTGCGATTAAAGATACTGCCATGGATTACATTGATGTTGGCTTCTTTACTATTGAGTACCTTATTAAGGCTTACCCAGAATTAATTAAATCACGTTATAACCTTGATGATGACCTTCCTGACTCTGAAATTGAACTAATAGAAGCGATCGGTCGCAAGCGTGGTTGTTTAAAAGGCGGCGGTCGTGTGGATTTACACAAAACGTCAGTTATTTTAATTAATGAATTACGTAATGGTACTTTGGGTAACATTACTCTTGAGCATCCAGAGATGATCACTGAAGAGCTGATTAATGTTGCGATTGCTGAAGAACGTAAAACTGAAGAAAAAATTAAGAAGAAAGAAGAGCGTCGCAAGCGTTACCTTAAAAATAAACGTTAATTAATAAAACAATATTTTTTTACATAAGTTTTAATAGTCACTTCCATCTATTTATTAATTTATATCTGATGGAGTGACTTTTTTTGAACAATCAATAAATACCGTCCATTAAGAAAAAATTTTATTGGTCATCATTAATTTTTTTCTTCTTAAATACCCAAAAATTAATCATTAAACTCAATTACAACACTAACGAATTTGTTGTTATTAATTGATTTATTCACCTGCACAATCATTGTAACTCATTAAATAAACGATAATTTCACCTTGAAACCACTCTATTGAATGCATTGGATTAAACATAACTCTAATCATTTTTTTTCTATCAGCAACATTATAATTAAAAATATCATTTCGGATTAGTTTTTCTCATTTTACTCCCACCTCAGTTGCGTGAATAATCGCTCCGTTTTCAGTCGAAAGCAAACCTAAACAGCACTGTCTCTTCTAGCTTATTAGCCTTTCTGGTTGATGGGTTTGATACTCTTTCAGGGTTACTCCTTTTATTAAAAGAGACAGATATTCTAAACCGAATTTATGTGGAGAGTACGGTAGTGCAACAAACCACTACTTGTCACCAAAGCAACGGCATGCTTGTGCCAGTTGCAGGACTAACTGTATTTGCAATTGCTTCAGGCTACCTAATGAGCTTGATCCCGCTATCATTAGCAAACTTTAATATTGATAGTAGTTATGCAAGTTGGTTAGCGAGTATCTATTATATTGGCTTATTAATTGGCTCATTAATGATTGAACCTATTATTGCCAAAATAGGTCACCGTATTGCCTTTATTAGCTTTCTCACATTATTAGCAGCAACGGTTGCTGTATTGCCTTTCTTTCCACATAAAGAACTATGGCTATTTGCACGTTTAGTAGCAGGTATGGCAGTAGCGGGTATTTTTGTGGTGGTTGAGTCATGGCTATTGATTGGTGATAGTGCAAAAGAGCGTGCTAAACGTCTTGGTTTTTACATGACGTCTTTATACGGCGGCACAACTATCGGTCAACTTGCTGTTGGTTACTTTGGCGTGCAAGGTTTTGTACCTTTCGTCGTTATCTTAGCACTATTATTCATTGCTATTTTACCGCCATTGTTTATTAAACAAGGTCAGCCTGATAGTCATGGTCATCAAGTTCTATCACTTAAGCAAATTACACGTTTAAGTAAGCCTGCGATCATTGGTTGTATTACATCAGGCGTGGTAATGGGAAGCATTTATGGTTTAATGCCGTTAGCGCTTAAAGCTAGCTCGCTTTCTACCAATCAGGTTGGTGTACTAATGGCTGCTATTATTCTTGGCGGTATGGTTATTCAGCCTATTATTAGTAAGCTTTCTACTGTAATGAGTAAGACGTTATTACTTGCATTAATGTCATTACTTGGTGTTTTTGCAATGGGTCTAACTTATTTATCAACAGATTACGTAGTATTAATCAGTGCATTGGCATTACTAGGTATGTCTGCATTTGCTCTTTATCCAATTGCAATCACGTTAGCGTGTGATAATTTAGATTCATCATATATTGTTGCAGCTACGCAAGTAATGCTATTTAGTTACAGTATCGGCTCGGCATTAGGTCCTATTGGTGCTAACAGCTTCATGAGTGAGCAAAATGGTTTGATGGATTTCTTCTTTATCGTACTGCTTGCGACAGCCATTTATATGTTAATTGCTAGTTTGCAACGCAAGCCACAAGTATTGGCCAGTTAATAACGATTCGATATTGATAAAAAAGGCACAATGGTTAATACCGTTGTGCCTTTTTACTATTCTAAGCAACGTTTATTTTACTAATGCCGCAGCACCAAAAACACCCGCACTGTCGCCCAAATCTGGCTTCACTATTTGAGTATTGAGCTCACCATTAAAGAGATGTGGTAAAATCGCCGCTTTAGCATGTTGATATAACGCATCAATATTTCCCACACCACCACCAATAACAATCACATCAGGATCTAATACATTGATGATCTGCGCCGCTGCAATTCCAAAGTAATGCGACATTCTTGTCAAGGTTGCTTGTGCATGAGGTTCCTTATCAGCCGCTAATTCAACAATCTCAGGCAATGAGAGTGCTTTTCCTGTTTGTTCAAAATAAAACCGTTCTAATCCTTTGCCTGAAATCACGGTTTCTAAACAGCCTGATTGACCACAATAACAAGGCGCACCGTTAGGTTCGATTACATTGTGGCCCCACTCACCGGCAATACCATGACAGCCATATAATCCTTTACCATTAACGACAATACCAGAGCCCACTCCAGTACCCATAATGATCCCAAACACCACTTCTGCATTGGGTTTGACTCGTTTTGCAGCCCCAAAGTGTGCTTCTGCTAATGCGAAACAATTGGCATCGTTAGCTAACACCACCTTGGCGCCAAGTCGTTTGGTCAGATCTTTATCAAGCGGTTTGCCATTAAGCGCGGTTGAATTACAATTTTTCATCACGCCATAGTGAGGATCTAACGTACCCGGTGTACCAAACCCAATAGCTTGAGGTCGTTGTCCTAATTGCTCAGCACAGTGGTTAATCAATATCTCAATTTGATTTAAAATATGATCATAGCCTTGATCGCTTTCTGTTGCGATACGCTCTCGTACTACACAAGTATCAGTGCTACGTTCAATCACTGCACACTCAATTTTGGTACCGCCTAAATCAACACCCCAATAATAACGATCCATTGTCACTCCACTGCTATTTTATTATTTCGAATTAGTATACTTGAGGCATAGGAGTAAGTTCTGCGATCTTGCCGAAAATTCACTCGATAATATTTAAAATTAAGGCTATTTAAACGCAAAAATTATGCATTTATTAGCTCACTGCAACAGAAATACATTTTCTTGCAAAATATCTCTTGTAGCGAAGCAATAATATTTTAAAGTAGCGGTACTTTTTATCGATGCGCAATTTCGCGTGGCTTACAGTAGTACTAAATGAATAAATACCGTCCTTATCTTGATATGCCTCTTTGTATATCAATTCTCCTTTTGATTACATTTAGTTCATTAACCGTATGGAGTGCAAGCAGCTTTAGTGTACCCATCATTGAGCGTCATCTCATTCGTGGCATGCTAGCTATTGGTGCATTAATTGTGATGTCTTCAATCGCGCCAGCCACTTATCAACGTTATACACCCTATTTATTTATGCTAACGGTAATTTTATTACTTGGTGTTTTTGTTAGCGGTGACAGTACCAACGGTTCACAACGCTGGTTAGCACTTGGGCCGATTCGTTTCCAGCCATCTGAACTGGTAAAAGTAGCTGTGCCGTTAATGATGGCGTGGATTTTAATTGCAGAAGCAGGACGTCCAACACTTAAAAAAGTGCTGATTTGTTTGATGATAACAGCGATTCCTGCTGGGCTTATTTTTATTCAGCCTGATCTTGATGGTGCTATCTTTACCATTTTATATGCGTTATTTGTACTTTATTATGCTGGCATGAGTTGGAGGTTAATATCAACAGTGTTAGGCATTGTTGGTGTTACTATTCCTCTTGCTTGGTATTTTGTAATGGCAACTTACCAAAAAAAACGTGTACTGCAATTTCTTAATCCAGAATCGGATCCGCTTGGCTCGGGTTATCAAATCATTCAATCAAAAATTGCAATTGGTTCTGGAGGCTTGCGCGGTAAAGGTTGGACAGATGCCACTCAAGGTAATTTGGGCTTTATACCTGAAAGCCATACTGACTTTATTTTCTCAACCTTCGCTGAAGAATGGGGCTATTGGGGCAGCGTACTGTTATTAGGGGTTTACGCTTTTATGACCTTTCGTGTTATTTGGTTAGCTAATCAATCGGAATCACCGTTTGCGCGCTTAGTCAGTGCCTCTTTTGCACTTAGCTTCTTTTTATATAGCTTTATTAATATTGGCATGGTGAGTGGCGTGTTACCTGTAATGGGAAGTCCGTTACCTTTCTTTAGCTATGGTGGTTCTGCCATTATTACTCAAGGAGCAATCTTTGGCATGATAATGTCATTATGTTTACGCAAAAAGTCTATTTGTGCACCAAGTAAATAACCCTTTCTAGTTTCAAAAAACGATATCAAAAAGCAATCATGGTTATTATTTGCATGATTGGCTTTTTATTATTTACAATATGACATCAAGGTCAGATTAACGCTCAGAAGCGGCTTCTGTCGCAATCTTTAACGCAGGAGATGTAATTTCTACACGGCGATTCTGTGCGCGTCCTTCAGCAGTATCATTGCTAGCTACAGGATGTTGTTCACCCATACCTTGCGCAGTAACTTGTGCAGGATCTGCAACATATTTTGCTAATTCAGAAGCAACAGCATTAGCACGCTTTTCAGATAATGTTTGGTTATAAGCCGCTGTACCTGTATTAGACGTATAGCCTGTTACAACAACGGTAGCGTTAGGATAACGGGTTAAACGCTGCTTCATAGGTTGCAGTGCTTTTTCATTATCAGCGGTTAATTTATACTGATTAACACCATAACCTAATGATAATGTTGATGGCTCGATCGTTACTGTTTGTGCCATTGCAGGCGCAATCGTATCAACGACAACAGGCTTCGCTCCCCAATTGTAAACCAAGCTTAAACCATAGAAGTTAGTATCAAATTTATAGCTTAAATCAGTACCACGAGGTTTTGAGGTTAAATCATGGTAATACTGGTATTCAAGACGTGTAGACAGGTGATCGGTTAATTGATATTCAACACCCGCACCCACAGTACCTACAACATGATCATCTGTATCACTAACACCATTGCCATGGTAAGCCGTTAGCATGTAACTGCCGCCCGCTTTGGCAAATAAGCCCCAGCTATCATTTAGATGCCATGTTGCCTTACCAGTTAAATCAAACGCATGTTGTTTAATATTTTGATGATTAATCTGCGCATCACCTAGCCACGTATAACCAGTCTCAACAGCAAACCATGGCGTAATATTATAACCAGCAAAAATACCTGCACCCAGATCGTTTTGTTTCAAACCAAGGTTAGAGGTATGGCCATTCTGTTCAAAGTGTGAATAGTTAGCATCACCTACACGAACACCAACATAATAAGGATTAGCAGGTGCTGCATGAGCAACGCCAGAAATAAGAACAGCAAGCGGTAACAGCGCAAAATATTTTTTAGACATACTATTTACTTTATAATGATTAATATTAGATATATTTTCGATGCAATTAACTGCACAATCACCAATAATGCCAAAATAGTATTTATTTGTCATAATTAAATAAAAATAAAACTATTCAGTGATGATTAACATCAAGATTCAATCGCAAAATACCAGCAATAGATCAAATAATCAGTAATGCGTAATTGCAATTCCTATTTCAGCGGCTAACTGCTGCATTTGATCATCAGTATCTAATTTCACTGACCAATTTAAACCACTACCAACAGCGGTGATCACATTGGCACCACCAATTAAGGTTAATTCGTCAACTTGTGCTTGCATCATGATTCGGCAATCGCCTTCGATTCGAATAACAACTTCATGTTGAGTTGCAATAATTTTTCCTTGAGAAAAAGTAATGATCATTGTATTTACTGCTTTTTATGTTTTAAAACGGCCATCGTTAAACGACTGGTACAAACGAGTCGCTGACGTTCATCACGAATTTCAATCTGCCATACTTGCGTTGTCGCACCAAGATGCAATGGGGTTGCCTTTCCTGTCACCACGCCGCTACGTACAGCGCGAATATGGTTAGCATTAATATCTAAACCCACACAGTAATAATCAGTGGTTACTGCAAAATTAGCCGCTAATGAACCTAATGTTTCTGCTAAAACAACAGATGCGCCACCATGTAACATACCTAATGGTTGATGAGTACGACAATCCACTGGCATAGTTGCAGACAACGATGAATCATCAAACGCAACATATTTAATACCTAAATGTTCAACTAAGGTATTTTTAGAGGTCTGATTAAAAAGTGCTAACGTAAACGGTCGTTGCCAAATCGCCATAATATTCTCTGGTTAGTTATTAGGTATAACACCTACGGTTGCTAAATAGTATTATGATATCACTCTCAAGCTAAGTCAGAAAAAAATACTCCGATTATCAACAGCAATCGTCGTTATGGCTTAGTCAATATGCTGCAGTTAACAACTAACAGATGAAAAAAAAGCGCCAACTAGGCGCTTTTAAAAATACATTTAAGTAATACTTATTGAGCAACAGCCGCTACAGCTTCTTGTTCAATTTCAAAACCAGGAGTCGTTACATCTGCACGACGGTTTTGAGCACGACCTTCTGAAGTATCGTTTGATGCTGCAGGATCTAGTTCACCACGACCTTCCGCAGATACACGGCTAGGATCAATGTTGAAGTGCTTAGTTAAGTATGTAGCAACAGTAAGTGCACGTTGCTCAGATAGCTTCTGGTTGTATGCTTCAGCACCAGTGCTATCTGTGTGACCAATAACAACAAGTTGTGCTTCAGGGAAGTTCACAAGACGTTGTGCGATTGGCTCTAGGCGTTGCTTATCTGCTGCAGATAGTTTGTTGCTATCAAATGCGAATGGCATTTCAGCAGAAATCGGCTCTAGTTGAATAGTTGTAGCTTCAACAACTTCAGCAACAACAGGAGCAACTGCCGCTGGTGCGCCCCAACCGTATACAAGGCTCACACCGTAGTAGTGTGCATCCCAGTTGATTTTAGTATCAGCAGGTTTCACTTCCATATCGTGGTAGTACTGGTATTCAGCACGAGCAGAAAGGTTGTTTGTGAAGTGATATTCAGCACCAAGACCAGCAGTAGCGACTAGGCTATCATCACGATCTGACACACCTGTTGCTTTATTTTTGTAATGAGAGAACTGCCATGCACCACCGACTTTAGTGTATAGATCTAAGGCATCGGTTGCTTGGTAAGTAAATTTACCAACAAGATCGATTGCTTGCTGTTCAATTTTCTCGTTATGTGCGTTATCGCCTTTTAGCGTTGCTTCGCCTAGCCAAGTATAACCTGTCTCAACAGCAAACCATGGTGTTACGTTGTAACCCATAAATACACCACCAGCAAAATCATCTTTATCAATAGACTTTGATTGGCTTGGGTTCCAATGATCATTACCTGTTTTCGCATCGAAATCAGCGTAATGAACACCACCAGCACGAGCACCCACATAGTATGGATTTACTGTTGCTGCGTTTACTGCACCAGAAACAAGAAGTGCAAGAGGTAAAACTACTAGATTCATTTTAGACATTACTTATCCTTTATTATACTTATTACCACTACTGCTGTTTTATCGACATTCCAACATAGAAATGTAATCCGTGACCACACTTTTACATTTAAGTTCAAAAAACTTGATGCAATTTAGCAAAAGAAAAAATAAAAATCCATAATAAATAAATAATAGCATCCAATGAAAAACATAAGTAATTGAAATAAAACAACTAAATAAAAACAACACTTACTATATTTATTCAATAAAACACGTGAATTATTTTTAAAAAGAATACAAAACATTCATAAAAAAAATTATAAGCAAGAATCTATATGTTAAATATGCATAAAGCACCATCTAAAACACATACCAAAAACCAACAAATACTTATAAAGAATTCAACATACTGATCAATCAAACCATCCATGAGAAAAATAGTACTTTTCCGCTTTTAATTGGATTTTAATTAACGGCTATTTCTCTTTATCTTATTACAACGTAAAATAAGTTTACTCATGCATTCAAGGGATTTATTGCATATACCTTTAGCGCATAAACCCTTTTATTTTTTTTAGCTGATTGACGTGTTCAAGCATTATGAATTTAATTGAAAGTAAAACGACATCCCTGCTTATCGCTGATTCGCCGATTACGGTAGGTATTATTGGTGGCGGTATAGCGGGATCGACTATTGCACTTCGATTAGCTGAACAAGGTGTAAATGTTCAGTTGTTTGAAGAAGGGAAAAGTCTCGTAAATGGTCCGCCTATTTGTCATTTACATGCTGGCGGTAATCTTTATCGTGAGATCTCAGATCAACAATGTATAACGCTACTTAAACAATCTATTGATACATTGCGCGTTTACCAGCACACCTCAAATATTCGACCAACTGTTATTGCGATCCCTTGCAATGACGCTGGCCATCCTGATGATTTATTACCTCGATTAACTTTATTACAGCAAACTTACCAAGCTCTGGTTGCAGACGATGCGAAAAATTGTGTGTTAGGAAATCCAAATGATTATTTTAAACTGTATCAACGCAGTGATTTAGAACGTCTAGCATTACAAGATAATCCTCAACAGCCTTTAACGCCCGATCAGTGGATGATCCCGGTAGCTAAATCGATTAATTTAGATCAGTTTAAATACCCATTAGTCATGGTCCAGGAATATGGCCTAAGTGTTTTTAGAATTGCCGCAACATTGGCACTTGCCCTACAAAGGCTGCCCCATTGTCACGTTAATACCAATACTAAAGTAACGTCGTTAGCTGAGCTACCTAATGGTTGGCAAGTTAGCAGCCAAGACGCGACTAATCATCAACAACAGATTAATGTCGATTACTTAGTTAACGCTGGCGGCTATCGTACTGGAACGATTGATGATTTAGCACATATTCCCCGTCAACGAATGGTGGAATTTAAAGCGGCCTATGTTGCCCATTGGTCACAATGTGATGCACAATGGCCAGAAGTTATTTTTCATGGTGAACGTGGCACGCCTAATGGTATGGCTCAACTAACACCTTACCCTGACGGTTTCTTCCAACTTCACGGTATGACACAAGATATTACCTTGTTTAAGAATGGCTTAGTAGCATCCAATGGCAATAGTGCTCAACCACAATTAGATGCATCTTTTAAAGAGAAGTTGCAGCAACATTGGACGCAACAAGAAATAGAACAGCGCACTCAACGCGCCATTAACCATATGGCACAGTTTGTTAATCACTTTGATCAAGCGACGGTGGGTGGTAAACCTTTATTTGGTGCTCAGCAAATTCCAGGGAATGATCCAACTTTACGTGCCGCTGATGTTTCTTATTCTCATCAACGCTATGCGCGCTCTGAAATTGTTAAAGCCTCATCGGCATTATCTGTAGCTGATGCGATCATTGAACAACTGGCAGCATTGAATTTAATTCAGTCACCACCACCGCAAACCCGTGAAAACGCATTTCCTGTGGCTCAGCAATTAAGCCTCAATGAAATCGTTAGTTATGCTGAAAAATTAGCAGCAGAGCGTGGTTTTCCAACCTCACTTGCGCGTCCAATTGGTCACTAGATACATACTACGATAACTAATACAAAAATAGCTGCAATTGCAGCTATTTTTATTTTATTTAGTAACAACAATAAACATTATTTTTTGCTTATTTCTTTATTACCTATTTCTTTATTAATCGCCGTTAAAGCCTGTTGCTGAGAAACTAACGTTGCTTGTTGGGTCTTTAATAATCCCAATTGTTGTTCATAATTATCACAATCTTTTTGTGATACCCAATTCCAACTATTGCCAGATTTAAACTCGTCACAGGTCTTTTTAAAGCCTTTCGTTGTTTTGGTTAATTCAACAATTTGTGCTTGAGTTGCTTCCACATTGGCTTTCATCTCAGCTTGACGTTTAAAATACTGCTGCGACTTATCAATCACCACTTGCTGTTTATTAGTGGTGGTTTTTAACTTAACAACTTCAGTATTTAGTTTCTTTTTCGTCACTTCTAATTTTTGTTGACTTACAGATAACTGCTGCTTTTTTTGTGCCAAAGATGCCAGTTGTTTTGCAAAGTCCTTTTTTTGTTTTTCTGCTAATGCAGTCATTGTCGCTAACTCTGTTGTTGCTTGAGTTAACTGTTGTTGCTGCTGTTCATTTTTAGTTACTAATGCTTGATATTGTTCAGTGCTATGCTGAAGCTGATCTGTTTGAGACTGCAGTTGTTGCTGACAAGCTTGTAGGCTAGGTGCGCTACTGTTCTGCTCTACTTTCATTCCCACACCATAACCAATTGCACCACCAGCGATGAGCGCTAAAAGAGATAACAACAAAGGGTTTTTACTCGTCGACTTAGTAGACATAATCACTTTCTCCATTTTATTTATTGGATTAAGAATCACTAATAGTTTTATCTATCTATGAAATTATCACTTTCCTCATGATAGATTGTTAATTTTGCATCAAATAATCTTTTATTGTTTTAAAAAGATCTTAATTATTAGTTAATTCGCATCAATCCCTTGCCAATTCTCAATTCTAATAATGTGTTTCAACCATAATATATTGTGATATTAGTCCATAAATATTGCTCAACCACACTAGGATTAATTTAACGGATTTCAATACTTCAATACACCGCAAAATATATAGGTATGTTTATGATCACATCACTGATTGCCTTAACTGTTTCAGCATTTTCGCTGCCTTTACTTGAGAACTCTACCTATAGTCAGACAGAAACTAAATGTACACTCACAGTAAAAGAACAACATTTACCAGAGAATACTGTTCTCACCATGTCTACAGATAAGCATAATAACTTTGATGTTAAAATTTACCATCTCAATGATCTTCAAGCGCCATCTCGAGGTGAATTAAGCCAGCATTCAATGGATAATATCGAACAACATCCATCCTTTGACTATATTGTCGACCACAACTTATTTAAACGGCTTGATAACCAAACAGCGATTTATACCGCCACCATTGCCAACGATAATTTTAGCCCTCAACGTTTTACTCAAGCATTTAAGACCCACAGCTATCGCACCACATTACACCTTGAGGGACTGAAACCTTTTACTTTTATTGCTAGCCAACGCCAAGCCGATGCCTTTTTTCGCTGTGCAGAACAACAAATATCGACCCTTGCTAAGCGTTAGTCATAACCAATAACCACTGCTAGCTTAATTTTAGAATCAGATCACTGTCTTTGATCCAGCCTTGACGGCGCATTATATAAGCAATAATAAGTGTGATCAGAGCGGGTAAAACAAAATGCATCAGCACTATTAAGCCATATATATAGCCACTACTCACACCTGGTTGTTCCATCGCAATCAACGTTTGTATTTGCCCCACTAAACCTGATGTTCCCATACCTGCGCCAAGAGGCGTATTTTCCATATGAAATACCACCGTCGCGATAGGTCCAAGCACAGCTGAAGCAATAATCGGCGGAATCCATATTTTATAATTCTTAACAATATTAGGCATTTGTAACATAGATGTGCCTAACCCCTGAGCAAATATGCCCGCCCAGCCGTTAACGCGATAACTCATAACAGCAAAACCAACCATTTGTGCTGCACAGCCAACAGTCGCAGCCCCAGCAGCCAAGCCATTTAAGCTCAACATAATTGCAATCGCAGCACTGCTAATAGGTAAGGTTAATGCCATGCCCATTAGTACCGCTACCAATGCGCCCATCAGCAATGGTTGCAATTGAGTCGTCGACATAATTAATTGACCAAATTGGGTCATAACAGCACCGACCAATGGCCCAATCCAACTACCAATAAAGACACCAACTAACACCGTAACTGCTGGCGTCACTAAAATATCCACCTTGGTTTCCCCTGCAACAACTTTACCGCACTCAACAGCACAAATAGTCGCAACAAATGCACCAACAGGCCCTCCCATTGCCGCCCCGGCAGCACCAGCAATAGTGGATGAAAATAATACTAATGGTGGCGCTTTTAGTGCATAAGCTATCGCTACACCAATAGCTGGTCCTGTCATTTGTTTTGCAATCGGCCACAAAACATCACTCAGTAACGGGATTGAAAACTTAATACCGATAGTGTTTAGAATTGAACCAATTAACAACGAAGAGAACAAACCGAGTGCCATAAAACTCATGGCATGGATAAAATAACAATGAAACGAAATCTTAATATTTTTAGACACTAAAAACGTGTTAACGCGAGAAAAAAAGCCGGATAAAGAAGGTTGCATTACAGCAAATACCGTATGAAAAGCTCAATAATGACGAAAGTTTACCTTAGCCCGCCTATAAATACAGTCAATAAATAACCCTTTTTTAGCATCTTGACTATATTGATAATCAACATACTTAATTCTTATTTAGCACCTCAAACACATAAATAATGTAACCGTAACTTGATTCACATTCTGTAATTCCACCTTTGGCACAAATACAGCTAAAAATAGACCACTATAATTTACCCACTTAGCCCCTTTAATTACTGTTATAACTTAATGTTCACGAGGGATCGATAACATGTCATCATTACCATTCCAACCATGTTCCAATTCTCATGATACGCAAAATTTTCAATATGTTAGTAAGCGATTAACCTCAATTGCTGCATTAGTTAGCCTTTCACTCAGTTTTCCAGTTACTGCAGAACAGCTGTCATTGATGCTGGCTAAAAGCTTACCAAGTGATCAACTCAATGCCGTTCATTACAGTGATGATAGTCAAATCCACGACAATTTTACCATTGCGGATTATTTAGTCAGTGAAAAGCTAGATGGTATTCGTGCTTATTGGAATGGTAACCAGTTACTGACAAAAACAGGTAAAATAATCCATGCGCCAAGCTGGTTTTATGCTGATTTCCCGCCAGTGCCGCTTGATGGTGAACTGTGGATTGAACGCGGTCAATTTCAAGCATTAACACGTATTGTGCTTGATGCCACCCCTAACCATGAAGCGTGGCAACGGGTTAATTACATGGTGTTTGATCTTCCACATAACACAGCCCCCTTTGAACAACGCTATCGTCAGTTACAAACATTGATTGACCAACAACGGGATCATAATCATCGACCAATCAATCACCTACAATGGGTTGAGCATAAATCTCTCGATAATTTGGCAATCTTAGTCCAATGGTTAGATATAGTCAGCAGTCATGATGGTGAAGGCTTAATGCTGCATCATAAATTAAATAAGTATACTGCTGGTCGTACTGAACATTTGTTAAAGCTTAAAAACCACCAAGACGCCGAAGCAATTATTATTGGCTATGAAGAAGGGAATGGAAAATATCAAGGAATGATGGGTGCGGTATGGGTGAAAACAGCAACAAATAATACCTTTAAAATAGGCTCAGGCTTTAATGATCAACAACGGCTGTCACCTCCAGCTATTGGTTCAACCATTCAATATCGTTATAACGGCTATACCGACCGAGGAATTCCTCGTTTTGCACGTTTTGTACGCATAAGAAATACACCTGATAGCTAACGTCATCAGCAAGCCAGAGAGCAAAAATGTCATTATATACGACATTTATTGTTACATTATTCAAACAAAAACCAACTTCAAGTCATTGATTAGTTATCGTATGCCTTTACTATACGATCATATATCTACATTTATAATGGACTATTAATCATGACGCTATTAAACATTTCTCGCATTCTAACAACCGCTATTGTGCTTACTGTTGGTCTCAGTAGTCACGCTAACGCAATGCCTAAAGGTGATGCCACTAAGGGTGAACTCAAAACGCCAAGTTGCCGTTTTTGTCATGGCAGTAATGGCATCGCATCACAACCAAGCTACCCTAACCTTGCCGGTCAACAGCAGCAATACTTGTATGATGCGATGGCTGCCTATACTAATGGCACTCGAACAGGCCCGATGGCAACGATGATGAAGGGACAATTACAAAACCTTAATTCACAAGATCTGGCAGATATTGCGGCTTATTATTCGGCAATGAAATAACGGCTTACATTAAAGTAGATCGTTTTTAATCGTTTCAAATTGGCACAACCACTCAGAAAGCTCTGCTACCTGACGTGCCAATTCTCGATTAAGCCATAAATAGCCGTAGTAACTAATATCAGTACGGCTATCAACACTTGCTGATAATTTCGGATATAGGGCTAATATCTCTAACTGTTTTTTATTGAGTACTATAAGTGGGTTTTCTAAGTCCAGTAAATCCTCACCCAATAATTCACACATTTGAGATAATTGCTCTTTAGCTTTTGATAATGCCCGTATTTCCTGCACTTTTTCTTTGCTGTATTGATGTCGCCACTGGGTTTGAACGATATTCTCCAGCAAATTAAACATTCTCACCTGACAAGCAATCGCCTTTTTGACTGATAGCTTCATCTCTGGTGTCTCGTGACCAATACTCGACTCTAATGCCGTGATCTTATTAAGTGTTTGACGCAATTTTACTAGCTGAACTTCACGATAAGCATCATCACTGTTTACCAACGCATTATGTTCAGAATAGTTTTGATGAAACAAACGTAAAAAATCACCACAGGCTAATTTAAAATGATCAGTGGCTTTGGCTGGAAATAAATATTGGCTCGCGATAATTGCTACTAATCCGCCCCACAGCACATTGGTAGTACGCCATAATGCGATATGTAAATCCCCGGGGCCACTACCGGCAACTAATACTAAAGTGACAGATGTTAAAATAGCGCTGTATGAATATTTACCAAGCGTAAAGTAAAGTGACACACTCAGCATTGCCACTAATAATCCATAGTGCCAATAGACATTATCACTTGGAAAAAAATACAGTGATAAACCGAGAATAGCCCCGATTGTCGTTCCCAAGATTCGCTGACTGGCTTTATCTGATACTTCACCAGAATACTTAGCTGACATCACTACGATGATCGTAATCGGTGCCCAAGTTGCGTAAGGAATCTTAAAAAATATATCGATAGAAAAAGCAATAATACAGGCGCTAATAATACGTAATACATGAAATAGGCGCATGTACTTAATAATTTTGAGATGTAAGGCTTTCATTTAGAAGTGTAACCACACCAATGTTTACTATGGATAGGTTGATACAAATACCATACCCCTTTTAAGATAACCAGCCACATAAACGCTGTATCTATAGTATTGCTGCATAAGTTATCACTATAAAAGCCAACTTAATCACATTAATGTGCTTTAATCATTGTTTTAATAAAATCTATGCATTTTTATTGTTATGTCATCTCTTAAGCTAACAATGAAACCTTATTTTGATAAACAAAAATCATTATCGATAGCCATCGTTTGTGATAGCCTAAATTAATACTTATAACGATAACGAGTAAACACCATGAAAATTTTCAGTAACTTTGAAAGCGGTAGCATCAATGTAGTTAAAGCAGAAAGCAAAGACGACATTCAACTTAGTATTCCTAACGATAACCAATCTGAATTACATCAATGGTTTCACTTCCGTTTAGAGTCAGAAGCTCAACAGCCACATACCATTAAATTATTAGATCTTGCTAACTCAGCCTACCCTGAAGGTTGGAATGGCTATGATGTTGTTGCTTCTTACGATCGTGAAGAGTGGTTCCGTATTCCTTCAGAATTTGATGGCGACACATTAACGTTTAACGTGATCCCTGAAAATGAATCAATGTACTTTGCTTACTTTGCACCGTACAGCTACGATCGTCATCAAGATCTATTGCATCTTGCACAAAGTCATTACAACTGCCGCCTAGAAACACTCGGTCATACATTAGATAACCGTGATGTTAGCCTATTAGTGATTGGCGATGAGCACGCCGCTGATAGCGAAGAAGCACCAAAGAAAAAGATCTGGGTTATTGCACGTCAGCACCCAGGTGAAACCATGGCAGAATGGTTTGTTGAAGGCTTAGTACAACGCTTATTAGATGAAACCGACACTGTTGGTCGTGCCCTACTAAACAAAGCCGTCTTCTATGTAGTACCAAACATGAACCCAGACGGCAGCGCACGTGGTCACCTACGCTTAAATGCAATCGGTGTAAACCTTAACCGCGAGTGGCAAACACCATCATTAGAAAACAGCCCTGAAGTATTCTACGTACGCGAGAAAATGCTAGCAACAGGCGTAGATATGTTCCTTGATATTCACGGCGATGAGGCAATTCCATTTAACTTCGTTGCGGGTTCTGAAGGTATTCCATCATACGATGCGCGCCTTGAAAATCTTGAAAATAAATTCAAACAAGCGCTATTAACTGTAACGCCAGAATTCCAAGACGAACACGGCTACGGAAAAGATAAACCAGGCGAAGCGAACCTTACTGTAGCTTCAAACTGGGTTGGCGAGCAATTTAACTGCTTATCTTACACTGTTGAAATGCCATTTAAAGATCATAATAATCAGCCAGATAGTCTATACGGCTGGTCTCCAGAGCGTAGCATTGGCTTTGGTCACGATGCCCTAGCAGCAGTGCTTGCTGTTACTGATGAGCTTCGTTAATACAGACTCTCTATAAGCACCAAGCCAGCGGCCACCTATTTAGTTGGCCGTTTTTATTCACCAATATGAATAAAATAACAAATGTATTAAAATATGAAATTAGTGATTTTAAGTGTCGATACTTGCCTAGTGGCGACAAAGTCGCTTGGTAATTACGATACGACAGAATCGCTTGGTGATCACATTTACTCTCAATTAATCGTTAACACATTTATGTCGAGTAGACGACACTTGTTACCAAGTGCCGCCCCTCTAAGAACCGTACGTGCAACTTTCACTGCATACGGCTCAAGCCTCCACTAAGGCATCGTTTGACACCCAGCAACTTATAAAGCAGTCAGAGCAGGATCAACCCATGAGTTACGAGCTTGTCTTTTTGACTTCCGCTTTGCCAAGTATTCTTGGTATTCAGGGTCAAAAGGAGTCGCCGCACTCTTGATTTTTACATGTCGCTCAATGGGCACTTTTGCTATTTGGAATAGGTTAAACAGGCAATCCATGTTCATGACTTTCTGCCAACCGTGAAATTGCCATTGGCCTTTACGGTTGAGGAAGTATTTATGAACAACCCAGTCCTTGGACTTGGTTGGATGACGTCTAACTGCCCAGTACCATAATGCTTGGAATAGATTGTGCCCGACATACCCGAATATCTGCTTAGCAACACAGTGGCGATAGTAATTCGCCCATCCCCTGAGTTTCGGATTTATCAACTTGATGAGATCGTTAACAGGAATGGTTGCGTGCTTTTTGATGAGTTCACGTAGGTTTCTCAAAAATAACAGCGTGTTGGATTTGCTCGGCTTAATAAGCAATTTTCCTTTGTACTTCCTATGGTTGAAGCCCAGAAAGTCAAAGCCATCATCAATGTGAGTAAGCTTCGTTTTCTCTACGGAGAGGGTTAACCCTCTTTCTGCCAAAAAGTCAGCAATCAACGGTTTGATATCGTTCACTAGCACTTCCGTTGATGAGCAGGTGACCACGGAATCATCCGCATAACCAATAAAGTTGGCTCTAGCGCTCTTTTTGAGCGCAGTGGATTTTATGCACTGCTCTAGCCCTGAGAGAGTCATTAACATCAAGGTCGGAGATATAATTCCGCCTTGTGGTGTACCCTCATCAGTATCATAGAACAGACCTTTGTCCATAAAGCCAGACCTTAGCCATTGTTTCAACATTCGCTTATCTACAGCGATGTTATCAAGAAGCCATTGATGGCCGATCTTGTCGAAACAGGCTTTGATATCCCCTTCAAGTATCCATTTAGCTGATTTCTTTAGAGCCAAACATTTGAAGCATTGACTGACTGCGTCAGCAGTACTGCGATTAGATCTAAATCCATAACTATTGGGATCAGCAAGTGTTTCAGACACAGGCTCTAGTGCTAGTAGGTGGAGTGCTTGTTGCGCTCTATCAACCATGCATGGAATGCCTAATGGCCTGAGTTTGCCGTTCTTTTTGGGAATGTAGATACGTTTAAGTGGCTTCGCTTTATAAGTCTTGCGACTAAGCTGATTGACTGCTTTCATACGGCGTGCATCTGTGTTCCAGATGACACCATCTATTCCAGGCGTTTTACTGCCTTTGTTTTGAGATACTCGCCTAACCGCAAGAAGCTTAGCTGAGCGAGAATGAGTTAAGAGCCACTGTAAGGAGTTCACCTTACCGTATTTCTTTTCTCTAGTTGCTTTTGCGATACGCATTTGAAGCTTTAATACGTGCGCTTCAACGGATTTCCAGTCTATTGACTGCCATTGAGCACCGTCAGAAGATGCACTAATCTCTTTCGAGATCACCATTTGCTTTTCTCCTTGAATAAAGTTCTTCAAACTCTCTCGCAAAGGGAGACCAGTCGGAAGTGGGCTCACTTTCGTGATCAGACATGAGTCTGTATCTACATCATTACAATGTAGCTTTCGCTTTTTCCGACCTCCTATACCTGCATCACTATCGGCCACTGCGGCTTTCCCAGAGGGAGTGATACAGGCTTACCCTGTTCCGTATGTCACGTAAAATGTCAGCTTAGATGCCCACTATAGTGCGGAGAGTACTGCGATCACGAAAGAATACTGTCCAACTTCTTTCCAACTCTCATTGCCATTTTGGCCACAGCGTATTAACCACTTCCGCTGCTTCATCACATAACGCACCTTGAATGGATTCACATACGTTCATCATACTGACTACCTAGCACTTACCCGAATTGTGGTTTTCAGGAGGAACGTCCTCTCACGATTCTTTTCCCACTCAGCCAAACGGCCAAGTTTCGTTACATTGTCCGAGCCGCTGCTTTATTCAGGCTCGTAGGTTCATCTGGTGATACAGACGGTTCACTCATAAAGCGGTGAACAACGCTTCATACGACTTCAGGTCGCACGGACAGAAATGAATTAGAGTTCAAACTCTACTAAAGAGATATGGATAGCAGCATTTAGAAGTAGCCAATTAACTCAGCTACTGCGCAGATACAAAAAAACACCACAATTTAACCAAAAAGAGTAAAACATCTTCATTAACTACTGAATAAAGATAGAGCTAAAATGAAAAAGGATAATTCTATTAAATTCATAAAAATATTCTCTATAATATTTTTAAGCTATGGTTTTTTTATTTCTTCGTTCGATAATAATGACTGGATATGGCAGGCTGTAGTGGTACATTAAATTTGGCCACCTACTCAGAGGTGATATCATCACCTCATAACATGGATAGGTGACATTATGACAAAGCGTACAAGACGATTATTTAGTGCTGAATTTAAGCTTGAAGCAGCACAATTAGTTCTAGAACAAAATTACTCAGTAACAGAAGCAGCCCAAGCAATGAATGTGGGTAAATCTACTATGGATAAGTGGGTTCGACAGCTTAAAGAGGAGCGCCAAGGAAAAGCTCCAAAAGCATCGCCAATGACGCCTGAACAAATTGAAATACGAGAATTAAAAAAGAAGTTAGCGACACTTGAAGAGCATAATGAAATATTAAAAAAAGCCACCGCTCTCTTGATGTCAGACTCATTGAACAATTCTCGTTAATCGAGAAAATCAAGAAGAGCCACAGCATAACAACGTTATGCAAAGTATTAGGTGTTCATCGCAGTAGCTATAAATATTGGCAGAGACGGCCAAAGTTTATTTCTATTGAATTGATTAAACTTCGTTGTTTAATCAAAGAGGTACATGCAGCTAGCGATGGTTCTGCTGGGGCTAGAAGTATTGCAGGTATGGTTAAGCCGATATCGTGCATCTAAGCTAATGAAAGGCCTTAATCTTGTTAGTTGCCAATCGCCGAAACATCGATACCGTAAAGTAAAACAGGAACATATTGCGATTCCTAATCACCTTGATCGTCAATTTGCGGTTACATCACCAAATCAAGTTTGGGTCGGTGATGTGACCTATGTTTGGACTGGAAATCGTTGGATGTATCTTGCTGTAGTTATCGATCTATTTTCGAGAAAACCTGTTGGTTGGGCGATGTCTCTATCGCCTGATAGTCGATTAACAGGTAAAGCACTTCTGATGGCTTATGAATCACGACATAAACCTAAAGAGGTTATGTTCCACAGCGATCAAGGTAGTCATTATACAAGTCGCTACTATCGACAATTATTATGGCGATGCCAGATTAAACAAAGTTTATCTCGTCGGGGAAATTGTTGGGATAACGCACCAATGGAACGTTTCTTTAGAAGTTTAAAAACAGAATGGGTTCCAAATGTTGGCTATCGTAGTTTTGCTGAAGCAAAACATGAAATCACTCGATATATTATTGGCTATTACAGCCAATTAAGGCCTCACCAATATAATGGTGGATTAACCCCTAATGAATCTGAACGATTATATTGGTTAACCTCTAAAACTGTGGCCAGTATTTATTGACCACTTCATAAAGGCTTATTTCAACCAATAGTTTATTCAAATATGATGGCTGCTTATGGATTTGATCATGTCAGTGGTATGTTTAAAGTTTATGAAAATCAAGATAACTTAATATCAACAGATAAAATTCTAACTGAAAAAAACATTAAAGATTATATCGTTTTTAATCCATTTGCATCATCTAAGAAAAGGTGTATAACGGTAGAAAAAAGTAAAGAAATAATTAACGAGTTAAAAACAAAAAACCTAATATGTGTTTTTATAGTTCCCGATTATATTAAAAACAAAAAAAATGGACACATGCATTAGGCCATAACTGTCATATTTTAACTGTTTCATCAATACAAGATTCTATCTGTCTTATAAAAAGATCTAATGGTGTTATATCTGTTGATACTGCTCTTGTTCATATATCTACAGCATATAATAAACCAATAATAGGTTTATATTCACAGTCTGAACTTCATACTAAAAACTGGAAACCAAACAGTGATAAAAAGCATAGTGCATTGATGAATGATTCTGCACAATATATTGTTGATTTAACAGTTTTAAAATGATTAAAATCATTATCTTAACGCACGACTTTAATTGATGGTAATGAACGTAGTTATACAGATAAAGACCGCCTCGATAGAGACGGTCACCTAGGGTTAATTTTTTATTGGTCTTAATTTGTACTAAAAAATTCAAACATGGATACATTACAGCTATAATATATATACACTACATTATAGAATAAATTTAAATATCTGTTTGTTTTGTACTTTTACCTTATACAATGCTATTAATAAATAAGATGATATCAATGACAACGCAAAACAAAATAGTGTCATAACAAATTTATTAAATGTTGTGACTTCATTTAAAACAATGAACCAAAATGGATGAATAAAATATATTGATGATGATATTAAAGCTAAATTACCATTATTACTTAATCTTGCTAATTTAGGATTAATAAATAGTAAGAATAAAGCTGGGCATATTAAAATCAAAGATAAATAATTATCAAATCCACCATTTTCTTGTGGATTATTGTAGTTATACCAGCTCTCACCTAATAATAACCCCAAGCCTAAAATGGATATTGAAATCAAAACAGGTAAACTTAATTTAACCAATGACTTACTATTTTTTATAAAGTAACCAATATAGAAAAAAGGAAATCCTAAAAATAAAAAGTTACGATGTATAAATGTATAATTTACAAATTTATCGAGTATTGGTTTTGAGAAAACATGATAGCTTGCTAAATATTGAATCAACACTCCAATAATAAATAAAGTAAATGTCATGATGATTCCTAATTTAACTTTATCTCTGAATATAAAAGTCAATATTCCTGCACCAATCATTCCTGGTAGATACCACAATTGATGATATCCAATAATAAAGTTAATAATATTTTTGATCATCGAAGTGAAAGTAAATGGTTGAAAAATGAACCATTCATAACAATATAATATCATCCAAAATACATATAGTAAAAATACTCGATAAAGCCATTTTTTAATTTATATGTATTATTCACAGTAGTGAAATAATATCCATTAATAATAAAAAAGATAGGTACTGCTATTCTGAATATCCCGTTGGTTGTCAAAAAACAATCTAACGGACTAAACGTAGAAAGGATGTCTCCATGCAAACCAACACCATAAATGCTAGTAATATTTTAAAAAGATCTAATGTTATATTTCTATTTTTCAAATGCTAAACCAACCCATAATAATACCCCGAGAGTATAACGCTTGAAGATTAAATCTCGTAAACATATTTTTGTTATTTACGTGAAATATATTCTTGCTAGTTATATATCTACTTTGAAAATTTAAATATTGATATTTAATTTAACAACCTGTTCCAAATTTGAAATCACTATTTAACGTTCATATCAATTACGAAATAGTCTACAAGAGAAAAACATTACTATCACGAATACATAGAAGTAAAAAATTGGCGTTATAAATTTAATATGGATATTATGGCTTTTATATTCATAATTGTTTATTATCGAATAATTAAATAATATTTTCTTGTGAATATCATGATAAATCCTTTATATAATTTAATTTGGGTAATATTAATTATTATTAGTTCAGGTTTTTTGTTTAGTTCAAAATATTTTGATTTTTTAGATAAAAAAAATAACTATAATAGAGAGTCAAATATTGATGGTATACGATTTTTATTAGCTTCTTTTGTTGCTATGCACCATTTTATTTTTAGCTATAACTATTTTTCAGGTAAGGGATGGAGTATATCTAAACACAATATTTTTAATGATTACCTTGGTGTATTTTCTGTATGTGTGTTTTTCTTAATTTCTGGATATTTATTTGTTTCATGCTGCAACAACAATGATATAAAATGGAAAAGTTTCTATATAAAAAGATTTACTAGAATATTCCCTATGATAACATTTCAATCCTTAGTTTGTATTGCAATATTATTAATATTAACAAAACAAACAATTAATCAGATAATAGATATAGATAATATTTATTCTATTTTTTATTGGCTCAATGGTGGTATATCAGCATTACGACCAGATATATTTGGTATTCATCAATCTTGGGTCACTATGGGTGGTGTTATATGGACTCTTCAATGGGAGTGGATGTTATATTTTTCACTACCTTTTATTTGTGTATTAATGGGAAAAACAAATAAATACAACATCCTACTTGCATCACTGTTCTTGTTTTTTTATGTTTTTCAAAATTATAATTACTCATCAAAATCATTTATTTCACTATTTATTTCCATTTTTACAATCAGTTTTCTTCTACCATTTTTAATGTCTCTTTTTAATATCAAAAAGTATAACACTGTAACATTAACTTTAATTATATTATTAATTTTATCTTCTTATTTTAGTCATTATATTTACAAAGACTCTGTGATATGTGCCTCTTTTATTGTTGGCGCATTATGTAATCAATATAAATCATTTTTCAGACCTTTAATTTCAAAAATACCAAGTTTTATTTTAAACATTCTACTCATAATTTCATTCCTTATTCCTTTTGTTATTTTTCATAAAAAAAGCTATCTATCTTTTAGTTTTGTTTTTTCATGTTCAGTTTTCTTTATTATTTTACTATCCGGTGCAAGTTTGTTTAATTTCCTTAATTTAAAAGGTGTTATTAGATTAGGAAATGCTAGTTTTAGTTTATATTTACTTCACTCTATTGGTTGGTTCATTATAAATAAGACATTACTTCATTTTAATATACTTCATATCTCATATATCTTTTATTTTTGTAGCACTCTAATGTGGTTCTTTATTTGTTACTTATCACTATTAACCTTTAATAAAATAGAAATACCATGGATAGGATATGGACAAGCTTTAGGAAGATCTCTTTGATCAAATGTAGAACAGCCTGTTGGCTCGGCATCGATGACCATTCATCAGTTTGGTACTGTCTATTATCTAATTTTTGTAATGTCATTCCTGACGCTGGGCCATCACACACAACCCGCACTGCACCTTTTCGTATGGTAAATAACGTTGGGCCAATCACATAAGCAATTGCTGAAGGGTCATGGACATGACAGCTAGTGTCGTTACTGTAATAGTTGTAGATAATTTACGACATGAGTACACTTTCTTTTTAAGCTACAGTTAGTTATATTTCGATATCAACGGAAATAAATACTACAATAAAGGCCGCTTTTACGATGACAACTCATTCAATAGACATTAACCATATTGCAAAATCACTCAAAGAACTTGGTCATCCAACCCGTTTAGCTATCTTTAAACGCGTAATAAAAGCAGGTCGTCAGGGTATTGCTGTTGGTGATATTCAGCTACAACTTGCGATCCCAGGCTCTACTCTATCGCACCATATTTCTAGCCTTGCTTCGGCTGGATTACTAATTCAACGCCGTGAAGGACGAACTCTTTTTTGCGTTGCCCAATACGATGCTTTAACCAATGTGATCAACTTTCTCCAAGATGAATGTTGTATTGATGAACAATAAAAAATAATATTCTTATTATTCAACATATTAAACAATATCAACTTTTCTAGCCTTAAATATTTCCATAAATATCGAATTATTCTTTTGACAAAGATCTTTCCCGAACTTATATTTCGATAATACTAGAAATACAAAGATAAATATTATGTTTACCATTACTTCAGAAATGATAATGAATACCCTTCATATGTTTGGTTTTCTTGCGCTAGAGCTAACTATACTTTTTCTTGCGATTAGTTATTTAGTTGGCGTGTTGCAGGTTTATATTCCACCAGCAAAAATTCAGGCGATCCTTAGTAGCAAAAATGGCAAAGGCTACTTTATTGCAGGATTACTTGGCGCTATCACTCCCTTTTGCTCATGTTCTACCATTCCATTTTTAAAAGGGTTGTTACGTGCTAAAGCCGGATTTGGCACCATGATGGTATTTTTGTTTGCAAGCCCACTGCTTAACCCGATTATTATTGGTTTATTTGCGGTGACCTTTGGCATAAAAGTGACGGTGTTTTATTTTGTGATCGCAATGGGTGTTTCTATTATTGCCGGTTATTTATTAGAAAAATTAGGCTTTGAAAAATACATTAAAGCCGAAGCTTATAGCGAGCTTAAACCATCATGTTGCGGATCCAGCTGTAATGCGACTCCACAACCGACCAATAAATGGCTTCAAATTTGGCAAACAACATGGACAGATTTTAAAAAAGTATTGCCCTATTTAATTGGCGGAATTGCATTAGGTTCGATGATTTATGGTTTTATGCCAACTGAATTTGTGGCGAAGGTTGCCAGTGAAAATAACCCATTTGCGATCCCTGTTGCGGCTATTATTGGTATTCCACTTTATATTCGTGCTGAGGCCGTAATTCCATTAAGTGCTGCACTAGCAGCTAAAGGTATGAGCCTAGGTGCGGTAATGGCATTGATTATTGGCAGTGCAGGTGCAAGTTTAACTGAAGTGATACTACTAAAATCTATCTTTAAGAATCAAATGATTATCGTTTTTTTAGCGGTTATTATTGGTATGGCTATCAGCGCAGGTTTTCTGTATCAATTGCTGTTTTAAAATAATCTTAAAAAATCCCTCACTCTTTTTGAATGAGGGATTTATTAGGTTAAACATTAATAATAATATTTATAAACAGCTATATTAGCTATCACTGGCAACAGTTCATCTTTTACTGGTAACTATACTGACCGTGACTACTAGAGAAGGTCCAGTGATTACCATTTGACCATTTTATACCCTGTACTTGAGTACACTGACCACCAGCATTGATAAAACCAGCCCCATAAAAACCACTGCGAGTTACACTACATAAATTAGCATCATTATCTGCAACTGCTTTTACTCGTTGACCTACTTGTTGTGGATTATTGAGCGATATCCATTCGAATTGATTAACAGCCGATACTAATGGCATCTCACCTTGACTATCTGTCACTGTAATTTCTGTACCACCTGTACATTGGAAATCACCGTTACCAAAGTTTTCAACATAACCGTGTACCGTTTGCTCAACACCATTAATGGTTAAAGGAAAACGACAAACATTAGGTCTTTCACTGCCTACGCTTAAGGTCGCTAGTAAGGTGCGATCTCGAACTGATAATGTTGCAGGATCAAACCCTTCAGTATGTGCAAACCAACCAGCTGGTATTGAAGACTCCAGTACTTTATAGCCATGCTCTTGACCAATAATTACCGGTTCTCTTAGATCAGCAACTGCCGGATTACGTGGTGTTGTAACAGTATCGAGCACTGATTCAGTTCCAGAAATTGATGCACATTCGATACTAATACGCGCAGGGTGATTATCTGCAGGTAAATTAAGGTGCAATTTATTACTTTCACTGCTGTTGTAGCGAAAACCACTTAACGCAATATTTGTAATATCGCCATTTTCACCTTCAACGATCAACTGGCACTGCTTTTGTGAAGTTAAACTATATTGCTTAATACCACCTTGGTGAGTTGCATACGCCCAATTAGCACCGTTAATATGTTTAACATTGGCAATTTGCACACACTTATCATTTTCAATAAATCCAGCACCATCATTTGATGTGCCTGGTTTATCCAATGAACACAATGTCTTTTCACCTAATTCAACTGTTGGCGTATAAGTAACATTACCCAGTTTATCACCTTTAGATGCTAGCAATTGGTAATCATTAACGCTAGAAACAGGTACTTCACGTTGATTGTTAACCGACCAGAACATATCAGATGATACTCGACACATTGCTGTTGTCGTGTCTTCATAACCCACAAAATTGGCTATTTCACCATTCGTGTTGGTGTAGCTAAACTGACATAACGGCAGCCATTGATTGTCTATTTTAATTTGTTGCCATTGTGTTAGCTCTCGATCTGTATCATTAAGATCGGTGATCGCAACCCAACCCTCACGTTGAGGAGCTATTGTACTTGGCGCTGGTAGATCAAATAAATTACCGTAATTTGAGTAGGTTAATGGGTATATCTGGCTCGAATTTGTTTCAGTTGGATCATAAATTCCAAGTACAGTGATCACTGGCACGCCTTGCTGTGTAGGCACTGCAAAACCTGTATCTGATTCAACATAACGTTGGCTAGTTTGATCCCATTTAACAAAACCTGTTGAGCTATTCATATCAAGATTATTAGAGCGATTAAACCAATCTTGAGTTACACGAGTTGCCATTGGGTGCTCTAGGGTATAATTGCTAATTAAACCTGTTAACGCAACTTCACCGTCAGCCATTGCTTCACGCATAAAACGGAATTCATTTGCAAATGGTGGTACACTTTCACCACTATTATTATTAGTCATGGTAATTGCTGCATCAGACCAATGAATGTTACCAATGAAACGCTTATAACGCGCATCCCAGCCCCAGCCAGATTCCATATCATGAAGAGACGCATTTTTCGGGTGATGGCCACGACCAAAATTATGCCCTAGTTCATGCGACCATTCGTTACCACGAGTACCACTTAACGTTACTATGCCACCACCACCACTTAAACCGTGGTTAACAACAGTAGACGTAATAACACCACTTTCTTTATCTTTAACTAAATAACGACCACGATTATTATGTGCTGTGATATGGCTAAATGGGCGCGGCCAACTTGCATCCCCTCCAGCAGTATCAACGACACCAAAGTTAGCATTATTAATACCAATAGAAATTAATCGCTTACCGATATATTCACGCATATCACCTTCGTAAATTCCAGGTGTTGCATATTCACTGGCTTTAGTATAAACCTTACCGTTTGGCAATGTCACTTTACGCAAATGCAACGGGGTATAATCAGCCACAACCATTTTAGAAACTGGTATTTTTTGGAAGTAATCAGTGGCTAACTGCTCCATGTTATTAATCATGTCATATTGATTACGAGGTTCAACTAGCATACCAATATCAATATTTTGAATAACAAGCTCTGGCGCACCACCAAAGGCCAACAGATCTTGAGTTATTTCACCTTCGCGATCACGATTATCGCTAAATTTTAGAGATAAACCAGGCTTCATCCACTCCCAGTTTAACGGCAAACTCCATGCATAGTGAGAGAAAATTACTTTACTTTTACCGTTATCGAGCTGATCAGTATCAGGTAATGCACTTGGTGGATTCATCAAGAAACGTCCCATGCTCACACCATCTAACTCAACATCAACCCATAGCTGATTTACATTTCTTAATTTAGGCGTAACAAGCAATAAACTCTCACGATTCATCACTAAATTAGGATGTTTAACCTCATCATTACCATAAGGGGCGACGCTAGTATGTGTTTGTGCTAGTGCCACATTGGCTTTTAAGTTACCGACTAAATGATTAACAGCTTGACGACTATCGTTATAACTTAAACGTGAAGATAACGTATTAAAAGAAAGGCTTTTTTCATCACATCCAAGTTGATTACACTCGACCAACTTGACATCATATTGTGTATTTGGCTCAAGATCTGCGATATAAAAACCCGAGTTCTTCGCTGAGTAATTATAAGTAATTGAAGATTCGCCTTCTCGGTATGCCGTTAATTCAATTTTGTAGCTATTACCGACTGCCGTATCATTCCAAACCAGTTCAACACCAATATCTGACACAGATCCGGTCTTAAACTCTGAAATAATAGGCATAGATAAATCACCACAATCAGACGTTACTGTTCGCTGTACTAATTCACTTTCCCAAATGTAACTACCATCATCATGTTGAGAACCACGTGCTGCCGGAATATATTCTACAAAGCACCCAGTATCATCAGAATTCATGATACCAAATTGGCGATGAAGTAAATAAAAACCGCCGTTATATGCAACATATTCCCACTCTGGACCGACAAATGGAAAAGCGGTGCTGTATTCACCATTGGTATCATTTAAAGGAAACATCGGTGATTGTTCATGATTCAATCGATATTCTTTACCTTTATATTGCAAATATTGTTGACCATCACGCTCAATAACATTGCTTGGTTGTTGAGCTAATGCTTGCATATTATTGAGTATATCAAAGGTATTTGTTGCTATATCAGTCAATGAATTATCTGTTGCCAAAGCACCAGTACTGAACAAACTTCCACCAATAAGTACAGCTAACAATTTAATTTTCATTACGTAACTCCTACGCATCAAGGTGGGCACTATATTGCTACCAATAAGATATATTACACCTCACAAACATACAATTAAAAATTATATCAACCATTAAAATTAGTTATTTACAAAGCACTAAAAAGCCATTGACGCAATCGTTTGCTTTAATTACATTACGCGCTGATTTTATCTTTCATTATTCAAAGGTTCTCAATGTCTTTACTTAAACGTTTTTTTTTACTTTGCTGTCTTTTTTTATCCTCGGTGAGCATTGCATCAACACCAGTCTCTGCACCAATATTGATTCAGGGCGCGATGGATATTGAAACCACTACCCTTGTTAATGCGCTTAAAAACACATCACAAACAAAAGTAGGTTCATGGACTTTTTGGCAAGGTACGATTAACGATTACCCTGTTATTATCTCTCGAACAGAAGTGGGTATTGCTAATGCAGCAGCAGCAACGACCGTTGCCATTGAGCGCTTTAAGCCAGCATTAATTATTAATCAGGGAACATCTGGTGGGCATGATCCACAGTTACAACGTGGTGATATCGTGATTGGTAAAACCAGTTTTAATATGGGTGCATATAAATCAGAATTTACTGAAAAAGGCCAAGGGATTGATCCAACCAAATGGCAGAATTTTAGCGTTACTATGCGGTTACGTGATCAAGGTAAATTAGTCGAACATAATGCTTTCTATGCCGATCAAGGTTTAATCAATATCGCCCAATCAATGGCAAGCACTTATAAAAAAGGCAAGGTTGTGACAGGTATTATCGGTACGGCTGATGAATGGAACCGCGAAGTTGATCGTATTAATTGGCTACATAGCAATTTCAATACTGCGGTTGAAGAAATGGAAACCTCATCAGCGGCATTAGTGGCACAAGCTTATAAAGTGCCTTTTATTGGCATTCGTATATTGTCTAATACTGATCTGCATAATCAAGATTTTGATCCTCAAACAGCTGTCGATTGTCAGCAATTTGTACTTGATTACACAAAAAAAGTTATCATGATACGTAATTAAAAAGCATCAAAAATAGCAAGGGTGTTATCAGCGCCCTTGTCATTCGATAACGACGTATTTTGTCGCTATAATAGCACCTTATCCACCAGCAATAGACGACTCTATAATGGCAAAATCAAAAGCAATTGTTCGTATCGACTCATACGGTATTTACTCAACATGGGATTCTGAATCAAAAAAATTACCCAAAGTGCAGCAGTTCACGCTCGATGTACCTGCTGAAATTGATATTGAGTTTGGTTTTACCGTTAATATCAAAAAAGCCAAAGGTGAAAAGATCCGTTACTGTATTTACCACCCTGAGATTACCGATGCTGATGGCGAGATTATGGCACCATTTGATGGTGAATTATATATTCGCAATAACGATTGGGATTTCTATCTCGGCGATACTATTTGGGCACCGATTGATAATAAAATTGGGCCGTGGCGAATGACACTAGAAATAAACAATACCATCATCGCAGAGAAAACCTTTAACGTGTATAGCCACGATGAAAACCAATTTTGGAAGCGTCGCGGCTGCTAGTCACTAGCATAAAAAACACAATTCGATTAGACTGCAGCAACCACCACCAGTTAATTATTTTATAGGATATAAATCATGGGTCTGTTTAACGCTATTTTAGGTAATGCGGGTGAAATGAGTCTTGACGATGCTACAGAAGAGTTAGCAACGATTTTAGGCGAAGGTGAACAGATTGAATTAGCTTATAAATTAATTCGCGATATGATCATTCTAACCGATCGCCGTTTAATTTTAATTAATAAGCAAGGGTTAACCGGCCGTAAAGTGGAATACCGCTCTTTACCTTATAAATCAATTACAATGTACACGGTTGAAACAACAGGTCACTTTGATCTCGATGCTGAATTAAAACTGTGGATCTCAGGTCAGCATGATCCAATTGCACTTGAATTTAACGGTTCAACAAATATCTATGCATTACAAGGCTTACTTGCAGCAAAAATTGCGGGTAAGTAACCATATTGTCTAACAAATAAAAAAGGTTCGCCAAATAGCGAACCTTTTGCAATTATGCTATTAAATCAAAACAATCACTGAGTAACGGCGATCAATGCATCTGCGAGATAATCAATCTGCTGCTCTTGTAGACCAGCAATATTAACGCGTCCATCACCGACCGCATAAATAGCGAACTCATCACGTAAACGCATAATTTGCTCAGGCGATAACCCTGTCATTGAGAACATGCCTTTATGATCAGCAATAAACGTAAATTGATCGCAACCTTTGGCTGTTAATGTTTGTACTAAGTGCTGACGTAACCCAATAATACGCTGTTGCATCATCGTCAATTCTTGTTTCCAGACCACTGTTAGCGCACTGTCCGTCAAAATATCAGCAACAAGCGCAGCACCATGATCCGGCGGCATGGTATAACTTGCACGAGCAAGTGTCAGAATACGTCCTTTAGCTTTTTGAGCATCGCTAATATTACCGCCGACTAACAATGCTGCGCCCGTACGTTCACGGTATAAACCAAAGTTCTTTGAACATGATGTCGCAATCATCATTTCTTCTATATTGTCAGCCATGAACTTCAAGCCAGCGCCATCTTGCTCTAAGCTATCACCAAAACCAAGGTATGCCATATCAACAAACGGCAAAAAACCATTTTTATTAGCGAGCGCTGTGATCGCTTGCCAATCTTCAAGGCTAATATCAGCACCAGTAGGGTTATGACAACAACCATGTAACAATACTACGTCATTACTGCCAGCCTGTGCTAATGCCGATAGCATGGCATCAGTATTTACTTGTTTAGTAACACGATCAAAGTAGGGATAAAATTTGACCTTGAGCCCAGCAGCTTCCATAACTGGTTTATGGTTAACATAACTTGGATCGGTCAGCCAAACAGTAGTATTAGCATTAGCCACATGAAGTAGATCTGCTAGCATACGCAATGCACCACTAGCACCTGGTGTTTGAACACCCACAGTACGGCTATGTGCTGATGTATTAGCAAGCAATAAATCAATCATTGCTTGGTTAAACACTTCGCTTCCCGCAAGCCCCACATAAGATTTAGTAGTTTGGGTTTGCAATAAGCGGTTTTCGGCCTGTGAGATTGCCGTCATGATCGGGGTTTGACCATGGTTATTACGATAAACGCCAATGCCAAGATCCATCTTATTTTCGCGCTGATCAGCATTATAAATAAGTGATAATGATAAAATAGGATCTGGTTGTGCCGCTGAGAGTTGTGTGAACATTAATTAAATTCCATTTAACAAGCATGAATTCAAATTAGCATTTCAATTTCATGCCGTCATTAGAAATAATCACCTAATACACATTTATTATAAAGAGACAAGATGGATTAATTGATTAAGTTAAACTTCATAACTTAATCAATTATTAATGGGTGGTATTACCAAATGGTTTCATCATCAGGTAAGTTTAGTAATGCTTTTAATGATGGTGCTTTTTCCAATAAAGAATACAAACGCTCACTGTGTTCTTCTAGTAATTGGCATGCCAGCTCAACATTACGGGCTAATACCGCTTTCATCAACGCTTCATGTTCACCGTTATCATGATATTGCTTTTCTGGTGATAAGCGTGCGTTGAGTAAAAAATGGCGATAACGTTCTTGCTGATCGTAAACATGCGAAATCATACCTCGAATAAACTCTGATCCTTCACACGCTACTAACGATAAATGAAACTCTTTATGGCGTAATTCCCATTCATCATAATCAAACAAGGCTGATTCAGGATCTAAGCGATTGAGCTTATGAAAAGCAGTTAAAATCTGTAACTCCCAAGCCTCATCACCTTTTTTAATCGCATCTTTTAACGCAACGTGTCCTAGTGCCAAACGAGCTTTTAAAATCCCTCGTAGCTCATCAAGGGATACATCTGCAACCCAAAACCCTTTTTGTGGTTTCATAGTGACATACTTTTGCCACGATAATTGCACCATCGCTTCTCGTAACGGTGTTCCACCAACTTGATAACGCTCTTTTAATTCACTTAAAAGCAGTTTCTGTCCAGCTTCAAACTCACCACATAAGATATCGTGCCTGATTTGGCACATTATTCTATCGCTTATGGTTGCAAAGTTATTTTTAGTCATACCAACCATCTAGTCTTTCATCAGATTAAATATAAAACTTGTCTCACTAACAATCATCACAGACAATTAACCAAATTTCATTACTCTCACACACCCAAAACTGCATTATTTATGAATAATTGCACTTTATTTTAATGCTGCTAAAATGGGTAACTATTCACAACAACAAATGCGTACTCATGTTTTTGTTGTTAACTTAAATTATGTGTTATCTACAATAATGCATTTTTTATACGAATAATGACTATTTATAGCTCATCGATTACTTATAAAATTAAAAATCAATAAGTTAAATAAGTCACACTAATAATATAGAACCCCTTACTGACATTTAAATATACCATAAACATATACAAATTTAATAAAGGTTATATTTTTAACCATTATATTTAGAAAAACTACTTCTTATGCTGTTTTATGAGCAATGTAGCGATATTTATACTAAATAAAAAATATAATATTAGACATTAATGCCTAACTGACCTTTTATTGTCATGACTAATCGTATTTATTCTATTGTTTGCGTATTTATCATTAATCTCATAATGTTTAATTGGCATAATCAACACAGTGTATTCAGTTTTTCTATCATTCTATGGTCGTTAGTCCCTCTTTTTGGTTTACATTATGTTATTAAACACTATGAAGTTTTCCATAATAAAGCACTTACCGTCATCAAATCATATTCTGCTTGGGTATTATTCTTTGCTTGGATAACGTGTATATGTTTTTCTATAACAATGCCTTACGCTGTAAATGTGATTAGTGAAACCAGTGACCATTATATTTCACTGTATCTCTTATCGCCTGCCGTTAGTTTATTCGTCGCCAGTATTGCTGCGTTTATCGCCAGCTTAATAACCATCATTGTTGCTCGACTAGTGCGTTAATCACCATCCTATACAATATGCATATTGCTTAGTATTTGTTTCCTCTAAATATACAACTATCACCAAAACGACAATTGCTTAAAAATGCAAATTAAACTATCAGAATTTGGCAGCTAAATTCGCTTCCCAAAACTAAAATCGATCATTACTATAAAATCGATTTTTACGGACAGACAGTTTAAATATCGATATTTTTAATATTTATAGAGTATCGTTTTTTAAGTCTTTACTGCTTAACTGATAGATTTTGAGGTCTACAATGGCAAGCTCCAATTCTTCACCCGCTAAAATTGGCGTATTTAGTTTCGTCATGATTACCGCTGCGGTTGTTATGAGTGTTCGTACACTCCCTATGACAGCGCAGCCAGGAATGATGACGATATTCTTGACGCTAGCAGCAGCAATTTGTTTCATGATTCCAACGGCACTTGTTTCGGCAGAACTAGCAACAGCTTGGCCTGAAGATGGTGGTATCTTTATCTGGGTTCGTGAAGCATTTGGCGAGCGCATGGGTTTCGTTGCTGTATGGATGCAATGGATTCAAATGGTATTCGGCATGACATCTATCTTGATGATTGTCGGTGCAATTTTTGCTTATGCTTTTGATCCTGCATTAGCACAAAACAAGATGTACATTCTTGCCGTAATCTTAGTGGTTTACTGGGCATGTACGCTAGGTAATATGCGTGGTGTTAAAACACTGGGTTGGGTATCTACTCTTTGTGTAATCTTGGGTGTATTTTTACCATTCTTTGTACTTGTAGCATGTGCGATTGCCTACCTTGTTGGTGGTCACCCAATTGTTACTGACCTTTCATTTACTACAGCTAACCTTATTCCTGATTTTTCAGACAAAGGTACTTGGGCACTGTTTATCGGCTTCGTATTCGTAGTAATGGGTATGGAAGTATCAGCATCTAACGTATCTCACGTTAAAAATGCCGAGCGTAACTATCCTATTGCAGTGTTCTTAGTTGCATTATTTGTAGTTATTGTGTCTGTTGTTGGTTCATTTGCTATCTTCATTGGTATTCCAACTAAACATATTTCAATGACAGCAGGTCTTATCCAAGCATTCCAGACTTACTTCAAGATGTGGGGTCTAGGTTGGTTAACACCTATCATGGCAATTTGTATGGCTATCGGTCTTGCAGGTCAGGTGAACTCATGGGTTCTTGGTCCTGTTCGTGGTCTACAAGCAACAGCTAACGCTGGCGCACTACCTAAGGTTCTACAAAAAACCAACAAACAAGGCGTGCCGGTTAACCTTATTTACCTTCAAGCTATCCTAATCTCAATTGTGGGTGTGCTTATCTGTGTAATGCCTAACGTAGACTCTTTCTACTTTATGCTTCTAGGTTTAACGTCTTTAGTTTACATCGTTGCTTACTTATTGATGTTCTCTGCAGCTATTTACCTTCGCTACAAACGTCCTGATATCAAGCGTAGCTTTACTGTTCCTGGTGGCAACATCGGTATGTGGATCTGCTCTGGCTTAGGTATCGCAACATGTCTACTAGCGGGTTACTTTGGTTTTCAAGCACCATCAAGCTACGTCGGTACTGCAAGCAGTTACTTCAACTTCCAGTTCTTCGGCTTAGTTATCATGGTGATTATTCCAATTATCGTATACGCATGGGGTAAACGCTCAAACAAAGCAGAATTAGCTAAAGTTGCAGCGAAAACACATTAATAGTCAATAACCTCCTTAACGTTTATCAACGCTATCGCAGGTAACAGAGAGAAAGCCATTAAATAAAATTAATGATTTATCAGTAATGGCTTTCCTCTCTTATAACAATCGATTTAGCGGTCTCAGACCAAAAATTATTAAATAACTACTAAAAACAATATATTCATAACGACTTAAAAACCGTCTTTTGAATTGCGTTTGTTAATAAGTAAATAGGTTTTATTATGAGCGACAAAATGAACGTAGATGCCCTATTCTTAGGTCCAAAATCAGAAAACCAAGTATTCTTCAAAGAAATGATAGATTACGCTGTTAGTGAACATATGCACTGGCGTTCTGATTTCCACCCTGAAGATGCGCCATTAATGACGCCTGTTACTCAACATCAACCTGATTTCCGCGATACGCTTTACCGTACTGAAGGTATTCTGCAAGATCTATCAGCACGCCTTAAAACAAAGTCAGTGCCTTGGTTCTCTCCTCGTTACCTTGGCCACATGAATGCTGATACATTAATGGTGTCAAACCTTGCATACGTGATGACCATGCTTTACAACCCAAATAACTGTGCGCACGAAGCTTCTCCTGTGACTACAGAACTTGAGTTGGCTGCAGGTCATGACCTATGCCGCATGTTTGGCTACGATGTAAACAAATCATGGGCACATATCACTTCAGGCGGTACTGTTGCGAACTACGAAGGTGTTTGGGTTGCACGTAACCTTAAAACAATGCCACTAGCAATTGCTGCTTGTGAGAAATCAAAAGATCTTGTTGAAGGTATGACTGAACACCAGTTACTGAATATGAAATCTAAAGAGATTCTTGATTTAACAGATGAATTGAAAAAACGCGGTATTTTTGAAGAAGTACGTGCATTAACTGCACGTGGTGTCGGGGTTGATGCAGGTAAACTAGGTAAGTTCTTAGTGCCTCGTTCTAAGCACTATTCATGGATGAAAGCAATGGACGTACTTGGCCTAGGTCAAGAGCACATTGTTCCACTAGACGTTGACGGAAATTACCGTACAGACGTTGAAAAAATGCGTGAAGTAACGTTCAAACTAATGGAAGAAGGCACACCAATTCTTGGTATGGTATCTGTAGTAGGTACCACTGAAGAAGGTTCTATTGATGCTGTTCATGAAGTGATCAAACTTCGTCAAGAGTGTGAAGAGAAATACGGCGCATCTTTCTATGTTCACGTTGATGCTGCATATGGTGGTTACGTACGTTCAATGTTCCTTGATGATGATAACCAATTCA
This sequence comes from Photobacterium aquimaris, assembly GCF_002954455.1. GTDB lineage: Bacteria > Pseudomonadota > Gammaproteobacteria > Enterobacterales > Vibrionaceae > Photobacterium > Photobacterium aquimaris. Next base: position 1,103,346 of record NZ_MSCC01000002.1, read on the forward strand.
TGGAATACGATGCACTGATCGAACGTTATCGTAACGATGATGTGATCCCTGAAGGTGTTGTATGGCCAAAACGTGCAGTATACGATGCGTTTGCGGCAATGTCTGAAGCAGATTCAATTACTGTCGATCCACATAAGGTTGGTTTCATTCAATATGCAGCGGGTGCTGTTGCAATGAAAGATAAGCGTATTGTTGACTTGATTTCTTACCACGCAGCTTATGTATTTGAAGAAGCGGGTGATGATAATGAAGAAGATAAGCAAGTAGTACTTGGTTCTTCTATCATGGAAGGCTCAAAAGCTGGTGCAACAGCGGCTGCAGTTTGGGCTGCACACCGTCTAGTACCACTAAACGTAAGTGGCTACGGTCATGTTATTGGCCGTGGTATTGTAACTGCTGATTGGTTTGCGAAAAAACTAGCAACTGCTGAACCATTCGTGGTTGATGGTCGTCGTTTTGAGGTTCGTCCTCTTATGCACCCTGACTTCCACATGGTTGACTTTACGTTCAAAGAAATCGGTAACGATAGCTTAGAAGCGCATAACAAACTAAACCAACGCATTTACGAACTATGCTCTTACGCAACAGGTCGTACTTACACTAAAGACTTCCTAACCTCTTCTACTTCTCTATCAGAAGAAGAATACGGTCAAACTCCACGCATCTATGCAGAAAGCCGTGGCTTTAGTGAAAATGAGTGGAACACTGTGGGTTCTGTTTATATTCTTCGTTCAGCGGTAATGACTCACTTCCTACGTGATGAAATTCGCTTTAATAATTACTGGAATAACCTTCGTGATGTATTCACAAGCCTTCTAAGTGAAATTATTGATGAAGAAAATAAACAAAAATTAGCACATACTGCTGCTTAATAAGGAATACAGCGCCAGTCTATATGACTGGCGTTTTTTTATAACAATGAAACCAATTTATATTTTAATTAATTATCGTCGATTATTTATTATCGATGGTTAAGTTCTTATTACCTAATACCTTGGTAAATATTAGGTACTATTCACAGGACAATCGTCATGAATGTAAAGTCTATTGGCGCGACATTACTTATTTCAGGTACTATGTTAGGTGCTGGAATGCTTGCTTTACCCTTAATTTCCGCAGGGTTAGGCATTTATAACACTATTTTATTATTAACCGTTTTATGGGCAATAATGACCTATACCGGATTAATTCTATTAGAAGTTTGTCTTAATTATCCTGAAGGTACAGGCCTTGAAGCCATTGCTTATGATTTATTTGGCAAGCCTGGTAAATGGGTAATTAATATATCACTATTATTATTATTATATGCACTATCGTGTGCTTATATAGCAGGTGCTTCTTCTATATATAAAAATGATTTCACCGATTATTTTCATATATCGGTATCATCACATACCATTGCAATCATATTTACAATAATCATTGCTACCATTGTATTTATCAGCACTAAAGCGGTTGATATTGCCAATCGAGTATTATTTACCAGTAATATCGTTATTTTCTTTATTCTTGTTACTACGATTATCCCCTACCTTCATGGTCATTTTTTAGTCAACGATCATGATTCGGCAAAATATGCCTTTGCTGCAATCCCTGTATTTATTACTGCATTTGGTTTTCATGGCAGTGTTCCAAGTATGGTTAAATATATTGGCCGTGATAAACCTAAAACACTGCGTAATATTTTTGTAGCAGGCGGTTTACTTCCCCTCGTTGTTTATATTATTTGGGAAATTAGCATGTTGGGCTCGTTACCTCGATTTGGTAACCATAGTTTTCAATATGTTGCACAACACGGCTCAAGTGTTGGCGTTATGCTTCAACAAATGCAGATATTTATTCAAAATAACAACATTATTTACTTAATTGGTGCTTTCTCATCCATCGCGATGTTCACTTCCTATCTATGTGTTTCATTAGGGTTATTTGATTCATTGGCAAGCACCTTTAAACGTGGTAATAATACCATAGACAGATTAATGACTGCTGTACTTTGCTACTTGCCACCTTTGGTTTTCACGCTTGTGTATCCTAATGGCTTTGTTCCAGCTTTAGGTGCCGCAGCAATTTTCTTAACAATCCTAGCAATTCTGTTTCCTGTGCTTGCCCTTAGAAAACTTCGTGGTAAACAACATCAAATTGAATATAATGTAGCGACAAATAATATAGCGTTATTTGTTGTAGGATTTATTGGTCTACAAGTCATAATAAACCAGATACTGACATTGAATAATGCCGTACCTATTTTTAAATAAACGTAAATAAAATGATTATTGGAGAACACATGAATCATTTGAATTTAATTCAGGAGCTTAAAGATCGCGGTCTGATCGCTCAAATTACGGATGAAGAAGCTTTAAGCGAACGTTTAGCGAAGGGTCCGATTACATTATATTGCGGCTTTGATCCAACGGCAGATAGTTTACACCTAGGTCATCTGGTACCTCTACTTTGCCTTAAGCGCTTCCAAGAAGCGGGTCATAATCCAGTAGCCTTGGTTGGCGGCGCTACCGGTATGATTGGTGATCCAAGCTTTAAAGCGACTGAGCGTTCACTTAACACTTTAGATATTGTTGCAGACTGGGTTACTAAAATCCAACGTCAAGTTTCTCCTTTCCTTGATTTTGACAATGCAACAAACCCTGCTCGCATGGTAAACAACCATGACTGGTTTGGTAATATGGATGTTCTAACATTCTTACGTGATATTGGTAAGCACTTCTCTGTGAACCAAATGATCAGCAAAGAATCTGTTAAGCAACGTATTAATCGTGACGAAGTAGGTATCTCTTTTACTGAGTTCGCTTACAGCTTGCTACAGTCTTATGACTTTGCAAGCATGAACAAAGATATGGGTATGGAACTGCAAATCGGTGGTTCTGACCAGTGGGGTAACATCACTGCGGGTATCGACCTAACTCGTCGTATGAACCAACAGCAAGTATTCGGTATGACTGTACCGCTAATTACTAAGTCTGATGGTACTAAGTTTGGTAAAACTGAAGGCGGCGCTGTTTGGTTAGATCCAAGCAAAACTAGCCCATATAAGTTCTACCAATTCTGGATGAACACTGCAGATGCTGATGTATACCGTTTCCTACGTTTCTTTACTTTCCTTTCTGAAGAAGAAATTCAACAGATCGAAGAAGATGATCGTAACAGTGGTAAAGCACCTCAGGCACAACGTATTCTTGCAGAAAAAGCAACGGCACTAGTACACGGTGAAGAGCAATTAGCAGCAGCGCAGAACATTACTCGTTGCCTATTTGAAAATGACCTTGAGCACTTATCAGAGTCTGATTTTGCGCAACTAGCACAAGATGGCATGCCAACTGCACAAGCATCTGGTGAAGACGATCTTCAACAAGTTCTTGTTAACGCTGAGCTTGCAACATCTCGTAGCCAAGCGAAAACTCACATTTCGTCAAATGCAATCATGGTTAACGGCGAAAAAGTAAGTGATGCTTACTACGCTTTCCAAGATGCTGACAAACTGTTTGGGCGTTACACACTTATCCGCCGTGGTAAGAAAAACTACAGCCTTATCGTTTGGGGTTAATCCTTGACCGATAATTGTTATCTTGATTATAGATAACCGCTAAAACCACCGTTAGTTATACTAGCGGTGGTTTTTTATTTTCTATAACAAGCACATTGCAACATTATTTTTATCCACTCGCCTCTTTTGCACCTTGCACCTTGCACCTTGCACCTAAATCCTTTCCCATAAATACGGTACCGCTAACACAATTTGATATTTTTATTAATAAATTGCGACTTAATTTGATTTAACCCCAACCCCTAATCTTACGTTTGCGTTTACAGTCATAGCATTCCATATCAACGTGAAGCTAAATTATGTCGACTATTAATCAACAACGCCTTATTAACCACTTTATTGAACTGATCAAAATCAACAGTGAATCACGCAATGAAAAAGCCATTGCTGAAGCCCTAGCTGAACAATTAGGTGAATTAGGTTTCAGTGTTCATCGTTTACCAGTGCCAGAAGCGGTATCTAACGGCTTTAATATTTATGCGCGTTTAGACGGTAATATCAATGACACTATCGCAATTAGTTGCCATATGGACACCGTCAATCCGGGTAATGATATCGAACCTATTATTGAAAATGGCGTGATCCGCTCAAAAGGCGACACCATTTTAGGCGGTGATGATAAATCAGGCATTGCTGCAATTATGGAAGCGGTACGTTGTATTCAAGCTGACAACCGTGATCACAAAACCATTGAATTAGCGTTCACGGTTCATGAAGAAGGTGGCTTACAAGGCTCTAAACTGTTTGATATGAGCTACATTACCGCAGAAAAAGCGATTGTGTTAGATTCAGGCGGCGCAATTGGTGCGATTGTGACAACAGCCCCCGGTCAACAAAGCTTAAAAGTAACGATTACAGGTAAGCCTGCCCATGCTGGTTTAGCACCTGAAGAAGGCATTAACGCGTTAACCGTTGCTGCTGATGCAATTACCAATATGCGTCTATCACGTATCGACGAAGAAACCACGGCTAACATTGGCGTTGTTCAAGGCGGACAAGTGACTAATATTGTGATGCCTTCGCTTTATCTTGCCGCTGAAGCGCGTTCGTTAAATGACGCTAAACTTGAACGCCAAACTGCACATATGATTGAAACTTTTGAGCAAGCAGCTTCGAAACACGGCGCTCAGATCAATATCGAATCAAGCCGTTCTTACAACGCTTATCATATTGATGATAATGATCCGCACGTACAAAGTATTATGTCGGCATTTACCGCAAATGGCTTAACCCCGTTTACAAAATCAACCGGTGGCGGCAGTGACGCTAATGTGTTTAATGGTAATGGCTTAAAAACTGTCAATCTATCTACTGGGATGAGTAAAGTTCATACAACTGAAGAATTTATTACCGTTGATGATATGACAAAAATCACTGAATTTTTATATACATTCCTATGTAAAAATGACTAACATATAATACAGATTAACAATAAAAAAACACATAATTTACAGCGACTTACTTTAAATACCCATAACAAAAACAAGTAAGTCGCAGTATTGACACCAAACACTCATCAAACCACACAACCAATCAATAATATTAATATTTATTTTTCTATTTTGAAATTTATGTCACTACCATGACATTTTAAAAAAGGTATATAGTGTACCCATTAAAAAAATACAAGCAGGATGCTTAAACACATACCATGACTATTCTATATCCAATCATCTTATCTTAGATATAGAGTGCAGCAGCCTAAAGAAAGAAGATTTAATGATGGATATTCAACATCTAACACCAAACGAAAAAGATCTGTTTATTACAACATTAGCTGAGTGTTATCGACGTCTAAAAGCAGCAAAAATAGAAGCAAAAGAACTCACAAAAGATGGGTTTCAATTAATGTTTCGATCAGTTTATAAAGATATAAATAATATGACTTAATTATTTTTTATAGTTAAGCACTGAGGCGTATAACTAGACGCCTCAATAAAGATTATGAATTACAATAAACACCTATCACCTACGACCATTTATCCACGATAATAACGTTGAGAAACAAAAGGCATTTTAGTGACTGTCATTGGCAATCGCTTACCACGTACTTCTGCAAATAATACTGTATCAACCTCACTATATGTCGACGCGACATAAGCCATGGCAACAGGAATCGAGACTGAAGGACCAAAACTGCCACTAGTGACCACTCCGACATGATTGTCATTCGCATCAAATAATAGGCTACCTTCTCGAACTGGCGCTTTTGTCTGACCAATTAACCCCACTCGCTTACGACTCACTGCTTTAGTCGCCATTTGCGTTAAGATAACATCAGCGCCGATAAAGCCACCATCACGTTCACCATCAGTACGACGAACTTTACTTATACCCCATAATAAGCTTGCTTCAATGGGCGTGGTTGTTGAATCCAGATCATGACCATATAGGCATAATCCACATTCTAAGCGCAGTGAATCACGGGCGCCCAAGCCAATCCATTCAACATTATCATTTTTCAGTAAAGCGATAGCCAGTGTCTGTGCATGTGAATTCGCCACTGATATTTCAAATCCATCTTCACCGGTATAGCCTGAACGACTGACGTAGCACTCTTGCCCTAACAGCTCAATACGTACCGCATCCATAAATACCATGTCACGCACTTGAGGGTTCAATTGTGCTAACACCTCAACAGCTTTAGGACCTTGCAATGCTAATAATGCGCGATCGGTAACGACTTCCAACTCTACACCTGCTTGCAAATGTGATTGTAAATGTGCGATATCTTGCGCTTTACAAGCTGCATTGACCACAATAAACAAGTGATCGCCAAAATTCGTCACCATCAAATCATCTTCAATACCACCCGCTTCATTGGTAAAAAATGCATAGCGCTGTTTACCTTCAGGTAAATCAATAATATCCACAGGAACTAACATTTCGAGCATTTTTGCCGCATTTTCGCCCCGTAAACGTAGCTGTCCCATGTGTGACACATCAAACAATCCTGCTGCATCACGACAATGCAAATGCTCCTTTTTAACGCCTAAATTATACTGCACAGGCATTTCATAACCTGCAAAAGGCACCATTTTGGCCCCCATTCTGACATGTAGATCATATAACGGAGTCTGTAATAAAGGTTGAGACATGATGATTTACTCCCAAATAGCCACAGGCGATATCCAATGATTGATCCACCCTATCAAAAGCACCACTAGAACGGAAAAGCCAATAACCGATATCTTGATCGCATCCGCAATATTGTTAAATAGCTATGACAACTAGCAAACGGTTACGTAGAATTTGAACCAATAACTTAACATTTGCAGCTTGAATACAAATACTAACAATATTAATCAACATTGTTACTCATACAATCTTCCCTACAGGAGTATAACCATGGAAACGACACTAAAATTTACAACCAGCCATGAATGGGTACGTGATAACGGTGACGGTACTATCACCATGGGCATTTCAGAGCATGCACAACAATTGTTAGGTGATGTTGTTTTTGTTGATCTGCCTGATATTGGGGATGTTACTGATGCAGGAGAAACCTTTTCATTAGTCGAATCGGTTAAAGCAGCTTCTGATATTTATGCGCCCGTTAGCGGTCAAATTCTTGAAACCAATAGCGAACTTGAAGACAGCCCAGAGCTCATCAATGAGGAACCTTATCTCGGTGGATGGATTGCTAAAATAAAATTAGACGATATGTCACAACTCGCCGCACTTATGGATAGCGATACGTACCTAGCATCTATTGCTGAAGTATAATGCCATCGCCAAGGAAACAATAATGACGTCTACTACATTACTTAGCATTCTTAGTGATGACTCTCGTTTTGCTCAGCGACATAATGGGCCTAACCTGTCGCAGCAACAACAGATGTTAGCGGCAATTGGTGTATTAAGCATTGAGCAACTTATTCAGCAGACTCTGCCTGCGGCAATTGCATTACCTGAGCCAATGGCATTACCAATGCCACAAAGTGAAGCCAATATGCTAGCTTCACTCAAACAGATCGCATCTAAAAATATTATCAACAAAAGTTATATTGGTCAGGGCTATTACAATACTTATACCCCGAGTGTGATTTTACGTAATATTTTAGAAAATCCAGGGTGGTATACCGCTTATACGCCCTATCAGCCTGAAATATCACAAGGCCGTTTGGAGTCATTGCTTAATTTTCAGCAAGTAGTGATGGATATGACAGGCATGGATCTTGCCAATGCCTCGTTATTAGATGAGGCAACCGCAGCCGCTGAAGCAATGACACTGTGCCTTCGTGCAGGTAAAAGTAAAAGCACACAGTTTTTCATTGCCGCTAATGTTCATCCACAAACGATTGATGTAGTTAAAACCCGTGCCCAATTTATTGGTATTGACGTTGTTATCGATGAGCCACAACACCTCCAAAACTACGATGTCTTTGGCGCATTATTACAATACCCTGCCACTAATGGTCAAGTTGAAGATTTAACGGATATTATTGCTACTGCACACACTAAAAAGACCTTGGTCACCGTTGCCAGTGATTTGCTAGCATTAACCTTATTAACGCCACCAAGTGAAATGGGAGCCGATGTAGTGATTGGCAGTGCGCAACGATTTGGGGTGCCAATGGGCTTTGGTGGCCCTCATGCTGGCTTTATGGCAACCAAAGATCAATACAAACGTACTATGCCAGGACGCGTTATTGGCGTATCAAAAGATACCAAAGGTAACCGCGCACTGCGCATGGCAATGCAAACTCGTGAACAACATATTCGCCGTGAAAAAGCGACATCTAATATCTGTACCGCCCAAGCGTTACTTGCCAATATGGCTGCTTTTTATGCGTTATATCATGGGCCAGAAGGGCTTCAAAAAATCGGCCGCCGTGTGCATCACTTTACCGCGATTTTGGCTGCTAGTTTAAAAGATAACGGCTTTATTATTGAAAACAGCAGTTTCTTTGATACGCTCACATTAGTTACCGCAGAACAAACAGACAGCCTGTATCAACAAACATTGAACGCTGGCATTAACTTGCGCAAATATTCCAATAAACTGGGTATTAGCCTTGATGAAACGACCTCAATTGATGATATTCGAACTCTGTTTCATTTACTCACCAATCAAGCTCTTGATCTAAGTTATTATACTGAAGCCATTGCTACTGATGAGTTTGCTGCAATTCCTGAGCGTTGCCGTCGCCAAAGTAAGTTTCTGACCCATCCGGTATTTAATCGCTACCATAGCGAAACCAACATGATGCGTTACATGAAACAACTCGAAAATAAGGACTATTCACTCACCCACGGCATGATACCGCTTGGTAGCTGCACGATGAAACTCAATGCTGCCACAGAAATGATCCCTGTCACTTGGCCTGAATTTAGTCAACTCCACCCATTTGCTCCACCAGCACAAACATTAGGTTACCAAGAATTAGCTAAAAACCTATCTGAAATGCTGTGCTCAATCACGGGTTATGATGCGTTCTCGCTACAACCAAACTCTGGTGCACAGGGTGAATATGCAGGGCTTATTGCGATTCAACGTTATCATCAAGCCAACGGTGATCACCATCGCAATGTGTGTTTAATTCCAAGCTCAGCCCATGGTACCAACCCTGCTTCTGCGGCAATGGTATCAATGAAAGTGGTTGTGGTGGCTTGTGATGAGCAAGGCAATATTGATCTTAATGATTTACAACAAAAAATTGACCTACACTGCGATAATTTATCTTGCATCATGATCACCTACCCTTCAACCCACGGTGTGTATGAAGAAGGCGTACAGCAAGTATGTGAACGTGTGCATGCCGCTGGCGGACAAGTCTACCTTGATGGCGCAAATATGAACGCACAAGTGGGATTAACCAGTCCTGGATTTATTGGATCGGATGTTTCTCACTTAAACCTTCATAAAACCTTTTGTATTCCCCATGGCGGTGGTGGTCCGGGTGTTGGACCTATTGGGGTTAAATCGCATCTTAGTCCTTTCTTACCGGGGCATATCGATAATCAACACTCACAGGAAAATCAATACGCAGTATCAGCAGCAGCACTAGGCTCAGCTTCAATTCTGCCGATTTCATATGCCTATATTTCGATGATGGGTGAAGCAGGACTAAAACAAGCTACCGAGATCGCGATATTAAATGCGAACTACATAATGGAACGTTTACGACCTCATTACCCTGTTTTGTATCGCGGTACACAAGGTCACGTCGCCCACGAATGTATTATTGATATTCGTCCATTAAAAGCAGCATCAGGCATATCTGAAGAAGACATTGCGAAACGCTTAATGGACTATGGTTTCCATGCACCAACCATGTCGTTCCCTGTCGCAGGTACGTTAATGATTGAGCCCACAGAATCAGAAGATTTAACCGAATTAGATCGTTTCTGTGAAGCGATGATCGCCATTCGCGAGGAAATTAATCAAGTACAAACTGGCGCATGGCCTTTAGATGATAATCCGTTGGTTAATGCTCCTCACACTCAAGCTGATCTGCGTGACGCTAAATGGACTCATTGTTATAGCCGCGAAGTTGCTTGCTTCCCATCACCACACACTCAAACCGCGAAATATTGGCCAAGTGTGAATCGTGTTGATAATGTTTATGGGGATCGCAATTTAGTTTGCGCATGTCCGCCAATAGATAGTTATCTTGATGAGTAATATAATGATCAAGAACTAATTTATTCACATAATTAATAAGCGGATCTTTTGATCCGTTTTTTTATATTTTTAAGACACTTTTCTTATATTTAAGAACCGCCAAAAGCCTATCACGCTTTTATATAACCACAACATATAGTTAGCATTAAAATAAAAGCCCACCTTAAATAAACACCAACAATAAAAAATGCCACCACAAAACATAACACCATGATTAACAATTAAAAAAACCAATAATAAACAGCAAAAAGCATTAATAGATTTTATTTATTAATAACCTACCCTGTAAATATACTTGTTTTAAATAACTAAAAAATCACATTTGAATTTGATCGACAATATAAATATACAAAGGAAGTGTTATGAATAAATTTATTTTAGCTGCATTCATTACAACACCATTATTTGGCTGTAACTCTAATGATGGTGAAGATATTATTGTTGATAAAGTTGGATTAGATATTTCGGCTCTAACTGATCAACAAAAACAAGATTACGCTCAAATTTCTACAGACATCAATGCATTTGTTTTATATGTGGCAGGCACTTGTGTTGATAAACAAGAACAGATCAACGCTGATTTCACAACATTAAGATGTAATATTGTCGATCATCTTACTGATATCGCTAAAACTGAATATTCAACGATTACACTGGTTGATGGAAAACTTGATATTACTCGTGAAAATAACGCACGGTTTATTATCAAAACAGACGAAGATGTGAAGTTTAAAGCGCCGACAATTAGCAGCGATACTCTTCGTTACCGCCTAAGTAGCGATAATAGTATTACCGTTCAAATATCAGGTGAAGACGAACAAATACTCACCACCAGTTTCCGTGGTTTTTATACTGACGGTAGTCTTTCTGATAATGGTTCTTGGACAACTGAATCGATCAAAGACCAATCTTTTATCTTCACTGATGACGAAAACACTCAACTTATCGCACTCACTGAGGGTCAAGCCAAACTGATAGGAAAAGACAAAAAAAGCTATAGCTGGTCAACAGATACAATGGGGAAAGTCGTTTTGAAATAATCATCATGACATAGGAATAGCGTCAATATAGCGCTATTCCACTTTTCAATGTAAAAAATCGTGCTTATAGTAAATAAATAGCTATACAAACAAATTTTCCTGATAAACTATAAACCAATGTGCATATGTTATGAAAAGGATTTTTTGATGTATTCATTCCTAAACTCAACCCGTACTCTTAAAGAGCGGTTAAATCTATTCGTTGCTTCAGTGCAAAATTTATATCCCGAAGTTATCGGTATCGCTGTAACTCGAATAGATGATCACGATAATTTATATTCAGTTTATCGAAGTGCTGATTATGGCGATAATTTTCCAACATTTATTGAGTCTATCAATAAATCACCACGCTTAAGTAAAATGCGCTCGTCATTAGAGCCAAGTATTATTGATAATATGCTTTGTCATCAATCGTCCATAAAGCATATTCATTTACGGCTATTACAAAGTAATTGTATTTCAAGCATGACCTGTCCAATTTACACTAATGGCACTTTTATTGGTATCCTGTTTATTAATGCCAGCGTAAAAGATTTTTTTTAGCGAAAAAGTCAATTATTTTACAGCTTTCTCTCTTCTTATCACGCTTCTTATTAGTGATGATTTTAATAATAAAAAAGCATTTCATTCTATTGTTAAAACAGTCTTATTGTTAAGTCACCACAAAGATCCAGAAACTCAAAACCATTTAAAAAGAGTGGCTGAATATAGCCGATTAATCGGGCTCTATTTAGCCAAAATGGAAAAGTGTAATGGTGACTTTGTTGATTCGGTTTATCATTTCTCCGACATGCACGATATCGGTAAGTCTCTTATTCCAGAAGATATTTTATACTCAACAGATATATATACTACTGAGCAACGAGCGATAATGAACCAACATCCTGAATTAGGGTGTCAGTTATTATCCAACATATTAACTACCTTTAAATATGATAATAACCAAGAACTGGATATTATTTTAAACATTATTCGTCATCACCATGAACGCTATGATGGTAAAGGATATCCTAATCAACTCAAAGGCACTGATATTCCATTAGAAGCACGCATAGTAACTGTAGCTGATGTTATTGATGCATTGTTAAGTCACCGACCTTATAAACAACCGTGGTCAATCGATGATGTTGAACGGTATTTAATCAATGGTTCAGGGACACTGTTTGATCCCTTGTGCATTGATGCCATTTTACATTCACTTGATAAAATCGCACTGATTCAAAGTCGCTATCCCGATATTATTGAAGAAGAGCTACCTGTGTAGCTCTTATATCAATTTCTCAACAATAACTAGCAGATAGTACCACCAGTTAATTGAATATCTTGCTCATTATCAATCACAGCTTGAGCGGCCACTTTTAAACCTTCAGCAATCATAGCTAACGACATACTCGGTTGTTCAGTGAGCGCTGCTTGCTCAGGTAATAGTGGAATATGAATAAAACCATGCGCAATGCGAGTATCACGTAAATAATGCTGCACACCATAAAATAAGTGATTACAAACAAAAGTACCCGCTGTATTAGAAACCTGACACGGAATTCCTGCTTGTTGCAACGCTTGTGTCATCGCTTTAATTGGTAAAGTTGAGAAATACCCATCAGGACCATCAACGACAATCGGTTGATCAATCGGTTGATTACCTTCGTTATCTGCAATACGAAAATCATCAATATTAATCGCCACACGCTCTGGTGTGATCGCCGCACGCCCACCCGCTTGACCTACAGTGATCACATAATCTGGCTGATGATATTTAATTGCCTCAATCACAGCATCGATTGCTTTAAAACGCGTAACAGGGACTTGGCAGATAACAATTTCACCGTTATTAAGTGCAACGCCCTCAAGTAACTTAACGGCTTCTAATGCAGGGTTAATTGCAGCACCACCAAAAGGTTCAAATCCAGTAATTAGTATTTTTTTCATGGTTATTCGTCCTTTAAAAAGCCAACATGTACATTAAGACAATATTGAAAGCCAGCATCACTAAGCCCGGTAAAAATTGCGTCATAATTATATGGTTTTTATTTTTGAGTTCTAATAATGCAGCAGGAACAACATTGAAGTTAGCAGCCATAGGGGTCATCAATGTACCGCAATAACCAGATAGCATACCTAATACTCCAACGATTGCAGGATTACCGCCTTGTTCAATAATCAATAATGGAATACCAATACCGGTTGTGATCACCGCAAACGCAGCAAATCCATTACCCATAACTACCGTAAATAACATCATCCCCACACAATAAGCCACAACATATGCTTGTAGATTATTATCTGGCACAATCATTTTAACCAGTTGTGAAACGGTATCACCAACCCCAGCTTGGCTAAATAAATAGCCCAATGCGGCTAAGAATTGTGACAATATTGCCGCCCAGCCAATGCCATCAATTAAACGACGGCCCTCATTGATACTTTGGGTTGCTGATCCTTTAGTGATCACTAACGCGACACCAATTGCCAGCACTGAACTAATACCAAGCCCAGTAAGCGCACCTAAATCAGTACATTGACTGACCACAATGGTACCAATTGGAATCAGCACTGCCGGAATAAACAGTTTATTTTTAAGCGTAAGCGCACTCTTGGCTTTGGTACTATCATCGGTACTGTTATAAGTGCCAACTCCCATAAAGCCACCAGTTGCGAGCAAGGTTAATGCCAGTACTAATAAGCCGGTTACCCAATGAGGCATCAAAGGGCCACACATGAAAGTGATACCATAAATCAGCCAAAACGTACCGGTTCCCCACCGTTTAGCACTGTTCTTATCAGCAAAACTTTGTATCGCAAAAGCAATCAGTAATAAGCCTGTGGTTTGATAAACATACTCAAGCATTATTGTGCTCCTTTTGTGGCACTGATTGGATGGCCAAATGACGTGCTAATCGCATATCTTCCAATTTGCAACACACAGCAAAGACGGCGAAAGAAGCAACCGCTGTTGGTAATGCCCACAAATACATTTGTTCAAGTTCAACCTTAATACCGTTATCTTCCATCACACCTTTGATTAGTAACAATCCACCAGCACCAATGAACAATAGCTGACTAAAGAAATTACCAAAGTTTTCACTCACGGCAGATAAACACCGAATTCGCTGACTTTGGTTATCGGTTAATTCACCGACTTGCTTTTCTGCTGCGGCTTCTGCCATTGGCGCAATTAGCGGACGTATCATTGATGGGTGCCCACCTAAATGTAACCCCATAGCATTGGTTAATTTACGTAGCGCAAGGTAGGTCAGTAATACACGACTTACTGAAGCACTTTTCATACTTCCAATTAAGGTTTCAGCGCGTTGACGTAAGCCATAACGTTCTAAAATACCGATCATAGGTAATATAAGGATAAACAGTGACATGTAACGGTTTTTGGTAAATGACTCCCCTAAAATAGATAAAATCTCAAATAATGGAATGTGAGCCACTAAACCCGTAACAACACCTGCGGTTAAAATAACGAGTAAGGTATTTAATTTAAATGCTAATCCTACTGTAATGATCACTACACCAATTAATGGCCATAAATCTACCATGTACGTCTCCTGCTATTTGAATAACAAGCAATAACCCCATACTCATTGAGCGTGCAGCTATCGCTATTAATAATCGTGATATTTAACGGAGATTACGAAAATAAATTTGTGGTTTCCAGTTAATTTTCGTGAGCAAAAAACAGCACAAAAAAAACAAAAAAAAGACTAATAAACAATAATTTATAAAAACAACAAAATTAAAGACTTGGATTATTCTCACAACAAATAAATATCCTTAGTTATCATGCAAAATATAATACTACTCATGGTGATAACAAAAAGATTAAATTGATACAATACGCATAATAATTGATATTTTATGCATGCA
Organism: Photobacterium aquimaris; assembly: GCF_002954455.1. GTDB lineage: Bacteria > Pseudomonadota > Gammaproteobacteria > Enterobacterales > Vibrionaceae > Photobacterium > Photobacterium aquimaris. The sequence continues at coordinate 1,118,452 of NZ_MSCC01000002.1, forward strand.
ATATCATTTTGTAACAGATTATATTTTTCAAAGTTCAATAGATCATCCCATCACTACTAACACCAAAAAATCATGGCAGTACCTGACACATTAATCATTATTTTTATAGTCGGAATATTAGCAACCCTACTGACTGACTTAATTCCTGAGGGTAGCTTCTCTCAACAAACTGTCAGTTTTATCGCAGATGGGGTTGAAAAAAAACGCACAGTGATCGATCCAACCTCGTTTACTTATGCAATAGATGCCAGTGGCGATAAGATTTATAACACTGTCGGCTTCTTTAGTGCCGGTGACGGCGTAGGCTTAATGAACTTTATATTTGAAGGCTTAGTGTCAGGCAGTAACTTCAGGCTCTGGCCATGCCATTACTGACACCTTTAGGTGACATTGCTGGTATTTATCATCAAGTGACGGTACTTACATTCCAATTAGGCGATGGTTTACCAATATCGTTGTGCCAACATTTGCATCACTAATGGGAACATTAGAGGTTTGCCGTATTGATTGGGGTGACGGGATCCGCTTTAGCTGGCGCTTTATGTTACTGCTATTTATCACATCAAGTGTAATTGTGATTTGTGCTCACCTAGTTGGATTTAATTAACCACATGACACCGACGATAAAGACCCAATACACGATTAAAACATCATCATACCCAGGCTAAACTAATCATTAGCATGGGTTGTTTTTATACTCCCGCCATTCCTCAATGGAATTTGATTTCCTCTTCCTTAGCGCTGTTATGATTAATTTTATTCAAAAAACGACGCTCCAACATAAAATAGTCATAATTATAGATAATCATTTACCAACTATGATGAAATTTATGCTTTACTTGATTAATAATAATCACTTAAAAGCATAACAAAGGAATTTTATGGTGAAGTATCTAAAATCAATTAAATATTTATTTATAGTATTATTGCTAGCTCAATTAACGGGCTGTGGTATTAATACTATTCCCACTCTTGATGAACAAGTTAATGCTGACTGGGCACAAGTACAAAATAACTATCAACGCCGTGCTGATTTGATCCCTAATCTCGTCGCCACCGTGAAAGGCTATGCCGAACACGAAAAAGATACTTTAACTGCCGTTACTGAAGCGCGAGCAAAAGTATCTTCGATGCAAGTGACACCAGAAACATTAAATAACCCAGCAGCCTTTAAGAAATTTGAAGCCGCTCAAGGTCAATTAAGCAGTGCACTCTCTCGGTTAATGGTTGTGTCTGAGCGTTATCCTGATCTTAAAGCGAACCAACAATTTATTGCGCTTCAAGCACAATTAGAAGGCACAGAAAATCGCATTGCTGTTGCTCGTCGTGATTATATTAATGCAGTAAAAGCCTTTAATACTGAGATTCGTACTTTCCCTGGTCGTTTATGGCATTGGGCAATGTATAGCGATCTAAAAATTAAACCAAATTTTACTGCGACCACTGCCAATGCTGATGTTGCACCTAAGGTTGAGTTTTAAATGAAAAAAGTCCTTTTAGCATGTGGACTTTTATTGCTCGTCAGCCAAAACGTTTTGGCTGCGATCACTTTTCCTGCCTTAACGGGAAGAGTGGTCGACGACGCCCATATGCTTAATCAAGCGCAAACACAACAACTCGATCAGATTCTGGCCGCAGAAGAAAAATCATCATCAAACCAAGTTGTAGTGGTAACAATCCCTTCAACCAACGGTATTCCTATTGCTGATTATGGCTACCAGTTAGGTCGAGCATGGGGAATTGGTCAGAAAAAACATGACAATGGCGTGCTATTAATTATCGCTAAAAATGACAAAAAAATGCGCATTGAAGTCGGTTATGGCTTAGAAGGCGCACTACCTGATGCCATTGCGATAAATATTATTAATCATCAAATCAAACCTGCGTTCAAAGCGGGTAAATTTGCCACCGGTATTGAAAATGGTGTCAACGCCATTATTGCTGCAATTCATGGTGAATATAAACCCGTCGCTACTGAAGATAAACCGCCATACGATTTCTATTTGTTCATTCTGTTTGTAGTGATCATTCAAATAATTGCCTTTAGTCGTCGACGCCATAATCGTTCAACCTATTATGGCCGTGATGGCGATGTTTTCACTAGTGGTGGTTTTGGTTCATCAAACCGCGGGGGATCTAATGGTGGTTTTGGCGGCAGTGGCGGAAACAGCAGCGGTGGTTTTAGTGGCGGCGGCGGTGGCTTTGGCGGCGGCGGTGCATCAGGAGGATGGTAATGAAATTATTTACAAACGAGCAGCTACAAACAATTAGTCAAACCATCAGTGATATGGAAAAAACCACCGATGCTGAGTTAATCACCGTAATGGCAACTAAAGCTGATGACTATTACTTTGTACCTACACTGTGGGCTGCCATTATTGCGTTATTTGTTCCGGCTCTGTTAACGATTACTCCGTTATGGTTAGAGCTAACAGATATTTTATGGGTACAATTAAGCACCTTTATTATTTTGACATTAATTTTTCGTCTTCCAGCGATAAAATACCGTTTATTACCTAAAGCTGTAAAACATCGTCGCGCAAGCCTTATTGCTCGTGAGCAGTTTTTAGCCAATGGGGTTCATCGCACTAAACAACATTTAGGTGTAATGATCTTTGTTTGTGAAGCCGAGCATTATGTAGAAATTCTAACGGATTATGGCATTAGCGAACGAATCAGCGATGAAGCATGGCAAAGTTTAGTTCGTGATTTTACCAAAGATGTTAAAACAGGCAAAACCTTTGAAGGCTTTATTCAATGCTTACAACAGTCGGGGAAGTTATTGACTAATGCCCTACCTTATACAGAAGAAAAAAATGAGTTGCCTAATTGCTTAATCGTAATTGATTAATTTATACAGCAGTCTGTTATTAATATTAATTGTTGAAATAGCCGTTTGGTTATTTCAACAATTTATTTACCCCCATCAATTACAACTCCTCCATCGATACCTTTATTCATTGCACGATTCGTCAAAATGGTTATCTTGCTGCCATTGCTCCCAACTATCAATCTTAAACCTTTTTTTGAGCCCTTGCTACATTCACCGCTAATATTGCCGCAGTAAACACACCAAAAAATACAATCGCATATAAATAATAAGCAGAAAACTCTTCAAATTTCCATATAATCAGCCACATAAAAAATCCCCATGACAGAGATCCAAATACTGATTGTAAAACAAACAACTTCAACGGTGACTCAAATAGACGAGGCTTAGGATTTGCTTGAAATAAGATTAAACATGCAGGATAAGGTTTCGTTAGGTACCTATTGACACCTTTTTCCTCTAAATACAGTTGGATAAAATCAGCTCGCTTCATTACCTCTCCCTATATTTTAAATAAAATAGATCACTGATTTAATGTAAAACTCAGCGACAATAATCAACCATTATTATGATGATATATAAGCACTAACAACTGTTCATATTTATAATCGCGGGTTACATCACATTCTTATGCTTGGACTAATTACATTCTTATGCTTGGACTATTATGCTTGGACAGCCAAATTTATTAGTTATTGCATGTAGTACCTAAGAAATAAATCATTCCACCAGCAACAAACTCTTCGACGATGAATATTACAGCATATAATTGAAATCATTGAGTAAATCGGTTCAATTCCCAGATTTCAGGATCGACAATACCTACAATTCTGACAATAATTGCAGTTTTTTAATTCAATTATCAAAAGCCATTTTTAATTAGGATGTAACTGGTGACTCGCCGATTTTCCTTTACACCAATGCCCACCAGCATGTTGTTTAAAGGCACACATTCTGGACCATTTACCGCTTACATTAGCGTAACGTTCCATAAATTGTTCACTATGCTCAAGCCAAGCATTCGATGTTATTCCCAATTGTTGTAAAATCTTGGGTTGATTCGATGATATAACCCCTTGTTTATCTTCGCGAATACAACGACCAGTCCAGTCGATAAGTTCGAGATAATCGGCAAAGGAAAAGTTTATTCCGGCAGTTTTTGACTGATGCTCAGCCCCCACAAAGGGTAATAATTGGAAGCGCGCTTTATTTGATGGTGATAGTTTAGCGACACTTTTCGGGTGCTGATATTCACGAATGCGCTGCTGAATAGAGGTGAAATCTGATTTTTCTAGTGACGGTGTAACGCCTGCCCTGATCGGGTTTAAATCAACATACATCATACACGACAGTAACGCTTGTTCATCCAGCAAAGCTTGAGACTTAAATAGCCCTTCCCAAAACGCGCCTTTACATTGATCTTATTTTATTGGCTTTGCGGGCAATTCCTTCATTAAGACAGCGCATAAACCAGCTAATACTGCCTAATCGTTGCTGCCATTCAGTGACTAAATTTGATAACGCCTGCTGTTTTTCTGCGCCTACTTGTCCTTCTTTTAAGAAATCGACCGCAATAGGATGACCATTAAATAGCTGCAACCAGCGCGATATTACCGCTTGCGGAGTTAACTTTTTCTGTTGCTCAGTATCTATTTTCAGTACCAAATGATAATGGTTGCTCATCACCGCATAAGCACACACATCAATACAAAATACAGCGGCTAGTTGCTTGATTTTATTTACTATCCAACTGCGACGATGATGATAATTTTTGCCGCTATATGGATCATCGCCACATAAATATGCCCGTCGTACACAGCGATTAATCACATGATAAAAAGGTGTAATTTGAGGCTCTATTAATTTACGTCTTGAGATTGTCATTGGCTTTACCATAAGCAACTTGAAGCTTAATTGTAGTAGCTCATGGCTAATGTGCAAAAATATGGCTGTCCTTAAATAAAAAATCACAACTCTCATTTATCAAAATCTTTCATACCAAACAGTAATGCGTCATTTTTATAAGGCTCTTAATCTATAAAATTATAGTTATTATTAAATGTCTGTTGGGTCTTATTTTGATAGCGCTGAGCTAACTCTATAATGTCATTAAAATGCAGTTCATCCTTAGCGGTATAATTTACGGTCACAGCCTCTAGTGGCATAGAGATCGCTTTATAATGTCGGCTGTTATACGTCACAACTGTCGATAAACGAATGGCAATATTAGTATTGAAATATGCGGTCGCTAACTGCACTTTTTCACCATTAACAAGCTCACGATTACCTTTATTAACGTCATGTTTAAGCTCCATGGTGAGCTGCTTAACTATGGTTGTAAGTGGTGAAGTGACAGTTAATAATGTTGCTCCATCTGCTGTTATCGTCACAGTAGATAATAAATTCTGTGAGTAGACTTGCCCTAAATTCAGTGTGTTACCATTAATATTTATTACATGTTGTGGGTATAGGGTTGTATACAAATTTCTCGTACTGATAAGTCCAGCTAAAACAAGCACACCTATCGCAATAACATTGCTTTTTTTCATTTTATTACAATCAGATAACTTATATTGTTTTTCATCATAAATAATTAGTTGATAGTTTTTATGATAAAGATCACGTTAACTTGTGGTTTTTTATTCATTCTCACAATATGGAATAACAAACATAAAAACGTACAACTAAAACATTAAAAATCAAAAGTTTAAGTCAATTTGGTCAATAATGGAAACATCAATTACCATCCTAGCATTTACCATCAATGATCAATATTAACTCGGGTTACTATTGACCATTTTGTTTTGTCGAATCAAGGATTGAAAAAACGCTTATTCGCCCCAAGATTATTATCATCAAAGCAAATAATATTGCTGTATCTATTGGCCTTACTGAGTGGATTTATTACATTCAGTTGCCACAAAAGGACAACACTGTGAACGACACAACATCAGCGACATCTCATGATGACAACATCAATCGAGCCGTTATTGCACCGATTGCTAAAAAGATCCCTCATGAGATGAGCATTCATAACGATACCCGCATTGATGATTATTATTGGATGAGAGATGACAGCCGAACTGATCCTGAGATCATCGCGCATCTTAATGCTGAAAATAGCTATACCGACGCAGTGATGGCGCACACCAAAGGGCTACAAAAAATATTATTTGATGAATTAAAAGAACGTATTGTTAAAGATGATAATACGGTTCCTGTAAAGCAAGGCAGTTATTATTATTCAAGCGAAGTATCAGGTGATAACGAGTACCCTATTTCTGTTCGTGCAACTGATTTTGCAGGCATCAATAAGCAAGTATTACTCGATCTTAATCAACTTGCATCTGAGCATGATTACTATGATGTCTCAAGTTTAAGCATTAGCCTTAATGAAAATTTATTGGCTTATGGAGAAGATACTGTCAGCCGTCGTATATACACGATTAAGATTAAAGATCTTACAACAGGTCAATATCTTGCTGATGAGATCACCGGCACCAGTGGCTCTGTCGCTTGGAAAAATGACAACCTAGCGTTTTACTATATCCATAAAGACCCTCAAACCTTATTAGGCTATCAAGTTTATCGTCACCGCTTAGGTACACCACAAGCAGACGATCAGCTCATTTTTGAAGAAACCGATCCAACTTTTTATACTTCAATCGGTAAAAGTAAAGATAACTCACTTATCTATATTTGGCATTCAAGCACCGAAACCAGTGCCGTCTCTGTTATTGATGCTAACGATGCCAATGCGCAAGCAATCTCGTTCTTAGATCGTGAAGTAGGTTTGGAATACAGTATTTCTAAACTTGATAACTGGTTCTATATTTTAACCAACTATAAAGCAGTTAACTTTCGTTTAATGAAAGTCGCAACGACCGATATTGGTAATAAAAATCATTGGCAAGATGTGATCCCTGCTCAAGAAGGAGCCATGCTGGAAGATTATGAGATCTTTAATGATTATCTAGTCTATCAGCAGCGTGAAAATGGCTTAACACGCGTAACTGTGCGTGATCTTCACACTCAACAACAGCAACAATTACAGTTCAATGATGAGGCATTCACGCTTTACCTTTACGGTAATAAAGAGATCGATACTGACAAATTACGTCTGTATTACTCAAGCATGACCACCCCTGGTACTCACTATGATTTTAATCTTAGTGATGGCAGTAAAGTAGTATTAAAACAAGCACAAGTTTTAGGCGATTTTAACGCGAGCAATTACCGCTCTGAACGCATAATGGTGCCTGCTCGTGATGATAAATCTGTTCCTGTATCATTAGTTTATCGTAAAGATTGCTTTAAAAAAGATGGCACTAACCCGTTGTACCAATATGGTTATGGATCATACGGTGCCATTATCGATCCTAGCTTTTCATCAACCCGTTTAAGCTTATTAGATCGCGGTTTTGTGTATGCGATTGCTCATATTCGTGGCTCTGAAATGTTGGGGCGTCCATGGTATGACGACGGTAAAAAACTCACCAAGCAAAACACCTTTAATGACTTTATTGATGTGACACGTTCATAAGTCGAACAAGGTTATGGCGCGAAAGATAAGATCTTTGCTGTTGGTGGTTCTGCAGGCGGTTTATTAATGGGCGCGATTATCAACCAAGCACCTGAGCTATACTGTGGTGTTGCAGCTCACGTACCATTTGTTGATATTGTTACAACGATGCTTGATGAATCTATTCCATTAACAACTAACGAATATGATGAGTGGGGTAATCCAAACCATAAAGAATACTACGACTACATGTTGAGCTATTCACCCTACGATAATATTACTGCTCATAACTACCCTCACCTATTGGTGACTACAGGATTACATGACTCACAAGTGCAGTATTTTGAGCCTATGAAATGGGTTGCTAAGCTGCGTGATGTTAAGACAAACGATAATCGTTTGTTGTTTAAAGTTGATATGGAAGCAGGCCACGGCGGCGCATCTGGTCGCTTTAAAGCACTCCATGAAGATGCTTTAGAATATGCGTTCTTTATTGACTTGTTAGCTGAACAGAAATAACGCTAACTACATACAAATAAGTTAACCAATGGCGACTTACTCAGTCGCCATTATTATTTTAAGTCCAAATAGCCACTACAGCCATTAATAGAAAGCCAACCACAACGAAAGTGAAGTTTTTTAAATCACAGCATTTATCAACCATCGTCGATTGTTTTAAGCCGTGTAATGTGCCGAGATACAAAAATGTGCCCGCTGCTAATGAATAAAAAATCGGCTCTAATAATGGGTAACTGCTAGTGTATTCTAAAATACCAGACCCTAACGCTACCCCTAGCGGTAACATTAAAGTAAATAACCCAAACATTAATAAAGACTGGCGCAATGATAAACGACTTTTACTTAATTGGACGGCTAATGAGAAACTTGCTGCCCATTTATGCGCTAATATGGCGATTAGAATCATCACCATCATAGTAATAGAACCGCTTAATCCTAGTACTGTACCGGCTAATAACGAATGAATAGATAAAATAATCATCGCTAAAATAGCAAATGCGGGACTATTACTGTCACCATGTTCATCTAAGCGGCGACCTAAATGTTCAAACCATAATAGAAGTAAAAATACACAACCAGCTAATACGAAAGCAATGGGATACTCGATACCATGAGCTAAAAATGATGTTGAGGCATCACCTAACATATGAATTAAACCGGCACCAAGAAAAACGCCCGAGGCTAATGCTTCTGCTGCAGGAGATTCTAAAGGTCGTGTCGTTTTAAATTTACGTAAAAACGGATACAAACCAGCAAGAACAGTAGTCACAAAAATAAGTACTACTGATAATATTTTAAATTCGTCGAGATTCATGGTGTATTCCGCATCGTTAAACAGCCAACTTTATAGCACTTACGCTCTTACTCTGCGAACGATTTGAATGTAAAACATTAATTCCATATTGCAATAATATTATTTATCGACTCACTTTACGCGATAAATGATAATCACCACAATATTTCAAAAAATATAAAACACAAAATAAACAATTAAAATCAATTTGTTAATATCAACCTCGCCCACTGTTTTATTTTTTGATATAAAAAAAGACACGATAATCGCACTTATTTTTTAAAATAAACTACGCTTAGTGAATCTCGATATTTCATAGAAAAATAGAGGCTTTAATATGGCTACTCAAAAAACAAAAGAATCAACACATGAGACAATGGAACGCCATTACTCTGACGATGCCAAACATAAACATGATAAAGATCATCAACAATACCGCGATCATGAGCCATCACATGGGCACCATATTCACGGTGGTGTCGGTGCTGCGCATAAAGAAACTCATCACCATCATCATACAACCCATCATCACCATCACTATTATGGCCCAGTTACTATTATCAATGGTGATGAAGAATAATCCCCCCACAGATGTAAAATAAACATGTGGATACAGATATCCGCATGTTTTTAATTTCCTAATGATTTATTTACCAACAAGAAATCTGTTTTTGTTTCATTTATAATAGAGCTACTTAATTCTCACTCTAAAACTGTTTATTCTATGAAACAATTTATCATTACATGCTTATTTTCACTGCTATTAGTTGGGTGCGTAACAGAAAGTGTACGAACCATTCCAACAAAAGTAAGTGTCAATGCTGGCTTAGGATTTAATCCTTGTGGGAGTGAAGTTGAGGGCTATCAATTTGAACCGAATGGCGTTATTTCGATATCTTGTCTCAATGGAAATATTTACTCGGTACGTGATCGACAACAATTAGAACAAATGAAACAAAAGGTTATTGAATGTCAAAAAAAAGGCTTTAATGATTATAGCGCCTGTTTATCCGACAAAAACAAACCAAAGAAAAAACAATAGAAACAAACACTAAACAACCCTACCGATAGGCAATATGACTATTTAGTTATACTACAATTAGTAGTGTCAATCATGAAATTTAGAGCTTTAGCTCTAGTTTATATAAATAACAACCCCATATTTTTTATCACATCAATAAAAACATTATATCAAGGTCAAAAAACAATCATTTTAAGCTTTCATTGATATCAATAATATATTTACATACTTATTTTCTATATTATTGACGTCTTATTGATAATAGTTATATTTACTTGAAAAATGGTAAATATAATTCTATTTATAGCTCTAACTTTTTCATATGAAAGAAATAGTATTACTACTTATTTCATATGGAGCTAATCATGAATAGCTATCAAAAAACATGTGCTGTACTTGCAATGTTATCAACATCAACAATAACCTACGCATCACCTATCAATGCTCATAGCCCATCAAACCTTTTGTCTCATAACATTACTCTTGGCTATCAAGCAAAAACAGATTCAGGCAAAGATTCAGCAATTGCAATTGGTACTAATACTGCTGCAAATAGTGATAGCGCAGCTGTTTTTGGTGCTGGCGCATCGGCAACAGGTGTCCAAAGTACTGCAATAGGCTCTCGTGCTAAAACTTATGGTCATGCCGCGTCTGCATTTGGATCTGGCGCAACTGCAAATAGTTACCGTTCTATTGCGATAGGAGCAGAGTCCAAGGCAACAGGATCTAATGCCATTGCTATGGGAGATAGCTCTATAACGAAGGGTGATAATGCTATTGCGATCGGACGTGCTGCGACAGCAAATGCAACTACCATTGCTTTGGGTGATCATACTCAAGCAACAGGTAAAAACTCGATTGCTATTGGTAATAACTCACAATCAAACGATGGCCAAGTTTCTTTTGGTAATGCCAAGGTTCAGCGTCGTTTAGAGCATGTTGCAAATGGTAAAGCTAATACTGATGCCGTTAATATGGGTCAATTACACCAACAAATTACTCAAAACCATATTTATATTCAGCAACAAAAAAATAACGCTATCATAGAAGCTAAACATTATCTGGATAAACAACAACAAATTGCGGTTACGGAAACGAAACACTATGTTGCACAACAAAACATCACAACCTTAAACAATGCCAAGATATATACCGATCAACAATCTGTTACAACGTTATCAGCGGCAAATCAGTACACAGATCAAAAAGTAAATCTGCTGACTCATCGTATTGAAAAAGTACATAACCAAGCCAATGCCGGTATTGCAAGTGCGATGGCTATGAGCTCGATTCCAATGCGACAAGGTTACCATTACACGATAGGTATGGGTGCAGCAAACTATGGCAACCAATCAGCAATGGCGATTGGAGGAAAGTTTGATATTGGCCAACATAGCATTATTACTTTAGCTGCTTCTGATGATAGCCAACACAATGCCGGTATTGCGGCTGGTTTTGGTTTCGGTTTTTAACAACGCTATTCATCAAGCGATGGCTGCCACCAGACATTAAATAAGCGCCGATAGCCTCGTTTAATATCATTCAAAATTAAATATAAAGCAGGCACTAATACTAGAGTGACAACGGTTGCGAATAAAATGCCAAACGCAAGCGAGGTTGCCATTGGAATAACAATTTGTGCCTGCAAACTGGTTTCTAATAATATTGGAGCTAATCCAAAAAAAGTTGTTAGCGACGTTAATACAATCGCTCGAAAACGTCGACATCCAGCTTCGGTAACAGCATTATACAATGGCATTCCCTGTGTTAAGGCGCGATTAATAAACACCACCAGCACTAAAGAATCATTTACCACCACCCCAGACAACGCCAAGATTCCAAACACACTCAATAAATTAAGTGAAATATCTGCAAAATAATGCCCAGCAATCGCACCAATAATACCAAATGGGATCACTGACATAACAATCAATGGCTGGCTATATGATCGTAGTGGAATAGCCATCAGAGCAAAAATAGCAAATAGTGCCAATACCGCATCTCGAATTAAGCTACCTTTGGTTTGTTGCTCTTCCTTTGCTTGTCCATCCAATTGAATCGTGATCGCTGAATATTGTTGGCGTAATTGCGGTAAATAGTTTTTATTAATATTGGTATATATTTCTGAGGGAGAGACTTTATCTTTGTGTATATTAGCACTTACCACCAACGTACGGCGTTTATCTACTCGATTAATACTGTTCAGCGCCGGAATGACAGTTAACGTTGCTACTTCCGAAAAAGGTACCAAACTGCCATCCGCTAGAGTGACTTGCATATTTTGAAGATCCCCAATACTGCGCCGTTCACTAAAGGGATAACGGACAATGACTTTTACTTCTTCGTTATTGCGTAAAATCCGCTGAACTTCAATTCCTTGAAAAGCGTGTTGTACTTGATGAGTAAGACTTGCTACCGATAATCCTAATAATTTCCCAATCGGAGTTAGCGTAATATTTATCTCTTGTGTCGGAGCTGATAAATCATCTTCAATATTAAACACCCCTTGATAACGCGCTAACTGCTGTTTTAATTGCGTTGCAGCTTGTATAAGTTGCTGATTATTATTCCCTTGTAATCGGTATTGAATATCACTTTTCTGACGGTCTATTGAGGCTTTATAGGTGATTTTTTTTACGCCAACCAAAGGCGGAATATTGCCTTTCCATTGTTGTAAAATATCAAAACTCGTTATCGGTAAGCTTTCACTTTTTTCTAATTCAACCAGCACAAACATGTCGTTACTGTCTTGCATATTAACGAAACTGTGTTTGATAACATGAATGCCTTGTTGCTGATAAATTTCTTCATCTGTTTTATAAAGAGCCTGTTCTAATTGATTAATAACCTTAATATTATTTGTTGTTGAGTTGGAGTCATTCATTTCCACTAGCACTTGAATATAATCAGACGGCAATTTAGGAAAAAACACCCACCGTAATTGACCACTAAACACTAACGCCAATGCTAAACACAACACACCAACAAAAGTCGCTAATACACTATACCGATGTGCGATAGTAGCCATAATAAAACGTCGATAATGAACATCAATAAACCGATTTACCGCCTGATTAAATCGTAATTTTATACGCAGTAGTGGATTATTCTGCCGCGGTGGTTGAGCTAATCTAGAACGGGCTAAATGCGCAGGTAAAATCAGTTTCGACTCAATCAATGAAAAGGTTAAACATAGAATAACCACCCACCCAATAGCTTTAAAAAATTCGGTGCGTGGATTATCCGACAACAGCATCGGCACAAAGGCCGCCATAGTAGTTAAAACACCAAAGGTCGCGGGGATCGCCACTCGTTGAGCACCTTTAATAACATTGTTTATGGTTTGCCCATGCTGCTCAACTTCAGAATAAACGCTTTCTCCAACCACAATTGCATCATCAACCACAATACCCAGTACTAAAATAAAACCAAATAACGACAATAAGTTAATTGATATATTAATACTCTCTAGTGGCATAAAGAGTAGCGTACCTAAAAAACAAAATGGTAATCCTAATAATACCCAGAACGCTAATCTCATTTCTAAAAATAACGCCAGAATAATAAATACCAATAACCCACCATACAACATATTAGACAGCATCATATTGAGCCGCCCTTCTAAGTAATGTGACATATCGGCCCATGTATCTATATATACACCTGGCGGCAATTGCGCTTTCTTATTGGTAACATAATCACTAATTTGTTGCGATATTTGAGTGGCGTCTTGGTTCGGAAGATTGCGGATTTGTATAACAGCAGCACGTTGTTTATTAAAACGATTTAATACTGCTTTCTCAACAAAACCATCGGTAACTTTTGCAATATCCAATAACCGTAATTGACTGCCATCAGCATTAGTACGCAATACGATATTAGCAAATTGATCACCATGATAAAGCTGTTCGGTGGTACGTACTAATACATCGCCATCTTGTGCTTTTATCGTTCCTGCGGGTAAATCCAGTGAGTGTTGCTGTAACGCCTGCGCAACCTGTTCAATGGTTAAGTTATAATTACGTAACTGCTGAGCAGATATTTCAATGGCGATTTCATCATTTTTTACCCCAGTAACATTGACTGATGTGGCGCTGGTTTGCTGAATTATTTCTTCTTTAACTATTTGCGCATAACGTTTTAATTGTCGATCACTTAAGTCACCATATAATGATAAAAACATTACGTTGCTCATGAACTCAGCGCGTTGAATCAACGGCGGTTCCATTTGCGCAGGAAACGTCGTTATAGCATCAACACGCTGTTTTACTTGATCTAATACCTTATCAACATCGGCGTCATTATCGAGCTCCAGTGTTACAACCCCTGTGCCTTGGTTTGCAATCGCAGTAACCCGTTTAATATTGGCTATATCATCAACCGCTTGCTCTATTTTAATGATGATCCCTTGCTCGATATTAGCGGCAGCAGCCCCGGTATATTGGCTAGATATAGTTATTTTATTGGTACCAAAGGCAGGAAATATTTCTTTATTAATCAGTTTGACTGAAAATAAACCACCAATAATGATCAGTAACATTAATAAATTAGCAGCGACATGGTTACGCGTAAACCAAGCAATGATCCCCGATGATTCCATTCCCTACTCCCCGTTATCTGCAACCTTAGAATGAATAACCGTAAGTGCAGGTTGCTGTTTCAAATCAGTCGATCTCAATAGCGGCTTATTTAATACTGTTTTGACAGTTGTCCCTTCAAGATGATTATCAGGCCAAGTTATTGACACTAATTCCCCTTCATCTAATCCGGCACTTATATAAGCATGCTCAAGATCTGTTCGTGCAATTTCAACTTTTCGCACTTGGGTTCGTCCATTAGCACCAACTAACACCACATGTTCATTCCTGATCATATGTCGCTGTAATCGCACCGCATTAGCAATAGGTTTTGCTGCAATTTTTGCGGTCACAAAGGTGCCAAAATTTAACACCTCAGTGCGTTGTTGATTTGGCAAAGTCAATTGGTAAGGATCAGTAACATCAACAAGGAGGTAAATCATTCGAGTTTGTGGATCGATAACCTCTTCTGTGCCGATAAAGCGAGCGCTCCACTGTTGCATTGCTTGAGCATGAGGTTGACTGGAGAGAGTAACACTAGTATTAAGTGGATTTGAATCAATAAAGGAAAAAGCTTGTGGTGTAACTGGCAGCCGAATCCGTGCCATATCGGTGCCATATATCATACCTAGCTGTTCACCAATATTGACGTGGCTACCAACATTAATATGCTTTTCGGTAATTAAACCATCAAAGGGCGCGGTAATTATTGTACGCATAACATTACGTTGAGCACGAGCTAACGCTGCTTGTGCAAATTTAACATTTGCTTGTTGCTGTTGCCGTTGTGGAATGCGTAACCCTAATGCTGATTGCTTAGCTGTCGCAATATTCCGTAAACTTTTCTTTGCTACAATCCCACGCGCAATTTCTTGCTCTAATAATGCTTTCGCTTGTGCTAATGTTGCCTGTGCTTGAGCAAGATCAGCGTGATAATCATCGTCATCTAAATACGCTAAAATATCACCTTTTCGAACAAATTGACCCACCGCAAATAACGGTGCTACACGATCAACAATGCCGCTAACTTGTACGACAATTTCTGCCTGATGCTTAGGCTGCACCATACCATAAGAATTAATATCAAACGGATACTGCTGTTTTTTAATTGCCACCACTTCAAGCACAGGCATGATCACCTCAGCGACTTTCTGCTGAGGCTGGGAACGATTTAAAAATAGCCCGACCGACAATGCCACAAATAACAATAAAATCATCACCGGTAAATAACGCCGGATAAAAACATTCATGCTATCTAATCCCTTACTAGCAAACCAAAACGAAATTTCGCTTTAATTTCAGTGTAGAACATATGCGCAGAGTGTGATGTTTATATATATAATTAACAGATATTAGCTTTAGTATCGCTTTAATAATTGGATTAAATTCGGCACGTTATTACCGTAAATTTTATGAAAGAGTACCATTAAAAGTTCTCCACAGGCCACAGCGTCAAATAATGCATGATGGGCCTGATATTCAGGTAAACCTACACGCTGACGAGCAGAGCCTAAACGTGCATCCTGATGTGATATTTGGTTACTGTATAAAGATTGATACAATGGCAGCGTATCTAGCCACAATAACGGACAATCATTGAGGTGATATTTATGTTGTAAATAAGCACTTATAAAACCTTGCTCCATAAAGCAACCATGAGCGACACCAATTTTGCCCGTTAAAGCAACCAACATTCGTGTCATAACCTCATCTAAGGTTAAGCCTTGCAATAGCATCGCATGATCAATATGGTTAATAACCGCGCTATTAGGTTTAATGATCGCATCAGAGTTAACAAATTCACTGACACATGTGCTCATATCAATGGTATTAGCTGTCATAACCACATAGCCCACCGATAAGATCTGATCTTGCAGAGGATCAAAGCCCGTTGTTTCAAAATCAAGCGCCAACAATGGCCACTGATTAATCAAGATTGATGGCGGTGGTAACGGCGCACTAAATAACGCTTTAATTGGTTGCGGTAAATCAGGATATTGTTGCAATAACGTTATTCTACGCTGATGTAAATCACGTAGATGATCACCAAATAAGCGTTGCCACCATTGATGGCGATACCACTTAAAGAGTCCTTTCTTAATCGTCTCCACTAGCAATACTTCATCCTGATTATTTCTTGATAACGGCTGATCAACTTAAACGTTTCGCGTAAATGTGTACGTTCAAAACTATTAAAAGCATTTGGATTAATATGGTTATTCGGTATTTTACCTTGCTGTAATGCTTGAAGTTGATGGCTATAACGGATCTGAGTGATAAATTGAAACGCGCCTAATAAATCTTTAAACGTGACTTCATTAATTACCTTATGCGTTAACAATAATTGTAATCGTTCTTCGGTGTTCGTTTTATAGATCACGCTACCATTATTACTGAATAATCGTGACACTAATTGCAAATATTGCACCCGTATTAGATTAACAATAATACTCAAGGCAGCTGTTTTTATATCAAGAGTATTGGCATTTTCGCCCTCTTTAACTAACACCCAATTTCTAAAAATACTCAGTGGTGGCTTTTGTACTAATGCATTACGAGCGAGTGCAGATATGAGCCGTACATTGTTAGCTAATTGCTGACACATACATGTTTGCAACTCATTCGCTAACTGAGGGTTTCCTGCAATATAGCGGCAATCAAGAAAAACACTCATTTCAAGCAATAAATCATATTCAGGATTTACTGCCCACTTTTGATAATACGCTTGCCACACCGCTAATGGCTGACACCACTTGTGAGTAACGGCCATAAAACGCCCACTGCATAACTAGTAACCACACAACGCCATCCCTTTACTTACATACATGGCTAAATGATGAAAATATACCTTATCAGCCTCGGTCGCGTTATTCGCTAAAATTAAGCCATGATCTTGATCAGACAGCATATGTACTTCATTTCGTGCATGAGAGCCCGCCACTATCCAGCAATAATCACAAGGAGGTGTGCCTAAATAGGCTTCAGCCATCATCACTAAACGACGATTGTAAGCATCCATAATCATAGCCATCACTTGACCAATCACGTTAATAGCAACTTTTGCTTCAACTAAAGCTTCAAAAATAGCTTGTCGCTCAATTGTAAATGCCGCCAGCTGCTCTAACCGTTCAATCTTATTAATTTTATCGATCAAAAAGATCGCTTGAATACGATGATTTTGAACTAAATCTGAGGGTGTAATGAGCCCAATTGGCAAGCCGTTATCAACCACTGGAATGTTTTTGATGCCATGTTGCATCATCAATGCAGCAGCTTTGATCACCAAATCATCACGGTTAACGGTATAAGGCATCTCCGTCATCACTGTTGTGATTTGCTCTGTAATAGGTATACCGTCAGCCACCACCCGCTTAGTCATATCTTTGTCGGTAATTAAGCCAATAAAGTCATTATTATGCATAATAAAAGCACACGAAGAATTGGCATTTACCCGCATCGCCGTGGCGACAGTTTGAATGGTTTGGGTACTTTCAACTAACACGATTTGGGGATTAAGTACCTCAATAATCGGTTTAAAAAATAACCCTTTTTCATGTTGTGACCATACAACATTTAATCCACTCTGAAGTCGACTTTGCGCATGTGATGCAAAATGAGCTAAAGCATTCGGCTGATCATTTAATTTGGCTAGCAATGTGTTAATAGACAAACAATAAATTAGCGCATCTTCAATAACGGTAATGGTATAAGGATCACTAGCGATATTCGTCTCTTGCTGAGTTAATCGAGAAAAGCCAAAAAAGTCTTCTGCGGCTAATTTAGCTCGTAAGCTACCATCAAGGTTACGCTGTTCAACAGCCCCTGTTCGCAATAAATACAGATGATCACTTTCTTGTAAGTCAATCACCTCTCCCTTACCCAAATAGCGAATAGTGATCATTCCAGCGATATCACGCAATGTTTTTCGATCGAGCTTATCAAATGGGTCAACCGCCGCCATAAACTCAACAATATTAGGAATCAAGGTTTCAGACATATCAATAGTCACTCGTATTACTGCATCATAGCATTTAAATAAGCATTCTTAACCATTTGATAATATAGATATTATTATTTTTTACCATGCTTAGCGTATGATTACTGTAATAAACACCACATAAATAATATTGCGATACTCACCTGTAAAGTTTCTCTACTTATAACGCTTGAAAAGGCATTTTTTGCCTCATCTATTACTAAACAAAGATGAGAATACGCTAAAATGCTGATAGATCATCAACCAAGACACCTATTTAATAAAACGCAATGCAATATTTTAGCGCGAATATTTTTAAAAAAATCAAAATGTTAGAAAAAACCGCTAAAAAACATTAGAAAATCTAATCAAAAAGTGTTGACGAGTCACTACCGGAAGCATATATTAATTACACGAACTGCCAAATGGAGTTCAAACCGCTATTAAGATTCGCCTTATTAGGGAATGCCTTATTAGCACTTTATATATCGAATCAAGATCCTATTACGGACTGATTCACTTAGTTTGCTGTTAAGTCACCTTGTCGCTAACGACATACTTAACAAACAACTAAGACTATTGCTTATTATTGAGGATAGTTTTTATGCGTAATGTAGATTTCACTCCCCTATACCGTCATGCTATTGGCTTTGATCGCTTGTTTAATCTTGTTGAAGCAAGCAATACTAAAACCCAAGCAACGGGATACCCTCCGTACAATATCGAACAAACAGATGAGAACAACTACCGTATCACTATGGCCGTTGCAGGTTTCTCTGAAGAGCGTTTAGATCTTACTCAAAATGAGAATATGCTTGTTGTAACTGGTACTCGTGCACCAGAAGAAGACAAGAACTTTATTTACCAGGGTATTGCTGAGCGTAACTTTGAACGTAAATTCCAACTTGCTGATTACGTAAGCGTTGTTGGTGCTAATCTTGAAAATGGTCTGCTACATATTGATCTTTTCCGTGAGGTACCAGAAGCGATGCAACCACGTAAAATCACGATTGGACAATCAGCATCAGTAGCACCAACGGCTGAGTAAAGCTCGCCATTATCAGTGCTCCTCTAGTAATAACGTTGAGCTATTAGCCTCATCAATATCGCCACTATTTGGCAATGACCTAATAGCTCCGTCAGTATTCCAACCCTATTATGGGTTATTCAAAAAATTTAGTTAGATTGATTCTTACTATTCCAAAGAATCACATGAACGATTTTCATGGATCTTAATAGCAGATTAATAACCCGCTATTCGAATAAGAAAAACTAATCAATCTGGCACGCAAAGGATATTAAATATGAGTAAGATTATCGGTATTGACTTAGGTACAACTAACTCTTGTGTTGCTGTTTTAGACGGTGATACAGCACGTGTTATTGAAAATGCGGAAGGTGAGCGTACCACAGCATCAATTATTGCCTACACTGATGGTGAAACCTTAGTAGGACAACCAGCAAAACGTCAGGCAGTTACTAACCCTGAGAATACGTTGTTTGCAATTAAACGTTTAATTGGTCGTCGTTTTGAAGATGACGAGATCCAACGCGATCTTGATATTATGCCTTACAAAATTGTCAAAGCAGATAATGGCGACGCATGGGTTGAAGCGAAAGGCCAAAAAATGGCAGCACCACAAGTTTCTGCTGAAATATTAAAGAAAATGAAAAAAACAGCAGAAGAATACTTAGGTGAAAAAGTCACTGGTGCGGTTATTACTGTTCCTGCTTACTTTAATGATGCTCAACGTCAAGCAACAAAAGATGCGGGTCGTATTGCAGGTCTCGATGTTAAGCGTATTATCAACGAACCAACAGCTGCTGCATTGGCTTATGGTCTTGATAAAAAAGCCGGTGACAGCGTAATTGCGGTTTATGATTTAGGTGGTGGTACGTTTGATATTTCTATTATTGAAATTGATAACGTTGATGGCGAGCAAACCTTTGAAGTATTAGCAACCAATGGCGATACCCATCTTGGTGGTGAGGACTTTGATACGCGCCTAATTAACTACCTTGTGAGCGAATTTAAGAAAGATCAAGGTATCGACCTTAAACATGATCCGCTTGCCATGCAACGTGTAAAAGAAGCCGCAGAAAAAGCGAAGATTGAATTATCGTCAGCACAACAAACTGATGTCAATTTACCTTACGTCACAGCGGATGCAACAGGTCCTAAACACTTGAATGTTAAGATCACACGTGCAAAATTGGAATCACTGGTTGAAGACCTAGTACAAGGCACACTAGAGCCTGTAAAATTAGCTTTAAAAGATGCTAACTTGAACATAAGTGACATTACTGATGTTATCTTGGTTGGTGGTCAAACACGTATGCCTATGGTACAAAAAGTAGTGACTGACTTCTTTGGCAAAGTGCCACGTAAAGACGTTAATCCAGATGAAGCTGTTGCTATGGGTGCAGCTATTCAAGGTGGTGTCTTAGCTGGTGATGTTAAAGATGTATTATTACTTGATGTAACACCGCTATCATTTGGTATTGAAACCATGGGTGGCGTGATGACAACCTTGATTGATAAGAACACAACTATTCCAACCAAAGCGAATCAAGTGTTCTCTACTGCTGAAGATAACCAAAATGCAGTAACGATCCATGTTCTTCAAGGTGAGCGTAAACAAGCGGTACATAATAAGTCATTAGGTCAGTTTAACCTTGAAGGTATTCAAGCTGCACCACGTGGTATGCCACAAATTGATGTGACATTTGACTTAGATGCGGATGGTATTTTGAATGTATCAGCCACAGATAAAGCGACAGGTAAAGCACAAAAAATCACTATTCAAGCTTCAGGTGGTTTGACGGACGCTGAAATTGAAAAGATGGTTCAAGAAGCAGAAGCTAACAAAGACGCAGACAAACAGTTTGAAGAGTTAGTGACAGCCCGTAACCAAGCTGACCAATTAATTCACAGTACCCGTAAGCAAATAGCTGAAGCAGGTGATAGTTTCCCTGAAACAGAAAAAACGAACATTGAAGCAGCTATCACAGCACTTGAAGCGGTAAAATCTGGCGATGATAAAGCCGCGATAGATACTCAAACTCAAGCGTTAATGGCTGCGGCACAAAAATTAATGGAACATGCTCAGGCTCAAACCCAAGCAAATCCTCAAGGACAATCTGACGCTAACCAACAACAAACAGCGAAAGATGATGACGTTGTCGATGCTGAGTTTGAAGAAATGAAGTAAAACACTATTGTTACTGTATCGATAATTGGCTATGCCGTAATCAACAGCACATAGTAAAAACTTCACAATAACAATGGGCGAAGAGATCTTAATCTCTCGCCCTTTTCGACGATTACATTAAGAGAGAATCCCATTAGGCTAACTATCTGTGCCTGTTTAAATCATTAACCATTTAAGTGTGATGCTGTTTTTGGTTATTATAGACTTAATTAGATGATTTAGAATGTTCCAGATAGTTGTCCCGATAGGGATAAGAGGTGTTACCAATGTCAAAACGCGATTTTTATGAAGTTCTTGGTGTCGCCAAAACTGCTTCTGAGAAAGAAATTAAGAAAGCTTATAAAAAGCTAGCAATGAAATTCCACCCAGATAAAAACCCTGATGATCCAACCGCTGCTGATAAATTCAAAGAAGTAAAGGCAGCCTATGAGATTTTAATGGATAAAGAAAAACGCACCGCTTACGATCAATTTGGTCATAATGCGTTTGAAAATCCAGGCATGGGTGGTGGTCAACGCGGCGGCCATCACGGTTTTGGTCAGCAAGGTGGCTACAGCGATTTTGAAGACATGTTTGGCGGTGCTTTTGGTGACATGTTCTCTAATGCGCGTGGTGGTCGAGGCGGTTTCGGTGGTCGTCATTCTACTCGTCCTCAAAAAGGTGAAGATCTTCAATACACCATGGAAATCGACCTTGAAGATGCTATCAGTGGCGCATCACGAGTTATTGATTTACCTGTGTTTGAAGGCAGCACCCAAACCAATAAAAAACTTAATATTAAAATTCCAGCTGGTATCGAAGATGGCGGTCGCATTCGCTTAACCGGTAAAGGTCATCCCGGAATTAACGGCGGTAGTCAAGGTGATGTTTATATTCAAATGAATATCCTCCCTCACCCTCGTTATACGCGTGAAGGCAATAACCTACTCTGTAAAGCAACTACTGATTTTGTTACCGCAGCATTAGGCGGTAAAGTGGAAGTGAATACCTTAGGCGGTGCTATTAGTTTGAAAATACCAGAAGGTACTCAAAATGGTCGTAAATTCCGCCTTAAAGGCAAAGGGGTTACTGATCGTAAAGGCAATACCGGTGATTTAATTGTTCAACTTGTGATTGAAACACCATTGAACCTTAGTGAGCGTCAGAAAGAATTACTTAATGAGTTTGCAGCAGCTTAGCCTACACTAAATTAAACGCATTCAATAATGAAGCCAATATCAACGAATGTTATCATTCCAAGATATTGGCTTTTTGCATTCAACTTAGATTAACAGTAGGAACAACCATGCTGAAAAAAATCATTACCACCAGCTTGTTAGTGATTACAGGCATCAGCTTTAGCGCCTCTTGTGCATTCGCTGCAAATGTTATGGATATCAACCGTGCAGTAGAAAATAGTCGCCACCTGCTTCCAGGGGAAACCTTCACTCTTGATGAGCCTTGCCGCTTCTTTACTGATTACAGCTACAAAATCTATCACTGCCAAGCCATGATCGCCCCACTTGCATTAATAAAAGATAAAACCTTAGCAGCAACCAGTGAGACAGATAGGCTACTTAACCGTCAAATTGCATTTGTTCGCAAAGAAGGCGGCTTTGCTATCTTTCGATTACTGCCTATTTCAACCCATCCCGTTGTTGAAGAAAATGATGGCGATAATAGTTATACACCACCAGCGGCGGCTAAAAAGCAACTATCATTTTTAGGCTTTAAAGGTGGCGATAAAGAACAAAAATGAGTTAATAGTCGCTCATATTAACGTCAACAATCGTCTAATTATCGACAATAAAATCACTTTACTGTGAACCTATAAATAATTCAGTAAAATTGGTACGCCTTTAGCCAAACTCGATTTAGAATACGCAGCAATTACTCTGTTGCGTTATTTCTAGACTAAATTGTGAGTCCAATTTTTACCCGCCATGATTGAACATAAAATTGAACAATGGGGCATTCGCCGCGTTGAAAAACACCTTAGCCGTAAGCAACCACTATTTGCACGTATATCAGATAAAAAACTCTGTCAGCTTTGTGTGGGGCTATCATTCTTGATTGGTTTCACGACAACATTTGTTATTGTCGCATTTGAAATTTATCTTGAACTCTTAGGTGAGAATTGGTTAGCGTGGGATAACCTGATTAAACTGGTACTTATCAATATTGGCTTTATTGGTTTAGAGTTACTGTTGCTATTTGAAATTGGTTTTATGACGACAGCATTACTTATTAACCGTGCCAGTGCTGAAAATCACTTCTGTGACAAAATGAAAGCATCATTAGTCCGTGCTGTTATGGAGCTCTCTGAACCGATTGATAATATTCACGGTATTAAACCCTATAAAGAGCTCAGTAAATTTCGTTATATCAAAGTTGCTCTTTATTCAGGTAAAGATATTCTGAGTAATTTTTTAATTAAAGCTATCTTACAAAAATCAATGTCTCGCAGCAGCGTACGCGTTTATATCCCATTAATTTCAACCTTAATTACCGGGTTTTGGGATGCTTGGGTTCAGCAAAAAGCACTACGTGAAGTAAGACTGCGGATTTCAGCGCGAATTTATGTACTTAATCAAGTAGCGCGTCACCAGCAGAAGCAAATATCGATGACTTATCGTACCGCCCTATTACGCAGTATCGCCGTACGCCAAAGCTATAAGCAAGAATGTGATGTCAATTTAGAAATGTTTTATGACGAGATTTATAAGCAGGCACCAATAACACTGACGGATATTGAGTCACCGACGCTACTATTACAAAGTTTAAGCCTGTTAAACCCAGCCGAATATAATGATGTTATAGATATACTGACGACATTACTGTACTTCCGTCAACGGTTAACAGCTAATGAGAAAAAGCTCTTGGTTCAATGCGGTATTATTGAGCAACAAAAAATCAATCCGTTATTAGCATAACTGCAAAACAACGCCACTGTGATTAAATACGCCGCAATCTATTATCACTATTATTTGGATTATTGATTGCGGCGTTTATTGATTAGCCTTGGTTTTGCATTTGTTTTTTAAGACGGGCTAAGTTGATTGGGTTAGAGCGAACAGTGAAAGTAATATGCTCATATTCATATTCCTCCTTAGTCACACTCATGCTTGAGCGAATTTCACCAATAATACCGTTGGCGGTATATGGCACGACAATTTCATCCTCAACCATCTCGTCTTGTGCAACACCGACGATATATTGATGCAGTTTAGTAATATCGGCTGGATTACGGGTCGATGTCATGATCGCATCAGGGAACTCAGCCATTAATGCGTGTTGTTGCTCGATACTCAATTGGTCAGATTTATTTAACACTAATTGTTTAGATATATCATCCACACCTACTTCTTGTAGCACTTCATGAACTACATCAAGTTGCGAACGGAAAGAAGGATCTGAGGCATCAACCACATAGAGTAATAAAGAAGCATCATGCGCTTCTGCCAATGTTGAGTGAAACGACGCCACTAAATCATGGGGAAGTTTCTTAATAAAACCTACTGTATCTGACACTAAAATACGTGGCTGAGTGATCGGCTGTAATGCCCGTACAGTAGTATCTAGCGTTGCAAACAATTTGTTTTCCACTAACACTTCACTACCAGTTAAGGCGCGCATCATTGATGACTTACCCGCATTGGTATAACCCACTAACGCGACACAGAACAATTCTGAACGTTGAGCACGACGGCCTTTCAGTTCATTTTGAACACTTGCAAGCTCACGGCGTAACTCAGCTAATTGATCACGTATTTTACGGCGATCAAGTTCAAGTGTGGTTTCACCTGCACCTTTGCCCATTTGACGCTCTTTATTACCACTGGTTGATTCACGCAGGCGTGGCGCTAGATAGTTAAGGCGAGCAATTTCTACTTGTAATCGTGCTGTTCGAGTACGCGCATGACGACTAAATATTTCAATAATAATACCAGTACGATCAAATACCTCGACACCTAATTGATTTTCAACATTACGTAATTGTGATGGGCTTAAATCACAATCAAATACCACCACATCGGCACTACCAAAAGGTAAATCTTCAGACGGTAGTTCGCTAAAAAGCATCTCATCAACAATGTCATCATCGTCGAAATCAAAATCGTCAACAATGCCTTGATTGCCCGTCAAATGGGCTATTTCCGCCATTTTTCCAGAACCAAGCACATTCATGCGTTGGGTTGAGCTGAGTTTTTGTGATTGAGTACCAACAACTTTAAAACCAAGCGTGGTAACAAGGCGAGCTAATTCAGCCAGTGACGCTTTTGCTTCATCACCTTTAAATTGCGGGGTTTGGATTGAAATAAGTAAAGCGCGATTTTGTGAGGCTTTTGCTGTCAATTGCATAATTTTCTATTCGTACACCTATGTGCACCCTATTTTTTATATTTGGTTCATCCTACGCTGTTATTAGCCCGCTTTATATAAAAATAGACTGGTGTTGAAGTTATCAAGGTAACTACATTGCTATTTACAGCGACTTTCTCAAATAATGGCAAGTGTTAGCTGCTAATATGTTGGTTAACTGCTCAATCGATATTTGGTGGTGCTTGGCCAATGCTGCAACAACATTCACCGTCATACTTGGATCACCTTTTTCACCGTTATATTTACATGGCGCATCAGATTCAACTAATAACATTGATAGTGGTATGGTTTGCACAAATTGCCAATAATGATCATCAACAAAAATCCACGGACTTGCTGAAATAAAATGCCCGCATTGATGTAGTTGAGCTAGCTGTATTGCTGAGCCTTCGTACCAATGAAATAACGCCCCTTCAATACCATATTGCTGCAATATTGGCAGTGCTAACTCAATATCATCTTCCACCACATGAAGATTAACGGGTAAATTATACTCAGCTGCTAGAGCAACAAACCGCGCCATTAATTGTGCGCCCTGCTGTTTTAACTGCTGCTTTTCGATCACCGTTTTGTCATCAAGATAAAAAAACGGTATACCAATTTCGCCAATACCACTGAGCAAACCATGATGCTGATGGATCAAGGCTATCATCGCTTCTATCATGGTTTCATCAGCGCTAACTTCAGGGTGAACACCTAAAAATAATGCAATCGCATCAGGATATTGCTGTTTTAGCGTAATTAACTGCTGTGCACTCTCAAGTGTCATCGATACAGCACCAATTTTGTTACCGGCAGCAATAAAAGCTGCCAGGCTTTCAGGCGCGACAGACTCTAAATGGCAATGAATATCAGTGATCATTCTTTCACCTATCAATCGAAATAAACACCATACGCAAAATAATCTCAGGCTGCTATTTTTGTTTAATCTCTAATTGTATTTAAAATAAAAGACACACTTAATTGTACAATGTTTTATTGAGTGCTGTGCTATTTTATATTCAGACACTATCGTAGTCATGCAACAAGTATAAGGATAACCATGAGTCAGTTTTCTTTATTGAAACAACAACGCTTTCTGCCTTTTTTTGTTACCCAAGCATTAGGCGCATTTAACGATAATTTATATAAGAATTTTATATTATTAATCGTCGTATTTTCTAGCGTTTATAGTCAAACCGACAGTAATGTATTAGTTAA
Source organism: Photobacterium aquimaris (assembly GCF_002954455.1). Lineage (GTDB taxonomy): Bacteria > Pseudomonadota > Gammaproteobacteria > Enterobacterales > Vibrionaceae > Photobacterium > Photobacterium aquimaris. The sequence goes on from NZ_MSCC01000002.1 coordinate 1,145,464, forward strand.
TATTGCAGCGGCTTTATTTATTATCCCTTTTTTTATTGTCTCCTATTGGCGGCCAATTAGCAGATAAATATGAAAAATCCACATTGATAAGATACCTAAAGATAATTGAATTTTGTATTATGCTTACAGGTGCTATGGCTATTTATTGGCAGTCCATGCCTGCACTATTGATGTTATTATTTATTATGGGAGCACAATCTGCTTTCTTTGGCCCCGTAAAATTCGCCTTAATGCCGCAACATTTATCATCAAAAATATTACTCGCTGGCAACGCTCTCGTTGAGATGGGAACATTTGTGGCTATTTTAGGTGGTACATTAACCGCAGGATTTATTTTTAGCCACGAGAATCGAGAAATAGTTGCCGCTATAGCTGTGGTTATAATCTCTTTGACAGGTTTAATCAGTAGTCTATTCATTCCCAAAGCAACAGCAAATAATCCTCAGCTAAAGATTAATTGGAACCCTATTACGCAAATCATACATACGGTTCATATCACAAAACAAAACCGTACTGTGTATTTATCCATCTTAGCCATTAGTTGGTTTTGGTTTGTTGGAGCAACCTACCTTACTCAACTACCTAATTTCGCTAAACTACTCATTAACGATAATCCACACTATGTCACTTTATTATTAACGATCTTTTCAGTGGGTATAGCCTTTGGTGCATTAGTTTGTGAAACCTTATCAGGTGATCAAGTCGAACTTGGTATTATTCCTCTTGGCGCACTTGGCATTAGTATCTTTGGCATTGACCTGTATTTTGCAAGTCAACACATTGTCACTCATGATCAAATAGCTATGACTGATTTTTTAAGTAAAAACATACGAATGCTGTTAGATTTAATGCTATTAAGCATGTCCGGCAGTATTTTTGTCGTGCCACTACATGCGTTAATTCAGCAGCGAAGCGATGTTGCTCACCGAGCCCAAATTATTGCCGGTAATAATGTACTTAATGCTCTATTTATGGTGTTAAGTGCCGTATTTTCAATTGTAATGTTAACGGTATTTAATGTCTCGATTCCAACGTTATTATTAATTATTGCGATTATTAATGCCGGCGTTGCTCTGTATGTCTTTAGCCAAGTTCAAGAGTTTGTATTACGATTTGTAGTATGGATGATCACACGAGTGCTATACCGTATTAAATCTACAGGGTTAAATAATATTCCTCAAACAGGCCCTGCCGTATTAATTTGTAATCATGTTAGTTTTGTCGATGCGCTATTAATCGGTGCAGCTAGCCGCCGTCCAATACGTTTCGTCATGGATAAAGGCATCGCAAACTTACCACTTGCGAAATATTTCTTTAAATGGGCAAAAACAATCCCTATTTGTTCTCAGAAATTATCACCAGAAGTCTACCGTAATGCGTTTAATCAAGTAGAAAAAGAACTATTGGATGGTCACCTTGTCTGTATTTTCCCCGAAGGTAAAATCACCCGCACAGGTGAGTTAAATGACTTTAAACGTGGTATTGAGATAATAATTGCACGAACTCCCGTACCTGTTATACCGATGGCATTAAAAGGCGTATATGGTTCTATTTTTAGCTATCAGAGAAAATCAAATATAATAACAGTCATTAAGCGCTTTCGTTCACAATTAGAAGTAGTTGCATCTACTCCTGTGCCACCACAAGAAGTTACCGCAAATAAATTACAGCGTATTACTCAGAACCTTATAACCTCTTAATAATAAAAACCCTCTATTAATTAGAATATTAATAGAGGGTTAGTCAGATTATATTATCCACTAAATTTCACTGGATAATACAATGATTTTATTTAGTCGTTGTTGTCGCCACATCTGCTGGTGTAGTCGCAGTTGCTGCTGTATCTTTTGCAGGAGTTACAACATGAGTATTTAGTTTAACCTGCGTTGGTGATGTTATGCCCGCTTGGTTAAATTGTTGCTGCATCGCTAACATTTGCTGTTGCTGCTGATGCATCAACTTCGTCATATTAGCTTGCATAGTATTAAAATCACTTGGGTTACCCATTGTATTCCAAGAATTTGCAAATGCTTGATTCATTTCAAGCTGTTGCTTTTGCATCGCATCAAAAAATGTCTTATTCACTTTTTGGTTATGACCATTACCTTGGAACTGCACAATTTCATAATGGAACGGACCTTGTGGTGTTTGAAGAACTCCTTTAGTGACACTCTTTTCACCATCTTTAGTTTTTACTGTATTGGTTGTTTGATCGGGTAAAACCTTAGTATTAGATTTAGCCAGCATTTGTCGATCAACACTTTGAATCCAACCAGTATTACCATTAGTAGTATCACCTACTTTTTCCCAACCATTATTTTGGTAAATAGTAATTAATTGCACATCTGATTTTATTGTTTCTACAACAGGAGAAGTGACACTTGGTTTTTCATAAACCTTGACCGTTTTGATACTAGAATCAGCCCATGCTGCTGTACTTAAACAAGTAATAGCAATGATACCTGAAATTGCCACCGCTAAACGTTTCATATCAACCTCTGATGTGTATTTATAACTTAAAAGTAATTAAAAAAACTGGATGTATAAATAACGTAATCAATGTCTGTTATATTAATCAATAAAAATGAATCCAAAATGAATATTCGTATTCTAATAGCCAACAAAATAAAACTAAAATGCAATCTAACTATTTAAAAATACATTTTTAAAAAATAGCATAGTTATTTCATTTTTATAAGTTTACTATTTATTCACAAAACACAAATAAAAGTTCTATCACTAACATATAACGATAGAACTGAACTTCAGTCTCTTTTAATAAAAACAAGAACAATCTATGTGAATAAGATACGCCGTTATACTTAATATTCTAGAGGCTTATATTATTGAAAATGGTCACTAATTTTTCATTTGTATGGCTTTATTTTGTTATTCCCATCCCATCAGTAATTAGCTGCCGTAACCATTGATGACTAGGATCTAAATCAAAATGTTTATTCCACAATAAAAGGTAGCCACCGGGTTCTAATTCAATTGGAATAGGACGGCTAACAAGTTCGGTATTCTCAATCATTGCTAATGCCGATACTGAAGGGTAACACATCAATAAATCACTTTGCTCACACAGTTTTATTGCGGCATAGCAATCGGTCATATTAACGGCATTATCAAGTTTTTTATGTTCAAGCGCTAAAATCTCATCTAATAACCATCGCTTTAGCCCACCAATACTGACTTGTAAATGACGATATTTTAAAAACACATCTAGGCTCCAAGGTTCACTCAATGCGGGATGGCCTTTACGCATTAAGCATACTGGATAGTCACGTGCTAACTCAATATAATTTAATGATGACGGTACATGACGGTAATGACTTGATGAACGCTCATCCCATTCAAAGATACCAATACCAAAATCAATTTCACAGCGTAATAAACGCTGTAAACTATCGTCATTCCAGGTTTTGCTAGATAAACTAATGTCAGGCGCTTGCTGTAGCAGTTGTGGCATAAAACGAGGATAAGTTAATGAATAAGCAGTTTCTACTAGATCAATATGAAACTGACGTTGACTCAGCGCTGGATCAAACGCTTCAGCCCGTGTCAGCTGATTAACCCGCTGTAAAATATCATACACAGAGTCTGATAATAACAGTGCTTTAGGCGTTGGTCGTAAACCATAAGGTGTACGTTCAAACAAAGGATCTGCAAATGTTTGGCGTAATTTAGCCAATTGCTTACTGACAGCAGATTGACTCAAATGCAGTCGCGCTGCAGCTGCCGTTACACTTTGCTCTTCTAGCAAGACATTCAATATGCGTAATAAATTTATATCAAAATTTTTCATCTACTACTTTCCTATCAAACATTTAAATCTAGTTACGACCATCACCATAATTATATTCTGCTACGCAAATGTTGATGAGCAGCGTCTGAGATATCATTTCCCCATGCTTGACGTTGTAAGCGTTGCGCAGCAACTAAGGTTGAACCTGATCCAAAAAAAGGATCTGCCACAATATCACCAGCAACAGAGCTTTGTTCTATTAACGTTTCAAGCAGTGGTACTGGTTTTTCTGTGGGATAACCACGATAAATACGTTTAAATTCAAGCACATCAGGAATGGATAAGTTTGATAGTTTACGCTTACCTTTTTCAAAGAAAAGAATGAACTCATAACGTGCACGATAATGATAACCCATACCGATTGCGACTTTGTCCCATACAATCGGTTTCCAAAATTTAAACCCGGCTTGTTCAGCAATCGGTTTAATGTAAAACATGGTTTCTTGATCGCAAAACAAATAGAAATGGCTATTAGATTTTAATACACGGTAAGCATGTTCTAATAATGCCTCAAATCGTTGATTAGGGAAAATATCAAACCATTGATTACTTGATGATTTACTGTTCTTTAAGCGGGTTGTTGTACCTATTTTCCGATGCTTCTCTAACGATTCATACGGAGGATCAGTGATCAACAGATCAATACTGTTATCCGCTAATGAAGACAGCCATTCGACTGCATCTTGTTGATGTAATTGCATTGAAAAACCCACACTAAACAATAGAAATAATAACGCCTGCATACCATCGATGAGGCGTTAATTTGGTTACGTGTTTTAGCAAAAAAAGCACAATATAGATAGTAACAAGCCTTTAAACAGCGGTAATTTTAATTAACTGTGCTATTTTCCATCATTGTGAGTTTTCTTGCTTCACGTCGACACAACGGCGTTAATAGCGCGATATTATTTTTAATAAAACTATCAACAAAATCAAAATCAATTTGGCTGTAGGCATTTAATACTTGTCCCATCGCTTGTTGAACTAACATCGACTTATCAGCAGCAAGATATAAAATAGTTTCACTTAATAAGGTTACATTGGTTTGTTGCTGATGATGTAAATGTGCTAGTAATGATGCTCGTTTCAGCCATACGTTATCTGACTCACGCCATTGAATAAGGTAATGTTCTAAATCTCGATGTTGTAGTATCACCTTACCTATCAAGTTACTCGCAAGGCGATCTAAAATATCGACATTATCAGCCGCATCTAACATTTCAAGGTAAATATCAAAAGATGCTAATGTTTGATAATCGGTATAATATTCACCTGCATCTAAAGCTAAATAACGCTCTTCTCGATAAATACCCGACCATAACCATAATAATAAACGCTGATAGTCCTCGATGTTGTTAATCGTGGTATGAGCTTGCGCGAGTTTGAATATTTTATGGCGTTTTTCCGGACTAACGCCATAGAAAGGCTGTCGAATATTCAAATCATACTGCATTTTTTTGGCAACAAGTGTGCTGCCAGCTGCGACTAGGTGCTGCTGCATAAGAATAACCATTGGTATAACTAATGACATAGTCTTTCCTCTTTGTTACTTCTCATTACTGCCGAGCATTAATGCTAGTAATGGTAATAACTTTTTTATAATCAATATTGTTGTATTTTTTAGCTTATAAAAATAAGTTCCTCGACTTTTTCATATTGCGACCTAAATCTCAAATCATTTATCACGGTTTCAATTAATTTACAGCAATAACAATAACAATAATGATAACTACACGCATTTATATTTGAATTGTAAGTTTGCACCTATTGCAGTTCAAAATAATAACCATTCTCATTAGTATTCGTAAAAATCATTCTTTACAGGTATCGTTGTGAAAATTAAGCTAAAAATCCTTACAATTTGTGCAGCTACTCTTTGTCCACTGACCTCTTTTGCTGCTACCTACCCTGTTACAGTAACTGACGTAGCTGGACGTACTATTACCTTTGACCACCAGCCACAAAATATTGCGCTATCAACCAGTCGCATTTTTCCATTACTTGAAATCATCTATCAACAAGACGCTGCTAAGCATCTTGTCGCTGCACGTGATGATATGCAATTTTCCGCACCAAGCATGTATGCTAACTATGTAAAACACTATCCTTCACTACAACACGTACCAAAAATTGGCCTCATAAAGTCAGGTGAATTTGATGCAGAACGATTCATTAATTTAAACCCTAAACCAGATTTATTTATCGTTGATTTATCTAATATTAAATTAGCTCAAGATAACGGTTTATTAAAAAAATTAGCGGCGGCAGGCATTAAAGTGATTGCAGTTGATTTTCGTGAAAACCCTATCAAGAATACGGTAAAATCGGTAGAAACAGTGGCTAAAACTGTTGGCCGAGAAGCACAAGGACAAACATTCGCGCACTACTATCTCGATCACGTTACTGCACTCGAACAAACCCTAGCTCAGCACTCGAACCTAGCCCCTAAACGAGTATTTATTGAACGTGCAGCCGGTTACAGTGATTCTTGTTGTCGTACCTTTGCTGGCGGTAATATGGGTGCTTACATCCCATTCTTAAAAGCGATTAACATTGCAGATAAACCACTCAAAGGTGCAATCACAGGTCAGATGTCATCAGAAACTGTGATTACCGCTCGTCCTGATGTATACATAATGCAGACCACAGGTTGGATTAACGATAAAGGCCAACCAACTCATGGCATTCCATTAGGTTATAACCCGAATTCTACTGCGATAAAAACAGCCACTAAAGCATTAATGGATCGTGATTGGTTACAAGCTGTTAGTGCTTATCAAACCAAGAATGTCTATTCGATTTATATGCCATTTTATAATTCACCTTATAACTTAGTCGCGATGGAATATTTTGCGAAATGGATCCATCCAAACGTATTTAAAGACTTACACCCACAACAAACTTTTGAAGAAATGAATAAGCAATTTGGGCATCGTATTGTCAGTGGCGACTTTGGCCTGAATAACTTTAAGGCAATGCAATAATGAGCGCATTGTTACTTGAGTTAAACACCCACAATACTCGTAACCGTAACAAGAAAGTGGCGCTGGCTATTTTGTTAGTGCTGAGTATTGTGTGTGTCATTGCTGATATTTTTATTGGTTCACAAGGACTGACTTTTACTCAAGTTATTCACGCCCTGATTCATCCTCAAACCAGTGATATTGCCAGCAAAATTATTGTGTGGAATATTCGAATGCCAATGGCACTAATGGCGCCCTTAATCGGGGCCGCCTTAGCGTTAGCAGGCGCACAAATGCAAACCACATTAAATAACCCTTTAGCTGATCCCTATACTTTTGGAGTCTCGGCTGCGGCTGGATTTGGCGCATCATTGGTGATCACTCATGTCATCGCGATCCCCTTCGTGCCTGCCCAATATCAAATCGCATTGATGGCATTTATTATGTGTTTATTAACCACATTTTTAATTGCTGCTATTTCATCAGTAAAGCGAATTTCTATTGAAGGGGTAATGCTGTTTGGTATTGCGGTGATGTTTGCTTACGACAGCTTACTGACCATGATGCAATATGTTGCCAGCGAAACCCAATTACAAACATTAGTATTCTGGCAAATGGGATCTCTTGATCGTGGCAGTTGGGCAAAAATTACCGTGCTTGCGATTGTGTTACCGATTGTGCTGTTGATTATGATGAAAGATGCTTGGCAATTATCAACCCTTAAAATTGGTCACGAACGTGCTCAAGTAATGGGAATAAACGTTAAGCGGCTGCGTATCAAAACCCTATTATTAGTATCTGTTATCACCTCTCTCGCGGTTTCATTTGTTGGCGCTGTTAGTTTTGTCGGATTAGTTGCACCGCATATTGCTCGTATGGTATTAGGCGAAGATCAACGTTATTTTCTGCCTGCATCTTGTCTTGTCGGTGCTGTGTTACTTGAGCTCGCCTCTATCGCCAGTAAAAGCATTATGCCGGGCATTATTCTGCCGTTAACGGTAGTAATGTCGATCATTGGTATTCCTTTCTTTATCTATTTGATCATTAAAAAAGGTGGGCGTTTTTAATGGCTCTTACTATTAATAATATTTCGGTCGCATTTGGTGATAAAACGATTCTAAATAAATTATCACTACCAGTGATTACTGCAGGAGAAATGGTGGCCATCATTGGTAAAAATGGCGCTGGAAAATCAACTTTATTACGGCATATCACCCAACATTTGAATCAGCATTCACAGCAGATCTTATTACACGATAAGCCATTGAGTTTAGATAATATTGGCTATTTACCCCAAGATCACCGTATTTCAGCCACCATCACAGTGGTTGAGTTATTAATTACCACCCTCAATATGGGGTCGCATTCTTTATTTGCCAAAGCAAACAGTGCAGAGAAAAGCTTACAGTTATTACAACAAATGGGTATTTTACATTTAGCTAATAAGATTTGTACTGAACTCTCTGGCGGTGAAAGCCAAATGGTAGGACTCGCGCAAGCGGTAGTTAACCAACCTAAAATGCTTATTCTTGATGAACCAACATCAGCACTTGATATGCATAACCAAATGAAGTTACTTGATTTTGTTAAACTATACGCTCAACAAAACCAAGCTTGTGTATTGATGGTTATCCATGATCTTAATTTAGCCATTCAATATTCAACCAAAGTTGCTGCATTGCATCAAGGTCAGCTTTTTGCTTATGGCGCTCCGATTACAACCATTACTCCAGCGTTAATTGCTGCAGTATTTGATGTTGATGCGCACGTGGCAATTATTGATGAACGTCCGATTGTGGTAGTTAAGTCATCTGGTAATATAGAATCTATTAGTACTTAGTTATTAACGCTTAATATATGCAAAAACCTCTATTCGCACCGCGCTTATAGAGGCTTTTTTAATACAAATTTGATAGCAACAATTAATCCTGAGTTGTTATCACGACTTTCTTCGCTAAAGACATTGCTAAATTATTATCGTAATACGCCGCTTCATTGATGAAATGTGGAAAGGCTTCATAATCCCCCTTCCAGAAAACCTCACTACCATCAAACAAGGTAAAGATTGGATCACCACTGTGCAGCGGTTCAAAATCATTATCTTGCACAGAACGGTGCACCATGCCGATACGTTGCCCCTGTTCATCTAATGGTAATGATAGCGTTTCGTGGTAACGGAAAGCTTCATAACTTGGAATTAACGGTAATAGCTCATCGGTGTTATATAAGTGCACAAAATCAAGAATATGCTGGGTCATTTCATCCATCCAATCAAGCACATCTTGACGGATCACTGACTGAGGTTGAGGACCAATTTCAACAATCACCCCTTGAGGTGCAATTGAACTTAAGAAATGATGCTGCTCAACGGAAGTATGATCCTCTAGTACAATCACGGCATTAGGCATGTGCATTTTTACATACGCGCCTAATTGGCGATTAAAGCGATCAGATTGCAATAAAATTAACGATGGACCCATATTACTGGTGGTATTATGCAAATCGATAATAAAATCAACTTTAGCGTCCCCTTTAGGGCCAATTTGTTGATTAATTGCTTTGGCTCGACTTTGTTCGTAGCTAGCTAGCTCATTATTGGTTAAGTCAGCCAAACTAAATTGACGGTTTAAATCATGATCAATATAACGCTTGTTATCATTATGAGCTTTAGGGTTTGCAAATACTGTTTCAACGCTAAAACTATCACGTGCTAATGCTGCTGATTGCTGCCATTTACGTAATAAGTAAATGCCACTAAATTCATTACCGTGAGTGCCACCAACCACTGCTACTGTTTTTATTTTACTCATCCGTGTGTCCTAATATTCAGTCATTCATTTTAGTGTACTGAATTTAATCGCTATTGGAAGTGTATTTATCAGACAAAAAAGCTATTAGATATCCCTAAATTGGTCGAGTTTGAGCCAATTTCAAATAGGAATGCAATTGTTCATTTTTATATTCTATAGCGGAATGGATATTAACATAACGATTAGCGTATACAGCACAACGATAACGGTTATCTCCTTTGATTATTTCAATTTCAATAACCCCATCAACTAACTGCCAATGTCCTTGAGTATGCATACGATTAAACAGTGTATATTCATCTAAAGAGCCATCAGCATGTAACCGTAATTCGGTGATATAGCCCGCACTACAGGTTTTGATCCAATACTGCTCGCATATTTCATCACGTTGAAAATTACGTTTAGTCTCAAGCCATTGATTCATCACTTGCTGTAATTCAATACCTAATGGTGGTAATTGATCAACATCCAATAAACGTACACGTTCTGTTTCTCGATAAAACAATTGTAATAATTGTAAGGTCTTTTTTTCAAACATCCTTGTTCACCAACTGATTAGCAAATGTTACGGTTAACCGCCGTATAATATTGTCAGATATTAATAGATAGCCACAGCAGCGACTAACAACTAAGGTGATTATGCAGCCAATATCACAAAAATATTTTATTACGCTAACAGTGGTGATTATGGCGCTTATTCACAGCTACATTTGCACTTTTCCACGCAGTTGTTTAGTTTTACCACGTTGATTTTTTTTATCCATTCTTCGTACTTGCGAACCTTTAGTGGGCTTCGTCGCTCGACGTGCTTTTTGGATCACCATCGCACTTTGAATCAATTCTTTTAATCGAGACAATGCTTCTTCACGGTTCATTTCTTGAGTTCGATGTTGCTGACTCTTAAGCACAATAACACCGTCTTTCGTTATACGACTATCAGATAGCTTCAGTAAACGTTCTTTATAAAAATCAGGCAGTGATGAACGATTTATATCAAACCGTAGGTGGATAGCACTTGATACTTTATTAACATTTTGCCCACCTGCACCTTGAGCTCGAATTGCGGTTAATTCAATCTCCCAATCACCTAAGGTGACTGAATTAGAAATCACTAGCATCGATATTTACCCCTTCAACACTGTATTTATATTAATCTTATATTACCACATAGATTGCTCAAATCAGTCCAATCTACAAGTAAACACTCACTTGTATTCTATCGTTATTAATTTCTTTCTGTTGATACACGGCTGATTCCATTAACAAATAACCACAATCCATTAATGCTATTTACAAAGCTTGCATTTCATTGACATTTGAACGGTGTTTTTAATTATGATCGATGCATTGTTATTGATTCACAAACAACATCGAGGTTATTCCATGAAAAAATTACTATTTTTAGTATCACTAATCGTTTCAAGTTCTGCTTTTGCAATGCCTCACGGTAACCCCGCTTCTATTTACTGTGTTAACCATGGCGGTAAATCAGTGCTTGTTGATGGTCAAGGTTATTGCCGTTTACCTAGCGGAAAGATGTGCGATGAATGGGCGTTTCAGAAGGGTCAGTGTTCATCATCAAAACCAAAACAAGAGAAATGGATCAAATACTGCGTAAAGCAGAAAGGCACAGCAATTGGCTCTAATTGTCACTTTAATAAGCAAGGCACAAGCTGTGATTTAAAGAAATTTTATAATGGTACTTGTAAGAAAAAACCCAAACACCCGAAGGTATATTAATTAATATGCTATATAAAAATGCTCAACCTATTATTCATAGATTGAGCATTTTTATATTCACTAAACTAAATTCAAAAACTGTAATTAATACTGAGAATTAACAACAACCTCTTCGCCATAATCACCATTTTTAGCAAGTGGACGGTTAGTTGAATTTGCGGCGCGCATTACACGAATACCAACAGCACCAGCAGCACGTGCTGCAGTAATATCAGTATCTGAGTCACCGTAATAAATTTTAATATTATTTGCTTTTATATACGGTGTTTTAGTATTAGTTGTTTTACTTGTACCAGCAAAAATAACTTTATGCATGTTTTTGATGCCAAAAACATTTTTTAAATATTGAGTGGTAATTTCACATTTAGATGGATCGCGACCGGTAATAAAGTAAATATCATCACCACGCTTTTGGTGCATTGCTATTAATTCACGCCCAATTTTTTTAGGTATGCTGAATTTATCCCAGCCACAGTTCATTTTATTCCAAAATTTCTGATTATTTAAAAAACTCAAACTGTTTGGAGAAAATTCTTTTTGACCACGATAAAAGCCAGGAGAGCTAAATAATACAGTGTCATCAACATCAAAGCCAACGGCCATTGGCGGCTTACCTTTAAGCTGCTGAGCAATTTGATTAACAGTTACCCAATCTACACTCTTAGGTTGACCCATCTGAGCTAACTGAACAGTTGTATAACCCGTATCAGGAGGAGTCACTTTTTGTGCTGCCATTGCAGAGCAAGAAACAAGGCTTAAAGCTAATAAAGAAGAAATTGTAAGTGCTGCAAATGTTTTTTTCATTTTATAATCGGTCACTATAATATTTGTGCATATAATTTAACGATTCAATTCCATAGATAACGTGATAATTATCACATTGAATCAATATATTATTTGGAATATAAGTTCCATAAAAAGTAAACGCAAAATAATACACGTCAATTACGTCATCATATTTATAAAACAATTGTCATACGCGCTATTATAATTATTAAGAACTAACATTTTACTGAAACAGATTGAACTAATTTATTCTACTATTACTCTAACCCAATAAATATTTATAGTGATTGATAATAAAATGAAAAAACTGCTTCTACCTATTATGCTAGGTGCATTACTTACTGGCTGTAATGAAACAACAACAGTTAATAACAATGGCGAGTTTACGGCTCAACAAAAAGCACAAATTGAACAAATTGCTAGCCAATATATTATTAACCACCCAGAGGTATTAGTAAAAGCTTCACAGACATTGCAACAACAACAAATGCAAGCTCAACAAAATGATGCTAAACAAGCTGTTATTGCCAATGCTGACCAACTTCTAAAAGATAAAACAACACCTTTTATTGGTCCTAAAGATGCAAAAGTCAATGTGATCGAGTTCTTTGATTATCAATGCATGTACTGTTCTAAGATTGCAGATACTGTTAAGCAATTAGAAGCTAAAAATCCAGATGTGAAATTCATCTTTAAAGAAACACCTATTTTCGCATCTCGTTGGGAAGCTTCAAAATATGCCGCTGATATGGGTAATTGGATCTACCAGCAAAAAGGTGGTGCCACTTATGCTAAATACCATAACGCTGTATTTGCAACAGGTAAAGATGAAGGTAAGTTAACCAAACAAGATATCAATACTATCGCTACCAGCGTTGGCGTTGATGTGTCTAAATTTAATGCTAACAATACCTTTACGAATAACTTTGAGTTATTTAGCAAGCTAGGCTTCCAAGGCACACCAGCACTGATTGTTATGCCAAGTAGCAACATAACCGAAGATAATATCCATATTATTAATGGCTATAACCCGGATGCGTTAGCTAAAGCAATCAAAGACGTAGAAGCAAGCACTAAATAATAGTGGCTTCACATAAGGCCGTATTACACAACAAGACAGGTATATGTCTTGTTGTGTTTTTTCGCTTATAAATACACTTAGTAATACTTAAACATTTGTTGAATTTCTTGATAATTTTTAGTTTGAGTTAGCGACAACATTAATAAAACTCGTGCTTTTTGTGGATTAAGTGTACCCGCAGCAACAAAACCATATTTTGCATCATCTACTTCTGCAGCTAATGTCGTTGATCCTGTAGGCACTCGAGAACTACGCACAATCAAGGTTCCATCTTTACTTGCCTTTGCTAATTCATCAAAAATAGCGTTATACATATTCCCATTACCGACTCCAGCACTGACAATACCATCAAATTTTGCGTTAACTAACGCTGTCACCGGTAATGGCGATGCATTTGAATAATTATAAACAATCCCTACTTTAGGTAGACTGGCTAATTTGGATACATCAAAATGCGTTGCTGTCGTATGATGACGCTCTGCCGCACGTTGGTAGGTAACATCGTTATTGTGAATATAGCCTAGCGGTCCAAAGTTTGGTGATTGAAAGGTATCAACGGCTGTAGTATTGGTTTTGGTAACATCTCGTGCATCTAATACTGTATCGTTCATTGCTAACAATACACCACGCCCTTTTGAGTCTTCATCAACAGCGGTAATAACAGCATTATATAAGTTAGCAGGACCATCAGCACTGACGGCTGTTGATGGACGCATAGATCCAACGAGCACCACAGGTTTATCACTTTTAATCGTCAGATCGAGGAAATAGGCCGTTTCTTCCATAGTATCGGTACCGTGTGTTACCACAACACCGTCAACATCATCTTGTGCAAGTAATTCATTAATACGCTTAGATAACTTCAGCCATACTTGGTCATTCATATCTTGAGAGCCAATATTAACCACTTGCTCACCGGTTATATCTGCAATTTTAGTCATTGCAGGTACTGCTTTAATTAATGAATCAACTCCAACTTGACCTGATGTATAAGCTGATTCTGTTGCTGACTGACCCGCGCCAGCGATTGTTCCACCTGTAGCTAATATTTTAATATTAGGTAAGTCATCAGCCGCAATAGCCAACGAACTTGCACATAAACCTGCAATTAGCATTGCTACACCAATAGGATTTTTATTCATTACTTACACCATAAGTCATATTGTTAAACTTTATTTATGGCGTGAATGATATTATGAATAGAATATATTTTTGCGCTAAATGTCACTGTTTATGCACACACCTAGTGACCACAATCACACAAGAGTAACCTCGCCCATAAAAAACAACAAAATACAAACACTTACACAACAAAACCTTATTTATATTTTATATATCAGACCACGCATTACTATGGCCGCTGAATCGATTATGCAATAGCTGTTATCGGATCTACACTATAATAATCATGCAAACATACATCCCCTAATGTCGTTGTAATATATTGTTGAATTATATCAACATCACTCGCTTCCCATAAACACTGAAAATACCCCTCCTCGATATAAACAAATGTTGAATGCAAAATCATATTCTTAGGTAACGGTTGCTCAAAAATAGCAATATCATTGACATTTTGTGCTTGATCTTGACGTTGATGACAACTGGCATAAAACATAAAGGCATGCCCCTCGTTAGAATAATTACCTTTAATTGTAGACACAAAATAGGCACTCGATATTCAGCAAAGTTTATTCATCACATAAAAGATAACACTCACATGAAACGAATGTTAATTGATCAAATCGTTATATATATTATCAATTCATTATAGATATCATCTTAAAACGCCTTTAAATAACCAAACCCAAACTATGGTTACTTATTAACTATCGATAAGATTAAATATACTGATATACAGATATGTTAGAATTTATTAATAATGATTTTTTATTTTACATTTTCGGCGCGTTATTTAAGCAATGTTATCAATACTGTATAAATTAACCTCACAAGGTTTTTGAGTATCACTTTTTATAAGGGGTTAACAAAGGTTTTACTGTATCCTAGCCATCTTTTATATGCTTGTCGCTATAATGCGACCAGCTGAACAAATGCTCCTTCACTTAGACATTTTTATGCATTTCAACCAAAATATACCAGTTCGCTCCCCTAAAGGGATTTTCGCCATGTGGAGTGTTTATAGCTTCACTGGTGCCGCTATTCTTGCATCAATCGTGTTCTCACTGTTGCTGTTTTTATCTATTGATGATGACCCACTGATGAAGTTCCTCTTTGGCGGCTTAGCTGTCATTTTTGAATTGGGTAAATTCTTTGCGTGGTATGAAGTTGGAGAACGCAAAGCACGCCGAAATTACACCGGCACCTTCACCGCTTTTACGTTTTATGCCGTATTAGCTGCGATTTCTATTGGTGGCTCTGTTGGTGGCATCAATAGTGCGACCAATAAGGCACACAGTGAAGCCAATGTTCAACAAAGTAAGATCAATGCCTTTAATATGCAAATTCAAGCCATTGAAAAGCAAATTGATCTCAATAATGTTGCAGCTGAGAAATATATCCAAATGGAGCGCATCGCTTCAGGTGTAACTCGCATTCAAAAAGAAAACGAACAGCTACGCAAACAACAGCAACAAATTGCTATTGAGCGTGACACAACGCCTGTTGTGGGTCAGGGTTCAGTGCTTGGATTAATTGATAGTTTAGCGACAACATTCAATGTCAGCAATCAAGCCGCACAACTGGGTTTGGTTATTTTCTTATCCGTGTTGCTTGATTTCTTCGCTGCTTTTTTTGTTGGTTTGATTGGCGAGGAAAACCGTTTCCGCTACCAATTTAAGCGCCAGCAATTACTGTCAGTTAATGGCTACAATATGCAAGATCAACCTCAGCTATTAACGCATTTTGACCCCTCTGCTGTTGGTATCTCATCAATTACCGATGTTAATGATGAAGATGAAATTATTGTCGAAGAAGCCGAACCAGAACAGCCGAAAACAGCCTATGAACAAGCTGTTGAAGCGCTCTCTAAAAACCAAGTTAATTGCAGTAAACGGGCAGTAAGTCAATTACTGAAACTGACTACAGATGAAGTCGATACGATTTTTCATGAGTTATTAACCCAAGGCATCGTAAGTAAGAAACCTAATAACCATTATCAATGGCATGGTACTGATACTGTAACCAGTTAATTATTCGATTCAATGTGTTGCTTAATATGTAAAAGCCCAAAATATTGATGTTATTTTGGGCTTTTTCACACTGAAAAAGTGTCAACAATGACATGAAAAACATTAATTATTCCAAATAAACATACATAGTAATCAAAAATACCTATATCATTATTTATCTAAAGCACAAATATATAATTACAGGTAAAATCGCGGCACTTTTTTTCAGACCTAATTTTTTATAATGATTACTTTTAATCGTTTCAAACAATTATTTACGCACTCACTGATTGCGACTAGCGCACTAACATTAGTTGGATGTGCACAACCACTATCGACTTCAAAAACATCGACTTACAGTAATATTGATAACTTCACTACTTCCTTTTATCAGCATACGCGACCTTATACTCAAGCAAATCCCAATAAAACAGGCTTTTACCCACTTGGTGACGGTCAAGCAGCACTTCTTGCTCGTTTAGCCGTTATTGAAGGCGCACAAAAAACTATCGATGTGCAATATTATATCTACCGTGATGACGCAACCAGTAACCTACTAACATGGTATTTATATCAAGCGGCAGAGCGTGGTGTGCGAGTACGTCTATTACTTGACGATATGCAAAATCGTGATGACCAAGCCTTAGCGAGCCTTTCTGCGCACCCTAACGTCGAAGTACGCTTATTTAACCCTTTTGGTAATCGCAGTTTTAAACCTCTTAGCTTTTTGACTGACTTTGATCGGCTTAACCGTCGCATGCATAATAAATCCATCATTGCTGATGGTGTATTTGCAATTACCGGTGGACGTAATATTGGTGATGAATATTTTTCAGCTAATAATAGCGTTGAATTTGGCGATTTTGACTTATTAATGATGGGGGAAATAATTCCTCAGGTTTCACGTCAGTTTGATGAATACTGGAACAGCAAACCAGCAACCCCGATTGAAGCGCTTGTAAGCTCTGCACATGAGCCAACACCAGAGCAACTTGCACAATGGAAACAAGCGCAGCTTAAATACATGACAACGGATTACGCGCGCTCATTGAAAAACCATCCGATGGTCAAACAATTAATTAATCAAACTCTGCCATTATTCTGGACAGACGCTGAACTGCTATACGATACACCATACAAAGTGGCTAACAGCAAAGACAATCTATTACTGCATAAGCTCTCTGAAATGATTGCAAAAGCAGATCACAACTTCTTCCTTGTCTCTCCTTACTTCGTACCAACCGAAGAAGGCGCAAAAGAGTTAGCACAAGCAGCTAAGAACGGTAAAAACATTACTATCGTCACTAACTCACTAGCATCTAATGATGTATTTGCAGTGCATGGCTGGTATGCAAAGTACCGTAAAATCATGCTAGAAGGTGGGGTTAAGCTGTACGAAGTGAAAGTTGAACCAGAGCAGAAAACAAAACACAAATGGCTAAGTCACTCACGTACTAGCCTACATGCAAAAACGTTTATTCTTGATAAATCTAAAATTTTTGTTGGTTCATTCAACTTTGATCCTCGCTCAGCATATTTAAATACGGAGCTAGGTGTGATTGTTGATTCACCAGAATTTTCTGGCCAAGTATATAACCAGATCAGTGACTCAATGCTGAAAGAAGCTTACCGCCTATCTCTTGATGAGAACGGTGACATTGTATGGAATGACGATGTAACAGGTAAACAATATACCTCTGAACCAGACAGTAGCATGTGGTTGAAGATGGGTGCTTGGGCAGCCGGCGTACTACCTATCGAAAATCAGCTTTAATTAAATATATAATAGCAAATAAAAAAGGCGTTCAACGGACGCCTTTTTATTTACCTAATCAAATAGTTAATATATTAACCACGTCCGCGTGTAGTTGGTTTTTTCGATGCATTCTTCTCGATATATTCGATGATCATACCAGCAATATCTTTACCGGTTGCCTTCTCAATACCTTCTAAACCAGGTGATGAGTTAACTTCCATCACTAGTGGACCACGATCAGAACGCAGTAAGTCAACACCCGCGACACCAAGACCCATGATTTTCGCTGCAGCTACAGCTGTTTTACGCTCTTCTGGCGTGATCTTAACCAAAGCAGCACTACCGCCACGGTGAAGATTAGAACGGAATTCACCTTCTGCACCTTGACGTTTCATTGCTGCGATCACTTTATCACCAATAACGAAACAACGAATATCTGCACCACCAGCTTCTTTAATGTATTCCTGCACCATGATATTAGCTTTTAAGCCCATAAATGCTTCGATAACACTTTCAGCCGCTTTACGCGTTTCAGCAAGAACAACACCAATACCTTGTGTGCCCTCTAGCAATTTAATAACAACAGGTGCACCGCCTACCATATCAAGGAGATCTTTAACATCATCAGGCTTACTTGCAAAACCCGTTACAGGCATACCAATACATTTGCGTGACAATAACTGCATTGAACGTAATTTATCGCGAGAACGACTGATCGCAACCGATTCATTCACAGTATAAACGCCCATCATTTCAAACTGACGTAATACCGCTGTACCGTAAAATGTTACTGATGCGCCAATACGAGGAATAACTGCATCAAAATCCACTAAATCTTCACCTTTAAAGTGAATTGATGGCTTTTGCGAGTTAATGTTCATATAGCAACGAAGTGCATCAATCACCTTGATTTCATGGCCACGTTGCTCTGCCGCTTCAATAAGGCGAGACGTTGAATACAATGACTGATTACGAGATAAGATACCGATTTTCATTACTATTATTTTTCCTTGGTTTGAATTAGGTAAGAGGCTTCTGGATCTACAATGATACGACCATGCATAGCGGTTCGTCCAAGCAACATACGAAATGCCATGTTATCACGGCTAGTTAGCGATATTTCTATTGGCCATTGTTGACCATTAAAATCAATAGTTGAAACAATAAAGTAGCGCAACTGTTCATCGCCACCTGAGTTTCTAACAACACGTTTGTCGGCAACTTTAGCCATACAAACCTGTTCAATATCGGTATTATTATGGATAGGGTGCAGCCAAAATTTTACCCATAATTCATCATTTTGGGTAAATTCTTCAATTTTAAATGTGTGAAGACAAGAACTACGAGCACCTGTGTCAATCTTTACATGAATATCATCAACACCAAGATCAGGCAAAGCGGCAACTTCGCGCCAACCAACAATAAATTTATTATTTTTATTCACAATTGTTTCTTTATTTATCATTACAATAACCCAAACACCCTTAATAGCTAACCTAAACAGCTTACAGAAATAAAGCATATATAACTGTCATCAATCATTACAGATTATACATAGCTGACTGTACTCGATTTAAACGGTTGTCTATAAGTAAGGAAGTCATTAACAAAACTGAGCACTGAATTGACCTGAATCAGTGCAAATAACGGTGATAAAACCATCATTAGATGACTATTTTTTAGTGTCATCTTGCTATATATTACCACAAATTAGCCATATAAGATTTTTTATTCATGTCATTAAGCAATAAGTTTTTACGTGATAAACCTGATTTTACCCGTTTTTATTCCTAACAGGATCACAACAACATAAACATTAGTCTAAAATAAGCAGTACTTAAAATAAGGTACGTATACAAGAGACAATTTCCATGGTTTATATTTTAAAAAAACAATCAATTACAAAATTAATTTAAATCTGTTTCATTACATCATTCGCCCGTACTGCACTTTCACTATTAACAAATAAGACGCAATAGACATGTCACAACTAAAACAACAATTACTATTACTTGGCATGGCCAATTTATCTGTTGATACATCAACCCAGCAGCAATTAGAGCAATTTATTTCAACGTCATCAGCTCATTTTGAGCGTGTTCGATTACAACGGCCAGATAGTACATTATTAGATTTATTACTTGGTTTTATGACCTTACACCACCAGCAAGCACATCAACAATGGTTGCATCAACGTGTTGCCGCAACAAAAATGCAGGCTGTTTTTGACAGCACACTCGGTGATCATGCCAATAGTTTCACCAATCAAGATCAACACTATCTCGTCGCTCTAACGCATTTATGGTTAATGGTTCAAGGCGCCTGTAACATTGATTACAGTTATAGCAATGAACAAGCTGAAGCCCAAAGCCGTATTATTAATGGCAAACATGAGCAGTTACCGTCTCAGTTTAGCACTGATGTTGAGTCACTAAGATGCCAATTTATGCAATCATACTACTTAGGAAAAAACCATAATAGCCCCAACTTTAGTACACGCATCAAGCGGTGGTTCAGAAAAGTATAACCAAGTTATATCTTATAACTTTAAAATGACATAACCGTTATCTTTTACGTCGCGTCTGACTTGTTCTAACGCCATAAATTACCGACAATACAGCTATCATTATTTTTAATGCAATAAGATCTCTTCAATAACGGTCTTATTAGTCATGTTATAAATACTGCTCGCTTTACTCATAAATCGTACAGTTCTAAAAAGTACTATTAACGATAGTGCCTTAGCCAACCATAAAGAATCATATATTGAACAACGTTAAACACTGTCACTTTACACGTTGTTTACATGGAGCTCTAGATTGAAAACGTTATACCAGTATCTCTATTTAACCTTTACCTTACTCATCGCCGGGTTTGGACTTACCTTTTCATCCATTGCCGCAGCAACACCTCAATATACGACGGGATGGGTTAAAAACCCTCAGCATCCGCCTGTTGAAGTTAGGCTAATGCTTACTGGCCAACAAGATTTGGCAAAACAGACTGTTCAGGGCCTGCTTGAAGTAAAACTTGATACTGACTGGAAAACCTATTGGCGTTCACCGGGTGAAGCCGGTGTTGCACCTTCAATTGATTGGAAGATGTCATCTAACATTGCTAAAGTAGATTGGCAGTGGCCGTTACCTAAACGCTATGAATTTTTAGGCGTTGAAACATTAGGTTACAAGCACGATGTTATCTTCCCTCTTTCGATTCATGTTAAAGATATGAATAAGCCAGTATTCCTTGCTGGTAAATTAACCATGTCATCATGTACCAGCATTTGTGTACTCTCCGATTACGAGCTTTCATTCGATTTTACTCCAAGTAAGCTAATACCATCGACAGAAGCGATGTTTTTGTATAACAAAGGTGAAAGTCAGGTACCAAAACCGTCTCCAAATGTAACGCTAGACACCGTCTCTTATAATAAAGCTGAAAAGAAAGTAACTATTGTTGCAACCAACACCATGGGATGGCAACAACCCGATGTGATCATTGATGGTGATACTCAAGCAGCTAAAGACACCTCATTTCTAAAATCAACCACAACCATAAAAGGCAATACACTTTACGCAACACTGCCTGTTACAAGTTGGTTTGGAACTCCCAAATTGATAGGACAACCGCTGCATGTCACCATAGGTGATCATGATACTGCCGTAGAGATGACAGCAAAGGCGACTGATACGCCAGTTAACATTCCAAGTACAAGTGGCAACCTCGTAAAAATTATTGGATTAGCCTTATTAGGTGGCTTAATTCTTAATATTATGCCGTGTGTATTACCAGTATTAGGGATGAAATTAAGCAGTGTTATCTCAGCTCAAGGGCTAGAACGTCGTCAGATTCGTACTCAATTTTTAGCCTCTGCCGCAGGGATCATTGTTTCATTTTGGCTATTAGCAGCCTTTCTTACAGCCATGAAAGTCTCAGGCCAAGCACTTGGTTGGGGTATTCAATTCCAAAGCCCATGGTTTATCGGTGCAATGGTGGCAATTACGGTGCTATTTGGTGCCAATATGCTAGGCTTATTTGAGATTAGTCTTTCAAGCAATACCAATACTTGGTTAGCAACTAAAGGAGATAACTCTCACTTAGGCCATTTCATTCAAGGTATGTTTGCAACTTTACTCGCAACACCTTGTAGCGCACCGTTCTTAGGCACTGCTGTTGCGTTTGCACTTGGTGCAGATTTAGTGACCTTATTTGCTATTTTCACGGCGCTTGCGATTGGCATGGCTGCACCTTGGTTATTGATTGCTATTTTCCCACAGCTCGCGACATTAATGCCGAAACCAGGACAATGGATGGATCGTGTTAAGACACTGTTTGGCTTAATGATGCTTGCTACCTCAGTATGGTTACTAAGCTTAATGACCAGTTTCTTTAATGCAACCATCGTATGGGGATTAGGTGCACTTATCTTAATCACTATTTTATGGTTATTAGGCCGTAAAAAAGGTCGTAAAACTGTCATTATTACCTTAGCGGTAATGCTGCTCGGTGCTGGTGCAAGTTTATTTACAGGCAGCCTCACCGCCGATAAATGGGCAACTCATCTACCTGCTGATCATCATTGGATTCCGTTAGATACAGCGAAAATAGCGACAGAAGTTGCACAAGGTAAAACGGTGTTTGTCGATGTCACCGCCCAATGGTGTATTACTTGTAAAGCCAACAAAATGGGCGTTATTTTACAGCAACCTGTTTATTCCGCTTTGGATAATAAAAACATTGTCTTAATGCGTGGTGATTGGACAAAACCGTCTGATTATGTAACTGGCTTTTTACAGTCTCATGGCCGTTTTGGAGTACCATTTAATATAGTTTACGGCCCTAATGCACCAAAAGGTATTGAGTTACCAGTGATTTTATCTAGCGATAGCGTACTTAATGCACTCAAAAAAGCAGGAAAATAATGTCAATAAACACTAATAAAACACCTCGCCATAAGTGGCGAGGATGGATCAAAAGCATTGTTATTTTTATGATCATGTTTACGGTTGCCACTACAGCATTAGAAGCATGGCGTAACCGTCATTTAAATCAAATGCAAATATCAGCCACTCAACCTGCCTTTACTACTATTGATGGCCAAACAGTCAATATCTTTAAAGACAGTTATGATCAAACCGTGCTGGTGTATGTATGGGCAACATGGTGCGGCAGTTGTAAGGTTGTGTCACCAATGATTAATTGGCTCAATAACCAATCATGGCTAAATACTAAAATAGTGACCATCGCAATGCGATCAGGGGATGATCGTCGCTTACATGCCTATTTAAATATGAAAGGCTATGATTTCCCTGTCGTCAATGATAATAGCAACCTGATAACTCAAGAGTGGAAACTATCGCGAGCGCCGACTATTTTAATTATCAAAGATGGTAAAATTCAAAATACGACAGCTGGGTTAGTTACCCCGCCTGGATTATTAGCCCGTTTAGCATGGGTTGATATGAAGTAATAAAGAAACCCAGCTATATAGCTGGGTTTCTTTTTAATATTTATCTAATCGACGTATTTGCCAAAAATGCCGCTTCCAATAAGGATTATCTAATCGTGAAATAATAACCCCTTTTGATTGAGATGCATGTAGAAACTCTGAATTGCCTAAATAAATCCCTACGTGGCGTGAGTTACGCCCAGTTCGAAAAAAGACTAAATCCCCTTCCTTAGCGGTATGACGTTTAACTTGCTTACCTTTTTTAACCAACTCTAATGTCGTTCTAGGGAGTATTTTTTGATAAACACTTGAGTATCCGACCTGCACAAAAGCCGAACAATCAATCCCTTTCTTTGATGAGCCACCGTAACGGTATGGGGTACCTTTCCAAGAACGATAAACGCCATCAAACATACCATTATTAACGGGTAATAACTGTGCTACTGTCTGTTTGGGAGTCGACGTTAACGGCTTTTTATCTACCGTATCATTTAC
This sequence comes from Photobacterium aquimaris, assembly GCF_002954455.1. Classification (GTDB taxonomy): domain Bacteria; phylum Pseudomonadota; class Gammaproteobacteria; order Enterobacterales; family Vibrionaceae; genus Photobacterium; species Photobacterium aquimaris. The sequence continues at coordinate 1,169,483 of NZ_MSCC01000002.1, forward strand.
GGAAGATGATGAGCACCCAACTACTGATAATAGAACAAATACCTGCAATATTGTTTTTTTTATAAAAAATCCGTTCTTCACTATTTATCCTGCAATCCTTCGATAAAAATAAATATACTTGATACAATCAACTACATATTATCAATCCTCACAATATACTAACCTAGGTTACATACAATAACTGTGGTGTTGATTCAATTGTTGTCGTTCTTCTTATCATGTGCATTTAATAATACATAAATAATCGTACCATTAAAGAATAGCAAATACTTCTATATAAACAGATGGATACATTTCAACGAAAAATTGGCAAAAAAAAAGCTTACGCTCAAGCGTAAGCTAAATTAACACAATAGAAGAGACAAACATGATAAAATGTCATCCATTCACGACGTGAATCTTTCCGCGCTAAATAATAAATTTTTGACACATCTATTATTAATCTTAGAGCTAATTCACACCGCAGTGTAATTATCTTTAATATAAACCTTGTGATAATCACAACATAAACATTGATAATTATTCACAGAGTCAGTTTTATATTAAATAAAACTATTATAGGTAAAGTTTAGCCACTTCTGAAGGCTCTAATTCTACACCTTCAAGTGATTCATTCCAGTTCAGACCAACTAAAACACCGTCTTCAACTAGAGTAAGCATCCAATCTTCAAGGAAAATATCTAATGGTAGTTCACTTGGTTGAAACTCTGCCCACTCATCAGCACACTGTACTTTAGCGTCAGCTTCACTTGACCAAAATGGCATTACTTCAGAGTCTTCAAATTCAGAAGAGGCAACAGACAACCAATCACCCTCTTCGTTACGAAGACTCCAAACAATACGTGTTGCTTGTGTTTCTGTTACGAATAAAGCTTTATTGGCTTGGATATCTGCAGTTAATTTAGTCATTATCTTCTCTCAATTAAAATGCCATAACATGAATTTATTGGTTAAATATATTAACCTTTACTCTACTTAGATATTTTATCAAAAAAAACACCTGAGCAGCATTATTATTTAGTAATAGCTGAATGTATACTCCCAAATGTTTCGCTATTATTTTTCTTCACAGCGCATATTGACTTATAAAAATACAATGACAAAATAGCCGTGAATGTTATCACTTCACACCAGGATGGTATCTAAGGCTCTGAGCGCCACTTTTGATCATTCATCAAAACTGCTTCTCAATATTGCAATGATATTGAGACCGATAATCATTTTTTACCATTAGGTGTTAACAACATGCAATCACATCGAGCAGGTAACATGCTTGCTGCATTCTCATTCGTTCTATGGGGAATATTGCCGCTTTATTACCAATATTTACCTCAAGCAAATACTAATGAGTTACTTGCATTACGGCTGATATTTTCTGTACCTGTCATGTTAATTGTAATGGTGTTACTTCGCCAACCTATTCCTGCAATTAAAGATATTCTAGCTGATAAAAAATCATTAGCTATGTGCGGTTTTGCCGGTGTGATAATGAGTGTGTCTTGGTATGCTTTCACATGGTCCATTACCCATGATCAAGTATTAGCTGCCAGTTTAGGCTATTTTATTAATCCTTTGTTTGCCATTGCTCTGGCGATGTTTTTTTTAAAAGAGAAACTCTCTAAAGCACAAGTGCTGGCTGTTATTTTGGCCATTCTTGGCATTGGTTATCAAGTTTGGCAGTATGGTCAATTACCTTGGCTATCTTTAATTATGGGTAGCTTTTTTGCAGTCTATGGCTTAACCAAAAAATACATAAAATATGATGCACTAACCTCGGTCATGATTGAAGCTGCTCTACTAACACCATTTGCACTTATCTATATGATCTGGCTATATTTTAATGGTGATAGCATTGCACTATCTTCTGGCACAAGTACTTTTTTATTATATGCTGGAGCTGCTCCAGTTACCGTAGCACCATTAATCTTTTTTGCCTTAGCATTAAATCGTACCAGCCTGACGATGGTTGGCTTAATGCAATATATTGAGCCAAGTCTACAGTTTTTATTAGCCGTTTTCTTATTTGGCGAGGTCTTTGATCATACCAAAGCCATCAGTTTTAGCTTGATTTGGCTAGGATTGATCTTTTGCACACTAGAAGCATTACCACCATTTTCTCGCCGTAAAAAAACCTCTATTGCCACTCACTAAACATCCATCAGTTTTGGCCCCTAGCGTAAACATCGTGTTTCTAACGATGTTTACGTTTATGCTATTACAAACTCCACAATATCGATAATTATAATGACCGCCTCCACCTTTAGTTCAGACATCAAACAATTACAATCAGCTCTCACTGAATTTGCCCAGCAACGAGATTGGGAACAATTTCACTCACCCAAAAATTTAGTGATGGCACTTAGCGGTGAGGTAGGAGAATTAACCGAAATTTTCCAATGGTTAACGCCAGCACAAAGCCAACAATTATCAGCAGAGAAAAAACAACATGTAAGTGAAGAAATTGCTGATGTGATGATGTATTTACTACGTTTAGCGGATAAATGTGATATTGACGTAATGCAAGCATGCCAACAAAAGATGCACCAAAACGCTGCCAAATATCCGATTGATAAATGCTACGGCTCTGCTAAAAAATATAATGAATTAGACTAACGACATACATCTGAAATACGACCATTAAAAAAGCTGACGCATGGTCAGCTTTTTTTAATAATTTATTTCTCACCGACGCCGCGGTTTTCTTTCTTTGCAAGTGCAATCTTACCAAAGCCTAACTTGCGGAAATAGCTATCACGATATTCACGTCCAGCTTTACTGCACGTAGATACTGCTTCGACTTGTTGTTCCATTTTTAAAAAGGCCGTTAAGTCGATACCTTCAGCAGCAGCTACCGCTTCATGAATGTTACGGTGTATATCAAAAGAGAAAATTAAACGCTTCTCTTCTTCTTTATAGGTATAAACAATAGTGCGTGACATAACGTCCCCAATAGAGCATAAAAGGAGAGCGAATTTACCGTATAAGCGTCCAATATGGAAGTAGAACCGTATTTCAAATAACGATTTACTTGCGTGGGTGTTAATTATCAACCACTTCACACTGCTGCGGTGTTAATAAGCCACGTTGAAACAAGGTATCTTCAGCCATTGGCTTATAAAAATAAAAACCTTGAATATAGCGCACACCAAGTGAAGTAATAAAATCTAACTCAGACCGCTTTTCTACCCCCTCTACCACAATATCGGCGTTGGTAATTTTGCCCAATTGAACTGCTATTTTAAATAATTCTCTTCCGCGCTGTGTATCAAGGTTCAATACTAAAGAGCGATCAATCTTCACCTTATCAAACTCAAAACGAGATAAATATGCTAGTGATGAGTAGCCAGTACCAAAATCATCTAAGGCGACAGAAATACCCAAACATTGTAATTCCGTGATAACCTCAGCAACCTTTTTTTCATCAAGAATCAATAATTCTTCGGTAAACTCAAGTTCTATATGATGAAAAGATAATGTACTTTCAATAATACGTTTTTTAACTATCTTAACGAAGTTTTTTGATAAAACAGTCATTGGTGAAATATTAATCGACACCACAAAATCAGGATTAACCACAATAAAACGTTCAGCTGATTTTACGACTTTATCTAAAACCCAAAAATCAAGTTCCGGCATCAGACCTAATTGATTAAAATCTTCAATAAATTTCGGTGGTAAGATTTCACTTTGCTTATTTTGAAAACGCAGTAAAACTTCACAACCAACAACACGATTATTATCAATATTTACTTGTGGCTGAAAATATAAAATAAATTCACCGCTATTTTGAAGTTTTTCAATATTCCGCTGTGCAATAAGATTATTATGTAGTGATGGAATAAAACTGGTTAAACGTGTTTTTGATTCAATTTCATCACTAGTAAATAACCGATTAGATAGTATATCAGAAACACCAATACCTAAACTACGCTTATCCATGAGCTTAAAAAATGGTAAATATATCGCAATACCAATACATATTAATAATAATTGTAGCAACGCTCCAGAAATTGCTCCCCCTGTTGCCATATAACCACTAATCAAAGGCGGCATGAACCAACTATGGATTTCACTTAATGGTGGAACAACCCCAAAATAAATAGCACCATAAGAAATAACAAAGCTTACAACAGGGGCGACTAAAAATGGAATAATCATAATCGGGTTAAAAATAATAGGAATACCGTATAAGATTGGCTCATTAACATTGAAAACACACAGTATAAGTGCTGATTTAGCCAATATTTTATAACCTTTACTTTTGGCAAATAATAACATGCAAATAACTAAACTTAACATATTACCACTGCCGCCAATACCGGTAAAAAAATCATAGAAATTAGTACTTAGTATATTTAAATCAACGCCATAATTATGCCATTCAGTAATATTTATACTGGTAATATTAAACAATTCAGCCTTATAAGCATGCAAAATATTGTGGCCATTAACACCTATTGACCATAATAAACCTCGTAACACTTCATAAATAAGTCCATCGAAAAATGACGTAGGATCTAATCGAGGAATCAATGACCAAGAGAAGAATGACGATAAAAGTTCAAACACTTTACGCAACAAAGAACTTATCGATAATATAGTAAAGATAGTAACGATAGAGCCAGCTAACATACTCATCGATATATCAATAAATGACTGATTAGATTTCAGTCTAAATATTCTGATATGTTTTAGTTTAGCAATAACTTCACAAGAAACATAAGCTGACAGCAGTGAAACAAAAAAACTATTCGGCAACGGAATTAATGGTGATATAAAATTCCATTGATAAGAAATGATAAAAAATACCGTTAATGAGGTTGCTATCGTCGCACTCTTTGGAATCCGCTTAACGGCAGATAAATAAGTCGCTAAATAAAAATTAATCAGTAAAGGAATAATAACTCTTGTTGCTCGACCAACCTCTTGAGTTATTTTTCCAAAGTCATTAAATTTAAAATGTTCACAAATAAGTGCAATCAGCTCGCAGAATGTTGAAATCAAAACTAATGGCAATGCCATTAAAAAAACATTGGAAACTGCGACAAGATATTTATTTGCAGATAAATGAGACATTGCTTTATACATTGGCATAATATCTTCGGCTTCTATACTGAATACTTATACTAAAGCATTACCATAACTAATAGCATTGATTGATACTAAATATTAACACTTTTAAATATTACGCCAAGTAATTTGACCTAAAAATCGGTCACAGGTAGAAAAACACGTCGAAATTGTTCAATATACTGTTTTAATTTATATAAAAAAACCAACGACCTAATACCGTTCGCCAACATTTACCGATTTTTCCCAAAGTTATACACAGAAACAGTGGATAAGTTTAAAAGTCACCCGTAAACACACAACCAAGAAACAATTCAATAACAAGCAACTCAGGTATCATCCTGTTATTGATGACTTACCAATCAATTTTTAATTATCGCTATTAAAATAATGAATAACCTGATTTTCACTGCCTTTCCATACCAAAGAAGGATTTCGTTGCGCTTGTTCATATTTCCCATCAATCATCACATCAATAAGATTAACAATTTGTTGCTGCTCTTCAGTCAGCTCTGACAATAAATACCCGGTCCATAACCAAATATCTTTACCTACACATTCACGACGTACACGCTGCACTAATTTCAAAACAGCAGCCACATTTTGAAGATGTAATGGATCACCACCAGAAAGTGATAAACCACGACGTTTAATACGGGTATCGTTAAGATCATTAATCACTTGATCTTCCATTTGCTGAGTGAACGGATGTCCGGCATCTAAACGCCATGTGCTTTGGTTATAACAACCTTTACATTGATGAACACAACCCGATACAAATAGTGTGACTCGCGTACCTGGGCCATTAACAATATCGACAGGATAATAATTATGGTAATTCATTGTTATCTCAATTAATTAATAATGTAATAGGGCAATTTAACCAACCCAACATTTACAAACAAAAGAAGTGCCCTAAAGCACTTCTTTTATATTTAACTCAATCAGCTAATCAGTAACCGTTACATATGCTTAACGCGACGTTTTACTTCTTCTTGTTTGCCAAAGTTAAACGGACGTGCATCAGGACTACCTAAGTAACCACATACACGACGGGTTACAGATACTTTCGATGGCTCATGATTACCACATTTAGGGCAAGTAAAGCCTTTACTAGTACAGTCAAACTCACCGGTAAAACCACACTCATAACATTCATCAATCGGAGTATTGGTTCCGTAATAAGGTACGCGGCTGTAACTGTAATCCCAGACGTTTTCTAATGCTTCAAGGTTATGCTGAATATTTGGGTATTCGCCATAACAAATAAAGCCACCATTTGCGATATTTGGATATGCCATTTCAAAGTCAATCTTGTCGTACGGATTCACTTTTTTCTCAACATCTAAATGGAAACTATTGGTGTAGTAACCACGATCAGTAACACCATCAACCATACCAAATTCTTTAGTGTCAATTGCACAAAAACGGCTACATAAGTTTTCACTTGGGGTGCTATATAAACTAAAGCCATAGCCTGACTCAGCTTTCCATGCATCAGTTGCATCACGTAAACGTTGAACAATCGCCACTGCTTTTTGACGTAATGTCTCGCTATCGTAAACATGGGTATCATTACCATAAAGTGCATTTACAGTCTCATGAATACCAATGTAACCTAACGAAATAGAGGCACGACCATTTTTGAAAATTTCTGATACATCATCATCTTCATTCAAACGAACGCCACAAGCACCTTCCATATAAAGGATAGGAGCAACACGGGCTTTCACTCCCTCTAAACGCGTAATGCGAGTATCAAGCGCACGACGAGATAGTGCTAAACGTTCATCTAAAATTTCAAAGAAACGTGCTTCATCGCCTTTTGCTTCTAAGGCAATGCGTGGCAAGTTAATGCTGACAACACCTAAGTTATTACGACCTTCATGGATCAATTCACCATTTTCTTCGTAAGGGCCAAGGAAACTACGACAGCCCATTGGGGTTTTAAATGAACCTGTTACTTCAACTAATTTGTCATAGTTTAAAATATCAGGGTACATACGCTTAGATGCACACTCTAACGCCAATTGTTTAATATCATAGTTTGCATCATCAGGTTTATGGTTAAGACCATCTTTAATAGCAAAAACCAGCTTAGGGAATACCGCTGTTTTATGGTTTTTACCTAAACCTGCAATACGATTTTTAAGAATAGATTGTTGAATTAAACGCGATTCCCACGATGTGCCTAAACCAAAGCCAAAAGTTACAAAAGGTGTTTGACCATTCGCGGTGTGAAGCGTATTTACTTCATATTCTAGTGATTGAAATGCATCGTAACACTCTTTGTGAGTACGAGCTTGTGCAAAAGCAACAGGATCAGCAATATTCCACTCAGTTGCAATTTCTAAATGCTTGGCATAACTGACGCTAACATAAGGTGCTAATACTTCGTCAATACGGTTGATGGTGGTGCCACCATAAATATGACTCGCAACTTGAGCAATAATTTGAGCCGTTACTGCTGTTGCTGTAGAAATTGATTTAGGAGTATCAATTTCTGCATTACCCATCTTAAAACCATGCGTTAACATGCCATTAAGATCAATAAGCATACAGTTAAACATTGGAAAAAACGGTGAATAATCTAAATCATGATAGTGAATTTCGCCGTTTTCATGTGCTTTTACAATATCGCGTGGTAGTAAATGTTGTGTTGCATAATGCTTTGCGACAATACCAGCAAGCAGATCACGTTGAGTTGGGATCACTTTACTGTCTTTATTTGCATTTTCATTTAATAACGAAGCATTACTTTGTTCAATTAAGCCTCGAATCTCATTATTTAGACGGCTTTTCTTCTCACGTGAAATATCACGATCATGACGGTATTCAATGTACGCACGCGCAACAGCCTTGTGTGGGCCAGCCATAAGTTGTGTTTCAACGGCCTCTTGAATAGCATGAATATCGACGTTATCAACGCCAAAAAATTGCGCTAATACTGCTTCAGCTACCGATGTAGCGTAAGCCTCATCCATTGTATGACACTCTGAATCGCTGATGGAATTAGCTGCTCCAAGAACAGCCTCTTTAATGCGTAAAACATCAAAAGATACACGGCAACCATCACGCTTTATTACTACAGGATTCACACAAGGCTCCTAATTTCACAGAAAATGACACTGTCACTTAAACACAAAATATAGTGTTCTATTTATAAGCGGCAACAAGATGTGGGGTATTAGGCGCGATCTAGCGCAAAGAAACCTTGATCGAGATCAATTTTATAAGCGAGCAGTTTGTCTTGTGAACGATGAATATGATCGGTGACAAAATTTCGCATGCAAGCTAATTTCTAAAGAACATTGTCAATAAATTTATTATCACATTAAGAAAATATTTAAAAAAAATTACTTGCCTTTCTCATAAGAATTGACACTATTTCCTTTCAAGTAATCATGGATCTAAATCATGAATTTTTCATCGCTCGATACACGCATTGACAATACGATATATAGCAATCTTCGCCTTGGCTTTATCTGGGCATCTAAAATATCGTTAATTACAATTATGCTGATAACCACGGTTATTTGGATCGATTTTATTCACACTGCAAAGAGCAATTTAGTACTAACCACAATAAATTTTAGTATTCAAGCGTTGCTCTTTTGTCTTGGTTGGCTATTTTTTGCTCATCATAAGACCCTTCTGCATTACAAAATTATTGCAGCAAGTTATGCTTTCTTATTTGGCATTACCTGGGGAACAGCAATTATTAATCTCAATAACTTAGGTCACGCTTATGTTATTGTTGAAATTGTAGGTAATCTATTATTTCTAATTGTACTGCTCAGCTTTTATGCATATCGAGTAGCTGTCTATCTTGCAACTTTACCTATTTTAATTTTTACCACTTGGTACAGTATTCACGATCCTCGCTTTGATTTACTTTTTGTGTTCGCGAAACTCATTATAACTATGATGATCATCGAATCAGGGCGACTACTACTATTTAAATGGTTTACTACCCGCATTCAACAAGAACACGACAATCAGCGTTTGCTCAAACAATTGACACAGATTTCTTTTACTGATCAATTAACCCAAATTAATAATCGCCGTTTTTTTGATTTAGCTATTAATAAACAAATTATCAATGCCAAACATAACCAGCACCCACTATCGATCATTTTAATTGATGTTGATTATTTTAAGCTGTTTAATGACAACCTTGGACATGTTAAAGGAGATAGCTGTTTAAAATCTGTTGCCAATATCATCAATAAAAGTTTATTAACAGCAACAGATACCGTATCTCGTTATGGTGGTGAGGAGTTTGTGGTATTGCTACCTAATACGGATAATAAAGGTGCATGTGATATTGCTCAGCGCATTCAAAAAAATTTATCGAACTTAGCGCTCATTCATCCATCCTCTGCTATTAACCAATATGTGACGGTTAGTCAAGGTATTGCAACCTTAGAAGAAAATCAACATCCAACACAATTAATTAATGCTGCAGATAGTTGTCTATATAGAGCTAAAGAATTAGGCCGTAATCAATTTTATAGCACACAAAAATGAAAACAGTAATGACATGGTTACACGAAAAGCTAACCACTCTTATAGTAATACGGTTACTTACTATAAATAATTCAGAATACTAACCAAATAAGGCACAGTGAATAGCTCATTCGTATAATGATAATAACGATGCCTATTTTAGCTTTATTACTACTATTAATGCCAATCAGCACCAGTTACGCACAATCATTCACCCTTATGAGTTGGAATATGCAGTGGCTATCACTGAACTCAACCTCCCCTGTTGTGCGCTCAAAAGCTGATTATCAAGCACTGCAGCAAATATTTACTTCACACGCCCCTGATATTCTTGCCTTTCAAGAAGTTGATAGTATTGCTGCCCTATACCACGTCATTAATCGACAGCATTATAATATTTATTTTTCTAGTCGTATGAATAACCATCAAGATAGCTTTAAGAAAAATAATCAATATACGGGATTTGCTGTAAAAAAGGCGATTGTTGTCGACAACCTTAATGATTTATCCCAATTAAGTTCACCGCCGATTTCTACGGGTAGGAGAGCATATTTTAACAATAAATTACGTTATGGTAGTGTTATTAAAATAACTATAGATAATCAACCAATTATATTGCTAAACCTACACCTTAAGTCTGGCTGTTTTTCTGGTAAACAATTGGCGCAACAGCAACGTCGATCATGTAAAATCCTTGCTCAACAACTTAAACTAATAAAGCAATGGATTAATACTCAACAAGCAGTATCACCAACGTTAATTATTGTTGGTGACTTTAACCACCGTATTACATCAAACAATAAATTCATCAATCAAATCACTGACAATCAAATCCGCCTCAATCATATATCTGCGTCAATTAAAGCCAATTGTACAGTAAGATTAACCACTAAAATTAGTCAATATCGTACATATACCAGTTTGATTGATCATCTATTTACAACCACGAATGTTAAAGCGCTAAGCCAACGTCAAATTCAATATAACAAGCAACAACTGTCACAGTTTACACTTAGTGATCACTGTCCATTGCTTTTTAGGTTACTTATTGATTATGAAAACAAAAAATAACTATTCTGTTGCATAACCACCATTGCAATAACGCACATCAGGAATAATGTTATGTTTGTTAAGCAGCCGATACATGGTTGCACGCGACACACCAAGATCTTTAGCAGCAGAGGCAACCTGACCTTTGTGGGCTTCAAGCATTGTGACTAATACATCTTTTTCTGCTTCATCTTTTATAGTGCGTAAACTTTGTTTAAGATTTGTTTTTTAGGTAAATCAAAATGTTCTAAGTTTACTTCGTTACTATCATTTAATAATGATACTCGCTTTACTTGGTTAATCAATTCACGGACATTACCCGGCCAATTATAACGCAATAGTAACTGTTTTGCCTCTTCGCTATAATGCATCGCAAGTGTGTTATATTCTTTAGAAAACTGTTGTAAATAATATTCTGCTAATAAAATAATATCAGCACCACGCTCTCTTAACGTTGGTACAACTACATGAAAAACATTTAATCTATAATAAAGTTCTTTATTAAAAGCATTGTTTTTAACCGCTTGTTCTAAATCAATACTTGATGATGTAATGACACGAACATCAAATACACCTTGATCATTGAGTTTTTCATTTTCAGGTTGTTGTAAATAATTAAGTAACTTTAATTGTAATGGTTTGGATAATTCTTCAATACCATTTAGTAATACTGTTCCATTGGTAATGGTATCATTTAAATTACCTTTATAAAGTGGGTTTAAAAAATGAATACGTTGATCATCATCAGTTAACGAAGAACAATTAATTACAGTTATATCATCATTTCGTCGTTTACTTAGATTATGAATTGTTTTCGCAATGAGTTCTTTTCCAACGCCCTGCTCACCCGTTAGTAAAACATTTACATCTGTCATTGCGACTCTTTTTACCATGTCTCTCAAGTGTTTAATAGATTTTGATTCGCCATGTAGACCAATTTCACATTGCTGGCTAACATCATTCAATGATGTTGATTCAATCTCTAACATGCCTAATTGATGGCCTGCTGTATCTAATAATTGACTTGAGGGTATCGGCGTAGAAAAAAAAGTCAACACAGAAGTTATTTATGAACTGACAAATAGAATCTATTTTTAGCTGTTCTTTTTTTATTATCGCGATCCATTTTACCTGCTTAGTTTTATTAGCACGTTGAGATATACTATTTAAACTAAAATCATTATTACTTAAATCAACAATACAAACACATGGGCTATATTCTTCTAATATTGCATCAGCTGTTCGTAAATCATAACAACAATGTGTTTTCCATCCAGCTTGTTCTAACAATGCAATCCAAGGTTCATAGGTACACCCCATTGCAACCAAACGTCCGCCTATCTTTTTTTTATCATTTATAGCCACCATTAGAGCCACCCTTTTAAAACATATCCATTATTGATTTATATTAAAAAATATAGATAACAACGATGTTTTTTGCAGTGTATCAACGATAAGAATAGTCCTAAAAATATACCACTATAATTTAAAAAATACTTATTCACTTTATATAGTTGTTATATTTCATAGCATTAAATAATTTAGAGATAAAAATAATTATATAAATTATTTATCTTAATTTTAAAATAAGAAAATAAAATGTTGACTTTTATTGCTTTAATATACATTTAAATATACACACAAATATAACTATATAGACATTGTAAAAATAAATACCACCACTAAACGACCTAAAAAACTACGGATAAAACGAGATCTTACTCTGCTTTTGTTTTATCCTTGCTTAAATAATAATGTGTAATAAATAGGACAACGGTATGTCTACCCCATTAGATGCTGCAATGATTGAAACAATTCAGAGTTTTGATGCTGAAAAACGTTATAAACACTTAGTGAAAGAAGTTGTAGAAAACCGTGAAATCTGGATACTTACTGATGAACATGGTTGCGTTATGCTCAATACTGACGATGAAGATTGCGTACCAGTATGGCCAAATAAAGAATTTGCAGAAGCATGGGCTACTGGCGAATGGGAAACATGTAAAGCAGAAGCTATTTCATTAAACAAATGGCATAGTCGCTGGACACACGGTTTAGAAGATGATGAACTTGCATTAGTCGTTTTCCCGATTCCAGAACAAGAAGGTCTGGTGATCTATCCTAATGAACTTGATTATGAATTAAAGACATTAGCTAATAAACGTCGCTAATCATATCTGACTGTTTTAATAGGCTAGCATATTGCTGGCCTTGTTTTTAATTCCCCATAATAATGAGGTCTGTTTTGGATTCATTTATCGAAAAAATTAAACAAACGCCAACCACGATTGAGTTTGACGCTGTTATAGCTATTATTAACCACTATTATGATTATCAACCAACAAGTTTTACCAACGGGTTGAACGATAATATAATCACCAATCAAGCAGAAACTAATGAAGGATCATGTAAAATATTCGCATTTGCACACCTACACCAACTATCACAAGCTGAAACATTAGCATGTTTTGGTCGCTATTATCATGAAGATGTACTTCTGCACCCACAACACACTGATCATCAAAATATTCGTCAATTTATGTTATCAGGTTCAAAAGGGATCACTTTTGAGCACTTCCCACTAACGCGAAAAAACGTAATATAAAAGCCATTAAGTCCGTTAATTCTTAATGGCTTGATACCATTGAGATACGCTATTTACAGTGGCTTTTTACAATGACTACATTTTTGTGGCGGCTTCATAAAGAAAGGAGAACGACTAGCCTGACCACAACTATCACAAAATTTTGTTGATCTAATTGTCAGTAATGTTACAGGTACTAATAAAATCAATATCGCAATCATCCATGCTACTGGTGGTTGCATAAAAATGATAAACCCACCAATCACAACATTACTGAACACAGTATAAATTGGCCATAAACGACGTTTTTTAGCCACATCATTACCACGTTGGAATAACATTACACTCCCCACCGTTAAACCCAACCAAATAACAATAAAGCCAATTAATAGATTTTCCTGCATCTTTTTTCCTTAAAAAATATATCTCAGAACACAATGACTATTGATTATGTATCATATAGTTACTGCGTAAACCACCACATTCATTGTTACTCATTACCTTAGATATTGATAGTAATCTCGTTACTATGCTGCATTTTTAATCAATTTTATATCAACATTTAAAACCAACCCGGTATGTAACGAAATAGTTACAACTATGATGCAAAATATTATTGATTATATTGATAAAAGTATTATATTTAGCGTCAGAACAGGATGTTCAGTGAAAATGCCTACTTAGCTGCCATTTGCTAAAGCCAGGTTTAAGGAGTAAAAATGGTTATGCTTTCAACTTGTCATCAATCTAGCAACAATGTGCGTTCTATTGGGCGTGGCTGTGCTATGTCTCATCGTCTTAATCTTATTAGCGATTGGCGTTATGACAACATTCACCAACCTCATCAACAATTTGAGAAATTGTATCAACATGCTAAATTTGCACAAATAGAACTTAATTTATTAATAAAAAAAGCAGCATCAGATACTGATTGCCACCCAATCCTTCCTGGTCAAAAATCACGAACACGTGCCCTACAAAAGATCACTACAGAGCTACATGGCAAATCTGATGCATTAACCGATCTAGTACGTGGCTCAATTGTTGCCTCAAATATTGATGATTTAATAGCGGCTTATGATTATCTCATACAATATACCGATGTTTGTGCTGTTAAAAACCGCTTTAGCCAACCTACAGATTCTGGCTATCGCGATATTAAACTATTGATACGTTTACCTAATAGCCAGTACATTGCAGAAATACAACTGCACCTAAAAAAAATAGCATCAATAAAAAATGGCGCCGAACATTCAATTTATGAACAAATTCAAAATATTGAGCGTCAGGCTATGCTTGAGTCTCGCTTACTACATGAATTAGAGCAACGAAAAATTACCAAATTACGCCAGTACTCACAATCGCTGTACCAGCAAGTATGGCAGCACTATATGGGTACAAACCGTCTTGCAAGTTAGTCCTGACCGCATCCAATATGTGTGATTATGAATAATATAAATGTACTGTAATCAATAATGCAAAAATATGAATAACAGCACAGTATTCAATTCCCATTCAGGGTAAAGTTACTACCATGTGAACAGATGACACATTATATCTAACACTCAACATACAAACTTTTTAGTTACACCCGTTTTAGTATGTTTCGATATTGCACATGCAATATTTACAGGAGTTGTTTAATGAACATAAAATCTGTTTTACGTACAAGTTTTGTTCTTTTTTGCATGCTTAGTCGCTCTGTTGTGGCTGCGCCAGCGATTACTCCCGCGTTTAATACTCATGATCAATCACCAACACGTCAAACACAAGCCAGCCGTAAGGCCTTTCAGCGTGATTTAAGCGGCTTATACAGTATTCAATCATGGAAAACTGACAACCTGCGTCAACCATTTACTAATTTTGATGAGCTTTACTTAGCCGCAACCGATGCACAAGTAGAACTACAAACATTACTGCAAAGTGTTAGCCTTGCATCAACAACCAATGCCATTATTCCTGAAATTAAATCAGCTCAACGTGCTCAACAAAAAATCACCACTGAATTACAAGGTCAGACTGACAAAATTACTGATATTGCACGCGGGTCTATTGTTGCGAACAATATTCCAGCATTAGTTCAGGCGTATGAATTATTATCAAAAGAAGCAACAATCGTTAGTGTCAAAAATCGATTTAAGAATCCGACACCATCAGGCTACCGTGATTTAAATGTGCTAGTACGCTTACCTAACAGCCAAGTTATTACTGAGGTTCAACTGCACTTAAATGAAATATCGACCATAAAAAATGGCCCTGAGCACGACATTTATGAAAAAATTCAACATATTGAACGTGTAGCATTACAACAACAACGCCCATTATCTGAGTTTGAAGTAGCGCAAATTAATAAACTGCGACAACAATCTCACCAACTATACCAAACCGCATGGTTAGGTTATTTACAACCACAAGCGGCATAATAATTATATAAATTGAAACAACAAAGCCCGAATGCTACTACGGCTAACGGGCTTTACACACTACAGCAGCATTCCATTTGAATATAAAGCAACCCGCACATTTTAATTAGTGAAACGTACCGCGATTCCAATGATTGGCGTGCTGATTGTTTCAACGGCAATGTCACTGATTTTAGGCTTATAATTTATTCGCTACAAAAAGAAAACCCCGTTAGTTATTACATTCAGAAATAACTATACGGGGTTTTTTATTGTCTTTTATTTTCACTAATGAATAAGCTTAGATGCGTTCCCAAGGGCCATTTGCGTTACCCGGCTGATCACCTTTCGTCCACCATTTTGCGCGGTAATTATTACCTTCAAAGGTAACTTCATCACCACCATTATAGGTTTTCGATGCTGACCAGCCACCAACTTCACCAGTATCTTCTTCTACCCATACAGATGATGTTCCAGGAGTTTCACCTTTCGTCCACCATTGCGCAGTATAAGTAATGCCGTTATAAACTACAGTGTCTCCGCTATTGTAGATAGTATCGGCATTCCACGTATTACCAACAGAACCACCTTCAGCCTTAACATTAACAACAACTGTTTGTTGTGTTGCAGCTTGACCATCAGATACAGTAATTACAACATTGAGTGTTGTATCTGTCGTTGTTGTTGGTGCTGTAACGGTAATATCAGCACCAGTTGCAGTCGCTGTAACCTGACCTGTTGATGCTGAGTAAGTTAATGTGTCACCATCGGCATCAGTCGCTGTTACAGTGATAACCACATTCTGACCACTTTCAACATCAACTGTTGCTGGCGCTGTCAATTCTGGCGCTGTATTTTCAACGACACCAGACCCTTTCACATTAACAACCACTGATTTAGTTGCTGTTTTACGACCGTCTGTTACTTTGATCGCTATTGAGGTCACAATATCTGTTGCTGAGTTCGGTGCGGTGTAAACCACATTGGCAGTGCCGTCACCATTATCTGTAATTTGTGCATCAGCAGAGCTAAAGCTTAAGCTGTCGCCATCAGCATCGGTTGCCGAAACAGTGAAACTAATTGTCTCACCAGCCACTGCCGATTGAGCATTTGGTACTGTTAACTCTGGCGTAGCATTTGGCGTGGTATCTGCACTAAATACATCATCAATCGCTTCTGCTAATGGTGAACTTAACTTAGTACACTCTTTTAACTTGGTACCATGATTAATAAAGGTGCCTTCACACTTAATATCGCCATGCACTTGCCACACGATCACTCCACCTAAATCATGATCAACAATGTACTGTGCTTTCTTCTTCATCGAAGGTACATCATCATAACTTAAGAAATATTTCCCTTTCACAGCATAAGGGACTTCAGCACTAGCATCCCATTTATGTTCCCAACCTGTTGTTTTAACAATGTAGTTATAGTTTGGTGAACCTTCAAATTCTTTCCAGTTATCAACATCAACTGCCGATAATAATGGTCCATCAACCGACATATTATAAATACGCTTATCGGTTGGCGCGCCTAAATAAGCCTCAGCTTCTGTGGTTTGTACACCTCGACCATAGAACGCTGCACCAAAGTTAATTTTTTCAGATGGAATGCCTTTTTCTGCCATCCAAATACGTAGCGTATCTAAATCAAGACCTTTAAATTCTTCTTCAGGGTATGGGTACAATGGCGCGTTATGGCCTGTAACATTTGACCACGCACCGTTAAGGTCGTAGGTCATCATGTTAAAGTAATCCATTGATTTAACAAGGCGTGGCCAATTGAAGCCTTCGAGTTTAGCGGTTGATGCTGAGAAAGCAGCAGTAAGCAATTTGTCAGGACCAATACGCTCACGAATATCTTCCATTAACTGTTCGAAGTTAGCAAAATCAGCAGGATCCCCCGCAAAGTTCATACCGCCAAAGCCCGGATATTCCCAATCAATATCAATACCGTGGAAACCTAATGCCATTAACTTATCGAGATCTTTAAGGAAACGAGCTTTTTTAACAGGATCGGCGGCCATTTCAGGAAAGTGCTTAGACATACTCCAACCACCAAGTGATGCCATAACCTTAACGCCTTTCTGATTAGCAAGATCAATCAGACCGGGAGCCCCACCTTCTTTTTTTAGTGGAATTGGCATGTCACCTTCAATACCTGTTGGCTTATGACGCCAACCTTTGCCACTTTTCACAAAACCTTGCGCTTTTACTTTATCTAAATTTTCAGCATCCCAAGGTTCATTTACTGGGTATTGATGAATGTACTCTAATTCACCCCATAAAATATGGAAATCCCAGCTTGAATAGACATCAGGATGAAGTAACGGTCCAGGCTCCTGCACACTATCAGGCTTATTAATTTGTTTATTACGTAAATCACCACTGTGTAGCGAACCGTCTTTTGCTACACCAAAAAATGAGAAGTTAAGAATGGAGTAAATATCCATATCTACGTTCAAATGCGTTGCTTCTCCCTTTACAGAAAACCCCGCATTAGTGCCTTTCCATGCTTCCCATTGAGTTAAATAACCGATTACGTTCTTGTCATGTGCCGGCGCTGCTTGTACTTGAGCGGCCGTACTTGCAAATAAAAAGCCGGCAATAATTCCCGCCACTTTGGTTTTATTAAATCCCTTTTCCATTTCGTGCTCCACATTATGATTAATAGCAAATTGCTATATCAGTTTTTATAAATTCAACTGATTTTTTATAACGATTAGTAATGTTTTTAGGTCATTAATAATCTAAACACAGTGTGACGGAACTTTTTAAGTTTAGCGAAAAAAAATCACAAATTTAGGCTCAATGGCTAACATTAATGCAACAAGATGGCCAAATAACATCTTTTTTTAGTCACAAGATTCAAAAAAAAACACTTTTTTACGAGTATAAAGGGACGTGTGGTAGTGATAATATTTACATAAAAATATCATTCTAAAACGGATGAAGCAGTTTGAAGAAATTGAGGTTTCAGTAAAATAACAATAAAAAAGCGAATCGAATAGATCGACTCGCTTTTTTGTCATAAAACTATTAATGCATTGATTATTAACGAATAAAACGATTATAAACAAATAACAGAATAAAAGCGCCTAATGTTGCAGTGATAATACTGCCAATGTTGACACCTGTAGCATGGCCTAAACCAATAAATTTACCAACAAAACCGCCAACAAAAGCACCACCAATACCTAGCGCCATTGTCACAATCCAACCGCCTCCATCTTTACCAGGCATTAACCATTTTGCTAATGCGCCTGCGATTAAACCTAAAATAATCCAAGATAAAATACCCATTTCCTTTCCTCAATTAGCTAATTTTTCACTCTCAATAGAGATAATGTGATTATGGTATAA
The DNA here is from genome assembly GCF_002954455.1 of Photobacterium aquimaris. Classification (GTDB taxonomy): domain Bacteria; phylum Pseudomonadota; class Gammaproteobacteria; order Enterobacterales; family Vibrionaceae; genus Photobacterium; species Photobacterium aquimaris. The sequence goes on from NZ_MSCC01000002.1 coordinate 1,188,463, forward strand.
GTAGACATATATCACACTATAGTGTTCAATAAAAATTACATCACGATAGAAATAGCCCTATTAATCACAATTATTTACTGAGATTGACTAGCGGATACTTCCTAACTTCCAGTAAAATATCCTCACTTGCGAGCGTTCATCTAGTCGCATTTTCACTCATAAAAATAGAGATTTACGCGTAATGAAATACCAATGGATTTTATTTGATGCTGATGAAACCTTGTTTCATTTTGACGCTTTTCGTGGCCTTCAACTGATGTTTTCTCGTCATAACATTACCTTCACTGATGCTGATTTCGAGCAATATGAAGCGATTAATAAACCACTATGGGTTGATTATCAGAACGGCATAATTTCAGCGACTGAATTACAAAATATTCGTTTTGAAACATGGGCAGTCAAACTTTCGCTATCAACCGAACAACTCAATCACGATTTTTTAATGGCTATGGCTGATATTTGTACACCTTTAGATGGTGCCAAATCACTGCTTAAAGCTTTAAAACCACAGGCCAAACTAGGCATCATTACCAATGGATTCAATGCCTTACAGAAAATTCGCTTACAACGTACGGGGTTTGCTGATTTATTTGATGTGCTGATTATTTCAGAGCAAGTAGGTGTCGCAAAACCGGATGCTAAAATCTTTGACTATGCCTGCCATCAAATGGGTGAGCCTCAACGCCAACAAGTTCTTATGGTCGGTGATAATCCATATTCTGATATTTTAGGCGGTATCAATGCAGGTATGGATACGTGTTGGCTTAACTGTGACCATAAGCCACAACCAGCCGGTATTAACCCTACTTATACCGTAGCAACATTGGCTGAATTACAAGCTCTACTACAAGCCTAAAAAGCGGTCTGTATTATAAAAACCAGGTGCCATTATATAATGATTATAATTCAGTTGTTTATATGGCATCTAACTGGTGAATACTAAAATAACATCAATTATTTCTTCAGCGTGCTTTACAATCCCTCTAATTCCGATTAAGTTTAAGCCTCATTTTTCTTAGAGCGTATAAGCTATGTCTCAGAACATTAACAACAATCAGGATGTTATCACTATAGCAACCAGGCCGATTGCTTGTACGCTAACGTCTGTCGTCGTCATTTTCTGACGCTGACGGTTAATTTATTCGTCAGTAACGCTGGCGGATATGAGTCTCATTTCTTATTACCTCTTCCAGCATACTGACTCACATTGTTCGCTTTGAATAAGATAAGGTATGTCATTTGAAAACAAAAGAACTTGCTGCCATTGGTTTTATGACTTTCGCACTATTTCTTGGTGCTGGTAACTTAATATTTCCGCCTCTTATGGCACAACAAGCGGGTGAGAATTGGCTAATTGCTATCGCTGGATTTTTGCTTACTGCTGTTGGCTTACCAGCATTAACACTGGTTGTGCTAGGACGATTATCTTCTGCTGACCGATTAACGGCAGCTTTACCTAAATGGATGGATCGTTCATTTTGGTTCTTAGTATTAACAACCCTTGGCCCTGCTTTTGTTTTACCACGAGCAGTAACCGTTGCTTATGAGATGGGTATTAAACCGTTCTATTCTGGCAATGGTTTAATGACCTTTTCTGCTATTTTCTGCGCTTTGACATTAGTATTAGCCCTTAAACCTGGAAAACTGGTCGATTATATCGGTAAAGTAATGACTCCAGCACTGATTGCTATGCTAGCGCTACTTGCCATCTCTGCTGTCGTTAACCCTCTAGGTTCACCAACGGCTGCAATTGAAACCTACCGTAAAGCACCAACAGTAAACGGACTTATTCAAGGCTACATGACATTAGATGCTATTGCAGCAGTCGCTTTTGGTTGGGTTATTATTCAAACAATCCGTAATACTGGTGTAAAATGCAATAAAGCCATTTCTTATTATACCCTTCGCATTGCAATTATTTACGCGGTTTTGATGTCACTTTGTTACCTTGCTATGGGGTATTTAGGTGCGACGTCGTCTGATATTGCACCACAAGCAACTAACGGTGGTGAGATTCTTACTCGTTATGCAGCCGGCGAGTTTGGCACTCTGGGTCAGCTATTATTAGCCACCATTACTTTAATGGCTTGTTTAACGACCACTGTCGGTTTAACCAATGCTAATGGTGAATACTACAAAAATACCTACGGTGTAAAATTTAAAATCAGCGCTACTGTGATTATGGTTTTGACGGCGATTATTTCTAACGTTGGTTTAGAAACAATTATTAAAGTTAGCCTACCTGCTATTTTAATATTATGTCCTATTGCGATTTCATTAATTATTTCAACGTTTTTTATTCATAACCATTCAACAGCTGAACAGCGCCATATTTCACTTAGCCAAACAATCGTTGTTATCGTTGCCACTGTATTTGGTAGTATTGATGCGTTAAATATTCTCGGTAAACTACCAGCGTCTATGTCCACATTTGCTGAGCATTGGTTACCTTTATTTTCATCACATGCATCTTGGTTAGTGCCTGTTGCGTTTACTATTTTAATCAGCAAATTGTGCCATTTTGGTCAGAAAAATCAGCCAAGTATCGCCGTTAATTAATTTGCTATAACGTATTATAGGGCTAGATAACTGCTAGCCCTTATTTGCTCATTGTTTACAAAAAAAGCACTCCCTCACAACATAATTCATCGAAATTATAGCTATTATTCAAAATAAATAGCTCACATTTCACTAACCTTTTAATATTAAACACTTAAATTAGATTATTTTTACAACGATTAAAAAAATTTGAAGAAAGTTATTTACAACACTAACTTTTCTTTATATTTTTAACCTGTAATTCACGTATTCATTAATAGAAGTTGTTAAATTATGCATTCAACAGTGTTTGAGTATAGAGAACAAAAACATTTAGCTTCGACAATAGCGGTTAACGCTTGGGTTGATACTGCTTCTATGACGACAAAAAAAACATCTCGAATTATTTCCGCTTTTATCCTAGTGATTATTCGCTAGGCTGGCGGGCAAGCTTCCGTCAGCCGTTGCTGATGGAGGATAGTTTCAACTCTTCATATCTTCTCTCAGCAAACCTGCGGAACCATTATTAACGAAGCACCAGACTATAATAATTACGATACTACTAAGTGATTAATAGCTGTTTGATATTCACAACAATGCAGGTACAACATTTGAAAACACAAGACTTACTCGCTATCGGTCTAATGACCTTTGCACTTTTTTTAGGCGCTGGTAACTTGATCTTCCCCCCCGCAATGGGTCTCGACGCAGGAACATCATTAACATCAGCAATGAGTGGCTTCTTAGTAACCGCTGTTGGTCTACCCGCTTTTACTATTATTGTTCTTGGCCGTATTGGCAGCACAAAAAACCTTACTCAAGCATTACCCAAATGGTTAGCAACAACATTTTGGATTCTCTTATTTACAGCTATTGGACCTGCATTTGGCATGCCGCGTGCTGTTACCGTTGCTTATGAGATGGGACTAAAACCCTTTTTCAAAGCTGATCACCTAGTTGCTTTCTCTATTGTATTCTCCGCTATCACGTTACTTTTAGCCTTTAAACCAGGTAACCTCGTTAACTACATTGGTAAAATCATGACACCTGCACTGATTTTATTATTAGCTGGTTTAGGACTAGCAGCATTTATATCGCCACTTGGTGTTCCCGCGGCACCTTATGGTGACTATCAACACAGTCCTGTGACCAGTGGCTTAATTCAAGGCTACATGACCATGGATGCTATTGCAGCCGTTGGTTTTGGTTGGGTTATTATTCAAACTATTAAAGCTAAAGGGATCGTGACACAAAAAGGAATTGCAAGCGTCTCATTTAAAGTCGCTATGATCTACTTTATATTGATGGGCAGTTGCTATATTGCAATGGGCTATGTAGGCGCAACATCAACCACTATTGCCACCCATGGCATGAACGGCAGTGTAATCCTTACTCGTTATGTTGCGGGTGAATTTGGCATCTATGGTCAATGGATATTAGCTGCAATTATTATTATGGCGTGTTTAACAACAACCGTTGGTTTAACCAATGCTTGTGCTGAATATTACCAACAAACATTCAAAGCATCATTTGGCTTAACGGCAACAATTATCGTGGTATTAACAGGTATCATTGCCAATTTTGGTCTTGAAGATATTCTAAAGGTAAGTCTACCCGCTATTTTAGTTTTATGTCCTGTTGCAATTGCATTAGTGTTTGCCTCTTTAACAGCTTCCACTATTCATGTTTCGACACTGACGCACACATCAGTATTAGTCACCGCAATGGCTTTTGGTACTGTTGATGCTGTTAGTATTCTCGGTAAAATGCCGGCGGATCTTAATCAGTTTTTCAATGATACACTGCCGCTATATCAAGCACATGCTAGTTGGTTGCTGCCAACACTATTGATATTATTCGTAACAACAATAATGGCACGTCTACCTATGGTTGCTCGTAAATTCAATGTGGTTGATTACCGACTAGATTCAGCAGCTAAACATCAATAATATACTCAGTAAAGATAATTGGGGTTATCAATACTCGTCGTATTTCCTTATTGACTAAGCATAAAAAAGCCTCTTATCTGCTTCAATACACATGAAGAGCAGTAAGAGGCTTTTTATTACACAATGATCACACTACCTTATTCAGGTAAACGCTCACCTGTCATGAATGCGTGTAAAATTTCAGGGGTTAATTCACCTGCTTCTTCTAAACGCTTAAGCTCTGCCACAATTTTCTTTTGATCATCAATTGATGGAATCGGTAATTCTGGCTCTTTTTCATAATCATCAGGTAACGATAAATTAAGATCGTGCATGGTAAACCCTTGGTTATCTAAAATTAATTTCAACTTTCACAATTATACACTGAAAATTGATCAGAGTTCAGCTTTACCACACTGCGATGATTCAAATTACAATGATGCTTGATGCTGAGCAATTAATTGATCCATCGTTGCTTGTGCTCGGCGTTGAGCATGATCAAATGTCTCTTCTTGGCTCATTGGCTCAACTACTTCATAGTAGCACTTTAACTTAGGCTCAGTGCCTGATGGTCGAACAACAACACGAGAACCATCTGCAAGATGATAAATCAACACATCACTGACAGGTAAATCAATCGCTTCAACAGTACCATCGGCAAAAGTACATAGTGATATTTTAAAATCTTCTGTACGAATGATCGCCAATCCTGCAATAACTTGAGGTGGCGTCGCGCGTAATGAGTCACCAATAGGAGCTGCGGTTGGATCGAGAGCAATACTACGTTGAGCGTTAATATATAACCCATACTCACGATAAATCGCTTCAAGTTGATCCCAAACCGTTTGGCCTGTAACTGCAAGTTCGGCAGTTAATTGGGCAAATGCAACTAAAGCTGATAATCCATCTTTATCCCATACGGTATTGCCAATGGTGTAACCTAAAGCTTCTTCATAAGCAAAAAGGAATTGATGATCCGCCGTCTGACGTTCCATTGCGACATTGGTTAACCATTTAAAACCGGTTAATGTTTGGTAATATTGCACACCAAGGGCTATTGCAATTTTGCCTAACAGGGTCGATGACACAATTGTATTGCCGACTAAACTGGTTGATGCTTGAACGTGATTAAGCAAATAATAGCCAAATAATGTACCCACTTGATCACCCGTCAGCATTTTGTACTCACCGTCATCACAACGGGCGGCAACAGCAAAGCGGTCAGCATCAGGATCATTAGCACAGGCTAAAATTGCTCCATGTTGTTTCGCTTCGGCGATCACAAGATCCATTGCACCTGGTTCTTCAGGGTTTGGAAATTTAACTGTTGGAAAAGTACCATCAGGCTTGCGTTGCGCAGCAACACTGTAAACATGGCTAAAACCCGCATCTACTAATAACATTTCAGCCATCTCAGCACCAACACCATGCATAGCGGTGTAAGCAAGACTAATATCTTGTGGGTTATGGTGGTTATTAAGTAATGGGTTACTATTTATTGCTCGACGATATGCTTGATAATAAACATCATCAAGCCACACTAATAATCCCTTAGCTTCGGCTTCAGCTAGATCCATAAGGTGTATTTCAGATTGAGTTGCTTTATCAATTTCCGCTGCAATTCCAGCATCATGAGGTGGAATTATCTGCGCACCATTATTCCAATAAACTTTAAAACCATTATAAGCTGGCGGGTTATGGCTGGCGGTCACAACAACAGCCGCTGCCGTTTGTAAGTGCTTAACCCCAAATGCGACAATCGGTGTTGCAGCAACTTTGGTAGTGAGATAAACCTTTATACCTTGGGCTGCTAATGCGGCTGCCGTATCATGAGCAAATTGACGTGAATCAGGGCGACCATCATAACCAATCACCACCCCTTTATGAGCTGCTGCATTATCTGTACGTAATAAATACTGACCAAGCCCAGTTGCAGTTTCTTGAATAACTAAACGGTTCATTCGGTTAGGACCTGCACCAACGACACCTCGTAAACCAGCAGTACCAAACTCTAAACGTCCATTAAAACGATCAGCTAATTCAGCTGTCGCATTATCCGCGACTAATTGTTGTAATTCTTGACGTGATTTAGGGTCAGGGTCACGTTGTAACCAACGTGTAATTTCATTATTCATCGTTATTATCCTAGTACGTTTATCATCATTACTGCGCGGTGATAATGGATGAGTTCTTATAAAAACGCAGGCACTACCATCATATATTTATGTATCATTGCTATCTTACCGGAAATGCAAATGATAAACAATCTCATTAAGGTATGCTCTATTCCAATGAATTACAACCGTCTTCAAGCAAGATTTAATTCGAAAACGGTTACGTTTGTATAATTATTTTATGGCACTTATTGTTAAATATTCATTTAAACAGTAATACTTAATAATTATCTCGACAAATATTTAGCTATAAAAAAAGCCTCAAAAGAGACTTTTTTAAATTCGCGGTATTTACCACATCAGATCATCAGGAATAACGAAATCTGCATATGGGTCATCTTCATCACTGATACTTTCATCAACCACATTATTAAGCACAATCGACTCTTGATCACGCAATGCGATTTTATCAGCGACGGCGGCTGGAATAATTTCGTAACCATCAAGATAACGTGCGATAGCAAGACGACCATTAACAAGTTGTGCTTGCATTAGCTTATCGACATAAATTTTCTTAACCGTTGTACCATCAGTAAAGTTATAACCAATATCACCACTACTGCGATCTAAGCGGTTCATCTCAATCAGTTGTTTTACCTGCGCTAAAAATGCTTTTTGTTGTGCATCTTCATCTCGCTGACGGTTGAGTGCTTTATCTTTCTCTAACTGAGAGATTCGATTTTCCTCAACAGCAGCTTTTGCTTCTTTCGCTTGAGTACGTGATTTTTTGTTTGTCTTACCTGCTTTTTTTAGCTTTTTCTTATCAATAAGACCCGCTTTTAGCATTTGCTCTTGTAGGCTTAGCTTTGCCATTGAAACTCCATCAATTACTCATGGCGATGAGTAATAATTACATTCATAGATTAATGAAGACTATTATCTCTGTTTGCTCTAAAACAGGTCAAGTATTGCTGCACATAGATATCTTGATTATTACAATCAATACCTCAAGTAAATCACTCCGACCCTTTATAAGCAACAATACTAAAAATAAATTCAATATACATTTTTAGCATTAAAATGTCGGAAAATGCTGATTATTTAATCTATTTTTTATATTATGATTATTAACATACCTATTAATAATCATTGGAAATAAACTCAGCAGGGAATATAACATGGGCTTATTGAGTTTTGTGCATAACATTAGCATCACGATTTTTAGTAACCGCATAAATAACTTATCGAGCAAGGAATTATAATCATGGATATGGTCGAAATAGTTCGTCTTGGGGCACAATTTTTTAATCAATCACGTGCAAATACTCAAGCTGTTGATGAAAACAGTATCTTTACTGCACTCTCTCATTTGTTAGATGGAAACGATCAAGGTCAGAATGTAGATCTGCAAAGTATTATTAAAGCACTCAATCAAGCCGAGCTCTCGAATATTGCTGATTCTTGGCTTAGTAATGACGTCAACGCGCATATTTCAGCAACAAATATTACTACTATCTTTAGTGTCGAAAAACTTACTGCCTTTAGTTCTGAGCTCAACATGCCAGAACAAGACGTTATCTTAGGCTTACAAGATGCATTACCCACAATGATAGACCAAGCCAGTCCTGGTGGAGATATTGATCATAACTTACTGATTCAGCCTGCTGGCGAAATCCACAGTATTGATGACTTAATGGATATCAATAATCTGAAAAGTTTTGCTTCAACCATCTTTGGTAAAAAGTAGCGCTGTTACTATTATAATCCGCAACCGATATACGCTATCGATTATGCGGATTATACCCGTTGAAAATCATACACTGAGCCTAACTTTAAAATATACGTTAGCTCGTCTAATGCAGTATGTGACTCAATTAATAAGGATGGATCGGCTAAATCTGCTTCCACTAACCGATCACGATAATGTAAATCAATCCACTCTTGTAAGCGTTTAAATAACGTCTCAGTTAAAAATACTGCAGGATTGACAGCTTGGCGCTCTTTATCACTCAATACAACTTTGAGACGTAAACACGCAGGCCCGCCACCATTTTGCATACTCTGACTTAAATCAAATAAATCAACCCGATTAATACCAACCTGCGCTTGCAATAACTGCTGTATATACTCCCATATACTCGCATTATATTGACACTCCTGTGGCAAAATTAAACTCACATCACCGTTAGGCAACGTCACTAATTGCGAATTAAATAAATAGCTACTAACAGCATCATCAACACTCACCACATCATTTGGTACTTCTATAATAGAAAAATCTACACCCATTTTGTGTTGTAGTTGTTGATAAATATTCGCTTGATCTAAAAATGCATCTTGATGACAAAACAACATTTGTTGATTACCGACAGCAATAACATCATTGTGAAACACACCGTGATCAACCACTGCTGGGTTTTGTTGTGCCATCACGACCTGTTGTGGCGCTAACTGATGCAAACGTGCAATAGCAGTACTGGCTTCATAAGTTTGCCGCGCAGGATAACGTTGAGGGGCTGATTGGTAACGGTCAAAGCCATAACGTCCAAACACGAACATTTCAACGCCTTGTTCACCGTGTTGATCACAAAAACGCATGTGATTCGCTGATCCCTCATCTCCTAAGTATTCAGATGCTGGTAGCGGTGGATGATGGCAAAAATGATTATCATCATTAAACATCGCCGACAAAATGCTTGATGTTGTTTGATGTTCAATAGAACGATGGAAATGACTGACTAAATTAGCAGGAGTAAAATGAATACGATTATCACTCGTATCTGCGGAAGGTGATACTGTTGCAGCATTAGCCGCCCACATACTTGATGCCGAACAACAGCTGGTTAATAGCTTTGGGGCTTGCTGTGCTGCTTGTTGTAACACACGGCGATCACTACCACTAAAACCAAGTCGACGTAATATTCTTATATCTGGCCGTATTTGAGGAGCAATAACACCTTGTAATAATCCAAGATTAGCCAACGCCTTCATTTTATGAAGGCCTTGTAAGGCTGCATTTTTAGGATTAGAAACATCGTGGCTATGTGTTAGCGACGCAATATTACCCACAGATAAGCCACTATAATTATGCGTAGGCCCAACCAACCCATCAAAATTAGCTTCATATGCAATCATTCCTTCCTCCATGATATGAGCTGTCTTTCTTTATAGTATAGCTGGCAACTCTTTATCGTATTTCAGCACAGGTTAAGATCTGATCGTTTATGATACCTATAAGTAATATTTAGCCTCTTTATTACCATTGGTCTCAATCTTTTATAAAAAAACAGTTAAAAAACGCCATTTAATTATTGCGTAAAGGCATCAACATCCTTTAAAATCAACTCATCCGATGAGTCTTATAAGTATTTTTTATAAAGAATACCAGTTGTACTACTGTAAATAATAGCTACAATGCCCTGCCCCAAACCCAAGTGTGGCATTTCAAACTAAGGTTATGCTCTATGAAAGTAAAAGTAGTCGATTTTATCAAACGTAAGCGTGAAGTGTTATCACATCACCCGTTTGAGTTTAAAGACTGGCTATCACCATCAATCCGTGATTATTGGATTGAATTCCTTAATAAAGCCAACAGCAGTCATTTTGCGACTTGGGTTAAAGATCATAACCTCGTATCGATATCTAATGGTGAAGCGGTTTCTGAGCCTGCTGTTATTGAGATCCACCCAGAAGCAACTAAAGTTATGGATGAGCTTACAGCTTCATTAGGTGAAGAGATTCATGTTGGTGAATGGTTAACTGTTGATCAACTACGCATTAATAATTTTGCCAATGTTACCGAAGATCATCAGTGGATTCATACTGATCCGCAAAAAGCTGCTGTAGAGTCTCCTTTCAAAACAACCATTGCCCATGGTTTTTTAACGTTGTCGCTTCTTTCTGTGTTAACTGACAGTGTTGATCCTGCGAGTCCAAAGTTTCCATCAGCAAAAATGACTGTCAATTATGGTCTTAACCAAGTTAGATTCCCTTATCCAGTTAAGAGTGGTGTTAATATTCGTGCCAGAACAAAAATTCAATCAGTAACACCGATTAAGCGTGGTTTAGAAATCGTGCAAGAAATTACAGTTGAGATCGAAGGCTGTCGTCGTCCAGCGTGTGTGGCTGAATCAGTAATGCGCCTTTATTTCTAAGATATACGTTACCCAAGCTTTCCCTATTCAAAAAAGTCGATTCGTCGACTTTTTGTCTATCTCCACAATCCCAAGCAAAGCAAAGCAAAAAACAACATTCAATTCATAATGTTATTACGCTTACATTTTTTCGTGTCTTTATCATCTAATAGTGTAAACCTAACTTTTCATAAATAATCATTTACCCGATGAAGAAGACTGGTATGGTAGCCGAACATTTTTTTAGCTAGGCATCATTATGAACAAGTGGATCAAATTCATTCCTCTCATTTTATTAATTGGCTATTTCATCACTTATGATGTTTTTAACCAAGTAAGTCAGCCGACACCAACAGAACAAACAACAAACAACCAGTAAAGAATCTATAACTAAAAATAGTTAGATCATACATAGATTAGAGGTAGCATGGTAAGCAATCCATGCTCTTACTGATTACGCCGCTTCAGAGTATTATTCGCTTCATATCCTCATTCTTCGTTTCTACTCCAAAATCAGTTTTACTTCATCCATTAGCATTTACAATAATAAACTCTCACTATTTTTTTACACTACCGCTATCAACCAACAACAAATAGTAACCTTAACTTGCAATTATCGTTATTTTCATATTAAAAATGTGATGCTATTCTTATTTTATCATCTAGAAAACATTAAGATTCTCTAGACAAGCCATAATTGAAGACATGTTACCAAATCACATTTGTTCCAGTTTATAGGATGTGATTTGGCTTTTTTTCATTTATTGCTAGCTAACAATACTCCCGCTCTATATTGACTGCTTTACCTCTACCAAATGACAAGGTAAATTCATCGCATCCACATTTAGTCAGGTATGCATGATGTCTTCAAAAATTAAAGTACTGATTTCAGACTCTACCAATCCATGGTTCAACCTTGCTGTTGAAGATGCAATTTTCCGTACAATGTCGACTCAACAGCGAGTATTATTCTTATGGCGTAATGACAATACTGTTGTTATTGGACGCGCTCAGAATCCATGGAAAGAGTGTAATACACTTAAAATGGAACAAGATGGTATTACACTTGCGCGTCGTCAAAGTGGCGGTGGCGCAGTATTTCATGATCTTGGTAATACCAATTTTACCTTTATGGCAGGTAAACCCGATTATAATAAAACCATCTCTACTGATATTGTACTCACTGCGCTAAAAAAAATAGGCATCGAAGGTAAAGCAACAGGCCGTAATGATTTAGTCGTTGAAGATGTCGAAGGTGAGCGTAAGTTTTCAGGTTCAGCCTACCGTGAAACCATGGATCGTGGTTTTCATCATGGTACATTATTACTGAGTGCCGATTTAACCCAGCTTGCGAATTACCTTAATCCCGATAAAAAGAAATTAGCGGCAAAAGGGATCACTTCAGTACGCTCTCGCGTGACTAACCTCAACCAAATTGTGAATAATATTGATCATGATATGGTCTGCAATGCCATTATTGAGACATTTTGTGATTATTATGGTGAGCATGTTGAAGCTGAACATATTTCACCACAAGCATTACCAGAATTAGCAGGCTTTAATGAAACATTTGCAAAGTTCAGTCGTTGGGATTGGAATTTTGGCAATACTCCTCAGTTTACACACAGCCTAGATGAGCGTTTCATTTGGGGAGGAATTGAGCTACACCTTGATGTAAATAAAGGTAACATTACGGAAGTAAAACTGTTTACTGATAGTTTAGATCCTGCGCCATTAGAATTATTAGAACTACAATTAGTTAACCTGCCTTATAATAGTTCTGCAATCAGTGCAGCAATTGATAACTTAGCCATTGAATACCCTCATTATAATGATATTTTGATGGATATCAGTCATTGGCTACAAAATACGATTAATTAATGTCGTTCTAATAATTTAAAATAATAACAAGACCATATTAATTATCGGTCTTGTTATTCGTTTATCGGAATAAGTTATACCTTGCTGTTATCACAATCATCGCAGCACGGATTAATTATTCGCTCATGACAATTATAAGGTTCAATATGAATAATAATATCGACAACTTCATTTAATTCATTTAATAAATGGGTTTTAAAGTTTTCAGTGATATTATGCGCACGCTCAACACTCATTTCAGGATCGACCAATAAATGGAAGTCTAATAAAATAGTACTCCCTGTGCGGCGACTTCTTATAGCATGCACTTCTTTAATATCTTTATCTTCAGCTGCATATGTTTGAATTTGTTTTTCGATATCAGAATCCGCTTTGGCTTCTGTTAATTCTAAAATTGCAGGCCATAGAATTTCAAACGATGCTTTTAAAATCATTACAGTAACAATCAATGCAGCAATTTGATCTAAATAATGAAAAGAAGGAAAAAAGTAGTTCGCAATAACAGCAATAGCGACAGGCAAAGAACTTAATGCATCTGAGCGGTGATGCCAGGCATTAGCATATAATGCACGACTGTTAATACTTTTAGCCTGAACAGCAGTCCAGCGATAAAGCACTTCTTTTACCACAATTGATATAACAGCAGCGCTGAAAGCTAGCATACCTGGCTGAGAATGTGACTGAGTGCTGATTGAATGTAGTGAATCCCAGCCAATACCAATACCGACAATCGCTAAAATAAAGCCAATAAAGATATTAGTTAAAGTCTCAAAACGACCATGCCCATAAGGATGTTCTTTATCTGCAGGGGCTGTCCAATACCGCGAACCGATTAAAATTGCTGTATCTGTGACCAAATCAGAAAAACTGTGTACACCATCGGCAATAAGGGCCTGACTACCAGTAAGTTTACCTATGGTAATTTTTATAAATGCCAATGCAATATTTGCAATAGACCCAACCCAGGTGACTTTCTGGATTAACTTAACAGCCTTCGTTGACATAACGCCCCATAAAACATAAAAATGAATGCAATATGATAACGAATTTATCCTAATAAATGGGATCTTTTTTACATTTATAACGTATCAATTTTGCCATCTATAACACTATGATAACAATAACAATTAGTCGTATGATCATTGATCATTCCCACCGCCTGCATAAACGCATAACAGGTGATGTTACCAATAAATTTAAACCCATGATGTTTTAGAAATTTGCTCATCGCCAACGATGCCACAGTAGCAACAGGGACATCATCACTTGATGACCAATGATTCTTAAGGGGCTTATTATTAACAAACTGCCACAAGGGTATCGCTAAGTTACCATATTGCATTTGCAGCGCTTTTGCAGCCCGCGCGTTGATAAACACCGAACGCAATTTTCCGCGGTGTCTAACCACGTCATAATTATTAATAATTGTAGTTATGCGTAATTCAATATCGTGGTCACTATAGGCTGCCAGCTTATCAATATTATAGTCTTCAAAAGCATTTCTGTAGTCAGCACGCTTTTTTAAAATTGTATACCAATTAAGCCCTGCTTGAGCGCCTTCCAACGTTAAAAATTCAAACAAATAATTATCATCTTTGTGTGGTTGTCCCCACTCATTATCATGATATTGGCGCTCTAAATTTGAGTGATTAGCCCAATCACAAACACTATTGATAGTCATAAAATCAACCTTAACCTGCGATCCTATAAATTTAAACAATAACTATTATAAAATAACCTTATTTGTCCAATAAGGTTATTTAAGAGTATATTAGCTTAACTTTAAGATATTTTAATGTGAGTTATATTCAAACAGCATTATTACTACAAAAAACTCATCAATATCACATTATTTATATCAACTATAAATATATGGTTTTAGTTTTTTCACTTTGCTGCATAATTATAATGTCTATAGCATAGATGTATTCATTAAGGGATTAAAGATGAAAAATATTGCGGAATTTATCGCAGAAATAGAGAATAATAACTGCAGCTATAATATTTGGGTATATGCACAGCGAGGATGCTATAAACAATTAAATAGTACAGTTGTTACCAAGAGCTATGCATACCTTAAAAAGATAATTGAATCCCATATGCAAATAATTATTGAACTTAATAATGATAAGCCAGAGCATTATTTACTATTATCAGAAATAAATGTTGCTACTAATATTGCATTTAATGATCAAAAAGTAACGGCTATTGCTGCATAAAAATACCTTCAAATAAACAATAACTCTTTTAGATTAGTTTACCTGTAACTAAAAACAGATCATCAGATCTGTTTTTTATACGATAAGACTATCGTTATATCTTATAACAAAAAGTAATTAAAGAATGATATGCTACATATTGAGTATAATACTCACCTGAATTATAAAACAATAACTAATTTATAAATAATAGACGTACATCAAAAAAATATTGAGTATTTTATAATTTATATAACATCTTTTCAGTTCCAGATTCACATGCCGAATAGCCCTGTTGCCACCCGCTCTTAAATCGCGTTGAAATATTGATTAATGTACTGTCTTGGCTGTAGGTATGTTCGGCGACATTAACCTTAGCAAGTGCGGATTCACAGCCTTGATTGTAG
This sequence comes from Photobacterium aquimaris, assembly GCF_002954455.1. Taxonomy (GTDB): domain Bacteria; phylum Pseudomonadota; class Gammaproteobacteria; order Enterobacterales; family Vibrionaceae; genus Photobacterium; species Photobacterium aquimaris. The sequence continues at coordinate 1,203,662 of NZ_MSCC01000002.1, forward strand.
CCATAATGGTAAAGGCTATTATACTCAACCTTATTGACGTACTGATCGGGTAAGAAACGAATATCACCATCACCGGTATGGGTACAACCCGCAATTAACAATACCGCACCACAGATAAATATAATTCCTTTTGGCATGCTATCTCCTTTCACCATGCTTTTTTTAACTTCTTTTTAGTCTAGCAATAAATATCGTTCTGTCTTTAAAAAAACTGTATATCTTGAATTCACAGCAAAAAAAACCGCCGACATAACTGTCGACGGTTTTTACTCAATCATTAACGATTAAGGATCTTGTGACTCAGGTTTTGGTAAGTAGTGCTCAGGTTTCAAACCTAAGAATTCAGGAAGTAACGTACCTACTGAAATTGATGACCACGTACCGGTTAACACACCAATAAACATTGCAATAGAGAATCCTTGCAATGATGCGCCACCTAATAACCATAAAGAGCTGATTGTCATTAACGTTGTACCCGATGTCACCATCGTACGTGAGAACGTTGCAATAATCGCTTCGTTGTTAGTTGCTTCAAGGTTTTGTTTCGGTTTCGCAATCAGTAACTCACGAATACGGTCGGCAATAACAATCGAGTCATTCAATGAATAACCTAAGATAGCCAAAATAGCCGCCAATACAGTTAGGTTAAACTCCATTTGCGTCATTGCAAAGAAGCCCACAGCTAGAATCACATCGTGCATTAGTGCAAGTAATGCACCCGCAGCAAGACGCCATTCAAAACGGTAGCTTAGGTAACCTAGAATACAAAGCATAGTAACAAGTAATGCTAAACCACCTTGAGATGCCATTTCAGCACCCACTTGTGGGCCAACAATACTGGTGTTTAGTACTTGTACTTGTGCATGTAGCGGATCTAGCACTTGTGTTATTGCTGGGTAAGTTTCGCCCTTTGCTGGTACAGCATAACGTAGGATCCAACGGCCAGGTTCATCAGCTGCAATCACCACTACGTCTTGCTTAAAGCCCGCATCCATCAGTGGTTCAATTTCACTACTAGTGATTTGGCTGTTCATCTGAATTTCACTAACAACGCCGCCAGTAAAATCAAGACCCCAGTTTAGACCACGAATACAAATGAAACTGATCGAGATAACCATTAGCGCAATTGACACAATACCGGTCATATAACGCAATTTAGTTAAGTTTGTAATAATCCAATTTTTCATTGCGTTAAACCCTTACATCTCGACGAGAATCACGACCCCAAACCAAGTTAATAATGGCGCGGGAAGTAAATATACCAGTAAACATACTGGTTAGAAGACCTAGACCTAACGTCAATGCAAAGCCTTGAATTGGACCATTACCGATAGAGTACAGTACCACTGCGGTGATCATAGTTGTAAAGTTAGCATCGAAGATAGTACCAAATGCGCTACTAAATCCACGATCAATCGCTTGAGCAAAACTACGCCCATCTCGAACCATATCGCGAATACGTTCAAAAATAAGCACGTTGGTATCAACAGCCATACCAACGGTTAATACCAGACCAGCAATACCCGGCAAGGTTAATACCGCACCTGGAATCAATGCCAATAAACCAAATAGCATGATCATGTTAGTCAGCAATGCAATGTTCGCAACCCAACCTAGGCGACGGTACCACAATGCCATAAATAGCAATGTCACACCTAAACCTAGTGCTAAGGCAGCAAAACCATTCTTAATGTTTTCAGCACCCAATGTTGGACCAATGGTACGCTCTTCAACAATTGTTACTGGCGCAGTTAATGAACCTGCACGAAGTAATAATGCTAATTGTTGCGCATCAGCCAATGAGCCAGCACCGGTAATACGGAAACGGCTACCTAACTGAGTTTGAATTGTTGCAACACTGATGATCTTATTTGTTTGTTCAGTCTGACCTTTAGCATTACGCGTATATTCGCTGTAAGACGTTGCCATTGGTTGACCCACGTTATGACGTGAGAACTCAGACATCATGCTACCACCAGCACTATCTAACGTAATATTAACTTCAGGTGTACCCATTTCACCCATGCTCGCTCGCGCATCGATAATATGATCACCGGTTAATACTGGCTTACGGCTTACACGTACCGGACGACCTTCTTTGTCGTCAATGATCATGGTGCTACCTGTACCTTCTTGCTTAACCGCATAGAAAGCAAGGCTTGCAGTTGCACCAATTACATTCTTCGCAGCAGCTGGATCTTGTACACCTGGAAGCTCGATACGAATACGGTTTTCACCTTGACGCTGTACAGATGCTTCGGTAATACCTAACTGTTCAATACGACCACGCATCGTTTGCAAGTTCTGCTGTACCGTTAAGTTACGCAGATTAGTTTGCTCGTCTTCACGCATAGACAAGACTAAGTTATCGCCTTGGCCATCTTTCGCTTGCCACTGTGGGTATTGAGTACGAACGTATTGACGTATTTTGTTATTCGCATCTTCACTTGGTAGACGCACAATAACTTGATTATTATTCGTCATTTCTGAACGTGCTGCACGAATATCTTGCTTACGGAAATCAATACGAAGATCGTCAGTTAGCTGCTGTGCATGCTGCTTATAAACTTCCTTCATATCAACATCAAGCAAGAATTGAACACCACCACGTAAGTCAAGGCCAAGCTTAATCGGCTCAAAACCAAGCCCTAATAGCCATTTGGGTGCTGCAGGTTCTAGTGCTAACGTTAAACGGCCTTCATTATGAACGATGCTGTTTAATGCTTCTTTGGTATTGGTTTGTTCTTTGGTTGAATTAACCACCACAATAGTGCGAGTAGGCTGCTGTTCAATAGTCTTGGCTTCTATGCCATGGTCTTTTAGAACACGTTGAATCTCAAAAGGTGTTGGCATTGCGCCACCTTTCGCACTGATTTGTACTGCCGCATTTTCGCCATACCAGGTTGGAATAGCACTAAGCAACATAATCGAGACTGTCACAATTAGCACAACATATTTCCATGCTGAGTAATGATTCAGAATCTGTTTATTATTCTTTTTTCTCATTATTTTAAGCCATATATCTAGCAACAAGTTCAGCTTGTTGCGACCGATAACACATCAATAATTATTATTCGTTTTTATCTTTAAAAGACAAAACAACACGTTGTTATCATATTCACAGCCGATAACAATTAGCCTTAATAATAGCTTTTGATAGATTTAATACATAAATTAATAGAACGTTTTATGTGTTGGTGAAAGAGACACCACTAAGTAAAGCACACCATGCCATAAATGACATAAATGCTAGTAATGTCTTACGCTGTAACGAACGAATGTCCGTAATGTGAATAGAGTTGATTTGATTCTTTCCAGCCGGATACACGCGATGATGTGGATTTTATAGTTAAGATCCAATCAGTTTGTGGGCTGAGAGGCTCTGCATACCCAATGGTAAGCAGCGGTATCGGCAATAATGGTAATTCAAACGCCAATTCAAATGTTGGCGCTATTTCATCAGCATTATGATGGAAACTATTGAGTGATCGGGTTGAGGTATTAATGATATTTTTTAAATCAATCACTTCTAAACGATGATGTTTACCACTGTGTTGTGGCGATTTGATGTTAGTTGGCGATGGAAAATTCCACACTAACTTAGTGCTATAAACAGAAACTGGTAAGCCATTATTACTAACATAGCGATCTGTTGGGTACTTTTGGGTTGGTTCAGGCTCACTCTGATGCTGCTGTAACGAATCACAATGTCGCGTCGTAATCGTCGCGTTAATGATTGGCGCTTCAATAACAGCAGTATATACAGGATGGGTCTGCGCAGTGTGGTCAATGTTCACCTGTGACGATGCCGAAGCAAATGAACTTGCTCCTAAACATATCACTATAAACATAATCCGCAACACAGCTGATAACATGGTGTTTATCTAAACCAATCCTAAAATAAAAGTGAGTGTTATGATAATTGGCAACACAATTTGTTACAAGCGATTAATCTCGATTAATTAATCCTATTGATAAACCTCACTCATTTACACAAAACACACACAAAGGATGCCCATTTACGTAATAATGTTGTCTGTTATGATGTTACAAAGTGAACATAATAAAAATCAAGGAAGTATTAACTATGACTGCAAATGTTGCTTTTTTAGGTCTTGGAACAATGGGTTACTCGATGGCAGGACACCTTGCTAAAGCAGGCTATCACGTAACGGTTTATAACCGCACCCAAGCCAAAGCAGACGCTTGGATACAAGAATATCAGGGCACGATTGCGCTTACTCCTTGTGACGCAGTAAAAGATGCTGACATTGTATTTACCTGTGTTGGCAATGATGATGACGTTCGTGAAATTTATAAAGGTCAACACGGTATTCTTGTAACAGCGAAACCTGGGGCTATTTTGGTTGACCATACCACTGCCTCTGCCGATGTTGCGCGAGAAATTGCCGATGCTGCGCATACTATCGGTTGCGACTTTTTAGATGCGCCGGTATCAGGCGGTGAAGCTGGCGCAATTAATGGCTGTTTAACTGTCATGGTTGGCGGTAACCAGGCCGTGTTTAACAAAGCTAAACCCGCGATTGCAAAATATGCCAAAGCAACCACACTAATGGGTGAAACAGGCTATGGCCAAATAACTAAGATGGCGAATCAACTTTGTATTGCGGGTGTATTACAAGGGTTATCTGAAGCTGTCACTCTCGCCAAAGCAGCAGGACTTGATATTCACACTATGACCGAAGTATTAAAGCATGGGGCTGCTGGTTCATGGCAATTAGAAAATCGCGCTCAAACCATGGCTGCAGATTCATTTGATTTTGGTTTTGCTATTGATTGGATGCGTAAGGATCTTGCTATCTGTTTTGATGCAGCTGAAAAACTTAATGTTGAATTACCATTGGCAAAACAAGTTGATAGCGAATATGAAAAGCTGCAACAACGGGGCTTTAATCGTGCTGATACCTCAGTATTAATTAAACAGTTTGATAAATAATCATTGCTAAAAAGTCGCCATAAAAAAGCACTACATAAATAACAACAAAGCTGCAGTAAAGAGCTTACTGCGGCTTCATTTTTTATCGTATTATAACTTAATCAGCGCTTATGCTTATAAAGCGACAAAAATACCTGCTAACGTAGCACTCATTAAGTTAGCTAATGTCGCACCAATAACCGCTTTAAAACCAAGTCGAGCCACATCACTACGACGCTCTGGTGCCATCACACCAATTGAACCAATTTGAATCGCGATGGAACCAATATTGGCAAAACCACATAGCGCAAACGTGATAATCACTTGAGTATGTGCTGATAATGTCTGCTTAACCGATGCAAAATCCATAAAAGCGACAAATTCATTGAGGATCAGTTTTTCACCAATAAAGGTACCAGCCGTCATCATTTCATTGGCAGGCACACCAACAACAAACGCTAATGGTGAAAAAATATAGCCCAAAATAAGTTGCATGCTCAGTGGTGTCGTCGCAAACCATTGTGACACAGTATCCATGCCAACCGCAGCTGTTAAACTTGCTAGTCCATGACCTACTTGCTCAAGACCAGCATTTGCCATTGCTATCACACTCACAAATGCAATTAACATTGTACCGATAGCAACAGAGACTTTCATACCGTTCATTGCGCCAGCAGCTAAAGCATCAATCGCATTGCTGTGCTCACTGGTTGCCATTTCAATCTCAACTTGCTCTTCTGGCGTTTCTTGCTCAGGTACTAGAATTTTAGCCATTAGCAAGCCACCAGGCGCTGCCATAAAACTCGCGGCAATCAAAAACTTTAGCTCAACCCCTAATCCTGCATAACCACCAAGCACAGAGCCCGCAACAGATGCCATACCACATGTCATTACTACAAAAAGTTCTGAACGAGTCATTTTAGCTAAGAAAGGACGAATAAGTAGCGGAGATTCACCTTGTGACAGAAAGATATTTCCGGTTGCCACTAATGACTCTGCTCGACTAGTACCTAGTAGCTTTTGAATACCACCACCGAGAACTTTAATTACCCACTGCATAATACCGAAATAGTACAACAACGAAATTAACGCACTGATAAAAATCACCAACGGTAGCACGCGAATAGCAAACACAAAGCCGCTTTTTTCAATATTGGCTAAGTCACCAAAAACAAAATTAATGCCAACATCGGCGAAACTTAATAAACCTGCAACACCATCGCTCATTGCGCCAAGCATTTTCTGCCCAAGCGGAATATACAATACTAAAGCGGCGAAACTGGCTTGTAACACTAATGCACCAATGACTGTACGCCAATTGATCGCTTTACGGTTATCTGATAGTAAAATCGCGCATAAAACCAGTATTGCTATACCGGCCAAACTAATTAACAACTGCATTATTTCGTCCTGCTGTATTCATAAATGGGTGTCGAATAATGAAGGTATTGAATGTATTGCGGCATCGGAAAAACATTTGCTGAAGGTTCAACAAAAGATGGGGATTACGTGAATATACGTAAACAACGAAAAGAGTGTTCGTCCAATGGTACAACATACAAGTCACCTAAATTAACAAGCTATATTAACGCCGGTCCAACTCCGTGGGTCGTTCACATATCCTAGTGACAGCTTGTAATAAGGTGGCTGAACGTAATTGTTCTGGCCGAGGCAAGAGTATATAGAGATATTGATCACATTAAAAATTTAGCATAGTGTTTTTTTACATTTATACATAAATAGTATAAATAAAACGCAAAATAATGCACCTTTCCGATCTTTAGCTAAATTACACATACAAAAAAGCCCAGTTATCTTTATAAATAACTAGACCTCAATCATTAAAATACCACCAGAGAATAGCACTCCCCATCAGCACATCACTGATGGTTATTTTGTTAGGGCACTATTTAACCACTCATCAAAAGCAGTTTTTGGCATTGCACCATTTAGCATGTCGACCATTTTACCACCTTTAAATACCATGATGGTTGGAATGCTACGAATACGGTATTGACCTGCGAGTGCTTGTTGCGCTTCGGTATCAATTTTAACGAAGCGAGCAGCGCCATTACGTTCAGTTGCAACATCAGAAAATACTGGCGCAAAACCTACACATGGGCTACACCACGGGGCCCAAAAATCCACAACAACAGGCTTATCGCCATTAATTAAACTAGCGAAGTTATCAGCAGTACCTTCAATTGGCATGCCATCAAGTAATTTCTCTTTACAAGTACCACATGTTGCTTCGTCATTAATACGATCAAGAGGTAAACGGTTCAATACTTTACAATGTGGGCAACGAGTTGTCATGGTTGTCATAATGAATATCCAGATCTTATTTTAAATTAATTTCTAATAACTTATCCCGTTAACTCTAAAAACGAAAGCAATTTTAACTGATTAATCTGATAGGAAAAATCTATCAGTATTCCTGCACAAACACGCTCATATGATCACTGCCGATATTTACTCTTTTTATTTTTGTTGATCACGCTATCATGACCACAACCAATAAAGCGGATCAAAAAAGCGCCCTTTCTTGATCCAATAAAATAATTCCACTATTCGATGCTTATTACGTTAATGGCTAGTAAGTGCTGCTGTATTCACCTTCTGACAAGACCAACCAAATCCTGTTAGCTTGGTCGCAAACTGTTGCGCTTGGGCTTCGCAATAACCGATCTCATGCTTAGCATGCCATAAAATTTGACTGCCCGTTGACTTAGTATATTTGACCTCACAGGGAACTTTACTATTAGGTTGGCTATATATAACCTCGACAGTACGTTCGCTATGCCCTTTTTTACATACATATTGATCTTGAGCGTATGCCTGAAAAGAGAAAACAGTAACCATTAATAATAATAAAACTTTCATAATAACCTCTGAATAATCACTATCGAATTAAGTGTAGGTGGCTTTTAAACAAGCCACACAACTGCTTGCATCATCAACCCTAACATTTGTATGATGTATACACGATTAACATAATAATAGAATATTCCAATGACCAACCCTATCTCTGTACCAATTAAACGTATCCGTCGTATGCGCCGTAGCGCTAATATGCGTGATCTTGTGCGTGAACATGAATTTAAATTGGCTGATCTTATTCACCCGATCTTCATTGAAGAAAACTTAACTGAAGCGGTGCCTATTAGCACCATGCCGGGCATTTCACGTATTCCTGAAACTATGCTGGCCGATGAAATACATACACTTTATAAATTAGGTGTACGTTATGTAATGCCATTTGGTATTTCGCATACTAAAGATGAAATCGGTAGTGACACATGGAACGATAACGGTTTATTGGCTCGTATGGTGAAAACCATCAAAGCTGCTTGTCCTGACATGATGGTGATACCCGATATTTGTTTTTGTGAATACACGACTCATGGCCATTGCGGTGTCTACCATGATGAGCATGTCTTAAATGATGAAAGTAGCGTTCTC
>NZ_MSCC01000003.1:0-76727 GCF_002954455.1 Photobacterium aquimaris
TGATTTCGTTGCCAGCCAATGGCTTGCTCCGTGTCAGTGAGGTCGTATTATAGAGACTTCGATCACGTTGGCAAGGTCTAATTTGCAATAAATTCGTCATATTTGCCCGAACGTCCAAATAACGATCAACCCATTATGTTTTGCTTGTTAATCACACGAATTTTTCGCTATGGTAAAAGTATAACTTCGATTAAATAAGCATTTTTATGACATTTTATCTTCGCCAGTACCAGAATCATCAACCACAAATAGCCAATACTACTTATATAGATACCACTGCGGTCGTTATCGGTCAGGTTACTATTGGTGAAAACAGTAGTTTGTGGCCATTAGTGGTTGCTCGTGGGGATGTTAATCACATTGATATTGGTCAACGCAGTAATATTCAAGATGGCTCGATTCTTCATGTAAGTCGAATCAGCACTGCAAATCCAAAAGGTTACCCTCTTATTATAGGTAATGACGTAACGGTTGGACATAAAGCCATGTTGCATGGCTGCCAAATTGAAGATCGCGTATTAGTAGGCATGGGAAGTATTATTTTAGATGGTGCTATTATTGAGCATGATATCATCATAGGTGCCGGCAGCTTAGTTCCACCTAAAAAGCGACTTTGTTCTGGCTTCCTTTATATAGGAAGCCCAGTTAAACAAGTTCGCCCATTAACAGAGCAAGAGTTAATGTCATTAACTCAATCAGCCACTAATTATGTCGACTTAAAAGATCAATACCTTAGTTGATGATGAAATTTGATAATGGTGAAATTATTCACTAATAACAATATCGCCATTATCATTAAAGTCTTCATTATCAATCATCGCTTCAGCAATATCTTCAATATCAAATCGATATTCAATGAAAGTCGCAATTATCTCATCTGACGTTGATAGACTTTTCCCACTATGCTGTTGTAACCAGTCTAAGGTAACCCAACAGATAATCAGTGCACCGCCTTGCTGGGCAGGGAAGTTAACAGCTTGTCGAACGGCATCCCATGATTGGATATCTGAAAATAAAATATCTTGGTTCATTACTTTTACTCTTGTAAAGTTCGGCGCAACTCGTGTTGTACTTGTTTAGCTCCTGGACGAAGGCCGCGCCATAGCACAAAGCTTTCCGCTGCTTGTCCAACGAGCATCCCTAATCCATCTAACGTTTTAATTGCGCCATGCTCTTTTGCCCAACGATTAAAAGAGGTGATCGTTGAACCATAAACCATGTCATAGCATGTAGTATTCGTACCAACCACCGTTGGTGATATCGCTGGCACATCCCCCGATAAACTGGCGGAAGTTGAATTGATGATCACATCAAAAGTTTGACTCTCAAGTTGAGCTTGCTCTAGTGCAACAACATTACCGAAAGCAGCAAACAACTCTGCCAATTGTTGTGCTTTGCTTACAGTACGATTTGCAATAACCAATTGTTGAGGTTGTTGTGCTAATAATGGCAAGATCACACCACGAGCAGCACCACCTGCGCCTAATAATAAGATGCGTTGATCTTTTAGCTCAACATGCTGAGTGATGAGATCTTGTACCAGCCCTTCACCATCGGTGTTATCACCTAACACGACACCATCATCCAATTTTTTAAGTGTATTTACCGCACCAGCCAAACGAGCACGCTCAGTCAGCATGGTCGCATATTGATAAGCTTGCTCTTTAAATGGTACCGTGATGTTACAACCTTTACCACCACCCTGAAAAAATGCATCTGCCGCTTGTACAAAACCATCAAGCGCTACCAGTTGACTGATATACGTCATCTGCTGGCTCGTTTGACGGGCAAACAAGGTATGAATGAACGGAGATTTACTTTGCCCGACCGGGTTACCAAATACGACGTACTTATCCATATACGAATTCTCCCTTTATATTAATAGACTCTATCACTTCGAGATCTGAGCTCAATAATTAATTACCACTCTCGCGGCTTTAAATAATCCTGATACAACCGCGCTTCTGCTGAATTAGGTTCTGGTTCATAGCAATACTCCCAACGCGCTAATGGTGGCATCGACATTAAAATAGATTCTGTTCTTCCGCCGCTTTGTAGACCAAATAAGGTGCCACGATCATAAACCAAATTAAATTCCACATAACGTCCACGACGATAAAGCTGAAATTCACGTTCGCGTTCACCATAAAGTAATTGATGTCGCTGAGCCACTATCGGTATATAAGCATCAACAAAACCATTACCGACCGCTTGAGTATAAGCAAAGCTCTTATCAAATCCCCATTGATTGAGATCATCAAAGAATAAACCACCCACACCGCGGGTTTCATTACGGTGCGGTAAGAAGAAGTATTTATCACACCATGCTTTATGCTGTTGATAAACATCATCACCAAACGGCGCACACAACTGTTTAGCTGTATCATGCCAGTGTTGGCAATCTTCTTCGAAAGGATAGAAAGGGGTAAGATCAAAACCACCACCAAACCACCAAACCGGAGCTTCACCGTCTTTTTCTGCGATGAAGAAGCGAACATTGGCATGAGAGGTTGGCACATAAGGGTTGCGAGGGTGAATAACCAATGACACGCCCATCGCTTCAAAACGACGACCTGCTAATTCTGGACGATGTGCTGTCGCGGATGCTGGCATCTCATCGCCATAGACATGGGAGAAATTTACCCCTGCTTGCTCAAACACCGTGCCATTACGCAATACTCGACTACGACCACCGCCACCTTGCTCACGCTGCCATTGATCTTGTTCAAATACCGCGCTGCCATCTTGTTGTACCAATGCGTGGCAGATGGTGTCTTGAAGTTGAAGTAAAAACGTTTTTACTGCGTGCTTATTAAGCTCTATTTGCTCACAATCAGTCATTAATTACCCCTGACGGAAAATATTACCCGTTTGGGCATCTCGAATTTCAGAAGGATTAGTACGACCTTCGGTTTCACCATCAAGTATCGCTGCAAGTTTATCTCCAAGTTGCAGCTCAACATCAGCCACGGTACGCCCTGGCTCAAGTCCGGTTAAATTAGCGCTGGTTGAGGTTATTGGCTTACCAAATTCACGACAGAGTTGTTGAACTAACGGGTGTGCAGTAACACGAACAGCAATAGTAGAAAATTGGCCCGTTAAAAAAGCAGGGACATTGGCTTTGGTTGGCATTACCCAAGTGACAGGCCCCGGCCATGATGCCAATACCGTTTGTTTTTGCTGCGGTGTTAATTGACTATCATCTATATAAGGCAATAACTGCTCATAGTCAGCTGCAATTAAAATTAAGCCTTTTTCTATTGGGCGCTGTTTTAAGGCTAATAATTTATTCACGGCCTGTTGATTATCAGGATCACAGCCAACACCAAATACCGCTTCGGTTGGATATCCAATCACTTGACCTTGCTTTAGTGCTGTTACTACTTGGGTAATATTTGCCACAAATTCCTCTGCTCTTTATTCAGCTGATATTTTATTTTTTAGTTAGATAATCATCATACCGACACATGCTTAACAACACCATTTAAGGTTAATCATAGCGTAACTTTACCTACGCAAACGTTTTCCTTTGGGGTAAATCACCGTATAATGGCACAAATAACACTTTAGTCATTCATTACCTATAGGAGATCGGAATGAAAGTTGGAATTATCATGGGATCAAAATCTGATTGGCCAACCATGCAACATGCCGCAGAAATGCTCGAGCGCTTTAACGTTGCCTATGAAACTAAAGTGGTTTCAGCTCACCGTACTCCTCATCTATTAGCAGAGTATGCTGAAACAGCCCGCAATCGCGGTATTAGCGTCATTATTGCTGGTGCTGGCGGTGCTGCACATTTACCAGGCATGACCGCTGCGTTTACCAGTTTGCCGGTGCTAGGTGTACCGGTGCAATCTCGCGCTTTAAAAGGCATGGACTCACTATTATCAATTGTGCAAATGCCAAAAGGAATTGCCGTTGGTACCCTCGCTATTGGGGAAGCTGGTGCTGCCAATGCCGGTTTATTAGCAGCTCAAATCATTGCAACTCACAACCCAGAGGTTTTAGCGGCTGTTGAAGCTTTCCGCCAGCAACAAACTGATACTGTACTCGATAACCCTAATCCGGCTGAGGATGCATAATGAATCAGGTACTGGTACTTGGTGCTGGCCAACTTGCACGAATGATGGCACTCGCCGGCGCACCACTGAATATTAATGTTATCGCCTACGATGTAACGACCACTAATGTGGTACACCCTCTAACTCAACAGTGCCAATCATTATCATTGATTGAAGCCATTGCCGCAGCCGATGTTATCACCGCTGAATTTGAACATATTCCTGATGCTATTTTAAGCCTCTGCGCAGCCAGTGGTAAATTTAAGCCTCACCCTGATGCTATCAAGGCCGGTGGCGATCGCCGCATTGAAAAAAACTTATTAAATAACGCTCAAGTTGCTAATGCGCCATACCATATTATTAATAGTCGTGCAGATTTAGACGCTGCAATTACTGCAATTGGATTACCGCTAGTATTAAAAAGTGCCTTAGGCGGTTATGACGGTAAAGGTCAATGGCGCTTAAAAACTCACGATCAAATTGAATCAGTATGGAATGAAATGGCGCAATGTATTGCGGCAAGTGCTAACCAAGCAATTGTGGCAGAAAAATTTATTGGTTTTGATCGTGAAGTATCTTTAATTGGAGCGCGTAATGCTAAGGGGGATATTAAAACTTATACCCTCAGTGAAAATGTTCACACAGATGGCGTACTTAGCTTATCAACTGCCATTGTTGGTGATAACACCCTGCAACAGCAAGCTCAGCAGATGTTCACGGCGGTTGCGAAACAATTAAATTATATTGGTGTGCTGGCGTTGGAATTTTTTGAGGTTAATGGCCAATTACTGGTTAATGAAATCGCTCCTCGCGTCCACAATTCAGGTCATTGGACCCAACAAGGCGCAGAGACATGCCAATTTGAGAACCATCTTCGAGCAGTGTGCAATTTACCATTAGGCGGCACCGATCTTATTCGTCCAAGTGCAATGATCAATATTCTTGGCCAAGATAGCGTTCCCGAAGCGGTATTAGCCTTAGAAAATTGTCATATACATTGGTATGGCAAAGAAAAACGTGACGGTCGTAAAATGGGACATATTAATGTCTGTGCGGCAACCCCAGAACAATTACAATATCAGTTAATGTTATTAGGGCAAATATTACCGCCACAGTATTTTCCTGCACTACCACACTAAATAGCCGATAAAAAAAGCCTGCACTATTATGCAGGCTTTTAGTTTTCATCATTAATTAACTTATTTTTCAACACCTTGATAAGCATTGCATTTTCGATCAGCGCACTGCAATTTGATACCACTGACTAATCTCTTTTCTAACAACAAGCCAAATCCACACTGCTGGCATGTACCAATCACGGGTTTATTATTAACGGCAAAACGGCATTGCGGGTATTTATCACACGCATAAAACAGTTTGCCATAGCGTGATTTGCGCTCAACTAAATGCCCCTGATGACATTCAGGGCAATTAATATCAGTTTGCTGAGGTTTTTTTTCTGGCGATGCAAGGTAATGACATTCAGGGTATGCTGAACAACCAATAAACATTCCATAGCGACCTTGGCGTAAAACCAATGGCTGAGCACATTCAGGACATGGCATATCGAGCTGTTTAACTATATGGCCATCATTTTGTTTAAGGGGCTGAATATAGTCACACTTAGGATAATGTTCACACCCCAAAAAAGGGCCATGCTTACCAAAACGCATCACCAAATCAGCGTTGCACTGTGGACATGATTGATGCTGTAAAGCGTGCTCATGGGCTGCAAATAAGGGCTCATTGTCGGTGGTCATTATTAATGTAGACCTCCATCTTCTGCGCCATATAATAATTCTTCGACCTGATCATAAGCCGCTTCATTACCGGGAGCGTTAAACAACACCATCAGAATAATCCACTTTAGATCATCTAGTATAAATTCTTGAGTATCGAGTTCCATCACTCGATCAATCACCATTTCTCGCGTATCAGTATTAAGAACATCGATTTGCTCAAGATAAAGCAGAAAACCTCGACATGCAGTATCCATACGTAACATTTCTTTGTCGGTATAGATGCGCATTGACGTTATCGCACTATGGTTAACATATGGTGTGTTTTCTGTTTCTTGTAAAGCAGCCAGTTTTTCAAGCCACTCTAAGGACTTGTAAATATCATCCTGATGAAAACCTGCACGCAGAAGCTCCTCTGAGAGTTCGTCTTGATCGACTAATAACTCGGCTTCGCTTTGAATATAGGTTTCAAATAGATACATAAGAATATCCATCATAACTAGCCCCTCCTCGTTCTGATATAACCACCGGGCACTGCAGTCACCCAACCAGACAGCTCTAATTCTAATAATTGCGGTAAAATTTGGTGGATGGGTTGTTTACAGCGTTCAGCAACGACATCTACGGGTGTTGCTTCGGTGCCTACGTTAGCCAACAGTGCAGGAAATGGCAATTCTTCATTTTGCTTCGTTGCTAAAGGCACGCCTATTTGATTGTTTATTGCACATTCTGTTAGGCTTCCTACCTCTTCATAAATATCAGCTGGACTTTCTACCAGTTTAGCACCTGATTTAATCAGCGCATTACAACCTCGACTGGCGGGATTATGAATCGAACCAGGTAGTGCAAAAACTTCTCGCCCTTGCTCCAACGCATAACGAGCAGTAATTAATGAGCCACTTTTTTGCGCCGCCTCAATCACTAATACTCCGGTCGATAAACCACTTATAATACGATTTCGACGCGGAAAGTTTTGCGGACACGGCTGTTGTTGTGGCCAAAACTCTGACACTAATGCACCTTGTTCAACAATGCTGGCCGCCAATGTACGATGTCGAGCAGGATAAATTTGATCAAGCCCTGAGCCTAATACCGCAATGGTTAATCCACCGGCTTGCAATGCCCCTTGATGTGCCTGACCATCAATCCCTAATGCTAACCCACTAGTGACCACATAATTATTAGCGGCTAACGCTTTTGCAAAATGGAACGCTGATTCGCGACCATCAATGGATGCCGAACGACTACCAATGACTGCTATTTGGGGGGCGGCTAACGCGGCCACATCTCCACGAATAAACAATATCGGTGGCGGTGACGAAATCTGCTTTAATAGATGAGGATAATGCGCTGAAGCGAGAGTTAAAATATGCTGTTGTGGTGCTTGCTGCCATTGCAATGCGTGCTCTAAGCGCTGTTGATTAGGATGCAACAAAGCCTGTATTTGTTTGGCTGTTAACCCATATTGCTGCAATTGTTCTGCTGTCATTGCCACTAATTGCGATGGACTCGTATCGGCCAGCACGCGCTGAATACGGCTGCCCCCCAATGAAGGAACAGCCGCCAGTTGTAACCATGCAATAAGTTCAGTGTCAGTCATCACGATTATGAGCGTGGCGCCTGAGCAACTACACCAGGTTTAAACGGTTGCTGGTTATTTAGTACCACCGCTAAACTAAAATATTCATAAGGACGTAATACCATCGCTTGAGCCACAGCGACAGTGCCTAATTGAGTACTATCGGTTAATAAAGTGCTGGTTTGATAATGATATTGACCTTTTTTACCTTGTACCTGCGCACCGGGTTTAAACAACTCAAATACTTGCCCAGCAACCATGCCATCGAGATGACCGCGATCAAGCACAATCACATCGTAATTAGAAATATAACTATAACCACTGATTTGACCCAACACTGTCGCAGATAATGATACTGGCGGTGTCATTGGTGAAAACGATAAGTCATGCTGAATATCAGTGCCTAATAATGGCAATAAAATATCATTGGGAATAATTTCTTGCTGAAAACGATCAACCTGTAATTGACTGGTAACGCCATCACTGGTTATCACCGTTACATCAGCAATTTCTTTAAGGGTTGAGATCTTTGCCGTAATCTCCGTCTGCTGTTGCTCATCAGTTCGAACAAAGTCTTGCTCTAAACGGTACACTCGCCATTGGCTGGTCGGCACTAATGACTGATCAGCCCACAACACATCACCAATAGAAAGATAACCACGCTCTTCACTGGTGCCAAGGATCTGTGGTTGAGTCGTTAACGCCTCTGCACTGATCAACTTATCTTGTGCCACATATGCCACCATTAAATATCCTGGTAACGAAGTGATCGGCTGGCGCACAACTCGCACTTGAGGGGATAATTTAAGGTGTTTTTTCAGGCTTAATTGCGGTTTACCATTAACCCAAATAAGGTGTAAGCGATCACCTGGATAAATTAAATGGGGATTTTTAATATAACTGTTTTTTTGCCATAGCTGAGGCCACGACCACGGGTTATTTAAAAATACAGCTGAAATATCCCATAAGGTATCGCCTTTTTTAACCACATATATTTCAGGATGGGTAGTTTTTAACTGTGGTTGAGGAGCTGCAACCAACGACGGCATAAAAAGAATAAAACTAACAATAATAACCCATTGCCTCATATGATCAGTTCCTTCGATTGCACAAGTTGCGACCTAGCGATATTTAAACAATCACTCATAATTGACAAAGGTTGGCATTAGCTCTTTGATATGTCGACCGTTTAACAACCACTGCCCAAGGCTTTTCGGCTTATATCACGGTTTATTAATCACTGTTACATCGAGAATGCTTTAACTTTGCTAAGAGCTAACATAAATTATTTCAACTTAAGTGGTATCTATATTGACGCTACCAACAACGGTTAACGACGCCTGCACGTATTAGGTACTGTTATTTGGGTGCTAAAATGACTAGAATTAGACCAACAACGCTATATTTTTCTAGTAACCGTTAACGAATTCGAGCCCTTATGTCGCTATTGTCAGTTTTAATCTTTCCAGATGACCGCCTACGTACTGTTGCCAAACCCGTAGAGGCGATTACGCCACAAACTCAACAGATCATCGATGACATGCTTGAAACCATGTATGACGAAGAAGGTATTGGTCTTGCTGCAACCCAAGTCGATATTCATCAACAGATTGTGGTTATTGATGTTTCTGAACAACGTGATCAGCCAATGGTATTGATTAACCCTCAAATTACTGCCGCCCATGGTGATGATGGTATTGAAGAAGGTTGTCTTTCAGTGCCAACAGCGCGCGGTTTTGTTCCACGTGCAGCAACGATCACTGTTTCAGCATTAGATCGTGACGGCAATAACATTACTTTTGAGGCCAATGACCTTCTGGCAATTTGTATTCAACATGAATTGGATCACCTTGCTGGCAAACTATTTGTTGATTACTTGTCGCCACTTAAGCGCCAACGTATTAAAAGCAAATTAGAAAAATTAAAACGTTCTCACTAACAACACCCACCATTCGAGGTTATCTTGAGCAAACCATTACGCATTATTTTTGCAGGTACGCCTGACTTCGCCGCCCGTCATTTGGCGGCGTTATTGTCTTCACAGCATCAAGTTGTGGCGGTTTATACTCAACCAGACCGCCCTGCCGGTCGTGGTAAAAAACTCACAGCGAGCCCAGTTAAGAATATCGCCGTAGAACACGATATTCCGGTGTTCCAACCAGCCTCACTGCGTAATCTTGAAGCTCAACAACAACTCGCTGCGATTGAAGCCGATATTATGGTTGTTGTGGCTTACGGTTTATTATTACCCCAAGAAGTACTTAATACACCGCCACTTGGTTGTATTAATGTTCATGGTTCAATTTTGCCACGCTGGCGCGGTGCGGCACCGATTCAACGTTCAATTTGGGCGGGCGATAAAGAAACTGGCGTCACCATCATGCAAATGGATATCGGCCTTGATACTGGCGACATGCTGCAAGTGGCAACGTTACCGATCACGGCGACCGATACCAGCGCTACTATGTATGAAAAATTAGCGGATCTTGGTCCAAGTGCATTAATTGAGTGTTTAACAACAATTGCAAATGGCACCGCAGTCGCGACCAAGCAAGATGATACTCAAGCAAACTACGCTAAGAAATTAAGCAAAGAAGAAGCCCAAATTGATTGGACTATGGATGCAACAGCCATTGAACGTTGCGTACGTGCGTTTAATCCATGGCCAATGAGCCACTTCACTGTCGCAGAACAAACGATCAAAGTATGGCAAGCCAGTGTTGAGAGTGATAACCAAGGCCAATTACCGGGTACGATTCTAACTGCCGATAAACACGGTATTGTGGTCGCTACAGCTAATGGCGCTTTACGTCTATTATCTCTACAACCACCGGGCAAAAAAGCCATGTCAGCGGCGGATTTATTAAATTCGCGTCGAGAATGGTTCCAAGTTGGCAACCAACTTTAAATACCAAGGCCAGGGTTAAGTCACTGGCTTTTCTTTTTCAGATTAACCACGTAGCGCCAGCACCAACAGCGCTCAGGAAACAGCTATGAATGTAAGAGCCGCAGCGGCCAAAGTAATTTATCAGGTCGTCGATCAAGGGCAGTCATTATCTGCCGCGCTACCGCTAGCGCAGCAGGATATCAGAGAACGTGATCACGCTTTATTGCAGGAAATCTGCTACGGCGTATTACGCTGGCTACCTCGATTAGAGTCAATCACTCAGGCATTAATGGAAAAACCATTAACCGGTAAACAACGGGTTTTTCATCACCTGATTTTAGTTGGCTTATATCAACTTGGTTATATGCGCATTCCTGCTCACGCTGCGGTTGCTGAAACAGTTGATGCCACCAAGACTCTTAAAAAACCCCAATTACGCGGCTTAATTAATGCCATTTTGCGTAGTTACCAGCGTCAAAAAGAAGCCCTTGATGAGAAAGCAATCAGTCACGATGCGGGTAAATACGGCCACCCAAGTTGGTTATTAAAATTACTTAAAACCAGTTACCCAGATCAATATGCGGCTATTTGTGAAGCTAATAACACTAAAGCGCCAATGTGGTTACGCGTAAATAGTCACCATCATGATCGTGATACCTACCGTACTTTATTAGACGCTGAAGGTATTGCAACCGAATTACATCCGCAAGCGGCAGACGCATTACGCTTAATTTCACCGTGTGATGTAACCAAACTACCAGGCTTTAGTGATGGTTGGGTATCTGTTCAAGATGCAGCAGCACAACTAGCAGTGGATTACCTAACACCACAAGCGGGTGAATTAATTCTCGATTGTTGTGCCGCCCCTGGTGGTAAAACGGTTCATATCATGGAGCGAGTACCTTCTGCACAAGTGGTGGCGATTGATTGTGATGAAAATCGCCTTAAACGCGTTTATGAAAACCTCACCCGTTTAAACCTCACCGCACAAGTTTTATGCGCTGATGCGCGTTACCCTGAGCAATGGTGGCATGGCGAAAAATTTGATCGTATCTTGCTTGATGCACCATGTTCAGCAACAGGCGTTATTCGTCGTCACCCTGATATTAAGTGGCTCCGTCGTGGCGAAGATATTGCCGCATTAGCATTACTACAAGCAGAGATTTTTGATGCGATTTGGCTGCAATTAAAACCAGGGGGTACCTTAGTTTATGCGACATGCTCTATCACACCACAAGAAAACTGTGATCAAGTAAAAGCTTTCTTAACCCGTACAGCTGACGCAATCTTAGTCGATAGCGATCCCGCTTCTCCTGGGCGTCAGATCCTTCCTGGTGAAGAAGCAATGGATGGTTTTTACTACGCAGTATTAACTAAAGCAAACTAAGATAAATCACTAACAATAGCGGAACTTGACTTCAATGTTCCGCTTTTTAGTCTCTTTTATACGCCACCTATTGTCGATTTTAATCGACAATGACTGTTGGTTGGCATTACTCATCAGGCATAGGCTATGAAAATTATCATTCTCGGTGCTGGACAAGTTGGCGGCACGCTTGCTGAAAACCTTGTTGGCGAGAATAACGATATAACCATCGTTGATAAAAACCCAGATCGTCTTCGTGAACTGCAAGATAAATATGACCTACGGGTTGTACAGGGTTTTGCAAGCCACCCACAAACATTACGTGATGCTGGGGCTCAAGATGCAGATATGTTGGTTGCCGTCACTAACTCTGACGAAACTAACATGATTGCCTGCCAAATCGCGTTCTCATTATTTAACACCCCTAACCGCGTGGCTCGCATCCGTTCTCCTGAATATTTGCGTGAAAAAGAGCAATTATTCCAATCCGATGCTGTTCCTGTCGATCACCTTATTGCACCAGAAGAATTGGTTACCGATTACATTGAACGCTTAATCGAATACCCAGGCGCATTACAAGTGGTGAGCTTTGCTGAAGAAAAAGTCGGTTTAGTGGCGGTAAAAGCCTACTACGGCGGTCCATTGGTAGGTAATGCCTTATCAGCCCTGCGCGAACACATGCCACATATTGATACTCGTGTTGCAGCAATCTTCCGTCAGGGTCAACCTATTCGTCCTCAAGGCACGACGATTATTGAAGCTGATGATGAAGTATTTTTTGTCGCTGCTAGTAATCATATCCGTTCGGTAATGAGCGAATTGCAACGCCTAGAAAAACCGTATAAACGCTTAATGATTGTCGGTGGTGGTAATGTCGGTGCAGGTTTAGCCCGCCGTCTAGAGCAAAACTACAGTGTCAAACTGATCGAACACAATCAACAGCGGGCTGAAAACTTATCCGAAATGCTGCAAGATACGATAGTCTTTTGTGGCGATGCTTCGGATCAAGAATTACTCAGCGAAGAGCACATCGAACAAATTGATGTCTTTATTGCTGTTACTAATGACGATGAAGCCAATATCATGTCGGCAATGCTGGCTAAGCGCCTAGGTGCAAAAAAAGTCATGGTACTGATTCAGCGTGGTGCTTATGTTGATTTAGTCCAAGGTGGCACCATCGATATTGCGATTTCACCTCAACAAGCAACCATTTCAGCGCTACTTACCCATGTTCGTAAAGCGGATATTGTGAACGTATCATCATTACGTCGTGGTGCAGCCGAGGCGATTGAAGCCATTGCCCATGGTGATGCCAGCACCTCAAAAGTAGTTGGTCGTGCCATTAGTGAAATTAAACTGCCACCAGGTACCACTATTGGTGCCGTTGTGCGTGGCGAAGAAGTGCTAATCGCCCACGATCGCACCATGATTGAGCAAAATGACCACGTAGTTATGTTCTTAGTTGATAAGAAATATATCCCTGACGTTGAACGTCTTTTCCAACCGAGCCCCTTCTTTTTGTAACTGCTTATGGTTAATTTACGTCCAATATTATTTGTACTCGGACTGGTGCTATCTAAGATAGCCCTGTTTATGTATGTACCTACCTTAGTGGCCTTTTTTACCGGCACTGAAGGTTTTATGGATTTTGCTGCAGCAGTGGTTATCACCCACTCTGTGGCTTTCTTATTACTTTCTTACGGTAAAACTGACGAGTTTAAGCTCAGCGTACGGGATATGTTCCTGATCACCACGCTGGTATGGACCGTTGCCAGTGCCTTTGCTGCGCTGCCATTTGTATTTATTAATCACATCAGCTTTACTGATGCGTATTTTGAAACCATGTCAGGCATCACCACTACTGGCTCAACAGTATTAAGTGGCCTTGATCAAATGGCACCAAGTATTTTACTGTGGCGCTCAACCTTACAATGGTTGGGTGGGGTCGGCTTTATTGTTATGGGGGTCGCTATTTTGCCGATGCTCAATGTCGGCGGCATGCGGTTATTCCAAACAGAATCGTCCGATTGGTCAGATAAAAGCTCGCCTCGCACCAAAAGTGTCGCCAAAAATATCATTAACGTGTATTTGATTCTCACCGTGCTGTGTATCATTGCGTTTATGTGTGCTGGCATGAATACTTTTGATGCGATCAACCATGCTTTTACTACCCTTTCAACCGGCGGGTATTCTACCTCTGACGGCTCAATGAATCACTTTTCACACAGTGCACAATGGGTTGCAACCTTCTTTATGTTTGCTGGTGGATTACCATTCCTATTGTTTGTGCAAGCACTAAAAAAACGTCATCCACGGACGTTATTTGGTGATGCGCAAGTGAAGGGTTACACCTTATTTGTAGTGGTAGCGAGTTTAATTGTTGCGGCCTGTCTGATCTTTAATAAAGGTTATTCAGTCGTTGATGCAATGCGATTGTCGTTTTTTAATATCATCTCAGTGGTAACTACAACCGGCTTTGGCCTTGGTGATTTTACCGCTTGGGGTCCCTTACCAACGATTATTTTTGCATTCACATTACTGGTTGGTGCTTGTTCTGGATCAACCAGTGGCGGGATTAAAATCTTCCGTTTCCAAATCGCTTTTGCGCTATTACGCAAACATATTATGCAATCTATTCACCCATCAGCATTGTTCATTCAGCGCTATAACGGCCGACCGGTAACAGATGATATCGTACGTTCAGTAGTGGCACTGGTGTTTACTTTTATCATGACCATTATCGTGATTGCTTCAGTGTTAGCATTGCAAGGTTTAGATCCAATCACCAGTATTACCGGTGCGGTTACTGCGGTAGCTAACGTCGGTCCAGGTATGGGAACCATCATTGGCCCAACAGGTAACTTTGCTAGTTTACCTGATTTATCGAAATGGACTTTAAGCTTAGGCATGCTAATGGGACGTTTAGAAATATTAACCGTGTTAGTGGTTTTTGCTCCCGCTTTTTGGCGAGATTAATAAATACCGTCCCCAAAAAACAACAAGAGAGCGCATCGCACTCTCTTTTTTTATTTGAATTTTTCGTGATTTATAGCGGTTTAATATAAAAATAAATCGCACAAAAATGGCAAATAGAACCGCCTAAAACAAACAAATGCCAAATCGCATGGTTGTAAGGAATACGCTTATTGACATAAAACACCACCCCTAAAGAGTAGATCACACCACCAAGAGCCAATAATACTAATCCTCCGGGCGCTAAAGACATCGCTAATTGGTAGATCACAATCACTGATGACCAACCCATCGCAAGGTAGGTGAATAATGATAATTTTTTGAAACGATGAATAAAAACAATTTTAGCGACAATACCGATCAAGGCTAACCCCCACAGTACAGCCATTAATCCCCATGCTAAAGGGGTACGCAAAGCAATCAATAAAAACGGAGTATAGGTACCAGCAATCAATAAATAGATAGCGCAATGATCAAAAATCTTTAATGGCTTTTTCGCGTTTTGGGTCGGGATCGCATGATATAACGTTGAGGCAAGGTACAATAAAATCATACTCATACCATAAACAATATAACTGACAATACTTAACGTATCTGCCTGTAAAGCAAAAGCTTTATCTAACAATAAATATAGTCCAAACACTGAAAACACCAACCCAAGGCCGTGGCTAACACTGTTGGCAACTTCTTCTGCCGTTGAATAACCTAACTCAGTTTTGATTACATTATTCATGATTTATATACCTCAAAGGACGTTTCATTCAATCACTATCATCATTTCAGCTTACACTTGTAAGCCTAAATTAAGCAACCTTTTGTTAATCACTTTAGTGGCAGTATTTTTTATAAAAAAAGGAGCCACTGGGCTCCATAATTAACGGACTACTGTAGCAACTCTAAGGTTGCTTGCCGTGCTGTATCTGGATCGTGGTTTAAAATACCGTCGACAATCCGCTGATGAACATCAAGCTGCATTACTTCTTCACGAGTGACAACACGAAAGTAATTTTCAAATACCGCTTTGAATAAATTACCAAACGGACTAATAAAATGGTTACCAGAAGAAAAATACACTAACTGATGAAAGCGAGTATCAATTTCAATCCAACGTTCTTGATCAAAATTATCTTTCATCTGATACATTTGCTGCATCAAATGCTCAAATTCAAGTCGATCTTCAGCTGTCGCATGAACCGCTGCTAATGCTGCCGCTTCAGGCTCTAAGGTCAAGCGCACTTTTTGATACTCAACGATCAACTCTGAATCAGCATCAAAATCTAACCAAGCGAGCAAATCTTGATCAAGATAATTCCAGTTTTTCTTTGGCATTACACGAGTACCAATGCGTGGACGCGGTAATACCATGCCTTTTGCCGCGAGCATTTTTATTGCTTCACGGACAGCAGTACGACTAACGCCATACATTTCACCTAACTCAACTTCGCCTGGTAAAATTTCGCCAGGGGCAGGATCACCGATTAAAATACGGCGACCAATAGCCTCTGCTAATCGATAAGATAAATTACGATTAGCAACAATACGTTGCTGCTCCTGATCCATAGATCCTCTCCCAAGGCCTTTGTTGTACAACTAAACGAACGCTAATATCAATATACTGCCTTATATAAGGCTGAGCGACACGGTGCATCAAGGGGGTAATTATTGCAATAGTTAGTATCGAAACAATGTAATAATTAAATATTAGCATTTTGTTGCTTATTTTATGCTCGACTTTTAATTACCAGATTGTTATCCTGCGCGCGATTTGGTTAACAACCAACCAATGTTCTGATGGATGGGTTCTACCCAGTAGGGAATTTTCCCTTCAGAAAGATATTTGAATTTTTGGCCATGGATGAGCCTGACAATAGGTGAATTATGCGTCCAGCATCCACAGTCAGGTATGCAAGTACCCCCCGCAGTCCATCGCGTTTACGTGCCACTGCCCACGCACCACAATATAAAGTTAATCCTAAAAAAGCAGCGACAACTGACGTTCACTTAACGACTGCTGATGCACAGTTAATAACGCCACAACAAATAGTGTCTGAGTTGAATAGCAATCAACAGCAACAACGCTAATTGTTATATTAAGCAGCCTTGGCTGCTTTTTTATTAACCTAATTTTGGCATAGGCATTGATTGTATCCCAACGGGCTTTGTTATAATTTACGGGTACTAAAATAATGATAATACAATCGTCTAACGATTGGCTCAGCCCAAGCTACGGAGTTAATAATGAAAACCCATCGCGTTAATGAACTGATTGAGTTACTGCACCCTGAGTGGAAAAAAGATCCCGATCTTAATTTGGTTGAATTTCTACTTAAATTAGCAGCTGAAGCTAAATACCAAGGTCCACTAGAAGCATTAACTGATGATGTTCTTATTTACCATTTAAAAATGCGTAATAGCGACAAAGATGCCATGATTCCTGGCCTTGCAAAAGATTGTGAAAATGACTTTAAAACAGCTATCTTGCGCGCTCGCGGTATCATCAAATAATCACTAACTAGTGGTTTTATTTTATTTCTTAAGCCAGTTATCACTAACTGGCTTTTTTTGTAAAAATAATCCCGCGCCATCATTGTCGCTACCAATGTTTCAGTTGTTTTAATCCCATTCACGGTTAAGCTAAACAACTATTCCAAGCCAGATTCAGGATTCCGTCATGGAAAAACAAAGTTTTAGTTTTGCAGATCTCAGCCCCGATGTACTGCTTGATGCGTTAGATAGTATTGAGGTTCATGCCGAGTCAGGTTTACTGGCACTCAATAGTTATGAGAACCGCGTTTATCAATTTAAAGCTGAAGATGGCCAACGATATGTGACCAAATTTTATCGTCCAGCACGTTGGAGTGATCAACAAATTGATGAAGAGCATCAATTTACCCTTGAGCTTGAACAACACGATATTCCTGTTGCTGCTCCCATCGCCATCAATGGCAGTACCTTACACCATTATAACGGTTATCGATTTGCACTATTTCCAAGTGTCGGTGGGCGTCAATTTGAAGTCGATAATTTTGACCAATTAGAATGGGTCGGACGCTTTTTAGGCCGCATTCATCAAGTAGGTCAACGCCAACCCTTTATTCATCGTCCAACATTAGGATTAGAAGAATACGTTTATCAGCCTCGACAAATACTTGCCAATAGCGACTTTATTCCTGATTACCTAAAACACAGTTTTTTTGCTGATCTTGATCGCTTAATTACAGAAATTGAAAGCCATTGGTCAACCGACTGGCCCGCTTTACGCCTACATGGCGATTGTCACCCTGGTAATATTTTATGGCGTGATGGACCAATGTTTGTTGATTTAGATGACGCTCGCAATGGCCCTGCTGTGCAAGATTTATGGATGATGCTTAATGGTGAGCGCCATGATCAACTGGCACAACTAGATACACTACTTGAAGCTTATAATGAATTTGCTGACTTTGATCCGCGCCAACTTAAATTAATTGAACCATTACGTGCACTTAGAATGGTCCACTATATGGCATGGCTGGCTAAGCGCTGGCAAGATCCAGCATTTCCACGCGCATTTCCATGGTTTGGCGATGCAAAATATTGGGAAGGCCAGGTTTTAGCATTTAAAGAACAAATTTTTAGCCTAAATGAACAACCATTGCAGCTAATGCCACAATGGTAAGGTAATATAAAATAACAACAATTAATGACTATACTCAGCTAATATCTAGCTACGACATGGATAATCAGGAACCTCAAAATGATGAAGAATTTACTTGCACTCGTCAGTGCTGCTTTATTGTCTTTTTCTGTTCACGCTGCCAAATTTACGGAAGGCGACTACTATAAGGTATTAGATCAGCCCCAATCAACCACACCGGTTGTGACTGAGTTCTTTTCACTTTATTGCCCGCACTGTTTTCAATTTGAACCGATGATTCGACAGTTGAAAACCAAACTACCTGACAATGTGAAATTTCAAAAAATGCACGTGTCATTTATGGGTGGTCCAATGGGTAAAGTAATGAGTAAAGCATTTGCTACTGCCGTTATTTTAAACGTCAATGACAAAATGTTACCGGTACTATTTAACCGTATTCAAACCCTCAATCAACCGCCTCGTAATGAAGCAGAAGTTCGCCAAATCTTCATTGATGAAGGCGTACCAGCAGCAGAGTTTGATGGTGCTTTCAATAGCTTCGCGGTTAACTCAATGGTCAGCCGTTATGATAAAGCCTTTGAAGATGCGGGCTTAACAGGTGTACCTGCAGTAGTGGTGAATAATAAATACCTCGTTAAAACAGGTAAAATTAAATCTGCTGATGAATATTTTGAATTAGTTAACTTTTTACTTAAAAAATAACATCACAGATTAACAACCTATGACCATAAAAAAGAGGCTCTAATCAGCCTCTTTTTTTCGCTCTATACCACCTGACTACTGAGTTGCTTTAACAGCCTATCCATGGCTCGATAGCCAAGTGCCTCGGCTAAATGAGATCGTTGAATATGTTCTTGCTCCGCTAAGTCTGCAATTGTCCGTGCCACTTTAATAATGCGATGATAGGCGCGAATAGACAGCCCCAATTGATGCAAGGCATTTTCTAAAAACTCAGCATCTTGCAATGATAAGCCACAATATTGATCTAGTTCGCGAGTAGTGAGTGTGCCGCGAGGTAATGCGGGAATTTCTAACGACATATCAAATCGATCTAATAGCGGCCCAGATAAACGGCTTAAATAGCGCAAAATAGCTTGCGGATTGGTTCGTGATTGATTGCCTTCATAATAACCCGTTGGACTTGGATTTAAGGCTCCAATTAATTGAAACCGAGCAGGAAAGGTGGTTTTAGCTGTTGCACGCGATATGACGATTTGCCCTGACTCTAGTGGCTCTCGCAATGAATCTAACACTTTGCGTTCAAATTCCGGCATTCATCTAAAAATAATAACCCATTATGAGCCAATGAAATTTCTCCAGGTTTAGGCACCGATCCACCACCAACTAAGGCCGCCATTGAACTGGAATGATGGGGAGTACGAAAGGGACGATTCAGCCAGTTACCTTGATGTAAAGATTGTTGGGTTAATGACGCTACCGCGGCGGTCTCAATCGCTTCTTGGTGGGTCATTGATGGCAATAGATCCCGTAATCGCGATGCCAACATAGTTTTACCTGTTCCCGGAGGCCCCAACAATAATAAATTATGACTTCCTGCAGCCGCAATTTCTAATGCTCGCTTACCTTGTTGCTGCCCAATAATATCTTGCATATCACGCTGTTCATTTACTGCCTCTGTCGTTACTGTTGAGCGTGGCTGCTGGTGTAATTGCAGCTGTTGTTGACTACATAAAAACCCGCAAACATCCAATAATGTTGGTGCTGATTTGTGTTTATTTTGCGCCACCAACGCCACTTGATCACCGTTGTGATCGGGCACAATTAAACAGCGTTTGGCTTTCAAAGCTGCTAATGCTGCTGGTAATGCACCTTTTACTGGCCGTAAATCACCCGATAGCGCCAGTTCACCAATAAACTCATGTTGTGCTAACCTCTGCGACGAAATTTGCCCTGATGCCGCTAAAATTCCTAATGCAATCGGTAAATCAAACCGCCCACCTTCTTTGGGTAAATCTGCTGGGGCTAAATTAACTGTAATTCGGCGCGATGGAAATTCAAATTGAGCATTAATAATTGCACTCCGCACTCGATCTTTAGCCTCTTTGACGGTGGTCTCTGGTAAACCGACTTGGCATCCCATTACTTAAATGAACCTCAACGCCCACACAGGCTCGACTATGAACAATCGCAAGTGTCATTGGTGACTCCCCATTGACTGGCAATACATACCAGCGGGTTAATGAAATTTATCTAAGGTGTTACATCAAAGCCCCATTAATGCAGCGAGTCTGTCTATAAAACCAAATTTTTTTCTTGTCATGTGACACAGATCTGTGTTACCACTTATGTATAGCAACAACTAAACAATAAAAATCGGACAATTATGCGCATAACTGCAACATCCCCAATACTCATTATTAACGTCATCGTGGTGATTATCTCACCGCGCAGGGGATTTGCAGGCGAAAGTTAACGCTACCAAGACACAGCAAAGCCCCCGCACTGAGAAGTTCGGGGGCTTTTTTAAATCAACAAATTTAAGCACAAGATCAGGATTGGTTTTTATTTGAATTTTATGTCAACCACATACGCAAGGAGCAGCGATGACAGGGGCAGAGTTAGTCGTACAAGCGCTGCAACAGCAGGGTATTAAAACTATTTTTGGCTATCCAGGTGGCGCAATCATGCCCATCTACGATGCGCTTTATGATGGTAACGTTGAGCATATTTTATGTCGCCACGAGCAAGGAGCAGCAATGGCAGCCATTGGTATGGCTCGTGCCACTCAAAAGGTTGCTGTATGTATGGCAACATCAGGCCCAGGTGCTACCAACCTAGTCACAGGCTTAGCCGATGCATTTATGGATTCAGTACCATTAGTCGCGATTACAGGCCAAGTGGCTAGCTCACATATAGGTACCGACGCCTTTCAAGAAATGGATGTGATTGGAATGTCATTATCATGTACCAAACACAGTTATTTAGTCACTGATATTAATGAACTTGCACCAACATTAGCCGAAGCGTTTATGGTTGCTCAGACAGGCCGTCCTGGGCCGGTCATCGTTGATATCGCCAAAGATGTTCAACTTGCAACAGCGCCAACAGCCTTATTAGCACCAATTACACCACCAGCACTACCGATTGCTGACACTGCCGCGATAACAACCGCGCAACAACTATTGCGCCAATGTCAGCGACCAGTATTATACGCCGGTGGTGGCGTGCAAATTGCGCAGGCAACCGCAACATTGCGCCAATTTCTGCTCAATAACCCAATGCCATCAGTCAGTACCCTTAAAGGCTTAGGCTCTGTTGCTCGCCATGACCCACATTACCTAGGAATGTTGGGAATGCATGGCACCAAAGCTGCAAACCTTATTGTTCAAGAAGCCGATTTATTGATTGTGGTTGGGGCTCGTTTTGATGATCGCGTTACAGGCAAACTTGATACTTTTGCTCCCCATGCCAAAGTGATCCACATTGATATCGATGCCGCAGAATTCAATAAACTCCGCCATGCGAACGCACCTTTACGGGGGGACATTAATGCCATTTTGCCCCAACTCGAATTAGGTCAGGATATTAGCCGCTGGTTAACCCACAGTGAGCATTTACGCAAAATTGGTAAATGGCGCTACGACCATCCTGGTGAGTTAATTTATGCACCATTACTGCTAAAACAACTGTCTGACATGATGCCTGATAGCAGTATGGTATCAACCGATGTAGGCCAACACCAAATGTGGGCAGCGCAGCATATTCAACCACGTGAACCACAGAACTACATTACTTCTGCCGGACTTGGCACCATGGGTTTTGGTTTACCTGCCGCCATGGGAGCGAGTGTTGCACGCCCACAAGATCAATCAATTCTGATCTCTGGTGATGGCTCATTTATGATGAATGTTCAAGAACTAGGCACCCTTAAACGCCGCCAAATTCCAGTCAAAATGGTCCTGATTAATAACCAACGTTTAGGCATGGTACGTCAATGGCAATCACTGTTTTTTGATGGCCGCCATAGCGAGACCATTTTGGATGATAATCCAGATTTTGTAATGCTGGCACGGGCGTTTGATATTCCCGGCAAAACCATCACTCGCAAAGAAGAAGTCGCACCGGCATTGGCTGAAATGCTTGCCAGTAAAAGTGCTTATTTATTACATGTTGTAATAGATGAAGAACAAAACGTATGGCCATTAGTGCCACCGGGTGCCGCTAATCAAGATATGTTGGAGAACACCTGATCATGGAAAGATATTTACTCGACATAAAAGCTAACGACAAACCGGTGTTACTTGAGCGTATTTTGCGGGTTATTCGCCACCGTGGATTTGTGATCAAGAAAGTGGATGCAACTCAAAATCACCATAGCAATATCGCCACTATCGCTATCATTGTTGATAGTGATCGTCCGATTAGCATTCTGATCAATCAAATAGAAAAACTCTGGGATGTAACCACGGTTACCACCTCACAAATCGACAATTTGGATACAATTTAAGAAGGGAACTCATCATGGCAAACACAGCTGATTATATTTGGTTTAACGGTAGTATCGTACCTTGGGCACAAGCCAATGTTCACGTTCTTACCCATGCAATGCACTACGGCACCTCTGTTTTTGAAGGTATTCGTTGTTACAACACCCCTAAGGGACCGGCCGTTTTTCGCCACCCAGAACATATGCAACGATTACTTAATTCAGCCAAAATTTATCGCTTTCCCATTCCTTATAGCTGCGATGAGCTAATGGAAATATGCCGTGAAACCATTCGCGTCAACAAACTTGATTCAGCCTATATTCGACCATTAGGTTATGTGGGTAACGTTGGTTTAGGTGTTTGTCCTCCAGTTAATACCATCATGGATCTGATTGTTGCTGCATTCCCATGGGGCTCATACCTTGGTGAAGAAGCGTTAGAGAATGGGGTCGATGCGATGATTTCAAGCTGGAACCGTGCTGCACCCAACACCATTCCAACCGCAGCTAAAGCGGGAGGTAACTACTTATCATCACTACTGGTTGGTAGCGAAGCTCGTCGCCATGGTTACGCTGAAGGGATTGCGTTAAGTGTTGATGGTTACCTTTCAGAAGGGGCTGGTGAAAATATTTTTATCGTTCGTAACGGTATCCTGTCAACGCCACCAACAACCAGTGCTATTTTGCCAGGCATCACGCGTGACACCATAATGACTCTAGCCAAAGAGCGCGGCTATGAAGTTCGCGAAGAAAATATTGCCCGTGAAGCGCTATACCTTGCCGATGAAATCTTCATGACCGGCACTGCGGCTGAAATTGTTCCAGTACGTAGCGTGGATCAAATTACTGTAGGTTGCGGTAAACGCGGGCCGATTACTCAACAATTACAAAGTGATTACTTTGGGCTATTTAACGGCGAAACCGACGACAAATGGGGTTGGTTGGACTACGTATACCCAGCCAAATAAGCGGCTGTAAATCAACTTAATGAATAGCTTCAGCCATCACCATGATGGCTGAACCAAAAAGGATTTTATTGTTATGCCTAAGTATCGCTCAGCAACCACCACCCATGGCCGAAATATGGCAGGCGCACGTGCTCTATGGCGCGCGACTGGAGTTAAAGATCAAGATTTCGGTAAGCCCATTATCGCCGTTGTAAATTCATTTACTCAATTTGTTCCCGGTCATGTCCACCTAAAAGATCTGGGGCAATTAGTTGCCGAACAAATCGAACAAGCAGGCGGTATCGCCAAAGAATTTAATACTATTGCGGTTGATGATGGCATTGCCATGGGCCACGGCGGAATGCTGTATTCATTGCCATCACGCGAATTAATTGCTGATTCCGTTGAATACATGGTCAATGCCCATTGTGCCGATGCGATGGTGTGTATTTCCAACTGTGACAAAATCACTCCAGGAATGTTAATGGCGTCATTGCGATTAAACATTCCAGTAATTTTTGTTTCTGGTGGTCCAATGGAAGCTGGCAAAACGAAACTGTCAGAGCAAGTGATCAAACTTGATTTAGTAGATGCGATGATCCAAGGTGCGGATCCAACAGTTTCTGATGAGCAAAGTGAGCAGATCGAACGTTCAGCATGTCCAACTTGCGGATCCTGCTCAGGCATGTTTACTGCTAACTCAATGAATTGTTTAACCGAAGCGCTAGGGTTAAGCCAGCCGGGTAACGGTTCAATGCTGGCAACACATGCCGATCGTGAGCAGCTATTTATTAATGCAGGTAAACGTATCGTTGCTTTAACTAAACGCTACTATGAACAAGACGATGACACCGCATTACCGCGTAATATTGCCAATAAACTCGCGTTTGAAAATGCAATGGCACTGGATATTGCAATGGGCGGTTCAAGCAATACCGTTTTACACTTATTAGCAGCAGCACAAGAAGGTGGGATTGATTTCACCATGGCTGACATTGATCAAATGTCACGTCGCGTACCACAGTTATGTAAAGTCGCTCCTTCCACGCCTAAATACCATATGGAAGATGTTCACCGCGCAGGTGGCGTTTACGCTATTTTAGGTGAACTTGATCGCGCCGGTTTATTCCACAACCAATGCCATAATATCTTGGGGGAAACCTTTGCCGAAAGCCTGCGCCATTACGACATTATGCAAACCCAATCTCAAGCTGTAAAAGATTTCTTCCGTGCAGGCCCTGCAGGTATTCGCACTACTAAAGCTTTTTCACAACATTGCCGTTGGGACACCCTTGATGATGATCGCCAACATGGCTGTATTCGTAGTCGAGAATTTGCGTTTAGTGATGAAGGCGGATTAGCTGTTCTATCAGGCAACATGGCGCTTGATGGCTGTATTGTTAAAACCGCAGGGGTTGATGAAAGCTGCTTAACCTTTACCGGTCCAGCGGTAGTATTTGAAAGCCAAGATACTGCTGTCGAAGGTATTCTTGGTGGAAAAGTCAAAGCCGGTGATGTGGTCGTTATTCGTTATGAAGGACCAAAAGGCGGGCCGGGTATGCAAGAAATGCTCTATCCAACCACCTATTTGAAATCGATGGGACTGGGTAAAGAGTGCGC
Organism: Photobacterium aquimaris; assembly: GCF_002954455.1. Lineage (GTDB taxonomy): Bacteria > Pseudomonadota > Gammaproteobacteria > Enterobacterales > Vibrionaceae > Photobacterium > Photobacterium aquimaris. Next base: position 25,260 of record NZ_MSCC01000003.1, read on the forward strand.
CCTGATCACTGATGGTCGATTCTCAGGCGGCACCTCAGGATTATCGATTGGCCATGTTTCACCCGAGGCTGCTAGTGGCGGTACTATTGGTTTAATTAATAGTGGCGATATGATCGCAATTGATATTCCTAATCGCAGTATCAACTTACTGGTTGATGATGCCACGCTCGCCACTCGCCGTGCAGAAGCCGAATTACGCGGCTGGAAACCTGTCGATCGCGAACGCCAGGTATCATTAGCACTTAAAGCCTATGCACTACTTGCGACCAGTGCCGATAAAGGTGCTGTACGTGATAAATCCAAGTTAGAAGGATAATCTGATGGCCGAAGTGAACCCTGTCAGCGATCAATATTTACTTAGCGGTGCAGATTATCTGCGCAATATTTTACGCGCCCCGGTGTATGAGGTCGCGCAAGTTACCCCTCTACAAAATTTAACTCGCCTCAGTGCTCGCATCGGCAATCATGTGCAATTAAAGCGAGAAGATCGTCAGCCTGTACATTCGTTTAAATTACGTGGCGCCTATAACATGATGACTCAACTGACAGAACATCAACGTCAGGCTGGTGTCATTGCGGCATCTGCAGGTAATCATGCCCAAGGATTAGCGTTATCAAGCCAAAAGTTAGAGGTTAGCGCCACTATCGTCATGCCGCGTACCACACCCGATATTAAGGTTGATGCAGTACGCGGATTTGGCGCTAATGTGGTCTTGCATGGTAATAACTTTGATGAAGCCAAAATTCATGCTGAAATGCTGGCGCAACAACATGGTTATACTTTTATACCTCCATTTGATCATCCAGCCATCATTGCCGGACAAGGCACGATTGGTATTGAGCTGGTGCAACAAAATGGCCATCTTGAGTATGTCTTCGTTCCTGTCGGCGGTGGCGGTTTAGCCGCGGGCGTCTCGGTATTACTAAAACAACTGCTACCTGAGATTAAGGTTATCGGTGTCGAAGCGGAAGACTCGGCCTGTTTAAAGGCGGCTTTTGATGCTGGACAGCCAGTAACACTTGATCAAGTGGGTATGTTTGCCGATGGCGTCGCGGTGAAACGTATTGGCAGTGAGACCTTTCGTTTATGTGAGCAATATCTTGATGATGTGATCACCGTCAGTAGCGATGAAATTTGCGCGGCGGTGAAAGATATCTTTGAAGATACTCGCGCGATTGCTGAACCGTCAGGAGCATTATCACTGGCAGGTTTGAAAAAATATGCTGAGCAGCAGCAATTACAGCAATGCCACTTAGCTGCTATTTTATCAGGTGCTAACCTTAACTTTCATGGGCTGCGTTATGTGTCTGAACGCTGTGAATTAGGCGAGAAACGCGAAGGGCTATTAGCGGTGACGATTCCTGAGCGTCCAGGGGCTTTTTTAGATTTTTGTCACCTGATTGGTGGCCGTGCTGTGACCGAATTTAACTACCGTTATAATGATGACAAACTCGCAAATGTGTTTGTCGGGGTACGGTTACTTCAAGGCCAACAAGAGCTTGAACATATTATTGCTGATCTGCGTCAAGGTGGTTATCCGGTAATGGACTTGTCGGATGATGAAATGGCCAAAGTACATGTGCGCTATATGATTGGTGGACGACCATCAAAACCATTGCAAGAACGGTTATATAGCTTTGAATTTCCGGAATATCCAGGCGCACTGACTAAGTTTTTATCTACCTTAGGCGGTCAATGGAATATTAGCTTATTTAATTACCGTAACCATGGTGCTGATTATGGCCGAGTCTTATGTGGATTTGAATTAGCTGAGCATGATTTGCTATCGTTTACCAACCATCTGCGTAAACTGGGTTATCATTGGCATGATGAGACAGACAGCGCTGCATATAAGTTTTTTCTCGCCCAATAAACTCAAATAACCAAATGCTATCAAGCAGCGTTAACGACGCTGCTTTTTTATTACAATCAATGGCGATGAGTCAGTGTCCGTGTATATTCAGCCATATACTGCGCTAATTGAATGCTTTGCTGTAAAATTATTTGGCGAGCAGAGTGGGGAAGACAGCCAAAGCACTGGACTAATTGATCGATCTCTTCTTTATATTCACTTTCTATAATATCGAGCCCTAAATCACCATAGATAAACCAGGTTAACGGCCGTTCGGTTAGCTCTGAAATCTCAACCAATAATCGCACTTTTGGTTCCGTTTTACCGGTTTCTAAGTCCAAATAGGTTTGGCGTGCGACTTTCAATTGCTGGGCCATATAAACTTGGGTTAAGCCTTTCCACTCACGCGCCTCTTTGATCCTTTGCGCCATCTGTTGTTTACGATCTGTCATCATTTACTCCAAAAACCCGTTGTAAACATAATTACTACAACAACTCCTTGCAGATGATGCGCCAAGTTTTTTAGCCCATAGTTACGATTAAATCAGACAATTATCGTTGCATATATGACTATTTTTGTATTTTGAATTGCAGTTCGTAAGTTTGCATTCAACTATTTTTATTTCGCAAAAATAACTCGCATTAAAAAAGGTGCCAATGCTGGCACCTTTGTTATAACTGCGTATGAACGACTATTCTACCGTTACCGCTTTAGCCAAATTACGAGGCTGATCGACATCTGTCCCTTTGATCAGCGCAACGTGATACGCCAATAACTGCATTGGAATGGTGTAAAAAATCGGTGCAATAATCTCATCAACTTTAGGCATGGTAATGATCTTCATACCATCACCATCATCAAAATCAGCTTCATTATCAGCAAAAACATACAACAACCCGCCACGTGCACGTACTTCTTCAATGTTTGATTTTAGTTTCTCAAGTAAATCATTGGTTGGGGCTACCACAATCACTGGCATTTCAGCATCCACTAACGCTAATGGACCATGTTTAAGCTCACCAGCCGCATAAGCTTCAGCATGAATGTAAGAAATCTCTTTCAATTTCAATGATGCTTCAACCGCAATCGGATAAAACTCACCACGACCTAAAAATAACGCATGCTGTTTATCTGCAAAATCTTCTGCTAATGCCTCAATCGGCTTATCAAACGCTAATGCTTGTTCGATATAACTTGGAAGCTGCTGCAATGCTGCCACAATGTGTTGCTCTTGTGTTTTATCTAGCGTGGCTTGCTGCTTACCAATCGCTGTTACTAGCATCAATAGTGCCACCAGCTGAGTAGTAAATGCTTTGGTTGATGCCACCCCAATTTCAGCCCCTGCACGCGTCATAAAGGCTAAATCAGACTCACGCACTAACGATGAACCCGCAACATTACAAATCGTCATTGCCGCCATGTAGCCTTTTTGTTTGGCAAGACGCAGTGCTGCTAATGTATCTGCTGTTTCTCCTGATTGGGAAAGGGTAATCAGTAAGCTATTTGGACGCGTAACGAATTTACGATAACGGAACTCAGAAGCAATCTCGACATCACAGCTAACACCAGCAATCGATTCAAACCAATACCGTGCCACCATGCCAGCATTATAAGAAGTACCACAAGCAATGATCTGAATATGTTCAACTTTATCGAGGATCGTCGCCGCATCACTGCCAATACTTTCGATGATCACATGATCATCGCTAATTCGACCTTCCATAGTGTTGATCAATGCACTTGGCTGCTCAAAGATCTCTTTTTGCATATAATGCCGATATTGGCCTTTATCTGCTGCATCATGCTCTACTGTTGATTCACTCACTTTACGCTCAACAGCTTGACCTTGGCTATCAAATACCGTCACTTTGCGCCGCGTCACTTCAGCAACATCACCTTCTTCCAAAAACATAAACCGTCGAGTGACATTTAATAATGCCAATTGATCAGAAGCAATAAAGTTTTCGCCAATGCCAAGTCCAATCACTAATGGACTGCCAGAGCGCGCCACCACCACTCGCTCAGGATCACGACTATCCATCACTACGGTACCGTAAGCACCTTCAAGTTGAGTAACGCTATTTTGTACTGCTGTTAATAAACAATCTGCCGAACGTAACTCCCAATCAACTAAATGGGCAATCACTTCAGTATCTGTTTGCGAACTAAAGACATAACCACGCTCACGCAATAACTCACGTAAAACCTGATGATTTTCAATAATACCGTTGTGAACAATAGCGATATGTTGACCCGAAATATGTGGGTGGGCATTAGCTTCTGATGGTTCACCATGGGTTGCCCAGCGAGTATGCGCAATGCCAGTACCACCGCATAAATCAATACTCTCAACCGCATCAGCCAACGCTTGCACCTTGCCTAATCGACGTACACGCTGTAGCGTATTATCAACAGCCACCACCGCAATACCGGCAGAGTCATAACCGCGATATTCTAAACGACGTAAGCCTTCAATCAGAATTTCAGCCACATCACGTTGTGCTACTGCACCCACTATTCCACACATAATAATTCCTTTACCACAGCTTTGATTATTTTGAGATTATCCGTTAACGACGGCACGAATCACTCGCACCCCATGTTGCTCAATACTGGCTTTATCGCTATCACTTAAGCCTTCATCAGTGATCAAAGTACTGATCCCTTGCCAAGCTAATTCAAGGTTGGGGATTTTGCGCCCGACTTTATTTGATTCAACCATCACCACCACTTCACGCGAGACTTCAGCCATTACTCGGCTTAACCCCATTAATTCATTAAAGGTGGTGGTACCACGGGCAACATCAATGCCATCAGCACCGATAAACAGCTGATCAAAATCGTACGAACGTAATACTGATTCTGCGACCTGACCTTGAAAGGATTCAGAATGGGGATCCCAAGTACCACCCGTCATTAATAGCGTCGGTTCATTTTCAAGTGCATTAAGAGCATTGGCGACGTGGAGTGCATTAGTCATCACAATCAAACCTTGCTTACCCCCCAATAACGCGATCAATGCGGCAGTAGTGCTGCCACTATCAATAATAATTCGATGGTGATCGCGAATTTGATCAGCCGCTGCTTGTGCTATCGCTAACTTACACACTGAAACTTGTTCGGTGTGCTCTGTCGTGACAATTTCACTCGGCATAGCAATCGCGCCACCATAGCGGCGTAATAATGAACCAGTGATCTCTAAGGCTGCTAAGTCCTTACGGATAGTAACTTCTGAGGTAGAAAAGTGATGCGCTAAAACATCAACGCTAACCTCGCCTTGCTCACTGACCATAACGGCAATAGCATGGCGACGTTGCTGAGTATTACGTTTCGACATGAAGGTTAAACAACGTAGTAAGTTTCGATTTGAAACTAGTATAGCGTTACTAAAAAGGATTCGGCAATACCTTTGAGATAATTTTCATCACAAAACAATACAGTTAAGGGATAACATCATTGGCACTAAAACTGCGGTAAATGGTCAAAATTCAGACATAAAAAAAGCAGAGCTCATGCTCTGCTTAATAATATATGGCTCTTTAAACTGACATTTTTTCAGTTATAGAATAAGCCTATTTTTTGGTTGGACGTTTCCAACCTTTAATCGTACGTGCTGGCGTACGAGTGATCACTAGCTCATCTTCACCCACATTGCGGTTAATGGTTGAGCCTGCACCAATAGTTGCGCCACTTGCAACTTTAACCGGAGCAATAAGCTGAGTATCAGAACCAACAAACACATCATCGCCGATTTCGGTCTTAAACTTATTAGCACCATCATAGTTACAAGTGATTGTACCCGCACCAATATTAACATTAGTACCAATATCAGCATCACCTAAATAGCTTAGATGGCCAGCTTTAGAACCAACACCTAAACGAGCTTGCTTCATTTCAACGAAATTACCGACATGGGCTTGAGTCATTAACTCAGTACCAACACGTAAACGTGCAAATGGACCAACCGTACAGGCTTCACCAACAATAGCGCCTTCAATCACACTGTAAGGGCTAATAATACTGTTATCATCAATCTCACAGTTTTTCAGCACACAACCGGCACCGATAATTACATTATCACCAATGCTAACACTGCCTTCGATAATAACATTCACATCGATTTCAACATCGGCACCACATTGTAGTGAACCGCGTAAATCAAATCGAGCGGGATCACGTAGCATTACACCTTGCTCAAGTAAACGCTCAGCCTGCATCGCTTGGAATGCTCGCTCTAAACGCGCTAACTGCACACGGTTATTGACCCCTTCAACTTCAATTGCTAGCGCAGGGTGTACCGCTTCAACCGCACGACCTTCGTTATGAGCAATTTCAATAATGTCAGTCAGATAGTATTCACCTTGCGCGTTCTCGTTTTTAAGTGATGCTAACCAACGCTTAAGATCACCGCCATTAGCAACCATAACGCCAGTATTGATTTCTTTAATCAGCTTTTGTTCTTCTGTGGCATCTTTTTCTTCAACAATCGCCACCACTGGACCATTACGACGCACAATACGGCCGTAACCCATCGGGTTATCCAGAACCACAGTCAATAATGCAATACCACCATCAGGCTGAGCATCAAGTAGATTCTCTAACGTTTGCGCGCTAATTAACGGCACATCACCGTATAGGATCAATGCTTTCTCATCATCAGCAAGATTCGGCACAGCTTGATTAACCGCATGCCCGGTACCTAACTGTTCAGCCTGTAGTACCCAATTCACATTTTCTTTAGCTAATACTTGCTGCATGATATCGCCACCATGACCATAAACAAGATTAATGCTACTTGAACCAATATCGTTACAGGTATCAATGACATGTTTAACCATTGGCTTACCAGCAAGGGTATGAAGAACCTTGGGTAAATTAGAGTACATACGGGTACCTTTTCCCGCGGCAAGAATCACAGCACTAAAGCTCATGATGAGTATTCCTCTGAATGCATATATAGTTTGTATATTCCTATTGTACCTGTAGATGCACATAGGTTTAAGATGAACCACACATTTTAACTAAAAAATAACCAATAAAAAAACCCCACATAGATAACATTTACTTATACATCAGCAAAAATCGACTATTTATAGTGCTATCATCTCTTATGGATTATCGATAAGATAAAAAATTCTATTTGACCATAAAAAAAGCGACCCTAAGGTCGCTTTTTATGATGCTGCTATTAAATATGATTAACGTGAACGTTTAGTCAATTCAATAACGCGTAACTGAGCAATTGCTTTTGCTAGATCACTGGCTGCTTGGGCAAAATCGATATCGCCATGCTGATTATGAATTCTCTCTTCAGCTTGGCGCTTTGCTTCTTCAGCTTTCGCAGTATCTAAATCAATACCACGAATAGCGGTGTCAGCAAGTACGGTTACGATACCAGGTTGTACCTCAAGCATGCCGCCAGAAAGATAAATAACATCTTCTTCGCCACCTTGCTTGATAATGCGTACCATACCGGGAGTAATCGCACTCAACAACGGCGTGTGACCGGCATGAATACCAAGTTCACCTTCGCTACCTGTAACCTGAATACTTTCAGCACGACCAGAAAACAAACGTTTTTCAGCACTGACTACATCCAGATGAAAGGTTATCGCTGCCATATTGCCTCCTAATTAGCTTACAGTTTTTTGGCGTTTTCTAATACGTCTTCAATCGCACCACAGTACATAAATGCCTGCTCAGGGATATCGTCGTATTCACCAGCTAAAATACCTTTAAAGCTACGTAACGTATCTTTAAGTGATACGTAAATACCAGGAGAACCGGTAAATACTTCTGCTACGTGGTAAGGCTGTGTTAGGAAACGTTCAATCTTACGCGCACGAGATACAGCTTGCTTATCTTCTTCAGACAGCTCATCCATACCTAGAATTGCGATGATATCTTTCAGCTCTTTATAACGCTGTAGCAAGCTCTGAACGCCACGTGCGATGTCGTAATGTTCTTGGCCTACTACCAATGGATCAAGCATACGTGATGTTGAATCCAGTGGGTCGATCGCAGGGTATAGACCTAGCGATGCGATTTGACGCGAAAGTACAACTGTTGCATCTAAGTGAGCAAAGGTTGTTGCTGGTGATGGATCCGTCAAGTCATCGGCTGGTACGTATACCGCCTGCACTGACGTGATAGAGCCAGATTTGGTTGACGTGATACGCTCCTGAAGTACACCCATTTCTTCTGCAAGTGTTGGTTGATAACCTACCGCAGATGGCATACGACCAAGTAGTGCAGATACTTCAGTACCAGCAAGGGTGTAACGGTAGATGTTATCGATAAATAACAGTACGTCACGACCTTCGTCACGGAAACGCTCAGCCATTGTCAAACCCGTCAAAGCAACACGTAGACGGTTACCTGGTGGCTCGTTCATCTGACCGTAAACCATTGCTACTTTTGATTCTTCAGGCTTCTCAAGGTTAACAACCCCAGCTTCCTGCATTTCAAAGTAGAAATCGTTACCTTCACGAGTACGCTCACCGACACCGGCAAATACCGATAGGCCTGAGTGTTGCAGCGCGATGTTGTTGATAAGCTCCATCATGTTAACGGTCTTACCTACACCCGCACCACCAAATAGACCGATTTTACCACCCTTAGCAAACGGACAAATAAGATCGATAACCTTAACGCCTGTTTCTAACAGCTCGGTTGCATTTGATTGTTCTTCGTAGCTTGGCGCTGGACGGTGAATAGCATAACGCTCTTGCTCACCGATTTCACCACACTCATCAATGGGTTGACCTAGAACGTTCATGATACGTCCTAAAGTCGCTGTACCCACTGGTACTTCAATAGGGCGGCCTGTATTTTCAACAGACAAACCACGACGTAAGCCATCAGAAGTACCCATTGCGATACCACGCACAATACCGCCACCAAGTTGCTGCTGAACTTCCAGTACTAACGTACCTTTTTCTTTCGCATCAACATGAAGGGCATCATATACTTTGGGTACAGAGTCCTGTGGAAACTCTACGTCGACTACTGCACCAATGATCTGGACGATCTTACCTGTAGCCATCGTTAATCCTCTAAACTTATTAATTCTTTGCCTTAAACAGCAGATGCACCAGAAACGATTTCTGATAATTCTTGTGTGATCGCCGCCTGACGGGCTTTGTTATACACAAGTTGCAAGTCATCAATCAGATCACCTGCGTTATCGGTCGCAGCTTTCATTGCTACCATTCGTGCCGCTTGCTCACTGGCAAGGTTCTCAACCACGCCTTGATACACTTGTGATTCGACATAACGAACCAATAGGGCATCAAGTAACGGTTGTGGCTCGGGCTCATAAATATAATCCCAAGAATGGTTGCGCTGCATCTCTTCGTCTTCTGACTTAGGCAAAGGCAACAATTGATCAATCACCGGTTCTTGCACCATAGTATTTACAAACTGGTTGTATACTAGGTACAAACGATCTAATTGACCTTCATCATATTTCTTCAGCATTACGCCAACAGTACCGATCAGCTCATCCACCGTTGGTGAATCACCAAGGCCTGATACTTGAGCCGTTACGTTGCCGCCGTAGTTATTAAAAAATGCCGTTGCTTTTGCGCCAATTAACGCAAGATCAACTTCAGCACCTTTTTCAGACCACGTCTGCACATCGTTAATGGCTTTTTTAAACAAGTTAATGTTCAAGCCACCACACAGACCACGGTCAGTAGAAACAATGATGTAACCGACGCGCTTGGCTTCACGCTCTTCGAGATAAGGATGCTTATACTCAAGGCTACCAAGGGCGATGTGACCGATCACTTTGCGCATAGTTTGTGCGTATGGACGTGATGACTCCATCGCTTCTTGCGTTTTACGCATTTTAGAAGCGGCCACCATTTCCATCGCTTTAGTGATCTTCTGTGTATTTTGAACACTACCGATCTTGTTACGAATCTCTTTTGCGCTGGCCATCGTCACTCTCCGTTAGAAGGTGATCGCTAAGCGATCACCAACCAATTACCAAGTTTGGGTCGCTTTGAAATCTTGCAGCAGTTTCGCAAACTGCGCTTCGATATCATCGTTGTAAGCACCCGTTTCATCAATTTGAGCTACTAACTCAGCAAATTGACCTTTGGCAAATGAAAGCAACGCAGCTTCGAAATCAGCTAACTTGGCAAGTTCAATATCGCCTAAGAAACCTTTTTCGGCAGCAAAAATAACAATCGCTTGCTCAAATACAGACATTGGCGAGTATTGCTTTTGCTTCATCAACTCAGTCACTTTCTGACCGTGATCAAGCTGCTTTTTAGTTGCATCATCAAGGTCTGACGAGAACTGAGCAAACGCTGCTAGTTCGCGGTACTGTGCTAGGGCAGTACGAATACCACCTGAAAGCTTCTTGATAACTTTAGTTTGGGCAGCACCACCTACACGCGATACAGAAATACCAGGATCAACCGCAGGACGAATACCGGCGTTGAATAGCTCTGTTTGTAGGAAGATTTGACCATCGGTGATAGAGATAACGTTAGTCGGTACAAATGCCGATACGTCACCCGCTTGAGTTTCAATGATAGGTAGCGCGGTTAAAGAACCCGTTTTACCTGTCACTTCACCGTTCGTAAATTTCTCAACATAGTGCTCGCTAACACGAGAAGCACGCTCAAGAAGACGAGAGTGAAGGTAGAAAACATCACCAGGGAATGCTTCACGACCCGGTGGGCGTTTTAGCAATAGTGAGATTTGACGATAAGCAACGGCTTGTTTAGACAAGTCATCGTATACGATCAGTGCATCTTCGCCACGGTCACGGAAGTATTCACCCATTGCACAACCTGAGTAAGGTGCAAGGTATTGTAGTGCAGCAGCTTCAGAAGCAGATGCAACCACAACAATAGTGTTTTCCAATGCGCCGTGTTCTTCAAGCTTACGAACCACGTTCGCAATCGTTGAAGCTTTCTGGCCAATAGCCACATACACAGAGTAGATCCCAGAATTCTTCTGGTTAATGATGGCATCGATAGCCATCGCGGTTTTACCCGTTTGACGGTCACCGATAATCAGCTCACGCTGACCACGACCGATTGGAATCATCGCATCGACTGCTTTGTAGCCCGTTTGCACAGGTTGATCAACAGATTTACGATCGATTACGCCCGGTGCAATTACTTCAACAGGAGAGAATGTCTCTGTTTCAATTGAACCTTTACCATCGATAGGCTGACCTAGGGTGTTTACAACACGACCAAGTAGCGCTGGACCTACAGGTACTTCAAGAATACGACCAGTACCGGTTACCTTCATGCCTTCCTGTAGCGAAGCATAAGGGCCCATTACAACCGCACCAACCGAGTCACGCTCAAGGTTAAGTGCTAAAGCGAATAGTCCGCCTGGTAGTTCAATCATTTCACCTTGCATTACGTCAGCAAGGCCATGGATTCGAATAATACCGTCGCTTACAGAAACGATAGTACCTTCGTTACGCGCTTCACTTACAACGTTGAAGTTTTCAATACGTTGTTTGATCAGTGCGCTAATTTCCGTGGAATTAAGTTGCATGCACAATTCCCCAAATCAAGACAGCAAAGTATCGCTCAGACGGTTCAATTTTCCCCGTACAGAGTTATCGATAACAAGGTCTCCAGCTCTAATTACGACCCCAGCAATCAGGGTCTCGTCTACACTGCAGGTCAACATCACTTTACGTGCTAAACGCTGCTCAAGTTTGGCGCTGATCGCATCTAACTGGTTTTCATCAAGAGCAATGGCTGATATCACCATAGCTTCGATGGTTTTTTCATGCTCATGTTTCATCAGCATGAATTCACCACAGACATCGGGTAGCGCATTGAGGCGTCCATTAACAGCCATCACTTTAATTAAGTTATGGCCGAATTCGTCGAGTTGCTCACTGCACACTGAAACAAATATTTCAGCGAGCTTGTCAGCGGCATAGCCACTATCAAGAATATCTTGCATAGTGTCATCAGTTGCCACAGCACCCGCAAAAGTTAGCATTTCTGCCCACTGTGCCAGCGCGTTATTCTCGACCGCAAAGTCAAATGCTGCTTTAGCGTAGGGGCGTGCGATAGTAGTCATATCCGACATGTGCTTGCCCCTTTAATTACAGTTCTGCAGTGACTTTGTTAAGAATATCAGTTTGCGCTTCCATATCGATAGAGCGCCCAATGATCTTCTCAGCACCAATCACAGCTAGAGTTGCAACTTGTTTTCTTAACTCATCACGAGCACGATTACGTTCAGCTTCAATTTCAGCCATACCTTGAGCAAGAATTTTCTCACGCTCAGCTTGGGCTTCAATTTTAGCGTCATCAACAATTTGAGCTTTACGCTTATTTGCCTGTTCAATCAGCTCACTCGCGGCGCGTTTCGCTTCTTTCAATTGATCAGAAGCATTAGCTTGTGCAAGGTCCAGGTCTTTGGCTGCGCGATCTGCAGCAGCCAAGCCGTCAGCAATTTTTTTCTGACGTTCTTCAATCGCTTCCATAATTGGTGGCCATACATATTTCATGCAGAACACTACAAAGAAGAAGAAAGCGATAGCCTGACCCAGCAAAGTTGCATTCATATTCACAACGCATCTCCTTAAAAAGGGTTGCTAGGGTCCATTTACTCTGGAGTCAGCCTTCTTAATAAAGGCTGATCACAGCGGTTTATTAGCCTGCTAGTTGGCCAACAAATGGGTTTGCGAATGTGAATAGCAACGCGATTACGATACCGATCATTGGAACCGCATCCAGTAGACCTGCGATAATGAACATCTTAACTTGCAGCATTGGCGCCATTTCAGGTTGACGTGCAGCGCCTTCAAGGAATTTACCACCAAGAATTGCGAAGCCGATCGCTGTACCAAGGGAAGCAAGACCTACAATGATGCCCACGGCAATTGCAGAAAAGCTTAGTAAAGTTTCCATCACTATCTCCAGTTTATAGTTGTCGGCTAAAGTGCCAATAAAAAATATAAAAGTTACAAATAATCGTTAATGATTGTCTTCATGCGCCTGAGACAGGTACACAATAGTTAACATCATGAATACGAATGCTTGAATTGTAATGACTAGGATGTGGAAAATAGCCCACGGTACCGAGCCTAGCCATTGAGCCCACCACGGCATCAACGCCGCGATAAGGATAAACACCACCTCACCAGCAAACATGTTTCCGAACAAACGCATACCTAATGAAATTGGCTTCGCAATCAGCGATACCACTTCAAGAAGTAAGTTAAACGGAATCATAATTGGGTGATTGAACGGGTGAAGAGCCAGTTCTTTTGCAAAGCCGAGTAGACCTTTCACTTTGATGCTGTAGTAAATCATCAATGCGAATACGCCTAACGCCATTGCCATAGTGATGTTAACGTCAGCACTTGGAACCACTTTCAAATAAGGAATTCCAACACTTTGTGCGGCATACGGAAGAAAATCAATTGGCACAAGGTCCATGATGTTCATCAGTAAAATCCAACAGAAAATGGTTAGTGCTAACGGAGCAACAAGTGAATTGCGGCCATGGAAAGTATCTTTAACGTTGGTATCAACGAATTCAACTACCATTTCAACAAAACATTGTAACTTACTTGGTACTCCTGATGACGCCTGTTTTGCTACCTTGCGGAATACCCATAAAAAGAATAATCCGGTCAGAACAGAAAAAACAAGGCTGTCGATATTTACCGTCCAAAAACTTCCTTCACTCACCAAACCAAGCTTATCCGTCGATAAGTTAGTAAGGTGGTGAGTGATGTAGCTTGACGGCGTTAGCGCTTCACCTGGCGCAGCCATAACTGATCCTATTTGTTGTTGTTAATGAATAAAACCGGTCCAAAAATATTAATACCAAGAACCAGCAAATAGGTTAGTTGGAGGGGAACAAGTTCCACCCCTTTATACAGGTAAGCAGCGGCAAAAAGGATGACTGTTATGAGGATTTTGAGCACTTCTCCGCCATAAAATGACGCCATGACTAATCGTGCCTTCCTGGCACCACTAAACATAAACGCACACATAGCAAATACAGTATTGGCGATTACGAAAATGCCACCACCGATAAGTGCAGATATTCCCCAGTCAACATTGACAGCGAAGACTGCCGTTAATGCCGTAGCTACTACGACGCCAGATTGTAGTAACAGCAACCGTTTTGCCAATTGGCGTCCCGGTTTCACTAGCGCCGATACCATGTATTCGTTCCTCGAGTCCATTCCTCGACACATAAGTTCGGGAAATACAGCGAAAATTATACGACTGAATAGATTGAATGCAATCTTATTGCAGCAAAAAAAACATTTATATTTTACAACAAAATAACCTAACTACCACAGGGTAATCGTCTAATCAAAAATTACCGCTAGCAGATCACAGTTCGTGGCCTAACATTGCAAGAATTTGCGCTAATTTATCTTGTTGGTCGTAATTAATAACAATTTTACCTTTACCATTTTTATTTTGATTAATGGCAACTTTGGTTCCAAAGCGCTCACTCAAACTTAATTGTAATGCGACAGTTTGTGGCTGTGGTGCCGACTTGACTGGCGTTGCGGTTGGATTTAATAGTGTTTTTACTAGCTTTTCAGCCTCTCGCACAGTTAACAACTTATTGATGATTATTTGTGCTGTAGCTAACTGTTGTTGTTCATCTAAGGCTAATAAAGCCCTTGCATGACCCATTTCTAACTGTTTTTGTTCAACCAGTTGTTTGACAGCATCAGACAATTGATTCAAACGTAGTAAGTTAGAAACAGCAGCACGTGATTTACCCACAGCATCAGCTACTTGCTGGTGGGTTAATGAAAATTCTTGTTGCAAACGTTCTAAAGCACGCGCTTCTTCGATTGCATTAAGATCTTCACGTTGAATATTCTCAATCAACGCGATAGCAACCGTGGCACGATCATCAACATTTTTGATAATACAAGGTACAGTTTGTAGCCCTGCTTGACGCGCAGCTTGCCAACGACGTTCACCAGCAATAATTTCATAACGCTGATTATCAATACGGCGTACAACAATCGGCTGAATAACACCTTGAGCACGAATCGAATCGGCTAATTCAGTTAGCGCATCAGCAGCCATTGTTTTACGAGGTTGGTATTGACCAGAGCTCAATGCTGATACTGCAATTTGGCATAATTCGCCATCAATAACAGTTTGCTGTGAGGCGTGCTCATCATTTTGTTGTTTCTTTGCTTGAGCAACATTGCTGGTGGCTAGTAGGGCATCAAGGCCTTTGCCCAAGCCTCTTTTATTGAAATTCATGGAAAACCTTACGCTTCAACCGGAGTGGCTTGCAGTGCTAATTCATCACGGCGAATCATTTCACCGGCTAGCGCTAAATACGCCTTAGCACCACTAGAATATTTGTCATAATACATTGCTGGACGACCATGACTTGGTGCCTCAGCCAGACGCACGTTACGTGGAATAACAGTACGATATACTTTATCACCAAAATGCTTTTTAAGTTGCTGTGATACCTCATTTGAAAGTCGGTTACGAGGATCAAACATGGTGCGTAACAAACCTTCAATTTTAAGATCACTGTTAACAACGGCGGTTAACTTGCTGATGGTATCCATCAATGCAGTTAAACCTTCAAGGGCAAAATATTCACACTGCATTGGAACTAATACCGAATCAGCAGCAGTCATTGCATTGATAGTTAACAAGTTTAAAGATGGCGGACAATCAATAAAAATATAATCGTAATTATCACGAACAGAAGCTAGCGCGTTGCGTAACCGCGTTTCACGAGCAAACACTTCCATTAATTTAATTTCAGCAGCAGTAACATCGCCATTAGCAGCTATCAAATGATAGCCGCCAGTAGTTTCGTTAATAACAACTTGATTAAAAGGAGTTTCATCGACCAAAAGATCATAAGCGCTGGCTTCAACTTGGTATTTGTCGACGCCACTGGCCATGGTCGCGTTACCTTGAGGATCAAGATCGATCACCAATATTTTACGCTGAGTAGCAGCCAATGAAGCAGCCAGATTGACACACGATGTTGTTTTACCAACACCACCTTTCTGATTTGCAACAGCTATGATTCTTCCCACAAAAACCTCAACAATTAATCTTTGGCTGTTAATACAACTAAATGACGCTCGCCTTCGAGATCAGGAACCTGTAACGATTTAACTTCAACAACAGAACACCACTCAGGAAGCTCTGCTGCTTCATCTTGATTGTACTGTCCTTTCAGGGCGAAGAATTGACCACCTTGTTTCGGTAAATGGTGACACCAATTAACCATGTCTGACATTGAGGCAAAAGCACGGCTTAATACCGCATCAAAGCCTTCGCCGGGATCAAATTCTTCAACGCGACTTTGAACAGCTGTCACATTGGTAATTTTTAGCTCATGGATCACTTGGCGAATAAATCGAATGCGTTTACCTAAACTATCAAGCAACGTAAATGATTTATTCGGGCACATAATCGCTAACGGAATACCAGGTAATCCCGGTCCCGTACCAACATCAATGTAACGCTCACCGTCTAAATATTGGCTCACCACAATACTATCCATAATGTGTTTAACTAACATTTCATTCGGATCGCGCACAGAAGTCAGATTATACGCTTTATTCCATTTGTGCAGCAGTTGCACATAACCGATCAATTGATCAAGTTGTTGTTCTGTGACCTGAAGATCAGTTTGAGCGATAAGTTGTATCAAACGTTGTTTCATTATCTAACCCTTATTCGCCTTTTTTAAGCAAGCCATGTTTTTTCAAATAAACCAATAGCAATGAAATTGCCGCTGGCGTAATACCAGAAATACGAGATGCCATACCGACAGATTCTGGCTTGGCATCATTCAGCTTAATCACTACTTCATTTGATAGGCCTTTCACCAAGCTATAATCAAGATCAAACGGTAGTTTAGTGGTTTCATGACGTAATGATTTTTCTACTTCATCACGCTGACGATCAATATAACCTTGGTATTTAATTTGAATTTCAACTTGCTCGCGCGCTTCAATATCATCGTGTGCAGGTGCAAAAGTTTCAATACTGGTTAATTGCCCATAAGTCACTTCAGGACGACGAAGAAGATCTTCACCATTAGCTTCACGCACGATCGGTGATTTAAGGATCTTATTTAAACTTTCAATATGATCCGAATTTGGATTAACCCAAATATCTTTCAAACGCTGGCGTTCTTGTTCCATATTTTCTAATTTTTGATTGAAACGCGCCCAGCGTTCATCATCAACTAGACCTAACTCACGACCCATTGGGGTTAAACGTAAATCAGCATTATCTTCACGTAACAACAAACGGTATTCCGCGCGTGACGTAAACATACGGTAAGGTTCTTTAGTGCCTATGGTTGATAGATCGTCAATCAATACACCCATGTAAGCTTGATCGCGACGTGGACTCCAACCTTCTTTGTCTTGGGTTTGAAGAGCAGCGTTCATACCCGCCATTAAGCCTTGTGCGGCAGCTTCTTCATAACCAGTAGTACCGTTAATTTGTCCCGCAAAGAATAAACCATCAATGTATTTATTTTCATAGGTTTGCTTAAGGTCGCGCGGATCAAAGAAATCATACTCGATCGCATAACCTGGACGCATAATAGTCGCATTTTCAAAGCCTTTCATTGAACGTACAATTTGCATTTGAACGTCAAAAGGCAAGCTGGTTGAAATACCATTCGGATAAAGTTCATTAGTGGTTAAGCCTTCAGGCTCAATGAAAATTTGGTGGCTATTTTTATCCGCAAAACGCATCACTTTATCTTCAATTGAAGGGCAGTAACGCGGACCAATACCTTCAATTACACCAGCATACATTGGACTACGATCAAGGTTATTACGAATCACTTCATGAGTACGCTCATTGGTGTAAGTAATAAAACATGGAATTTGACGCGGGTGGTCAGATTGCTTACCCATGAACGAAAACGTTGGAGTTGGGTTATCACCGTGTTGCGTTTCAAGCACACTAAAATCAACACTGCGTGCATCAATGCGTGGTGGAGTACCAGTTTTCAAGCGATCAACACGCAATGGTAATTCACGTAGACGATCGGCTAAGGCATTTGATGCCGGATCGCCTGTACGACCACCGCTATAATTTTCTAAACCAATGTGAATTTTGCCGCCAAGGAATGTACCTACGGTCAATACTACGGCTTTAGCATGGAATTTTAATCCCATTTCTGTAACCACGCCTGTTGCGCGATTATTTTCAACAATCAGATCAGTCACAGCTTGCTGGAAAATCATTAAATTTGGCTGATTTTCTAATACGTTACGTACTGCAGCTTTATAAAGTGCACGGTCAGCTTGTGCACGTGTTGCCCGTACTGCTGGGCCTTTGGAAGAGTTGAGGGTGCGGAATTGAATACCGCCTTTATCAATGGCATGTGCCATCAAGCCGCCAAGGGCATCAACTTCTTTAACCAGGTGTCCTTTCCCGATCCCACCGATAGCTGGGTTGCACGACATTTGGCCCAACGTATCGATATTATGGGTCAACAGTAAGGTTTTTTGTCCCATTCGGGCAGCTGCCAGTGCCGCTTCTGTACCGGCATGACCGCCACCCACAACGATGACATCAAATTTTTCCTGGTAAAACATGAAACTTCCTCAGGTATTTAAATAGCCAGTGAGTTAACTCGAGCAAAGGGCGGACATTCTATCCTGTTTCTTGGCAAGAGAGAATCTTTCATCAAGATCATTTGATCGGCCATTTTGATTGTTTAAATATATATAAGATCTTTTTAAAGAGATCTTCTATTAGATCTACTATTAGGATCCACTGATCGTGTGGATAACCGCTAAATGATCCTTATGATCATGCATTTAAAGAAGATCATTTACTGTGGAGTAGCTTGGATCTTCCAGAGGATAGGCTGGGATCAAAATAGCTACTTATACACAGGGCTCATTGGCGATATAAGTTATTAAATGGATAACTATGGGTTGATCACCGTTTAGATCTATAGTTATCCACAGAAAAAACCATTAAAGAACATAAATAATTGAGTAACTATTGACTGTTTTTTAACCGTTAAAGTAATTTTGCCACTCTTCAAGCCAAATTTCAGCTGGTTCTTCAGGTACTGGCGTCATTGATACATCAATATCCAATCGTTCGCCGATTGGAGTTGCACCTAATTGAACCAATAAAGCCTCAATATTTTTGCCTGCAGCGCAAAAGGTGTCGTAGTTACTATCTCCAAGCCCAATAACGGCAAATTTCAATGCCTCAAGCGCGGGTTTTTGTTCACTAAGTGCATTAGCAAAGGCAGCAAAGTTATCTGGATAATCACCAGCACCGTGAGTAGAGCAAATAATCAACCAAATAGAATCTTGATCCAGCTGTTCAAGTTGAGGTTGATTGATAATATTGGTTTGATGGCCTTGCGCTGTTAATAATTCAGCGACATGATCGGCGACATATTCAGCACCACCAAGAGTGCTGCCAGTGATCAGAGTAATAGTTGACATAATTATCCTTATAGTGAGCGCTTTGATGGGATCATCAACATCAAACGAAATACCTAGCGAATATTGTACTGAGATCAAACCCTATAAAGATAGCCTTTATGGTATATGAAGGCCGTTTTATTCACTGAAAGGCTATTATTTTTATCCACCAGCTAATAATGGGGATGAAAGTGGGAGAAAATGTGGGTATTTTTGACTAAATATCAGTAATTATAATAGCTAACACGATCATTATAATATTATCACGATAAGAACGCGTGCTGATTAATGACGATCTTACCCACATGATCCCCTTGTTTTTTGCACAGGCTTGTGATCGTTGTTTTTGGTGATCTGATAGTTGATCGCCTTGCTCAGGGGATCGAGTGGCGTTGCGGTAAAATAAATAGTTTTTGGTTGTCTGGATGGTGAGTGACACTGACGTGGTGATGATAAAGCGCGGTGATTTGTTGCGGGGTTAATACCTTTTGAGGGCTATCAAAAGCAATTTGCTGACCATGTTCTAATAATAATAAACGGTCGCAAAATGTGATCGCGGTATTAAGGTTGTGAATGGCGATTAAGGCACTTTTACCTTGTTGGCAATGGTGGCTTAGAATATTAAGTAATAATGACTCATGACCAATATCGAGGCTAGCTGTTGGTTCATCAAGTAGCATGATAGCTGCATTTTGAATTAATAAACGGGCAAAATGCACTCGTTGTTGTTCGCCACCTGAGAGTTGATTGATGGGTCTATTTAAGAGATCTTCTATTTGTAACTGACTAATAATATTATTTATTTTATGTTGTGATAGTGCGGCTGATTGGTGATAACCGTAATAAATAATATCGTTAACTACAAACCCAAAGGCAGGTTCTGTGTATTGAGGTAAATAACTTAATTGCTGAGCTCGTTGTTGATGACTATAGCTGTTAAGAGGCTGATCAAATAAACGAATACTGCCATGGGTGGGTGTCATAAACCCGCTGAGACATTTGAGCAGCGTGCTTTTACCTGCGCCGTTAGGGCCAATAATACCGACTAATTCGCCAGGATTAATGGCAAAGTTAATATTCTGTAATAACGGCTGTGATCCTTGATGGTAACTTAATTGGTCGATCACAAGTGGTAGGATCATGATTGTAATCCTTTATATTGGCTACGAATTAATAGAATAATAAAATAGATCCCGCCAATAATCGCGGTAATTATCCCAGTTTTTAATTCGTTGGGAGCAATAACGGTACGTGCAATAAGATCACACCCTAAGAGGAACATTGCGCCAAATAAGGCCGAAAATGGCAGTAAAATACGATTATTTGGCCCCACTAAGAGTCGAGCTAGATGGGGGACGATTAAGCCAATAAAGCCAATTGGACCCGCTACAGCAATTGCCATCGCAGTAAGTAAGGTGGTTAGTAACAATAATAAGCGGCGGCTGTGACCGACATTAACGCCCATGCCATGGGCATTTTGTTCACCTAAAGCGAGCAGGTTTAATGTTTGTCCATGGCGTAATAATATCCACGCAGTAATAATAATCATTGGGGTTGGCCATAGTAATTGCTGCCAAGTTCGCGCATCTAGGCCACCCATAGTCCAGAATACAAATTCACTGACTTCATATTGTTGAGCGGTTAATAATACCCCCATGGTTAACCCGCCTAATAAACTTGATACTGCCAAGCCAGCTAAAATGATGAATAAGCCATGCTGTTGGGTTTGGCGGGCAATCAAATACACGATAGTGGCAGTGATTAAAGCTCCTATTGCGGTGACGACGGGTAATAAGGCGGGATTGACCACGGTTAAGCCACTGACTATTGCGACCACTGCAGCAAAACTACTACCAGCACTAATACCTAAGATATCGGGGCTAGCAAGGGGATTTCTAAATAAGCCTTGGCTACAGGCACCTGCTAAGGCCAGTGCACTACCAGCCAATATGGCGGCACAAGCACGCGGTAAGCGGATCTGTAATATGATCGCCGAGGCGAGAGGATATTGTTGTTGGGCTAATGCCTCACCACCATGAATATAGCTGTTGAACATGGCAAAAATGTCATCAATGGGAATAGAGACAGAGCCGAGACTAAGGTAAATAATTAACAACAGTAATAATCCGATTAATGCCGTAATACCTTGTAGCGGTTTAATGTATTGATGACTGAGCATGGGGCTTATAAACCTTATGATTAAGGTAGATGATAGCGTCGGCAATGTATTGGCTATCAGTTGAACGCAGTGAATGTGGCAAGCTGATCACACGGCGATCTCGAATAGCTGTTAACGTTTGCAGGGCTGGATCATGGAGTAACTGTTGCTTAAAACCATCACTGTCCACTCCTGGTATAATAATTACATCCGGGTTGAGCACTAATAGTTGCTCTTTAGCTATCGGCACTTGGCCAAATTTATCGCCACTGGTATTCGCTATGACATTTTTGAGTTGAGCCTGACTAATAATGGTATTGATAGTCGAATTATGGTTACTGGATGCTCCCCACGGAGTGTATTCAATCGCGGTTAGCGGCTGTTTGGGAACGATAACCTGTTGCTTAAGCTTTTGTTGCATTGTTTCAACTAACGCTGCTGCGGCAGTATTTTGATTAACCAGTTTACCGACTAATAAGATGTTTTTTTCGATGTTTTTAAGGCTATAAACCGTTTTTATTACAAATACTGTAATACCCGCTGCTCGCAGTTGAGCTATTTTAGGGCTATCACTCCAACTGGCGACCAATACTAAATCTGGGTGCTCGGCAATAATACGTTCGACATTAAGATCACGTAACGGTAGGGTGGCTGGAATTTTATTAGCAATAATTGAGTAAGTAGCATCCTTACTTAAGCGGCTTAAACTGGTGATATTTTGGAGTGGTAGTAGCGCCATGATAACTTGATCGCTAAACATGCTTTTAGAGTCGACACGAGTCGGCATTTTCTTCAATGTAACCGCTTGATTACTGGCATCAATAACTGTTATTGGGTAGACAGTTTCAGCTCCAAAGCTGATTGAACTACGGCATAAACAGCCAATAAAAAATAAATATTTACATAGTCGGTACATAATTTTCCATACGTCGTAGATGGTGAGCTTGCAACATCCCTAGCAAGCAAAATTTGCGAACATAGTTAGTGATTTTGGGAACGCTGTCAATGACAGTCTACTGGTAGAATTAGCCATATTTGGTAAGGATGAATAAAGTCATGGTATTAAAGTTTTCTGGCGATATTGATGAACTCGCTTATCCGTTTATTTTTGAAGATTCACCCTTGTGCGATTTTGAAATTCTCACCGATGAATTATGTACCTATATTGGCTTGGTGATCTCACAGTTAGACGATGGGGAAATACAACAATCATTAATCTGGCTTCAACCACGAATTTTTCATTTGAATGGTTCAATTCGAGGTAAATGCGGTATTTTTGAGGATGATATTGGTAAGCTGAAAGCGGATTATCATTACTTTCGCGATCAAGTAACAGATAGCAATAAACGTTTTGTATTACCGCGAGGAGTGGGGGCGGTGGTGCAGTTACACCAATGCCGAAGCTTGGCTAAAAAGGTGGTAAGACAATTAGTTAAAGTCGATGCTGCGGGGAAAAAAATACCACCAACATTGCCAAGATTCAGTAATTTGTTAGTTAACTATTTGTTTGCGTTAACGCGAGTACTTAATCAACAGACTGGGATTGAAGAGCCGGAATATATCAGTATAAATTATCCTAAGCCTGAACCTAAAAAATAATAAAAAACGTCACATATCAATAATATGTGACGTTTTTAGCGTAACCATCAATGCAAGTGAAATGTTAGTAGTTACTTACCAATACAGAACGAAGTAAAGATACGTCCAAGTAAATCATCCGAGGTAAACTCACCGGTGATCTCACTTAAGTGCTGTTGAGCAAGACGTAATTCTTCTGCCAGAATTTCACCCGCCATAAAACCTTCAAGTTGTTGTTTACCGATCTCTAAATGTTCAGCTGCACGCTCTAGTGCATCTAAGTGACGACGACGTGCCATAAAGCCGCCTTCGGTCGTACCTGCAAATCCCATACATTGCTTTAGATGTTCACGTAAGTCGTCGACACCCTCGCCTGTACGCGCAGAGAGGCGAATTAAGGTTGGATTATTTACATGACAGATACCGGCTGACTCACCCGTTAGTTCTGTTTTATTACGAATGACGGTTAGACCCATATCAGCAGGTAGGCGCTCAATAAAGTCAGGCCAAATCTCTTTAGGATCGGTGGCGTCGGTGGTGGTACTATCAACCATGAATAACACCCGATCGGCATGTTCAATTTCAGCCCATGCGCGTTCAATACCAATCCGTTCTACTTCATCAGTTGCTTCACGTAAACCGGCGGTATCAATGATGTGTAATGGCATTCCATCAATGTGAATATGTTCGCGTAATACGTCACGAGTGGTACCAGCGATATCGGTCACAATCGCACTGTCTTTTCCCGATAACGCGTTGAGTAGGCTTGATTTACCGGCATTAGGGCGGCCAGCAATCACCACTTTCATGCCTTCACGCATGATCGCGCCTTGGTTAGCTTGTTTACGAACATCTGCCAAGCGAGTCATGATGTTATTGAGATCACCACTGACTTTGCCGTCAGATAGGAAGTCAATTTCTTCTTCAGGGAAATCAATGGCAGCTTCGACAAAAATACGTAAATGAATTAAGGCTTCAACTAATTCATTTACTTTGTTTGAGAATACACCCTGCAGTGATTTAAAAGCGCTTTTCGCGGCTTCTTCTGAGCTAGCGTCAATTAAGTCAGCAATGGCTTCTGCTTGGGCTAAATCAAGCTTATCGTTCATAAACGCACGTTCAGAGAACTCACCAGGACGCGCTGGACGAATACCATCAATATTAAGAATACGACGGATCATCATATCCATTAATACTGGGCCACCGTGGCCTTGGAGTTCTAATACATCTTCGCCCGTGAATGAATTGGGGCCTTTAAAAAACAGCGCGATCCCCTGATCAAGGGCGGTACCATCTTCATTTTTAAATGGCAGATATTCAGCGTAACGGGTTTTTAACTCACGACCAGCAACGGCAAGGGCTACTTCTTTCGCTTTAGGACCTGAAACGCGAATGATGCCGACGCCGCCACGGCCCGGTGGTGTTGCTTGTGCAACGATAGTATCGATATGTTGATTCATAACCTTGGCTTTGCTTTAAAATGACTTGATGATTGTAAACCACTGTGAGGGTTTACGCCTAATCTGCCCCATAAAAAAAGGCGACCCTAAGGTCGCCTTTTATTCACAGGCAGCGCTTATTTAGCTTTGCTGTGTAAACCTTTCTTTTCCAACGCGCGGAAAATAATAGTCTGTTGAATCAGAGTCACAATGTTTGATACTAACCAGTACAACACTAGACCTGATGGGAACCATAAGAAGAAGAAAGTAAACATAACCGGCATAAAGGTCATGATTTTCTGCTGCATTGGATCCGTTACTGTCGATGGGCTGTTCTTCTGAATCAGGAACATTGATACACCCATAAGAACAGGCAGGATGTAGTACGGGTCTTGTGCTGATAGATCCTGAATCCAACCGAAGAATGGCGCATGACGCAATTCAACTGATCCCATTAGTGCCCAATACAGTGCAATGAAAATTGGCATCTGCAGCATGATAGGTAAACAACCACCAAGTGGGTTTACTTTCTCTTTTTTGTACAGCTCCATCATTTCTTGGCTTTGACGTTGACGGTCATCACCTAAACGCTCACGCATTGCCTGAATCTTAGGCTGTAGCATGCGCATTTTCGCCATTGAGGTGTACTGCGCTTTTGTTAGTGGGTACATTGCACCACGAACAATTAGCGTTAGGATGATAATTGCTACACCCCAGTTACCTACAATACCGTGAATGAAAGAAAGCAATTTATGCAATGGACTTGCAATGAACCATAACCAACCGTAATCAACCGTTAGGTTTAGGTTAGTTGCGGTTGCTGCCATTTCTTTTTGCAACTTAGGACCAAGCCAAAGTGTTGCTTTGATTTCTTTTGTTTGACCAGGAGCAACAGTCTCTAACGGCATACGTACACCGATGTAACCTACACCGTTGTTATCGCTGCTGTAGACTTGAGATGTCTGATCTGCGCCATCACGAGGGATCCATGCTGATACGAAGTAGTTCTCCATAATCGCAACCCAGCCGTCATTTGCTGACTGGTTAAGATTCTTCTCTTTGATGTCATCAAAACTGTATTTTTTATACTTAGTATCGTTAGCTGAGTATGCCGCACCGTTGTAGGTGTGCATTGCCATGCCTTGAATACCGCCGCCAGTTTTACTTTCTAGGCGGTGACGTAGCTGTGCGTACATTTGTACTGTCGCTGCTTTGTCAGTTTTGTTGTCGACAGTGTAGTCAACGTTAACCGCATAATCGTTGCGCTTGAAAACGAATGTTTTAATGTAGCTAATGCCATCTTTAGTAAATGTCATTGGTACACGTAGTTCGTTTTGATCGGGTGCCATCACAAAGCTTTTTGCAGTCACAGCATATTGTGCGCGGCCATGTGTTTGTGAGTCTGAACCGTTAGCACCAATTAAGCCTGATTGCGCGATATAATCACGTCCATCAGTATCACTTAATAAAACATACGGGTCTTTAGAATCGAGAGTATTGTCGTATTTAAGTAGTTTTGCATTGATAACATCACCACCAAGCGTGTCGACTGTTAATTCCAGTACATCCGTTTTAATGGTAATTAAGTTAGTTGAAGTTTTCTGGTCAGTCAGTGGTTGATTATCACTTGAGTGTGATGGAATACCACTATTGTTATTGACTTGCTGCGCTACACCCGGCTTCGTTGGTTGCTGGTTCTTGTCGCCATGCCATTGCTGAAATAGCAAGAATGAGACAAACAGTAGGGCAATTAACAGAATATTACGTTGGGAACCCATGGTTAATGTTCTCTGTCGTTATGCTTGGTTGGCGGAACGGGGTCGTAACCACCGTCATTTAAAGGGTGACATTTTAATAGACGTTTCGCCGCTAACCAACAACCTTTTCGCGCTCCATGCGTTTTTACAGCTTCGATCGCATATTGAGAACATGTAGGGGTGAACCGACAGCGTGGCCCAAGAAGCGGGCTGATTGCCAGTTGGTAAAAGCGGACTAGTCTTACGACTAGCCACGCGACGGGCGAGACAGGCGATGCCATAACTTATCTAACAACGTAAATAGTTCTTCGTTACTCAAATCATTGGCTGATTTCTTAGCGATGACTACGAAGTCACAGGCTGGAAGCTGATGTTGTTTTAAACGGAAACTTTCGCGAACAACGCGTTTGAAGCGGTTTCTGTCGACAGCAGTTTTAATCTGTTTTTTAGGAACAGCCAGACCGAGACGGGGGTGGTCGAATTCGTTAGAACGGGCAAGAATAGTCAAGTGAGGAGAGCCAGCACGATGAGCTTGCTGGAAGACAGTTTTGTAATGTTCGGGAGTTAACAAACGTAACTCCCGAGAAAAAGCGTACTTATTCAAAATAATCGTCGATGATTACTTAGAAAGACGCTTACGGCCTTTAGCGCGACGTGCATTGATTGTTGCACGACCGTTCTTAGTTGCCATACGAGCACGGAAGCCGTGACTACGCTTACGCTTAAGAACAGAAGGTTGGAATGTGCGTTTCATGGTTTTACCTTAAATTAACTGATCAGTTTTTAAGTTTGTTAGATGTAATTGGCCATAATTGGACAATTACCACGAACAAAGAGGCGGAATTGTAATCACTGACTAACAAAGAGTCAATAATTATACCCACATCTAATGACGGGCGCTGCATTATACGTTTTATAGCGCGAAGTTCAAGGATCCTTATTGGATCCCTATTTGAGTCAAAAAAGCCTTTAGCCGCGGATCGTTAGGGTGATTAAAGATCTGCTGTGGCGGTCCTTGCTCTACAAATTGACCGTCGGCCATGAAGATCACTCTGTCAGCGACTTCGCGTGCAAACTGTAATTCATGGGTGACGATCAACATGGTTTGTTGCTGTTGTGCCAATTGTTTGATCAAGTTTAGCACTTCATTTACCCACAGGGGATCCAGCGCTGATGTGGGTTCATCCAGTAAAAGTAATTCAGCCTCTAACGCCATTGCACGACCAATACCGACTCGCTGTTGTTGACCACCTGAAAGGGCAGCAGGGTATTGATTGGCTTTATCGGCTAAGCCAATATCGGTCAGAATACTCAGTGCTCGCTGTTGTGCTTGTTGACTGTCGAGTTCTTTAACTACCTTTAGTCCCTCACTGATATTTTGTTCGGCGGTGAGGTGATTAAATAAAGCGTAATTTTGAAATACAAACCCGGTTTGGCGTCGCAGAGCTAAAATGTCACTTTTTTTAGGTTGCAGGCAATTAACCTCGACATCATTAATAGCGATGGTGCCGCTATTAGCACTATCAAGGTAATTAAGGCAACGCAAAAAAGTTGATTTTCCTGTTCCTGATGGACCAATAATCGCTACGATTTCGCCTTGGTTAATCTGCAGATCGAGATCGTTAAAAACTGTGTGTTCGGCAAAGCGCTTAGTAAGTTTTTTTATGTTTATCATCGTACATAGGCCCTGTCTAAACGTGTTTCAGCTAGCTGTTGTAAGCGAGTAAGCACTATCACTACAGCCCAGTATATTATTGCCACAGCAAGGAACGCTTCAAAAAACTTGAAACTTGATGAGGCTTCCATTTGTGCTTTTGCCATGATTTCCGGCACTCCAAGCGTGAAAGCAAGTGAGGTCGATTTGATCATATCAATAAAATAATTCATCAATGACGGTAATGCGATACGGGTGGCTTGCGGCAATATAATTCGACGCATGGTTTGCGATTCTGTCATACCAATCGCTAAGCTGGCTTCTCGTTGGCTACGATCTACGCCAATAATGGCGGCGCGAATACTTTCTGCCATGTAAGCGGCAAAATGGAGGCTAAGGCCGATCACTGCAGCGCTAAAGGCATCTAATCCTACCAAGCTTGGCATCACTTGTGGTAAGCCGTAATAGAGTAAAAATAGCTGCACCAGTAACGGTGTACCGCGAAAAAAACTGATATAAAGTTGTGTCAGCGCGTTCAGAACTGGTAGCTGATAAATACGAATTAAAGCGAGAATTAAGCCAAGTATTAGCGCAAAAACAGCCCCAAGTGCAGCCATAGATAATGTTGTTGGTAGGTATTTCAACAAAATAGGCATCAACGACAACATATAATTAAAATCAAAACCCATAATGGTGATCCGTTTTACTGATTAAGCAGGGGGAATCAGGCTCCACCAGTGACAATTATTATCAATGGTGGAGTGAAGATTATTGAGTGATATCGCTATGGAACCACTTGGTTGAGATTGCTTTTAAGGTACCGTCATCATGCATCGCCGTTAATGCCTGATTCACTTGTTGTTGTAATAATTCACCTTTAGCATTATTTAAAAATGGCCATGCATTTTCGATGGTGGCAAAGGGTTTACCCGCTAATTGTAACGGCAGTGGTTTACTATTAATGATCGCTAGCGATGATAAACGATCCATCACAAAGGCATCTGTGCGGCCTAACGCGACATCTTGCTCAATACCACTGTCATAAGTTTTGATATTAATTTGCTTAGCATTGGGTAACTGACGCAATAACTGCTCATAGTTTGAGCCGAGATTAACCCCTACCGTTTTCCCATCTAAGTCTGTAGGCGAGTGGATAGTTGTATTACCTTTACGAACCACAAGTTGCGCACCGTCAATAACATAAGGTTGGCTGAATAAAAATTTGGCTTGGCGAGCAGGGGTAATGGTAATTTGGTTAGAAATAGTATCAATTCGACCTGTTTCTAATTGACCAAATAAACCCGAGAAGCTCGCGGTAACAAACTCAACCTGGTAATCGTTACGTTTGCCAATTTCATTCCATAGGTCGACTTCAAACCCCTGTAATTTATCTTTACTAACAAACGTGAATGGAAAATAACGACCAGACATGCCCACTTTTACTGTGGTTGCAGCCATGACACTCGTCGTTGTACAAGCAAGCAGTGTACTTGCAATCACAAGAGGTTTTATCCAGTTTTTCATTCGGTACATTCCTTACCTTGATAGCGATTTATTTGGTGAAGCAATCCTACCTTGGTATTAAATGATAAAGATAATAATTAACAGTTATTTGAAATAACCATTTGTTTGGCTAATGACATATTGTGCTTCAATATCATGCTTTTTTCGGCATACAGAAAGCGTGTAATTGGCATAAAAGGTTACCCACAACGATGAGTTTTCTCTGTGGATGATAATTGATGATGATTAAATGGACATTATTAAGCAAAAACAGCATTAAACGGGGAATGAGCGACTTATATTTGTGATTGATGTGTTAATATAGCTGTGGGTAAAGGTAGGTTAAATTGTGCTGATCTTGCATTTTATTGTGCGATCCATGTGCATAAGTTCGATCTTATTCACTGGATCTGCGATCTCTTTACTGGTGATCCTTGTTCAGCACGTATAAAATTATCCTCCTTTTATGTTTTGTTTATTCAGTGTGGAGTCTACCTTGTCATCTTCGCTATGGTTGCAGTGCCTTCAACGCCTTCAGGAAGAACTCCCTGCGACAGAATTCAGTATGTGGCTGCGTCCGCTTCAGGCTGAATTAAATGATCATACCTTGACATTATTTGCCCCTAATCGATTTGTATTAGATTGGGTGCGCGATAAATATCTTAATAACATTAATCGGCTGCTGAATGAATTCTGCGGTGCTGATGCGCCGAGCCTACGGTTTGAAGTTGGTAGTAAACCTGTTGCTGCACCGCCACAACATGTTGCACCGCCAGTATTTACCTTACCACAATCAAAACCGCGTACAGAGCCTGAGCCTGTGCATTACGAGCCTGCACCGTCACCGGTACAAGCTGAATCGCCAGGGGGCTATCGTTCAAATGTAAATCCTAAGCATAATTTTAATAATTTTGTTGAAGGTAAATCGAACCAGTTAGGTCTTGCTGCATGTCGTCAGGTATCTGATAACCCAGGTGCGGCATATAACCCATTATTTTTATATGGTGGTACTGGTTTAGGTAAAACGCACTTATTGCATGCCGTTGGTAATGCAATCGCTAATCGTAAGCCCAATGCTAAAGTGGTTTACATGCATTCAGAGCGTTTTGTGCAAGATATGGTGAAAGCGCTGCAAAATAACGCCATTGAAGAATTTAAGCGTTATTACCGCAGTGTCGATGCATTATTGATTGATGACATTCAATTTTTTGCTAATAAAGAACGTTCACAAGAAGAATTTTTTCATACCTTCAATGCGTTATTAGAAGGTAATCAACAAATTATTCTTACTTCCGATCGTTACCCGCGTGAAATTAACGGGGTAGAGGATCGCTTAAAATCGCGTTTTGGGTGGGGATTAACGGTGGCTATTGAACCGCCAGAACTTGAAACTCGCGTTGCTATTCTAATGAAGAAAGCCGAAGATCATAATATTCGATTGGCAGATGAAGTTGCGTTCTTTATTGCTAAGCGTTTACGTTCTAATGTGCGAGAGTTAGAAGGGGCATTGAATCGCGTTATTGCCAATGCTAATTTTACTGGTCGTGCAATTACGATTGATTTTGTACGTGAAGCACTGCGCGATTTACTCGCATTACAAGAAAAATTGGTAACGATTGATAATATTCAGAAGACGGTTGCTGAATATTATAAAATAAAGATGGCAGATATGCTGTCTAAGCGTCGTTCTCGTAGTGTTGCTCGTCCACGTCAAATGGCGATGGCACTGGCGAAAGAACTGACAAACCACAGTCTTCCTGAGATTGGCGATGCCTTTGGCGGTCGCGATCATACTACCGTGCTCCATGCTTGTCGTAAGATCGAGCAGTTACGTGAAGAAAGCCACGATATTAAAGAAGATTATTCAAACCTAATTAGAACGTTGTCGTCTTAATATGAAATTTACTGTTGAACGTGAACATTTATTAAAACCTTTGCAACAGGTAACTGGTGCATTAGGTGGTCGTCCGTCATTACCGATTCTAGGTAACATTCTGCTGCAAGTTGAGAATGGCTGTTTATCGATGACAGGTACAGATCTTGAAGTCGAATTGATCGCGAAGATTGCATTAGAAGGCGACTTTGAAGCTGGTGCAGTAACTGTACCGTCACGTAAATTTTTAGATATTTGCCGTGGTTTGCCTGATAGCGCCACTATTGCGGTTATCTATGAAGGTGATCGCGTTTTAATTCGCTCTGGTCGTAGTCGCTATACATTAACAACCTTACCTGCAGCTGATTTTCCCAATATTGAAGATTGGCAAAGTGAGGTTGAGTTTACCCTTGAGCAAGGGCGTATGCGCCAACTGATCGACAGTACCCAGTTTTCAATGGCAAACCAAGATGTGCGTTACTACTTAAACGGGATGTTATTTGAAACCGATGGTCAACATTTGCGTTCTGTCGCAACTGATGGTCACCGTATGGCGGTATGTGCGATTAATACTGGTCATGATTTACCAACCAAACAAATTATTGTACCGCGTAAAGGGGTACTTGAATTGGTGCGGTTGTTTGATAACCCTGAAGCCTTAGTCAATATTCAAATTGGTCATTCAAATTTACGTGCGACAGTGGGTAATTTTGTGTTTACCTCTAAGCTCGTTGATGGTCGTTTCCCTGATTATCGTCGTGTAATGCCACAAAATAGCACTAAATTTGTTGAAGCAAATTGTGATGAGATGCGTAAAGCATTTGCGCGAGCGGCTATTTTATCCAATGAAAAATTCCGTGGTGTTAGAGTTGGTTTATCTAATGGTGAAATGCGGATCACAGCCAATAACCCGGAACAGGAAGAAGCGGAAGAGTTTCTTGATGTTGATTATGAGGGTGACAGCTTAGAGATTGGTTTCAATGTTAGCTATGTACTTGATGTTTTGAACACCCTTAAGTGTGATCAAGTACGGTTGTCATTATCAGATGCCAATGCACCGTCATTAATTGAAGATGCCACCAATGATGAAGCCATGTATGTAGTAATGCCAATTAGATTGTAATTATGGCACTTACTCGATTATTGGTGCAGGATTTTCGTAATATTGCTCAGTGTGATATAGCGTTAGCCCGCGGGTTTAATTTTTTAGTTGGCGCAAATGGTAGCGGTAAGACCAGTGTCCTTGAAGCAATTCATTATTTAGGGCACGGACGTTCATTCCGTAGCCATTTAACCAGTCGTGTGATTCGCCATGAACAGCAACAGCTATTTATTCATGGTCGAGTTACCGATAATAATGACCTTACTTTACCAGTGGGGATCAGTAAACAGCGCGATGGCAGTACTGAAGTTAAAATTGGTGGAGAGGGCAATCAAAAGCTCGCTCAACTTGCGCAAATTTTGCCACTACAGTTAATTACTCCTGAAGGTTTCGATTTATTAATTGGCGGACCTAAATTTCGACGGGCTTTTATTGATTGGGGTGTGTTTCATGTTGAACCAAAGTTCTATAATGCATGGAGCCGCTTAAAAAGACTGACGAAACAGCGTAATGCATTATTAAAGCAAGCGCGTAGTTATCGTGAACTCAGCTATTGGGATCAAGAACTCGCATTACTTGCTGAGCAAATTAGTGTGTGGCGCCAAGACTATATTAATGCCGTTAAAATCAAAGCGGCTGAGATATGTCAGGTGTTTTTACCTGAGTTTGATATTCAGCTCGGTTTTTACCGCGGCTGGGAAAAAGAGACACCGTATGCTGAGCTGCTACAACGTAATTTTGAACGTGACTGTCAGCTTGGCTATACCGTAAGTGGGCCCCATAAGGCTGATTTACGGATCAAAGTTGCTGGAACACCGGTTGAGGACGTATTGTCCCGCGGTCAGTTAAAGTTAATGGTGTGCGCATTGCGTTTAGCGCAAGGTTTACATCTAACCGAGACCACCGGCAAACAGTGTATTTACCTAATTGATGATTTTGCTTCCGAATTGGATAGCCATAGGCGAGCGTTGCTTGCGCAGCGATTAAAGGAAACTAACGCCCAAGTGTTCATTAGTGCTATTAGTCGCGAGCAAGTGGTTGATATGCTTGATGAAAATGGTAAGTTGTTCATGGTTGAACACGGTAAGATAACACAGGATAATTAAAGCGAGAGTAACTCAATGTCCAACAATTACGATTCATCAAGCATTAAGGTGCTTAAAGGCCTCGATGCGGTACGTAAGCGCCCAGGAATGTACATCGGTGATACTGATGATGGTACTGGCTTGCACCACATGGTTTTTGAGGTTGTCGATAACTCTATCGATGAGGCTCTTGCAGGTCACTGTGAAGATATCATTGTAACGATCCACGAAGATGGTTCGGTTTCGGTAAGCGATGATGGTCGTGGTATTCCGACTGAACTTCACGAAGAAGAAGGTGTGTCAGCAGCCGAAGTTATCATGACGGTACTCCACGCTGGTGGTAAGTTCGATGATAACTCTTACAAAGTGTCTGGTGGCCTTCACGGCGTAGGTGTTTCGGTTGTAAACGCCTTGTCTGAAAAAGTTGAGTTAACCATTAATCGTAAAGGTCATATTCACCAGCAAACTTACCAACACGGTGTGCCAGATGCACCATTGGCTGTTGTGGGTGATACTGATAAAACGGGTACCCGTTTACGTTTCTGGCCAAGCGAAGAAACTTTTACCAACAATATTGAATTTCATTACGAAATTTTAGCTAAACGTCTTCGTGAATTATCATTCTTGAACTCTGGTGTTTCTATCAAGTTAATTGATGAGCGTGAAGAAGGTAAGCAAGATCACTTTATGTATGAAGGTGGTATTCGCGCGTTTGTAGAACACTTGAACCGCAACAAGACGCCGATTCACCAGAAAGTATTTCACTTTGATAGTGAGCGTGAAGACGGTATTACCGTTGAAGTGGCAATGCAGTGGAATGACGGTTTCCAAGAAGGCGTTTACTGCTTTACTAACAACATCCCTCAACGTGATGGTGGTACCCACTTAGCGGGTTTCCGTGGTGCTTTAACGCGTACTCTTAATTCATTTATGGATAAAGAAGGCTACTCAAAGAAAGCCAAAGCTGCAACTTCAGGTGATGATGCGCGTGAAGGTTTAGTGGCGGTTGTTTCTGTAAAAGTACCTGATCCTAAGTTCTCTAGCCAAACCAAAGATAAATTGGTTTCAAGCGAAGTGAAGAGTGCAGTTGAATCAGCAATGAACGAGAAATTTGCCGAGTTCTTATTAGAAAGTCCGGCTGATGCAAAGATCATTTGTACTAAAATTATCGATGCCTCTCGTGCGCGTGAAGCGGCGCGTAAAGCACGTGAAATGACTCGTCGTAAAGGCGCCTTAGATTTAGCGGGTCTTCCAGGTAAACTTGCTGACTGTCAGGAAAAAGATCCTGCACTGTCTGAACTTTACATTGTGGAAGGGGACTCTGCTGGCGGTTCAGCCAAGCAGGGGCGTAATCGTAAAAACCAAGCGATTTTGCCACTAAAAGGTAAAATCCTAAACGTTGAAAAAGCCCGTTTCGACAAGATGCTATCTTCACAAGAAGTGGCAACTCTGATCACAGCTATGGGTTGTGGTATTGGTCGTGACGAGTACAACCCAGATAAATTGCGTTACCACAATATCATCATCATGACCGATGCCGATGTCGATGGTTCGCACATTCGTACGTTACTATTGACCTTCTTCTATCGTCAAATGCCAGAGCTTATTGAGCGTGGCCACATCTATATTGCTCAGCCACCACTTTACAAAGTGAAGAAAGGTAAACAAGAGCAATACATTAAAGATGACGAAGAGATGAACCAGTACCAAACATCATTGGCACTGGATAACGCTTCTTTGTTTGCTAATGATGGTGCGCCAGCGATGACTGGTATGGCACTTGAAACGTTAGTGACGCAATACAATGGTGCAATGAAACTGATCGAACGCATGAGCCGTCGTTACCCAGCATTAATGCTGAATGAGTTAGTTTATCAACCTCGTTTAAGTACTGAAATGCTAGCTGATAGCGCGCAAGTTGAAGCATGGTTAACTCATCTTATTGCAGCACTAAATGCCAAGCAATCAGGTGAAAGTCAGTTTACGTTTGAAATCTTACGTGATGAAGAGAACAATGTCTTTGTACCTAAGGTTGTGGTACGTACTCACGGTGTTGATCATGAGTACCCATTAAGCTTCGATCTACTGAATTCAAAAGAGTACGCTAAATTAGCTGATCTTTCAGAAGCACTCGATGGCTTATTAGATGAGACTGCTTTTGTTCAACGTGGTGAGCGTAAACAACCGGTTTCAAGCTTTAAAGAAGTGCTTGAGTGGCTAAACAAAGAATCACGTCGTGGCTTATCTTTACAACGCTATAAAGGTTTGGGTGAAATGAACCCGAATCAGTTGTGGGAAACAACCATGGATCCTGATGTACGTCGTATGCTGCAAGTAACCATTAATGATGCTGTTGCTGCTGATGAATTGTTTACTTGTTTGATGGGTGATCAGGTTGAACCGCGTCGTAACTTCATTGAAGAAAACGCACTAAAAGTTGCTAACCTTGACGTCTAGTTTGTTGTTAGGTTAATACTTATAAAAGCGCCGCTATTATTAGCGGCGTTTTTTTATGGGTAATATTTGTTATCTACGTTGTATTTTATCTAAATAGTAATAGGGGAGGGCAGCGTTAGCCTGCAGCATAAGCTCGCGTTATTTCTTCAGCAATTATCTTTATCCCTCGCTCCATCTGCTCATCACTTTGAACATAATTCATGCGTAAACATTGCTGACTATGTTGCCACGGTTGCTCTAAACCAATAAAGAAATATTCGCCAGGGACTATCAACACGCCGCGGGCTTTTAAGCGTTGATAGAGCTCTTTAGTGGTGATCGGTAATTCATCACACCACAGCCATAGGAATATTGCCCCTTCAGGCTTATGGATTCGAAACCGTTCATCCTTGATATAGTGCTGTAATAAACTCACTGCATGCTGAGCTTTACGCTGATAAAAAGGGCGAATCACTTCATGACTTAGCCGTAATAAGTCATTACGACTAATTAATTTGTCGGCAATCGCTGGTCCTAAACTGCCAGGAGCAAGATTGATAATGCCATTGATATTAGTGAGCGCGGTTATTATCTCTTTTTTAGCAATGACGATACCACAGCGAATCCCGGGTAACCCCAGTTTAGATAAGCTCATACATAAGATGGTATTGTGGTTCCAAAATGGAGTTACATCAGCAAAGATAATATCAGGGAAAGGCATGCCGTAGGCATTATCGATAATCAGCGGAATATTGTGCGCTTGGGCAAGAGTATCGAGTTGTTTAATCTCGCCATCGGTCAGTACATTACCGGTTGGGTTGGTTGGGCGCGACGCGCAAATAGCACCAATGCCGTCATCAATAACCAACTGGCTAAAATCGATATGGTATTTAAATAGGCCATTATCTAATAAACTGATTGTCGGTTGGTAAGAGATAAACATATTTGGCTCAAGGCCAGCATCGGCATAGCCAATATATTCTGGCGACAGCGGCAACAGAATTTTTTTATGGCTGCCATCCTGACATTTTCCAGCTAATAAATTAAATAAATTAAAGAAGGCACTTTGACTGCCATTAGTCAGGGTGATGTTGTCACTACCGATGTCCCAACCATAGTGGTGATTGAGAAGTGTTGCGAGAGCAGTGATAAAGCGGTCTTTTCCTTGCGGGCCATCGTAGTTGGTGATCGATGCGGTTAACTC
Organism: Photobacterium aquimaris; assembly: GCF_002954455.1. Classification (GTDB taxonomy): domain Bacteria; phylum Pseudomonadota; class Gammaproteobacteria; order Enterobacterales; family Vibrionaceae; genus Photobacterium; species Photobacterium aquimaris. The sequence continues at coordinate 62,343 of NZ_MSCC01000003.1, forward strand.
TCCAGTCGCAGCCATTTCGCCTAGCAGCTGATTAAAATAGTCGACCATCGCTGGAATTTGAGCGGGGTTACCACCGCCAAGCATGATGGCATCAGGGTTAGTTAGACCATCATTTAGATCGTGCATTAGTTGGGTAATGCCTGAATTACCTGCGAATTTATCGCCAAAGACAGAATATGCCATAGTGCTATTGACCTCGATGTCAGTGCCAATGTTAGCACTTTTAAAGCCCGCTATGTCTGGCGGGGAATTGGTCAAAATACCTGATTGCGATTTGAAGCGAAAGCCTTAGTTTGTGCATCGAGTGGTGGTCAGCTGTGTTGAATGTTTCACGTGGAACAAAGTTAAACCCTAAATATTCAAGCCATAAAAAAACCACGCCGAAGCGTGGTCAGTCATTATTATCAACCAGTGCTAAACGTTACTTTTGCAGTAATGAAATATCTGCTACTTGTAAGAACTGGTTACGCAATAGGTTAAGCAGTGCTAGACGGTTAACTTTAAGCTTTTCGTCTTCAGCCATCACCATTACGTTATCAAAGAACGCATCAACAGCTTCGCGTAGTGATGCTAGTTCTGTTAGTGCTTGCTGGTAATCGCCAGCAGCAAAGACAGGTGCTAGCGTTGCAACAACTGTTTCAACTTTAGCTGCAAGCTCTTTTTCTGCTGCTTCAACTAATAAGCTATTATCAACCGTCGTTGGTAGCTCACCGTTAAATTTAGCTAGAATATTACCCACACGTTTATTCGCTGCTGCTAGTGATTCAGCAGCATCTAAGTCACGGAAATGACTTACTGCTTTAACACGCTTATCAAAGTCAGACGGTTGAGTTGGGTGCATTGCTAGTACAGCTTGAATAACATCAATGCTGAAACCTGCGTCTTGATACCATGCACGGAAACGACCTAGCATGAATTCAATCACATCAGAATCAACATTAGTGTTCGTCAGTTTGTCACCAAACAATGAGTGCGCTTTAGCAACTAAGTCAACAAGGTCTAAGTCGTAACCGTTTTCAACGATGATACGTAACACACCTAAAGAAGCACGACGCAATGCAAATGGGTCGCTACCTTTTGGTGCTTGGCCAATACCAAAGATACCTACGATAGTATCTAGTTTATCAGCCATTGCTACTGCAGAAGATACACCAGTGCTTGGGAGTTGGTCACCCGCAAAACGAGGCATGTATTGCTCGTTCAGTGCCAGTGCCACATCTTCAGCTTCGCCGTCATGACGTGCATAGTGCATGCCCATCACACCTTGTGTTTCAGTGAACTCAAATACCATTGAGGTCATTAAATCACACTTCGCTAGTAGACCTGCGCGTTTAGCGTTAGTGACATCAGCGCCGATCTTGTCAGCAATGTAGCCTGCAAGCTCAGTGATGCGATCAGTTTTGTCTTTAATGGTACCAAGTTGCTTTTGGAAGATAGCTGTCTCAAGTTGAGGCAGGCGATCAACTAACTTGCTCTTAAGGTCTGTATTAAAGAAGAATTCAGCATCTGCTAAACGAGGACGAACAACTTTCTCGTTACCCGAGATAACTTGGCTTGGATCGTTAGAGATAATGTTAGATACGAAGATGAACTTAGGCACTAGATTGCCTTCAGCATCGTAAACAGGGAAGTACTTCTGGTCACCTTTCATGGTGTAAACCAAGGCTTCAGAAGGTACTTTTAGGAACTCTTCTTCAAATGAAGCTGTTAGTACAACCGGCCATTCAACCAGTGATGTTACTTCTTCAACAAGATCATCATCGAGATCAGCAATACCGCCTACCGCTTGAGCTGCTTTTTGAGCATCAGCTAAAATGATCGCTTTACGCGCTTCATAATCAGCCATTACTTTACCGCGCGCTTCTAGGATTGCAGGGTATTGGTCAGCGTTGTCGATAGTAAATTCAGCTTCACCCATGAAACGGTGACCGCGAATAGTACGTGCTGAAGCAACACCTAAAATAGTGCCTTCAATTAGCTCATCACCCAACAGCATCGTCAGTGTTTTCACTGGACGAATGAATTGAGTGTCTTTATTACCCCAGCGCATAGGGCGCGGGATCGGTAGCTTAGCCAGTGCGTTAGCGACTAGTTCTGGCAATAATGTTTGGGCTGGTTGGCCTTTAACTTCTTGCTTGAACAGTAACCATTCACCTTTATCGGTAACCATGCGCTCAGCTTGATCAACCGTAATACCATTACCACGTGCCCAGCCTTGAGCAGCTTTAGTGGGATTACCGTCAGCATCAAAAGCAGCAGCAATTGCAGGGCCGCGTTTTTCAACAACTTTATCAGGCTGGTTTTCAGCAAGTGCGGTTACTTTAAGTGCTAGGCGACGTGGGGCCGCATACCACTTAATACCTTGATGAGGTAAGTCTGCGGCTTTTAGCTCCGCTTCAAAGTTGGCTGCAAATGCTTCAGCTAGAGTGCGAAGTGCCTTTGGTGGCAATTCTTCAGTACCTAGCTCAATTAAGAAATTCTTATCTGTCATGGCTATCCCTTACTTATCTTTTTTACACATTGGGAAGCCTAGTGCTTCACGTGATGCGTAGTAAGCTTCAGCGACTTGTTTGGTTACATTACGAATACGTAGAATGTAACGTTGACGCTCTGTCACTGAGATTGCTTTACGGGCATCAAGTAGGTTGAAAGCATGTGCCGCTTTCAAAATACGCTCGTAAGCCGGTAGTGGCAGTGGTTGCTCAAGGGCTAATAGCTTCAGTGATTCTTTCTCGCACTGGTCAAAGAAAGTAAATAGGAAATCAACATCAGCGTGTTCAAAGTTGTAAGTTGATTGCTCAACTTCGTTTTGATGGAAGATGTCACCGTAGGTTACTTTACCTAGTGGGCCATCGGTCCAAACTAAATCATAAACTGAGTCAACGTTTTGAATGTACATTGCTAGACGTTCAATACCGTAAGTGATCTCACCTGTAACAGGTTTACACTCAAGGCCGCCAACTTGTTGGAAGTAAGTGAACTGCGTTACTTCCATACCGTTAAGCCAAACTTCCCAGCCAAGACCCCAAGCACCCAATGTTGGGTTTTCCCAGTTGTCTTCTACAAAACGGATATCATGTACTTTGGTGTCAACACCCAGTACTTCTAATGAGCCTAGGTAAAGTTCCTGAATATTATCTGGAGACGGCTTAAGCATTACTTGGAACTGGTAGTAGTGCTGAAGACGGTTAGGGTTTTCACCGTAACGACCGTCAGTGGGACGGCGAGATGGTTGTACATACGCTGCTGCAATTGGTTCTGGACCTAGAGCTCGTAGACATGTCATTGGGTGCGAGGTGCCCGCGCCTACTTCCATGTCAAGAGGTTGCACAATAGTACAGCCTTGTTGGCCCCAGTAATCCTGCAGCGCGAGGATCATGCCCTGAAAGGTTTTAATATCGTATTTCTGCATTGTCAGCTTCGCGAGATTAGTGGATTAAATAGAGTAATTATCCAGTATACCTTGCCTATCCATAGCCGAGTAGGGGAAGTGAGTGTTTTTTATTCATCTAAGTAGAGATTAAAGAAAATTCCTGAAGATAACTGTATCAATGGTGAGAGCAGAGAAGGTATTTGACATTATTTTGATGGCGTAAATACAATGGTTGACTACAATAGCGTTAACAAATAGCTCGTGGGTATAAATATCCATTGAGCTTTATTCGATGTGCAATATGTATGTCAATAACATAGGTATTTTAATCAAATGGCTCAAAATCAAGTGATGGCGTCAAAAACGTGGGTGAGAGCAGCTGTAATTTCTGTTGTTGCAGCTGTGACTCTTGCAGGTTGTTCAACGGTGAATCCTTATACGGGTGAAAGCCAAACAGCAAAAGGTACTAGTGGCTCAATTATTGGTGCATTAGCGGGTGCGGCAATTGGTGTGGCATCTTCAAGTAAGCATGATCGTGGTAAAGGTGCACTTATTGGTGCGGCATCTGGTGCTGCACTAGGTGGTGGTATTGGTTACTACATGGATGTTCAAGAGGCGAAACTACGTCAGCAGCTAGCATCTTCAGGCATCAGCGTGACACGTAATGGCAACAACATCATTTTAAATATGCCAAATGAAATTACGTTTGGTGTTGATCAATCTTCATTAAATGGCCGTGCGATGGAAGCGTTACATAACGTAGCGTTAGTTGCTAAGCAATACCCTAAAACACAGATTAATGTATTAGGCTTTACTGATAGTTCAGGTGCTGCTTCTTATAACCTGCGTCTATCACAAGTACGTGCTGGTGAAGTAGGTAACTACCTTATTCGTCAAGGTGTGAATGCAAACCGTGTTGTATCTCAAGGCCGTGGTGAAAATAGCCCTATTGCAACTAACAGTACTTCTCAAGGCCGTGCACAAAACCGTCGTGTAGAGATTATTCTTTCTCCATTGGGTTAATATTTCGGTGAGTCACGATCAATAAAACCATGGGTTTAGGCTCATGGTTTTTTGTTTTTTAAGGGAGTTACATGCGTTTCATGTGAAACTTTGATTGAATTTGGGAATGTGAATGCAGCCGTAAAATGACGGATATTAAGCTAAGAATTGTGATTTTGGTGTCAGATAGCCGTAGGGGTTCGTGCTAGGGTAAAGTTATATATTACTAAGTGATGCACGATATATAAGGTGACGTGAAGTTGCCGTAGGAGGCTGAATGACACGGTTCTTAGCGATATCTCCCCAAAGTCAATGTTGGTTATTTCACATCGCATTAGTATTGAATATTATCGGAATGATGCTGACTGATATGTGGTTACCAATGGTAGTTGGTGCCATTATTACCGCTTATTTATCTGTCGATGCATGGGTTCGTTTGCGTTATGTGTTACCACTTAAAAAAGAGATTCAGCAGTTACACCACCAACTTGAGCAATTGCGCCAACAACAACACGATCAACAATAACAACCAAGCAGCGCGATGAAACGCTGCTTGATGGTTTATTAATTAGTCGTGCCTTTTTGAATCAGAAACCGATAGGGCTGGGTTGTTGTTTCAGAGGCAAGTAAGGTGTGATCCATAAAGCGACAAAAACTCGGAATATCACGAGTGGTTGATGGATCATCAGCTACGACTAATAAGGTCTCATTGGCAGCCATTTTTCTGACAGTTTTACGGACCATCATTACTGGTTCTGGACAACGAAGACCTTGAGCATCGAGGCTATGGGTCGGATTTTCAAAAATTGCAGTCATAATTTACACGTATTATTGGAGACGTTGTGATCATACTGATGGATAAGAATTAATCAATAACGCTTGGCAAATCAAGACAAACTGTGTAACGTTATTAACATGCTATTAACTTTCTTTCTAATGGATTAGGGGGATATTATGTTGACATCAATTGATCGGATCATGATTTATGCTGTGTTGTGCATTATTTCATTTAGTACCATTATGCTGACGAGCCACCATGCTACAGGGTTGTTTTCGATGGGAGGCCTGCTGGCTGCGATTGTTGGTTTGTGGGTGGAGATTTCCAATAAAACACAATTAGAGCAACAAAAAAAATAGCCTTAATACTGGCTTATATTACAGATGATTAAACGTTCCCGCTTTAAAAAGGCGGGATTTTTTTATCTATCCCGCCATACTGGAGCCATATTGAATTAATTGTCAGCAGTAGAGATGTAAACATGGAGCTTGAAGAAGTTTATCGTCGTGACTTAAATTTGCTGGTTGCGTTAAAAGTGTTGTTGGAAGAATGCAGCGTCAGTAAAGCCGCAATAAGGCTAAACCTGAGTCAATCAGCAATGAGTCGAGTACTGGGACGATTACGTGATTTGCTCGAGGATCCTCTCTTTACTCGTCAAGGACAATCATTACTACCGACTCAGCGCGCATTAGAATTAAATGAACAACTGAATGAACCACTAGAATCATTACGTATATTGCTGACTCCAAGTGATTTTGAGCCAGCAGCTTGCGAACAAACATTTAAAATTGCCACCACAGATTATGCAATACAGACTATTTTGCCGTTTGCATTGCCGCGTATTTATCAAGAGGCCCCGCATATTTCACTCGATTTCAGTCCGTTACAGCATGATAATTTGTTGTCACAGTTAACTTCCGGTGGTTGTGATATGGCAATTTGTCGTCCAAGCGCAGATATGGAACCTTTATGCCATCAGCTTTTAGGGCAAGTGAGCGTATTTTGTTTGGTGAGTAAAAATCATCCCCTGGCCAATAAAGCGCTTACATTTCAGGATTACTTGTCTTATCCACACGCAATGATTGCGGTAAGTGACGGGGTAAAAGCATTAATTGATGAGCAATTGCGTGGTTATCCACACCCTAAAATGGTATTGCGGGCTTATCATCTAGAAGCTGCACTGGCGATCATTGACCAAATGCCATTAATTATTACCGTCCCGGCAGACTTAGCCTATTTGGTAGCAGAACGTTACCAGTTAATTGTGAAGCCATTACCGTTTGAGTTTAAGCCATTTGATTATTCATTATTATGGCATGCGCGTTGTGAGCATTCAGCATCACAATTATGGTTGCGTAATATTATAAAAGAAGAGTGCGGTCGACTGATCAACTCACGTGTTCATGATATTGGTTTATTGTAACGTTAAGGAATTTTAGCTAACAAAAAGGCCAGCACTTGGCTGACCTTGATTATTAACGAATAACGTTATTGAGTCATCATTATAGCTTGATCACTACACGACCTGTGATTTGACCATTAGTGATTGCTTCAGCGCATTCTGCTACTTGTTCAAGCGATACTTCACGACATGCTTGCTCAAAGTAACTTGCTGGCAGTAATTCTGTTAGACGTTGCCATGCTTGTTGACGTTTTTCAAATGGGCACATTACTGAATCGATACCTTGCAAACGTACATTACGTAGAATGAAAGGCATTACCGTAGTTGGTAAATCAAAACCGCCAGCAAGGCCACAGATAGCAACTGCACCGTTGTAGTTAATTTGGCTCAGTACTTTAGCTAATACTTTGCTGCCGACAGTATCAATCGCGCCGGCCCATAATTGCTTATCAAGTGGGCGTGCAGGCTCTTCAAATACACTACGATCAATAATAGAGGTTGCGCCTAGTTGCTTCAGTAATGGACCGTTAGTTTCAGCGCGGCCTGTTACTGCAGCAACTTTATAACCTAGCTGTGCCAGTAATGTCACCGCAACTGAGCCAACACCGCCACTTGCACCAGTTACCAGAATTTCGCCATCATCAGGGGTTACGCCTGCATCGATAATTGCCTGCACACATAACATCGCAGTTAAACCTGCAGTACCCACCATCATTGCTTGTTTACTGTCAAGATTGGTTGGTAATGGTACTAACCAATCTGCTTTTAGACGTGCTTTTTCAGCCATGCCACCCCAATGGCCTTCACCAACGCCCCAACCAGTAAGTACCACTTTGTCGCCAACGTGGTAGCGATCATCACTTGATTCAGCCACAGTACCGGTTAGATCAACACCTGGAACCATTGGGAATTGACGGACAATACGACCTTTACCGGTAATTGCTAAGCCATCTTTGTAGTTTAACGAAGAGTAATCGACATCAATTAATACATCACCTTCAGGCAATTCAGATGTTGCCACTTGGCGAATAGTTGCTAGTGTTTTTTTATCTTCTTGTTCTAGTACTAGTGCTTTAAACATTGCAATACTCCGGAAAAAAATCATGATTAGCAATCAATATAAGCTTGAGTGTAGACGGCTTATGTTGATCAAGAAAATGAAACTTACTCATTGTATCTATGTGTAAGTTGCATGTCTTATCAGTCATTATGCCACCAACAGTAATTCTATTTATAATTAGAAATAATATTCACTTACTTCAGCTATTGTTGAGCATCATTATTCTATGCGCTCAAAGATAGTCGCAATGCCTTGTCCTAAGCCAATACACATAGTGGCTAAACCAAATTGAGCGTGTTTTTGTTCCATAAGGTTAATTAGCGTTGTTGAAATTCGAGCGCCTGAACAGCCCAATGGGTGGCCCAATGCAATCGCACCGCCATTGAGATTGATTTTGTCATCAAGTTGCTCCATTAACCCCAATGCTTTAATGCAAGGCAGTGTTTGAGCGGCAAAGGCTTCGTTGAGTTCGATAACACCAATATCATCGAGGTTTAATCCTGCCCGTTGTAATGCTTTTTGAGTGGCTGGCACAGGACCAAATCCCATCAGTGATGGCTCGCAGCCTGCAATTGCCATGGTTTTAATACGCGCGCGAATCGGCAGTTCTAAGTTGCGTGCTTGTTGTTCATCCATTACCAGCATGGCAGCAGCACCATCGGATAACGCCGACGAGGTTCCCGCAGTAACGGTGCCATTAACAGGATCAAAGATAGGCCGTAACTGACTTAATCCGGCGACGGTTGTGTCAGGCCGAATAACTTCATCAGTGACATATTTTGTTAAAATGCCCTCGCTGTCATGGCCTTCTGTTGCAAATATTTCATTATTAAAGCGAGCTTCAATTGTGGCAGCATAAGCACGTTGATGAGAACGTGCGCCAAATTGATCCTGAAGCTCACGACTAATCGCGTATTTTTTGGCAAGCATTTCGGCCGTGAGTCCCATCATGGCTGCTGCTTTAGCCACGGTTTTAGACAGTTGAGGGTGAAAATCAACCCCATGATTCATCGGTACATGGCCCATGTGTTCAACACCGCCAACCAAACAGCTTTGAGCATCACCGACCATAATTGCACGAGTGGCATCATGCAGCGCTTGCATAGATGATCCACAAAGACGATTTACGGTCGTTGCGCCAACAGTACTCGGAATGCCTGCGAGTAAGGCTGCATTGCGGCCAATATTAAATCCTTGCTCTAACGTTTGTTGCACGCAGCCCCAATAAATATCTTCTAGATTGTTCGTATCTAATTGAGGGTTACGACTTAGTAACCCCTGCATTAAATGTGCAGATAAGTCTTCAGCGCGAACATGGCGAAATGCGCCACCTTTTGAGCGCCCCATTGGAGTACGGATACAGTCAACAATCACAACGTTATTCATAATCAAACTCCTTTATGGTTGGCCATCGTGACCGCAGTTGCTGCAGGGTAGTAGCATTCATCGGCAGCTGCTTTTGCTCTTAATCCTGTGGGTACTTGATATAACGCACCGAGTGATTGATAGCTATCGGCTAACGCGACATAGTTGGCTAAACCAATATGATCTAAGTAACGGAATACTCCACCTCTAAAAGGAGGGAAACCTAAACCGTAAACCAATGCCATATCCGCCTCAGCAGGGGTGGCGATAATATTTTCTTCTAAGCAACGTACCACTTCATTAATCATCGGGATCAGCATGCGGTCGATGACAACAGTGCTATCAAAGTCAGTAGGTGTCGCCGCTATTGGTTGGAGTAATGTTGTGGTTTGTGGATCGAATATCTTTTTGGGTTTGCCTTTTTTATCAGTACGGTAATTAAAAAATCCTACTCCGGTTTTTTGGCCGAAACGTTGATGTTGGTATAGCACATCAACAGCATCAGTATAGTTTTTTGCCATCCGTTGCGGAAAGCCTTGTGCCATGACCTTTTGAGCGTGGTGAGCGGTATCAATACCAACCACATCTAATAGATAAGCTGGCCCCATTGGCCAGCCAAAATCTTGCTCCATAATCGCATCAATTTGAGCATAATCACCGCCATCACGCAGCAACAAACTAAATGCAGCCAAATAAGGAAATAAAACGCGATTGACGAAAAATCCGGGACAATCATTGACTACGATGGGTGTTTTTCCCATTTTAGCGGCGTAAGCCACTACACGATCAATAGTTTCATTGGTGGTATGTTGGCCTCGAATGATCTCAACTAAGGGCATTTTGTGGACTGGGTTAAAAAAGTGCATCCCACAAAAATTTTGTGGTCGTTGCAATGATTGAGCCAGTAAATTAATCGGAATGGTTGAAGTGTTTGAAGTTAGCACAGTGGTAGTATCAACTTGCCGCTCAACCTCTGCCAATACCGTTGCTTTTATGGTTGGGTTTTCAATCACCGCTTCAATAACGATATCAACATGACAGCTATCACTATAAGTCAATGTTGGTGTGATGGTGGCTAAGGTTGCAGCCATCTGTAAGCCATCGATACGACCACGAGTAAGCTTTTTATTGAGTAACTTCGCCGCTTGCTCCATACCGAGTGTTAACGCGTCAGTTGTAATATCTTTCATTATTACAGGTACATCATGAGTGGCTGATTGATAAGCAATACCCCCTCCCATAATGCCAGCGCCAAGTACCATTGCGTGTTGGGTACTTGGCGCTGTTTTGATCGCTTGTTTGGCTTGGTTTTTAATGTATTGGTCATTGAGAAAAATACCCACCAATGCTTGAGCAACATCGGTTTTAGCGAGGGTCACAAAGTGTTTGTTTTCAATCGCAAGTGCGGGGTCACGGTTGCAGTTCGCTGCTGTTTCTATGGCCGTTACCGCCGCCATTGGAGCTGGATAGTGTTTACCGGCAATGTTTGCCACCATTGCTTTAGCCGTTGTAAAGCTCATTAAAGCTTCAGTAGCACTTAACGGTAAAGGCGTTTGTTTTTGATGGCGACGTTGTTGCCAATCTAAATCACCCGCAATCGCTTGTTTGATCATTGCTAATGCTGCGGTTGGTAATATATCTGTAGCTACTACGGCATCTATTAAGCCTATTTTTAATGCCGCTGCTGCGGTTTTATCTTTGCCTGCAGTAATTATTTCCATCGCACTGTCAGCACCAATTAAACGTGGTAAACGTACTGTGCCTCCAAAGCCGGGCATGATGCCAAGTTTGGTTTCTGGTAGTCCAATGCGAGCTTGATGATCCGCAACTCTAAAATCCGTGGCGAGTACACATTCGCAACCACCACCAAGGGCATAACCATTAATGGCTGCAATGGTTGGGACTGGCAGGTCTTCTAATTTATTAAAAATAGTGTTGGCGTGATGAAGCCACTTTGAAAGTTGATCGGCAGGTAGAGCGAATAACCCTAAAAACTCTGTAATGTCAGCTCCAACGATAAAAGCGGTTTTGGTTGAGCGTAATATTACCCCATTGAGCTTAGGTTGCTGATAGAGCGCATCAAGTGCCAAATTAAAACTTTCAAGAGTAGCAAGATCAAATTTATTGACCGGGGATGGCGCATCAAAAATAACTTCAGCAATGCCATCTTCGAGATAATTAACTGAGACTGTTTCACCGTGGTAAATCATGTTCTATCTCCATATATTCCATTCTATGACGGATTAGGTGTGATTTAACTGGTTTGACCTGTAGTGGTTAATATTTAGTCTGAACCGCAATTGGCACAAATTCAATAATTAATTTAAACATTTGTTTAACATTGTCGGCTGGTGCATCATCTCTAATACAATGATTGAGTTAGCAGCATGAATAATGAACATTACTTTAGTGGTGATAGGGATATGTTATCCTGCCACTATTTTTTTGATGATGGGAACTGTTTTATGTCAACGTCTGAGCCTTATTTAATCCCACTGCAAGCTGTTACTTTTGAAGAAGAAATAAAGAAAAGCCACTTTATAACTTATTTGGCACATACCGCTTCAATTGATGCTGCAAAACAGTTTATTGCTGAAATAAAGGCAGCTCATGCCACCGCCAATCACCATTGTTGGGGATTTGTCGCCGGTAGACCAACAGATTCAATGCTGTGGGGGTTTAGTGATGACGGTGAGCCATCAGGCACTGCAGGTAAACCAATACTTGCGCAATTAACTGGCAGCGGTGTCGGTGAGCTAACAGCAGTAGTTGTGCGCTATTTCGGAGGTATTCATTTAGGGACTGGTGGGTTAGTTAAGGCCTATGGTGGTGGTGTGCAACGCGCATTAACGTTACTGACCACACAACAAAAGATCATCACCAGTGAGTTGTATTTATGTTGTGATTATAATCAAATCTCATTAGTTGAAGCCTTATTAGAGGAATATAACGCGACTCAACTTCAAGCTGATTATGGTCAACAAGTGAATATGCATTTAGCACTTGATAGTCGCATTGTGAGCGAGTTTAGTACCAAATTAATTAATCGCAGTGGTGGACGGATTGTCGCAACAGCAACACCTGAGAATTAACCACTATTTATTATGTATTTTAAAATGAGGGCCGATTAAGGCCATGCAGTTTCGTTCAATTACTCGTATTGTTGGGCTATTGCTCGCTTTATTTAGCGTCACGATGTTAATTCCTGCATTGGTAGCATTGATCTACCGTGATGGTGCAGGATTTCCTTTTATGGTGACATTCTTTTTATTGTTAGCTGGAGGGTCATCGTTATGGTTTCCTAATCGTTACCAAAAACATGAACTAAAAGCTCGTGATGGTTTTTTGATTGTAGTGTTATTTTGGGGGGTTATTGGCAGTGCTGGTGCGGTGCCTTTTCTACTATCTAAAAATCCTGACTTGTCGGTTGCTGACTCCTTTTTTGAATCATTTTCTGCGCTGACGACAACGGGCGCAACAGTTATTGTTGGACTTGATCACTTACCTAAAGCGATTTTATTTTACCGCCAGTTACTGCAATGGTTTGGTGGAATGGGAATCATTGTTTTGGCTGTTGCGATATTACCTGTACTGGGTATTGGTGGTATGCAGCTTTATCGTGCTGAAACGCCGGGGCCAGTCAAAGATAGTAAGATGACACCACGCATAGCAGAAACGGCTAAAACATTGTGGTACATCTATCTCGCGTTAACTATTGCTTGTGCATTAGCGTTTTGGCTGGCAGGTATGAGTGGTTTTGATGCGATATCACATAGCTTCTCAACTATTGCGATTGGTGGTTTCTCAACCCACGATGCCAGTATTGGTTATTTTAATAGTCCGACGATTAATATAATCACTGTGTGTTTTCTTTTGATATCTGCTTGTAATTTCTCACTCCACTTTGCCGCGTTTGGTAATGGCAATATAAATCTTAAAACGTATTGGCGAGATCCTGAATTTCGAGCGTTTTTTGTGGTGCAATTTATTTTATTTGCGATTTGTTTTGGAATGCTATTAAAGCATCATTCTTATGACAGTGCTTTTGATGCCTTTGATCAAGCCTTATTCCAAACCGTATCGATATCAACCACAGCAGGGTTTACCACTACCGGTTTTTCAGACTGGCCGTTATTTTTACCTGTGCTATTACTATTCTCCTCTTTTATAGGTGGCTGTGCTGGCTCAACAGGGGGCGGCATGAAAGTTATTCGAATGTTGTTACTTTCATTACAAGGGGTGCGAGAGTTAAAACGATTGGTGCATCCACGTGCGGTGTATACCATTAAATTAGGCCATAAAGCATTACCACAACGGGTTGTTGATGCCGTGTGGGGGTTTTTCTCGGCTTATGCGCTGGTATTTGTAGTGTGTATGCTGGCACTGATTGCGACAGGTATTGATGAGTTAACTGCATTTTCTGCCGTGGCTGCGACGCTCAATAATTTAGGGCCAGGCTTAGGAGAAGTGGCAGTGCATTTTGGTCAAGTAAATGATTCAGCGAAATGGATTCTTATTATTGCTATGCTATTTGGTCGTTTAGAAGTGTTTACATTATTAGTTTTATTTACACCAACCTTTTGGCGTAATTAAAGGAGCGATCATGGAAAAGGTATTATTACTGCATTCTAGTTGTGAAGGACAAACGATTAAAATCCTTAACCATATAGAGCAGAACCTAGGAGAGCAGTATCAATGTGATTATGCTGATATTCATCTAAAGCCAAAAATTGATTTCAGTGGATATGATCGCGTACTTATCGGTGCTTCTGTGCGTTATGGGCATTTAAACAAAAAGCTTTATCAATTTATTGATAGTAACCGTGAAAATCTTGAGCAAACAAAGGTCGCTTTTTTTTGCGTGAACTTAACCGCTCGTAAAGAAGGCAAAGATACGCCAGCAACGAGTGCTTATGTGAAAAAGTTTTTATTGAAATCACCATGGCATCCGAAAATGATGGCTGTATTTGCAGGTGCATTGCGTTATCCGCGGTATAACTTTTTTGATCGCACTATGATTAAGCTCATAATGAAATTTACTGGCGGTGAAACTGATACTAGTAAAGAAGTGGAATATACCGATTGGCAGAAAGTGTCTAATTTTAGTCAGCAATTTAGAACGCTATAATTGTATTATTGAACGCTTTGTTTGCTTTTTGATCTAACGAGCCGTTTTTATTAATAAATTGCATAAAGTAGTTGCGATGACGACAGTTGTCTTTATACTGCTGCTCTATCGAAACAGTGAGCGGCTTATAAATAAGGCGTTATGCTTCAATCGATTGGATAATGAGTCAGATGAAATAAATTTAAAAAAGTGGTTGACACTTTATGTTATTTCGCTAGAATGGCCGTCCACTTCAACGATAACGAATGAGCAGTTAAATGTTTATCTTATTGAAGAA
>NZ_MSCC01000003.1:81820-99297 GCF_002954455.1 Photobacterium aquimaris
AAATTGCTTAAATGCTGAATAGACACTGCGGAGTGGTAGTTCAGTTGGTTAGAATACCGGCCTGTCACGCCGGGGGTCGCGGGTTCGAGTCCCGTCCACTCCGCCATTTATTTAAGACATAGTTAAGTCTTTAAAATAACTACAGGGGTGTAGCTCCAACTGGCAGAGCAGCGGATTCCAAATCCGCGTGTTGGGAGTTCGAATCTCTCCACCCCTGCCATATTAAAGAAGGCTCATATCGAAAGATATGAGCCTTTTTGCTATTTATAATTTATGTATGTAGGTTAACTGGCAGAGCAGCGGATTCACCTTACCGAAAATCAGCACGTGTTGTGACGTTTGAATATCGTAACTCCTGCCATATTAAAGAAGGCTTATATCGAAAGATATGAGCCTTTTTGCTATTTATAATTTATGTATGTTAACTGGCAGAGCTGCAGATTTGCCTTACCGAAAATCAATGCGTGTTGTGACGTTCAAATATCGTAACTCCTGCCATCTTCAAGAACGTCTCGACAACAATGTTAGGCACTCAAAAGACCTTAACCATATATAAAAACGCCCCAATATCTATTGGTGCGTTTTTTTGAGTGTGGTTATTTTACTTATAATTATAGAAATGTGTTAGCCATTGCTGGGCGATCATTATTTCATCATTATCTGATAATGCTTGAATACCATCAGTAAACTGTTGTGGGCGATTAAGTAATAGTAACCCAGCCAACATATGTGCGGCTTCAAATAAATATAGCGTTGGGTCACCCATACCTGTTTTAAAAGGAGTATTCGCAGATTCGCCGCCAGCAAGCAGGTAAACACAAATACCATTACGGGTTTGGTACTCTTTGACTAATTGGTTGCGATTAACCTCGGTTAATACACCTTGATTGATTAATTCAGGCAGCCGAAGTTCGTCATCAGCAGAAGTTACTGTGGTAATGAAAAGAGGCTGGGTTAAATGGTCAAATACTTCTGCACTTAATGCTCCATTACCCGTACAACAAAATACCATATTGCATTGTTGTACCAGATGTTCAAGTGAACAAACATGGACACCATCTCGTGGAAATTGCGTTAGTCGGCGAGGATCTTGGTCAAAAATGTGAAGATTACAAATATTTTTGTTTTGTAGATGCTTGATTATTCCGCGTCCAAGGTTACCAGCTCCAATAACTCCAACTCTTAAAAAACCAGCATTATTAATTTTTAGTCCAAATTCTTCTCGTAAGATTTGATCTGAATAATGAACAATACATTCGGAGGCTTCTGTGTCTGCAGGCGTTTTGATACTTAGATGAGAAACGGTAACTAAAGGCTTTTCGATATTCTTATTACAATACTTGTATAAACCATTGGCAGTTAATTCTGTAATACCGACTAGTTGTTGTTGAAATACGCGGCATAAATGTTCACTGGCATTGGCAAAGTAGCCACCATGATCAAGGATTAAAAAAGGGCTATCGTGAGTGATATATTGACGAATAAGCGCTTCACAATGAAGAGGATCGCGTAAAGACTCCTTATTGTAACTCGGATTGACGACATTACAGTTGGTTATTTGATTAATGGTTTGTAATAGCTCAGGGTTAGCATCTGCCGTAGCATTTTTGGGAATAAAAACTAACGGATGAGCTATTTGTGCTAACACATTAATGTAGGGTAAAGAGCCTTCATAGCAGTGCATCACTGAAAAAATCACCAGATTAGGTGGAACAGGAAAGTCTTGAGCGACTTTTTTTAAAAATTGATAACCGTGTTCTGCATAAAAATCTGAACAGTATGAATGCGTTAAAATTGCGTGTGTCATGAAAATTTCCTTTTTCAATGCAATAAATTAGCGGAGGCAAGGCATTGATATAGCAATGTTAAAATAATTGAAGTAATGCTTTTAATATATTTTCTTGATGGCGTGATTGTTTACAACAAAGACCTAAACTTAATGGTGTAATCAACTCAGCAGGAAAACGCTGCACTTTATCACTCATTGGGCTGTTATTGATAACAACATCAGGCGCAATTCCAATACCACACCCCAAAGCAACCATACTGACAATGGCTTCATGGCCAGAAATTTGCGCATAAATAGGCGGTGAAATCTTTTTTTGTTTAAACCACGAATTAGCCCGTGATCTTGCTGGACCTGACTCAGCAATAATAAAAGGCAGCGCTTGCCAATTTGGACCTTGATCTAATAGTTGTTGAATCGCTGGCGGCGCAATAATAGGCGAGATCACGGACATTGGAATATGATCTAATTCTATATAAGTTAATTTAGTTGAAAGTTGTTCTGGTTTAGCAGTAATAGCGACATCTGCTTCATCTGTAAGGACTTTATCGATCGCTAGTGCAGAGTCTCCTGTTAATAACTGAATTTCTATTTGCGGATAACGTTGGCGAAAAGCCGTTAATATTGCAGGCAAATGGGTATAACTTGCGGTGACAGAGCAAAATATTTTTAACTTTCCTTGAAGTATTGAGCTATCACTGTTTAATTCTGTTTTCAGTGATAGCCAGTTAGCAATAATCGTGGTCGCGACTGGGATTAGTTTTTTCCCTGCCATAGTAAGCTCAACATGGCGATTGTCGCGATTGAATAAGCTTTGCCCTAACTCTTGCTCTAGACGTTGAATAACCCGACTAAGGGCCGATGGACTGATGTGCATTGATTGTGCTGTGTGATGAAAACTTAACGAATCACTGAGGTGAATAAAAAGTTGCAAGTTTTTAATGTTCATTGGTTTATGTTGCATGATTTGCAATTGATTGTTGTGAATATATCACTTTGCGCAACAAGTTACTTGATCTACTATCAATCTATTCGATAAATAAATATCGAACCAAGGATTAATATTTTTCACGGAGTTTGTTGTTATGGCTAATTATTTCAATACCTTAAATTTACGCCAGCAGTTAGATCAACTGGGCCGTTGTCGTTTTATGGATCGTGCTGAGTTTGCGACTGAAGCGGATTACCTTAAGGGTAAAAAAGTTGTTATTGTCGGATGTGGTGCACAAGGTCTTAACCAAGGCCTTAATATGCGTGACTCAGGTTTGAATGTTGCTTATGCACTGCGTCAAGCTGCTATTGATGAGCAACGTCCATCATTTCAAAATGCCCGTGATAATGGTTTTGAAGTGGGTAGCTATGAACAACTGATTCCAAATGCTGATTTGGTGGTAAATTTAACACCAGATAAACAACACACCAATGTGGTTGAAACGGTGATGCCACTGATGAAGCAAGGTGCGGCATTGGGTTACTCTCACGGTTTTAATATCGTTGAAGAAGGCATGCAAATCCGTAAAGATTTAACCGTCGTAATGGTTGCACCTAAGTGTCCAGGTACGGAAGTGCGTGAAGAATACAAGCGTGGTTTTGGTGTACCAACCTTGATTGCGGTTCACCCTGAAAACGATCCACAAGCTGATGGTCTTGAAATTGCTAAAGCATGGGCTGCGGCCACTGGGGGTCATCGTGCAGGTGTGCTTGAGTCATCGTTTGTGGCTGAAGTGAAGTCTGACTTGATGGGTGAACAAACTATTTTATGTGGCATGCTACAAGCTGGCTCAATTGTTTGTTATGAAAAAATGCTGGCTGATGGTATTGCACCAGAATATGCAGGTAAATTACTTCAATTTGGTTGGGAAACGATCACAGAAGCACTAAAGTTTGGCGGCGTTACTCATATGATGGATCGTCTTTCAAACCCAGCTAAAGTTGCCGCGTTTGATTTATCTGAGCAGCTAAAAGATCTTATGCGTCCACTATATAACAAACATATGGATGACATTATTTCAGGTCACTTCTCAAGTACGATGATGGCTGATTGGGCTAATGATGATGCTGAGTTATTAGGCTGGCGTGGTGAAACCGCTGAAACACAATTTGAAAACTATCCGACATCAGAGCTTCAAATTTCAGAGCAAGAATATTTTGATAATGGCATCTTGATGGTAGCAATGGTACGCGCTGGGGTTGAGTTAGCCTTTGAAGCGATGACAGCATCAGGCATTATTGATGAGTCGGCGTATTATGAGTCATTACATGAGCTGCCTTTGATTGCCAATACTGTTGCCCGTAAGCGTCTATATGAGATGAACGTGGTTATTTCTGACACTGCTGAGTACGGTAACTACTTATTTGCTAATGTGGCGACACCGCTATTACGTGATCACTTTATGGCAACCGTTAATACTGATGTGATTGGCAAAGGGCTAGCTGCAACAACTAACTTTGTTGATAACCAAAAGTTAATTGAAGTCAATGAAGCATTACGTAACCATCCAGTTGAAGTGATCGGTAAGCAATTACGTGGTTACATGAAAGACATGAAGCACATTGCTGTTGGTGGTTAAACTTCAATACAAATACTAATTAAAAGAAAGCCCAGTTTGATGAGAACTGGGCTTTTTTGTCGATGCTACAACAGCTACTTAAGCATTATTGTTGTCATCAGCATTAAGCTTGGCTTCAAATGCTGCTAGTTTTTGTTCAAGCTCAGTAAGCTTTTGGCGAGTGCGTAATAGTACTTGGGTTTGAACGTCAAACTCTTCACGAGTGACAACATCCAATTTACCAAGTTGTGATTGGATCACTTGACGTACTTTTTGTTCAACGTCATTACCAAGATCTTTAACCGGCTTTGGCATTGCGTCTTGAATTTGTTTAGCTACTTGTTCAAGTTTCTTTGAATCAAACATGATCCGCTTACTCCGTTGCGAAAATCGTTGTGAGTTATTGTAATCGGCGCTGTGGTGAAAAGAAAAGGGCGCTGATGATTCAGCGCCCTTTTTTTCATTGGTTAATTAGAAGTGGTTGTCTAAACCATCATCTTCTTCAACAAATACCGGTAATGGTTTATGTTCACTTGCCAAGAACGTATAAATAACTGGCAATACAAACAAAGTAAATAACGTACCGATAGATAAACCGGCAACGATAACAATACCAATACTGAAGCGTGATGCTGCACCAGCACCTGATGCGTATAACAATGGCACTAGGCCTGCAATCATCGCACATGTTGTCATTAGGATTGGACGAAGACGGATCTTCGCAGCTTCCATAACAGCATCCATGCGGTTCTTACCATGGTAGAGCTGTTCTTCTTTGGCAACTTCACAAATCAATATACCGTGTTTGGTTATCAAGCCTATGAGGGTTATTAAACCTATCTGCGAGTAAATATTGAGTGTTGTCGCACCCCACGCGAGGGCAATCAGTGCACCACAAATAGCTAATGGTACTGATACGAGAATCACTAATGGATCGCGTAATGATTCAAATTGAATCGCAAGTACCAAGAAAATAATTGCCAATGCTAGACCAAATGTAGCGTATAGCGCATTACCTTCCGTAACGTACTGACGGCTTTCACCTAAGTAGTTATGACCGTAGCCTTTTGGTAATACTTTTGCCGATTCAGTATTTAACCAATTTACTGCTTCACCGATTGAGGTACCTGGGGCTAATACTGCGCCGATGGTTGCCGCATTTTGTTGGTTAAAGCTTGGTAATGTTGGTGGCGCTGGCGTGACTTTAATGGTCACTAAGCTACCCAATGGAATTAAATCACCACTATTTGTTTTGACGTAGTAATTGTTTAAATCTTTAGGATTAAAACGATCTTTACGCTCAACTTGTGGAATCACCTTGTAAGAGCGGCCTAAAATATCAACACGGTTAATATCACCACCGGCTAACATCGTACTTAACGTATTACCAATTGCTTGCATGGTAACGCCATACGCACCGGCTTTATCTTTATCGATATCAATGTTCATCGTCGCAGAGTCATACTTCAAGTCTAAATCTGAGTAGACAAACATTGGGTTATCTTTAACCTTTGCCAACATTTCAGAAGCAACTTGGTAGAGGCTCTTAAAGTTGTTAGGCGTGGTGATAACAAACTGCACTGGTAAACCAGAACCTGCGCCTGGAAGGCTTGGCATTTGGAAAGCAGTGACAGCCATTTGTGGAATATTTTTAATCTTTTTCGTTACTTCATTCGCAACTTCAGTTTGGCTTTGATCGCGTTGGCTCCATGGTTTCAATGTTGCAAGACCAAATGCTTGGTTAGCCGATGGAATACCTGAGAAAATTTGCGCATATTGCACGCTCTTCTGTTCCGTCAGCACTTTATTGACTTGATTCATTGTATCTTCAATAAAATCAAGGTTAGCGTTAGCAGGGGCGGTACCCATAAACACTACCACGCCATTATCTTCAGCTGGCGCTAGTTCGCTTGGAATAAACTTAAATAAGAACGGTAAGCTTGCACAAGCAAAAATTGCAAATACGATCACAACTGAACGCATGTGCATGATGCCGCTTAGCATTTTTTCATAACGTAGTGTTAAACGATCAAGAAAGCCGTGAACCATTAATTCAAATTTATTTGGCGCTTCATTTTGTTTAAGGAAAGTTGCACACATTACTGGTGATAATGTTAGGGCAATGATCCCTGAAATAAATACCGCACCTGCAAGGGTTAACGCAAACTCTTTAAATAATGAACCGGTTAAACCGCCCATTAATGCAATCGGTGCATATACCGCACCTAATGCAATCGTCATTGAAATAACAGGTACTGCAATTTCACGAGTACCAATAATGGCAGCCCTAAATGGCGTTTGTCCCAGCTTAATGTGTCGTTCAACGTTTTCTAGTACCACGATAGCATCATCGACCACCAGGCCGATAGCTAATACCAGAGCCAGCAATGTCATTAGGTTCCATGAGAAACCAAACAGTTGCATCACTAGTGCTACACCAATCAACGATAACGGAATCGTAATGATTGGAATAATGACTGAGCGTAATGAACCGATAAACAATGCAATAACGATTAATACAATTAATGCCGCTTCAAGAATGGTTTTAATAACCTCATGAATCGAGTCATTAATCGCAATTGTTGAGTCATACATCACCGTCATTTTGATGGTGCTTGGCATGTTACGTTCAATGGTTGGTAGTAGGTTGATAACATCTTTGGCGATGTTGATTGGGTTAGCACTTGGTGCTGCTTCAATCGCGCCGACAACCGCTTCTTGGCCATTGGCCGTTGCGCGGTAGCTATCGCTGCTGCGCGATAAGGTTACCTTGGCTATGTCACCTAAGCGGATCACTTGACCTTTATCACTTGATACAACCAGTTTTTCTAGTGACTCTGGGCTATTTGCTTGAGTGTTAGCACTACCGTTGTAGAGTACGAAATCATTGTTGGTTTGACCGACAGCTGATTGGTAGTTGTTAGCTTGTAGTACTTGAGTTACATCACTGGCAGATAAGTTAAATGCTGCCATTTTTTGTGGATCAAGCCATACCCGCAGTGCAAAAGGTACACCGCCATACATGTCAACTTTTGCCACGCCACCTACCGTAAATAACTGCGGTTTTACTACTCGTTCGATGTAGTCAGTGATTTGGCTTGAGCTTAATGTTTTACTGGTAAAACCAAGATAGAGCACGCCAGTACCGCCACCTGTAGAGAGAGCGATGGTTGGATCTTGAGTTTCTTTAGGTAATTGAGCCCGCACCGAGTTTACTTTGGCAAGGATATCAGCCAAGGCAGCATTTGGATTGGTGTTCAATTTCATTTGCACGGTAATCGTCGACATACCCATAGTACTTTGGGCGGTGATGTAGTCGATATTATCGGCCTGAGCAATAGCTTGCTCTAGTGGTTGGGTGATAAACCCTTGAATAAGGTCAGCACTAGCACCGTAGTAAGCCGTACTTACGGTTACTACAGTGTTAGTCATGTCCGGATATTGCCGAACCTGCATTTTGAAAATCGCCTGTAGACCCAGCAATGCGATCATTAAACTGATCGAAATTGCTAGTACCGGGCGTCTGATGAATATATCAGTAAAGCGCATCCTGAGCGTTCTCCAGTTACAGCAATGGGATTTCAGCAGGAGCCTTCAGTGCGTCATTTTCAACGATGTGCACTAATGACTTGTTGCTAAGACGAATTTGGCCGCTAGTTACGATCTGCTCTCCAGCTTTTAAGCCTGAAAGAATGCGTACTTTGTTACCTTTGTTTAGACCTGTAGTTACCACTGTCTGCATTGCACGTAATTTGCCATCAACGTTGCGCAGTACATACACCGTATCACCGTAAAGGGTGTAAGTAATGGCGGTTTGAGGCACCACGATTTGATCAGCGATAACAGGTTGAATAACACGTGCGCGTGCAAACATACCACTGCGCAGCATGCCGCCGCTGTTAGGAATATCAGCTTGTACCTGAATCAAACCTGTTTGAGCGTTAACCGCAGGTTCAATCGCAGTAATTAGACCTTTAAAGTTAGTATCTTTATAAGCATCGATGCTGATATCAACCGTTTGGCCAATTTTGATTTTAGAAATATCCGTTTGCGGAACCGTAAAGCGGAAACGCATCGTCGTGGTGTCTTCTAAACGAATAATTTTAGTACCAGGTTGAATATATTGACCTAAGTAAACATTACGTAGACCAATCTCACCGGCAAAAGGTGCGCTGATATTACGACGTTGAATAGATTCTTTTAATGATTTGATTTGAGCCACTAATGCGAGGTAGTTAGCTTTAGCTTCATCAAGGCTAGATTTTGATACTGAACCTTTACGATAAAGATCTTTGTAACGTAGGTAAGAAGCTTTTACTGAGGGTAATTTTGCTTCAGTACTTTGTAAGCTCGATTGCTCAACATTGGAGTTTATTGATACTAATAATTGCCCAGCTTTTACTTTTTGGCCTGATTCAAAATTGATTTTGCTGATCACACCAGCCGCTTCTGAAGTTAGGGTTACACCTTGCATTGGTTCAATAAAACCAATTGCCTGTAGTGCTGGATGCCAGTTTTCAGCTTTGGTGGTAGTGGCTGTGACCGGATAGTTTGCTTCCGGCATATTAGCCATATATTCAGCTATCTTATGTTCTTTAAAAAGATTGAAACCAATTACACTTCCAAATAACAGAAGAGCAAGAAGTAACATCACGATCCATTTTTTCATTATGAGGTATGCTCCGGAATTACAATGTTAATGCTGAATAATGGCGTCCCAAGAGGCATTAATAGCGGCATTTAGTTCGCTATCAGTGATCTCTAATCCACCATTGATTTTCCGACGGGCCAAATAACAACTCGTCTCAAGGCTAAGTGTGCTTAAAATTTCATTATCAAGCGGTTTAAATAGGTTGCAGGCTTTACCTTCGTCAAACATTTGATTGACGCAGCTAAAGAGGTGTTTATTTAATGCTTTTCTTTCATGTGCATTTTTACGTGGCAAATTCTGAAATTGCCCTTGATTGATTAACGGTGCATTACCACTTACTGACATTTGCCACAAATTGAGCCACATCGTACGGTAACGCTGTTTAAGTGACATACTATCGTTAATATTCTGGCTAATTTTGCTCGCGATATAACCTAAAATATATTCATGTAGTTGGAATAGTAGATCATCTTTATCATCGAAGTAGCGATAAATAGTGCCTGTTGCAACTTGAGCTTCTTTAGCAACCATCTGCATTGATAGACCATGAAAGCCATGGGTGGCTAAAAGTTTTTCAGTTGCTGTTAATATGCGCTCTTTTTTATCAGTCATAATTGCTTATATTCAGTACAAATAGAATGAATGAATGTTCATTCATTGGACTATTGTAGGATTTGATGATTGATTCGCAAGTCTTATTTGAGCTTTTGTATCATTATTAAGAATATTGCAAGATTCCAATAAGTGCCAATATGCTTATTGGCAGTGATAGGGCAGTTTTTTCAAGTAAAAAAAGTAATAAAAAGCCCGTATCAAGATAGATACGGGCTGCTATGGTGCTAGATTACTGAGCGATTAATGTGGTTGCGTTGGTGGCGTACTGTCAGATGTTGGTTTGGTTTTTCCACGACTAAAGATACGTTCTACTACCACAAAGAAAATTGGAATAAAGAAAATACCTAAGAAGGTTGAACTCAACATGCCGCCAAGTACCGCAGTACCAATGGCATTTTTACCACCTGAGCCAACGCCGGTACTGATAGCTAATGGCACCACACCAAGACCAAACGCGAGCGAGGTCATGATGATTGGACGCAAACGTACACGCACCGCATGCAGAGTGGCTTCAACCAGTCCAGCGCCTTTCTCGTAGTATTCCTTAGCAAACTCGACAATCAAAATGGCATTTTTGGTTGCCAAACCAACGGTGGTTAATAAGCCTACTTGGAAGAAGACATCGTTTGGCATACCGCGCGCATTCATTGCTACAAGCGCACCAATGATTCCAAGCGGTACTACTAGTACTACCGCAAAGGGCACTGACCAGCTTTCATACAACGCTGCAAGTACCAAGAACACCACCAAGATAGATAACGCGTATAGCATTGGTGCTTGGTTACCCGATAGACGCTCTTCATACGATAAGCCGTTCCATTCAACGCCAAACCCTGGCGGTAACTTTTTGACCATCGCTTCGATATCAAGCATCGCTTGGCCAGTACTGTAGCCATTAACCACACTGCCTTGAATATTCACAGCAGGGGTGGCGTTGAAACGTTCCAGACGCGGTGACGCATATTGCCATTCACCGGTAGCAAAAGCCGAGAACGGCACCATTTCACCTTGGTTGTTACGCACATACCAACTATTAAGATCACCTGGTTTCATGCGATATTGAGCATCACCTTGAACAAAGACTTTTTTCACTCGGCCACGATCAATAAAGTCGTTAACATAAGAGCTACCCCATGCCGTCCCCAGCACTTTGTTGACGGAGTTAATATCAATCCCCAGCGCACGTATTTTGGTTTGATCAATATTAATTTGGTACATAGGTGCATCTTCTTGACCATTTGGACGAACCCCAACCAAATTAGGGTTTTCAGCTGCTAATTGGAGTAATTGATTACGTGCAGCAATTAACTTGTCATGTCCTTGACCACTACGATCTTGAAGGTAGAAATCAAAACCACTGGCGGTACCGAGCTCGATCACCGCTGGTGGCGCAAATGAAAACACCATCGCATTTTTGATTTTTTGGAAATAACCCATCGAGCGATTTACTATCGATTTAACATCCATGCCCGGCAATTGGCGATCAGACCAATCTTTTAAGCCGACAAAGGCCATACCCATGTTTTGACCGTTACCTGCAAAACTAAAGCCTGAGACACTAAATACACTGGCGACACTGTCAGCCTCTTGGGTTAAATAGTAATCAGACACTTGGTCCATGACTTTCTGAGTTTGTTCTTGAGTTGAGTTAACTGGCAATATTGCCTGGCTAAATAAAATCCCTTGGTCTTCATCTGGTAAGAACGAGGTTGGCATGCGCATAAAGATCCAACCCACGGCAACAGTTAAGCCAAGGAAGATAAACATCACTCGAATTGAGCGCTTAATCATTGCAGCAACACTAGCTTCGTAACGTTTGGTTAAGTTATCAAAGGTGCGGTTAAACCAGCCAAAGAAGCCTTTGTCATTACTACCATGAGCAACTGGTTTAAGCATCGTTGCACACAAGGCGGGTGTGAGGATCACTGCCACCATTACCGAGAGTGACATTGCGGTCACAATGGTTATAGAGAACTGGCGATAAATAACCCCGGTAGAGCCTGACATAAATGCCATTGGAACAAATACAGCTGATAGCGTTAGTGCGATACCCACCAGTGCGCCAGTAATTTGATCCATTGATTTACGGGTAGCTTCGACCGGACTGAGTCCTTCTTCATGCATCACCCGTTCAACGTTTTCTACTACCACAATCGCATCATCAACCAGCAAGCCAATAGCAAGTACCATCGCAAACATGGTGAGGGTATTTATTGAATAGCCTGCGATAGAAAGTACAGCGAAGGTACCGAGTAATACCACTGGAACGGCAATGGTTGGAATTAAGGTGGCACGGAAATTTTGGAGGAACAGGAACATGATAATAAATACCAATGCCACTGCTTCAAATAACGTATGGACTACACCTTCAATGGATTTTTCAACAAATGGCGTGGTGTCGTAGGGATAAACCGCTTGTAATCCTTCAGGGAAGAACGGTTTAAGCTCATCAATCTTTGCTTTAACTGCTTCTGCAGTGGCTAAGGCGTTGGCACCAGTGGCGAGTTTAATACCAATACCACTGGCTTGTTTACCATTATAGAATACCTGCACTGCATAACTTTCAGCACCAAGTTCAACTCGAGCGACGTCTTTTAATAATACCTTTGCGCCCGAAGGATCGGATTTCAGGATTATTTTTTCAAACTGAGCAGGAGTTTTTAAACGGCTTTGGGCGGAGACGGTTGCGTTAAGTTCTTGGCCTGGTAACGATGGTGAGGCACCTAGTTGACCTGCTGAAACCTGAGCATTTTGTTCTTTAATGGCATTAATAACATCAATACTAGTGAGGTTATATTTTGTTAGTTTAAGCGGATCAAGCCAAATACGCATTGCATACTGGGCACCAAACGTTTGAATCTCACCAACACCTGGAACACGACTCATTGGATCGGCAACATTGGAGCTGATGTAGTCAGAAATGTCGTTCTTATCCATTGAGCCATCTTCGGAATAGAACCCGACTACCATCAGAAAGCTTGAGCTGGCTTTGTTAACCTTTACCCCTTGCTGTTGCACTTCCATTGGCAGCAGTGGCAATGCTGATTGCAACTTATTTTGAACCTGAACTTGAGCAATATCAGGATCGGCCTCAGCATTAAAGGTCAGGGTTATTTGAGTATTACCAAAACTGTCACTGGTTGATGATAAGTAGCGCAGGTTATCAATACCTGTCATCCGTTGTTCAATAACCTGAGTAACAGTGTCTTCCATGGTTTTAGCATTAGCGCCGGGGTAGCTAGCACTAATAACAACCGTGGGTGGGGCAATACTAGGATACTGAGAAACCGGTAATTTAAGAATGGACAGTACGCCAGCTAGCATGACGATAATCGCGATCACCCAAGCAAAAATAGGGCGATCGATAAAGAAACGAGCCATAGATTACTTTCCCTATTATTGTGAGTGAGTGACAGTTATTGGCGTCGGTTCCACCACAACCCCAGGACGGATTTTTTGCAAACCATCAACGATCACTTGATCGCCATCTTTAAGGCCACTGGTAATTCGCCATTGATTATCAATTGCTTCAGCGGTAGTGACTGTGCGTGACTCCACTTTGTTATCAGTGCCAACAACCATTGCAATCGCTTGGCCTTTACTGTTGCGAGTAATGGCTTTTTGCGGGATCATAATAGCTTTAGGATCGGTGCCGGTATTTAGTACTGCACGGACATACATACCAGGCAGTAAAATGCCTTCAGGGTTGGGGAATTCAGCACGTAAGGTGACGGAGCCAGTGTTAGGATCGACATTCACTTCAGCAAACTGAAGTGTGCCGTGATGTGAGTAAACACTGCCATCTTCAAGGATCAATTCGACATCAGCATTATCAGTAGCTTGCAGTTGACCTTGTTTAAGAGCTGATTTTAGACGTAATAATTGCGTGCTCGATTGGGCTATATCGATATTGATTGGGTCCAGTTGTTGAATAGTGGCCAAGACTTGTGCCTGCCCCGCGCTGACGAGTGCGCCTGGTGTGACTGATGATTGACCAATACGACCTGCGATAGGGGCTTTAACTTTGGTATAATTAAGATCTATTTTCGCTTTGTTGACATTGGCTTTTGCGACTTCAATGCCAGCAAGAGCAACTTTATATTTTGCTTTATTATCATCATAAGTTTGTTTGCTGATAGCGCCGCGGTTAACCAAGGTTTCACTGCGTTGAGCCAGTGCTTTTGCTGAATCTAGATTTGCTTGCGCTTGAGCTAAACTGGCTTTAGCACTGAGATAGGCTGCGTTATAAGGTGCTGAGTCGATACTATACAATGATTGGCCTTTATCAACAGTGCCACCTTCTTTGAAACTGCGTTCAGTGATAATGCCTGACACTTGAGGGCGAACTTCAGCTTCAAGGTAAGCTTTACTACGGCCAGGAAGTTCGACGTGGATAGCTTGTGGATGAGAAGTAACGTTAAGTGTACCAACAGCCACACTTTTTGCTGCTTGTTGGGTTGGCTTTTTGGATTCACTTTGGTCACAAGCGGATATCCCTAATGTCAAACTGACAATAGTAGCAATGGCTGCGATTTTTCGCATGAAATCTCCTAAATTTAAGCAATATGAGAACTGTTAAATATTATTCCATTATTTAACAGCAATGTAACCATTATTTACTTTTATATAATTAACATTTAATTCAGTTAAGAATTTGGTGCAACTAGTTGTGATTTTGTCTAATCGATACTCAATATTTCTAGCACAGATCTATTGATTAAGTTGCTGTAAGTAATGAACTTGGAATAAATGTTGATAAATTGCTCGAATGCCATTCGAGAAAAGTGAATAGAGTTGTAATGAAAGCGCATTAAAATGCGCCAATTTTTAATGACGTCAGGATAACTAATGAAACTGAACCCAAGGCAAACAGAAGCAGTTAAATACGTTTCCGGACCGTGCTTAGTTTTAGCCGGCGCCGGCTCAGGTAAAACTCGTGTTATTACCAATAAAATCGCTTACTTGGTTCAGCAGTGTGATTATAAGGCACGCAACATTGCGGCATTAACCTTTACCAATAAAGCAGCACGTGAAATGAAAGAGCGTGTCGGTCAAACATTAGGCCGTCAAGAATCTAAAGGGTTAATGGTGTCAACTTTTCATACGTTGGGACTTAATATTGTGCGTCGAGAATGTAAATATTTAGGCTTAAAAGCTAATTTTTCATTGTTTGACGATCAAGATCAGATGGCGTTGTTAAAGGAATTGACCGAAGAGGAACTCGATGGCGATAAAGACTTATTAAAGCAATTGCAGTCAACAATTTCGAATTGGAAAAATGACATGTTAGCGCCAGCTGATGCCGCTGGCCGTGCTCAAACTGAACGTGATCAATTATTTGCCCATTGTTATGAAATGTATCAGCGGCAGATGAAAGCCTATAACGCGCTTGATTTTGATGATTTGATTTTAATGCCAGTATTATTGCTGCGTGATAACCAAGAAGTACGTCAACGCTGGCAAAATCGAATTCGGTATTTGCTGGTGGATGAATACCAAGATACCAACACCAGCCAGTATTTGTTCGTTAAGTTATTGGTTGGTGAGCGAGCACGATTTACTGTGGTTGGTGATGATGATCAATCGATTTATTCGTGGCGCGGCGCACAGCCAGAAAACTTAGCCTTACTCAATAAAGATTTTCCCAATCTTAAAGTGGTTAAACTTGAGCAAAATTATCGTTCGACCAGTCGTATTCTACGAACGGCAAATATTTTAATTGCTAATAACCCGCACTTATTTGAAAAAGCGCTATTTTCAGCGATTCCTGATGGGGCGATGTTGAAAGTATTGACCGCTAAAAATGAAGAGCATGAAGCTGAAAAAGTGGTGGGTGAATTAATTGCTCATCGGTTTATGAATAATACTGCTTATAAAGATTATGCGATTTTATACCGCGGCAATCACCAATCACGATTATTTGAAAAAGCGTTAATGCAAAACCGCATTCCGTATAAAATTTCGGGTGGGACATCGTTTTTTTCACGAGTTGAAATCAAAGATATGATGGCGTATCTGCGAGTATTAACTAACCCTGATGATGATAATGCTTTTTTACGTATAGTGAACACTCCACGGCGCGAAATTGGTCCAGTTACACTCGAAAAGTTGGGAACATACGCTAATATGCGCGGTAAAAGTTTGTTTGCCGCCAGTTTTGAAATGGGGCTTGAACAGCACCTTTCTGGACGTGGTTTAGAGTCATTACAGCGTTTTACGCATTGGATCAATCAGCTGACAGATAACGCTGAACGAGGCGATACTGTGGCAGCTGTACGCCAATTAGTACGTGATATTCATTATGAAGATTGGCTCTACGAAACATCTGCCAGTCCTAAAGCGGCTGAAATGAGAATGAAAAATGTTTCAGATCTCTACAGTTGGATCACCGCTGATTTAGAAGGTGATAACTACGATAATGAAGTTAAAACTCTGAAAGAAGTGGTGCAGCGATTAACTCTGCGCGACATGATGGAGCGTGGGGAAGATGACACTGACGCTGATCAAGTGCAGTTAATGACGTTACATGCATCAAAAGGGCTAGAGTTTCCATATGTGTTTTTAGTCGGCACAGAAGAAGGTATTTTGCCGCATCAAACCAGTATTGATGAAGATAATGTCGATGAAGAGCGCCGACTGGCTTATGTGGGGATCACCCGCGCGCAACGGGAGTTAACGTTCACGCTGTGTAAAGAACGTCGTCAATATGGTGAACTGATCAAGCCAGAGCCAAGTCGATTCTTATACGAGCTACCGCAGGATGATTTAGAGTGGGAAAGCGAACGTAAACCGGTCACTGCTGAAGAGCGAATGCAAAAAGGCCAAGCCCATATTGCTAATATTCGTAATCTATTTAAAAAATAGTGCTTAATCGGCTGTTATTATGCAGGGGGAGCGATCCCCCTGATTTTGCTATTAACATATTAAGATTGGCTGATTAATCACTAACTTTAGTTAGGTTCGATCATATAGTTAATTGCCGCAACAATTTCATCATCACTGCAATCCATACATGTTCCTTTGGCTGGCATGGCGTTAAAACCTTCAATCGCATGCTTAGCAAGAACCGCATCACCTTGGCTCACTCTCGCCGCCCAATCATCAGCATCACCTTTTTTTGGTGCTCCCATGAGGCCACTGTTATGACAAGAGGCACAATATTGGTCATAAATAGCCTGGCCTGTTCGGGATGAGGTTGTTGTGACAGCAACAGGTGTGGAGCCTTCAATATGAACATTTCCTATAGGCTTTATGCGCTCACTGATTGCTGTGGTAGACATATCAGCGGCAATGACGGTGGTTGATAAGCCTATACCAGTACAAATAGCGATTAGCCACGGTCGTAAAAATAGATCCATTTATTTACCTTTATATACGTCCAGTTGTATGAGAAGAGGTGATCCAACGTGGTTTACCCAGCGTATGATTGACACCGAAAGAAGATGTTGCAATATTGTAAGTATAGCAACTGTATTCAATGATCAACTTCGATGTTGTACTATCTATGACACGAATCAACGTCGATTTGTTGATAAATGCAGCGAGCAGAATAAAAATAAAAAAAACACTTGCCGAGTTGCGTTCTGATCCGTAATATTCACCTCCGTCGATAGGGCAAGGCGCCCGTAGCTCAGCTGGATAGAGCGTTGGCCTCCGGAGCCAAAGGCCGAAGGTTCGAATCCTTTCGGGCGCACCATCATCCGGTCGTATTGGCAAAGGTAACAAAACATTGGTGGCTATAGCTCAGTTGGTAGAGTCCCGGATTGTGATTCCGGTTGTCGCGAGTTCAAGCCTCGTTAGCCACCCCATATTATAATGTGTTGATCTCCCAGTCAGCATGTTGGCTTTTTAAAGCCCGCTTGTTTTACAAGCATAC
>NZ_MSCC01000003.1:99618-144862 GCF_002954455.1 Photobacterium aquimaris
AGAATTTAGTCGGTGAATAGCGCAGTTTGGTAGCGCATCTGGTTTGGGACCAGAGGGTCGGGGGTTCGAATCCCTCTTCACCGACCACTTACAATGGTGGCTATAGCTCAGTTGGTAGAGTCCCGGATTGTGATTCCGGTTGTCGCGAGTTCAAGCCTCGTTAGCCACCCCATTATTCAGGTTATCTTTTAATTAGAGACCTTGGCCTTGTAAGCCTAAACATTGTCGGTGAATAGCGCAGTTTGGTAGCGCATCTGGTTTGGGACCAGAGGGTCGGGGGTTCGAATCCCTCTTCACCGACCACCATTAAGAAACCTGAATCGAAAGATTCAGGTTTTTTTTCATCTATAGAAAATGGTGAATAGTACAGATTGGTAGTGCGTCTCTGATGTTAGGAATAGCGGACCAGAGGGTCGGGGGTTCCCTGATGTTAGAATCTAGCTCTTCACCGACCACCATTAAGAAACCTGAATCGAAAGATTCAGGTTTTTTTCATCTATAGAAAACGATAAACATCACCTAATAATAACGTTGTAAAAAAACTAAAAAGCCGCGCAAATATGCTGTAACGGCTATTTTTTTAAGTTTTGATATTTAGATTATATATAGTTTTATACGCTAAATTTTATTTTTTTAGTGGTTTTTATCACTGTTTATTTTTTTAAAAGCGACATTTTGTTTGATAAATGTTAACTATTATTGTGGCTTTTTTTGAAAATATATTCATGATGATTATTTTCAATGGTTACAGCTAGATGGTTTTTTGTGTTGTTTGATTCGTCTATTTTGTGGTTGTTCAGTATGTTATGAATTGTTATTTGTTTAGCTCTCTATTGTTTATTGATGCGCTTTTATGAAATAAATATTCAAAAAATACAATTAATAATAGTTTTTTACTTTGTATTGTTGCTTTTTTGTAATATTTTTGACGGATTGAATGGAAGGCATGCAATCAGACAATAGTATTGGCATGAAAAGGATTTAATTTTTCAGATCGGCAGGATGCTGCCAGTAGTGGAGTCTGATAATGGCATTATTAGAAGTAAAAAATCTTCGTATAGAATATCCCTCGCGTCATGGTACCCATGCCGCAGTAAAATCATTGTCATTTACCATTGAGCGCGGTGAAATTGTCGGTGTTGTTGGAGAATCTGGTGCAGGTAAATCGACGGTAGGTAATGCCGTGATTGATTTACTAAGCCCTCCAGGACAAATCGCCAGTGGTGAGGTTTTTCTCGATGGTAATAAAATATCAGGGTTAACGCCTGAGCAAATGCGAAAAGTACGAGGCTCAAAAATTGGATTTATTTTTCAAGATCCAATGACCTCATTAAACCCCTTGTTTACGGTTGAGCAGCAATTAACTGAAACCATTATTACTAATTTAAAGGTGTCACAAGCTGAAGCAGTTACACGTGCATTGGCATTAATGGAACAAGTGGGTATTCCTGAACCTCAACTACGGATTAAACAATATCCGCACCAATTTTCAGGCGGTATGCGTCAACGGGTAGTGATAGCTATTGCGTTAGCGGGTGAGCCAGATTTAATTATTGCAGATGAGCCTACCACGGCATTGGATGTATCGATTCAAGATCAAATATTAACTCTGATCCGTGATTTATGCGTTCAGAAAAATGTGGGTTGTATGCTGGTTACTCATGATATGGGCGTGGTATCAAATGTCACTGATCGCGTTGCGGTAATGTATCGTGGTGATTTGGTTGAAATTGGCACTACCGAGCAAGTGCTGCGTCGGCCACAACATCCTTATACTCAAAGTTTGATTTCAGCCGTTCCCCGTTCTGATATAAAACTGAATCGTTTTCCTCTGGTGACTTATATTGAAGATGCTCAACAAGCACCTGCATTAGATGTTAAAAATCATTGGTTAGGACAAAGCCAAGATCAGCGTGCTTATAAAGGGGCATTGCTTGAGGTTGAAAACGTTAACTTACGCTTTATAACTAAAGATTCATTATTTGAAAGTCGGCGTGAATATGTTCAAGCCAATAATGATGTCAGTTTTAATATTGCTGAAGGTGAAACGTTTGGCTTAGTCGGAGAATCTGGTTCTGGTAAATCAACTATTGCACGGGTGATTGCTGGCTTGTATCCACCCAATAGCGGCAAGGTACGTTTTGAAGGTATTGATCTGACTGCGCTAAAAAGTGAGGCTGAACGTCGTCCACTGCGTCGTCAAATGCAAATGGTGTTTCAAAATCCTTATACCTCAATGAACCCAAGAATGCGTATTTTTGACATTATTGCTGAACCAATTCGATTTCATAAATTAACCCACAATGAAGCTCAAACGCGCCAGATAGTGAATGATTTATTGGATCATGTTGGTTTAGGACGCGCAGCAGGAATTAAATTTCCGCATGAGTTTTCGGGCGGTCAACGTCAGCGGATCTCGATTGCGCGCGCATTGGCAACTCGACCTCGATTATTGATTTGTGATGAGCCAACATCGGCACTGGATGTTTCAGTACAAGCCCAAATTTTAAACTTATTAAAAGATCTACAAGATGAACTCAATTTGACGATGTTGTTTATTAGTCACGATTTACCCGTTATTCGTCAAATGTGTGATCGAATAGGCGTGATGCAACAAGGAACATTGTTAGAAGTCGCAGCAACGGAACAATTATTTACCGCACCACAGCATCAATATAGCCAGCATTTGATTTCGTTAATGCCTGAATTTAAAGGGTTAGAAATCAAACCTC
Source organism: Photobacterium aquimaris (assembly GCF_002954455.1). Classification (GTDB taxonomy): domain Bacteria; phylum Pseudomonadota; class Gammaproteobacteria; order Enterobacterales; family Vibrionaceae; genus Photobacterium; species Photobacterium aquimaris. The sequence continues at coordinate 102,351 of NZ_MSCC01000003.1, forward strand.
AGCAACGTGCTTAAGCGGTTGTTATGTGTGAGAAGAAGTGAAATATAGACTAAGCAATGGCGCTTAGGCATAAAGGAGTTATGCAATGAAAACCATTAAGAATAAATTAGCACTAGCATTGGTTGCTGCAGGATTGAGTTTTAGTGTTACCGCGGCAGATTTAAAGTTAGGCTACGCGTCAGATCCAGTCTCACTTGATCCTCATGAGCAACTATCTGGTGGTACACTGCAGCTTTCGCACATGGTGTTTGATCCGCTAGTACGTTTTACTCAGCAAATGGATTTTGAACCGCGTCTAGCACAAAGCTGGCAGCGTATTGATGCCAATACTTTTCGATTTACATTACGTCAAGGGGTGAAATTTCACTCAGGTAATCCCCTGACTGCTGACGATGTAATTTGGACCTTTAATCGTCTGCAGTCATCACCAGATTTTAAAGCCATTTTTGAACCGTATTCTGCAATGAAAAAAGTCGATGACTATACCGTCGATATTATTTCAAAAGGCGCTTACCCATTGGTACTTCAAACTGCGACCTACATTTTCCCAATGGACAGTAAGTTTTACAGCGGTAAGACCGCTGATGGTAAAGACAAAGCCGAAGTTGCTAAGCATGGTAACTCATTTGCTTCAACCAATATGTCTGGTACCGGACCCTTTACAGTGACTCAGCGAGAGCAAGGGGTAAAAGTTGAATTTACCCGTTTTGCGAATTACTGGGATAAAGATTCTAAAGGTAACGTTGATACCATTACGCTATTGCCGATTAAAGAAGATGCCACTCGTGTTGCGGCGCTACTTTCAGGTGGTGTCGACATGATTGACCATGTCGCACCTAATGATCATAAGCGTCTGAAAAGTGCTGCAGGGGTTGATTTAGTGACCTTACCGGGTACGCGTATTATTTCTTTTCAAATGAACCAAAATAGCAATCCAGCATTAAAAGATGTCCGTGTCCGTCAAGCAATTGTGCATGCGATTAATAATGAAGGCATTGTGAAAAAAATTATGAAAGGTTTTGCAACCGCTGCTGGTCAACAAAGCCCTGCGGGTTATCAAGGTCATGATAGTGCGTTAGTGCCACGTTATGATGTTAAAAAAGCCAAGCAATTAATGAAACAAGCTGGTTATGAAAATGGCTTTACATTGACCATGTTAGCGCCAAATAACCGTTACGTGAACGATGCCAAAATTGCTCAAGCAACCGCAGCTATGCTATCAAAAATTGGAATTAAGGTTGATTTGAAAACCTTACCTAAGGCGCAGTACTGGCCTGAATTTGATAAATGTGCTGCTGATATGATGATGATTGGTTGGCATGCAGATACGGAAGACTCCGCTAACATGACCGAGTTTTTGACCATGACCCGTAATGAGAAAACCGGTAAAGGCCAATATAACTGTGGTTTCTATTCTAACCCAGAGGTCGATAAGTTAGTGACTGAGGCCAATGTTGAAACCGATCCTGCTAAGCGTGCTGCAATGTTAAAACAAGTGGAAGCGACGCTATATAACGAAGCCGCATTTGTACCATTACATTGGCAAAGCCTAGCATGGGGTGCGCGCACCAATGTCCATGCAGCCGATGTTGTAAACCCAATGGAGCAGCCATACTTTGGTGATCTAGTGGTTGACGAAAAATAACGTTAGTAACCCATAGTTAAATACGAGTGCCGGGGCTTGCTCCGGCATTTTTTCAGGATGAATTAAAAGGGGCAGGGAATGTTTTCGTTTCTGGTCAAACGCCTGTTTCAGGCACTGATAGTGATGTTTGTGATCAGTCTGGTGGCATTTGCCATTCAGGATAACCTTGGCGATCCGTTACGAGAACTCGTCGGCCAATCGGTATCAGAAGCTGAACGTCAGCAATTACGTGATGACTTAGGTCTTAACGATCCATTTGTGACTAAATACAGTCGTTTTCTTAGCAATGCTATTCAAGGGGATTTGGGCACCTCATACACCTTTAAGCGTCCAGCGACTGAGGTGATTTTAGATAAATTAGTTGCCACCTTAGAGTTAGTGTTTGGTGCGACAGTGATCATTATTTTAGTGTCAATTCCACTTGGAGTGTATTCCGCTATTCATCCGCGGAGCGTGTTTACCAAAGCGGTAATGGCGTTTAGTAGTATTGGTATTTCAATTCCGGTGTTCTTAACCGCGATCATGTTGATGTATGTGTTCTCGATTGAACTTGGGTGGTTACCGTCATTTGGGCGCGGTGAAACTGCTAATTACTTAGGTTGGGAGTCAGGTTTCTTTACGATTGATGGCCTTAAGCATTTAGTGCTGCCATGTATCGCGTTAGCCTCGATTATGTTGCCGTTATTTATTCGTTTAGTACGCTCTGAAATGTTGGAAGTATTAAGTTCTGAATACATTAAGTTCGCCAAGGCAAAAGGTTTGCCTATGAACAAGGTCTATTACCAGCATGCATTAAAAAACACCATGTTGCCGGTATTAACTGTCGGTGGAGTGCAGATTGGTACCATGATTGCCTACACCATTTTGACCGAAAGTGTATTTCAGTGGCCAGGTACAGGACTGCTATTTTTAGATGCCATTAATCGAGTTGATACGCCGTTGATCACCGCTTATGTGATTTTTGTGGGCCTTATTTTTGTGGTAACCAATACCATTGTTGACCTCCTTTATGGCTTGGTTAACCCAACAGTAGATTTGACGGGCAAGGGAGCATAAGTCATGGAAAGTATTAGCACCGTTGCACCAAGTCGTTGGCAGCGTTTTAAAAATTCCGACATCGTTTATTATTTTCTCAAAGATAAAGTAGCAATGGTTTGTTTTGCTGTCTTTATTAGTTTTGCTACTGCAGCACTATTTGCACCTTTTATCGCGCCAACCAATCCTTATGATTTATCGTCAATCGATATTATGGATTCGGAGTTACCGCCAGCGTGGATGGAAGATGGTGATCAAAGTTTTGTGTTAGGTACTGACGATCAAGGCCGAGATATTTATTCGACCATTTTATATGGGATGCGATTATCACTGACGATTGGTTTGTTAGCAGTGGCATTGCAATTAACCATTGGGGTGATTGTTGGCTTAACTGCGGGCTATTTTGGTGGGCGGATTGATAGCTTGCTGATGCGTATTGCCGATGTGCAGCTATCGTTTTCAACCATGATGGTGGCGATCATTGTCTCGGCAATTTTCCGCACCGCGTTAGGGGCTGAAACTTATGCTCAGTATGCGGTGATCATGCTGGTGGTGATCATTGGTTTTGCTGAATGGCCGCAGTATGCACGAACGGTACGTGCATCAGTATTGGCAGAGAAAAAGAAAGAGTATGTTGAAGCGGCCAAGGTGATGGGCTTTCGCGCACCACGAATTATGTTCCGTCATATTTTGCCGAACTGTTTATCGCCGATTTTAGTGATTTCTACAGTACAGGTTGCCAACGCAATTATGTCAGAAGCGGCACTATCATTTTTAGGCTTAGGTTTACCAGTGGATCAGCCGTCATTAGGCTCACTGATCAGTATTGGTTTTAATTATATTTTCTCAGGCTCATGGTGGATCACCGCGTTCCCGGGCATTGTATTAATTACCTTAGTATTAGTGATTAACTTGCTTGGAGATTGGCTACGGGATGTGTTTAATCCCAAGATTTATAAAGGCTAGCTTGGGGTTGTTATCTAGAGAGTAAATCAAAAAAGGCGACACTATGGTCGCCTTTTTATTTCTATAATGATGCTTTAGAAAATTAAATGAGCCATTAGTGCAATCACTGGCAAAGTTACTAGTGTACGCAAAATAAAGATCACAAATAATTCCCATGCTTTAACCGGTACTTTACTACCAATTAATAGCGCGCCAATTTCAGACATGTAAATCAACTGAGTAACTGACATTGCCGCAATAATAAAGCGGGTCATATCACTTTGAATGGTTGATGCCAAAATCGATGGCAAGAACATATCAGCAAAACCGACCACGATAGTTTTAGATGCCGCTTCTGCTTCAGGAATATGCAGCAATTCTAGGAACGGAATAAATGGCATGCCAAGGTAATCGAAAATGGGTGTATTTTCCGCGACTACTAATGCCACAGTACCAATTGCCATTACCACTGGCAGCACCCCAAACACCATATCAACGGCATTTTTAAGTCCATCAAGTGCAATTGCAGGAATACTTTTTACTTCTGCTGCTTTTTTTAGTGCTTGCTCAAGTCCATAAGAAAAAACATTGTGACCCGCAGGCACAGTTTCATCGTGAGATGATTCTGTGGTGCCATTAATATAGACATTTTTCTTACGCGATAATGGCGGCAGACGCGGCACAATGATTGCTGCCACTAAACCTGCTAAACATACCGTTAAGTAAAATGGGGCAAACATATGTTCTAAATTTACTTGAGCAATCACCACTAAACTAAACGTGATTGATACCGCTGAGAATGTGGTGCCAATAATGGCTGCTTCACGCTGAGTATACATGCCTGATTCATACTGCTTACTGGTCAGTAATACTCCAACTGAACCATCACCTAACCATGATGCAATACAGTTAACTGATGAACGACCTGGTAGCCCAAAAATAGGGCGCATGATGCGAGTAAATAAAGTGCCAAAAAATTCCAGTAGGCCAAAATTGAGCAGTAGCGGTAGCAGTAAACCCGCAAAAATAAATACTGAAAATAATACCGGTAATAAATCATTGAGCACTAAGCCACCAGTGGCATCGTTACGAAACATCACCGGGCCAATATTAAAGTAGGTCATTACTGCAAAAGCAGCACCCAGCTGTTGGACGATAAACCACATTAGCGATGGGTTGAGTAAGCCATTAATAAAGCTATTGCGAAGAATAAAGTCGGGCTTAAACAGTTTTGTGATAATAGACATCACAGCGGTAAAACTGATAACAGCAGTCACAATCGATGCTAATGAGTTTTCAAAATGGCTTTGAATCGTTTTTGCTAATACAGCGATGGGAATAGTGATATCACCATCAAAGTTAATCGGTGCCATAAATAAAAACACCCCAATTAACGATGGAATGATAAACATTAACCAATTGTTGATGTTTTTTGGTGGCGCTGCTGCTTGTTGATGCATATTTGTTTATAACCTACTGGTAGATACGGCCGAATTAATGGGGGTGTCCCCGAGGTCTAATAGAATAACTATTCACTATTATTCTATAAATAAGGAGTTGAAGATTACATTTTTTATTGAATAGATGGAATAGTCTACAATCAAAAAATTTGGTTAATTATGCGGTTATTTGGGGTTTTTATTCGTGATTGCTATTTTTGTGCTTGAAGTATGTAGCACTGATTTTTTTTAAACAAAAAAGCGATTAATAACATTTGTACTGAATATGGTGTTGATTGTTACTGTGCAGTAATAGTATTTATATTTTTAAGCTATTGTTGATTTTAGGTGATGAGTTACACTTATTGACATCAGAAAGCATCACTCAAGATGATGCTCAATTAAATAAATAGTCGTTTGAGGTTATTAAATAATTTCAACCGTCAATATTGATTTTTGTTACTCCCAAATCCAATAATAGATCCAATTGCTGTGATGGTAATTTGATCATCTGTACTTGATAAGATCACTGAATTGACTTTGGTCTTACTATAAAAATAAGGCGCTACTGATGACAACATTAACAACTAAGCCAGGTATTACACTGATCAAATCAGGTTCTTTTAAGCTTAACGATTTAAGCAAGTTACTTGAAGTTGAAGGTCTAAAAAGTGATATGGCTGAAGTTGCTGTAACGACTAACAGCAATGCGTTAACCATTGGTCATTTCACAATGGCACCTGGGGTTGAATTTGAATACTTCTACGATTCTGTTGAGTATAAAGTGATCACCAAAGGTAAGATTGTTGTGCGCGATGAAGCTGGCACTAAATATGTTGCTGAAGTTGGCGATGTTATTCTATTTAGTCCAGATGTTAAGGTTATCTTTGATGCAGAAAGCGATGGTGAAGCAATTTATACTGCTCACCGTGCAGCAGCAGCAGATTTTGCACCAGCACAATAAAATATAAATTTAGTTGTTATATATTAAAGCCTTAACTTTTTGTTAGGGCTTTTTTGGGTCTAAATTATGAACATTGTTACTATTTGGTAATAGTGTTTTGGCTTTTTGCTGTATTGTTATTGAATAGGTAATGGTTAATAATAAATTGATAACATAACTGCTGGTTGATTTGGTGTAAACTGAAGCGACTGAGCGAAAATAACGATGAGGTACACCATGACAGCACATTCAAATCAGCAATTTCATGTCGGTCAGATTATTGATGAACATCCATTTGTTGCCGGCGATGGCGCCGTTATTGAGATGTTCCGCAATGATATGAGCAATATTGTTTTTATCGGTTTAAACGGTATCACCGCAGATGAACAACAGATGATGGCAGAAGCCACCGCAGAATTTGGTTTGATGAAAACTGATAATGGCGGTTGTTTAGTGGTCTTTAAATTGGCAGAACTTGCGTTTGATATTCAGTTTAACGCAGCAGCGATCCCTGCAGAATATTTTCAGCAGCCAACGACACCAACATTAGCATTATCAATGATGGCATTAGATACAGCTAATAATGAACTTAAAGTGATCCGTGAGTTGTCATTACCAGCGGCAGTGACTGAGCAAGTGGTTGCAGTGATGCAAACCCAGCGTGCGATTGAAGATCCTATGGCGGTTAATGCTGAAAATATGCATTTATTAAATACCGTCAGCACAGAAGAATTATTAGCGCAGATTACGCTAACGCCAATTCAAACTGTGATTGCACCAACATGTGGTTGTGGTCATAACCATGACGATGGACATCATCATCACCACGGTTAATCGACCAAAAAAAAGCTGGTTATCCAATTTATAAAAAGGATAAACCAGCTTTAATATCAAGTATTAGTGCGATCAACGCATAGTAACAAACTCTTCAGAGCCAGTTGGGTGAATAGCAACTACGCTATCAAAATCGGCTTTCGTTGCGCCCATCTTCATTGCCACACCAAAACCTTGAATCATTTCATCAACGGTATAACCAATACCATGTAGACCGACAACTTTCTCATCTGCACCAGCACATACCAATTTCATTTTACATGGCTGACGGTGACTGGTGACTGCGGTATACATTGCAGTAAAGCCTGATTGGTAGACTTTGACATTTTGTTCACCATATTGCTCAATCGCTTCTTGGGTCGTTAGACCAATGGTGCCGATTGGCGGGTGGCTAAACACAACAGTAGGTACTAAAGTGTAATCCATCTTCGCTTCTGGCTTGTTATTAAACAGACGCTCAGATAATTGACGACCAGCCTTAACCGCAATTGGTGTTAGCTCGATACCGCCTTCCATGATGTCACCGACACAATAGATACCTTCAACATTGGTTGCTTGGTATTGGTCTACTTTGATGTAGCCACGCGCATTGGTTTCAACACCTGTTGCTTGAAGGTTGATTTTGTCAGTCGCTGGATGACGACCAATTGCCCAAATCAGTAAATCGGTATTGTGTGATTCACCATTTTCAAAATGCAGTGTAATTGAACCGTCAGCTTCTTTAACCACTTGCTTAGGAATAGAGTGAGTGTGAAGGGTTGGACCTTCGGCTGCCATAACTTCAACTAAGGTATCAACAATCATTGGATCGAAGCTACGTAGTGGTGATTCTTTACGTACAAACAGATGAGTATCAGTGCCTAGGGCACTCAATACGCCTGCGATTTCAACGGCAATATAACCCGCACCAACAATAGCTGTACGTTTAGGTTGCTCATTAAGTTCAAAGAAACCGTTGGAATCAATGCCGTATTCAGCACCAGGTACATTTGGAATTGTTGGTTCACCACCAACGGCGATCAAAATATGATCGGCGGTGTAATGCTCACCATTGACCTCAATTGTTTTGGCATCAACAAAAGTCGCAAAGCCATTGATCACTTCAACGTTATTTTTGCCCAATACATTGTCGTAAGAGGTATGAATACGGCTGATGTAAGCTTCACGGTTTTCAACCAGTTTGCTCCAGTTAAAACCCTTTACATCAACGTCAAAGCCGTAATCTTTTGCGTAAAGGTGCATAGCTTCAGCGATTTGAGCACCATGCCACATTACTTTTTTGGGTACACAACCAACGTTAACGCAAGTACCACCAAGGGCTTTTGCTTCAATGATTGCTACTTTAGCGCCATACATTGCCGCACGGTTTGCTGATGCAATACCACCGCTACCACCACCGATGCAGATGTAATCAAAATGCTTTGCCATGACTTTACTCCAATAGATGTTATGAATATTCACTGTCACCTAGTGTAATCAAGATTGGGCTGAGTGACGAGGATTTAAAATCGGAAAAATCGATTAATAAGTTACTTTACCATCGATAATGCTGGTTGTAATCTAAGAAATGTAACAGCCACCAACAAAAGTGGCTGTTTATTGTGCAAAGTAACGTCAGTCAGTTACTCTGGTACGATCCACTCAACTTTATAATGGCCGTGATTCGGTGCAATGGCTTGTTGTAACCATGGCAGGATTTGCTCCATTTGAGTCGCAAGTTTCCATGGTGGGTTAATCACAATCATGCCTGATGCTGTCATGCCGCGCTCTTCAGTATCGGGTTCAACGCCAAGCTCAATTTGGAGAATATTGCGAATGTCTAAATCTTTTAGGCCTTGAAGCATATTATCAATTGTTTCGCGGTAAACCACAGGGTACCAGATTGCGTAAGTACCTGTTGCCCAACGTTTATGGCTTTGCTTAATTGCTTTCACCACATCTTGGTATTCGTGCTTAAGCTCATAAGGTGGATCAATCAATACCACTCCGCGACGTTCTTTGGGCGGCAAACTGGCTTTTAAACGTGCGAAGCCATCTTCTTGGTACATTTTAACGTGGCGATCACCACGAAACTCTTGCAGTAATAATGGAAAATCACTTGGGTGTAATTCGGTTAACACCATGCGGTCTTGATCACGAATCTGTGCACGTGCCACCTTAGGTGAGCCTGGGTAGTAACGTAATTCATCGCTGTCATTAAGGGCTTTAATTGCCTCAATATATGCGCCAATTTCGGTAGGAATATCATCGCGAGACCAAATACGGGCGATACCTTGCTTAAACTCACCGGTTTTTTCGCTGCGCTCATCTTGCAGATCGTAACGACCAACACCTGAGTGAGTATCGTGATACACGAACGGTTTATCTTTTTGCTTGAGTGCATCCAGAATTAGGCTTTGAACAATGTGTTTAACCACATCTGCGTGGTTGCCAGCGTGAAAGCTGTGGCGATAACTCAGCATGAAATTAGTCTCTATCGGTATCTAAAGCAGGGGTGCTAAAGGCTATTATCGTCAATTATTCACCAATATCCAACCATGGTGCCAACCTTTGCTACTATCAAGACAGAGGAAGTGCGCTATTTCTGCCTTTTTATACTCTAAACCGAGCAAAGGATTGAAATTTATCTATCGCGGGCGCATGTTAATAATAAGATAAAAATAAAGGAAAAGCGTATGTCTAACCCATTATTGACGATGACTGATTTGCCACCGTTTGCTCATATTAAACCTGAGCACATTAAACCTGCGGTTGAACAAGCGATCACTGATTGCCGTAACAACGTTGAATCAGTGCTATCTCAATTACAAATGCCAACTTGGAACACAATTTGTCGTCCACTGGCTGAATTAGATGATCGTCTTGGACGTATTTGGTCTCCAGTTGGTCATCTTAATGGGGTTAAAAATAGCCCCGAGTTACGTCAAGCGTATGAAAGCTGCTTACCGCTATTGTCAGACTACGGCACTTGGGTTGGACAACATAAAGGCCTTTATGACGCGTATAAAATGATTCAAGCCAGTGACGATTTTGCTGATTTGAGTCAAGCCCAACAAAAAGCTGTAAATGATGCGCTAAAAGCGTTTGAGTTATCAGGCATAGGTTTACCTGCAGAGCAACAGCAGCGTTTTGGTGATATCAGTAAGCGTTTGTCTGAACTTGCTTCAACCTTTAGCAATAATGTCTTAGATGCGACTATGGCATGGAGCAAGGTGATCACTGATGTTGAGCAACTGCGTGGCTTGCCTGAATCGGCATTGCAAGCGGCACAAGCGAATGCAGAAGCTAAAGGCGAGCAAGGTTACTTGTTTACGCTTGATATTCCATCGTATTTACCTGTGATGACTTATTGTGAAAACCGTGAGCTACGGGCTGAAATGTATCAAGCATTTAGTACTCGCGCCTCCGATCGTGGTCCTAATGCGGGTGAGTTTGATAATTCAGAAATTATTGCTGAAAAACTTAAACTCAGTCATGAGATTGCGAGTTTATTAGGGTTTAGCAATTATGGTGAGAAATCACTGGCAACCAAAATGGCACAATCGACCGATCAAGTGTTGGGCTTTTTAAATGACTTAGCTGATCGCGCCAAACCACAAGGTGAACGTGAAGTTGCTGAGTTACGTGATTATGCTCGCAATGAATTTGGGGTGGAGCAATTAGAGCCGTGGGATTTTGCGTTTTATTCTGAAAAGCTAAAGCAGCATCGTTACAGCATTTCAGATGAAGAATTACGTCCATACTTCCCTGAACAAAAGGTGGTTGCGGGATTATTTGAAGTACTAAAGCGTGTATTTGGTCTTGAAATCAAACAACGTCAAGGCGTGGAAGTATGGCACGAGTCGGTGAAGTTCTATGACATCTTTGACAACCAAGGCACATTACGCGGCAGCTTCTACTTAGATTTATATGCTCGTGAGCACAAGCGTGGTGGTGCGTGGATGGATGAGTGTGTGGTACGTCGTACACGTATCGACGGTAGCCTACAAACACCAGTGGCTTATCTAACCTGTAACTTTAATCGTCCAGTGGGCGATCAGCCAGCGCTGTTTACTCATAATGAAGTTACGACCTTATTCCATGAAACGGGTCATGGTATTCACCATATGCTAACCCAAATTGATGTTGCAGCGGTATCTGGCATTAATGGTGTGCCGTGGGATGCAGTAGAGCTACCAAGTCAATTTCTTGAAAATTGGTGCTGGCAAGAAGAGGCATTAGCGTTTATTTCGGGCCATTACGAGACTGGTGAGCCGTTACCAAAACTGATGCTTGATAAAATGCTCGCGGCGAAGAATTTCCAATCAGCGATGTTTATTTTACGCCAGCTTGAGTTTGGATTGTTTGATTTCAGCTTGTACTCTAACTACGATCCCGAGGTTGGTGCGCAAGTATTAGAGACCTTATTTGAGGTTAAAGACAAAGTTTCAGTGGTGCCAAGCCCTGAGTGGGGGCGTTTCCCTCATAGCTTTAGTCATATTTTTGCTGGTGGCTACAGTGCAGGCTATTACAGTTACTTGTGGGCTGAATTATTATCAGCAGATGCATTCTCACGCTTTGAAGAAGAAGGTATCTTTAACCCGCAAACCGGTAACGACTTCCTAACCTGTGTGTTAGAAAAAGGCGGTAGTGAAGAGCCAATGGAGCTGTTTAAGCGTTTCCGTGGCCGTGAACCACAATTAGATGCAATGCTGCGTCATAGTGGTATTACAGGCTAAGGCTGACAGATTACAAAGCGATAGCAAATAAAAAAGGCTCCTTAAAGGGAGCCTTTTTTGATCCTAGAGCTAAGAGGGCAACCCTCATCGCTAGATTGTAATGCTATTGATCAGTCTTGTGCCGTTACGACCATTGGCCAGCCCATATCAGTTTGACGGGTAGCTTCTTGGGTTAATTCGCTACGAGTAAGCGGATTATTGATCAACCATTTCGCCGATAATAACAAGGTCAATTTGTTGTCTTCCATGCGTAAGCTAAAGGGAGGCAAACAGTTTTGATCGCGGCGATGGCATAAAATAATCGCCAGTCGTAACAAGCGTAGTAAACGAGCAGCACTTGGCGCTGATAACGCATATTGTTCTGGTAAGCTGGTTAATGGGCCGTTATGACGACGCAATAACTCAGCAATAAGATTTTTTTGTGCGCGAGTGAAGCCAGGTAAGTCCATGTGCTTAATTAAGTAAGCCGCATGTTCACCACTTTTTTTAAATTCAATGCTAGCACCAATTTCATGTAATTTGGCCGCCGCTTGAAGGAGGTTTTCTGCTGGTGGTTCCAGTTGCCAATTTGCACACTGGGCTAATAATGCCAGTGCCATATCACTCACGTTATCTGCGTGGTGATGATCCAATTGAAACCGTTGTTGCATGCTCATAATTGTTCGTGAGCACACATCGTGATGACGCATTTGATCCATCATTTCATAGACCAAGCCTTCGCGTAGCGCACCGCCAGCGAGGGTCATTGATTCGATTTGTAATGATTCAAATAGGGCGATTAGAATCGATAATCCGCTAGGGAAAACTAGCGCTCGCTCTAATGTTAAACCTTCAATATCAAGATCTTCCAAGCGTTCGTATTGCATCGCTTGGCGTTGAAGGCGTTTAAGTTTTGGCAGAGTGATGATTTCATCCATGCCTTGTGCGAGCATAATTTCTTGTAATGCTTGCACAGTACCACTTGCGCCAACACAGGTTTCCCAGCCTTGCTGAGTGTAACGCTCAATAATAGCTTCAATCGCTTCTTTAGCGCCATTAATAGCGGCATCGAAGTTGACTGAGGTAAGGTAGCGATCTTTAAAATAACGCTCCAGCCATGTGACACAACCAATTTTAAGGCTCGTCAATGCATTAGCGTCAAAACCTTCACCGATAATGACTTCGGTACTGGCGCCGCCTATATCGACTACCAGACGTTTATCACTGCCACCAGAGGTATGCGCTACCCCTTGATAGATAATACGTGCTTCTTCTTCACCCGCAATAACGCTCACAGGATAGCCAAGAATACTGTGAGCTTGAGAAAGAAATTCGTTAGCATTGACCGCTGTACGCAAGGCGGCAGTACCAACAATGCGAATATGATCAGGTTTGATATCCTGCAAACGCTCGGCAAAGATAGCCAAACAGTCAAGCCCGCGTTGAATGGCATCTTGGCTGAGTTCGTTGTGATTATTCAACCCTGCCGCTAAACGTACTTTACGTTTGATTTTAGCGAGCGTCTGAACACTGCCATTGACTTCACGTACAACCCACATATGAAAGCTGTTTGAACCTAAATCAATTGCGGCATAAAGCGGTGATACTGAATTTCTTTCCATAGAGATACTTTAACTTATTTTATGCTGGTTTGTTTTGTGGCGGACGACGGCGATTATTACGCTGACGAGATTGCCCCTGGCCTTGACCTTGACGCTGGTTATTACGACGACCACCTTGGCGAGGATTGCGCTGTAAGCGAATCGGTGCAGGTAAATCATCTAAAAGGGCATCAGAATCATATTTTGATTGTGGAATACCATGCTCGATATAAGTTTCAATCGCAGGCAAGTTAATTGCGTACTCTTCACAAGCGAAGCTGATTGAATGGCCACTTTCACCAGCACGACCAGTACGACCAATACGATGAACATAATCTTCTGCATCATCAGGAAGATCGTAGTTAAATACGTGGGTAACCATTGGAATATGTAGACCACGAGCAGCAACATCGGTTGCAACAAGGATATCAATATCACCTTTAGTGAATTCTTCTAGAATACGCTCACGTTTTTTCTGCGGTACATCACCATTAAGTAAACCAACGCGATGACCATCAGCGGCTAAATGACCCCAAACATCTTCACAACGATGTTTAGTATTGGCGAAAATAATCGCACGATCAGGCCACTCTTCTTCAATTAACGTTTGTAATAAACGCATTTTTTCTTGGTTTGATGGGTAGAATAGCTCTTCTTTAATACGGTGGCCTGTTTTTTGTTCAGGTTCAACCACAACGCTTTCAGGACTATTCATATGCTCAAAAGCTAGCTCTTTAACACGGTATGATAACGTGGCAGAGAACAGCATGTTTAAACGCGCTTTTGGCTCAGGCATGCGACGGAACAAGAAGCGAATATCTTTAATAAAGCCTAAATCGAACATGCGATCAGCTTCATCAAGAACAACCACTTGAATACTTGCAAGGTCAATAACACGTTGCTTGTAGAAGTCGATAATACGACCGCAAGTACCGATCAGAATATCGACACCTTCATCAAACACTTGTTTTTGTTTTTCATAAGGTTCGCCGCCATAAGCAAGACCAGCTTTAAGGCCTGTGCTCGCAAGTAGCGATGACGCATCATTGAAAATTTGGATCGCCAATTCCCGCGTTGGCGCCATAATGATCGCTCGCGGTTGGTTGGTTTTACGCTCTGCTGGTGCAGGGTTCTCCAATAGGTGGTTAAAAGTAGCGGTCAGAAAGGCTAGGGTCTTACCCGTACCTGTTTGAGCCTGTCCCGCGATATCATGGCCAGTGAGCACAACTGGCAATGCCAAGGCCTGGATCGGGGTACAATTATGAAACCCTTTCTCTTCCAATCCTTTTAGCACTAGGGGATTTAACCCTAGTTCGGCAAATTTCTGCTCTGTGATATGTGTCGTCTTCATTACTATAGAATATCAGCTTAGGGTTGCAATACGAAACGTATTCCATTCAAATAGGATAACGATTTGCTGGTTAATTCAATATCAGCTAACAAAATCACTGTTGGAGTGGAAGATGAGCGATAAGATTGTGCAGCTTACCGATGAAAGTTTTGATACTGATGTTGTCAATGCTGCGAGCCCGGTACTCGTCGATTTTTGGGCTGAATGGTGTGGTCCATGTAAAATGATAGCCCCTATTCTTGATGAAATCGCTGATGAATATGAAGGTAAACTAACGATTGGTAAATTAAATATCGACCAAAACGCGGCGACGCCGCCAAAGTTTGGTATTCGTGGTATTCCAACGTTATTGCTGTTTAAAGATGGCGCAGTTGCCGCAACTAAAGTTGGCGCGTTATCAAAAACTCAGCTGAAAGAGTTCCTTGAAGCGAACTTATAAGTGATATAATTGCGAGCCATGCACAATTTCTAAGTTGTGCATGGTTTGTCTAGCGACTATGCTAGACGAAGAGAACGTTTAGTGTTAACGTAACGCACAGAAACTACATTTTCGTTCATTTCTTGACCAAGCCCTATTGGTCATTCTTATCTCAACTAATATAGAACCCCGATTTTGACAAACAAGAAACCCACCACTATGAATCTTACAGAACTCAAGAGCCAACCTATTCCTAAGTTGGTATCACTTAGCGAAAGTTTAGGATTGGAAAACCTGGCCCGCCTACGTAAGCAGGACATCATCTTCTCCATTCTTAAGCAACATGCTAAAAGTGGTGAGGATATTTTTGGCGACGGTGTTCTAGAGATTTTGCAAGATGGCTTCGGCTTTCTGCGTAGCGCAGACAGTTCTTACCTTGCAGGCCCTGATGATATTTATGTATCACCAAGCCAAATTCGTCGTTTTAACCTTCGTACTGGTGATACTATTGCCGGAAAGATTCGTCCACCAAAAGATGGCGAACGTTACTTTGCCCTACTGAAAGTTAACGAAGTAAACTACGATAAACCCGACAACGCTCGTAATAAAATCCTTTTCGAAAACCTTACTCCACTGCACGCAAACTCACGTATGCGTATGGAGCGCGGTAACGGTTCTACTGAAGACATCACTGCACGTGTTCTTGATTTAGCATCACCGATTGGTAAAGGCCAACGTGGTCTGATTGTTGCACCGCCCAAAGCGGGTAAAACAATGTTGCTGCAAAACATTGCCCAAAGTATTGCCCATAACCACCCTGAGTGTGAGTTAATGGTATTGCTTATCGATGAGCGCCCAGAAGAAGTAACTGAGATGCAACGTCTTGTTAAAGGCGAAGTAATTGCATCAACGTTTGATGAGCCAGCTTCACGTCACGTACAAGTGGCTGAGATGGTAATTGAAAAAGCCAAACGTCTAGTAGAGCACAAGAAAGATGTCGTTATCTTGCTTGACTCAATTACTCGTCTAGCACGTGCTTACAACACCGTTATTCCTTCATCTGGTAAAGTTCTAACAGGTGGTGTGGATGCCAACGCCCTTCACCGTCCTAAGCGCTTCTTTGGTGCGGCACGTAACGTTGAAGAAGGCGGTAGCTTAACAATCATCGCAACAGCGTTAGTTGATACTGGCTCTAAAATGGATGAAGTTATCTACGAAGAATTTAAAGGTACTGGTAACATGGAACTGCACCTTTCTCGCAAGATTGCTGAGAAGCGTGTTTTCCCTGCGATTGATATCAATCGTTCTGGTACTCGTCGTGAAGAGTTATTAGCAAAAGCTGATGAACTACAGAAGATGTGGATCCTGCGTAAGATCGTTCACCCAATGAGTGAAACTGACAGCATGGAATTCTTGATCGACAAACTATCAATGACCAAAACTAACGAAGAGTTCTTTGACGCAATGCGTCGTCAGAAATCATAATGTAGTTGGTTGTTGTTGAATTAAAAACGTCACTCTAGAGTGGCGTTTTTTTATGGCTGAAATTTAACAATGATGATTGTTTTTAGTTGTTAACCCACAGAATTTAAAAGGGTATTTTCTTTTTTTTGTCGATAGGTGTTTTCCGTCCCACAACTGGTTATACTAGCAAAAATCATTCTCATTAAGTCATTGTCAGTTATATTGATTGGCTTGGTTTAGCTACAGGTAGTCGCATGAAATACAAGGATTTACGTGACTTTATTGCTTATTTAGAGCAACAAGGGCAATTACAACGTATTCAGCAGCCAGTCGATCCTAATCAGGAAATGACTGAGATTTGCGATCGCACCTTGCGGGCTGGTGGGCCAGCATTGTTGTTTGAAAATCCTGTAGGTTATGACATGCCAGTGTTAGCCAACTTGTTTGGTACCCCTGAACGAGTGGCGATGGGAATGGGGCGTGATAATGTTAAGCAATTACGTGAAGTAGGCGAATGGTTAGCTTATTTAAAAGAGCCAGAGCCACCACATGGCTTACGAGATGCAATTAATAAAATTCCGGTGTTTAAGCAAGTGCTTAATATGCCAACCAAGGTGCTTCGTAAAGCGGCTTGCCAACAAATTATATGGCAGGGTGACGAGGTTGATTTAGATAAAATTCCAGTGATGAGTTGCTGGCCTGATGATGTCGCTCCGTTGCTTACATGGGGTCTGACTATTACCCGTGGCCCTAATAAAAAACGCCAAAATTTAGGTATATATCGCCAACAAAAAATCGCTAAGAATAAAGTGATTATGCGCTGGCTTGCTCATCGTGGTGGCGCGTTAGATATGCGTGAATGGTGTGAAGCCCATCCTGGTGAAAAATTTCCGGTAACGGTGGCATTTGGCGCTGATCCTGCGACAGTACTTGGCGCGGTAACACCAGTACCTGATACGCTATCTGAATACGCATTTGCTGGTTTATTACGTGGTAGTCGTACTGAAGTGGTTAAAAGCATCAGCAATGATCTACAAGTACCAGCCAGTGCTGAAATTGTAATGGAAGGCTATATCGACCCTGAAGAATACGCTGATGAAGGTCCTTATGGCGATCATACCGGCTATTACAATGAGGTTGAACGTCACCATGTGTTTACTATCACTCATATTACGATGCGTAACGATCCGATTTATCACAGTACTTATACTGGTCGTCCACCAGATGAACCAGCAGTACTTGGCGTGGCGTTAAACGAAGTGTTTGTGCCTATTTTACATAAACAGTTTCCTGAGATTGTCGATTTTTATTTGCCGCCAGAAGGATGCTCTTACCGCATGGCGGTAGTGACGATGAAAAAGCAATACCCAGGCCATGCTAAACGGGTCATGATGGGAGTGTGGTCATTTTTACGCCAGTTTATGTACACTAAATTTGTGATTGTGTGTGATG
Source organism: Photobacterium aquimaris (assembly GCF_002954455.1). Lineage (GTDB taxonomy): Bacteria > Pseudomonadota > Gammaproteobacteria > Enterobacterales > Vibrionaceae > Photobacterium > Photobacterium aquimaris. Next base: position 120,175 of record NZ_MSCC01000003.1, read on the forward strand.
AGGATGTTAATGCGCGTGATTGGCATAGTGTGATCTATGCGATGACAACGCGCATGGATCCTGTTCGAGACACATTGATGATTGATAATACTCCAATTGATTCATTGGACTTTGCATCACCAGTGGTGGGCTTAGGCTCCAAAATGGGGATAGATGCCACCATTAAATGGCCCGCAGAGTTAGCAAATACCGCAACTACATCGCTAGGATTAAAGCCTGCTGAGTGTGATATTGAGGCTGAATTAGTCGCCTTGCGGCAGCAATTTCCCGCGATCATTGATTGTTATTTGCCGCCACAAGCCGCTGATCACAGCATGGCAATCGTGAGTATCAATAAAACCGTTGCTGGTGAAGCTTTGCAGAGCATGGCTGCAGTATCGGCCTGCTTGAATAAATTCACCGATACCAAATTTGTGATTATGTGCGATGGTGATGTCAATGTTCGTGATTGGAATGATGTTATTTGGGCTGTTACAACCCGTATGGATCCCAGTCGTGATACGGTATTAATTGCCGCGACCACAGATCGTTGCTCAAAGATTGGTTTTGATGCTACCAATAAAATTGGCACTGAAACCCAACGTGAATGGGGTACGCCGATTATTAAAGATCCCCAGATAGTGGCGCGTGTTGATGCTATGTGGGCACAATTAGCACTTGATTAGTAAGCTTTCATGATTATTTTTAGTAACAATCAATAAGCTGATATTTTTATGTTTCAGGGGCAAAATATGGCCTTGAATTGAGAGTTTTTTATGTACCAAGTACGCCTGTTGCCCAATAACATTACTTTTGTTGCCAGTGCGCAGCAAACAGTATTACAAGCAGCGCTCGACGCAGGTATTGCTTTCCCTAATCGCTGTCAGGTTGGCGCTTGTGCGATGTGTATGTGCCGTAAACAGCAAGGTCAAATAAGCTATCAGCTTGAGCCAATGTTAACGCCACAAGAGCAGGCACAAGGCTGGATTTTTGCTTGCCTTGCGAGGGTAGAAAGTGACTTGGTATTATCGTTAGACTAGAGGAAAACCATGTCTATCCAATGTGAAGTAAAGTCAGTTGAACCGTTGGCATGTAATACATTTCGTATTTTATTAAAGCCATTACAAGCCCTCGATTTTAAAGCGGGCCAATACTTATTAGCAGTGATGGGTGATAAAGATAAACGCCCATTTTCGATTGCAAGTAGCCCTTGTCGTCAAGGTGAGCTTGAACTTCATATTGGTGCAGCAGAACATAATGCTTATGCGTTAGAAGTGGTTGATACCATGAAAAATGCTCTCACAGAGCAGCAACCTGTAACTATTGAAGCTGCGCATGGTGAAGCATGGCTACGCCATGAAAGTCAGCGCCCATTAGTGATGATCGCTGGTGGCACTGGGTTTTCTTATATTCGTAGCATGGTCGATAACTGCATTAGCCGTGGCTTAACGCAACCGATATTCATTTATTGGGGCGGGCGTGATTTGTGTCAGTTATACGCGAATGATGAAATGCAGGCCTTGGCACAGCAATACGCCAATATTAGCTATGTACCTGTGGTAGAAACAGCGCCAGAAGGTTGGCAGGGTAAGGTTGGCAATGTATTGGACGCAGTTGCTGAGGATTTTGTAAGCTTATCTGCCTATGATATTTATGTGTGTGGCCGTTTTGAAATGGCGGGTGCCGCGCGTGAACGTTTCTGTACTGAAAAAGGTGCGTTACGTGAGCATATGTTTGCCGATGCGTTTGCATTTATTTAAGACAGCTTCAACTTGTTAAAAAGGCGCGATTATCGCGCCTTTTTGGTGATTATATTGTGGCTATGACGACGTTTTTTGTGTCTGGCGTTGAGCGGTAACTTTATTTTTTATCCAGCTTTCGTTAAACCATAGCGACAATAATATAATTCCACCGCCGATAATTAATCGCGGGTAATCGACATTATGATTCCAAATCACAATATTAACGATTAATCCAGCGGGCACTAAGGCGTTATTCATGATCGCTAATGCGCCAGCATTAACTAATGTCGCGCCTTTATTCCAAATAAAATAGCCCAGCCCTGAAGCAATCACACCCAGATAAACTAAAATCCCCCATTGTAATGAAGTTGTTGGTAACTTGGCACTATTACCAAACAAGAGATACATTGGTACTGCGACACACACTGCACCTAAATAAAACCAGCCAAACACGGCATGTTGTGGAATATCAGCCTGCTCTTGCTCCATAATTCTTTTGTAACCGACTTGGCCTATTGCAAAGCATAGATTAGCCCCTTGGACGATTAAAAATCCAATAATAAAGTGCTGATTGATGCCTTCAAATTTAATCACTGCCGCACCTAATACCGCAATGACTGCGCTGAGTAAGTACCATGGCGAGAATTGTTTATGCAGCGCATCGTAGATCAGAGTGACATAAATTGGCGTGAAAATAGTGAACAATAATACTTCGGGTACGGTTAAATATAGAAATGATTGGTAGTAGAAGCAATACATTAACCCGAGTTGAAATGCGCCGACTGTCATTAATTTGATAGCAAGCTTAGGGTGTAAATGTTTGGTACGTAAAAACGGTAAAAAAACCATAGCCGCTAAACAAACACGGGTAAGTACTGAAAACCAAGCATCGACTTGACCAGCAAGATAAACGCCAATCAAACTAAAAGAAAACGCCCATAATAGGGTTATTACAGATAAGTATCTCATCGTCGCAATAGAGTGTGTTGGTAAAGGGTAATGAGAGTGTAACTAAATTGCGGCAGTAGGAATATGAATTACAGCAGGTGAAATAGGAATGATCAGCAGTCGTTATAGCAACGACTGCTGTAATGAAGCGGAACTATTTAAGTGGTACCATTAATAAATCAACCGGAGTACGGCTAATAAGTTGGCGAGTCGATGATAAAATTTTGCTCCAAAAATCTTGATGATGACCACAAATAACCAAATCAACATTGAGATCTTTAATCGCAACGCAAATCTCTTCGCTTAAATCGCCGCTACCAACAAGTGTGTGTGCGACAGGGTAGCCAGCATTATTAGCCAGTTGGTGTAATCTATTTTGAGCATCAGTTTCAGCGCGCTCATGCATCTCTGCTAGATTTATATCAATCAAACCAGTGTAGAGATCAGCGTAATCGACATCGATATGGACCAGTGATAGTTTTGCATCCAATGATTGCGCTAGTTTAGCGGCTTTATCGACTAGATAGGCGCTGTCTTCAGAAAGATCAATAGCAGCGAGAATATGTTTATAAACCATCGCTTACACTCCATAGCAATACAATAATGCTGTATGTTAGCACTGGTATTAACTTAAAAATATCGATTAGGTCGCATCTATAGGTTACGAAATGGTTAATTATTTTCCGTAATCGTCGATTCATATTTATTGTTATTTTAGTGGTTTATACTAACAGTAATTATATTAATAACGAGGTTTTGTCCATTTGTTGCATTCTTAACAATGCATAGTGACAATGTCTTGATTACACTTAAACAAACAGGAGTAGTGCAATGTTAGCCAAGGCAATGGTTGAGAATCTTAATGAGCAAATTAATTTAGAGTTCTTTTCTTCTAATTTATACCTGCAAATGAGCGCATGGTGTGAAGATAAAGGCTTTGAAGGTGCTGCTGCGTTCTTACGTGTGCATGCTGCTGAAGAGATGGAGCATATGCAACGTTTATTTACTTATGTAAGCGAAACGGGTGCGTTACCGATTTTAGGCACAATTGAAGCGCCTAAACATCAATTCGACTCTTTAGGTGCTGTATTCCGTGAAACCTATGAGCATGAGCAGCTAATCACTAAAAAAATTAATCAATTAGCTCATGTTGCATTTTCTACCCAAGATTATTCAACCTTTAATTTCTTACAGTGGTATGTATCAGAGCAACATGAAGAAGAGAAATTATTTAAAGGTATTTTAGATAAAATTGAGTTAGTTGGTGAAGATGGCAAAGCGCTATTTTTTATTGATAAAGACCTCGCTGCAATGGCTAAAGGCGAATCAGTACCAACATCAGTAATGGACTCACAAGCTTAAGTGATGTTGAGGGTAGTGGTCATACGCTGCCCTTTTATCCCTATAAGCAAGTGATATTTAAGAGGGGATAACTATGATCAGTGGTGATGCATTTTTGGTTGCGATTTTTTTGGTGGCAGCTGTTAATACTTGTCGTTATATCAGTACCTTACGCTCTTTGTTGGTGGTGATGCGAGATTGTGATCCATTGTTATATCAACAAGTCGATGGGCGTGGTTTCTTTTCATCTCAAGGTAATGTCAGCAAACAAATTCGCTTATTTCATTATATTCGTAGCCAACAGTATAAAAAACATCATGATCCGCTGTTTATGGCAAAGTGCATTAAAGTACGTAAACTTTTTGTATTGGCAAGTACGTTTATGATTACTTTTTTTGTGGCTATTTTTGCCGTCGCTTTCCTCGGACTTTAATACCAACTTGACCGTTTTGAGTGTCACTGTTCTGGTGACACTTTCTTTTCCGTCCTCGTTCTGTGCTATATCATTACTAGCAATATAACTTCATTTTCTGTTGAGTATCGGAAGCAAAATCGCTATGGATCAATTTTTACTTTGGTGGTCATCGCTTGAAAAAGGTGCGTCCGTTAATTGGATGTACAACATTGGCTTATTACTGCTATTGAGTGGATTACTGTGGGGGGGGTGGTTACTTATTTCTCGCCGCTTAGCGACCATAGCGAGTAAAACCCAGTTTATTTGGGATGACGCTCTAATTGATGCAGTTCGAACTCCCGTTTCGTTGTGTATTTGGGTATGGCCAGGGCTGATGTCACTGGGGATTATGGTCGATAATATTACCTCTTATTCCAGTGGCTTTTTGGCGTTATTGCGGCATTTATTATTGATTGGGGTCTTTATTTGGATTCTGATGCGGTTGATTACCAATATTGAACAAACGATATTGGATAATCGTCCCCATCGAGATGCCACCACAGTTACTGCTATTTCAAAAATATTACGCTTAATTGTAATGGTGTTGAGCAGTTTAATTGTGATGCAAAACTTCGGCTTAAGTTTATCGGGATTACTGACCTTTGGTGGTGTTGGTGGTTTAGTGGTCGGTATGGCAGCTAAAGATTTACTGGCTAACTTCTTTGGTGGCATGATGATTTATTTTGATCGCCCGTTTAAAGTCGGTGATTGGATTCGTAGCCCAGATCGCCAAATAGAAGGTACCATTGAACGGATCGGATTTCGTATGACAGTGATTCGAACTTTTGATAAACGGCCATTGTATGTACCGAATTCAGTCTTTAGTTCGGTGGTGGTTGAGAATGCTTCACGGATGCAAAATAGGCGGATTAAACAAAGTGTTGGCTTACGTTATTGTGATGCGGCAGTGATGGGATTAGTGGTTGATGACATTAAATCTATGCTGCAAAATCATGCTGATATTGAGACTCGACAAACATTAATTGTTAGCTTTGACACCTATGGACCATCATCACTGAATATACTGGTGTATACCTTTACCAAAACCGTTGATTGGGTTAAATACAAAGCGGTACAGCAAGATGTGATGCTACAAATTGTTGCGATTGTACATTCACATGGCGCCGATTTTGCGTTCCCTACTACCACCTTAGATATGCCAACTGCAGCAATCACAGCATTAACGGCAATTGATAGCCAGCAACAAGCTTGATTTTAATCGAATAAATCACAGGAATGGGATAGCGGTTGGTATTGCGTCAATAGGCAGGTAAAATAACGTAGACAATAGAAAAAGGATGCTAATCGTTAGCATCCTTTTTGCGTTTATTTAGTGACATTAAAGGCTAATTGAAATCCATGGCAAACAAATATGATGTAGTAATTATTGGTGCAGGTGCTGCAGGCTTAATGTGTGCAGCTACTGCAGGTAAGCGTGGACGCTCAGTGTTAGTGCTTGATCATGGTAAGAAACCTGGCCGTAAGATATTAATCTCAGGTGGCGGTCGTTGTAATTTCACTAACAATGATGTGGCTGCTAATAATTATGTTTGCCGTAATCCTCATTTTGTTAAATCAGCCTTGTCGCAGTACAGCCAATGGGATTTTATTGGCTTAGTGTGCCAGCATGAAATTGACTATGAAGAGCGCGATCATGGACAATTATTTTGCTTAGATTCAGCCAAAGACATTGTCAAAATGCTGATTGCTGAATGTGATTTACCCAATATCAGCTTACGTTATCAAACCGACATCAGTGCTATTACCCAATTAGATTCTGGGTTTAGTTTGAATGTTAACGGTGAAACGATCTGCTGCGAATCGTTGGTAGTTGCTACCGGTGGCTTATCAATGCCAAAATTAGGCGCAACGCCATTTGGTTATCAAATTGCTGAGCAGTTTGGCTTAAAAATGGTGCCGACGACTGCTGGTTTAGTGCCATTTACGTTACATAAGCAAGATAAAGACGCCTTTGAAGAGTTATCAGGTATTGCAGTACCTGCGGTGATCACTACTGAAAATGGCACTAGTTTTAAAGAAAATTTATTATTCACTCACCGTGGTTTATCCGGGCCTGTAGTTCTGCAAATTTCATCGTACTGGTTACCAGGGCAAAAAGTGACCATTGATTTATTACCGATGCTCAATTTGGCTGAAACACTACTTGAATTACGTGAACAGCATCCGAATCAAAGTATAAAGAACACCTTATCGCGTTTGTTACCGAAGCGGTTAATTGAAGTGCTAATCGCGCGTGGTGATATTACCGATAAGCCGTTAAAGCAACTTAACCACAAAGAGTTTGAGCAGCTTGCAAGCTACTTCCATCAATGGAACATTGCTCCTAATGGCACTGAAGGTTACCGCACTGCAGAGGTAACATTAGGTGGGGTTGATACTGATGAATTGTCATCAAAAACGATGGAAGCAAAGAAAGTGAAAGGCTTATTTTTTGCTGGTGAAGTGATGGATGTTAGTGGTTGGCTTGGTGGTTATAACTTTCAATGGGCGTGGAGTTCTGGCTATGTTGCTGGACAAAATGCGTGATATTGTGTAGATACAATAAAGTTTGCCCGTAAGCATTAAAGTTTGCCCGTAAGAGTATTTTTATACAATAAAGTTTGCCCGTAGTTGTGTTGTTTACTATCTTTACTTGAGGTGAACTTTATTGGATTTAATATGGGACGAGGACGAAAACTAGAGTCGTTAAAAGACTTTGAGCGGGCATTAAAAAATAAATATGGAATAGGCCAAGGTCCTAATTATAAGCCTTGGCTTAGGATACAGGATGTAAAATCTAAAGGTATACGCTCACTAATCTATGGCAGGAAATCTCAAAGGGAACATCATATGATGTCTTCAGTAGAGAGTGAGCACTTCTACCTTGCTGAGTTTTCAAATAGTGTGGTTGATATTAGAGAGCAGTTTCCGCTTCTTCCTCTAAATTATACTCAAAAAGTAGCTAAAACACTTGGCGTGGATCATCCTAAACACCCTCAAACGAAAGAACCTATTATCATGACAACGGATCAGTTGCTCACGATAAACTCCCCTCAAGGCACAAAATATCATGCAATTTCTATAAAACCTGAAGCGGATTCTGGGGATCTACGAGTGCTAGAGAAAATAGATATTGAGCGAGTCTGTTGGGAGTTGCTTGGGGTTAAGTTCAGCTATTTTACGGGTAATGAAGTAACAAAAGTTCAAAGTAGTAACCTTCAATGGGCTACCTCCCCTTTTCGTGAGAATCCAATAAGCTTTTCTTGTGATCAGATTAATTGTGCTCTCTCTGTATTATCTGTTAGGCAATATTTTATTGAAGATCTTTGTAATCAATTTATCTCACTGAATATTACATCTAATGATGACGCTTTATTGTTAACTCGTTTTCTAATAGCTGATAAATTTATCGATGTTGATCTATCGACTAATATTTCTGAATCAGGGCTCATTGATGTTAAGTATGTAGCTGAAAATCAAGGAGACGTTAGATATGGAGCTTCCTCGGAATAGTATTTGGAGTGTGAATAATTCGGACTTGGTTAAAGATGGTCTTTATCGTCTGTTGGATATCATGCAGGATGTTGAGTCTGTTATTTTATACTCTCTTGAAGACACCTCCACAACGGTTAGGCCTATAGCGGTTTCTCTAGATGGCTTTATTGAACTTGTTTCTAGCCGTAAAGCTAAAAAAGCACAATATGAGTTACCAACTTATCTTTTAGTTGATGAAGAAAATATTCCAGATGAGCACATTGGTCGTCGAGACAAAAATTATGATTTAATTAAAGGCATTATATCAAATAGTATTTTTCTGTTTGATTATGCGACCAAGAAACGCTCGTCTCAACTAGCTGAATATGCGAAAGGCGTTGATGTCGATCGTAAGTCTTTAGCTCGATTGCTTACTCAATATTGGCGATATGGGCAGGACAAAATGGCTCTGTTACCTGCATTTTCGAAAAGCGGAGGTTCTGGGCGAGACCGAACTCCAACAATAAAGCCATTAGGTGCACCAAAACAACCAAGAACTATAGCGGTGGATAGATCTGCTAAATTTATTGTGAGTGATGACGATAAAAATAAATTCAAAAAAGCGTTAAAGAAGTACTATCTTAAAGAGTCAGGGTTGTCGTTAGCAAAAACGTATGACAACTTACTAAAAGACAGCTATTCAAAAGAGTTAAACTTAGCTTATGCATGTGGCAGACCTCCTTTAGTGCCAACTAAAAAGCAGTTTAGTTACTGGCGTACAAAGTTATTTAGTAAAGAACAGATAATTAAACAACGAACGTCAGAGAATGACTTTCTTCGAAATAAAAGGGGGGTGTTAGGCAGTATTACTGATCGAAGTTATTTGCCAGGAGCTCACTTTGAAATAGATGCAACTGTTGCTGATGTGCATATCGTATCGGAGTTTGGGCCTAAATATGTTTTAGGACGACCAACGATTTATATTGTTGTAGACAGAGCGAGTCGAATGATCGTTGGTATGCATGTATCGCTCTATCATGCTTCATGGCGTGCAGCAAGGCAGGCATTAACAAATAGCTTTTGCTCTAAATCGACTTACTGTAAAAGTTTTGGCGTAGATATTGAAAATTCAGAATGGCCCTGTGCTCATATCCCTAAAGAGTTGGTTTGTGATAATGGTGAAATGATTGGTGTGCAACCTAAAAAAGCATTGACGCCAATGACGCAACTATCATTTACCCCACCATATAGACCCGATTGTAAAGGTGTAGTAGAGAAGCGATTTGATATTATTAATAAAGAAGTACTGCATGAGTTACTGGGTACGACGAGAGGTGGTCAGATTGTTCGAGGTAGCAGAGATCCTAGAAAGGACGCGATCTACACGCTTAAAGAGATTACTGCTGAAATAATTAAAGCTGTACTAGAACATAATCGTTCGATTCTTGAAAATTTAGCTTTTTCCAGCCCTTTACTCATTGAAAATGATTTATCCCCAACGCCTCTGAACTACTGGAAAATTCATCTCGCAAAGCATAAGCATGAACTCCAATTAGCTAATAGTAATGAAGTTATTGCTAGATTGCTCCCTTCAGCAGAAGTAAGCATGACTCGCAGCGGAATATATTTTAATGGTATGTATTATTCGTGTTCAGAACTTGAAGAATGTAATTTAGCATCTGTTGCTCGGTCTTCAGGACAATGGAGGCTAGAGGCTAGAATAGATGAAAATACAACCAATTACATATATGTTCGCTTAGATAAAAATAAAGAATTTATTAGGTGTGATCTATTACCTCGGAGTCGAATGTTGGGTGATAAATCTATGTTTGAGTCGGATTTTATTCAAGATTGGCTTGATACTAAGAAAGAGTTAACACCAATATCAACGACCTCAATTGACGATCACAAGCATCGGCAGGAAGTGACCCGACAAGCGAAGCGAAGAAGCAAAGATGCAGAGAAAGTCTCTTTTAGAGATAAAACGAGCAATACCCGCCAGCGTCGGAAGGAAGAATTAGAGGCAACTACAAATATGATTGCACCAGCTTCTGAAACTTCAGTCAGTAATGACGTTTCTGGTTACATTCTTTCAGATAATAAAGTTATTTCGTTACCAAAAGGTAGAAAAAGAAGAACCAGTAGAGGTGAGTCATGAGAATTGAACTTGCTGTATATCAAGATGCAATTTTACCTGAGCATCAAGGAAATCCACTTATTGAGGCACTCCCAACTAAGCAGTCTTGGGAAAGTGTTATGGAAGTATTTAGTAATTACCCTGATTATGCAGAAGAAATAGCTGATCATCCCGACCCATTGGTTCGTGACGAATATCTAAACCGCATAGAAGAAATTAGACAGCCATTGACTGACTATGAAGCATGTTTTAGATCGGTAGAAAGAGCAATTAAAAAGGGCTATTCGGCAAAGAACCCGCTGAGCCCAACAACGGCTCAATACTTACATTATTTGGTTGATGAAAGGCCTGATATAGAACCACGTACAGGTTTCTTTGAACCTAAGGGAGATGGATTGACTCTGATTGGCGAAAGTGGTGTTGGTAAAACGTCAATGGTGGAGCAAGTTCTTAGCTATTTCCCGAATGTTATTGAGCATGAGTCTTATCGAGGACAAGTTTTAGAGCTCAGGAAACAAGTAGTTTGGATAAAAGTTGATTGTCCTAGTAATTCGAGCGTTAGGGACTTATGTGAAGAGGTTCTTTCAACATTAGACCTAACACTTGATAGAGAAAAAACGAAGCCAGCAGGAACGATAGGTGCTTTAATTCGGCAGTTAGAGCAGTGTATGAAATCAAGTTTTATTGGAATGCTTGTTATTGATGAAATGCAGAATCTGAAGTTTAAGCGAACGGGTGGAGAAAATAACTTATTAAGATTTTTACACAGGTTGATGAATAAATTAGGTATTCCTCTTTTCTTTGTGGCAAATCCACCATTTGATCAATCTTTAGTTAAAGAACTTAAGTCTGCGCGTCGAGCTGAAAGCTGCTATCACCATACTATGTCTGTATTAGAAAGGAATAGTATTTCATGGAATGCGTTTGTAGATCAGCTTTGGCAATACCAATGGACAAATGTATATACAGAGCTGACAGAAGAACTTAATGATGCGCTTCATGTGCTTTCGGTCGGTAATATTGATATGGCAAGCCGTACCTACCGAGAAGCACAACGATTAGTTATTGGCGCTGATGATGAGCGTATTACTCCAGCAGCATTAGAATTAGGAAATGCTGCTGCATGTGGGCTTTCTAGACAAACAGAAGAAGTTAATGAACTAAAAGAGGCGATTTTATTACCCAAGGGGCGGAAACGTAGTAATCGATGTATAGAAAATCCAGCGTTAAAAAGTGTAGATAAAACGGGTGATATCACTAAGCCACAGCATCCTGAGTTTGCTTCTAAGCTTATTGCGTTAGTTGAAGCGGTTGACTTGAAAAATCGAATTGGTGATCCTGATCTGTTTCAACAAGCTGCTGGTTTAGAAGATCCTATACGTTACTTAAGGTCTAGAAATATCGTTCTTGACGATCCACTTTCAGAACTATCCTATAGTTAATTTATAGGTATTACCCAGAAAGGAGATTCATCATGAAGCTGCCTAAAGCACTACCTGATGAGTCTCTGTTTAGCCGCATATGCCGTCATTTAGCTATTTGTGAACTTCCTCTTGAGCAAGCTTTGCAGCAGCTTGTGGGTGATGGGAGAGCTGTAATTCATCCTTATCTTACATCCAATTTGCATCTTATTAGTCAATTCACCGATGAGTCGCCACAGAAGCTTTTATCGTGTCAAACTCTCCGCCCTCTATTTTCTTATTTCTTGCCGAAATACCGTACTGTCCTTGATGATGTTACTGCTGCTTCAAATTGCATTGTAAGAGCTAGCCAACTATCAACCTTTCGTGACAAAGAACCTCTATCTGTAAAGTATTGTCCTTTGTGTGCAAAAGATGATGTATATGATTTTGGCGTAGCCTATTGGCACCTTTCTCATCAAGTTTCTGGTGTTGAAGCTTGCTTGATACATAAAGCATGGTTAGTTCATCATGAACTCCCAAATCGTATTCATATTAATGGTCACTTACTTCCTGATACAGGAAGTAAGCCTATCTACTGTAATGAACTAGCATTAGAGTTTGCACAATTTGTATCTAATCAAATCAAAATCTTAAATGCTAAGAAACCAAGCTATGAGGTTTTGTGTAACGCATATCTTAAAAAGTTAAGTATTAATGGCAGTTTGACACTAAGTGGTCGAGTTAAACGGAAAGAGATAACACAGGAGTTATTTGAATTATCAGAAGAATTATTTCCCACGCAGTCTGCTTTGTCTCTTAGAACATCAGTAGATTTTCGCTTTGTTTCATCTCTGATTTCTGGTCAGTACCCTCAACATCCCTTTAAACATCTATTGTTTGAGTTTTACCTATCTCGTTGTCAATCCAGTAGTGGAACTAGACTATTTAATGTTCAGAAAGTACCTATAAACAAAGAAGAACAGTGCTGTGATTTATTAAGATCTGGACTATCAATGGCTGCGGTAAGTCGAGAAATTGATAAAAGTAGATGCTATGTAAAAAGCATTGCATTGAAGAATGATATTCCTGTTAATTTAAAACCTAAAAAAATCACTAGAAGCCTTAAAGCTTCAATCGTTAATCTGGCTAAAAAAGGTTTTCATCGAAGTGCTTTAGCAAAGCTTTATAGTATTTCCACTGGTAGTGTAGAGTTGATTATTTCAACGACTTCGGGGCTTGTAGAGTGGCGGAAACGATGTAAATGGGAATCTTTACGGCGCAGATATAGTTGTCAAATAATACGTTTTATTGCTTCAACCCCGAACGCTTGTCGACAAGAGATTAAGAATAGCTATGAAGCTGCATTTCATTGGTTATACATCAATGAGCGTGAATGGCTTGAAAAAATACTTCCTGTTGCTACTCAAACACAGCGTGTGGAAAAAGTGGACTGGTATCAGCGAGACCTTGAATTAGTTGTTGAAGTTCGAAAGTTGTTGTTCTCTTCAAATTCCAAGTTATCACGTACAGAATTAGATAGATTCTTAGGCGGGCACGGTTGGCTTACGTCTAAATTAGAAAAATTACCAAAAACAAGAAAATTACTTCGAAATAATGGTTTACTTTAAATGCATTATTTTGAAGTAATGTAGGTGTTGTTGATGGTCGCTTTAGGTATTGCTTTTTATCAGTAAGTTATCGTAAAAAAGGAGTGGGTCTAAGAACATATCATACGAGGAAATGATAGTCCCAACGCTGAACTAGGTGTGTTTAACGTTGGGAGTTTTCTTAAATACTTGTGCTCACTTTATTGAGCAATTCGGTGTGCTTTATATTCTCGAGCTTTTTTAACCAAGTCTAGATCGCTATATTTACTACTCGATAGTACTGGGTATGTAGAATATACAAGCTTAATGAAATCTTCATAATTTTTATCTTTGGTAGCATTGATAACAAAGTCTACAATTTCTTTTAACTGAGGGGTTATAGTAAACTTGTCACTTGCATTATTTGATAATTGAAACAGCTGCTTATTTCCACCAAAAACTGTTGTTGTATTTATGACTGTAATATCAGGATCATCTTTTGCCATTCTAACAAAGTCATCCACATATGGGCCATAATGGTGGAAGTGCCAAATAGTATTTGTTAACTGTCTATCATGCTCTAGAGCAGCCTTCCAATCTGTGAGGTACAACATTTTTGTTAGCCGTGAAGCAGACAGTTCATCTTTGTAAGGATAAGCCTGTAATATATATTTGATAACATTCATTATTACATTTTCCATTAGAAGCCCTCCGATGAAGCTATTTCTAAGCTCGGCATATGATTTTCTAGTGACTCTAGCAGATGACATAAGTTCTGCTTTTCTCTATCAGTCATAGCTCTCTTAATTTTTGATAATTTCAGACCATCAGCATTTATAGATTCAAAAACTAAAACAGCCACGGTTTTTTTTGGTTATTTTGTATTCTAAACCCTTGTAGCGCTCTACTTTTCATCTTTATGTTATCTAGTGTCTCATTATCGATAGAAAATTCAGTAATATTATGCATTTTCCAGTTTGGTAAATCGTCTTCAGGCGAATATGGATTAACATCTGCAAAGTATCCCGTTTGCCAAATCTTTTCAATACAACCGATATTTCTAGGGTATAACCGATTCGGTCTAGTTCTATAGACCTCATTATCAGAGTATCTACCTACGCATAAAAATAGATCCATATCCATTTTGTATAAGCTTATACGTTCATTTGACGTAAGGACAAATTTAGAAAAATAATTATTAAATATATACCGACTAAACAAGTCGTAGCAATTAATTGTCTTGCTATTGCTCTTTTCATGTAATTGTTGGTTATCTTCCTGTAGCTGCTCATTTTCCCTTTTGAGGCGATGATACGTTGTTTTTAGGATAGAACGAGTTACATGACCACCTAATCCTCCCCAAATGGCACAAATGAACGCGCTAATGAATAAGGCAGTGAACCATTCTTCTAACACCCAAAAGTCTAAAAGCTTAGCTCTAAAATCAGATGGTAATCTATGACGAACCATTTCTTGTATGTTCGTTGGAATACCAATATAACCAAATGCGATGATACTATAGATACTAGGAATTAACCCTAAGCTTAAGAAACGCAACCACATTTTTTTGTATGCTGGCATACCTTCTAATGCTAATTTCACTTTGAGATACCTTGTTGATATAAAACGTAAATATTTATGATGATGTATTCCTCCTTAGAGTTAAGGGGGAGTGTTTTGGGAATGATTTTTGATATACTTGTTAAGTAATCGTGTAATCAAATTAAAGGTTATCTATTACTTCTTATTGAATGGCTTTTTAGGAATAAAACTATAAATCATATTCTAATTTCACATTTATCATTGAATTAACTCGTAAGATAAAGTGTTATTGAAATTTCCCTCACTAATAAGTTAATGGTAAATGATTGTCTAACATAGGTGCTTGCAATATTATACTTATATTAAACTGATTTTATAGTTAATTCGTTGTGTAAAGGAAAGCGAATGTCTGAAACTGGAAATATAGAGAAACTGGCTAAACTAGTATCAAAAGATATCTTCAAATGGTTTAAATGGAATACTTGTAGTCCCAAAGATGAAAATTGGAAATGTGAGTCTGACCACCATAATAAAACAACCCATCCTTCTGATGTGGTGTTCTATTATGATGATCCTTACTCAGGAAATACTAAGTATTTGAATACTGACCTTAAAAGTTATGCGGCTGGAAGTATAACTAAGAGTAGCCTTTCTGGTGCTCTTAAGACATTAGCTATGTCGGTTGAATGTGCAAACATAAGCGAAGATTGGCAAGATAAATTTCTTCTAGGTGATGTGGGTTTTGGTGATGTTTCTGGACTGCTATTTATCTACAATCATGATAATGAATATGATAAGAATTTTTCGGATCTAGTTGATAAATTGGATTATAAAGTCATTCCTATTGCTGAAGAGAATGAGTTATTTATCATGGGGCCAGACTTAATAAAAAGGCTTTGTGATGTTGTTAGTGATATGAAAATCATGAAAGCTGATGATTCATTTCCTAGTCCTCAAGACTATACATTTTTTTATCCTGATTTGATCCGTTCTCGTAGATGTGGTGATGAATGGGATAAACCTGCAACATTAGAAGCTTTGACTTCTCCATGGTTGATAGTTAAGCATCGTGGTGGAAATGATTTTGGTAATGGTTTTGTTATCTATTATCACGATACAGGCGAGACTGTTGAAGAGTTCATTTATCTAATTGATGCTATGTCTCATTATCAAATGTTTAGTAGCGACTTCTCTATACGAGTTCGTTTTACCGATGCTTGTCGATTAGCAGCAACTAATTTTGATAAGGCAAAACACGAGTATCTTAAAATGTGGGGTAATGACGAAGCTCGAAAAGAACAAATGGAAGTGATTGAAGTTGGAGCTATTACTAAGTTCACTACTTGCTTTAATCCAATGGAAATAGGAATGCGAGAAGATGTCTAAAAGTAATACAGGTCCTTCAATTTATATCCCCACAGATAAAAATATTTTTGATGCATTACAACATAAAAAAGTAACTCAGGCCGAATTAGTTATATTTTTGCGTAGTAGAGGGATTATTGTTTCTCAATCAGTAGCAAAACAAATACTGGTTGAGAAAATTTGCTCGATGACTTTAAGTTATTCTGATTTTAATTGGATAGGCAAGCAGCTAGAGAACCCGAATCGTAAAGATAAAACGACACACTCTAAACTTAAAGGTGAGGTTGATGATTGCCAAATAAAGAGTGCGTGCTCTATTGTAAAAGCTAATCTCACAATGAATGGTGATGATTCGGTTAAGGTGACTAAATCTGGTAATACAACTACGCTAAAAGTGACTTATGTTGATCATGATTTTACAAAGACAGAATTACGCCAGAGAACAATAAAAACTTGTGAGATTCAGCTAGAGAACGATGCTAATGGTGTGGTAATGAAATTACCCTCAACCAAAAAGGCGAAAGAGATATCTGAACAGCTAAAGCTTGCGTTGAAAGCACAAGTAATAAAAGATTCTGGTGAAGAACTTGAGGAGTTTTCAATTTCTTTGGAAGCGTTAGCTGATGCTGAAATTAGAAGTAAATTTTTTGATAATTTGATTAGGAATATTCCTGATTTTAGCTTTGATACTGTTAGTAGTGTTGATGTTTATCATTTTGAAAAAGAGAGAGTTAATGAGTTTGAAGATGATGATAATTCTGAAGCGAGACTAGCATCTTACATCAATAAGGCAGCACTAGCAGGGGCTGGAGTTTTAGAGTCAACAGAATTCCAGCAGTTGCATAAACAGGGTTTTTATATATATAGAATAATTTGGACTGCAATTGATAACTCTCTTGACGGTGCAAAAGTTGAGTTTGAGGCTCAATTTGGTAAGCCTAGTACATGTACGGAGTTTATGTATACCGTAAGGGGGCTTTATCCTTATAACAGCCGAACAATGGATTATAATGTTACTAGAAAATCTGTAACGCCATACGAGAATGATAAGCTTAACATGAAGCTTCGAGATGCATCAGAAAGTGCATTGCGTGATACCATTAAAGCATATGGAACGTAAATAATGATTAAGGCAAAATGGCTATACTCAGAGCTTCCTGTATCTCTCAGTCAGCTTTCAAAAATGATGAAAGATAATCAATATACTGAAAGTTCGGGGCGTGGCTTTTTGCTTTCTACATCGACAGTATCCAAGCTTTCTGGAAAGTTCATTGAAAAAGTAGTTCAAAAAAGTGTAGTGGAAGATCCATTTGGTCAAACTTTAGATGTTGAATCGATTAGTTATTATGTATGTAATTTTAACTGGAGTTCAAATTCAAACTACATGTATATATTAGAACCTCCTCGGTCATTGAGAAAGTTTGTAAATGAACTTCATCACTTGACGGGATTTGGGTTAGTGTTGTCTGAAGTTAATATATCCCCAGAACAATGGCTGAAAGCAATAGAGGGAAGTGCTGATGTAGTAACTATCCTTGAGATATCTTCTTATGGAATAAGGACATCTCAAAACTCAACAGCTAAAGTCTCCGTTGGTGGTACTAGTGATATTCGAGCTGCTTTTATTGATATGATGCGCGGAAAACGATACTTAGTTGATAGTGTGAAGTTCAAAGCTGAATATGAGAGCTTGATTGTTAAAGGTGAGCTTACTAAAACTGGAATTTGTAGATTAAAATCATCCAACACTAATTTTATTTTAGAGAAGCTACGAGGTGCTCTAGAGAAGGCTTAGCAACTCTTCCTTCTTAAAATAATCAGGTCCGGTTAATTTATCGATAACCTCAGCGTGCTGATCTCAATCATTGCAGAATACTAAATAAAATCCTCTCGAAGCTAAATATGCTTTTTGCTTTATGGATCATTTGTTTATCATAAATATATAATGGCGATTTATTGCCAAAAATTTATACTGAAGTTTATACGTATGTCTACGAACTGTAAAAATATCATAGTGAGATATCGCAATGATTAACTATAAAGATAATGAGTCTCTTCACAGCTATTTTCTTAGGATCTTACAGCTTAATGGTGAAATATCTAACTCATTAGCTTTAAAAGGTATAGTTGGCATTAACGGTAGAATAAAGTTGCTGCCTGTGGCTAATAATGCGATCAAACGTCAATTTGAGGTGGATATTTCATGTCTTTATCCAATAATTAAAGAGCATATGATAAGTCAAAAATTAGCCATGATTTATTTTGATGAGTTAGTAGAGTATGTTCTGAGTGGTATTAATGTATCTGATAAGAAATTTTTGACGCCAGTTGTAGATTCCTTTCTATATTGTCCAATTTGTTTTCAGGAACAAATTAATCGTGATGGTTTTGCTTGGTTCAAGAGAGAGTGGCTTCTATCAAAATACTGTATTGAACATAAGTTATTGTTATTTCATGTCTATGGTAAAAAAACAAGCTGCTGCTCGGCTAGTTTTAATATTTATGAAGGTGTTCTTTCAGCCTTAAGTGGAAAGTGTTTTACTTGTAGAGAGAATTATTGGGGTTCTGATTGCATTCAACTATTAAGTTATGGCGATAAGACTTCAATACGTAAAAAATTTAATCTATGAATTAACTCTCTTACGGGCAAACTTGAGTGTCTCAAAAGCCTCTTACGGGCGAACTCTATTGTCACCACACAGATATTTAACCGTAAAATTTGTTTTTTGAGTTGTTAAAATACTCAGAATCCGTCCAATACGCTGTTTTTTTATTGATATTACTTGATGGTTGTTAAAAAACTATCATTTAATATCAATGGTTTATAATTTATTGTGGGTTTATTTAAAAATAAATCTTTACAATAATTGCTAACCACATAATAATGATGACGCTCTGTTGTTCAGAGTTATTAATGAAAACATCAAGTAAAAGAAAAACCCTCAGAATATCTTCGTTATTGTTGCATTCCTTAGTGTTTCCCTTAGCTTCATAGTCACATTCAATAATTCAAGCTTTCAGTGCAATCGTGATATTATCGCGATAAATCTTTATGAATTTTAATTAAATATAAGGGACACATTATGTCTACTACTGGTATCGTTAAGTGGTTCAACGAAGAGAAAGGTTTCGGTTTCATTACTCAGGACAATGGCGGCGCTGACGTATTTGTTCACTTCCGTGCAATCGCTTCTGAAGGTTTCAAAACTCTTGCTGAAGGCCAAAAAGTGTCTTTTGAAGTAGAGCAAGGCCAAAAAGGTCTTCAAGCTGCAAACGTTGTAGCTCTATAAGATTTCAAGGCGACGTCAATGGCCATCGTGCCATTGACGTTACTTTCACCCAATACATTATTTATACAATATCATCGAAATATAAAACACTTCCAACATCTGCATCAGCATCTGTCGTTACGTTCATATTTACTTCGTTACTTTATTATAAATAAAAATTTAAATACTCAATTAGTATTAATAATATTAGATGCCTTTTATCATCTGAATATTTTGCTACTAATAAAAACTAAGGATACTTATGTCTCGTTCATTAGGTCGTAAGCGATTTTGGTTTCAACAAAATCGTCAAGAAAACCCTGTAAATACAAATGAAAACCAAGAGGTTAATAATGATAGTAAACTTTAATTTAGTAAAAAATCAGCGCACCTGGAGTGCTAATATTCACCAGCTCAATAGTGATGTGTTAAAACGCCACATTTTGATTAACGGTAATGTTGATAATCTAGATATATCATTTAGTTACTGTGAAAAAACAGCTGCAGGTAACATTACAAATAGTAGCAATAAAGTAATAGGTAATTTCTACATTTCTTATTAATACCCCAGGGGATTTAATTAAGAAATGATTTTAATTAAATGTCTTATCTCGCCAATGACATTATTTAATAATATAAAGTAATAAACGCATTTATGATTATTCGGCATTATTATCACGATAATGCAGATGTGATTACTTATATGAATATTATCATTTCAGGTTATTGCATCGTGCGATAATTTAATCAAATTAAAAAGTAAGGGACATTCAATGTCATTATCAAAAACAATCGGTACAGTTAAGTGGTTTAACGAAGAGAAAGGTTTTGGTTTTATTACTCAAGACAATGGCGGTGCTGACGTATTCGTTCATTTTCGTGCTATCGCTTCTGAAGGCTTCAAGACATTAGCTGAAGGTCAAAAGGTTTCTTTTGATGTTGAGCAAGGCCAAAAAGGTCTGCAAGCTGCAAACGTTGTAGCTTTATAATTTATCTTTATTGATAAATGAAAGAATGCTGGCTAAGGCCGGCATTTTTTATATCTATACTTTGTTACTTCCTGTAGAGCTATCCTGCACTTCCTGTATTTAGAATATAAAAAATCCCCCGCTGTAATACAACGAGGGATTGGTAGCTATCGCATTAGGCAATTATAGTGCGTCTTTTTTGATACAAAGAACGTGGTATTTACCGTCTTCGATCTCTGCGCCTTCAGTTTCGTGTTCGAAACCAGGGAATTCAGAATCCCATGCTTCTAGTGCTTTCAAGTACTGGATTTGAGGACTTGTTTTATCACCGAAGTTTTCGCCACCCATTAGCATTGGAATGCCTGGTGGGTAAGGGATCACAGAGTTCGCTGCAACACGGCCAACTAGCTTGTCAGAAGCAACTAGCTCTACTTCATCAGATACTACGAACTGGTAAGCAGTACGTGGCTTCACTTCCATTTCTGGAAGACTTGAGTAGGCCTGGTTCAGTACTTGGCTTGGGTTATGGCGAACTAGATATTCAAACATTTTATTACCGAGATCTTTAAGACCCAGACCTGAATAGGTTTCAGGTGAAGATGCCACTAACTCAGGTAAAATTGTTTCTAATGGAGAGTTCGCATCGTAGTGACGCTTGAATGACAACAAGGTGTTGATCAATGTGTCACGCTTACCTTTAGTAATACCCATTGAGAATAGGAACATTACTTGGAAGTCAGTGGTACGGGTTGGAACGATACCGAAACGACCTAGGTATGCAGTAACAAGTGCTGCTGGAACACCTGTTTCTAGGAAGTTTCCGTTGTCGTCAAGCCCCGGAGTTAGCAAGCTAACTTTGATTGGATCAAGCATACACCAGTCATTGTCGATTTCGTCAAAGCCGTGCCACTTGTCGCCGGAAGTTAATTTCCAGTTCTGTTGAATCGTCATTAGTGACTCAACAGATGCATTCTCAAAATTAACGGTGTCACCATTCATTTCTGTAACAGTTTCAGCGTTCCAAGGCTTGAAGAACCAATCGTTTTCAGCGGTGTAATCGTTAAATAGTTGACGTACACTTTGACGGAAAATAATTGCTTCGCGGTTAACTTCATTCGTTAGCGATAGACCACTTTCGCCTTTCATCATGTTTGCAGCAACATCGTTAGACGCACAGATTGCGTATAGTGGCGATGTTGAAGTGTGCATCATGTAAGCTTGGTTGAAACGGTCAAAGTTGATCGCGTCTTCACCGTTACGTACGTGAATGTATGATGCTTGAGACAATGCATTCAATAACTTGTGCGTTGAGTGCGTTGCAAATACTGTTGGACCTGTGTGGTCTTTAGCATCGCCACGCATTGCGAAGTGACCCTTGTAGATAGGGTTAAAACGCGCGTAACCAAACCATGCTTCGTCCATGTGAATACGGCTAGAGCTTTCGCCTAGTAGCGCTTCAGTCACTTCTGAGTGGTAACATAAACCGTCGTAAGTACAGTTAGTTACTACAGCGTAGCTTGCTTTTTTCTCATCAGCGTTGAATGGAATACCAGCATTTTTCGCTTTAAGCGCAATGCCTTCTTTGCTCATTTGATTTTTGCTGATTGGACCGATGATACCGTAGCAGTTACGGCTAGGAACCATGTAGATTGGACGCGCGCCAGTTAGGATCAGACCTTGTTCAATTGATTTGTGACAGTTACGGTCACAGATAGCAATGTCGTCATCTTTCATACATGCTTGCATGATAGTACGGTTTGAACCTGAAGTACCGACGATACCAGAGTAAGACTGGTGAGCACCGAAGATCTTAGCAGCTTCAACTTCTGAATCTTTAAATGCGCCGCTGTGGTCAAGGAGTGAGCCTAGTGCTGCACGCTCGATACCCATATCGGTACGGAATAAATTTTCGCCGAAGAATTCAAAGAATTGGTTACCAGCAGGGGTTTTAGTAAAACCGATACCACCTTGGTGACCTGGCGCAGACCATGAGTATTCATGGATATTGTTGTAGTGCATCATCGCTTTCATGAACGGTGGTAGCACTTGGGCACGGTAACGACGCATTGAAGCAACGATACGGCCAGCAACGAAGTCTGCAGTGTCTTCTAGTACTGAGTAACACTCATCAACACGTTCCATTAACTGGCGGTTGTTAAGAATAGACGTACGAGCGCGTTCTGCTAGTAGAAATACTGGCACTTCAGATTGACGAGCTTGTAGTGCTGCTAACAAATCAACTTCTTCGTTAGAGTTAACAATTTGCTCTTCAGTTTTCTCTAGTGCTAATACTAGGCTATCGATTTGAGTCGACATGATAACCGCACGTGCATCTTCATAAGACGTAGCTGTGATGATGCCGATACTGCGATTCTGTAACTCAGCAATCAGTGATTTAGTTGCACGATCTGCAAAGCTATTTGGAGTAATGTTTTGGTGCTCTATAACGAGAGTACGCATTTTGCTGGTTATATAATTGTTGTTCATAATAACGCCTGAATAAAATGATAAATGATTGATGTGTTTTATATTGACGCAATAAATTTTACGTAATAAAACGCGCTATGAATTTAATAGGCAGGGAATAAATAAGGCTGGTTATTAATAAGGTTATTAATGGTTAGCGTATTTATTATTTATTCCCATTTTCACTTTTGGTAGTTATTAATAATTTAACTTGGCTTAGTTTCTGGTTTAGTATCACGAGCTGCAATGAAACCGTAGAAGATATAACCCAGCAGCATCAGAATGGTACCGCCGAATACTGCAGTTTCACCACAAGCGTACACACCATAGATACTGTAAAGAACCGCTAATGTACCCACTGTTGCACCAATACGGTATTGCTTTTGGGACACCATGTTCTTGCGAAGTAGCACTTCTAAACCAGTCATCGATAGGATGTAAGGTACCATGTTAATGAATACTGCAAGGTTCAATAGCGCGTTGAACTGGCTGATCAAGTTAGGAGAGATAGTCATCACTGCTAATAATATTTCAGCTGCTAGCATGATTAGCATACCTGCAATTGGTACGCCTGCTTTGTTGGTTTTTGCAAAGATTTTAGGGAATAAACCTTCATCCGCTGCCGCTTTAGAAACCTGTGCGTTAGTGAATTGCCAGCCAAGTAGTGAGCCGATACATGCGATAACGGCTGCTAGGGTAACGATGTTACCTACCATAGGGTTGAACATGTGGCTGAACACTAAACCAAATGGTGCCGTTGATGCTGCAAGCTCTGAGTTAGGAATAATACCTTGAATAACACCCGTTGATGCAATGTAAACGATCGCTGCGAAACCAGTACCAAATAGCACAGCAAGCGGTACGTTACGCTCTGGGTTTTCAACTGCATCAGAGTTTGCACCAGCAGATTCAATACCTAAAAACGCCCATAAAGTCAGTGCGATACCTGAAGATACTGAGTGCATTGTGGTGTCGTTATGTGGGTTCCATGCGTTCATGAATGTTTGTGGATCGAACCACCACCAACCGATGATAGACAGACCAGCAACTGGAATAATGATACCCCAAACAGTAAATGCTGAGATTTGACCGGTAATTTTCGCACCGCCAAAGTTAGCTACCATGGTGAAGATAAGGATAGCAACCACACCAAAGAAAGTGTGAATCGGCGTATCAAGCCAAGGTATAAATGGTTTGATGTAACCTAACGCTGAAACGGCAATTGCCACACAGCTAATCACTAAACACACGTAGTAAGTATAAGAGGATATGAAAAAAGATGACTTACCGTGTGCTTCTTGTGCGTAAGCTGACATACCGCCAGAGCGTTTACAAAGTGCACCACATTTAGCAAATGTGTAAGCAATACACATTGCGCCTAACGCAGTTACAATCCAAGATAACATTGAAATTGCACCAACTTGCGCCAAGCTTGCTGGTAGCATAATAATACCTGAGCCCATCATGTTAACTGCAACAAGTACAGTTAAACCGACAAGCCCCATTTTTTTAGTGCCAGTTTCCGATGACATTATTTTCACCTATGATTAGAAGGGAGATAAACCTATTTTAAAAAAGGATTTGTCTTTATTTAAATAAATCGATTCCATGGTGAGTTATTTATTATTGTGGCAATAAACACTTTATTTTTTCAAATTAAATATTTATTACCGAGATAATCACAATATAACCATTTACGATTGAATATCTTTAACGTAAATACTTAACCTTTTGTTCGACCTAATATAGATGGGTATTTTGATAAAAACAAAAAATTATCAATGATGGAAAAATTTTAGTTATGATTCTATTAACTCGCAGGGGTATCGATATTCGGTCATTTCGTTTAATTATTAACTTTAATTTGGGGGATGGTTGTGTATTTTTTGTTAAAAATTATCTATTTTTCAATGGATTGATAGGTGTTGTTGGTGATAAGTTGATCGGCAGTGGTGTATGCATGTTTATGCAAAAAAATGACACATTAAAAAATTAAGAAAAATTTTTAATAAGC
>NZ_MSCC01000003.1:147035-149688 GCF_002954455.1 Photobacterium aquimaris
AAAAAAATCCCCCGCTATGATTAGCGAGGGATTGGTAGGGTAGTCACATTATCGCATTAGGCGATTATAGTGCGTCTTTTTTGATACAAAGAACGTGGTATTTACCGTCTTCGATCTCTGCGCCTTCAGTTTCGTGTTCGAAACCAGGGAATTCAGAATCCCATGCTTCTAGTGCTTTCAAGTACTGGATTTGAGGACTTGTTTCGTCACCGAAGTTTTCACCACCCATTAGCATTGGAATGCCTGGTGGGTAAGGGATCACAGAGTTCGCTGCAACACGGCCAACAAGCTTGTCAGAAGGTACTAGCTCTACTTCATCAGATACTACGAACTGGTAAGCAGTACGTGGCTTCACTTCCATTTCAGGAAGGCTTGAGTAAGCGTGGTTAAGTACTTGGCTTGGGTTATGACGTACTAGGTATTCAAACATCTTGTTACCAAGATCTTTAAGACCAAGACCGCGGTAAACTTCAGGAGCAGACGCTACTAGCTCAGGCAGTAATGTTTCGATATCTGCGTTTGCATCGTAGTGACGCTTGAATGACAACAAGGTGTTGATCAATGTATCACGCTTACCTTTAGTAATACCCATTGAGAATAGGAACATTACTTGGAAGTCAGTAGTACGTGTTGGAACGATACCAAAACGACCTAGGTATGCAGTTACAAGTGCTGCTGGAACACCTGTTTCTAGGAAGTTACCGTTGTCGTCAAGACCTGGAGTTAGCAAGCTAACTTTGATTGGATCAAGCATACACCAGTCATTGTCGATTTCGTCAAAGCCGTGCCACTTGTCGCCAGGAGTTAGTTTCCAGTTCTGTTGAATAGTCATTAGAGACTCAACAGAAGCGTCTTCAAATTTAACTTTGTCACCGTTCATTTCAGTAACAGTTTCAGCGTTCCAAGGCTTGAAGAACCAATCGTTTTCAGCCGTGTAATCGTTGAATAGTTGACGCATGTTTTGACGGAAGATGATCGCTTCGCGGTTAACTTCATTCGTTAGCGATAGACCACTTTCGCCTTTCATCATGTTTGCCGCAACATCGTTAGACGCACAGATTGCGTATAGTGGTGATGTTGAAGTGTGCATCATGTAAGCTTGGTTGAAACGGTCAAAGTTGATCGCGTTTTCACCGTTACGTACGTGAATGTATGATGCTTGAGACAATGCATTCAATAACTTGTGCGTTGAGTGAGTTGCAAATACTGTAGGACCTGTGTGGTCTTTAGCATCGCCACGCATTGCGAAGTGACCCTTGTAGATAGGGTTAAAACGCGCGTAACCAAACCATGCTTCGTCCATGTGAATACGGCTAGAGCTTTCGCCTAGTAGCGCTTCAGTCACTTCTGAGTGGTAACATAAACCGTCGTAAGTACAGTTAGTTACTACAGCGTAGCTTGCTTTTTTCTCATCAGCGTTGAATGGAATACCAGCATTTTTCGCTTTAAGCGCAATGCCTTCTTTGCTCATTTGAACTTTGCTGATTGGACCGATGATACCGTAGCAGTTACGGCTAGGAACCATGTAGATTGGACGCGCGCCAGTTAGGATCAGACCTTGTTCAATTGATTTGTGACAGTTACGGTCACAGATAGCAATGTCGTCATCTTTCATACATGCTTGCATGATAGTACGGTTTGAACCTGAAGTACCAACGATACCAGAGTAAGACTGGTGAGCACCGAAGATCTTAGCAGCTTCAACTTCTGAATCTTTAAATGCGCCACTGTGGTCAAGTAATGAACCTAGTGCAGCACGCTCGATACCCATATCGGTACGGAACAAGTTTTCGCCGAAGAATTCAAAGAATTGGTTACCAGCTGGAGTCTTAGTAAAACCGATACCACCTTGGTGACCTGGTGCAGACCATGAGTATTCATGGATATCGTTGTAGTGCATCATCGCTTTCATGAACGGTGGTAACACTTGTGCACGGTAACGACGCATAGAAGCAACGATACGGCCAGCAACGAAATCAGCAGTGTCTTCTAGTACTGAGTAACACTCATCAACACGTTCCATTAACTGGCGGTTGTTAAGAATAGACGTACGAGCGCGTTCTGCTAGTAGAAATACTGGCACTTCAGATTGACGTGCTTGTAGTGCTGCTAACAAATCAACTTCTTCGTTAGAATTAACGATTTGCTCTTCAGTTTTTTCTAGTGCTAATACTAGGCTATCGATTTGAGTCGACATGATAACCGCACGTGCATCTTCATAAGAAGTAGCAGTGATGATATCGATAGTGCGGTTTTGTAGTTCAGCAATTAATGATTTAGTTGCACGATCTGCAAAGCTATTTGGAGTAATGTTCTGGTGCTCAATAACGAGAGCACGCATTTTATTATTAGTACTATTGTTCATAATAACGCCTGAATAAAATGATGAATGACAGATGTGTTTTACCGCGACATAAAAAACATGAAGTAATAAAAGGTCTGTACGAATATTTTAGAAAGGGAATAAATAAGGCTGGTTATTAATAAGATTATTAATGGTTAGCGTATTTATTATTTATTCCCATTTCTGTTCTAGCTTATTATTAATAAATTTCTTTATTATCGAATTTATTAAATCTTTAAATTAGTTTGCTTTCACTTCAGGTTTAGTATCACGAGCTGCGATGAAACCATAGAAGATGTAGCCAAGTAG
>NZ_MSCC01000003.1:150560-152408 GCF_002954455.1 Photobacterium aquimaris
TGTCAGGATAGTACCGCCAAATACTGCGGTAGCACCACAAGCATACACACCATAGATACTGTAAAGAACCGCTAATGTACCCACTGTCGCACCTAAGCGGTATTGCTTTTGAGATACCATGTTCTTGCGAAGTAATACTTCAAGACCAGTCATCGATAGGATGTAAGGTACCATGTTAATGAATACTGCAAGGTTCAATAGCGCGTTGAACTGACTGATTAGGTTTGGAGAAATCGTCATTACCGCTAGTAAAATCTCAGCAGCTAGCATGATTAACATACCTGCAATTGGTACGCCTGCTTTGTTTGTTTTAGCAAAGATTTTAGGGAATAGACCTTCATCTGCTGCCGCTTTAGAAACCTGTGCGTTAGTGAACTGCCAACCAAGTAGTGAGCCGATACATGCAATAACTGCAGCTAGAGTAACGATGTTACCTACAGTAGGGTTAAACATATGGCTGAACACTAAACCAAACGGTGCAGTTGATGCTGCAAGTTCTGAGTTAGGAATAATACCTTGAATAACACCAGTAGATGCAATGTAAACGATCGCTGCGAAACCAGTACCAAATAGTACTGCAAGCGGTACGTTACGCTCTGGGTTTTCAACTGCATCAGAGTTAGCACCAGCAGATTCAATACCTAGGAAAGCCCATAAAGTCAGTGCGATACCTGAAGATACAGAGTGCATTGTAGTATCGTGGTGTGGGTTCCATGCGTTCATGAATGTTTGTGGATCGAACCACCACCAACCGATGATAGACAGACCAGCAACTGGAATAATGATACCCCAAACAGTGAATGCTGAGATTTGACCGGTGATTTTCGCACCGCCAAAGTTAGCTACCATAGTGAAGATAAGGATAGCAACCACACCGTAGAAAGTGTGCATCGGTGTATCAAGCCAAGGCATAAATGGTTTGATGTAACCTAACGCTGAAACAGCAATCGCCACACAGCTAATAACTAAACACACGTAGTAAGTATAAGAAGAGATGAAGAAAGATGATTTTCCGTGTGCTTCTTGTGCGTAAGCTGACATACCGCCAGAGCGTTTACAAAATGCACCACATTTAGCGAATGTGTAAGCAATACACATTGCGCCTAGCGCAGTTACAATCCAAGATAACATTGAAATTGCACCAACTTGCGCCAAGCTTGCTGGTAGCATAATAATACCGGAACCCATCATGTTAACTGCAACAAGTACAGTTAAGCCAACGAGTCCCATTTTTTTAGTGCCAGTATCTGATGACATTATATTCACCTATGATTAGTGGGATGATAAACCTTATATTTAAATTAGCGTTTATCTGGATTGAAATAAAACCTTGTCCATGGTGAATTGCTTATTACAAAAGTAATAAATACTTAATTATTTTATTAAATCGTTATCAATAAAATAATTAAAATATAACTCTTTACCATAAAAGTTATATTTTAAACTGAACTGTTAACCTTGTGTTCGAGACATATAATGCGCCGTTTTCATAAAAATAAAACCATAAAAACGGAATAAAGCATTGCATTTTTAGTGTCACCAATCGTATTCAGTATCGTTATTCGACCATTTTTTTTTACAAAGAGGGTAAATAGTGGTGGGGGTGCATTTTTTTGTTATTAAATGACTGTGTTAACAAGGGGTTGGAATTCTTACACCATGGTAATGTGGCGTGCCATCAAAAAAAGCCCAAAAATAATTATGCGCTCGGTGTGAGAATAAATTCAAATGGGTTTTGGAAAGTATTTTTTTATTGATAGGTTAAGAGAAATTTAATTTGTATTAATGATAATTAAGTCTAGGTACGTGAAAACTGAACGAGTAGATATTAGCACTATTAATTCTCAG
>NZ_MSCC01000003.1:153899-314018 GCF_002954455.1 Photobacterium aquimaris
CATCAGGATAGTACCGCCAAATACTGCGGTAGCACCACAAGCATACACACCATAGATACTGTAAAGAACCGCTAATGTACCCACTGTCGCACCTAAGCGGTATTGCTTTGGAGATACCATGTTCTTGCGAAGTAATACTTCAAGACCAGTCATCGATAGGATGTAAGGTACCATGTTAATGAATACTGCAAGGTTCAATAGCGCGTTGAACTGACTGATTAGGTTTGGAGAAATCGTCATTACCGCTAGTAAAATCTCAGCAGCTAGCATGATTAACATACCTGCAATTGGTGCGCCTGCTTTGTTTGTTTTAGCAAAGATTTTAGGGAATAGACCTTCATCTGCTGCCGCTTTAGAAACCTGTGCGTTAGTGAACTGCCAACCAAGTAGTGAGCCGATACATGCAATAACTGCAGCTAGAGTAACAATGTTACCTACCATAGGGTTAAACATGTGGCTGAATACTAGGCCAAACGGTGCAGTTGATGCTGATAGCTCGGCGTTAGGAATAATACCTTGAATAACACCAGTAGAAGCAATGTAGATAACCGCTGCGAAACCTGTACCAAATAGTACTGCAAGTGGTACGTTACGCTCTGGGTTTTCAACTGCATCAGAGTTAGCACCAGCAGATTCAATACCTAGGAAAGCCCATAAAGTCAGTGCGATACCTGAAGATACAGAGTGCATTGTAGTATCGTGGTGTGGGTTCCATGCGTTCATGAATGTTTGTGGAT
Source organism: Photobacterium aquimaris (assembly GCF_002954455.1). Lineage (GTDB taxonomy): Bacteria > Pseudomonadota > Gammaproteobacteria > Enterobacterales > Vibrionaceae > Photobacterium > Photobacterium aquimaris. Next base: position 154,637 of record NZ_MSCC01000003.1, read on the forward strand.
CGAACCACCACCAACCGATGATAGACAGACCAGCAACTGGAATAATGATACCCCAAACAGTGAATGCTGAGATTTGACCGGTGATTTTCGCACCGCCAAAGTTAGCTACCATAGTGAAGATAAGGATAGCTACTACACCGAAGAAAGTGTGCACCGGTGTATCAAGCCAAGGCATAAATGGTTTGATGTAACCTAACGCTGAAACGGCAATTGCCACACAGCTAATTACCAAACACACGTAGTAAGTGTAAGAAGAGATGAAGAAAGATGATTTTCCGTGTGCTTCTTCTGCGTAAGCTGACATACCGCCAGAGCGTTTACAAAATGCACCACATTTAGCGAATGTGTAAGCAATACACATTGCGCCTAGCGCAGTTACAATCCAAGATAACATTGAAATTGCACCAACTTGCGCCAAGCTTGCTGGTAGCATAATAATACCGGAACCCATCATGTTAACTGCAACAAGTACAGTTAAGCCAACGAGTCCCATTTTTTTAGTGCCAGTATCTGATGACATTATATTTACCTGTGATTAGGAAGGGATATAAACGCTATATGTATAGTTTATTTATCGTAATGAAAATAAAGTCATATGAAGTAAATGATGTTAACGAAGAATCACCATTAATTTATTTTTTTGACTGTCTTACGTAACCAAAAAAATAAGTTAAAGATAAAATTACTTAGTTAATATTACTTAATCACATCACCGTTCAGTTATTTAACGAGTGCTATGATGCTGCTATTTTGATAAAAAAAAACCGTAAAACCGCAAAGAAACGTTGCAGATTTAGAGAGTAAATGAAGAACGAGTATCGTTATTCGATCGCTTAATTTCGTCAAAATGAATATTAAATGAATAAATAATAATAGTGACAAATTAAATTATGATTAATAACAGTAAGTTGTGATTACCGCCTGATGGGATTTGTTATACAAATGAGGGTGAGAGTGCTATAAGCATAAAATAGTTATGCATTAATTGTGATGTTACATGTTTTAGGTTGAATAAAGTTTTTTTTTTAATAATGCAACACGAGCGCAGATAATGGCTATTTAGACTGAAAAGAACCGTAATAAAGGCAATAATAACAGCCCTGACAGCCTACTGACGCAGTGACATGCATGCATAAGCAGCTATGCTGAAAAGCGGAAATTTGAATAATAAAAAAGGAGCCGCAGCTCCTTTTGATAGAAAATGATGATTAAGTAGGTGTTACTCGTGAAGTGCCATCAGCACTTTCATTAACTTGAACGCGTTCGCCGGCTTGGAACATTACTTGAGGGTTTACTTGTTGCACAATAGACACGGTACGGCCGCTGTCCATTTTAATGGTTAGATTAACCCCGTTACGTTTTGTAGCTTGATTACCTGCTTCATTCCCTAAGAAACCACCTAGTAATGCACCACCAATTGAGGCGATTTCTGAACCTTTACCACCACCAACACCGGAACCTAAAATACCACCAATTGCGCCGCCAGCTAATGTACCAAGACCATTACCGTTACCGTTTAGAGTAACCGCTTGGGTGCGTACAACAGTACCGTAATAGACTTGTTGCATTTGACGAGCATCATTTACATTGTAGGCATTGCCGTAAGGGTTAGCTGCACAACCTGCAAGACCTAAAGTTGAGGCGATGACGACGACGGCAAGGATTTTGGTTTTCATGGTATAAGCTTCGCTAAAAATACAGTGTATAAAATTGAGTATTGCTAATCTGAGCCTTTTTATTTAGAAAATAAAGCAGTAAATCTGATATTACAAAAACAACTATTAGCATGATTTAAGCACTAATGAACTTATTTAGCGTGACCACTTTTGTCGGCATGATAGATTTCAATAAAATGAGTAAAGTAATCTTGCAGTTGTTGTGCTGCTTGGGGGTGGTGCAGTTGCTTTAATAACTCAATACCCACCTCACAGGTGCAAAGATGACCGGGTTGCTGGTTACGGCGCAGAGAATAAGATGATGTGTTTTCAGGGATTAATGCGATACGGGGTAATTGATTAAGCCACGGACTTTTACGTACCATTTTACGTGCTTCTTGCCAGGTGGCATCAATAATAATTAGCAATAGTTTTGTGCTATCGGGGGTTGGTAGCGTTAATGGTGTTGCTAAGTGTTGTTCGTCACTAGGAAAGACTAGCCAAGCTTGATAACTAGGGTCTTGCAATTGATTCAATAATGCTTGCGGCGGCTGTGTACGGTGCCACATTTCGACGCGACAGCTGGGCAGAGTACGCGTCATTAATATGCCTGTATTGGTATCTTTGCTAGATTCACGAGCATGAGTTAGTAGCACAAAATCAGCGGCTGATTGTAATTGTGGTTCCATAGCGCAAATACAATTAAATTTAAACCCGCAACGCAGACAAGTCATGTTTTTTCTCGTGATCAATGATAAAGGTGGCAGTGTGGCACAACGCCACCTTTGAGTCACGATAGAGAACCATAATAGCGATTATTGACGCTGTAGAATTAATCCTTCGACACCGAGCTGATAGGTTTGGCCATCGACGGTTTCTTGTTGAGTGCTAAGTTGTTCACTGTGGGGATCATAACTATAAATACGTTCGCTATTGAGTGGTCGTCCTTGGTGAGTGGTCATCGTGACTTTAACAGTGGTTGGGTTAATCGCTTGCCAATGACCGGTTTCTAATAAATCAGGATCACCATTAGTGTAGGTATAGGTCGTTGTTGCAGCATGATCATCACTTAAGTGAAGATGTGTGGTTAGTCCCATTTCGGTATCACTTTTATAATTCCCCACCCATTGTGATTCGGCTGGATCGCTTTTAAACGCAGCCGGAATCCAGCTAGCACAGCCTGATAAGGTAGTTGCTGCTAATAATAGCGCAAGTGATAAGCGTGGGTATGTCATTATGTACTCTCTATGATAGGCTCAATTTCTACATTGAAATTAGCACAATTAGGGGAAATCAATGGCGTATTGGTTATTTAAAACCGAACCAGATACCTTTTCAATAGACACTTTAAAACAACAAAAAGTTTCACCATGGGAAGGGGTTCGTAATTATCAAGCGCGAAATATGCTCCGCGATGAGATTAAATGCGGCGATCAAGTATTGATTTACCATTCTTCTTGTAAAGATATTGGTGTGGTTGGCATCGCAAAGGTGGTGAAAGAGGCTTACCCTGATCATTTTCAATTTGAGCCGACAAGTGCTTATTATGATCCTAAAGCGACCACTGAAAACCCACCGTGGGTGATGGTCGATATTGAATATCAGCAGCATTTACGCTTAGTTAGTTTAGCACGCATGAAAAAGGCGCCAGAATTAGCAGTAATGCCATTAGTTCAAAGAGGTAACCGGCTGAGTGTGATGCCAGTAACGGCTGCTGAGTGGCAACAGATATTAGCGATGACAGGGCAATTTTAATCAAAAACAGTGACAATATAGATGGCTATGATTGTCACTGTTTGAGTTATTTATTGTTAATAAAGCAATATTCAAATTAGCGTGTTAGCAGGTGTTGCTCTAAATAATGAGCAACGGCTTCATCGGCATTTGAACCAATCACTTCATTATTTGGTAGGGCTAATTTGACCTTTTCATGTGAAGTTCCCATGACCAGCCCTTTACCAGCCATTGCCAACATTTCAGCGTCATTCATACCATCACCAAAGGCGATACAGTCAGTCAGATGATAGCCAAGAGCTTCTGCAACCGATTGAAGTGCATGACCTTTTGATACGCCAGCATCCATCACTTCAAGACACCATGGTGTAGAAAAGGCAATATTGGCTTTGTCACCAAAATGTGCATTAAAAATTTGTTCCCATTTCACCAATGCCTCATGATCTTCGTCATCGCGGGTAAAGAACACCTTAGCTACGTTATTGATCGGTGGATTGTTAACATCAAACAAGTGATAACTAAAGCTATCGTGAAATTCTTTTAATTGCTCATTGTCATTATTGAGTAGCCACTGATCGCCACGGTACATGTGAATATGTAAGGCCGGATCATCTTTAGCAAGGGCAATTACACCACGAATAACATCAGCACTGAGATTTTGTTGAAAAACAAGCTCGCCCTGACAGTTATGTACTCGCGCACCATTTGAAGTGATCATATAGGCCGGAATAGCTAATTTTTCACGTATCTCTGCTACATCAATATGATGACGACCGGTTGCAAACACGAAATTTATATTTTTCTGGGCAAGGCGTTGTAATACATCGCGCGTAAATGGCGCAATTTTATGGTCGGGATTTAGTAATGTGCCATCTAAATCTGAAGCAACAATTTGATACATGAAGGCTCTCAATAAATAGAAATATAGCGAAAGGTAAGATAACGAGATCTAATGCGAGTCGCTTATATTAAACCACTATGAGAGATAAAAAGGGGTTAATATGACTAATAAGCTTTTCCGCTTTTATTTTTGTGATGGCGTAGTCTTTTTGGTGTTATTTACGCCTTATAAGGTCGCAAAGTGGTTGCAAATTTCAGTTAGCGCAATATTACGATATTGATCACTTTCAAATAATAATTCGTGACGGGCATCCGTTATGGTGACTAATCGGCTTTTGGTCGGTATTTGTTGGCAAAAACGAGTGTGGGCTTGATTATCGACAATATGATCAGCACTGCCTTGTAATACCAAGGTTGGGGTGGTGATGTTAGATGCTTCGTCAATACAGGCACGAGCGGCTGCAATACTTTGCCAGACCCAACGATTACTTGCTCCTCCTAAGCGAATTTGAGGGTATTGTTGATAAAGGTCTTTAAACCATTGAAAGCGTATTTCACTGTGTGTCAGTGGGTTATTAACAAATGGTTTGGGGTAATAACAGCGTTGTCCTGGCGCATAAGTAGGTTGGCGATGAAGATGATCGTTCAGGCGAGCCAGTGGTTCAGCTATAAATCGTAAACTTGGCTTAAGGTGAATACCATGCATTGGTGCGCTTAATACCGCACGGTCAAAAATAGTCGAGTAACGGGCAAGGAGTAGGCTACTGATTGTCCCCCCCATTGAATGACCTAATAGATAATGATGTTGGTAGCCTTGTGGTGTCACAATATCGGTAATAAAGCGATGCAGGTCGGTAACATAATCATCAAATTGGTCGATATAGCCCATTTCAGCATCGGTGATCAATCGTTGTGACATCCCTTGACCACGATGATCGAGAGCGTAAATATGGTAGCCTTGATTGATTAAATCAAAAAACAATTCCTGATATTTATAATAGCTCTCAATTCGGCCATTAACGATCACGATGACTTTATCACTGTGCCCAGGGGTTAAACTTACCCAACTCAATTGGCAATGGTTAGCACCTTGCAATGTGCTTTGATGCCGCTGTTGCCATAATGCAGAAATTGGACCTGCCATCATAGTATTGAAGCTAGCTTCTTGTGAAAAAGGCAAGGTTGAGTGGGTCATAATGTATCCGAAAGTTGTGAACTACGAGGCAAAGTCTTGAATGATATTTACGCAGATAAGCTATCTCATTGCTTATTATCATCTTTGCCAGTATACATTATTTATTGAGGGTAGCGTAATCAAGCAATAATTTGCTTGGGTGCTGGGTTTCAGGGTATAACGACATCTTTTGAGTATTTGAATCGTAAGGGAATATTAAATGAATATTGAGATCTGGCTTGCCTATGTCGTTGCTGCCATTGTCTTTAGTTTTGCACCTGGATCTGGCACCGTTAACTCGATCAGTAATGGTATGGTATATGGTTGGCGTAAATCCTTAGCATCAATTGTTGGCTTACAATTAGGTATGGCTGTTCACATTATATTGGTGGGGGTTGGGCTTGGCGCATTAGTTGCGCAGTCAACGTTGGCGTTTACATTGATTAAATGGATCGGCGTCGGGTATTTGGTGTGGCTAGGTATTCAGAAGTGGCGTGAACATAGTACATTAGCGATAGAGGATGTTGATAAGGCAGTCACAAGTAAGTGTTTATTTCAACGTGCAGTATTAGTGAACCTTACTAACCCTAAAACGATTGTATTTTTGGTGGCGTTATTTCCACAATTTATTGATACCACTCAACCACAATTACCGCAGCTATTAATTTTAGGCTCAACGACACTGATCATTGATGCTGGAGTGATGCTGTTTTATGTCTGCTTAGCGTCTCGTTTTACTGGTTATATTCGCTCAGTAACAGTAATGACACGTCTTAACCGTATTTTTGGATCGATGTTTATTGGTTGTGGCGCACTGCTTGCTTTAGCTCGTGCATAAAGCTCAACTTCAGCGGATATTATTTATTTCAATTGAAATAAACCATTACTCATTGTGATCTAAAGGTATTATTAGCATGTTTTCTTATGTTGCTCGCCAACCTATTTTTAATCGTCGTCAACAAACGATTGGTCATGAATTATTATTTCGTGATGGTGAGTATAATGCTTTTCCTAATATTGATGCAGATCAGGCAACCTGTCGGCTTGTGGTTGAAAACTATATGGCTATTGGTGATGATTATGCTTATCGCGGTCAACGCAATTTTATTAATTTTCCGCAACATTGTTTAGTTAGTTTAATGCCACTTTTGCTGCCAAAAAATAAAGTGGTGATTGAAATTCTAGAGACCTGTACGCCTGATGATGAGTTATTTTTAGCGATTAAGCATTTGTATCGCAAGGGCTATATCATTGCTCTCGATGATTTTGAGTATGATGTTAGATGGCAGCGTTTCTTTCGCTATGTGCATATTATTAAACTTGATTTACTGATGCTTGGCTTGGAAAAAGCGTGCGATTTTGTGCGTAATAATCGTCATCTGAACGTGAAATTTTTAGCTGAAAAAGTTGAAACCTATACTGATTTTCAAACCTCGCTCAATGCGGGGTTTGATCTTTTTCAAGGCTACTACTTTAGTCGTCCTGAACTTGTTAAACGACGTAAAGTTGCGGCCTCTGAATTAACGACTATTCAATTATTACAAGCAATCAGCAGTGAACCGGTTAATTTTGCTGATATTGAAAATATTATTAGTCATGACGTTTCACTGTCTTATTTATTGCTGCGCTATGTCAATCAAACCAACCGTAGATTGGTTGAGCCGATCAGTTCATTTCATCAGGCGTTAGTGTATTTAGGTGAAGAAAAACTGCGAATGTTTGTTGGCGTGGTGGCAACTGCACATGCGGCAGTTAATAAACCGAAAGCTTTATATGCCCTATCGTTACAGCGAGCAAAAATGTGCGAAAAATTAGTTGATTGCAGTTCGTTGACACTACCACCGCAACAGGCATTTTTAGCTGGAATGTTTTCATTATTGGATGCGTTATTAGACTGCTCGTTAGCGGAACTGTTAGTACTGTTAAAGTTACAGCCTAATATTCAAGTGGCATTATTACATCGAGAGGGGCAACTAGGGCAAGTATTGAACTTAGTCGATGCCTTTGATAAAGCAGATTGGCAGCAGGTAACGATTGAATGTTGTCGATTAGGAATATCAGAACAACAAGTACAGCAGAGTTATTTACAAGCGGTAGCATGGGCGGAAAAATGCGTACAAATTAATAATCCACCATCATAAAAAAACGGGGCCATAAAGACCCCAAAAGAACCATATAATGTATTGCTGTAGTCAGGCGGGTCGCCTTTAATAAATATACTCACATTACATAAGTATATTCTAATCAGTGGATGACTAATTCACTGATTAGGTATCTGTTATTACTGTAAATAAGCGTTAAGCATCCACAATAATTTTTCTTGTTCGCGAATATAATCGCCCATCAATGCCGCTGTACCTTCGTCATTCGCATCGCCAGCAGCAATAAGAATTCGGCGCTGTTGGCCAAGTAAGATACTAAAACCATTTACTAAACCTTGCACAGCTTGTAAGCCATCACTAATGTTTTGATGTTCTTTGATCTCAGTTGTTGCTAAATAGCAACTAAAGCTATGATTCGGTGTGTAGCCTAAAGTTAAAATACGCTCAGCTAATTCATCAACTTTGAGCTGAAGATCAGTATAAATCTCTTCAAATTTCAAATGTAATTCGAAAAATTGTTGGCCTTTAATATTCCAATGATAGCCACGACTATTCATATAAAATACTTGGTAATTAGCTAATAATTGGTTGAGGTCAGTGGCCAGCGCTTGGGCTTTATCACTGTCAAGACCGATTAAATTGGTTTGGTGAGCCATGATGTATTCCTCATAAATAAGTTAAAAACGAAAAGCTATTCCGTTTTGATGTAGCGAGTATAGATAAAAGCTATTAATAGGTATAACAGTTAACATCTATTATAACGATAGCTTTAACCTATTATACTGTGGTGGCATAGATCAGGCTACTAATGACTCGGGATCACAATGTTCACCTTCGCAAGGGATGATGCCACATACTCGATGGCCAGCTTGCTTACCTTGCAAATAACCTTGTTCTAATTTGTTAAGATTGCGGGTTAAGCGACCAACCTGAAAGTTTTGATTCGGTGCAATTACGGTAATAGTGCAATCTGATGGCGGATTATTAATAAAATCAAGCGCAGCATTATAGCGACGAGCACGGGTCATTACTGCTGTTGCAAAAGCAGGGTGATCATGAAACATTGATTTGATTAACCACGGTAATTTGGTGTCGTGTTTATGAAATCCTAATGGCTTGGATAAAATAACAGTAATGTTACGTGCGCCACGACGATAAGCCTCAATCACAGGAATAGAATCACCGATTCCACCATCACTCATTGCAATGCCATTAACTGTAGGATTATTGCGGTACGCAACAGGTAAAGCGCAGGTCGCTTCCATTACTGGTGTAATGTTATTGCGAGTTACTTTGATGTATTCAGCTTGACCTGTTTCTAAATTAGTTGTGGTGGCATATAGCGGGATTTGGCGCTGTTCGTAGTTAACTAAGTTAAGCGGTAAATAACGCGAAGTTGTACGCCATAGCCAGTCAATATCGGTTAAGTGACCGCCATGGGTAAAGCGTGAAAAATTGATAAATTGTGGGGCACGTGAATATTGGGTAATAATTTTATGACTGCGGCCATAATTACCACTTAAATAGCCAATGAGATTGGTTGCGCCTGCTGAAACGCCAATCGCAAAGTCAAACGGCGAATAGTTATTTTCTAAAAATGCATCCAGCACACCACTGGCAAAAATACCGCGCATGGCGCCGCCTTCGACAACCAATGCATGAGAAGTGTGTTGAGCTGTATTCATGACATAACCTATTTATTAAACTGCCGTTAACGAAGGTCGCAGCATAAATAGGTTTACGGGTATAAAAAATTCGATTTTTCTTATTGTTGTAATAGGCAAAACTTAATCGTTGATTAATGCTAGCAAGGGTTATCTTGACTTAGGACCTTAATGCAAGCCGCTAAAGCGGGATTTAGGGTTTTAGTTGCTGGGTAGCATAATCCTAAACGGCGGAACATACGTGGTCCTTCAAGCGGAACAGTCACTAATTGATTGGCGCTTTCTAGTACACCCGTTGGTAGAAAAGAGATCCCTAATCCAGCTTGAACTAAATGCATTACTTGGGTTTTGTGTTCCGCTTTAGCTACTAAATTAACTGACAAACCATCACAGGCTAATAAACCAATTGTTTGTTGATGAGCCTCACAAGGAGGACATTCAATAAAATCGTGCTGGTGTAACTGTTGTGGTGACACGCTGGTTAACTTAGCTAACGGGTGGTTGGGTAACATGCACAATACATAATCTTCTTCCCATAACGGTAAAAAAATCTCATCTTCAGCTTTAAACATATCAAGTGTAATACGTGCATCAGCAGGGCGATCGTGATCAACTAATTCTAATAAAACATTTGGGATCTGCTGTTGCAGCTGCTTAAATATTGCCGCTAATTGGGTTTGGCTAAGATCAGCAAAGTTAGCTAAAGTCAGTGGTAATTTTTCTGTACGTTGCTGAAATAGTTGTGGCAGCGTATTAACGTCATTGAGCAATCGAATCGCTAATGGATATAAGTAATGGGCCTCGTTAGTTAGATTGACGCCTTTTTTGTGGCGAATAAACAGCTGGGTGGCAAGTTCTTGTTCTAATTGCTTGATGCCACTAGATATTGAAGGTTGTGATACACAGCAGCGTTCGGCGGCTAAGGTAATGTTTTTTTCTTCATAAACCGCAATAAAGAACCGTAATAAGCGTAAATCCATCAACTGATACTCACTTAAAAAAGACCTTATTAGCCTACCACATTGTTGAAACTTATGACGACAGCAAGTTATCCATAGTTTTTTTTGATGATAAGCCAAGGAAATTGATATTTTTCAGTTATGAAAATTCGTTCTATAGTTATTGCCATCAACAGCATCTTAGCTGACTGCATCAAGTGTGCGGTTTATTCTAGAGGAAAAAATTATGTCAAAATCTTTAGTCGTAATCACTGGTGCAAGTTCAGGTATTGGTGAAGCCACAGCACGTAAATTATCAGCAGAAGGCTACCCATTATTGCTATTGGCACGCCGTGTTGAACAAATGGAAGCACTAAATCTACCGAATACATTATGCCGTCAAGTTGATGTGACTGACGTACAAGCGATTGCTGCTGCCGTTGCAGAAGCTGAACAACAATTTGGCCCTGTCGATTGCTTGATCAATAACGCTGGTATGATGTTGCTTGGCCTTGCTGATGAGCAGGATCCTGCTGAATGGCAAACCATGTTTAACGTTAACGTGATGGGAATGTTGAATGGTATTCATGTCGTGCTTGCGAAAATGAAAGCGCGTAAGAGTGGTACAGTAATTAATATCAGCTCAATAGCGGGCCGTAAAACATTCCCTAACCATGCTGCTTATTGTGGTACTAAGTTTGCTGTGCATGCAATCACTGAAAACATTCGTGAAGAAGTGGCAGATGATAACGTGCGTTTTATTACTATTGCTCCAGGTGCAGTAGAAACTGAACTATTGACTCACACGAGTAGTGATGCAATTAAAGCGGGTTACGAAGAGTGGAAACAAGGTATGGGCGGTGTGATTGCACCACAAGATATCGCCAATGCGATCAGCTATGCTTATAACCAACCACAAAACTTGTGTATTCGTGAAATCGTATTAGCAGCAACGCGTCAGCAGCCATAAGTCGTTATATCAACGTCATAACAATATAACTAACCAATGAATGATTCTGTTTTATTGGTGATATAGATACTTGTTATGCGCCGACTGCTATATTCAAAGTAGAGCCCTAAACGATTATGGCTCTACTTTTGTCTATCGGGAGGTGTTGGTGAAAAATAAAGTCTGGTTTGTGGATTTACTGCGAGTGGTTGCAGCGCTGGCAGTGGTAGTGATTCATGTTCTTGGCCCCTATCGAGATCAGATCGGTCAATTACCCGATTGGCAATGGATCAGTGCCATCACCATAAATAGCCTCAGTCGCTGGGCTGTACCTGTCTTTATCATGATTACGGGCGCATTAATGCTCAGTGATCAGCGTCCTTTTGAGCCAGTCTATTATATTAAGCGCCGTCTAGGTAAAGTTTTAGTGCCATTTTTAGTATGGTCAGTTTTTTACGCGTTATTTTCAGGCCTAACGACTAGTGGTTTTGATAGCAGCGTTAGTTGGTCGATACTGAAAAAAATGCCCACTCACGAAACCTATTACCATCTTGGTTTTTTCTATTATTTCATTCCTCTTTATTTACTGATTCCGATTATTCAATGGTGGGTCCAAAAAGCAGAGCCAGGGCAAGTGAAAGGGGTGATCATGGTATGGTTAGTGATCACGGGCTTATACCTGTTTTATATCGATGGCTTATGGAGTGAAACCTACTTACTTTATAGCGGCTATTTATTGTTAGGTTACTGCCTGTATCAATATCGTTGGCCAAGTTTGATGGTGTTATTACCGTTAGCAGTGATTGCGCTAGTGGCGACCGATTATAATGTTATTAGCCATAGTTTTGCGGCAAATGAATATAAGATGGGACGCTGGATGTCGTATAAAACTTTAAATACGGCATTGGTTGCGGCGACTGTTTTCTTATTGTGTCGTTGGGCGAGTGACAAATTACGCTTATCGACGCGCAATAAATTAGCATGGTTGAGTAAATATAGTCTTGGCGTGTATTTGATTCATCCGATTTTTTTGTGGCCACTGCGAGAGTATGATCTTTATTTTGCTAACCCTTTAATTGCGATTCCAGTATGGACCGTAATTGCTGCTAGTTTGGCGTTAGCAACCAGTTGGTTATTAAGCCGTAGTCGTTATTCGGCGTGGTTAGTGCCATAACTGAAGCTAGTTGTTTGCTCACCCATTGGTGAGCAAACAGAATTGCGGCTTATTGACGTTTTAATGCAAAATGAACAAATTGCTGGCCGCGATAAGTCATGGTGCCAATATCTCCGGGATTTAAAGCGTGGTAATAATGAATACCAATCATAAATTCTCGTTTAGGCCCACCTGTTAGTGGCTGAACATAAAACCAATATTCCTCATCTTCTTCCCCTGGCTGTGCACCAATAATACGGTTAGTTTGTTTATCGAGAATTTGTACTTCAATTTTTTTTCTGGTGCATCAAGACCTAAGATATGGCGGCGATAGTTATAACTAAAATACGCTAATGCCAATAAAAATAGCAGGCACAGTACGACAATAATCCATATCGGCATTCCCAAACTCCTTGGTGGTTAATAAGCTATATTAGATAAATACCGCGCTATTATTCACAGCAAATTTCTACATCCCTAGCTATGGATAATAAAATCGTGATCTAAATACAATTATTTTACTAAAACACTATATTGGATTGATAGCTTAGGTAAGGTAATGATTATTTAATATCGAGGGAGGTGATGATGGATATTGAGCAAGTGATTGATAAATCTCGTCGGCTAGAAGATTTACTGCGCCAACATTATCATGCTAAAGGTTCTGATTTAACGCAATTAGTTCACAGTTGTGATAATCGCTTTCCTGATGATATTGTTAATAAACTGAATCAAATTACTGCTATACGCCAGAAATTAATGATGGATGATACTTCTCTTTCTGCAACAAATGATTATCAGCGTTTTATCGATTTATGTTCGGAGTGTGAGCAGGAGTTAATGCCACGCAGTAGTCGTTTGGTATGGGGAGTGGCAGTGGTATTGCTTGGTGGTATTACATTAGCTGCATTAGGGTTCTATTTTTATCATTGGCAACACATCACATTATAGCAATTAACCAAATTGATAACCCTGATAAAAAATGGCGCCATTAGGCGCTATTTTTTTGTTTCTTAAATATGGTTTAGTAGATTATTGGTAGTGTCATTAAACCAACAACTACAGCAATCATGACAAGGCCTTGTTTTTGTGAGTGTGTAAGCATATTTTTGCATTCCTGATGGTGGGTTTTTTATCTTGACAATTAAGATAACATTGTTTTGCTGGCGTTGGCAAGTTAAGTGGCTATATATCTAGTTTAAAAACATTTTACTTTGTCAATAAAAGCTGTTTATCATCATTAAAACAATGTTTTTATTATTGTTGGATTAATGTTACTTTATTTTTTTGTCGTTATTTTGTTTTTTAACTTGTTGTTTTATTTTGTTGTTTTTTATTTATCTGCTTTTTTAATATCTGCTTTTTTATTTTTTATTATGTTTATTGTTTAAAACGACCAAAAATAGCTAATGTTTGATGGTATGGCTATTTAGTGATTGTTTTTCTTGTTTTATATTTATGGTGGTTATGTTTTTTGTATATAAAATAGTTAAAGTGCTTGTTTTTCATTATGTTGGCGATTTTGTTAGTGTTTTTTTGTGGGGTAATTGATTATTGGGTGTTGGTAGGTGTCTTTTGTGTTTGTTTTTTTATTTTTAATGTGTAAGTGTTTGTTTTTTAATTATTTGATTGTTGTGTTTTCCCGTTTTTATAGGGTTGTTTTTGGGCTGTGTTGTTGATGGTTGTTATTGTTATTGGGCGTTTTCTTACTATGTGAGACTTAACCGCTTACAGTTTCGGTTTAATATTAAAGATAGAGGGTTGAATGATGACTGCTATCTTTAATTAATGATAATTCACGTAATGAGGAAGGTGGATGACCGATCAGCAATGGCAATGTTTGTATGGTGCCAGTAATAGTTTAGAAGCCCATAGCGTTAAAGGCTTATTAGAGAATATGGGAATATCAGTCCGTTTAACTGGTGAGGCATTAGCGGCAGCAGCGGGTGAACTCCCCATGGGGGTTGTGGAGGTGCAGTTATGGGTAACTGCAGCTCAACGACCACAAGCGTTAGTTATTATTGAAAGCTATTTACGTAATGATTATCGAGATTGGTATTGTCGTCATTGTGGTGAGCTTAACCAGGGCCAATTTGAACTATGTTGGCAGTGTCAGCACGATAGCGCGGAGTAATAGTGGTGCAGTGTTGGTAGTAAAGCGAGCATCAATAATGTTGCTCGCTTTATCGGTGTTACATCATGTGCTTGCGACGAATATCAAGCAGTGCGAAGATACCAAAAATTAAAATTGACCAATGCTCCCAACGCGACATATTGATTTTATCGCCAAACGCACCCACAAAAATAAGCATTTGTAAGCCGTGCATCATGAACAGAAATGCGGTCATGATATAAAGCGCAATTGCTGAAACCCCAGGAAAAGGGTGAACGATATTAATGAACAATATTAACCATACTAAGGCTATCGCTATTTTGGCAGTAATGATCAGTGCTTTCATGGTTCCTCTCTAGCAAATAAGCGGTAGCAGACTTGGCCAGCGCTTTTTTCGCGATGTAAATGCCAGTGGCTAGGGATTGCCAACTGACCTAATTCCTTTTCAGCTTCAATATAAATCATTGCATGTGGTGTTAACCAGCCATTATTTTCTAACGCTGTGATAACATCTTGAATAAGATCTTTTCGAAACGGAGGATCAATAAAAACAATATCGTGCGGCGTACCTGTTTGTGACAAAAAGCGTAAGCTATCACTGTTAATGACGGTAGCATTGGTTGCTTTTACAGTATTGAGATTTACTGTTAGTTGCACGGCAGCTGTTTTATCAAGCTCAAGCATAGTAACGCTTTCGGCACCACGTGAAAGCGCTTCAAAACTTAAGCCACCGCTGCCAGTAAAGAGGTCAAGGCATTTAGATTGATAAATGTCTTGCGCTAACCAGTTGAAAAGTGTTTCTTTGACACGGTCAGTGGTTGGGCGGAGTCCTTCGACATCATGAACGGGTAATTTGCGTCCACGCCATTGTCCGCTGATGATTCTAACGAACCCACCAGGACGATTATTTTGTGTTTTGCGAGTTGTTTGCTGTCTTCGCTGCGTCATAGATTTTTTTGACCGTTAAGAAAATGATAGTATACACCTGTTTTTAGGCCGTAAATTGTACCAATCAAGCGCTAGGATTTGCCAATGGCAGAAAAAAAGAAACGCGGACTATTTTCATGGCTAGGATTTAGCTCTGAAGATAACGACGCATCAAAGGAACAAGCTACTGAACAATCAGTAGTTGATGGCTCGGTTGATAGCCCAAAATCAACACATTCCTCTGACGATGAGGGGGTAAAAGCCAATCATAATCATGACATTGAGCTCGACACGCCCATCGAGTCGGAATTAATTGCTGAAACTAATGATCGCCAATTGGCTGCAACGTTGCAAGAAAATGATCATCAAAACGATACTATTGTTACCGATAGTGGTGTTGATGACCTAAATACCGACGTTGAAGAAAATAAAAAGTCAGAAAATACTGAGGATAATGATGAAGGTGAGTCATCACTAACAAACAATGCCGATATTGCTGATAAAGCCAATGTTAGTGATGATACTATCACTGTGGATGATGAGGCTAACACAGCAGTTGTAACTGCTGTTGAGCAAGAAAAGCCAAAATCAGAAGGCTTTTTTAGTCGTTTAATGCGTGGTTTAAAACGCACTAAAACCAATTTTGGTGCTGGTTTCTTTGGTTTATTCCGTGGCAAGCAAATTGATGATGAATTATTTGAAGAGTTGGAAGAACAACTCTTAATTGCCGATGTGGGAATGGATACCACACTGAAGATCATTAATAACCTCACCGACAAAGCATCACGTCGTGATTTAAATGATGGTGAAGCACTTTACGGCTTATTGAAAGATGAGCTAGGTGAAATGTTGGCTAAAGTTGAACAACCACTAGTGGTTGATATGACCAAAAAGCCATATGTTATTTTAATGGTTGGTGTTAACGGTGTCGGTAAAACTACCACCATCGGTAAATTAGCTAAACAATTCCAGGCAGAAGGTAAATCAGTGATGCTCGCGGCGGGTGATACTTTCCGTGCTGCGGCTGTTGAACAACTGCAAGTCTGGGGGGAGCGTAATAATGTTCCAGTGATCGCTCAGCATACCGGTGCTGATAGCGCATCAGTTATTTTTGATGCGATTGAATCAGCAAAAGCCAAAAATGTTGATGTTGTTATTGTTGACACCGCAGGGCGTTTGCAAAACAAAGGCAACTTGATGGAAGAGTTGCGTAAGATCGTGCGGGTGATGCAGAAAGTTGATATAGAAGCACCGCATGAAATTATGCTGACAGTGGATGCCGGCACTGGTCAAAATGCCATTAGTCAGGCAAAACTATTTAGTGAAGTGGCGCCAGTATCAGGGATCACCATTACTAAATTAGATGGTACCGCTAAAGGTGGTGTTATTTTTGCAATTGCTGATCAATTTAATATTCCAATTCGTTATATTGGTATTGGTGAAGGCATTGATGATTTACGACCGTTTGCGGCCGATGAGTTTATAGAAGCGTTATTTAGCAGCGAGGAATAATAAAGTGATTCGATTTCAGCAGGTAAGCAAAGCTTATCGTGGTGGTAGGCAAGCCCTACAAAAAGTAGATTTTCACCTAAAACCAGCAGATATGGCTTTTCTTACTGGTCACTCTGGGGCCGGTAAAAGTACGCTGCTGAAATTAATTTGTGCCCTTGAGCGTCCGAGTGACGGCAAGATTTGGTTCAATGGTCACGATATTACTCGTTTGCCACATAAGCAAATTCCATTTTTGCGCCGTAATATTGGTATTATTTTTCAAGATCATAAGCTGTTAATGGATCGCAGTGTTTTCGATAATATTGCTCTACCATTACGGGTTGAACAAATGAATGAACATGATATCAAACGTCGTGTGAGTGCTTCTTTGGATAAAGTTGGATTATTGGATAAGGCAAAATGTTTGCCTATCCAATTATCTGGCGGTGAACAACAGCGCGTTGGCATTGCCCGCGCTATTGTCAATAAACCGATGTTATTGTTGGCCGATGAGCCAACCGGTAATCTTGATGCTGAGTTATCACAACAAATATTACGTTTGTTTGAAGAATTTAATCGGGTTGGTGTCGCAGTATTAATGGCAACCCATGATACATCATTGCTGGCCAGCCGTGATTATCGTCGTTTAGACCTACATAAAGGTAATTTAAGGGAGCTGGCACATGGCGCGTAAATCTATTGGCTTTTTTGCAATTCATCGCCAGCAAGCAAGTTCAGCATTAAAAGACATGTTTCGTCGTCCTTTAGGTAATTTTTTAACTTTAGCGGTATTGGCTGTCGCGTTAACTTTGCCATGTACGTTTTACTTAATGGCAAAAAACATTACAGCTGTGGCGGATGCATGGCAAAACCCAAGCCAGATCACTTTGTATTTAAAGCATAATACTAGTAATGATGATGGCCAGGCGTTGGCAGATAAAATTAAAAATTGGTCACAAGTTAATAGTGTTAAATACATTACAGCTGAGCAGGGCTTAGAGCAATTCCGTCAAAACGGCGGCTTTGAAAAAGCGCTGAGCTTGTTTGATGAGCAAAATAATCCGCTACCTGCAGTAGTGATTGTTGAACCTAATAATGACTGGCAAACAACGGCAAAAGCCAATGAACTAGCGCAAAAATTGGGTCAACAGAACCACGTTGCTGAAGTGCGTCTCGATAAAGACTGGTTACAACGCCTAGCTGCAATTCAACAATTAGCCGTTGCCTTGGCACTGTTAATGTCGGGCTTAATGCTGTTTGCGGTATTTTTAATTGTCGGCAACACCTTACGTTTACAAGTGTTAAGTCATAAAGACGAAATCCAAGTGATGAAGATGGTTGGCGCAACAGATAGCTATATTTTACGACCTTATCTTTATGTTGGTGTTTGGTATGGCTTGATTGCGGCATTAATTGCCTGGGGATTAACTCAAGGTGTCACACTGTTATTAGGTGATGCGGTTGCCAAATTATCTGATTTGTATGGCAGTCATTTTAGAATGTTGGGTTTAAATTGGGATGAAAGTCTGATCATGGTTATGGTAGCAACCTTCCTTGGCTTAATGGCTGCTCGTCTTGCTGCTGGACGCCATTTACGTGAAATTAAACCTGTATAACGATTATTGTTCATAGTTTTAAAACAGTATGATAAGAAAAAGTGATGCTTATAAGCATATATATTTGCGCTTCGACTTGCATTTGAACTATGTTTACAGGCATCATTGTCGGTTCACACAACGATAGCATGTGCTCAATAACCGTTGTGATCGCACAAAAATTACACGAGGTTTTCGAATGTCAAATGAGATGTCGAAATTAGTTCTAGTTTCGGCGGATAGTCTTGAAAGTTATATTCAGACTGTAAACCGTTATCCAATGCTAACGCCTGAGCGTGAGAAAGAGTTGGCTGAAGCGCTGCACTATGACGGCGATATTAACGCGGCAAAAGCGTTAGTGATGTCCCATTTGCGATTCGTGGTACACATTGCTCGTGGTTATTCTGGCTATGGATTACCGATTGCTGACTTGATCCAAGAAGGCAATATTGGCTTGATGAAGGCTGTTAAGCGTTTTAATCCTGAAGTTGGCGTGCGGTTAGTGTCTTTTGCTGTTCATTGGATCAAAGCTGAGATCCATGAGTATGTGTTACGAAATTGGCGCATAGTAAAAGTCGCCACCACTAAAGCACAGCGTAAATTATTTTTTAATTTGCGTAAGTCAAAAAAGCGCTTAGGTTGGTTTAATAACGATGAAGTAAACATGGTTGCTGAACAGTTAGGTGTTGAACCTGCTGAAGTACGTGAGATGGAATCACGTTTAGCGGCGCAAGATCCAACGTTTGAAATGCAAAATGATGATGATGAACGTGATTCAACTCCGATGGCTCCCGCTTATTTCCTTGAAGATAAAGGCTCAGATGTTGCCTTGAGTTATGAAGAAAATAATTGGGAAAATCATGCTAATAATCGTCTGTCACAAGCATTGGCCAGTTTAGATGAGCGTAGCCAACACATTGTTCGTTCACGTTGGTTAGATGATCAAAAATCAACTCTGCAAGATTTAGCCGACAATTATGGGGTATCAGCTGAGCGTATTCGTCAGTTAGAAAAAAACGCCATGAAAAAGTTAAAAGAAGCGGTGGGTGATTTTTACTGATAGATCACTGGTGTTAATGATTGAGAAACCGACCTTAGTGTCGGTTTTTTTATAGCTGTTGATCGTCCTCACTACTGGCAGATAATCCCCATGGTTGGTGAGTGAGTTATCTGCATGATTTTATGTGTTATAAGTCACGTTTGTGTATAGATATGTGTATGTTTAATCAACTTATCCACAGCTTATATTAGGATCCGATCTACATGTAGTGGATCTTTTTATTAGCAACCACATTATCAACGCAATCCACAGGCTTTTCCACAACTGATTACTTTGTATTCGCTATGGTAGTGTTATCAGCGACAAGTCCTTGTCGCGATTGAAGTGTTGTCCTTAATGAGGGCGATTATATTGTGGATAAAACCCTATTTTTTTGGGGGAAGATACCCAAGTTAAGCTAAGGTACAATGATCGTAAATGCATTATTTTGGCGAACCCAGTGTCAGGATCATGTGATGGCGATCCGTTGTCATTGCTGAGCGCAATCGTGGCTGCTGGCATAACTTATTGTCTTTATAGGATCATTAAAAGGAAATAATATGGAACAGTTTCAACATCTTTCAGTTCACGATGCGCAGCAGTTATTACAGCACCCTGAGGCGGTGCTGGTCGATATTCGTGATCCTCAATCTTATGCTGCCGCGCATGCTGAAAGGGCATTTCATTTAACCAATGACACCATGGTGGCATTTATGGATGAGGTCGATTTTGAACAGCCAGTATTAGTGATGTGTTATCACGGTGTCAGCAGTCAAGGGGCTGCGCAGTATTTGGCAAATCAAGGCTATGAGCAAGTGTATAGTGTTGATGGTGGCTTTGAGGCTTGGCGTCGTGAAGCATTACCTATGGTACAAGCTTAGTTAAGTTTGCCATTGATAAAATAAGTAATAAACAGCGGGTGGTTACTATTGATGTAACTACAACGGGTGTTTAATACTTAAAAGTTCTTATCTATAAGAGTGATAACTATGCATCGCTTAGCTGAATTTTATAACCCTCGTCATGCGCAAGCATTTATTGATTATATGGCTTCACGGGGTATTGAACTGACTTTAGCGCCAGAGCCTGAGGGTAAATTTGCGTTATGGTTGCAAGATAGCCAATACTTGATTGAAGCTGAAGCTGAATTGAATGCGTTTATTGCTGATCCTAATAATAGCAAATACCAAGAAGCATCATGGCAAGTAGCAGAAAGTCGTACCGCAAAATTTGATTACTCGAGCCCAAGCTTGATCTCTATGGTCAAAGCACAAGCAGGACCATTTACACTGACGGTGATGGTGGTATCGCTAGTACTTTATGGTCTGTGGTTACTTGGATTTGAATCGCTACTGTTTGATTGGTTTCATTTTCCATTTATGAATGGTGATCAGTGGCAGTTATGGCGCTACTTCAGCCATGCATTACTGCATTTTTCCGCTTTGCATGTGATTTTTAACTGTCTATGGTGGTGGCTATTAGGTGGACAAATTGAGCGTCATAGTGGTTCAGCTAAACTAGTACAACTGTTTCTTATCTCATCATTGATTTCTGGTTTTGGTCAATTTTGGCTGGATGGGCCTAATTTTGGCGGTTTATCTGGCGTCGTTTATGCTTTATTAGGTTATATTTGGTGGATGGGCTGGCTAGCGCCACAGCGTGGGTTAGTGATTGCTCGCTCTTACGTGGTGTTTATGTTGGTGTGGCTTATCATTGGTTTTGCAGAGCCTGCTGGGATTGCGATTGCGAATATGGCTCATCTAATGGGACTGTTAACCGGTTGTGCGATTGCTTTAATCGATGCCAAATTTATCAAGCCTAAAGCATAGTTTTTTCGCGTTAAATCCTCAAACGACCGTAATGATGATTGGCGATTTTCTTTTTTATTATTTATCACCATGGCTGGTGAAAAGAAGGCCTATCAGCAACAGTAACTTGAGTTACAGCAACAAAGTGGCTGATTAAGTTTGGCTTCTTAGTAAAGCTGTGAGTAATATAAAAAGGCTTCGCATTGGCGAAGCCTTGTTTTTATTACCTTTCATTGCTGAGTATGGCAGGTATAGATAGGAGCTTTCCAGCCGTGAAGCAAAGTAAACGTCATCAAGAAATTATTGATTTAGTCATGAGCCAGGGATACGTCAGTACCGACGATCTTGTGGCACGATTTAACGTCAGTCCGCAAACTATTCGTCGTGATCTTAATGAGCTGGCTGATGAAAATAAAATTCGTCGTCATCATGGTGGGGCGACGATCCCTTCCAGCTCAGTCAATACTGCTTATAGCACTCGCCAAGTATTACAGTTGGAACAAAAAGATCGCATTGCTCAAGCATTAGTGAGGCATATTCCCGATGGTGCAACGTTATTTATTGATATTGGTACCACACCAGAGGCAGTTGCGCGCGCATTAATGAACCACAACGACTTACGGATTGTGACCAATAATCTTAATGTCGCTAGTTTGTTGATGGCTAAAGAAGATTTTCGGGTTATTTTGGCTGGTGGTGAGGTTCGCAATCGTGATGGTGGCATTGTTGGTGAAGCGACGCTTGATTTTGTGTCACAGTTTCGATTGGATTTCGGCATTTTAGGCATCAGTGGCATTGATCTTGACGGCTCACTGCTAGATTTTGATTACCATGAAGTACGGGTTAAACAAGCGATCATTGAAAATAGCCGTTGTGTAATGCTTGGTGTGGATCATACCAAGTTTGGTCGCAATGCGATGGTGAACTTAGGCAATATTAGTCAAGTTGATATGTTATTTACCGATCAGTTACCACCTGCAAGTTTGCTTGAACAGTTACAGCAAAATGAAACCCATTTTGAGGTGGTGGTGTAAACCCTCATCAAGATTGGCACTGATACTTATTACGGGCTTCTGTTATAGAAGCCCATTTTTTTATCCGCAATTGCAGTAAAAGCCAAATTTGCGCTAATGATCAAACTTATGTCACAACAATCTTAACCGGTGCTGGATTAGATCAATATATACGCTATTATCACACTATATGTTTCGAACGAGCGTTTAAGGTTCGTTTTGTTATGTTATTTGGATGGATGTGAACATAATGACAGTACCATTAAACAACCTCGACAATAGTCAAATTTTGGATCTCATCGTAATTGGTGGTGGTATTAATGGTACTGGTATTGCGGCTGATGCTGCGGGCCGCGGACTGAGCGTCGGTCTTTATGAGGCGAATGATTTTGCTTCTGCGACATCATCAGCAAGTTCAAAGTTGATCCATGGTGGATTACGTTATCTTGAGCATTATGAGTTTCGATTAGTAGCTGAAGCTTTGGCAGAGCGTGAAGTATTATTAAAAAAGGCCCCTCATATTGCTAAGCCAATGCGTTTTCGGCTACCACACCAACCTCATTTGCGTCCTGCATGGATGATTCGAGCAGGATTATTTTTATATGATCATCTTGGTAAACGTACCACTTTACCAGCCAGTAAAGGATTATCGTTTGGCGCTGAAACAGTACTGGTGCCAACCATAAAGCAAGGCTTTGAATATTCTGATTGTTGGGTTGATGATGCGCGGTTAGTGATTTTAAATGCTATGGAAGCGGCGAGTCATGGTGCTGAAGTGCGTAATCGTTGCCGAGTTGAAAAAGCTGAGCGTGAAGGCGATATATGGCGGGTGACCATTAAAGAAGTGTTAACTGGAATAACTTTTCAGCGCTGTGCGCATGGGTTGGTTAATGCAACCGGACCGTGGGTGAAATCATTTTATGATCATAGTACTGACTTAACATCGCCACGTAATATTCGGTTAATTAAAGGCTCACATATTGTGGTACCGCGGGTTCATGATCAACCTCAAGCTTATATTCTTCAGAACGAAGATAATCGTATTGTGTTTGTGATTCCGTATTTAGATCGCTTCTCTGTTATTGGCACCACTGATGTTGAATATCATGGTGATCCGCGCGATGTCGCGATTGATGATCAGGAAATTGATTACTTACTTGAGGTGTATAACAACCATTTCGTTCATCAATGTCAACGTGACGATGTGGTATGGAGTTGGAGTGGTGTAAGGCCATTATGTGATGATGAATCGGACTCACCACAGGCTGTGACTCGTGACTATACGCTCGAGCTTGAACAACAAGCCGATGAAGCACCATTATTGTCGGTGTTTGGTGGCAAGCTAACCACTTACCGTAAGTTAGCTGAATCTGCTTTGGCAAAATTGGCTCCTTTTTACACCAAGATGGGCTCGCCATGGACCAAAGACAGTTATTTACCCGGTGGTAGCGCTGATTTTGATGGCGATAAGTTAGCTGCATGCTTACAGCTACAATATCCGTGGTTAGACGAATTCACCTGCCAGCGTATGGCACATAATTATGGTTCGTGTGTTGATATACTCTTTGCTGATATTAATGATGAAGTAGATATGGGACAACATTTTGGGGAGGGGGTTTATCAGTGTGAACTTGATTACCTGATTGCCCATGAGTTTGTCCAGACTGCCACTGATGCTTTATGGCGACGGAGTAAGTTAGGCTTGTATTTAACCACAGCCCAGCAACAGTTAATTGGTGACTATATTACTGATCGCTAAACTCAAATGGCAATTGCCGCAGCCTAATAATTGTTGATAACTATATTGACCAAAAAGCGCCGCTAGGCGCTTTTTTTGTGGCTGCAATTACTGATATAAGTATTTAGTAAATAACAGCTCATTGATCGCAGCATGGCCTGTTTCTGCAACTAATAGTTGGTTGATTTTTTGTTTACTTAATTGGCGAATTTTTTCTCGCCTAGTCAATGATTTTATTTGTTGCTCTGACTGTTGGCTGATGATGCTAATAATGGTATCGCGAATTAAAGGGGCATGATGTTCAATATTGATGAGTTGGCTATTATCAGTGATCATTAAGTCAACTTGGAGCCGAATATAGCCGAGTCGATTACCGTCAATGACATAGTTAGTGGTGATATCTGGCGCTAAGGTGTAGTAGGTAATATTTGACTGAGTCGCACTATTTGGTGGCGGTTTTGCATAAGTGGTTGGCGAGATTAATGTTATCGCCATCAATAAACGCGCTATAAAAACAGTTTTTTTCATGATTATACTCATGCAGTTAGGGACATTTAGGCTTAACAAGGTGTAATCTACTAAGGTAAACGATATTCGAACTCATAACCTCTTGCTACAATAGCAGATCAATATGGTAATAAATTAACCGCTTTCAACCAAGTATTTTGATCACGTATATGTTAATTTTGTAGTATAAAAAATGTCTGAATTCAATCAGTTGTACAGTCCTTTGATTCAGGGTGCTAAATGGCACTCGGTTCAATCATGGGCATTAGAGCAAACTTCGCATGGAGCTTGGTTGCTAGAGTCTGAATCATTGTCACGTCGTTTGGCACAATATTGCCAACACTTTACGGTGACGGTATTAGCACAAACAATTATCAGTAATGATCACTTATCCATGATGGAACGGGAACTGATTGGTGATAGTGATTGCTTAGAGCGAAAAGTGATACTTTATGGTGATCAACAGCCGTGGGTGTTTGCACGCACATTGATTCCGATGACAACTTTAAGTGGTAAGGAACAAGATCTTGTCGATCTTGGCAATAGTCCATTAGGTTATCGTGTTTTTAATACTAAAAATTCACGCCGCGATGCACTAGAAGTGGCCAATCTCGGCACTCAACAGCAGCCACGATGGGCGCGTCGTTCTCGATTATGGATCAATGATAAGCCAATGCTGGTGGCAGAATTATTTTTAACTCAATCACCAGTATATGCTAAGGAAAATGGATGTTAGAAATCACCAAAGCCAGAGCCTTTTGGCAGTTAGCTCGCTTTGATCGTCCGATCGGCAGTTTATTATTATTATGGCCAACGTTATGGGCATTATTTTTAGCAGCAGATGATTTACCTAAAACTGATGTGTTGCTGGTATTTGTGCTTGGAGTGGTGTTTATGCGCGCCGCAGGATGTGTGATCAATGATTTTGCAGATCGTAATGTCGATGGTCATGTAAAACGTACTGCAAACCGACCAATGCCATCAGGAAAAGTATCTGAACGAGAAGCATTAGGATTATTCAGCTTATTGGTATTAGTGTCTTTTTTACTTGTACTAACCATGAATACTCTCACTATCATGTTATCAGTGGTAGCGGTGATACTGGCTGCGGCTTATCCATTTATGAAGCGTTATACCCATTTACCACAATTGGTATTAGGAGCTGCATTTGGGTGGTCAATTCCAATGGCTTATGCCGCTCAATCCGGTGCATTACCTGCTGTGGCATGGTTATTATTTGTGGCTAATATTTTGTGGACGATTGCCTACGATACGCTATATGCGATGGTCGATCGTGATGATGATCTTAAAGTCGGGATTAAATCGACAGCGATTCTTTTTGGCCGGTTTGATAAATTAATTGTTGGATTATTACAGCTAGCAACGATTATGTTACTGATTATTGTTGGCGGAATGTTACAGCTTAGTCAATGTTATTATTGGGCGCTATTATTGGCATCGGCATTGTTTGTTTATCAACAAATGTTGATTCAAAGTCGCCAGCGAGAACAATGCTTTAAAGCATTTTTAAATAATAATTACGTTGGTATGGTGATTTTTATCGGTATTAGCTTGAGTGTGTTATGGCAATAGCATTGATAGCTAAATTTATTGATGTTAAGTGTTGATAATAAGATTTAAGCATAAAAAAAGCGCCTAACGGCGCTTTTTTGTTGCTGATAATTAGTCGTTAGTTAACTCTTCATCAGGGTGCATCACTGCTTGAATGGTTAATCTTACTTCTGGTGAAATCAATGAAGTTAGCAACCCAGCCAGTTGCTCGACGGGGGCTGTTACTGCGTGGCACTCATTGTTGAGATAGCCTTCACTACGCAGAGTTTTAACGAGTGTACTAAATACACCTTTATCAAAGAACTCTGGTGCATTAATGCCATGTAAACGACTTAAACGTTGTGCCAGAACTTGACTGTGTTGCTCTAAATCTGTTTTTGGCAATTGTGGATCAGCATTTAATAATGTCAGTGCAATAGCATAACGCTGCAAGGTTTCAGTAATGGTGCGTGCTAATAGTTGTAATGGACCAATACGGGCATTATTAATCGCAATAGTTTCATTATTAACCAGCAGCAATCGTTGGCGCACGAGTTCAGCAATTAAACGATCAATTTCTTGTGGTAACTGTTCATTATCAAAGCGTAAGAATAACTCTGCTTTTAGGAATGGATATAGTAACTCGACCTGCTGATGAATCTCTGTGCGGGTTAAAGATTGCTGTTGTACCACGATGTGAGCAATCAATGATGGCAGCGCAAATAAATGGATAATATTGTTGCGATAGTAGGTCATTAAGATTGATTGTTCACGATCAAGCGAAATGATTTCACCTAACACATCACGCTCAACCAAAAACTTATCCATGGTAATTGCATGATCGACCATCTGGGTCGCGTTATCTTTTGGCGTGGTGCAATGTTTTGAATACGGCGCATTACGTAGTAATTCAAGGTAACATTCAATTTGTTGTTCTAATGAGCTACGACTTAATGCGCGTTGACGCGATGACAGTAGTGCTAGAGCACATAGCGTCAGGGCATTAGTTGCGGCAGCATCATTAATATGTGTCATCATTTTAACCGCTAAATCATTCACCACCGGTGATAACCAACCTGGACGTGGTGGTTCGATTGGGTTGATGTCTTGATGCCAATTAGGCACGTTATCATTTAAATACTGGTTCAGTGATAATGGCTCACCAAAGTTAACGTAACCTTTGCCAAAGTTGCGTAATTTACGCAGAGTACGCAGCACTTGGCCAACATTTTCTTTTTCTTTGCGCTTGCCTTGCAGTTCTTTGGCATAGGTACCGACTTCCATTACATGCTCATAACCAATGTAAACTGGCACTAAGGTTACCGGGCGATTCAAGCCACGTAACATCGCCTGAATTGTCATTGATAGCATGCCCGTTTTGGCAGGAAGTAAGCGGCCTGTACGTGAGCGTCCACCTTCACTGAAATATTCAACTGAATAACCTTTAGCAAATAACTGCGCTAGATATTCACGGAAAACGGTTGAATAAAGGCGGTCACCTTTAAAACTACGACGAATAAAGAATGCACCACCACGGCGGAAAATAGGTCCGGCAGGAAAGAAGTTAAGATTAATACCTGCAGCAATATGCGGTGGTACTAAGCCTTCTTGGTACAAAACATAAGACAGTAGCAAGTAATCCATGTGGCTACGGTGACAAGGCACATACACAATTTCATGACCATCTTGCGCTAAACGACGAATACGCTGCGCATTGGTAATACTCAGACCTTGGTAGAGTTTGTTCCACAACCAACCTAAGAAACGCTCACCATTTTTAATTAATGGATAAGAAAAATCAGCTGCAATTTCTTCCATCATTGCAATTGCTTCACGACGAACTTTTTCTACTGGTACTTGGCGGCTTAATGCTTCTTCTTGTACCACTTTATCAATCGCTTTTGATGCTAATAAGCGTTTGAAAAGTTGTTTACGATCTGGCAATCGTGGTCCTGATGTCGCGAGTAATTGACGTGAAAAGTGAATCTTAGCCACTCGCGCTAATTTTTGTGCAATCGCATCATCAGTACCGTGGTTATCAGCCATATAGCGTAAAGATACCGGAGTACTCAAACGGACTAAGCAATCTCGACCATGACCTAAAATAGCCCAGGTTTTTTTAGGGCCATTTAGAGGGCGTAAAATAGGCTTAGTTTTTGATTCTTTACCCGGTGCTCGACCCCATAAAATCGACGCAGGGATCAACTGAATATTTAATTCGCTATCTTGTTTATGTAATTCTAATAAATCACAAAATAGCGTAATTGAATCTTGTGGAAGCCCGGCTTTATTGCCAAAAATACTTGGGCTTTCAGCAACGCAAACACAACGTGGAAATGATTGGCCATTAATGTCTAACGGCGATAGTGGATCAGGTAAACCTGATGCTAGCGCACTGCTACGTAGAGTTAATAGATCAGTATTAGAACGGTACGGCAATATATAGACGATTGGGCGTGCTAAATCGAGTTCTAAATCAGCAACTGGATCAGATGGAATCGAATGAGGTTTTACCAACAAAGAAAGTGGCAATTTTAATAATTGTTGATAGATTTTCTGCCCGCTTGACATAGATATAATTAGCCTCTGAACCTTAATACACTGCACAATAGCAGAAAAAAAACGCTTTCATGCAGGAGATATGCGGTAAATAAGAGCTAAAATACCACTTTTTTGACTAAGTCATGGTTTATTTTTATGACAACTTTTGGATTGAAAAACGATCTGGCATGACCAGTTAATGAAAGATGATTGATTCTGTTGGAATTATTGCTACAAATAATAGCATTATATTTTTTTAATCCAAGTGACTGAATGGCTTTGAATTCCTAGTCAAATTGCTGTTTTCGTAAACAATTGGCTTTTATTGTCTTTGAACACTGGATATACTCACAGCAACTGTATAAAAAGACAGGTGACTCATGAAGCCGTTAACGCCGCGACAACAACAAGTCTTTGATCTTATCAAAGCAAAGATTGATGACTGTGGAATGCCACCAACACGTGCCGAAATCGCTCGTGAACTTGGTTTCCGTTCTGCCAATGCGGCAGAAGAACATTTAAAAGCTTTAGCCCGTAAAGGTGTACTAGAAATAATTCCTGGTGCCTCTCGTGGGATTCGGTTATTAATTGCCGACGATATAACAGAAGAAAAAGGCTTACCGTTAATTGGTCGTGTGGCCGCAGGTGAACCTATTTTAGCCCAAGAGCATGTTGAAGCGCATTATGAGGTTGATCCAACCTTGTTTAAACCACGCGCCGATTTCTTATTGCGTGTAAATGGTATGAGCATGAAAAACATCGGCATTATGGATGGTGATTTGCTGGCGGTACATAAAACTCAAGATGTACACAATGGTCAGGTCGTTGTTGCTCGTGTTGATGATGAAGTCACTGTTAAACGACTTGATAAGCAAGGCATAAAAGTGCTGCTTCATGCTGAAAACGAAGAATTTTCACCGATTGAAGTGAATTTAGAACACCAGAGCTTAACCATTGAAGGTATTGCTGTTGGCGTGATTCGTAACGCGGATTGGATGTAACTATCCGCTAACGACAGATTGAGTAGACACCAAACAAGCGTAGCGCATTAGCTGCGCTTTTTTTTGTCTCGTAAAATGATTTATGACTATTTTGTTACTTATATCATTGGCTTATCTAGTGAATTGTTAGTAATTATTTATTGGTGATTTTTTGCGCTATTGCTGTTTAGTGCCTAAGTTAAATGTAGAGGAATGTTATTTTAGCTTTGCTGCGGGCGGGTGAATTTGTCGCGGTATGTGCAGGGTAAGGCAAGCTGTAGTCGACAAAGGAGGTCAGAACGATGGTACGTAAACTGATCGGCAGTAGTGGGTTAATCCTATTTTCAGCACCACTGCTAGGTGAAACCATACAACTTAATATGACACCAGGCGTTACGGCAATAAGCCAAGATGTTTTTGGTTTACATATGACGATTCTGTATATCTGCATTGCTATCGGGGTAGTGGTGTTTGGAGCCATGTTTTGGTCTATTTTTCACCATCGAAAATCAAAGGGTGCTGTTGCTGCTTCTTTTCATGAAAGCACCAAAGTTGAAATTATTTGGACAATAATTCCGTTTGTTATTTTGATTTTGATGGCCATTCCTGCCACTAAAACATTATTAGCCATGGAAGATCCGTCTAAATCAGATCTCACCATTCAAGTTACCGGTTCCCAGTGGAAATGGCATTACCGCTATTTTGATCAAGATGTTGAATTTTATTCGCACCTTGCCACGAGTGCTGCTCAAATTGACAACCTGCGACCTAAACGGGCTAATTATTTATTAGAAGTTGATTACCCCTTAGTGGTACCAATCGGTAAAAAAATCCGCTTTTTAATTACTTCGCAAGACGTGATCCACTCATGGTGGGTACCAGCGTTTGCAGTCAAAAAAGACGCTAACCCCGGCTTTATTAATGAAGCATGGACGCGTATTGATGAGCCGGGTATTTATCGCGGTCAGTGTGCTGAGCTGTGCGGTAAAGATCATGGTTTTATGCCAATTGTAGTGATTGCAAAACCACAAGCCGAATACGATCAATGGCTGCAGCAAACGCAAGCGACACAACGCCAAGCACGAGAGCAAGAACAACAATTATTGGATATGGTGATGCCCATGGATGAACTGATGGCGTTGGGTGAAAAAACCTATAACAGTCGTTGTGCAATGTGTCACCAAGCCAATGGCGAAGGGATCCCTGGTGCATTTCCAGCATTAGCCGGACAGGGAATGTCGATTGATCCCAAGCAAAAAACTGAGCATATCAAGATTGTGGTTCATGGTAGTACGGGCACCGCAATGCAAGCATTTGGTCCGCAATTAAGCCTGAAAGAATTAGCTGCGGTGATTACCTATGAGCGAAATGCTTGGGGAAACAATACCAAAGAAACCGTACAAGCTGCAGATATTGAGGCGATTAAAAAAGGCCAGTAGTAATAAGGAATGACGAGCATGACGGAGATAGTGCACCAGCAACCAGCCATAGAACACCATGACCATCATCCGCCAAAGGGGCTTAAGCGGTGGTTATTTACAACGAATCATAAAGATATTGGATCGTTGTATCTATTGTTTAGCCTATCAATGTTTTTTATTGGCGGGGCGATGGCAATGGTGATTCGAGCGGAGTTATTTCAGCCCGGATTACAATTGGTTGAACCGAACTTTTTTAATCAAATGACCACAGTTCATGGTTTGATTATGGTGTTTGGTGCGGTAATGCCAGCATTTACAGGGCTTGCTAATTGGATGATTCCATTGATGATTGGCGCGCCAGATATGGCATTGCCACGGATGAATAATTGGAGTTTTTGGATTCTACCGTTTGCGTTTAGCTTGTTATTAGCATCATTGTTTATGGAAGGTGGTGGCCCTAATTTCGGGTGGACATTCTATGCGCCATTGTCGACCACCTATAGCCCAGCAAGTACTGGTTTATTTGTGTTTGCGATTCATATTATGGGCATCAGTTCAATCATGGGCGCAATTAATGTGGTGGTGACCATTATTAATATGCGCGCTCCCGGTATGACTTATATGAAAATGCCGTTGTTTGTATGGACATGGCTAATCACCGCTTTTCTATTAATTGCCGTTATGCCTGTATTAGCCGGTGCTGTCACCATGGTATTAACCGATAAATATTTCGGTACCAGTTTCTTTGATGCCGCCGGTGGTGGCGATCCAGTGATGTTCCAACATATATTTTGGTTTTTTGGTCATCCTGAAGTTTACATTATGATTTTGCCGAGTTTCGGTATCATATCGGCAATTATCCCTGCATTTTCGCGTAAAAAACTCTTTGGTTATAGTTCGATGGTGTATGCCACCGCCTCGATTGCTGGATTGAGTTTTTTGGTGTGGGCGCATCATATGTTTACCACTGGTATGCCGGTTGCTGCTGAACTTTTCTTTATGTATTGCACCATGCTGATCTCGGTGCCAACAGGAGTAAAAGTGTTTAATTGGGTTGCGACCATGTGGCGTGGCTCGCTGACGTTTGAAGTGCCGATGCTATTTGCGATTGCGTTTATTGTGTTATTTACCATTGGTGGTTTTTCAGGGCTAATGTTAGCCATTACTCCGGCAGATTTTCAATATCACGACACCTATTTTGTGGTGGCCCATTTCCATTATGTATTGGTGTCAGGCGCGATTTTTTCAATTATGGCAGCAGCCTATTATTGGTTGCCTAAATGGACTGGGCATATGTTCAATGAACGGTTAGCGCAGTGGCATTTTTGGTGCTCATTAATTTCAGTCAATATTCTGTTTTTCCCAATGCACTTTCTTGGGCTTGCTGGTATGCCACGTCGTATTCCTGATTATGCGCTGCAGTTTGCTGATATTAATGCGGTGGTGAGCGTCGGTGGATTTTTATTTGGCTTGTCACAATTGTTATTTGTTGTTGTGGTGGTGAAGTGCATTCGAGGTGGGGAAAAAGCGGCCTCAAAACCTTGGGAAGGGGCTGAAGGTTTAGAGTGGACAGTGCCATCTCCGGCGCCATATCACACCTTTTCAACCCCGCCTAAAATTGATTAGCAGAGGTTGATATGGATTCGCAATCAAAACGTTCGGTAATTGGATTGGTATTTGCAGCCATAGCAATGTTTGGGTTCGCGTTTGCGTTAGTGCCTTTATATGACGTGTTTTGTGATATTACCGGTATTAATGGCAAAACGGCGACAACGCCAACAGCGGCGAGCGATAGGGTTGATCGAAGTCGAACCGTGACGGTGGAGTTTGTTGCTTATATTAATCCTGATGTGAAGTGGCAATTTACACCACAGGTGACGCAAGTGAATGTTCATCCTGGAGAGACAAAAATCATTAACTACTTGGCTAAAAACCTTAATACCCAAGCATCTATCGGCCAAGCTGTACCGTCTGTAACCCCAGGGCTTGCTGCGCAATATTTTAATAAAATTGAATGTTTTTGTTTTAACCATCAACCATTATCAGCGGGTCAAGAGGCTGAGTTGCCGCTAGTATTTTATGTTGATCCTGATCTGCCGCGTGATATTAAAGTTCTTACATTGGCATACACCCTTTATGACGTAAGTGCTACTGCGCAACCCCTTACTCAACCTAATGAGCAAGTGAATGAGGTGAAAAATGTCGAACTCTTATGATGACTCTAAGCAATCTACGCTAGCAAGTTCTGATGAATACTATGTTCCAGCGGCTAGTGGTTGGCCTATTTTAGGTGCGGTGGCATTATTTTTAATTGCCTTAGGTGCAGGGGCGATTGTCGGCGATTTATTAGCAGGGCAAGGACCATGGATTTTATTAACCGGGGTTGGGTTAATTTTAATCATGCTAACTGGCTGGTTTCGCGATGTGATCATCGAATCAATGGGCGGCTTATACAGTACTCAAATGGATCGCTCGTTTCGACAAGGTATGAGTTGGTTTATTTTCTCGGAAGTGATGTTCTTTGGTGCATTTTTTGGGGCGTTATTTTATATACGAATGATTGCTGTACCTTGGCTCGGTGGCGCCAGTAATAATGCCATGACCAACATTGTATTATGGCCGCATTTTGTCGCTGATTGGCCACTAGTTGTTACTCCTGATGGTACTGAAACCCAAGCAATGGGGCCAATTGGATTACCTTTATATAACACCATTATTCTGCTCACTTCATCTATCACACTGCATGTTGCTCATCTGGCTTTAGAGAACAATCAACGGCGTCGATTAAGTCTATTTTTATTAGTCACGGTGTTCCTCGGTGGGGTGTTTGTTTATCTTCAAGCGGTGGAATATATCCATGCCTATCGTGATCTTAACTTACGTCTCGAGAGTGGTGTTTATGGTAACACCTTCTTTATGTTAACCGGCTTTCACGGTGTCCATGTCACCTTAGGCGCAATTTTATTATTCATCGTTTGGTGCCGAGTTTTAAAAGGACACTTTACCCCTCAGCATCATTTTGCTTTTCAAGCAGGTGCTTGGTATTGGCATTTTGTGGATGTGGTGTGGCTATGCTTATTCGTGTTTGTTTACATTTTATAGCCCATTAAGCGCGATCTTAAGTGGCTCAACAAAATAGTAGTTCTAACCAAAGTGAGTAAAGCAAGGGTGGTTAGAGCGTATAAGGTTCAGGGTTAGGTTGAATAATACCGGTCATTAAAGCAATAACGAGTAATCCAAACAAAATGACCGCAATCAATAATCGTCGTCCAAGATAATGCGATAGCGGTCGTGATGATTGCGCTTTTAACATCAGTGGCAGAGCACGAAATAGATAAATAATCATTAGCAGTAATAAGACGATAAATAACAATTTAATTAGCATGTTAGATGCTCCTCAAGTGGCTATTTAAAGCATAGCGGGTTCTAACTGTTAGCGATAAAAGGATACTTAATGATGCGATCTATCGCTTTTATTATGTTTACCATAGCCGTTGTTGCTTTGTTATTAAAACTGGGGTGGTGGCAAATGAGCCGCGCCAATGAAAAGCAGCAGTTACAATCCCAAGTAACAACGCGCCAGCAAACGATGTTGGTTGATTTAGCCAATCTGCCGCTGCAACCGCTATGGCATAGCATTACCATTGAAGGTGAATTTGATAATAGTCGCCCGATCTTATTAGATAACCAGCTTTACCGTGGTCGCCCGGGCTACCATCTTTACTTGCCTTTTGTGAGCCAGCAACAACGGGTATTAGTTAATCTCGGTTGGATTGCCTCTCCACCATATCGAAATATACTGCCGACGTTACCGACCTTTGATGGTCGTCAAATTATTACTGGTGTGGTTGCTCCAGCGCAGCAGTTATTACAATTTAAGCCGGATAATGCTGATAATCAATGGCCATTACGAGTGCAAAATATTGAATTAATTTGGCTAACTCAACAGTTACAACAACCACTATTACCGTGGATCATTCAAATATCACCCTCAAGTCCTATCGCATTAACGCAAACATGGCAGCCGGTCGTGATGGGACCAAAGAAACATTATGGCTATGCAATGCAGTGGTTTTTACTCGCTATTGCAGTAGTTTTTATGTCTTTATTATGGCTACGCAGGGAGCAAGCTGTATGAAAAAATATCAGGTGTTATTGGTCGTTGCTGTGGTGTTTATCGTGCCAATTATTGCGGCTAAATTGATGTTACACCAGCAATGGTACCAAGGGGGAGTAACCAATAGAGGTCAACTATTGCAACCTGTAGTAACCGTTGCTGAATTTGCGCTACCGCAGACATGGCAACTAATTTATCAGCTTCCTGCGCGTTGTGATGCGCGTTGCCAAGGCGCGTTATTTAATTTGCGTCAAGTGCCACAAGCAGCCGGAGCTGATAGTCATCGGCTGCAGAGTGTCGTATTGGTCAGTAGTGATAATAGCGCTGCAGCATTGTTGCTGCAGGGATTAGATCAGCGCCAAATAGATACTTCGCTGCAGCAACAGTTAGCGCAATTAGAATATGGTTTGGCAACTATTTATATCGCTGATCCTCACGGTAATATGCTAATGGCTTATCCATTGGTGATGGGTGAACAACAGATATTACGTCAAGGGAAAGATGTTTTGCGTGATTTAAAACGGTTACTAAAAGTCTCAAAAATAGGTTAAGTCATTGCTGTCATTAGGGAGGATAACGAATGATTACTACCACTAATAATGATCGATATTTCTTTTTTTTAGTCAGCTTTAGTTGTGTCTTGTCCGTTGCTGTTGTGGCTCTTGGAGCGTTTACTCGGCTAACGGAAGCGGGGCTAGGTTGTCCAGATTGGCCGGGTTGTTATGGTTTTTTTACCGTACCTCAAACCGCACTTGAGCAACAAACGGCCGCCACATTTTTTCCTCAAGCATCGTTAGAACCTCAAAAAGCATGGAATGAAATGCTGCATCGCTATATTGCAGGTAGTTTAGGTTTATTCATTGCTGCTATTAATATTATGGCGTGGCGAAAACCATCGCGACCGAAACTATTACCATCATTGTTATTATGTATGGTGGTTGTACAAGCCTTGTTAGGTATGTGGACCGTGACGTTAGTATTGATGCCTGCCGTAGTAATGGCGCACTTATTAGGTGGCTTTAGTATTGTAAGTTTGTTGTGGTTATTACGGTTACAACTTCAGTCGCCACCCTCAATTATAACCAATATTGCAGCCAAAACCTTACGTCGGTTACAAATAGCGGCGATCATCAGTGTTGTGGTGGTGTTTTTTCAAATCGCTTTAGGTGGATGGACTGCGGCTAACTATGCCGCATTGGTGTGTAGTCAATTGCCGATTTGTGAAGCCAATTGGCAACAATTGTTTGATGCAAAGGCTTTTTTATTAGTACAACCCCCGCATGATAGTTACCAATACGGTGTGCTTGATTATGGCCAACGGGTGTCTATTCATGTGGTACATCGCATTGGCGCCATGATTACTACGGTAGTGGTATTAACCATGGCATGGTTATGTTGGCGACAGCACTCATTGCGACGTTATAGCTTTGGGTTAGTACTGTTGTTGTTAGTGCAAATTGCACTCGGAGTGACAAATGTGGTGGCCAGTTTACCGCTAGCAGTCGCTGTTGCTCATAATGTTACTGGTTTAGGGTTGTTGGTGATGATGGTGAGTGTGAGTTATCGAGTGGGGTCTCGATGGTCACGCACTATAGCGCAGCCATTACCGCAGGAGTAATCATATGGATAAATTACAATGGCCTGAACGCAGCCGTGGTGTGACATTAACTACTGCGGTGTGGCGAGATTATTTAACCATGACAAAGCCTAAAGTGGTGGCAATGTTATTGCTGACGGCATTGGTTGGAATGTGTCTTGCGGTGCCAACAGTACCCACGCTCAAAGTGGTGGTGTTTGGGTTAGCAGGGATTGGCTTACAATCAGCTGCTGCCGCGGTATTTAATCATGTGCTTGATCGGCGCTTTGATGCTCAAATGGCACGTACTTACCATCGCCCATTAGCAAAAGGGCGCATCGCAACTGTCAATGCGGTGTTGTTTGCAAGTGTCTTAATGGTGTCAGGATTTCTTTTACTGTGGCAGCTAAACCCACTTACGGCATGGTTAACAATGGCGAGTTTAGTCGGTTATGCGCTGGTGTATACAGTATGGTTAAAACATGCTACTCCGCAGAATATTGTCATTGGCGGTTTAGCTGGAGCAGCACCGCCATTGTTAGGTTGGGTAGCTGTGACAGGCAGTGTCAATCCTCATGCATTGTTATTAGTGATGCTGGTCTTTGTATGGACCCCTCCTCATTTTTGGGCGTTAGCAATTCACCGTCGCGATGATTACGCTAAAGCAGGGATACCGATGTTACCCGTTACTCATGGGATTGAATACACCAAAACCATGGTGCTGTTTTATACCTTATTGTTGTTTGCAGTTGGGTTATTACCATGGTTAACAGGCATGAGTGGAGGGATTTATTTAATTGGCAGTAGCTTGTTAAATCTTGGTTTTATTGGTTATGCCATTAAGCTGAAATTTTTTGATAACGCAGGCCATGCATGGGCAACATTTAACTATTCAATCTGGCATATATTAGCCTTGTTTGTGGTGCTATTAGTTGATCATTGGTGGTTAGCGTTTATACCTGGTTAGTATTACTTCACTGGCTGAGCCTTTGTTATCGTAATCAGCCTGTTGTCACTGTTCTCAAATGGTAAACTTGTTCCTTATTTTAGAAAGCTAAAGGGAACTCTGTGTTTGCTGCATTAAAAGATAAATCACTTCATTATCAGGTTTTCGCGTTAGCGCTGCCGATGGTGCTATCTAATATTACTGTGCCATTGCTGGGATTGGTCGATGCTGCTGTTATCGGTCATCTTGATCAATCATGGTATTTAGGTGGTGTTGCTGTGGGTGGCACCATGATCAATGTGACATTTTGGTTACTTGGTTTTTTACGGATGGCAACCACAGGTATTACTGCTCAGGCACAAGGTAGTGCTAACAAAGATGCCCAAGCGGTCATTTTTGTGCAAGGTGTGGCACTTGCATTGTTATTTGGTGCGGTATTAGTGGCATTACATCAGCCTGTAAGTCAGCTCATTTTTCATTTTAGTAGCGCTGGCAGTGAGGTGAAATTATATGCGAACCAGTATTTCTCGACCCGTATTTGGGGCGCACCAGCGGCTTTAGCTAATTTAGTGATCATGGGTTGGTTGTTGGGCATGCAAAATGCCAAATTGCCAATGTGGTTACTTATTGCAACGAACGTCGTCAATATAGTGCTAGATTTAGTGTTTGTACTGGGTTTGGGGTGGAAAGTGCAAGGTGCGGCGGTAGCATCCGTCATTGCTGATTACAGTGGCATGATATTGGGCTTATGGTTTGTCGCTCAGCAATGGTTGCGTTTAGGTTTACCGCCACTAAAACAAAAACTCACCAGTATCCGTCATGGTATGGGGCGGTTACTAAAGCTTAATCGCGACATCTTTTTACGCAGTTTATGTTTGCAAGCGACATTTACCTTTATGACCTTTCAAGGGGCGCATTTAGGCGATAATGTGGTGGCAGCCAATGCGGTATTAATGAGTTTTTTAATGCTGGTTTCCTATGCGATGGATGGTTTTGCTTATGCTATGGAAGCCTTAGTAGGTAAAGCGATCGGGGCTGGAAATAAAGGGCAACTTGAGCGTTATTTGGTTGGGACAACATTTTGGAGTTTATTAATTTCATTAGGGTTAACCGCTATTTTTGCTCTGTTTGGTACTCAAATCGTTGCAATTATTTCTGATATTCCCGCAGTTCAACAACAAGCTGATAATTATTTGCCGTGGTTGACTGCTGTGCCGCTAGTCGCGATGTGGTGCTTTTTATTGGATGGCGTATTTATCGGTGCGACGCGTGGTAAAGATATGCGCAATAGCATGTTTTTAGCAACCAGCGGATTTTTTGTGATTTGGTGGTCAATGAGCAGTTATGGTAATCATGCTTTATGGGTGGCGATGGTGGGTTTTATGGCGTTGCGAGGGGCGATATTAGCAGTGATATTTATTTCGCAATGGCGGAAAAACATATTTTTACCACACACTTTATAAACAACTAGTTATCATTTTCGCGAATAAGGCTGATGATTTTTTATACAAAAAAGGCTTTCAATCGTGATTATGATTTGTTTAAATGCGTTCACTTATTATCCAGGTGGTGCAAATGACAAACAAGATTATAGGTTATTTATTGTTGATAGTGAGTTTAACTTTCAGCGTTCATAGTTATGCCAGCAGTTTTAAAAAATTGAATGTTACCGCAACAGCATATAATTCCGTGCGAGCACAAACAGATTCTAGTCCTAATATTGCAGCTTGGGGAGATCGTTTAAAGCCGGGCATGAAAGCTATCGCTGTTTCTCGAGATTTACTTAAAATGGGGCTAAAGCGTGGCTCTAAAGTTAAAATATCTGGTTTACCTGGCGAATATGTGGTGCTGGATAAAATGAACCGCCGCTGGAATCGTAAAATTGATATCTATATGGGTAAAGATGTTAGAGCCGCTAAAAAATGGGGTAAACGTCGAGTAACAATCACTGTTGTTAGAGCATAATTCTATTTATTGTTGGTATTGATAGGCAATAAACATATTATTGATGGCAGGTTTTTGGTCTAATACAGTGCTTTGACTCTCAAGGCATCGTAGAAAATGAAAAAATCGATTTGTTTTGTCGTGTTTTTGTCACTGCTTTTTAGCTTTCCTAGCTATGCTCATTCGATAAAAACATTACGGGTTACTGCAACAGCTTACAATTCTGTACGGGCGCAAACCAATCATCAACCTAATCTGACAGCTTGGGGTGTACGGTTAAAGCCCGGCATGAAAGCTGTGGCAATATCACGAGACTTACTCCATAAAGGACTTAAAAAGGGCTCTCGAATTAAAATTCAAGGCTTAACTGGCGAGTATACAGTGCTAGATAAAATGCACCGTCGTTGGCGTAATAAGATCGATATTTATATGGGCAATGATGTAAAAGCTGCTCGTAAATGGGGAAAGCGTACGGTTACTATTCAAATCCTAAATTGATTGTTCAATAATAAAAAAGCCGCATTTTAATGCGGCTTTTTTGCTATTTGCTGCAATTGTGGTTCTACATCATTAATAATAAGAGTGATCGCCACGAGCGTGATCAGTAATATCACGTGCGCCAGTTAATTCGCCTTCAAATTGCACTAATAGCTCTTTCTCGATGCCTTCTTTTAGTGTCACATCAACCATAGAACAACCATTACAACCACCGCCGAATTGTAGAATAGCAACGCCATCTTCAGTGATTTCAGACAAGGACACGTTACCGCCATGGCCTGCAAGTTGTGGGTTAATTTGAGTTTGAAGAACGTAATCAACACGCTCAATCAATGATGCATCATCGGCAACTTTACGCACTTTAGCGTTAGGCGCTTTTAATGTTAGCTGTGAGCCCATTTTATCAGTGACAAAATCGATTTCAGCGTCATCTAGGAAAGGAAGGCTTAATTCGTCGATAAAAGCAGAAAATAGCTCAAGTTTCATTTCCGTATCACTTGCTTCAACCGCTTCTGGTGGGCAGTAGGATACGCCACATTCAGCACTTTGGGTGCCTGGGTTTACAACAAAAACACGGATATTAGTACCCTCAGGCTGCTGGGCAAGAAGTTTGCCGAAGTGCTGCTGAGCGCTTTCAGTAATAGTGATCATGGACACGATGTAATACCTGACTTATTTAGTAAGTTTTATTCATTCTACTCTTTGTGAGTCATTGTCGCATCTTTAAAGCGACATTTTTTATTTGACCACGTTTTATTAATTAATGCGCGTCTTTTTTATACAAGATTAATTAAGTGATTGTTCAGTATGACATAGCGTATAAATATCCACACGCTTAACGCCGCGCTGCAGCAGTAATTGCGTCAATTGATCGACTGTGGCACCAGTGGTGACGACATCGTCAATGATCGCGACATGATCTGGTAAGCTGCAAGAGTGTAATTTAAAAGCATGTTTAAGATTGTGGCGCCGTTGAATTTTGGTTAGTTGTTGCTGAGACGGGGTGTGGCGCAGTCGTTGAAAAGCATGTTGATTTACTTGGCTATTTAAAATAGTAGCTAATACTAATGCCAGTTGCTGGCTTTGATTAAACCCGCGCAGGCAATAGCGTCGCCAATGGAGTGGAACGGGTAATAATAGTGGGGCAGGATCAGTAATTTGGTGAGCGAGTTGCTGTGCCAGTGGTTGAGCTAACCAAAACTTACCATAAAATTTAAATTGATGGATCAGTTGCTGTAATGGCGGCCGATATTCACCTAAACGATAGAAGCGGTGCCATCGCGGTGGATTACTCAGGCAGCGACCACAATTGGTAACGGTACTTAACATGGTGGTACCACAATGTTGGCAATAGGGCAGAGTTGGAAAGTGGCTAATACAATGGTTGCACCAATACTGTTCAGTGTGAGTGAGTGGCAGTTGGCACAGAGAACAATGTTTAAACAATAATCG
The DNA here is from genome assembly GCF_002954455.1 of Photobacterium aquimaris. Taxonomy (GTDB): domain Bacteria; phylum Pseudomonadota; class Gammaproteobacteria; order Enterobacterales; family Vibrionaceae; genus Photobacterium; species Photobacterium aquimaris. The sequence goes on from NZ_MSCC01000003.1 coordinate 196,103, forward strand.
ATGGTATAAATTATCTCGCCATGATGGCACTCTATTTGGCATCATTATCACTCATAAACAATCGATGCAGAGAATTATAAATGACACCACAGCTTAATTGGTATAGTGAAGGTCAAGGGCCTGATCTGGTTCTCATTCATGGATGGGGAATGAATGTCGGCGTATGGCAAGATGTGATCCCGATGCTAAGTCAACATTATTGTGTCCATTGGTGTGATCTACCAGGTTATGGTGATAATGGTGCTATTAGTGCGGCTTCATTAACTGACATCGTTGAGCGGTTATTAGACCAAGCACCGCCAACTGCGGTATGGTTAGGCTGGTCATTAGGTGGAGTGATTGCGACACAAGCGGCACTAACAGCACCCTCAAGGGTGACCAAATTGATCACCGTTGCCAGTTCGCCATGTTTTATGTCACGAACGGATTGGAACGGTATTCAACCACGGGTACTGGCTAATTTTCAAACCCAACTAGTGACTGATTTTGCCATTACTATTGAACGGTTTCTGGTGTTGCAGGGCTTAGGTTGTCGCACTGCAAAGGAAGATATTCGACAATTGAAAGCGGCAGTATTATCAAGACCACAGCCACAATTAGCCGCGTTAACCCTTGGGTTGGAATTATTAGAAAATGTTGATTTACGGCCGTCATTAGCAGAATTGTCACAGCCGTGGTTACGTTTATATGGACGTTTAGATGCGTTAGTGCCGATTAAAACTGAGCCAGTATTAAGCGCCCAACATCCTCACTCAAAAAGTTATGTTTTTACTGATGCATCACATGCACCGTTTATTTCTCATTTGGATGAGTTTATTGCTGTTGTGAGTGATTTTATTGGCTAACTGCTGAAGCGGAATACGATAGGTAAGAGGGTTACGTAATGATTATTAAGGTAAATAATTGTCGTAGACGGTCGATATAGTGCCTAGGATGTTATAACGCGACTTTTTGTATAGCAACGGTGGTTTTTTCAAGATGGTGATTGCTCCATTACAATCAAGTGTGCCAGCATTAGCGACAACCACTAATCCATTAACGGATCAAGTGGCGCGAGATAATCGTGTGCGTGAAAAAATCATACCAGTGGTTGAGAGTAGTGCCGCGACAGCAGAAAAATCCCTGACGGCAGAAGAAAAGCAACGGAATAAGCCCAGTTGGGATGCCAGTGAACACCCTGATTATTCGCAATCACAGGCGAAATTATTTGAGGGCTATCAGCTGCAATTAGCTCAAATTGTACGAGTGTTATCGTTGGATAATTACATTGCGCCAGCTACGGAGCTCGGTTATTCGATGCACATTGAATTGCCACGAGAGTTGTTAGCGCAGCTAGCCTTGATCAGTGATAGTGAGCGTACCAAAGGAGTGGTCAGTCATCATTATGCTCAAGCAGCACTGCCTAATCCACCGACGCAGTATTTGAAGGTTATTTAAACTCACAGCCAGACGGGGAGTCTGACTGCGAGTATGTAGCTTATTCTTTAGCGCTTAATTGTGATTATTTTTTCTTAGCATTGGCAAACGCAGCCGCAAAAGCACCGCCCATAGGTGGGTTGTTTTTGGGTGATGCTGGTGGAGTATGTTGACGTGTTTGCTGTGATGATGGTTGCTGGCGAGGTGCCGCAGTGTTGGTGGCTTGGCGAGATGGTTTTTCTTGACCAGGCTCATCACTTAAACGCATCGTCATTGCAATACGTTTACGCTGAACATCGACTTCCATCACTTTAACTTTTACCACATCACCAGCTTTAACCACTTCACGTGGATCTGAAATAAATTTATCAGATAGGGCAGAGATATGGATCAAACCATCTTGGTGCACACCAACGTCAACAAAAGCACCAAAGTTAGTCACGTTAGTGATCACGCCTTCTAAGACCATACCTGGAATCAAATCTTTTACTTCGTTGACGCCATCAGCAAAGGTTGCTGTTTTAAATTCAGGGCGAGGATCTCGACCAGGTTTATCAAGCTCGCTAATGATGTCGGTTACCGTTGGCACGCCAAAATTAGTATCGGTATAGTCAGCCGCTTTTAAGCTGCGTAGGAACTCAGTGTTGCCAATAATAGCATCAACAGGTTTATTGTTAGCTGCTGAAATGGCTTTCACTACCGCGTAAGATTCAGGGTGAACCGCAGAGCCATCAAGTGGGTTTTTGCCGTTCATTATTCGCAAGAATCCAGCACACTGCTCAAACGCTTTTGGCCCTAAACGCGCCACTTTTTTAAGCGCAGTACGGCTATCAAAGCGGCCATTTTCATCGCGATAATTAACAATATTTTGTGCAATGGTAGTATTTAAGCCAGCAACGCGCGTGAGTAGTGCTGCAGATGCTGTATTGACATCAACACCAACGGCGTTTACACAGTCTTCGACTACCACGTCCAAACGTTTAGCCAGCATGCTTTGACTAACATCATGCTGGTATTGACCAACACCGATTGATTTCGGATCGATTTTAACCAGCTCCGCTAGCGGGTCTTGCAGACGACGACCAATTGAAACTGCACCACGAATAGAGACATCCAGATTTGGAAATTCTTTCGCTGCCAGTTCTGATGCTGAGTAAACAGATGCGCCCGCTTCACTGACCATCACACTTTGTACTTTAAGCTGATTGTCTTTAATCAGTTTAGTGACAAATGCATCTGTTTCACGTGAAGCAGTGCCGTTACCAATCGCAATTAAGTTGACGTTATGTTTATTAATTAACGCCACGACTGTTTTGGTGGATTCGACAATTTTGTTATGTGGCTGGTGCGGATAGATAGTGGCGGTATCTAATACTTTACCGGTTTCATCAACCACCGCAATTTTACTACCAGTACGTAAACCGGGATCGAGCGCCAGTGTGACACGAGGTCCTGCTGGAGCTGCCATCAGTAAGTCATGGAGGTTATCGGCAAATACTTGAATGGCACCATCTTCGGCTTTTTCACGTAAAATACCCATCAGTTCAGTTTCCATGTGCATTAAAATTTTAATGCGCCATGCCCAGCTGATCACTTGTTTGCGCCATGCATCTGCAGCTTGAGTACCTAAACTAACGTGGTAATGTTCAGCAATAATCACTTCACAATATGAACTACGAACAGTTTGTTCGGTATTAGGATCAGCGTTGAGTGACAGTTGTAAAAAGCCTTCATTACGACCACGGAATAATGCCAGAGCGCGGTGCGATGGAATGTTTTTTATCTGCTCGTTATAGTCGAAATAATCTTTAAATTTGGCGCCGTCATGCTCTTTACCTTCAATGATACGTGAAGTAAGTTCGGCGTGAGTATTTAACTGGCGGCGAATTTTTTCAAGCAATGCCGCATCTTCAGCAAAGCGCTCCATCAGAATAGCGCGCGCACCATCAAGCACGGCTTTGCTATCCACAAAACCTTGCTCAGGATTTAGGTATTGTAGTGCTGTTTCTTCTGGTGAATGCTGTGGTTGATCCCATAGCAACTCTGCGAGTGGTTCAATGCCAGCCTCAATCGCAATCTGCCCCTTAGTGCGGCGTTTTTGTTTATAAGGCAGGTAGAGATCTTCAAGGCGGGTTTTACTGTCAGCACTATTAATCTCAGCTGCCAATGCTGGTGTCAGTTTACCTTGTTCCGTGATTGATTTTATAATCACCTGACGGCGGCTATCGAGTTCACGCAGGTAGCTTAAACGTGATTCTAAATGACGTAGTTGGGTGTCATCCAATTCGCCAGTGACTTCTTTACGGTAACGGGCAATAAAAGGCACCGTATTACCGTCATCAAGTAGGGTAACTGCAGCATTCACTTGTTCAGTGCGCACATTCAGTTCTGTGGCAATCTGTTGGTTGATAGCGTTGCTCATCCGTTGATATCTCTTGTTGATCGTTAAGCTTCCATTCTACGGCTGAATCTTGAACTGGCAAGTCAACCGCGGTGAAGAGTGTGTCAGGCTGTATTAGCGCTATTGGGTTTGATAACGAATATGATTAATAAACCACATCTTTTTACCTAGCGGTGTTGTTACCACGGTATCGTCGTCCACTTGTTTGCTGAGCAATGCCCGTGCCATCGGTGAATCTATGGAAATGTAATCATTGCGGCCATAGATTTCATCTGGACCTACAATGCGAAATGTCTTTTGTTCTCCAGCTTCATTTTCAATCTCAACCCAAGCACCAAAGAACACCTTGCCGTCTTGCTGAGGCGAATAATCAATGACTTTAACCGCTTCTAAGCGTTTACGTAAAAATCGTACTCGGCGGTCAATTTCACGCAGCCGCTTTTTATTATATTGGTAATCCGCATTTTCACTGCGATCACCTAAGCTTGCAGCCCAAGTTACTTTTTTGGTGACTTCTGGACGTTCTTCACGCCATAAGTAATTGAGTTCTTGTTCTAATTTATCAAAACCTTCACGGGTGATTAAGTTAGTTCTCATCATTATTCTCAAGCGATTGTTTGGCATTGTTCTATCATTGCTGGGTCAAAATAGAAAGTCGGATGATAATAAATTGCGACCTCTCAATAGTGGCGGGTTGATGATGTCGATACGTTGTAGCAGATAGTGTCAAAGGTGAAATGTCATGGTGTTGATATAGCAAATTAATCTCTCAAGTAAAAGAGTATTCAGAGTTGAATCTCCATGCTATAAAGACATACTAAAACAGTAGCGATTGAATATTTGCGTGATGTTAATAACCTAATCATGAGACTAATTAGCATGTTATAATTTATTTCTGGTGATGATTGTTATGTATCGATAATTATCGCTATTGTTTGTTAAATAAAGCGTTAGTTATTACGACTCGCGTACACTTAGTAACAACTTGCTATCGTGATCGATGAAGGTGAAAAATGCAGGAAAATTATAAGATATTAGTGGTCGATGACGACATGCGTTTACGAGCGTTGCTTGAGCGTTATCTTTCTGAGCAAGGATTTCAGGTACGCAGTGTTGCTAATGGCGAGCAAATGGATCGTTTACTGGCGCGTGAAACATTTCACCTAATGGTATTAGATTTAATGTTACCTGGTGAAGATGGCTTATCTATCTGTCGTCGCCTACGTAATGCTAACAACATGCTACCTATTTTAATGCTGACAGCAAAAGGCGATGAAGTTGATCGTATTGTTGGCCTTGAAGTCGGTGCCGATGATTATCTGCCAAAGCCATTTAATCCACGTGAATTATTAGCGCGTATTCGTGCGGTATTACGTCGTCAAACGATTGAAGCACCTGGCGCACCTAGTGTCTCAAGTAAAGTGATTGAGTTTGGTGAGTTCCGTCTTAATCTTGGCACCCGTGAAATGTTCCGTGGCGATGCACCAATGCCACTGACATCAGGTGAGTTTGCGGTATTAAAAGCCCTGGTTACCAATGCGCGTGAGCCAATGTCACGTGATAAGTTAATGAATATGGCGCGAGGTCGTGAATATTCAGCGATGGAACGTTCGATTGATGTGCAGATTTCACGTTTACGCCGTATGGTAGAAGAAGATCCGAGTCGCCCTCGTTATATTCAAACGGTATGGGGTTTAGGGTATGTCTTCGTACCTGATGGTCGTGAGGCGTAAGCCATGCGGTTATCGCCCAAAAGTACCTTTGCGCGAACACTGATATTATTAGCTGGCTTGTTAATCGCAAGCCAGATTTTTTCATATCTCACCATAGTGAATTACGCGCTACTGCCAAGTATTCAGCAATTTAATCGTATTTTAGCTTACGAAGTTAAGTTGATGTTGAAAGAAGATATTAAGATGGCTGACGGCCAAACGATTTATCTTGATCGACCTATTCGACGTAAGTTACTTGAAGAACTTGGAGTGACGTTACATGCGCCTAATTCTCCAGGTGCTGAAGAATTTAATGACGCCACTCATATTAGTTATTTGAGTGAAGAAATGTCGCGTGAATTACATTCACCAACCGACGTACGGTTATTGCTTGGCACTCATAGCTATGTGCTGTGGATGAAAACCGATGCGATGCCAAACTTTTTGATGCGTATTCCGTTATCTGAATTACAAGAAGATGATTTCGCGCCGTTATTTCGTTATAGCTTAATTATTGCTTTCTTAGTGATTGCTGGCGGTTGGTTATTTATTCGCATTCAAAATCGGCCGTTAGTTGAACTCGAACAAGCCGCATTGCAAGTTGGGCGTGGTGAAACACCGCCGCAGTTACCTGAACAAGGTGCCTCTGAAATTCGCTCTGTGACCAAAGCTTTTAATCAAATGTCACAAGGCATCAAACAGCTTGAAGATGATCGCGCCTTATTAATGGCGGGGGTAAGTCATGACTTGCGGACTCCATTAACTCGTATTCGACTTGCAACTGAAATGATGTCGCCAGAAGACAGTTATTTAGCAGAATCGATGATCACGGATACTGAAGAATGTAACGCTATCATTAGTCAGTTTATGGATTATTTAAAATCGACTAAAAAACAAGATGAAGAAGATATTGATCTGAACTTATTGTTAGAAGATGTCGCACATACTGAAGGCAGTTATGGCAATGTTATTGAACAGCAATTAACGCCAGTACCGGGGACGATTTCAGCTAACGCGGTAGCCCTTAAACGCGCGGTAGCTAACTTGGTGATAAATGCGCAACGCTACGGTAATGGTTGGGTGAGAATATCCAGCGGTGCTTCGGTTGATCGTAAATCAGCTTGGTTTTGCGTTGAAGATGATGGTCCTGGGATTGAACCCAATCAAGTCACTAAAATGTTTCAGCCATTAACCCGTGGTGATTCTGCCCGTGGTAGTGAAACCGAAGGTACAGGGCTTGGTTTAGCAATTGTGAAGCGAATTATCGATCAAAATGAAGGGGCTATTTCAGTGCGTAATCGCAGTGAAGGTGGACTAAGAGTGGAGATCAGTTTGCCATTACATAAGCTCAAACCGTGATGGTTTAACTTCGCTTTGCTGTGAAATCATGCTCAATAAAAAGCCCGCTCTCAGTTGATAATGAGACGGGCTTTTTTTAATGATGGTGATAATTAGTGTTGAGTGATCTTTGCTTCATCAATCAGTTCAACGGCATCAGCATTATCATCAGGCAAAATGATATTTAATAAAATTGCGGTAATACCGCCAGCAGCCATGCCAGAAGATAAAATACTTTTTACAATCTCAGGCAGGAATTGCAAAATTTCAGGTTTTTGCGCAATCCCTAATCCCATTGAGAACGACAGGGCCATGATTAGAATGGCACGACGATCAAGGTGGCAGCGTGAGATGATTCGAATTCCCGATGCGGCAATGGTGCCAAACATCACAATAGTTGCACCGCCTAATACCGGCTCTGGAATCAGTTGTACTAAGTTAGCGACATCAGGGAATAATCCTAATAGCACCAACATGCCTGCGACAAAATAACCAATGTAGCGACTTGCAACACCTGTCAGCTGAATGATGCCATTGTTTTGGCTAAAGGTTGAATTGGGAAAGCTATTAAATACCGCAGCCATTGCTGAGTTAAGTCCATCTGCGAGCACGCCACCCTTGATACGCTTCATATACAGCGGCCCTTTGACTGGTTGCTCTGAGGTCTCTGAGGTTGCAGTAATATCACCGATAGCTTCCAATGACGTAACTGCAAATACAATCATCAACGGTACCAATAATCCCCAATCAAAACTGAGCCCATATTGCATTGGCATTGGTATCGCAATTAGGGGGTTGGTAGTGGCGATATCGGTTTTTATCATTCCTAACAGCCACGCCAGTAATGTACCTGCAGCCATGGCAATAACAATCGATGATACTCGTAAGTAAGGATTTTTAACGCGGTTCAGCAACACAATAAACCCTAATACTGTGCCTGCTAGCATCAGATTATCAAGGCTACCAAAACTACCGTCGGCAATCGCACTATAACCACCACCAATAGACGTTAGGCCTATCTGAATTAAGGTTAAACCGATTAATGTCACTACAATGCCAGACACTAACGGGGTAATAATACGTTGCGCATGTTGCAAAATACGTGAAATAAATACTTCAGTGAAAGCGGCAAAAATGATGGTACCAAAAATGGCTGCCATCATGGTTTGAGTGTCAGCACCACCGGCTTTAAGTGCTAAGCCAGCACCTATAATCGGACCTAAGAAATTAAAACTGGTACCTTGAATTGACAATAATCCCGAACCAATAGGGCCAAAGGTTTTAATTTGAATAAATGAAGCAATCCCTGATGCTAATAATGACATACTAACAATCGTGTTAGTGTCACTGGCGGGTAATCCTAGAGATTGACAAATAATTAATGATGGCGTGATCACTGCGACAAACATCGCCAGTAAATGTTGGGTAGCTGCAAATAAGGTTTGGGGTAGCGGCGGTCTATCATCTAAACGATAAATAAGATCAGAGTTTTTTGGCGTTGCACTGGTGTGATGCTGGGTCATTGTTCGATCCTAACCGGTTCTCTGGTATCCATTATTCGCGCTGAGTGGGCGAATGTTTGTGTAATTGGTGGTGATCTGTGATTGCTGTTAGTCAGAACCAAATCAACACTGGCAGAGAGTGAAGTAGTGAAATTTTGCCGCTATTGTAATTATCTTTCTAAAAATAGCAATCGTTTGCTTTTAGTGGGTTGATTTGATTAATTAATGGCTACTGATTAGGGGTAAGCAACGCGGTTATTAGCGTTAGGCTGCAATAACCGCGATAGTATAGATGCTAGGCGTTAGAATAATTTTCACGTTGGCCTATCCAGCGGTCGATAATCGCTGCAGCATTATCAGGATATTGGTCGTGAATATAACGCGCGAGTTTTTGTACTTGAGGAATTAAGTATTGATCGCGAATTAAATCAGCCACTTTAAAATCGGCAATACCCGTTTGTTTAGTGCCAAGTAATTCACCAGGACCTCTAATTTCAAGATCGCGCTGCGCAATCACAAACCCATCGCTGCTTTCTCGTAACACCGCTAAGCGTTTTTGAGCGGTTTTGGTGAGTGGCGCATGGTAAAGCAATACACAATGACTGGCGATTTGGCCGCGACCGACTCGTCCTCGTAACTGGTGTAACTGCGCTAACCCAAGCCGCTCTGGGTTTTCAATCACCATTAAACTGGCATTGGGAACATCAACCCCAACTTCGATAACGGTAGTTGCGACTAATAAATCAATCTCACCTGCTTTAAAACTTGCCATAATTGCTTGTTTTTCTTTGGGCTTCATTCGACCGTGAACCAAACCAACCTTGAGGTCGGGTAATAGACGGGTCAGTTCATCGGCGGTATCTGATGCTGCTTGAGCTTCTAATACTTCTGATTCATCAATCAAGGTGCAAACCCAATAGGTTTGGCGACCTTCTTGCTGACATGCAGCGCGAATACGCTCAATAATTTGCGGACGACGGCTATCAGGCAGCGCAACGGTTTGAATTGGCGTTCGCCCTGGTGGTAACTCATCGATCACCGAGGTATCCATATCGGCATAAGCTGTCATCGCAAGGGTGCGTGGAATCGGGGTAGCCGTCATCACTAATTGATGCGGGTAATAACCGCTTGCAGCACCTTTTTCTCGCAGATCTAACCGCTGATGGACACCAAAACGGTGTTGTTCATCGATAATAATTAGCGCAAGGTTCTGAAATACTACTTGGTCTTGAAACAAAGCATGAGTACCGACCACCATTTTTGCGTCACCATTGGCAATGCGAACCAGTTCTTTTTCTCGCGCTTTACCTTTGAGCTTGCCTGCCATCCAACCGACTTCAATCCCCATTGGGTTGAGCCACTGAGCAAAGTTGAGCGCATGTTGCTCGGCTAATAATTCGGTCGGTGCCATTAATGCCACTTGATAACCGTGCTCAATGGCGCGTAAAGCAGCAAGCGCGGCCACCAGAGTTTTTCCCGAACCAACATCCCCTTGTACTAGGCGCATCATTGGCTGCGGTTGTGCAAGATCGGCCTCAATATCAGCCACAACCCGTTGCTGCGCGCCTGTTGGTGTAAACGGTAGGCTGGCGAGTAGTTGTTGCTTGAGAGTATATTGTGGTGCTAAGGACCAACTTTGATGTTGTTGCCCTTTACTTCGCAGTGCCAGCATTGATAAATTTTGGGCTAATAACTCTTCTAAAATTAACCGCTTTTGGGCTGGATGTTTACCAGCATCAAATTGTTCTAACGAAATATCAGCCGTGGGACGATGCATCAATTGTAACGCTTGAGCGAGAGTCATTTGCTGATCATAAAGACCCGTAGGGAGTAACTCGGTAACCGCCGACTTTGCAAGTAAAGCGAGTGCTTGATCGGTTAAATTACGCAATGTGGCTTGGCGTAAACCGTCGGTAGTGGGGTAAACCGGCGTTAACGTTTCTTCAACGCTAAGCTCTGTTGGCTCAGAAAAAAGGCGGTAATCGGGATGAATGATTTCAAGCCCAAACTGGCTGCCTTTAATTTCACCATAGGCTTTTACTTGCTTACCTTGGCTAAAGCTATTTTTCATCGCGGCATTAAAATTAAAAAACTTTAAGGTGACAGATCCTGTGGTATCACCAATTTTTACCGTTAGCATTTTGCGTTTGCCAAATTGAATGCTGCAATGGCTAACTTCGCCTTGAATCGTTAAAAATTGACCGGGCGCAACCCGATTAATTGGCCAAATGCGGGTACGATCCTCATAACGAAGTGGCAAGTGAAACAGCACATCTTGAACGTTATTAAGTCCAATTTTATGGAGTTTTTCTGCCATTTTGGCGCCAACACCAGCCAGTTCAGTGAGGGCGATAGTGTTGAGGAGTTGTCCGCTCATGGTTAGTCCTTGTTAGTTACGCTAGTTGCGACTGGGCTTTTGACCTTTTTGGCTTGCATCGCTGCCCACCACTGCTCGTCGGCAACAATCTGGCCTTGATCATCTAATTGCGGGTACGGTAAATTTTTCTGTTTAGCGACATTGGCTAATACCGGATGCCCACGTTCAAATAGAATACGATTTACCACACTAGCATCAAGTAAAGTGGTCGTGCGATCATACATGCCCGCATTTTGACGTTGGCGTTGTGCTTCGTAGAGAATGAGTGCACTGGCGACAGAAACATTGAGAGATTGCACCATGCCGACCATGGGAATAATAATATCTTGATCAGCCAATGCTAATGCTTCAGCGGTGATACCATTTTTTTCACCACCGAGAATAATCGCGGTTGGTTTGGTGTAATCGACTTCACGAAAATCAACCGCAGAGGCGGATAAATTGGTCGCAAGAACTTGCATGCCTTGTGCTTTAAGGGCGCTAATCGCTTCAACCATGGTATCGTGAGTTTCAAGCTCGACCCAGTTACGGGCACCTGCTGAAGTATGACTCAGTACTTTCATGGCTTCTTTGGGCCATACTGCATGCACTTTATGGACGCCAACCGCATCAGCGGTACGAATAATAGCGGAGACATTGTTGGGTTTGTGGACCTCTTCCATACATACGGTGAGGTCGGGTTGACGAGTAGCTAATACTTGATGGATACGTTGAAAGCGATCAGGAGTCATACGGTTTAAGCCATTGGCAATAATAACAATGATCCCATAATAATATGGATTGATTGCCAAATACACAAAACGCCCATTAGCGGGCGTTTTATTCATAGTATTAACAGTAGATTAAATGGCTGCAGTTAATTTTTTTGGCGAGCAACCCGCACCACATCTGGCATAATACGAATACGACGCATGATATTGGCCAAGTGGACACGGCTCTTGGTGGTCAAACGGACGGTGATCGTATACAGACGGCCGTCTTTTTCTTCAGTCGCTAAACCTTGAATATTAGAGCCTGTTGCTGCAATTGTGTTGGTTAAGTCTGCCAGTACACCTTGGTGATTTTGCATATCGACTTTGAGGTTGGTGACAAACTCTTGCTCAAAATCTTCACTCCATTCAACCGCCATGTACTTATCGGGTTCTTTACGGTAACCACGAATATTGGCACATTCTTCACGGTGAATAACCAAGCCTTTACCAGGACTGACATGAGCAACAATCGGGTCGCCATGGATTGGATGACAACAGTTGGCAAACGTCAGCAAAATACCGTCGGCACCTTGAATCGGTAAGCGGCGATCACTGTTTTTGGCTGTGAGTTCATCGGCATTACCCAATAATCGGCGTGCGATAACCACACTCATCAGCTCACCTAAACCGATTTCCGTTAATAAATCATCAACGGTTTCAAGTTTAAGATCAGTTAATACTTTAGTAATGTTTTCAGCGGCAATGGCCTGCATACTGACACCACCTAAGGCATGATTAAGCAAGCGACGCCCAAGGGTAATCGATTCATCACGGCGCATCGTTTTTAGCACCTGACGTACTTTCGTGCGTGCGCGTGAAGTAACCACATAGTTAAGCCATGCCGCATTAGGTCGTGCACCAGGTGCGCTAATAATATCGATGGTTTGACCATTTTTCAGTGGCTTACTTAATGGGTAAGGCTGGCGATCGACACGAGATCCAACACAAGTATTACCAATATCGGTGTGCACGGCATAAGCAAAATCAACCGCCGTTGCGCCCACAGGTAATTCGACAATGCGACCTTTAGGGGTAAAAACGTAAATTTCATCAGGGAAAAGATCAGATTTAACGTTTTCAATAAACTCAAACGAGCTACCTGCACTTTGTTGAAGTTCTAGTAGGCTTTGCATCCAACGTTGAGCTTTAACTTGGGCGGTAGTCCCTGGAGTTTCACCGTCTTTGTAAGTCCAATGTGCAGCCACACCTTTATCCGCCATCTGATCCATGTCTTCAGTACGAATTTGAACTTCAACCGGTACCCCATGAGGGCCAACCAGTGAAGTATGTAGCGATTGATAGCCATTGGCTTTTGGAATCGCAATATAGTCTTTCATGCGACTTGGGCGTGGTTTATACAGGTTGTGCACCTGACCCAAAACGCGGTAACAAGTATCAAGATCATCGACTAAGACACGGAATGCGTAGATATCCATGATTGAATGGAAGCGCTGTTCTTTATTCTTCATCTTGTTATAGATGGAGTATAAGTTCTTTTCGCGACCAGATACTTCTGCTGCTATTCCCGCATCATTAAGGCGACCCTCAATTTCTGCGTGAATTTTATTAATCATTTCTTTGCGGTTGCCACGGGCTGCTGCGACGACTTGTTTTAGGACGCGGTAGCGGTTGGGATATAACGCTTCAAAGCCAAGCTCTTCAAGTTCAGATTTGATGTTATGGATGCCAAGACGGTGGGCAAGCGGAGAGAATATTTCAAGGGTTTCACGAGCAATGCGGCGGCGTTTATCAGGACGTAGTGCCCCTAGCGTACGCATATTGTGAGTACGATCGGCAAGTTTGATCAGAATAACGCGAATATCGTGCGCCATTGCCATGATCATTTTACGGAAATTTTCAGCTTGCGCTTCTTTGCGATCGCGGAATTTGAGTTTATCGAGTTTAGAGACGCCATCAACCAATTCGGCAACAGTATCGCCAAAGCGGCAGGCTAGATCCTCTTTAGTGACCTCGGTATCTTCAATCACATCGTGCAGCAACGCTGCCATTAGTGTTTCAATGTCGAGACGCATTTCTGCCAGAATACGAGCAACCGCAACTGGGTGGATAATATAAGGCTCGCCTGTTGAACGAGTTTGGCCTTCATGGGCGTCGCGAGCAACAAGATAAGCCTGTCGAAGCACCTCAATTTGAGACTTCGACAGGTACTTGGTTGCGACTTCTTTCAGGCTATCAAAAAGATACAATGCCTGGTTTCCTGATTAACGGTGATGGTCGCCAGCAATCGCACTAACAGCGGCTAATTCAGCTGCTTCTTGCTCTTGCAGTTCCTGACGCTCGCGAGCATCAAGGATATCTTTAGTAATTAGGCCTTCTTCGATTTCACGAAGTGCAATTACTGTGTATTTGTCGTTTTCTTCAGGAACCAATGGATCCTTACCGCCGGTTTGCATTTGACGTGCGCGGCGAGCAGCAATTTGGATCAGATCGAAACGGTTGCCAATTTTATCAACAGCGTCTTGAACGGTTACGCGTGCCATGGAGGACTCCAGTGGTTATTAAATTAGGAATAGAAAATTGTACAAAATAACTTACTGATCTGCTAGTAGCGCAGTCAACATGCTTCTATATTTAGCAGTTTGCTTGTCTTGCTTCAATCGTTCTGCACGAATAATTGCTTTAAAGTCAATTAATGCGACATCGAAATCGTCATTAACGATTACATAATCGTATTCGTTATAGTGTGAGATCTCTGAACGTGCTTCTTCCATACGACGGGCAATAACAGCTTCGCTGTCTTGACCACGAGTATTAAGTCGACGCTCCAATTCCTCTTTTGACGGAGGTAGAATAAACAAGCTTTTAGCGGCTGGCATAAGTTTTCGAATTTGACGGGCACCTTGCCAATCGATATCTAAAAAGACATCAATACCTTTATTCAATTGCTGTTCAATCCATGGACGAGAAGTACCATAGTAATTGCTAAACACTTCGGCATGCTCAAGGAATGCACCTTGTTCTACCAAGTCGGTAAATTCTTCTACGCTAACGAAATTGTAATGAACACCGTTTTCCTCGCCCGGGCGCATGCCACGAGTCGTATGGGACACGGATACTTTCATGTCATAGGTCGGGTTAGTTTCAAGAAGGGCATTAATCAAACTTGATTTACCAGCACCACTTGGGGCCGACACGATGTATAGAGTACCTTTGCTCATTGCCTATTTTCACTCAGTGATAGAAGGGCGCGAAGATTATCACGATCTGCGCATAATTGAAATTAGCTGATTGCTTGAAAATTCATCTTTTTTACGGAGTCAATACAACCTAAGCCTAGCTGGCTTTATTGAGATTTCATAATCAGACGACATTTTCAAACAACTTTCCAAGTTAAATAGCATTAACTTGGAAAGCGTGAGTAGGGATTATTTACTCAATGTTTTGGATTTGCTCGCGCATTTGCTCGATCAATACTTTCAGTTCAACCGCTGATGCTGTTACGTCTGTATTAATTGATTTTGATGCCAATGTGTTTGATTCACGGTTAAATTCTTGCATCATAAAATCAAGACGACGACCACATGCGCCACCTTTAGCGAGAATTTTATTGGTTTCTTTTACATGTGAATCAAGGCGATCAAGCTCTTCGGCAACATCACTTTTTTGCGCCAGCATGATCAGTTCTTGTTCTAGGCGATTGCTGTCTAGATCCACTTTAGCTTCATCAAGACGCGACATAATACGCTCACGTTGCCACACCATAATTTGTGGCATTAAAGTGCGCACTTTGATCGCTTCTGTTGAAATCGCAGCTAAACGTTGGTCGATCAACTGCTTCATGTTGTCGCCTTCGCTAGCACGTGCTGCAATAAAATCATCCATAGCAAGCTCAAAGCCTGCAAGTAGATCTTTATTTATCACGTCTAAATCTTGTTCGGGTGCTTCCATCACGCCCGGCCAGTTAAGCACTTGGAATGGGCCAATATTACCTTCACCTGCCGTTTCTGTTACCCAACGCGCCGCATGAATGACTTGTTTAGCCAAGGCTTCATTGATGGTGAGTTCAGTATTGGCAGCGGTGTTAGCTTCATAACGAAGATTACATTCAACTTTACCGCGTGCTAGACGTTTACGAAAACGCTCACGCAATACCGGCTCAAGGCTACGGAATTGTTCAGGCATACGAATGTAAGTTTCAAGATAACGTTGGTTTACTGAGCGGATTTCCCACACAGCAGTGCCCCAGTCGCCTTTTATTTCGCGACGAGCATAAGCAGTCATACTATGGATCATTGGCTTGTGGCCCTTTGGTTATGATGGTCGCGACGGCTAAACTTAGCGTATTGCACGGTAAGTCTGATCTTTTAATTACAATAGAGGTGCGTCGTAACCGAGTTTTATTATTATATGCGAGATCACAGGTTGTGGGCTACTGCTGTAAATGCAAAACAAGGTTGAATCTATCATTTAAGCGATGGTTTTCTCGTGCACTGGGATTGAGATGTCGCTATAATCGCCGGTTAATATCATCCAGCCAAAGGGAAATCCCGATGCGTCCAAGCGGAAGAAGTGCCACTCAGGTACGTCCAATCACTATTACTCGTAACTATACAGCCCATGCTGAAGGTTCAGTATTGGTTGAATTTGGCAACACCAAAGTAATTTGTACTGCCAGTGTTGAAGAAAATGTGCCGCGTTGGCTTAAAGGTAAAGGCCAAGGTTGGGTGACTGCAGAATATGGTATGTTGCCACGCGCCACGCATACTCGTAATCGCCGTGAAGCGGCTAGCGGTAAGCAAGGCGGTCGCACTATGGAAATTCAACGTCTGATTGCGCGTAGTTTACGTGCTGCGGTTGATTTGAAAGTGCTTGGCGAGCAAATGATCACTGTTGATTGTGATGTGATTCAAGCAGATGGTGGCACACGTACAGCCTCTATCACCGGCGCAATGGTGGCATTGGTCGATGCAATCAATTATATGCTTGAAAAAGGCATGATCAAGAAAAGCCCACTTAAAGGCATGGTTGCTGCAGTGTCGGTTGGTATCTATAAAGGCGAGCCAATTTGCGATCTTGAGTATCTTGAAGATTCCGCCGCTGAAACCGACATGAATGTGGTGATGACCGAAGACGGCAAGATGATTGAGATTCAAGGTACTGCTGAGGGTGAGGCGTTTAGCCATGAAGAGTTGCTGGCAATGCTAGCGCTGGCGAAAGACGGCATAACCGATATTATATCGATGCAGAAACAAGCCTTAGAAAACTAATTGTTAGCGGTTCCTATTGGAGCCGCTTTTTTTTATCTGAAATTTATTGGTTAGAGGAATAATCATTGATTTCAGCGGCAACAATTTTACCACTGAGATGGGTAAAGGTTGCTTCTATCTTCAACATTGTAAAACACGAAAGTCGTTTAAGGAGCCACAATGAAAGCATATCAGCGTCAGTTCATCGAATTTGCCCTAGAAAAAGGCGTATTAAAGTTTGGTGAGTTTACTCTGAAATCGGGTCGTAAAAGTCCGTATTTCTTTAACGCGGGATTATTTAATACTGGTCGTGATCTTGCGCGTCTAGGCCGCTTTTATGCTGCTGCATTGGTTGACGCTAAAATTGAGTTTGATGTGTTATTTGGCCCTGCGTACAAAGGGATCCCAATTGCAACCACCACCGCGGTAGCATTGGCCGATCACCATGATATTGATACGCCATATTGCTTTAACCGTAAAGAAGCTAAAAACCACGGCGAAGGTGGCAACTTAGTTGGTAGCGAACTTGAAGGCCGCATTATGTTAGTTGATGATGTGATCACCGCAGGTACCGCAATTCGTGAATCAATGGAAATTATTAAAGCCAACGGTGCTGATTTAGCTGGCGTATTAGTGGCGATTGATCGTCAAGAAAAAGGCCAAGGCGAATTATCTGCGATTCAAGAAGTCGAGCGTGATTTTGGTTGCGCGGTGATTTCAATTGTCTCGTTAGGTGATGTAGTGACTTATTTAAGTGAGCAAGCGGGCATGGAGCAGCATTTAGCCGCTGTTACTGCGTACCGAACTCAATACGGTGTGTAGTTAGCTTAAATCACTAACGAGTAATAAAAAAGCGAGTCTCGATTGAGGCTCGCTTTTTTTATGACGCTGTTGATGGATTAAATCAATGCTGAGTTTAACTAATCTAGTTGGCCGCTAAGCAGTTGCCAGTAATCATCAAAGTTTTCAGTTGGCTTATATTTAAAGCTTGAACGAACATAACGACTTAAGCTGCCTTCGACTTGGCCTAGTAACTGGGCGGCTAAAATGGATTCATCAATAGGGAAGCCTTTGCCTTCACGTAATTTACGTTCTTTAAGAATTTGACGTAATTGTGATTCAATACGTTCAAATAACTGATTAATGCGTGACTGTAAGCGATCTTGTTCAAACATCAATGCGTGACCGGTCATGATACGGCTCAAACCGGGATTACGCTCACCAAACATTAATATCAGTTGTAGCACCATTCGCAGGCGAGTAAGGGTATCTTTTTCATCGTCAAGAATGCGGTTAATACGGGTAGTAATTGAATCTTCGATAAATTCAATCAGGCCTTCAAACATCCGTGCTTTACTTGGGAAGTGGCGATAGAGTGCAGCTTCCGAGACTCCAACATTAGCCGCCAGCATTTTGGTGGTAATACGTTGGCTTCCTTGATTTGATTCCAACATATGAGCAAGACACTGAAGTATCTCTTCGCGGCGATTGCTTTTTTTGGTGCCAGCCATGAATTATCGTTCCTTTGCAAAATGAGACTGTCCATGGACAGCGTGAAACCCGCTTATCTTAGCGATGCCATTGCGTCGTGAAAAGCACTGGATGATAAATGTATGCAGTTTATCAGTAAAAAAAGCGCAACCCTCAATAGTTGCGCTTTGTGTTTGATCGTTATCGGTTATTTTAGCATCAAAATAAATTCATGCGCTAAAAGGATAAATGCTATTTATTGATGGTAATAAACTTATTGACGACCTGAGTGACCAAAACCACCTTCACCGCGAAGACTTGCGTCATCAAAATCAGTCACAATATTAAATTGTGCTTGTACCACCGGTACAAAAACTAATTGCGCAATACGATCACCGGGCTCAATGGTAAAGGTAGTGTCGCCACGGTTCCAGACAGATACCATCAGTTGGCCTTGATAATCTGAGTCGATTAAACCAACAAGATTACCTAACACAATACCATGCTTATGACCTAGCCCTGAGCGCGGTAAAATCGTTGCTGCAAGATTTGAATCGCCAATATGAATCGCTAAGCCTGTCGGCACGAGGTGAGTTTCTCCTGGTGCTACGGTTAATGCTTGATCAAGACACGCACGTAAATCAAGCCCAGCAGAGCCTGTGGTTGCATAAGTGGGTAATGGAAACTCGGTTCCAACACGAGGGTCAAGAATTTTAAGATCGATAGTGTTCATAATAATGCTCTAGTGCGTGGCGTGTTGATAAAGGGCTACAATTTCAGTTACTAATTGTTGTCCAAGGTCAGATTTAGTGGTTAATGGTAAGGCTTTATCACCATTAGGCCAGTATAAATGGAGTGCATTGGTGTCGCTATTAAAGCCTTGTCCTTGTACTGAAACGTCATTAGCACAAATAAGATCAAGCTTCTTGGTGGCGAGTTTGCCACGCGCATAGTGCTCGACATCCTGAGTTTCAGCGGCAAAGCCAACCGTAAATGGACGCTGGTTAGTTAGCGCAGCAATAGCAGCAACGATATCAGGGTTTTTCACCAGTTGAATGGTCATTGTTTCGTTGTCTGATTGTTTTTTCATTTTTTGTTCAGCAATTTGCGCAGGGCGGAAATCAGCCACTGCGGCACAGGCGATAAATATCTCATTTTTTACCGCGTAAGCTAACGCAGCTTGCTGCATTTCGATAGCGCTACTGACATCAACTCGTGTTACATCTACTGGTGTTGTTAGACTTACTGGGCCACTGATTAAGGTCACATTAGCGCCGCGTTTAGCCGCAGCCTCTGCAATAGCAAACCCCATTTTACCCGAGCTGTAATTACTTAAATAACGCACTGGATCTATCGCTTCACGAGTCGGGCCTGCAGTGATGACGATATTTAATCCTGCCAAATCAGGTTGTAGAAAGAAATCCTCGCAATGGTTTACCAGTTGCATAGGTTCAAGCATTCGCCCTGGACCAACATCACCACAAGCCTGTTCACCACTAGCAGGTCCCCATAACCTAAACCCACGGCGCTGAAGCGTAAGTAGATTCTCTTGAGTCGCAACGTTGCGGTACATTTGCTGGTTCATTGCCGGTGCAACAGCGATAGGTGCGTCAGTGGCTAAACACAGTGTTGAGAGTAAATCATTACCCATCCCAGCACTGATGCGAGCAATTAAGTCAGCTGTTGCTGGCGCGAGTAAAACCAGATCAGCCCATTTAGCCAGTTCAATATGACCCATTGATGCCTCGGCAGAAGGGTCTAATAAGCTACTTGAAACAGGATTTCCCGATACCGCTTGCATGGTTAGTGGTGTAATGAATTCTTGTGCTGCGGTGGTCATTACAACTTGAACTTGTGCGCCGCGTTCAATTAAGCGACGTGTAAGTTCTGCACATTTGTAGGCAGCGATACCGCCGCTAATGCCGAGAAGGATTTTTTTTCCTGCCAGTGTTTGCATGGTTTTGCCTGTGTCTGGAAGCCAATAAATTTTGCTGACACGATAGCATCAAATGTACTAACGATCATCGCTTGCAGTGATGGTTAGTTTTTTTATCAGTGATCTTGCCGAGGTTTTATGATTGTAAATCGACATATCAGCCCTAAAAATTGTCGATGATTTCAAAAAACGCTACAGGGTAGGTTGTGTAAAAAGTGATGGCTGTTTTGCTAGTGGTATACCAATAAGGAGACAGTATGTCGCTTAAGCAATTGCCATTAGCATCGCGTCCGCGAGAAAAATTATTATCTCACGGCTGTGAGTCGCTCACAGATGCTGAATTATTAGCCATTTTTTTACGTACGGGTGTCAAAGGAATGAATGCGTTGGAATTGGCTACGTATTTATTGCAAGAATTTGGATCATTACGTGCTTTGCTGGCTGCAGATAAAGAAACTTTTTGTGAGGTTAAAGGCTTAGGGCCAGCAAAATTTGCTCTTTTGCAGGCCGTTTTAGCGATGGGGGAACGATATTTAGAAGAAATTTTAAAAAAAGATAACGCGCTCACAAATCCACAAAATACACGCAAATATCTGGTCAAAAAATTACGGCATAAACAGCGCGAAGCCTTTTATATCCTATTCCTAGACAACCAACACCGAGTGATTACTGGAGAGGTTTTATTTGAAGGAACGCTTGATTGTGCGAGCGTCTATCCGCGTGAAGTTGTAAAAAGATCGTTAGAACTTAATGCAGCGGCGTTAATTTTAGCGCATAATCACCCATCAGGCGTTGCTGAACCTAGTCAGGCTGACCATCGAATAACCCGCAAGATCAGCGATTCGCTGGCTTTAGTCGATATTCGTGTTCTGGATCATTTTGTTGTCGGTGAGGGAGAAGTTATTTCCTTTGCTGAGCGCGGTTGGCTATAAAATAGACAATTTTCGACAAAAAAAGTGAGAAAGGATCTGCTCGGGACTTGAGCAACTGGTTTTGACTTAGTATAATGCGCGACCTTTGATAGCTGTGGTTATATGTAAAATTGAATTTTACATTAAATTTCCATGGTAGATATCGAGCGAAACGATTTGGAGAAGACAGTAATGTCCCGAGTATGCCAAGTAACTGGTAAGCGTCCTGTAACGGGTAACAACCGTTCACACGCACGTAATGCCACCAAGCGTCGTTTTCTGCCGAACCTGCAAACTCATCGTTTCTGGGTAGAAAGCGAAAAACGCTTCGTTAAACTACGTCTTACTGCTAAAGGTATGCGTATCATTGATAAGAAAGGTATTGATGCCGTTCTTGCAGAGATGCGTGTCCGCGGCGAGAACGTTTAGAGGAATTTGAACAATGGCTAAAGGCATTCGTGAGAAGATCCGTCTAGTATCATCAGCTGGTACAGGCCACTTCTACACTACCGACAAGAACAAGCGCAACATGCCAGGCAAATTTGAGATCAAGAAATTTGATCCAGTAGTTCGCCAGCACGTGCTTTACAAAGAAGCTAAAATCAAGTAATTGGTTTTATCAATCTTTGATAAAAACCCAGCCTAGCTGGGTTTTTTTATATTTAAAATTCAGTCTGCTTTCCCTGCTTTCCCTGCTTTCCCTGCTTTCCCTGCTTTCCCTGCTTTCCCTGTATACTCTGTTAGACACTGCTATAATTGGCTGTTGCTGCCGTTAGTAGCAATGTTATCTTAATCAGTATTGATAATTGCGCATAGGAGCGCCTGAGAATGCGTCTAACGCGACGGGGATGGAATAACGTCATCATCATTGGGGTTTTAGCTTTTATCGCTGTCATACAGCTTCCAGAGCTTCTTCGTGATCGTTTCACCGCTACATCGACGGTAAGTGCGTCATCAAAGGTAATTCCATTATTTACTCAGGATCGTATTATTCGACGATTGGTGTTACCAACAATGACTTTTCAGCAGTCAGCGACAGGTTGGAAGAGTCAGCCTTTGGTGGCATTCGATATCACAGCTGTTATTGCTCGTTGGCAAACTTTGAAAGGGACCCAAATTAGCCAACAGCAGTTATCGGTATTAAAAAAACAATTGCTGCTGCCGTACACTGTTGAGGCATGGTTTGTGGGTCTGCCGCAACCCCAGCGGATCACCGCTTATCAATTATCGCATTTTTGGTTGTTAAACACTGGCACTGGCGATTGGTTAGCGGTAACTGTGGCTGATGATTTGCTATTCCCACCGTTATCGTCAAAATTATCATTATTATCGGAGTAAGCAAAAGATGCCTGAATTACCTGAAGTTGAAGTAACTCGCATGGGGATCACCCCGCATGTTGTTGGGCAAACGGTGACTAAAATTATCATTCGTAATTCAAGATTACGCTGGCCAATTCCTGAGGCGATTAAAAATATTGAAGGGCAGGTGATTCACAAGGTTGTTCGACGAGCCAAATATTTATTATTAGAAACTGATATCGGTTACGCAGTCGTTCATCTAGGTATGTCGGGTAGTTTACGTATATTACCTGCGGGCTCAGTGGTTGAAAAACATGATCATGTCGATGTGGTATTAGCCAGTGGTGAGATCCTACGTTATAACGATCCTCGCCGCTTTGGTGCATGGTTATGGCAACAGATAGGGGAAGACCATCCGGTATTAGAGAAAATGGGCCCAGAGCCATTGAGTGATGATTTTAATGGGGATTATTTGGTTGCGAAGGCAAAAGCAAAGCGTAAAGCGATAAAATTACTGATCATGGATAATCATGTTGTGGTCGGCGTCGGTAATATTTATGCCAATGAATCGCTATTTGCTGCAGGAATAGATCCACAATGCCCAGCAGGTAAAGTCTCATTACAAAAGTTACAATTGCTGGTAAATGAAATAAAAACCGTATTACACAAAGCGATTGCTCAAGGCGGAACAACCTTAAAAGACTTTAAAAATGCCGATGGCAAACCAGGTTATTTTGCACAAGAATTACAAGTTTATGGTAAAGGTGGTCAGCCCTGCCCACGTTGTGGTGAGCTTTTAACAGAAATAAAGCTCGGTCAACGAGCCACGGTTTTTTGTGGAAAGTGTCAGCACTGAGTTAGTTATTTATTCGATTTTTATTAAGCATAGGTTCATTTTTTTTGAGCAGTAATCTTTACCAATATTGCTATCATAGCTAAGATTTTTATAAAAATAATGCGTATTTTTGAAACACAGAAAGGGCTAGAAGATGAAATATTTAGTAACTGGAGCCGCTGGTTTTATTGGTAGTGCAGTGACAGAGCGTTTATGTGCTCAAGGCCACCAAGTAGTTGGTATCGATAACCTTAATGATTATTATGAAGTTGCGCTAAAGCATGCACGCTTAGATCGTATCAAGCATGATAATTTTAGCTTTATTGAAATGGATCTTGCTGATCGTGAAGCGATTGCGAATCTATTTGCGGAACAACAATTTAATCGAGTGATCCATCTGGCTGGTCAAGCGGGTGTACGTTATTCAATAGATAATCCAATGGCTTATGGTGATAGTAACTTAATTGGCTATTTGACTATCCTTGAAGGCTGCCGTCATAACAAGGTTGAGCACCTTGTTTATGCTTCATCAAGTTCTGTCTATGGCTTAAATCAAAAGATGCCATTTGATACCGCTGATAGCGTTGATCACCCGGTCTCATTGTATGCCGCAGCCAAAAAAGCCAATGAACTGATGGCGCACAGCTACTCACACCTTTACGGCATTCCGACGACAGGCTTACGTTTCTTTACTGTTTATGGCCCGTGGGGTCGTCCTGATATGGCATTGTTTAAATTTACTAATGCGATCATGGAAGGCAAAGAGATTGATATTTATAACAATGGTGATATGAGCCGTGACTTTACTTATATCGATGATATTGTTGAAGGTATTATTCGGATTCAGGATGTGATTCCACAGCCAAACCCTGAGTGGACAGTTGAAACAGGCTCACCAGCGACGAGCTCTGCGCCATACCGTATTTATAATATTGGTCATGGCAGCCCAGTCAAATTAATGGATTATGTTGAAGCACTTGAAGAATCACTAGGTGTTGAAGCGAAGAAAAACTTTATGCCAATGCAACCAGGTGATGTTTACATGACGTATGCTGATACCGATGATTTATTTGCGGCAACCGGCTATAAGCCAGCAGTTGAGGTTAAACCTGGTGTACAAGCCTTTGTTGATTGGTATCGCGACTACTATAACAAATAAGCTATACTCATTTGAGTAGAAAAGGGAGCCGATGTGCTCCCTTTTTTTATTTATATTTGAGTAAATTTAGCCAATAAGGCTTGAGTGATGATCGGATCAACAAATTGACTCACATCCCCTTTATGGAGCGCGACTTCTTTAACTATAGTTGAAGAAATAAATGAATTTTCTTCAGCTGGGGTTAAAAAGACCGTTTCAAGTTCAGGCATCAAACGGCGATTCATATTTGCAAGTTGAAATTCATATTCAAAATCAGACACCGCACGTAACCCACGCACTAAAATATTGGCGTTGTGCTCTTTGGCAAAATTGACCAATAATCCAGAAAAACCAACAATCTCAACATTAGGCAAATGTACTGTGATTTGTTGGGCAAGTTCAACTCGTTCTTCTAATGTGAATAATGGTTTTTTAGTTGGATTAAACGCCACACCAACAATGACATGATCAAACATGGCCGCAGCGCGCTCAATAAGATCAAGGTGGCCGTTAGTAATTGGATCAAAGGTACCGGGATAGATAACACGTGTTGTCATAGTGGGCTACTTATTTTGTTTAAGGTAAAGGCCAATATATTTATTAAGTACATATTGCGCATTAATACAGGCAATAATAAAACCATGCTTACCATCAAGGAAGCCGCGTTTAATAAAATAGGTCCGTATAAAGCTAAACACAGCATGTCCAATAGCTGATGCGATAGAGGTTTTTTTGCCTTGTAAGTGCTTTTCTTTGGCCCATAGTTCAGCATATTTTGATTGTTTTTTTTGAAACTCAAAGAAATCATCAAAGGTATAATGCTCTAAGTCACCTGCGATCTTTATCACTTGGCATCCTGAAGGAATGATCACCGATTCATGTACCTGAACATCATTATAGTGAGTTTCTTGAGGACGATATAAACGTACAATCCAATCAGGGTGCCAGCCAGCGTGGCGAATAAACTTTCCAAATGCAGTACTGAGGCGGTTAATGCTATAAACCACATTATGTTGATTGGCTTGGAGTGCATTTTGAATGGATTGTTTTAGCTCTGGCGTGATACGTTCATCAGCATCAAGCCATAGCACATAATCACTGTTGACATACTGTTGAGCAAGCTGACGTTGCTTACCAAATCCAGGCCACTGCGTATTGACATAAAAGTTGTCAGTATAGCGACGAGCAATGGTTTCTGTTTCATCTGTGCTGCCGGAATCTAGAATAATTATTTCGTCTACCCAGTCTTTCACTGTATCTAGACATGCTGCAAGATGCTTGGCTTCATTTTTAACAATTAATGCAACACCAAGTGTCGGTTTGCCTGTTGATATGCTCATGTGTTTTCCTTTGCAGCTTATGACATTGGTGATGATAGCGATAGAATGAGATCAAGTTTTTCTTTTACCATCGCCACACTAATTTGCGGCATGATATCGCTGCCTTTGACACGTGCTCCCCATGGTAACTCACCCAATGGTTTACCGTAATGTTGTTCCGCGACTTGCTGATACACACTAACAGTGTAGGGCTGTGATAAATACGGGCCAGTACGGGCTGGGTTACTATGACCATAGAGTCCAATTACTGGCGTATTTTGGGTCGTTGCTAAGTGGGCCGGGCCTGAGTCTGGCGCAAGCACAACAGTCGCTGCACGTAATAATGCCGTCAACTGTAAGAGGGTTGTTTTACCGATCAAATTAGTGATTGCTGCTTGGCTATGGCTGATAATTTGTTGGCCTAATTGTTGCTCACGCTCAGTGGGTGAACCGCAGAGTATAACGGTCAAGCCTTTCGTTGCTGCATAATCTGCAATGGCGGCATAGCGCTCAGGGAGCCAGTTTCGTTCATCTTTACTGGCTGCCGGTGATATCACTAATGTTGGCTGATGAATATATTGTTCAGCAATGCTGTTATCTGCTGTGGTAAGTGGAATGTTCCACTCTGGGGTCGTAAATGGCACGCCAATAAAACGTGCAAAATCAGCCATATTATCGAGAACATGTATACTGTCGGTATTGGGTAAGTGCTGATTAGTAACCAACCACTGTCCTTCTTTGGTTCTATTTTTACTAAACCCAACCCGATACTTAGCTTTGATACCTAAAGATAGTACACTTGCACGTAAGGCAACTTGCATATCGAGTAGTACATCAAAACGGTGTGATTTAAGTTGTTGCCAAACGTGTTTAATGCCATTCCAGCCGGCTTTTTTATCAAAACTGATCACCTTAATATTGGGTAATGCATTGATTAACTGTGCTTCTACCTTACCAGCAACCCAAGTGATTTCAGTTGTTGGCCACTGGCGTTGGATGGCTTGAACAACAGTAATCGCATGGCATACGTCACCAATAGCAGATAAACGTAAGATACAAATTGAACGTGGTGGCGTTGAGAACAGAGCCATGAGATTACCTTATTAAAAGTGGTCGGTGAATTATGCCGTTAGCCATTGAAATTGTAAAACATTCAACAATAAATGCGAGAGAGGCTGTAGTGCAGGAAATTATCAGTAACAACCAGGCCATTTGGTTTGATAGCGATTATCTAAGTGCAGATCCGCATGGTTGCTTTGATATTGAGTATTGGCGTCAGCGTGATGCAGTTATTGGTTCCGCCGAGGGGCGTGGCACAACATGGTTTGTTGCCGATGAAAAACTGGAAATGGCATTGCGTCATTATCACCGTGGGGGGCTGTTTGCTAAAGTGAACAATGATAGCTATTGGTTCTCTAATTGGAATAACACTCGTAGTGGGGCTGAGTTAGCATTATTAAAATTATTACGTGATGGTGGGGTTAATGTGCCACGTCCCGTTGCCGCGCGTGCAGTTAAAAAAGGTCTGACATATAAAGCGGATATTTTGGTGGAGAAGGTTGCCAATAGCCGTGATTTAGTGGCATTGCTACGAAGCCAAACGGTCGCGGCAACAGTGTGGCGTGATATTGGTGAAATGATAGGTAAGATGCATGATTTACAAGTGTGTCACACCGATTTAAATGCCCATAATATTTTATTAGACGATAGTCAGCGCCCATGGCTGATTGATTTTGATAAGTGTGATTGTCGTGACGGTGATGATTGGAAAGTCGAGAATTTGGCACGTTTAAAGCGCTCTTTTCTCAAAGAAGTCGATAAACGTGCGATTAAATGGTGCGAAGATGATTGGGTTGCTTTGTGTGATGGCTATGCACACAAAAGTCAGCTTCGAATTACTATTGGTTAAGGATTAATTATCTACTAAATAGTTGCTAATGCTCGCGATAGTTTTATTCACCGCACCTTGGTTTTCTATCACTATTCTTTGGCCCTGCGCCCCCATCTGTTGTTGGCGTTTCGGGTCATTAAATAAGGCTATTAATTGTTGCGCTAATTGGCGCCTATTATGACAGATTTCAATCGCATCAGCGGCTAATAATTGCTGAGTGATATCCTCAAAATTATAATAACTAGGGCCGATAATGGCTGGCTTCGCCACCGCTGCTGGCTCTAATAGATTATGTCCACCCACTTTTTCACCAACTAAACTTCCTCCCATAAAAGTCATATCAGCAGTGGCCAGCATGACTAACATTTCTCCCATCGTATCAGCAAGATATAATTGAGTGTTCGTATTGATTGGCGTGGTGTCTGTACGACGATGGACTTGTAAACCGCGATCTAACGCAAGTTTAGCCACACTGTCAAACCGTTCAGGGTGACGCGGCACAATTATCACCATCGCATTGGAGTACTGTTGTTGCACGGTTTGATATGCATCCAGTACTTGTTCATCTTCACCTTGATGTGTGCTAGCTGCGACAAAAATAGGGCGCTCTATACCGAGTTGCTGGCGTAGTTGGTGTGCTTGTTCAAAAACGGTGTCAGCAATACTGATGTCATATTTGATTGAGCCCGTCACCGTCAGCTGATGTTGTTGAGCGCCAATGGTAATAAATCGTTGGGCATCATCATTATGTAAACATAGAATTCTATCTATTTTATTGATTAATTGATGAGTAAAAAAACTAAACGATTGGTAGCGCTTGGCTGAGCGTTCCGATAAGCGTGCATTAACAATGATCGTGGGAATTTTTTGGTGGTGAACACAAGTTAAGGTATTAAGCCATAATTCTTTTTCGACGATAAGAAATAATCTTGGCTTTATAACTTTTAAAAAACCACGCACACACCACCCAAAATCAATTGGCATATAACGATGTTCAACCAAATCACCTAATTTTGCTATTTGCTCAGCACCGGTGCTGGTGGTAGTGGTCACCACAATGGCTTGCTCAGGGTAGGCTTGTTTAAGTGCTTTGATAACAGGCACGATCGCAATAGCCTCACCGACTGACGCTGCATGAATCCAAATTGGTTGTTCTGTTGTGAGCAAAGAGGGTGTGAAACCAAAATGCTCTTTCCAGCGCGCACCAAAAGCAGGTTTTCCGGGTTTGGTACGGTAAAGCCCCCATAATAATATGGGAGCGATCAGGGTTAACAATAAGGTATATAAAGTTCGAATCATAATGTCTGTAAATTACTAATAGCGGTGATGACTTGTTGTGGTGAAATCTCAGTCATGCATTTATTGTGCTTCAAAGGACATTCACGTTTAAAGCACGGTCGACATTCAATATCAGTATGTAAAATAGCTTTTTTATGGGTGAGTGGCGGAGTGTAATTTGGTGTAGTTGGTCCATAAAGAGCAACAACATTGCATTGTACCGCTGCCGCAACATGCATTAAGCCCGAGTCATTACCGATAACTGTTGAGCATGATGCTAGTAGATCGATAACATCAGTGAGTGATGTTTTACCTGCTAAGTTATGACAATATTGTTGGGCATTATTAGATAAAGATTTTTCAATTTGGTCGGTTAATTTTTTTTCATTATCTGAGCCAAATAATAGAATATTACAACCAGCCTCTATAAGCGTTTTAGCCACTGATGCATAATGATCAATTGGCCAGCATTTAGCCGAACCGTAAGCGGCTCCAGGACAAAGTGCAATTGAGGTGCGGTTTTGGTTAACGTTAAACTTTTCAAGCACCTGCTGTTGATTTTGAGTGTCAATAGTCAGAGCAGGGAAAGGCATATCAGTTAGGCAACCGGAACCTGTCATCGCAGAAGCTGGATGAGCCAAAGCAATATAACGTTCAATCATTAAATTAAATGATTTTTTGTTGTTACGTAAATCATTAAGTAGCCCGTAACGTATTTCACCTTTCCAGCCGGTACGAGTTGGAATATTGGCAAAAAAGGGAATAAGCGCTGATTTGGCTGAATTAGGTAGAATATAAGCGTGATCATAGTTGTCATCACGTAATACTTTACCTAATTGGTAGCGAGCAAAGAAGTTGAAGTCGCCATGGCCAAGAGGCATTTCAATGGTGTTATTTATTTCTGGCATACGTGCCAATACTGTTTTACACCAACCTGGCGCCATTACGTCAATGATACAATCAGGGTGTTGTCTTTTTAATTCAATATATAAGCACTGCGACATCACCATGTCGCCAATCCATGATGGACCAATGATTAAAATTTTAGTCATAAATAATTTACCGAGTTAAGATTCTCTGGCCGAGTAATGGGTGTGAGTTAATTACAGATTTAAAAAATCGAGATACTCTTGAGGCACACCACAAAAAATCACTTGCTGGCGATCTATTTGATGATAATGGATCTTTTTGCCTGCGTCGATTACAACAACGGTAGAAAAAGTGGCATTAAATAATAAATGATCCTGTAATAATGACAGGATCATAATATATTTTTCACCATAATTTATTGTTTTAATAAGCGTTCAAAAAATGCCAGATGTTGCTGTGCTGTATTTTCAACAGAAAGCGTCGTAGTTATATAGTGTTGGGCTTTTAAGCCCATGTTTTTAGCTTCTGTACTATGGCTATACAGGTAATTAATTTTATCGGCAATTGCGTGAGCGTTATTGGTTTCAACCACAAATCCAGAGATACCATCCTCTACGATTTCAGCGTTACCTCCAGTCATCGTAACAATCGACGGTACTGCCATTGCCATCGCTTCGATAACTGTTTTTGGTAGACCTTCACCACTGACAGAAGGCTGAATTTGCACATTAGCTACTGCCATTAACTCTGGTACATCAGTGCGGTAGCCAAGAAAGTGAATATTATTTGGATAAGGTGCTTGTTGGGCTAATTGTTGATTTACAGTGGTATCAATTCCGCGCCCAGCCAGTAATAAATGAATATTAGACTTTTTTACTAGATATTGCATTGCTTCTAATAGCACATGTACGCCTTTACTCGGACGTGCGTTAGCAACACAAATAATTACGAAGTCATCAGCTGTAATATTTAAGAAACTTAGATCGGCTGCTTGAGTTTGGTACCAGGACAGATTATGGCCTTTGTGAATCGCAACAACATTATGTTGGTTTGACCACACCTGTTTAGCGACATCCTCTCGTACTTTATCTGCCACGCATGAAATACCATTCACGCGAGGATGAAGATGAGTTAAATATGCACTAGGGTCATGGCGATATAAACCGCCAACGGTTCCTCGGTAAGTAACAAGTTTTGTGGCAGGAAAACCGATACAAGCAAAGGCTGCATTTGGAATCGTTCGTGAATTGGTCGCATAAACGATATCGTATTGGTTCTGTTTAAGCTCATGGCGAAGAAGTTTAATGGTGTTGCAGCATATTTTTTTGTCGGGTATCCATCAATGACTTTAATGCCTTGTTCGTGAAAACGGGCCACATAATCAGCATTACCTTGAGTCACAACCGTTACTTGATGGCCTTGTTGTGCCATTGCAATGATCATTTCAGCTTCAGGTCTAACGCTGTTCCATGCATCTATGT
The DNA here is from genome assembly GCF_002954455.1 of Photobacterium aquimaris. GTDB lineage: Bacteria > Pseudomonadota > Gammaproteobacteria > Enterobacterales > Vibrionaceae > Photobacterium > Photobacterium aquimaris. The sequence continues at coordinate 227,236 of NZ_MSCC01000003.1, forward strand.
ATGAACTGAATACCATTATTTTCATTGTAGATCTCAATATTTAGCAAGAAGAAGTTAATAAGAGCTTGTAGGCATTTTTATAGGTTACAATACACGAAAACATTATGAAATATTGGTCTGAGTTTTTATAGTGTAGATTTAAGTAAAAGGTGGTTATTACAGATAGTAAAACCACCATTATTTTTTGCTATTGGTAAGTACAATGAATGATTTAAAAGGATATGATGAAAGTACTTCTTATTAGTCTCGCTTCTTCAACAACAAGAAGAGATAATGTAGAGGCTATACTCAAGAGACATAGAATTAGCTATGATATTATTGATGCTGTTGATGGACGGTTAGGAATCGATCCCTTATTGCAGCGTTATGATGAAACTGGTTTTATTCGTCATCGTGGCCGTAAAGCTTTGGCTGGAGAGCTGGGCTGTTACGCGAGTCATATTTTAGCTTGGCAACAAGTCATTAAGCTCGATCAACCAGTAGTTGTTCTTGAAGATGATTTTATTCTTCGAGATGATTTTTGTGCGTTAATTGAAGTGGCTAAATTATGGACGAATAAGCATCATTTTATTCGACTTGAGCCATGGAAAACCAAGCTTTTTTATTCAGTTGCTGAGCAGAATGAGATCAAATTAGTTAAATTTTTAAAAGTACCCCAATGCACTACTGGGTATTTTATTTCGCCACATTGTGCGCAGGCATTTTTAAATGCAAGCGAAAAAATGATTTTACCTGTGGATGTATTTATTCGTAATACATATTTGCATCGCCAAGCTATTTATGGACTTTATCCTGCTCCGGTTAGTCCTGGTGGCGATAAAAATTCGACGATTGGTTGCCGTAAACAAAAAGTCATGCAGCCATTAGTGAGAATTAAAAAGTTAGTAACACGATTATATTCTAGTTTTTTATGTGCATTCGTTAATATGATTTCCCGCTAGGCATTATGCTTTAGCTGATGTTTTTAAATGTAATTATTCATATTTTGTATTTATATATTTACGGTGGTTAAGCTTTATATGGATTGGGTGAAAAAAATAAAGGCGGGATGGCGTTTAATCCGTAATAAGGTGAAAGCATTAAAACTTAATCTTTATCGAAAAATATACGATAAGCGCGAACAGGAGATAGATTTTGAGCCATCGAAGATTAAATCAGTTCTACTCCTACGCTGGGATAATAAGTTAGGTGACGCTATTATGTGTGGTAGTTTTATTAAATTACTGCGCCAATATCGCCCCGATATTCATATTACAGTCTTAACGGGGACGACGACAAAACTATGGGTGGAGAAAGCTGCTCCTGCTGATGACTATATCATTTATACAAAAGCTAAAAGAAAGCAGATAATTACAGATAATAAGCGTAAATTTGATCTGTTTGTTGATCTTGGTACAAATTGTAGTCATAAAGATTTATGCCTTGCTTCTCAGTTTAAGGCCAAGCATTACCTTGGTTTTAATAAACAGCACTATCATTTATTTGATGTTGAAGTTGCACCACAATATGTCCATTTTAAAGAACGATATATTGCTGCTGCACAGCAACTTATATCTCAACCTATTGATGAGCAATGCTCACTACCTATTCCTGAATTTAGTCAACAGAGAGTCGAATTACAGCAATTTATTAATCAAGCACAACAAAAATTTAGCCATGTAGTAGGGGTTAATTTATTTGGTTCAAGTAAATATCGTCGCTTTTCATTGGAGCATGCAAAAGCATTGATTTTTCAATGGCGAAAGCAGTTTCCTGATGATTTATTAGTCATTATCCCGACACCGGGAGAGGATAAATTTATTTCGCGTTTAGTGACGGCTGTAAAGGATAATATGGTTATTTCACCTAATTTTCCGGCAAGTTTTGAAGTGTCATTGGCTATTATTGATATTGCTGATTTTACCTTTACTCCAGATACAGCAGTAGTGCACATGGCATCGGCACTCAATAAACCGGTGATTGGCATTTATCGTTACAACATGCAAAATTATGAGGAATGGAAACCTGTAGGGAAGTACTCACAGCGGTTGCTTAATCGTAAACCTTTCAGTGAAAATGACAGTGTTCATGTGCATGAATTTGACTGGCAGGATTTAGTGTTTGCACGCGCAACTATTTTAAAGGCTTTGGCATGAGAATTGGTTTCTTTTTACGAGATTTGAAAATTGAAGGAGTGCAAGTTGTTACTCTTCGTCTAGCTGAAACATTAATGAATATGGGGCATCAGTGTGAGCTGATTACATTAAATGACGCTCAAGAGTTAGAGCTAACAGCAGGAATTTTACATCATTGCCTTGATATTAAAAAAAGAGTGAGCTTTAAAAAATCAAAGCAGTATGTTGATAATTTTTTATCTTGTATTGAGATGTTAGAAAATAATAACGATAAGTTTGATGCTATTTTCTCTGTTCATGGTGAAACCAATGATATCATCTCATACATAGATAATCCAAATCTGATCTATTGCATTCATAATTCAGATGAATACTCATATAATAATAAGAATTGGTTTGATAAATTAAAATATAGAAAAAGGATGTCTAAAAAAATTAAAGCTAAACATGTTATTTGTGTCTCAAATGGCATTTGTGATTTTATTAAAGCCAAAACTAATAACAGTGCTTTATCTGTTTCTACGATTTATAACCCATTTGATATTGAAAAAATTAAGCAATTGTCACTAGAAGAGCCTGTATATAAATTACCTCAAGATTATATTTTATTCATAGGTAGATTAGAGAAACAAAAAAATATTCCGCTGTTATTAGACAGTGTTAGTAAAATGACAACCAATATACCTTTAGTAATTATTGGTGAAGGTAGTTTAGAGGCTGAGCTAAAACAGCAAGCCATAAATTTAGGTATTAACCATAAGGTGTTATTTTTCCCATTCTGCTTAAATCCTTATTCAATAATGTGTAAAGCAAGAGCATTGGTATTGACTTCTCATCATGAAGGTTTTGGTAATGTATTGGTTGAAGCATTGATCTGCCATACTCCAGTAATTAGTACTGATTGTCCGAGTGGGCCAAGTGAAATATTAACTGGTAACTTACATCATAATTTAGTTAATAATGAAAAAGATTTGGTGATAAGGTTAAATGATATTATTTCTAGCCCTAAAGAAATAATAACAGCTTGTACTTATGAGCACTTCTCTGCAAAAGTGATCGCAGAGAAGTATATGAAGATAGTAAAAAATATCAATTAGATGTTTTTTGTTTGTTGAAACCATAAAATAGTGTAAATAAAGAAAAAAACATAATAAACAATTGTTTATTAATTAGGGGGGGATCTGTTAAACCTGCAATCATTAATATAGACGTTATAGATATAAAACTTATATATGTGTAAGTTTTATCTTTTTTGAGTCTAAATAATGGGGTCAATAAGATTAAAAGTAAAAGAGCTAAACTTTGTAATCCCCACTTAGCAGCTACATCGATGTATTGGTTATGGAAATGACTAAATTTTGAGTAATCATTACTATAGATCTCATGATTATTAACTAATTGTTGGACGTCATCTTTCATATTGTTACCAATTCCATGGAATGGTGACTCTTTAATTAAGATTAGTCCTGCTTTCCATAAATTTAAACGGATACCAATAGATGTATTTTCATGACCATTATCAAAGGTTGCAATTTCCGTTGCTGTTGCATCATATAAGCGATCTTTTAATATGGGGAAGCTGCCACCAATAATTAAAAGTGAGCCTATTAAAATATAGCACCATATTTTTTTAGAACAGCCATTAATATACGTATAATATATAACTATAGCTAAAAGTGTTGGTAATAGAGCAATCATGGCACCTCTAGTTTCTGATAACATAACTGCAGCAATACTAAAAATAACAGCGACTAATGAAAGTGTTTTAAGGGCTTTATTTTTAATGAAAAGGAAGTTAATTAATGCTAATACTCCAATTACACAAATATATGTAGAATAAGGAATGGCATTTATTGGCCAAAAATCACGTGGTATTTTTAGTATAAAAGTCATATGAATGACAAATAATAAAGCGCATACACTGCCGATAAATACAATTAATGATAGTATGTTTTTTGATAGCAACCGATATGGCATAAATGTTGATAATACACAAATGATACTGATTGATCGAACATTAAGTGGGTTTACAATATTAAAAGCGTCAAAGAATACAGATAAAAATAAGAGGGAAAACATTACCCATAAATATTTATTTTTAATGTTTTCTTTTAAAAAATTACTGCGATATATAACTAAAGATATCATAGAAGATATTAATGTTAATACGACTAAAATTTTATCGCCATTTTCGAAATAAAATAATCCAGTAAAAATCCATAATATTGGTAGGATTATTAAAAAATTAGCGCATTTTTCAATGATATTAGCTTTTAGCATAAGGGTTCTCATCATTATTTTGACGTGTCTTTAACAAGCGTAAAATCCACATATATTGCTCTGGGCGCTGACTAACATATTGTTCAATACACTGATTCATCATTCGTGCATCTTGCTCTTCTGTTTCTGCAGGAAAGGGCAGAGCAGGATAAAAATCCAGTTCATACATACCCGTTTCACTGTTGTACATAGCAAATAACGGTACAATTTTGGCGCGACTTAATTTTGATAGTCGACCTAAGCCTGCCATCGTCGCTTTAGTGGTGCCAAAGAAATCAACAAATACACTGTGTTCTGGGCCTAAATCTTCATCAGGCAGGTAATAACCTAAATAGCCTTCACGTACTGATTTAATAAACGGTTTAATACCGCCGCTGCGTTCATAAACACGGCCGCCATATTGCACTCGTTGACGGTGCATTAGCCAATCAGAGACTGGGTTTTTTTGTTTTTTTGCCATTGCTGATACAGGTAATCCACGCGAGGCAAGTAACACCGCTGGAATATCAATAGCCCACGTATGTGGCACTAATAAAATCACGCTTTGCTGCTGCTCAGTAAGGCTGGTAAGGTTTTCCATTCCACGAATAACCGTGTGCTGTTCAAGCCAAGCTTTATTGCGTAATGATAGTGATGCAAAACCTGTTAGAAAGCTGCCTGCTGTGATTAAATTTTGTAATAAAATTGCTTCGCGCTCAGTCTCTGATTTTTCAGGAAAGCACATTTTGAGATTAACGCGAGCACGATGGTTAGCGCCGCTTTTAAGTTTGATGGCTTGTTTGGCAAAAATAGTTGCTAGTGCCCGACGTGCGCCATGAGGTAATAAGCTTAATAGTGAAGCAATTATTACCGCGAGCCACGTACCCCAATAACGAGGGTGGATAAAAGACCACTCAAATTGAGGGTTATAAGCTTGTTTGTCGTAATGGTTTTTAGTCATATCAATTACGTTTATCTCACGAAGTTATGGTGTGGGCGAATATGATGCCAACGTATTTATTACGTTGTTATTACCACTGCTATTTGTATATTCTACCGTTATTGAACTGAAGGTAAAATGGTAATTAAATCAACTATTCATCCTATGTATTAATACTGAGTAATGACTCATTTTTTAGCAATTGGGCATTATTTATATTGGTAGCTGAAGTCATGGCTTTTATTACCTTACTCAGATGATAAATCTTAAATTATGATAACATTATATCTACAGCAAGGGCGAAGGATGATAATAAAATGAAAACCCGCGATCGAATTATTCATGCAGCATTGGCGTTGTTTAATGAACACGGTGAACCCAATGTCACCACCAACCATATTGCTGCTGATTTAGGGATCAGCCCTGGTAATCTGTATTATCATTTTCGCAATAAAGGACAAATTATTCATTGCATCTTTGACCAGTATGCAATTGATTTAAAAGTTAGTTTTGAGCCAATGAATGTTGTTGAAACCATCGAAGATAGCTTATTACGTTATCTTGATGCGGTGTTTCTGTTGATGTGGCGTTACCGATTTTTCTATGCCAATTTACCTGACATTCTACGTCGAGACGCGACTTTACAGGCTAAATACCTAGCGGTTCAAAATCAACTTCAGCTCAATATTAGTCAAATAATGATCAATTTTCGTGATGCTGGTCTGCTTGCATTAGCGGATGTTGATCTCAAAGTATTGGCAGATACGTTAAAACTGGTGGCTTCATCATGGATCAGTTATCAAACCACTCAGGTAGCGGGTGCTAAAATTACCCAAACCGTGATTTATCATGGTGTACAACAGATGCTTAATATCGTGCGACCATTGGCGACCGAGCTTGGTCAGCAGCGGGTAACAACATTGCAGCACTATTATTTAGAACAAGAACAACAGTATTTAGAGCAACAGCAGAAGATCACTAGCAGTTAATAACCATTGAACAAGGTTGGCCTGATAGACCAACCTTGTTGACGAGATATTATACTAGCGTCGTAACCATGGGCGTGGATCAACCGGTGTGCCTTTGCGGCGGATCTGGAAGTACAAACCAGGCTGTTCTTGGCCACCACTGTCACCAACCAACGCTATTGGCTCACCAGCTTGTACTGAATCACCAATCTTCTTGAGTAGCGTTTGGTTATAGCCGTAGAAACTCATATCACCTTTACCATGATCGATGGCTATCATCAGACCATAACCGCGTAACCAATCAGCAAATACTACTTTACCTGAGTAAATCGCTTTTACTTGGCTACCAATAGGTTGACTGATCACCATGCCTTTCCAGTGCAACTCACGTTGTAATGGCGCACCATAATTGTGAATGATCGGCCCTCGTAGTGGCCATATCAGCTTACCTTTGTGGCTAGATAAGCCATCCATAGGGACTTGCATTTTAGCGTAACGAGCATTGAGCTGTTTTGCTTGTGCTTCTGCAATGGCTTTGGCTTTGGCTTCTTTCGCTGCAGCAATTCGCGCTTGAGCTTCTGCTTCAGCTTTGGCGCGAGCAGCAGCTTCAGCTTTAGCACGTGCAATGGCTTCAGCTTTGGCTTTGGCAATGGCCTCAAGCATATTTTTTTCATCAGCGCGCAGATCAGCCAGTGCTTCAGTGCTGGTATGGATCTGTGCTTTTATTTTATTGAGCGTCAATTGGCGTGATTGTTGCTGGTCATCAAGCTGTTGCTTTTGTTGGTTAAGCTCAGTAAGTGCTTGTTGTTTTTGTGTTTTTTGTTCATCTAAAGTGTGAATTTTAAGCTGCAATTCAGTTTTGGTCGCATCAAGCATATCAATGGCATTTGCGCGCGCTTTACTGACATATTCAGCATAGGTTGTCATTCGATCTAATTTTGCTGAATTTTCACCACTGAGAAGATTGGCGATATCACTGTTATTACCTTGACGATATTGAGCATTAATCAAGGTTTTGAGCACACTAAGTTGTTGCTGCTGTTGTTGTTGTAACTGTTGTAATTGATCTTCTAACTTGGTGATTGACTGAGTTAGGGCAGCTAACTGGTCATTGGTTTGGTGGATTTTATTTGCAGTTTGAGCGATATCCAGTTCACGTTGTTTAAGTTGTTTTTGTAATGCAACATAGTTTTGCTGATTACTGTCGAGCTGATTTTTTTGGCGTGATATTTCCTGTTTTACGCCATCAAGCTGTTTTTGACTGGATGCTGCACATGGGGCTGCAAAAACCACACATAGAAAAGCGCCAGTGCATAAAGCACTGGCGCGGATTTTTAGGTTGAGGTGTCTATTAATAATATCCCGCATGGGATAATTATTTCAGATTGTATAGCACCTGACCAGACATCTCTGCTGGGATTTCGATATCTGTTAGCGACAGCATTGTTGGCGCTAGATCAGAAAGCTTACCATCAGACTTAAGATCAAGGTTTTTATTACCTACGTAAATTAATGGTACTGGTAAGTTAGTGTGTGCAGTATGGATACCACCCGTTTCAGGGTTGATCATCATTTCTGCGTTACCGTGGTCAGCTGTGATTAATAATTGACCATCCATTTCTTTGATTGCAGCAACAACTTGACCAATGCAGCTATCAAGTGCTTCACACGCTTTAACAGCAGCATCATAAACGCCAGTATGACCGACCATGTCACCGTTAGGGTAGTTACAGATAATAACGTCAAATTCGCCACTCTTAATTGCAGCGACTAATTTTTCAGTTAGTTCTGGTGAACTCATTTCTGGTTGAAGATCGTAAGTTGCCACTTTTGGTGATGCAACTAATGAGCGTGACTCACCATCAAACTCGTCTTCTTTACCGCCGTTAAAGAAGAAAGTAACGTGGGCGTATTTTTCAGTTTCAGAAATACGTAGCTGTTTTTTACCTTTCTTTGATAGCCACTCACCTAAAGTATTTTCTAGGCTTGCAGGCGCAAAAGCTGTGGTTAGTTCAATGTCAGCAGCGTACTGAGTTAACATTACAAAATCAGCTAACTGTGGGAACTGTGCGCGAGCAAAGTCAGTAAATCCAGTCTCAAACGTACGGGTAATTTCGCGGGCACGGTCAGCACGGTAGTTCATGAAGATAACGCTATCGCCATCTGCCATGATTGCAGCTTCCTGGCCTTCAGCACGTAATTCAGTTGCTTTAACGAACTCATCGTTTTCACTGCGCTCGTAAGCTGCCGCTAGACCTTCTGTTGCATTAGCAAAGGTAAACTCACCTTTAGCAGCAGTAAGTAAGTTGTAAGCAACTTCAACGCGATCCCAGTTGTTATCACGATCCATTGCGTAGTAACGACCCACTAGAGAAGCTGTACGGCCTTTACCTAGCTTGGCAAATAGGGCATCAAAACGCTCTAGTGAATGTTGTGCACTACGTGGTGGTGTATCACGACCATCAAGGAATGCGTGTAGGTAGATTTTCTCTGCGCCACGTTTTGCCGCCATTTCAATAGCTGCAGCAATGTGATCTTCATGGCTGTGTACGCCACCTGGAGATACAAGACCTAAAATATGAACCGCTTTACCTGCATTTACTGCTTTATCAATCGCATTAACCAGTGCTTCGTTTTCAAAAAACTCACCATCGCCAATTGCTTTAGTAATACGAGTAAGATCTTGATATACCACACGACCAGCGCCGATATTGGTATGACCCACTTCAGAGTTACCCATTTGGCCTTCAGGTAGACCAACTTCTAGGCCTGATGCTGCGATAAGCGTATTTGGATTGTTTGCCATTAACGCATCCATTACTGGTGTGTTAGCGTTTGCAATCGCGTTATTAGCGTTATCTTCGCGGTAGCCCCAGCCATCTAGAATAACAAGTGCAAGTGGTTTCTTCGCAGACATATGCTGTCCCTCTTCGAATTAAATAAAATACATCAATTACCTTAATAGGCGCAGTGTATAACGCACCGTTTAAGGTAATTGATATAATAATTATCATGATTTTACTACAAAAGCACATTAAAGCAGTAGCAGTAGATGCAACTAAATCATCGCATAGCTATTTATACTGTGAGTCGAATATAGGCATTTATTGATTAAAGTGTAAGTCCTAGATCACAGTTTTTTTCTATTTCATTGATAGGTCATTAGTCAATAAGCTTTTATACTCAAGGGTGCTGTTACAAGATCAGCATCCTAGGTATACTCACACTCATTTTTTTAGCCCCGTCATATCATGGCTGGCAGTAGCTAACCATGACAAAAGAGTAAAGTAAATGCATCAATATATTGAATTTCTAACCAGTAACCCTGTTTTATCATTAGCTTGGATTGGTATTGTAGTTGCACTGATCAGCTCGGTGGTGAAGGAGAAAAATGCCAAATACAAAACGATTAGCATTAATGAAGCAACCGCGTTAGTGAATAACGAAGACGGTGTATTCCTTGATATTCGTAACCGTGAAGATTTTCGTAAAGGTCATATTGTAGGCTCAGTTCACATTTTACCAAGCCAAATTCAACGTCAGAACACTCCAGAGCTTGAAAAACACAAAGCTGCCCCAATTATTGTTGTATGTAAGACAGGTCAAACAGCACAAGAGAGTGCAAACCAGTTAAGTAAAGATGGTTTTACTAATGTTAGCGTTTTAAAAGACGGTCTTATTGCTTGGAATGAAGCAAACTTACCGCTTGTTGCAAGCAAGAAAAAATAATTGTATTCGATGTGACTTTGCAGCTTGTTGAGTGTGAAGGCATGATTCAAATTGATGCAGCCTGTGGAATTCACAGTTGCTAGTATAATTAATAGCTCGTGGTAGCGAGTATTTATAAAGGACTCCAAAAATGGCTGAAGCAGCAAATACCGAAGCACAACAAAACTTCCAAATTCAACGCGTATTCCTAAAAGATGTGTCTTTTGAAGCGCCAAACTCACCTGACGTATTCCAAAAAGAATGGAATCCAGATGTGAAATTGGATCTTGATACTCAAAGCCGTGAATTAGCTGAAGGTGTATATGAAGTCGTACTTCGTCTGACCGTAACAGTGAAGAACGAAGAAGAAAATGCATTCCTATGTGAAGTTCAGCAAGGTGGTATTTTCACTGTTGCTGGTATGGAAGCACCACAACTAGCACATTGCCTAGGCGCATTCTGCCCGAACATTTTGTTCCCATATGCACGTGAAACAATTTCTAGCCTAGTAGTTAAAGGTACGTTCCCACAATTGAACCTAGCACCAGTAAACTTTGATGCTTTATTCATGAACTACCTAGAAAACCAAGCTGAAGCAAATACTGCTAATTCAGAAGCTTAATTTGTAAAAAGTGACCAATATGATGAACGTTAATAATACGATTTCGATGGCAGTGTTAGGGGCTGGATCTTACGGTACAGCATTAGCAATTGCATTAGCCAGAAATGGTGCCAATGTCATTTTGTGGGGTCATGAACCTCAACATATGGCGCAATTGGAAATCGATCGTGCCAATGAAGCGTTTCTTCCTGGAGTAAGTTTTCCTGATTCGCTAATTCTAACCTCAGACTTACAAGCCGCTGTTGAAGGCAGTCGTGATGTGTTGGTGGTTGTACCGAGCCATGTTTTTGGTAATGTACTTATGCAAATGAAACCTTTTTTACGTCCAGACTCTCGTATCTGCTGGGCAACAAAAGGGCTTGAACCTAATACAGGACGTTTACTTAAAGACGTTGCAGTTGAGGTTTTAGGCGACAAAATACCGTTAGCGGTGTTGTCAGGGCCTACGTTTGCTAAAGAATTAGCCGCAGGTATGCCAACGGCGATTGCCGTTTCTTCACCGAATACCGAGTTTGTAGCTGATCTGCAACAAAAAATTCATTGTGATAAGACATTTCGTGTTTATAGCAATAGTGATTTTATTGGTATGCAGTTAGGCGGTGCGGTGAAAAATGTGATCGCGATTGGTGCAGGTATGTCTGATGGTATTGGTTTTGGTGCCAATGCGCGGACTGCACTTATCACGCGTGGTTTGGCTGAAATGTGTCGCTTAGGTGCAGCACTTGGCGCGCAACCAGAAACCTTTATGGGTATGGCCGGTTTAGGTGATTTAGTGCTGACATGTACTGATAACCAATCACGTAATCGTCGTTTTGGCTTAGCTCTGGGCCATGGTAGCAGTGTCGAGCAAGCTCAACAGGATATTGGTCAAACAGTAGAAGGTTATCGTAACACCAAAGAAGTGTGGTTATTGGCTCAACGTCATCAAGTTGAAATGCCAATTACTGAGCAAATTTATCAAGTGCTTTATCTTGGTAAAGATGCCCGCGAAGCAGCAAAAGACTTACTTGCACGTGAGAAAAAGTACGAATAAAGTTGCTTGTTGAGGGTGATAACTGGTATCTATTGAATAACGCGAGCTTAGGCTCGCGTTATTTTTTATAACTGTACTAAAATACAATAATGTTCAGTGGATTGATTGTGGAAAGTCATTCAGCCGCCACTGTTACTGAAGTCATGGCTGTTGATGGTCGTGGAAGTGATTACAATATAGAGTGAAGTCGAGGAACTTGTGAAGGAATGTCAGCAATATCAATTATGGCTAGCGATTGAGCAAGAAGCACGACAGCAAGCCGAACAAGAACCTATGCTTGCTAGCTTTTATCATGCCACTATTATCAAGCATGAAAATTTAGCTTCAGCATTGAGTTACATCTTAGCCAATAAATTGGCAACACCATCAATGCCAGCGATGGCAGTACGTGAAGTAATAGAAGAAGCTTTCGTTAGTGATAGTAATATCGTTGAAGCTGCAGCTTGTGATATTCGAGCGGTTGTTGAACGCGATCCCGCGATTGATGCTTATTCTATTCCATTACTTTACCTAAAGGGCTGTCATGCTCTACAGGGTTATCGTGTCGCTAATTGGCTGTGGAAGCAAAATCGCAAAGCGTTAGCGGTTTATTTACAAAATCAAATTTCGGTGGCGTGTCAGGTTGATGTGCATCCTGCTGCGAAGATTGGCTGTGGGATTATGTTTGACCATGCAACGGGAATTGTGATTGGTGAAACAGCCGTAATTGAAGATGAAGTGTCGATCCTACAGGATGTTACCTTAGGTGGTACCGGTAAAGAAAGTGGCGATCGCCATCCTAAAATTCGCCAAGGAGTGATGATAGGTGCGGGTGCCAAGGTGCTGGGTAATATTGAAGTGGGGGTCGGAGCTAAGATTGGTGCGTGCTCAGTGGTATTAGAATCCGTACCGCCACACACTACTGTGGCTGGTGTGCCTGCGATCATTCTTGGTCGACCAAAAACAGCAAAACCAGCGACTGAAATGGATCAGCAATTTAATGGCAGTAACGAGCCATTTACTCATATCGATTAAGCAATAGTATTGACGCTATAGCGAATTAAGGCGATCAAATGATCGCCTTGATTGTTTTTATTTGGCAGAAATTTTAGATAGCACCGTTAAAATCTAGCTGACGCCAAGCTTCAAAAGCAATGACCGCCACAGCATTGGATAAGTTTAAGCTGCGGCTATCGGGTTGCATTGGAATACGTAACCGTTGTTCTAGAGGTAAGCTCGCAATAAATTCAGCGGGTAAGCCACGTGTTTCTGGACCAAATAACAACACATCACCTTCAGCAAATTCGGCATTAACGTGGTAGTTAGTGGTTTTGGTGGTACAAGCAAAAATACGTCGCCCCGCCATAGCCTCCATAAAAGCATCAAAGTTTTTATGACGAAACACATGGGTGAGATCATGATAATCTAAACCGGCGCGACGCAGTTTTTTTTCTTCTAAATCAAACCCTAGCGGTTCAATTAAATGTAAATTGGCACCACAATTAGCGCTAAGGCGAATAATATTGCCAGTGTTAGGGGCGATTTCAGGTTCATATAACGCAATATCAAACATAGTTATTCTGCTTTATTTGGTGCAAAAAGATGGCATATTGTGACAAGCACAACGTCAACAAGCAATCATCTTTATGCACGAAGTTAAGCTTGATGGTTAACGAGCAAGTGGTAATGTCATGCTGATCCGTAATCCACCTAGTGGGCTAGAGGTCGCTTTGATAGTGCCACTGTGTTGACGTAGAGCACTTTCTGTTATTGCGAGCCCTAACCCGGTACCGCCACTGCTACGATCACGCGCGGTTGATACACGATAAAAGGGTCTGAAAATATCATCAAGTTCATCACTTGGTACGCCTTCACCATTATCATCAATGGTGATCAGCAATTGCTGCTGTTGTTGGGTAAAATTAATTTCAATGACGTCATTGCCATATTTTATCGCATTGCGGATCACGTTCTCTAGTGCGCTGATCAACAAGTTAGGATTGCCTTTTATCGGCCACTCTTGAAGGTGGTGATAGGTTAAGGTCTTATGATGTTGCTCGGCTTCAAAACGCGCATCTTCTAACATTTCATACCACAGACTATAGCTATCAACGATTTGTTGCTGTTGGTGGCTATTGACTTGCATTCGTGACAACTCCAAGAGCTCACTGATCATTTTTTCTAATCGTTCGGCTTCGGTATCAATACGGGATAACTCACTGCTTTGGCCTTGTTTGCGCTGTGCCAGTGCCGTTGCCATTCGTAGTCGCGTTAATGGTGATCGTAATTCATGTGAAATATCAGATAGTAACCGTTGTTGACCACTAATAATATTATTTAAAGCATCGACCATTTGATTAAAGCTCGCACCGGCCTTTTTAAACTCTTGCGGTCCTTGCTCTAAGCTAGGATCTACGGCAAATTCACCGCGAGCAACGCGCTCAGCCGCTTGTTGTAAGCGTCGTGCAGGACGGGTTACAGCCCAAGCTAACCACAATAAAAACGGCGTGCTTACCAGCATAGTAAGCAATAACAGTTTAAAGGGTTTATCCATTATTTGAATGAAAAATGGCGGTGCACCTCGCCAAACTTGACCGCTATACATATACAGCGGTTGATGTTCGGTGGTGATCATAAACGGTCCTGCAATCAGCCAGCGACCATAAAGGCGTTGTTTGGGCTTGTTGGGATTGTCGGCAATGGTGATGAAATTACGTAGCGCTTTAGTGTGCTTTTGTGGCGCAATAATATCACCCTCAACCGTGGTGAAGTAAAGCTGGCTATTATGGTTATCTCGGCGTTTAGTCAGAGCTTTGACATGAGTGATGAGCTTGGCGGAGTTAGGTGAACGATGGTGGTCTAAACGTTGATTTACCTGAGATGCTTGTGATTGAAGCCGTTGTAAAAGATGATCGGGGATCGGTTGTATTGAGCGAGGATCGTATTGAAACATTAGCACCAGAGCGACCACTACCACCAATAATGTGGTCCAGAAAATGGCAAAGATACGCCCATAAAGGTGCGTAAAACCAGGTACTCTCATTATTGAGCCTCAACCAACAAATACCCTTTACCACGCAGAGTTTTGATCAGTGGTTTACCATCACTACGTACTGGCAGTTTTTTACGTAAGTTTGAGACATGCATATCAATTGCGCGATCAAATTGGGCTAAGCGTTTGCCAAGTACTTCCAAGCTAAGCTCTTCTTTAGCTATGATTTTTCCTGGATGTTGAACAAAATAACTTAATAACGCTAATTCAGTTCCGGTCATTTCAATGGGTTGTTGGTGATGCAGCACTTCTTGGCGACCGGGGTAAATAGTAAGATCTTGATAAATTAGGCACTCGCTATTGCTGGCTTTAGTATCGGAATTGGTTTGAGTACGTCGCAGTACCGCGCGCATACGAGCAAGTAATTCTCGATCGCTAAACGGCTTTGGCAAATAGTCATCAGCACCAAGTTCAAGACCAAGTACGCGATCTATTTCATCACCTTTGGCGGTCAGCATCATTACTGGTGTGGTGTGTTTTTCACGTAGACGGCGCAACATTTCAGTACCGTTCATTTTTGGCATCATCACATCAAGTAAGATCAAATCAATGCTGGCATCGATTTTTTGTAATCCTTCAATACCATTATTGGCTTCCTCAACCTCAAACCCTTCAAGCTCAAGAATATCTTTAAGGAGTGCGGTCAGTTCTATATCGTCATCGACTAAGAGAATTTTTGCCATTGTGAAGTCCTACTATGTAATGCGATCGGCCAATTAAAGAGGCATTAGTATCGCTAATATTTAGCTGTACGCCAAGTTAAGCAGTATCAGCTTTACGCTAGTTTACGTTTACTAGACAGCGGTTTACCTTCCACAGGTTATGATAATGACCAAGCCATATAAAATGGCAATTTATCAAATACTAATGCTGGAGAAACCACAATGAAATTATTTAATAAAACAATTGTTATCGCGATGGCATTACCATTAGCGCTAGGTTCAATGTCAGCGTTTGCTGGCCAAGAACATCATGACGGTATGAAAAAAGGCCACCATGGTGGTAAGCTTTTTAGCCAGTTAGATCTTACTGCTGCTCAAAAACAAGAAATGAAAACGCTACGTCAAGCTAATCGCAGTGAGTACAAAGCGCAACGAGTTGAAAACCATAAATTGATGCAAGCAGATCAACAACAACTTGAAAAATTAGTGTTAGCAAATAATTTTGATGAGTCAGCTGTACGTGCAGTGGCTGAGAAAATGTCTCAACAACAGGTTGAGCGTCGTGTTGCGATGTTAGAGCAGCGTCATAAAATGCTTAATATTCTAACGCCAGAGCAAAAGCAAAAGTATGTTGAGCTTAAGCAACAGCAAGCAGAAAAACATCTTATGCGTTTAGAAGCGAAACAACATCACTAATTAAGGGTGAGTTAGGTATTTATTAGCCATAGTCTTGACTATGGCTTTTTTGTTTTTGATATTAACTTTATTATTTGGTGTTTTTTTAAGTTCTTTAGCCATAAACGGCATCAGAACAAGGCAGTAATTGTATTTTTATGATAGGTTTTGTTGTTAATTTTTATTATAAAACAGCTATACTGCGTGATATTAATTATCGCCACCATTTCCTCAATCATTAATGTCGCCACTTATTATTAGTTATTATAGGTTTACTCAAAAAAATATAAAAATAACCAGCATGACGATTATAAGCATTGGCCGACGGGGAAGTGACGAGCTAGCGTGATATGAATCAACAAACTATTTCATTAAAATTGTAATACTTCTACATAAGTAGGAAAGTTTCAGTTTTCACGAACACAGTATGATCGTCATCGACTGTGATACCGAGTGGGGGAACCTTGGTATATCGTGTTGGATTTGATTTTTCAATTCCCAAAGTCAGAGGGTAACCATGATTAAGAAGATTGGTGTTTTGACCAGTGGTGGTGACGCACCTGGTATGAATGCAGCGGTTCGCGGCGTAGTTCGTGCAGCGTTGACTGAAGGTCTAGAAGTTTACGGTATTTATGATGGCTACCAAGGCCTATATAACAACTGTATTAAAAAGCTAGATCGTCAAAGTGTATCTGATGTGATCAACAAAGGCGGTACATTTTTAGGTTCGGCACGTTTTCCTGAATTCCGTGAAGTGGAAGTTCGTGAAAAAGCGATTGAAAACCTAAAATTGCACGGTATTGATGCATTAGTCGTTATTGGTGGTGACGGCTCATATATGGGTGCAAAGAAGTTAACTGAAATGGGTTACCCATGTATCGGTCTTCCGGGCACGATTGATAATGACGTTGCAGGTACTGACTACACTATCGGTTACATGACAGCAATGAACACTGTTATTGATGCGATTGACCGTCTACGTGATACGTCATCTTCTCATCAGCGTATTTCTATCGTTGAAGTTATGGGTCGTCACTGTGGTGATTTAACCCTAATGTCAGCAATTGCAGGTGGCTGTGAGTACATCATCACACCTGAAGTTGGCCTTGATAAAGAGAAGTTAATCACTCATATCAATGAAGGTATTGCGAAAGGTAAAAAGCACGCGATTATCGCCATCACTGAATTAATGACAGACGTTAACGCGCTGGCTAAATTTATTGAAGCTGAAACTGGCCGTGAAACGCGTGCAACAGTATTAGGCCATATTCAACGCGGTGGTCAACCAACAGCGTTTGACCGTGTATTAGCATCACGTATGGGTGCTTATGCGGTTGATCTTCTTCAGCAAGGAGAAGGTGGTCGTTGTGTGGGTATTCAGTGTGAAAAACTGGTTCACCACGATATCATCGATGCGATTGAAAATATGCGTCGTCCAGTACGTAACGATTTATATGAATTGGCTGAAAAGCTGTTCTAAAATTACGTTATTAAGATACTGAAATAAGGAAGGTCGATAATTATATCGGCCTTTTTTTATGTCGTTTTTAAGCTGTCGGTGGTTATTACAGACAATAAAAAGGCCACCCGTAGGTGACCTTGATGTAATCAATCATTAAGAAAGATTATTTTTTTGCTTCAGCTGCTGCTTTAGCGATAGCTGCAAAGCTTTTCGCGTCAAGTGCAGCACCGCCAACTAGCGCACCATCGATGTCTGGTTGTGCGAAGTAAGCTGCAGCGTTTTCAGGCTTAACAGAACCGCCGTATTGGATAACAACGTTCTTAGCAACTTCTTCTGATTTCTCAGCAATGTGAGCACGGATTTGAGCATGGATACGTTGTGCATCTTCAGCTGTTGCCGCTTTACCAGTACCGATAGCCCAGATTGGTTCGTAAGCGATGATTGCACCGTTAAGCGCTTCAACGCCTTGAGTGTTGATTACTGCGTCAAGTTGACGAGCACATACTGCTACAGTTTCACCCGCTTCGTTTTGTGCTTCTGACTCACCGATACAAAGAACAGGAGTTAGACCATTTTCTTTTAGGAAAGCAAATTTCTCAGCAACAAACTCGTCTGATTCGTGGTGGTATTCACGACGCTCAGAGTGACCGATGATGATGTGAGAAGCACCAAATTCTTTAAGCATAGCTGGAGACATGTCACCAGTGTATGCACCGCTGTTGTGTAGGTCAGAGTTTTGAGCACCTAGGATGATCGCGCTGCCTGCATCAGTAAGCGTACGCTCAGCAAGGTCAACGAAAAGTGCTGGTGGAGCAACTGCAACGTCTACGCCTGTAACGCCTTCAAGTTCAGCGTTAAGACCGTTTAGTAGATCAACAACCATTTCTTTGCTGCCGTTTAGTTTCCAGTTACCCATAACTACAGGATGGCGCATAGTTTTTCTCCAAATTTAAATGACGTAATTAACTTAACTACGTAAAAATATACCAGCCGGAACTGAATTTTTACTGTTCAAAATCATTAATGTGCTTGGTTGTACCCTTTTCGCGACAAAAAGTGAACTACAAATAGAAAATTATTTCAATATATGCAGTTTCTTGTCGATTTTTTGTAACGTTTTGGCGGAATATGCTGCCAAGGGTCGACAATGATTTTATCATTTGAACGGCAGTATTTTTGCTTGTTGTGGCGGAGAGTGTGATTGAAGAGCTTGGCTGAAACGCTGTAATTGACGTTGTAATTCTTGCTGTAACAGAATGTTGGTATGGAGTGGGTTGTTAGCGTGAT
Organism: Photobacterium aquimaris; assembly: GCF_002954455.1. Lineage (GTDB taxonomy): Bacteria > Pseudomonadota > Gammaproteobacteria > Enterobacterales > Vibrionaceae > Photobacterium > Photobacterium aquimaris. The sequence goes on from NZ_MSCC01000003.1 coordinate 245,997, forward strand.
TAATCAGCCGATCAATATGGCTTTGCTGAGCACGTAAACGGGGTTGCATCGCAGTGCTTGCTTGAGTAATCGCTTGGTCAATTAAGCGTTGGCGTAATAATGTAAATTGCTGCGGATCTGTCGCTGCGAGGTGCATGAGTTGGTCAAAATCAGGCAGTGATTGCATTACACGGTTCCTTATTCCACCCCTAGTTCTTAAAGATAGTTGATAGCACAAGATCGCGTTGTCTTATTGTTGGTCATGAGCCTGATGAGTCAGGCTCAGAAACAAGAAAATCAATGGCTAATGCGGTTACCAATAATGTTCCATGGTAATTTGACCTGGAGCTCGACGGAGATTTTTTGTTAAGCCTTTTGCCTCTAATACTGCTTTTGTATCACGCACCATTTGTGGATTACCGCACAGCATCACCTGGCTATTTTCAGCACTGAGATATAAGCCGACATGGCGCTCTAATAATCCATCAGCAATTGCTTGTGGAATACGCCCCGTTAAACATAATGGCGCTGGTTCGCGACTGACAAAGGGTTGCACAATTAATTGATCGCCGTATTGCTGTTTGAGGGCACTGATCTCAGCTTGATAGCTGAGATCTGCTGCAAAACGCACCGCATGAATAAGAATAATTTTACGGTATCGATGCCAGACATCTTTTTGACCTAAAATTGATAGGTAAGGACCAATGGCTGTGCCGGTTGCAAATAGCCATAAATGCTGACTATTAGCGATATCGTCAAGGGTAAAAAAGCCACTTGCTCGTGCTGATATTTGTACTGTATCACCGGCTTGTAAAGCGTGTAATCGTGGTGACAATAAACCATCAGTGACACGAGTGGCATAAATCTCAATATCGGTTTGCTGGGGGGGATTAACAAACGAGTAGGCACGTTGGATCAAGTTATCGCCGATCATTATTCCCAGTTTAGTAAATTGCCCCGCTTTAAACGGTTCAATATTCGCGCGTAGCGATAAACTGAATAAATCTTGGTTCCAGTGACGGTTCGCAATAACTTGTGCAGGGATCCAATCAGCCATAGTGGCCTCCTCGTTATTTGGATGTTATTCGATAAGCACAGCGCCTTTGGCCTGTAATAATGTGTTCTTGACGGTGGATAACGGCATTTTCACCTAATAATTGTTGAAAAACAGCCAATTCAGATTGACAAAGAGAAGGGCATCGCGTGGCGGCAAGACAAATAGGGCAGTGATTTTCAATTAATAAAAAGCCGTTATCATCGCAAATAAGCTCTGCCATATAACCATCACGTTGACGTAACTCTGTCAGTGCGACGAGCTTAGTTTTTAAATCAAGGCAATCGGTAATAGCTGTTTGATAGTGCTCTAGCGTCTGTTGCTCACGTTTGTTGATGATAGCTTGTAGACCTTGGTGGCCAAATAAATCATTTACCGCATCAAGGGTTTGTACTGCTAGTTCATCATGGTGATCACTAAAGTGTTGGTGACCTTGAGAAGTTAGTTGCCAATGGCGGGTTGGACGGCCAACTTTGACTTTTACGTCATAAGCATCGACTAACCCTTGTTCTTCCATCGTCTGTAAATGTTGACGAATACCCATCGTAGTTAACTGAAATTTATCAGCCAATACTTTAGCGGTAACTGGACCATCACATTTGATGTGATAGAGGATTTTTTCGATAGTTTTCATAATCAGTCATTATTGCTGCTCTTAATATATTATGGGATCAGCTTATTAAATAAAGCAATATCTTTACAATGTAATAGTGCGTTAAAAGTAGGACTTCTTAGGTTTAAGATTGGCGTCATTGCTGCGAGAGAAAGTGCAAGCGGTGTGTAGTGCTAACAATAAAAAATGCACCGCAGTGCATTTTTTATGACAGACATGATAGGTATTATAGGGTGTGTTGTTTAACCGCATCATCCTGACGAGTAAGGTCGTAATTTGATGTAATACGACGCATGGTGCCACATTGACCACTAATAAGTAGGGTTTCGGTGGTTGCAATATTGCCTTGACGTTGAATACCAGCCACCAAATCACCTTTAGTAATACCAGTACCTGCAAAGATGACATCATTACTACGTGCCATATCTTCAAGACGAAGTAATTTGTGCGGTTCAATGCCCATTTCGCTACAACGACGAATTTCCATCTCACCTAAACGACGGTTTTCTTCGTTATCGCCTTTTACATGGTGACGAGGTAATAAGCGGCCTTGCATATCACCGCCTAGGGCACGAATAGCAGCTGCAGAAACAACACCTTCTGGTGCGCCACCAATGCAGTACATCACATCGACATCACTTTCAGGCATACAAGTAAGAATAGACGCGGCAACATCGCCATCAGGGAAAGCAAATACACGTACACCCATTGCATGCATGTCAGTGATCAATTGATCGTGACGAGGCTTAGCAAGAACAGTCACTACTAATTCGGTTAATGGTTTATTCAGTGCGTTAGCAATAGCGGCAAGGTTGTCTGCTAATGGCTTATCAAGATCGATAATCCCTTTTGCTTGTGGGCCAACAACCAATTTTTCCATGTACATATCTGGCGCTTTTAGAAGGCTACCTTTTTCACCTGCTGCCAGTACCGCCAGAGCATTGTTTTGTCCCATAGCTGTCATGCGTGTGCCTTCAATCGGATCCACTGCAATATCAACCGCGCAACCACCACAACCGACATGCTCTCCAATATAAAGCATTGGTGCTTCATCGATCTCACCTTCACCAATAACAATTTCGCCATTTATATTAGTGTGATTAAGCAGGGTGCGCATCACTTCTACTGCCGCATTGTCAGCTGCAATTTTATCGCCACGGCCTAACCATTTATGACCAGCAAGGGCTGCGCCTTCGGTAACACGAGCAAATGCTATTGCTAAATCGCCTTTCATGATAACTCCAGATATAGAAATTGGTGGGTGCAAAGGTTTAAAAATTCAGCGTAAATTCTAGCATAATTGACTTATTAACACGGTGGGAAATTAGATTGTTGACACTGGTGGTTGATGATCTAACGCAACACAATCAGCATTATGTGGTAGTAACTAAATAAAAAGGCCTGCTAGAGTGAGCAGGCCTGAAAACAGATTAGCGATGATTATGCGTCATCATCTTCATCTTCTTCGTCAAATGCCCAACCTTTGGCGCACTCAACTGCACGTTGCCAACCACGGTAACGGCGATTTCGCTTTTTATCGTCACTGCATGGAGTGAAGCTACGATCTAATTGCGATTTATGTTTAAGCCCATCAATACTGTCCCAAAATCCAATCGCTAGCCCTGCTAAATAAGCCGCACCAAGTGCGGTCACTTCAGTAACGACTGGGCGATGGACTTCAGTGGCTAAAATATCGGCTTGAAATTGCATTAAGAAGTTATTGGCAACAGCGCCGCCATCAACACGTAATACATTAAGTTTAATTTTAGAGTCTGCTTGCATCGCATCAAGTACATCACGGGTTTGATAAGCGACACTTTCAAGTGTGGCGCGAATAATATGATTAGAGTTAACACCGCGAGTTAAACCGACAATCGCCCCACGTGCATACGGGTCCCAATAAGGTGCGCCTAAACCGGTAAAAGCGGGGACGACATAGACCCCATTAGCACTGCCGACTTTTTCAGCAAAATACTCTGAATCATTAGCATCGCTAAGTAATTTAACTTCATCTCGTAGCCATTGAATCGATGCTCCACCCATAAATACCGCACCTTCAAGGGCGTAAGCGACATCACCTTTAGGACCACAAGCAAGGGTAGTTAATAATCCATTATATGAAGTGACTTTTTCTTTACCGGTGTTCATTAGTAAGAAGCAACCAGTGCCATAAGTGTTTTTCGCTTGTCCTGCTGAAACGCACATTTGACCAAATAAAGCTGCTTGCTGATCGCCTGCAATACCTGCAATCGGAATACGAGTACCACCTTTACCACCAATGTTAGTTTGGCCGTAGACTTCTGAAGAGGCTTTGACTTCTGGCATCATTGATAGCGGAATGTTCAATGCTGTCAGTAACTTTTCATCCCACTGTAAAGTGTTAATATTAAATAGCATGGTGCGAGAGGCGTTAGTGTAATCAGTAACAAATACACGTCCTTGGGTCATTTTCCAAATCAGCCATGTATCAACGGTACCAAATAATAACTCGCCCGCTTCAGCTTGCTCACGTGCGCCTTCGACATTATCAAGGATCCATTTTATCTTGGTGCCGGAGAAGTACGGGTCAACCACTAAACCTGTGGTTTCACGAATATAATCAGTTAAGCCTTGTTGTTTTAACTCTTCACACATCTCAGCAGTACGGCGACACTGCCATACAATCGCGTTATACACAGGTTTACCGGTTTTTTTGTTCCATACGATGGTGGTTTCACGTTGGTTAGTAATACCAATGGCAGCGACTTGATCACTACGAATGCCCGCTTTGGCTAATGCCTCCACCATGGTGGAACTTTGGGTTGCGTAAATTTCTAGAGGATCATGCTCAACCCAACCTGCTTTAGGGTAGATTTGAGTAAATTCGCGTTGTGACGAGCAAACGATATTGGCATTGTGGTCAAGTACCACTGCTCGCGAGCTGGTGGTACCTTGATCTAGCGCGACAATATATTTTCGTTCAGTAGTCATGATGAGTTCCTCGTTATCTTTATTATAGTAGAGTAGATAGTGGCTAAGGGCTGGGTAATTACCGAGTCTGAAGCCTATTGTCGAATAAAATATTACGCTTCAGCTTTTGGAGTATCCGTCGTATTTTTACATTTATTTGGTAAGGTATATTTATTACCAGGTAAGTAAATTCCCATCAATTTAGGGTATGCCCAGCCACCAAATAGTGCGCCACAAATAGGGGCGAAGATTGGTACGATAAAGTAAGGAATATCTTTAGCGCCTGTTAAGGCAACATTGTCCCAACCCGCAAAGAAGGTCAGTAGCTTAGGGCCAAAATCACGAGCTGGGTTCATCGCAAAGCCAGTTAGTGGTCCTAGTGATCCACCAATTACCGCAATTAATAAACCAATCAATAGCGGTCCCATAGCGCCACGAGGGGCACCATTTTTATCATCACCAATGGCTAAAATAGCAAACATTAAGACTGCGGTAATGGTGAATTCAACCGCAAATGCACCGCTAAAACTCAAAGAAGGGTGAGGAAAAGTTGAAAAAATAGAAGCTGTATCAAGGCTAGCGACAGTACCGCGAACAATATTATGGCTAGTTTCATAATCAGCAAAAAGGTCGCTGTATAGGGTATAAACTAATGCCGCCGCGGCAAACGCACCTAATAATTGCGCCAGAATATAGGGCACAACTTTGTGTTTATTAAAACCATGAAAACTGGCGAGTGCAATGGTTACCGCAGGATTTAAATGCGCTCCTGATACGCCAGCAGTGACATAAATAGCAATGGCAACACCCAGCCCCCACATAATACTTATTTCCCATTGACCAAAATCTGCGCCAGCTAATTTCATTGCTGCGACACAGCCAACACCAAAAAATATCAGTAGCCCAGTACCGATAAATTCCGCTAAACATTCTCCGACGAGTGCATTAGGTTTAGAACTTGTCATATTGTCAGTCCTTTTGATAGGGATGTAGGGGATGTGGTTATTTTTATGCAGGGTAATTTACAATAATTACTTTTTTTTAAAATCATAACGGCTTATAAATGTGCGTTCGAGCATAATATGTTCTTAAAAGTGAGCGTTTGGTGGTTTTTTATTGCTATGTTGGCGAGTTGAGATCATTGAATGTGACATTAAGAATGCATTGCTGAGATTGAGATCTGTGGGAGTGGCGGAATATAAAATTGTGGCGCTACATTATCATGGTAATGTGGTACAGAATTTGAGAAAGTTTGTAGATATCACATTATTATTGGCGAATGTGAAGCGTAATTAAGTGATGTAAATTAGCTTAAGCTGGCTGGATTTTGCGGTTTTAAATCGCTAAATTAGCCTGATGTCGGCTGACTTTGCAAAATTTACATCAGACTTGTATGATTTTTATTCATTTGCACTAATGCAATGGAAATGTAGATGTCAGCGAGCCATTGCCTCGCTAGAATAGCAGCTAAGTATATATAACCCAGCTCATAGAGATTACCTTCAATTGTTTGGGTAAATATATGGGCATAGATCAGGTGAACAATATGTCTCTAGAAATGTTGGAAAAATTGGAAGCCAAAGTTCAAATGGCTGTGGATTCAATTTCTTTGCTACAAATGGAAATTGATGAACTAAAAGAAAAAAATGATAGCCTAGCTATGGAAGCACAAGAACTACGCTCTGGTCGTGAGAGTCTTGTTCAAGATAACGAAAAGCTACGTGGCGAGCATAACGTATGGCAAGATCGTGTACGTACGCTACTAGGTAAAATGGAAAACGTAGAATAAGCTTATCCTTAGTTTAATACGATTATCGGCTCGGTATATCATCCTTCTAAAGGACATATACCGAGCCGATTTTTTATGTGTTGATGGAGTCTCTTGTGGTTGATTAATCGATCTCTAAGGCTTCAGGAGATAAAATTACGCCAGTATTATCTGCATAAATATAATCTTCTGGTAAAAATGTCACTCCACCAAAATTGACTGCGACATCAACTTCACCTATCGGTTGTTGGTCGGCACCCACAGGAATAGCAGCTAATGCCTGAATACCAATATCAAGCTGATCGAGTTCATCAACATGGCGTACACAACCATAGATAATGATCCCTTCCCACTGATTTTCCACTGCCAATTGTGCTAAATCGATATCGACTAAGGCACGACGTAATGAGCCACCACCATCGATTAATAGTATTCGTCCTGCTCCAGTTTGAGCCAACACATCATGAATAACACCATTATATTCAAAACATTTTACCGTGGTGATTTGACCACTAAATGAATTTCGACCACCGTAAGAGCTGAACATAGGTTCAACCACATCAACTTGATCGAGATAAATATCACACAGTTCAGAGGTATTGTATTCCATAGATTAGCTTCTTATCGGTAGTAAAAAACAACAGTGAGTGGTTGTCGTTATAGTTTTGGTTTGCACTTAGGCCAGTATCATACCAATTGCAAACAACAGATTGGTGATTAAGGCACATTTAACGATAGTTGCCATCATCGGTCTTAATGCTGCACCATCCGTTGAGTTATACACTTGGCGACCATGGTTAATCAGCAGCGGTAAACTGAGAATAAATAACCATCCAAATAGTGACTTAACCTCAAGTAATGCAAATAAGCTAAAGCACACTACACTCGCGCTAAGCAACACAAGGTGATATTTACGTCCCCATTGTGGTCCCATTCGCACCACTAATGTTTGCTTACCACACGCCTTATCATTATCAATGTCTCGTAAGTTATTGATATTTAGAACGCCAACAGCTAATAAGCCACAAGCTGTTGCTGGCAGCATGATCAATGCATCAATTTGTCCGGCTTGTAAGTAATAGGTACCGGCAACACCTAACCATCCGAAAAAGATCAGTACCGAAAGATCACCAAGGCCACGATAGCCATAAGGTTTATTACCGACGGTATAGGCAATTGAAGCGGCAATCGCTAACAATCCGAGCACCAAAAAGCCGACGATATCATGAGGGTTTTTACATGAGATTAAAATTAAGGTTAAACCACTAATAGCAGTTAGAATGATATTAATAATCATTGCCTTACGCATGGTCGCTGCGGTGACAAAACCCGATTGCATTGCCCGTTGAGGACCTAAGCGATCATCATTATCAGTACCTTTTACTGCATCACCATAATCATTGGCAAGATTAGATAATATTTGTAATAAAAGGGCCGTTAATAAAGCCAGTGCTGCAATGCTAGCTGAAAAGGTACCATGCCACTCAGCGACCGCACTACCACATAAAATTGATGCAATAGCGAGGGGTAAGGTTTTTGGTCTTGCGGCATCTAACCAAATTGTCAGTGAAGAAGGTGGGTTCATAAATTAGATACTTAAAGTGAATATTGAAAGCTATTATGGCGTAAATTTGGTCATGCGCAAATTTATCCCATCAATGTTTGTTATAGAATAAAAAAAACGGTGCGATAAAACGCACCGTTTTTAGAGGTTAATAATGGTTTGGGAAGTGATTATAGAATGAAACGGCTTAGATCTTCATCGGCTACAAACTCACCTAGACGCGCTTGTACATACGCATCATCGATCAGGAATTTCTCACCAGATTTTTCGCTAGCATCATAAGAAATTTCTTCCATTAGGCGTTCCATGACAGTGTGTAAACGGCGAGCACCAATGTTTTCTGTGCGTTCATTTACTTGCCATGCCGCTTCAGCCAAGCTATCGACACCTTCTGCTGTAAATTCAATATCAACTGATTCTGTTGCCATTAACGCTACATATTGTTGTGTTAATGATGCTTTTGGCTCAGTAAGGATACGTTTAAAATCGTGACTTGTTAATGCTTCAAGCTCAACACGAATAGGTAGACGACCTTGCAATTCAGGGATCAAATCCGATGGCTTAGCTACTTGGAATGCACCTGAAGCAATAAATAGGATGTGATCTGTACGAACCATACCGTGCTTAGTTGATACTGTGCTGCCTTCTACTAATGGCAGCAGGTCGCGCTGTACACCTTCACGAGAAACGTCCGGACCTGATGACTCGCCACGCTTACAGATTTTATCGATCTCATCGATAAACACGATACCGTTATTTTCAACCGCGAAAATCGCTTGTTCTTTTAATTCTTCTTGGTTTACCAGCTTCGCTGCTTCTTCTTCAGTTGCCGCTTTTAACGCATCTTTGATTTTCATTTTGCGTTTTTTACTGGTGTTGCCTGCAAGATTTTGGAACATACCTTGTAACTGGTTGGTCATTTCTTCCATACCAGGAGGCGCCATGATTTCAACGCCCATTTGTGGCGCTGCTACATCAATCTCGATTTCTTTATCATCAAGCTTACCTTCACGTAATTTTTTACGAAAGGATTGGCGAGTGGTTGATTCTGTCGGCGCTTCTTCGTTTTGTCCCCATGCATCACGTGCTGGCGGCAATAACACATCAAGAATGCGTTCTTCTGCTAATTCTTCAGCATGAGTACGTACTTTTTCTGTGGCTTGTTGATGTACCATTTTGACTGCAACATCGGTAAGATCGCGAATAATCGTTTCGACTTCTTTACCAACATAACCGACTTCAGTAAATTTAGTCGCTTCAACTTTAATGAACGGTGCATTTGCTAGCTTTGCTAAACGACGCGCTATTTCAGTTTTACCCACACCCGTTGGACCAATCATTAGAATATTTTTAGGGGTAACTTCTACTCGCAGCTCTTCAGGAAGCTGCATACGACGCCAGCGGTTACGCAGTGCAATCGCAACGGCTCGCTTGGCTTTGTCTTGACCGATAATATGGCGATCAAGCTCGTGAACGATTTCGCGAGGAGTCATCTCAGACATTGCAACTTCCTTACTTAGACTTAGTTTCTAGTTCTTCAATAGTGTGATTGTGGTTGGTAAACACACAAATATCACCAGCAATATTTAGCGCTTTTTCTGCAATTTCGCGGGCGCTAAGATCGGTATTTTCTAATAGGGCAATCGCCGCCGCTTGAGCGAAATTACCGCCAGAGCCAATGGCGACTAAATCATGCTCTGGTTGTACGACATCACCATTACCGGTAATGATTAATGAACCGGTTTCATCAGCGACAACTAATAGTGCTTCTAGTTTACGTAGAGCACGATCGGTACGCCAATCTTTGGCTAATTCAACTGCAGATTTTAATAAGTGACCTTGATGCATTTCTAACTTGCGCTCGAAACGTTCAAATAAAGTAAAAGCATCAGCGGTGCCGCCAGCAAAACCAGCGAGTACTTTATCATTATAGAGACGACGAACTTTGCGAGCGTTGCCTTTCATTACGGTATTGCCAAGTGACACTTGACCATCACCTGCAATTACGACTTTATCGTTACGACGAACAGATACAATAGTTGTCACGTTAAACCCTCTTTGATTCAGCTCCGACGATTAGCCGGCATCGTTAATGATAATAGATCTGGGGATAGTAAGATTGGTTTTCAAGGTGTGGGTGACAATTGCTTGGATGACGAGTTATCAGAAGAATTAAAAAAGGATGCCAGTCGAGCATCCTTAGTTATTGTTATTGTTGGACAAAAATTATTCCCAAAACCAAATAGCACATGGGCTAATACCATGTTGTTGTAATTTGTTCTGATCATCCATTGCTAAACGCTTATCTTTATAAGGCCCAAGCACAACTCGGTACCAAGTGCCTTTGTCGTTGGTTGATACTTTGATTTGACTGTTCATGCCTTGAAACGCAATGGTTGCTTTACGTTGTTCAGCTTGCGCTTGGCTATGGTAAGCGCCACATTGTAATAAGTAAGGCTTAGTTGGTTTATTCTCAGCAATAACTTGTTTAGGCGTTAATACTGGCACAATGACTTTTTTATTTTCCAACTCTTGAATATAACGCCATTTTTCTTCCGGTTTTGGCGGTAGAACGTCGGCCTTGGTTTTTGGTTGCGGTTTTGCAATAACGGCAGCAGGAGTCGGTGGTGTCGTTTCAGGCACATCTGTACCTGAAAGGAAAAATAGGCCGGCAATCAGACTACACACTAACATTACAGCCAGTGCTGCCCATTTAGTAGGAAAGCCCGATGCCGGTGCTTTTTTCCCTTTAGGGTTGGCTTTTGCCTTTATTGGCGCTTTTTTTGGTGAGCGCCCGCGTTTTACATAATCTTTAGTGGCCACGATTTCGACAAATTAGTTGGAAAGATAGACAGAAGGCTATGTTACAAAGTTGGACTGATCCTGACCAGTTATTATCGCGGTTTGTTGATAATTAACCCCATATAATGACAAAGATGATCAATTTTATGATCTTGGCACTGTCACAGATTACATATGGGGTTAAATCAATTAGCGACTTGGTGGGGCGGCACTTTCTCGAATGACCAGTTTTGCATCCAGTAATCTTGAGCCTGCCTGAACATCCTTACCTTTGAGTAACTCAAGTAACATCAACATCGCCTGACGACCGATTTCATAACGTGGTTGTGAAACCGTGGTCAATGGTGGATCGCAATACTCTGCAAATTGAATATCATCAAACCCGACAATAGAAATATCGTACGGCACACGTAATCCAAGCCGTTTAGCTTGCTGCATCGCGCCAATTGCCATCACATCAGAGTGACAAAATAATGCCGTTGGTGGCTCAGGTAGTGCAAGCAAGGCCGTAATTGCACGTGCACCTGCTGCAAAACTAAAATCACCTTTAATGGTGTAGGCCGGATTTAGAGTGATCCCTGCGCGGCGTAATGCTTGTTGATAACCTTGCTGACGGAACTGCGATAAGGCAGCTTTATCAGGGCCGGTAATTTGCGCTATGCGTTTATGCCCCATTTGAGTGAGGTAATTTACCGCATCAAAAGCCGCAGTCAGGTTATCAATATGCACTGTTGGTAATTCAAGTTCTGGTGCATATTCACATGCCATTACTAATGGTGGTAGGTTTTTTTGTTCAGGTTTACTAACATCAAATGGCAAGTTATTACCTAATAACAACATGCCATCAGCTTGCTTAGTAAACACTAAATTAGCGAATGAGTTTTCACGACGTTGTTGTTGACCGCTATCACCCAGTAATACCAAATAGCCATTTTCCATTGCTGCTTCTTCAATTCCACGAATAATTTCAGTGAAATAAGGGTCGCAGATGTCCGGCACAATTGTCACGATAGTTTTCGATTCATTGCGGCGTAGGTTACGTGCCAGTGAGTTAGGTGAATATCCAGCTTCCATTACGGCTTGCTCAACCTTTTTCCTAGTTGATGCCGATACTTTTTCCGGGTTCATCAATGCGCGCGAAACTGTCGCAGTCGATACTCCGGCTAGCTGGGCAACGTCCTTCATTGTCGCCATAGTGCTTTCCTCTTTTGCTATATCTCTCTAGTGTACAGCTGGTTATCTGCGATAAAAATACTCAGATAGGCTTACCAGCTAATTCGTAACCGACTGAAAAAAGTCAATTCATATTCATATTGTAGAATGGATGTAAAAGCTGAAACTTGCTTTCAATAGCATAAATTACATTCGCTATGTGAACTGTATCGCATTGTGTAGTTTAAGTTAAATCTTGTGGTTCGACATCAATTGACCAACGAATTTTTTTTGCTAGTGGCAATAGTTGAATCGCAGGTTTAGCAATAGTAAGTATTTGCTGTAATTTATTTCGATTAGGTATCTGTAAAATTAACTGCCATCGAAATCGTCCTGCACGTCGAGCAAGCGGTGCTGGGTTAGGTCCTAATACACAACAATCTTGATCGTAAACTGGGCTCGCTTCAAAAATAGCGCGCACTTGTTGTAAAAATTGGCACACTTGATCACTGTCATTGGCTTCGGCGCGCAATAGCACTAAGTGTGTAAAGGGCGGTAATAGCGCTTGGCGACGTTCAGTTAATGCTGCTTGAGAAAAAACACCATAGCCTTTGTGCAATAATGATTGTAGCAGTTGATGTTCAGGATGATGGGTTTGTAAGAGTACTGAACCGGGCTTACTGGCACGTCCTGCACGGCCAGCAACTTGAATAAACAACTGGGCTAACCGTTCTGAAGCACGAAAATCATTACTAAATAATGCACTATCAACATCAATCAGCGCGACCAAAGTAACGTTGGGAAAGTGATGCCCTTTAGCCAGCATCTGAGTACCGATTAAAATTTGATATTCATTGTTTTTAATCGCTTCTAAATAGTTTTCTAGTGATCCTTTACGGCGAGTGCTATCACGATCAATACGAACCGTTTTAAATTCAGGAAACAGTTCTGCTAGTTGCGCTTCAAGTTGTTCAGTACCGACACCGACCGGCAGCAGTTGGGTTGAACCACACTGTTGGCATTGGTGCATTATCGGTCGTTGCGTTGCACAATGATGACAACGTAATTCACCTGATTGCTGGTGAAGGGTGTAATAGGCGTCACAACGGTTACATTCTGCGATCCACCCACATTCGTGACACATCATTGCTGGTGAAAAACCGCGGCGATTAAGAAACAGCATCACTTGGTTACCAGCATTGAGGTGCTTGCGCATTTCCGCAATGAGTGGTGCTGATAAGCCCGCATTTAAATATAAGCCTTTGACATCAATCACCCCGTGGCGTGCAGCACTTGCATTACCAGCGCGCTTTGAAAGGGTTAGGTAATGATATTTACCTGTTTGTGCGTTATGTAAAGTCTCAAGTGCAGGGGTAGCAGAGCCTAAAACAATCGGAATGTTTTCTTTATTTGCACGCATCACCGCCAGATCACGAGCATGGTAACGCAGGCTGTCTTGTTGTTTATATGAAGCATCATGTTCTTCATCAACAATAATAATACCGAGATCCGCAAATGGCGTAAACAGTGCAGAGCGAGTACCGATAATGATCCCTGCTTGGTTATCCCGTCCTGCAAGCCACGCCGTCATACGCTCGCTATCGTTGAGACCGGAGTGAACGGTTTCTAACGGCACATTAAAACGGCGCTTAAAGCGGTTAATTGTCTGCGGTGTTAAGCCAATTTCAGGCACTAAAATCAATGCCTGTTTACCTGCTGCTAAAATGGGTTCAAGCAGATTAAGATAGACTTCGGTTTTACCTGAGCCGGTGACACCATCTAATAGGTAACAGCCAAATCCCGGGTTACTGTTAACCGTCGCAATGGCTAATGCTTGTTCTTCATTTAGACGTGGTTTTTGTTCGGTAATAGCAAACTGTGGTTGCCACTGCAGTTGTTTAGGTTGCTGCTGCTGTTCGACTATCCAACCTTTTTGCATCACTGTTTTTAGGGTAGCACTGCTCACATCATCGGCAAGTAAAGCGTCATGACTCAAAGGTCCATGACGTAATAGATTGAGAATTTGGGCTTGCTTGGGCGCACGCTTTAAACCATTAAGTGGTTGCTCTCGTCCAGTATCGGTTAACTGCCAATATTTTAACGTCACTGTTGATGCTTCGCGACCTTTACGCAATAACGCTGGCATGGCATTGGCTAATGCATCACCTAATGGATATTGATAATAACTACTGGCCCATTTTAACAACCCAAATAATGGTGGTTGCCACAAAGGTTGGTTATCTAATACTTGCTGAATCGGTTTTAATTGTTGGATTGGAAAATCTGAATCATTACCGATAGCCACCACGATCCCTACCAATCGCTGTCGACCAAAAGGCACCAGTACCCGTCCGCCAATAACGGGTGTCATATTAGGTTTGATTAAGTAATCAAAATTTTTGTCGAGTGGGACAGGTAAAGCAACGCGTGCTATTGGGTGGGTCATATTTGATCGCTTTAATTGAGCTTATACTAAATAGTAACAGATCGCGTGATAGGGAATCAGTACTGCAATATGACCACTATTATTGACTGTTTTAGCGATGAATAAAATAGAGTGATAAAAAACAGTACTCGAGTTGATCTCTGGGGAATGATTGATTACTATACGCCGCCTGATTTGTCGTAAATCTACGGCAGACTATTTTATTAACCACGTGTGGTGCCCGGCTTTGGATCGGGAGAGCGACACGGCCTTAACTTGAGGTTTCCCCATGAAACAAGGTATCCACCCAGAATACAAAGCAGTAAACGCTCGTTGTTCTTGCGGCAACACTTTCGTATTTAACTCTACTATGAGCAAAGACGTTAACCTTGACGTATGCGATAAGTGTCACCCATTCTACACTGGTAAGCAACGTCAAGTTAGCTCTGGTGGTCGTGTTGATAAATTCAACAAGCGTTTCGGTGCACTTGGTAGCAAGTAATTACTTGTCGACCAAATGTAAAAAAGAGGGATGCCTAGGCATCCCTTTTTTTATCGCTTCAATATGTAACACACAAAAAAACCAGCATAAAAGCTGGTTTTCTGCTACCTGATATACGTATTATTCATTAATGTCTTCGTAACTGATGCCCATCGCTTCCATTAAGGCTTTTGCTTCTGCTGGCAGATCATCGGGATGATCTTTACGAATGTCGTCATCAGTAGGTAACGGCTGACCAGTATAAGCATGCAAAAAAGCTTCACATAATAGTTCACTGTTGGTGGCGTGGCGCAGGTTATTGACCTGACGACGAGTACGTTCATCAGTAAGAATTTTGAGAACCTTTAATGGAATAGACACTGTAATTTTTTTTACTTGTTCATTTTTCTTACCGTGTTCTGCATAAGGGCTAATATATTCGCCATTCCACTTTGCCATGTTTTACCTTCTCAGCGATGTTTAATTAATAATGATAACAATGTCGCGATGACGGTTGTTAGTGCATAGTCATGATAGGCGGCGATATTACGTGAACATCGTTAGTTTGTCCTCTATCGTGGTATACAACTGTTGCTAGATCACGACTATTTTTTTCAATAATTGAATTTTAGCGGGATTTACCGCTATAAGCAAAGACATATGGACGTCTAGAAGTGTTGACGTCTTGTTTTTATATGGTTAAGGTTGTGTAACCACTACAATTTATCTTCAGGGATCACCCCTTTTATAACAAGGAACGTTATTATGAGTGACAAGCAGCTTGCAACAATTGCAGTCCGTACCGGTATTGATGTTGACTCACAATATAATGCCGTCGTGCCCCCGATCTATTTAACCTCAACTTACAGTTTTCCTGCCTTAGGTGAATTACCTCAATACGATTACTCTCGTTCAGGTAATCCTACTCGCAATACATTAGCGGATGCTTTAAGCGATATGGAAGGGGGAGCGGGCGCTGTTGTCACCAGTTGTGGTACTTCGGCAATGAATTTATTAGTGTCAGCATTGTTAGGACCGAATGATTTGCTTGTTGCGCCACATGATTGTTATGGTGGCAGTTATCGATTATTTAATACTCGAGCTCAGAAAGGTGATTTTAAAGTATTATTTATTGACCAAGCAGATCCTGATGCACTAGCGGCAGCGTTAGCACAAAAACCGACCTTGTTATGGCTTGAAACTCCGTCTAACCCTCTGGTTAGAGTGATTGATATTGAAGCCATTAGTCAGCAAGCACAGGCTGTCGATTGCCAAGTCGCGGTTGATAACACCTTTCTATCCCCGTTATTACAACAGCCATTATCACTTGGCGCTGATTTTGTCGTGCATTCAACCACTAAATATATTAATGGTCATTCTGATGTTGTTGGTGGTGTGTTGATTGCGAAGCAGCAATCTGCAGCTGAAAATTTAAGTTGGTGGGCGAACTGTATTGGTGCAACAGGTGCGCCGTTTGATGCTTATTTAACGTTGCGCGGCTTACGTACTTTAGCGCCTCGAATGAGAATGCATGAAGAAAATGGTGCGGCGGTATTAGCCTATTTACAGCAGCAACCATTGGTTGGCACGATTTACCACCCAAGTTTACCCACTCATCCCGGACATGAGATAGCTAAGCGTCAGCAACGTGGATTTGGCTCAATGATGAGTTTTGAATTTGCAGGAACTGATCCGCAACTGCAACTATTTGTGAAAACATTACAATTATTTTCATTAGCTGAGTCGTTAGGAGGAACTGAGAGTCTCATTGCTCATCCGGCTTCAATGACTCATCGTGCCATGACCGATGAAGCTCAACGGGCTGCTGGTATTTCAACGTCTTTATTGCGGTTATCGGTTGGGTTAGAAGATCCACGTGACTTAATTGCCGATCTTACCCACGCCTTTACTGTCGCGCAGGAGGCGTGCTAATGATAAAAGATCTACGTCAGTTGCATAAATTTGGTGGTAGTAGCCTTGCCGATGCGCAGTGTTATCGGCGCGTGGCAGAGATTTTAGAATCTTATTCTGCAACCAATGATATCGTAGTGGTTTCTGCAGCAGGAAAAACGACTAATCAACTGCTATTGTGGTTGGAACAATTGGTTACTGATGGCCGCTTAGCCCATGCAACACTATTATCTATTCGTAGTTTTCAACAGCAATTAATCTCTGAGTTGTTGGTACCAGATCACGCGCAATCATTACTGCAACAGCTACATGCTGAGTTAGCCCTGCTTGCTAAATGGGGCGAATCACCATTGACGACAGAGATAAAAAATGCCGTTTTAGGTCATGGTGAGTTATGGTCAGCACGGTTATTAGCCGCGTTACTTAATCAGCACCAATTAGCAGCAGTAGCGATTGATTCTCGGCTATTTTTACGAGCTGATCATGCTGTTCAGCCAGCGGTTGATAAAGCGTTGTCACAGCCGTTATTACAGCAGTTATTAGTTCAGTATCCTCAGCAACGCTTAGTGATCACCGGGTTTATGGCCGCTAATCAGCACCAGCAAACAGTATTATTGGGTCGCAATGGTTCTGATTACTCTGCCACTATGATTGGCGCTTTAGCCGCTGTCGATCGCGTGACTATTTGGAGTGATGTTGCCGGTGTTTATAGTGCTGATCCACGCAAAGTTGCCAATGCATGCTTACTGCCGTTATTACGCTTAGATGAAGCCAATGAACTTGCTCGTCTTGCCGCGCCAGTATTGCATAGTCGTACTTTACAGCCGGTTGCGCAAAGTGCGATTGATTTAACTTTACGCTGTAGCCATCAACCGGAATCAGGATCAACACGGGTGGAGCGAGTATTAGCATCGGGTCGTGGTGCTAAAATTATTTCGTCATTAAATGATGTGTGTTTGATTGAGCTAGGTGTGCCGCAAGGCATGGTATTGGCATCGGTACAACATGATGTCCAGCAGTTGCTTGATAAGTCTCAATTACAGCCATTGGCCCAAACGGTTGATCAAGGTAAGCGACGTATTATTTTGGCTTACACTCAAGAAGTGGTAAACAGCGTTCTTAGCTTGCTACAAGATAGTGGTGTTGCTGCCGAATTACGGCTGCGAGAAGGTTTTTCAATGGTGGCTGCTGTTGGAGCTGGTGTTTTAAATAACCCCAATCATTGCCATGGATTCTATCAGCAATTAAAAGGATTGCCGGTTGAATTTATGACAGAGACTGAGTCAGGGTTAAGCTTAGTTGCAGTGCTACGCGACGTTGATACTAATGCGTTAGTGAATGCGATTCATCAGGCGCTATTTCAAGCCCAAAAAAGTGTCGCAATTGTATTGTGTGGCAAAGGCAATATTGGTAGTCACTGGTTGAGTTTGTTTAGTCGTGAAAAAGCAGCATTGGAGCAGCGTCATGGTATGAAATTTAGTTTAATTGGTATTGTTGGTCAGCAACAATGCTGGTTAGACGGTCAGGGAATCGATCCTCAGACAGCCTTAGATCAATTTCCAGTGCATGCGGTAGATTATCAATTACCGCAGCTATTATCTCAGTTAGCCGCTGTTGAGTATGATGATGTGGTGGTAGTTGATGTGACCGCAAGTCATCAGTTGGCAGTGCTGTATCCACAAATTGCTGCAACAGGGTTACACCTGATCTCTGCCAATAAAATTGCCGGCTCTGCCACAACTTCTGAGTATCAAGCTGTGATTGATGCGTTTGCTAAAAGTAGCCGTTATTGGCTATCTAATGCCACCGTTGGTGCAGGGTTACCGATAAACCATACCGTGCGTGATTTACGTGAAAGTGGTGATAGTATTTTAGCTATATCTGGCGTTTTTTCTGGCACTTTATCGTGGTTATTTCAGCAATTTGACGGCAGTCTGCCATTTTCAGCTTTATTGGAACAAGCATGGCAGCAAGGGTTAACCGAGCCAGATCCTCGTCACGATCTCGATGGTAGTGATGTGATGCGTAAGCTGGTTATTTTGGCGCGAGAATCTGGATTTGAGATTGAGCCTCAGCAAGTACACGTTGAGTCATTAGTTCCTTTGAGTTTGCAGGCATTAAGCGTTGATGATTTTTTTGAACAAATGGCTGAGTTGGATTTGTTGTTGGCCGAAAAATTAGCCCGTGCGGTCAAGGAAGATAAAGTATTACGCTATGTTGCTCGACTTAATCGTCATGGAAAAGCTTATGTTGGTTTAGAAGCGTTGCCTAGTGAGCATGCATTGGCGAACTTATTACCTTGCGATAATATCTTTGCGATTGAAAGTCAGTGGTATCGAGAGAATCCGTTAGTGATCCGTGGCCCAGGAGCGGGAAGAGATGTGACGGCTGGCGCATTAATCTCGGATATTAATCGGTTAGCAACGATGCTGTAGTGCGTGTTCGAGAACCAAAAAAAGTCGCAGTTTAAACTGCGGCTTTTTTATTTGATCATGATTTAGTTGATAGCAATTGTGCTATTTTCACCGTCCATATCTTTAAGTTCGGCTAATACTTCTTCTGCCCATAATATCCAAGCTTGGCGATTATGCAGACCACGACGCAAGGTTAAACGGTCTAGGCGTTGTTGGCGATCCATGTTTTTGTAATCACCAAAGTGAATTTGCTCTAGCTCTTGATAATGACCAATCAAAATATGTGATTCATCAATTAAAGCTTCAAGTTGTTGCTGCATCGGTAATGAATTGTGAACGCCACAAATCAGCAGCTTGGCAGAAAACTCATCGCGAGTAGTGGGATTGCGAGCAGGTTCTTGGAACCACTCCAATAATGCTTGTCGACCAAGATCAGTAATCGAATATACTTTGCGATCAGGTTTACCATCTTGAGGTTCAAGACGACAGGTTACTTGGTCGTTGGTTGCCATTTTATTTAGTTCACGATATACCTGCTGGTGGCTCGCTTTCCAAAAATAACCAATACTGTGTGAGAATTCTTTGGTTATATCATAACCCGTTGCTTCGCGAGTGCTTAGCACTGTTAAAATTACATGTGGTAGTGACATCTCTTCTATCCGTTAAATATATAAAATAAAAACACAATAGGGCTTAGATTATGTAACGCTTCAAAATGACGTTTTTAATTTATAATCGTGCTATTACACTGCCTAATTGTGGTCGCATAGAATATCATTAATTGACTCAATATCGATACTTCTAGTTGAATTATCTGTTACTGAGGCGTTTCAATTCATTATCTTGAGAGCTTACACTAAGTTAATTTAGCCCTAAAAAATAACAACCTGATTGAAATCTATTCATCTTTTATCATATTGAGCATTTCTATCTTAGACTGTATAAGCAATATAGTGCTGTATCAAAAGTGAGACTTTATGATATTTTTTTAACAAAATTATAAATAACGACTCAAAAAAAAGGCTATCAAAAGATAGCCTTATTACGATAATAATTTGATTAACCAGTATTACGCATACCTGTTGCAATACCTGCAATTGTCACCATCAGTGCTTCTTCAAGCTCTTTTGGTAATTCTTCCTGCTGACGAGTACGGTACAATAATTCAGCTTGCAGCATATTAAGCGGCTCAACATAAATATTACGTAGGCGAATAGATTCAGCACCCCATGGGTCTTGCTGCATCAAGTGGTCATTATTTTCTACAGTAAGTACCGCTTTAATATCTTGCAGTAATTGTGAGCGTAATTGTTTACCTAACGGCCATAATGCTTCGTTCGTTAAGCGTTGGTCATAATATTCTGCAATGCCAAGGTTAGTTTTGCTGTACACCATTTCTAGCATGCCTAAACGGGTTGAGAAAAATGGCCACTCACGACACATATCTTCTAATAATGATGCATGACCATTATCGATTGAATATTGAATCGCTTCACCTGCACCTAGCCAAGCAGGTAGCAACAGACGGTTTTGACTCCATGCAAAAATCCATGGAATAGCACGTAGACTTTCAACACCACCATTAGGGTTACGTTTTGCTGGACGCGAACCTAGTGGTAGTTTTCCTAGCTCTAATTCAGGTGTTGCAGCACGGAAATAAGGCACAAACTCAGGGTTATTACGCACAACGTTACGGTATGACTCACACGATACGCTCGACAGTTCGTCCATTACATGACGCCATTCTTGTTTCGGTGCTGGTGGTGGTAATAAGTTTGCTTCTAGGGTAGCACTGGCATAAAGACTGAGGCTATTAATCGCCACTTCAGGTAAACCTAATTTGAAGCGAATCATTTCACCTTGCTCGGTGACTCGTAAACCACCTTTTAGACTGCGTGGCGGTTGCGACAATAATGCTGCGTGTGCAGGTGCACCACCACGGCCAATACTACCACCACGGCCATGGAACAAGGTGATTTCAATATCAGCTTGCTCACACACAGTAACCAGTTTTTCCATCGCGCTGTATTGCGCCCAACCGGCTGACATTACACCAGCATCTTTGGCGGAGTCAGAATAGCCGATCATTACCATTTGGTGGTTTTGAATAAAGCCACGGTACCAATCAATATTAAGCAATTGCTCAATAACATCAGCACCATTGTTTAAGTCGTCTAATGTTTCAAATAATGGACATACATCCATTCGGAATGGGCAACCCGCTTCTTGCAGTAATAGGTGAACCGCTAAAACATCAGAAGCAGTACGTGCCATTGAAATTACATAAGCACCTAATGCTTCACGTGGTTGTTCTGCAATTGCTTTACAGGTTTCAATAACTTCTTTTACTTCTGCTGACGGTTCCCAATTACGTGGTAGTAATGGACGTTTAGATGAGAGTTCACGGACTAAGAACGCAATTTTATCTTGTTCACACCATTGACTGTAATCACCTAAACCAAGGTGGCGAGTTAGCTCTGAAATAACATTCTCGTGACGCGTACTTTCCTGACGAATATCAAGACGCACTAAGTGAACGCCAAAGCATTTTACGCGACGTAGTGTATCAAGTAGTAAGCCATCGGCAATGATTGCCATGCCACATTGGTGCAATGATTGGTAACACGCAAATAGCGGATCCCATAGCTCAGCGACATCATTAATAACGTTATTAGAAAGTGGCACCTGACCATTAATTTGTGCTTCTAAACTGTCACGAGTAGTAATTAGCTTGGTGCGCAGTTGCTTTAAAATTGCACGGTAAGGTTCATGTTCTTCGCCAGCCAGTTCTCGCACCTGATCATTACATTGAATCATTGATAATTCATTGATCAGCTCTTGTACGTCACCGAGGTAAAGTTCCGCCGCTTTCCAACGAGAAAGACGTAATACTTCACGAGTAATATTTGAGGTGACAAATGGGTTACCGTCGCGGTCACCGCCCATCCATGATGAGAAGGTAACAGGGGTTGCATCAAGCGGAAGTTTTTGACCTAAATGTTGTTGCAGTTTTTCATCAAATAAACGTACGAATTCAGGAACCGCTTGCCACAGTGAATTCTCAACAACGGCATAACCCCACTTAGCTTCATCAAGCGGAGTTGGTCGTTGTTGGCGAATAACATCTGAGTGCCATGCTTGCGCAATCAGTTGTTCTAGTCGTTGTTCAACCCGATCACGTTCTGCGGTTGATAACTCACTTAACTCTAATTGTGATAAACACTTATTAATCTGTACCAATTTATGGATCATGGTACGACGGGCGATTTCAGTTGGGTGAGCCGTTAACACCAAATCAATATTTAATTCATTGACGGCAGCTAAAGAGTCGGCTGGATTAACGTCATTTGCTACTAATTTAGTGAATAACTCATCAAGCGCACCTGGACTACATAAGGTGGTTTCGCATTGGCGTGAAATAGTATGATATTGCTCTGCAATATTGGTGAGATTAAGGAATTGACTAAATGCGCGAGCCACAGGAAGTAATTGATCATCGGGAAGTGTTTGTAATTCATCAATCAGTTTTTCACGATCGTCTTGATTACCGGTGCCCGCTGATTTAGAAAGTTTACGAATAGTTTCAACTTTTTCAAATAGCTCATCACCGCAGGCTGTTTTAATTGTATTGCCTAGCAAATGACCAAGCATACTGACGTTACTCGTTAGTGCGCTGTATTTCTCGTTCATATCGTATCCATTCCGTAATTTTGTTACATCCAATTTAACCTTTACCCCACAATCTAGCCGCGAATCTAGTAACAGGTCAACAGAGATTACATTTATCGCCAATAAAAACTGTCGATATTGATTCTGGTCATACAATTGATTGTATTTTGTAATTTTGTTTCATCATTGCCATTGTTAGTGCACATTTTTGTTTGTTATTAATTGGATAGAGTAAAAAAACGCACTCAAAGCGTTTATTTCTGTTATGTTTAAATGTCGCAAAGGTTAACGAAAAGATAATAAAATATATTTTTTTATCGTTACGCTATTGACAGTGCGTAAATTAACCAGTAAACATATTAATTCAAATTAATGAATAGGCAACACGGTTGTTTATTGTCTCTCTGAGCAAGGAGCGCTTAGGGGAAATAGTTAAATTCAGGAAGTTATTATCATGAATCACACATCAACGTCTCTCATTATCTCCCTTCGACGACGCTAATTTTTTGCCTGCGGTGCTTTGACGCGCCTGTTTTTCGCTGGTGACAGCACTCCTTCATTTGCCGTTATGATTTCAATATTTTTTAGAGCATAGTCTCAATTTTTTAATGACGGTTTATAGACAATTACTACAGATGGAATTAGCTATGTTAAACACTGTCATTATTGGCGCCAGTGGTTACACCGGTGCAGAATTAGCAAAAATGGTGAGTCGCCATCCACAGTTAACACTTGCAGGTTTGTATGTATCTGCAACCAGTCTTGATGCAAATAAACCATTAAGTGAACTCCATGGTCAGCTAAAAGGAATAGTTGATTTACCGTTACAACCGTTAATCGATTTTAAAACTACTGCTGCAACTGCAGATATTGTGTTGTTAGCCACCGCGCATGAGGTGAGCCATAATATTGCTGCTGAATTTCTTGATGCTGGTTGTCAGGTGTTTGATCTATCGGGTGCGTTTAGAGTTAAAGCTGACGGATTTTATCAGCAATATTATGGTTTTGAACATCAATACGGTCAGTGGCTAGATAATGCAGTTTATGGTTTAGCAGAATGGAACCAAGCTAATATTGCTCAGGCACAATTAATTGCGGTTCCTGGATGTTATCCAACCGCATCGCAACTGGCATTAAAACCATTAGTGGTTGCAGGGTTACTTGATTGTCAGCAGTGGCCAGTGATTAATGCGGTTAGTGGCGTTTCTGGCGCAGGTCGTAAAGCGTCTATGACCAATAGTTTTTGTGAGGTCAGTTTACAAGCCTACGGGTTGTTTACTCATCGTCACCAACCTGAAATTTCTCATCACCTCAATTGCGATGTCATTTTTACACCTCATCTCGGTAATTTTAAGCGCGGAATTTTAGCGACTATTACCGCTAAATTAGCCCCAGGAGTGACTGCGGATGACGTCACTGCAGCAATGGAAGCTGCATATTCAAATGCCACTGATCAACATGCGGTACGGTTACTTAACAATAACACGGCTCAACTTGATAATGTTGTTGGTAGTTGTTTCTGTGATATCGGTTGGCAGGTACAAGGTGAGCATATTATTTTAACCGCCGCGATTGATAATTTATTAAAAGGTGCTTCCTCTCAAGCAATGCAGTGCATAAATATTCGTAACAGCTTTCCTCAATTAACCGCGTTGGTGTAGGAGTAATACCATGAACCAAGTTCCTTTAGTGATTAAATTAGGTGGCGCGGCATTGGAGTGCAACGTGACCTTAGAGCGGTTGTTTTCCACGATTAATACTTATCAAGCCAGTTGTCAGCGACCTATTTTATTTGTTCACGGCGGTGGCTATTTGGTGGATGAGTTACTGGAAAAGTTGCAATTACCGACTATAAAAAAGCAAGGGTTACGAGTAACACCTGCTGATCAAATTGGTTTAATCACCGGCGCATTAGCCGGTACGGCCAATAAAATGTTGCAGGGCCAAGCATTAAAAGCGGGTGTGGCTGCTGTTGGGCTAAGTTTAGCCGATGGTGGATTATGCAGTGTTAGCCAATTAGATCCTGAGTTAGGTGCTGTTGGTCATGCTGAGCCTAATAATGGCAGTTTAGTCACTCAAATGATGCAACTTGGTTTTGTGCCGATTATCAGTTCAATCGGGCTCGATGATAACGGCAACATGATGAATGTAAATGCAGATCAAGCGGCAGTAGCAGTGGCTGCAGCCGTGGATGGTGAGTTAGTGCTGTTATCGGATGTGAGTGGTGTGCTTGATGGTAAAGGTAATTTAATTCACCAACTGACAGAGACAGAAGCTGAAGCGTTAATTACTCAAGCGGTGATCACCGATGGCATGATAGTTAAAGTTCGCGCCGCATTTTCAGCAGCCAAGGCATTAGGGCGCGCGATTGAGGTCGCAAGTTGGCGTTACCCTGAAAAACTTAATGCGTTATTAGCGGGCAACAGTATTGGTACTAAATTTACCCCTTAATACGCTATCGATGAAGACTGATTATTATTTTTGGAAATGTGCCTCAACGGGATGACCGCGACAAGGCTGAAAGGAGTGCAGCAGATGAGTAAGATTAATAAAGTGGTATTAGCCTATTCAGGTGGTTTAGATACATCAGCCATTATTCCGTGGCTGAAAGAAAATTATGACTGTGAAGTGGTCGCCTTTGTGGCAGATGTCGGTCAGGGTGAAGAAGAGCTGATTGGCATTGAAGAAAAAGCCATCGCATCAGGTGCATCGTCATGTTACATCGCTGACTTAAAAGAAGAGATGGTCAAAGATTATATTTATCCATCTCTGAAAACGGGTGCGATTTACGAAGGTAAATACTTGCTAGGTACCTCAATGGCACGCCCAATTATCGCTAAAGCACAGGTTGAATGTGCATTAGAAGTTGGGGCCGATGCTCTATGCCATGGTTGTACAGGTAAAGGTAATGATCAAGTTCGTTTTGAGGGGGCATTTGCTGCTCTAGCACCACAACTTACCGTGATTGCACCGTGGCGTGAGTGGGATTTACGTAGTCGTGAGGCACTACTTGATTACTTGGCTGAACGTAATATCCCTTGTACTGCATCATTAGAAAAAATTTACTCACGTGATGCTAATGCATGGCATGTATCAACCGAAGGCGGCGTATTAGAAGATACTTGGAATGCGCCTAACGATTTATGTTGGGTATGGACCAAAGATCCACAACAAGCGCCTGATACAGCGGAAACAGTGTTTATTTTAGTTGAAAAAGGCGAAGTGGTTGCGGTTGATGGTGAGCCAATGACACCGTATAACGCACTTAATTATCTCAATGAAAAAGGGGCAGAGCACGGTGTAGGACGGATTGATATTGTTGAAAATCGGTTAGTAGGTATTAAGTCGCGTGGTTGTTATGAAACACCAGGTGGCACCATTATGATGGAAGCCCTGCGTGCGGTTGAGCAATTAGTGCTCGATAAAGAGTCATTTGAGTTCCGCCAAACTCTTGGACTTAAAGCTTCGCACCTTATTTATGATGGTCGTTGGTTTACACCATTATGCCAATCATTATTGGCTGCCGCTGATACGCTAGCCCAAGATGTGACTGGTGAAGTGGTGATCCAGCTTTATAAAGGTCAAGCAACGGTTACTCAGAAGCGTTCACTTAATAGTTTGTATTCAGAAGAGTTTGCTACTTTTGGTGAAGATGATGTTTATGATCACAGTCATGCGGGGGGCTTTATTCGTTTGTACTCTCTGGCGAGTCGAATTCGTGCGCTGAACAATCAAAAATAAGTCATTTAAGGTAATTTCTGTATCGCAGCGAGTGCCATACTCGCTGTTACGTTATGCGTATTTATATTATTAGAGTTAGGCAGTAAAGGAGATTCACCATGGCATTATGGGGCGGACGGTTTAGTCAGGCAGCTGACATCAGATTCAAACAATTTAATGATTCGCTACGTTTTGACTATCGACTCGCAGAGCAAGATATTGTCGGTTCAATAGCTTGGTCAAAAGCCCTGCGTCAAGTGAATGTACTGACCGAACAAGAGCAACAACAACTTGAGTTAGCGTTAAATGAACTCAAGTTAGCGGTGATGGAAGATCCTGAGCAGATATTGACTTCTGATGCTGAAGATATTCATAGCTGGGTTGAGCAACAGCTGATTGCTAAAGTCGGAGATTTGGGCAAAAAGCTCCATACAGGTCGTTCACGGAATGATCAGGTAGCAACAGATCTTAAACTCTGGTGCCGTCAACAAGGGCAGCAATTATTATTAATGCTCGACAAGCTGCAGCAGCAATTAGTAACCGTTGCTCGTCAGTATCAAGCAACGGTGCTTCCTGGTTATACTCACCTACAACGGGCGCAACCAGTGACATTTGCTCATTGGTGTTTAGCGTATGTTGAAATGTTAGAGCGTGATCACTCGCGTCTAAATGATGCTATGGCAAGGTTAGATACTTGTCCATTAGGCTCTGGCGCATTGGCGGGTACGGCTTATCCGATTGATCGTGAAGTGTTAGCGCATAGTCTTGGTTTTCAGCGCGCAACCCGTAATAGCCTTGATTCTGTGTCTGATCGTGATCATGTGATGGAATTATTATCAACCGCCTCGATTTCAATGCTGCATTTATCGCGAATGGCAGAAGATTTAATTTTCTATAACTCAGGTGAATCCAACTTTATTGAATTGGATGATGCGGTGACGTCTGGCTCATCGTTAATGCCGCAGAAGAAAAATCCAGATGCACTTGAATTGATTCGTGGTAAATGTGGTCGTGTTTATGGTGCCATGACCGCGATGATGATGACGGTGAAAGCGTTGCCGCTGGCGTATAACAAAGACATGCAAGAAGACAAAGAAGGGCTATTTGATGCGCTAGATAGTTGGCATGATTGCATGGAAATGGCTGCACTGTGTTTTGATGGGATCAAGGTTAATCAAGATCGTACCCTAGAAGCGGCGATGCAAGGCTATTCTAATGCGACCGAGTTAGCTGATTACTTAGTTGCTAAAGGGATCCCTTTTCGTGAAGCACACCATATTGTTGGTGTGGCTGTGGTGGCGGCAATTGCTAAAGGTTGCGCGTTAGAGCAGTTATCACTTGATGAAATGAAACAATTTTCAGAGGTTATCGATGTTGATGTTTATCCGATCCTCACCATTGAATCCTGTTTGAATAAACGTTGTGCGCTTGGTGGTGTGGCACCAAATCAAGTAGATTACGCGATTGGGCAGGCAGAAAAGCGGCTTGATAAGCGTTACTCGCCAGATGTCAAAGTGCGTGGCGCAAGGCTAACAGATCTCGATGCCATTGAAGGTATGGTGGTGTATTGGGCCGGACTTGGTGAAAATCTACCGCGTAATCGTAATGAATTAGTGCGTGATATTGGCTCATTTGCAGTGGCTGAAAACCATGGCGTGGTTACTGGGTGTGCGTCATTGTATGTTTATGATTCTGGGTTGGCAGAAATTCGTTCGCTAGGGGTTGAAGCTGGCTGGCAACAGCAAGGGCAGGGCAAAGCGATTGTTGATCATTTGCTTGAGAAAGCCGCTCAAATGGCGATTAAAAAAGTGTTTGTGTTAACCCGTGTGCCAGAGTTTTTTATGAAGCGTGGCTTTACGCCAACATCAAAAGCATTATTGCCTGAAAAAGTAATGAAAGATTGTGATCGTTGCCCGCGTCAGCATGCTTGTGATGAGGTTGCACTAGAAGTATGGCTCGATCAAGCGCAACGTATTGCAACGGTTAATGTTGCCTAATTGGTTGTTATTGTAGATCTTGATTGCCAATAAAAAGCCCTCACTTCAAGCTGAAGTGAGGGCTTTAATTTAGTATTAGTATCGAAAGATTAGCCTAAGAAAACTTCTAATTCTTCGCTACCACCAATGTGCTTACCGCCAATAAATACTTGAGGAACAGTACTGCGACCAGTAATTGCACGTAAAGAAACGGTCGTCGCATCTTTACCTAGAATAATTTCTTCATACTGTAGGCCTTTGTCGATTAGATTCTGTTTTGCTTTAACACAGAAAGGACAACCTGGCTTAGAGAATACAGTGATAGACTCTTGTAGCTTTTGCTCTGGTGCGATGTAGTTCAACATTGTATCTGCATCAGACACTTTGAATGGGTCGCCTGGTTCTTCGTTTTCAATAAACATTTTCTCAACAATGCCGTTTTTCACTAGCATGCTGTAACGCCATGAACGTGCACCAAAGCCAAGGTCATCTTTTTCAACTAACATGCCCATGCCATTAGTAAACTCGCCGTTACCATCAGGGATGAAGGTAATGTTTTCTGCTTCTTGATCTGCTTTCCATGCATTCATTACGAACGTATCGTTAACCGATACACATAGAATGTCATCAACGCCGTTATCTGCGAATACGGATGCTAACTCATTATAACGAGGTAGGTGGCTTGAAGAACATGTTGGTGTAAATGCGCCTGGAAGGCTAAATACAACCACAGTTTTATTAGCAAATAATTCGTTGGTTGTTACGTCTACCCACTGATCATCTTGACGAGTGTGGAAAGTAACTTGAGGAACTGGCTGACCTTCTTTAGATGCGAACATAATGTGATTCCTTAAAAATAAATACTAATTAATTAATGCAATCGGAGCTTCGTAAAAACATGCTCTCTATGTAATGAAGAAATTATACGACTTTACTCTTGATAGTTCTAATCGTTTACTGCTATGGTTTTGATAGTTAATTCCTATTGGAAACCTACAGTTATGAATATTCGAGATCTTGAGTATCTTGTCGCTCTCTCTGAGCATAAACATTTTCGTAAAGCAGCTGAAGCATGTTATGTCAGTCAGCCTACTCTCAGTGGTCAAATTCGTAAATTAGAAGATGAGCTGGGAGTATCGCTGTTGGAACGAACCAGTCGTCGTGTTCTTTTTACCGATGCGGGATTGAGTTTAGTCGCCCAAGCTCAGAAAGTGTTGCTTGAGGTCAAAATATTGACCGAACTTGCTAGTTTACAAGGAGAAAGCATGGCTGGGCCATTACATATTGGTTTTATTCCGACTGTCGGGCCATATTTATTACCACAAATCATTCCGACCCTAAAAGAAGCCTTCCCTGATTTAGAGCTGTTTTTACATGAAGCGCAAACCCATCAGCTGGTTCAGCAGCTTGAAGAAGGTAAATTAGACTGCATGATTTTAGCAGCAGTAAAAGAAAGTGAGCCGTTCATTGAATTGCCCCTGTATGACGAACCTATGATGCTTGCAGTGCCTGAAACGCATCAATGGGCACATGACAAAGAAATTGATATGTCGCGATTACATGGTGAAACTCTATTAATGCTTGAAGATGGCCATTGTTTACGTAATCAAGCATTAGGTTTTTGTTTTGCTGCTGGCGCGCGCGATGATGGCCGTTTTAAAGCAACCAGTCTTGAAACGCTACGTAACATGGTTGCCGCGGGCAGTGGAATAACGCTATTGCCACAACTGGCAACGCCGAAAGAGCATTGTCGAGATGGAGTGTGCTATATCGCTGCTGAGCATCCACAACCGACGCGATTGATTACGTTAGCTTACCGTCCGGGTTCACCGCTGAAGTCGCGTTATGAAAAACTAGCGGCAGTGATTAAGTCTAAAATGCCACAGATCTTTGCTAACCACGTTCAAAAATAGCCATTGATGGGTAAAGCAGGCAGTGACATTTCACTTAAAAAAAGAGCGCTGATTAGCGCTCTTTTTTATTTAGGGGTAACAGTTAGAACAATTCTTCTGCTGTTTCGGCATCAAATTTCTGTTCTGAGTTAACCTGACTTGCAGATTGGGTTGGTTCCGTCCCTTTGATGAAGTACTCATACATTGAACTTGCATCATCACGATCTGAAAGCTTACCTGTAGCACGGTCAATACGTACTTTGACGATATCCGCTGGTATTTGTAATGGCTGCTCTGGTGTGTCTCTCAGCGCGGTATGCATGAAACTAATCCATGCAGGTTGAGCTGCATTACCGCCATATTCACCACCTGTGATTTGGTTTTTACCTAAGTTTTTATTAAAACTGGTACGCCCTAGCGCATGACGATGATCATCAAAACCGACCCAAGTTGTGGCAACAATATTAGGGCCAAAGCCGGTATACCAAGCATCTTTTGAGTCGTTAGTCGTACCTGTTTTACCACCAATATCATGGCGACCTAATACTCGCGCTCTAAAGCCTGTACCGTAAAGATGACCAGGTTCACCCCAAATGTTACTGTTTAACATTTGACGAACAAGGAAAGCATTTTGCTCACTGATCACTTCTGGCGCATAGCGCACAGGTGGTGGTGTGATCACTTGTTCAAGTTGGGCTAAGGTTGGTTTCTCAGTTACAGCTGCTACTGGTTTTTGACCTGCTGGTGCATTTTCAGCCGCGGTGGCTGCTGCTGTTGCCAATGCGACTTGCATTTTCGCCTGTGGATTTTGACTTTGACAGACATTATTACAGACAATTTTGGGATTGGCGGTGTAGATCAACTTACCATCATTATTATCAACTTTATTGATTAAAAATGGTTTTACTGCATAACCACCGTTAGCAAATACAGAGTAACCCTGTGCTAACTCTAATGGTGTTAAGCTGCCCGCACCTAGTGCTAATGGTTCTGCATGAGGAAGATCCGCACGTTTAAAGCCAAAGCGAGTGAGGTAGTTAATGGTGTAATCTAAACCTGCCATTCTTAACACACGAATAGCCATTACGTTGATTGAACGTGCTAAACCAATACGTGCGCGTGTTGGACCACCATAACGGCCATCAGCATTTTTTGGTCGCCATGCGGTGCCTTGCCATTTGTCCCACTTGGTGATTGGCGCGTCATTGATCAAAGTGGCTAGTGTTAGCCCTTTTTGAATCGCGGCAGAGTAAATAAACGGCTTGATCCCTGAACCAACCTGACGGACTGATTGAGTAGCACGGTTAAATTTACTTTGGGTGTAATTAAACCCTCCCACCATTGCCAAGATTGCGCCATTATTTGGCGACATGGCTACAAATGAGGTGTTTGCTCCTGGCACTTGGCTTAATACCCAGTGATCAGTTGTTACTGCGGCAGTATCAGCTGTTGCAGTGATGGTGATTGCTTTATTTTGCACCCAAATTTGTTGACCTGCAGTGACAATTTGTGCCGCAGTTGTTGGTGCAGGACCTTGAGCCTTATCGGTTAAGTATTTACGCGCCCATTTAATCCCATTCCAATTTAGCGTTACCGTCAGACCTTGCTTGGTAACAACGACTACGCTTTGTTGATTAACTTTAGTAACCACTGCTGGAATTAATTCACCATAGGTTGGTTGAGTACTCAGTTTTTCAACAATTTGGTTAGCATTAAGCGGCGTTTGTCCTGGCTTCCATAACACAGCTGTTGGACCACGATAGCCATGACGCTCATCGTAGTTTAGGAGGTTATCCACGGCTGATTGCTGTGCCGCATGCTGTAACTTAGCATTAATGGTGGTGTAAACATCCATGCCTTTAGTGTAAGCATCTTCACCGTAACGATTAACCATCCATGCTCGTGCTCGTTCTGCTACATACGGTGCATAAAGTTGAATTTCGGCACCATGATAATGAGAAACGATAGGCTCTGAACGGGCTTGATCCATTTGCGCCTTAGTGATGTAACCTTCTTTATACATACGATCTAACACTACGTTACGACGTGTTGTCGCGCGATCAATCGAATAAATCGGGTTCATGGTTGACGGTGCTTTTGGTAAGCCCGCAATAACAGCCATTTCACTCAAGGTTAATTGGTCAACACTTTTACCAAAGTATACTTGTGCCGCAGCGCCGACACCATAAGCGCGATAGCCGAGGTAAATTTTATTTAAGTAAAGATCAAGAATTTGATCTTTCGTTAAAATTTGCTCGATATGGATCGCAATAAATGCTTCTCGAATTTTACGTGAGAAGGTTTTTTTATTGGAGAGGAAAAAGTTTCGTGCCAGCTGCTGAGTGATCGTACTAGCACCTTGGCGCGCATGACCTGTGGTTAGCATCACAAACGCTGCACGTGCAATACCAATTGGATCAACGCCATGATGTTCATAAAAACGACTGTCTTCGGTCGCAATAAAACCATCGACCAATAGTGGTGGCATTTGTTTAAGTGTTAATGGTATACGACGTTTCTCACCAAACTGCGAGATCAGTTCGCCATCGGCACTGTACACCCTTAACGGTGTTTGGAGCTCGACATCTTTTAATTTAGCAACATCAGGTAAGTCTGGTTTTAGGTATAAATAAAAACCAAAAATTGTACCCACTCCAAGAATGATGCAAATTATTGCAAGTATTAGTAATCGCTTTATGAACTTCACTTGAGATTTCCCGTTACGCCATCGTTCTGGCGGTCATTATCTATTATCTTTTACCTTCAAGTATAAAGATAACAAAAAATTAATTAATGCCGTTGATGGTGTTTATTCGAAATAGTTTGTTTTTTCGCCACATGGGAGCATAACACGGATGTTTCGGAACCCATTAAGTGTTGGGGTAGATATTGGCAATCACAGTATAAAAGCTGTGGTTCTGCAACAAAAAAAAGAGCAGTTTGAGTTAGCTGCATTTGTTGAAGTTGAGTTGACTAAATCGGTTATAAACGATCAGCATAGCGTGAATAATGCTGAACTGTTGTCAGCAATGCGTCAAATTAAAAAGCAATTACCGTGGCAAGCCAAAGCCGTTACCTTAGCCTTACCCGATAGTGCTGTGATCAGCAAAGTTGTTCAATTAGGTACTAGTCTTAGCGAGGAGGAGGCTGAGTTCGCTATCGTGCAAGCGTTAGGTGCAGCATCGCCGTTTCCCGTTGAAGAGTTGTGGTTTGATTATTTTCCACTAAATAGTGACCGTTTTAGTGATGCCGTTGCGACTACACCATTTCAAGTCTTTGCCTCACGCAGAGAAACCATCGATAACCGAGTTAATACACTGATTAAATTAGGGTTCAAGCCTAAAATCATGGAATTACAAACCCATGCTTTATTATGGTTAGCTGAGCATTTGGCTGAGATGGGTAGTCATTATAATCAATGGGGGGTGGTAGATGTTGGTAAGCGGCATACAGAGTTTTGTATGAAGCCACAAGGTAGCGCGGCTTACCACCGTGAAATTCGTTTTGGTACTAGCATGTTAGATGCTCAAGATGGCATTAGTGCAGTAGCTGGCAACAATACAGAGCAATTTACTAAACAGCTAGCCGAACAATTAAAGCGTCAAATTCAATTGTATAACTCTACTCATCCACGAAGTGGTATTAAGGGGTTGTGGTTGTGTGGTGGTGGGCAAGATGTGGTGTCGGTGTCATTGCTACAACGATTGATTGGTCTTGATGTGGTGTGGGTTAATCCTTTTCAGCATTTTAGTTGTGCCAATAAAGTTGAATTACCGCAGTCAATGTCGAGTCAGTATGCTGTTGCCACCGGGTTGGCATTGCGAGGATTATTATGATCGATAAACTCAATTTATTGCCGTGGCGTGAGCAGCGGCGTAAACAGCATAAACAACGTTTTTTCGGCTTACTTGTTGCAAGTGTTGCACTGGCCTTTATAGGAAATGGTGCGATTGCGGAATACATTGAAAGCCAGCAACTCCAACAACAAAGCCGTAATCATCAACTAAAGCAAGAATTAGCCAGTTTAGAACAGCGACTGGCTTTTTTACCTAAGTTAGATAAGCAGCGTGAAGCGATTGAAATGCGGTTAAAAGTGATTGCTGATATTCAGTTATCGCGAAATCGAGTGACGCAGTTACTTAATCAATTACCTGAAGTGGTGCCTGCTGGTGTGTATCTTGATGGTGTTAATTTAGCTTCACAGCGAGTGAAGGTTGATGGTTTTGGCGATACCAATGGTCACTTAGCAGCATTGCTTGGTAAGGCAGAACAATCACCATGGTTTAACAATATTGAAATGCATTCATTGGTGACGACTAAGAGCAGTGATAAAAAGCAAAAATCGCAATTTAATGCTTCATTTGATTTAACGGCACCGATCATTAATAACCAACCACAAAAGCAGATCTTAGCGACTGCAATCATGGAGAAAATCAATGATTGAATGGCGTGAATTAGAATTAGATGAAATCACCGAGTGGCCATTACTGCCACAGTGTCTTGTTGCTTTTGTGGTGGCGTTACTGCTATCGGCATTTGGTTATTGGTATTGGCTAACGCCGTTAACTGAAGCGTTAGAGCAGCAAAAGCAGCAGGAAATCACCTTACGCAGTCAACTAGTGACCCGCGCAGCTCAAGTTGCCGCATTACCACGGGTTAAAGAACAAGTGGTTGAACTTAATCGTCGCTATCAAGAAGTGGTTGAGCAATTACCAGAAGAGCAGGAGTTGGCAAGCTTACTCGCGAGCATTAATGATATTGGTGTTAAAAATGGTTTGATATTTCAATCGATAAAATGGGCTTCACGCATAGAGCATGATCTCTATTATGAGCTGCCGCTTAACATGCAACTAACAGGGTCGTACCAACAAATAGGCCAGTTTTCTGAGGCCATTGCAAGATTGCCTCGAATTGTTAATTTACGCAATGTGGCATTAGCGCGAGTGGATCACCAAGGCTTAGATGAGTTGCTATCGTTAACGGTATCAGCCACCACTTACCGTTTTAAAACCCCGCAATAATGAGGATGCTATGAGAACATTATTATGGCTGTTACCGTTAGGGTTTGGGTTAATGGGGTGTCAGGCCAATACCGATTCAGTTGAGCAGTTTATAGCCAAAACACATACCCATGCTAAAGCCAAGGTGAAGCCACTAGCTGATCCTTATATTTTTGTTGCGGAATCGTTTGTGATGACCAGTAAACGGGTGCCATTTTTAAGGCCCCAACCAGAAATATTATTAGCCAAACAAGCTGATATTAGTTGCTGGCAGCCAGAAACAGGTCATCAGCCAACGGCATTAGAAACGTTTCCGTTAGAACAATTAAGTATGAAAGGAGCAATTGGCCATCAACGTCAATTATGGGGGTTGGTTTATACCCCAAAAGGTGAATTAGTCAGAATTAAGCCGGGGCAGTTTGTTGGGCTTAATCGCGGCAAAGTAATAAAGGTGAGTGATAAGCTCATTGAAATAGAAGAAACATTACCCGATGGCAAAGGTTGTTGGCTAACACGGCCTGCAAAGCTGGCTTTAGTTCAGCATTAATCAAGGATGAGTTATGAAAGGGAATACATGGGGGCTTAGCCGCCAGATTTTCGTCAGTGTATGGTTAATGTGCTGGGGGCTGTTTACTATCACCAGCGTAACTGCAGCGCCAACGCGTGGAATCACCAATCAGGTTCAAGATATTGAGTTTCGCCGTGATAGTAAAGGGCGAGCTGTATTAAGTATCAAGTTAAAGCAGCCGCAATCATTGGTTGATTTTCGCCGTCAAGGCAAACAGTTGCAATTGGATATTTTTGATACTCAATTGACCAATGAGCAAATTCATACGCTTGATGTGGTTGATTTCGCGACTGTCGTAAATAGCATTGATACCAGTAACACCCCTCGTGGAGCACGATTTGTGTTTAATCTAACGGGCGGCTATGACTACGATTATCGTATTAGAGGTAATACGCTTGAAGTGACGTTAACTAAACGGGTGCAACCTAAAGCAACGTCAACTACCACCAAAGGTAATGTTTCCTACAAGGGCAAACCAATCTCGATTAACTTTCAAGATATACCGGTGCGTAACGTTTTACAGCTTATTGCCGATTATAACGATTTCAACTTAGTGGTAGCTGATACGGTTAGCGGTAATGTTACGCTGCGATTAGACAACGTACCGTGGCCACAAGTGCTGGATATTATTCTGCAAGCTAAAGGATTAGATAAGCGAGTTCGCGGTTCAGTGTTATTGGTTGCACCAAAGGCCGAGTTAGCAGCTAATGAACATCAAGTGATGGAAACGGCACGTAAGCAACAAGAATTGGCTAGTTTGCGTTCTGAATTGATTCAGATTAATTACGCTAAAGCGACGGATATATCTGAGCTATTGAGTGGTTCAAGTGACGGTGTGGGAATGTTATCTGAGCGTGGTTCATTGCATGTTGATGAGCGAACCAACGCATTGATAATTAAAGATACACCTGAAAGTATCTCGAGCATAAAAGATATTGTGTTAGCACTCGACATTCCCGTAAAGCAGGTTCAAATTGAAGCGCGTATTGTCACCATTGATGAAGGTAATATCGATGAACTTGGTGTGCGTTGGGGTGTATCAAGTATTGATGGTGATACCACTATCGGCGGTTCGATTGAAGGCAACCTTGGTAGTTCAGGTTTGTTAGATGACACCACCGTTGATGATTTTCTTAATGTTAACTTAGGTGCAACTCAAGCAGGGGCTGCAAGTATCGCATTTCAAGTGGCAAAGTTAGGTAATGTGCTATTGGATCTCGAATTGTCGGCGTTGCAGTCAGAGCGTAAAGCGGAAATCATTTCCAGTCCGCGCCTGATGACGACCAACAAAAAAACCGCTTATATTGAACAAGGTACTGAGATTCCATATTTAGAAGCGTCATCAAGTGGGGCAGTATCGGTTGATTTTAAGAAGGCGGTACTCAGTTTGATGGTGACGCCACAAATCACACCTGATAATAAATTGGTATTAGACTTAGAAGTGACTCAAGACAGCAAAGGTGAAGAAGTGCCAACAGGGGTCGGTACGGCGGTGGCAATTAAAACTCAGCGTATTGGTACTCAAGTGTTAGTCAATAATGGTGAAACAGTGGTATTAGGCGGTATTTATCAAAATCAAATTAACAATAGCGTTCGTAAGGTGCCTATTCTTGGTGATATTCCCGTACTTGGTGCATTATTTAGGCATAAAATGGAAGAACTTGGAAAACGTGAATTATTAATATTTGTGACACCAAAAATCGTGATGCAATAAATTTTCACTTTCTGAACCACCCTGCGAATAATGGCTCCAATCAATGTTGCAGCAGGGTGTGAAAGCATTAAAATTGTTTTATTTCTTAGGGTTAAAACAAGTTGTAGGTTAGGCGTTAAGCGTGTTGTTGAGCCGTTAACTGGATATTTACGAGCTTAATACGATTGACCTCAGACCTTTGGTGAGCCATTATGGCAACCTCTGTGGGTAAGACAGGCTCAATAAAATATCGATTGATGTCGACTAGCTATTGCAAAATAGTAGTCAGTCCTGAGATAATTTTCTGTCTTATCACGAATTATATGTGAGGAACTTGGCGCCTCGGGCTTATTTTAATAGAGCCTGCGGGTGGTGTCGTTTTATTAACCGCGCGTAAATTGCTAAAATGGCTGAAAAACGAAATATTTTCTTGGTTGGCCCTATGGGTGCCGGCAAAAGCACAATTGGTAGACACCTTGCACAACAGTTGCATATGGAATTCTTTGATT
Source organism: Photobacterium aquimaris (assembly GCF_002954455.1). Classification (GTDB taxonomy): domain Bacteria; phylum Pseudomonadota; class Gammaproteobacteria; order Enterobacterales; family Vibrionaceae; genus Photobacterium; species Photobacterium aquimaris. The sequence continues at coordinate 284,136 of NZ_MSCC01000003.1, forward strand.
CAGATACTGTAATCGAAGAACGTACTGGCGCTGATATTAGTTGGGTGTTTGATGTTGAAGGTGAAGACGGCTTCCGTGTTCGCGAAGAAACTGTTATTGATGATCTAACCCAAGAACAAGGTATTGTTCTGGCAACGGGTGGCGGCTCTGTTATTAATAAAGAGAACCGTAATCGCCTGTCTGCTCGTGGTATCGTTGTTTATCTAGAGACGACTATTGAAAAGCAATTAGCTCGTACTCAACGTGATAAAAAACGTCCATTACTTCAAACTGACACACCTCGTGAAGTTCTTGAAGAATTAGCAGCAGAGCGTAATCCATTGTATGAAGAGGTTGCTGACTACGTTGTTCGTACTGATGATCAAAGTGCGAAAGTAGTTGCTAACCAAATCATCAAGATGCTGGAAGAGCGTTAATTAATTAAAAAAGAGAAGCTGACCATGGAACGGATCAATGTCAATTTAGATGACAGAAGCTACCCTATTTCAATTGGCGCCGAGTTGTTCGACAACTCGGCGTTGTTTGCATCTGCGATATCTGCAGGTAAACGAGTAGTTGTGGTCAGTAATGACACCATTGCCCCGCTATATGCGGATCAGGTAATGGCTACCATCAGTTCATTACCGTGCCAAGTGGCACTACTTTCTCTGCCTGATGGTGAACAATACAAAACCCTCGATACGTTTAATCATATTATGACATTTTTACTGGAAGGTAATTACGGTCGTGATGTGATTTTAGTTGCTTTAGGTGGCGGCGTAATTGGTGACCTTGTTGGCTTTGCGGCGGCAAGTTACCAACGAGGGGTTGATTTTATTCAAGTGCCGACAACATTGTTAGCACAAGTTGATTCATCGGTTGGTGGAAAAACTGCGGTTAATCACCGTTTGGGTAAAAACATGATTGGTGCTTTTTATCAACCTAAAGCGGTGATTATTGATAATCATTGTTTGCATACATTACCTCAACGTGAGTTAGCTGCAGGGTTGGCTGAAGTTATCAAATACGGCATTATTGCCGATTATGATTTTTTTGTTTGGTTAGAAAATAACATTGAGCGCTTACATACACTGGATAATGATGCGTTATGTTACGCCATTAGCCGTTGTTGTCAGATTAAAGCTGATGTTGTTGCTGCCGATGAAAAAGAATCAGGTGTAAGGGCGTTACTCAATCTTGGCCATACTTTTGGTCACGCTATTGAGGCAGAGATGGGTTATGGTAACTGGCTGCATGGCGAAGCGGTGTCAGCAGGTACAGTTCTCGCAGCACATACTGCCGCAAAGCAGGGATTGATCAGTGATGCCGATGTAATGCGAATTATCACGTTACATCAGCGAGCAAATTTGCCTGTTGTTGCGCCTGAAACTATGGTTTTTGACGATTTTATTAAGCATATGATGCGTGATAAAAAAGTATTGTCAGGTCAGCTACGCTTAGTATTACCAACAGCAATTGGTTGTGCTGAGGTTGTGGCTGATGTACCTTTTGATGTGCTTCAGGATGTTATTGGCCGCTAAGTTGTAGCACATTGATGACCAGCATGACGAAAGCAAAAAATCTGGATCTGGAAAGTCAGATCCAGTTGCTGACTCGAGTTCGATTTATAACTCGGTTTGGCTCTCATCTTCTTCACCTTTCAGGTGCCCAAGGCTCAGGTAAAACTTGGCTTGCACACACTTTCCTTGAACACTATGCCACTGACTGCCATCACGTTTTATTGATGTGCCAGCCTGGGCAAACAGATGCTCAACATCGAACCTTATTACTACAGCAATTTGTTAGTCATGCGATGTTTAACGAACATGATTCGTTATGTCAAAGTGCTGAGCATTTATTAGCTCATCAGCCACACAAATTAATGGTGGTCATTGATGATGCACATTTATTGAGTACCAATTTTATTGCTGAGCTATGGGCATTATCACTGTATGCAAAACAACAGCCCCAGCTACAGCTTAATATTGTATTATTTGCTAATCACAGCGAGCTAAACCAGACTTTAGTTCAGGTTAGTCATGGCTCTGGTATTATTCCGTTAGCGTTAGATATTGATGATTTTAGCCATCAAGAAGCGGTTTTATTTACTGAAATGTTAGTTGCTAGTGATGACTTGACCACGGCCTCTCGACGAACACTAAAGCAGCGTTTGTTGACTGTTATCTCGCGGCCGGGTGCGCTGCATAATCTTCCTCAATCTGAAGGTGTGAATATGACTTCCAAGGCTTCTAAACAACCATTGTTAGCGCTAGTGATAGTATTAGCGGTAATCGCAGTGGCGATTGCAGGATATGGTTTAATGACCATTAGTTCTCACACTGAAACCAGCACTCAAGCGCCAACGACCATACCGGCAGTGACTGCCACGGTAACATTTGATGATGCGCCATTACCGCCACAAGTGCATACTCAAGGTTTAACGGTTGGACGTACAGATGAAAGCGCTCATGAGCGACTTGTTATTTCAGAGCAACAAATTGATGCCATGATTGACGATCAAGGCTTGCAAGGTCATCCTATCGCTAAAGCTACAGAAGCTACAGAAGCTACAGAAGCTACAGAAGCTACAGAAGCTACAGAAGCGTCACCGGTCACCTCGCCGTCGGTTTCTACTCCAACCGCCGCCGCAACTGATATAACAAATACGTCAGTACCATCTGCGGCTGTAACCACACCATCAACTCCAACGTCTACACTTGATTGGTCACTTAAATTAGCCGCAGATCAGCAAAAATTAGCGGCAGTAAAGCCGAGTCATTACGCATTACAACTTGCAGCGACTCAAAGTCTCGCCGCTGCCGCTGAATTTATTAGTACCCATAATATGACCACGGCAATGATCTATCAAACTGAGCGTAATCAGCGATTATGGTTTATCGTGGTGACGGGGAATTATGCGACAGCGGATCAAGCCCGCACGGCAAAAAGTCAATTGTCGACCACATTGCAACAGTTAAAACCGTGGTTAAAACCTTATCGACATATTCAACAAGAAATGAATCGCTTAAAATAAAGCCATTAATCATAGTTATTTATGCTAATTGGTATCAGCATTGGGTGTAAATGAGGTACAATCCGCGACCTTTCGTGGCATTCTTGTAAGTGGTGGTGGGTCAGCTTAATGAAAAAGCATCGTGCATTCCTGAAATGGGCTGGAGGTAAGTACTCTCTGGTCGAGGATATCAAACGACACCTACCGCCTGCGCGTAAATTGGTTGAGCCCTTTGTGGGTGCCGGTTCGGTATTTTTAAATACCGACTATGAGCACTACTTATTGGCCGATATCAATCCAGATCTGATTAATTTATATAATATTATCAAGCAAGAACCTGAGCGATACATTGAAGATGTACGCCGATTATTTACGCCTGAATATAATACAAAAGCTGCGTATTTAAGTATTCGAGAAGAGTTTAATAACAGTACAGATCCTTATCAGCGTTCGATTTATTTTCTTTATTTAAATCGCCATGGTTTTAACGGTTTGTGCCGTTACAATAAAAAGGGCGGTTTTAATGTCCCCTTTGGTTCGTACAAAAAACCGTACTTTCCAGAAGCTGAGATGTATTACTTTTCAGAAAAAGCCAAGCGTGCGACTTTTGTATGTGAAGGCTATAGCCAGACATTTTCACGTGCTCGTAAAGGCAGTGTGATTTATTGTGATCCACCGTATGCACCATTATCGACTACGGCTAACTTTACCTCTTATTCAGGCAATGGCTTTAGTTTAGATGATCAAGCGACCTTGGCTGATGTGGCAGAAAAAGCAGCGACTGAGCGTGATATTGCGGTATTAATCTCTAATCATGATACGCCATTAACTCGGCGTTTATATACTGGTGCCGATTTATCTGTGGTACGGGTTAAACGTACTATTAGTCGCAATGGTGGTGGCCGCAATAAAGTCGATGAATTGTTGGCATTATTTAAAACTCCTGCAGCAACCGACAACCAATAGAGCTAATCTTTATATTGCTGTTGCCTGATGGGCAATGGCAATTAAAATGACCACTAAACCAACAATAACCATCCCTCCAATAATGATAAACGGCCACGGACTTTGCTGGTTGAAGTCTTGACGACGCTGTTGTTGTGATTGCACTCCAAATAATGCTGCTAAAACACTTTTTATAATTTTCCATACTGCGTTAGCACGTGAATGCATGCATCTCCTTCCTTTGTATATCTGCTACAGTCTTTGTTGATTGTAGTTCCTCTATCAGTAGCCGAATTGATAATTATGGTTAACTGCAGCAATAAATAAATCCAGTAAGACAACACTTAGGGGATCGGGTAGACTGGCAGCAGTTTATAGGCTTGGTTGGTCGAGCTTGTTATTTTTATCGCTAATGTAGAGAGGCTAAACATGAACGACTTTTTGATCGCTCCATCTATTTTGTCTGCTGATTTTGCCCGTTTAGGTGAAGATGTCGCAAATGTCTTGGCAGCAGGTGCTGATGTTATCCATTTTGATGTTATGGATAATCACTTTGTGCCAAACCTGTCGTTTGGTGCGCCGATCTGTAAAGCATTACGCGACTACGGTATTACTGCACCGATTGATGTGCATTTAATGGTAAAACCTGTCGATCGTATTATTCCTGATTTTGCTAAAGCGGGCGCCAGCATGATCACGTTTCATGTTGAAGCAACAGACCATATTGATCGCACTCTGCAATTAATTAAAGAACATGGCTGTAAAGCAGGAGTAGTATTTAATCCAGCAACACCATTACATCACCTTGATTATATTATGGATAAAGTTGATATGATTTTGATCATGTCAGTTAACCCTGGCTTTGGTGGTCAATCATTTATTCCAAGCACGCTTGATAAACTACGCCAAGTACGTCAGCGTATTGATGCTTCAGGCCGTGATATTCGCTTAGAAGTTGATGGCGGTGTTAATGTTGATAATATTGCTGAAATTGCCGCAGCTGGTGCTGATATGTTTGTTGCCGGCTCTGCTATTTTTAATGAGCCTGATTATAAAGTCGCGATTGATAAGATGCGTGTACAGTTAGCTGAGGCTAAGCGTTAATGATTGCTAGCAATGTGATTGAGAATATAAAATTTATCGCGTTTGATTTAGACGGTACATTACTTGATAGCGTTCCTGATTTAGCTGATGCAGCTGATAAAACCATGCGTCATCTCGGTTTTGACGGTGTCAGTGTTGAACAAGTAACGACTTGGATCGGTAACGGGGCTGATATTTTAATTGGTCGTGCGTTAAGTCGTAGTTTTGATATCGACCCTGAGTTAGATCCTGCATTGCATCGTCAAGCACGTGAGCTGTTTGATCATTATTATGCGGCTGGTGGTCATCAAAAAAGTGCGCTTTACGCCGATGTAAAAACAACGCTTGCTCATTTATACCAAGCTGGTGTACCAATGGCGATTGTGACCAATAAACCCTCACAATTTGTACCGCATTTGCTTGAAGAACATGGTATCAATACGTATTTCGTTGATGTGATTGGCGGCGATACTTTCCCATTGAAAAAGCCAGATCCTTTTGCGCTACATTGGTTAATGGAGAAGCACCAGCTAGCAGCTTCTGAAATGCTAATGGTGGGTGATTCGCGTAACGATATTCTCGCGGCACAAGCTGCAAGTTGTCATTCATTGGGGCTGACTTATGGCTATAACTATGGCCAGCCAATCAGTGACAGTGAGCCTGATGTTGTCTGCGATCACTTCAAGCAATTACTTGATGTGGTTAAACTAGGCTGCTAGTACATTACGGTGTACACTAAAAAATCAACAAACGAGGTGCTGATAACCATCTTATTAGTGCCTTCGTCAATACAATTAAAGATATTAACAGGACAACCTGATCATGAGTAAACCCATTGTATTAAGTGGCGTACAGCCTTCTGGTGAATTGAGTATCGGCAACTACCTTGGTGCGCTGCGTCAGTGGGAACAGATGCAGGATGATTATGATTGCCAGTATTGTGTGGTTGATTTACATGCCATCACTGTTCGTCAAGATCCTAAAGCACTTCATGAAGCAACCTTAGATGCACTAGCGATTTGTTTAGCTGTAGGTGTTGATCCAAACAAAAGCACCTTGTTTGTACAATCTCATGTACCAGAACATGCGCAACTTGGCTGGTTATTAAATTGCTATACCCAAATGGGTGAGTTAAGCCGTATGACACAATTTAAAGACAAATCAGCGCGTCATGCTAATGATGTCAATGCGGGCTTATTTGGCTACCCAGTACTGATGGCGGCAGATATTCTACTGTATGGTGCACACCAAGTGCCTGTTGGTAGCGATCAAAAGCAACATTTAGAATTAGCGCGTGATATCGCAACCCGTTTTAATAATCTTTACAGCACGCCTGAAAGCCCAATTTTCCAAGTACCAGAACCGTATATTCCAACGGTAGGTGCGCGCGTAATGAGCTTACAAGATGCGACCAAGAAAATGTCTAAGTCAGATGATAATCGCAAGAACGTGATTACACTATTAGAAGATCCTAAGTCGATTCTAAAGAAAATTAATAAAGCCCAAACCGACGCGGAAATGCCACCACGTATCGCTCACGATATTGAACAAAAAGCGGGTATTTCAAATCTGATGGGTTTGTATTCTGGCGCAACAGGCAAAACATTTGCTGAAATTGAAGCCCAGTATGCTGGCGTTGAAATGTACGGCCCATTTAAGAAAGATGTTGGTGAAGCGTTAGTAGCAATGCTAGAGCCAGTACAAGCTGAATATCACCGCATTCGTGGCGATCGTGCTTACCTTGATAGCGTGATGAAAGCCGGTGCTGATAAAGCATCAGCGCGTGCTGCTGAAGTGTTGAAACAAGCTTACCATGCTGTAGGTTTTGTTGCGCGCCCATAAGTGTTAGCCATTATCATTATAAAAAAAGCAGGGCTTAGGCTCTGCTTTTTTATCGCCAGTTAATCACTGTTGCTGACAGTGACCAATAAGAGCTTAGTTGTAGTATGTTGTTAATTATTGATAACTACGATTCATTTACTTACAACCTTTATCAATATTTCTGTGAATTAGGCGCAGATGTCGTTGTTATTCGTAATGATGAGATTGATATTGCGGCAATTGAAGCGTTAGCACCGACCCATTTAGTGATCTCTCCAGGTCCCTGTACGCCTAATGAGGCGGGTATCTCTTTGCAAGCGATTGAGTATTTTGCCGGCAAATTACCAATTCTTGGTGTTTGTCTTGGTCATCAATCATTAGCGCAAGTATTTGGTGGTGATGTGGTGCGGGCTCGACAAGTCATGCACGGTAAAACCTCTGCGATCACCCATACTGATTGTGGCGTATTTAAAGGGCTAAATAATCCGTTAACCGTTACTCGCTATCATTCATTAGTAGTGAAAGCGGCGACATTGCCTGAGTGTTTTGAGATCACTGCTTGGACAGAGTTAAACGGTGAAATCGATGAAATTATGGGGATCCGTCATAAAACCTTAGCCCTTGAAGGGGTGCAATTCCATCCTGAAAGTATTTTGACTGAGCAAGGTCATGCACTATTAGCTAACTTTCTGCAGCGTTAATTCCACCATTACTGCTATTTTTACGTACTTATTACGCTGGTGATAAGTACGTTACTGTTGTTATCCTCGTTGTTGATGTTTCAATATCTTATAAATACTACTGATTTGCTGTTGTTAATAATATGCCACAAATAATGCATAACTATTGGTGGTGTATTGATTAGTTAACACCTTGGTTTGAATAAAAACTACTGTCTTTATTGGCAAAGGGTTAATAAAATGTAAATACTAATAATAAGGTATAAAGCACAGAAGGATAGTGTGATGGCAACTGAAAATAAATTACAACGGTCGTTGTTTGATGAGGTGATGGTACCTTGTTATTCGCCAATGGATATTATACCTGTTCGTGGACAAGGCTCACGGCTGTGGGATCAACAGCAACGTGAGTATATTGATTTTGCAGGTGGTATTGCAGTCAGTTGTTTAGGTCATTGCCATCCTAAAATGGTGGCAGCATTAACAGAACAAGCACAGCAGTTGTGGCATTTAAGTAATGTCATGACTAATGAGCCAGCATTGCGATTAGCGGATAAGCTGACTCAATTAACCTTTGCCGATAAAGTCTTCTTGGCTAACTCTGGCGCAGAAGCTAATGAAGCAGCTTTGAAATTAGCCCGTCGCTATGCGGTTGATAATTTTAGTGCTGAGAAAGATCAAATTATTGCCTTCAATCATGGCTTTCATGGCCGCACCTTTTTTACGGTTACTGTTGGTGGCCAAAGTAGTTATTCCGATGGCTTTGGTCCTAAGCCACAAGCCGTAACCCATATCCCTTACAATGATGTCGCGGCAATCGAGGCATTAATTGGTGATAAAACCTGTGCAGTAATGATGGAGCCGCTGCAAGGTGAGGGAGGGGTAATTAGCCCAAGCCTTGAGTTTGTGCAGCGAGTACGCCAACTGTGTGATAAACATCAGGCATTATTAATTTTTGATGAAGTTCAAACCGGTAACGGTCGTACGGGAGATTTGTTTGCTTATCAAGGCCTAGGGGTGACACCTGACATTTTGACCACCGCGAAGTCATTAGGTGGCGGCTTTCCGGTCGCGGCAATGTTAACTACCGCCTCTCTCGCCAGCCATCTAAAAGTCGGTACACATGGGTCGACCTATGGCGGTAATCCGCTCGCGTGTGCTGTTGCAGAAGCCGTGGTCGATGAAATCAGTCAACCTGCAGTCTTAGCTGGTGTTAAGCAACGTGAAGTATGGTTCCGTGAAGCGCTACTGCAAATTAATAGCCGTTATCCTATTTTTAGCGAGATTCGAGGTAAAGGGTTATTACTAGGGGCGGTATTAACGCCAGAGTGGCAAGGACGGGCGCGAGATATTTTAGTTGCTGCAGGTAATGAGGGACTAATGGTGCTTGTCGCTGGCACTGATGTGGTGCGCTTTACGCCATCGTTAGTGATTGAGAAAAATGATATTGATGAAGGGATGCAACGCTTAGAAGCGGCGATTGCAACGTTATATAACTACCATTGTTAACTATGATTAAATTGTAATTTCTGGGGTGAATTAGCACCAATAGCCCCATTCTAATGCTGATTTTAAGCGAGGCAATGGCTGCCGTTATTGCCTATATTTAGGAGGGAATGCGATGCTCATTATTCGTCCTATTACTCGCGCTGATTATCCTGCACTGATGCAATGTGCAGAAGCCTCTGGCCATGGTTTTACATCATTACCCATTAATGAAGATTTACTTCGTGGCCGTATTCAACACTCTCAAGCCAGCTTTAATGCTCGTGTTACCTCGCCAGGACAAGAAAGCTATCTGTTAGTCGCTGTTGATAGCGACACTGATCAAGTGGTTGGTACAACCGCGATTGAAGCGACGGTTGGGCTCGATGTGCCTTTTTATAATTACCATTTAAGTACCGTGACTCATGCCTCGCGTCAGTTAGGGGTGCACAACATTGTTAAGGTGCTGACATTAGGTAACCAATATACAGGTGAGACTGAGCTATGTAGCTTGTTTCTATTACCTGAATGGCGTCAAGGTCTTAACGGACGATTACTGTCTAAATCGCGGTTTTTATTGATGGCTGATCATCGACACCGATTTGCTGAGGTTGCTTTTGCTGAAATGCGTGGTGTGTCTGATGAGCAGGGGGATTCTCCGTTTTGGCAATGGCTGAAAGAGCATTTCTTTTCGATTGATTTTACTTATGCTGATTATCTGACAGGCATTGGCCGCAAAGGCTTTATTGCTGATCTAATGCCGAAATTACCGATTTACGTCAACTTACTCAGTAAAGAAGCACAAGCAGTGATTGGTCAAGTGCATGTGAATACACGTCCAGCATTACAACTACTTCAACAAGAAGGGTTTTGTTGTCGTGGCTATGTCGACATCTTTGATGCCGGCCCTAGTGTCGAATGTGACGTGCGTAATATTGAAACCGTACGTCATTCGCAGCGGTGTCGAGTTGAAATCGGTCAACACACCAGTGAACGATGTTATTTAGTTTCTAATTGTCAATTAGCTGGATTTCGTGCGGTTGCTGCACTGTTAGCGGTCAATGTGCAAGGGCAAGTGGTGATGACCGCAGACGTTGCCGCAGCGCTTAATGTTGATGTTGGTGATGAAGTGCGATTAGTGGCGCAATCATAACAGGAGAGTCACATGAGCTTATGGATTAATAATCAGTGGTTAGACGGTGCTGGTGAGCAATTTCAATCCCTCAATCCCTATGATGGCAGTGTGGTTTGGCAAGGTCAGGCAGCAACGACTGCACAAGTTGAAGCGGCGGTTATTGCAGCAGAGGCTGCGTTTGTAGCTTGGCGCAATACTACCCTTAATCATCGAGTCCAGATCATCGAGCGTTTTGCGCAATTAGTGCAACAGCATCAATTACAGCTGGCAGGTGTTATTGCTGCAGAAACGGGTAAGCCGTTATGGGAGAGCACCACTGAAGTGGCAGCGATGATTGCCAAGGTGGCGTTGTCGCTTCAGGCTTATCATGAACGTACTGGTACTCGACAACGCCAGCAAGTGGAAACAACTATGGTGGTAAGACACCGTCCTTTAGGGGTTATGGCGGTATTTGGACCGTATAATTTCCCTGCCCATTTACCTAATGGGCATATTGTTCCTGCATTATTGGCTGGAAATACAGTGGTGTTTAAACCTTCCGAGTTGACACCTAACACCGCGCAATTGATATGTGAATTATGGCAGCAAGCAGGAATAAGTGCCGGTGTGATTAATTTAGTTCAGGGAGGGCGCTCGACAGGAGCGGCTTTAGCTGCTGCGGACGTGGATGGTGTTCTGTTTACTGGCAGTGCCAATACTGGGCATCTCTTGCATCAACAATTTGCTGGTCAGCCACAAAAAATGTTGGCATTAGAAATGGGAGGTAATAACCCATTAGTTGTTGGTCAACAATATGGCGAGCTTGATGCGGCGGTGTATACCATTATTCAGTCTGCTTTTTTAAGTGCCGGACAGCGTTGTACCTGTGCGAGGCGATTATATATCGCGACAGGAAAAGCTGGTGATGCGTTATTAGCGCGCTTGGTAATCGTGAGCTCGCACTTGAGAGTGGGAGATCCATTTGCCACGCCTGCAGTTTTTATGGGGCCATTGATATCCAATAGTGCTGCCGATCAGCTGCTGGACAATCAGCAGCAATTAATCGCGGCTGGTGGCATGGCCTTGTTAGCAGCGACACGTGGTCAAGGTGCGATAGTTACCCCTGCGATTATTGAAGTCAGTGCCGTTAGTGAGCTTGCTGATGAAGAGTACTTTGGGCCGTTATTACAAGTCAGTCGTTATGATGACTTTCGTCAAGCCGTGGTTAGCGCCAATCAAACCCGCTACGGATTAGCAGCAGGATTAATTTCAACGGATGAGCAGCAATGGCAGTATTTTATTGAGCATATTAGAGCGGGAATTGTGAATCGAAATCGACCATTAACTGGTGCTAGTGGTGACGCACCATTTGGTGGCCCAGGATCATCTGGAAACCTGCGTCCAAGTGCTTATTATGCGGCTGACTATTGTGCTTATCCAATGGCATCTGTTGAGGGAGTCGCGGTGCAATTACCATCTCAATTAGCGCCTGGTGTGAGCTTGAACTAAGATATATACACTGATGATGATTTAAATAAGCGGGTAGATTATGGAATCGATTACGCAACTTTTTGATGATTTATGGCACGACTATAGCCAACGTTTATGTCCATCAGCAGTGCAAATACAGCGTTTATTAACTGAAGATGCCGCATTGTTAAATGATCATATTGCGCTGCGCAGTTTTGGTGTGCCTAAGTGCAGTTTAGCGGTTGTCGCTGCGCCGTTTATTGCTTTAGGCTACCAGCCGCAAGCGAAATATCATTTCGAGGCTAAAAAACTGTACGCTGAATATTTCATGCATCCAGATCCTCTATTACCCAAAGTTTTTATTAGTGAATTACAGTTAGGTAGTTGTTCGGCAGAGTTACAACTTATGGTGCGTGGTTTGTTAGATCAAGTCGATGATGACTATTTTCGCAATCCTAATTTTGTCTATGGTGGTCGTCCATGGCAACTGGATTTTAAAAGTTATCAATTTTTAGTTGCTGAAAGTGAGTATGCTGCTTGGGTTGCAGCGCATGGCTTTGGTGCTAATCATTTTACGGTCAGTATTAATCAGCTTGAGCAATTTACCGATTTAGAACAAGTTAATCACTTATTGCGTCATAACCAGTTTGTGATTAATCAGGCTGGTGGTGAGATTAAAGGTGATGCGACAGTGATGCTAGAGCAATCAGCAACTATGGCTGATGAGGTTGGAGTGAGCTTTCGAGATGGGGTTCATTCCATCCCTGGGGGGTTTTACGAGTTTGCTAAACGCTATCCACAACCTAATGGTGAATTGTATAGCGGCTTTGTTACTGCATCGGCTGATAAAATATTTGAGAGCACCAATAGCTAGTTGGTGATGATATAGAAGCGATAATAAAACAGCACTTAGATAAGTGCTGTTTAAGTGATCAGTTATCTAGCGGTGAAGCCCAAACCCCAGATTCATCAGCAGGGCAGCGACGTAATCCCGTTTGTTGTTCAAGGTAGCAACGGCTATCGCTAAATCCTGTCATTTCAATGGTTGTTGGCTGACCCGTTAACACGCCGGGTACGGTGGTGTAACTGTTAGCTGAAAAGCGTTCAATATCCATATTGATCATCATTGATTGTTAGATCCATTTGTGATCGGAATGTAGCATGAATGCATGCGATTACAAATTAAAATTTAACAGAAATATTAACGCCATCAATGATTGATTTTCGATGTTGGTTGATAAACGCTAAGATCAAAAAAACCGCAGGTATCAGCTACGGTTTCATCGGTGATTAACGGCGACACTAAATAATTAGCGTGTACCGTAAACCACAATTGTTTTGCCGTGAGCAGAAATAAGATTTTGCTCTTCCAGCATTTTCAATATACGACCCACTGTTTCGCGAGAGCAACCTACGATTTGGCCAATTTCTTGACGTGTGATCTTAATTTGCATGCCATCAGGGTGTGTCATTGCATCAGGTTGTTTTGCAAGATTAAGTAGTGTCTGTGCAATACGACCAGTCACATCAAGGAATGCAAGATCACCTACTTTTTGGCTTGTCACTTGTAAGCGGCATGCCATTTGAGCAGATAGACGCATTAGAATATCTGGGTTAACTTGAATTAACTGACGGAATTTCTTAAATGAAATCTCTGCAACTTCACAAGGGCTTTTGGCACGAACCCAAGCTGTACGTTCTTGGTCTTCTTCGAACAAGCCGAGTTCACCAATAAAGTCACCCTGGTTTAGGTAAGAAAGGATCATCTCCTTACCTTCTTCATCCTTGATTAATACAGCAACAGAACCCTTCACGATGTAATACAAAGTTTCTGCTTTTTCACCTGCGTGAATTAACGTGCTCTTTGACGGATATTTGTGAATGTGACAATGGGAAAGAAACCACTCTAAAGTTGGATCTGTCTGCGGTTTACCTGGAACCATATTACTAACTTCCTCTGCATGTGTTGCCCAACAATATGTTCTGTGACGATAACTCAACAAAACTGTTTGATGGCAGGGTTATTCACTCAGCTGCTGGGCTGCAAGCTAACTTGAACTTAGTAAGAGTGTATCCTTTTTTTTAGGTTTTTTCTTGATATTGATCTAGCTGATTCACTCATTTATGAGAGATAAGTGTGCACATGATCACATCGTTGTGAGTTAGTTACCAATAGCATAGTTAGAATGTGGATTTATTGGCCAATTATGCCTATTTGAATACGCAACGAAATTAATATTAAACACCATAAATAGCGTTTACATTGATGGTATTATCGACAAAAATAGGGCTAAAATCTGAATTATATAGCTAAAGGAGATAACAATGCAGTCACGCGTAAAATGGGTTGAAAATATGACTTTTGTGGGTCAGTCATCATCAGGACATAGCATTGTATTAGATGGTAATGGTGGTGATAAAGCGCCGAGCCCAATGGAATTAGTGTTAATGGCTGCGGGTGGGTGTAGCTCAGTTGATGTTGTGAGTGGGTTACAGGATCTACAGCAGCAGATCACAGGTTGTGAAGTACAAATTTCAGCAGAGCGTCGTGAGCAAGCGCCACGATTATTTGCTGCAGCTAAGTTACATTTTGTGGTGACAGGCCACGATTTGAATGCTGACAAAGTGAGTAAAGTGGTTGCTGATTCTCTCGAAAAATATTGTTCAGTATGTTTAATGTTGGGTAAAGGGGTTGAACTTAGCCATAGCTATGAAATTGTTATGCCATAACGCTATCCTCATTAACGGTTGCTGATAACAGCTACCGTTAATTGATGCCAAATACCATTAGGCGATTTTGCCGTTTTCAATTAATTGCTCCAGTAACGGCCGCATAATTAATTCCATAGCAAAACTCATTTTTCCTCCAGGGACAACTAGTGTGTTATGGCGCGACATAAATGAGCCTTGAATCATTGAGAGCAAATACGGGAAATCGACGTTTTTCAAACCACGGAAACGGATCACCACAAAGCTTTCATCTAAACTTGGAATACCTTTGGCACTGACTGGGTTGGAGGTATCGACGGTAGGTACACGTTGAAAGTTAATATGGGTACGAGAAAATTGTGGCGTGATGTAATTAAGATAATCATCCATTGAGCGAACAATTGATTCCATTACTGCTTCACGAGAATGACCGCGATCGCGAGTATCTCTAATAATCTTCTGAATCCATTCTAAATTAACAATTGGTACCATTCCAATAAGTAAATCAACATGTTGAGCGACATCAATATCGCCATCGACAACACCACCATGTAGGCCCTCATAAAATAATACATCAGTATTTTCAGCGAGCTGTTGCCACGGAGTGAAAGTACCGGGCATTTGATTATAAGGTACAGCTTCGTCAAAGGTGTGTAAGTAACGGCGAAACTTACCACTGCCATCTTGAGAGTATTGTTTGAAAAAGTGGGCGAGTTGTTCAAAGTCATTAGCTTCGGCGCCGAAGTAGCTGATATGACGACCTTGCTCTTTTGCTTTACGAATTTCACAGTCCATTTCTGGTCGTGTAAAGCGGTGGAAGCTATCACCCTCTAGCCATGCAGCGTTAATGTCCATCATATTAAACATTTTGCGAAAAGCTTCAGATGTAGTAGTTGTTCCCGCACCAGATGAACCCGTGACTGCAATAATAGGGTGTTTTACCGACATAATTCACCTTGCTGTGATTACTATATGTTAAGAATATAAACTGCATAGCAGTAAATGTTACTACAAGTTTGCATAAATGTCGGTTTTTAGTGGTGAAAGTGCTGGCAAGGGCAAAATTTTATGATGATAAATAGTGCGTTTTTTTACATGTGGCTGCGAAGTTTAATATCGACCGATTCATGTAATTCAGAGAAAACAATCACCGCATCACCTGTTTGTAGTTGACGTCGAACATAGGCCACCTTATCGCTAAGGCTGATTTCGACTTCACCATAATCGGTGCCTTCACGTAAAATAAATTGCTCAATAAGGTTGGTTAGTGTTTCTGGGGCAATGTCTTGCCAAGGAATAATCATTACAGCTTCTTAAATGACTAATAAAACAATAGTCGCAGTATATTCTTAAAATGGGCTGAAAAGAAACTGGGTCAGTATTGGCTGCGTTCAATAGCTATGGTCGTAACTGGCGATGAAACCATTCCGGCACTGTGTGTTCAAGCCAAAAGGTCGGTTTTAAAATAGAGCCACTGACAAAACCAACATGACCGCCTTGTTGATATAAGTTGTAGTCAATATTACTGGGTAAGGGCTGTGAAGGGATCACCGATTCAGTCATGAAAGGGTCGTCTTTAGCATGAATAATTCGCAGCGGCGTCGTTATATGGTTGAGCTGGGTAAGGCCACTACAACGTTGATAGTAATCATCGGCATCAATAAAACCATGCAGTGGTGCAGTAATGTGCTGATCAAATTGCCACACTGTATTAATGGCGTCTAATTGCTGATGTGAGATCGGCATTTTATGTTGGTGAAGGGTGATTTTTTTCGCCATAGTACGCTTCATTGAATTGAGTAAATAGCGCTGATAAACCTTAGAAAAGCCTTGTTGAATACGTGTCGAACATGAGGCCAAATTTAGCGGTGGAGAAATTGCTTGAGCAGCGATAATCTCGCTATCATCACCATATTTTGCAAGATAGTTAATTAGCATATTACCACCGAGTGATACACCGACGGCAATCAATGGACGCAGTGGAAATTGCTCACGCAGCCATGTGATAAAAAAGCGGGCATCATTGATTTCTCCAGAGTGATAGCCTCTTGGCTGACGATTTAACTCACCACTACAGCCTCTAAAATGCATCATAACCCCAAGCCAACCTTGTTGTTTAGCTGCATGGAGTAGGCCATTGGCATAAGGACTATCAAAGCTACCTTCTAAACCATGAAATAGGATCATTAATGGTTTGCTATCGTCAGTAGGCGTTTGTGTCCATGCTATATCGAGGAAGTCATCATCGAGTGTGGTCAGCCGTTGGGTTACGGGTGTGAATAGTGGCTGGCGGCGAACAAACCGAGGTAGCAAGGTTTGAAGATGCGGATTTTTTAATCCTAGCGCGGCAGTGAAAGGTTGCATGTTTATCCTTGAGTCAAATAAAAACGCCGAAGTAATAAAATATCACTCCGGCGCTAAATGATCACTCAGCGTTAAGCTGACTTTCCATCTCTTCTAATTGTTCTTGCAGTTCCATCCACGCCACTTCAATGTCTTCAAGGTCTGCTTTAGCATTGCCTTGAAGTTTGAGTTGCTCATTCATTTGCGCTTTGTTTTCGGGCTCGTAAATAGTGCTATCACTTAATGCCGTTTCCGCTGCAGTAATGATGTCGTTAAGCTTATCCATTTGCTTTTCAAGCTTAGTGATTTCTTTACGAATTGGTGCCGTTTGTTTGCGGAACTCAGCATCTAAGCGTTTTTGTTCTTTACGTGAAGCGGCACTGTTGTCTTTATTGGTATCCGGTTTGGCAGCCTGTTGCTCACGACGTTCATTACGTTGCTGCTCACTTAGCCATTTGTGGTAATCGTTTAAGTCACCATCAAAAGGCACCACTTGGCGATCATGAACTAGATACAAATCATCCGTTGTTGCGCGGAGTAAGTAACGGTCGTGACTAACAATAACCATCGCGCCTTCATAAGATTGCAATGCAAAGGTCAGCGCTTGACGCATATCTAAATCAAGGTGGTTAGTCGGTTCATCGAGTAACAATAGGTTAGGGCGCTGCCATACAATCAGTGCCAATACTAAGCGTGCTTTTTCACCACCAGAAAATGGACCTACTTTCTCAAGCGCTTTATCACCAATAAAACCAAAACTGCCTAAGTAATCACGCAGTTGTTGTTCAGTCGAATTAGGTGCAATACGTGCCATGTGCTGCACAGGGGTATCATCAAGATACAAGGTTTCTAATTGGTGTTGAGCAAAGTAACCAATTTTAACCCCTTGTGAGAACGCCATATCACCCGCTTTAGCAGGTAAGTCGCCAGCAAGCATTTTAATTAAGGTTGATTTACCGGCACCATTACGCCCTAGTAGACCGATACGACTGCCTGGTACCAGATTTAAGCGGATCTTTTCTAAAATCAGTAAATCATCATAACCCGCAGCAACATGATCCATCATTAAAATAGGATTAGGCAGTGCGCTTGGCTCGCGGAACTCAAAGGTGAATGGGTTATCAAGCTGTGCGGGGAGCACTTTTTCCATCCGTTCTAACGCTTTAATTCGACTCTGTGCTTGGCGTGCTTTGCTGGCTTTGTAACGAAAGCGCTCGATGTATGACTGCATATGGGTCATTTGTTTCTGCTGCTTTTGGAACATCGCTTGCTGCAATACTAGTTTTTCTGCACGTTGGACCTCAAACGATGAGTAGTTGCCGGTGTAACTATTTAAGGTTTGGTTTTCAACATGAATAATACGATTGATGACAGGATCTAGGAAATCACGGTCATGGGAAATCAGCACTAACGTACCACGGTAACTTTGAAGCCATTTTTCTAGCCACATTACTGCATCAAGATCTAAGTGGTTGGTTGGTTCATCGAGTAATAGCAGATCAGAGCGACATAACAATGCTTGGGCAAGGTTTAAACGCATCCGCCAACCACCAGAGAACTGAGTTAAGTTCCACTGCATTTGGTGCTGTGAAAAACCTAAACCATTCAATAGCTCTGCGGCACGAGCATTAATGCTGTAACCACCAATAGTGTCTATTTTTCCATGTAACTCAGCAACTTTATTACCGTCATCAGCAAGTTCAGCTGCGATTAATTGACGCTCAAGCTCGCGGTATTCGCGATCGCCATCAATCACATATTCAATTGCAGCACGTTCTAGCGCTGGTGTTTCTTGGGCAACCCATGCTAATTCCCAATTACTTGGAAACTGATAATTACCACCATCTAAGCTAAGTTCATTTTTAAGTAAGGCAAACAGGGTGGATTTACCACAACCATTTTTACCCACCAGACCGACTTTGTCCCCTGGGTTAATGGTCGCGGTGGCATTTTCAAGTAGAACTTTACCACCACGTAGAAGTTGGATATCTGAAAAGATAATCATCGATAGCGCCGGGGACGTGCCCGCTCCACAAAATTAAACAGGAATCATGCTCGGGAGTCTAACTCAAACTTGAACCAGTGGCTAACCTGACACCAAGTTAACCCGAGGTTGGCATAGTGATGATGAACGGTAGCCTAAAATAGAAATCATAACTAAGTCACCATATTGAGTAACAATTAGGTATGATAGTTAACAATTGATGTTAGTGATGGTTAGATTAGTGTTACTTGGCTTATTAAATGACGTGCAAAGGACAATATGACTGATTTGAAAATATTAATTATCTTTGCGCATCCAGATCCTCAAGAGTCGGTTGCTAATCAGGCTCTATTAAATGAAATAAAGCATTTATCGCATGTCACTGTGCATGATTTGTATGCTACATATCCCGATTTTTTTATTGATGAAGTTGCTGAACGAGCATTAGTGATTGCGCATGATGTGATCATTTTTCAACACCCATTGTATATGTATTCTTGCCCAGCATTACTTAAAGAGTGGCTTGATCGAGTACTAAGTAAAGGCTTTGCACATGGTGAAGGTAAGGCAACTGAGGGTAAATATTGGCGGTCAGTGATCACCACTGGCGGTGCGGCGGAAGCTTATAGTTCTGATGGTTATAACCGCTGCAGTATCGATGATATTTTAAAACCGTTTGAATTGTGTGCAGATCTTTGCCGAATGCAATGGTTATCGCCATTAGTACTGCATTGGGCGCGACGGATCCCTGAAGCTGAGCGGCAACAGCATGCAACACATTATCGACAGTGGCTAGTTAACCCACATCAGCATGCACCCCAATTAGCATTAGCCGCAGGAGTGAAGCATGGATAATGATTTTTTATTGGTGATGGTGGTCTTTTTAGCTGCAGCGATTATTGCGGTACCGTTAGCGCAACGGTTGGGACTTGGCTCGGTATTAGGGTATTTGATTGCTGGAATCGGTATTGGGCCATGGGGACTTGGATTAATTTCTGATGTTGATGCGATTTTGCATTTTTCTGAGTTCGGAGTGGTGCTGTTACTGTTTTTAATTGGCTTAGAGCTTAACCCTAAAAAGTTATGGCAAATGCGTAAACCGATTTTAGGTTTGGGTGGCAGCCAAGTTGTGATCACTGGCATTGTTATTACGGCGATTGCATTAGGCTGTAGTCGATTTTTTCCTGATCTAAGTTGGCGTGATGCGGTTGTTATCGGAATGGGACTGGCATTATCGTCAACAGCAATAGCATTACGAGTGATCGAGGAGCAGCAATTAAGTGGTAGCGAAACTGGCCAATCAGGATTTGCGGTATTGTTATTTCAAGATATTGCGGTGATCCCAATGTTAGCCTTATTACCTTTATTGGTCGGTAATAATAGCGGCACTTGGCTCGATGGTGTATGGATGCTTGGAGGGATTGTGAGCTTCTTGGTTGCAGGTCATTTCCTATTGCGACCTTTGTTTCGTTATGTAGTGATGAGTGGCGTTCGAGAATTATTTAATGTCGCTGCTTTATTACTGGTGGTTGGTATTGCACTGATCATGCAAATGCTTGGCTTATCGATGGCGTTAGGAGCTTTTCTTGCTGGTGTATTATTGGCTGAAAGTGAGTATCGGCATGAGCTTGAAATAGCGATTGAACCTTTTAAGGGCTTATTACTGGGGCTGTTTTTTATCTCAGTGGGCATGGCGGTTAACCTCGAACTGCTATGGCAGTACCCATTACAAATTGTAGCGGTTGTTGTGGCACTAGTGACGATTAAAGCGGGAGTATTGTATTTATTAGCCCGTATATTTGGTGTCGAATCGAAATCTCGTAGTCAAATGGCGGCGATTTTAAGCCAAGGTGGAGAATTTGCGTTTGTATTGTTTACCGCCGCTAAAACAGGTGGTTTATTAGCTGGTGAACTGGCGCCGTTATTATTAGTGGTAGTGAGCTTATCAATGATGACCACACCATTGATTTTACAATTACAAAAACGTTGGTATGTACGCAGTTTTAAAGCGGAAGAAGTTCAGCAACCGCCATCAAGTGTGATTGATCGTCAACCACGAGTGATTATTACCGGGTTTGGACGTTTTGGGCAGGTGGTTGGGCGGTTACTGTTTGCTAATAAAATTAGGGTGACGGTTTTAGAGCGTGATCCAAGTCAAATTCAGTTTTTACGTAAGTTTGGCTATAAAGTCTATTATGGTGATGCGACCCAACTCGACTTATTACGTTCAGCAGGCGCTGATAATGCCGAAGCATTGATTATCTGTACCGATGATCCAACTGAGGTGATGGAGGTGGTAACACTGTGCCAGCAACATTTTCCGCAATTGAAATTAATGGCGCGGGCGCGTAGTCGCGTTGAAGCGCATCAATTATTAAGTCATGGGGTTGAATGCTTTTCACGTGAAACATTTGAAGGTGCCCTTGATTTAGGTCGCCAAGCCCTCATATCTTTGGGTATGCATCCCTATAAAGCGAATCGTGCTCAAGCACATTTTCGTAAAATAGATACTCAAGCATTACGAGATCTGCTGCCTCAACATAGCGAAGAGGTTAACTTAGCCTCACGTCAAAAAGAAGCCCGTAAAGAGCTTGAAGATATTTTTGATCGTGAAATGCGTGGTGAGCAACAGCGCCATCAAGGTTGGGATTAATCAAGGAGTGATGAGCATGATCAAAAAACGATTTATTGCAGCAGCAATATGTCCTCATTGCCAAGCTGTAGATACTTTACGCTGGTGGCAACACAATGATGTTGAACATATTGAATGTGTCAAATGCCAGCATTTGGATACACGTTTACCGCAAGCAGTGAAAGAGAGTGAACAACTGTCTTCAACCACCAAACAACAAGTGATAGGGATTTTTAAACCAGACTAATGTGATAATGGCATCTCAATGGTATTATCCTGTATGATATGGGAACAAAAACTATCACCCCAAGCTTAAATTTTGGAGTTAACATGAAAGTCGCTAAAGACACAGTAGTAAGCTTAGCTTACCAAGTGAAAACTGAAGAAGGTATCGTTGTTGATCAATCAACAGTTGAAGCTCCTCTTGATTACCTACACGGTCATAACAACCTTATTCCTGGTCTGGAAAAAGCGCTAGAAGGCCACGTGGCAGGCGACAAGTTTGAAATCACAGTTGCTCCTGAAGAAGCTTACGGTGAGCACATGGACGAAATGGTTCAGCGTGTTCCTGCAAATGTATTCCAAGGTGTTGATGAAATCACTGTTGGCATGCGTTTCCTTGCTGATACAGATCAAGGTCCAATCCCTGTAGAAGTAACTGAAGTTGACGGCGACGAAGTTGTTGTTGATGGTAACCACATGCTAGCTGGTCAAACACTAGGTTTTGACGTTGAAGTTGTTGCTGTACGCGCTGCAACTGAAGAAGAAATCGAGCACGGTCACCTACACCAAGGTGGCGGTTGTTGTGGCGGCGAAGGCGGCTGTGGCGATCACGATGACGAAGGTTGTTGTGGTGGCGAAGAGAAGGGCGGCTGTGGCTGTTCTCACTAATATTGCTTAACGCGATATAAAAAAAGGAAGCCTTGGCTTCCTTTTTGTTTTTTATGTTGTCGAACCTCGACTTAATAATGCGGCGGTGGTGTTTCTTCTGACTCATCAGCCATATTAGAGGTTTGCATGCCTTTCACTTTACCGACCATAAACTTCAGTTGTACTTCCATACGATCAATCATGAATTGCTGCTTAGTTAACGCATCATTTAATTCATCAATGGTTTGCTCTTGAAAAGCGAGTTTCATCTCAAGTTCATCAAGACGGCTTTGCAGTTGTTGTATCTCATTCATGGGATATCTTTCAGTCGGTTGACCAGGCTTGAGCGTAACCAGCGGATGAGCCAGCGACGACATTACCTGTAGGGCTAATAGCGACATCATACACCACTGCTGTGGCGGGTCGAGTCCCTGGTAATACTTCTGCACGCCAAGAGCCGATATTTTTACCATTATCAGTACGCCATAATTCAACTCGACGAGTGGGACTTCCTGTTACTAACCATTGTCCATTATTTGAAAAGCGTACGCTTGAGAGTGGCGATTGACGTAATTTCACCGCTAATTGAGAGATTTTTTTGCCAGTGGTTAAATCCCAAATAATGTGGTCATTGTTGCTATCAGAGGAAAAAGCCAATTTTCCATCGCGTTGTAATGCGACTTGGCTAACACGGCTGCTATGCTTGAAAGAATAGATTATTTGGCCACTGCGAGTATTCCATAAATAGGCGTGGCTATCATTACCACCAGAGAGTGCGTAATGGCCATTGGCAGAAAGTGCCACACTATTGACTTTGTCACGATGAGCTAAAAATTCTAGTTGGCGACCATCAGTCAAATTAATAAACAGTGCCTTACCATTGGTTAATGCCAATAGGACCTCGGTACCATTATTGGTAATCGCAACATCTTGAATCGCGGCATCATCAATTGACCATAAACCACGGGCCTGTGACCACCCCAGATCCCATACCGCAAAATTTTGAGTTGTTGCGGTGATTGCATAACGATTGTTATCTGATATTTGACTTGTTATCACACTATTGTGATATTGATCTTGAGAACCAAAATCTGCTAACTTTTTGTTTTGCTGTAAATCCCATAGCGCGATACCTTGTAGCTTGGTGCTAACAAGAGCAAAACGGCCATCACGGCTAAGGCTAAGACTGGTACTACCTTGTTGAGCTAAGTGCCAACGTTTGATTTCTGAATCAGACAACAAACAACCGCTTAAGGCAAAACTAGATAAAAATAGACCAACCGACAAAAATTTCTTGTACATTAAGCTCTGGTTCCGCTTGCTTAGGGTAACTAGATGAAAGAAAAGAATCTGATTAAATAACTGCAGTGCTAGTTTTTACAGTTACTTAATCAGACTGGTAGTAGTATATTGATATAATTTTGTTTTCATACTCATACTAATAAGTACAGTGTAAAAGTGAGGCATGGCCTCAATGACTGATGGAGAAATACATGAAGCCGATTTTAAAGATGTCTGTATTAGCAGCAACAATCTTCCTTGCTGTGGGTTGTCAGGACGATAATAAAGCAGATACCAACAAGCCTGTTGAGCCAGCAAAAGTTGAGCAAACAACTACTTCTGCTGCAGTTGCAACAACAGATGCTGCAAAAGTTGAATTTAAAACTGAAGATCAAAAAGCAGCTTATGCAATTGGTGCATCACTGGCGCAATACTTATCAGCTAACCTTGATCAACAAAAAGAGTTAGGTCTAAACCTTAATCGCCAAGATGTACTTCAAGGTGTTGAAGATGTGTTTGCAGGCAAGAGCCGTATGACACAAGAACAAACACAACAAGCACTACAATCACTAGATCAGCGTGTTGCTAAAATTGTTGAGCAAAAAGCAAAAGCTGAAGCTGAAAAGAACATTAAAGTTGGTGAAGAGTACCGCGCTAAATTTGCCAAAGAAGCCGGTGTTGTAACCACTAAATCTGGTTTAATGTACAAAATTGAAAAAGAAGGTACCGGTCCAAAACCTGCAGCAACTGATACTGTTGAAGTTCAGTACAAAGGCATGCTAACAGACGGTACTGTATTTGATAGCTCATACCAGCGTAATCAACCAGCAACGTTCCCACTAAACCAAGTGATTCCAGGCTGGACTGAAGGCGTACAATTAATGCCTGTTGGTTCTAAGTTTGAATTTGTTATTCCGCCACAACTGGCTTATGGCGCGCAAGCTAATCCAAGTATTCCTGCTAACTCTACTTTGGTTTTCCAAGTAGAGTTACTGAGCATTAAAGGCGATAAGCAAGCGAAGCAACCTGCTGTTGAAGCAGTAAAAGCAGCAGCGACAGCAACTAAAACACAATAATTGTCGCGTTTTAGTGACAAAAAAGCGTAACAGTTGATCTAGGCCCGGCATATGTCGGGTCTTTTTTGTTCAATAATCTGATAAACTTACTGAGAAGATTTTAAATTTTATCAATTATATTGAATGCTTGTAGTGATAGATCAGGGCGATCGCATTGTAGATAAGCAGCAAAATGGAAGGTGATATCGTGATTTCAGTAGATGATTTTGGAACAGAGATAATTGTTGATAGTGACATCGTTGACAGACGAATTTTTTCTGAGCACGACAATAATATTCTGCGCGCATATGAAGCGGTTGTTGATGGCTTAGCCGCATTGATTGGGCCATTTTGTGAAATTGTTCTGCATTCCTTAGCTGATTTAAATACCTCGGCAATTAAAATAGCCAATGGTCAAAATACCGGCCGTAAAGTTGGATCACCGATCACCGATCTTGCCTTACGCTCGTTACGTGATATTCAAAATTCAGAACGTAATTTTTCTCGTGCGTATTTCACCCGTGCTAAAGGCGGTGATTTAATGAAATCAATCACTATCGCCATTCGTAATGGTGATAATAAAGTGATTGGTTTGTTATGTATTAACGTCAATCTTGATGTTCCATTTACCCAAATTTTGCAATCGTTTATGCCAACTGATGAAGCCAAACAGGCCGCATCAAAAGTTAACTTTGCCAGTGACGTTGATGAATTGGTCGATCAAACCGTTGAGCGTACTATTGAAGAAATTAATGCTGATAAAAATGTATCCAATAATGCCAAGAATCGTCAGATAGTGATGGAGTTGTTTGATAAAGGTATTTTTGACATTAAAGATGCGATTAATCGTGTGGCTGATCGATTGAATATTTCTAAGCACACCGTGTATCTTTATATTCGTCAGCGTAAAACAGAGGATGGTGACAAGTGAGTCTAACTTACGCCATTGTTGTTAATGGCCCCGCTTATGGTACTCAAGCCGCACGATCTGCTTATCAATTTGCATCTACACTTATTGAGGTCGGCCATACTTTAACTCGAGTATTCTTTTATCAAGACGGAGTGTTAAATGGTAATGCACTGACAGCACCCGCATCAGATGAATTTGATTTGGTTGCAGCATGGCAACAGTTAGCGCAAACCCATAACGTCGAATTACACACTTGTGTCGCTGCTGCGTTACGCCGTGGTATTGTTAGTGAGCAAGAAGCACAACAAAATCAATTACCAAGCCATAATTTAGCATCAGGGTTTGAACAGGCCGGACTTGGTGGTCTAGCTGAGGTTTTACTTAGCACTGATCGTGTTATGCAATTTTGAGGTGAAATAAGTGAATGACTTAGGGTTTGTGTTTCGCCAACCTCCTCACGGTACGACGAGTGGTCGAGAGGGACTTGATGCATTATTAGCTGCTTCTGCTTATACCGAAGCACTGAGTGTATTTTTTATTGGTGATGGAGTATTGCAGCTGCTTAAACATCAGCAGTCGAATGCGATTTTGAGCCGTAATTATAGTGCGACCTTTAAAATGTTGCCCTTGTATGACATTGAAAATATTTATGTCTGTCAGCAGTCATTAGCTGAGCGTGGATTATGCCGTGAAGACTTATTAATTGACGCCATTATCCGTCCTCGTGTCGAATTGGTGACAACATTACATTGTTGTCGTCAGATCCTTACTTTTTGAGGTATCGATGTTACATACTGTGACCCGTTCGCCATTTCAAAGCCACGCATTGGCACAATGTTTACAGTTTATTTGCGCTGGCGATGAGATCTTATTGCTTGAAGACGCTGTAAATGTCGCCGTAAGCGAAAATATTTACTTTGATTTAATAAAAAATATTGGCGTAAAAATTTATTTACTGGAAGCTGACATTATTGCGCGCGGTTTGCAGGATAAATGTGATAAAAGTCTAGATGTTATTGATTATAAAGGTTTTGTTTTTCTTACTGAACAGCATGCTCAACATATGAGATGGGCATAAAAAGCCATTATTAGTAACGATATATGAACAAAAAAGTGACTGTTTAAGAAATGATCACTTAATTGATCGTTGGTTAGATCTTGACACCTTTAGGTGCGATGCCTAAAATTTCGCGTCCTCCTGTTGTTGGGAGGCAGATTTTTCACCTTACGAAAGTAACAATCAGGAGCTATTTAATGGCAACTATTAACCAGTTGGTACGTAAGCCACGTGCTAAGCAAGTTGTAAAAAGCAACGTGCCAGCACTAGAAGCGTGCCCACAGAAACGTGGTGTATGTACTCGTGTTTACACTACTACACCTAAAAAACCGAACTCAGCATTACGTAAAGTATGTCGTGTTCGTCTAACAAACGGTTTCGAAGTAACATCATACATCGGCGGTGAAGGTCACAACCTTCAGGAGCACTCAGTTGTTCTTATCCGCGGTGGTCGTGTTAAAGACTTACCGGGTGTTCGTTACCACACTGTTCGTGGTGCACTTGACTGTGCAGGCGTTAATGACCGTAAACAAGGTCGTTCTAAGTACGGTGTGAAGCGTCCTAAGTCTTAATGGATTCCGTTAAGTAAGGCCAAACACTAAAATTATTTAATTTTGAAGAAACTGAAAAGTTTTGGATAACCTGAAGAAGACAACGGAGATAATCCATGCCACGTCGTCGCGTAATCGGTCAGCGTAAGATCCTTCCAGATCCTAAATTCAAATCAGAATTGCTGGCAAAATTCGTTAACATCCTTATGGTTGACGGTAAAAAATCTACTGCAGAAAAAATTGTTTACTCTGCACTAGAAACTATGGCTGAGCGTTCTGGTGAAGAACACCTAGCTGTATTTGAAAAAGCTCTTGAAAATGTACGTCCAGCGGTAGAAGTTAAATCTCGCCGTGTGGGTGGTTCAACTTACCAGGTGCCTGTAGAAGTACGTCCAGTACGTCGTAATGCACTAGCTATGCGTTGGTTAGTTGAAGCTGCGCGTAAGCGTGGTGAAAAATCTATGGCTCAGCGTCTAGCAGGCGAAATGCTTGATGCGGCTGACAACAAAGGTTCTGCTGTTAAGAAACGTGAAGACGTTCACCGTATGGCAGATGCGAACAAAGCGTTCGCACATTACCGCTGGTAATATAGCTGGTAATACCGCTTGGGCACAGCAGGTTCTCCTGCTGTGCCTAAACCATTTTCTAAGGTTCACCTTAGTAAGAGGATACAATCGTGGCTCGCAAAACGCCCATCGAGCGCTACCGTAATATCGGTATCTGTGCTCACGTTGACGCCGGTAAAACAACCACTACTGAGCGCATCCTGTTTTATACAGGCCTATCTCATAAGATTGGTGAAGTACACGACGGCGCTGCTACTATGGATTGGATGGAGCAGGAGCAAGAACGTGGTATCACGATCACCTCTGCTGCAACGACCACCTTTTGGCGCGGTATGGACAAGCAGTTCGACGAGCACCGAATCAACATCATTGATACTCCTGGACACGTAGACTTCACCATTGAAGTTGAGCGTTCATTACGTGTGTTAGATGGTGCTGTAGTTGTGTTCTGTGGTGCTTCAGGTGTAGAGCCTCAGTCTGAGACTGTATGGCGTCAAGCCGATCGATATGAAGTTCCGCGTATCGTTTTTATTAACAAGATGGATCGCACGGGCGCAGATTTCTTCCGCGTTATCGAGCAGATCAAACACCGTCTTGGTGCAACACCAGTGCCTCTGCAATTAAATATTGGTACTGAAGATGAATTTAAAGGTGTAATTGACCTGATCAAAATGAAGGCCATTAACTGGTCTGATGCCGATCAAGGTACTAGTTTTACCTATGAAGATATTCCTGCTGACATGCAAGAGTTAGCAGATGAGTGGCGCATGAACTTAGTTGAATCAGCAGCAGAAGCTAATGATGAACTAATGGATAAATACCTTGAAGAAGGTGAATTGACTGAAGCTGAAATTAAAGCTGGTCTGCGTCAACGTACCCTAAGCAACGAAATCGTATTGGCAACTTGTGGTTCTGCATTTAAGAACAAAGGTGTTCAAGCCGTACTAGATGCCGTTGTTGATTATCTACCTTCACCAACTGAAGTAAAAGCTATTACAGGTGAAGACGAACACGGTAACCCTGTTGAGCGTCATTCTAGCGATGACGAACCATTCTCAGCACTAGCGTTCAAAATCGCAACCGACCCGTTCGTAGGTACATTGACTTTCATGCGCGTATACTCTGGCGTTGTTAATTCAGGTGATACTGTTTACAACGTAATTAAAGAAAAACGCGAGCGTTTAGGCCGTATCGTTCAGATGCATGCTAATAAACGTGAAGAGATCAAAGAAGTGCGTGCTGGCGATATCGCTGCAGCCATTGGTCTTAAATTTGCGACAACAGGTGATACCCTATGCGATCAAAATCATAAAGTGATTCTAGAGCGCATGGATTTCCCTGAACCAGTAATTCAGATTGTGGTTGAACCACGCTCTGTAGCAGACCAAGATAAGATGACCATCGCGCTAGATAAACTAGCTGCAGAAGATCCGTCTTTCCGCGTCGAAACTGATGATGAATCAGGTCAGATTTTAATCTCTGGCATGGGTGAACTTCACCTAGATATCATCGTCGATCGTATGAAGCGCGAATTTAACGTCAACTGTAACGTAGGTAAACCTCAGGTTGCTTATCGTGAAACCATTCGTGGTACCACTAAAGTTGAAGGTAAATTCATTCGTCAGGCAGGTGAAACCGGCGGCCGTGGCCAATATGGTCATGTATGGCTGAAGCTTGAACCGTCAGAGCCAGGTGAAGGTTTCGTATTCGTAGATGAAATTGTCGGTGGCAGCGTACCTAAAGAATACATTAGTGCTGTTGCTACAGGTATCGAAGAACAAATGAAGAGTGGCGTGCTAGCAGGCTACCCAATGATTGACGTTAAAGCGACGTTAGTTGATGGTTCTTACCACGACACCGATTCAAGCGAAATTGCATTTAAAATCGCAGGTTCAATGGCATTACGACAGGGTGCACTTGATGCAACTCCAGTATTGCTTGAGCCGATGATGAAAGTTGAAATTACCACGCCAGAAGATTGGATGGGTGATGTCGTTGGTGACTTAAACCGTCGCCGCGGTATGATCGAAGGTATGGAAGAAGGCAACGCGGGTATTAAAATTATTCGTGCGCAAGTTCCACTATCAGCAATGTTCGGATACGCAACTGATTTACGTTCAGCAACACAAGGCCGCGCGTCTTATTCGATGGAGTTTAGCGAGTACGCTGAAATGCCAAAGAACGTTACTGATAAAATTATTGCAGAACGTATTTAATTTCATTATTGCGTCAATTGCTATTGACGCATAAAATACACAACTTCGGAGCCGTCCCCGACCTAGTAGGGGGCGTATCTTAACTAGGAAGGAACACAATCGTGTCTAAAGAAAAATTT
>NZ_MSCC01000003.1:315014-329811 GCF_002954455.1 Photobacterium aquimaris
TCTCAATGACTGTTACTCTAATCGCACCTATCGCGATGGACGAAGGTCTACGTTTTGCTATCCGTGAAGGTGGCCGTACAGTTGGTGCTGGTGTTGTTGCAACTATCGTTGCTTAATAACATTTAGTACTTACGTACAAAAAAGGGAGCTTAGGCTCCCTTTTTTATATGGATAACTATATAGATAACGCCTTAAACGGGTAGGGCAGACAAATCATTACAATTAAGCTATTGATAATAAAGAGCAACAATTAGAAGGTTGTTTATTTATCGATCAAGGCTTGATTTCAAAAATGTGATCTGTATAATGCTCGACACTGCCTGAGACGAAGTCTTGTAAGTGCTGTTGTGAACCAATAAGCGTTGAGGAGAAACTTACTACTGGCTTGCCAAGTATGTTTCATAATGAAAACTCTGACTTATGTTCGCAGTCATTAAATTGGCTGACAATGCATCCGATAGGGATGCTACGTTCACATAAATCAATCGACATTCCTTCGTCTTTACGAACGTGAGTGGCGATATTGTTTGTGTAATTTTTATTTGGAGCTCTGTCTAATGCAGAACCAACGTATTCGTATCCGCCTAAAGGCGTTCGATCATCGTTTGATCGACCAGTCTACTGCGGAAATCGTTGAAACAGCTAAGCGTACTGGCGCACAGGTTAAGGGTCCAATCCCTCTTCCTACTCGCAAAGAGCGCTTCACTGTTCTTATTTCTCCACACGTTAATAAGGACGCACGTGACCAGTACGAAATTCGTACACACAAGCGCCTTATCGACATCGTTGAGCCTACAGACAAAACTGTTGATGCTCTGATGCGTCTAGATCTAGCTGCTGGCGTTGACGTACAGATCAGCCTAGGTTAAGGGGAGATAAGAGAATGATTGGTCTAATCGGTCGTAAAGTGGGCATGACCCGCATCTTTACCGAAGATGGCATTTCTATTCCAGTTACTGTTGTTGAAGTTGAAAACAACCGCGTTACTCAGGTTAAATCTGTAGAAACTGACGGTTACAACGCTATTCAAGTAACAGCTGGAACTAAGAAAGCTAGCCGCGTATCTAAGCCAGAAGCTGGTCACTTTGCGAAAGCAGGTGTAGAAGCTGGTCGCGGTCTTTGGGAATTCCGTCTAGAAAATAATGAAGAATTCGCAGTTGGCGCTGAGCTAAGTGTTGAAATCTTTAACGAAATTAAAAAAGTAGACGTTACTGGTACATCTAAAGGTAAGGGCTTCCAAGGTGCTATTAAGCGCTGGAACTTCCGTACTCAAGATATGACCCATGGTAACTCCTTGTCTCACCGCGCTCCGGGTTCAATTGGCCAATGTCAAACTCCAGGTCGTGTATTTAAAGGCAAGAAAATGGCTGGTCATATGGGTGCTGAGCGTGTAACGACTCAAAACCTAGAGATCGTACGTGTTGACGCTGAGCGCAATCTGCTTCTTATTAAAGGTGCAGTCCCTGGTGCTACAGGCGGTAACGTGATCGTTAAACCAGCTGTTAAAGCGTAACGTCGAGGAGTTAGTAATGGAATTGGTAGTCAAAGGCGCTAACGCGCTAACTGTCTCCGAAACTACTTTTGGGCGTGATTTCAATGAAGCGCTTGTACACCAAGTAGTTGTTGCGTTTGCAGCAGGTGCTCGTCAGGGTACACGTGCTCAGAAGACTCGTTCAGACGTTTCTGGTGGTGGCGCTAAGCCATGGCGCCAGAAGGGTACTGGTCGCGCTCGTGCAGGTACAATCCGCAGTCCGCTATGGCGTTCTGGTGGTGTTACTTTCGCTGCTCGTCCTCAGGATCACAGCCAAAAAGTAAACAAGAAAATGTACCGCGGTGCTATGAAGAGCATTCTTTCTGAGTTAGTTCGTCAAGAGCGTTTAATCGTTGTTGAAAACTTCACTCTAGAAGCACCAAAGACAAAAGCACTAGTTGCTAAGCTTAAAGAGCTTGAGCTAACTGATGCACTAATCGTAACTGGCGAACTAGATGAGAATCTATTCCTTGCAGCACGTAACCTATACAAAGTAGACGTACGTGATGCAGCGGCAATCGATCCAGTTAGCTTGATCGCTTTCGATAAAATTGTAATGACTGCAGCTGCAGTTAAAGCAATTGAGGAGATGCTAGCATGATCACTGAAGAGCGTATTTTAAAAGTTCTACGTGCTCCGCACATCTCTGAAAAAGCATCAATGGCTGCTGAAAACGCGAATACTATCGTGTTTAAAGTTGCTATTACTGCGACAAAGAGAGAGATCAAAGCAGCAGTTGAAAAACTGTTTGAGGTTGAAGTTAAGTCTGTAAATACTCTTATCACTAAGGGTAAGACCAAACGTCAAGGTATGCGCCAAGGCCGTCGTTCAGACGTGAAGAAAGCGTATGTTATCTTGAAAGAAGGTCAAGACATCGACTTCGCTGGTAGTGCAGAGTAAGGCTAGGAGCAAAGAAGAATGGCTATTGTAAAATGTAAGCCGACTTCCCCAGGTCGTCGCCACGTAGTAAAAGTGGTTAACTCTGACCTGCATAAGGGTAAGCCGTACGCACCACTACTAGAGAAAAACTCTAAGTCAGGTGGTCGTAACAATAACGGTCGTATCACAGTACGTCATATCGGTGGTGGTAACAAACAACACTACCGTCTAATTGACTTTAAACGTACTAAAGATGGCATCCCAGCGAAAGTTGAGCGTCTAGAATACGATCCAAACCGTAGCGCAAACATTGCTCTAGTTCTGTACGCAGACGGTGAGCGCCGCTACATTATCGCACCTAAAGGTATCCAAGCTGGTGATATGATCCAGTCTGGCGAAGATGCTGCTATCAAAGTTGGTAACACTTTACCAATGCGCAACATCCCAGTAGGTTCAACAGTACACTGTGTTGAACTTAAGCCTGGTAAAGGTGCACAGCTGGCTCGTTCAGCTGGTGCATACGCTCAGATCATTGCACGTGCAGGCACTTATGTGACTCTACGTCTACGTTCTGGTGAAATGCGTAAAGTTCTTGCTGAAGGTCGTGCGACTCTAGGTGAAGTTGGTAACGCAGAACACATGCTACGTGAGCTAGGTAAAGCTGGTGCTTCACGCTGGCGCGGTGTTCGTCCAACTGTACGTGGTGTTGTAATGAACCCAGTGGATCACCCACACGGTGGTGGTGAAGGTCGTACATCAGGCGGTCGTCATCCAGTAACACCTTGGGGCGTTCCAACTAAGGGTTATAAGACTCGTAGCAACAAGCGCACCGACAAGTACATCGTACGTCGTCGTAATAAGTAATTATAAAGAGGATACGCCATGCCACGTTCTCTCAAGAAAGGTCCATTCATTGACCTACACTTGCTGAAGAAGGTAGAGAAAGCGTTGGAAAGCGGAGACAAAAAGCCTGTTAAGACTTGGTCCCGTCGCTCAATGATCATCCCTCAGATGATCGGTTTGACCATCGCTGTCCATAATGGTCGTCAGCACGTTCCTGTTTTCGTTTCTGAAGAAATGATCGGTCACAAGCTAGGCGAATTTGCACCAACACGTACTTACCGCGGTCATGCTGCGGATAAGAAAGCTAAAAAGCGCTAAGGAGTAGGTAATGGAAGCTATCGCTAAACATCGCTTTGCTCGCATTTCGCCGCAAAAAGCTCGTTTGGTTGCAGATCAACTGCGCGGTAAGCCAGTTGCTCAAGCTCTAGAAATTCTTAACTTCAGCAACAAAAAAGCTGCTGATTTAATCAAGAAAGTTCTAGAGTCAGCTATCGCTAACGCAGAACACAACGAAGGCGCAGACATTGATGATCTTAATGTTGCTAAAATCTTCGTTGACGAAGGTCCTACCATGAAGCGTATTATGCCTCGTGCTAAAGGCCGTGCCGATCGCATCTTGAAGCGTTCTAGCCACATCACTGTTGTTGTAGCAGACCGCTAAGAGACTAGGAGAGAAAGCAATGGGTCAGAAAGTACATCCTAATGGTATTCGTTTAGGCATCTGTAAGCCTTGGAATACCACTTGGTTTGCTAACAGCCAAGAATTCGCTGACAACCTAGACGGCGATTTCAAGGTACGCCAGTTCCTTACTAAGGAACTAGCAAAAGCATCTCTATCACGCATCGTTATCGAGCGTCCTGCTAAGAGCATCCGTGTGACTATTCACACTGCTCGTCCAGGCGTAGTAATCGGTAAGAAAGGCGAAGACGTAGAGAAACTACGTGCAGCAGTTGCGAAGATCGCGGGCGTTCCAGCTCAGATCAACATCGCTGAAGTACGTAAACCAGAACTAGATGGTCAACTAGTAGCAGACAGCATTTCGTCTCAACTAGAGCGTCGTGTTATGTTCCGTCGCGCGATGAAGCGTGCAGTTCAAAACGCTATGCGTCTTGGCGCTAAGGGTATCAAAGTTGAAGTAAGCGGCCGTCTTGGCGGTGCTGAAATCGCACGTACTGAGTGGTACCGTGAAGGCCGTGTGCCTCTACACACTCTTCGTGCTGACATTGATTACGCAACTTCTTCGGCTCACACCCAATACGGTGTTATCGGCGTTAAAGTTTGGATCTTCAAAGGTGAAGTTCTAGGCGGCATGCCGGTTGAAGAGCCAAAGGCTGACAAGCCTAAGAAGCAGCGCAAAAGCCGTAAATAAGGAGTTTATTGATGCTGCAACCTAAACGCACTAAATTCCGCAAGGCCTTTAAAGGTCGTAACCGCGGTTTAGCGAACGGTACTGATGTAAGCTTTGGTCAATTTGGTCTTAAAGCTGTTGGTCGTGGTCGACTAACTGCTCGTCAGATCGAAGCTGCACGTCGTGCTATGACTCGTCATGTAAAACGTCAGGGCCAAATCTGGATTCGTGTATTCCCAGACAAACCAATCACTTCTAAGCCTCTTGAAGTTCGTCAAGGTAAAGGTAAAGGTAGTGTGGAGTACTGGGTTGCACAGATTCAACCAGGTAAAGTTCTATACGAAATGGGTGGTGTTCCTGAAGCACTAGCTCGTGAAGCATTTAATCTTGCTGCACGTAAGCTACCAATCAAGACAACATTCGTAATTAAGGCGGTGATGTGATGAATGCACTAGATCTACGCGCTAAAAGCGTTGAAGAGCTTAATGCAGAGCTTGTGAATTTGCTACGTGAACAGTTTAACTTGCGCATGCAAGCTGCGACTGGTCAACTACAGCAGACTCATAATCTTAAAACTGTACGTCGTGATATCGCACGTGTTAAAACTGTACTGACTGAGAAGGCTGGCGCATAATGAGCGATCAAATCCGTACTCAGCTTGGTCGTGTAGTTAGCGACAAAGGCGATAAGTCTATTGTTGTTGCTATCGAGCGTAAAGTGAAGCACCCGATTTACGGTAAGTACATCACACGCACGACTAAGCTTCATGCACATGACGAAAACAACGAATGTGGCCTAGGCGACATGGTTGAAGTTCGTGAGTGCCGTCCAATGTCAAAGACTAAGTCTTGGACACTGGTACGCGTAGTTGAAAAAGCACGTATCTAATTACTGACTTTTCAGCTATTTAAGTAAGCGGCCCTGAAAAACTTAGGGCCGTTCATTTTTTTATCTACCCATCGGTCGAAAATGGTGTTATTATTCGCCGCCTTTGAAGAAAAGGCATATCGACTCGATTTGGGTCTAGATGTTTTAAATTAGCGGAGCACTAACATGATCCAAATGCAAAGTATGCTTGATGCTGCGGATAACTCCGGCGCACGTAGCGTAATGTGTATTAAGGTTCTGGGTGGTTCTCACCGTCGCTATGCACATATCGGTGACATCATCAAGATTACTGTAAAGGAAGCAATTCCACGCGGTAAAGTTAAGAAAGGTGATGTCCTGAAAGCGGTGGTTGTACGCACCCGTAAAGGCGTTCGTCGTCAAGATGGCTCTGTCATTCGCTTTGACCGTAATGCTTGCGTATTGTTGAACGACACTACTGAGCAACCTATCGGTACCCGTATCTTTGGCCCTGTGACTCGTGAACTTCGTAATACGAAATTCATGAAGATTGTATCACTAGCGCCAGAAGTACTTTAAGGAGCGACTATAATGGCAGCTAAAATCCGTCGTAACGACGAAGTTATCATTCTTGCTGGTAAAGATAAAGGCAAGACTGGTAAGGTAACTAAGGTTCTAGCAACCGGTAAAGTTATCGTTGAAGGTATTAACATGGTTAAGAAACACCAGAAGCCGGTTCCGGCAATGGGTGTTCAAGGCGGTATTGTTGAGCAGGAAGCTGCGATCGATGCGTCTAATGTTGCTATCGTTAACGGTCAAGGTAAAGCGGACCGTGTAGGCTTCCGATTTGAAGACGACAAAAAAGTTCGTTTCTTTAAATCGACTGGCGAAACTATCAAGTAAGTTTGGAGTAGTACTATGGCGAAACTGCATGATTACTACAAAGAGACTGTTGTAAAAGACCTTGCTGGCAAGTTCGAATACAAGAGTATCATGCAAGTCCCAAGGATCGAAAAGATCACACTTAACATGGGTGTGGGCGAAGCTATCAACGACAAGAAGCTGCTAGAAAACGCTGCTGCTGACATGACTGCAATTGCAGGTCAGAAGCCGCTAATCACAGTAGCACGCAAGTCAGTTGCAGGCTTTAAGATCCGTGAGGGCTACCCTATTGGCTGTAAAGTAACCTTACGTGGCGAGCGTATGTGGGACTTTTTCGAGCGTCTAATTTCAATTGCTGTACCTCGTATTCGAGATTTCCGTGGTTTAAACCCGAAATCATTCGATGGTCGTGGTAACTACAGCATGGGCGTTCGTGAGCAGATCATCTTCCCAGAAATCGATTTCGATAAAGTAGATCGTGTACGTGGTTTAGATATCACAATCACTACTTCTGCTAAATCTGATGAAGAAGCTCTAGCTCTACTGTCTGCTTTTAACTTCCCATTCCGTAAGTAAAAGTAAGGGTTACTAATGGCTAAAGAATCAATGAAGGCACGTGAAGCTAAACGTGCCAAGCTAGTAGCTAAGTTCGCTGAAAAGCGTGCTGCGCTAAAAGCTCTAATTAGCGACGTGAATGCGTCTGAAGAAGATCGCTGGAATGCAGTGCTTAAACTTCAGTCACTACCACGTGATTCTGCGAAGTCTCGTCAGCGTAATCGCTGTAACCAGACTGGACGTCCACACGGCTACCTACGTAAGTTCGGTCTTAGCCGTATCAAGGTTCGTGAAGCTTGCATGAAAGGCGAGATTCCGGGTCTACGTAAAGCAAGCTGGTAATACCAGTAAGCAATTCAGAATCACGGAGTATTAACTTATGAGCATGCAAGATCCGATTTCGGATATGCTGACCCGTCTTCGTAACGGTCAGGCAGCGAAAAAAGTTGCTGTTAAAATGCCATCTTCTAAGCTTAAAGTTGCAATTGCAGCATTATTACAAGAAGAAGGTTTCGTGGCAGACTACACTGTAACAGGTGAAGTTAAGCCAGAGCTAGAAGTTACTCTTAAGTACTTCGAAGCTAACCCAGTTATTGAGCAAATCCAACGTGTATCACGTCCTGGTCTACGCATCTACAAGAAAAAAGGTGCGCTACCATCAGTGATGGGTGGCCTTGGTATTGCTATCGTTTCCACTTCCAAGGGTCTTATGACCGACCGCGCTGCACGCAAAGCGGGTCTTGGCGGTGAGATTATCTGCTACGTAGCATAATAGGAGTAGAACATGTCTCGTGTTGCAAAAGCACCAGTAGTTTTCCCTGCCGGCGTAGAAGTTAAGCTTAACGGTCAGGAAATTACTGTTAAAGGTTCTAAAGGCGAACTAGTTCGCATGATGAACCCAGCAGTAGTTCTAACTTTGGAAGAGAACAAAGTTACTTTCGGTCCTCGTGAAGGGTTCGATAAAGCTTGGGCACAAGCAGGTACTGCTCGTGCACTAGTTAACAACATGGTTGTTGGTGTTACCGAAGGCTTCACTAAGAAGCTGACTCTTAAGGGTGTTGGTTACCGTGCTGCTATCAAAGGCAACGCTGTAGGTCTAACTCTAGGTTTCTCTCATCCAGTTGAGCACGAACTTCCAGCAGGTATCAAAGCTGAATGTCCATCACAAACTGAAATCGTACTTACAGGTACTGATAAGCAGTTGGTTGGTCAGGTAGCTGCTGATATTCGCGCTTACCGTAGCCCTGAACCTTATAAAGGTAAAGGTGTTCGTTACGCCGACGAAGTTGTGCGTACTAAAGAAGCTAAGAAGAAGTAAGGTAACACTATGGATAAGAAAGCATCTCGTATCCGTCGTGCGACCCGAGCACGTCGTAAGATTGCTGAACTGGGCGCAACTCGCCTAGTTGTACACCGTACTCCACG
This sequence comes from Photobacterium aquimaris, assembly GCF_002954455.1. Classification (GTDB taxonomy): domain Bacteria; phylum Pseudomonadota; class Gammaproteobacteria; order Enterobacterales; family Vibrionaceae; genus Photobacterium; species Photobacterium aquimaris. The sequence continues at coordinate 323,325 of NZ_MSCC01000003.1, forward strand.
TCACGTGTACGCTCAGGTAATTGCACCGAACGGCTCTGAGGTTATCGCAGCCGCTTCTACTTTAGAAAAAGCGATCCGTGAGCAAGTTAAGAGTACCGGAAACAAAGACGCTGCTGCAGTTGTAGGTAAAACTATTGCTGAGCGCGCGATTGAAAAAGGCATCTCTAACGTTGCATTTGATCGCTCTGGTTTCCAATACCACGGCCGTATCGCGACACTAGCAGAAGCTGCTCGTGAAGCTGGTCTGAAATTCTAAGGTAGGCGGAAGATGGCTAACGAAAAGACACAATCAGATTTGAATGAAAAACTGATCGCTGTTAACCGTGTTTCAAAAACGGTTAAAGGTGGTCGTATTTTCAGCTTTACTGCGCTAACAGTAGTTGGTGACGGTAACGGTCGCATCGGTTTTGGTTACGGTAAAGCACGTGAAGTGCCAGCTGCAATCCAGAAAGCGATGGAAAAAGCACGTCGTAACATGGTTACGATCGCAATCAACGAAGGTACTCTTCACCACGCTGTTAAAGGCCGTCACACTGGTTCTCAAGTGTACATGCAGCCTGCATCAGAAGGTACTGGTATCATCGCCGGTGGCGCAATGCGTGCAGTGCTAGAAGTTGCGGGTATCCGTAACGTACTAGCAAAAACATACGGTTCTACTAACCCAATCAACGTTGTTCGCGCAACGATTGCTGGTTTAAGTGGAATGAACTCTCCAGAAATGATCGCTGCAAAACGTGGTCTTTCTGTTAAAGAAATTCTGGAGTAATCGACATGGCTAAAACTATTAAAGTAACCCAAACAAAGAGCTCTATCGGTCGTTTACCGAAGCATAAAGCTACTTTGCGCGGCCTAGGCCTTCGTCGCATCAACCACACTGTTGAACTTGAAGATACTGCTTGCGTACGCGGCATGATCAATAAAGTTCACTACATGGTTAAAGTTGAGGAGTAATCAGTATGCGTTTGAATACTCTATCACCGGCTGCTGGTTCTAAGCCTTCTGCGAAGCGCGTAGGCCGTGGTATCGGTTCAGGTCTAGGTAAAACTTGTGGCCGTGGTGTTAAAGGTCAGAAATCACGTTCAGGTGGTTCTGTTCGCCCAGGTTTTGAAGGCGGTCAAATGCCTTTGAAACAGCGTCTACCAAAGTTCGGTTTTACGTCTCGTAAGAGCCTAGTAACAGCTGAAGTTCGTCTAGCAGAGCTAGCGAAAGTTGAAGGTGATGTTGTAAGCCTTGAAACACTAAAAGCTGCGAATGTTATCACTAAGGACATTAAGTTCGTGAAAGTTGTACTTTCTGGTGATATCGCTCGTTCAGTAACAGTGAAAGGCCTACGCGTTACTAAAGGCGCTTTAGCTGCTATCGAAGCTGCTGGCGGTAAAATCGAGGAATAATTAACTCGAGGATGAGGTACAGATGGCTAAACAACCAGGACAAGATTTTCGTAGTGGACAAGGTGGCCTAGCAGAGCTTAAGTCACGCCTTCTCTTTGTATTAGGTGCGATATTAATATTCCGAGCTGGATCCTTTGTGCCTATTCCTGGTATTGACGCTACTGTACTTGCCAGTCTGTTCGAGCAGCAAAAGGGTACCATCATTGAGATGTTTAACATGTTCTCTGGTGGTGCACTCTCGCGTGCTTCTATTTTAGCTCTGGGCATAATGCCGTATATTTCTGCGTCTATTATTGTCCAGCTGCTAACAGTAGTTCATCCAGCCTTGGCTGAGTTGAAGAAAGAAGGTGAAGCTGGCCGTCGTAAGATTAGTCAGTACACCCGATACGGTACGCTTGTATTGGCAACCTTCCAAGCAATTGGTATTGCAACGGGGTTACCAAGTATGATTCCAGGTCTGGTACATAATCCAGGTCCTAGTTTCTATTTTGTTGCCGTGGTTAGTTTGGTTACTGGTACCATGTTCTTAATGTGGTTAGGTGAGCAAGTTACCGAGCGTGGCATTGGTAACGGTATATCTGTGATTATTTTCACTGGTATCGTTGCTGGTTTGCCGCCAGCTATTGGACAGACCGTAGAGCAAGCGCGTCAAGGTGAATTGCACGTACTTCTTCTACTGTTAATTGCGGTTATATCTTTTGCTGTGATTTACTTTGTAGTGTTCATGGAACGTGGTCAACGTCGTATCGTCGTTAACTACGCTAAGCGTCAACAAGGCCGTCGTGTCTTTGCTGCGCAGAGCACACACTTGCCGTTGAAAATCAACATGGCCGGTGTAATCCCAGCAATTTTCGCATCGAGTATTATTCTGTTTCCAGGCACACTGGCTCAGTGGTTTGGACAAAGTGAAGGTCTTGGCTGGTTAAGTGATATTTCACTTGCTCTTAGTCCAGGACAGCCACTTTATGTAATGCTCTACGCTGCTGCAATTATATTCTTCTGTTTCTTCTATACCGCGTTGGTGTTTAACCCTCGCGAGACAGCTGATAACTTGAAGAAGTCTGGAGCATTCATACCTGGTATTCGCCCGGGTGAACAGACCGCAATGTACATTGATAAAGTAATGACTCGACTAACCCTTGCGGGTGCGTTGTATATCACCTTTATCTGTCTGATCCCCGAGTTCATGATGATTGCATGGAACGTACGCTTTTATTTCGGCGGTACTTCCTTACTAATCGTAGTTGTTGTTATCATGGATTTCATGGCTCAAGTTCAGACACATTTGATGTCTCAACAATATGAGTCAGTATTGAAAAAAGCTAATCTAAAAGGCTACGGCCGCTAAGTTTAGTTTTCCATATTTACGGAGTTTAGCAATGAAAGTTCGTGCTTCCGTTAAGAAAATCTGCCGTAACTGTAAAGTTATCAAGCGCAACGGTGTTGTGCGTGTAATTTGCAGTGAGCCAAAGCATAAACAACGCCAAGGCTAATTAGCAGAAATATTTCTTGCAAATTGAAGATAGGTTGGCTAAATTAGTCAACCATCTTTTGTTATGTGCAAAAGAATTGTACCACCGCTGCGTATCCTGAACGGGCTCTGCAGCGGTTATTCTTGTAAAGTACTAGGAGTGAATAGTGGCCCGTATTGCAGGCATTAACATTCCTGATCAGAAACACGCTGTAATTGCATTAACTGCGATTTACGGCATCGGTAAGACTCGTTCTCAAGCTATCTTAGCTGAGACCGGTATTGCTGAAGATGTTAAGATCAGTGAACTAACTGAAGAACAGATCGATCTACTGCGTGATGGTGTAGCTAAGTACACTGTAGAAGGTGATCTTCGTCGTGAAATTTCCATGAACATCAAGCGCCTTATGGACCTTGGTTGTTACCGTGGTCTTCGTCACCGTCGCAGTCTACCTCTTCGTGGACAGCGTACTAAAACCAACGCACGTACCCGCAAGGGTCCGCGCAAGCCGATCAAAAAATAGTCGGATAAGGTAGAGTACAATGGCAAAACAACCAACTCGCGCTCGTAAGCGCGTACGCAAGCAAGTAGCCGATGGCGTTGCGCACATCCATGCTTCTTTCAACAACACAATCGTAACCATTACTGACCGTCAAGGTAATGCTCTTTCATGGGCAACTGCAGGTGGTTCAGGTTTCCGTGGTTCTCGTAAATCTACTCCGTTCGCTGCACAGGTTGCTGCTGAGCGTTGTGGTGAAATGGCCAAAGAATATGGCGTTAAGAACCTAGAAGTTATGGTTAAGGGCCCTGGTCCTGGTCGTGAGTCTACAATCCGCGCTCTAAACGCAGCGGGTTTCCGTATCACTAACATTGTTGATGCGACTCCGATCCCTCATAACGGTTGTCGTCCACCTAAGAAACGTCGCGTATAACGTTTAGTTTCTAGGAATATTGGAGAAAGAAAATGGCAAGATATTTGGGTCCTAAGCTTAAGCTTAGCCGTCGCGAAGGCACTGACTTATTCCTTAAGTCTGGTGTACGTGCGATTGATACCAAGTGTAAGATTGATAACGCTCCGGGCCAACATGGTGCTCGTCGCGGTCGTCTATCTGATTACGGCGTTCAGCTTCGTGAGAAGCAGAAAGTTCGTCGTACATATGGCGTACTAGAAAAACAATTCCGTAACTACTACAAGACAGCTGCCCGCATCAAGGGTAACACAGGTGAAAACCTGCTTCAGCTTCTTGAAGGTCGTTTAGATAACGTAGTTTACCGCATGGGCTTTGGTGCAACTCGCGCTGAATCTCGTCAATTGGTAAGCCACAAAGCGATTCTAGTTAACGGTCAAGTCGTAAACGTTCCTTCTTTCAAGGTAGCGGCAAACGACGTTGTTAGCATTCGTGAGAAAGCTAAGAACCAAGCACGCATTAAAGCAGCTCTTGAAGTTGCTACACAGCGTGAACTACCGACTTGGGTCGAAGTAGACAGCAGCAAGATGGAAGGTACGTTTAAGCGTCTTCCAGAACGTTCTGATTTGTCTGCCGACATCAACGAACACCTGATCGTCGAGCTTTACTCTAAGTAAGGCTACAGTTAAGAGAGGACACAATGCAGGGTTCTGTAACAGAATTTCTTAAGCCGCGTCTAGTTGACATCGAACAAGTTAGCTCTACGCACGCAAAAGTAACTCTAGAGCCGTTGGAGCGTGGTTTTGGCCACACTCTAGGAAACGCTCTTCGTCGTATTTTGCTACCTTCAATGCCAGGTTGTGCTGTAACTGAAGTAGAAATCGACGGTGTGTTACATGAGTACAGCACCAAAGAAGGCGTTCAGGAGGATATCCTTGAAATTCTTCTTAACCTTAAAGGTCTAGCCGTTAAGGTTGAGGGTAAAGATGAAGTTATTCTTACTCTGAACAAATCTGGTGCAGGCCCTGTTGTTGCAGGTGACATCACCCATGATGGTGATGTTGAGATTGCGAACCCAGAACACGTAATCTGCCATCTAACTGATGACAATGCTGAATTAAGCATGCGCATCAAGGTAGAACGTGGTCGCGGCTACGTACCAGCATCAGCTCGTATTCACACTGAAGAAGATGAGCGTCCAATTGGTCGTTTGTTAGTAGATGCTACTTACAGCCCAGTGGACCGTATCGCTTACGCGGTAGAGGCAGCACGTGTAGAACAACGTACTGACCTAGACAAGCTAGTAATCGATATGGAGACTAATGGTACTCTTGATCCTGAGGAAGCTATCCGTCGTGCAGCAACAATTCTTGCTGAACAATTGGATGCATTTGTAGATCTTCGTGATGTACGAGTTCCTGAAGAGAAAGAAGAGAAGCCGGAGTTCGATCCGATCCTACTGCGTCCTGTAGACGATCTTGAACTAACTGTTCGCTCTGCTAACTGTCTGAAAGCAGAAGCGATCCATTACATCGGTGATCTTGTTCAGCGTACCGAGGTTGAGCTTCTTAAAACGCCAAACCTTGGTAAGAAGTCTTTGACAGAAATCAAAGATGTATTAGCTTCTCGTGGTCTATCTCTAGGTATGCGCCTAGAAAATTGGCCACCTGCATCAATCGCTGAAGATTAACAGTTTACTGATATCTAGTTAGAAGGATTAGGTCATGCGCCATCGTAAGAGTGGTCGTCAACTCAACCGCAACAGCAGTCATCGTAAAGCGATGTTCAGCAACATGGCTAGCTCTCTGGTACGTCACGAATTAATTAAGACTACCTTGCCTAAAGCAAAAGAGCTACGTCGCGTAATTGAGCCTTTGATTACCCTAGCTAAGACCGACAGTGTTGCTAACCGTCGTCTTGCATTCGCTCGTACTCGTGATAACGAAGTTGTTGCGAAATTATTTAATGAACTAGGTCCACGCTTCGCAGCGCGTCCTGGTGGTTACACTCGTATCATGAAGTGCGGATTCCGTACTGGTGATAAAGCTCCTATGGCTTACATCGAGTTATTAGACCGTCCTGCAAAGGAAGAAGCTGCTGCTGAATAAGCACTAGCCATTAAATAAGAAGAAAGCCGAGTCCTTGGACTCGGCTTTTTTTTGGATATTTTATTGTAATTAATTCTAAACTATCATTTTCTACTTCTACTTCTACTTCTACTTCTACTTCTACTTCTACTTCTACTTCTACTTCTACTTCTATAGATCTATTCTCCAATAGTATTCGTTTGCAGCTTACCTAAATAGTCCTTAGTGAGAGACGACTCTTATTTCAATATCTCATCTTTTATTAATGCTTGATTGTATTACTCATCATGATTAATCGGCGTTTTATAGAATTAGAGCAGATAATAATAACTATATTGATATTTTAGAGGTGCTCTAAAAACTGTATTTAGATTGATTGTGAGCATAAAAGTAACAGTTATTTTTAATTCGACTTAAAATTAAGCAAACGGTTTTATTTATTAAAAATATGCTTGTCAGCAGATAAAATCTCTCTATAATGCGACCTCACTGACACGGACAACGGCGCAAGCGGTTACCGAAATCAGTATTGTTCTTTAACAATTTGACCATGCAATCTGTGTGGGCACTCGTTGAATAGTTAAGTCGAAAGATTTATCAATGAACTGAGTGACCAATACAAATAACTG
>NZ_MSCC01000004.1:0-4244 GCF_002954455.1 Photobacterium aquimaris
GAGAACAAGTGTTTCAGAGGATAAATCATTTTTTGACATAGGTAGCCGTGGGAATACATCTCTTAAATATTTATTCTCACCTAATCTTGAAGTGAATAAACCGTCGTTATTACGGACGAATGTTAGAATAGATTGGAATCCAGTATGTATATCACTTACAACACACTGTATAGATTTAAAGTTGTTCATGTAGCACCTGATTGGGTAGTTAGATTAGAAGTTAATTAGAGATAATGCTAAGGCATCAAGCGAACCAATAGTCGCACGGATTGAGGATATAGAATCATTATCAGCTATTGATAGTCCATGCATTGAAAGTTGAGCTATTGTTGAATGAATCATACTGTTGTTTTTGAAAACAGCAAATCCATCGTGATTAACTCGCCTGAACGGGCTTAATCCAGAATCAATGATTGAGATAAGTGAATCATCCTGATCGTGATCTGAAAAACTAAAAACTACAAAGCCACTTTTTGGTTTTTTATTATATCTAAAAACCTTGCAGCTATCAGTCATTTTACTAACGATTGTCGGAGCAATTAGTTTTGCATTAAAAGCATGTTTATTTATAGTTGGTAATATTCGTGCATTTTGGTCTTTAAAAAAGTGCACGATGTTATTACAAGCAATGATCCCGTTATCATTAATAGCAAAGTTAGTTAGAAGTGCATGTAGCTCTTTACTAAATGCTCTTACGTAATACTCAACTTCGCTATCACGAACATCTAATGATGGTAGTGATAGATACCTCATAGAATCCTCACTAAACTCAATAAGATCTCCTGACTTGGTATCAAGACTGATTGGCACACAAAAACCCAAATTAACTAAATCGCCAGTTGTGTGTCGTGTTTTATTTACAATTAGATATGTATTTAGCATGGTAATTCCAGATTAGATTAATAATGACCTTTATAAAGGTCATTAATTGGGAGTTAGAAAATTGTGTCTTCACTATCAAAATCGTCACAGTAAATGTTTTCGATTTCTTTCATTGAAGCTTTAATTTGATAGGTAAAATTGGATAGCAATTGAGATATTTCTCGTGGGCTATGTATTTCGATAGCCTTACTAGAATGTAAAGCTCAAACCTCTAAAACACCTGTAACAAGCGGCATATAGCAATCGCTATTAATACGATTATTTGTATTGATTAAATACGGATTGCCATTAAAAGTAGGGAAGAAAATTTCAGTCTTAGCAAAAGTAGCAAAACCTTGAATTACACAAGGGCTAAATTCACCGCATACTGAAACTAAACGACAGATCTCATTTCGTAACAGATTAACTAGATGAGCATTCTCACTGACATTTGCAGCCAGTAACATTTTCTCTAATTGTTCTGTGTAACCTGCTTGTTTTACGTCATAAATAGGTAATTCAGAATCAGTACCAAAATCATTTACATCTTTATCAGTCGATAACGAGGCAATAATCTGGCTGTATCCTTTCAACATATTTACCGCATTCAAATCCCGTACTATATCCATTGTAACGAGGTCACTTAACTCAACTAGTGAGTTTGTATCGTTCGTAACATTAAATTGAATATGTGATTGAACAACTTTAAGTGTGGCTTGATGAATAGAATTTTGCGCTGAATACTGTGGCATACCACCAGCATAAGAATAATCTCTAATATCAGGGTGAAGGAGACAAGAGCCACTTTGGCTATTTTGACAAAACCACGCGAAATTCTCCAATCATCGACTTGAGTGGAGATAGATATCGAGCTTATTTAGGTTGATATAGTTTTCCAAAGGCTACAAACTTTCGCCTCCTGTGGTCAAGAAGCAATAGCCTCTTGACCAAAACACTGGCTTCCAATAACAATTTGCAAAATGATCTGCATATAATCTATTAGTTAACGCTTACATAAACAAATCAGCTAATATTGCAATAAAACCAATATATGACGAAGCAATACTAATGTCTGGTGTCGTCGTGACAATACCAGTATTAGGATGCGCTTATAAGCGCTGCATTAAAAAGAAAACAACGTACTTTTTTATCAGTTTGTATTCAATAAGTTAATCTTAATTGTGTCGTATATGGAGAACTTCATATCAATAAGAGTCACAGATCAATGCTACATCCCATGCATATCAATATATTTAATATTTATTTTATTTTTCTTTATTATTTTTACATCATCTTGGTAAAATTTAGGTAAAGAAGAAAAATAATCAAGAGTTTGTTTTGGCGGAATATAGCCTATAAATTGAAATTTCATATTTTTAGTGGATACATGACTAGATAACTGATTATCTTCTTTTATTTGTGGTATCAATGTATTTTCAGCTTGAGAAGGGGCTGACATTATTATTAAACAGGTTAAAAATAATTTTTTTATATTCATCATTTGAACTTTCCTTGTTCTACAGTTTCAATATAAAACATATTTTACATAAGATACGTTACATAACTTATTTAACGTATACAAGTAAAATATTATTATTTGCAATAAACATTGTAAGCGCCAAAATTATCGTAATTAAAAATAAAAAATTCACATCAGTATTTATTTAACGCATGATTTTAATGCCAATATTCCTTTTTTTGTTATTAATAAGTAATTTTACAACGTAATTAATTAAAAGCAGTTAGTGAGCCAGATCATATTTATTAGAATTACTTTCAATTAACTCTCCATGGATTGAAACAATAATCTTTAATTAAAAATTCAAGCACTTTTCTATAACCAATACCGCAAACTTCATTTAAATCATTATGTTCTGTATTTACTGATTAATTAAAAATCTCAACAAAACTTAGATATAAGATTATTATTCTCCTATCAAACTCTAATGGTTTAAAATGATTAGATGTCGAATGTGTATATAGAAAGTAAGAAATGTATTAAATAAGTATTATTAACTATAAATTGAAAATTAAAATTATTTAATTTCTATAATTTTATGAATACACCTCCAAGCGATAAAATCACCACGTCTAGTTATAACGCTTCAAATAGACAGAAAATAAAACTAATGAAAACTCATGTAAATAAAATATGAATGAGTATTAGGTCTAACTCATAATGGGGCGTGCGACGTGAGGTCGTATGAAGCGCTGTTCACCGTTAATCGAGTGAACCATCTGTGTCACCAGATGAACCTAGGAGCCTGAATAAATTAGCGGCTCTGACAATGTAACGAAGGTTGGCATTTGCCAATCGGGATCTAAATCGAGAGAGAACGATCCTCCTGATAACCACAACATCGGGTGAGTGCTAGGTAGTCAGCATGATGAACATAAGTGAATCCGCGTAAGGTGCGTTATATGATGAAACAGCGGAAGTGGTTAATACGCTGTAGCCAAAAGGCACGAGAGTCGGAAAGAGATTGCCCCATGCTCTTTCGTGATCGTTGAACTCTCCGCACCATAGCGGGCATCTAAACTGACATTGCGCGATATACGGAACACGGTAAGCCTGTATCACTCCCACTGGGAAAGTCTTTGCGACCGATAGTGATGCAGGTAGAGGATGTTAGAAAAAGCGAAGGCTGCATTGTAACGATGCAGATACAGGCAAATGTCTGGCACGAAAGTGAGCTGACTTCCGACTGGTCTTACGTTGCAAGATAATTTGAAGAACTTTATTCAAGGAGAAACGCAAATGATGATTTCAAAAGAGATTAGTGCCTCTCCTGACAGTGCTCAATGGCAGTCCATAAACTGGAAAGCCGTTGAATCCCATGTTTTAAAGCTTCAGATGCGTATTGCAAAGGCAACACGAGAAGGTAAACACGGCAAAGCGAAAGCGTTGCAGTGGATACTAACTCACTCGCGTTCGGCAAAACTTCTTGCTGTTAAGCGGGTATCACAAAACAAAGGCAGTAAAACGCCTGGAATAGACGGCGTCATCTGGAACACGGATACGCGCCGTATGAAAGCAGTCAATCAATTAAGCAGAAAAGCTTACCAAGCCAAACCGCTCAAGCGTATCTATATCCCAAAGAAAAACAGTAAGCTCAGACCACTTGGCATCCCTTGTATGGTTGACAGAGCGCAGCAAGCACTTCATCTTCTTGCACTAGAGCCAGTGTCAGAAACACTGTAAGCGCATCATAAACCCCGCATTTTAATCACTCAAGACGAAGAATAAGATCAAATCTTCAACCAAAAGGAGATTTGAAATGTTCAACCGACTAACCAACCAAGAATGGAAAATCCTGATCGAACAATCTGAATCGAGTTCATTATCAAAACTCGAATTTTGCAAGCTCAATGGTCTCTGCCCC
>NZ_MSCC01000004.1:6782-135861 GCF_002954455.1 Photobacterium aquimaris
CGAAACACTTGCTTACTTGACCACTTCAATCGTCAAAGTATCGACAATTACGCAAAGCTTTTAGAACGCGCGGAAATCATCGAAATGAATATAATTTCAAATGCGAAATTAACTCAGAAAATCTTTTTACTCAATATGATGGTTGATTTGCTTTATCTATCAATAGAATCATATATTCTTTGTCAAACTTAATAATCATTCTTATTGTTCTATATAAAATATTATCATAATGCTCAAAATTCAATGAAATACCTTGATTAAGCCAACATAATCGACTTATTTCTATACCCCTAAGAGCCTGCGCATGTGTTAAAGGCCCTTCTTTCTTAGCTTTTTCTAAAAATATCTTAGATAAATTTTCACCTATAATATTACTGTTATTATCTATAATATGATATTCAAACACTATAGAATTATGATAAACAACATTTCCTCCTTCTTCTATTAAAAGTGCAACACCTAAATAATTATCTATAAATTCGTAAACATTTTTTATCTGCATTAGATAGAAACTCTCTCATAGTCATCCCTGATTTTTTTAAAAAATTCTATTTGCGGTTGATATATTCCTAACCCCAGCAAGTAAAAGAATTTGTTGGATAGACAATCCAGATACTTCCTCACTTGAAAAAATCTGAAACCTAATACTATCAACCAAATGACCATAAGTAGTATTATTTTTATTTAAAATATACTGTATTTTTCTTCTAGACATAAATAAACTTTCAGCCACTAAATCCAGTGACAAGTCTGTATTTCGAATATGAGTAAATATAAACTCTTCAATACGATTAAAATCAGGTATAGTCTTTTTATGTGTTAAAGATAGCAAAGCAAGGTGTTTTAAGGCGGTGATGGTGATTACATCATTACCCTTAAAGTTAGAGCATAATTGCGCCACTATATAGTCATATGGGTTAATAAAATTATAGAATCCTGAGCATGACTCTTGATATATTTCTTCTGTAAGGTCATAACAAATAATATAGCTTTTTGATGTTATGGTTACATCCAATGTACAATTCCTACCCATTGGAGCAATAACATATTTAGAAAATCCCTTACTTTTATAATGGATTTTATCGCCAGATAAAAATAAAACAATCGTATTTTCTGATTCTGAAGAAATAGATAATAATTCATGTTTACTTGCATTATCTATGATATAAAAATTATACATATCAGTACTATATACTGGCACTAATTCAATTATATTGTTTATTGTAATCTGGCACTTCACTTCTTATTTCCTTTTCTGTATAATACAATTAATATAAAATATATTTTACAAAAAATAAAAAAATTAAGATAATATTAAAGATAGCTTATCAATTTTCATAGGCCTTGAGTATAAAAAACCTTGAAAATATTTTACTCCGAGATTTTTTAATAAAAGTTCTTGCTCTAACGTTTCAACGCCTTCAGCAATTAATTTAATCTTCAGTGAGCGGCATAAATCTACTATATTTTTTATTATTATTTTTTTTCTATAATTTGATTCACTTAGAAAATCCGTACAAAGCATACTAATAAAACTTTTATCTAATTTCAAGATGTCAATTTGATAATCATACAATAACATAAGCGATGAGTAATCTATGCCATAATCATCAATCGCAAATTTCAATTTGTCAGATTTTAATGTTCTAATATTTTCTTTAATACAACTTCCGCACACGATTGGTTTATTTTCAGTTAGTTCCAAAACAACATTGCAGTACTTATTTAACTGTCTAATATAACTTTTAAAGTTGCGATCAGATAAAACTTCTTCCGTAATGTTTAATGATAAATAAAATTTATCCGTGTGTTTATAAATACCTGTAGAAAAGAAACAAATGATCTGTTTAATTAGTGAACAAGTGAGCTCCGCAAGCAAGTCCTTTGCTTCAAATTTTTTTATGAAAATATCAGGTGAAAATACTAATTCATTATTTTCAACCCATCGAGCTAATATTTCAGCACCTACAACATTTCGATTGTTATCAACAATATTTTGAAAATATGGTTGAATTTTCTGTTGTGCTATAACAGATTTTAAATTTACTAATTCTAACATAAATAAATTCCATAATATGTTAAATATCCAAAGAAACAATCATTGTAAGCTGATCTGAATAGTTGCCATTTGGTGTACTTGAAATAGGAGCTGTAAAATCAAAACCTAATAATCCCTGAAAGTTATCATTTGATGCTATATCAAAATTCTGTATTTCATTATTAGTCTTAAATAATTCAGTTTTACCTGTTGTTAAATTAGTTAGACTTACATTATAAAAAATATTGTTACTACCATTTCTCAATGATAGCTTGTTGTCTACTCCGTTAGCCGATGTTAATTGAAAGTTAAATTTATTTGAATGATTAAAAACACCATCAATATTAAAATTTAATTGGCTTTTTCCCTGATAATTGTTCCCTACTTTTTTAATTACAAGATTAGAAGTTTTACCATTTGGGAAATTAATACTTGTTAAAAGTTTAAGTTTATTAACCGTAAAATTGAAAGTATAATACTCAGAAAATGCGCCACCAACACGTGAATAAACACTATCGCCATTGTAAGTTACGCTGCCAGTATATCTACCAACTTTAGTTGCTGGGTTATGTAGATATCTCTTAATGTTATTATCTATATCAAAATAATACTCCATGCGAGTTTGAGACGCCGCAATTGGTGTACTAGTCCTTGTCGTAAATTGAATTGTTTGCCCATTACATGGTCTGGATCCATTAGTTCTAATCTGCAAGTTGTCATTATCTTTTTCAACTAAAGAACAGCCATTATTAAAATACGCATCAAGAAACCAGCCGCTAGCACCAGAATTAGAAGCGTCTAAAAATGAGTAATGTAAAGTATTATTAACGAGCATATGGTAAAAATTATTGTCTACATTTGATAGCCCAAAATTAAATAAAGAGTAACCTCTTCTTACGGCAACTTGATGATTACCACTACCTGCTTGACTATACGTTAAGCCTGTTATTGAATCTTTGGCAGTTCTTATAACTATTGGAGCAGAACCACTATTTACTTGGATTGAAGAATTAGCCCCTCCTATAATTTTTGCATTTTCAAACTGATCAGTTACAGAATTATAGTCGATAGTAACATTATACGTAATTGGTCTAGCCGCATAAACATTACTAGATGAATACAAAGTCAATAATAAAACTATAAAATTTTTCATAACAAACCTTATAAATCGACAGAGGTTAGAATTATTATGTTCCCATAACAAGCTAAATCACTAGAAGCACTGTTAGTAACATGACCAAATCTTATTTTAAAAAATGTATCAGAAATATACTGATTATAAGCAGAGCTAGTATCCCCTGTAGTTACCTTATACCAATAATTAGAGCCAGATAATGTGATTTTGTTATTGTCCTCCGCAACATCATTGACTGATAGATTCAATGGGACATTAACAATAGTGTTATTTTGTGAACAATTCATATTTTTATAAATAATATTAAAACTGTAAGCATCTATTTTACTATTAGCAGTACTTCGTATTGGGAATGTTATTGGATCAAACGAAGTTGTTTTATTGTTGTACGATAAAATTTGAAATTTGTCGCCTAAGATTTCTGATTTTATCTCACCAGGTAAAATTTCATCAGGGTTGGAAATATTTGCGTTCAAAGTAATTATTTCACTTAAGCTAGTTGCAGCATTCCCATAATGGCTAAATATTATAGAAATAAAAAATAATATTTTTTTCATTTTAATTACCGCAGACAGTTGCTGTCTTATCATATTTTTTCAATTTACCTTCCCAGCAGAGCTTATTGCCAGTAAAAATCTTGAAGTATTGATTTGGTTTAACAATCAAATCAACTACATTATTTTGAATATTTATATTACTAAGACAAGCAGAGCCTTTACATGAAACCTTATCACTACCTGAATTTATTACTGTTATCGATGAACTATCTACAACATTTAATGATAATGTTCTCATCTTACCAGGCATAAAATCAACATTAGCACGATTATCTATCGTAGAATTTAAAAGATACATATTACTATTAAGACTATAGTTAATTTTATCTTGGCTATATGCTGGAGCATAGATTGATTTTCCATTTTTAATATCAAACTCCCTACTATAGGAATTTGAATTATTAATCAAAGTCAAACTACCAAGTTTCTTATCTTTTTCAGACGTCTTTATATACATCGAAGATAATGCATTTTCACTTGTATAATCAATACCATAATTATTAATTATCTGAGTGGTGCTAAATGATCCACCGTAGTTAATATCTGAGTTATTTGAACCAATTCGCAAGCTAGAGTTATAGCTATCATTATTATTTGTAAGACTAGCATTAAGTGATTTAATCCAAGGTTCATCTGTATCTGTTGTATATGTTACAGATGGTGTCACGTTTACAATCTTGCCATCTATATTTTTATTATAATTTAAAGATGAATAATACTCGTTGTTGTTAGATGAACTTATAGAACCATAATAGCTAGAATTATCGCTCAAAGGTATAGAAATATTAAGACTTAGTAAATTATCACTATTTCTTATCAAATAGGATGTATTAACTGAGATGTTGTTTGAGAATCGCT
The DNA here is from genome assembly GCF_002954455.1 of Photobacterium aquimaris. Taxonomy (GTDB): domain Bacteria; phylum Pseudomonadota; class Gammaproteobacteria; order Enterobacterales; family Vibrionaceae; genus Photobacterium; species Photobacterium aquimaris. The sequence goes on from NZ_MSCC01000004.1 coordinate 11,371, forward strand.
TTGTTAAACCAAAATTATAGTTATAGTTATCTGGGTTATTATTATCACTATTACTAGCGTCTTTATTATAAAATACACTTGAATAAGCGTTAATATCACTCGTTAGCTGATAGTTGGCACTTAAATTTACCTGAATATTATTTTGGTTTGTAATTTTATAATATTTATCATCAGTAATTTCATTTTTATTTTTACTAACCTGAAGATATAAAAAACCATAATTCATATTAAATTTTATTTTTTCTTCATCATTTCCTTTTGAATAATTGATTGACGAAGTAAAGTTATTAGATGAATAACCTAAACCTGTAGTATAATAGAAATCATTGTCAATAAGATAACTATTCAAAAGTAATTTTAAATTATTATATACCTGAAATGAATACCCAAATTCAAACCCAGTATAATTTTTGTCATTTAAATAGAATTTACCAATTCTTGCATAGGGACTATTTCCTTGATCGCCATAATTTAAATTATAGACATAATCATTTCCTTCGTAAATCACCCTATTATTTTTAACAACAGACAAAGATACATTATAACTGCCGGCTGGCAGCTCAGAGTAATAAAGTAAGTTCTTCCCTGACTGTACATATTTTTGATAAATTATTTTCCCATCTTTTTTTACTTCTAGAGTACCCTCTGATGGTGTGAAAAATTGCAGATAATTATTTGCTGAATCCTTTATTAAAAGATTATTAGTTTTTGCAAATGTAACACCAGAAAATTTACTATCTGATAAAAAGCTATTACCAGCAATATCTGATAAATCGTTTACATTGTCGTTTAATCCAAACAGTAATGTATATTTGTTAAAATTATATACATACTGTGCAGATCTAAATTCTGAATTTTCTTGATTTACTAAAGCATTAAAATTTAAATACCCAGGACCTAATCCGACATAATTGTCTATAGTTGCAAAATAAGTAGTAGAGCTATATTTATTATTCTCAAAGTTACCGTAAAATTGAGAAATCGCAAGATTTGATAATCCCTCATCCTTAAGGTATTTCTCTTCGTATTTTTTTGCCACAAAGAATGAACTTGGAATAAAAACTCTCAATTTATTATCATAATAATCATTTACAAACCCTAATTTATCATTAGAAATAATACAAATACTTCTTTCACCAACGCAATCAGGACTTGTTGATATTCCTGCAGCAAGCATTTTAGATATGGCTAAAGCGTCCTTTTTCTTAATGCCATTACTCTCTAAGTATTTAATGATTTTATCACTGTCATTAATTACGACTGAGTAATATGATACTTGTGCTGAAATTGGCAGAGGATCTGTTGCACCATCTAACCCAACAACAGATAATTCAATATCTTTTTTTGAAAAATTTAATATATTCTTGTAATTACTGTTATCTTTCATTGATGGCAACAGACTAATAGAACCTAAATTTGAATAATTTTGTGCTATAAGGCTATTATTTGACTGTGTTATAGCTAAGCTAGTTGTATCTGCATATACTAAAGATGTATTTAATGCCAATAGTACAATTTTATATTTATTCATTTTTCGGCCATTAAGTTCTATTTAATTTTTATTGTTAATTTCTTATCTAATCTATTTCTATAATCTTGAGCTTCAATAAAAACATCACCTTTTTTTACTTCTGTAAAATTTAAAACTTTCTTTTTTCCAGCTAAAATTAATATTTTCTCATTACACGAGTTTCCAATTGAAAGCCCCATTGCCTTGCATGCATTTATGTTAAACGTTAACACTGTATTTGTATTGTTATATAGATAATACTTATGATTTTCAATTTCCTTAAAAGTAATATCTCCTGTAACCTTATCTAAATTATTTGGAATAATATACCAAACCTTAAACCCTGTTAATATATTCAAGCTTTTTTCTGATTCATCATTTTTTTTGTAAGACTCTGGGACAAAACTTATTCCAAGAATCCTATCTTTTGTTTCTTTATTGCCAAGCATTTCTTGTAGATTATTTACTGTGACCTTAAATTTTGATTTTGGATCTATAATAAAATCCATATGATTTAAATATATGGGCCACTGTTTAAAATTCTTATTTTCAAAAGATTTGCTTTTTCCATCTGGCATTAATTCAGTGAGTTCAGCCTTAACAAAAACTGGGTAAGTGTCTTCGTTTAAAACTGTAATATTGGAAGCTTCATTATTACCTTTACTGACAACTATCATTTTATCAACGCTTATAGCTAAAGCTTGTTGGCTAAATAATAAAAATAAAAGTACTACGTATATCTTTTTCATTTATTTAAAAATGAGCTAACGTTAAGTTAGCTCATACCTTTCTGATTGTTGTATTATGCAGTTACATCTGCAGAGAAAATAACCGCCGTAGTTGATGAAACGTTACCACCGGTTGGGTTTACGTTTGCAACAGGAACTACTAATGCAGAAGTTAGAGTCATAGGAACTTGTGTTGCACCAGATGCAGGTGTTGCAACATCAGCAGCAGTTGCAGATAGAGATACGCCATTAATCTTAACTGTAGGAGCTAGTGTACTTGTGTCGCCAAGTAAACCAGTACCAGATACAGAGCTTGATGATAAAGTCGCTTGGATTTTAGAACTTTCAGTAAATGCACCACTTGTTACTTTAATCGCAAACACTTCAGGACTTAATGTTTCAAGATTATAGCTACCATCAGCTTGAGAAATTGCAGATAACGCAATTGATGTTGGGTTATATGTTGCACCTGATGTAGTAACAAAACTCCAATCGGCAGGTGTTACTGCTTTAGCTGGAATCACACCCTGAAAGTTAAAATTTAGGTTACCATCTTTTACTGCAGCCATTGAACTAACAGAAACAAGAGAAGTGCCAAGAGCAATAGCAGTAACTAAAAGATTGCGAGACAACTTATTCATTATATTTTCCTAATATGCGCTTTATTTAAATTATGTGTTTAATTAGATTGTGTACTATATTAAGCAAGTAGATTCTTGCTCTTGGCACATATAATATACAAAAAATTCACCAATGGAATACATCAAAATCATGGTTTCACAAAAACCAATTTTGTTTGCGTAATAGTTAAATTATTCAAATTTGATGAATATTGCGCAAAATATTTTTTATGTGCGACACTCAAGTACATCACTTCAGGGACAATTACATAAGGTATTGCGCCAAGTTCCGCATCATATTTACCAACATGTACGTGTGTTTTGATGTACAAAATCTGTTGGATTTCATCTACATGATTAAAGACAATCTCTTTCCTTAAATTCGACACTGAACAATGAACATTACGCTCACGTATAGATGCCACTACTTTTTTAAGTTGCTGAGAATTAGCAATTTCATTTGCAAGAATTTTACCAGCGACACTCGGTGAAGAAAGGTAAAGTTATTGAGCAAGTAAAGAGTTGATATTCATAGTTAGATAATTCCTGATGCTTAAAAAAACTCACAAGTACCAAAGGTAAGTGTGAGTTTTTGAGTTAAGTGTTGGTTTTATTGGGATAGATAATTAGGTGTATTGATTGGGGGTTAGTTAGATGTAAGCAAGAAAGCTATTTACGCAAGTTACTAATTGCTGAATCAAGATCTTGTCTAGCTTCGCTAAAGTCAGGAAGACTAAGGCGAGGATAAGTTATAGCGTAATCTAGTGCGTATTCTTTACATAAACCTTTAGCTTCTGAAATTGCACAAGCAAGATCAGTACCTTTTAGGTTGTGAAATTGAACACGATTAATAGATTTACGTACAAGAGCACCTTTTTCAGCATGTTTTTTAAGAACTGCAGTAAACATGGGTAATTCCTTAGATTAGATATTGGGTTTATTACAGACGCAAAAAAGCCGACTTAAAGCCAGATAGTTTGAGAAGTAAATTTTTAGATAGATTGTGCTTTAGAGATAAAGCAATTGGATTGGGTGTTTTGGTAGATTAACGGGCTTTCTCCGTATACGCATTGCTAAAGAATCTAGATGATAACGATTAAGTTTGTAAACTACAATATCGAACCACATAAATATTTTCGCCATTACCGTCACTATGCTTTGTTGTTTTACATACTAAAAAGAGCAACCTCAGTATTCCCAATAAAATACAGTAACAAACAATTAAGCTATAACGATTGGGATTATGACAACTCTATATATTGCTGAAAAACCTGAATTAGCAAAAGCTATTGTGGCAGGTATAAGTACATCATCGACTAGTAGAAACGGATACATCGAGTGTAATGACGGAACGTTAGTTACTTGGTGTTACGGGCACTTATTTGAGTTTGTAGCCCCAGAAAAAATTAATCCTGAATACTCAAAATGGACACTAAACTCGTTACCTATGAGTCTAATGCCAGTACCAATTCAGCCATCTAAAAGTGGCGCACAACAAGCAAATATAATTAAAGGCTTATTAAAAAAAGTAAGCTATGTCATTAATGCTGGTGATAACGATGCTGCTGGCCAGAGGTTGGTAGATGAAGTGTTGGAATATAACAATTATAAAGGCCGCACAGGTCGTATACTTGTAAGTGATCTTAGCCCAACTGCTGTTCGCAAAGCCGTTACTGAAATCAGGCCAAATAGCGAATTTCAAGATTTATCAATGTCTGAGTTAGGACGGTCTATTTTTGATTATATCTATGGTATGAATTTAAGCCGTGTTTGTACTCTCGTAGCTCAGGATCTTGGTTATGATGGTATTTTGTCTATTGGGCGAGTACAAACAGCAATTCTAGGGTTGGTTGTTAAACGTTACCGCGCCAATAAAAAGCACGTTAAAACCCCGTTTTATGATGTTTTTGCTATTTTTAATATCAACGGTCAAGAGTACCGCTTCAAACTCATCCCAAGTAAAGACTTGATAGATAAATTCCCTAATAATTTCGATGATAAGAACCGTATTATTGATCAGCAGTTTGCTAACCAAATTGGCAATTTTATTAATAGCCAAGGTACAGGGGAAATTACTTCTACCGATCATAAAATCTCAAAGATTCAGCCACCACTACCATTTAGCCTAAGCTCATTACAACGAGAGGTAAGCCGTGTTTATGGTATTGCTATTGATAAAACATTAGAGTTAACACAGAACCTACGCGAAAAGCACCACCTAATCACTTATAACCGTACAGATTGTTCTTACTTACCTACAGAACACCATCAATTAGCTCCTACGCTTTTGGCTACGATCAATAAGCTTGTACCATCTTTACAGCCGGTAATCCCCTACACAGACCCAAGTATTAAGGGAAAGGCATTTAATGACAAGAAGATTGAAGCCCACCATGCTATTGAGCCAACTGAAAGCAACAAAGCAAACATCAATGATTTAACAGAAGACGAACGTAAAATTTACGAGTTGATTTGTCGTAAATACACTGCCCTATTCTTACCGCCAGCAGAAAACGCAGTATCTAAAGTGGAATTGGCCATTGGTAATTTCTTATTTAAGGCATCGCGCACACAAGAAATAAAAAAAGGATGGAAAGTCATTTTCAATAAAGATGGTGATATTACTAATGAAGATGATGATGCCGACGAAGATGCTGATAACGACAATGGGACAGATGATCTAACAAAACTTATCCAAGGCCAAATAGTCAATATTGATTCAACAGCACTAAAACAAGGTTTAACTTCACCGCCAGCGTTATACACGATGGACACACTTCTACAGGATATGAATAACGCTGGTAAGTACGTAGAAGATGCTCGACTACGTGAGATCTTGTTAGAACGAGATAAAGATAGTGCCCAGAATGGCGGTATAGGAACACCAGCAACGCAAGCAGGTATCATTGCTAACCTCTATTCACGGAACTTCATCAAGAACGACAAAAAGAATGTTGTACCTAGTGTGATTGGTCAAGAATTGCATGATGCACTACCTAGCTTTGCTGTAAAAGTAGATCTTACGGCTTACTGGCAAGAACAAATGTTGATGCTTTCAAAGGGAACTTTTAGCATTGAGCAGTTCCAAGAACGTGTAGATAAATTTGTAAATAGTGCTGTTTACAATATTAAAGAAAATGGGCTTAACATTAAATCAGTTAATCGCGTCCATTACTCTTGCCCACAATGCCAGAGTAAATTGCGTTTTATGTCTAAACATAAGTTTTGGTCATGCAGTAACTACCCAGAGTGTACATCTTCATTCCCTGATATCGCTGGACGACCAGATCTTAATGCAAAACCAAAAGCTAAGGCTGAGAAAACAAAACACGATTGCCCCAAATGTAAAAAACACAAGTTGGGAATGAGAAAGAGTGATAAAGGATTTGTGTGGTATGGATGTACCGGTTATCCAAATTGCAAAGCCTCATTTACCTTAGATAATGGTGAATTTAAGCCGCTTGAATTTAAAAAGTCTTCTCAGAAAAAACGTACAACAAAGAAAAAGTAACTACTTGCTGGCATGGTATCCCACTATGCCAGCAGCACTCATACATTGGGTGGTAAGGTATATAATGTTAAGAACACAATATCAACTACTCGACTCTTAAAACATCATCGTATTGAATTATTTTACAATTACTAATTGATATTTATCAGTGCATTACCGTGTTACTATTTTGTATAATTAATTACTTATAATTTTTATTTGTGAATTTTCTTTGTCAAAACAGATATAGATGTTTTATCTATTTTAAAATACCATTTAAGTTTATAATTTATTTTCCCATTGATAGTTACAATGTTTTGTTTTGGATTTAATTATAGATTTCACTATCATTGAATTAGTGTTTTCATCAAATTTATTGATTACACAATTTGACCGAACAATATTCGAGAAGTGATCTGATTTTATAGGAATAAAATGACTAATTTTAACTTCAAAAATACGATTAAAATCCTTAACAATTGTCTCTAGTTCCAAGCGAGTAAGGTACTTATCTTTTATTAACAAAGAACTACAAATATAAAACTCACCAAGTAATCTATCTTTCTTGCTCATATCTGCATCAAATATTGCATCTGAGATACAATGGCTTAGTTGCTGGTACATATTCAACTGATTGCACTCATTATTATCTGAGCGTATCGAAATTAATTTACCTACTTTATTAATGGAAATATTTCCATCAACAATCGGCAGAAATTCCATATCATACTTTTTCAATAATTTCTCAGCAAAATCACGATTTGAAAATTTCGTTTGATATGGATGATTATCGTCAACTTTAATTATTAACTTATCTTTCATTAATAAATCTAAACAGTTAATAAAATGTTCCAATTCTTCTTTTAGATCTTTCATGCTAAATCGCTAATGTTGTTAGTAGTTGATTCTATAAAAAAACGGGAAGCTAAAATTAGCTTCCCGTTTAATTTACTTTATTTTATTTTTGTTTTCTATTAAAAAATCAAAGACAACTGTTCTTCTAAACTTTCTAGCTGCGCTTCAAAAGAATCATCTATATATTCATCTTGATCAACATTATTAAGCTCGAAGTCTCCAATTACCATTTCGTTTTTTAATGCCTTGTGTTCTCTATCACTAATACTATGATCCATCACGTACCCTGTTAAATCGTCAGTCGCTACATGCGCCTTAAAATCATTCCAGTGTTGCGACAACTGCATCATCGTATTAAAGGCTATTGGTTGCGTTCCTGATAATTGAACAAGACCATTGGTTATGTAATAGAACACACTTTCACTACTATCGTACTGCTTACAAGTTTCACTCAATTCTGAACAAAACATTTCTACAAATATAGCAGCATCCAGTTCTGGCACTTCCATTACTTTAGATTTTGTAAACGGCACAATTTTTTTTATGAACAGTGAACAGATCTTTAATTGTTGGAATTACAATACCCGCATTACGCGCCATTTCAATTAGCTTGGGATCAGATAAACCATCACGATTATGACGTTTGTCTTTCTTACTAATATCTTGTGCAGCAGGTAGTTTAATCCAGCGTTTTGCAGGAATTGGCAGCTTTGGTGCAGTCACTATTTCCCCAATCTCATAACGCTTACCGCAGTTATGAATCTCATGGTATTCCAGTAAGGCAGCAAATGCGTGAGGTGAAGCACTGTATAACCCCCACGCTAGATCAATTTCTATTAGTTGTTGATAGTTAACCAACTCAAAACGGACAATGCCAGAGTTGAATTGATTTGCCCATTCGCGCTCTTGAGCATCCAACGTTAACATGTAACGCAAGAGCTCTAAACGTGTTTCAAAACTAAAATAGACAGGCTGTAAAGGGTAAAAACCAGTTTCAATATCGAACGAACGGCCTAGCCAGTCTCTACGATCCATATCCCAACGAATTGCGTACATAAAGTCACGCAATTTATTAACGCCGGCAAGATAACTAAAGCGTTCAGAATCGCTCTCTATCATCGCTGTTAATGATTTATCTTTATCACCGCTAACGAGGCAATATATGCATCCAAATCGTGCGCCACAGGCGGCAGATTGCCCCTTGTCGCCCACGTTTAATGCACATTCGCCAGAATTAGCACTTCGGTAAATATCAATCGTTTCATCGAATGATGGTGCGAATGAATGATAAAGCGCATTTTCGCTAGAAGAATCACAATATGTAAGCAAAGCCCAAACATCATCAACCTCCCAATCGCAGATCGGCAATATTAGCAAGTCACCGTCTTCACCTGTAAGCACAGTGTTAGCAACATCACCGCGCTCTATCATTTTCTGTTTACGTTCTTCACTTTCATTCATGCGCGTACCGACAACTGAAACCAATTCACCAGTCAATTTGGCCAACGCTTTTTTAGCTTTTTTGATCGGTTTTACTTTTAGATCAACTGAGCAATCACGAGTCATGCCAGGGTATCTCGGCATTTTGCCTCGCCCTAATGTCACGTAATGCCAGTGGGACGTTGTATCAGGATGAACCTCAATAAACGTAACATCTAAATCATGCGTGTTTATAAAAACTTCAAGATTTTGCTGCATAAGATTAAAGTAGTCATCCAAAGCTGGATTTTCGATAGTAGTATTAGAATTAATAACGTAGCAAGATGGCATGTACCCATATTTACGCTTAAAGCGTTTAATGGCCTCAAGCGAAAGCACAAGGCAGCAATTACTATCTTTGCCAAAACTCACACTTACCGCCAAACCTTTTCCTGTTTCAAGAACAGCCACCAGCGCATTAATTAAATACTCACATAGCTCACGTACTTCATCACGCATAGACGGACGATCATTAGTGATTGTCACATTCAATTCAGTAATTTTTGACCAGCCGTTGTTACGAACAGCATAAGGAAGATTCAAATTATTAATAATATTTACAAGCTGGATATGCACATTATGTTCTGAGTTAGTAACCCACATTAGATAATTCCTAGATAAGAAAAAACCCCGTCATTTCTGACGAGGCTTAGTTAGATTGATAGTTTAGGGTATTAGATATTAATTGGAAAAATGCTTTGATAGGCGTTGTGTTTATTAATGCAACTTTTTCATGTTAACTGCAGTTATTGTCGCCGTATTATCACCAATAACTATTTGATATTTAGTGTAATTAGCTTTAAATGCTCTAGAGCTAATAATGCAGTTAACAGTGTTCTTTGTTGCGCTTTGAATAACACGCCCCGAGGACACAAAGCCATTGCTAAATGCTAATTCAGCTTCTTCACCTCGAACAGTTACAACAACATTATCATCGTAATTAGATTGATTTATTGCACGCTCTATATTTGCACAATCAAATTCAATACTTGCTAATAGGTTCATAAGTTTTCCAGATAGGGTTTAGATTGATTACAAGTTAATGTTTAAATCTTTAAATGACATTAACGAAAGTGTGGTTGGGTCACTAATTGTTGCAACAACAGCATAATCAATTCCACGGCTCTTTTTTGAACCATGAAAAGTAACAACCATACCGGTTTGGTTTACCATTGTTGTATCTAGAATATTAGTGTTAATGGATGGATGTTTCTTGCATAGCTTAATAAAATTTATGGCAAACGTAGTGTACTTATATCTTACTTTTGCTGTTTGTAATTTTAAGCTACCTTTCAAGTCACCAGCCAACTTAGAGTAAGTTAAGTGAAATTTCACACTGGCATTTGATTTTTCAGCAGCGCGATTAGCGGCTAAAGAACAAAGATTTAGCAGTTCATCTACTTGCTTTTTGTTAATAGCTTCATCACTTTTTAGTTTTGTCAGGTTAGAGATATTCATTAGTATTTTTTCACCAAAAAACCATTTTTAACTGCATCACTATATGTACCAGTGAATAGCACATCATCTTCTCTTATAAAGAGTAAATTACGACCTAACTCCCCTATCAGTGTATGTCATTTTTACTTTTTTATAGAAAGTTTCGTTCGTTGCGTTAATAACGTCATATTGACGAAAAGTGTTCGATGGTTCTAAGTAAACGGGAGAGCATGGTTTACCAAAAAAACTATAAGCCATAAGGAAATCAATTTCGTATTCGTCTTCAATACATAATAAGAAATTTTGCCCTGACACTGAGGTAAAAATATTGGGTATCACCTCACAATTAACTATGGGTAATACTTTTTTCAACTCAATCATATATGCGTCATGCAGGGCTGTAGCCCGTTCAGAGCAAACGTACTCTTTAAATGCCATTTTACGACCTTTAGATGTGATTAAAGCCCTCGAAAGGGCTTCAATTTATTGGGTAGTTAGATTGGATTAGTAACCAAGATCTTTAAGTTGTTGTTGAACATATGCCTGTTCTAAGTTGCTATCTAGTAGCTCCATTAGTTGGATAAGCTCTGATGGTTCACCACAATTTTCAACATTACGAACTGCATTATTAATTAATTGCAGAATGTCAGAAGAAATAAGTGTGAAATCATATTCAACTTCATGTTCAGCAGTCTCAACAACATTTGTTTTTGTTGGTTCTACTGTAACTTCACTTGGTTTTTGATTCTCAGAAATAAACTCATTAATAAAACGTTTTGCTTTAATTAAGCGAGCTTCATTAAAGTCAGTGAACGAAATGTTCATACCTGCTAACCACTTACGAAATGCATTATCAGCTTCGTCAGTAATATCACCGGCATTTTTCTTCGTTTCAGCGATAAAAGTCTTGTATTGATCTTCAAAGGAAATAGTAAATTCTTCCCATTCACCCTCTACTTCAATTGAGTTAGCTTCTTCATCGGCTTTAGCCTTAGCTTCTTCATCGGCTTTAGCCTTAGCATCTGCGTCTAAATTTTGTTCATTTTTTTCAGAGCCTTGTTCTTCATCATCAAACACTACAGATACCGGAGTATCAATTGTTTTAGATGAATATTCCGGCATATCTTCGTTCTCACCAAAATCGACATTAATGCCGTAACGAGTAGCTTGAGAGATAGCGCGGCCAGCAAGGATACGAGTTGGGCGTTTATCCCAAGCAGGTGTATTTTCTACTTCTTCATAGTAATAAACACGAATCCCCTCGAAAACACGACCATCTTTAAATTCAATATCAGCACGAACCCAATCAGGGATCATATGACCTTCAATCATCTTAGATGGTACTTTTTCATCTGAATAAACAGTTTTATAATTTTTAAAATCTGAGTGGTTTTGAAGAACAAACAACCATCCATTGATCGTTAGATCGTAACTAATAACACCTTGACGCTCAATTGCGTACAAATGACCCATTAGGGGATCAATACCATACTGCTTACAGCGCGTAATAAGGCGAACAATTTGTGGTGTAGTTACAGGTAAAGCACTTATCCCATCAGCAAGACGACGACTATTGATATTGCCAAAAACAGCATCCATTAACGCGCCATAATAAGCATTAGTTGCAATGTTAAGTTTGTCTGCAAACGGACTAAGCATAACTTCTAAGGTTGGGTTAGCTGTTTGAGTATTAGTTTGAGTATTAGCTTTTTGATTAGACATTAGATATTCCAGATAAATAGATAGTAAAATAGTTTATCTTAATTTTGGAAATTTCAAAATCGAGATATTGGCTTTGGTTAGATATTGATACTTACAAAAACTATTGTGAAGCAGTGTTGAGTTAGAGATAACCCATGAACTTGAACATAATATAAGTCACAGACGCACAAAATGTTCCAAGCAACACTGTTAAAGCAAAGATGCCACTTGTAAAAGAGACAAATGATTTAATATCACGCTTGTTTTGAATAGATAGGATCATGTTTAACTCTGATAGGGTTATTAGATAAGTGGTAAATAGATATTTTGACGGAGAATTAACCGAAGTCACCAGAAGCAAACTTAGTTGCTTTCGGTAGTTCTTGATCAGTTTCTTGTTGAGTAGTTTGAGTTGTGGTTTTTTCTTTAGCTAAGATTTTTACTTGTTCAGAACCAATATTGCTTTTCACCTTGGTCTTTGTTTCAAATTCAGCATCACAAGTATTTGTGTCACAGGTTTGAATATCAAAGGTCTTTGGTAGAAATTTATTAACAATACGCTTAATAAAAGCAAAGATTGTCAACAGATCATCACGCAACGTATAAGGAAGTTGAATTATCATTTTTGGAGAAAAATGACGCTCAAATTTCACTGTCATCTTTTCCGCGTCAAAATCAACGGGAACTGAGACAGTTAATTTATTCCAAATGTATCGACCAGCTAGGAAAACAGCGGCCATTGGTAGAATGAAAAGTATTAAGAACGTAACTAGAGTGAGTATAGATTGCATATTATATTACCTTGGATAAGTGGAGAGTTGGATTACGGAGCTTTCACCGGATGATGCTTTTATAAACATGAGTACGTTATGAGGTAATGACATAGCGCGTTCATGTGTACAAACAGTAGATGCAAGGTTATATAATTATAACGATGATAGTTAAATCTTAGAGAGTCATTCAGGACGGGAAACGTAGATAAGCATTAAAGCCTTAGAACTTAGCAAGAGATTTGCCGAGTCCCACAATGATATTTTCCAATGTATATGTTGTCAACAACTTAATATTGTAACTTACAATTTTAAATACGAATTATTTTTTACTTTTATTTCGATTTAGGAATTAACGTTGCTTGTTAAAAAGATGAATCAAAATGATAATGGACGCATTAAGTTACTAATTAGAGAAACTGAAAATGTTTGAATTTTTGTTTGATATTATTTGCCTACCTTTAGATTTGTTTTTCGGTTTACTTAACCACGTTTTTAGTAACTTGGTTGAGGCGATTATAGGTGTATTTCTTTTAATCGTAATGCTGTTTAATGCGTATGGTGAGAATATTAGAAGAAACATGCCAAGATTTTTCTGATGAAAATGCTCATTCCTGAAAGTAATCCATAAAAAAAGGAGCTTATTAGCCCCTTTTTTATTGTGCCGCTCTAAATATTTCTATTTATTTCCGTTACTCATCCCACTTTTAATTGCGGAAGAAGCTGCGCCAGTCACGCCTCCCGTAGCAGCACCAGCAGCCGAATTTAATGCAGCTTGTGATCCCTTACTGGTATCTTCTGAGGTTGATTCAGCCATTTGCATTGGAGCTATCATCTTTACACCTAACCAACCAACAAACATGTACCAGACACCAACTAATGTGTATGTGGCGTATTGACCTATAATTGTCATGGCTGCGAGAACATTCAATGAATCAGATTGTTCCATTGCAGAGTTAGACATAACGGCTGTATGCCTAAATGACAAAATCACTTCGTCTATAAGATTACCGAGTTCTAAGAAGAACCTTGAGAAATCAATAGCAAAATAAGCCACCAGCACAGTTAGTAATGTTTTAGGACTAAAGCCAGTAAAGAACAAAATTAAAGGAATAGAAATAATCAAGACCCCCTTAATTACTGAGATCACAAGTGGTGCAACTAGCTGATAGCCATGAACCTTTTGACTTTTGAACATTGAACTAATACTTGCAACACCACCATTCAGTACATGTCCTGCAGAATCCAAATCATCAAATGCCCCTTTTGTTAAAGACCACGCCATTTTTGCGTAATCAACTCCATCATTTGCAGCATTTTGCCAATCAGACATCGTTTGTGACGCTACATTTAGTATCGAACCTTTGTTATTAACGATATTAGAGAAAAGCAAACGGGTATTCTGTTCTTCACTATTTGTCGTATCGCCAACACTGATTGCCTTAAATTCATCCTTTGCATCACCATTACGAACGTCACTTCTTAGCTTATTCTTGATCTCATTAGCGACCTCAGCACACGTAACAACACCTACACCGTAATCCTCAGATGTACTAATGTTGGCATCATTAAATTGGATAGAACCAGTAGAGCCAGTCCAATTATTCTTACGAATTTTCATTAACATTGTGTTGCGATCACCCTCAACACCATCAACCTTGCCATTGTACATATCTGTAATATCTTTCGAGTCAAAAGCATAATCTTGGCCTTTGATTGATGCAGAACGTAAATTTTGATCTCTTGATTTACGATCTAGTGCTTGCGAATAACATTGTTTATTAAAATCTTTTACTAAATTTTGTAGTTTGGGGTTATCCGGCTCATAAGTCTCAATTTTCGAGAATGCATATCTCATTGATGTATGTGAAACGCAAGGTAAAGCAGCCACGGACGCATTAGTTAAACCAATACTTAACTGATTCATTAAACCAGTCGCAAGAGTTGGTGATGAAGCCGGTATCACACGAATAAACGGGTTATTTAAAAATGCGCTTTTATCTACTCCATTGAATATACCTAAGCCGTTTCTATTTGAATCTGCACCACCAGAACTACTTATAGAACCACCACCAACCAAACATGAGTAGTTCTTTACGCTAATAGAAGCTGGTGAAACTGAACCATTACTTGATAAGGGCTTACATGCAAACAGCATAACGACAAACATCGTAATAATACCGACCTCTATGTGTTTATAAGCCTGTATAGCAGAACTACCCTCGTCAACACCTTGCTTACGAGCTTGACCAATAGCCGCTATCATTAAAATGATAAATGGGATTAAAAATAGTTTTGTTGCTTCTAAAATTGACCAGATCTCACCTGACATATACGTTGCCAGCGGCAGCATAAATACATCACTAAGATCATTTGAAACCATTGTCATCATAATGAATACCTAAATGCTAAGACTGCTTGCGCCATTAGAGAGCTTACGATCTTCAATACGCTCAGATGTTAGTTTTTGTGCTGATGTTGTTGTGCTAGCACGGATCTTTAATTCCTCGTAATAATTCTTAACTGAATTATCGAGTAGTATTAATCGCTCTTTTGCAGTAGTAGAAATGGCTTCATTGTTAATTAACTTTGAGTTAGATAAACCCGTTAGGATTATCTGGCGTACTAAAACGATTTTGTTAAGAACACGGGCAGTTGCTAGCTCAGTAGAAATGTGATCTAACATTGCTTGTTGCATAACAGGCTTCTCACGACTTAGATTAAGGAACATATTTCGTGTAATTGGATACGTTGAAGCACTGATAGATTCAAGATCGCTTGTACGGATACTGTTAGGTTTGTAATTACGCATTAATGCGGATAATTGCCCTTTGGCTATAACGGCCTCAGCATCAATTAGCTGTGATACTGTTTGTGGTGGTGTTGATTTAACTGAATCACACCCCTCACAAGAACGCATTTCAACTTCACCAATAAGGTTGCGGGCAAAAGACTCTGCATCAAGCGCAGTTGGAAACTCTTTCTTTAGAACCGGCATAGCATTACCAGAACCACCGTTAACCACACCACGGCACAAACCAGTGCCAGACTCAGTTAACATACACCAGCCAGCTTTAACTGTTTGATTGACAACTTTTAATGCAGGTGTTGTTTTACCACCATATTTTTGACCATCAATACCTTTAACACCGCCATTACCATTCCGTAATTCTTTACTTTTCATAAAGGCACTAATATCAACTGACGTATTCGGACTTGCAGTATCGAGCAGCTTGTCACCCATAGCTAGTTTACCCATTACAGACTCAGGCGCGTTATCCACTAACAGATTTTGAACACCCTCACACGACTTTAGTGCAGATAAGTAATCGGTATAACCAGCGTCTACGCCATGTTGTAGAAACTTAAATAGCCCTGGGTTTGCTTCTTGAATAAGACGACTAGCCAAGCCCATAACCGCCCCTTTCGCGTTAGTAATAACTGCATCAAACATCGTTGAAAGATTACCTTGTGCAAACGAGCTGCCCACGGCAATTGCTGGACTGAATGAGCCACAAGAATTACTAATATTTACGTTTGCACGCGCAAGATTGTTGTACTGACTTTGTTCTTTGAGTCTATCTAGCTTGATATGACTAATACTACGGGCAAAATCATCTTCCGTAATAAAGGAAGTGTCTTGTGCCGCATGAGAGGAAACAGACACGGATAAAGACAAAGCAACCGCAAGGGCTATACGAGAAATATAGGATGGAGAATTTGAATTTGTTTTCATTATTATGCTTATCCAGTTTAATAAGATAAACACATTGTATGGTGTATGCGTTATCGCCCCTGTTTTAGAGCGACAACGCTATATCTTTACTCTGATATTGTTGTTTGCAAAATCAAGTCACTTACCAACCACCGATATATGCGCCCTTTCTCTCACAGCAAACATATTTACGCCACATTTGAAACACGTAGTTCCTACTATCTGTTTTGGGCTCATTTGTGCCAGCGTAATTACTCACACCACTAAAAGGCATCGTTGTACATTGCTTACCAGCGAATTTTTTTGGTAACAAGACTTTCCATTTACCATTTTGAAGATCGACTTTATTATCAAAGAATTGTTTGCCGTCCGTAGAGTTCCCCATTTTCATCACTGTATGAATACCTGACGAATTTGTTACCAACACACCAGCACGTAACGCTGATATAGCAGCACCTATAAATGGACTTGGATTTTCTGTTCTACCAATCCGAGGATAAAGCGATCCCCATAACGCACCAGCAGGGTTCGCGCCATAATCGTTGACTTGAACGCTCGCTTTGTCAGTTATACTCATATACGCATAACGAAACGCATTTACGGTTTCCCAAATCCCTAAACGCCACTCAATATCTGTAAAGGAATGCATGTATGTTTTGAATGGGGTTGCACCTGAATCGCAGTAACCGATCTGATTGTACATAGTGCCAATAATACTATCGTGCAGAGTAATCAATGGATTGCCCATTACATGAACATCATGGAAACCATCACCCTCAGAGTCATTGTTATTCATCTTGTTACCCTTGAGAGTAACTTTAGAAAATAATGAATTACCAAGTGACTTTGCCACCTTATTGTTGAGTTTGGCATAAGATGTTGGTGTATCGTTTATATCATGGAAAACCTCAACAATTGCATCTGGGCTATAGTGAGAAACTTTTAATGATGTTTTTACTGATACTGAAAAAACCTCAAACTTTAACCATATACAACCACCAGTAATCTTCCAATCAACACATTGCAAATCAAAGCCAGCTTTCCAATCATCGGCTAAAGAAGACTTGCTATCATCTTTAAGTGTGACTTTTTTACCACCGACAGTTGTAACAATTGTATTTGCATTATTATCCTCAGCAATCATGGCATCAAAACTATTATCACCTTGGCCAACAAACTGATTAACATCACTGTAGCGATCTTGATTGGAAAAAGAGGAATTATTAGTATCTACGCCAGAATTGTTGTTTGCCGCCATTACAGGAGCAGTAAGCAGAGTCATAACCAGAGTAATAGCATTTATTTTATTAAACATTATTACGCCCTACCTTTTTACGCCATTTTCTTACTGCATTAGAAACCATATCACCATAGACAACGTACTCACCATTAATTACTACGGCTGGCACACTTTTAAGCTCATAATTCATCGCGCTAGTAATACCAGTAGTGGTGTTCTTAAACGCCTTTTTATTTTCCTTTGCCCATTCAATAACACGTTCTTTAGCGAATCGTTTGTAATTCTGGAAACTACCAAAACGTTTCGGATCGTATTTAGGTATAGATTCCGTAGCCTGTTCACTTAAAACATCAATTTTATCAATAACATTAACAACCAATCCTTTAGAGTTTGGTTTGACGTTCACAACACTTGATACGGTTTCGTTTGTAGTAAACACTTCAACAGTTTTTGGGTTTGGTATTGAAGCGAAAGAGGACGAACTGAAACAGATAGTGGCGATGTATAGGATTTTGAATCGACTCATGCTTTCTCTACTACTCATTATGATTTAATGACCAGATATTAAGCATTTAATGTTCAAGGCATGGTTTTAGTATGTTTAGTGCTTATTTTTAAGTTAGATTTTGAAGATTACAAAATCAATTAGGTATGGCGGTTTTGTTATGACTATTTTTTGTTACTGCAAATCTTGTTGCGGTTCTGGTAGATATAATACCTATTATGTCAAACCGAGGGCGAAAGCATAAATTTACTTAATTTATAGGTTTGAAGGTTCATGGCAAAAAAATGATAGGGAGTAGACGAGTTAATGTATAATCAGCGCGGGTGCTCTTGGCTATCTAGTCTTGAGCAACGAACAAAAATGTTTTGTGATAGGCCAGATAGATGAAAGCCCCGTTAATTTTAAATCAACGAGGCCAACAAATGACTCTAGACAATTCATATGTTAGTGCCTCTCACTATAGGAGGCAAGTAAAAATGCCAAAAAGAAACTTCCCAACAGGATTACTAATTGTGTGTCTCACATTATTAGTTGCATTGGCACTCGTCAGGGATGACTTGTGTGAAGTTCAGTACCAGGATGGTACTAAACTCTTTAAGGCGGTACTTGCCTACGAAGTGAGATAATCTAGCCTAAATGGTGGGGCAATCATGCCTCACCATTTCAGGTTTGTTTGGTTACATTGCCAATGAGCACCCAATCCTCATACTTTAAAATCAGTCTCATTTAACATCACAAGTTTTATGCGTACTGAAGCGTCCAGATACAAAAAAGGCCACCGAGGCGACCTCTTAGAACTATTCAATTAAAATGCGTGATATCTTAATTGTCTTTAATCGAAAGTTTAATTGTATTTAACAATGTTCTATATTTTTTTCCTTGATATTCATTAAGTTGCTTTAGTTTTCCCACTTTTGAACTCACGGAACTAAATACTTTTAAGTAATTTTCATATGTACATTGTTTATCGACAAATAAAATATGAAGATTATGAACAGCACTTCTGATTAACTGTTTCTCGTCATGACCAAAACTAGGTCGCCGGCCATTAACCCCTACTCGATGCACTGTTTGGTATGTACCATTACCTAATACTTCATGCTTCTTTTTATTTGGCTCAAGGCCGTAATAACGAAGCATCCCATATATTAAGGCTATAACCTCACTAACTTTTGGCTTACTCATATAAGATTTAGCTGATACTGTAATATCATCCACATATCTAGTGTAAGTTAGTTCTTCCCTTGCTAGACGTGCAACTAGGATCGATTCTTTTTCCCACATTACTAGATTTGCTATATAACTACTGCAAATACCACCTTGTGGGACACTTCCATTTAAAGTTACTAAGTTTGTTAATGTCTTTGCTACGTTTTTAGGATAGTGAAATAAACGTATGAACATTTTTTCAACTTGCTCTGCTTTAATCGTAGGAAAAAAGTTAGAAATATCTTCACAGATTACAATTTTACTTTTTGTGTGATTTTTTATATTTGTAATATATGAACGACCGCTAATTGAACCATGCATGTATTGAGGGTATATGACTTTTTTGAATATTTGAGTCTGAATTTTTCGATGGATTACTTTTAGAGTTTTATAAGCATCATAGGTGATACGCTGACCTCCCGTTTTTTTTTGCTCAACTCTGGCAACGCGATAAAAATCAGACGCGTTATTGGATAAGTAAATAACTCTGTTTAATGGGATTTGAAGTAAACGAGCTAAAGCGTTAATACTGCCGATAGTTTTAAAGTTATATTTAGGAGTCAGAGTCATCAATTAATTGATACATAAGTTGTTCTATCTTTATGGTTAACTCATCACTCATAGGTAGGTCTTGATCTTGAGATGCGAGAAACATAAATACAGATGTTGGAATGTTTAGCGCTGCACACAAATCATCAACAAGGCCAAAGTTTGGTTCTCTCTTTCCCTGCTCTAAAAGGGTTATATAAGAGGCACTTTTCCCAATCCTATTAGCTAAGTCTTTCTTAGATAATTTTCTGTGCTTACGGCACTTTTCTAAAGTATTTGAAAAATTCATAATAAAAAAATTAATGGCTTACCTTACGGATTAAGAATAGAGAGTATAGTTTCAACAAATTTTGCTCCTTTATTGAGTACACCGAGTAACACTCCAAACGTTTCTAAAATGTCACGTTTTGTTGTTTCAGAAGATGTCTTCCCTTCAAGTTCTGCATTAATTTGGTTGAGTAAATTCTCGACCTTAAGTTTCGTATTGCTATCTATATCATCATGTTTCTCACGTAAAATTAATTCTAGTACTTCACGTGAGTTCTTTAAAATTTGAGTATTCATAAATAACCTTTCTATTCGATATTGGGAAAATCCCCTCCAAAAAATTTGCCGAACCGAATAAAATGATATAGATAGCGTAAACCATCATCTTTAGAACAATTTATTGTTCTTATGCCCTCCAATATAACTAATATTTTTTTTCTGTTAGCCTGTTAGCCTGTTAGCCTGTTAGCCTGTTAGCCTGTTAGCCTGTTAGCCTGTTAGCCTGTTAGCCTTAGAAATACTACTTAATATAAGTTACAACTCACTAGTACGATTCAATAAATGCCTAATATATTATGCTACATACATTATCTTCATTGACTTAACTGATTGCGTGAATTTGATGTGTTGGGTGACGTGGATTATCAATAAGATAATCGGCATTACTGCCAGTTACGATTCGAAAAAGGTCATTATTTTAAAGAACATCAGGACGAAACATCCTGTGATTTGAATTGTGACTCAAACGTGACAAATAGTCAATAGTTTACAAATAGTCAATTTATTAAAAACTAAAAATATTTACTCAATATCTGTATTTAATAACAATATGCATCTAATGTGATCCGATACCACGTAACGTCCAGATACAACAAAGGCCGCCTAAGCGACCTATTAAATTGTTAACATTTAATATTAAAAATTTATCTATGGACAAGACAATAGTCGATAAGCGTCTTTTGCATATCTTGTTTGTCACTAAGCATAAGCATGGCATAAACCATACTATTTGCTGCATCATAACGATAAACGATTTTTAGCCCGTCTGATTTGAATATACGGTAATCCACAATTCCAAAAAATTCTCTTATGTCTTGACATATCGGATACATTTCTGGATTTTCCAGTACAGTATATTCAAACTTTTCAATCAGCTTTTCAACTCGATCTATGACCTTATTGTCATTATTCCATTGGGTGAAATAATCAATAATATCAAAAGTTGTATTTTCAAATGTCTCTAAAATAACTAATTTTTTCACAGGCATATGACCTCGTTAATTTTTACGAGCAGCCAGCCTTTCCTTTAGTGATTCCATTGACGATGTACGACTTTGCTTGATATCAGATTCAGCAAAACTGAGCATCTTTATCATAGCAATGGCCTGCTCACGACGTTCATGTTCTTCATAAGAAGTCACAACGTAAGATGGCTTACCATTTTGCGTAATAGTCAATGGTTCAGATAATGGAAGAGCGGCTGCATTTTTTTTCAAAAAACTCACTGTCTCAATCATCACTATTCACCCTTACTATCAATTAACTCTATATATCCTTACTCTAACTTACAGAGTAATCACCCTTAAAAAACCATCGGCAACTCTAACGGTCACTCGATATAGCAAGTATAGCTCACCCACCCATAAGAGTCCATATTTAGCCCAAATAAAAACCGACACAAGTAGCGATCAATAAGCACTAAACGATCTTGTCTTTTATAGTTCTACTTTTCTTTGAAAACGGCTGTATTTAACAGTATGTATCTTATGCGAACTAACAAACCTAAATGGTTGCAACAAAGGGGCTACATCTGATGTCTGAAATTCATGTAACAGATGTTATGTGAAATCAGGAGTGAAATTCGTCGATATAGACTGATATTGGTGAAGTTGGTTTCAGCGGGATCGCTTGGTGATCACAAACGAGTTAGCTAAAGAGCTAACTCGTTATTGGACACAAACGTGTTAGCAACTCTACTAAATTAGCAAAAGATGGATTAATTTATGTATGGAAAACCTGACAGGGAAAAGGAATGTCCTACCCTCCAACTTACTCAAATTAAAATACCTTTTTACTTTCTTGAACGAAATTAACAGATTGAATTTTATGTTCTACTAATGTCCCATCACAGAATACGAGAACAGCATCATTAGAAAAATTATTAGTAAACTTGTTAAATCCCGACATCAGTTTATTTGGTCGGTTCGGTCTTTCATTATAAGGGCTATAGACGTCACCATTGCTATTGCAGACAACAGAGAATTCAGGGAAAATAACGACATTTGTACCGTTGTTTGAATCCTGTATTGAAGTAAAACAAACTCCATGGATCTGGTTATTATACTTATACCTCAAGTATTCAAAGAAGGATTGCGTTATTCTATATGTTTCTTTGTGCTCATTTTTGGCTGGACGAACAAGGTGATCGTATAGGGTTTTAGAGAACTCAGATGCTATAGAAATAGCATCAAAATCTTCAATAAATGGGTCGTTTAATAAGTAACCATGTGAGGTTATTTCTGTTAATGAAGACAAATCAAGTAACTTCAGATCTTTTATAGGGTTAAAACATCCACTAATTACAGTAGTGCCTGAATCACCTCTTACTTCTGCAAGACAAGTTTCTCTATCAAGAGCACCATAAAAGGCTGAGACGCCAGATGATGTCATTCTCTGTTCGGATGTCAATGCACACGGCGCAGGGCCAATTTGCCTGTATGGAGATTCAATTATGCTTTTCTTTTCATTATTAGAATTATAAATACGTGCTCGATATAATCTATCACCTTCTTTTAAAGTTCTTATGTGAGAATGGTTAATTTCACTCCCTTTTCTTAACGGAGATAACCAATAGTCATATGCATCAATTAAAGAGTTGTTTATATATCTGAACTCATAGTTGAGCCTATTAACCAATGAGTCCCAAAGTGCCTCATGATCTTGAATTTCACTATATCTGTTAGAGTCGGAAATTAAGCAGTACGGCCCATGTTCACTATCATTAGGCAGGTCTTCTACCAGTTTATCCAAAAAACGCTGGTCAGCCATACGAAAAAAATCATCATTACTGTATTGATAAGACCAAAAAACATTATCAATGAAATCAGCACTTGACTCAAACGTCTGTAAGTCTTCATTTGCATGGTAAAATAGAGAAGAAGTAGTTAATAAGTCATTTATTGGAACAAGAATTTTATCCAATTTATCATATATATATTTAAATATTAATTTATCATCAACACTGATACTGTTCTTTCCACAATAACCACATGTGTAATTATTTCCATTCTCATTGATGAAGTTTGAAATAGAGTCAAATTTTATGCAACTTCCACATATAATCATTCGCAATCCTTATAGACATTGACGTGCTAATCGACTTAGCAGGCCCATTTGGTACGCTTCAGCCCACATGTTAGCAAAGCTCCATGCGTTTAATAACACTAACACAGCTGCACGTTTAACTGTACATGCAACGCAATCATTCAGAGGTAATGCCATTAGCAAAAGTACGGAAGAAGGGGACAGAAGAAACTGCGTAGAACAACAACTCAAAATGATTTTGGGGCAAATGTGAGCTAACCACATTTGCTAGCTCGAAAGTGGACAGAAACTGTTTAGATTATCTGCTCTATTCAGGCTGGTTGATATTAGGAAAAGTAAGGGTAACCTTATGTTTGACTGTTCGGCATCACGATTCATGATATTTACTTATAATAAGGTGGCTTGGGTTTGTTCGAAATTTCGAACGATATCAGCTGTGCGACACATATCCTTATCTGTTAGGCGTTTTATGACTTGAATATTTTTAACCACTCTTCTTGGTCTGGCGACAATACGTCTAGATTAGCGTGAAACTCCAAGAGATTTACGTAAGGAGAAAGCTTACTGATGTATGCTAACCGTTCTGTGATATCCAACTGACCTTGCTCTAGCTCTGACTCTCCGATATCCCTAAGCCTTTCCAAATAAAATTTCATATTTCCTGAAAAATATGCAATCTCTACCAAAAGGTTCGTAGCAACAATAACAGCTTCATCAACTGCTGCCTCCCTCTGATTTCGTAAGTTAATAAAATACCTTTCTACTGATAGTCCCGTATTCATATAAGGCGCAAAAATCTTTTGTTCAATAGACTGAAAATGTCGTTCTAAAGCATCTTTCAAAGTATTTATTACAATCAACTTCTTATTAACAATTACGCTTTCCTGCTGAGATTTAAGGGTATTAGCAATATACACTAAAGCCATTACAGATAGTATTGGGCCACTCACACCACCAAAGTATGTCGCAAAATCAGCCCACGCCTTTGGGGTATAAGCCAATTCGTGACCTCCAATCAAACCAACACCAATCGGGTAACTGATTAAGACCACAATAAACAAAATCAGTGCAAATACTACAAGTTTCAATAGTTTCTCCAAGTCAAAACGATGGCGGCTAACAATATATCAATAAGCATTCTTACTTTCGCGCAAAAATATACTTATAAAATACCATTATCATACTCGATATAATCGTTACATATTATGAACTTGCTGGCACTTTCTTACATCTACCGATTTGAAAGAGGATGTAAAAAGTAAGAAATGTATTTAATTAGTCTTATTAAACACAAACCGAAATATTAAATCACCACGTTTCATTATAACTGTTGATATATACAGCAAATAAAACTAATCCAAAATCACGTTAATACGATATGAATGAGTATTTGCTCTGAATGATAATGGGGCATAAATGAGTTAGAGACACCTATTTATGCCTTGTTGTTCTGTGATTACTGCGGTCATTTTAGGGTATCCCCCAACGAAACCAGATTACATTACCCCTCAACCTGGATTGCAGAATTTAGAAACCACCTATAATAAACCAATTAAAGAAACCAGCTTAAATTGAACCAATAGGTGATGATAATGCTGATGCGTGCTTACTTTCGAGCATCCACGACCGAACAAGATGCCAATCGCGCCAAAAATGAATTACGTGAGTTTATTACCAGATTTAATAAACGCATAGCGGGTTATTACATCGAAAACCAATATAAAAAATGTCGGCCATAACCAGCATTTTTATTATTTACAGCGAGGATAAATTAGATAGCTACAACGTTTGCAGCTTGTAGACCTTTTTGGCCTTGTTCTACTTCAAAAGCAATAGCACAGAAGTGAACGAATACGTCAGCACCGCAGTTGTCTTGAGTAATAAAACCAAAACCTTTCGCTTCGTTAAACCATTTTACTAAACCAGTTGTTTGATTAAACATGTGATACCCCCTATATAGATGATTAATTAACTGCTAAGTGGTTAAATTATTAATGTTACTGCCAATACAAGGGAAACACTGAGATACAAAACGATAACGTTGATGTAGCTGAAACTTCAACTGTTACTTAGTGCTGCATTTAATAACTCTCTAAACAACAGAGCGGTATTTATTGTAAAAAGAACACCTAGATGCACCAAAATACAAAAAAAACGACCGGTACAACCGATCGGCTTATTCTGAACGCTAACTTATGATGCCTCGCGCTTTATCTAGTAGTTCACCTTTGTAAATCGCACCATCTACCATTTCATGCGGTAAACCCTTGGCTTTAAGATCTTGGCACAACTGCCCACGCTCTGCTTTTTCTTCTTTATCAGTCATAGCCAATGCCAATATACGACTTGGCGGTATGGCACGGAATAACGAAACAGTCTTGTTACTCAGTATCACGCCCTCCGTATATTTCTTATCTTCTTTACGACACGACTCCATCATTATTTGTTTTTCACTTGAGAAGTTTTTGAACTTAGCTATTCGCTCAATCTCTTTCTTACTTGCCAGCATTACTATGTACCATTCGATCATCGACAGCATCTTTTCAGATTCAGCAGGAAAATCGGTAATGTTTTGAGTAATCAACCAAGGACTAACACCAAGTTTACGGAACATCTTGATCATCTTAATCAAGAATGGTGCAAGTAATGGGTTAATAGTTACCAAGTGTGCTTCATCAATTAGTAAGGCAATCATTCGAACCAAATACTGATCGCGTTCAGCAAGGTTATTTACATATTGCAGAATACCCATAAAGGCAATCGCCATATGCGCTTCATAGCCCTCGCGTGTAAACGTTGCAAGGTCAATAATGCAAACGTCAACGTCAGGTATACCATCGCCCTCACTGTTAAATACATTACATTCAAATGTATTAGGTTCACACCAAAAGCCTAAGCCGCCAGCCATATCCGCAGCTTTCTTTCTACGTTCTTCGTTATACTCACCATGTCGTTGATTTGCTATATCATCTAACACTTCTAGGATATGTTGTGGACGCACCATTACCCCTGAATTATGGCAACGCTTTGCAGCATCAACAATGCTTCTACGTAGCATTTGACGGTCTGCACGGCGATACGATTCGTATTCACGAACTTCACCACCGGTGATCATCATTAGAGCAATAATCTCTAACTCACCCAAAATATCTCGTTCTACAGTTTCATCATCAAGATCTATTGCGCTATCTGTAATAGCATCTTCTTCTATCTTGTCTATTTCATGTGCGAAATCATCTACGATGTTGATTTTGCTATCTTCAATCTCAACTAACTTGTAAGCATCTGCAAACAAACATAGTGGAGTTACTTTATCTGCACTATAGGACATTTTGGCTGTTTTCAGCCCGTAACGGCTAAAGTAATCACCAAGAAGACCAAATGAATTACCTGGATCAAATATAAACATTCTTGGACGATAGATCGCCATTATAGACGTTGCCAAATAACAACTTGTTGCTGATTTACCTGAACCTGGAGCACCAAGAACCAATCCAAATGTATTATTTTCACGGTCATTTTTATTGAACGGATCTACGCATAATGGAGAACCGCCCCGATTAAAAAAAACATAGCACGGATTTTTAGTCCCAAGGTCACGACCATAGGCAAAAGATAGGTTTGCTACGTGCTGACACCAAATTGGCTTATGATAAATATATTTAGCATCAAACTCAGGGTTAAAGGCCATTGGTAAGCCAAACAAGAACGCTTTTACTGAGTAAGGATCATGGCGGTCAGTAAGCGGTTTCAAACCACAGTTATGTAACGTTGTATATGCTGAAATACAGCGTTTCTTTAGATCTTTTAAGTTTTTACCACGGATATACAAACCACTAAAGTTACGACAAATCAGATCACCACGCCCAACGCTTTGCGCTATTTGCTCTAATGCTTCACCTTTACGGCTTGCGCTTGTACTACCACCGTAACTTTTCTCAGATTGTGTTTGAATAATTCCATCGAACTCAACTTGAGGACAGATAACAGTAGTGGACGATAGAATAGCTCCTGTAGGTAAGCGATCTAACCCACACGATACCGTTTCAGACCCACTACCTAACTCACCATCGACAACCTCACCGGTTAACTGGCCAATACGAGGAATCGAACGTAAACCACCAATACGCATAAAACGCATTGGCTGATCATCAAACCACCAGCAATTATTCTTATTATCGCTACGCGGTGGTGACATTACCAGAGAGTTGCAAAGAGCATCACCAATTGGTAGCTCCCCGTCAGCTTCACGCGCTAAAATGTCATCATAAATACGATGAAAGTCTTTCTTCCCCATTTCTGGATCTGGATTAAACAAATCCAACAACCATGAGAAGAATGTCTTTGGTGTATCTTCCATCACGCGGAAGCCACCCGACTCTAAAGTTTGAATCGCGGTATCCATAACTTCATTAATTTCTTCTGCAGGGCAAAAATCCACATCGTTTGCATTGCTTTGCGTACAACGCCGGTAAATGATCAATTTAGTTTGACGATAACCACCGACAAAGGCCGATTTTGTTACCGCATTATCTATAAAAATACCATCTTGATTGTTGGCAATACCTTGCAAGTGTTTACGCTGCATATCTATATAGTGTTTTGTAAATTCTGTTCCTTGAGCGTGTGGTGCAGCGTAGTACTCCATTTCACCAGCAATACGGTCTATGTTTGGATCATCGTAACTGAATTGCTGAATAATCCATTGTCCCTCATGCCTCGCATACTGATGAAACGACTGCTCTAAAAATTCAGTTAGTTTGTCACGATAACGAATCAACGATTCAGTATCTCGCCCCTCAGTAGCGACAGGTTCAATGGTGTAAACCTTAGCGCGTGAGAACATATCTTCTAGGATAAACGTCTTGGTAGTATTGTCGTAACCAGCATAAGGCAGTAGATCAACAAAAGATGGTAGGTCACGATCATAGATACCTTGTACGTCTTTTTTCGTGACAGGCTTTCTTTCTGGTTGGATATTAGCTTTTTCCTGATCTGGTGCGCTTTCAACAGGGGCTTTATTAGCCCCACCTACTGTTAACGCACTCATTATTTTTTTTAGCATTTGTTATTTCCAATTAGATAAATTAACTTCGCCTGGGAGCGCGTATTCATCACGTTCCAACAACTTAAACTCAGTGACATATGCTGGAACAACAATGTTATCTCGCGTACTCATGTGAGTATTTACGAATAGGTACATTGTTGGATTCTGCAACATACGAAACTCAGGCTTTGGTGTGCCGTGGTTAATGTATGGTGTGATATTACGTTCGGTTGGTGTTGCTACACGTTTATTTATGAAATGGCGACCACCATCCCATAACTTCCCAGCTTCACCGTCTTGACCACCAGCGGAGTGATTATCGTATATCTCTTGCATGGTCATATTATCAGTTGGGAAAAGGTCTTTCGGCGCGGCTGTACAGCCTGACATTACTAATGTTGTTGCGACAATAACGCTACTAATCAAGTGTTTTGTTTGCATGGCTATTCCAATCCTTTACGTAAGATACTTTTCGAGCTTGTGAGTGATAATCAATAGGTATTTGCTTTGTAATGTGAATGCTAATTTTCACATTTGGCTTAACGTAGACCATTGCAAATGCTGTTTGGCGTATATCTTCAATCCATGCATTCATAGATTTAACAGCAGCATCACCGCCAGTCCCTAAAGCGTATTTAGTCGGATCGGTTATAACAGCGTTGCGATTATCGCCTGTACCCGTTACTTCTTGAGCAGCAGCAGCAAAACCACTTGCCACACCGCCTATAGCAGCCAAGCCACCCTGTAGAGAAATGAAACTTGCAGCGTCAGAAATGTATTTACCACTAATACATGGAATACCGTTATCAGTAGAAATCCAACCCACACGGTCTTGTGATACTTGACCAGCAGCTTCATAAGAGGTGCTGTTGTTTCCCCCCTCTTGATCTAAATTGCTCGCATTAAATGACTGCACACGACCATCGTTAAATGTGTATGTACCACTCACAATGTCACCAGAAACACATTGGCCAGTGTAGTTCCCTTTAGCTACGCCAGATAACACCATCGACTTCAAGTTAGGAATGTAAATACCGTTACTCGCTAGGTTATCTGCGCCTACCAATACCTTGAACTCAAACGGATCAATTAACTTGCCTTTAACCGGCACTCGACCTAACAATGCGGTCATTGTTACCGCGCCCATTAAAGTAGAGTCTTGAGGGATCGTGCCAAACTTAGTTACATGATCAATCTCTTTACCGTCCTCAGTCTTTTCAATTACTTGTGGTTGGTAAAGACGATTACCTGTATTTCGCTTGAACACATCTTTTTTATCTAAAGCAAAAACTGCAGTAGGTTCTTTGTTGTTATTTTCAGCTTTTAACTCGGCATCACTCGGTAGAGTCCACCCATTTAAAGACTGACTTTCGGTTAGTTGATACCCGTTATCGGCATTACCAGTCACAGTGACAGCGTTAATATTGCCGTTTCCAAGATTACTTGATGTATCTACTCCGTAATCAACAATATAACTAGGTTGTTCGACATGAGTTCGATTCGTAAAGTCACGTAGTTTGTTTTCCATATCAAGCAACTTATCATTAACAGCAGCATCAACATCTAACGCTCCTGTTGAGTTAATTTTGTTTAAAACAGAATTAACTATATCGTCAGTATTACTCTTGTTGTTCCCACCACGCTTAACATTATCCAGTTCAGCAGTTAACTGGCGATTTGAATCTTCCAAGTTGGCTAGCTTTTCATTCTGAGCTTTAGAGATAGCAATAAGAGTCGCTACTTGTTCTTCTGATGTTGTTTCAAGACCACCAGTATTTTTAGTTGGTAGTTCTGGTGCGGTAGCTTGGACGGTCACGTTTTTTGATGATTCACCGTTAGGCATTACGGCTACCACAGCGGCTACAACAAGTGCAGCACCTATAGCTACAGTTAAAGGACTTAATTTCATTGAATTACCCTACTGACGGATCAACGTTTTTAATTAACGTCTTTATGTCGTGCTTCGTGATCAAATATAAATAGCTAAAATTGTTTTGCGATGATTTTGCACCTAATGCGTAGTACGGTTCTGGTACTGAGGCATAGCTAAAATCAATCGCTATGTCGTCAAAGCGAACGTCAACAGGAAACGGCATACGATTACGTAAAGTGATAACGTACAAGTTAATATCGCCAGCCTTATACGCTGATTCAATGCGCGAATAGAACACGTTAGTAGATCGCCCATAGAACAATTGATCCAAATTGAGCTTTAGTGCTGGCAATTGCTGAATCTGAGAGTTATTTTTCCAAAGACGGCTAGGCATAAAATTACGCATAGCTGCATAACGTATTAACTCATTTGGTGATACGGCCTCGTTAGGCACAACAGCCGCAGCAGCCCCACTATCGCTGAACGCAGCATTAGAGGTTTGCTCGTCAGGAAGCACACCAACTGGCATTGATGATTGCATTGCTACTTTACTAGCGTTGTCATTTTCCCACGGCATTACCACTCGTATTTCATCATCCGTACCTTTTGCCGTTGGTGATGAATTAACAGTGAATTTAATGATCTCGCCAGTTGTTGCGAGTTTTGCTTCAACAGGAACGTTCTTTAATGTTTCGTTAGACTGTATATAAAGGACACCAGCGGCACTATCTACTAACAACTTACCCTTTAGTTCCACTGGTACGCGAAACATGGTGTTATCGGGCATACGCACTAAACGTTGTTGTTCATTTTTAAGGTTGATCTGTAATGGCGCACCATCCCATTTCATAACCTCGGTTGCATTAGCAGAAAGGCTACAAGCAGTAGCGAGTAGTCCTGATATTAAAAGGGCGATCTTTTTTTGTTATTCATAATTAACCGTCTAAACCTATTCGAGTCGGTTCACCGTAGAAACCGGTAATACGTAAACCAGTTGGGTTCTTCGCTGGATCGAAATCCGCTTTCTCAACTACGATTGGGTAACGAGCTAGAATATCTTTCGTCTTTTGCCCATTAACACGGTTTACAAATTGCAGATCTAAATAAACTACCCACTTAGATGCGCTTAACTTAAAGACTTTCTTATCATCAAAACGCGCACCTACCATTTCACGTACTTCTTGGCTAACACCACGAGTCGCAATAGATTTTTTAAGCTCAAGTTTGATCATTGTTTCTAACTCTTGAGCGAACTCAGGCGTTAGATAGTTCCGATAAGCAATGATGTTTTTTTGAAGACCATCGCTAATATCATTTGTATTGAATATTTGCTGCATTACATACAGGCCAAAACCGTATACAGAATAAGCAGGTACATCACTAATGGTGCGAGTCGAACCGCTTTCCAAGTTAGGCGTTTGATAGAGTAATATAGTGTCAGGTATACGATATAAGCCGTAAGCCGTCACACAAAACAAACCAGCCAAACCAAAACCAACAGCACGTAAAGTTTTAATGTGATCGCGTGTTTCATCGCTAAAACGCATCATTTTTTTAGGTAATGAACGTTTAGAAATATTCTCTTTTAGTGGTGGCGCGATTTGTTCTTTCGCGCTATTAGATTTCGTCTTCGTCATTAGATTTTCTTTTAATTAGATCAAGTTGAGTGCCATGAATATGCGATTGAGTGTCCCAAGATGTATCATCAATAAACCCACTTGGTATTTTGATTTTGAATAAACCAAAAATAGAAAGTCCTTGAAGTTGCCATTTTTTAGTTAACTCACCTATCAGCAAATAAGATGGGCGACCTTGTTTCATTCGCCCTATCTTTTTGCTGAGTAACCATCCTTGGATTAGTCCAATGGCAATACCAATCGGTAGACCCATCAACCCAAGGATGATCAAGCAAATCAAAGCAAAACACATGATCGAACCACCAAACACCACGCCCAACTCTGAGGACGTTAAACCAAGCAGGATAATTGCCGCTTCATCTAGATCATCAAGTTTGGTTTGTTGAGTATTCTCTCTTTGTGTTTGCATAATAGTTATTAGAACGAAAGGCCAAATGAGTCTTTGGCTGTACCCATGATCCAAATAACAGCAATAATTAGGATAATGGCTACAGCAACGTTCAAACCAAGATCAAAGAATGTTGACTTACCATTACGCCAGTTGTTGTATGCAGCGATAGTGTTTTGAGATACAACAACGAATGCGGCAAGTACGATTGCTGCGATAACTACACCAGCAACACCAAATACAATGTTCTTACCCGTTGCGATGTAATCTGATGAAGCTCCCCCTGGCACATCTGCACTTGGAAGTGAACCACCAGCAGCATGAGCTTGGACAGAACAAATAGTGGATAGAAGTAATGTTGCTGTACGCGCTTTTGCTTTTTTAAATACGCTTAGTGGTTTTTTTAAATTTTTCATTTCTGATTCCAACTGAAAATGTTTTTTATGTAAGGTAGTAAAAGGAAAAAATCATCAAGCAAAGCCAGCGTGCTATGAGTTCTATTGCTTCATCTGAATCGAGTCTATTTTTCGACCAAGACTTGTAACAAGCAGTGAACATCATTGCGCCCATGATTAGATAAATAATCACAAAGATGCTGGATAAAATAATAGATAGAGAGCCTGATTGTGCCGCCCCCTGAACTGTTGCATTCCAAGCGTCTATTGCTTTACTCATAAGTACCTACCCTTGAAATTGTGAACCGCCATTGTCTAAAACAGAGACAGGTACAGGCTGCAAAGGTCGATACAAGAAATCATCAACTTGTTTTTGAAGTTTCAGAATTTCATTTTGAAATTTGGCATAGTTAAACTGCGCTTTAGCACGAGTATTCGCAGAGGCTTGAGAGGCCGTTGCTAGTTCATTTATCTTTGCCAATTGAGTTGATACAGTTTGCAATCCAATACGCTCACGCTGGCTATTTGGACGTAGAGAACCACGATCATGAGCAGCTAAAGCAGATGTAGAACCACAAACAAGAAGTAAGGCTAATACGGCCGTTTTTATCTTCATTTGTTGCACTCGTTATTATTCGATGCGGTAAGGTTAATGCGGTTTTAATTTGAGGCTGGAATTAGTTGGTAAACGGTAAATTGGACAATAAAAGAAGTGAATTGAGCCGAGGGAGTGTTGATTTTGTAGTTTGCAAAAACAATAAAAGCCACCCCGTTAAGAGTGGCTTTAGCTAACTTATTTAGTTTACAAATATTTCATAAGTTAAAGGGTAAATTTCTGTTCGCTTAGATTCGCAAGCCGACCAGTGAATGTACTTATCATCACTCTTTTTTGTAAGAGATAAAATAGACGTAAAATTGAAGTGGTTATCGAACATAATTGAATCACGGATATTCTCAGGTATGTATTGCTCAACCGTTGGATTATCTTTATCAATAATTGCGCATTCTTGAGCAATATTTCTGTTCATTTTTACATTATGTGAATTTTTTAAAGACACAGATGCATTAGGATTCCAATACCTAACACCACCGCGCATATAGAATAAAATCCTTAAATATTTAGGTGTTTTGTTTGTAAAGCCTAATTCACTCATATTATGACCTTTTCTATTAAGTTTATTCTTTAATAGGAATCGGCCAGAAAATAGAATGGGCGCATTAATTTTTTCGCGCTGATTAGCAGACACCGAAAAATAAGGGGCTGTACTTGAGCTGTAGTTACCCTGATCATTACTACTGCTATTTGACCCCGCTGGCATAAATGAGTGGATCGTAGGTCGAAGTCGAACCAAGGCGCGATCTACCCCGTTAAACATCACATCTTCTTGAGGTATACCGTTGTCATTTTTAACAAAATTCAAAATTCTTGTTTGAAAGCCAAGTTTGGAATTAATAAACTCTTTATCACTATCGTACTTTTCCCACACAGAATCATCGAGTGGTGTTTTTTCATCTGTTAATGTTCCATAAATATCTAGCCCATCAAACCGATAACCAAACATTGATTTTTGCTGATTAGTTTTACCTGAGTTATCACGCCAAGCTGTACTCGAAAAATTCATCATAAGTTGCCGTGCGAATTTCTGATTACCTTTTAAAGTTAGAGCGAAATTAGTAGGTGTCCCCTGCATCTTATCTAATGGAATATATACCTGATATAACAGTCGATCTTGAGTATATGGCTTAACATCAATATCACTTGTGGTCTTATCAATAAATCGTTCTGCTTGCACTGTACCAGCTACATATTGCAGTGACGGCATTGTTGGTATTATTCCATTTTCAGTCAAATACTCTTGCCTTGGAACGATTATCTTATCCGAATATGTAGGGGAGGTATTCATTACCCCTGAGTAATCTTTTTTATCTGGATAATAAACAGCGTTTGCATAACCAGAGATTGCAAGAGTAGAAAGTAATAATGCATAAAGTGTTGTTCTAAGTATTGTCATTTAACCCCCAACCACTGTCAATTTAGCTTGATTAACAAAAGTTCCTGATAGTTGCTCACCTAATTCATCATTTTTCACAATAGAATTTAAAGTGATTTTAGGTCTAACAATATACTCATGGTATTTCTTCAAACCTGTCATGCTATCGCCAGCCAATAGATTTACACTAACAGCAGAATCGAACACTGAGCTTTTACGGTTGCCACGATCACGGTTTGGAATAATGCTTTTTTCAAGCACGACCACCTTTGATAGAACAACCGTATTAGTATCTGCATCTATCAAATCAAACGCTACTGACGTAGGTGAACGCACCATCGTTAATGCGGCGGTGTCTCGACCAATTAATCCCCCCATAGTCACTGGCCTTGAGCTTGAATTTTGAACATTAAACTCCACTTCAAATCCAACTGAAAGATACCCTAATTGACCCGTGTTAACTCTAGTATCTACACCCCAACGTGACATAGTAGGATCACTCTTATCGACGAACCTCGGAACGTTAAGGTCGTAAGTATTGATTGATGGAATAGCCATTCCACTTATCTGATTTTTAATATCTTCATCTTGAGAGAGCCTTTGTGCTGACTCTTTTGCTTTAATTTCAAAGTTATTAAATTTATCTTCTGATACATTCGATGCTTGTGCCAACGTTGATAAAGAAAAAGCCACTAAAGCCGATATACTTAAAATTGTTTTTTTCATAATTATTAGATCCCTAGCCATAGCATATCTGCATACTTCGTCATTAATGGTCGAGTCCAAATCATATATTGATCTACCCAAGAGATTGCTGCATTTTCGGCATAGGGATTTCCGGCTTTTTTTTCTTTTTGTAACCAGTCATTTGATAAATGTTCCGCATATTTAAGCTCACTAGAATCCAAATCATAGTTATTATTCCGAATTGAATGTGGCATTGATTCTGTATTTAATATTTCAATACAAACCTTAACTGGTAGCTCTCTAACACCTAGATTAAACGTATGCGCAGCACTGTTTTGCATGAAATATTGAGATTCACCAACTTTATTCGGACTACCTTTTACTTGTACTTGGGGTGATATATACGAGCCTAAGACTTTAAGACCATCAAAGCTTGATATGGTCATTTTTATTCTTGTAGTTACACCATTTTTAATGACGTTAATTGCACTTTGTGAACGTACATATAAACGACCTGACTTACCCGTTGCTGCACTTCCATAAGCGTCACAATTACCGTGAGGTTTAGGGTAAGCTGAAACCTGCCCCGAATACAAAACCCAAGTATCAACGCCATTAGGTCTTTTAATTTCTTTACCATCGGTAATTGGAACTAAATTATTGTTGTAATAAGCTACAGCACCAGAACTTGTGATTTTGTTACGGTAAAAATCCGTATTATTCGACTCTGCTAGTGGCGTGTTTTGATCAAATTTATTACCAAAGCTATCACGCCCAAACTGGCGCGATATTGGATCTAAATTGCGCTTATCATTCAACGTTCTCTGCAAATATAATTGGCGTTTCCATTCAATCTCATAGCCTTGGCTTGTGGTTTTAGGTAGCTCCTTTAATGCGTTTTCAGAATTAAGAACACCAACAAACTTTTTAAGGCTTTGTTCCGAATGTCTTTCAGCTTTAAGTTTTGCAGCCCAGACTAAATCAGCTTTTTCTTTAGCCGCAGCTATATCATCATCATATGTGTTATTTCCTGCATAACTAAATGGGCTTAAAGCAATGGCAATTAGAACGCTTAATCTCTGTGTTTTAGTCATCTGTTAACGATCTCTGGCATGAAATTATGTAACTAATATTTGCACCAAGCGGTACTTCACTTGCACCTAATTGAGCTTTATCGTGTGACGCTTCGTGAGAGTAGTTAGTTGTTGTGTTTGTATCACCCCAAAAACCATTTTGACCATTAGCATCACGACCATAGTTAATAAGATAAAAATGAATCCAATAGCGGTTATAGGTGTATTTAATGTCACTTGTTAAGCCAAAAGTTGCTATGTTGGCAAACGCATTGTTAGGCATTTCATTTTTGTCCATCACTGTATTAGCAAGTGGATAAATAGATGAAATAAAACCACTAATTTTTATGTCTTCTGCAGTATATGGATTAGAACTAGATGTCGTTGTACCATCCATCTTTTTGCACAATGAAAAATCTAATTTTTGCCTATCAGTAATATTGATACCATCAATAGTTGTTGTATGACCAATATCAACAGAGCGAACACCAGCAGCCATGATTAGACGGTCACTACCTAACTTTGTACCGTCAGTTAATTGAATTTTCCCATTACCAGCGATAATGGTTTTATTACCAGTGTCCCAATCAGCCTCTAACTTGACTGTACCATCTAACTTTAAGTAACCATTAGATGATGATGGCGTGTAACCACTGGCTATATCAATAGGTACTTGAAGCCAGGTTTTATCAGCCTCTATGACTATTTCTGAACGGACAATCATCGAAGACACACGTTTCACTAAAGCCCAATCCCTTTTTTGTGATGGACTCAGATTCTTAATAGTACGAACAGATGATTGCGATAATGAATTACCGAAATTAAAATCTGTAACATCAATTTTAAGTAACTTTCTCTTATCATTATCTGGATCTGTAATTAAAACCATATCCCCACCAAATGCTGATTTCGTTACATCATCACAATTTGTTGCCGCCTGTTCTGGTGTTGGGCTTTCAACGCAATTTGGTACAGTACCTAATTCAGCAAGATCTTCTAAAGAGCTTGGAAATTGTTCTTCTGGTGTTGAATCTACACCGTTTTCTTGATCTTGTTTAGACTTGATTAACTGATACTCTTGAACGTAATTAAGTGTATTTGTGATGTTTTTTGCTATAAACAACGCCCGTTCGTCATTTTCTTTTCGATCAAAAATACGTTGTTCATACATAGCTACAGCACTTACACCAATCAGACCAGCAAGAAGCAACGGCAATAAAAAACCTTTTTGATTATTCATATAGTCCCTTACTTCTTGTTACGGCACATAGTCATATAACCCATTAAAATAGAAGCTTTTTTAGATGATGATATTCCTCTATCGGCATAGCTGTTATAAACCT
This sequence comes from Photobacterium aquimaris, assembly GCF_002954455.1. Classification (GTDB taxonomy): domain Bacteria; phylum Pseudomonadota; class Gammaproteobacteria; order Enterobacterales; family Vibrionaceae; genus Photobacterium; species Photobacterium aquimaris. The sequence goes on from NZ_MSCC01000004.1 coordinate 49,204, forward strand.
CATATTTGTCTGAATAGGTACTCAGAGCAGTAAATGAAGTCCAAAGTATCCATGAATCGCCATTATCAATTGGGCGTGAATAAACAGAAGAAATAGACGTAAATTCATCCGAAACTAAATTGCTAGGCGCAATACCATTGAACCAAGTTAAGATCTTTGGTTCTGTATCGCGTTTGTCACAGATTGGTTTGGGTACTAATTCCCCTGAAAGCAAAGTACCGCTGTCTCTGATCAGGCCATTAGAGACTGATAATTGTGTATTACCATCTGTTGTCGTTAACGTTATATCCCTAACATCTGTGATCTGTTTATCACCAACAATCCAATCGCTCTTTAACGGTTTAGAACCATCTGCAGGTATGTATAAATCGCTATCCACAGTTCCACCACCATCGGTATTAATAGTCCATGTCTTAGTTGATAGTAGGGAATATGAAATTTTGAGGTTAGTACCATCTACTGTTACATGTGGAAGCTCTTTGCTTGCAAGACCAATAAATAAACTTCGGTCACGCTTCGATAACTTTGTCATTGGCACTAAAATAGAATGAATTTTGCCGTCATTTTCTGAGATAAGCGTAATCTTTTCACCCCAAAGAGTTTTGTTAATATGAGTACAATACTCAAGATTACCGCCACCACTTGCCTCACATGAGTAGTCATAACCGTTTGTGATCATGGCCTCTAATGAGTTAGGTACGCCCATCTGAAAAACAGCACTTTGTAATAGGCTTCCAGTCTCATTTAATCGCTTAACTTGAGTATTGTAATAATTTGATAGCGACTGATTCTTGTGCTGCTTAAATGCATAAATTCCAACTATGCTGACCACAACTAAAACGACAAGTAATTCAATAAGCGTAAAGCCTTTATTTCGTAATTTCTTCACAAGTAACTTCCAGAATATAAAGTACAGCCAGTATAAAACTTGTTTTAGCTAACCCATTTTTTAGACGGTTAACTAATAATTACTTGCTGGTGGGTTGAGACTGCAAACTGCAATTTCTATTTGGAATTAAAAAAATAGCGATCCGAAGATCGCTTATTTTTGTGGAGAGTATTACTCGTAATTTGACTCACTATCAGGATCAATTGGATTTATTAAGCATGGTGATAATGGTGTTTCTGAATTGCGAATGTAAACAGAAGACAGTGGATACTCAAAGGCAACACCATCACCAGAACTTAATAACTGGCCATGCAAAGAATTAGCAAAATACTTAGACTTATCTTTGAATGCATCACTAAAGAATACTTTTATCTGAATCTTATTTAACTTAGTGCGTTTGTTATGATCGGCTTGCATTTCGGCTTTAGTGAAAAACTCACCTTTAACCGCTTTGAATGAGTACGAGGCTTTCTTAATAATACCTGATGTATCTATTGAGTTCCCTTGACCATCATTGATGTTATAAACAATTGGATTGCCCTCTATATCTGTACTCTCAAATAATTTACAGGAAGACATTAACTTAGTGCCATGTAATTCCGCTTCTAACCTTATGTCATCAACAAACTCTATAATCTGTTCTTTTTCAACATAAGGCTTAATCACATTATTGATAACTGCTGGAATTGTAGCCCCTAAAATAATCACAATTACAATCACAACCAGTAATTCTATCATCGTGAAACCACGATTATTTTTCATTTATTCTCTCCACTAACTCTATTTCTTGGAGTTTATACACATATCAATAGCTGGCTGGTTTTAGTTGCCCCAAGCAAAAAAACGGTAATAACACATAGTCATTACCGTTCTCGTAAAGTAGTTATTAAACATCTATATCAATCGTTGTGCTTTTTCCATCACGACCACTAGCTTCAACTTTGCCAAAGCTACCGCAGTCTTTTGCTTTTGTGCAGCGTTCAACAGAGCGATATAACATGCTGTTTTCTACCGCGCCTACTGAGGCATAATTAATTTTGGTTACTGCAACATTAATATGCTGATTTCCATACGATCTTGATGATGTAATAACGTAATCACCACCAAACGGGTTTGCCCCTCTACCATCATTATCAGTGCCACAAATTTCAATTGGCAATAACTGTTTATCGCACATACTGGCCACAGAAATATCTTTATATGTGTATTGCGCTCCACGCCATACAGGGGCTTGAGAAATCATTACATCTAGCGCACTGTTTACACGATAAGTATCTAGTTGAGCGATAACTTTTGGTTTAACTGCATTGCCAATAATGGCAAGAATTGCGATAACGACTAGGACAATCAATAACTCAATTAACGTAAAACCTTGCTCTTTATTTTCAACTTTAATATTTGAACTTTTCATAACCAACACCAAAAAATTCGAAAAAAAAGGCGACTCATAGAGCCGCCATTTTTGTTATGACCTATCTAAAATTAGATAGTCATTGTGATTGAACCAGCAGTACCTTTCTTATCAGAAGATGTTGCAGGAGTACCATTAAACTTAGCTGAATCACCTACTGAATGGTCTTTCAATGTATTCGCAAGTTTCTTACCAATCGTACCAGGAACTTTAGTCATTGTTAGATCAATTAGGTTTGCGTCTTCTGCGTTAACAGTTAACGTGTAGTCACCGCCAAATGGGTTAGTACCAACACCATCGTTAGCTGCACCACAAAGCTCTAAAGATAATTGACCAGAATCACACATGCTTGCTACAGAAATGTCAGCAAAGTTAGTTTTTGCGCCTTTCCAAGCAAGGGTTTCAGCAGAAATAGTGCTTACAGCGTTAGTTACTTGGTAAGTAGATACCATATCCATTACTTTAGGCTTAACTAGGTAGCCAACAAGACTAAGGATAGCGATAACAACTAATACAATTAGAAGCTCAATAAGAGTAAAACCTGATTGCTTGTTTACTACAGGGTTCATTTTTGCTTTTAGTTTTTGAGCGAAAGTCATTGCTTTATTCCGTTTTAAATAATGTAACGTTCGATAATCGAACTAAGAAAATGTAAATCAAACAACGTTTCATGTTGTTGTTTCGATGTGGTTATTTTAGGGAATATCTAAAAAAATCACGTTTTAGACTGCGAGTGCAAACAAACACCATAAAACAACTTTAAATCAGTAAGTTACAGATATAAAAAAGGCACAATCACTCATTTAAGAGTCATTGTGCCTAAAAACTTAAATTAAAGTCCGATCATGTTTAATGCGCTTACACCAATAAATGTCACAAGAATCATACTGGCCGTATAAATCATTGAAAATGCTTGTAAAATAACGCCATATCTAGTCACTGCCGCATCTAACATTTTTTGGTGTTGCTGCTTGGACATATCCAGTACAAATCCAATCGAGCGACTGTTTTTGGACGTTAGAACCTCGATTCTGGCTAATTCTCCATCAGTTAACAAGCCAGTAGCCATAACTGAGCCTATTGAATTATTTTTACCACTTCCTAATCGAGCAATCATTAATTCAATATGTGATTTTAAATAACCAGTCGTACATTTTTCTATTAGAGGCAAACTTGCATTAGGTGCAATATTTGACTTAAACATTAATGAAAGACTACTCAATAATGTAGTTGCGTTATAAACACGATATTCTTTAAAAACGGGTAAGTTATCGAATTTTGAACGAAATTTACTTGTCTTACGTCCCAAGAACTTGCCCCAGAGGAAAAAGAACAAGCTGAAACCTATAACGTAATACGACGACTGGTATACAAACATATAACCAATATCATAAGCAATCTTTGATACTGGCGACCAGTAACGTAAGCTCACTTCTTCTAACTTGGGTTCAAAAATGAAAAGAAACGCAGCTACATTAGCCGTAGTACCCAAAAATAACAGGAATAAGGAATACGCATTCGAGCCTAATATCTTTCCAATTATCCCTCCATTGTTTAGTGCATCTACCGCATTATCTAATGCTTCATCTATTTTTCGATTAGATTCACCAGCACGAATAGCTTGAATAACAACTGGTGGAAACCACCCCTCCATTGCAACAGATAAAGGTTTAGAAGCCCTCATTTTTTCTAGCATGTAATTCGCAGGAATAGCCTGTTTTTTTGAACCAAACTTAACGACCTGTTCTAAATGCTCTTTTGGGGATAAATTACACCGTAATGAAACCGCCATATCTGATACGAACTCAATTTGTATCTTTCGCTTAAAAGTACGTTGAGCAAACCATTCATTTGAAAACTTCTTAGGCATTAATGTTACCCCCTAATGTTCTCATTTCATTAGCAATATCGTCATAACCAAATGACTGTTTCGTTGATGCATCCATATCATTGATAAGGCGACAAGCTTCATGTATATCAATAAGGCCAGCCCCGATTTTTTGAATAGCGTGATCGCGTGTGGTCATGTAGTTAACGGACTTCAAATAATCTTGAATACCAAGCAAATTACCATCTTGTACAAGACGACGAATGGAGTTGTCCATTACCAAAATTTCAGCAATAACCGTCTTACCTTTAAGTCCTGTATAGCCACATTCCACACAGCCTTTATCATTTTTAAAGCGCAACTTATTGAGATCATTTTCACCAGCACAGAATGACTCTACCAACGCCAACTGTTCTGTCATATTTTCAAAACGCCACAACACATCTTTTTTATTACGTTCTATCGCTAATTTTGTTTGCTGTAAAATTACTTCTTTATGTTCCTTGAGCTTATTAGAGCAATGAGGGCAAAGTTTATTGGCCAGTTTTTGATTCAAGAATCCATTAAATGAATCACTATCAGCAACTTGTTCTGGACTCAACTTAAAGAACTTTATCAACATGGTGATGCAACCAAGCGCAGAACCGGTGTGAACTGTGCCAACAGCCATATGACCTGTACTTGCAAGGCGATAGAAAATAGATGCTGATAATTCATCACGGATCTCACCAAACATTGCTACATCAATATCCTGACGTAATAATCGTTTACCAAAATCGGCAAATGAACCACGGTAAATGTCGTATTCATCTTTCGTACCATCCATATCAATCTCAGTTTGAGAGAATTTTGAGTTAAGCCATTCAACTGGATCTTCAAGAGTGTGTACGTTGATATTGTTTGGTAGTACATCAAGGAATGACATAAGCGTTGTCGTTTTACCCGAACCAGTTTGACCACTAATTAACAGGCCACCGTAGGGCATGTTCATTAGCTTCATTAACTGTTTAATTTGTTGCGGTAAGAAACCTAGTTCGTGCGGAGTAAGAACGGTATCACTGTACGGATCAAGACAACGTAAGTTAATTTTCGCACCGCCTTTAATTGGCATTGTAGAAGCACGATAGTTACGTAACTTGCCCCCCACTTCCCAACTAAACCGGTTTTCATCTGGTACGGACTCATAAAATGAACCACTTGAACCCTCTGACGCTAAAACTTGGAAAACTTGGTTGCCAAGAGATACACCATAATCACGGTTACGCATAACTTTATGTAAGCGAACTAAGCCACTAGAGCTACGGCCTCGAACAAGAGTACCATTCGACATAATACTGATATGAATATCAGCAACACGCTCTTGATAAGCCACGTTCAATAGCTCATTGAAGTCAATTGCAACTAAAGACTGTTCTTCTGAGTGTTCAGTCGAGCCACCCAATGATTCAGTAATATCCGATAGCAACATATCGTCAGGTAACTGCAAAACCTGCTCAATTAGTTCTGCCGTTACCAGTTTGATATAAGGAATTTTTCCCGTTTCTTCGATATAAAAATCAAGAAGTTCATCAACAAACGGTGCAGAGAGATCGCGTGTAAAAATAGTGCCACCACGACTAAGGTAAGCCATTGTGCTTTCTTTACAGCGTATTAGAAGTTCTTCGTCACGGTAAGCATAGCGGTCGGATGGGAGTAACTCTGACAGTACAAAAGTTTCTAGTGTTGCGTTAGATTCAGACATTTCTATATCCAGTATTTGAGATTGAAACTATGGTACGCTCAGATATAAAAACGACTCGATTTAGTATGCCAGCCAAAAAAAACCGGATAACATTACTGCTATCCGGCTTATAGTTAGAAGTTTAAAATTTGTATTATACAGATTTACATTTTGAAGAATTTTTCTTACCCGTTTCGCGGTAACAAACTTGCTTATCTGTAATATTAGTTACGCGATATTGAGTACCATCAATTGCACCACCGATAGCCACACGTTGATTTTCACCATTAACATTTAATACTGCATTGCGCGTACCGTTTACTTTCATGGTCATAACGACATTAACAGACGACGCATGATCAGTGTGAACTAAAGCTGCTTTACTTAAATCAGCGTCATTTGAATAAACGCTATTGGTGGTGGAAATTGGCTGGCTTGATGCCATACCAAAATCATCAATAGCTATACCACTATCCATCGACTCACGTTTAACTTCAATTTGCTTACGCTGCAACTGCATTACAACAAGGTTTGACTGTGCGATTGAAGCATCAAGTTTTGCATTTGCAACGTCATGTTGCTTTTGTGAAAACTGGTTATTGAATACCTCAAGGTTCTTAACTTGAGCAGGTAAAATCATTGGAGCATTAACAGCATCCGGTGCTTGCACCTTTTCAATAATCGTAGTTGTCGCATGTTCAGATGATGAAGAACTATCACTGTATCCATCACTATCGCTGTCCATTAAAAAGAATGCAGCACCAGCAACAACAGCACCTATAATACCAATCGCTAGTAATGGATTAATTTCTTTTGGTTGATTCTTATTGTTACTTTTCTTTTTGTTTTTGCTCATGCTCTAGCTGTCCAGTTAGTTTGTATTTTTGGGAAATAGTGTAATTACCAAGTTCTTTATTGTGTTTGACGACTAAACCAACAGACTCAATAGGAACATGGGCAAGTTGATCGTAAAACGCTTTGATCTGAGAAAGGTCTAAATATTGACCTGTAATCTGACCTGCCATTACGCGATAATTTGTTTTCTTCGCATTACTTTGGAGCGTGACCTTAGTGAATCCTGAATGGACAGCTAGATCGCTCAATTGTGCGTAGTTCATTTCCGTGTCGATGATGTAGCGTTTAAATGCGCTCATGTAATCATCTTTGTACTTAGGAATGTTCAAATTAATCGTGTAAGTAGAACCTTTGATATTCAACTTATCTTCTGAATTATCACGTACCCACGTAACCAACTCAGTCAAAGGTGCATGATTAAACTTAGGCTTTAGCGTTAACTTAAACGCTCTACCCTTAACCTCTGCAGAACTAACTTCCCATGATGGAATATTGCTGTATTGCCCAATTTTGCCAATTACAAAATTAACATCTTGAGTAACATGAACACCTTTAATATCGTTTCGATACGCCTTATAAGGATCTTCAACAACACGATTTACAATTTCCCGTTGTCTCTCTAACTTAGCTGTTTCATAAGCGGTATATGCAAGGAATGAACAACCAATAACAAGAGCCGTTACTGAGGCAATGAATATTTTTTCCATGCCTGTTCGATAATATTGAGCGTTAGCTTGCGCTACTGTAATCGGTGAAAACTCAGTAACTTCGTTTTGTTGAATCGCGTCAGTTATTAATTCAACTTTGACATTAAGATCTTGTGATTCAATAAACGCATACAGACCTTTCCAAGCGTGTGTATCTGAAATGACTAGTGGCACTTCTAATCGCTCACAAAAGCGCATAGCGGTTGAAAGAACCGCATCTAAACGCCCTGACAAGTCAGCCTTAATCTCACCATTTTTTATTGCAACGATGGTGACATTACAAAGCGAAATGTCAGTCTTTGGATTATCTATTACAGTATCAGCAACGTTAAACCACATTGCGACACAGCCATTCGCGTTAACATTTGAACGCAACCACTTAAATGCTATTAAATCAGCATATAACGGCATTACAACGCCACTTTCAATCTCTTTCTCGTCACTAATAACAGACGTAACCAGTACGGATTCATTTGTTAATTTAATGATTGAAGCATGATCCGCATCCGAAGAAATAGCTTTACGAATGCGAAAATTTTGAAAGGACGGACTATTTACATAATCACGTATCAGTTTCATGTGCCGACCTTAAATTAAATGTGCAGTTAGCAAGACCATTGTTTGTGTATATTGATCTTTACCACCATTACCGCCAAGGTACGGGTTATGGAACGATTCATCTGATGATGCTTTAGCTGATTCCTGATTGTAACCAGTCAAGATAAGTGTTTGGCCATCTAATAGCGAAGCAGACTGATTGAAACTATTTTCGTCCATTTGAGGTGATGTTAATTCAGCCCCTTGGTACTTAAACGTTTTAAACTGACCCTGCTCTGAAACCGTGCCACTAAATTGAAGCATAATTTCATCTTCGACCACTTTAACAAGTGAGCGCATTGAGAAACCAGTAACAATAACTTTTTGTTCGATACTTGAGATAACACCATCGCTAACGTTGCTATCACCAATAGCACCAACACCAACACTTGCTGCATACGCTTCTTTATGTACCGAGTTTATCTCACCGACTTGGTTGTTCAGAGCCGTAAGACTTGGTTCTGTGCTTACAGAAACAACACCCTGTTGACGTAGAGCCTCAATGAACAATGAAGTACCAGCCATTGAGCCATTTGTAGATGTTGCGCTAAATTTGGCAAGGTTAGTCAGACCAGATACCGCAGAACTTGAACCACCACTAGAGAAATTCAGAACACCATCTGTAGCTTTCTTAACAAGATCTAGATCAACGTTAAATGAGTTAGCGTTACGTGATGTGAAAACAACAATTTTCGCATCCACACGTACCATTTGCCCCATTTCTTTATTTATTTCAATAATATACTTACCAATGCGCTTAACACTTGCTGGCTTACCAGTAACAGTTATTGAACCAGTTGCCTCATTAAGTGTTACTAACGAGTCACCACCAATGTTCTTGATCGTTTTAACAATATCTTTAGTTGGATCAACTTTGTTAGCTTCAATATTGGAGAACTGATCGGAATCAGACGAGAACATACCGCCTGTCTCACCACCACTGCCAGTTAAATCCGAACCCGTTTTTTTACCAATCAAGAAACTGTTAGTACCGGCAAATTTCATCAATGGGAAAGACTTGGTAATCTCAGCGTTAATAGAAATTGCTTCACGTTCGCTAGTGTCAATTTCATAGCCAGTTTTAGCTTCAATCGCATGAAAGACTTCTGAAAGAGAAGCCCCTTTCTTATTTAATGTGATTTGCTGATCTAACTTCGTTTTATTACCCCAAACAAAAGTAAGACCCGTACTTTCGGAAATCTGATCCATTACTACTTCTAATGGAGCTTTCTTCACATTGATAGATACAGTAAATGAATCGACCCAAGACGGCTTAAACTTAACAGGTAGCGATGCTGCAAGGTTTACTGGCGGCTGTTCAATAAAGTTAGATTTAGCAGCCAAACGTGCTTTATCAACCATGCCGCCCATAACTTCTGCTTTGTTTTGCTGCACTAAGTAATCAGTAGATCCACAACCAGTAAGAACAGTAGAACTACCAGCAATTAAAGCTAAAGTTAATGCTGATTTAATGAGTTTATTGTTAGTCATGTTCTTACCCTACTTTGCATCAACAATGAAAATTTCTTTAATAGATGCGACCAACTGATGTTTGATCTTCGTATCATATGGTTGAAGCATTTTTGTAAGAACTGCATCAATATTATTTTCAGCAACTACAGGGTAATCAACACTGATTGGGTAATCTTGTGCTGCTAACCAACCGCGTTTTTGATCTAATTTCCAACCAAATTGTTTCGCAAGGTTTTCGATATTGGTACTTAAACGTCCGGCAGTCATATTGTATAGCGCAACGTTATCTGCACCATGTAAGTGGAAAACAACCTGCTTAGAACCAGGGAATATTTTAGCATTGACTGTTTGGCCGCCTAACTCTGTTAGCTTTGTAGCAACGTCATATACAAAATCATTTACTGATGCTGTATTTAACTCAAAGTTAGAAACCGCTTTAGAGTTTAAGCCCTTTGCGGTCTTGTCATTCAGCAGCCAAATGGGGCTATAACCAAATTTGTCTAATTGTTTAATTACAGCTAATGAAAGCATATTGCCACTATTTACCTGAATTGATTGTTTTAATGGCTGAATCTTAGTTACTGTCGTTACTGTTTTTAATGATTCAGCACCAGTCATACGATTGTTGTCTAATGCCGGTTTTGTGTCTAGCGTAGCCTTGGTTGTAACTGATTTTAATGGTGTTTTTGTTTGTGTCTTAAAACCGTTACTGAAATTTAAAGGAGTGGTAATAAGAATTGGTTGGCTATCAACATTAATAGTTTCATAACCATGATTATTGCTCATGGCCGCCTTACCATCACAAAGATTGTTAAGCGTTACTTTAATTGAATCAGCATTTGCGGTGGCTGCTAACTGAGGAAGTGCCGTATAAACACTATTAAGCGCGTCTTGAGCATTACTTGTTGATTTAATTGTAACGTTTTTAGTAATACGTAATTTAGTTCGATCTATTTTCTTATCCCAATCAACCGTTTCGAGGTCATACATTTTTGCTAGGTAGTTTGTTTCTGTTTGTAATGACGCCCCTTTCTCAAACACAACAAGATCGTTTGAAACCTCTGCTACAGGGCTATTAGAAACAGAAGAACACCCTGTCATAGCCACGATAGCAGTAGCAATAACACTGTTTAGTAATTTACGTTTTGGCATGATTCGCATCTATTTGTTATTAGTTGATGCAAGTAGGTTAAGTTACGTTTTTAAAACCACTCTAATTAGTGTGTAAAGCTCAAATTATTGATAAGTGAGAATGTAATGATCAAAAAGAAAATAACAGCAACATTGTTTGCCTCAATGTTTTTATTTCCGTGCTTGAGTGTAAATGCAGAAAGTGGTGGTAATACTCATTCGATTTTGCAAACTACAAAATCAACTGCACTTCAACAGGTACTTACATCATTTGGTGATATAGCGATTAAGATCCCTGCAGATAATAAAGAAATAAATAGCATCGTCATGCTGTACGACAATCAGTGCAAATACTGCAACGAGTTCCTAATAAACATACCCACTCTTACCTCTAATGGTATAACTGTATATGTCATGCCATTTTTAAATCATGGCACATACACCCCTGAGTCAAAATCAATGTATTTAGCATGGTCAACAAGCAAACCTCTAACTTCCTTACTTAGTAAACAGTTTCCAAGCCAGCCTGATCCAAAAATAGCAGAACGAATATTTGAATTTACCAAATACGCCCAGAACCAACTGAATGTAACAAAGACACCGTATCTTCTTTTAGAAAATGGAGAGTTTATTGATGGTTTTGTTTCGCCTTATAATTTAATTACTTACCTAAAATCAGCCAGCTAGCACCCATCTACTATGGACGAGTAAAAATAAAATTCATGACCAGTGAATGAAAGCCCTGATGCCAGAAACGAAAAAAGTGAGTTACTTTTAATCGAGTAATGATTTAAGTAACTCACTTTTTTTATATGTATATAAATACAAACTCACCCAAACAAGCTATCTCTGAACGATGCAACAGACTTGCTCAAATTATGTGCTGCAGGTTAACGATGGATGTATAGCATTTGCATTTCTTTAATATTTACACTCTTTAAAAGCATACCCATCTTTAGTTAGGGTGTAATTATCTGTTATTTTATCACTACGAATAATATTAAATGATATTAATTTACCAGTAGAATCTAGTTCCCACTTTAACATTTGACCAACACGTAATTGTTGTACTGATTTATTAGCATCACTTAAACGGTACATATCTGAAATATCTAAGCCATACTTAGAGAATATAATTCCTAATGTTTCACCTGATAATACTTGGTGTTTTATTTCATCAGCATTAACAATATTGGCTGCATCCGTTATTTTTATACTTATTGATTTATCATTAAAGAAGATAATTATTTTAATAATAACCCCTTTGAAATGTTCCTGATGTTTGCTTATGAGTTTTTTATAGTTATTTAAAGATATAGTATTATATTCATTAATACTATCCTGTTTGTCATTCAATTTTAACTTTGAATTGTTCTTTAACTTATACTCAACTGTTAATATATTGTTTTTTCCTGTTGCCGTAATAAAATCAAAATCATTAGGATTTATAAAATAAAAAGGTTTAACCGTAAATCTTGAGGTTAATACTTGTACAACTTCTTCTATAGATAAATGAGAATCTCTTGTCGTAGTTTCAGTGGTGGCACTTTTTATACTTGTTCCGTTGACTGATGGCTGTATAATAATAAATGCAGCTATAAATACAAGTATCGCTAAAATTAAATTCATTTAAAACTATATGCTCCACATTCAGTTAATAATGTATTTATAAGCTCAGTTGAGCCTGTCAGATTTAATCTTGATTCAAATATAACTTTATTCATATCATTTTTATTATATATTTGAATTATTAAATTAGTCCCTGCTTTAAAGTCTTTAATAAAATCCATATCAATTACATTACGGATTATAGCGACACTTCCGCCTTCATAATAATCGTTTATTTTTGTTTTGAATTGATAAACCTTACCTTTATCGACACGCATTAATGTAATTAAAGTTGATGTACTATCTGCTATTCTAATCGGAGTATCAACAAGAATACTTTTAGTTGATAGATTAATATTAATCCGTTGTTCTTTATCTTTATCGCTACAAAATAATGTCATTGTAGTAAAGGGAGTGATTTTATCTAAAATAAACGTAGCATTCGTACCAGAAATTGTTTTTATATCCGTCATTTCATCAATAGTTTTATTAATAGAGAAACCATCTTTACTCATAACAAAGCAAGGAAATAATAATGCAGATAACAATATTATTTTTTTAAATTTCATACATCAAAAACTCTTTAAATAGAAAAAAATATTTTACCATATAGAATATATAACATTAAATTATGAATGATTTAATATATACAAATCACAAAATCAATAATTATTCTTTGCTAATTATTGTCACTTTTGTCACCTTTCTATAAAATTAACAATATTAAAATATTAAATCACAGATGAATATGTACAATAAATAAACACCTCGCTCTGTATATAGTCTAATCTTGCTGTACCATTTATTCTTATATGATAATTTCAAATTTATGGTTAATAATCTTAATGCACACCTGAAACAAACCATAACAATTCCCTCGCAACAACCACATATCGGTCACTTAGGCGCATAGTCAAAACGTGTTAAAATAGTAATTAACAAAATTACTTATCACTGTCTTTTACTGGTAGAGCTATGAATTACGAGAAAAGCTGCCTCGTTCGCGTGAACAATATCGAATGGATTGATTTCTACACTCTTGAACAAGAGTTCTTTGAATATCTAGCTATAAATGGAACGGTTCTAAAAAGTGAAGATGGTTTTGAGCCTCAGTATCACAAAATAGAATTTCGCGGAAAGAGAACAATTTACGCGCCACCAATGTATGTGCGATCTGTTATCTCAGTAGCTAAATCAGCTATTCCTACAATTCGGAAATATAAGAAAGACCTAGAAGCCGCATACAGAATTGCAATGCAGTCTATAAACAAATCATTCAAATCATTCCCTAGTAGATTTCCAAGCATTGAACCAGATCTATCTCAAATCAACATTTGGAGACAGGCTGCAACTTCAAGCAAAATATTAAAGCATGGTGACGTTGCACCCATTTGCCGTTTCTTCACCGATGCAGATAGCCGCGAGAACGCAAAGCAAACTGTTGACTACTTAAAAGTTAATTACAACATTCAAGCAAAACTACTCAAAAGTAATATGTCGCTTCGAGGTGGATTAAGTACCGAGCCATGCGTCTACGTAACTGCACCAGTAAATGAATTACTATCACATTTTGGTGTGAGTTCTATTCGAAGTAGACGAGAAAGCGGTACTCAGTATCGAGCTCATTGTTATGCTGCAGATGAACGAGGATCTTTTAGGATTGGTTATGGATTAGTTATTACCACTGGCCACCCAGAAATTTATGAGACTGTTCCTCAACGTGAAAGAGCACATAAAACAACATTGATTAAAAAGCCGTTGTACTTTTCTAATATCGGGAAAATTGCCGGTCAGTTTGTTGAACTGTACGAAGAAGACAATAAATAACAGCCAAGCTATGATTTACGATAATTAATTATAAATGGTATTAATTTTTAATGGTTAATAGTGATTAATAGCGATTAACTATCATTATTTGTAATTTACCGTAAATTATAGCTGTACACAAAACACACAAATCATATTTTACCCACAACCAACACAACTACTTAAAAATATTATTGCAATACTAAAAATGTATTTATTAAATATTGCTTTCCTCAAAAACAAACCATAAGTCACTGTTATAAAATGACTGTGTGAATTAAAGTTATAATCTGCAATATTATTTACATATTACTATAAAGATAAAATAATATTATTTGTATATTTATAGCGACAAAAAACAGGTCGCACAAAATGAAAGGTTTGCAGGAAATGCTCGTTCTAAACAAAACAAATACAACGATGATCCCATTTGCTCACGGACAGATTAGCATTGCATCTATAGCCGTATTGTTTAATAGCGGTATCTCATTTAGAAACGATAAGCCAATTGAGTTCTTCGTTGAAAAAGTCAGTAACCAATGTGGCTACAGTATCTCTAAAACAATTCTGATCAATGAACCTAATGGTTATGGGCAGTTTTTACACGCGATTGAAGAACAACATACTAATGAGTTATTTGCGGCTTATGAATTGGTACACATCAACTTAGAGTGCCAGGTCGAGCTTGCATCCTATCTGATTACACTAAAGAGAAGTAAAATCACTGGTAGTGAAATTGAAGATTATTTGCTGAAAGGCAATATTTTTATTGCATGAGTTATGCACAATTTCTGTAGATTAAAATTGTATAACATCATTGATGAGGGCTCTGTATTACTGACACAGCGAGTATGGCAAGTAATACAGAGTTTTTAAGTTAGATTAGTTAAATTTCGAGAAATTTGATACTGCAGCGCGTATACCAACACCACTCAACAATATGATTGGCAATAACCATAATGTTGGATGATTGTCTGTCGGAGCAACAAGATAAATCAACATGAATCCTACTAGTGGGATACCCACCAAGTGCATTGAAATTGACCATTTTAAACCGCTATCTCTTACGCCAGTGTAAATGCGCTCCTTTCGTAGCACGACTCCATCAGCAAACATGCATAGCCAAACAATTAAGAACAAAGGTAATGAACTAACAACATACGACATTTTAATTATCGTAGTGAATACAACAAAGATTGGTATATATAACCAAGCTCTTATTCCAACTTGGGGAGTTAGCATTAACTCTTTCAAGTTTGTATTCAAAAGACCTGACACACCATCCATAAAGTAGCTTGTAACAGATAGTGGATCTATCATGTATCTATGCCCTGTTTTATCGAATGATAAAAACTCAAAATATTTGATTAACACTAATCGACTGTGATCTGTTCCCTTGTCTACAAAATCAAAGATAACAGCAACATACTCCACTCCTATAGCAATTATTAGCAGTAAGAATGAAACAATAACAATTTCAAACGCCAACCTAAATAAAGCACCAACACCACCGGTATAGCGTGGTGGCTTCTCTCTTTTTTGTGAACCGCCTTGTTGTGAATTTCCCTTGTTTTCTTGAGCCATAATTGCCCTCCTTTTACGATTTTCACATAAAAGCCAAATTCATCATTGATTAGACAATCAACGATTAAACAACTAATCCATGTTGATTTTGTAAACAGCAATATTGTTACGTCATGGCTCAATTGAGAACGATAGAAATATGACTGTTGAATACAGAATGGATGGGCAGTTACGTCCTATAACCGAATATAAAGCGGCCTTGGTTAGCTCGTTGGGAACTTACGCCCTAGTTGCAGTTCCTAGCCTTGCTGGTTTACCAATATCACTTAGTTATACGTTAGCCGTAGCAACTGCAGCAATGGCTGGAACTCAAATCGTTAATGGTAGAAAACTAAAACGCTACCAGAAAAATCTAACACGCTTAGAAGCATTCGCAATGACCACCGAAGAATTACCTGTCTCTGAAACAGAGTTCTACCTTGGTAAAGGTTTTGATTGGACTCAAGTACATGCCCAACGCGCTTATGAATGCCAAAAGCAAACTGGTCGAAAGTATATCAAGCAATCTCCCCTTTACTATAAAGCGCGTGAATTAGAACGATATGCAGCGAAAACAGGTAAATTGCGCCTAATCGCAGATCTAACAAGTTCAGGCAAAATAATTAACGGTAAAAAAATAGCTAAACGCCTCAATCGAATAATTGAGAAAAGACCGGCACTTAAACCTCTGGCCACAATCAGTAATAAACTCAATTACATTAACCTAATTGATAACCCATATGCGCCACTCCCTCCCGTTGGTGGTGAACCTTATCTGCATGGTGTAGGTGCAAGTGAAGAAAAAGATATGTTCATGGAGCTCGGTGGCCGAAATGGACATACGCTTGTCATGGGTACTACTCGTGTGGGAAAAACCCGTGCAGCAGAGTTATTCATATCTGCAGATATTGCCCGTGTTGTAAAACGCAAGATTACTTATCGTGGGTATGACGGTTCAATTGTCAAAAAAGTAATGAGTGAGCCAGAGGCAATGGTTGCCGTGCTTGACCCCAAAGGTGATGCAGACTTACTTGCCCGTTGCTACTCAGAAGCAAAACGACATGGACGCGAGTTCATTCTATTTCATCTTGGCGCACCAGACGTTACAGCCCGTTATAACGGTATTGGTCACTTTAGTCAGATTTCAGAGTGTGCGACCCGTTCAACTAACCCGTTGGGTGGCGGCTCAGATAACGCATTTAAAGAGTTCGCATGGCGATTCTCTAACGTTATTTGTACTGCATTATGCCGATTGCGTAAGCGTCCTAGTTATGATCTGATTCGTAAATACATCATGGATATGGAAGTGCTATATCTGGAATACTGCAAAATGCTGATGGTTGAGTTAGAAATTGAAAACTGGCAAGAACTACACGAAGA
Source organism: Photobacterium aquimaris (assembly GCF_002954455.1). Taxonomy (GTDB): domain Bacteria; phylum Pseudomonadota; class Gammaproteobacteria; order Enterobacterales; family Vibrionaceae; genus Photobacterium; species Photobacterium aquimaris. Next base: position 66,172 of record NZ_MSCC01000004.1, read on the forward strand.
CTTGAAGCAAACAATGAAAGGTATTCCAGCGTCATTAAAGGCAATGTCACGCGAATCTTTAGCTTTCTATATGCTAATCAAAGAGCAGCAAGAAGCCGGTAATATGAAAGATGATCCGGTATATGAAGCTGTACTTAACGCTGTTCGTTATGATCCAAGTTACTTTTCTAAAATCACAGCTAGTTACTTACCGTTCCTTGAAAAGTTATGTAGCGGTGACAACTTAAAGGTGTTGTCTCCTAACTATGATGATTTAGATGATCCACGCCCTGTATTCGATTGGACGCAAGCAGCCCGTAAACGTGCCGTAGTTTATTGTGGTTTTGATGCCATGACAAACCGTGACGTAGCTAGTGCATGTTCAAACGCCATGCTTTCTGACCTATTGAGCTTATCCGGTAAAATATACAAATCAGGCATCAACTATGGCGTAGATGGTTGTTTATCAACTGAAAAGCCCGTTTGTTATCTGCATTTGGATGAAGCAAACGAAATGGTCGGTGAAGAATTTATGCCAATTTTGAACAAAGCTGGTGGTTCAGGTATGCGCGTAACCGCTTATACACAGTCAAGACAGGATCTTACAGTTAAACTTAATGACAGAGCCAAAGCGGAGGTATTGGAGTCTAACTTCAACACCTTAATAATGTTCCGTGTCAAAACCGAAGATACAGCCAAGTTATTCACTGATCAGCTACCAGAAGTAGACCTTTATGACACAAAGATACAAAACGGTGTCACACCTGACTCTGGCATCATAGATGATGGATTGGACACCAAAGTATTTTCAACTCGCGTTAGTGATTCTGTCGGCACAGCCAAAACCCAAAAACTTATTACACCAGATCAGATCATTGCCCTACCTAAAGGACAGGCATTTTGTATCGTTGAAGGCTCAAGAGTAATCAAGGTGCGATTCCCGCTACCTAAAGAGAGCGCATCGACACTACCACCAGATATTGAATCACTATGTTCAGCTATGCGAGTCAAATACAACTCATATGATGGATGGTGGAATGAGCCAAACTCTACCCACTAAAGTAAACTTGTAATAATCAAAAATAACATTCAGGAATGGATTTTGAAAAAAACAAAAACAATTAGCTTTATCTTGGTTTGCATTCTGCTTTCAGCATGTAGTTCCTTTGCTGAAAATGACAAGACGATCAATACCCAGATCAACGAAAATAACCATATAGTAAAAGATCTTGAAGTGACTTATTTCGTTTCTGGCAACCAGTGCATAAAGTTCTCACAATCAATTGCGGAAATAAAAAACCTAAATAGCAATAAACCTATACCTAAGTATTTATTGAGCCACGAACGTATTAATTGCCCTTAATAAACCAGTCACAAATTATTCATCAAGGCCGCCCTTTAAAAAGCGGCTTTTTTTGATGAATTAATCATTATTACCAGCCAGTAGCTATATTAGAAATTAAGAAAAAAATAATTAAGTATACTTCTCCCCTATAAATCAATAGGTTGATGTAATCCTAATAAATAAGCATTACTTTCTCATATCTCAACAAATAGTTACCGTAAAAATAAATATCCATTCACTACTACCACATATCAGCCACTTCTATATTCAAAAAAAATTTTTTAATATTTTTATTTTTTCCCAAAATAACGTAAGTAAAACTTAATACAAATCAACATTACCGTTAAAATACCGCTAGTACATCATAATGAGAATCACGATGCAGCCATTAATACTTATTAACGATGATGAAATTGATCGCGTTCTAAATATGCCATTACTAGAAACATTTGGCATTCGCACTACGAACAACAAAACACTAGCTCGACAGGTGTTCTATTCAACATTCAAATATACAAACCGACTCATTGGCCTAGCAAATAAATATGGCTACAAACTAGAAGTTAAAGCAGTACACCCTAAAAATGCCAAATATGAGCCAGGGGAACGTTATAGAATTTCATTGAGTTATAAAGTAATAGGAATTGATCCAAAAGAAGTGTCGCCAGAGTTCAAAGCAGAGCTAAAAACAGAACAGTTACATTTCGCACAAGAATCACTTTACCAACAAGTACGTTTAGAGAATGAATTATTCGTAGAACGACTAGCGATGAAATTAAATAGATTTAAACGATTAAATGATCTTATGTCTTTGAACAATATCGCTGAAATGAGTGCAGAATGTTTTTCACGCAATAGTAAAAAAGCAAAACCACGGATGATCTGTAGAAAGTATCTAAGACAATACCTCAGCAATCCAAACCGTGTAGCTAGTGCTAAAAAGCAATTTGAATCAAGCCCATTATTTGTTGAGTTTAGAGCTAATTTCATTGCTGAAATTCAAAGACTATCCGTACTACTAGATATTTCATTTATTGAGTTCAAGTACCAGACAGTAAAATACATAGAGGATCAAATTAAACAACAAGAGGTAATTTAAGAGAAAGAGCTTAGGCTCTTTTTTTGAACATAAAACATACAGGTATGATTTACAGTTATTTACGATTATTTGAGTGTGTTCATTAAAAACCATAGATATTGATGTAAATTCACTATTATCAGTTATCCATAACTTTTAAAGTTAATCGTATACGCCGATTACTCCACGATTAACTTTAAGTAACAACTCTCCCTGCTCCACACCATCAAACACGCCATACGAACGCCTCAATCGCTCTGCACAAGCCCCAAAGCCCTTAGCTCGACATGGTAAGTTCAGATCATCACAAAAAGTCTTAAATCACGCTACAGGATGATTTTATCACTCTCTGCATAATAAAAAGATCATGCGTAGTAGTCACCTCTCATATAGCTCTAAAACGCCCTGAGAGCTAATCTAAGGCTTGATTACCCAAATTAGGCTATCAAGTTAGGGCTATATTGTTGGTGGCTCTTAAAATCGCTTACAAGAGATAATTTAAGTAAAAGTTAGCAGTTGATCTTTTAAGATCCAAATCAGGATCTTCTGTGGGATCGTGTTTGTATATACCTGTTGGTCGTGTGTTTTTGTTTTTGCTGTTTTAAATTTTAAAAAAATGGCTCTAAAGATCTTTTATTTATTTTTACTTTAAACTTTAAACTTTAACGCTTTAATACTTTAGGTACTTTAGGCTTTACTTTAAGCTTTACTTTATACTTTAAGCTTTGTCTGATTTTAAGTTACTGATTAATATTTAAAATCAGGCAATATACAGCAACAAGATCCCGTTGAACAGCAACAAGATCCCGTTGAACAGCAACAGAATCCCGAAGATACAGCAACAGAATCCCGAGGATACAGCAACAGAATCCCGTGATACAGCAACAGAATCCCGTGATACAGCAACAGAATCCCGCGATACAGCAACAGAATCCCGCGATACAGCAACAGAATCCCGTTGAACAGCAACAAAATCCCGAAGATACAGCAACAAAATCCCGTAATTTAGAGTGATAAGTGCTCTTATTGGTTTTTTTTAGCCGTTACCACATGTGGATAATGAAAAAATATAGCAACAAAATCCCGTGGTTATTCGTCAGTTACCCTATCGAAACGAAAATACAGCAACAAAATCCTGAAACGTGATGCAATCGAAAACAAAAAACGGTCATATTTTCCGATAGTGCTCACAAAAAGCACTGGAAATAGGCCAAACAAAGATACAGCAACAAAATCCCGAAAATATCAGCTTTGTAGGGGGGGGGAAATCAGCAGTAGATCACTTACTGCTCAAAAAACAAGTAGTTGTTTTAGTGCTGTTGTCAAATACAGCAACAAAATCCCGTTGATTTGCCTGTTTACGAAAAAACCATGCCGATTTTGTCTTTACTGTTAGTATTTATTAGCTTAGATGTTTTGTTATTGTGTGTTAGGTGTTTAATATATGTTGTGCAGAATTTAGCAAACGATTGTTTATCAATAAGTTATATTTTATCAAGTCTAGCTTGCATGATTTCGTGAACTTGTAGATTATCGGCTTTGATGTTGTCATATCTTATGTGATCTAAAACATGTTATTCTCCATAAGTATCTGAATATAAATGATTATGTTAGATTGTGGTTTTTTGGTGATAAATATAGCAACATTGATTGTTTGCAATGTTGCTTTAATTGTTGACGACACACCTAACTCATGTTGAAATGACGTTCTAATAATAAAAATCTTTAAGTTTGGGATGACTATGAGTAATAAGCTAAGTGCTACAAGTGAACAGCCACAAACAATGCTTTATCGTATGCCAGAAGAATTGAGATATATCATTCCTGCTAAGTTTTTATTTGGTCGTCAGGAACTAAATAAGAATCAACGTAAGATTGTTGCGCTATTACTTTTACAAATTAAGCAATGGCGCGATGAATTATATGAAAGTGACCTAATCAACGGAAAAATGTCCGTTACTGAATTGTCAGTAGATGAACGTAGAGCTCACTACAATAATTTTCGTCCTGATCCAGACACACTACCTAAACATCATTTGGCCGTTCGTTTTCAGCAGGACATTATTAAGAAAATGTTTGGCAGTATTGATTACGAAACCCATCGTATTATTGGTCGAGCATTAAAAGGGATAATGGGACGAGTAGTACATGAACAAGATCGTGATGCCGCAGGTAAGCTAGTCACTAAGATGTATGTGATTATTCCAAAAGCTGAAATTTCTGGTGGTGTATTAGAGATATTAATCGACCGTGATGCTGCAATTAAACTGATTGATCATTCAAAAGGTTATTCTGACACAGATCTTTCTATTTGGACTGAGCTAGATGGTGGTTACAGCCAGAAATTACTTGAAGTAATCAGTAAGAACAAACGTCATGTAAATGGCATGACCATGAGTATTGAAGACTTCCGTTTTACGTTCGCGTGTGATTACAAGACGTATTCACGCAAAGATGTAGAAGATGCCATAAAGCGTGGTGATAATAGTGTTCGCTACGGTGATCATGTTCTGAAATACAATCCGAAAACAGAAATTTTTGAAAAAGTACCCCTTTATCCTCGTATGCAATCATTACAGCATCGTGTTATTGAGCCAGCATTTCAGCAGTTGCTAAGTAAATCGCAAGGTTATTGGGTTGCCACGGATAAGCCAGAAGCTGAGGGTGCTGAACCTAAAGGTTATGAACTAATTCGAGTTAAAAAGAAAATTACAGGTATTCGGTTTTGTTTGAAATATGTAAAGAACCCTGTTGTTAAGGCTATTAAAGAGAAAAAACCAGAGGTTAAGGATGAATCAATCCCACTACTGGAAACAATGTCGCCAGTAATGAACTCGCTTGCACAAACGATTATTGAGGTAAATAAAGTATCGGCAATCCTTGATGTTACACAAGAGCAAGTTAACACATGGAAACTGGCAATTGACTCATATATAACTACAAGAAAACTTATCGAAAGCATGACAGATAAGCCGCAGCCGTTTTTCTCTAATGACGTAGATGAAGCAATAGAGAAATTCTATAAATACTTTAAAAAATAGCTTTCACACTAAAAACGCTAGTTAGCGCGTGACAACGTAATATGAGCCTAATAAAAGTACACGAGGCTCAACATGAAACTTTACGCGCTAACTCTTGCAACCATTTTTTCTACCAACTTTGCTCATGCCGGTACTGTCGATTTATCAGGTTTAACTGATCCGCAAAGTGTGATTGTCCACTCACAACTAAATCTATTTTCTGAAATTGCAGAAAGCAAAATTACTTCTCGAAACCACCAGCAGTATTCCAAAGATTTACAGACTATTATGTATTGCGGTTATGAGGCGTTCAGTAACAATCAATCAAAATTCAGCCAGATTATGAAAGTGAATGAAGATTTTATTTTTGATACCAAGTTGCTTAAAAATAAATATCAATCTTTGATAAAAAAGCAATTGTCACTACCTAATGACTTATCTATTTGCACTAAATTTCATGATACCCAAATAGCTTTAAGCTACGGCAATGAAGTTATGGATGAACTGTTTTAATACTTAAATTATTGTTTTATAATATTGTAAAAATATTACGTGTAGAAGTGTAATATAATAAAGTCAATAGGTTACATTGAATAACCATGATTAGTAATATTGTTTTAATACTTTTTCTATATTATTGTAGATATAAAAAAAGCCTCGCTATCTGTAGTCATACAGAATGCGAGGCTTTTTTACATGTGTGGCACTATTACTTTAATGAGTAATAATGCTTACGCAGCGTACTTAAAAGAAGTAAAACTGCTATTTGCGAAATTAGATATAGTTTCACCAATCACCTTACCCGCCTTTACAAAAGCGTTAAAGATAACGGACTGTCCAAGAATCTCATGTGCGATAGTATCAGACACACCGTTGATTAATCGGTTAGGTATTGTTTTGATCCGTGCATGTTCGTTTGGTGTAAACAGTCGAGTCAGTACATCATCAAATTTAGCTTTAATGTACGGCTCACTTGAACGGCACTTGTGATACAAACGCCCTACTACACCGCAATACTTACTATTTTCATCTAAGAGAGTACGACCAAATCCTTTACCAGCCATTTTATCACGTACCTCTTTATCAATAATATATTGAAATGTTTTCCAGCGAGTAGAATCTTCTGGTACATCATCCATTAACTCACCAAGTAAAGGCACTTGAATATTAGTATCAGGTACGATTTCATCAATATCGAATAAATCAGCGAGTTCTTGAAGCATAGCTACTGCACAAAGACGATTTCTATTCTCGAATGCACCAAATTCATTTCCATTAACTACTTTCGTTTGTACCTTATAGCCTTGTTCCTCAAGAACTGAGCGAATAACACTAAAGCTCAGTGTTTTTTCATACTCAACTACATTTTCAATTAGAACGATTGGTGCTTTCAGTGCAAAGTTAAGTGCGTAGTGAAACATCGTCCCTGCTTCCGCATGTTGTTCAGCAGCAGAGATCTTGTTCTTCGATTTTCCAGCAATACTGGCACCTGTACATGGAATACCCATCGAAATAACGTCATAACGATCTGCGTTGTTTGAATTTACATACTGCACTTTTGATTCAATCACGACACTATTTTCATCAAACAAGTGAGGATTGTTATTTAGTGAGGCATCGAGGTAAGCAGACTCACACTCAACAGCTAAAGCTATTTTAGACTTGATACCAGCGTTACTCATACCATCATGAATTGCACTATCAAGCACACCGCCACCGTGAAACAGTGAACAAACACGTAATGGTTTACCCTCTTTTACACGATTAACTAATTGAGAAAGCATTTCTTTCTTAGCGGTATCGCTAGTCGTTCGACTAACAATGATGCCTTTTGGTGTAATAAGAACACGTACATTTTCATCAACATTATAAGCATCTAATTTAGAGCCAGTAATTTCGATGATCGGTAAGTATTCTTCACGCTTTTTACGCTTACTAACAATCTTGTCTGCGTTAGCATCACGTTTGATCGTTAACTTATCACCAGCAGCATCAACAGCGATGTTTGCCCCCACATTGAAGCCGCAACGTGCAAGGCGAACTCCTTCAAGCCATAGACGCTTTTTGCCACGATTTAGACCGATCTTAGTATTGATTAGAAATTTCATTAGATTGTTCCTGATGGATAAAAGGTCACTCTGGAAAGTGACCTTGATATTAGATTATTGGATTTTAGAGATTGGAGATTGAGTGTTACTGCAGATCGTTTTGAATATTTTGCGCTAGTTTATCTAGCATAGTTAATCGGTGTTTGTACTCACAACGTAAGCCATTCACGCAAGTTAAATATTTTTCGTGATATTCCTTTATGCCACCCTGTTTGTAAGCGTCCAACACAACGGAAATATCATTACCAATTGGTGCGATGGTTTCATTGGTGAAATTTACATTTGAGATTGCATGGTATGGGTTATCACGATCATCTTCCAAAATGTCGAACTCAACTTGACTCAATGTTGGTAAGCCATATTTGTTCGGAATGAAAGATGATTTTGGGTACTTGCCGTAGTCATACGTTGCGAATCTAAATAGAGGCTCTATTTCAAACTCAATTTCAGCTTGTGTAAGCCCTGTATGATTACTTAAAGCAAAGGTATCACTTGATGAAAATGATTCGTTATCATCGTATACAAGCGTGATTAGAACGAATTTAGGTGTGATATTAGATAGAGGCATTAGGTTTTTCCTTTTGGGGATTATTAGATAGATGTTTGTTTAGCCAAAGCAAAGTGCTTGTAGCTCGTTATAACTTAATTCGCAAAGTACCTTATAAACATGAATCGTGAGATCTTGTGTCGCTTGGTTATCGTGACTGTTATTTATCAATACTGATACGCTGTGATCAGTAAATGTAACGCCAGTTCTTGAAGTACAGACTGTTGAGTAAACACGATATTCGTAGCTATCACGATTAGTAAACGGGCATGAATTAAGAAACTCTGTTCGTTCGTAATCGTTAAGATCTGATTGCCAGTTAAAAGCAAACAATGCTGCGAGCTGTTGATGTTCTGTAAATGAATCAACATTAATGCCCTTTTGTTGAGCAAGGCTGTTAGCAGTATTAATCTCTTTATGGAAGTAAGTGTTGGGGTTTAGGTAATTATTAAGCATGGAGGATTGGCTTATAGATTGCTGGAACAAAAGCTAAGAACTTAGCCCTGGTAACTACGTTAGATATTGTTGTTTACAAAATCAAAAAGCACGTAGGTAGCCATGCTTGTTATAAAAACCATCAAGCATAGATTCAAACTTGCTTTCAACTGCTATAACTTCATCATCACTCATACAGGTAAGGTGATCGTTTAGATAATGCGCTGGCACATGCGATAACACATAGTTAAATGTACCATTCACATTAAATAGTTCATTTTTAAGTGAAAATTCACGACCAAAGATATTCTTACACTTGTTGAGTGCTGCGAGTAGAAATTGAGAATCAACATTATGGAATGTTTCTGCAATTTCAATGATGTTATTAATTTTAGAGTCGATAGACATAGTAGTATTTCCTGATAGGTAATTTAATAGATATAGGTAAACGCACGAACTGACTGTAGTTCATGGTGCAATATTGGACAGTTGGGAATGTTTAGATAGTTTAACAAGTAGAGTACGGGGCTTTCACCGCAAGATGCCGTTATGAAGAATGGTAATGATAATAGCTAGCGTGATCGTTGGCAAATTTACTTTTTTAAATTGTATTGCAGCAACTTAGCTTTGCGTTCTTTACGTATTGCTTTTGCTTCTTTTGTGTTGCCATGCATTGCTATTGGATCGGGTTCTATACCTAAATACGCTTGCATCATTATCTGGTGTGTTTCTAGCACTTTCGTAGCTGCTCTTGAAACCATCTTATAATGAATGCCAGATCGAGCTGCAGCAACACTTGAGCTTTGTCCGTTTTTTGCCGCCCATAGTACCGCATCACGATTTAACTGAGGTATATCACGCAAAGAGTGAACAGCAAGGCATGCTTCAATATGTTCTAATTTTATTCCGATTAATCTTTTCATGTTTAAATTTGTTTTATCTAGCCCTTAACTATTGCTTTAATATTTAAGTAGTATTGTAAAGCCACTATTTACACCAATAATCATTGGGTTAAGTGATCTTACAGTATTACTAGAGTATTGTATTATTATTGTTATAGTGTTTTTTAGCTATTGATTAAATAAAAATCTTACATTTTCAAATGATGGGGCTACCCATAAGTAGCCCATTTTATGATGTTCTTTTGATAATATTGGCATAATTAAATTTCTTGATTATTGATTAGATAATTTTATAGTTTTCAGTAGGCAAACGCATAGCTGTACGAGTGTTCACATCACCCCATAGAGATAAGCGTTTAGAGTTACCTGCAAATTTAGATTTGCCGTTTACAATTACCCATATACCAGTATCGTTAAATGAATACACCAGCTTTAAGTCTGCTCGTACAGACATAGGAAGAACCTCATTATGTATGTTATCCATTATAAGAGGACGAGTAGATTGATTAGAATAGTAACCTAGTACCATGTGCGGTGTTATACCGTTTGCTGTTGTGTATATTAGGCGTAGCTTTTCTTTATCAACACCCATGCGAGTTAGCACTTCTAACTTAGCAATTGCGTAGTCCTCACAATCACCCATACCCACACCAAGAAATTCAATAAGTGAAGCCCAGTAATCATCCTGCCCCCATAAAACTGAATCTTCGCGGTAAGCAAACGCATTAAAGAAGTCGTTAACTACGATTAGCTTTGTCTCAATAGGTGAGTTCGCATGTTTTGCCATTAGAACATTTAGGCGATCAAGTCGTACTTGTGCATTAGAGCCGTACTTAACCGTGTAATCTGTATTAGCCGTAAATGAATTAGCTGCCAATACTGGTGCTGTTGTTGTTATTAATAATGCGCCAACAAGGGCTTTCCTTATTAAACTTAAAAAATGTTTATTTTTCATATTCTTAACCTTGGATTCCATAACAATATAACTATGATAATTTTTAAATTTGTTTTCGGTAAGCGTCACCTAAGCTGATTTGTAAAAAATATAAAAAAAATTTTTACTTTAATTTTTCAATTAACAATTTTACTTTTCATTTAATACAATCACCCGTAAGTCACTGTTTTTAATTGCTTTATTTTTTAATTTTTCATCGCTGTAAATTTTTCAGATACAAAAAATGCGCCCAAGGGCGCATCGTGGATTTTGAAATATTTAAAGTTACTCAACGAAATATCTGTAAGTAATAATAATTAATTCAATTATTAGTATTGTGTTAATATTACTATATACGTAAAAACAACGGGTTATGATTGCTTTTGTCCAAATGTAATATTTATACAATATTTATGTAGGGCTACAAATATATTTAATAGCTATTGCTATTGTATATATTTCAACTCAGGTAGATAGAATGGTTGCCCTTGGAGGGGTTGGGGTAGTGTGTGATTAAACTCAACAGGTAGCATTACTGGTACAGGTTTTTTATCACATATCATTGCTTTGCAAAGTGCAGCTATACGTCTTTCAATGCTAATTGACTCATGCTTACGTTCGCAAAACTTCATCCAAAAATGCGGCTTGGCTTTTTGAGTTAAAAAAGCAGGATCAATTCGACAAAGTAAATCATCTAACTCGACAATTGCATCATCTTCATTCATCGACATATAGCTTGACTGCTCACTTACTGTAAATGCCAAATCTGTTCCTTTAAATATTGCATTCCAATTATGTAGATACACACTAACAGAACGATTTAACAATTCAGTCATAGCCTCATAGATAACAGGTTCATCCCATTCGCTATCAATATCATGTGACTTGAAACAAACATCGTTAACTACACGATTATGCTCAATCATGTTTTTAGATAAGCGAAGAAGTTTAGTGCCTAGCAAGTTTGATTTCTTCTCGTTACCGATTAACGCTGGCGTTCGACAAGTATCAAAGTGCGGTGTCATATAGCCGTATTGAGCCGCAAGGTTCAATCTATCCATATATGCCTGACCCGACTTTTCACACAAGCCTAAGAAATGCACTCTACGCCACACAGGACGCTTAACTTTACTGTTAGGTTTGATTGGTACTTTCATTTCCAGCAATCTTTCTATATCTGATAATGAAAGGCGTGGATGGATCTTATCTAAACCCTCAAATCCAGTATCAATACTCAAACGTGAGGGTACGCCAAGCGTGATATTTGGATGATAATTAAGAGCCTCAAGCATGTTAGTCGCATGATTAACAACATTCCCGCACTTATGTACAACGATCATTACTTGGCAACGGTTTGCCAGGGCAATTATTGCTTTAGCATGATCCGTAACGACTTTTAGACTTTTTGTTGGAAACAACATGTCGTCAGGGACGACTACAGATAACCTACTCGCTTGTTTTACTGTTAGGCGGTCTATGATGTTTTTGTAATTTGCAAAAACATCATTTGGAGTGACGTTTTCACCTTTGTTCATCGCTGTAATTACACCGTTATCAATGAATGAATATTGTGATTTTAGCGAATTGGATATGAAGTAAGGTAGGAAAGGTTTGGACTCAAAATAGGCGAGTGACGTACCGATGTTGCAGCCAGCAGATAAATAGCCAATTGCCTCGTCAGCATTTGCCACCCCAGAGCGGAAGATAACAGGCTTAATGCAAGACTTGTTAACTATGGCATTAACGATGCCTTTCACTCGACCACGCATATAGCCAATACCACCACAGTTACGTGAGACATAAAGATAATTAAGCCCTTTAAATCTGGTTTTTAAGCCATTTTCAGTTAGGTGATCGAATGCATGTTGATACTTTAGCGTTAGGCATACGTAACAATCACGACCTTTAGTTAACTTTTCTTTAAGTAGTGCGGTTGCCGATTTTTTGTGAGTATTAATAAACTCGTTCATTTCCACAGTGCCAATATTGGGCATTTCAAGATTGTAATGTGCAATTTGTGCATCTGCAGTAATTAAACCGTGCTTGGCTGACAGAATTAAAACATCTGCGTATTCACGTATATCACGGCAGTTCGAGTTAATCAGAGAAAATATTTTTCCCTGGTACAAATCATATGCGGTATGCACTCCGAGTTTCTTTAAATCACTACAGTTGATGATAAGTAATGGTTTTGTATTGTTCATTAGATAATTCCATTGATTTTGTTGTAGACGCAATGCGTTTGCGCTATTTGATTGGGTTGTTGGTAAAAATTAAGGTTGGTGGTTTTTATGTGTATGCGCTTGAGAAATCGCTACTCATTTTTTGGTTCGATAAATACAGGGGATATGGATAGATTTACTTGAGTTAGATGCTCAGAGTTGATTACGGAGCTTTCACCGCAAGATGCTGTTATTGAGCAGGTAGATTAATAGTTAATAAATCTGATTACAATACGAACTCAGACAAAAAACTCACCTTAAATCGTAATAATTATTTTTGGTTAATCATGGTTTTTTGTGGTTAATGATGATTCATATAAATTATTAGCATTTTTTCATGGTTATTGATAAATATTTACGGTTTTCTGTAAATCATGGCGGTATGTTTTTTGTACTTTAATGGTGACGAATTGTAGCGGAGTTGAATGAAATAACCCATAAAAATGGTGAACTTACTAATCAACAGTAAATATCACTGACGATTTATGATGTAGTTATCAAAATGAGGAACTAAAGATGATTATGTCTATTATCGCTGGCGGCTTTGTTGCTGGTGGCCTTACTTCTATCGTTGCTAATCAGTGGCGAACTGTTATTAATGAAAGTTTGGATGCTGGAAAATTAATTAGTATACGTACAGTCGTAAGCTGTGTTGTTTTTGCTGCATATGTTACCGCACTACAAATTAATGTTGATCCAACTAACTTCTATTCATTCGCGCTTTTTGGCTTGATGCTGTGGTTACTGTGCTTGCTAGATTACGACACCATGACTTTACCCGACAATATAACCCAACCGCTATTATGGGTTGGTCTATTGTTGTCTTGTACTAAATACTCAATGTTATCGCCAGTAGATGCTATATGGGGCGCGACAATCGGTTATATGTCGCTATGGTCATTGAATATGTTTTGTGTTTTTGTATTTAAAAAACAGGGTATGGGGCATGGTGATTTCAAGTTGTTTGCCGCAATTGGAGCTTGGCTTGGTGTTCAATCATTAATCGCAACAATGGCAGTAGCAGTTATTGTGGGCTTCATTACTGCATTATATTTCTTTACATCAAAGAAACACAAAAACGGTGCATTCCCATTCGGAATCGGTTTGGCTTCTGGTGCAGTAGTTTACGTTCTGTGCGGTGATATTGTAGATATGTTTCTATCACTATTAAGTTGATTATCCAATTAACCAGAGCGTCCATCATGGACGCTTTTTTATAATTAATATTAAATAAACACTAAAGAACAACTATTACAATACTTGTTCAATATTTATATAAAGCTATTGTAATACTTTTTTAATACTGCATTTTAGGTTAATTTTATTTAACTTATTGAATATTGGTTGGTGTTTTCTTGTTTGTAATATTTAAAGTATATTTAAGTAATACTTATTGGGTGTTATTGTAGTGTATTTTAGATATTGTATTTATATTTATTTTGTGCTGCTGAATGGGTCGTGTATGAAAATCCAGTTGTGATTCATTACTTCATTAAAGGTTAAATTGTGGGTGTTTCAATACCATTGATGTACTAAATGTCTTCGCTCAAAGATATTAAATTAACATAGCCATTTCTTATAATTGAACATTAGGTTATATATGGGCATCACCGTTTTAGTAATTGTTATCGTTGTTATCGTAGGGTTAATTGCTTTTTCTGCGTTTACAACTGGATCTTCATCTCAAGCTCCAGCACCAGAAAAAACGCAGGAAGATATAACTGCTGAACCAGAGTACCAGTACACAAAGATCGAGGCATTGGTAACACCTGCAGAGCTAAAGTTTTACAAAGCTCTAGTGCAAGCAACTCCTAGTGAATATGTTGTTTGCCCGAAAGTTAGAATTGCTGATGTTTTGGGTGTTGGTGTAACACGTAAAGGGAATAGCAAAGTATGGCATCGACACTTTTCAAAGATCAGTCAAAAGCACTTCGATTTTGTAATCTGCAATGTTAGTGATATGAGTTTTATCTGTGCCGTAGAACTTAATGATGCAAGTCATAATCGTAAAGACCGCGTTGAGCGTGACGAGTTTGTTAGAATGGCGTGTGAAAGTGCCAATGTTACGTTACACGAAGTATTACCAAAGCAAAATTACGATATTGAAGAATTAACATCAATGATTAATTCATAATCAACATTTAATAACGAAAAAGCCCGTTACACTCCACAAGGAATGTAACGGGCTATTTTTTTACTTAATAATTTAGATTGCTACAGGCTACATGCAAGGCAAGCAATTTCGCCCTCAATGTTTCCTTTCGCTTTATCCTTTAATCGTTGCTTTCTTATCTCGGACGGTAAACGATCAAGTGCAATGTTCTCAAACATACCAGACCAAGTTACCTCACCAAGATTAAGCTCATCTTTATCATACTTACGTGCAAAGTTGGTTTTAGCCGCCTTATAACGCTGATACAAGTCAGAGTGAACGATTATTTGTTTTTCGAGTAAGCGATCTTCAAAATCAACATACTCTTTTGCTTGCTTAAAACGTTTAGTTAAGGCTACTCGCAGGTTATCTAAATGCTCTTTTTCACCCTCACGAACAAGAATGAAATGCATCATAGTTACGTTCTGTTCGATTGATCTGTAACTTAAACCGTTTGTACCCCATGTGTAACTTTCACTTTGAATCTTATCTAACGTCAAATTGCCTTTTTGCACTTTGATTTCATAGATACCAATTCGCATGTTTGTAAGCATTGATTCTTGGGTTTCATCGTACAACTCAGCAGTAGAAATAATCTGCTCATAAACATAAGCAAGGCTACTTCTAATTCCATTGAAGCTATGTGAGAAGTTAACAATTTTAGAGTAGTAAACCCCATTAAACATATCGCCATTGCCACGGAATGCGTCATAGGTTGACTCAGGCGTAACAAGGAACATCACTGCAAAGTAAATAGTATCAACATCATCGTTATTATAGTTAACCGACGCATCAAACAAATCTAAATTGGTAATGTTTTTTGATTGCTTAATTGGCTTAATTGGGTTCGCTTCACTTTCAGTTAATGTACTAACTGGTTTGGCAATCAGCATGTTTGGATTATGTAGATGATGATTACCAATTAGGTAGTTTGGCATCTTCTTCATGATCGCATTAAACATTATTGAGTTGTTCAGCTTATCCGTATCAGCAGGGCATAACTTATCGTAAGCAGCAGTTTTGGAAAACTCACTGTATGCTTCCACACACTGCATCACTCGTTCACTATTGCGCTTAAAGAAACAGCAGCCACAGCTAGAGCGTGAAGCGTGTTTGTACACGGGTGAAATACCACATGTAGCAGCCAGTAGGCCGTAAACTTGAGTACGTGCCATGCCAAGATTAATGAACGGATAACGGGGCAATACCCAATTAGCACGTTCTTCATCATTAGATAGGTCAGTAAAACGATCTTCATCATCACGAATGCCAATATAAAGATTAACCTTATTAGCAATGCGTTTGAATTTAGCATCAAGCCAAAAATCCATGCTTTCTAGCTTTAAGATACGAGTACAGTACCGAGCTTGACCGCTAGGAAGAAAGCCATTGAAGCGTTC
Source organism: Photobacterium aquimaris (assembly GCF_002954455.1). Lineage (GTDB taxonomy): Bacteria > Pseudomonadota > Gammaproteobacteria > Enterobacterales > Vibrionaceae > Photobacterium > Photobacterium aquimaris. The sequence continues at coordinate 82,294 of NZ_MSCC01000004.1, forward strand.
AATTAGATCAAATAGACCCTCACTTGGCTTAACAACATGTACTTTCGTACCAACCCACTCTGAAATTTCTTCAAACTCAGCGTAAGCGGATTCTTCTTCTGCACCAGTATCAGTACAGACAAAGAAAAAACGCTTCTTGGGGAAGATTGCTGGCAAGATCATAGCCATACATTTACTGTCACTACCGCCCGAAACTGGAACAATGTGAATACAATCAACATCATCATGGTTGGGTAGTTTATAGTCGCGCCAGTTCACACCAAGAAGATCAAGAGTATCAAGGATTAGCTTTCGGCGTTGTTCGTTCATCATTAGATATTTTCCAGATAGGATATTGGATAAGTTAAAGGCGAACATTTACGTTCGCCTTGTTAGGGATATTGCTTAATCACTTAATCACTTAATCACTTAATCAATCAGATTTAATTCTGTGGGAAACAAAATTACTTCTTCAAGATCTATTGGCAGGGTTTCAAATGTATCAATAGGTTGATTTTCATCGCCTAAGTAAGCACATTCAAATTTCAAACCTTTATGGGTAATGACAGCTTTTACTGTGTCAGGGTAAATATGTACTGCATCATAGAAATTATGTTCGGTTACGTCCGTCCATTGAAACATTTTTAGATCAGTCACATCGTAACTAACAGTGGTATAAGCCATACAAGCATATGTATAACGCTCATACAGAGCTTCTATATCATCTTGAGATAAAGTCACACGAACAAACGTAGGACACTCAGCAAATGCGCTTGTAGGCAAAATAGATGAAGTAATTACAGTAGATAGTTGTGTAGGCATTTAAGTAATTCCTGATAGAAAAGCCACCAGCATACGACTAAGTGGCTTATTGGATTGGTTGTTAATTAAAGCGCAGAACCAAGCATTAAAGGCATGTTCTTAGCTTCAAGTTGAATGTTAGATTTAAACATGCTTTCAACGCTTTGAATGTCGTAACCAGTTTCTTCCGCAGCTTCTTTTGCAGAGCGTAGCCAGCCTTTTAAGCGACCGAACTCAACATTGAATTTTTGCATGAATTTCTGATTGAACTTGATCCAAACGTTGCCATTTAGATAGAACTTAACTTCCATTAAAATTTCAAGATCACCGGTTGATAGATCTTTATATTTAAAGTCGTTCTTTTCGCCTCGCTCCCATTTAAACGACTGTGCTTTAGGGCACTGTTCGTTTTGCAGGAATCCAAGATTATTTGAAATAGTTAAAATGTTATTGATGTTATCAACAGAGCGTTGTTGTAAGCCGCAGTCACTATTGCTATATCGCCATGAACCATCAGTTAACCCACCAATCCCATGACATACAACACGGTAGTCAAGTTTGTAGTGAGAGTGTTCAGAAGCACAGTTGTAACGCCACTTGTCTTTAACAAGCGTTTTATCATTACTCTTGTAGTTCTTAGCTGATTCAAGGCTGTAAATGCTTTCAAACACTTCAATAAGCTGACTATCAAAGTAGTTATTGCAGTTTTTAAGCACCCATATACAAACAGCAAAAGCATTTTGAGCAGTAAAGTCGATACTCATATTGTCTTGCATAAGCCCTAAGAGTGATTCTCGTGATGTGGAGGTTAGACGGGAAGTAATATCCTCTAAGTTATCGAACAACTCTTTCCAATACTTCTCTTTTAATGAAGAAACTTTCATGCGTAATAATTCACGAACGTCTTTCATGGCTACGCCAATCTCACTTAGTAGGCCACTATCTATAGAAGTAAGCGATTTATATGTTTCAAGCAAACGAGTCATATCACGATTGTAAAATTGCTCTAATGACTTCACTAGACCTTGCTGATTGATTAGATCAGTACGAGCTTGATCTTTTTCTACCTGTTCCTCGTCCATTTCAAGCGTACATGTCTTAGAAATGTCGCTTTCAGTTTTGCTAGGTTCAAATTCATTCTTAAACCATAGGCTAAACGCATCAACATTTTGTTCAACACGGTAATCACGATAATATTCATGGCTACGTGAAGAAAAATCGACACGAATTATGTCAACAATGGCACGGGCTTGACGATCAGCATCTTTGAAGTCGAGTAACTTCAATCGCGTGGCGGTTGCACCTCGATCTTTGAGTGTACGTTCGATTGCAGTATTTGTTTGCCAACGGTGCGGAATTACAAAATATGCGTGTTCACAATTGGACTCTCGAATAATCTTACAAGTCCATGCTTCGTATTCAAGGTAAGGTGGATTACAGAAGACCATGTTTACTTTCTTATCCATTAGGGTTTGCTGATGAAAATCAGTACCAATCAGGAAAATACTTGCGTCCATTGATTGCTGCAGCAAGGTCGATTTTTCGATAGCATAACGCTTACCATCGGTTAATTTCATTAACGCTCGACCATCACCAGCACCCACATCAAGGATAGATTGCTTAATGTATTTGCGAGTTGGATCGTTACCATGACCAATTTCACGAACTTTATATGTTTTGATGATGTCACTTTTGATTACATCAAGAATTTCGTCAGTCGTTGGATACCATTCAAAATCTTGTTGCTGCTCTTTCACTTGCTTTAATAGTCGCTGTGTAGCACTACGATTATTAGTATTAAAAGGGCTTGGGATATTAGCAATTGCATTCATTATTAGATTATTCCAGATAGAAAAAAACCTCAATAAATGAGGCTTTAGTTAGATAGGGGATTGGAGTTAATACTTAGTGGCTGTACATCACTGATATATCTCTGAGCAATGTTGCGCATTGGTAAGGACTCATTGATTTAAACCACTCGCTAGCTTGGTGTCTAATACAGTTTATTGACTTTAAGTTGGCGTAATTGGGCTGCACTGTTTTATCAGTCATAGCAATGTAATTAACTAACCATTCGTCACTTAACATCGTTTCTTTATCTACTGTAGGTAAGTCTCTCGAATCAAGCAAAACGCTTTCAATTGCCACAAAAAGCGCGGCAGTATTATTGTTAATACAATCTTGCTCATAAGAGCTAATATCAACTTCATTCAACTGACTAAGAAGTACGGTATCAATATGACGCTGTACAGCTTCGGTAAATATATTGTTTTTGTTGTTTACAATTTCGAACATAAACGAGGTTGTTAATTGTGAAACGCCGGCATCAAATTGATTTTGACGTAGAAAAGACCAATAAACATATTCTGCAGGGCGCGATGCTTTTTGGATATATGACACAAACGTTTTTAAACGGTGTGATAAATCACCTTTCTGCTTGCCCTGGCACACGTTACGCAAGTATTTATAACTACGAGTTGAAATGGAACACGCATTACACAGTATGCTATTGCTCGTACCATAGTCACGCTTACGGGCAGATGTTACGAAGCCCGTGGCACTTAGGTTTAATGTTCTCTTATCAAAATCATTATAGTAATAACCGATATTGAAGTATTGCTCAGTGCAGAGCGACATATACGTAAACGCGAACTCAATAAAAGCAAGGTTTAGTATATTTGAACATTCTGATTTAAAGTCACGCTTTAATACGGCTTTAGCTGCATCAATGCCGCTGGCCGTATTAAATCTAAAAGCATATAGACGTGCTTTACTTTGAACTGAATCAATATCTGGTTTTGCGACCATTTCAAGATCACAAAGATTATTAACGATAGTAGTAAGAGTCTTCATTAGATAATTCCATATAGGTAAATTGGTAAATAAAAGCCCCGTTTGAAAACGAGGCTTAGATTGGTAGATTACTGCAGGTATTTTGATTCAGTGCCAGTTTGTAAGTAGTTATTGTTTACTTTACATATAACACTTGCACGTACAGCAACCTCTAGTGGAACGCTATTAACTTTTGACCATGCTCTAATGGTGTTAACCTTAGATGTTAGAACAGGCGCGAGTTGGCACGGATCATCAATCCCCATCAACTCTGCAAATCGATCATAAGAATATTCACCAAGTCCGACATTAACTTTAGTGTCTAGGTGATCTTTATATTCTTTGAACGATATTTCTTGCATAACAAAGAGTTCAGCCTTGGATGCATCGAGCAAAATAAAACGCTTGTTTCGCATTAAGCCCTCAAAAGACCAGCCTTTGTTAAATGACTGTATTTTCAAGTGGGGTTCAACACGCGCTAAAATAGCCAAAAAACTATCAATTGATAAATAACCGTGCTTTGCATGAATGTGGTTATTGAAAATGATTTCATTACCAGCGAATAACATTACTGTACCGGTACTACATATCTTTAAATATTTAATGCCGTAATCCTCTTTTAATTCAAGAGCGCGGCTATAAATATCATCAACAGTAGAAATACGGACAGAATTGCATTTACGGTTATTTGCATTAGTGGTTATTTCAGTGTTTTTTTTGTCAAAATTAAAGTAGCACATTAGATAATTCCATTTTCCACAGTTTACTTTTCCACGCATTAAAACGTAGAAAGTAAATAAGGGTATTTTTAGTTAGTTAAGGCAAATTTGCGGTTCGCAAAATTACCCATTAAGAGGTGTATTAATTCGCCCGTATTGGGTGATTAATAGATTTTGGGGAAACAATGAACTCTGATTCGTTACGCTCGTCAGTGAAGTGAATAACATCACTTTTATTGATCGTTATTTGCCAGATTTCAGGGTTTTCAGGTTTGAAACGATTAGCGAACCATCGTGCTTTTGTTAGATCGTTTGTCCAACTCAAGCCATTTAACAAACCACCACGATATAACGTGATTTGTTCAGGCAAAGACTGGAAATAGTCATCACTCAAACTCGGTGAAGTACCAAGGTGGTTAAATAGCCATAACCAAATATCTAGGTTTACAGAGGGATTTTCAGAATCAATCCAGATGTGTGAGACTAGTTCCCACTGATCCAAATGTTTTAACTGAGAAAGTTCATCAAACTTATTTAGCAGGTATTCAAGTCGGAATGGACGTTCAACAATACCTAGTTGCATTGATAGTGATTTGTCTTTTATGTGTTGTTCACGCGCACTTACTGCCTTGTTTATGTAATTGTTCATTTCTGGACAATACAAGCTAGTCAGAAGTGGATGCCTGAACATGGCCAAGTCATCACTATCGTCAACATACTGTTGAAGTTCTGGTTTGAGTTTGCAGGGTGTAGAAAATAGATCGGTATTCATATTAGATAATTCATATAGGGAAATTGGTAAATCGCAGACGCGACAAAACGGTAACGGGATAGTTACTGTTGGATAGGTATTAAATGGATTGGTTTTAGAATTGGAATACGGAGCTTTCACCGCAAGATGCTGTTATGTAGGCTTTAGATTATATCAAGTTTGATCGACTGACAATATGAAAATTGTATTAGATTTTGCAAACCACAAAAACAATAAGTGACACTGTTACGTTGATTCCGTGGTTACTTCTCGTTAATGGGAATGTCCTATCACCTATATCTATTATCTTTAATTATCCTGCGATTGATTGGAGATAATACTATGTCAAAAGATTATGATGATAACGAAATGCCACATGTGGAAATGCCAGTTTTTGAATCTCAACCAAAAGATTATGCTGAATTTATACAGCGCACTACCACTATGGCTCACTATTTTGGTGAGTTAAAAGGAATTAAGCGAGGCTATGAGGCTGGCTTGGAGAAAGGCAAAGCAAAAGGCTTTGTCTTGGGGCAGTTACAAGGCTATCAAGATGCCAATAAAGACCATGATGCTGCAATTTCAGATGGAACTCGTAAGGGTTCAAGTGAGTGTGCTAAACAGCTCAGGAATAGAAGAAAAGATTAATAAAGGTGTCGTGCTGATATGAAAAAACGAGCAACTAACTATGTAACTAATTACTCGTTTATCTAAACAGAGATTAAAGATCTTCAAATGCAGTAAATAAACCACCGCTATCAAGATTGGTCGATGTGTATCTTGTTATTTTTGAATATTTATTGTGAGATTAACTTTTACGTCCCTAAGTAAATATACAAAGGGCAGGGCAATTAAATATTCAGATTGAAGTAAATTTAACATCGAATGTTGAATAGCCTCCTGCATTTCAGGACTAAATGTAGCGTATAGACTTAAAATCATATTGATCATGTAATGATTCTCTTAAAAAATCGTGGCCATAAAGTAATGCTTTTAGCCAAGAATTACTTTTGACAATACTCAATTACGTTTTTACAATACGATTAACCTTGGATTCGCATTTAGGGTTAGTTAATCGTAAAAACATAACAGTTTGAGCGTTGGACTTATCGGAACAAACATTATTCGAGTAGTGTTTGTTCCGTCTTCATTTCTAGTATTATTTCTATATTTGTATAAATACTTCCCTCTATTTATGTGACGTTTTTAGGCAAAATATCCTCTTATTTCCTCTCCGATAAACTGTTACTCATTCTCCCATACAAACTTATAATCAAGCTAATACAGTTGCGGATGATGAATATTTAAGTCGATATAACATAAGGTTGCGTTGCGCTACTCAGTTAAGTGTTTACAAGATAATGGTGAATGCGGAGTTTTGCAATATGGTATTTTTTGAGGGGCTGTGGATAACATGGGGATTTCAAAAAAAAGTTAGCACCTGCTCACTTATGTAGTAAACAGCATCAAATAGATAATAAAAATCAATGCTTTTTAAGTTATTTTTTTAAATAAAGAAAATTTATTTTTATTGCTTTTCTTTATAATCAAATAGATAGCATTTAATTGATTTTTGTTAGGTTTATGGACTCTAAATGTAATAATGAATGTTGATTTAATGTTTGTTTGTTGTGGTGGTTATCTGTTAGTAGGTGGATTGTAGTGCAGTCCATAAATATGACAATTCATTTAACTGGTTGCAAAAATAATCTATCAAATATCTCTTTGGGATAGATTTAAGGCAAAAAAACGAGCAACTAACCAGGTTAATTACTCGTTTTTCTGTGAGTTATAAATTAGAAATCATCAAGTGCAAGAAATGGGTTGCCATTGCTTGTATTGGATTGACTATTAATACCGATTACCGGCTCGATAGTAACCGGAACATCTGTTTTAGGTTCTTTACGCTTAGTAGTCTTTGGCTTCTTAATTTTAGATTGTATTTTAGGTGTCTCAGCCTGAATGTGGCTAAATGCATTTGGGATCTTATTTGTACGATGCCCTGAGTCGAATATATACCAACAGTATTCGCAAGAATCAGTACCATTTTTAGTGAACTTTGGGCGAGGAATAAGGATTGGTGCTTTTTCAGGAAATCCTATTTCATTCCAGAACGGTATTCTTTTCTTTGAACCAAGAAAATTAACTCGCTGTAAAAAGATCAGTGTTCCATCTTCTGCAAGTTCAGATCGCATCTTACGAATAAATTCCTCACTCAAACTAAAAGGTGGATTGGTGATTATTACGTCAAACTTTTTGCCAAAATCCGTTGTTAAATAGTCACGATTTTCTTGTATTTCACACCAATACTTTTGTTCCTCTGGTAAGTTAACAGCGTTAAAAATACGACTCTCTGTGCCACGACATGGCTCAAGAAAATCATCATCCTCACGTAGTTCTATCAACTTTAAAAGGGCATCAATCGCATTTTGTGGTGTTTGATAGTCATCATGTTCAATTGTATTTCCAGTGGTCGAGCTCATTAGATAATTCCGTGCATGGTAAATGGATTAGGGTTTTTTACTTAATTTATGGCGCATCTAGATGCACCATAAATGCATTTATTTTGGGGACAGTATTAAAGCATTCAGTAATAAATTTGAGTATCGAGTAAATGAACAATAAGTATCAGTGTTACTTTCAACTTTTTGGCGTTCTTTGAATTTCGCAGCATCAATTTTTATGCTTTTATCCCCATCAATATCAAAATCAACAATTAGCTGTTTGAATCGAGGGAAAAAGTTGTATGTGATACTAGCGTTTTGTAAGTCACTCAATTCGCTAGCAACAACAGTTACATTGCTAAACTCATAGCCGGTAGATTTTATTGCTTCTATCAATCCACAAAAGATACCAGTATTCGTAAAGAAGTACGTGGTATCGCAAACTTTTGTTGATAGTAGAAATTTATCATTACCCGTTTGATCTTTAGATTTGAGTGTATGGCACTTATAACTAACTGCTAATTCATCCATTGCTTTAGAAAATGCAATGAGAATTACTGCAGAGTCTCGAACGAGTAAATTAGAAAAACAAAAAGGAAACGATAAAGCATAAGGATCATTTAACCATCGCGATAAACACAACTTGTTATTGCTGTTTACATCTTCAAATATCTTAGATTCATAGTAACTAAGAAAGCTGAAAGCATTTTGAAGTAGAAACAACGAACCTGTACTCATGCGCTGTGGCATACCGCTAACATCGTCCGTAATATCGTTGAAACGAGATAAGGCCGATGTAGCAAGGCGGTGACGCTTAATGTCTGAATTGTTCATTTAGATAATTCCGGTATTTGATAATTGGTAGGATTGTTAATGCTATCGCTAAATTTATTATTGATTTGCAAGCTCAGTGTTTTTTAGAGCAATTGCCCATACTTCATTTTCGATGGTCGTATCTAGTGGTGTGTGAGCTAATGATTCCATTAGTACAAACTCCCAACCTTGATCATCAAATAACTCATTTGGGTACGGTTTATCTGTATTTTCTAATTCATCAATATCTAATATTGGTTCACCATCACCTAATGTTTTACACATTATTTTCGCTGTCTCTTTAGCATCAATAATGACAAGACTTTCGCCAGCATCTTTTGCTAAATCTTCAAGCTTAACAATGTTTTTTAATACAGTTAATGGATCTAAATTAAGTGCAAAATATGCATCAATAGCCAATGACTTTGATTCAGCCATAATTAGCATTGTCTTTACTGAATTAGTCGGCGTGGTGTAAGAGATAATAAATGGGTATTTAGTCGACATTAGTTTTTCCTGTTCTGAAATTAGATATAAAAAAAGCCCGTTTATTAACGGGCAGGTAGATAGGTTTGTTGATTATTGATAGCAAGGGAAGCAATCATAAACATTAGCATCACAATCGAACTCGATCATGCGGTAGCCAGCGTTTAGTGCCGATTGAGCGATAGTGTAGAGGTTGTCTTGAAGTAAAGTAATTTTGATATTCTCTAAATCAAAACTCTCATACATTTTCAATAAATAACCCTCATTACGCTTACCAATAAAGGCAAATGGTATTCCATCTAATGCATCATTACGTTGTTCTATTAACACTAATTCTTCAAGTAACGCTAAATCATTTTCTGATAAATGCACTGTAGAAATACCTATAGCACGGTAGTTATCATCGGTGTTAACGAGTTCATTGATTGTGGTTTGATTAGTCATTGTAATTCCTTGAGTAAGTTAGATGATTGGTAAATTTAAGTAACGTTAATTAAACGCTCTTGTATGGTTAGAAGTTGTTTATTTAGAAATGTAATTTTCATTGTAGACTTGGCCAGCTACATACTCAGAAAGAGAAATACAGAAATCAATGTAAATATCATCATAACCATTCCAGTCATGTTCGATCTTTACATGTTCAATAAATTTCGATTGAGCTTCATTTGAGTTATTACTTTCGATAAACATTAAAATATTTTCACAGTTACTTACACGGCCAATAGTAACAAATGTATTTTTTTGATTAGCATTTGGGGTAGGCATAAAATTATTCCTTGTTGGATAGTTGGATAGTTGGATAAACGGGCTTTCACCGTCTGATGCATTAAGAAATCTATTTATTAACGCTTTAAGAAAAACGTTAAAAGATAGAGGTTAGTTTGAACATGCAATGCACATTCAAACCAACCCTAATCTCCACAAACTTTATCTCATATTAATTACTTGGTAGTTCGTGGTACATATCTGTTGGTGCAACACTGTAATCCCCTGGAGCTGGCATACCTTGATCAGTTGGCATGTCATACCCATATTGAGATTGCGATGGTGCTGGTGTGTTAGTTGGATTAGCCTGTTGATTTCGATTACGACATTCAAGCATTAATACCCGATCAATTTTGAAGTCATTTGAAACAACACGGTTTTGATTGCGATCTTCATAAGAATGAGTTTGTACTTTAGCTTTAATTAAAAGGTTATCACCTTTATTAATGCCGTACTTGAACGCTTTAGTTGCAAACTTTTCATGTACAGAAATACGAACCCAAACAGTAGGATCATTTTTACTTTTTTGTAGAGCTAGGCTAACTGTCATCCATGCATTATTAGGATTTTTTTCAACCTTACCTACAGTACCACCCAACAAAAACTCATTAGCAATTGATTCGCCACCGTTACTTACCGATAGAACATCTATAACAACGTATTCAGTAATTGTTAACTTTGAAGCGTTATTACCTTTTGCTTGGAATGAATTAATCTCAACTTTTGCGATAATTGCAGTTCCATTCACAATAGCTAAGTCTTGTACCAGTGGAGTGTTGATAATTAAACGAAGTAAAACAGGTTTAGGTTGATATTGACCCTCTGCAATAGGTGTATGCTGAACCCACAGAATAGATTGGCCATTTCCATTATCATTAATCTGAATAACAGAACCACCTAAAGTACCCTCGTTTGAATTGATTTTCATGTTAGACCCTTAAAATAAAGTTTGTAGGAATTAGATATTAAATAGTGCGCGTTCATCTGGTGTAGCAATAGTCTCAAGGTACTCTCTTAACCAGACACCACTTTGAACAGCTTTAGTAACCACCAGCCCTTTGTTCCAGTCGTTAGTATCAACTAGCGCATCAAGTGAGCCAGCAACAAGCATGTTATAACCACCCATAAACGCAGATTTCACCGCGTCTTTAAAGGTTTTAAAAACATCGTGATAACTTGCACCAGATTGGGAGTAGTAACTTAAACGATATAGGTTGCCTTTCTTACGCTGATCCAAATATGGTTCAGGAAGAATAACGACCATCTGCTTAGTTTTACTTGTTGGATCGATTAACTCTGGACAATTACTATCAGCATCCCATAACTCATTAGCAATCTTAGATAGCTTTTCATCAAAGAATGCTTCTTCTTCAACGTGCCAGTCTTCAAAGCTAAGAGCGCAGTTTTCACCATGTTTTCGCGCAATCATGCCAATAAAATCATCAAGGCAATTAAGGCGTTTTAAGCGATAAGTGAAAGTGCGTTCGGTTTGCCATTCAGCAAAAGTAATAAGTTCATCAACTAGGCGTTTGTGGCGTGGTTTTTTTGCATTAGACATTAGGGTTTCCTTGTAGGGGCGTTAGATTAGTTAAATAAAAAGTATTCACGGTGCGCGTTTATGCGCTGAGATAAGCAAAAGTAAATATCGCTTACCGTAGATGAAATTAGAGACTCGTAATTGGCATTATTTAAAACACCAAAAAAGCGACTTTCAACTTCTGATACACATGAATTAAAGATGGATTGGTCAACGACATTATTTTCTTCATACTCAACTAAAGCGTTATCTATAACGTCAATACGGTCGAGGTTTAGTGCCAAGTTAAATCTAAAATCTGGGTGCGTAATACTAGGGAATTTATTCATAATTTCGTTTCGGATATTAAGAGAAATTTCGGTAGCATTACACGGTTCAGTTTCAGAGTATGCCTTTAGGACTTCAAGAAGAATTAATGCTTCATAGATGGTTGGTGTAATAGATTTCATGATTATTCCTTGTTGGGGTATTGGAGGTTAAAGACAAATATTGGTTAGGTAGTTGTACAATTGAACGGTATCAAAACCATCATCAAGTGAAGTGCAACCACGGTGATCAATTTCAGTCCAAAGGTTATTGTCAGCATCTTGAATCAAGATAATTTCAAACCAGTTCACTTCATCAAGAGACAATCCAGTACGCGCACAAACAGCAGCATACATTTCATCTTTCGTTTGAAATGTCATACAGCCGGTTAAATTGTCAGCGTCAAAGTCATTGCCGGTTACAGCAAAGTAATGATTGTTTTGGTTGATGATGTAGTGAGTGTTAACCATTTTGGTTTCCTTAGATAAGGGGATTGGATAATGATATTGCTGTTTACAAAAACAAGCGGTTTTAGTTGGATAGGGAAGAACGAGAATGGGCTAGAGTTGCAAGCATACTTACACGCTGATTAATGCGTGAAATAACTTTATTTACGTAAAACAACTCTTGATATAAACCGTCACAATGAATCGTATAACCATCCTTTACTGCTTGCAGTATCGCCTCTGAAATAGAGTGATAAGCAACGCTAGATGAACAATGCTTATTATGTCGATGGTAAAAAGACACTTCGACTTTAAATCCATTTTCTTTAAAGCAATCACGACACTTAGAAATAGTGATAAAGCTATCGCCTGAGTTCTTCTTTAGTTCAATAAATTCACTATTATTAGCCGTTATTAAGATACGCCTAACAATTCGTAATTTACTTTGGCTATCGAGTGCCATTGCATTACTGAATAACTCGCTAGTGCTATTGGATGTAAGAATTTTGTCATTAGCAAACGACATAAATTCAGTGTTATTGATTAGTGTTTTTGCTGAGATGTGTTGCTGCGGTTTGAACGTAAGTTCATTTAGGGTTGATTTCGCCATTAGATAATTCCAGATGTGCGAAAACCCCGTTACGGATTAACCGCACAGGTAAGTTGATAAAGGGGAGTTAGATTAGGTGTAAAGTTGGATAGTTAAATAATTAAAGGCAGAGGCTTTAACTGCATCGCTTTCTAAAGAGGTATTAGAATAGCGTTAACATAAGATCGCGTCAACGCTGATAACTAAAATTGTTTTTGTAATCGGTATCATTATCTATTTTTAAATTCCTGCAGATCAAAGTGCTTCGATATTTGAACACAGATAAACCACAGTTGGATCTTCTGTATTGATGCCGTTAATAAAACCTTTCTGAGCCCAAAATTGTTGTGAATCACTATCAGTAGATTTGCACTCGACCAAGATCAGTTCAATGTTAAGTTGAGTAAAATATGTAATTGCGTGGTCTAGTAGTTGATTGCAATAACCTTGATTCCGCTTCATGGTTTCAGTGTAAGCCCAAGTGACAATTGCTAAGTCTTTTCGTAAAGGTAATTGCTCACAAGTCATTGCTGACAGTGTATTGCCGTTGCTATCACAAAGCTCGAAAGCATATAGTTCTTGCAAATCATCATTGCTAACAATTAGTGGTTTTAAAACAGCATCACGATTGTTAATTGAGTATAAGTCGTGGGCTCGTTCACGTATGCGATTGATGTTATCCATGCCGAATGGCTGATTGCCAACATGATTGATTATTGAAAGATTGATTGTCATTGGGGTGTACCTAATTGGTCAAAGTGAACTTGTCACTGAGAAAGAAAAAAATACCCCGATATGTGATTCGAGGTATGTTATTAAGCAGAATTTTGAAGTGGCTTTGATAACTTCACTTTCTATTTATAAGCAAAATCAATTATTTGTCAATAGTCAGTAGGGAGCACTAAACCAAAAATATAAATTAATGGTGGTTATCGTCATTCATTATATTGTAAGTTGAATGTGAATTTGTAAAATCAAACGGCTTATCGTCATTCAATACATTGTAAGTTGAATGTGGGTTTGTAATATCAAACAGGTCATCATTAAAGTTACTTTTAAACTTATCGTTATGTTTATTGTTAATGTTGAATAAATTGTGTTTTGCTGCGTACTTTTCTTCTTCCCACACCTTTAAAATAAATTTAATGACTAAAGCAACAATAAAAATGATAATTAAAACGTCCATATTCCTAATCCTTTAGATAAATTCCCGCAGTAATTGTATCAACAAAAATTTTACGTTATATGGGGCAGCGCAAAAAACGAGCAACTTCATTTAAACTCAACGAAAAAAGAACAATGCTCTCTTTGCTAACAGTAACATCATAATGATGTTGATACTTCATCAATATGATGTAATATTAATAGTATCTTGTGTCAACATACGGGCTCTGTAATGATTAATACTGCAGTAAATGATGTTGCTTTTAATGGTGATGCACCACTACCAGAAAACATCTTTAATAATGATAAGGTCTATTATCAAACTGTCGTTAAAGGATTATCTGGAAAGGTAATTAAATGGGCTGTTTCGGCAATGCCAAAGCAGAAAGAGGTGATTGTAAAAGCACTTGGTACAACGTCAGGCAATCTAAGCCGTCTATATTCAAAGACTGCGCTAGATAAGCACCAAACCGAGGAAATTCTTGACGTTCTTAAACTATATGTCGAAGTTTGTGATGTATTTGGCAGTACCAAGAAAGCCGATTTATGGTTGTCTATTTCTGTTCCAGCACTGCAAGGCGAAAAACCAATTGATTTAATGGACACATTCATTGGTCGAAAAATGGTACGCGAAACGGTTAATAAAATTCGTTTTGGTGAGTTTTCATAGTATCAAAAATAACAATAAGACCTGTATTAAGGTAATTTTTAATGATCACTAATTTATTTCGAGCCTCACCAGAAATATACTTAAACAACCTAGATGGTAAAGGTGGTAGTTATGCTAATGGGGCGCGATGGAATCCTGCTGGTTATCCAATTGTGTATTTAGCCAGTTCAGCATCAACGGCCTTACTCGAAATGGCTAATTACATACCGCATCCAGAGTTAGTACCTGATAATTATCGTTTGGGCAGATATGAAATACCAACCAATTTGATTGATACTTACGATAAGTCGAAACTACCAAAAAATTGGGATGAATATCCTCACCCGCAATCTACGCAGCAAATAGGTAAGGCTTGGTTAGATAATGGTAGTAACGTAGCGTTACGGTTGCCAAGCAGTGCAGTTCCAGGTGGTTATGATGATATTGTTATCTTCAATCCTTGTCACCCCAAGGCTGGTGAACTCAAGTTCATTGAAGCGTTGCCACTAGCTTACAGTAGTAGAATGTTCAGTGGTTTAAGTAAAGATTAGAGAACATTAAAGCTATCCAAGTAATGCATTGTTTTCATTAAAAATGGTAGCCAATAACGTTTAAGTCATTAAGATTCACAATATCAACGGGCGCGTCTTTGTGTGCATTTCTAACAAGCCCATTTTCTTGAATAAACACATCATTAAACTTGCCAGTAATGTCATTGTTCCAATTCTCAATATTAGAGAAAACTTCCGTACCATTTAGAAATATTGCTAATTCTTGTCCTTTTTCTAATCTGTGTTTAATTGTCTCATGGTGAAGAATATCATTAAGGCAAGTAACAGCACCGCCATTATATCCTTTGATAACCAGTCTATTTATTGCTTGTTCGTGCGTTAAGCCTTTAAATGGGCTGCCAGCCCCAACGACATAAGTGGTGTCTATGCCGCGCAATTCGTTAATCTTCTGGTAATATTTTTGTATATCAGGCGTATCTAATTTTGGATACAAAGTGGAATTGGGATCATAGTTACTCACGCTACGAGTTGAATAAACATACAGATTTTCAAATGTTGTTATTTGACTAGCTATGGCAGAAAGTGTTCTTGCAAGTTCCATTTGCTCATTTGCACAAATATTATTAATTGAGCTTCCATTTTTGTCTATCGACTCAAATACTCCGAATAGAGCAGTGTGAAACCCATCCCAGTAGAAAGTGCCATTAAGCATATTAATAGCTGTACTAGTAGTAAATCGTCGTCGAAATCGCTTTCTAACGATTTGGTTTTGTTGGTTGTAATATTTGTTTGTAACCTCAACGAACACTAACGAATTACATTTCTGGTTCATATCAAAATACCCTGCACTTTGTTTAAATCAATCTTATTCCTCGAACGTTGTTCTTACAAGTGCGCGATGTTAAATATACCAATAAATACAGCCTGTTACATAGATCTTGAGTTGGATTTTAATGCACTTTTATAGGTTTAAAAATAGTGTTGCAAAAATAATTATATCTCACTGAGTAGTGTTTATTTCAAAATTAATACGATTTTGTACAGGACAAGAATTGTTTTAATTCTGTATTGATTTATTCTAATTGCATAGCGGAAACCAGCATCGTTATTTGGAATTAGACAAATGTTAAGTTTAAAGAAAAAAGTAGAACTAAAAATTCAACAATTAGTTAATCAAGACAAAAAATTACAAGCATTCATATTGGTTGTGATTTTAGGTCTATTCAAACAATTAAAGCGAGTTGGTATTGTTGTTGGCATCTACTTGGCTATTTATTTCAGCATAACCATATTGAGTTATATTCTGCCATTCGGTGAGTATGAGCATGTAGATGGTAAAGTGAAACTGAGTGCAAACTTAACGTTTTACATTGTATGTTATCTAAAACGAGTTCCACTAAAAGCATTCTTAAAGCGTAGAAGTAAAGCGTTGATGGTTAAAATGGGTTTCGCTGCTTAATTTACCCCAATCACAACGTAAAAAACCGCCACTAACAAGGTTTATTAGTAGGCGGTTTTTTATATAAAATTAAGAGTAAAACCTTTAATGCATTTGATCTTTAGTTGGGGGCGGGGAAGTTTTTTTAATTATTTGCGTAGCCAGTCCATCAGTAATAAGCATTTCTTCTACTGATTGCGATGTATGAGTCAACTGAATCATATATCCAATTGAACCGTTTGAAAACTCACCATGCACTAATCTTATTTGATGATCGTTTACATTGGTGTTTGATTCTTCAGCTACACTTTCAACCCAATTGGTCAAATCTTTTAGTGTGTTAATTCGCGAGTTAGGACGCATTTAATTACCGCGCTTTTCTAAAGTTATGCCACATTGTAGCATTAATAAGTAACGAGGGTCACAAGACTATATACTTAGCCAATACCCATGATTTTCTCAACAAAAGCTGATTGGCTCAATATATAAACCAATTGAAGCGCACTTAAAGTTAAAACCTGAAAAATTAGAAAGTTATGAACTTCTTGCCTATCAATATTAGTCACCATAATGCATATAAATGTAGAAGCTAACAAGCAATTTAATATCAATAAGTACGTTTGATTGTAATAAAATATTGCTATTGTTCCCCAGACCATTGCATTAACAATTTCTACAAATGGGTAACGTGTACTTATTGGGCTTTTGCACTCACGACATTTGCCGTTTAACACCAACCAGCTAAGTATAGGAACATTCTCTATAGCAGTGATCTGGTGATTGCAAATAGGGCAAGCAGATCGCGGTACATTAAGATTAAACGGCTTACTTAGGTCAAAATTTGGATCTAAATTTACTTCTTCATGTAACTCTTTTATATGAGGTAAAGCATTTTTTAGTGCGTTTCGTTTTGCCATGATTGGTAAGCGATAAATAACGACATTCAAGAAGCTACCGACAGCTAAACCTAAACCCGTGGCAATAATTGTTGTAAGTGTCATTTCTATTGTCTTAATTAATGTATGTAATTCCTTATTTTTGCACGGCTAAACATTGCCACTGAGATTAGTTGTTAGACTCATAAAAAAAACCAGCTATTTATCTTAATAACTGGTGAACGGAACGGAGTCGTTAAGAGTATGAAACATTTAGTCAAATTGTTAAGTAAAAAATTAGTTAGCAATTTTGTATAAGCGTGTTTATGTAATAGGTAAACACGTAAACACTATGGCGATAGTATGCTTTTATATTGTCAGGATCAAGTTTTTGCCCAGAAAAATATACAAATTGAGCTTATAACGTATATTTTGAGTCTAAATTTATACGCATTAGACTTGGTGGTTGTTTTGTTTTTGTTGTTTGCAAAATCAAAACAAAAAGCAGTGAATTGTATTAACTATCGCGGTGGCTGGTTCGCTTTCCATGCATTTAAGACATGTTGTTTGGCTAATACGGGAGAGCGTTAACCATTATTCTTAACCACACATTAGTTTAATGAATAGGTTTTTTATGTTCTGTTTACAATACACACAATTACGCAGCTATTATGGTGTAATATATTTATCTATTAGGTAATCAGTGATATTGTCATAAGACTATAATTTTTGTATGTGGCAAGAATGGACGTAACTTTAAAGGCAACAACCGTTACCAATGATGAAATATATGCCGTTGTTAAATCCACAATGGAATTTGTACTATCTGTAGCGGAAATTTACACATTAGAATCACAACCACTCAATGTTAGTGAATCTAGTCCAGTAACATTTAAAAATGGTATTCGTAAATTCTATTCATCAGGCTATCAATATCTATTAGAGTTGAATAAGAACATTGTTCCAAACAATGGGAATATTTACTGTGCGAATATTGATGTGGCATATATTTTACTTGGTGATGTGCTTGGTGGGCGGTTAACTGGTGATGATATTTCAGAGAAGAACATTGCCATTACAGTTTGTGCGTATATGGGGCTGCATACCCGTAAAACATCTAAAAATGTTGTGGTAAACAAAATAATTCGTTCCCCAATGGCTTATTGTGAGTATATGACAGACAATGATCTTAAAATCATTGCTGTGACAACAGGTACAGCATACTCAACGCTTAATAAGTGGTTCTTTACACGTTTTACCTTGTTTGCGAGCATTGTTCACCAGTACCAAATTCAGCGATTCAATTCTCAAATTCAGAAAGTTATGACCGATAGGGTTATATGTAAAATCATTCCAATCGTTGAAGAACTTAATCTTTAAAAAAAGAGGTGATTCATCACCTCTTTTTTCGCCCCTAACATCTAACTCGATTCTTTAATTTCATATGTTATTCATTACAAAACTCTAATGAACGTGACGAAATTCTTAAATTGTCACCATTGTTAATTCTGTGCTTATTGAACAATTCAACTATATCTGTGCTGATAGGGCTCAATTGTCGGGTTATGGCATTAACCGGTCTGTTTACCAACTGCTCTTGTAGATCTGTTTGCGTAATATTACTAATATCGTAAAACTCAATATTATTGCTATCAATACAATCACCATCGTTCCCTGCATGAATGCGAATAATTGACTTATTCATCGTTCTATAAGCTGTCAACGACCATTCTTGATTGAGCTTTTTGGTTGCAAAGCGGAAAGATTTATAACGGCCAACTTCAACTACCATCAACATATCAGCAATCACACATACGAATTGAAACTTAATATTGTTTCGTGGCATAAGCTTGCTCTTTTTTGGTCGCTTATTGCTAATGCCCTGGCTTTCCTTTGACATAACAGTAGCGTAATCAAGCTCTAACTGAGACATTAGAGATACGTAAGCACAACCTGATACTTCTCTGCCAATATTGCCGCCTTTAGGGATGGTGTGCTGTCTGATGATGGAGTCTAATTTTCCTTTTGGCCGCTCAAGCTTAGTTGAGTCACTGTTAATGAGAGAATGCTCTACATGAGCTACCGTATCTAACAGCGCGTGTTGAGGTACTTTTATAATTGATAATGGTTTAATTAAACAAAATGACGAGTTGCAGTTAAAAGCGGCAATATCTTTTTTGTGAGGCTTTAGTGTTAGCATGTTTTATGTTCCATATTTGTTGTTAGAGTTTCCATATAGGGATTCAATAGCCACATAGTAGACTGTTTTTAATGAATTTATTTGCAATGCTTGCTAACAAAAGGGTTATCATTTCCTTGAATAGCTTTAATCTTAGCGTTGCGTTCACACTCCCAAGAGCTAACTGGATCTTGTTTATCCCATGCTTGCATCATTTTTTTTTGCTGTGAGCTTAAACGGTACATAGGATAAGAATATTCCATGTACATACTCGCTCTTGCCACTTCACCGCGACTATTCTCTGGCGGCTGCGCGATACGTTTTTTAGTGTCGTAACGGAAGTCACACGATCCAAATATAGACTTAGCATTAGGCATCATTGCCCAACGATAATTGCTATGCGCGGCATTAACTGAGCCAATCGCAGGGCTAAGATTATGGAGGTCTGCTTGAATATAACGATACTGCTTTGATACCTTGCTTGCGCAGTTTCGGCCTTTAAATGATTTGCCTTTTTTATCTACGCATTGAGGTGAGCCCTCACGCCATTCTTTGAACGATCTACCGATATTTTCCATCGGTACTATATGTTCAGCCTCCCAACGTAAAGCTCTTTTTTTCCACTTCTGATTAATAAATCCTGTTGGTAGAGTAATGTTTTTTCGACTATCAAATTGGGCATTACAATAAAGTGTTTTCATGTTAGTCGGTTGAGTATAGATCTGGTGTTGCATGATTTTTTTTGCTTTATTGAACGAATCATTATGCGTATTACCCGTAATACCAGAAGCAAAAGAGCTACAAGAACTTGCTGCAGCTAGAATGGTGATCGTTAATCTTGTCAGTTTCATTTTTTACTACCCATAAATTATTGATGAATATCTATTTCGATTATTAGCTACATTAGCTTCTGTTAAAAACAGCATTAATCCAGCATCACTTGTGTCACTAGAAACAAAAAGCAAAAAAAATCACCGTTTTGGCAACTATGATGTTTGTTGATAAAAAATATTGGTGAAAGACCGAAAAACGCAACCGCATCTACACCAATATTTTCTATTATCAACTCAACAAAAAATCTCTACTTACCGCAATTGAAAATATCTTGTGGCAACTTTTTAAATATAGCCACGCAATTATTTTTACTTTCCGGACAACTAAAATCTCCAACAGGCAAAATGGATTCACTCACAGAGTCGTTTGAGCAACGCTTAATTATTAATGACGAATAATCACCAGAATAGGCGACTTCATCACTCATTAAAGAACGGGGATTTTGTAGTGAAGCATTGGAAGAACACCCAACCAAGGCTGCAGTTACTATTACACTTGCCGCAATTTTTACTAAATGAGATTTAAACATTTTCTTTCATCCTATCTGTATAGTTGATTTGCGCTATTAAAGCACATAAATACACACATTACATTATTATGTTTATCTAATGGATAAACATCTTGCTTAAATGTGTGGGTTGGAGCTATATTGACTTACCGCAAAAATGGCGATGTTTTGTTGTCAGCAGTCATTTTATGTGTGGTTGTGAGAATAAGGATTATTAGTTGTTAAGGCTGCTACTGACTAAAAGCCGTATAGAGCTAATAAATCTTTATTATTAAACTCAACATGGAGAGAGGTACGAAAATGAAGAAAGTTACAAAAAAAAGGTTATGGAAAGTTGTAGACAGCTTTCTTAAAGCTAATCGTCTAACGTACAAGCAGAAACTTTTAGCTGAGGCCATATTTTGGGCGATGAAACAGGATGGTAAATGTGTATTGGATTCATCTTTGTTATGTAGTGTTGTGTCGGCTCATGTCACTACGATGTACCGGTATCGTGAAGTGCTAGTTGGTATTGGTTTAATCAGACATAGCCGCATTGGTATAAGGTCTACATATGAATACACATTAAATTTTGGTGCGTTGGTTGAATATGGGCTTTACGATTTAGCTCCCATTACGTTACGTGAGTTTAACTCTGAGGAATTAATTAGTATTCCCTTAACATTTGACGTTGATTTGCTGGATATTGATCGTTCAGCAAAGGTTATTAATATAGCTGCACCAAACTTACCGGAGGCTACACCGTCAATAAATAATTAAATAACACCCCAACTTACACACGGAATTATCAAAATGACAAACAATCTAATGCTACAAACTTATCAAAATGGAGTGAAATTATGATCACTCTTGAAGAATTTCTTAAACAAGAACAAGCTAAATTACAATCATTCGAGGCGTATTGGCGCAAGAATGAAATTGTACAACCAGAATTATTTCCTAGTGAATTATTAGCTGGCGATTGGGATGAAATGCTTGCCATATATGGCGAAGAAGAATAATTATATTTCGGCAATCCATACAGCAAAAAGCCCGTTAGTAACGGGCTTTTTTAATGTGTATTCTAAGCACTAACATAGAGTAATTGGCGTTCTTTTGCCTCACGTTTGATTTGTAATTCTTTGCGTAATTTCAGACCAAACTTATGTGTTAATAGATTAGCAAATAAAACAGTATTGTCGCGTGTATCAATAGCAATAAACACACATGACTTACGAATTACAATGCCATTTTGATTTGTAACATCGTATTCGTAAATTTCAGATTCAAGATGTTCTTCAAGATCAGTGTGCTTTGCATTTTGACGTACAAGCCACGCTCCCATCTTTACTTTACCTTTGACCTCTTTAACACCTGCAGCATTAAGACTCTCAGCTACGTCATTGATAAATTTTTGATCGAGGTTCAGTTGGTTTTGCATGTTTGTAATTCCTAATCATATTGTTTCGTTCTGCAGGTATCATAATGGGCAAAGATAAAAGGGTAGGGAATAGACTGTAAATTACCTACCCCCAGGTTTATTGTTTCGTCCCAAATAGAAATTGCAAATAACAGAAACTATTACTGGCCAAAGCCTAAGTTTGTTAAATATGCAGGATAATAATTGAGTCCAGTATCATCGTGGATTTGTTGACCACTAACAGGAATAACATATAAGCCTTGTGCGCGTTCTAATATGTTCGCGTATTGTTCATCCGAATGAACATCAACGAGCATGATAGTGACGTTCTCACGCTTAAAACGCTTAATGTTTGCGTCCAACCATTGCATTGAGTATTGGTCACTTCCAATAATAGCCAAAGAACTTGTCATTCCCTCTAACGGCTTTGCTAACTTGGTATATGTCATACCACTTTTGGGTTTCATGCTAGGTGTGACTACCGGAAAAATAGCAGCAAGTGCTTCATCCATAAGTTGTTGCCTATCACCTTTAATGTTCATTTCTAACTCTGCTTTTTTAGCTATTTCACTCATTCTGTCAAAACGTATTACCCCTTGCGCTTCTGCTATACGATCTTTTCCCATAACCTCAACCAGAGTTTGTGTTTTTAGTTGTCCAGTTGGAAGTTCAGTAAGTGCGTTCGCGTAAATTGGCGTTATTAATAAAAGGTACGTTAAACCCAATTTCGTAGTGCGATTTTTCAAGTAAATATTCCTTTGATGCTTCAAGTTTCTTCATTAAAAGTAAGCATGAAATATCTAAATCATGTGCAGCAATGGCTTTTTGCCTCGCAGTGGTGCAGCTATCAGCATTAACCATATTGAAATTGTATTTGGCAAAATCGTATTGCCATTGAAGACTCTTAATTGCATCAAGAGCCAAAGGTGCAGATTGATTTAAGATATTCTCAAGCGAAAGAGGTATTCCCTTTTGTTTAGCGATATAAAATAGATTTGCACAACTAAAGCAATTAAGGGTTTGTTGTCCTGTTAATAGCGATCCTGTAATTTGTTCTGAAATCTCATTCTCACATGCGCTCTCATAATCAAAATACGTACTATCAATGCTCTCTTTTCTCCATTGACGATGTTTGTTCAACGTAATGCCAATACCTAATTCAAGATCAATCAGGTGATTAGCTGTTTGAGCGTTTGTATTGGACTTATACCAGTATTCCCAACGGTTAATGCCGTAAAGAGATCGCAATGTTTTTATTGAATGACTTTTACCAATAACCTGAACAGCTACGTGATTAAATCTTTTATGCCAATGCTGTCCAGTTGGTAAGTTGTAGCAACTCATGTATTTTTTTTTATTACTCAATTGAACTACTGGTTTAGTGCGCTTGTAGCTCGTCAATTCAGCATCAAGTGAGGGTAGAACATTAACTCTACGTGAAGTCTTGCTATCGCGCATATAAACAACGTACATACCGTTATTGCGTTTTTCTAGTGTATGAAGCTCGCATGGACGCAAACCGGCACTAATTATTAGTCTTGTAGCCAGTGACATACGATCAGATAAGTTTTCAATGATTTGTTTAAGCTCGCTAGAGGTATAGCCATTCTCTGTGTTGCTGATAGATAATTCCATTATGTATATTGCCGTAATGTTTTTGATAGTTTAAAGGCTAGTACGTATTACAATAAATTTAGTGTGTCGGGCTTTATGGGGCTTTTATCGGAAAAAACCTGATACGTTAATCAGGCTTAAAGGTAAATGGTAATTATGCGATATATCCATTAAAAAATAGGAATAACATAAAGAATAAAACTGCAGGGATACACACAATAATTGTACTAATAATGTGTTGCGGGACTGTCATTTTGATTTTGTTATTTTCAACGTTAAGTTTCATCAAACCATGAGGGATTGTAAGACGTAGAAATGCAAAAATTGCGGATGATGTTAAGACCCCAAAGAGGGAACGAAAGATCTCACCAGTCGATAAAGCATGTTCTGACAAAAAACACTGGCTTATAGTGAATAACGACTGAGAAAACATATAGCCATTCACCACACAAAAACCAATAAACAAAATCCAATTATCACGTTGTTTAAATCTACCGGTTAAGCAAACCTCTTTAATGTATTTCAACAATTCTTTAAAGGTTGGTTTCGCGTTAGTATATTTACTCAATGCTTTACTCCAAAAAAAGCTGCTAGTGATCACCACCAGCAACTAATTAAATTTATTTTATCGAATGATATATTTCAGAACAGAGCCAATTAACACTAGTGCGATGTAAACCCATAAAAGGCTAATCTTTGCTACAGCAACAGTTTTAATCTTCATGTACTGTTTAGCTGTTAAGTTCTTACCACCATCAAGAAACATACGGAGAATAGATTTAAGACTACGATCTCCCTCAAGTCCGTAATAGATAAATGCTAAAAGGTGGCTAACAGTCAGTGTGGCAAAAACAGCAATACCTAGATAGATATTGCCCAATAGAGCAATTACAATTAAAAAGCTGATGCTTGTGATGATATTTGCTTTTTCTATTGGTTTTTCATCAAACTCAATTAATCCTTTAAAATCAAAATTAAAAGATTGGTTCTTCTTCTTTTGATCATCATTTGAGTTTTCAGTCGAGGTATCTACATTCTCAATGTCAGCCATGTTCACCTTGTCGTCACGAATATTTTCATTAGTTTCAGACTGGTTTTCTGTTACTTTTAAATAGGTCATTTTTGCCTCTAGTTAGTCTCGTAGCATGGGGAATATTGTCGAATGGAACTGTAAAAGTTATGGACTGTTTTTCTTACATTGGATTCAGATGTTTCTAGTAGGGCTAATGTCGCCTCTTGACACATTTGTAAGTTCAAATCTTCTAAATTACCTAGACAGTAAACCTGATGTATTGCGGCCATTTTAGTGCGAATAAAATCATGATTTACTTGCTTGCTATCACTTGCTAATACCCAATCAGCGGTCTTGCACATTAGAAACATGAAGTCCTCTGTTTTATCAGTAGGGTTAAGCAGATCTCTTTGCTTTTGTGTTAGCTCTTTCGTATTTAAAGTTGTGTATAGCGGTATATGAGTCATTGATAGCCATTCCATTGATGTCAGATGAAAAAGGCTGTAAATAAGTAATGTTGCAAACAGCCAGTTTTCTTTTTGGTTACATTCTGGTGGCTAATATAATCGTCATTAAAAAATACGGCTTAATTAGTCACGCAGCGCAATATTCAAAATTTGACACGAGGGTAATCTAAGAGGTTATTCGTACCAGTCTTGCTATAGGTAAAGCGGAAATTAGAGCAAAAAAAACTGCAAACGGGCGTTTGCAGTAATAAAAAAGTTGGGCATTACATAATTGGAAGTTGCTCGAACATATTAGCCTTACTTTCTGACATTTCGTTTAGTAATTGCCGTGAGATATATGCAGCACTAAAGCAGTCTTCATTTTCGTTAATGGGCATAACCAATAACATGCAGTGGCGGCCATAATCTCTAATGGATTGTATTTTGGTCACACAGCAACATTGAGTGAACTCATTAATGGTGTGTTGAAAGTCATAGATGAATAAACGTGTATTCAATGTTTCATTACTGAGGAAGTCACTGGCTGGCTCAAACTCTCGCTCAGGATGATTAAACATTTCTTTTCGATAGACCATTTCAACTAGCCAATCCAGAAATTGGGTTTCCGTGTTTAACGTATTGAGTGTACTACGTGCGTTGATAGTCATTGCTGGCTGCGTTGTTTCTCGAACCAAAGTATGTAACGTTGATAGTGAAACAGGTGATTTCTTATTTTGTATGGTCATGTTATCCAGATCTTTTAATTATAAGTACGAGCTAATTTGTTTTTGTATCGTTTCTTGTATCGTGAAGCTGCTTTATTGTTTCCAGGGGAGTGGTAATAAGCAGCAGCATCAATCCAATTACCACGCGCCATATATCCCTCCCGTAGTATTTCGCACCCAACACGGACGTTAGTTTCTGGTGCAGTCATTTCCCATAAAGATTTAACTCTATCTTTATGCCAACGCCAATTCACTTGCATAATCCCAATATCAAACAAGAGTTGTTTGCGGTCTACAAGACGCTGCGCTGCAATATAAAGCGATTTTCGGTTAGGGTAGAAATAGGATTTGCCTTTGTGGTTTATCGTCCACGCCCACGGTGACGAACGCCCATTTTTCAAACCTGTTTCTGTCTCAGTTAGAGCAATGGCAAACAAGTTTTTAGCTGGTACATTGCATGAACTGGCTATTTTTTTAAATGCTGATGGTACTTGAACTTTTTTGGCATTTGCATGGGGTACTGTTGAAACACCAAGTGCTAGTGCTAATACAAAATAACGAAATTGTTTACTCATTTAACTGACTTCCTCTATCGAACAACACCATTTTTATCCAATTATTATTTTCTGGTGGAATTAGTGCGTAATAGAAAAAAGCGCGGCCAATAAAAATTATTAGCCGCGCTTTAGTGGTTGGATAAGTGTTTAATTAGATAGGTTAGTTGTAAGTTTGATTAGATTTTGAAAACTACAAAATCATTTATTCAAAATGGTTCGACACGACTTTTACCGGAGAGAACGCACAGATAGTATTTACATCATACTCAAAACCACCCGTCGCTTGCTGCACTGGTGTTTCAATTGCAGCCACAATTAACTGTAATTCAATATCGCTAGATAACAACTCAAGACAAGGGATTACATCACTAACATCACCGAAATCACTCATACCGTTCTTTAGAACTGCAATACATGTATTAACGGATAATTGTACGTATTTGATATGATCTTTAATTTCAGATTCAGGAATATTGCGCTTTTGCCCAAAACCAACTTGAACACCGCGCTCCCATGAAACTACTTCTGTGTCATTCGATAAGTAATTGGGAAAACTCCCCATAACCTTTTCTGGTGCACTCGGAATCATTTGCTTGCTTCTTCTTACACACTCAATCAATAAGTTTAAAAAGAAACGATCATTTTGTTTTTTACCAATCATTACGCCCATCCTAAATATCCATTTTTGAAACCAACGGGTGAATGATATACGTCCTCTGGACTCATGCCGTTTTTAGTTGTTATAGGCATTTTTGATAATTTGTTGATGCTTAACTTTCAGTTCAGTCCAAATTTTGTGTGCCGATCTTTTTAGGGTTTTACAATCAAGTGAAAACAAAGGGTTAAAATGAATACATAACCGGAGAATCCGCGTATCAATGGTGATTCGCCAGCTAAAACTCACATTAAAATGAATAAAAATATTATTTATCTTAATTGATACTTTTCAATCGCTATAGAGCAATTAAAATAGCTGGTGGTATAAAACGGATTCTTTTACAGCTAACAGTATAAATAAAGTGTTGATTGGTTATTCACTCAATAGTTACAATTCAGCCAATTAACCAGATAACACTCACCTTATGACGAATAAATATGTATTTAATATTTTTTGCTACCGATAAAATATCGTTGAAAACTTTAGCTGAAATAGATTTTGTATTTAACACTTTCAATTATAAATAAATGAGCCGTTGCCTTTTTACCGCAGGACTCGTTTACGTTTCGGCATAATATCAGCAAAAGTGCCGCCACTGGCTAAGATAGATAAGCTATCGTTTATCTGTTGGTAGCACCAATTATGATCATATAAGTCTCGTTCCGAAATTAACTTTTTCTCAATGAATGCATTTCGCTTGGCCATTTCATCAAACCACAAAAACTTTGCTGTTATATACAAATGATTAACGTAAAAGTGATTAACTATACCAGCATGTAATTCGTGCGTAATCTTCGCTATGTAGGCCGTAAGTGTCTTAAAGTAATCATCTATTGTGTGTGGGATCTTCGTGGCCTTAATCGGGCTTCCCGTGTATTTTGTCGGTATTTGTAATGCTAGTGTGTACTCGTAACTACGAACAACTTTGCGACATTGCATTTTGATAAATAGAGGGACGCAGTTATGTATGTAATCTGTTTTAAATACAATTGAACTAGGCTCTTGATGATTAGATATAATGTTAGCTAATTTATGCGAGTAACAAGATTCAAGATCAGGCTGTAAAGCTAGATGTTTAGCATTTCGATGATCGCTACAATCAGGCATTTTTAAATGTTCAATGTAGTACCAATCCACAGCCTCACATATAGAATGAGTAATACCTAACTCCCCAATACGAAAAAACTTATTTGATTTTACGTAAGTGCGGCTAATTCGGAACGCTGGCGTGAATGTGTCGCCTTGACGATAGCAATTCAAAATAAGGAAATCGTGAATAGAACTAATCATCATAACCATATACCGTCTGTTTGCTTTGTTTGTGTTGTTCTATTCGCATTAAACATGCTTGTTCAAATGAACTTCGTTCTGCAAAAAATGCGGCACAACGATTCAATTGGCTGTCACGAAAACTAGGAAGCAGTTTGATAGCATCTGATAAATAAACCATTACAATCACTGGCTCTTTACCAGAAAAGCACAACCATTCGTAATCGTTTTGCCAACCAGTAAATTCATCATCAAGCGTAATCTCAAAATCAGCAGCAGAAGATACAACGTCACTTGCTGGCACAACAATAAACCTAATGTTGGTAGATTTATCACGAATACGTGAATACGCCCTACGTGTTAAATAGTCGATTGATGATTGCATGAGATTTATTATCTCAATAGGTTCTTTAATTAACTTGCAGCTTTCTTTGTTTTTTAAAGATCTTGCCATGAGGGTTAATTTTAGCTCGACACTAGATCTTTCTATCTCAATATTTTCCATAATCGCCACCAGCAATGAGTATGGAATTATTATGATAGATAAGGGAAGTTTAGCGGTGTTTAGTTGGGAAAGGGTGACGGCCTTACTCAATGGCCATGTTTTTAACTCGAATAAAAACCTTTAATTAACCGGCACAAAATGAAAAAACAAGTTTTTCACCTCGTACCGGTTTAAGTTTAAATCAACGCAATGATATTGTTTGTGTTTTACCATTACTACTTACTGTCATGTAAGGCAGTGAGCGAGCCGGTTGCTTTGATCCGTTATCAACGAACGATACACCAGCCAATTTATTTGGGTGTTTGCTTGATAATGAATACTTGAACTGCTTAGTTGAAGCATCCGTTGCATTGTAAAAGTGATATTTAAGCTGAGTGTGCGGCTGCTTGGCTTGGAGTGTTCGACCCATACCAACTAAACACTGACTATCGCTAACACATACACTTGGATCAACGTAAATATTAACAAGTTCAGTGTTGGCATTTCCGGTATCGGCCATAACAATCGTGTCTTTAAGAGCAAACTCTTTCTTCTGCTCCCAATTCATCCAGCGAGGGCTGTTTGGATCGTTCTGCTTCTCAACTTTAATCATGGTTATAGCAAATGCCGTTTCTAAACGTTCACGCTCAGTACGTTGTTTATAAGCTAGTTTAGCGTATTTAGTTCGTTCTTCTTCCGTTTTAGCCGAATTACCAAGAGCAATTACAGGATCTATATCTGGTGTCCATTTACCGCGAGGGGTGTACTCCATAATGTACTTATACTTGGCATATTCTTGATTGCTCAAGTTGAAGTTTTTAGCCTTAATAAGATCTTCTTTAGTTAGGCCAATATTCACATCGTTAATACTAAGGCTTTGGGCAATATTACTTACAGTGTTGCTATATGATGCTTGGCTAGTCACGGTCTTAATAGAACTAGCTTGTGCCGGTACAGATACAGCAGAAAACAATGCACTAGCGATGAAGAATGATAGTTTTGCAGATTTCATAATTACTTCCCTAATTACGGAGCTTAACTAAACGATTATTCGGTGCAATAAACGTGACTGAGTGAGCTTCAATGCTTTTAACGACAAAACCATTCACGTTATAACCAGGGTAAATAACGCGAAAACCATCTGGCGACATTAACGTAGCTGAGTATTTGTGATTCCACATATCAATGCTGGCTAATGTAACACCGTTAATGCGATAGACTTCTTGGATCGTATTAGTCTTAGGCTTTCTTACTATCTTCTTGTGCTTACGAACAACGGTCTTTTGTTTGTACGAACTGGACTTCTTGGCCTCTTGTTTCTTAGCTTCAATAACTTTCTTAGCGTTAGCCTGTTCGATACCATCAACTTTCGTATTTAGACGTATAAGGGCATTATCCGTTGAAAGTGACTTCTGATTAACAGCCGTAGTTAAGGTTTCTACCTTTGCATTGAGTGCTGTTACTTTATTTTCGTTACTGCCATTCATTTGGAACATCGTAAGCTGATCACTCGATAGCTTTTCGATAGCAGCCTTGTTTTCTTCAACAATTTGCGACTCATTAACGGCACGACTCTTAATACCGTCTAGTTGCTCTTGTATGAGCGCAACTTCACTTGCATAACCCTTGGCTTGGGTTTGTGCGTTTAAGCCCGTATACACGCCACCAGCAGCAAAAAGTAGACTAATACCAGTAACACACCAGAGTAGGACGTTGCTTTTCCCTGTACTTGATCGTTTAGGTTCTTCATCATCCGGTATCTCTGTGTAAATAGGTTCAGCAACGTCTTTTTCTTCTTCTTTGCGGTACTGACTTTCTAAGCTATCATCAACCTCAGCATCATGGGCACTCTCAAGCTCAGGTTTAGGTTCAGGTTCAGGTTCTTGTCTTTCGATCACTTCACCATCACCACTTACATCTTTACCATCACTCGATACTTCTAAATCAAGATCACCGGTAGGATGCTGTAGCTGTTCATCTTTATTATCGAACACTGCAAAATCATCATTCTTATCAGTTTTACTCATACTTCCCCCTAGCGATTATTGCTACCAACAAGAAACTTAAATGGCTTTTCTTTGTGGATAGGTTCAATGCCAACAAGATCTGCAGGGCAGATGATTTTTACTGTTCGCATTACTGGATCTACACGGTAATCAAAACCATCACCGATTAACGTGCCTATTAAATTACGAACGGTTACTTGGCTAACGCTACGTTGCACCAGTGGCAATGGTAACTGCATCAGACGATTAGCACTTGCCGTTAACTGACTTGGGGCAACAAGCGTATAACCAGTACGCAATAGCGTGTAATTCAATGCTTGACCCACAGTAGATACATTCTGTGGAAAAGTGATTGTAGTTACTGTCAGTAGGGGATCTTTTTGTTCAGCAGATGTATTAACGTTAATTAGCGTTAAGCCATTTTCTACGTATTGTGGCAAACGATCTGGATTGTCGATTAGATTGGCGTTAGCTGTACTAGCCGCGCCTACTAGTAGTAATGCCGTTGTTAATTTAGATATGGATAACTTCATTAGTAATAAACCTCATTATTCGTGAGATCATTATCAGGGAAGTTTTATTTGTGAGCCGTTTTAGTCACTCAGCCGATATATTGTAGCTGTAGTAGAAGTTCATGATTCGATATTGCAAACAACAAAAACAATCTATTTTGCAGGCTAATGTGGTCTGTGAGCGAATTTGGACTGCTATATGTAGGTTATGCCGCTGGCTTTTTACATTCCAGGGGGATTAGTCTAACTAAGTTATGCCCCATTATCATTCAGAGCAAATACTCATTCATATCGCATTAACATGATTTTGGATTAGTTCTCGTAATGAATTTAACTTCGTTGTTTAGTTAAACATCAATTCAGACGTTTTATAAAGCAACTCCTCTATAAGCAGTAAAATAATGTTACTAGCGTCATGATTTTATATACAGATATCAAGTATGATCGCCCAAATTTTTAGTTATTCATTCAAGTTAATTACAATTCAGGAGAACCATGTTACAGATCTGTTCGGGAAAACTATTTCAAGACACTGTTGAGTATAGAAATCAATTGAGAGGGATCATTTATACTAACTTACGGTTCGGATTTGGGCGAGATGAGAAACTTGATACCGAAGCTGGCTCTCTCTTGTCAACGTCAAACTTGGGGCTATCTAATGCAATCGTTTACGAAATAGAGGAACTAATAGAATCTAATGGGCAAGGGAAAGGTATTCTTGTTTCACATGCCGTTGATCCATATATATTAGATTTCTCAACTATTATTTCTTTTGCTCTGAATTGTACTGCTTCACCAAGTTATACTCTCACAGATCGGCTTTTAAGTAATCAAAAGGGAGTTTCGACACATACGGTACCTAGTAAAGTCGTAAAAAGCTTTTTTGATAAAGACGTTTATTGTACTGAGGCTGACGGTGAACATTTACGTCAATTTGTAAAGCACTTAATTGGACTTGAAAGGCAAACATATTTAAGTGTGATGCGAGCAATAAGAACATATGTCACTGGTATACAACGCGTAGCTGATGACTTTGAACTAGCATATACATTACTTGTAGCATCAATAGAATCTCTAGCTCAAGACTTTGATGGACATAAGTCCTCTTGGAGTAGTTATGATCAAAAAAAGAGAAGTTTAATTGATAAAGCACTCTCTGGAGCCAGCAATGAAGTATCAGAAAGCGTAAGAAAAGCTATTCTTGATATCGAACATACATCATTAGGCAGAAGGTTTCGGGATTTTTCTATAGAACACCTTAAGCCTTCATACTTTCGAGAAGAAGCAGTCGGTGTTGTTCATCCTATTTCAAAATACGATTTACCAAAAGCATTAGCAAATGCTTATCAAGCTCGCTCCCAATATATTCATAATTTGAGAACACTTCCAAGTCAGTTAACTAATACTATCGAGTATTCTGAATCCACTCAGATTGATAATAAAGCTTGGTTGACCATTCAAGGCTTGTCTAGGTTGGCAAGACACATCATAACTGAGTTTGTTCAACGACAAGTAACAATTGATAAGGAGGTTTATAACTACTCTCTCGAAAGATCTGGCATCATACAAATGAAGTTAGCACCACAATATTGGGTGGGAAGGACTGAGTTATATCATGGTTCGGGTAGCGAGAAACTTGAAGGTTTTCTGTCGCAAATAGCCTCGCATATGTCTGGAACTAAGGGAGGAGTTGCTACGGACTTAAGAGAGTTACTAACAAAAGTGGAGAAAAGTATCCATGAATTAAAAAAAGAAGATAAATTACCTTATATAGCACTCTACTTTATTTTTAATGCATCTGTATCCGAAGAGCAAATGACAGAAAATACAGTAAGCTTTAATGATCGTTTTAACAATGAGTTGATGTCACCAAGCTCAGAATCATTACTTGTACACAGCCTCTTTAATATAACGCCGCCTTGGGAAATGGATGAGTATCATCGTACTTTGATGCGTTATTTTGAAAAACGAGATAATAGATTTAGTTTCCGTGCTCCTGTATTGTTTGAAGCAGGAATGATATTGAGTTTGGCTGAAAGTTATCGTGTTAAGGAAGATCTTTCAACAGCAGTAAATTTAGTTTCTATGGCAGTTGAAAACTATCCTGGACATGAAGCATTGATACAGTTTGAACAGGATTTTAAACTTGAGAGTAAGCCAATAGAATGGCAAACAATCCTGATGCCAAAAATTGAAACGTAATGTGTAAAATTGGGCATCGGCAACAACGGTGGCCTTTGATGTTTTGAGATACCCAAGCTATCCGATAGGTAGATTTAATCCTTGCAGTCTATAACGTTTCTGTCTAGTTCTGAGTTAGCTACTTGGTTAACTCATACTTGCCCCTTTATCAGTTAGACCTAATACTCATTCATATTGTATTAACGTATTTTTGGATTGGTTTTATCTACATATCCTTGTGCTAATAATACTTATTTAATCTATTTCACATTTTCTACATTTAGAACAAATACTTTCAAATAAAAATATAATCAATCCGTTGATATTTAAAAGCTAAATTAATTATGATTTACGGGTATTAGTGGCATCAGAGGCATAATTGCATATGATAACAAGAATATTTACTAATGCGTTTTTATTAATACCAAATCAATGGCTTACTTGACTTTTGCCTATGCTTTGTTTAGATTCATATCGGTATCAGATGATGGGGAGGACGCAATGGGCGTAGTTCAATTCCTTGAGTATTGTTCCGGCAGGTTCAATTTCTGCCCTCCTCGCCCTAATAGGTTTTGTTATGGCTTGTGAATTACATCAATCATGGAAAATTATCATATCACTTAATGATAGCAGTCCAAACTACTACCTTTCGAATAAAATTTTTAACGTAAAAGCAAGTAAGTCTTTTATGCGTAAAATGGGTGGAGGTATGGAAAACTTCCAGTTGAGCCCTGATGTACTTTCTCCCACTGCTGCATTTCATGATGCCATCTTAAAAAATGTTACGGATTTAGGTTTTTCTGGTCGAACTCTTCCTTATAAATACAAAGACAACGAAGTAAATATACGCATCCATCATTATTTTGGTAAATATATCTCAATTACACTTATCCTACAAAAAGGACGAGAGGTATCGGTTGATAATTTAATTGAAAGTAATAAGCTTGAAAATAATCCAGATTTATACAAATTAGTATGTACAATTGCTGGATTGATCACTGATGGAAATCTTAGAAAATTTTCCCCAAAGACTTCAATTCCTTCGATATCTTGTTGCCAAGTAAAATCGTTTTTTGAAAGTGTAACAGACAAAGTGCTTGTTTCATCATTAACCGGACATTCACACGCTACTGATAATATAGTAAGTAAGGTGGTAATTAAAAATGAATGTCATCAGATAAATGACGCGCTTACTTTAGTCGATAAACAAGGCCTACTCCAATATATTCCTAATTCAGCTTTAGATAATAGAGAAACCAAATCTAAGTTTGAAAGTTGTAGTTCCTTATTTGAATTGTTTTCAATTATCAGCAAGTCATTTCATGACCAATACTTAGATAATAATAATCTTTTTTTCTCAAGCGTTGATAGGTTGGTAAATAAATCATCATTGGTAACTAAAAGTTATACATCACAAATGACAATTGAAGTACTAGCAAATACATTTAATATATCAGAACAACTTGAGAGAACAAGTCGGTTATTACTTCCAAAAAAAGAAGAAAAAATTCAAAAAAATAAAGGGTTATTTGATCGGTTTTTTACTGAGTACTGGGGATCGAATGACTTCTTTACAACATTTATACCAATAGTTGTATCAATAGTTGGTGCAACTTTTTTAGCTTTCTGGGCTTGGTATAAAAAATAATGCGTCGCAGTTAGAGTGCATATAGCAGATAAGGATATTTATCGCGTAGTCGATACCTATCCGAAGTGTTGGATAAGTCCAGTCCCATTATATAAGTAAATATTGGAAGTACCAAATGTGCAATCAGATATCAGAATAACTCTCTCCACTCTAGGTTAAAAAAACCCACCTCTCGCGAAGTGAGATTTTTATCATTTAAGCGCTATTTTTTGGTTCTTCGCGCTTTTAGCGCAGCAAAGTAAGCCTTTAGCTTCTCGAAATCATCTGTAACTTCCGCAAAGTCAGGCACGCCTTCATTCAGCTCAGGCGCTTGGTCATGTCCATACATAAAAGTACTGCACTTCGACATGCCTTCCTCGATGGCAGTATAGTCTTCTGGGGTGATACCTCCCTTTTCGACAACATCCTTGAGGCTTTGTGTTTTCACACTTCGACCAAATCTTTCAACGACTTTCTTGAATAGCCATTCCTCAACAAGCCTTTCCCATGTTTCACGCATCTTGTTATACGTTAACTTAGCCATAGCTTCGTAGCCGTCAACATCTCCAGCATCTTCAAGCTGCTTCAAAGGAACCATTATCTTGTTTAGATCTTTGACTCGATCGCCAGTTGATTTAACATCCCACGGCGGCTCAGATGTAGGGAACCCAGCAAGCTTCCCACGTTTCACAATTGAAATAGCCGAGTACTTCGAATTGGCCTTTTTAGTTGCCTCTCCGAGCATGACTAAAAATGACATGTCATGGGTAAACACAATGACCTGACGGCTTTGTGCTTCCTCTGCGATGCGGGCAGCAAACTTTCTTCGCCACTTATGATCGAGAGAGTTAATTGGGTCATCAAAAACAATCGCTGATTTTCGGTCATCAACAATAAGTTCAGCCATGAACCCAGCCAAAGCAACGCACTTTTGTTCGCCTTCACTGGCGATGTCAGAAACGTTGTTTCGCTTGCCTGTCATACTAAACTTCAACATTTGCTTGCCGCGAGAGCCGCGAGTTTCAGTGCCTACATCGAAGTTTCTAAACTCAAGTTTCTTCAACTCAGCCTCAAACACTTTGCTAAGCTCGCCAATAGCACCCATTTTGGCAATGTTATTTGTTTGAGTGGTTATAATTGTTGATAAGCAAGATTGAGTGACAGCGTTATATAAACCAATAATTCTCAGGCGCTCAATCTCGTTGAGAATGTTTTGCTTAGATAATGTAAACAGCTTTCTGTCATCAAGTTCGTTAATAGCCTGTGACGCAGTAACGATCTGCTTAGTTAACCCCTCATTGGTTTTAACTGCATCTTCTTTGACCTTTAAAGAAACAATTTGCCCGTTGATCCAATCTAGCGCTTTGTAATCAATTGGAACAATAGAGAAGTCCGGTACCTGTTTAGTAAGATTCGAACAGAGAACTTTTAACGACTCTTCCAGTGCGATAAAACTCTTACTTATTTCTGGATTAAATTCAGCCACCTTGCCTAGCATAAACTCATAAGGTTTTAGGTTGAATGACAGTCGCCTTAGAGCCGCAATTGAACTATCAAATTTAACTTTTGCCTTGCAGGCTTCCATCTGAGTTTTATCTTGGAGATAGTCGTTAAATAGCTTTAGTTTTTCGGCAGATGCTTCCGAGACAGGTTGCAAGCAAGTAGGGCAGGCTTCTCCCGCTGCTGCTGGGAACGATAATGCCGTATTATGCTTTAGTACGAATGTCTGAACGTGATTCCACATCTCTCTCCACTCAGGTGAGCAAATACCTGATAGTTCGTGACCTTCAATTGCCTGCTTGCGAGCTATCTCTGCT
Organism: Photobacterium aquimaris; assembly: GCF_002954455.1. Taxonomy (GTDB): domain Bacteria; phylum Pseudomonadota; class Gammaproteobacteria; order Enterobacterales; family Vibrionaceae; genus Photobacterium; species Photobacterium aquimaris. Next base: position 119,228 of record NZ_MSCC01000004.1, read on the forward strand.
GCTGCCTGTTTGGTTTGATAGTCATCGTAATTGAGTTTTATCGTATCAAACTGCTTTTCATCGAGTTTGGCTCTTAGTTGATTAAAGTAAGTACTAAGAGGGTTTAGCTCTTTTCGACTGTCACTAAACCCTTTTCTAAGCTGCTCAGGTGTACTGGTTTGCAGTTTAACAAGCTCTGCTTTTAATACTGGGATTGATTCATCTTCTTCTTTGCTCAGACAGATGGCATCAACGGCCTCTGATTTTGTGGCGCCAGACAAGCCAAATACAAACGCTGCGGTTTTACCTCCAGGTCTACATTGAGGTAACGAAGCGGCAACGTTATATGGTCTTTTCTCTGACTCGTTTGCAGCTCTTACATAATCACAAGCCCTCATTAGCTGAGACAATAATTTCATTCCCGCAGGCTTGTAATCAATCGAGTCCTCGTCAGAGATGTAATGCGCCGCCGAAGTGTTGTCAAAAATTCGAATCGACTTTAAATCTTCATGTGAGTTTCCAGAGAGAAGCCATGGAATGTCGTGCTTGTCCTCGCCAATCAAAAGAGAGATGTCCGCAGCAGGCTCACCTGTTTGAGTGTCGTAGATGTTCGAGATGATTTTTGGAGTACTACCGCGAGTAAGACAGGCGTTCTTTAAAATCTTTGCATAGCTAGATTTACCCGAACCATTATCGCCATAAACTGCGGTCAGACCTTCGCTTTCAAATACAATAGATTTGTTCGGGGCAAGCGCTGAAACATTAGCAACGTTGCTAATACATACCAACTTTACTGGATGCTTTTCTTCGCCAAAGCCTGCTAGATCTAGCAAAGCTATACTGACCGCATAAGCATCACTTTGTGGTTGCAAACCTGCTTCTTCTTTAGAAAGAGCAAACAGTAATTGCAAATCACCGTCATCAAGTTCGCCTTTATTTGCTGCCAATCTGAGAGCGTGACGCCACCAGAGGTTCCTCTTTAGCTTATTAGCCCAGCCAACAACGCTTTCTATCGACACATTATTCTCCAAACAGGTTATGTTTCAGGAATATATACGCCTAATTTCACTATAGTCAATTAGTTGCAATTACCTTTGAGCAAGCGGACACGAGGAATATTCAGCCTGTGCGACATAGATCCCACACTTGTAGTGTGAGGATACTACGCTTTACTCTAATTGATACCCCATTTGGATATTGTTATAGTTCTTAAACGGTTAGGGGATGATTAATAACGAGACCTGTTTAGCTGCCGCGATATCTGCAGCAGAGGTAACTAGACCGCTGCCACTTATTTCAAAAAAGCACCTCATTGAATACGTCGGTAAGATGATCACAACTCACAAATTGTGTCAGCAAACCAATTCAGATTATCGACGAGTTAAGAGACTAATGAATGCTGGTGTGGCAGCAAAAAATGCTGTAGGGAAACTAATCGACAAGCGAGTAGCTACCACCAAAACAGCAAAGCTATCGCCCAGTGAGATGATTAGCATTTACGTGACATTATTTAGAAAAGAGAACGGTCAAGTGATGTTAGCTACAAAGTTTAATGTTCTATTAGGGAAAGAGTTAATTGAGTGAATTGTCTTGTATAGGCTGTATTAGGTAGCGCTTCTCCTTATCTTCGTTGGACGTCAAGTTCAGCGATTTGCCTTACTTTTAGTTATTCATGAATCGCTAATATTCGATTATCTGAAACTAATTTTTGTCCAGAAGTTGCTCAGGGATAGATTAGGCTTTATTGATAGATTAGGCTTTATTACATATTGGTATTTTGGCTTTTATCTGTTTTTTAAGATAAAGAGCGAGCTACTAACTCATTAATAGACATAAGTAGCTTGCTCGATTATTGGCTTTTTTTAGGGCTATTCGCGCTTGAGTACATTCATACAGAGTTCTTTTTGCGAGTTTAACCATCTTTCCTAAACGATGCGGCTGGTGGCCGGCATGAAGCTCCTATTTCGTATTTGACAACGGTGGGCAGTAGTCATCTGTTTCAGTTCTAAACCAAGTCTCGCCATTGGCATCTGTTTTTTCATAAAAGCGTCTAACTTCACCATTTGCGTGACGTTCGACAAACATTACTGTTCCATCTTGTCGAATTTCTTCAGTTTCTAATGGTTGAAGGTCTTTGTATTGTTGCATACGCTCACCACCCACAGAACTACCAGCTCGAAGTGCGGCAGACGCTACTCGTTTTTCATTATTGATAGTATTGAAGTGTGTGGCTGCTATCGCGTCATTTATGTCAGATTTTGTATAGCCCGTCATTGTAAAATCTCCGTATTAAGATAAATCAATAATACGATGTACGGCTGGCTAGTCAATGATCTTACTTTCATGACATTTCAATTGTTTGCTACGCATTAACGGTATTAATTACCACTGTTGGCAAATAAATATCACCAGTCGATAAATTCACTCGATAACCTTGCTTCTTCCAGCGAAAAAGAAGTGCTTTTCGAGCATTTAATGTTCTCGCAATCTGTTCGTTATCTTGAAGAAATGCAGCTTCCGCACCTCGTTCATCACCATAGGTTTTTGAAATAAACTCTGAAATATCCATTAGCAGGTTAACTCTTGATGCAGTGCTACTTTAGTTTCTATGCAGCGATTAATGACACGTTCAGCCACTTCACTTGAACAAAGTAATAATGAGAATACGGGATTAAGGTCAAAGGCTGAAAGAAGCAAAACTTTCAATGAGTTACTACCTGTCATTGCCTTTTTAATGGCTTGTTGTTCAATCGAAGTATCGCAGTCTCTATTTAGTAAAGCGTCAAGCACATGGCAAGGCTCGAATGATTGAGCAAATACAACATTGCTGCTTGAAGCCTTAATAAGTGTTTCTGCTTTGTGTATGCCAGTAATTACAGCTTTGCTATACATTTGTTTAGATAAGTCACAATCACAATTTGTACTCACTGATTGACGGATTTTATCTACATCAACTAATGAGACAGAATTTTCCTTTTGGCTCTCTTTGATGCGATCAATAGCTAGTTTTGCAATGAAGCTATTTGCCGTTAGTGCGCATATACGAGAAAGCGGCAAACTGTTATCAATAATTACAACAGCGTGTGGATATTCTTCATTAATAGCTTCTAACTTTTCAAGGTGGCCGCTTAGTTTTAATGGGCTATCTAGCGACTTAGTGTAAGCAATTAAATTTGAAATATGCTTAATTAAAAATGGTTGATTATCAATATTGGTAGTTAGTTGAATTACGTTCAGCGTATCGGAAACGTCAACAGTCGGACTATAATTTAATGAAGCAATCTTAGAGATCAGTTGTAAGTTAGGGTGCATTAGTTTTTTTCCATGTAAGTGTTCTTGCAATAAATATAACCGCAACAATAAAACGGACTGTGTTTAGTTGTTATGGCCAAAGTTAACACCTATAAAAACAATAAAATTAATTTATTGGCTTGAATTAAACGATTAATACTCATAATAGTTAATAATGGATTTTTATAAATAACTTTAAATTATTGCAAATAATGGCAAATAATGGCAAATAATGGCAAATAATGGCAATTTATCATAAATCATGAGCGTCTATTATTTAAACGTCATAATCTTTGTCGTGTGCCTTTTTGTTATCTGAAAAGTTATCACTATTACTTGAATCGTTTTAGCTTTGCCTACAGTAAAACAAAAAAAGGCATTACTTTTTTAATAAGTAATGCCTCAGTTGTTTATTATAAATGGGGTAGATTTTAAGTATAAAAACAACTACAAAACACGGGATGCGACAAGATAGGCATCATCGTTGTTGATGAATTGTGTCCAGTTACTCTCACTCAATTCGTCACTGATAGATAGTGTATGGGCTAGGGCGTAAGTACCTCTACGATTTAAGATGTTAGAAAAAACGGTATAGCCGTGAACATTGATAAACAAAGGGAAAGCACTTGGTTTGAAATCATCTGTTTTAAACTTTTCAAGGCGATCTACAGCGTTACTTTCATCATAAATGACGGTATCGGTGATCTTTTTTAGTTTGGCATTGCTAGATACCAGTACCGCGAACGCAAAGTCATTTGCCTGATCGCTATTAGTGCCATGATTTGAATTACAACTGGAATGTCCGTGGCAACACTTACGTTCAAGTGGGGTATCTATGATCACAATATCTTTGATCCCCATAAAGTAGGTTTGATTTTCACTGATACCGATCATCCACTTATCTAATTCGAGTTGAACTTGATCATGTAATTCTTGCTTAGTAATAGGTTCGCCACTTTGGGATTCTTTAATGCTTAATAGGTAACGCCCGTAACAAATACTCAATTCGTAACCATCTTCATTTTTGGGTGCAACGGCAATTTCGCCACCGCCAAAATCTTCTAAATACTGAAATTCACCAGCAGCTACAATCGGTGATACCTCTCGACCGTCATTTCTTTTCACTGGCAAAAGGGCAAACTGCAACACATTCTTATCTAACATACACTACAACCTTATTGTTTTTGTTGTTTCCAAAATCTATTGGAATTTCATGAGCCTATGGTTAGGTTATATCGGGTAAGTTCTTTGGCAATCCGCGCCTCAGTTAGATAGAAAAAAAGTTGGAAATAAATTTAATATTTACGCTGATTACTGATAAATACTTGGTATTTAGACTGCTTTAAACGGCACTTGTACCAAGAGAGGTTAGATACACTTAATGAAAAAAATTGGTACATAGACTTGAATGGCTCTGTTTGCCAAAATGCCGTTGTGAACGCCTCTTGTTCTTCTACTGGCACTTGAACAATAACGCATATACTGTCGATACCGTGGTTAGGGTCTATTACAGCTACCCCTCGTGTGCAATGTTTATTGAGCAACTGAAATAGTGCGTAATCTTCGTGTTTGTCGTTCATGATGCGCCTTGATGTAATAGATAGGGTATTTATTTCTGATAAAGGCAATATTAGAGGGAATGGTATTGCTGTAAAGCGTCACTGATTTGGAAGTAAAAAAAAGCCGTACATTTCTGCACGGCTTGGACGTATTAAGAATTATTGTTTTTTCAGAGATTGTTGAACCTGAAACTCTAATTTTAGAATGCGTTCATGCTGTGATGCTTGAACTTTCTTCAACTCTGAATTTTCAGACTCTAATGTACTGACCGTGGTACTTAGTTGATCTATTTTTGTCTCAGCAACCGCCATTGCTTTAGATGTTTCTTGTGAACGTAAGTCACTAGCATCATATTTACTGACAAAATAATTACCCATCCAACCTAACAATAGAAGTACGAATGAAAGAACAATCATTACATGCTTAATTGTCTTTACTAAGTTCTGTACATCTTCTTGAGTAAGATATACAGGCACTTTATCTGCTGGTGGAGGGTTAGCAACCGTACCAGTATCAACAACCTCATTGGATTGAATTTTACCGGATATATATAGCCCTCTTTTTTAGGAATAAACGACTTAAATACCTGATAGGTATAAAAAAACCGCGAGTTCTCAATTGGAGAAAACTCGCGGTCATTATAACTTACAATTATCTTTTCGTGCAGTCATAACTATGACTCTCGTTTCACTTTTAGTTCTAAATCAAAAGTGAAAGATCGAATACAGATAAAGTGCAGTCACAGGTAATGCAACATACGATATGAAACGTGCAAAGTTAAGACTTTGCTTAATTTGTTTCCCTATCTCTGTCATATATTGGCAACCCTTAATTAATTCTTAATACGTCTAAGCCGTATGAGCTGTACAGAATATGGCGGTACTCTGTAGCGGTTTTTCCAATTTATAGTAAATGGTACAACCTAAGTTTAACCATTATCAACATAATGCAACGGTTAGTAAACCAATTTTGATAAATTTCGTGCTCTTATAGTAAATTATAGATTTCACTATGAGGTGATATATCCTTAAATTTCAACACCTTAACATACCTACAACATTAAAGAGGGCGGCGGATAATACAGGAGCGGAACTGTTCTGTAAAGGGACGATATGGAAACTACGCCCTTAGTTGTCATAAATTCCAAATTCTTACCTAATAAAATACTCAATATTTCTGCTTCACCAACTAATCAAGCTAGTTTTCAAACCCCGTATATATTAACGACCAATTTCTTACTTAGCGTAGGCGACGATTACGCTGCGTTTGTTTCATTGCTAGTCTTCCTTTGCTTTGTATAGCTAGAGTAAGTCTTAGTTCAACACGCGGTACTTTGCGAAGTAATTCTTTGATAGCACGTTGCAGCTACCATGCAAGTCAAATGCGCTTGCTCTTTCTAATAGTGTTAAGCGTTTAAATCAGTGAGATTTGATTAGTCTTGAGAGGGTTTAATGGAATACGAAGTTGATGTAGAGATTATCTGTGATAACGATGATTGCCAATATTACCCAAGAGAATTTGAAACGGTGCAGGGTACGGACGGTGAAATACATAACTGGACTTGCCCTGGCTGCAAGACCAAATACACCTTTGAAATAGAGTTTGAGCCAACGGTAACGAACATAAAGCAAGTTCAGAAGTATTAATATCATCAATAAGGACAACATGAAAACTTTGATAATTTCTATTTCCATTATCTTTGGTGCGTTAATTATAAGTAATGGTATTAGTGAATCTCACTTGCCACCCCAAGATAGAATTGAGTTAAAGCACCAGCAACAAGAGGTCACGAAGAAAACACTTCAAGAGCAACAAAAAGTCGAAATACAATTAGTTAAAGAAAAAGCGGCTCAACAGGCTGAACAACAGCGTATAAGTGAAAAAGTAGACAAATATGGTAAAGAATCACTTTCTGAGCAAGAGCTAAAAGTTTGGGATGAATTTAAAGTAAATCAGTTCGTAAAAATATTAACTGTAATATTAAAAGGTCTGGTTTGGTTGGCATCGTTTGGTGCGCTTATCATTGCTGTGCGTGAGCTATGGTTGAAACTTTATACAGGCAAGCATCATGCGTAAACTATCAATACTATCAATACTATCAATACTATCAATACTATCAATACTATCAAAAAAGCTATTACTGAAAGTTATATGTGCATTCATGATTTTTGGTGGTTCAATACAACCAATATTTGCCAATTGTAATCAAGATGTAATTATTGACGTTGATTTATATCGACAAATCAGTGCCAGTGAAATAAGAAAATATAGGTATGTAAAAACAGGACTTAATGATTATATTGATCAACAGCAAAAGTTGGCAGTTCAGCGTTGTGAAAATGAGGAATCTGAATGGCGTAAGGTAGGAGGCAACTTTAAAACTTTAGTTAGTCTAATCTGCCTTTTATTTATTTGTATGCTTCCCTTTTTAGGAGTAAATAAATCATTGCTTAATAAGTGATTTTAGTAAAATATTACTCCTGTTTTTCTTATCATTAAGTTAACCAGATTATAGCTTGAAGCCGATTACAGACTAAAACTCAAGCCAAAGGTGATGTTAGATAGCATTGGGTTTCGATTTCTATAAAAAGATGGTAGCCCAATGAGTTTAATTCATATTATGTATAACGAGCCGGTTGAGTTTTATGCTTATTACGGATTCTCAAATCATAAAAAAGATTCAGCGAAATATGTAATGTCACCAGACGATGTGAATATTTTTCTAAATAACTTGGAAGATGATGGTGAATTATTCTTGATAACAAACACACTTCAATCATTATGGCAGCGTGAAAACGGAACGCTGTTATTAACAGCATTTCCATCAATCAATGACTTTATCGACATAACAACAAAACTCAATAATGCACCAATAGAATTGATGAATATGGTTAAACAATGGAAAGAAGATGGAGCGTGTGAAGTTAATATAGATTTTGTGCAGAATATGTCACTTATTTAAACTAGAACTTCTAAGTCACAAGATATTAATTGTTGAATATGCTGTTTACAAATTTATTGATACGAGTAATCACAGCACATTACCATGAATAATAGAGGCCATTATGAATGTTGAAATAATCAATAAATACGGGGAAGAGTCCTTTGTTTTTACAGTACATGTAGATCGCGGAATTGTTAAGATGAGTTGTAATGCTAATGATGAATCGATCATTGTTCTTATTGATCGTTTTCGTTTTGAGGATTTGTGGTACAAAATCGGAAAGGGTAAACACTATCAATATTACATACCTAATTCAGATAAAAAACTTGCAGATCTATCGCGTGGAACAAAAGAAATTTGGATGGGTTGTGGTAAATACCCTGATGCAGAGAAAGGGTTTTCTGAACCATTTGATAATCCTGTGCCTGTGGCTCAATTCACATATACCAACATGTTACGTGGCAGTGCAGGTTGGGTAGATACTAATGGTTTCGGTATAAGTGATGTAACACGAACAATTTGGTTGCTTGCTAATGGGGCTAAAGAGTTTCCAGTTATTGTTAATGATTTACAGAGTGCTATAGCAATTCATGACCTTATTGGTGTCAAAACCTCTAAAGTTTATACTGGTATAGATTTATATGAACGCGCCAGGGAATGCCAATCGCCAACTTAGATCGCATTACAACCTGTCACACCAAGTAGGAATTAAATGATAATGGTTAATAGGAACAAGGATTCCTGTAATGTGCAGTCTTTAATAAGAAACCTAACTCTTTAAGTAAGCTGATGTGCAAAGGATCTGATCATTAGATCCTTTTGGGTCTTTACATTTAGTGTTTTATCGACACAAAACAACCTAAAAGATGGTTAGAGATATGAAATAATAAACAGTCAGTTAATGTGCAAGGTGTAAGTTCCTACCAAAGTAAATCGTAACGATAAATGCCACAACTCAGTCGCGATTAGCCAATTTTTCATTTATATCTTTATAAATGCGACCAGATATAGAGAAATCTGATGCATCTTCATTACCGTGATAGTTGGATAAGATGTAATTCTGTGCCTCGTTCAGAGAATCAAACGTTAAATAGTGTTCTTCATAGTACCAATGGCCATTGCGATCAGTGAATAGAACATAAGCCTCATTGGTGTCCTTGTTTTCCAGCAAAGCCAAATCACCACTGTAATAGCCATGTGCCACCATATTGTCATGATGTTCAATATTGCGAGTGCCAAACTTTAACTCAAACTCGTGGGGCTCTTGAATCATGCTACGGGCTTTATCAAGTACATCAGCCAGTAGATCCTCCAGCTCATCATTTAAATCTTCCGGTAAATCGTCTATCCATTGTCCTGCTATGTAATTATCAATACCGCTATCAAATTCATCATCTACATTCCATTGGGTCATAATTGTGTACTCTGCCTTAGCAAAATCTAGATTGCTTTTCGGCAACTGCTCACAAAACCATTTTGAGTCCGGTTGAGTCAAGTTCACACACAAGAAAGCGTTGGTGTATTCTCCGTCAAGCCAAACTTCCTTAATCCCAAAATCCATGATGCTTCTCCTGCGGCAATGGTTACAATCTATTATTCATTATAGATAAACTTTAATTCTGCAAACCCCATTTTTATATATTGGCACCAATTGATTACGCAGCAGGATAGCTTTTAATTACCAGATCACATGGTCTATTCAGGCTTGCTTTGCTGTAGGTCGAATTGAAACCAGCCGTGGGTATCCATTTGCTGCGATATTCAAACCAAGGCAACCAGATCCATTAATGCAGCGTAATGTTACAATTGGAGTTAGGCGCGATAAAATCGGTATGTGTGTTATAGGTATCGGTTATAACATTAAAAAAAAATCTGCTACGTTACATGCTCACTTTTCTTATGCCGATGGATTGTTATTGCTCGAACAACTGGTGGTATTCTGCGATTACTTACAAACAAGAGGCCACAGCAACGACTTAGATTAAATAATTGTTTTTGTTGTTTGCAGAAACTATCTATCTAATACCGTTGATTGTCGTGGAACTCACTCAAAGTAATAACAAAACAGACAGTACCGGTAGTGGTAGTCATAATATTAATTCCGGATTAGATGTGATCATAGGTAACACTCAGTGCAGTAAAGCAGAGCGTTTATTGGATTTTAGTTAGGGCTTTCACCGATAGATGCATTAAGTGGAGTCCAATTACAAGACCCCAACTCGTTTTTGAAAACAACAAAATCAACTACATTAATACTACTCGTATCAATATTTACAAATAAAGTATCAAGACATTGCTTTAGAGTAACAAACTATTAATAGCCTAATTATCTTGCCATTTATGGTTGGTATAATTAATTAACAGCACTTTCTACTGCTATCTAATCTGAGTGTCACTAAATTTAATGTATGCGTATGTACGCAATATAAGGGAGGAGTCATGTTACATGATGGGAAAAGCTACTACCAAAAACACTATTTTGTTTATCTCCATTCCCTAATGTAAATAACGCACCCTTCCTAATTACTTTTTATATCTATCGTTACTGAACACAAGTAAAGGCAATTGAAAAAATGAAATTAATTAAGGCAATTATTCTAATTCTAATTACTGGTATGTTAACCCTCGTTCTTATTGGTGATCCAATTGCTGATAGGATCTCTGATACCGGATTTATTGGTTTAATTTTTTCTGGTATCTGTGCTCTGTATTCATTAGTTAAAACTGATCAAGCTAAAGAACTTGAACCCATTGAGGATAATAATCAGGATAAAATTAATGAATTAGTTCGCGAAAAGAATAAGCTGGAAGCATATCAAGAAGAACTAGATAAATTTGAAATTAAGTTAAACCGTTTTGAACTTCAACTAGACTCGCGTGAACAAAAATTAGCACGTAAAGAAGAAAAATTAGCTAATACAAAAATAAACAGTGAGGAATATAAACTAGCTGTATCGCGTGAAGTATCTAAAAAAGTTAATAATGAACTACGTTATGAACGTGCAGAGTTAGCTAAGGATAAGGTAAAGGCTACTAAGATACTACAGAAGCTATTAGACCAATGTTACCAAGATAAAGTGAAAGCCATACTTAATGGTTTAACACTTAAAAATCAGAATACTAGGTATGATATGTTAGATAAGAATTTTGATAAGTACACAACTAACGTTTATAACTTTGGCTCTTTTGATCTTGAATGTAACGATAATTGGGGCGAAGTAGCAGAACAGTTTGACGCTAAAATTGAATTATTAGAAATGGCACAAATTGAACGTGATCACCAAGCAGATATTAAGCGTCAAATGAGAGAAGAAAAGCAGCGTGAAGAAGAATTAGAAGCTGCATTAGAAGCAGAAGAATTAGAACAAGCACGTATCGAAGAACAACAACGAATTCTAAATGAGGCATTGGCAACAGCTAATGCGGAAGCTAAGGTAGAATTAGAAAAACAACGTGAAGAATTAGAAGCTGAGTTAGCAGAAGTTCACAAACGTTATGAACGCACTAAATCAATGGCTGAACAAACAAAACAAGGCTATGTCTACGTTATTTCTAATATTGGTTCATTAGGTGAAAAGGTTTACAAAGTCGGTATGACTCGCCGTTTAGACCCTCTAGACCGTGTAAAAGAGTTGTCTAATGCTTCCGTACCTTTTGAGTTTGATGTTCACGCTATGATTAACTGCGAAGATGCTCCAAAACTAGAAAAGGCTTTACACCGAGAACTAGATCAGTACAGGGTAAACAAGATAAACAATCGAAAGGAATTTTTTAAAGTAGACTTAGATACCATTATTAAATCAGTTGAAAATAATCATGGTGAGGTTGAATACTGTGTTAACCCTGTAGCATTCCAATACTACAAAACATTAGAACTTGAAAATCAATTAGAAGCAGCATAAAAAATCAAGCCCTCAGTATTAATGTTATTACTAAGGGCTTTTTTGCATCTGGAATTTATGATTATTGCAAATTTACATTAGAAAACAGGATGATGTTGGTAGGGTATATATAACCAGTCCTAATAAAAATCCACCAGCAAAATCAGTGCTGGTGGTTCTTGTCCATTTTTTGATAGCTATACTGCCATGCCATTAACTAAAAGATAAATATTGCTACCAAGGTCATGCCGCTTTTTCATCAAATCAATTATAGTTGCTTTATTTTGTCACTATAGTCTTGGAGTAAAGATGAAAATTACAACAAATCAGTTGATTACAAGGTATCGAGGTATCTCTGAATTAGAGAGCTATAATGCTTTCACCTTAACTTCTCCGCAACCTGTAATCGAAACCGCACGAAAATTATTATCAATCATCCCTCCTACTATGGGAGCTTGTGCTCCTTTAAGTGCGGCCTTAGCTCAAACACTAAGAGATGATTTCAATATACCTGCAATAGTGGTTGCAGGTGATCTAAAGATTAGGGGCAGCCGAGTATTTAAGTGCAAAAGCAACATACCAGAGGGTAATCAATCTGGAAAAGTCATAAATAAAAAATGGGATGGTCACTGTTGGATTGAGATTGACGGCTTTATAGGTGATCTATCTATTTTTAGAACGGCTTATAGCCTTAGTCACACAAGTCTATTGAAGCAGTTCATAGCGACTGAATTTGGGCTTGGGCGCGGTTTTTTTCTTGCTGAAAAGCATGATATACCCAAAGGCATGATATATGAGCCTAAGTATGTTTTAAACGACAATCAAATTGATGGGTTATTAGCTGGCCTTTCATTTCAGCTTACAGAGTAAGTGCAACAATATCCCTTTATGCGCCTTATTGACGGAGTAATATTCTGCTATATAATACTTTAATGTAATAATATTCCTATTTGTGTAACTCAAAAGGCAGCTAGATGGATTTGTTTACCCCAAGATTTAAAGAAAAATCACTTCACCCATACTTTGTTAAATTAATCACCGAACCACAATATGCCAAGGTACAAGAAGTTATTGCTGGATGGGCAGTTGGTATGGAAACACGGAAAGGTGAAAAAATAAAATTCATTGATGAATTTCAACAAAGCTTTAATTCATCATTATGGGAGTTGTATTTAAACAAAGCATTTAAAGATCTAGGTTTTAGCATTGATTACTCCAAAGCATCACCTGACTTTTGTTTAACCGCCAGAAATGGTCAAGTAATCAATGTTGAAGCTGTTACATCTAATCATGCTCAGAATAGGAATAAAGCATATTACGACATGGAATCTGTAAGAGAGTCCAACCAGGTCGAAATGAAAGAGTTTCTTGATGATTCGACTATCAAGCTACTTAGTGCGCTTCATGATAAAAAGAAACTATTCACGGATAAAGACAATAAGATGCACCCTTATTCATCTCTTGATCATGTGAAAGACAATCCCTTTGTAGTCGCTATCGCACCATTTGATACTCATCTATCGTATGTACAAAACAATATGGCGATTAATCGTGTGTTATTCGGTATAGAGCCACCAATACAAAATCAATATGGTGAGCTTGTTCAAAACAAAATTAAGTCTATTGAGAAAAAGAATGGCACTAAGCTAGAGTTGGGGATTTTTACTAATGATTCTTACAAAGAAATAAGTGCCGTTATCTTTTCGACAACAGGTATGTTTGGTAAGGCCATTGTTGAAAGTAAAATTGATGCTTCGATTAGAGCAACAAAATATAGGGTTTATAGTATTAAAAAATTTAAGTCTGATAAAAGAAAAAATAAACTAGGAACATCTCATAAGTACATTAGTAACACCCATGAAATATTTTCTGTCCGTGGACACTTTGGCGATCTAATTGGCGGTTCAGATATGCATATTTGCCATACCTCCGAATGGCAAGAAAGTCATGTCGATGGGTTGCACATATACTACAACCCATTCGCAGATGTTCCACTTGATAAGAACCTGATCAACACACTACAAATAACGCAAAATAGCTTTGATATAAAAACTAACCTGCCCATTCACGTTCATCACGATGGTTGCTTAGTCTCTAGGCAGGTTTATACAACGATTGAAAGTTAAATCACTACCTATCAAGTTACAGCCACCAGCAAAATCAGTGCTGGTGGCTCTTTCTTATAGGTTTTTTGCCAGTTTTACCAATAACCATAATTAATTTACCAGAGACTTAATTTTGTTTACCACTAGCCTGATTCATTTAAACCGTTAATGGTACATCTAGATGCACTATAAATTAGTTATTTTTGTAAGTGGTAAATCTATTACTCACAAGATTTACCACTTGGGCTATCGGTGCTGACCAACGATCTATCATTTATTTACCAAGAGCCTGATTTAACCGGCAATAAGATCATTCATACAAATCAGCCTTTACGTATAAGATTGGCAAGGTAGGGATTAACTTATCAATCGAACCTTGTTCCCAATACGCCCAGGTCATTACGTTCTCAGGTGTTGGCTTCTTCCCCCATAACCATTGCTCACCAGAGTAAACAAACCTTGCTTGTGTGTTAACGAAGAAACTTTTTAATAATGACCACAAGCAAACTATCTCAGGCTCACCACAATCATGCACAGCAAAACGAACAACAGGTGTTCCAACAACGAGTTTGCCATAGTCTGTGCAAACACTTGACGCATGACTGTATTCAATCGGCAGCCCCTTAAAATAATCTTTAGCTTTTACCGATAGCTTTTTTACAATTCGTGGGTTAGCAGAATTAATCATTAGTCACTCGCTTAACTGACGCTGACCAGTCAAATGTCTTGGCACTTACTTTCTTTAATTGGCGATTCAAACTACGTGACTGCTTTTGCATTTTTAAGGCTTCTTTTACCTTTGCTTTCTTTAATATCGAACGACTACGAATTTTGATTAGTTGGGAAAATTTAATTCTAGCTGTAGGGCTCATTACGTTTATCCTTTCTTCTTATTAGATGATGTAATGGTAATTCCAGTTGATAGGTAAAATGGTTTTAGTTAGTTAATGAGATATTGTTTATAGTTTTTGAAAACAACAAAAACGAAACCCACAAACTACAAGCGTGGGCATCATCTTTTAATTTATGCTGGTGGCCTAAATCGAAATCTCTAAATCAGTTGATAGATACTCAATAAACTTAACCAATGTAGATGGACTGTAATTATCCATAATCTCTTTACCTGAACCGCTCACAACCTCACAGATAGACCATAACTCCATGTATTGAACTTCCGTCATGTACTCAAGTGGAAACAACGATAGCGCATATTGTGAATACAGCTTTAGCATCATCTTGATGAACGTTGAATCATCATAGTCAGACATTAGACTTAATCTATGTGCCGCCTTGTTGTTCGTTAAGATTGCTGCACCTAATAAATATTGGCCAAGTGAAACGTCCGAGTTAACCATCTTCTGATTTGCATCAAACGTTTCTTGATCTTGAACCTTGATAAACTCACCAACGCATTTCAAATCACCCAAACCAATGCCATTTGATTTAGAACAATGCAAAGCCTCCGTAACACGATCACACACCATACTTACATCGCTTTCTAGCCAGTCATGCGTATGTACCTCAGCATCAATCTGGCAACGTACAACCTCACTATTTAAAAAACGTAAACTCAAATGAATTAATGCATAGTTGTATGAACCATCCTCACCAGTTAAACCCAATCCATCCAATAACTGATTTGATAATTGCTCATACCAAACAAGAAACTGATCACTTGGTAAGGTGAAGTTAATTGCACTAACCAATCGCTCAACCTTTCGTGCGTACTTGTTAATGATTAATGCATCTTTACTTTGTGTCTCAGAAAACATATTTACTACGGTCATACTCTCACCATTCTATATTTCTAATAATTCAATAAGGGGCTTGCGGATAGGGTAAGGGACACCAACAGCTACTAGCTCGTTCCAATCTTTATCTAACTCGCTGTGACTTAATGAACAACTTATACCTGTCTCTTTTGCTTTCTCGATTTCGTTTAACAATAAACAACCATAACTCTTTGATGCAATGTCATAACCTCTCAACACATAACCAAGCACCGTTAATGCAATGTCATACACAACCATTGAACCCAACTCACCAGTAGTATTAACACCACCAATAAACGACAACTCATTTCCTGTGACCATGTTCCTTATGATTGTTCGTGTCGTTTCTTCACATGATTGTGAGTTAAAATTGTTAGATACAAAATCATCTACTCGTAATGAACCACTTAATACAGGGCTAAGTAATACGTCATTTAGATTTGATGTTCGCAAAAACTTTAAGTAACTAAAACTACCTGACTTAACGTACTTTGGCTTAAACAAATCTGTAGCCACATAACTTTGTTTAGTACGGCTATAACTCACAGTTTCATCACTATTAATTAAATAACCCTTTATGACACTTTGTACTGTGCGCTTACTGAAACCAGTTCGTGACGAAATTAACTGAATTGATATTTCTTTTTCCCAAAGTAATGCCAGTTCAAAATGTGATCCTATGATTTCACTGTTACTCATTTCTTAAATACTTCGTTGCCTCTCATCCCCCAAGACTAACTGCACGACGAACTTCATCAAGCGTCACCTCTGGTAACTCATAAATAAAACAAAGAAATAAATTACTAGATTGATAACACCATAACAGAACAAGAACATTCAATAGCAGAACAGCGTTGTGGGCACGATGAAAACAAACAAGATCAAGAACAGAATAGTAAAAATGAATACGGTAAATTTTAAATAATTAAAACTGTAAACAACAATGGCCAATTACCACCAAGTAAACCAAGTGTCTTGTGATCCTTTTACCTATCTATTTTGTGCTGGTGGAATGTAGGTAAGGACAAAGTCCAATAATGCAAACAACATCATTATTAATTCGACACTAACAAAGTAATTGTACTGCTAACATCAGTAACTT
>NZ_MSCC01000004.1:136327-151786 GCF_002954455.1 Photobacterium aquimaris
CTAGAGAAAGCACTGATCACAATCTATTCGACACAAGAGATAGGGTAGCACTCAACATTTGATCTTATATTCCTCAAAGAATTAAAAGACAGGTTTGTGCATATGGGAGTTGGAACAAAACAACTTCAATCGAAAGTTAGATCTTCATCATCTAATAAAACAAGATAGTTAACTTTGTATAAAACAAAATTAATTATTCAGATCATTTGCCAGTAATTGTGCAAACCCCATTTTTACTCACTTTCAATGGATTTAGACCCAAATATCTAAAATCTATCCAAATATAGATCCTAAATGTGATCCTTTATCAAAAATGACACTATTTTTAGTCGCAAATCACGCCTGTAAGATACCAATAAGCGGCTTTTTGGTGTTTAGTTGCCCGATGGTAGCCAGACGATACTTAAATGGGCTTAGAATCGCCCTGAATGCGTTTTATGTAAGTGTATCTGTCAGTTTTTGTAGGGTTTGAGTATCAGAGGTTGGCATTCCTACACAGAACAGCTTAATCAATGTGATCGTGCAAGCTACAAAATTAATTATGTTTCGTTCACCCAACTTTGAAAATTACAACTCACAAAAATATACCTGTGGGTTAAATTTCATAAGAGCAAGAATACTTAGTTTTAAATTTACTTATTTCTCATATCGGTTACTAATTTTTTTTAACTCTCAGATTATTTTTGTTCAGCAACTACCAAAACAAGTTAAGCGAGAACAGCATGGAATTATAACTTTTAAAACAACCAAAATAATTCATTGATACTCAAACAGGATTAATCCCTCAATTTTGATCCTTAGCCGCTAATTTTTGGATCACCCAGATAACTTTATGTTCGAGTTTTACGATCAGTCGCTTTTAATAAAATTGTTCAATCGTCATCACTGTCAATACAGACCAATTATTAAAAGTGCTTCACTTACGTTCGTCACTAACGAAAACGCTTACGATCAAAAAAGAGCTCTTAATCTGAATGGGCTAAATTTTAAATAGGTATATAAATGGTTAAATATGGCTTTCGCCAAAACTCCCTCAACAAACCAGTTTGGTCGGTCGTTTATTATTTATCTTAAATAAATAAATTTTAAATAGGGCGAATTGAAGCATATTTTTGCATTGAAAACGCGGCAAAAGCGGCATGGTAATTTCGTAAAGTGGCATGACTGGTTTCACAGTTAGGCATGATTTTATCGTAAAGCGGCACATGTTTGTCGTAATTTGACACTAAAAAATCACAAAGAGGCATGAAATTTCGAGGTGTTTAAGATTGCTTTGATGTTGCTGATTACCTATTGGATAAATATTTTTCGTAATATTGAGTTTGTCTATTTTAAGCGATCTTCAATATTTCCTCATTAAAAGACAAAAGAAGCATTACTTGTTTATAACTTATTTCGCCTATAAAAACGATAATCGGCACATATTGGTTCTAAGGTTTATGCTTATCTTTGAAATAATTGAGCAGGGATATTCGCAACCATCAAAGATATTCAGTTGGTGATACTTGCGAACTACAAACTAAAACAAGACGGTCATGAAAGGTGATTACAGTGCATAACTTGTGTTAAATGGTATAACTATGATCAGGGTTTATTGAAAACCACGTAGTGCAATTGTCGCTTTAATTGCTGATTTAGATTCAGCAATAAAATGTATTTCTTTGCTAAAGTTAGCATTGTGCATTGTTATTAGGACGGCTTTTTTACTGTTTTTTAGTGCATTTAAAAGAAAATAATTTGTGTCATTAAGGTTTTTTCGCGCAGGTATATGATCAATACGAATATTAATATGTTCATCATTAACCCCTCGATTTAAGGAATCCCGCTTAAACTCACAAACACCAGTTACAAGGTCATTTACAAGATAATTGATCGCATCACTTTCTAGCATTGATAAGGTTTTGAATTTTGCTTTATCCTTGCAGCATGAAATTGATTTTTCGTAAATATTCAAATTAACTCACTTATTCTTATGGAATTTTAATAGTTTGTACGGTTACTTTTTATAGTTCCATTTACTCATTTTTTACAAAACCTCTCAACTTTCACTCTTGCTAATCAGAAAAATAAAGCTGAAATAATTGTTTAAAACATAAGAAGAAAAACAAAAAATGAACAATGTCCTGATGTGCTTGTTTGTAATAGAAATAAAATTATGTCCACTAGCAAGAGCTATTATTTGTGTAAAAAGACGAAAATATAAGAGATAAATGGTACTGAAAATGATGAAAGATACTAAAAGTAGGGGGTAGTGATCTGGCTGTGAGCTTATCTTTAACGTTCGCCTGGTACTAACTCTTAGTCAAGATATAATCCACCAGCCATTCTCAAATTGAGCATGGCGATCAAAGAGCATTACAATCCTATATTGTTTCATTTGATTAGTTAGTAATTAGAACTAGTGGTTAAGTTAGGTTTAGCTGTAACAAAATAGCCCTATCTTTAAATGAAAGGGCTTCATAGTGATTATGCGTTTAAGTCTGTTTTGAAATCGAAATCAGGCAAGTTAATGTATTCAATAATTGCAGACCAACAATTATCAAACCCATTACGTACTACAGCGTAAAATCCAGCATCATTATACAGTTCAATTTTATCTAACTGTATCGCAGTGGCCTTGTTACTCTCAGTTTTTACTTCTAGCTTCATTCCAAAGTATTTACCTTTTGCTACTTCAATATCTATATCAGGTGAGCCTGTTTTTTGCCCCTCAGCCAACATTTCCCAACCAACTGAATCATGCCTTAGACCACCATTAGGTACAGCTTTTGTTAGCTTATAAATATCAGGGTAGAAACGTTCTAACTCATAAAAAATACGAACTTGTATATAGTGTTCATAGTTGGCTTTTTTACCTTTTTTTTCTACTGTCTTTTTCCGTCCAGTCATTAAGGTTGGATCTTTGGCTAATTGAGCTAGTGCTATAACATGTGGTGATTTTGCCTCATAGCCTTTAACGCAAATTGTAGTAGCCAGTTCATCATCATCTTTGATATAGGTAACTAACCAGTCGGGTAGATATAAGGTATTAATCCCTTGCTTTAATACAGCTAGATATTTTCGTGATGGTTTATCCGTTCTATCATTTCCAATATGCCCACCAGCACCCATACCAACTTTTTCTTTGGCTTTTCTAATCCTTGCTACAGAAGTTGTACTGTCACGACCTTGTAGTGAAGACAAATCAAACTCACGACCACTACCACTTTTTATTCCACGATTTTTCATGTTCTGTTGCTTTTCTAGCAATTTATTTACTTCATCATTTGTTAGGCGTAAACCAGCCATATATATAATTCCATGTAGGTTTTTGGTTGTAGCCTTGTATTGTTAAATAATAAAAAAATGATTCAAGTCGCGCCTATGCTGTAACAAAATAAAGTGACTATTAGATTTACGTATCATGTTTTTAGTGGTTTATGATGTAAAAAGAAGAAGATGATAGAAATAACATTGAATAAAATTTTCCCATAAAAAAAGCCCGTTATTAACGGACTTTTTCATGTGGATTTACAAGGTGTAATCAGCTTCTATCATTATAAAATAACTCAGGTACATAACCACTTCTTGGCTCAAGTATGGACGATAACGTTTCTTCTTTTTTCAATAGCTTGTTTTGTCTATTCAGCTTTTGGCAGACCAACTTTAAACCGTCATTACCAGTAATTTGATACTTTATAGGTTCGTTAGATTTGAAAATATCATGGATAGTAATAGTGTCACCAATGGATAAATTGTAAATAGCTTCCGCTAATGCAACTTGAATTAATGGGTTTTCAGAGTCCAGACTATCTAGCTTACCAAGGGCGGAAAAGCGTTTATTAACTGCTATATTAGAATCAGAGTGACACGAACGATAATCAAGAATAGCTGTCTTTGTTAGCCAGTGATTATTTGAATCGAAAATAAGATAAATATCATCTAAAACAACAGGAATACCACCAGTCAAAACAGCTCTTGCTAGTGATAGTTTATTTCCATTTATAGTGATTGTTTTGATTAACTCACCTATACCAAGTTGACGATAAAGATCATTATCAGATGTGACTTGAGCAACACGCTTTTCGTAGATGTTTGCTTGGCTATCGGTCAGGAAGCATACTCTATTAATGCGAATATTATCCTCCCCAAACCAGCGTGTAATCGTCACGTTATCAGCATTATAATTAATAACAGGGTAGCAACCATGATCAACTTTAACCTTGCAGTAGCGAGGTGTAAATTCGCTTGGTATCTCACCATATTTTAGCATTTAGATAATTCCAGTTTTGGCTTTTCAAGATAATATCATTCTAAGTTTCAATCTCAATGTTTGCCGATACAAAAGAAGAAGTAATCTATTGTTATGGTAACATTGAGTCCTACAAAATTACTTTCTTATCCTGTTTATCATATGGTTCATTATGTCCCTACTTACAATTCCTCTACCATTCTTTAGTTATTCGGACGACAAGGAAGAATATAAATACCACGTTTCACAGCAGGGTATTGATGTGACATTATTCTTTGTTGAAACCAACCTTGAATACAAACGCTTCTTTGCTTGGGGAAGTACCCTTAAAAACAAAGAGCTTAAATAAGAATACTTTAGATATAAGTATAGCTCACCAGATGAAGTTATTGATCAAGCGTAATGAGTTGCAGCCAATCACTTTGTTATCAGATCAGGAACAAAGCGCGGCAAATGATATTGCCGTAATTAATGCTGATAAAACCATAAGAGAAACAGAAAAGAAGCGTTTAATATCAGCACGTATAGGGTAAGGTAAATATCGTTCTGACTTACTAATGGAGTGGCAAGGCTGTGCTGTTACAGGCTGTACAGACGAGGCTTTACTTGTTGCTAGTCATATAAAGCCGTGGTCACGTTCAACTAATGAAGAACGTTTAGACCCTAATAACGGTTTACTATTGGTCGCAACGTTAGATAAGGCTTTTGATCGTTATCTTATTAGTTTTAATGATGATGGAACGATACTTATATCTAAGGCTTTTAAAGATTACGCCTTAGTCGGTATTACTTCTGATGTAATAATCAAAACCAAACAAGCTCATGCAAAATACCTTGTAGATCACCGCCAGCAATTTGAGAATCTGCAAGCTATCTAGGTTGTAGCCGGATAAGCACCGGCTATTTATTGCATTGTTTTTGCAAACAACAAAAACGATTAGTATTCAGGGCTCTCACTTGGCAATTCAAATTTTTCTGGTATACCTGAGTCGATTGTAACCATGCCTTTATCTTGAAACTCAGTATTCCAAAAGACTTCTACCTCGATTTCTTCAAACGTATTTAAAGCATCGCCCCATGCACTACGCCATTCGTTGAAACATTCACCACGGAAGCTAGATTGCCACTTTTCAGTACGATCATCGTAGTACGCCTCCATTTCACCGACAGCATCACAGACAACTTCTTTAATGGACTCTTTCTTATCTTCAAACTGGCTTAATAATTCAGCCAGGTTATCTCCGTTCTCGTTCGTGGTTTCCTGTAGTAAGGTTTTCAGCTTTTCATCTAGTAGCTCTACAAGCTCATGAATACTTTCACCGATTTTATTTAGTTCATTGTTGTTTTCATCAATTTGACTGTATTCATCTAGTTTGCGCATTTAGTTAATTCCTATTTATAGAGTTGGGTGATTGGTGGTTTTAACTAGATATATCGCAATAAATATCACTGAGCAAGAGAAGTGGAAAATGGTTTAAAAATGGGAAATTAACCCAGAAAACATATTTTTGAGTTTTTATTTAACTTTGAGTCTCTATTTATCGTCCCGATAACTTTTTAAAGATGCTTTTTTTCATAAATAACTGCGGTGTAGTGAATTTTAGGGGAAAAATTTATTTACTTATTTGGGATTAGTTAACTGACTGCTTGCTTTTTCATCAATACGTTAAAACAAATTCGTAATCTAGCATCTTTTTACATTTGCTAAGTACCCGTATTTTTTGATTTCATTTATCAATTACTTACAATAATTTTGTCACATTCAAGAGTGTGGTGACATGGCACTATCAAGTATGCTTACTTATGTCATAATCAAGATTGAGCATGAATGGTATTTTCAACATTGTCTTTGGTTGTCCTATTCAAGATGTATATGTGTGACACTTTCCTTATTCTTAACAGCTAATAAACAGCTATAAACAATCAGGAACAGCTATTGAACAGTTAAAAACAATTAGTTGTTGTTAGCTGTTGGTCTTGTGAGATTTGATCGAGTAAGAGAGAAGTACAGAGGGGATAACAACGTCTTGTTTGTTTTTCTTAAAGCGAACGTTGCTGTAATGTTTTGACGAAAATCTGTGTGATTCTTTGTCCAGATGGTTAATTTTTAAATTAAAAGTTTAGAAATAATCAAAAAGCTCTGAAAATTGTTGCTATCTCACAATTTTTTTTCTATGATCTTCTTAATCCCGAAAGGGCGTGTAGGCATCGAGTGGTGTCGGCAGCACGTAAAAACCGCTTCCAAGGCGAAACTTGGACATAAAAACCGCTTACCTTGACAGGCGGTTTTTTTGTGCCTGAAATTCAAAGAAAGAGCTAAAGATTCTGCTCAATGATCGCTATTTGATCTTTTATTCTTTACAAATCAAATTACTTTTGATTATGATGTACGCTGATGCATGATATTACCAGCTACCAACTGTTCTTAATTCATGCATTGCTAATATCAATGTCAAGGAACTTTAAGAAATGTATATCCCACATAAGCTCTATCTAAATTACTCCATAGATCATTTAGTCACCGTTATTAACGCTTCCCCAAGCGATAATTTGGCTATTGATGGTGGTAATTTACATGATCACTTCTAGTTGCCTTTCAAACTATCAAGTTAATACCAGTAAACAACTAGCTACTACAGCTAAGTTTTTGAATGTTCATGCCAATGTTCAAAAGACTTTTACGGCCATTAGTTCATTTATTAACATGCACAAGGACGATGAATCATTCCTTAGTTGCACAGTTAAGGTTGATACGTTAGCGAAAAAGCGTGGTGTCAGTGTGCGTACAATCTTGAGACACACAAAGACTCTAGCAGAGAAAGGTATTATTGTTGTTATAACAAATAGCTCTCGCAATAACGCTGGCTTACCAGAGCGACTACCTAATTCATATCTTGTCATGCCTGATGTAATTGATTCTCTTATAGGGGATTACATGGCGCGTGTGAAGATAGTTAAAGAGAAAACGCTAAAACGAATAAAAGATATTCGCGATAAGGCGTTAGCTGTGATTGCGAAACGAAAAGAGAATGCCACTGTTAGTACCACTAGCGTATTGGATGATGATTCTGTTACGTTGTCACAAGAATGCAATAAGCAAGATAAAGAACTAGTACCAGCAGAGCCCGAATTAAGCTTGGACGATGCTATTATTTCAATTCATAACGATTTTGCTAAGTATGCAATATACGAAAATCGTGATCATGCTTTTTTAACACTCCCTAAATCTCATTTCATAGATACAAATAATGGCATTGTTTATAACGTTCTAAATAAGAACGAGCGTAATATTGCTGGCTTCATCAAAGGCAGCGATGGATATTACTCGCTACTAGAAATGACGTTGCTATATTTTGGTAATGTCACCGATAAAGCAGTAGATGAAATCAGCCCATTAGCTCAATCAATGATCGATGAAGTTAAAACCCTTTTCTTAGCTAAGTAGTTTTGCAATAAACAAAATCTATTTCTCTGTTTTAAATTTATTTAGTGTAATTGCGTGGTACGGAATTACTTAATTTTATATTTAAACACAGAACGTAATAACTGACGCTGGAACAATTTATTCTCTAACTTAAAGTATTCATATCGTTTTTAAATCTGGATTTTAATTATGGCCATGAATACTGCATTATTTATAGATGTTGAGAATGTTAAGTATCAACATGTAAGATCGCTGATTGCTTATTTATGTAAAAATGGGTGCGTTAGCGCACGGATAGCTATAGGTGCGCCAGAAAAATTCATAGATAAAAGATGGAAAGAAACTGCAATCAATAATTCTCTGGATTGTCGTTGTGTTTTCAGTATGGTGAAAGGTAAAGATGCAAGCGATCATGTATTAAACGTTGTTGTTATGGACTTCATTAACGATCCTAGAAATAACAATGTTACTAACGTTTGTATTATGTCGTCTGATAGCGATTTTGCTGCAATCAGAAATAAGCTAATTCAAAGTGGTTTGACTGTAATCATTGCTGGCGACCCCAAGATTAGTTGTCGGCAATTTGTTAGTAGTTCTGATAGTTTCGTAGATGTAACTAAGCTAGAAGCGATTAAGCCAAAGCAACCAGTCAAGCCAAAGCAACCAAAAGTACCTAAAGGGCTTCAAACGCACTTGGTTACTAAAGGTGAGGTTAACAGTATTTCAATTATAGATACTTGGCTTGAGCAGGTTAATAGCTTACCTCTTATAAGCCTTTTAAATTCAACCTTGGAGGTGGAAATAAGTACACCATTAGATTGCGCTCTTGCACGTATTGTTCATCGAAGACTTACAACAAAACAGTACATGCAATTGTCTAAAAATCCCAACTATTATCTTTGTGTTGCCATTTATATAAATCTGCATTCACGGACTCTAAAAGTTATACCTTTGGGCAACGATAAATATCGAATAACTAAAATAAAACAATGTAAAACAGATGGTTATCTGTAGTATGGTATTTATAAAGAATGAAACATGAAAGGCATTACATTGATGGTGATCAGTTATCACAAGAGATACTTCAACGCATTTTATCTCAAATAGGCGTAAAGGATAATGTTGCTATTACAATTGTGCATAACGGCACAATTGGTAGGCGCAGCGTGGCATTTTGTAATATGTGTAAAGCCACAGGGGTTGTACTGCTTGAAGCTCCCTTAATCAAAAATGGTACAGATTTTTATTTAATGGCATTAATTGGTGGTGTTATAGCAAAAAAAATATGATAGTGATATTTTCATTCACACAAATGACAAGGCATTAGCTAAAGCTGCAATTGATTATGGATCAATGAATTTGTATATGGTTGCACAAGTTTTTATAAATAAAGAACAAAAATATTTAAGTAATGAAAAGCCGAACCTTATCAGTTAACTGAAATTAACCTGGATTGCTGGTGGTCTTTTGATAATAAAAATGTCACTAACTATATTATTAGCTGACGCAATTTTGCAGTTACCAGTTAAAACCTATCGAATATTTCATATAAAAAAACAAATAAAATTTTTAAGGTAAAAACCGAGAATAGTGCTTCTAGATGCACCATAATTTCGCTAAATATGGATTTACAGGCGTAAAAAAGCCCGTCTTTTGGACGGGCATGTATAATTTGATCAGATAGAATTAGATAGTGATAAATTAAGCCAATAATTTTCTATACCGCTTTTTCAATTGGGATGCGGTTGTAGCTATAGAGCGATTAGATCGCACAATCCGAATATATTTTTTGTCTTGGCAAACAGGGTATTCGACCCATCTTTAATAGTTTTATCGCCATTGGCGAACTTGTAATGATACAGTTGACTATTGATATTAACAACTATATTAAAAATAAAAAAACCGAACTAAGTTCGGTTTCTATTCGTAAATTAACTGGCTATATTTTGCTTACTTCGTATCTTCATTATTTGATTGTATCGGTTCTACATCTTCTGGACGATCTACAATACGAGGTGCGAACATTGTTGTTAAAGTACCATCAATGATACCTTGGTTTAAAACAAGGTGAGGCTGCAACTCTGCTGCTCGTTGAGCTACTTGATTATTTTCCAGTACATCTTTGCGAGTGACACCAGTATGCTTCCATAGAAACGCGGAGTGATACATATTACGTAGTTCGTGGGCAAGACCACCGTTTAGTTTAATTGATGCATCGCGTGGTATAATTGCGTGTTGACGGCAGAATAGATTTTCTAATACAAACTGATCTACCTCTTTCACTTTCCAGAAAATATGTCGTCCAAAATCAGTCTTCAAGAAAACATTAAAAACAGGTGCGTTTTCATCTTTAGTTAACTTAGCACCAACACCACCGGTAAATTTCTCATTAACGGCAGTTTCTAGAACTTCACGACACTTCTTCATTAACGCTTCAAAACGATTAGAGGCTAAGTGTAAGTTATATAGTAATTGGTACGCATATGGATCATCATTACGCGCAGCCATTACTACGTTAGCTAACACATCATCCATTTTTGTTAGACCAATTTGACCGCGCTTGAGGATTTTACCTTTTTCATCTTTAGTTGGCGCGACACCCTTATATAGACCAATAGCATTATTGGAGTAAAACTGGATAGTAAGTTCACCAGTTTTATTCTTTACACGCGCATTACTGCCGCTTGCAACTGCTTTTTCTTCAAACAACGACATATCCCCAAAAATAAGGCTAGCCGTTTGGTTAGATAGGGCATCGGTAGTTTGGTCTAAATTATCGTTCATTTAACAATCCTTAGTTGGGTAGTGAGGCATATAGCCTCACTGATTTTAATTTTGATAGTTACAAAATTACTTTCTAATCTGTAACTTTAGAAATCTTCTAAATATGTTTTTTCTTCAAAATTATTATCACCCAACTTTTGTTTGTCGCATGATTTAGTCTGTTTTTTACGTTGTTCACGTTTTGGTGAGAGATCTATATAAGTAGGTTCGTCATTTAACCAGTAACGTTTTTGGCTAACAATCTTAAATGGAAACTGCTCGTTATATATAAACACAATGATTGGGGCTATACGCGCTTCATCTATAGCCCCTGTGCCGGTTATCATTCGTGATATACGAATCATTAAACGAACAAATTCTCGTGTACTGAACACGGAATTGTTAGCTTTTATTTGGTTCAATAATTCTGTTGTGATTAACACCTCGGTATTATCTGACATACGAGTACGGTTAGATGTTTTACTAATCGCCTTACCAGTAAGTAAGCTCAAGTTTCTTGCACGAATAGAAAACAATTCCTCAATAGTGGTTTGTGCCATACCAAGGTCAAGGCTTTCATCTATCAATTCCCAATCAGTTATAGCTTCTGAAAGTATTTGAAGAAAAAGCTCAGTATTTTCTGACAAGAACCATGCTCCACGGCTTGGCTTTATCTGACTAAAGCGATCTATAGCAATAAAAAAAGCGCGTTGATTCGATGAATCTAAAATTTGATCTGCTGAATCACTATTTATGCCGAACTCGTTTGTTTTCTCTTTTCTACGTTTATCTTGTAAGCTAACCAAGTATTCATTCATGACACTAGTGCTTAAAAGACTTTGTTGGCCTGATGATTGCGCATAACATGATTTTTTAGACATTGAAATTCCATTTAGCCTCTAAATTAGTCAGTCAAATCAGATAAATTAATGATATTTGTAACAAATTTAGTGCGGTTTTCTTCATCTAATAGTGGATCTGCGTCTGGATTAGGAAGATCAATCGAAGCCTCTTTTAATTGAGCGTAAGTTAAATCAAGGCTTTGCATTGTACGTACTAAATTAATCTCAAGATTAAACATTTCACTAAATTCCTTTGCGAGTCCAGCAGCGTTTGAACGATTAGCAACAACAAAACGTAGTGAGTTAAATATGTTTTGTGCAAATTGAATAGATGCCATTTTTCATACCTATAAATATTAATAAAATTCACGAAATGCTAATGCTAATTCGTCTTTTGTTCTCATTACGTTTCTTGCTGTCATGTACTCAAAAAGTGCTTTACGATCTGTTACGTCTTTCATTAACGTATCTGTCAGTGCTTTTAATTGCTCTTGCTTGAACATTCCAAGAAACTCACGTTTCAGTGCAATCAATACATCTGGTATGTTTGTATCAAGCGGTATGTTCTTATAAAGAGGGGAGCTAATTGCTAACTTCTTTATATAAATTAGTTCACGGTTATCAAGCAAAACCGCACTAATATCAATCAGTGAAAAATACAACGTTTGCAAGTTTACTAATAGCAACTGTTGTATATCTACGGACTGTTCTTTTATTGATTGTTCCCAAAGTGTTTCGGCCATGCTCGTTGTGAAATTCACATAAAAATGGCGAGGCATATCATCGGAATATACAACCATGTTTTCTAAAGCAGGGAATAGTCCTGTTATTACTTGTTGTAACTTTTCAACCTTATTTTTTTTCTCATTTTTTGATAATGAGCATTCACCACTAGCAATACGAATGTAACCCTCTAAATCAGCAATGGTTACAAATGTCTGTTTGGATATTAGGTCTTTAACTTTTGTCTGAGCTTGTAAATCTAATTTTTGTAGCTTTATCTTGGCCTCAGACCCTCTCCTTAAACAGTTACAGTAAAGTTTCTGATCTGAAAATTGATATAGAAACCCAAGATTATAGTTATAGCGGTACGACTGATATTTCATGGTAAATTCTGGCAACCCAGACCTACGCATTAATTCGATAAAACCAGTGTAACCAAATGAATTATTATTATTTTCAAACAGCTTAACTAATGCATAAATAGCACCAGCTAACCCTATCTTAGATTGCGATTCGCTTGTTGAGGTTAGTATTTTTATATCCTCGCATAATCGCGCCAACTCCGTCTTTGTATCGTTCATCATAACCTTGTTTTTAATTTACGGTTAAACTGACACAACGAACAATACGTGAGTAGGATCAAAATTCAATCGTGGGTTTATGCAAATTTGAATAAAACTTCATAATTCACGAAAAGAGACTTATTAAGAGGCGTTTTTTTAACCAGAAGAGTGTTTTTTGACAGTTTTAATATGTTGCTAAGGCTGAGTTATAGCGGAAAAGGTATAAGCACAAATTATGAATAAAAAATATCAGTGACAAATGTCACCGATAGACTCATTTTATGCTGCTTTATTGAGCTAATAAGACCCAAAACTTCGTTTTATGCGATTTACACGATCAGCATCGATTTTAGGTTTGGGTGTCAAATTAATGTCATTTTCTTGGGGCTGTTTGTTTTCAATTTGAGTCTGAGTAGGCTTCTGGATAGGTGTTTCATCTTTAATATACGTATTAGTTTGTTCTTCTTTTTTGTTATTCGCATTGACATTTGTTGAGTTATCAATCGAGGTTTTATCTTTATTAAGATTAACATTTTGAATAGTAAACAAGGCTAATTCAAGCAATAAAGCAGAACGAACGGAGCGGCTTGTAGTGGGAATTGCCCACCCAAGCCACCCTGCATTTTTAGTCACTTTTGCAAGATGTAAAATTACTTCTGGTGATAACTGAATATTATCAACGCTACCAGTTACAATAAAATTATGGAGTGATTCATTAAGGTTGTGTATTTGGATTGGTTTTTGTTTATTTGACATGAAATGCACCATATTGCGCCCATAAAAATGGGCGCATCATTATAATAATTATTATTTATATTTACGCATAGCTGACTTTGACCAACCATTACCGGCATCAATAGCAACAATAGTTTGGTTTGAATCTTGAATAAACTTTAATGCGCCATAAACTGCAGCCGTTGAATTTTGAAGACCATCGTTTTCTACGGATGGAAATACTTCACATAGTTCAGCGATACTTACGATCTCTTTTTGTTGATTAGAGAAGTAATTGCAAACAGCATCAACTACATCTTTATCGTTCGCACCACCACCACTAATAACAACACCAGAAAAATGACGGAAATCATCACCGTATTCTTGTGTTAACTCAGGCAAGATTGCATCAAAATGATCTTTAATAACGCTTCGTTTTTCGTCACTAAAGTCATATGGTGCGCTAGATAGACCACTATCGACAGCTACAGCTTCTTTCCATCCATTTAATACAGCAGTTTTAGTGATATTCTCATGTTTTAATGAGTTAGCGACAGTACGTATTGCTGCGTCCATACCAGCTTTACGGAAAGATAAGCCTTGGTTGTCACCTTTAGTAATACAAGTTAATTGGGTATCGCCAAAGCCACTTTGTAACAGCACTGCTTTTACAACTTCGTTAGGAATACTTTTAGTTACCGCATCAATTTCAGTTACAAAGACCAGCTTTTCTATCTCAATATGACACTGTTTAATATCTAACATTCGAGTGTCGTGAGTACGAAAGAAAATATTAGAGAATAAAGCACGGGCACGTTCTAGCGTTTCAGGTGTCGCATTATTTTCAAATTCATCACCTGTAAATTCCACAATAGTGTCGCTATTCACAACTAAAGCCAAGTTGATCTTGTGACTACCAGCACCAAGCTCAAGCACAAGGCGAGCAGCAATGGTACGAACCCAGTTCTCATTAGTAAAACGAGTACCAAACTCTCGTGATGCTTCACCTGCCGATAATGCAGCTTCACCAACAATAAATCCACGACGAGAGTTGTTTTCACCCTCAACGATCATTACAGAATTTTCATCTAGCATCTTACGAGCCCCAAGTAGGTTCGCTTTTACTAGTGATTGAGTCATACCTGATGTAGTAGAAAAGTTTTGCATTTTTGTAATTCCATTTTTTAAATTCAACTGCTTGGTAGAGCATTAACCAAGCAGTTAAAAACGCAACAGCAAAATTGCCGCTGCTTAGTGTTAGTAATATTATAGTAATATTTAACAAGGTCAATTAAAAAGAATAACTGTAAATCATGACTGCTTATTTATTATCCTATTTTTGTATAAACACATGATGTTAAAAGGTTTAGTTAAAATCAAAAAAAATCGCCTTGTTATAGGCGACTTGAGTTGTAACATTACTATAATTTTTAAATAATATTGCTACGTGCAATATTAAGGGATAATAGTAAAAAGGGATGGTTTGACATACTTTGAGTTTTCTGCCGCTTTTACTAAGGAATTTCTCTTAAAATAAACGCCTCGTAAAGTAATGCTTTCACCACCATGCTTACTTACAACAGCCTCACGACAAGCGTTTGATTTGTTATCAAGGTGAAGTAAACGAGCGTTCTTCAATTCCGTAATAACTCTCTCTACTCGTTCAAGCTTGATTTGATCACTATTACTTTCGTTATATGCTGAGATAGCACTCCATAGGCAAACAAACCAACCATTCTTTGTGTTGTAGCAATAGTTAGATTGCGATGTAAGTTTGTTATAACGAATGCTGCCACCAGCAATACCATTATCTAACCAGTCAATTAGTTGCTCACGTTGTTTAATATAATCGGTGCGTTCCACAGTCTTTCGGTTACGCGAGTTGGCATCTGCTAAAAACAATTTATCAATGTCCATGTCTTGTTTAGAGTTGGTGACGATGTTGGTATCACATCTAGCTGTATCAGCAAATATGGCATCAATAGCATCGGCACTACTATGCGTTACGATTGATAGTTCAGGAGTGTCTTCTTCTAAGCCTTTATCTTTTAATTCTTTATTGGAAATAATATTCCCTGGTGTGTTTTTTATTTTAGGCTTTTGAAATTTGACGTTATCAATATTAATTAATTCGTCAGTGGCAGCAGTATCAACCTTGTTATCATTACCAAGTATTGAGGCAAAGTCTAAGGCGTTATT
>NZ_MSCC01000004.1:152318-185711 GCF_002954455.1 Photobacterium aquimaris
AGCCGCAGTATTAACAATCTTTGATTTGTTATTGCCGTTTGTATTTTGCGGCTTTCTCTTGCCCATATCACCAAACATTGAGTCAAGGGATGAAGCCATAGCCGAATCAGTTGTATTTAATTCATCAACTGCAGGTTGCTTTTCCTTACTACTTCCGAGGGATGAAAAGGCGTTGCTCATTAGGTCTGAGGTTAAAGAGTCACAGCTATCACGGTTATCACTACCATTATTTTCAGAGTCAGTGTTTTTTGTCTCATTTTTAGCATCACGTTTTGCGTTAAAACCGGCTTTAGAGGTGTTATCAACAAGAGTAATATTGCCCTCGACAAGACCAAGAGAGCCATTTGGATCAATAGTATCAATGGCGATTTTTAGAAATGTTAGATCACCAGACCAGTTTTCATCATTTAATGTAATATTCATAGAATGAACAACATCATTGGTTTCTTCATGGCGTAGAGCAACACCACCATCACAGAGTAGGGAGAAGATTGTTACATCTTTATTAGGTATGCCAGTGCCGCCAGCATTTTTAACCAATGGTATTGCAGCTTCTACTGCGCGTTGAGATACAAAATAGATAAAACCATCTTTCAGCCACGCGCCAGCACCTTTGCGGTTAAGTGGTAGCGCACCAGATTCAATTAGTTGTCGGAACGCAATAACGAATCGTTCAGATAAGGTATGGCGGGTATTGGTGTTCTGTCCGTCTTTTGATGATTTTCCTGACATTGATTTTTGGACTGAGTAAGAGTCGCAATATTCAATAACTTTACCAATATCACCACCGAATTGATTACGGCCAGCAATAGTGTGTAACCATTCTTGCCATAGACGAGGTGTACGAGATCGAATCCAGTAGATCCCCTCAAATGGCACAATGGTTTGTACTAAGGTTGGTGCAGCACTTTCATGCGCTAACTTATTACGGACGCTGTTATATCGCCACTTGTATCGAGTTCCTTCTTTTAATTGAGACTCACCGAAAGGTAGCCAAGCACAAATTTGGTTTTTGTCATTGAAATATACAACATCAAGATCTGTAACCACCTTACCGGCATCATGTAAAAGAGCAGCAGTAAAACATGCAAACATAAACACATCCAAAAACTCCTCCATTTCCGATTCAACACCTGTTTCGGTAAAAAGAAACTTTCGTGCATAAACTACTGCAGCGCGAGCTACATCTAATGAGTGTTCAATTAGACCTGTAGGGTAACTGTGGTGATGATATTCAGATGCGGGAAATGCTTGTACTAGAGCTGCATAGTTAGCAATAGTTTTACGATAATACATATCAAAATGCATTTGAGACAAACGTGTATTGGAGTCAATAACGCTAATTACATGCTGATGGATATTAAGTAATTGCTCTGGACTACAAGCAGTAAAGAACCCTTTGTCATCGGCACTTTTTGGATTTATGATTTTACCAACCTTACTTTTACTTACTTCTAACTGTACTGCATTGCTTGAATTTTTCTTTTTAAATAATCCCATGATAAATAAACCTTTGATGCCACATAATCTGAGGTGATTATCACAGAGAGTATTAAGCAAAGCCGGATTAGACTGTTTGCACCAAAGAATGATTGTATCGCCTTACGATTTTACTAATTACACAAATACAATTCAGTGTGGGAATCGTTAAAATTTGCTATTGGCAATAATAAAAAACTATTACTACAGCGATTATTAATATTATAATCATAGGAATTACGATGAATTAAGCGTGTAAGTTATTGTTTTTCGATTGCGCACAATATTTATCACATATTAAGTAATATTAAATTCAAACTAATTTAGCGCGAGGCTATGACTAATGAGCAGAGCTACGATTGTTACAGTTGCAGCCACTAAAGGTGGCGTTGGTAAAAGTACAACAGCAATCAATTTGGCTGTAGAGCTAACACAGCGTGGTAATAAAGTGCTGTTACTCGATGCTGATGAACAAGCAACTATTGATAGATTCCTGACTCATCGCACCAAGTCTCAAAATGAGTTAGGTTTAAGTGATGAATCTGATTTTGAATATGTAATTCAGCGTTCAAATATACCTAAATTTTTACGTCAGGTAATTACTCGTTACGACTGGATTATCATTGATACAAGCGGTAAGCAATCAGAGGAATTTGTTATTGCTGGTGCGTTTTCTGACATCATCTTATCTCCAACAACAGCATGTTTAGCTGATAGTGGTGAAGTAGAAAAGTTATTAGGTCTATTAAAGCAAATAAACACGATGCGAGAAGTGCAAGGTGTTGACGATGTGCCGTGTCATATATTTGTTAACAAGGTCGATACTCGTTCTTTCAGCACTGTGTACATACCTGAACGCAAAGAAATGGAAGCTCTATTTAGTACAGATGAGTTTTCGTGCATCAAGTTAATGAAAAGCTACATTACAGCCTATGGTGCATATCAGAAAATGTACCGCACGGGCATTGCAGTTGTCGAAACAAAAGAAAAAGCAAAAGCTCAATTTCAGGTGTTCGTAAATGAAATTCTTGAAATCAAAGCACAACTGGATAATGAAGACTAATATTTATATTGATTTTGTTGTTTACAAATTCAAATCTGATTTAGAGTAATAAGGTTATGGCTAAAAATTCAATGTTCGATACCGAAGCGAACAACCAGACAGACGAGTTGTTGAAAAGAGCGGCTAAGAAAGCTGTTGAGAATAATGTAAAGCAAGTACAAGAAACTGGTGGCTTACGTAAACGTACAACATATTCTGACGATGAAATCAGAGATCCATTATCACTTGTAGGGCACGAAGCGTTGTCATATACAGGAATGGATTACATGCAAAAAAATGGTAAGGTCACAAACCTAATCATGAGCCCTTTTGCAAAAGTAACCGCTATGTCACGCGCAAAACTAAGTGATGTGACTGCAACTTTCTCTCAGCAAACGAGTCGTGAATTTGATCAATATATGTCTGTCCTTGGATTTACATTTCTTGTTGAGCATTTTGGAGCAGAGCGAGCTCTTGAGCGTTTCACGCGAACGGAAGTAGAGCGCATCCTAAGTGCGACTAATGATATTCAAAATCAAATGACTAGGGCACAAATGGCTATCCAAGAAGTGTTGCTATCCAATGCTGGTCAATTAAATGAAAATGACGCTCGCGTTAAACGCAATGATGATGAAAAGGATAAGAAATGAAGAATAATAAAAACAACCACCACCAACATCAAACCGGTTCACAGTTAAATTCAGAAGCAACACAAGCTCCACAACAAAACACTACTACGCCAGAACCAGTGGTTTCACGCGCTGTAGCAAAAGAACTTGAACGTGAGGATTTTTTAAAGAAGATTCGTAAATCACGCACGTTAAAAGCATTATTACGGGATAGCCAGAAGTCTGAATTACAAGATTACTTAGCTATTTTTACCGAAGTAGTTAATGACCGAATTACAGAATTACAAGCAGTAGAAGATCAGCAAGTAGCTGAACGTAAAGCTGCAGAAGATACGATTAAAGAACTACGAGAAAAAGGAATTAACCTGGATCTCATTAAAGATTTACTATCAAAGTAATTTTGTTTAATACAAAAATGAAGCCCATCATTCTGGGCTTTTATTTTATCACTTATTACGTTTTAAAAACTCACTCATTGGCAATGTAGCGGCATTTATTTCACGCGCATATCTAGCAACCATAGCAGGTGTCTTCAATCTTGCGTTTAGTTGTATAGCAATATTACTATGCCCATCTGCTACCAACTCTTGAATACCGCCTACACGACCTGAGTGGCCAGTTAAATTAACATCTAACCCTAAGAGCTCTGATGCCCGTTTAGTGATCTTATTGATAAGATCAGGGGCAGGTTTTGTGGCTCTGACTTTTCCATACTTCGTAAGACCACGCAACAAATAACCAGAAGTAATACCAGACAAATTAAGCCAACGTTCAATGATACGTCTTGTGCGCTCTGAAAAGGGCACGTATGTAGCATCTGAACCGTCTTGGTCAGTTTTGCTTCGAGATATATAGAGCAGGGGCGTTTCACTTTCTAGGTTTAGATGTTGAATTTCTATTGATACCAACTCAGCTCTACGCATTAGGCATTCGAGCATTAAAGATAAGGCAACAAGATCACGAATATCAGCAAGTGAATCAGATTCACTAAGCATATCGTACATAGTATCTAGTTGTTCAAATGTCATACCTCTTGCCTGTCCCTGACCACCGCCTTTATCCTTTCTATGCTTTATGAATACGGACTTAACTAGTTCATCTTGCATTGGGTTGATGATGTTTAATGCTTGATAAAACTTTGATACCGAGTTGCACCATCTTGCCATTGTTGCTGGTTTACATTCGCCTCTACGTTGTTCCGATAGGCTAATGAACTCACGACAGGAAATATTAAAAGGATTGAGTTGGTGTTTATGACAAAGGTCGATGTAAATAGTCAAATCATAATTGAGTGATTTGATTGTATTCTCAGCATATTTGTTATTAATGATCTCAAGCCAGCGCACTAATGCAAGCTTCACATCATGGAGAGAAACATCATTACCGATTGTAGAAGTAGCGACAATATCGGTATTGCGGAACTCAGAGCTCATACGGTCAACTTCAACTACAAGCGTTGAAAAAGGTGTACTAGGATCTCTAAACTTATCATATGTTGAAGCTAATTCACGTTGATTACGTATTTCTGTCACGGTTAGATTGTCACTTAACCCCTGGCTGTTAGTGTATATGGTAGGAGAGTTATTAGGTTTTTCCATGTGATACTCATTAGGTTGATTGGTTTGTAGCTATCTTTAATATACAAGGATGAATCGGTATTGAATAGAAAAAAGCTTGATTCTTATAAGCATAAAGAACCAAGCTTTTTGTTAAGAACCGACAAGGGTTAATCTAATATCGGTGTTTCTTGGTGTGATATAAATCAGACTATCTATTGAACAAATAAATAGTTCTATCTTTGCTGATGTTTTACGTTTGGGCTTTATACCAAGTAATAAGCTTTTAGTTCGTCTTGGTAAATCTAATGATGTTTCTCGAATATTACGCTTATAGCTATATTGAAAAAGTTCTTCTTTACTGAGTGCATCACAAACAGATGTACCACGAGATAAGATTGCTATTGGATTACTTATCTTTAGCTCACCATTGATATTTACAATCACATCATAATCATAAATGTTACCTAACTTGGCATCTATCAGTCGTAGATTGTTTTTAACAACATTGTTTAGCTTTTGATTTGCCATTACAAAATCATTAATAAATTGGACAATCATGTTACGTAGATCACAAGCCCCTTTCTCTATACAAGAAGTATAGGCTGAATCCTCGGAAGCGAAATAATTTATCAAAGCCGCATCCCAAATATTTATAAAATCATCAAGGTTAAATTCAAACAAAATATCCAAGTTATCAATTTCAACTATAAGAAATGATTTTTTCATCATTTGTTCTTTCTTTAGATATAACCCTAAAGGTTTTAATTCCAACTCCATATTTTTTAAAATCATATCTGGGAGTTTATACCCAAAATCTAAAGTTAAAAAACATTTGATAGGGATTATCGAGCCAACTGGTTGAGCACCGTTATCACTCAATGCTGTTCTCCGTTACGTTAAAACAACATAAGTGAAATTATGTTGTGTGCTGATTCTTCTTTAATATCAGTCTGTTATTATAATTAATGCGTTACCTTGATAATATTCATCAAGTCTATATTAGACTTGCATTTTAATGCATAGTTTTATATTTGACAATTCAAGTTATAAACAAAACTGCAATAAAACAATATTCATAATTTTTTAGTAATTGAGCTTTAATTCAAATTTTTAAATTCATTTTAGTTGGTTAAGTAAAAAGTAAATACTGTTAGCTACATGGATTTAAAGCCTTATGTATTGAAATATATCATGCGATTTGTCCAATAAAAAAGATGATAATAATGTTTTCGATCATGAGAGAATAATTAATATAATATTTCATTACTTCATAAACATATTTTAATAAGTTTATTAAAATATTAGGTTTGGCGAGGAACTAAAATAAGCCACACATATAAACTATAATAATACAATCTATAGGATTTACTTTTTACAAGCAAGTAAAGGTGACACTGTAACACTGTAACACTGCCAGAATAAACACTCATAAAGTAAAAAGCCTCACCGTTTATCTTTAGATAATTAAACAAGAAACATAGGAACGGATAAATCGTGAAGACAAATAGATTTTGATGAATACAAAATCTATTTACGCCAACCATGATTAATTTACTCACGTCAATACCGATACAACAAAGAACCATTGTCGAATTATATAGAAGCACTCGTGGCTATTTTAAGCCTATTGTCGGTCTTTAATATACTATTTGTGTACTATGTTGTACTTATTGTTAACGCCAACACAGAGAGCCAAAAACAACGCTAAAATCTACTCCCAACCAAAAAGCCCATTCACGAACTATACAAATCGGCCATTTTACCCGATTTCTTAACACAACATAATTTCACTTATGTTGTTTTAAAGGTGGTATCAGCCAGATACCACTAAAGGACTATTGTTGAACTATAGATTATTAACCATATTGTGGCTTGCTACTAAAACCAATCCCAATAATTACTTGTTCTTAAATGATTGCTCGTGCGTTCTTCTATAAAGATCCATTGGCGATTATTTTAAACCTATTGTATATCTATGTTAGACCATTGTTCTTTTATAATTACCTATTGTAGATTAACACCAGTGATTCAAGCTGTTATAATTAGTCGAGCTATTTTCCCAATCCAACTATGGGTAATTGGCAGTAGCAATAAGCGGTAGTCAACAACAATGTGTGACACTGTAACAGTTTTATTTAAGATGTACTTTATTGCTGATTACCTTAAACAAGGAATTAAAATGCACCAAAATACCGATCAAAACCCTATTATTGAGTCCGAAGATCATTTGGTTTTACGCAAAGTAACCGGACGAAAGCGTAAATTTGATGATCCAGAACTGAAAAAGCACTTTGTGAATTACTTTTCAAACCGCCTAACTGGTGATCGGCTAGCTAAATTCAATGAAGCAACAATAGATTTTGCAAACTGCAATTTCAATTCAATCTCGTATGAGTTGCTATCAAACACTGAATATAAATCGTGGAATAAGTGCTGGTCGTCATATAAGGCGCGTAATTTTGGCGATAAAAAATATTTACATTATTTTTCAAAAAATACACATGATATTATTAAACAATTATCAGAAATGCCTCAATTTAAAGGCGATTCAATAGATAAAATAATAGTTAAACTTGGTATGCAAGAAATACATAAATCAGTTGATTAATAATTACCTTGTAATAAAACTGATATTTATAGCCACTTATAACCATATTTTAATTATAAGTGGCGTATATAGTTTATTAGTCCATTAAATGGCGACTCAAAAATAATGTATTTAAATATTCAAAAGAATCATTATATTGAATATATGAATCACATTCCTTTTTATATCTAATGTAAAAGCCCACTTCCTGTCGGCTGATAAATAAATCAACTCCAGTGGTGTAATTTCTTATCCAGCCCATTTCATTCATAAGATCTTTATTATGAAGAGACTGCATCATAAGCTCTTTAAAAACAATAAGATCCTTACTGTCATATTCATATGGCTTATATGTGATATAGATAGATATTTGTTTTTCGAGTACGTGAACATTGAAATTATCTAAATAACCAACTTCTGATGTGATATTTTGATTAAGAAAAACCTCAAATTCCTCTTTGAACTCATCAACTCCATCTGCTTCAAGGCGAAATGGTAACTGACTAAACACTTCTTGTAAAAATTTAATACCAGAAAAGTTTTCTTTCTCACACTCATCTTCCTGAGCTAAATTCTTTAACTGTAAATTCAATTCATTAATTTCTAAATCTTTTTCTATCAATTCAGTAGTTAACTCATAATTTTTTAATTCTATATTTCTTATATTTTCATTTAAATTTCTTACATCACTATCATATTGATTCTGAGAAACATCATTACCACAAAAAACACACATTTAACAACCCACTTTTATTCTAAAATAATTAAAACCAATTTATCTAAATTGCAATAAAATAATTATTGAGTGATATAAGTAAATAATAAACTTTATCGTTTTATATTTTAATCTAAATTCTACTAATGGGAATTTATCATAAATAAATGATAATATTGCGTCACACCGTCACAAAAAGAACATTAGTAGTCATTATCTATTAGATATGATTACACATCTTATTTAATACAGGATTAGAGTTACGCACTAATGAAATATCAACAGTTAGAAAATCTTGAATGCGGCTGGAAATGGCAATATCTAAACAAAAAATTCCTTGCTGGCGAAAATGCTTCACGCTGGATTGATACCAGTGAGATTCAACAGGCCAAGGCCGAGTTAACGGCCATTGGTGCAGAGCCAACAAAGATTACTAACTGGATTGAAAAGCATATTT
Source organism: Photobacterium aquimaris (assembly GCF_002954455.1). Lineage (GTDB taxonomy): Bacteria > Pseudomonadota > Gammaproteobacteria > Enterobacterales > Vibrionaceae > Photobacterium > Photobacterium aquimaris. Next base: position 160,787 of record NZ_MSCC01000004.1, read on the forward strand.
CAGACAATGCTAATAACAAGTTAAAACAAAGTATTCGTGCAAAACGAAAACGCTATTTCGATTCAGAGCAGAAACATACCAAGAAGAAGTCGATTGATATTGAGTATGATGTATGGGAAAAACTATCTACTTTTTCTAAAGAGATCGGTGGAACGCTATCTGAATCAATTGAGTTTTTACTATCAGAGGTGGATAAGTAAATAGTTGTGTTTGCTTCTTGTATATTCGCTACAAACGATAATACCCATTTGTAGCCGAATATACTTAAAACATTCAGCTTTATGCGATAGTCTCTTGAAGCCTTTTAACTTCCTTTCTAAGGTATTGTAGTTCTTCTTTCTCTTTTTGTTTTTTTTCTTCGATTAATTTATATTTGCCTTTCTGCTTCTCTTTGTTGAACTCGAAATAGGTATCTTCACTAAAATATTTAGACAAATTTGACTTGGGTAGCATACTAATGACACGTTGAATAATTCTATACGTAACGTCTTGACACCATAAGCAATATTCTTGGTTTTCAATCCACTCTATCCAGCTACATACTTTGGCAGGTTTTTTAGCTATTTTTTTCTGCAATAAGTTATTTAAATATTTTGGGTTACCATAAAAGTCACCATCTTTACTACTACTAATTATTAATTCTTCTGGCTTTAAATGCGTCAGTCCATTACGTATTTCTACTAATAAGCGATATTCTTGATATAGCTTTTCATTTTTGTCCCACTCACCAAATACCGATAGGTTTTTTAAAGCAGTAATGCTTTCTTCTTTTTTTGAGGTTTTTGGTTTATCGCCCTGTAACTTGGGCTTATCTTCATTGGTGCTTTCTTCTTTATTTGAAGCTTTTTGTTTCCGATTACCAATAAGCTTGAGCTTGCCCTGTAACATTAGCTCATCTTCATTAAGATGATTATCATATGAGCGATTAGAATAGCCAGCAAAGACGATTGGATTTTTACTGCAGTAAGAATAAAAACACTCAAGATCCGTAAGCAAAGCCTCTACAGTAGCAGCACAAAGCAATGTGCATGTAACCCCCTCAGAATTTTCAGCAGCATTATCGGTTCTATCAAACAACCCAAGATGATGATATGGCATAAACCGACTTTCTTTTTTATTCTTTTTATTTTTGGGAGTTAGTACAAGTGATACGGCCATAAATACCTCTAAGAAATGAGTATTTCATTAAAATGGAAGCCATAATAAGAAGAATTGCAATTACAAAAAAGCCTTAGTTGTTATTTACGTATCGTAATTACAAAAAAAACCGCCAAAGCCATTACAGCCTAGCGGTCTTTTCCTTGACTATGTACTAATAATAATCAATATGCTCTGTTCTAGTTACAGGGAAAATGTTAAAAACCCTATAACTACGTTCATTATATGTCATGTGATTTTGTAATCAACACTATTAACTAACTTATATTTTTATTTAAAAAAATAAGTTAGTTAGCCTTGTGCAGATTGCAGTTAAAAAAAGCCATATCCCCCAGAGAAGATATGGCTTTTTTCTGTTATAAGAAATAAGTTGTTATGATTTAATTAGATATGTAGTTAACAATAAATGGTGATGTTTAAGCATCAATAATAGGTTTTGTTGTAAATTTAGTTAAGCATGAAGATGGATTATCAATATAGCGATTAGCTACGATCCAAAACGTGTCCACATAGCTATGTATCATCATGTATGCAAGCCTATCAGCTTGTGGCAATACAAGGTTAACCTTTTCACAGATAACGCCATAGATGTAACGTACAAACTGTTCTGGCGAATCACCTAACAGCGTAAATATGGCACACCAACGTTTAGTTGCTTTAGTCCAGTTAACCGTTAGGTACTTTTCAGCAAGTGTTCTTAGTGAGATCCCCTGCTTTCGAGCTTCAAGCCCTACCATGCCAATAGCCTTAATCATGTAATGCATACAACTAATATATTCCGCACGTTTATTCGTTGAAGTAACTAGTGGATTACACCAGTCATTTACACGAATAAATGAGAGCCAGTAAGTACGGGCAAGAATAAACAGTTGTTCATCATCTTTCGTCTTAATGTCATGCTCAAGCAGCGTTGTGTTAGCAGTAATAAAATCTCTGAGCGTAAACAGATTACTATTATTTTTGCTTATTGTTGAACGCAAGGTGCTGATTAAAAGACGCAGTTCCTTACATTCATTGATTAAGCGATAAGTAATATTACTAACGCGCTTAGTTGGGTTGTTATTGTTGATTACATTTTTACTTAATAAAGAAGCAGTTAAACTTTGCATTAGATAATTCCTAGATAAGAAAAAGCCCCGTCATTTCTGACGAGGCTTAGTTGGATTGTAAGTTTTAGCGTTACTTTGGTACTTAGTCGATCACCTTAATATGTTGAATTGGCACAGTACCTAAATCGGTACGTACTTCCTCAAACTTTTCAGGGTGTGCCAGCTTATATTCATAATTCTCATAGCGGTGCGCTCTAAAGAACGTCACAATTTGCAATGTATTATCAGTATCGCTACGTCCGATCACTAACATGGCATTGTTGTCATGGTTATGCCATTGCTCGTTAGTATCTTTAGTTGCAGGTACTTTAACCGTCCATTTCGATTGCTTAATCAACTTGGTCATAAATGCCAGTGGGTTTCGACCACCATCATTTAATTCATCTTGTGACATGCGCTGTAAGAACTGAGAAAAAGCATGAGGCTTTAAGATCAAAGCTTGTGCCCCTTTACGGATTTTACCGAAAAGATCAAAGTTGATTTGCCCGTATTCCATTGGTTCAGGAGCAATAGGCAATGCTCGTAGTTCAAAGTCAGACAATTTAATGATGCCGCACATACGTACTTTGTACATGCTCATAGTAATACGTTCAAGCAGCTTTGCCGCAACATGATCACCCTCTTTCACAAACTCTTTTAGAGAGTCAAGATTGTGGAATGCATCGACTAACAACTTGTTTTCAGTATAAACACGGACACGTTTCTTAGGTTGGCATTGCATCTGAACAAGATTTAATGCCATAAAACCTGCATCCACGTAGTTAAGCTCACGGCCACGGCTTTCGCTCATGTTGATGCTTAATACAAAACTGCCGAATTGTGCATTAACCATACGCTCTGATTCATTCATTTCGATATAAAGAATATCGTTTTCATAGCGTGAATCGGCAGTATTATTTTGGTGAACATTTGTTGATTGATTGGTCATGATTGGATCTTTCCGAAGATTGGGGCTCATATCCTCTGTTCTATGATGTTTAATATCATTGAATAAAGTAATGAGTGAAAAACATTGAACACCATCGCGCTCAATAGGTTTCGTTGGAATTAGAAAATTGAGTCCAGCGTATGCCGGTTCATTTGATTCGACTGTAACAATCTCACAGTCATGATTGAATTTATCAATACGCTCCTGTCGCTCACTTGGAGATTGGAACTTGATAGTTAATTTTGATGTTTGCAAAACCGCAGCTAGCTCATGGAATGCGTTATCACGTTTGGTTTTACGAGTGAAACTTTCTAATGTTCTGCGACCAATTGAAAGATAGCCAATATCGGTACTAATGCAGAGAATATCTGAAATTTCATCTGATACAAATTCGTCATATCGTTCAACATCGTTATATTCTAAAACAAATGGTGATACGTGATTAAAACGCGCACCAAAGAACATAGTTGTTACTGGTGTTGCCACACTGAGCAGCACTTTAGAAAAGTCACTAGCGTCACGATCAGAGCTCAAACCACGTAATGAAGTAACCGTATCATCGCAAGATGCCATGATATGTACTTTATTGTTGTTGACCTCTTTAGTTATGAGTAATCGTAACCCTTTATCAGAACAAAGAATCGCATTTAGAGCCTTTAACTCTGCATAGGCCAATACTTCGTTTGGGTTTTTGAATGATATGTTTGTGATTTTAACTATACCGGCCATGTTAACCGGTCTAAGTTGCTTTCTGGCAATATCATCAGGTAGACGAACGTTCCAGTGGACTTCACAAGAGTTATATGTGCGTGTTTGGGGATTTGCGGATATAGAGATAGTGATCATTATTAATTCCTAATAGGTTTTAAAAATGATTATAGCATTATCAAGTATCAGATCTTGCTAAGTTATCTATTCTCCTTTTGCCCTGGCACTATTTGATATGATTTGATTAAAAAGAAAACAGCAGCATGAATCATCGCACTATAAAATACGGTGATTCATGGCTGTAATAAACAAAATTAAAGTAGTGAACGCCAGTTACGTGCTTCCATAGGGAAACCAAGAACACCTTTGGCATTGAATTGGTCTGCCCAATCAACGCCAGATTCGCCATTAGGGATTTCCATGTCAGGCTCAAAGGCAAACACCTTAACACCATAAGGCTTTAAGCGTTCGCGCAATGTATCTGCACAGATCTCACCAGTTTTTGAAACGTCCTTATCTTGGAAAATAAACACATACTCAGTTCCTTGTGCTGGCAACCAGTTGGCTAACATCGTTGCATTAATACAACAGTTAACAGGCATACCGGTAGCCACTGATGCAGCAAGTGTTGTTTCTAAACCCTCACCTAAACCAAGAACTTTTGTTCCAGCGTCAGCAAGTTGGATAGAACCACCACTAATGTCAGTTAGCGGAATATGTGGAGTCATTTTCTTTGGATCTACTTGAGTAATATCTTCTAGCGCATAACCTTGTTTAGTAATCTCATTCGGCACTTTAGAAAGGTCTAACTTATTACCATCCCAATCTAAGTAGGTACGGTGAATACGTGTAGGACGACCATTTGGAGTGCGAATTTGAGCAAGTAACGCAGGGTATTTACCAGCTAATACAAATTTTGTTTCTTTCGGATTGGTTGGATTAGTCCAAAGTACAAAAAACTCAAGTGCAGGGTGTAAACGCACTTCATCATTAAGAGTACCGATATTACCAAGACCGCGCTTTACGAAATACTTACGAGCAGGTTCAGCGTATGGGTGATCTAACGATACAGAGCCATTCCACATTTGAACCAAACGTTTGATACCACGTTCATTGTCAACCTTGTCTTTCTTAGCTTGTTCAGCCTTTCGAGCTTCACGTTTTGCTTCATACTCAGCTTGACGCTTTGCAGCCTCAGCTTTTGCAGCATCATCATTACCATTGCCATAAACATTACCGTCTAAATCGCAGTAATAACCAGCGAAGTAACCGATTTTCTTTACAGCATCACGGTATGAACATTTGTCAGCTTCCATTACTAACGAAAAGCCATTAGAAATTGTGCCGCATGAGTGACAAACACAAGTGCCAAATTCCGCACCATTTTTCAAGAAACGAAAGTTTTCACCAGATTTACCGCCATGAATAGGACAAGCTGATTTTTTAGAGCTAGCTTTGCCAACACCACAAGTATTAACAGCACTTTCAATGCTATACATTTGGCCAAGCACCTCAGCAAAATTGCCTTGGTTAGCTAGCATGATACGGATTTCCTCGGTTTCACGTTTTACACGATCAAGACCAGATTCTTTATAAGAGTTAGAGTATTTATTAGAGTTAGACATAGTTGTTACCTTAGATAGTTGGGAGGTTGGATTGGGTTGTTGGTAGAACGGACATTACAAGCTGATTTCAGTCCGAGCAGCTTATGGAAAATACTCATACGTTTGATGTGCTTGATTTTGTAAACAGCAATATCAACAAATGTATAAGAACTTGCAGAATTAGGTTGGATTAGTTGGAAAGGTGTTGCTGATGGATGGTAATGAGTGATCACGCCCTGTTGGGCGCAATCATCATTATTTTGTTAAGAAAAAAGAATTTGCTCAGAAAGTTTAAAAATCTCTGATGCAAGTTGATCTATTTTCTTTATGCTTACCGCATATTGTTCACCGAATAGTGGCTTAACTAACGTATTTGCATCACCAATGCCAATACCAAAGACTTCTACACCATCACTGGTGCGAATGCGATTGATTAGCTCAGTACACTGAGTACGTTGATCAGGCTCACCGTCAGTAATAACGATAAGGATTTTTCGTGCTTCTTTACGTTGACTGATTGATCGTAAACCCGACCACAAGCCCGTTAACAACGGAGTGTAACCGCCGCCATAAGCAAGATGTTCACTTAAACGGTCAGCACATTGATTTGCTGATTCATTGAAGTCTTTCACCTTGTAAACGATGTTACTACTTGATTCAGTACCAAACGTTTCAACACTAGTAGATACGAAATTAATAGGCTCAAGTGCTTTGATTAATGCAAGAGTTGCACTAGCCGCCACTTGGCCTTTCTCGTTTTTCATAGAACCACTATCATCTAGCAATATAGTAATCGCAGTATTTGTTAGTTTACGTGTTAGCTCTTGGCGAAACACTTTGTAATCGCCTTGTGCCATACGTGTACCAGCATTACCGATCATACGTTTACCTGCTGATTTACGTGATACTACTTTTCGTTGTTTTGCAGCAATTAAGCCCTGTAAACGTTGACGAACAAATACAGATTGCGTGTCTGCAATTCGATGAAGTGTTTTTGCACCTAATGAATTGCCTTTAAGGGAACGATACGTGATTGCACTATTAACTTTAGAGTCAGTTGTATAATCACTTGCTTTAACTTTACCACTAGCTTGATCATCTTCACTTTGCTTTCCTAACTTTTCAGCAAGCGCATCGCCAGCGTCAGAATTAGGTAGTTCAGCATTACCGCTAATAATATCGTTTAGTGCATCAATAGCATCATCAACCTGCTCTTGTGTAAGAGGTTTCTGATTGGCTGTTGAATCGTCAGACTTATAACCCTGATCACCCATATTGGTTGAATCAGAAGAATTATTGTTATCTGCATTTTTATCTTGGCTATTATCATCACCTTGGCTATTGCCAGATTGCGAATCATCACCTTGATCGTCTTGGCTATTATCATCGCCCTGGCTATCGCCAGATTGTGAATCATCACCTTGATCGTCTTGGCTATTATCATCACCTTGATCGTCTTGGCTATTATCATCGCCCTGACTATCGCCAGATTGTGAATCATCACCTTGATCATTGTTCTGAGAATTGTCACCGCCAGATTGTGAATCATCGCTATTGCTATCATCGTCTTGGCTATCGCCAGAGTCAGAATCACCTTGCGCTGTATCATCTTCGCTATCGTTACCGCCCTGTTGGTCTTGCTGCTGTTGCTGTTGCTGTTGCTGATCTCGGATTACGTCTTTTAGTTTTTCTAAAATGTCGTAAACGCGATCAGTTAAGTCCATGCAATCTTGACTACTAGCAAGCTGTTTAACACCATTTAAAACACTTTTAAGCTCTAAAACTGCGTCATTACCTAACTGCTCCACCAGCAATACTTCATTTTCATCAAGTAAGGCTTTGTAGCAAGTGTAGTTATTGGCAGCAAAGAAGCTGTAGGTGTAAATGAAGTTAAGTATTTGAGAACTCAAAGGCAAATTTGACGCATCTGGATTCTTCTTTTCGTCTTCGTCTTGTAACCAAGTACGCATTTCACTTAAACGTTTGTATGCACCAGCATATTCTTTCGATAATTCACGCTCGATGTATGTATCTTCAAAAATATTACTAATACGTTTTTTAAGTGAAATTTCAGACTTACTCTTTTGAGTGTTGATTAGATCTTTAAGTACAGCAAAGTTCGTGTAATTAATATGGCCACATTCATGCAATGCGTAAGCATATGCGGCTGCACGGGCTTCTGCATTGTCTACATCGAATAATGGGATATTGATTTGCCACTTACTACCTACAGGAGCGCAGTACGCACCAGAGCCGCTAAATGTAACATCAACGTTCAGGTCATTAGAGATTGCACCAATGTATAACGGTAAGCTGTTTAGAATAGATTGATACATTAGGTTGTTCCTTATTGGGGTGTTGGATAGTTGGTAAAGAAAAAGGGCTAAGTAAAAACTTAACCCTCAATATTAGAAATCGTCTAAAATCGAAAATGCATCATGGCTATCATCGTTATTAGTATCGGTTTCTTCCACTTCTTGAATTTCCTTTGATGGTGTTTCTTCAACGGATATTGCTTCAATTTGTGGCATGTCAGTATTAGATGTTGTTTCAGTTTCAGCAGATAGGGATGGTTGTTGGATTACATTCAATGGCGAATTTGGAAGCAAACTTCCTTGTGAATCATCTTTCGGTTTAACGTTACTCATACCAAAGATTAATTGCGGTTTAGCCAGCATTGAAATTGCCTGTACGTAATCATCACAAAACTCATTAGATAAGCTCTCTTTTAAATCGTCCGGTACTTTTTCAAGTATCGCTTCAATAAAATCGACAAGCGGTAATGCCTTATCTGAAAGCATGGCATTAACCAGTAACTTATCTTGAACATCACGTAAAACGATCAAGTCTCTACGATTTATCGCAAAGTGCCCTTTCTCCTGTTTACGTTTAATAAGCTGTTCTTGTTTATCAGTGAAACGTTCCGCGACTTCATCAATAAGTGTCTTTTCTAGCCCACTTACCATGTCTTGTGCTGTTCTAATTTCAAACTGTATCTGGCTGTCGATATAATCAACCGAGAACGCATTGTCCTTGATGATTTGACCGAAGCCCTTACGCTTTGCTTCTGCTTCACTAGCCCAACGTAAAAGGTGAATTTGGTAACGGCTGATGATCTCAGCTTTTGTTTCATACCATTCTTCTTGTACCTTTTTAAGTTGGCTCATTACCTCAGCATGTTTTACGTTAGGGACAATAAAACCATCACCAAAACGCACACCGTACTTAGATAGTGCCGCTACTGCAGTATTAGATAGGTTGCGAAATTTCTTGAGCAATTCAGGTTTAATCATAGACACGTTACCCAAGTGGGCTAACTCTTTGTCTAATTCATAATCCAACTCAAGATATTCACTTTTTAGGACGCGCTTACCATGCCATTGAGAGATCTCAAGATAAACAGGTGTTACGTCTTTAGGTAAAGTAATTATTGAAGACATTAGATAATTTCCAGATTGGTGCTTAATAGTATTTTACATTGATTTTGTAGTTTGCAAAAACTATTAAGTGATGGTTGGGATTTAGATAAAAAAACGCACCGTGAAGATGCGTATTGGATGGTTTTTATTATTAACTTAGAAGTCAGAACCGAAATGCTCAATGCAAACTTCAATAGCTGCATTTTGCTCGTGCTCTGATAAATCATAAGCGTAAGCTTTTAAGAACGCTGAACGTGTACCACTCATACCATTAGTAGATGTACCTTTTAGTGTTAGCTCAAGCCAACGCTTAGTTGCACGAATACTTGGTGGAGTCATGCCGCCTGACATTGATACTGCCGCTTTGCGTAAAGCATTAGCGACTTTCACAATCATAACGATTAAAGCCTTATATTGTTTCTCACGTACTGAACTGTAATGTGGATTACTTTTGTCAAAATATTTACCAAGAATGCCGTTAAGGTACTCAACTTCAATTTCTTGCGGTAAGTAATCTACATACGTTTTCATAAAACGGTCTTTGAAAGCAGCGTTTAATTGGCCAGTACCGATGTAACGAGGATCTTCACCTGTACCGTTCGTATTAGAAGTTACGATAAGACGAAAGTTTTTATGAGGATTTAACCAAGACTCTGTTTGAGGTACATAAAGAGGCTTACCGCCTAGCAACTCATTCAACTTGATTAATTCTGATGGAGACATAGCATCAACTTCATTCAGTATACAGATACCGCCATTTTGCATAGCAAGGTATAAGCCACCGTGAACAAACTTCATCTTGCCACCAGCACAAGGAATGTTATAGCCGAATAGGTCTAAAAATTCAGTGCGCTCAGAACAGGTTTCTGAATAACATTGCATTCCTAAACGTGCAGCAATTTGTTCAGCTACAGAAGTTTTACCAGTACCGTGGCCGCCAATCATCCAAAAACCGTAATCAACATCTGTTAGGATGAAATTAGTAATATCTTGGAGAAGTTCAGCACGGAAGTAGTAATCTTCAATAACGGTAGGAATACCAACAGGTTTAATTTTCCAATCGTTAACAGTAAGAACAAGTTGCTCGTTTGGCTTTTTGTCGATGTTTTTGAATAACTCAGTTGCTTTAACTTGCACTTTGGTCGGCTTAATAGAAGTAGGCTTGTAAGCCACTGAATCATTGCGTTCCTTTAGTGCTTGTTTCGCTTGCTCAGATACTAAGTTAGTAGCAAAGTTTTTAGCGAAAGTTTCAGCGAAAGAAGTCATTTGCTCAAGAGTGAAAGTATTAGGCATTTAGATGTTTCCTTATGGGGATATTGGATTGTTTTTAAGCGTTAAAATTAATTGTGCTACACACAATGTTATCAGGTTTTGAACGTACAATAGCGTTAAGTTTTTCGGTTAAATAACTTTCAGTTAAATCTTCGCCACGCTTCTTATCGACACTTACTTTAATTGATGAACTAGAATTAGCTCTATATTCATCAACGTCAACAGTAATGCCGTGAAGTAATTCTAAATCTTCAAGTAAGGTCTTGTAATCTACATTACCTTTACGAGTTGAAACAGAAACTTTAACGCCAGCTAGAATGCCACTTTTAAAGTCACCAAAACAGCCGATAATTTGTTCTTGAATAGCGGATTGTTCTTTAGCGTATTTCTTTGCTAAAGCCTCATATTTCTTACGTTCACGTAGTGTTACGACTAACTCATAAGTCAATTCTTCCCATTTATCAAAACGGGCATCATTAACAAATTCAGGTAATAACGCATCACGTTGTGGATCAAGTGCTGGTGGCTTACCAGATACAACACAGTTCCAGAACGACAATACTTCTTTGCGTAACCATTCCTGATAATCAGGGTTAGCAGGTATACGAAAAGCCATAGTGTTATTGCTGGCACGTTCAGTGCAGTAAAAGAATAAGACCGAATCAGAACACAGCCCATCAGTACAGAGCATTTGATACTGTACTTGCGTGTAATACATACGGTAAGAAGACGAGAATCGCTTTTTATCTAACACCTCTTGGAACTTAGATTCACAAGGGCATTTGATTTCAAGAATTGTATTGGATTGTTGAGAGTAACCATCTAACGATGAATGAAGCGGCTCATAAAGAGGATGCTCAATACATAATGGTTCAAAATGGTCTTTCGAGGCAGTTTCAAAAACTCGTCTAGCGACAGGTTCATAACGCTTGCCACGTTGTACGTGTGGGTTTTTAGATAGGTCGGGACGTTCAATAAGTCCTACAAGTTCACACCATAATTGAAATTTCGTTTTATCGGGATTGCAGCCAATGATAGTTAATACATCACTAGCACCAATACCAGATTCACGCCATTTCAACCACGGATCAGTGTCTTGAATTAGATCAATGATTTTCATGGTTATACCAGGGGATTTAGATAATTCGGGATTTGCAGGAAGCAAATAATTAAATAGGGATAAATTTGATTGCTGAACCTTTCACAGCGTGTCGGCTTTAATAAGAATCATAAGGATAATGGCAGATAGAATAATCGTCAACATAAAGAGCTGTTAATTTTGTAATTTACAATTCCATCTACCTGCATCTACTCAAGCAAGTATCAGAACCTAAATCCAATAACACTAGGTATGTTTAGTATTTGAAAAGTGTCCTCTACTACAAGCTCGATGTTATTCAGGTCTATAAAGTCTATAGCAGCCCTATCTCTTTCAGTAAGTGCGTCATAATTCGCACTAAGGAACGGCTTTTTTCTTGGGCTCATAAGAGCCCCATTAACCTGACCATCACTAAGTAGAACAACCCCCTCAACTAAAAACTCATTCCGTATAGTGTTTGTATATAAATTATTTGGTGATAGTTCGTTTATAGAAAGTATGTGAAAGTAATTTGTCAGTTTTAAATCTTTAAATCTTGATGATGAAAGAGATAAACCAAAATTAGACAGTCGATTTTCAACCATGTTACGAATAGCCGTTAACGTGGACTCTTGATACATTGATTGGCTATTTTTTATGACAGATACATTCTGAGGCTTGATATATTTTGGTGCTACTTTAATGCGCTCATAATCGGACGAGACTAACTGATCTAAATGTTCTTCTACGGTGCGTTTATATGCATTACTCGAAAAATCATCCGTTAACTCCCCCATAATACTAATAGAGACTTGGTGGACGTATGTTGCCTGTTCAATAATATCAGGGGTTATGCTTTCAATATCATGAACATAAGCAATAGCTCCATACTCCCCATTATTTAAAGTCTGTGTTCTTGTTTTAACAGAATATGGTGATTTATATGAGTGGCCAGTAGTTAACATGCGCTGCTGCATTGCTAGAAGTCGTATCATTGATTCAACTTGCTTGGGTACGCCTAAAGCGCGAGTCCGAGAATAGAATACGGTCGGTATTAACGGTGATCGCGTGTTAAACAACAGATCACCATTGCTAGAGCTAGTCAGAGGAAGTACAAGAAATGCTTTGGCGTAGTTCTTGGGGTCTTGGGATAAACTGATTTTACAAACCGCGATATTGGAATAAAAATCTTTTAAATCAAAATGTCGCATGTGTTTACCTAGTTAATTGATAGCCAGTAACGGCAAACAAATCCAATTTGTTAACTATTGGCAATTCAAAACCACCAGCACCGATATTAATCGTGTTGTTTGCAAAATCAATAAACCATTGTGCATTCTCTGATATTAATACGTCACCTACTTTGCAGTAGCTAACAGAGCTACATTGCACAACACCATCAATAACAATTACTTCTTTGCCACTAGAGGCCGCAACATTATATGAATCAAGTGCTGCATCGTGATCATTATATAAATAATTAACACTAGTAATATCATTGTCACAGCCAAACGCATCAAAAGAAGCATTGAGAATAAGTGATTTATGATAGCCACTCACCTGTTCAGTCAGTGAAACTAAGCCCTTTTCATAACTACACTTTTCAGGTAGCTGAATATCGGAAAAATTTAACTCATACTCAAATTCTAATGCGTTACCATCGCTACCATAAACGATCATATCTACCGGTGTATTCCACTCGTTTCGGAAAGTAGCATTGTAATGTTTAAGTTTAAGTCTATCTATTTCAGTGGTTTCATTACGGGAATCACGATCAAACAACTCTAATCTTTTGTTATTGCTTACATCACGTAAATCCAAAAGAGTGTCGAACGGTACAGTTGGTGCAATACAAGTAAATATTGAATCCATGTGAGTTTCAGTCAGCAAACCGTATACGCCAGATATGTTAGACAAATCTGGTGCTACTTGCGCTTGTAAAACCGTAAGTTCACTAATCAAACGTTTGATTTTATCTGGTAATTCGCCTGTAGCCGCATCACAGACGGTGATAATGGATGCAAACAACCCTTTGGTTTCCGAATGAATTAAACGTCCATTATGAGGCTGTATGGGCGTTATGATATAAGCACGTTTATTGATGCTTAAAACTCCATCAGGACAGTAAGGATAAACACTAACGGCAATGATAGATCGTGAATTTATTATGTTATTGACCATTATTTGAATGATATTCCAGTGACCTGCAATGAATTAACAAGAAATAGTGACAGCTCTGATTCTTGAATAGATATATAAAACGCTTTTTTGAAGTCTTCAATATCCTGTTTGCTGATAAATCTATAGCCTAAAGGATAAACCTCTAAAAACTCACTGTTATCCATGCCCTTATGAATGTCAACTAACTGCCCATCAACAAGAAAATAGTCAGAATATTCATCAAAATCATCGGCTATAAACTCACACTCTTGCACCTTAAAGCCGCTAGCAATAAATATTGCTTCACCGTTCATGGCACGGTCTTTGTTATTTATTAACTTAGTCTCAGCCAACTCAAGGGCAATTGATTTAGACTGCTTCCTAAACAATTCAACTAACTTACGGTAATCGCCATGAGTTACAGTGTCACTCTTTGTTGTCGGTGCAATTTGTTGATCTCTACCTTTTATCTGCGAAATATTTAAGGTTATTTTGGGCGATAAGCCAAGATTTTCTGTATCAGGAGCTATATCAGTAATTATCCCTTTTAGAACTGCATATCCATCTTCCAAAGCAGGAAGTTTTTTATCATCAATGATGTATTCAATAGGCAAAGAGGTATTCATAATTGGAAGTTGTGAAAACCAGCGTCCACATATTTTGCCCATAGCTAAACTGTTCACATTGCGATAATCATCAAGCATCCAACATTGGCTATACGCTACAGCCTTAATGACCGCCTGTAGTTCATCAAACTTATTACTGTCTTTTTTCTCTACGAGTATTGCTGTGGATTGTGCCAACTCACGATTAATTACCCAATATCCACCATTTCTAAAGTATGGAGTCACTATATATAGCAAGCCCTCGCGTGTAACAAACTCAGTAACATTGATTATGGATCTTGCACCACATAAAGTATTTGATATTGCCATACACGCCTCAGAATTATTTAGATCTAGGGTAATTATCTTTATGTACCCAGTAATCACTCATACGGCCTCGAATACCTAATTTACAATGCTCACAATGATAAAACGGATGCGCATTGGGTTTCGATTGCCTTAGTTCCATCATGTTACTGCAGCACATCAAGGGCAACGCTATTTTCTCAGATTTGTGCCCTTTCTTATTATCATCTAACAAACTGAACAACCACAAACACTTTGTACGTGCCGGTTCGTTTATCTCAAGTATAGAGTCAAACAAGCCGTCATCGACAGATTCAATATCAACCTGCAGATCAAAGCGTTTCAGTACATAAACGATGTTTGTCATATACTCGCTCATATGCTCGGTACTTATATCACTACATCGTAATTGCTCCCGAAGTGTTTGAGCTATTCCCTCTATACCACCAGCCATAAATACCTCTATTTTTCTATTGAGCTTATAATTAGGATTGAATTTGTTACGTTTTGTCTTTGTTTCTTATGGTGATATAAAATATTCGATAGGTTTAAAAAGGCAAGGAAGACCACCTTAAAAATAAAACAAAAAAACGACCACTCTCCAGGGGAGAATGATCGTTCTTATCGTTACTGATAAATCAGCTTTAGTTTAAATTAGATAAATATATCGTTATGTTTTTGCAAGCAACAAAATCAAGTTAAAAACCAATCCCTGTCAATTGTGGAAGATTTAGAAGATTTTCAAATACAGCCACATCAACACCACGTTTAGATACAACGTAACTACTATGATTACTAGCAACACATTGACCATCAAGAAATATAGCTACTTTGGGTGATAGCTTTGCCTTGAAATCCATCATAATGGCTTCAATAACGCTCTCTGTGGGATTGTCTTTACTAACCAATGGATATGTTGAATTAAACTTGTTTCCTTGTTCACGTTTGATTACAGGTGCATTAACAAGGTTAGTTCTGAGCTTGCGTGACTGTATTTGTTTTTGTGGTGATAAAGAAAGCCACACTTCATAAAGATCACAATGATTATCTGCAAAAGAATTAATCATATCTTGGTGATTAATGTCGTTTTCATTGTTGAATGGAAATATGGACTCGTAATCATCATCTACGGCAAATGTAGTAACGGCTCTATTTATTTGATAGTCATGGCGATAAAAGTTACGAGATAACTCATTTAATGAATTAATCATCGACTCTACTGCTTGTTGGTCGAAATTAGTTTCTTTATTTACATGTGCCGGTTTAAATCTTATTGGTCGAAAGGTATTAATCACAGCACCATCGTAACGATAGCAACCATTTAAGATTGGTAATGTGTAAATAAGATCATGCTCTACATCATCACGTATTACCACGCTCAGTTGTGCAGTACGGCCAAACTCAACTTTGTATTCATCCAGCGTTGAGTATTTACATATCCCATCAATAAAAATAGCAAAACCATCATTGCCAGAATCAATACCGGACTCAACATCTTCGATTATTTCTCTCAAGTATTCAGGATTACTAAGTTTCACTGATTCTAATAAAATCTCAGCGTTCGCATGAGTTTTCTTGCTTCGAGTATCTATCCATTCATAAGATAATGTCTTAGCAGATATTACAGGTCGATTGTTGGCATTACACATATGCTTATGCCAAGCATCGTTTAGATATTCACAATCAATTATTGTTATTGCGCTAACAGGAAAGTTTGTACTTTCATTGTATTGTGTTTTATCTAACTCGATTGAATCCTCTAATAATGGAAAGATGTTACGTCCGTTGTTATCTTTCGCAATAGCAAACATATAGGTCGAACAAGAGGCTGTTTTATATATGTTTATCTTATTAGCAATGTAATTCAGATCGGCCATTACCATCTTTAATTCAACAATATCAAAACCAGTCACATCGAACGGCTCAAATACTTCGCGTGTTTTGTCGTTAAAGAAAGCAACATCATCGTTATCTAATAATGTAATTAGGTAATCAGCGTTGTTTTTGCGGTACACAACATTAAGTTTTGATAGGCGCATTAGATTATTCCTTATGGGAGGTTGGATATAGAAAGAGCGATAAGTTATCTATTTTATTTATTTAATTGTCTATTTAATCAGTAAATTAGAAGAAGATGCCCGTTATACCGCAGATATTGAGTAATGAGTTTCGTTGATTGTCTTCACTCAAAAAATGGTCGATTTCATCAATGTCGTTATAAGTTAACTTACCACTTACAACAATTGAAATACTCCATTCTTCTGCTTTCGTATATGGGCAGTGTTGCTCTGATAAGTACGATTTAATGTATGTTTCTAAATCGCTAATTGCATTTCCACTTTCTTGATTGTTAACCTTTGGGTGCGTAAATGCAAAACCGTCAGGCTCATACCATGATTTAGCGTCACTACTTTTCAGTGAGAACGATTCAACTCCAAGTTTGTACATTGTCTCAGGCGATGGTTCTTGCTCAAAACCATTTCCACAAATAGGAAACAAAGCAGTATTACCTATTCTCATTACTCTGTCATAAGCACGATCAACATCAGGCTCATACTCAGCAATCATTGAGAAATGGTTAGTTACATACGCCATGCTACGCGCAAGCTTTAGTGCGCCTCTAGTCGTAAAGCCAGATTCAATTAGATCTACAATTCCGAAAAAATTACCAACTGTCCAGCGATCAAAACAGTGATTACCGTTTAGGTTGATAGTAGGGAAAAACAATAACTCTCTATGTTTTCCATCGTCAGTAATGAGTTCAGCAATAAAACTTAAAGTCTGTTTTTTTAGGTCGGGTAAGTAGTTAGAAAGCATTCGTATTCCAGGGGATTAGATGTAAAAAAGCCCGTATTCACGGGCTAAGATTAGATAGGCAGGAGTACAAACTAAAGCTAAGTTAGCGAGTTTGCACAATTGATAAGTTAACTCTAATTCACTAGTTGATATTCTTTTACAAGGCTATCAAGTGAAATTTTAAGCCCTTTATTCAAATTACGAATCATGGTGAGTGTTAAACCACGCTTACGTTTCAATACCTCAGACACACGGCTACGTGTCCCTAAGTATGGCACTAAGTCTTTATCTTCTAAACCTAACTGCTCCATGCGAAAGCGGATAGCTTCAATTGGATCAGGCGGAGAGAACGGATAATTAGCTTCTTCAAACGCTTCTACAAGAGTCGAAAGCACTTCTAATTCATCAAACTCTGCTGTGTTTGGTTCAGCATCCCAAAGCTGCTCGATACGAGCTAAAGCCGCACGATTATCTTCTGCTGTTTTGATTGGTTTAATGTTCATATATGCCTCTTTTAAATGGTCGCAGCGTCTACTTTGTCATAATCGGCATGAGTACCTATAAAGCGAACGTAAACATTTGAAACATTGTAATTAATCGCGGTAATTAATCGGTATTTATTGCCATGTATGTTGAACACAACACGATTATTACCAACAAAAGACGCATTTCGATACTTTGTTTTAATGTCATTTGGCGTTTGCCAGTTTGCTTTCTTAACTTCTGCATACCATGCAAGAAGTGGTTGTTCCGCACCGGTATGATTAGGCTGCTCCCAAAACTCACGCAAAGTTGAACGTGATAATATTCGCATACTATTCCCTTATTCCATTATTAGAAATGATTAGATGTTAGTCAACCAAGTTTTCCCATTTTGGGAAAACTGTGCTGTGAATTGAATAAAACCCGTAAACATACGGGCTAAAGTTAGGTAGGCTGGTGGACTTTAAAAACTAAAGTCATATTCAATCTGGTCATTGATAATAATGAATGTAGTACCGAACTCAGCATGATCACATACGATAGACCATGATTGCTCACAACCATCAAAGATAGAAAAATTAAAGAAGCCATGCTTTGCAGCAACCTCACCCATCAATAAAATCAGGTTTTCTTCAATCAAGTTTTTAGCTTTTTGGTGGTCTTCATACTCATAATTATCATTAAGTAATGATTTCTTATGTTCTGTTCGCACTTCATTCTTAAACTCAAACTTGGCAGCTAATAATGCAGCATTAATAGCTTCGTATGCTTCGGTTTCGTTAACGGTAGATACTTCAATGATATTTAACATATAGATAATTCCTTAGATATGACGAAGCGATCCAGTAATTTTGAGAACTACAGGATTACTTTTTCTTCGATAAATAGTGGGATTTGCACAGCTAGGCGTACAAAAAATTGATAAAAAATAGATTTGATTGCGTGAGTTAGCTTGATGCTAAGATTGATTGCTGAACCTTTCACAGCGTGTCGGCTTTTGTAGAATAGCTAGAATAATCATTTGGTTTATATATATCAAATCATTTGTCCGGCCACAGTAATTCCGGAAACATAAAAAGCCCTGTCAGAACGCTAGTTGCGACCCAGCAAGGCTAATTGCAATGGACTGATTCTACGATAAGCCAGCCTACATACGAGTTATCAAAGACAAAAGAGGTATCGGCTGCACGATACATATTCTTATCTGTTAACTTATATTAGACGTAACGACCTTTCTTAGACTTTATAACCTTATTTACATCATTATGCTTTTGCCCTGTAATAATATCTTTAAGAACCAGAGCATTGTTAATGCTATCAAACTGTAGATGTAACCTCCATCCTGAGATCTTATCTATATCTGCACGATAGATAGCTTTTTTCTGCCCTTTTACTCGATGTAATCGTGTTATTGGGTACTCACGATTAATATGACATCCATTATCTTCCAACTCTGCAAGAGAGGATAAAAACTGCAATTTCAATTTATCATCTGGAAGTATTTTATTTGCCTCATTAATAATGCCAAATTCATCAAGTAACATTTTAATCTCAGCCATTAATTATCACCATTTAAATGTTTTTGATATAAAGACTCTGCTATACCTTTGAAAGTTTTTTCTAAAGAAGAATGGCGAACTACATGTAACAGCGTAATAATAACTTGTTCAAAAATTGGATCTTCATCCACTGTTAATATAATCCTAATATCATGATCAATTCTAAGTGCATAAAGACTAGACTCAGAACACCCCTTAAACTTTATTGGTTTATATACTTTTCCATAAAAAGTCGAACTATCAGATTCAAGCAAAGAACAATAATAATTTAATTTGCATATGATCTTTTCTTTTGTTTTATTCGGAAACTTAGAAATTTCTTTCTCAAAAACTTTTGTTGACTCAAAAAGGAGTTCCATTGGTAACTTCCACTTTACTGTATTTAATACTCATTTAATGGAGTATTTATGATGAATAACGAACAGCAGCAACGTTCATATTATACTTATGATCAGTATGTTACCCACCTGATTTTACAAGGTAAATATCCATACACTACTGATGGTTATAGTCGTGCACTTCGTCACATTACTCACCAATAGTAATAAAAGGGTGTTACTGATTGTTTGGCTGTTTAATTGAGGGTCATTAAGCTATTTTCATTAGTCATTAACTCTAAAACTCGTAATTCACCCAATGTATTGAAGCCAGCAATGCTGCAAATAAATGAATCATAAGCCTCTAGGTTGATTGGCATCACCACACTACCATCAGTATAGAAAGCAACAATTTGGTCATTGATCGGATTGGTTACAGAAAAAGCCTTTACGCCACCTACTGAGCGTTCAGATAAAAGGTCGCTAATAAATGAATCGAAGTCGATAGACTTATAGTTGTAATCATCATTGTTAATAACTTTAAATAACAGTGCTAGTGACGTTTCCTTAATAACTAAGGTGAAGTTCGTTATTGAAACGGTTAATCGCTCAAGGTTGTTAAATTTATTACAGGGCATTTCAATAATTCCATTCAATCAGTAACGAGTGATAATTTACAGCTAAATGCTGTTAACGATTGTAATAGTACGTAAGGCTAATATCGCTTTAGCGTCTTGCATGAGATCACGCGACTTGAACCTGACGTACAACAATAAAAAAGTTGATCTTCTTCTTTGCCAAAAATTAGATAGCCGATGTAATAACCATCTTCTGTATCTTTGTAGCTTTGCTGAATATTTCGCTTGGTTGGACTAAACATTTTTTCATTTGTTATTGGGTTATGTGCAGAGAACAATGCTAATTCTGAATGCTGTTGGCCATTACACAATAAATGCCGACCATACGATGTATAGTTAGGTATTCTTATCCGCCCCTCATATTGCTGATACCACGGTTTTGATAAAACTATAGGTGGGCAACCAGCACTACCCTTTGTATTAATTGCTGTAAACTTATCGCCCACTTCAAGAATATCGCCACCAGCTAATTGAAATGGCTTGTTCGTAATTCTGGATTTATGGCTTTTGTTTAAAATAACTTTAAAACAAGAATCCATATTCAAAATTTCAAAGCCTATTTCTTTATCATTAAGGCTTGTGATTAATTCGTAGCGGCTTATAGGCATAATTAACCCTTACAACATTTGCCGTAATATGATGAAAAAATTTTACGTGGTGAGCCAGTTAACGGGGCGATAAGAATAAATCACCCCTCTCTCATTATATGGTAGTTGGTGTTACTTCTTGTTAATTGCGCCCTTATCAGACGTATCTAGGCCAAACTTATATCCGACCAGATCTCTAATTTCGACAAAATCAATTACAGAACAGATCTCAACATCATCTAACGCTCGTTCTTCTAATGTGCCTGTTAACTCAAAAGCAGATAAAGGTGCATTGCATACTGGACGCGGTACATTGTTAAGATTGACTACAAACACGCGGCAATTTTTAAAACGTTCATACTTACGTACATTCTCAATACGCTTACTTAAATCAGCTAGTGGTGTGTTCAATTCTTCATTTGTGACGATTAGCACCTCTTGCTTAGTGTTATGACGAGCATCATTACGTGGGTAAAAGAAATTAATACAGAAATGGTAGTCAGAACCATTTTTGATAATGAAATCTGTCATAGCTGATTCTTCTTTAGTTAAATCATCAGCAATACGTAAATCACCGGCACTTGGCATTAACTTCCACAACGGCTCAATAGAAGAATGCCTACGGAATGTTGAATAACCAGCCTCAGCATAACCAGCGATCACAGATAAAGTAATTAGTTCATCAATAAACGAAAACGCATCAATGCTAGACGCTTCAACTGCACTAATCGCCTTACCATCAACCGAAACAACTCTTGAACGCTTATTTGTTTTTGTTGGGGAGAATAGAGACTCAACTAACAATGATTTTAGCTTGGTAACGTGCGCTTCACTTGTATCTAAAAGAATCGCTGTATTATTAGCTGATTGAATGAAGTCAGTATTAGCAATAGATTGCTTTATTTCTGATTGATTACGAACGTTAAATAAGGCACTAACAACATAATGAGCAATTTCACTACGTACAATGGCTTTAGATAAGCCAGAAAAACGGCCAGTTTTGTGCAGTAAAGGTTGTTTTTGTGCCAGGTGATTAGCAATAAAATTTATTTGGGCGTAACGCGCTGCAGTAAGTTCATTAACGCCAATATTTTTAGTGTTGTTCATGCTTTAGATAATTCCGTTAAACCTCAATTCGACTGCAAAAAAGTTTATCACAAGCCAATGAAATAAAAAGGTTTTTCTCATTTTTGCAGCTTGCAAAATTACTTCTATTATTAAGTAATTACAACAACTTAGCTATTTATTAATGTTGCTAATTACAATTTCCAAAATCTTTTTTATAGCTTGTGAGAAATAACACTCTTATTTTCAGAAAAAAGTAAAAAAAAAGGACTACCGATTTGGTAGTCCTCGTTATTAGCTATTACTAGCGTTGGGTAAATTAGATAAGTTTATTGCCAAATTGAACCAAAAACTGGCTGAATGTTGAGTAAGTCTGATGTTGGTGTTACTAAATCATCCAAACTAAAACCCCGTATTTCATTATAAAATAGCTTACCGTTAATCAGCATTGCAGATTCATAAAGATGATTAGCGACTTTCTCTTTAGCATGGCCACAATAACTCTTAGTAAATTCATCCAAAACATCAAAAGCAGCATCCTCAAGATCGCTTTGAACGTTATGAGAAATGTCAGTATCAACATGGTCGTATAAACCTACTCTATTTTGTGAATTAGGGAGATACGTATTGGAAATTGTATTGGGCATATCTCTTGGATCTAATACGTAATAATTATAAAAGTAGCAGTTACTAATAACATCTTCATCAAAGTGAGGAATGATCGGTATAGGACTGTGATCGCTACTATTAGATAGCATCCCCTGATCATGTTCATTTGCTCGATAGATAACCTCAGTTATACCTCTAAAATCATCTTCAACGTGAGATTGAAGATAGCCAAGCTCTTTCACTATGGTCTTTACGCGATCCGCTTGCTTTGTGTGGTGTGCGTCTGTATTTGATGCCTTACTTTCAACTCGAATAGATGAAAAATATTTACGAGTTTCAGCATTGGTGGTTAGCTTGCCATTTACCGTGAATAACGGAGTAATGTAAAAACCAACATCACCCTCAAGGTTATATATTTTCTCAATAACAATGCCAGTAGTAGAACGGTACATATTAGATAATTCCATGATTTGATCTCAAAATTAGGTTGGTAGATTTAGGTTGATTACCAGTAATGATACCTCTCTCTTTGGACACCATTACCATGACAAAAACTACACTTGTTTCCGCAGTAATAACAGTAGCCACTACATGCGCCACATTCGATTAGCTTGTTACGAAAAACATGCTTAAAGAAATATTCGGTTCGCTCACGTTTACGTTCATGGAACGATAATTTATTACAGGAATGATATGGACTAAGCCCAAAAGTAGATAAAGAGGTTCTCATTGTTAGATAATTCCATGATTGGTGGTTTGATTGTGTTGTTTACAAAAACTAATGAAAGGTAAAACCAGTAACGGCATTGAAATTAAGTAGCGAAGCTAATTCATCGGCATTAAATACCTTAAAGTCGCTTATTTCGCTTTGGACAAGTTCACCATTCACCCAGATCGCGATCTGTAGTGAATTGAGCTCACCTAACTGACTATGTTTAACAGCATCATAGACTGCATTTGATATAAGATTCTTATTTTGTAATTCACCTATATTCACATTAATTTCAAATGGCGCATTCGCTCCATGTTCATCACCAAAGTTGTTATAACGGTATGGTGTATGATCTGTAACTGTGGTTGATAATGCATTAATCATTTTGTAATCGTCTGAATCATCTTTGCCAAAGTAAGGATATATAGCCGTCATTTCATTAGAGCTTGGTTGAAATATATATTGAGTTCCGGCACTTGCTCTAACTGACGTTATTTGCGTTAACCAAAGTTTCTTTCCATGCTTTAAACCCAAATGATTTAAGTCAGCAACAAAGTCACTAGCTATTTCAATGCTAGTGCGCCTACGTTTGCTTTTGGGCTTTATATCAGGGATTAAAAAATTGGAAATATAACCTCTAGTAGATTGGCTATTTAAAAGCCGACCTCCATTATCAATTAGGCAAAAAACGATGTAATTGGCAGGACGATTTGAATACCGTTTCTGCATCTTTACAGCGAGAGTTACGTGTCGATATTTATTATGTTCTTCTATTAGATTATTCATTGTTAGATTCGTTTTATGTTGGACATACTAAAAAAGGTTGGATTATTGTTGGATGATAGATTATCCGCTAATAACTGTAACGGGCAGTTTATAAAAAATGGAAAATAAAACGTGGATAACAAAAAAAAAGAAATAAAAATATTTGGTAAAAAAAAGAAAGCAGCCATATCGATTATTGCAATTTTAGTAGCTGGTGGTAGTTTTTACGGCGTTTATAATGCACAAAAAATAGCAGTATCTATTGCTTATTCTAATTACACTACGGAGCTAAATAACGTCCTTGGTTTTCATCTAATCTCGACCAATACCAACTATGGATTGACTAAATCAGAGATGGTGTCTGAGTTTGAAATTGACCCAAGTATTGGAGCTGGTGGCAATCCATCTGCACCACAGTCTCGATTTTTATTGACGCTTAACACGACCGTTAAATCATCACTTTTACACATTAAGTCCAATACAACATTAACACTTAAAGGCGCACAGCTAAAAAGTATCATTCAAAACATAAGATCAGGAAAAATAGTATTTAAGAAAAATGGGCAAGTGCTAAACACAGTCCAGGGATATGACACAATTCAATTACCAATAACGATTGATACCAATGCTACTTCAAATCTATTTTCTTTTACGAACTTAATTAATACTGAGTTGGCTGCTATTGAAATTGTAGGAAATGGTTCTGTTAATGCGCACCTACGCTCATCTGAATCTAACTTGTTAATTAAAATGAAAGATGATGAATTAGCAACTTACAAATTTACTTTACCCTCATTAGTTGCCACCGCGAACGGCTCAAAGATTGCTGAAATTGAAAACTTAACGATCAAGCAAGAATATAGTAATAAAGGTAATGAGATAGCAAAATCCACATGCATAAATGGATCAAAGTTATCCGTAGATTTATCCGTATTAGGTCAACATATGTTCCGTGCTGACCTTAATGGCTTAAAACTGAATACTGATACGTTATTAGATGATAATGAGCCAACTATGTTCGCAAGTACAACGATGGATATAGATAAC
>NZ_MSCC01000005.1:0-5651 GCF_002954455.1 Photobacterium aquimaris
CAGGTTTTTTTTCGTCTGTATACAATGGTACAGAATAGATACTGTGAAAGTTGTGGCCTACAGGATCAATAATATTCCCAGCATGATTTGTATTCTTTCCATCATGGAGATCGTTATTTATTGATAAGTTCGTCTTCTTCACATTCATCTAAGAAACCTGTAGGAAATGGTAATCATCGTGTAGTAGTCAGCTGACTTGATATCAATAGATGATGATTTATTCGTGTGTAAGATTGGTGATGAATAGACGATAGTTAGCCTTGGCGGATGGCTTGTTTTCGATTCGAGGTGGCGTTTAAATAGATTACGCAGCAATAATAACATATTGCTGCGCTGTTGATAGGTACTATAGAATTTGATTAAGGATATGATCTGCTTTAACGCGGCGGATTCGCTTAATTAATTTCTTTACTTGAGGTGGATAGCTATCAATTTTTTCGATTTGTTTATAGCTACCAATTAAAGTGGTATGGGTAAGGATACAATCAATTTCTTGTTGAGTTTGCTGTGCTAGAAGTTGATTTTTGTCGTGGATTAGAATGGCATTTTCTAAATCAAGTTTCCATGCGCGAGGGTTTAAATTATTACCCGTAATCAGCATATATTGACTATCAACCCAAATACCTTTGAGATGAAAGCTATTATTGTCGTGTTTCCACAGATGAATTGCTAATTGACGACTTGCAATTGCAGCCTCGTTATTTTTTGCAAAATTACGTAGATTTACTTCATATAGATAAGGTAAGCCGGCAATTGTTTTAAAAGGCTCTGATGGCGGAATATAAAAGTCATTCGCGGTTTTATCACCGACAACAATTGTAATTTTAACACCACGCTTTAATGCTTTAATGACTTCTTTACTAACACCGCGTGGAAAGTTGAAATAGGGCGTACATATTGTTAATTCATGCTGTGAACTTGCAATCAACGCACAAATTTCTTGGTTAAGTTGGTTACGACGTTTACCTAAGCCTATTAGCGGTGTCAGTCCAACTTCATCTGTTGCAATTGATTGAGCTGCATAGTGGTAGCTTGCTTGTTGTAACTCAGCGCGAAGATCTTTAATTGCGCTTTTTAAGGATTTTGTATCGGGACGTTCTGCTTGATTTAAACAATTCACAGCCTCACTTTCGACTAACGTTTCGGTAATAAATGTCGCCATACTGTCAGCAAGCTTGCTATTCTTGATAACATGGTAACGATCATAGCGATAACGGTCGTGTTGGGCTAAATAGACATCATTAAGGCTCGCGCCGCTATAGATAACAGTGTTATCAATAACGAAGCCTTTTAAGTGTAAAACACCAAACACTTCACGGTTACGTACTGGTACACCTAATACTTCGATCGGAAATTGGTATTTTTCTGCATATTCACGGTATAAGGCTGCATTACCATCTGATTGACTTGCGCCAATAAGTCCGCGTTGAGCACGATGCCAATCAACAAAGACTTTTATGTCTAATGCTGGATTGCGTTGCTTTGCTTCGTATAGCGCCGTTAATATACCACGACCAGCCTCATCATCCTGTAGATAAAGAGCAACGATATAAATACGCTGCTGTGCTGAATCAATTTCTTGGTATAAGCGCTTTCTGAAAGAGCTCGCGTCAAAAAGAGTCTCTAAATTTTCGGGCTTGTGCGCAATACACGGCAGTTGATCTATATACTGCCTATTAGCAATAGCTGAATCCATTATCGCCTCGTTTACACGATCTATAAGAAGATAAATTTGAGTTAAGAAACGAATTATATCAGAAAAAGAGCTAAGTCAACCTATCTCATTGCTAGATATATGATCGCCTCACGAATTTATAACAATCTCTAAGCGTTATAGTGCATCGGTATTAGCTTTTTTCCGCTATGGCAATAACGCTCAAATCGTTGTTGTAAATCATGTGGTAATTGCTGCGGTTGCAGAGTGATAAATCCAGCTTGCTGGTAAAGTGCTTCAAGTTCTTTAAATGCAAAGCAATAACAAGGCTTTTGTTGTATTTGTGGTGTCGCGTGTTGAAGTAGTTGAGTCGCTATCTTCTGATTTCTATATTCAGGTTTAACTAACATTCCTGTTAATAGCTGCAACTCACCGATATATTTAAATCGAACGCAACAGATAACACCTTGTTGTGACTCGCCAACCCATAGGGTTTCATCACGTTTTGCTTTGCCTGCTGGATAAAAATCTTTATAGAGTTTATTAATGATAGGTAATCTAATTGGATTTAACTGCTGGTAGCGAATTGGGCTCATGGGAAAACACTGCGTTGTGAGATTGATTCGGGTAAAATAGACCTATTAGTATAAAGATATGGTCTTAAATTAACATGAAAGTTTTACCTGATCATGGGTTAGCGCCTTATCATACCTTTGGTATTGATGCTGTAGCCACGCAGATTGTTGAAGCTGAAACTATTGATGATTTTATTAATATTTGGCACGATGCAAACTTTAATAACATGCCTAAGTTGGTTGTAGGGCAAGGAAGTAATTTGCTTTTTTGTGAAGATTATCAAGGTGTGATTATTCTCAATCGAATTAAAGGTATTACATTAACAGAAACCGATACCTGTTATTGTTTGCACGTCGGCGGTGGTGAAGATTGGCATCAACTCGTGAGTTGGTGTGTAAAACATAATATTGGTGGTTTAGAAAATTTAGCCCTTATTCCTGGTTGTGTTGGTTCCTCACCTATTCAAAATATTGGTGCTTATGGCATTGAGCTCAAAGATGTATGCCAATATGTTGATGTTCTAGACGTTAACACTAATGATGTTAGGCGTTATGAATCGAGTGATTGTGAGTTTGGTTATCGAGATTCAATTTTTAAGCATCAATTAAAAGATGGCCATATTATTATTGCCGTTGGTTTGTGCTTACCTAAACAATGGCAGCCTCAAATTGCTTATGCACCTTTAAATCAATTCGATGTGACAACCGTGACGATTCAACAAGTGTTTGATACTGTTTGTGCTGTCCGTAAAGCCAAGCTTCCAGATCCAAAAGAAATTGGTAATGCAGGCAGTTTTTTTAAAAATCCTATTATTTCCAAAATATTACGCGATAGGCTACTTGTTGACTATCCTGCAATGCCTAGTTATGGTGTTGATGATCTGCAGGTGAAGCTAGCTGCTGGTTGGTTGATCGATCAATGTGGTCTTAAAGGGCATCAAATTGGTGGGGCGAAAGTGCACCCACAGCAAGCGTTAGTATTGACCAATGTCGGTACGGCGACGGCACAAGATGTAGTGCATTTAGCACAATATATCGTTAATCGAGTCGTAGAAAAGTTTGGTGTTGCTCTAGAGCATGAAGTGCGATTTATGGCGGCGAGTGCTGAAACCCATTTGAGTGAGATTTTAGCATCATGAAAGAGCATTCAACGCGTTTAGCCCTGATTGGTTTATTAGCGGATGGTCAATTTCATTCAGGTGAACAATTAGGGGTGGCATTAGGAATGTCACGCGCTGGTATTGCTAAGCAAATTAAAATCATTCAGCAGTGGGGACTTGATTTATATAGTGTCCAAGGGAAAGGTTATTGCTTAGCGGCGCCGATTGAATTACTTGATAGTCAACGAATTTCCGAATTAGTTAGTTGCCCACAGCTAGAGTTAATTCCGGTGATTGATTCGACTAATCAATATTTACTTGATCAAGTCGGTCAATTACCTAGTGGCGCAGTTTGTTTAGCTGAATATCAGCAAGCTGGTCGTGGCCGCCGAGGCCGACAGTGGCAATCACCTTTTGGTAGTAATCTTTATTTATCTACCTATTGGCGCTTAGAGGCTGGTGTTGCAGCTGCGATGGGATTAAGTTTGGTGGTAGGTGTTGCGATCGCTGAAACCTTACAACAATTTGGTGCGCCTGATATTCGCGTCAAATGGCCCAATGATCTGTATTGTCATGATCAAAAATTGGCTGGTATTTTAGTTGAAATGACGGGAAAGGCTGGTGATGCTGCACATTTAGTGATCGGAATGGGGCTCAATATTGCTATGCCAACGGTGGCTACCAATATGATAGATCAAGCATGGACTAATTTAAGTGCTGCTTGTTCGCCGTTACCATCGCGTAACGTGTTAGCGGCAACATTAATTGATCGTATCCATCAAACGTTAACTGAATACGAAGCGGTTGGTCTTTGTGGTTTTGTTGAGCGTTGGAATAAAATAGATAACTTTTTGAACCGCCCAGTGAAATTGCTTATTGGTGAGCGTGTTGTTGAAGGCATTGCTCGTGGTATTAATGAGCAAGGCGCGTTATTACTTGAAACGGACGATGGTATTACTGCTTATGTTGGTGGTGAAATCAGCCTTAGAGGTTGTTAATGCAATTATTAATTGAAGCGGGGAATACTTACGTTAAGGTTGCCCTATTATCCGTAAATGGTCAGGTAGAGTTAATTGGTAAATACCCAAGTAAGAAACTTGAGTTAGTGCTTGATCCTATTTTAGAACAAAAAATCAAACGGATTGTTTTTGCTAGTGTTGGTCCTGTTGAGGTCGATAATACGATTCAGCGTATTGCACAGGTGTCAGATATTCCAGTCCTGCACGTGAAAACCATGCGTAAAGATTTTGGGGTCAAAAATGGCTATAACGAGTATCAATATTTAGGTGTTGATCGATGGTTAACGTTAGTGGCTATTCATCAACAATTTAAGCGCCCAACTGTGGTGGTTGATATTGGTACGGCATTAACATTTGACGTACTAGGCGGAGATGGAAAGCACCTTGGTGGCTGGATTGCACCAGGCTATCAGTTAATGATGAAAGTGGTGTTAGAAAATACCACCAAGGTGTTTTCTGATCATGAGCATTGTAATAACCTGCAATTGGCTGACAATACCGCCGATGGACTAAAAAATGGTTGTCGAGCAGCATTGATAGGTTTGATTGAATATGGCCTCAAAGAAGCGCGTCAAAAATTACCAACTGAACCGGTTGTAGTATTGTGTGGTGGGGGGGTTAGACATCTTCCAGTGGACGATATTAAAAATTATAACCACCGTTCAGAATTGGTACTTGAAGGGCTTGCTTTGTATGCGAAATGTCGATAATGGATAAATTTACGACAATTGATGAAAAAAGCATAAAAAAATGGCGTTAAGCTATTGCATCAAAAATCATCATTATCTAGAATGCGCATCAATTAAGCCGACTTAGCTCAGTAGGTAGAGCAACTGACTTGTAATCAGTAGGTCACCAGTTCGACTCCGGTAGTCGGCACCAGTTTCAAGAATTTCGGTGGGATTCCCGAGTGGCCAAAGGGAGCAGATTGTAAATCTGCCGGCACTGCCTTCGAAGGTTCGAATCCTTCTCCCACCACCATTTTCAAATAGTTAAATAGCGCTACGAGTAAATAAGTTTTTGCGGGCATCGTATAATGGCTATTACCTCAGCCTTCCAAGCTGATGACGCGGGTTCGATTCCCGCTGCCCGCTCCACACTTCTTGTGTGCTGATATAGCTCAGTTGGTAGAGCGCACCCTTGGTAAGGGTGAGGCCGGCAGTTCGAATCTGCCTATTAGCACCACTCTTCAGTCAATATTTATCAATTTGTTATATACTCAACAAACCCATGTTTGGTTGTGTGGTCGAAGTGCCACTAAATACCGTGCCCAGAGGGACTATCCATGTCTAAAGAAAAATTC
>NZ_MSCC01000005.1:6930-41307 GCF_002954455.1 Photobacterium aquimaris
TTTCAATGACTGTTACTCTAATCGCACCTATCGCGATGGACGAAGGTCTACGTTTTGCTATCCGTGAAGGTGGCCGTACAGTTGGTGCTGGTGTTGTTGCAACTATCGTTGCATAAGTTACGCTAACATCGTTGAATTAAATTTGACGATAGAGCACTAAAAAGGGCATCATTTGATGCCCTTTTTCTACACTTTAACTTTAAATTGAATGTTTTTTGTTCAAAGTGTGGAAGTGAAATTTCGTAAAGATGAAGTTTTTATTAATGTTATTAAAGGTTTAGGCCTTTCCTTCATCCTAGACCTCGCTCAAGCGGGGTTATTTTCGTCTAGATGATTAACACTAGTTACAGGTTGGTTGTATGAAAGCGAATGCCGAAAACCAAGAAAGCGAAAGCAAAATGGATGGCCTTAAATGGGTCGTGGTTTTTGCTTTGCTAGCTGCTGCTGTGGTTGGTAATTACCTATACAGTGATGTTTCTGTTGTTCTGCGCTCTTCTGCCGTAGTAGCCCTTGTGGTTGTTGCTGGTATTTTTGCGGCATTAACAGCAAAAGGTAAATCCGTGGTTACGTTTGCACGTGAATCGCGCATGGAAGTCCGCAAAGTAGTGTGGCCTACTCGTCAGGAAGCTACGCAGACAACCTTTATCGTTCTAGCAGTCACTGTCGTGATGGCATTAGCCCTTTGGGGTATCGATGGCATTATGGTCCGTTTAGTGCGCCTAGTTACTGGCGCGTGAGGTAAGAATTCATGAGCGAAGCTCCAAAAAAACGTTGGTATGTAGTACAGGCTTTTTCAGGTTTTGAAGGCCGTGTAGCGCAATCACTACGTGAACATATCAAAATTCATGGTATGGAAGAGCACTTTGACGAGGTTTTAGTACCGACGGAAGAAGTGGTAGAAATGCGTGCCGGTCAACGCCGTAAGAGTGAGCGTAAGTTCTTCCCTGGCTATGTGCTTGTACAAATGGTGATGAACGATGAAACATGGCACCTTGTACGTAGCATTCCTCGTGTAATGGGGTTCATTGGCGGTACGTCTGATCGTCCAGCACCGATTTCTGATAAAGAAGCTGATGCGATTCTAAACCGTCTACAACAAGCTAGTGAGTCTCCTGTACATAAAACAGTATTTGAACCTGGTGAAGTGGTACGCGTGACTGATGGTCCGTTTGCTGACTTTAATGGTACGATTGAATCTGTGGATTATGATAAGAGCCGTGTGAAGG
This sequence comes from Photobacterium aquimaris, assembly GCF_002954455.1. Classification (GTDB taxonomy): domain Bacteria; phylum Pseudomonadota; class Gammaproteobacteria; order Enterobacterales; family Vibrionaceae; genus Photobacterium; species Photobacterium aquimaris. Next base: position 8,157 of record NZ_MSCC01000005.1, read on the forward strand.
TTTCTGTATCAATCTTCGGTCGTGCAACACCAGTAGAACTTGAGTTTGGTCAAATCGAAAAGAACTGATCAAATTCTGTTCAACTCGTATTGTCAGGGGTGTGGAATTAGGCTATAATTTCGCGCCCTTTCGTTAGACGGGGAGTCTATTTATTTAAAAATAGACGTTTGAACCCAAAATTAGGTATATAGCAATGGCTAAAAAAGTAGAAGCTTACATCAAGCTGCAAGTTGCAGCTGGTGCAGCAAACCCAAGTCCACCAGTTGGTCCAGCTCTTGGTCAACATGGTGTAAACATCATGGAATTCTGTAAGGCGTTTAACGCTAAGACTGACTCAATCGAGAAAGGTCTTCCGACTCCAGTTGTTATCACTGTTTACAGTGACCGTTCTTTCACGTTCATCACTAAGACACCACCTGCTGCAGTTCTTCTGCTTAAAGCTGCTGGTCTTAAGTCTGGTTCTGGCCGTCCGAACACTGACAAAGTGGGTACTGTAACTGACGCTCAGATCCAAGAGATCGCTGAGACTAAAGCTGCAGACATGACTGGTGCTGATATTGAAGCTATGAAGCGTTCAATTGCTGGTACTGCTCGTTCAATGGGCCTAGTGGTAGAGGGTTAAGATAATGGCTAAACTGACTAAGCGCATGCGCGTTATCCGTGACAAAGTTGACTCTACTCGTGAGTACGAAATTAACGAAGCTGTTGCACTTCTTAAAGAATTAGCGACTGCTAAATTCGTAGAAAGTGTTGACGTTGCTGTTAATCTTGGTATCGATGCACGTAAATCTGACCAAAACGTTCGTGGTGCAACTGTACTACCTAACGGTACTGGCCGTGACATCCGTGTTGCTGTATTTACACAAGGCGCAAACGCTGAAGCTGCTAAAGAAGCTGGCGCTGAGCTTGTAGGTATGGAAGATCTAGCTGCTCTTGTTAAGAAAGGCGAAATGAACTTTGACGTTGTTATCGCATCTCCTGATGCAATGCGCGTTGTAGGTCAACTTGGTACCATTCTTGGTCCACGTGGTCTTATGCCAAACCCTAAAGTTGGTACTGTAACTCCTAACGTTGCTGAAGCAGTTAAAAATGCTAAAGCTGGTCAGGTTCGTTACCGTAACGACAAAAATGGTATCATTCACACTACTATCGGTAAGGTGAACTTTGATGCCGCTCAACTACAAGAGAACTTAGAAGCTCTTCTAGTTGCACTGAAGCGCGCTAAGCCGTCTTCAGCGAAAGGTACTTTCATTAAGAAAGTAAGCATCTCTACCACTATGGGTGCAGGTGTAGCGTTAGATCAGAACTCTCTGAAAGCTAACGTAGCGTAAACTAATTTGCAGAAGCGATAAGTTAGTGTATAATTTGTCGCTTCCGAATTCGTGGCTGAGGTTAATTGTTTTCAATTAACCTCCGTCAAAGACCGTAGGTGTTTTTCGGAACTTAATTTACCTACGTAGACGGTGCCAGAACATGATTGATGTAAGTCTTTTTTGGATCTGCGCCGTAAAACTCTCCTGTCAACCGGCAGTGAGTGGTGTAAATGCTGGGGTGACCCAGAAATTATCCAGGAGCAAATCCAATGGCATTAAATCTTCAAGACAAAAAAGCAATTGTTGCTGAAGTCAACGAAGCTGCCAATGGTGCCCTGTCTGCAGTTGTTGCTGACTCTCGCGGTGTTAGTGTGTGTGCAATGACAACTCTACGTAAACAAGCTCGTGAAGCTGGCGTTTACCTACGAGTTGTTCGTAACACATTAGCACGTCGTGCAGTTGAAGGTACTGATTTCGAATGTCTACAAGACGTTTTCGTTGGTCCTTCACTAATCGGCTTCTCTAATGAGCACCCAGGTGCTGCAGCGCGTCTTTTCAAAGACTTCGCTAAAGAGAATAAAAGCTTCGAGATCAAAGCTGCTGCATTCGAAGGCACTATTGCCAACGCTGATGTACTAGCAACTCTACCAACTTACGACGAAGCTATCGCACGCCTAATGATGTGCATGAAAGAAGCGTCTGCTGGTAAACTTGTACGTACTATCGCGGCTGTACGTGATCAGAAAGAAGAAGCTGCAGCTTAATTGCCGCACTTTGTCTGATTACTATTTAAACTTATTGTTGACTTTAAAAGAGAATTGTTATGTCTATCACTAACGAGCAAATCCTAGACGCAGTTGCAGAAATGTCTGTAATGCAAGTTGTTGAGCTTATCGAAGCTATGGAAGAGAAATTCGGTGTTTCTGCTGCTGCTGCAGTAGTTGCAGGCGGCGCAGCTGCAGACGCAGCTGAAGAGCAAACTGAATTTGACGTAATCCTAACAGCTGCTGGCGCTAACAAAGTACAAGTTATCAAAGCTGTACGTGGCGCAACTGGTCTTGGCCTTAAAGAAGCTAAAGCTGTAGTTGACGGCGCACCTGCTGCTGTTAAAGAAGGCGTAGATAAAGCTGAAGCTGAAGCTCTTAAAGCTCAATTAGAAGAAGCTGGTGCTTCTGTTGAAGTTAAATAATAATTATTTGATTTCATAGCCATTTATGGCTATTGGCTGGTGGCAAAAATGCCACCGGCCTTTTTGCGCTATAGACCGGTGGTATTTTTACCTTGTTTTGTATCCACTGTCTGCGTAAAAAATATTTCAGTTTCATTGGAATATTCCTACTATAAAAAACAACGATTAGTCACTACCCCCGCATGTGATATGGGGTAGTTTGGATCACTTATCAGCGATCTGAGGAACCTATGGTTTACTCTTATACCGAGAAAAAGCGTATCCGTAAGGATTTTGGTAAGCGTCCACAAGTGTTGGATGCACCATACTTGCTATCGATCCAGCTTGATTCTTTCCAAAAATTTATCGAGCAGGATCCTGAAGGGCATTACGGTCTAGAAGCTGCCTTTCGCTCTGTTTTTCCAATCCAGAGCTATAATGGCAATTCCGAGCTGCAATACGTTAGCTATCGTCTCGGTGAGCCGGTCTTCGATGTCAAAGAATGTCAAATTCGTGGCGTAACTTATTCTGCTCCACTACGCGTGAAGCTACGTCTGGTCATGTATGATCGTGACGCGCCGGCTGGCACCGTAAAAGACATTAAAGAACAAGAAGTTTACATGGGCGAAATTCCGCTCATGACAGATAACGGTACATTCGTTATTAACGGTACCGAGAGGGTTATCGTATCTCAGCTGCACCGTAGTCCTGGTGTATTCTTTGACAGCGATAAGGGTAAAACCCACTCCTCAGGTAAAGTGTTATATAACGCTCGTGTTATTCCTTACCGTGGTTCATGGTTGGATTTCGAGTTCGATCCTAAGGATAATGTTTTCGTACGAATCGACCGTCGTCGTAAATTACCTGCGTCTATTATCCTTCGCGCACTTAACTACACAACTGAACAGATTCTTGACATGTTCTTCGATAAGATTAATTTCGAAGTACGCGGCAAATCTCTAGTTATGGAGTTGGTACCTGATCGTCTACGTGGCGAAACTGCAAGCTTTGATATCGAAGCGAACGGCACAGTTTACGTAGAGCAAGGTCGTCGTATCACTGCTCGTCATATTCGTCAATTGGCGAAAGATGGCATTGATAGCATCGAAGTACCTGTTGAATATATCGTTGGCAAGATTGCATCTCGTGATTACATCAACGAAGAAACTGGCGAACTGATTGTTACGGCTAACCAAGAATTAAGCTTGGAAGCATTAGCTCTTCTATCTCAGGCTGGTCATAAGTCTATTGAAGTTCTATTTACGAACGATTTAGATCACGGCCCGTACATGTCAGAAACACTACGTGTTGATAACAGTACTGACCGTCTAAGTGCATTGGTAGAAATCTACCGTATGATGCGCCCTGGCGAGCCACCAACACGCGAAGCAGCTGATCAATTATTTGAAAGCTTGTTCTTCTCAGAAGATCGTTACGATCTTTCTGCTGTTGGTCGTATGAAGTTCAACAGTTCTCTTCTTCGTGAAGAAATAACTGGTCCTGGTATTCTGAGCAACGAAGACATCATTGAAGTGATGAAGAAGTTGATCGATATCCGTAACGGTAAAGGTGAAGTTGATGATATCGACCACCTTGGTAACCGTCGTATTCGCTCTGTGGGCGAAATGGCTGAAAACCAATTCCGTGTAGGTCTAGTTCGTGTTGAGCGTGCTGTTAAAGAGCGTCTAAGTTTAGGCGATCTTGATGCAATCATGCCTCAAGACTTAATCAACGCGAAGCCTATTTCTGCGGCAGTGAAAGAGTTCTTTGGCTCTTCTCAATTGTCACAGTTTATGGACCAGAACAACCCGTTGTCAGAAGTTACTCACAAACGTCGTATCTCGGCGCTTGGTCCAGGTGGTCTGACTCGTGAACGTGCTGGCTTTGAGGTTCGAGACGTACACGCGACTCACTACGGTCGTCTATGTCCTATCGAAACTCCTGAAGGTCCAAACATCGGTCTAATCAACTCGCTATCTGTATTTGCGCGTTGTAACCCTTACGGTTTCTTGGAAACACCTTACCGTAAAGTTGTAGACGGAAAAGTTTCGGATCACATCGAATACCTATCAGCAATTGAAGAAGGTCTATACGTTATTGCACAGGCAAACGCCGCGCTTAACGAAGATGGTTCTTTTGCTGACGAATTGATCACTGCTCGTCAGAAAGGCGATTCAGGTCTGCACCCACGTGACCATGTTCAATACATGGACGTTGCAACCAACCAGGTTGTATCTGTGGCTGCATCCCTAATCCCGTTCCTAGAACACGATGATGCTAACCGTGCCCTTATGGGTGCGAACATGCAACGTCAGGCAGTTCCAACTATTCGTGCTGATAAGCCGTTAGTAGGTACTGGTATTGAGCGTCAGATCGGTGTTGACTCAGGTGTAACTGCTGTTGCTAAACGTGGCGGCCAAGTTCAGTCTGTAGATGCTTCTCGTATCGTTATCAAAGTTAACGAAGACGAATTGATCCCTGGTGAAGCAGGTATCGATATCTACAACCTAACTAAGTACACCCGTTCTAACCAGAATACATGTATCAACCAGCGTCCTACCGTACTACCTGGCGAGCCAGTAGCACGTGGTGATGTTCTTGCTGATGGTCCTTCAACAGACCTTGGTGAGCTAGCGCTTGGTCAAAACATGCGTATCGCGTTCATGCCTTGGAACGGTTACAACTTCGAAGACTCCATCTTAGTTTCTGAGCGTGTAGTTCAGGAAGATCGTTTCACAACTATCCATATTCAAGAGCTTTCTTGTGTGGCGCGTGATACGAAGCTGGGTTCTGAAGAAATCACTGCCGATATCCCTAACGTGGGTGAAGCAGCGCTTTCTAAGTTGGACGAATCAGGTATCGTTTACATCGGTGCAGAAGTGAAGGGTGGCGACATCCTAGTTGGTAAAGTGACACCTAAGGGTGAAACACAACTGACTCCTGAAGAGAAGCTTCTACGAGCTATCTTTGGTGAAAAAGCTTCTGACGTTAAAGATTCATCTCTACGTGTTCCTGGTAGTGTTACTGGTACGATCATTGACGTACAAGTATTTACTCGCGATGGCGTTGAGAAAGACAAGCGTGCTCTTGAAATTGAAGAGATGCAGCTGAAAGAAGCGAAGAAAGACATCACAGAAGAATTCCAGATCCTTGAGGGTGGTCTTCTTGCTCGTGTACGTACGCTTCTACTATCTGCAGGTTACGGCGAAGAGAAAATCTCTACAATGAACCGCGATACGTTGTTTGCACAAACGCTTGACGACGAATCTTTACAGAACCAATTGGAACAGCTTGCAGAACAGTATGATGAACTGAAAGCTGAGTTCGATAAGAAGTTTGAAACTAAGCGTCGTAAAATCACTCAGGGTGATGACTTAGCGCCTGGCGTACTTAAGATTGTTAAAGTATACCTAGCTGTTCGTCGTCGCATTCAACCTGGTGATAAGATGGCAGGTCGTCACGGTAACAAGGGTGTAATCTCTAAGATCAACCCTGTTGAAGACATGCCATACGATGAAAAAGGTCAAACGGTTGATATCGTACTAAACCCATTGGGTGTACCGTCACGTATGAACATCGGTCAGATCCTCGAGACTCACTTAGGTCTTGCGGCTAAAGGTATCGGTGACAAACTTAACGATATGCTGAAAGAACAGCAGGAGTTACATAAGTTCCGTAACTTCCTACAACGTGTTTACAATCTTGGTGATACTCGCCAGAAAGTTGACATTGCTGAACTATCAGACGACGAAGTACGTACACTTGTACAAAACCTTCGTAAAGGTCTACCAATTGCAACGCCTGTATTTGATGGTTGTCCAGAATCATCTATCAAAGAGTTGCTACAACTTGGTGATCTACCATCGTCTGGCCAGCTGAAGTTGTTTGATGGCCGTACTGGTGATGCATTTGAGCGTCCTGTAACTGTTGGTTACATGTACATGCTTAAACTGAACCACTTGGTTGATGACAAGATGCACGCCCGTTCTACCGGTTCTTACAGCCTAGTTACTCAGCAGCCGCTGGGTGGTAAAGCTCAGTTCGGTGGTCAGCGTTTCGGTGAGATGGAAGTGTGGGCGCTTGAAGCATATGGCGCAGCATACACCCTTCAAGAAATGCTAACCGTTAAGTCAGATGACGTTAACGGCCGTACTAAGATGTATAAGAACATCGTAGACGGTGATCATCGTATGGAACCTGGTATGCCGGAATCATTCAACGTATTGTTGAAAGAAATCCGCTCGTTGGGTATCAACATCGAGCTGGAAGACGAATAAGACTGGGTTAGTCACCTATACTTATTAGTTACTCCGGTATAAATATGAAGGCGCCAGTAGACTGGCGCCTTTATGGGTCAACTCCTCACAGGAGCCGAATGTGAAAGACTTACTTAAGTTTCTGAAAGCACAACATAAGACCGAAGAATTTGATGCTATCAAAATCGGTCTAGCTTCACCTGACATGATTCGTTCATGGTCTTTTGGTGAAGTTAAAAAGCCAGAAACAATCAACTATCGTACCTTCAAGCCTGAGCGTGACGGTCTTTTCTGTGCACGTATCTTTGGCCCGGTAAAAGACTACGAGTGTCTTTGTGGCAAGTACAAGCGCCTAAAGCACCGTGGTGTGATCTGTGAAAAATGTGGTGTTGAAGTTACTCAGACTAAAGTACGCCGTGAGCGTATGGGTCACATTGAGCTTGCTTCACCTGTTGCCCACATCTGGTTCTTAAAGTCACTACCATCTCGTATCGGTCTGTTAATGGACATGCCTTTACGTGATATCGAACGTGTACTTTACTTTGAATCATACGTAGTTATCGAACCTGGTATGACCAACCTTGAGCGTAGCCAACTGCTTTCTGAAGAGCAGTACTTGGATGCACTTGAAGAGTGGGGCGACGAGTTCGACGCGAAGATGGGCGCAGAAGCGGTTAAAGCACTTTTAGGCAACATGGACCTAAATGCTGAAATCGAAAATATGCGTGAAGAGTTAGAAGAAACTAACTCTGAAACTAAGCGTAAGAAGCTAACTAAGCGTCTTAAGCTAGTTGAAGCTTTCCTACAGTCAGGAAACAACCCTGAGTGGATGATCCTGTCTGTATTGCCAGTATTACCGCCGGATTTACGTCCGTTGGTACCACTAGATGGTGGCCGTTTCGCGACTTCAGATCTGAACGATCTTTACCGTCGTGTAATCAACCGTAACAACCGTCTGAAGCGTCTTCTTGACCTGGCTGCTCCTGATATCATCGTACGTAACGAAAAGCGTATGTTGCAGGAATCTGTTGATGCATTGCTAGATAACGGTCGTCGTGGCCGCGCTATCACAGGCTCTAACAAGCGTCCTCTGAAATCTTTGGCTGACATGATCAAAGGTAAGCAGGGTCGTTTCCGTCAGAACTTGCTTGGTAAGCGTGTAGACTATTCAGGTCGTTCTGTTATCACAGTAGGTCCATACCTACGTTTGCACCAGTGTGGTCTTCCTAAGAAGATGGCACTAGAGCTATTTAAGCCGTTCATCTATGGCAAGCTAGAGACACGTGGTCTTGCGACTACTATCAAAGCTGCTAAGAAGATGGTTGAGCGCGAAGAAGCGATCGTTTGGGATATCCTAGATGAAGTAATTCGTGAGCACCCAGTAATGCTTAACCGTGCACCAACATTGCACCGTTTAGGTATTCAGGCGTTTGAACCAACACTAATCGAAGGTAAAGCGATTCAGCTTCACCCACTAGTTTGTGCGGCATACAACGCCGACTTCGATGGTGACCAGATGGCGGTTCACTTGCCATTGACTCTTGAAGCACAGCTTGAAGCACGTGCTCTAATGATGTCTACCAACAACATCCTTTCACCAGCATCAGGTGATCCGATCATCGTACCTTCTCAGGACGTTGTATTGGGTCTTTACTACATGACGCGTGAGAAAATCAACGCGAAGGGTGAAGGCATGTACCTTGCTGGACCAGCTGAAGCTGAGAAAGCATACCGTACTAAGAATGCAGAGCTTCATGCTCGCGTTAAAGTACGTATTACAGAATTTGTGAAAGACGAGCAGGGTAACTTTGTTGAGAATACTCAACTTGTTGATACTACTGTTGGTCGTGCAATGCTATGGCCTATCGTTCCTAAAGGTCTGCCATACAGCCTTGTAAACACTGAAGCACTTGGTAAGAAGCAAATTTCTAAGCTTCTTAACACTTGTTACCGTAAGTTGGGCATGAAAGATACTGTTATCTTTGCTGACCAAATTATGTACACAGGTTTTGCTTACGCAGCACTTTCTGGTGTGTCTGTTGGTATCGACGATATGGTTGTACCTGCAGCTAAGTACACTAAGATCGCTGAAGCTGAAGCAGAAGTTGCTGAAATTCAAGAGCAGTTCCAGTCAGGTCTTGTGACTGCTGGTGAACGTTACAACAAAGTTATCGATATCTGGGCTACAGCCAACGAACAAGTTGCTAAAGCGATGATGGATAACTTGTCTTTCGATACCGTGATTAACCGTGACGGCGTTGAAGAACAACAGAAATCGTTCAACAGTGTATACATGATGGCCGATTCTGGTGCGCGTGGTTCTGCTGCACAGATTCGTCAGTTGGCGGGTATGCGTGGTCTGATGGCTAAGCCGGATGGCTCAATCATCGAAACGCCGATCACTGCGAACTTCCGTGAAGGTCTAAACGTACTTCAGTACTTTATCTCTACTCACGGTGCTCGTAAGGGTCTTGCGGATACCGCACTTAAGACAGCGAACTCAGGTTACCTAACGCGTCGTCTAGTAGACGTTGCACAAGACGTAGTAATCACAGCAGATGACTGTGGTACTCACGCTGGTATCACCATGATGCCTCTTATCGAGGGTGGTGATGTTAAGGAACAACTAGGCGATCGTGTTCTTGGTCGTGTTGTTGCTGAAGATGTATTTATTCCTGGTACAGAAGAAGTTCTAGCACCACGTAATACACTTCTTGATGAGAAGTGGTGTGAGATTCTAGAAGCGAACTCTGTTGACCAAGTTAAAGTACGTTCTGTTGTAACGTGTGAGAATGACTTCGGTTGTTGTAAGTTCTGTTACGGTCGTGACCTTGCTCGTGGTCACCTGATCAACTCAGGTGAAGCAGTAGGTGTTGTTGCAGCGCAGTCTATCGGTGAACCTGGTACACAGCTAACAATGCGTACGTTCCACATCGGTGGTGCGGCATCAGCAGCAGCTGCAGATAATAAGATCGTAGTGAAAACTACTGGTTCTATGAAACTGCACAATGCGAAGTTCGTAACTAACAATGCTGGTAAGCTTGTAATTACTTCTCGTGCATCTGAGCTAAGCATCATTGATAAGCTTGGTCGTACGAAAGAGAACTACAAACTGTCTTACGGTACGTTGCTAACTAAAGGTGATGGTGCCGAGGTTGTTGCTGGTGAAACAGTAGCAAACTGGGAAGCTCACACCATGCCAATCATCACTGAAGTGGCTGGTCGTATCCAGTTCGTTGATATGATTGATGGCGTAACAGTTTCTCGTCAAACAGATGATCTAACTGGTCTATCTTCAAGCGAAGTAACTGATCCAGCAGCACGCCCAGCAGCAGGTAAAGATATGCGTCCAGCTATCAAACTTGTTGATGTAGATGGTAACGATGTAATGATCCCTGGTACTGATATGCCAGCTCAATACTTCCTACCTGGTAAGGCGATTGTTCAGCTTGACGATGGCGCTATGGTTGGCATCGGTGATACGTTATCACGTATTCCGCAAAAATCTGGCGGTAACAAGGATATCACGGGTGGTCTACCACGCGTTGCTGACTTGTTTGAAGCTCGTAAGCCTAAAGAACCAGCTATCTTGGCAGAAATTACCGGTGCAGTGTCATTTGGTAAAGAAACTAAAGGTAAGCGTCGCTTGATCATCACACCAACTGATGGTCAGCCGTACGAAGAGATGATCCTGAAGCATCGCCAACTTAACGTTTTCGAAGGTGAAAAAGTTGAGAAGGGTGACGTAATTGCTGATGGTCCTGAAACTCCGCACGATATTCTACGTCTACGTGGTGTACACGCAGTTGCAGAATACATCGTTAACGAAGTTCAGGAAGTTTACCGTCTACAAGGCGTTAAGATTAATGATAAGCACATTGAGACTATCATTCGTCAAATGCTACGTAAGGTAACTATCACTGCAGCTGGTGACTCTGACTTCCTAGAAGGCGAGCAAGTTGAATTCTCTCGCGTAACGATTGCTAACCGTCAGCTTGAAGCTGAAGGTAAGACACCAGTAAGTTTCTCACGAGACTTACTAGGTATCACTAAAGCATCGCTTGCGACTGAGTCATTCATCTCAGCAGCATCGTTCCAGGAAACAACACGCGTACTAACAGAAGCGGCTGTTTCTGGTAAGCGTGATGAGCTACGTGGTCTGAAAGAGAACGTAATCGTGGGTCGTTTGATCCCAGCGGGTACAGGTTTCTCTTACCACCAACGTCGCCAGAATCAACGTAATGTTGAACTGGAGCCAGTAGCACCACAAGTTGATGCAGAGCAAGCCTCTCAAGACTTAGCGGCACTATTGAATGCAGGTCTTAACGACGAGAATTAATTCTTGGCGTGACTGATTCTAAAAGGCATCCTTTGGGGTGCCTTTTTTATTGGCTGCTATTTGGGATTTGAGAATAATATTGAGGTGCGAGGTGCGCTAAAATAGGTGGCAGCACTGTACTGCCACAATAATGAGTGAGTTGCTATTGATGCTGGTGGTTAAGCACCAGGCGGACAAGCAAGACTATCACTGATTAATTCAATCAACTTATCTTCTAGTGCAAAGCGCGATTCCATCTGTTCACCAATTTGCGATAAATCATCATCAAGAGTATCTAATGGGTCGTTATCATTGATGGCACCATAGCGATCATTGAAGTTTAGTAATGGTTCAGTGGTTAGGGTGATTTTTGCATAGAGGGCAGACATTTCTTCAGTGGGTGAAAAGCCAGTTTGATGCCAGCGCGCCATTACGTTATCGTAAATCTTAAAGTGACCCGCTGAAATATAATCAACGAGATCTTCACTAAATAAACACAGTTTGGACGCGGTAGGTAGATGACGATTATCATCATTGGGAGTGATACCGATTAGTTTACAATAATCGATCAGTAGTTGTTGGCGCATCATTAGCCATTGATCAATAACATCGTTATGGCCGCCCCATTCTTTTTTAACTTGTTCAAATTTACTAAGCATGAGCACATCCTCATGATATATCAGCATCTTAACTGGATGCTTGTGCGATCCGGCTCTTGATATAAGAGATATGGTTTCGGATAAATATTCCGTTCAAGATTAGATTGCCAGTAAATTTACGCCGCTGCAAGGATGAAAGTAATAAAAATGTTAAAAAATGAGAATATTGCTTATTGGTGTGTGATTAGAAATGGCAAGCTATTGTTACAAAACGGCAGTTTGCCGTTGTGTTCATCTGAAGAGCTTATTTGTAGTACCGAAACCAAGCGTTTTATCGGTGATTTTGATTCGATAGCTGTGTATTGGTTAGTTGATGAAAGTGGTTTTAGTGATAATGATTTTTTTAATTTAAGAGAGCTACTTGGCTGTGATAGTCGGTTATTTGCGTTAGCAGGCCGAGCGATTCAATTAAATTATATGATTCAAAGTCAGCGCTTTTGTTGTCATTGTGGTCATCCGCTGCAATTAGATACTAAAGTACTAGCAATGCATTGCTCTGGCTGTGAGAGTCTTCATTATCCGCGAGTATCGCCTTGTATCATTGTTGCTGTGCGAAAAGGTAATCAATTGTTATTGGCGCAGCATCCGCGTCATAAAACCGGTATGTATACTGTGATTGCAGGGTTTATTGAACCTGGTGAAACTGCAGAACAATGCGTCGCGCGAGAAGTTTTAGAAGAAACCGGTATTATAGTAAAAAATATTCGTTACTTTGATAGTCAGCCATGGGCATTTCCATCCAATCTAATGCTTGGGTTTATCGCTGATTATGCTGGTGGTGATATTAAACCAGATTATGAAGAATTAACTGATGCAATATGGGCGACGGCAGAGCAGTTACCTGATGTGGCACCAATAGGGACTATTGCTCGGCGACTTATTGATACAGTTTTGCAGCTTAATGCTGAACATAAGACTGATTAATCAAACGTTAGTAAACAAATGCACTCGGTTGTTAATATTAATGAGTGCTACAATATGACGCAGAATTAACCCGTGGAGTCTCAAATGAGCGAATTAAAGAATGACCGCTACCTACGTGCGCTGCTAAAGCAGCCTGTAGATTGCACACCTGTATGGATGATGCGTCAGGCTGGCCGTTACCTACCTGAGTATCGTGCGACACGTGGTGTTGCTGGTGACTTCATGTCGCTATGTAAAAATGCAGAATTAGCCAGTGAAGTAACGCTACAGCCATTGAAGCGTTTTCCATTGGATGCTGCTATTTTATTTTCTGATATTTTAACTATTCCTGATGCAATGGGATTAGGGCTATATTTTGAAGCAGGTGAAGGTCCTAAGTTTAGTCACCCTATCACTTGTAAAGCAGACGTAGAGCGTATTGGCATTCCTGATCCTGAAGGTGAATTGCAGTATGTGATGAATGCGGTTCGTCAAATTCGTCATGATCTTCAAGGTGAAGTGCCACTGATTGGCTTTTCGGGTAGTCCATGGACATTAGCGACATACATGGTTGAAGGTGGTAGCTCTAAGGCCTTCACTAAAATCAAGAAGATGATGTATGCCGAGCCGCAAACATTGCATCTACTGCTCGATAAACTAGCCGATAGCGTGATTGAGTATTTAAATGCTCAAATCAAAGCGGGCGCGCAAGCGGTGATGGTATTTGATACTTGGGGTGGTGTATTAACCCCACGTGATTACAATGAATTCTCATTGCGTTACATGCATAAGATTGTTGATGGCTTGATTCGCGAGAATGATGGTCGCCGTGTACCTGTGACGTTATTTACTAAAAATGGCGGTATGTGGTTAGAGCAAATTGCAGCGACAGGCTGTGATGCGATAGGCTTAGACTGGACAATTGATATTAGCGATGCGAAACGTCGTATCGGTGATAAGGTGGCGCTACAAGGTAATATGGATCCATCAGTGTTATATGCCCAGCCTGAACGTATTCGTCAAGAAGTCGCTTCTATTTTAGAGGGCTTTGGCGATGGCGGTACGGGTCATGTATTTAACTTAGGCCATGGTATTCATCTTGATGTGCCGCCTGAAAATGCTGGTGTGTTTGTTGATGCTGTGCATGAGCTTTCAAAGCCATACCATAAATAACCATTGTTTTAGAAATAGACTTTAAACAGTATATTTCAAAATCAAGGTTAATAAAAAACCACACCATTTCGGTGTGGTTTTTTTGTCATTATTTAATGGCCGGTAAAAACAGACATAAGGCGAGTAGGATCTTACTAGGATCGTTATTGTTATCGGAATGTGATTTTGTGATGGTATTAATGCTTAGTGGTCTAATCTATTAATAACCTCTTTTGAAATCAATAAGATATTCAATTTTTTGCTGTTGTTGAAAACGTAAGTAGTTAGCTTTAAATATCGTAAATACTTGTTCAGGGAAGCTTTCTGCTGCGATATGGGGGGTGATGGTGATCTGTGGATGATCCCAAAATGGATGATCTGTTGCTAATGGTTCGTGCTTGAAGACATCTAAAAATGCATGTTGCAGATGATGTTGCTCAAGCGCATTTACTAAATCAGCTTCATTGACACTATTGCCACGACCGACATTGAAAAATAGCACATTTTTGCAATGGCTAAAGTTACCTCGATCAAAAAGATCATTAGTATCAGTGGTTGCAGGCAAGATAGAAACTACATAGTCGGCTTGAGTTAGTGCGTAATCGAGATCGTTGAGATCATAAGTCTGATTAAAATCATCACTGGCGGCGATACCACTGCGATTAACGCCAATGATATGACAGCCAAATACCGCTGCAACCTTAGCAAGGTGCTGGCCGATGGTGCCTGTACCAACAATGACCATGGTTTTGCCTGCGATAGCTTGATATTGGTGTGGTTGCCATTGGTGTTGTTGCTGCTGTAAAGCATAGCGCCAAAAGTGGCGCTGGTAGTTAAGGATTTGACCAATAATATATTCAGCGATCAGTGGTCCAAAGATACCGCGAATATTGGTGAGTTGATAATCTTGCCTCAATTGCGGTTTAATCAGCGCGTCAATGCCTGCATAAGTAGACTGTAGCCACTGTAAATGCGGGTAGTCATTTAAGCTGGTGGCGATCAATGGTGGATCTGCGAGAAGTACTGTTGCTTGGCTGGGATCTTCCGTGATAACCAACTGTGGCAGTTTAGCGGCAGTCAGTAATTGCACATAACGCTGCTGTTGGCGAGAGACGATCTTAATTTTGATCATGCTTTTCCTTTTGTAGCCTTCGTTTATCAAGTAAACTTCAATCTAAATCACTACCGTAGATTATCCCATGCTTAAGAATCCAATCCAGTTACGTTTAGAAAAATTAGAACCTTGGCAACATCTTACCTTTATGGTGTCGTTGTGTGAGCGTATGTATCCGAACTATGCTTTTTTCTGTGCCGAAACACAGTTTACAGATGGTCAACGTTACCGAGTGATCTTAGATAGTGTATGGGAGATCCTGACGGTTAAAAATGCCAAGATTAACTTTGAAAGCCAGCTTGAAAAGTTAGAAGATATGGTCCCTAGTGAAAACGACTACGATTTGTATGCCGTACGTCCTGCGATTGATGCTTGTGTTGCGTTAGCCGATCTTCTACACGCGATGTTGGATCGTGATTTGATGATGGAAACTGTGGTTAAGTTGAGTGCTTTATCTGCTGAAACAGTGGCTGATTTAGAATCGGCTCAAACAGGAATTGAAATCACTAACGATAATCAAAAGCAAAATGAAGCTGTATGCGCTGAGTGGGATACTCAGTGGGAAATTTTCCGTGCGCTAAAAGAAGCTGAAAGCCGTGATATTGATTTAATCAAAGATTTACGTGCTGAGTTACGTGATGAGCCAATCAGTAATATTGGTATTGCATTGTAATTGATCGCTAACGATAACTTCAAGAAGAAGCCAATTGGCTTCTTTTTTTATAGCTATTGTTTGTGAAAATGTTGTCATATTGTTATTTGAGCAGTAACTAATAAATGACATAAGTGCGGAAAAAATTAGATGTTAGGTATTTTTGTTAATAACTTGTTTCATTGCTAATGGTTGTTTATTCTGCTTTTTAAGTTAAAAAACAGTGGTTATGACTGGTTGCTAGGTTAAGTTTACGCCATTCGACTTATTTTATTTTGGCTCTTGTAATTGTATCCCTTCAGCGTTTATAACATAACCACTGCGTAGCACCTAAGCTACGACATTCGTGGTCTGTTGGTTTGAAGGGGGCAAATATGAAATATTCTATCGTAAACACTATTGTATCTTGCCGTATTTCACTAATGGTTGCTGCTTCAAAGCTCTTGCTCTCTCTGAATCTTATTCAGGGCTGACAGGCCATACCCATTTTTCTGTCAGCTTGTGAGCAAGCTGGCAGGATAGACACCATCACCTTTCCCGTCTCGCTTTCTCCAAGCTCCAAGTAATGACCAAGGAATACTATGTTAAGTGCACGCAATATCGCCGCCTTAGGCTTCATGACATTCGCCATGTACTTAGGTGCTGGCAATTTAATTTTTCCTCCTTATTTAGGCTATCAAGCAGGAGATAATTTTCTTAGTGGTATGGCGGGTTTCTTATTAACTGGCGTTGGTTTGCCTGCAATAGCATTAGTGATTGTGGCTTGGGTACGTGGATCTGATAATTTAACCGCGGCATTACCTAAACCGCTAGCGACTGGATTCTGGGTGATGCTGTTTATTGTTATTGGCCCCGCATTTATTATTCCACGTACGATCACTGTTGCTTACCAATTTAGCTTGGCACCATTTATCGGTGATAGTGGCTTGATCCCATTCTCGACGGTATTTTGTTTAGCGGCTATTTTGTTTTCGTTATACCCAGGTAAGTTAGTTGATACGCTAGGAAAGTGGTTAACGCCGATGCTATTAACTATTTTAACGATTATGGCAGTGGTGGCATTGTTATATCCATCTGGTCAGGTAGAGGTCGCATCTGGTCCTTATGCGACAGGTGCAATGGCTGAAGGAATGACCCAAGGCTATATGACTATGGATGCGTTAGGCTCGATTGGTTTTGGTTGGGTGATTTTCAGAGCAATAGAAGGCATGGGGGTTAAATGCCCGAAAGCGATTGCCAAATATACTTTTATTGCTGCTCTAATGTATGCCACAGCGATGGCGTTAGTATATTTATCATTGGCGTATATTGGTGTAACTAGTGCTAATTTAGGCTCAAGCTTTGCTAATGGTGGTGAAATTCTTACTGCGTTTACTAATGCTCACTTTGGTGCTTTTGGAACCATTATTTTAGGTTCGGTGTTAGTGTTAGCCTGTTTAACCACAGCCATTGGTGTCACAACTGCAGGAAGTGAGTTTTATAGCCGTAGCTTTAGTAAAATCACTTACCCTAAAAGTGTGTGGGTGATTATGGTGTTATCAGGTTTGATTGCTAATGTAGGTTTGGCGCAGTTATTAGAAGTGACTTTACCTGTTGTAGTAGCCTTACACCCGATTGCAATTGCGTTGTTATTGATTGCGCCGTTACGTTATCAGTTATCTCAAGTTGCAGTATTAGCCGTCGTTGCAACGGCAACCGTTTTTGGCTGTATTGATGCTGCACATATTTTGGGTGCAATGCCAGCAACGGTTGATAATGCATTAACAGCAAATTTACCGTTATATCATTACTATGCGGGTTGGATTTTACCAACGGTAGCGGTATTGGTGGTTGGCTTGATCGTCAGTCGTATCACGGGTGGACGTTATTGTGTTGATAACAATGCGTCACTTAATCGCAGTTAGCATCAATAATGCCAATAAAAAAGGGACCATCAGGTCCCTTTTTAGATTCTACTTAATATAAAGCAGTTATAATAACGTTAGTTAAATATCGTCATCATTATTTTCAATCATCTTATGCTTTTTCTTCCACTTATCCCAACGTTGATAAGCCAGTTGCTGCATGTCAGTATTTTTATCTGCTTCATCGACGATCTCTTCGCCAACTAAACTTTCAAAAATATCTTCCAGTGTCACTAAGCCTTGTACTGTACCGTATTCATCAACAATCAAAATGAGTTGTGAACGTTCTTGCATTAAACGCTCAAATGCTTTTGGTACGCTTACGTTGTTCATAATCACAGGCAATGGGCGCATGAGCGTGCCGAGCTCCTGGCTACCTTTGCCTGCTTGGCTTTCTGCAAATAGTTCTAAGCGGTGCACAAAGCCAACAATATTATCGCTTTGCTCGCTGAACACTAATGGGCGTGAGAATGGACTACTTTTGTATTTTGCTAAAAATTCGTTGATGGTTTGCTGTGCATTAACGCGGAATAATACCGGTCGTGGCGTCATAATTTTAGTCACGCTCACGTCTTTAAATTGCAGTAGATTCGTTAGAATTTTTGACTCACCTGCGCCTAATTCACCTGACTCATGAGCCAGCATTGCCATTGCTGATAATTCATCGCGTAATTTAGGTTGTACGTGACCGTGGGCTAAACGGCGGGTAATCTGTTCTGAGATCCACACTAATGGCATTAATATAACTACCATCCAGCGTAATAATATTGCACTTGTTGGCGCTAATTGACGCCAGTAAGTTGCACCAATAGTTTTGGGAATGATTTCTGACAGTAATAAAATACCGACGGTTAATGCACCTGAGAAAACACCCAACCACTCACTACCAAAGACAACTGTAGCTTGCGCACCTGCTGTTGCTGCACCGACGGTATGTGCAACGGTGTTAAGGGTTAGAATTGAGGCTAAGGGTCGATCTATATTATCTTTGAGCGCGGCAAGTTTAGCTGCTGCTGGGTGGTTTTGTTGACGTAAAGTGCCGATATATCCCGGCGAAATACTCAATAAAACCGCTTCTAAAACGGAACAAATAAACGACACCCCTATAGCTACAGAGATGTAAATCGTAAGCAGTACCATATCAACCTGTCAATTAATCAGCGAATTTCGGCTATATTAATCGGGGCTAGTGGAAATAAAAACAACTCTTTTTTGAATGTTATTAGTAACATTTTGTGAACTTTAGCTCAGTTTATGGTTAAAGAGTCTCCATTTAGACAGATAAAAGCCGACAAACCTTTGCCACACAGGCTTCTTTTGAATTAGAGTTGGGCGGTATTAAGCCCAAAACCTTAGAAGGGAAACCTAATGAACAAGACCCAACTGATTGACCTGATCGCAGAAAAAGCAGACTTGTCTAAAGCACAAGCAAAATTAGCATTGGAAGCTACTCTTGAAGGCGTTACTGATGCGCTTAAAGATGGTGACCAGGTTCAACTAATTGGCTTTGGTACATTTAAAGTGAATCATCGTGCGGCTCGCACTGGCCGTAACCCACAAACGGGCGCGGAAATTCAAATTGCTGCTGCTAACGTTCCTGCGTTCGTATCTGGCAAAGCACTTAAAGACGCATTAAAGTAATTTAAAATAACGCCAGAATGCCCCACAGCATCTGGCGTTTTTTTATGGTACGTATAACGCTTTCTCTGGTGGTTGCATTTTTACTTACAGGCTGTGCGGCAAGCGACATGGCTGAAAATGCAGTAATTACGCCTAAAACTGTCACGGTTGCTGAAGCTGCAACTGATGGTCCTCATTTTTATTGGTATACCTTCCGTCCTAATCAACCTATAACCCTCAATGAGCGTGTATTTACCTCCAACCTAGGACAATATCAGGCTAGCTATCGTTGGCGCTCAGGAAAGCTGTTTGAGCTCTATCAACAAGGACAACAGCGCATTGATGGCTCTGTTACTCCATTTACATTGCAATTACGGTTTGATAGTGATGGTTTAGCGGTGTTTCAGCGTTATCAGCAAGGACAAACCATTGTGCCATTAACTAATGTGGAAATAGCGAAACAACACCGTCAAGCACTAAGATTGGCGGCTAAAGTTGAGCAACTAAATCAACATCGGTATTCATGGGTGCAAGGGCACTGGCAACAACAGCAGTTTATTCCTTGCCAGCAGCAACAACCAGTTGAAGTTATTGCTCAATCAAACGCTGAAAAATTATCGGGGCAAGGGTATATGGCGGTAAGTGGACAGTTGCAGCAAGGGCAATTAAAGGCTGATGATATTTTATTGCAGCGACCACAGTTACAATGTTTGGTGGCACCTAATTTATTAAAGCAGTAATTGTCGTTGATGGTAGATCAAAAAAACACGCTGATTAAGCGCGTTTTTTGGGTTATGAAGGAACAGTGTGGTTACTGTTGTTCGCGAGCAATAGCGCGGTAACCAATATCATCACGGTGGAACATACCATTCCACGAAATTTGCTTGGCTAACGCATAAGCGCGTTGTTGTGCTTCAAGGACTGAGTCGCCCATTGCGGTTGCACATAATACTCGACCACCATTTGTCACCACATCGCCGTGAGCATTATGCGTAGTACCGGCATGGAATACTTTTTCGCCCGCTGGCTCTGGCTGAGATAAGCCGCTGATAATATCACCTTTGTGGTAATCGCCAGGATAGCCGCCAGCCGCAAGTACGATACCGATAGCCGCCCGTGGATCCCATTTAGATTCGACACTATCTAATTTCTCATCAATTGCAGCTAAACACAGCTCCACTAAATCAGATTGCATCCGTAGCATGATCGGTTGCGTTTCGGGATCACCAAAACGGCAGTTATATTCAATCACTTTAGGAGTGCCATCAGCCATTACCATTAAGCCAGCATAGAGGAACCCGGTATACGGTGCACCTTCTGCTGCCATGCCTTCAACGGTTGGGTAGATCACTTCTTTCATCACCCGATCGTGAATGTCTTGGGTGACGACTGGCGCAGGTGAATATGCACCCATACCGCCAGTATTGAGACCCGTATCGCCATTACCGACGCGTTTATGATCTTGGCTGGTGGCCATTGGTAAGACATTCTTACCATCAACCATCACGATGAAACTTGCTTCTTCACCGTCAAGGAACTCTTCGATAACCACACGGTGACCCGCTTCACCAAACGCATTACCAGCGAGCATATCGCGCACGGCATCTTCGGCTTCTTGTACTGTCATCGCAACAATTACGCCTTTACCTGCGGCTAAGCCATCGGCTTTGATTACAATTGGTGCACCTTTTTGCTTTAAGTAAGCAAGAGCGGGTTCGATTTCAGTAAAATTTTGGTATTCAGCGGTTGGAATATTGTGACGGGCTAAAAAGTCTTTGGTAAAAGCTTTAGAACCTTCAAGCTGGGCTGCGGCTTGAGTCGGACCAAAAATGGCTAATCCTGCAGCACGAAACGCATCGACAACGCCAATCACTAAAGGTACTTCTGGGCCAACAATGGTCAGTTCAATATGATTTTTTTGTGCAAATGAGACTAAAGATGCAATATCTTCAACACTGATATCGACATTTTCTAATTTTGGTTCCAGTGCAGTGCCTGCATTACCAGGCGCGATGAAAACTGTCTCAACTTGTGGGTTTTGTGCCGCTTTCCAACCTAATGCGTGTTCACGGCCACCGTTACCAATGATCAGTACTTTCATTGTTAATCCTTATTGCTTTACGCTAAATACTTAAAAATCTCTACTCTTTACACTAAAGAGCAGAGACTAAATCGACATTGCTTGGTCACTAAAGTAATAACAACTTAGTGGCGGAAATGACGCATACCTGTAAATACCATCGCCATGCCATGCTCATCAGCAGCGGCAATTACTTCATCGTCACGCATTGAACCGCCAGGTTGAATAACACAGGTAATGCCAGCTTCTGCTGCAGCATCAATACCATCACGGAATGGGAAGAACGCATCAGAGGCCATAACGCTACCAGCCACTTCTAGGTTTTCGTCAGCGGCTTTAATACCCGCAATTTTGGCAGAATAAACGCGGCTCATTTGACCAGCACCGACACCGATAGTCATATTGCCTTTAGCGTAAACAATCGCGTTCGATTTGACGTATTTCGCCACTTTCCAACAAAATAGCACATCACGTAGTTCGTCAGTTGTTGGCTGGCGCTTTGATACCACAGTGAGATCATCAACCGATACCATGCCTTGGTCACGATCTTGAACCAATAACCCACCATTGACACGTTTAACATCAAAACCTGTGGTTTTAGTCGACCATTGGCCACACTCAAGCAGGCGTAAATTTTTCTTGGCTGCGATAATGGCTGTTGCTTGTGGTGAGACTTTAGGCGCAATGATCACTTCAACAAATTGACGATCAACGATAGCTTGTGCGGTTGCCGCATCAAGTTCACGGTTAAAAGCAATAATGCCGCCAAAGGCTGAAGTAGGATCGGTTTTATAAGCGCGATCGTAAGCTTCAAGCAGATTATCACCAAGTGCAACCCCACATGGATTAGCATGTTTGACAATCACACAAGCTGGAAGATCAAACTCTTTGACGCACTCAAGTGCTGCATCGGTATCTGCGATATTGTTGTAAGACAGTGCTTTGCCTTGCAGTTGAGTCGCGGTTGCCACAGACGCTTCTTGTGGGTTGGCTTCAACATAGAATGCCGCTGCCTGGTGACTGTTTTCACCGTAGCGCATATCTTGCTTTTTCTCGAACTGTTGATTGAAGGTTCGTGGGAATTTTGACTCTTGATCACCTTCTTTATTGTCGCCGTAAGAAGGCACCATAGTACCGAAATAGTTGGCAATCATACCGTCGTAAGCTGCAGTATGTTCAAAAGCCGAAATAGCAAGATCAAAACGCGTTGCATGGGTTAATGAGCCATCATTGGCGCTCATTTCAGTAAGGACGCGATCATAATCGTTAGCATTAACCACAATCGTTACGTCTTTGTGGTTTTTAGCGGCTGAGCGCACCATCGTTGGTCCGCCGATATCAATATTTTCGACTGCGTCTTCTAAGCTACAGTTTGGATTAGCAACGGTTGCAGCGAAGGGGTAGAGATTAACTACAACCATATCAATAGGGTTAATACCGTGTTGTGCCATCACTGCATCATCGATGCCGCGGCGGCCTAAAACACCACCATGTACTTTAGGGTGAAGGGTTTTTACGCGGCCATCCATCATTTCAGGAAAACCGGTGTAGTCGGAAACTTCAGTGACTTGAATGTTCTGCTCTGCAAGTAAACGCGCGGTACCACCTGTAGATAAAATTTCTATGCCGCGATTGGCAAGGGCGTGAGCGAATTCAACAATACCTGTTTTGTCTGATACGCTTAGCAGCGCACGGCGAATAGGACGAACGTTTTCCATTGCTACCATCTCTCTAATACACAGTGAATAGGATATTTTCCAACGCCAATCTCAGCCGGATTAGATTGGCGTTGGGAAATATCCTCGGCTAGAATCGAGCAAAGCCAAGAATTAGTGAACGATATGTTTCAATCTGATGCCTATTCTACATGAATATTCACATTGCGCAAACGTTTGCTATTTGAGGGTGATCACTGACATATCGAGTAAGTGAAAGGGCGTAGGAATGTACTTAATTGGGCAGTTAGCAAAATTATGTAATGTCAGTAGTGATACATTACGTTTTTATGAAAAGAATGGTTTGATTGAGCCAGCGGGCCGCAGTGACAGTGGTTATCGCCTTTATAGTGAAGATAATTTATCACGGGTTAAATTTATCTTACGGGCGAAAGCGATAGGGTTAAGTCTAGGTGAAATCTGTGAATTGCTTGATATTCGACTTGAAGCTAGTCAGCACAGTTGTGCTGAAGTAAAAGCAATCACTCAAGCTAAATTGAATGAAGTTGATAGTAAAATCGCTGAACTACAGCGGATTCGAGGTGCATTAAAAAAAATCAATGATGCTTGTTGTGGTCATCGTAATGATGATGCCAGTCATTGCTCGATTCTGGGGGCATTAAATGACAGTGATGATATGACCAATCCCGCAGTAACACCTGAGCCTTGTAGTTCAGGACAATGCCATTGTGATCATTAATCACTGGTCGCTTGTTTGACATTTTCAATCACATCTTTAGTGGTATCACGAAAGAAATGACCAGTTGCTTTGGTTGCATCACGTGTTGCATGACCAACTTCAGTTAAACCTTGTTTCATGTCTTGTTTGTTTTGAGTTGAACATCCAGCAACAGCAACGATGCTAAAAACCATGGCAGCGATAGTGATTTTTTTCAATGTAAATGACTCCATAAATAATAATGATTGCTAGTGTAGCGTTTTTTAGTGCAGATCTAAGTCAAAATCAGGTTAGTTCGTCATATTTTTGACGAGTATTTTTCGTTAGGGGTTCATTTAAATTTGTGATAGTTTCAGGGCTTCGAAAATTTGCTTTACCCGTTTAGCAATAAGGAAATTCAATGTTAAAAGTGAATGAATATTTTGATGGCCAAGTAAAATCAATTGGCTTTGAATCTGCAGGTGATCATGCCAGTGTTGGTGTAATGGTTGCGGGTGAATATACTTTTTCGACAGCTGCCCCTGAGCGTATGACGGTAGTGAAAGGCGAACTTACCGTAAAATTACCGGGCCATGTTGATTGGGAAACCTATGGTGCAGGTGATGATTTTGAAGTCCCTGGCGATAGCGCATTCCACGTTAAAGTGACGAAGACGACTGCTTACTTATGTGACTACTTATAAGCCACCTCGAGCAGATTTGTTTGTAAAAAAAGCTTCGTTATTGACGAAGCTTTTTTATGGGGTGCATTTAAGCAGAGTCGCGACAGATAAGCTGTGGCGCAAGTATTAAACGTTGAGTTATGCCATCATCACTTTTCATTCGAGCAAGTAAACGTTGGCCTGCTTGCTGGCCGATTTTTCTGATTGGTGAGCTGACAACGGTCAGTGATGGTTGGCTCAATGTGGCTTCAACAATATCATCAAAGCTAATAATCGCCACTTGCTGATCAATATAATTATCTTTACCCACACTTTTTCCGCTGCGCTTAACACCGTATATCGCTCCAAGTGCAATAGTTGGATTATGGCACAAGATAGCGGTTATCTTAGGGTGTTGGGTCAACAGTTGCTGTACCGTTGCAGCAGCATGGATTTGGTTATTATCTCCTTCTACTATCCATTCATTTTTAAACGGTAATCCGTATTGCATCAGGGTGGTACCAAAGCCGCCAAGCCGTTCTGCGCGAGTTAAAGATTCACCGGAACCACCGACGTAGGCAATATGGCGATGGCCTTGTTCAATCAGATATTTACTCGCCACTACCGCTGCTTGGTGGTTATCTGGGCCGATATAATCCACCTCATTATTCACTGTCGCTCGAGCCAAACAAACAGCAGGGATACCTGCTTGCTGTGCCATTGCAATCACTGTTGCAGTAGCTTCTCTTACGGGACTAAAGGCAATGCCTGCAACACCTTGTTGAATCATTGATTGTACACATTGGATTAACTTGTGTGGGTTGCGATTAGATTGAGCCAAAAATAATAAATAGCCTTGTTGCTCTAGCTGTTCGCTTATACCAGCGGTAATTTCAGTATAAAAGGGATCGGTAATATCTGTTAATACCAAGCCAATTAAGTTTGAGTGGGAAGTGCGTAAATTAGCTGCGGCGGTATTACGAACATAGCCCAATGCAGTAACCGCTTGGTTTACTTTATCAATGGTTGCGGTAGATATACGGCCTTTGTTACTGAGCACTAACGAGACAGTAGAGACAGATACATCAGCATAGGCTGCGACATCAGTTATTTTTATTTTGGGTGTCTTAGTCGCCATAGAAGATGGATCCTATTCATTGAGTTGCATTTAAAAACGTTATGCTGATTGCAATTATTCTAACAGCATCACAAATTTGGAAATGGGTGCTAGCACACTATATTTCCGTGATCTTGCTAGCGATAAAGTTGGGTAAAACGTTTTATCATTTGCTGCGTAATTTATCAAAAGCGTTGGCAGAAGTCTTGAGCTCATCTTTGTCGACGTTTTTTTTCAATAAAGAGCTAAAACGATTTACCTCTTTATTATCGACGTTGAATGTCTCGTTAGTGAGTGACTCATTATGGCTAAATCTGCACCAAAATCCGCACCTAAGACGACACTGTGGGAATTTTTCCAAAGTTTAGGCAAAACCTTTATGCTGCCGGTCGCATTGTTGGCGTTCTCGGGGATTTTATTGGGGATCGGTAGTTCATTATCGAGTGCCGCAGTAAAAGAAAGCATGCCATTTTTAGATAACACCCTGTTGCAATTACTGTTTATGTGGATGACTAAAATTGGTTTAGTTGCCTTTATTTATCTGCCAATAATGTTTGCTGTTGCGATTCCATTAGGATTAGCGCGTGAAGAAAAAGGCGTGGCAGCGTTTGCGGGTTTTGTTGGTTATTCCGCTTTAAATCTCTCGATCAATTTTTATTTAACCGTTGCAGGGGTGATTGGTAACCCAACCGAAGAGAAGGCTTATGGGGTTAAATTAATCCTTGGGGTCGAATCGATTGATACTGGTATTTTGGGCGCGGTAATTGTAGGTATTATTGTTGCTAAACTGCATGCTCGTTTTTATACCTATAAGATGCCTGATGCGTTAGCTTTCTTTGGTGGTGCGCGTTTTGTGCCGATTATTTCAACCTTAGTTTTGGGTGTGGTTGGTTTGATCGTACCTCTAGTATGGCCTTATTTTGCGATGGGTATTGCTGGAATTGGTAATTTAATCTCTCATGCCGGTCCGTTTGGCCCATTCTTATTTGGTACTGGCGAGCGCTTATTATTACCGTTTGGCTTACATCACGTTTTAGTTGCTTTGGTACGTTTTACTGAGGCTGGTGGTTCGTTAGAAGTGTGTGGGAAAACAGTCAGTGGCGCACTGAATATTTTCTATTCTGAGTTGGCTTGTCCAACCTCTCAAGGCTTCTCTGGCTCTGCAACTGCTTTTTTATCTCAAGGTAAAATGCCAGTGTTCTTAGGTGGTTTACCTGGCGCAGCGCTGGCGATGTACCATTGTGCACGTGTTGAAAATCGTGGAAAAGTGAAAGCGTTATTATTATCAGGCGTGATCGCTTGTATTATCGGTGGCATTACCGAGCCGTTAGAGTTCTTGTTCTTGTTTGTTGCTCCTGCGCTATATGTTGTGCATGCCATTTTAACTGGCCTTGGCTTTATGGTGATGGGTTTATTGGGCGTGACGATTGGTAATACTGACGGCAACATTATCGACTTCTTAATT
Source organism: Photobacterium aquimaris (assembly GCF_002954455.1). Taxonomy (GTDB): domain Bacteria; phylum Pseudomonadota; class Gammaproteobacteria; order Enterobacterales; family Vibrionaceae; genus Photobacterium; species Photobacterium aquimaris. Next base: position 34,912 of record NZ_MSCC01000005.1, read on the forward strand.
TTTGGTGTGCTGCAAGGTACGGCAACAAAATGGTATTTAGTGCCCATGGTTGCTGCAATTTGGTTTGTGGTTTATTACAGCGTGTTCCGGTTTGCAATCACTCGTTTTAATCTTAAAACCCCAGGCCGTGAGGTTGAAACTAAAGATGCACTGGCGTTTGCGGTTACAGGTGAAAAAACGACGGGTTATAAAGGTGATATTATTTTAGCGGCATTAGGTGGTGCGGATAATTTAGTGTCACTTGATAACTGTATTACCCGTTTACGTTTGTCAGTTAATGATATGAGTCTAGTCAATGATGCGGTGTTAAAAGCCAATGGTGCTTTAGGGGTTGTGAAACTTGATGATCATAATCTGCAAGTGGTGATTGGACCTCAAGTCCATATGGTGAAAAACGAAATTCAAGGGTTGCTACCCGTTAGCGCATAATAAAATGGGCGGAGCTTACGGCTCCGCTTTTTTTTGATGTTTATATTGTTTTGACTTGGTTTTTTTCGAGGTTGTTATGTTTGATTTTTCTACGCCTGTTAACCGTTATGGTACTTATTGTACTCAATGGGATTATGTTGCAGATCGGTTTGGCTGTGATGATTTATTACCGTTTACGATTTCAGATATGGATTTTGCAGTAGCCCCTTGTATTCAACAAGCACTCTCAACACGATTAGATCATGCGGTGTTTGGTTATAGTCGATGGAACCATGCGGATTTTAAAGATGCCATTAGTGGTTGGTTCCTACGTCGCTATCACAGCAATATTGATCCTAATAGTATTGTTTATGGACCGTCTGTGATTTATATCATTTCGCAGCTGGTGCAGTTATGGACTGAAGTGGGTGATGGCGTATTGGTTCATACGCCAGCTTATGATGCGTTTGCCAATATGCTCAGTGCTAATCAGCGCCAGTTGTTAACTAGTCCATTATTGAAAACCCAAGCCGGTAGCTATGAGATTGATTGGCCACAGTTTGAGGCCCAAGCGGCGCGATCTGAATGTAAGGTGTTGTTATTATGCAGCCCTCAAAATCCAACCGGACGGGTATGGACGCGTGATGAACTCGAGCGTATGGCTCTGATTTGTCATCAATATGGTGTGAAGGTGATTTCTGATGATATTCATATGGACATTGCCTTTAGTGATTATATTCCATGGTCACAAGTTGCCATTGATCAAGAGTGGGCTTTAGTTTCTTCAGCGTCTAAATCTTTTAATATTCCCGCACTGACAGGTGCGTATGCAGTGATTGCTGAACAATGTACCCAGCAAGGGTATTTAACCCAACTTAAAGCTGCTCATGGGCTGTCATCACCTTCTATTCTCGGCGTTATCGGTCATATTGCAGCTTACAATGACGGTGAAGCGTGGCTGGTAAGCCTTAAGGATTATCTGCATGGTAATTTAGAGTATGTGGCCGAACAATTAAATCAGGCTTTTCCTGAACTCAATTACCAAGTGCCACAAGGAACTTATTTAGCTTGGATTGATTTAAATCCACTGCAGATTGATATGGATGCATTACAACAATTATTGATTAATGATCATCACGTCGCCATCATGCGTGGAGATACATATGGTGTTGAGGGTGTTGGCTATGTGCGTTTAAATGTAGGTTGTCCTCGCAGTAAGGTTGAGATTGGTGTTGCGGCATTGATAGCGGCACTACACCAACTAATCGATAGTAATAAGTGAATAAATAGCAGAATTAATGCTATTTATTAAGATTGCGCTTCAGCTATTCCTTTTTAGTATTTTGTCATATGGTTGTTATCGTTACTCGAGTATGATTAGTGTATTGTCAACTCAATAGAGAGCTTGCCACATGCCTAAGTGCGATAACTGTCAATCTTATGATATAGAAAGAATACATCGAAAATTTTACCAACGTTTATTGATTAAACGAGTAAAGCTCTGTAACGAGTGCGGTCATATACATAAGCATTTTAAGTATACGTTTTTAAATAAATCAGAACGTTAATTTTTCTGATGTACTTCAAGCCGTAAACATATTCTTTAGTATTTAACTGCGATGGTGATTGAAAGCATTATTTAGCAATAAAGAAAAAAGCCCATTTCATCGTGATGATGAAATGGGCTTTTTTACAATCATTAAACCAATATGGTCTAGTTCATGCCGTAGAGACTGATTTATATTATTTTAGTGTTCGCTGTCGTTTGTTATTGTTTTTTAGTGATAATTAAATTTGATAACTTTCAAATGGTTATGCATATTAAGGTTCATTGATGTTAGCGGAAGTTTTTTCCCGTTTAACAAAATTAGTGTATCAATTTGTGTATCAAATAGAGGTTATGATGGCGAGTGTAAATAAATTATCAGATGCTTATTTAAGGTCTATTCATAATAAACCCTATTCAGGAAAGACAGTGGTGTCTGATGGTTTAGGGTTAACTGTCCGTATTTCTCCAAAAGGTCATATAAGTTGGCTGTATCGTTATCGTCTTAGTGGATATAACTCTAATCCTCAATCAGTAAGGCTAGGTAATTATCCTGAAATTTCATTGAAGCAAGCTCGGGAAATAAGAGATTCATATCGCTCATGGGTAATGAGTGGAAATGATCCTAAGATTGAGTTGAAAATGAAATTGCAAAAGCAATTGACGTCAGTAACAGTAAAAGATGCTTTAGAGTATTGGCTGGTGGAATATGCGCAGTTTCATCGAAAGAATGTTAGTAAGAATTGCGCACAATTTAATCGTCATATTTATCCATATATTGGTGATTTACCATTAGAACGTGTTGAAACAATTCATTGGCTTGAATGTTTTGATCGGATAAATCACGGGATACCTAAAAAACGTCAACCAGCTCCCGTTGCTGCGGGGCAAGTATTCCAAGCTGCAAAACAAGCACTAATTTTTTGTCGTAAGCGTGGTTATGCCACCAGTCATGTATTAGATGATTTAACTATTTCAGATGTAGGAAAGAAAGAGGCTAAGCGCGATAGGGTATTAACAGATATTGAATTACAAGATGTGAGTAATTTTTGTGAATTAATCAGTACACCTGTTTATTATCAAAGGCTTATTAAGCTATTAGTTGTTTTTGGTGCTCGTACCCAAGAAATTCGTTTATCACAATGGCATGAATGGGATTTTGATAATGGGTTATGGACAGTGCCAAAGTCAAATAGTAAAACGAGTGAAAAGATAACACGACCTATTCCTGATGAATTGAGAGCGTGGTTATTAGCATTAAAAGCACAAACTCAAAAGTCTGGCTATATTTTGGGAAGCTTGAAAACGGCTGAGAATGTCAGTCAATATGGTCGTAGGCTTTGGACTAAATTTGGTCATAAGGAAAAGTGGACGTTACATGACCTACGACGCACTATGGCAACAAAATTAAATGATTTAGGTGTATTGCCTCATATCGTGGAACATTTATTAGGGCATAGTGTTGCTGGTGTTGCTGGTATTTATAATCGAAGTGAGTATGTATTGGAGAAAACCAAAGCCTTAAAGTGTTGGTTATATTTTTTATATAAAGGGGAAATTTCAACACAAAATGATTGTTATAAAAAATAACTATATGTGTTAAGGAATATCATCATTATAGATTAAGTAATAAAAGCCAAGTCACAATATTATGCTTTTATTGGTCGGGGATAACTTAGAGCCTAATTTTTATAATATTATACGCCTATTACCTCATATCTATTAAGCGGCTCAATGTCTGCAAAATTAAACAATTTAACTATATCGTCAATTGTTCGTGATACTACAAATTTTGCGGTGGCAAAAGAACCAATTGTGAATGATGTTAGTGGCTTTTCTGAATCGATTGTAAGCAAGCTTACAACGCTATTTAATACAACTGGACTTCGAACTGGTCGGTTTACTGATGCACCTAAGGCTAAATTCTCTCTCGATCTATTTAACCACCTAAAATTAGATACTCTGGAAATTGATGATTTTTCTATTTTCGCTAAAGGTTTAGGTCGAATTCTAGCTGATGAATTGAATACAAACCAAGCTAAACAAGCAAAGGATGGATTCCTTCTTATTTATGATTATTCTGTGGAGAATAATGATACTGAAGATAAATATTTATGTGTTGTTTTTTTGCATAGAATGAATGGGGTCAATATTAGTGAAAAGCTAACGCTTGAAGATATCGAGCAAATTAATATTGACTCGCTAAATTTAGGTGCTCGAATTTCATTACAAGCTTTTGGCAAAGAAGAGGACGATCTTGATGAGCGTTCAATTTTATTTAAGATTGGTCGGGGATCAGAAGTAAGGGTTTATTTTCAAAACTTTATTGGGTGTGATGAACCAAGTGATGCAAAATTTGAAAGTGCTAACCTTTTAAGGGCTATAGAGTTTGTATGTAAAAAAATCCAACTCAATGAAGAGGATAGTTTAAGTATAACTGATAAGGTTTCATCGTATTGTAAAGGTTTAATACAAAATGGTGAGCATCAGGCAGAACTGAAAAATCTAGCATCTTATGCGTTTACAAATGCTGAACATGCGGAAATTTTTATACAAATAGCGCAAGAAACTTATAAGCTAAGTGAATATGTTGGGTTGGATAAATCTGTAATTAATAAATATGGAGATATTATAGCTAAAACTGATAAGTATCGGTTTACGATTAAAAAAAGTGCTATACATGATGCTGTTAAGTGGGACTCAAATACAGAGGAGTTAACGATTAGCCAGTTGCCTGAAGAAACCAAACAGCAGTTGAATAATTTATTTTCTAGATGATGAATGTAAACGAGATACTGACCTTTTTAAATAAGGTAAATGCAACGTGGGATGATAAACAAGAATGTTTGTCAGGAACTCTTACAATTGATGATCAAACTATAAGCGATTTAAATATCGCTTATAAAAATAAATTAATTGATGAGATGGTTACTATTGAAGGCGATCCTCTTGAGCGAAAAGTGTCGCGAATTCCGTCTAAAATTGACGGAAAAATAGTAAGTTGCAAGATTTTCGACTTGATAGGTGATATAAATATTTATCCATCGGTAGATAAGGTAGCTATAGAACGTCCTGTTCATCCACCAGCGAGAATGCTTATTTTCAATGCTACAGAATGTCTTATTTATGATAGAGAAAATAAAGAGTTAGAGTACACTGGTAAACTTAAACATTATATCAATATTACTAGTGTTTGGGATTCACTATCAAAATGTGCAGATGATGAAAGAGATGGTCAATTAACCTTTTTATATCGAAAAAAGGTAGATATATTTTCTAAATATCCAGTTGAGGCTCTTGATATAGAGTTTGATGGTTTAGAACGACTTATTCGTACGCTAAATGATTTAGATAGTGATGCCCATAAAGACGCTAAATGCCATATCCTTCAAAATGCACTTTTTCGCTTATTGAATCATGTAGAATCCAGTAAACGCTTTGGTTATTTACTTGAGAATTTTACTAAGTTTTCAATTAATTTTGATGATGCTTATCATGCCTATGTGGTTGGTTTTTCTTTTGATGATTTACGTAAAGAATACGAAGAAAAACATCGCGAATATATGGTCAAAATTAATGATTTAATATCATCTTCATTAGTAAGAGCTTTAATGATTCCTTCTGCGCTCTATTTAACGGCTACTAGAACGCAAGCAATATTTACTAGTAAAGACTTATCTAAAGGATTGGAAGCTACAATTGTTAATGTTGGTATTGGCATTGCTTCTATAATCGTTTGTGTTGTATTTGCCTTTTTAATTTCCAATGAAAAGCAGTCATTAACGTCTATTAAATTAGAGTTTAATAGCTTAATGGGACGCCTCGAGGATAAAAGCCCTCAAGCATTTGGGACAATTAAAGAGTTTCGTGAAAATGTTCGTAATCGCTTGTTGTTAGCTCGTACTTGCTTCAAGACATTGTCAGTTTTTAATTATTTAGCTGCATTGATTTCTATAATTTGGGTAGTAGTAAGGTTTATACCTGAAAGCTATTTATTTAATGTTTTTATGTAGTCTAGTTATTGAGAGAATAGAATCTTATTTTTTCTTAGGTAGTCTCTTGTAGCTATAACTCTTGATATGTGTGCTGTGTAATCCTTTAGTAGCTTTTTTAGCAAGGTAGCTAAGCCTACATATAACTTCTTGCTGAGATGCTCCTGAATCGGCTTGTAGGCGCTTAGATATGTAGTAATTATTATCAGGTATTGATAGTGTTCCATCAAACTGCTCACACCACAGCTGTTTTGCTAGAGCTAGTATTCCATAAGAACTATTTACCTTATCTTCATTGAGCCATAGGACACAGTGGTAATGTGGCTTATCTGATGTACTTTGCTCTCTGACCCATAAATAACCAATGTGACCTAATTTTATTGCAGGGTCATTATCTATGTAGTGTTTCTTTAAATAAGGGATAAGCGCTGTGAAGAAAGTAAGCGCATC
>NZ_MSCC01000005.1:43572-84078 GCF_002954455.1 Photobacterium aquimaris
CTGAAGAAATCGCTAATAATTTGGTTATTATATGGAATCTTATGAGGAAACAATATGAATTGGCAAGTCAGTACTTCAGCATAGTAACTATGCATAACATCGAATCTATCAATAATTGTGCGCATTATTTTCTTATCATGCCCACCAGCACTGTTTAATAATCGCCATACTTTGTTCTTATAAACAAAAGGTATTGATTTAGGAATGTGTTCCAATATTGAGTCATAAGTATCTTGCTGCGCAGCCATATAATATAAATTACCTGATTTTTAATTTTATTTTCATGTGATTAACTTGTTGTAATTTCTATTTTTAATCGTCAAAAACGAATGGAAATTATTAAAGAAAAGCCACATTAAAGTTGTGGATTGTTGCAAACGGTTATCGGGATAATAAAAAAAGGGGTAGAGCATAAGCCCTACCCCTTGATTAGAATGGTAATTATTGTTGAGCCTGTAACCACGCTTCATATTGATGTCTAAACCAACCAATGGTTCTTCCATTTATAGTCCACGGTCTAGGAAACTTTCCACTGTGCCACCAGCGCCATATAGTTGAACGATCTTTACCTAGGCGTAGGCACATTTCGGCAAGCGGAATAATATCAATAGGCGCACCAGAAGCTGTTGTTATGTCTTTGCTTATATCTTGACGATTACTCATTGGTAGCTGCCTCATTTGAGGTTTTTTCCAGAGAGTTCATCCAGCAAAGAACTTCTGATAACAGCCACATTACCTTTCTTTCACCAACTCTGCGTTTCGATGGAAAATTGTTCTGCTTCTCCATTTCCCATCGAGTCGTACGGCATAAGCCAGTCATTTGTGCACATTCTTTTTCTGATATCAGTCTATCAGGGAAGTCTGTGACATTTTGTTTACTCATTTGTGCATCCTTTTTAATAGGAGCGCAGATGAGATTTAGGGTTGAAATAGATTAAAGGTTTATTGAAGTTTGAACAAGGTTGTTTGCGTTTAAATTGACTCAATAAACGGAAAGTAATTAAGCAGATATAAAAAGGCAGGAGGATAAATGTATCAAGGTATGAATTGTTATTAGTGTATCAATCTGTGTATCAAATACAAAAAAGCCTATTCCAAATCAAAAGAATAGGCTTTTAAAACATTAACTTAGACTTTTTGGTCTAGTTCATGCCGTATTTCTTTAGTTTCTTACGTAGCGTACCACGGTTGATACCCATCATGGTTGCAGCGCGAGTTTGGTTACCGCGAGTGTACTGCATGATAGTGTCTAGTAGTGGTTGTTCAACTTCTGCAAGCACAAGCTCGTACAGATCGTCGACTTCCTGACCATTTAATTGAGCAAGGTAGTTTTTAAGGGATGCCTTCACTGAATCACGTAATGGTTTCTGTGTGATTTGGTCTTGTGAAGTTACAGTTGTTACTGTTAACGCTTCGGAAGTCAGATTTTGTTCGAACATAATTCTGTAAGCTCTTCTAGTATTTATGCAACGTTTTCGAAGTAGCCTTGCAGCGCATCGATTTGCTGTTGAGCATCCTCGAGTGCGTTGAAGGTCCGGCGGAAATCACCAGCTGGTGCATGTTCTTTCAAATACCAAGACACGTGTTTACGTGCAATGCGTAATCCTAGGTAATCACCATAAAATTGGTGAAGTGCCTTAACATGTCCCAACATAATTTCACTGATTTCGTCAATTGACGGTGCAGCGAGGTGTTCACCGGTTGTTAAGTAATGGTGGATTTCTCTAAAAATCCACGGCTTTCCTTGTGCAGGTCGGCCAATCATTAGAGCGTCGGCACCGGTATAATCCAATACAAAGCGTGCTTTCTCCGGGCTATCGATATCACCGTTAGCGATAACTGGGATTGAGATGGCTTGTTTCACCGCTCTAATGTAGTCATATTCCGCTTCACCTTTGTACATGCAAGCCTTGGTACGTCCATGAAGGGCGAGGGCCTGTATGCCACATTGTTCGGCGAGTTTGGCTATGTTGACACAATTCCTGTTGTCCAGATCCCAGCCTGTACGGGTTTTAAGCGTAACAGGCACATCTACTGCGTCCACCACTGTACGAAGAATCTCTTCGATCAGATTGGGATACTGCAATAGAGCAGAACCGGCTAATCGTTTATTTACTTTCTTAGCTGGGCATCCCATGTTGATATCGATGATTTGCGCACCGTTTTCAACACTGAATTGCGCCGCTTCGGCCATCAATTTTGGATCAGCACCTGCTATCTGAACCGAACGAATCCCCGATTCACCTTCGTGAACCATGCGATTGAGCGATTTAGACGTCTTCCAGAGATCTGGATTTGACGACATCATCTCGCTAACAGCCATGCCTGCACCGTAGCGAAGGCATAATTCACGAAATGGCCGATCGGTCACACCCGCCATTGGCGCGACTATCAGTTGGTTTTTAAGTTGATATGGACCGATATGCAAAATGTCTCTACCTGACTGTGCCAGTAAGGGCGCGCATTTTACGCATTTTTTACGCTGCTGAAAAGGCCAATAATTGAGCATGATGATTTTGTTTGTCAAAACAGCATGATTTTCAATCAATTGACCCATTAAATTAATTAAAAATAATCAACAGCAGCAACCAATTACCGTAAATTTTATGCTTTATGACCCGAGATACGACACCACTCTTCGCGTGCCATTACTGGATCTAATGTGATTTCATCGCTGTAGTAAGTTGCAACATCTTCTGCTTGGCTTTCAAGTACACCAGAGATTGCTAAGTCACCACCCTTTTTCACTAGGCTCTTAATCACTGGTGATAATTCACGCAGTGGGCCGGCTAGAATGTTAGCAACAACCACGTCAGCTTGAATGCCTTGTGGCTGATCTTGGGGTAGATATAGCTCGAGATTGTCTGAAACGCCATTGCGCTCAGCATTATCACGAGAAGCTAAAATAGCCTGTGGATCGATATCAATACCAATTACTTTTGCTGCGCCTAATTTAAGTGCAGCAATGGCTAAAATACCTGAACCACATCCAAAATCGATAATCGTTTTACCAGTAAGATCTTGACCGTCTAGCCACTCAAGACACAGTGATGTGGTTGGGTGCGTACCAGTACCAAATGCCAAACCTGGGTCTAGCAATACATTAACGGCATCAGGTTCTGGTGCTTCACGCCAGCTTGGGCAGATCCATAAACGGCGACCAAAACGCATTGGGTGGAAGTTATCCATCCACTCACGTTCCCAGTCTTTATCTTCTAATTGCTCGATTTTATAAGCAAAATCATCAGCAATTAGCGGGCTGTTTTTAAGCATGTTCAGCACGAAATCCATGTCGGCTTCAGCATCATACAAACCAATAACATCAGTATCACCCCATAAACGGGTTTCACCTGGCATAGGCTCGAAAACTGGCGTGTCTTGTGCATCAAGGAAAGTGGCGGATAGAGCACCAGTCTCTTCCATTAGCATGTCGCCAATTGCTTCTGCGTTCTCTGCAGTAGCGTTCAGTTTAATTTGAATCCAAGGCATGGTTTATTCGCTTATTTTGTGACTACTTGAACATAGGGGGCGCAGTTTAGCATGAAATTTCACCAATCCCCATTAGCAGATGCTAAACAATAGATAAAAAAAGAGCGTATCGATAGACACGCTCTTGGTTGTGTTAGTGTAATTAACAATTAATTATTTGTTAGCTGCGGCGATTTTTGATTGGTTAGGACGTGCATAACTACCAATAATAAAGGCAATTAAACCAATGACTAATGTCGGTACAATCGCGTGCATACCACCCATGTCAGGTTTACCTAATGACAGTCCTAAATAGGTGGTTAGGCCAACAATCATTGAGGCAAATGCGCCTGTCGCTGAGGCTTTTTCCCAATATAACCCTAATACTAATGGCCATAGGAATACTGCTTGTAAGCTACCAAAGGCTAATAAATTAAGCCAAATAATCATATTGGGTGGGTTCATTGCCGCCACAAATACCAGTGCTGAAAAAATACCTGTTACCCATAGGGATAGCTTCGGCAATTTTGTTTCAGCTGCGTCACCTTCGGCGATTTTAGGATTAATATAATTGATATATAAATCTTTCAATAAGGTTGCAGATGCTTGAATTAATTGAGAATCAATGGTCGACATAATAGCTGCCATTGGGCCGGCTAAGAAGATTCCAGCAACAGCAGGTGGTAATACTGTCACCATTAAGGTTGGCATGATTTGGTCAGGGCTGGCGATATTCGGCACGATAGCGCGGCCTAATGCACCCGCTAAATGCATTCCAAACATCAGTAGCGCCACCATAATGGTGCTAATTACCATGCCTTTATGTAATGAACGGCTGTCTTTATATGACATACAGCGTACTGCGGCATGAGGTAAACCAATGACGCCAAAACACACCAGAATCCAAAAGCTGAGCATAAAAGGTTGGCTTAAAAAGTGGTTGGGACCATAGGGTGAAACCAAAGCCGGATCAATATCATGAAGTTTGGTTACCAGCGCACCAATACTGCCACCGGTATGTACAATCCCAACTAATAGGGCGATCGTGCCAATGATCATCATGATCCCTTGAATGGTATCAGTCATGACGACTGCACGAAAGCCACCAATAGTGGTATACAGTCCAACAGTGATCGCAAACAACATCAGCCCATGAGTATAAGACAGACCTGTGACGGTTTGCAGTAGGCGTGCACCGCCGACAAATTGCACCACCATAGTGCCAAAGAAGGCTAATAGTAGTGATAGAGAAGCAAAGATCACCACGCCTTTGTGTTGGTAGCGAGCATATAAAATATCATTGAGGGTTAATGCATTATGACGGCGAGATTCAATCGCAAACTTTTTTCCGAGCACGCCTAATGTTAACCATGCTGCGGGCAGTTGAATCATGGCGAGCAATACCCAGCCCAACCCCATCTTATAAGCAGCACCTGGGCCGCCAATAAAGGTGCTGGCACTGGCATAAGTCGCAGCAAGGGTCATGGCGAGTACAAAGCCACCCATACTACGACCACCGACAAGGTATTCAGTTAAGAAATTACCCTTACCCTGAAAACGGCGAGTATAGAGTGCGACGCCAAAAACGGCGGCTAAATAGAGCACCAAAGGAATGATAAGTTGGCTATTCATGTGGTTTATCGTCTGTTATTTCAAGAGGGAGATCGTGGTAAATAAATTTGACCATAAGGGCGCAAAGTATTGTAAAAACAATTGGGCCAATAATGCATGACAGCAAAAACCATAATGGGAAACCAAAATAGAGGGTTGGCATACTGAGGTCATTAATAGCGGGGGCAAACCCATAGGCGGAAACATACCACCAAAGAAAATAAGCTAACGCGAGTCCTATCGCCCAGCGCGCTTCTTTATGTGCTTGGCGGTAGCGGGCAGAAAGCGTTTTCATGCGGTTTCTCCAGTTGTTATTGGTCAGAGGCTTATCAGATAATTGAGAAAATCACTGATAGCGGTTAAAAAAGAGGGCTATTGTGGCAAAAGATAGACGTTTATGCCATGTCTCGTATTCAGATAAGATTTGTTGTCGCTAATAATAAAAAAGGCCACCTTTAGGCAGCCTTTTTAACGTTAGATAACGTTATTACTGTAAACCAAGCTTCTTTTCAAGGTAGTGAATATTAGCACCACCTTTTTGAAAGTTTTCATCAGCCATAATTTGTTGCTGAAGCGGAATATTGGTTTTAATACCGTCAATGATCATTTCACTTAATGCATTACGCATACGTGAGATGGCAACATCACGGTTTTCACCGTAAGCAATCAACTTACCAATCATTGAATCATAGTAAGGCGGTACAGTGTAGCCTGTGTAGATATGCGATTCCCAACGAATACCCATGCCACCTGGTGAGTGGAAACGGGTGATCGTGCCTGGACACGGAAGGAAACGCTCAGGATCTTCAGCATTAATACGACATTCAACCGCGTGGCCACGAATTTGAATATCTTTTTGGCTAAATGATAATGGTTGACCTGCAGCAATACGTAATTGCTCTTTAATTAAGTCAACGCCAGTAACCATTTCTGTTACTGGGTGCTCAACCTGAATACGGGTATTCATTTCAATGAAGTAGAATTCGCCGTTTTCATAAAGGAACTCAAAAGTACCTGCGCCACGGTAATTGATTTCTAAACATGCACGCGTACAACGCTCACCGATGTATTTACGCATTTCTTCAGTAATACCAGGTGCTGGCGCTTCTTCTACCACTTTTTGGTGGCGACGTTGCATTGAACAATCACGCTCACCTAAATGAATTGCACCACCTTGACCATCAGCAAGTACTTGTACTTCGATGTGACGTGGGTTTTCAAGGTATTTCTCCATGTAAACCATGTCATTATCAAAGCAAGATTTTGCTTCCGCACGGGTCATCGCGATCGCTTCAGTCAATTCTTTTTCTGAGCGAACAACACGCATACCACGACCACCGCCGCCACCAGAGGCTTTAATGATAACTGGGTAACCAATACGCTTAGCAAAAGATTTATTTTTTGCTTCATCGTCATCAAGTGGGCCATCAGAGCCAGGAACACAAGGAACACCAGCTTTTTTCATAGCACTGATTGCAGAAACTTTATCGCCCATTAGACGAATTGTTTCAGCTTTAGGGCCTACAAAAATAAAGCCAGAACGCTCTACTTGCTCAGCAAAATCAGCATTTTCAGATAGGAAACCGTAGCCAGGGTGAATTGCTACAGCGCCAGTGATCTCTGCTGCACTGATGATACGAGGAATATTAAGGTAACTATCGATACCGCGCGCGGGGCCAATACAAACTGATTCATCAGCCAATAATACGTGCTTAAGATCGCGGTCAGCTGTTGAGTGAACAGCTACCGTTTTAATGCCTAATTCTTTACATGCGCGAAGAATTCGAAGTGCAATTTCACCTCGGTTCGCAATTACTAATTTATCTAACATAGCCAGGAGCCTCGATTACTCGATGATTACAAGCGGTTGGTCGAATTCAATTGCGTCGCCATCAACTGCAAGAATCGCAACGATCTTACCGGCTTTGTCTGCTTGAATTTGGTTCATCATTTTCATTGCTTCAACGATACATAGAGTATCGCCAATGTTGACTGATTGACCTACTTCAGCAAAGTTCTTTGCTTCAGGGCTTGGCGCACGGTAGAAAGTACCTACCATTGGTGAAAGAACTTGATGACCAGCAGCAACAACAGGTGCTTCTGGTGCTTGGAATGATGTTGCTTCTGTTGCTGGTGCTGCTTGAACAGGTGCTGCTTGAACAGGTGCCATCATAGGAGCAGCAGCATATTGTTGTGGCATCGCTGTTGCGGGTACATTACGACTGATTCGAACTGACTCTTCACCTTCAGAAATTTCTAGCTCTGCAATACCAGATTCTTCAACCAGTTCAATTAGCTTCTTAATTTTACGAATGTCCATTATTTTTCTCTTTATATATTGTTCAGTTAGCTATCTGCATGCAGGCGATTAACCGCTGCCTGTAGGGCGAATTCATAACCGTCAGGGCCTAGACCACAAATCACTCCTACCGCTTTATCCGATAAGTAAGAGTGATGACGAAAAGGTTCACGTGCGTGAACGTTAGATAAATGTACTTCAATAAACGGAATAGCAACACCAAGCAAGGCATCGCGAATAGCAACACTCGTGTGAGTGAAGGCTGCTGGGTTTATTATAATGAAATCCACCTTAGTATGGGCTTGGTGAATTGCATCAATTAACTCATGCTCCGCATTTGATTGAATATGTTCTAATACCACCCCTAAATCGACGGCTGTAGTCGTTAATTTTTGAACCAGTTGCGTAAGTGTTTGCTGGCCATAATGATCAGGCTCACGCAAACCCAGTAAATTTAGGTTAGGTCCATTAATCAGTAAAATTCGTTTAACGGTCGGCATCTTGACGTCTCATCACTTGTTTATGAGGGTAAACTCGCACAACTTGTGGTTATCTACAAGTTGACTTCCATGTGTCCGTTTTTTTACTACCAAACATTAATTGTGAACCAATTATAGAGAATTCAACGCAAATCGCAGCAAAATACTGGTCTAATCACCACATTTTGTGCGAACAGCTGTAAGCTGTTGTAAGAATGTTAGTAGATGTGAATACGTTCATCTTACGTCAATGTAACGTAACTAAGTGCAAGAATTTAGTAATAAATATAGTTTTTTGTCGGTTATTACTAAGCAGTGATAATTGCGCTTAAAAAAGATGTTTTAAAGGCATATTTAATAATGCTATTTCAATAAATATGTTCAATATTAAACAGGTTAACGCGACATTTTAGTATTAGGTAGCTTATCCTAAGCTGAATTAGTTCTAAATTACCATTAATAATTGGATAAAAAAAGACCACATTTAGTGGTCTTTTGAGGTTCGGTTAATTAATTTTTTCGTTATGAGTGAGAGTTAAAGTAATTGCTGTTTTTCTGCAATCAGTTTCTCAACCACACTTGGATCTGCTAGCGTTGAAGTATCACCAAGAGATTCAGTATCACCGGTGGCAATTTTACGTAAAATGCGCCGCATAATTTTGCCTGAACGGGTTTTAGGTAATGCATTCGTCCAGTGCAGAAAATCTGGGGTAGCAATCGGACCTATTTCTTTACGTACCCAATCTTTGACCTGCTTATGTAACTCGGCGCTAGGGTACTCACCATCATTAAGGGTGATATAAGCATAAATAGCTTGGCCTTTAATCGCATGCGGTACACCAACAATTGCTGCTTCTGCTATTTTATCAAAAGCCACCAGTGCCGATTCAATTTCTGCTGTTCCCATACGGTGACCTGAAATATTTAACACGTCATCGACTCGACCTGTGATCCAGTAGTAACCATCTTCATCACGACGAGCACCATCACCAGTGAAGTACATACCTTTAAAGGTCGAGAAGTAGGTTTGCTCAAAACGTTCGTGATCACCCCAAAGCGTACGCATCTGACCTGGCCATGAATCTGTCATGACTAAGTTACCGTCAGTTGCACCTTCTAAAATATTACCCACATTATCAACTAGTGCCGGTTGAACACCAAAAAATGGTCGCGTTGCAGACCCCGGTTTGAGTGCAGTCGCACCTGGAAGTGGCGTAATTAAAATACCACCGGTTTCTGTTTGCCACCATGTATCGACGATTGGACAGCGACTATCACCAATAGTGCGGTGGTACCATTGCCATGCTTCTGGGTTAATTGGTTCACCGACTGAGCCCATGATCCGTAATGATGAACGGTTAGTACCAGCAATGGCTTCTTCGCCTTTGGCCATTAAAGCACGAATAGCGGTTGGCGCAGTATAAAGGATATTAACCTGGTGCTTATCAACCACTTCACTCATGCGGCTGGTTGATGGATAGTTAGGTACACCTTCAAAGAGTACTGTGGTCGCGCCATTAGCTAACGGTCCGTAGACTAAATAGCTGTGACCTGTGATCCAGCCGACATCAGCAGTACACCAATAGACATCACCCGCTTGATAATCAAATACATATTTAAAAGTCATCGCGGCATAAACAAGATAACCGCCGGTGGTATGTAAGACGCCCTTAGGCTTACCTGTAGAGCCAGATGTGTAGAGAATAAACAGTGGATCTTCTGCATTCATTGGCTCTGGTGCGCAATGGTTAGAAGCGACTGCGGTTAATTGATGCCACCACACATCACGTTCACTATGCCATTCAACATTGCCACCTGTACGCTGAAATACCACCACTTTTTCAACACTAGTCACCTGCGGATTAGCTAACGCATCATCAACGTTTTGTTTTAAAGGAACGGTACGGCCACCACGAACACCTTCATCTGCTGTGATCACGACTTTAGCGTTAGAATCAATAATTCGTCCAGCAAGGGCTTCAGGGGAGAAACCACCAAACACAATTGTATGTACAGCGCCGATGCGAGTACATGCCAGCATTGCTATTGCAGCCTCCGCGACCATTGGCATGTAAAGACATACCACATCTCCTTTACGTACCCCTTGGCTTTTAAGTGCATTAGCAAATTGACACACTTGTTGATAAAGATCGTTATAGGTTAAGGTTGCATCATCATTGGGATCATCTCCCTCCCAAATGATTGCTGCTTGATCGCCACGATCCGCAAGGTGGCGGTCAATACAATTTGCTGAGACATTGAGCTCACCGTCTTCAAACCACTTAATACTGACATGTCCGCTATCAAATGAGGTGTTTTTAACCTTGGTATAAGGGGTGATCCAATCAAGAATTTGCCCATGTTGACGCCAGAAACCTTGAGGATTTATGGTTGATTGTTGGTACATTTCACGATACTGGTCATCATTAATATGGGCATTACTGGCAATGGTACTATCGACCGGATAAATATGAACCTCACTCATCCCTGTTCTCCTTGAGTTGTTCCCTTGGTGGGTGCTGATGTTTGTAATATTTTACAAACAATGGCTTAGGCAGCATTAGTCATTAAAGTGAACGATTATATGGCTGGCGACAATTAGACTTTAGGATGAGATTAAGGCGCAGAGTGGTGAATTGTTAATGTTGCATCAATGTTACATTTTGTTTTGTGCACTGTCTTAATTATACCGCGCACTTACTCTCTAAAATGAAGTGTGACAATGGTCGCAATTAGACTGCAAAGGTAGAGTCTTTGCGAGTAAAGATGACCTAACTATTACGATAGGGTGGTTGATTTACGGCATAATAGCTTAGTTTTTCATCTACCACATTTTTGAGATCTATTATGTTTAAAAGTAAGCCTTATGGCTGGACATCCCAATATCTATTGGGATTTTTCTTTTCTTACGGGGTGTATTTACCCTTTTGGGCGATTTGGTTTAAACATATAGGGGTT
Organism: Photobacterium aquimaris; assembly: GCF_002954455.1. Taxonomy (GTDB): domain Bacteria; phylum Pseudomonadota; class Gammaproteobacteria; order Enterobacterales; family Vibrionaceae; genus Photobacterium; species Photobacterium aquimaris. The sequence goes on from NZ_MSCC01000005.1 coordinate 54,388, forward strand.
GATGACTCTGATATCGGCTTGTTATTAGGGTTAGGTTTTGCAGTGCGTTGTATTGCCAATTTGGTGATCACGCCTCGAATCCATAAAGTTGAACATCTCATTCCAGCGCTGCGTGGTTTTACTTTATTGGGGCTGGTGGCATGTATTATTTATATTGTCTGTGGCGGTAATCTCTGGGCTCTAGCAGCAGTCACAGTGTTATTTAACTTATCTGCTGGGCCGATTGTGCCAATTTCAGATGCGATAACTAACCATTATGCCAAAGAGGGTCACTTAGATTATGGTCGCACTCGTTTATGGGGTTCGATTGCTTTTATTGCAGGTTCTACCGTAGTGGGTTTATGTGCCCAGCGTTACGGGGCAGATATTATTCCATGGGTTGCGCTAGCGGGTTTAGGCTTTGCACAAATAATGGCGGCACGTAACCCTGCTGTTATGCCTGTTGATGTTAATAGTCATCAACAGACTCGTCCTGCGTTAATGCATATTTTGCGTGATAGCTCAGTGGTTAAATTGATGTTGATTACTGCGTTGTTGCAGGGCAGTCATGCGGCTTATTATGGTTTCAGTTCGATTTATTGGCAAAAAATTGGCTTTGATGAATCAGTGATTGGTTATCTATGGAGTTTCAGTGTTGCTGCTGAAGTAGGGATGTTCCTTATAAGTAAGCGCTTATTTGCCAATTGGTCGATTAACAATATGTTCCGATTAGCAGCCGTTGGGGTATTGGTACGCTGGGGGTTAACTGCCACAATTACCGATCAGTGGGCAATGTTTGCGGTACAGTCATTGCATAGTGTGACTTTTGCTGCGGCCCATTTAGCCGCTATTCGTTATATTGAGCGTTCACCTTCAAATCACATGGTTGCATTGCAGTCGTTATATAATGCGATTCCATTAGGGGCGGTGATGGCAATTTTGACCTCTATTAGTGGTTGGATTTACGGTGATTGGAGTGCAAATGTATTTTGGGTGATGGCTGCAATGGCGATTCCGGTTTTCTTTATTCGACTTCCTTTACCACATAAGCAACCTCAGGCATTAACGCCACAGGTAAATTGAGGCTGAAATAAACCCCAATCGTAATCATGAGAAGCGCTTCCATTGTCGAGTAATCGATTGATGGTGGCGCTTTTTTTGATCGCTATGCAAGCCTGTAGAGCAACTGTATCAATAACAGCAGTATTAATAACGACAACATTAACATTACCCTGATATTTGTGATCAGTATCGATTGAGCCAAAGTGAATAACTCCGTTACAGTGAGGTAGGGCTTTATCACAAGGATGGTTGATGACACAGGGCTGGCTAGTAATCACTGCATTAGTGGTTTATATCGGAGTTTTAGTGGCGATTGCATGGTATGGCGATAAAAAACCACAATGGTTAGCGTCAAAAAGATCATGGATTTATAGCTTATCAATTGCCGTTTATTGTAGTTCGTGGACATTTTACGGCACCGTCGGTCAGGCCAGTGCCAATGTTTGGTCGTTTTTGCCAATCTATTTAGCTCCGATAATCATGTTCACTTTTGGATGGCGAATATGGGCTCGATTAATTGTGATTGCCAAACGTGAACACATTACTTCAATTGCCGATTTTATTGCTGCTCGTTATGGTAAATCACCTGGGTTAGCGGTGTGTGTCACCTTAATCGCAGTCGTTGGTGTGCTGCCTTATATTGCATTGCAACTTCGCGGAATAACCATTGGGGTGGAGTATATTGCTCCTGAATTACATCATCAGTTTGGGCTTAGCTCGATCAATATTGCCTTGATGGTAGCATGTGGATTAGCCATTTTTACGATCTTTTGTGGTACGCGTCATATTGATTCAACCGAGCATCACCGCGGTATGATGATGGCGATTGCTTTTGAATCAGTGGTTAAGCTGGTGGCTTTTTTAGTGATTGGTTTTTTTGCGTTAATGTTACTAAAAGAACAGCCACAGCAGGCAGCTTCAGGTTTGCAAGCACTTGCATCTAAGCCGTTCAATGGCGGTAGCTTTAGTATCCACCTGCTCCTGACAATGGCCGCTATCTTATGTTTGCCTCGTCAATTTCATACTATTGTGGTTGAGAATAATCACCCCAGTGACTTACATCGAGCGCGATGGGTATTTCCGTTATATTTATTGTTAATGGCTTGCCTAGTGGTGCCGTTAGCTGTTGCGGGTCAGCAATGGCTCGAGGGATTTCCTGCTGAAAGTTATGTGATTAATTTACCATTACAACAAGGTATCGCTCCATTAGCACTCTTGGCTTTTATTGGTGGAACATCGGCAGCAATGGCAATGGTTATTGTGTCAACAGTAGCACTGGCCAGTATGATTTCTAACGATGTGGTATTACCATTATTGCTGCGACGTTTAAAAGTGGCTAATCGACATTTTGATGCCTTCTCTGGGCTGTTACTGACAATTCGGCGGGTGTTAATTGGCGGGTTGTTGGTCGCAGCTTGGGGGGTTTATATTGTTGTTGCTAATGTCGAATCGCTATCTGGGATTGGGCTCTTATCTTTTGCTGCCATCGCGCAGTTTTCTCCTGCTTTATTAGGTGGGTTATATTGGCACAGTGGTAATAAAAAAGGTGTTTATTGCGGCTTGTTTGGTGGCATCACGGTGTGGTTGTTGGTGATGTTTAACCAAGCTGATATTTTAACTGGCAGTGTAATAAGCAAGGTGATCTTTGAAATATTAACTCCACCACAATACGCATTTTTAGAACAATTAAACCGTGCTGACTGGGGAATGTTACTAAGTTTATTGGTTAACTTAAGCTTATATATCGGCGTGTCACTCGCAACCCGCTCTTCGTTGACCGAACGTATGCAAGCCGCCACTTTTGTTGGCACTCCTTTGGTTACAGCAGAAAATGAACAGTTATATCAAACGCGGGTAACGGTAGTTGAATTAGAAATGTTAGCAGCAAAATTTGTCGGTCAGCAGCGAGTGCGACAGGCTTTTTTACAGTTTTCGATTCAACATCAATGTCAGTTAATACCGCATCAGCAAGCGTCTCCCGCGATGATTTTACATACTGAACGAGTATTAGCGGGTGTATTTGGTAGCTCTTCAGCAAGGTTAGTACTCACTTCCGCATTGCAAGGTCGACACATGCAATTAGAAGATGTCGCGACTATTGTTGATGAAGCGTCAGAGATGTTTGATTTTAGTCGCGGCTTATTACAAGGAGCGATTGAACATATTAGCCAAGGGATTGCGGTGGTTGATAAACAATTGCGGCTGGTGGCGTGGAATCAACGTTATTTAGAATTATTTACCTTTCCTGCTGGATTAATTCAAGTCGGACGCCCTATTGCTGAAGTTATTCGTTATAACGCTCAGCAAGGATTATGCGGTGAGGGCGATCCTGAGCAGCATGTGGCTAGACGGATACAACATCTACAGCAAAGAACCCCCCATACTTCATCGCGAGTGCGTGCTGATGGTCAGGTGATTGAGGTTCAAGGTAACCCAATGCCTGGCGGTGGATTTGTGATGAGTTTTAGTAATATTACTGTTTTTCGCCAAGCTGAAGCGGCTCTAAAAGAGTCCAATGAAAACCTAGAAGCACGAGTTAAAAAACGGACTCAACAGTTAGAGCAACTTAATCAGCAATTGGTCGTCGCAACGCAACAAGCTGAGTCACAAGCGCGTTCTAAAAGTAGATTTTTAGCAGCAGTGAGTCATGATTTAATGCAACCGCTTAATGCTGCAAGATTATTCTCATCATCATTAGTGGAAGTTAGTGAGGGCCAGCAAAGTGCGCGTTTAGCGTCTCATATAACCAGTGCATTAAGTGCTGCCGAGGATCTTATTGGTGATTTACTTGATGTGTCACGTTTAGAAGCCGGAAAGTTGGCAGCACATATTGTGCCGTTACGAGTAAGTGATGTTTTAAGCGTTTTGCAAGCTGAATTTGGGGTGTTGGCTGTGCAGCAGCAAATTGATTTTAAAGTGGTAATGAGTGATGTGGTGATCCTTTCAGACAGTAAGTTATTGCGACGGGCATTGCAGAACTTTTTAACTAATGCTTTTCGCTATAACCCCAAAGGACGGGTGTTATTAGGTGTGCGCCGTCGTGGTGATCGACTATTTATCGAGGTTTGGGATAATGGCCCTGGCATCCCTATTGAGAAACAAGCGGATATTTTTGATGAATTTACGCGTATGGATCAAACCGGAGCCGATCATGGATTAGGCTTAGGGTTGGCAATTGCACGAGGGATCTCACGGGTTTTAGATCATCCGTTAGGATTGCGATCATGGCCTCAAAATGGCACCGTATTTTCATTAGCGGTTGGACGTTGTTCGCCTTCGATGTTGGCGTTAAAAACCTCGCCATTACCGAATACGAGTGGGGGGTCATTAGCGGGATTAAAAGTGCTTTGTATTGATAATGAAGCACATATTTTAGTAGCAATGACGACTTTATTAGAGCAATGGCATTGTGAGGTGCGGATTGCAGAGAATAAATCACAAGTCTTACAACAATTGTCTGATGGCTGGCAGCCAGATGCGATATTAAGTGACTATCATCTTGCTAAACAACAAACGGGGTTGGACATTTTATTATGGTGTCGAAACCAATTAGGGACGCATTTTAAAGGGGTGGTGATCAGTGCGGATCGGTTAACTGAACATCAAGCGCTGATGCGCCAACATGGGTTTAGCTTTTTAGGAAAGCCGGTTAAACCACTTAAATTGCGCGCAATATTAAATCACTGTTTAATTAAAATAAAGTAATGGAAGTATGACGCTCTGATTGAGCGTCATCGGTGGTTACTATGCTAATTTTGGTTTAATGCTGATGTGCTTCTCCTGCCCCTTGTGGGTAGCGAATCGACTCCACCATATCTTGTACATCTTGTGGAACAGCTGCGGTAAATTTATTAACGACTAATGACACCACAAAATTTAAGCACATACCTAGCGTACCAATGCCTTCTGGGCTGATACCAAATAACCAGTTGTCACTAATATTGGCCGCGGGGTTAATAAATTTAAAGTAAATAATATAGCTGGCGGTAAAGGTGATACCTGCGATCATGCCCGATATTGCACCTGCTTTATTCATACCACGATAGAAAATACCTAAAATAATCGCAGGAAAAAATGAGCTTGCTGCTAAACCAAACGAAAAAGCGACCACTTCAGCTACAAACCCCGGAGGATTAATACCAAGATATCCGGCACCAATGATTGCAACTGCTGCGCCAGCTCTCGCGGCCAATAGCTCTTGCTTTTCTGTCATGTTCGGCCGAAAACCTTTTTTCAATAAGTCATGCGAGATCGAAGTCGAGATTACTAATAATAACCCTGCAGCCGTTGATAGCGCCGCTGCTAATCCTCCTGCGGCAAGTAATGCTACAACCCAATTGGGCAGTTTGGCTAACTCAGGACTAGCCAGCACGATAATATCGCGGTTGATGGTCATTTCATTGCGCTCATCGCCAGAGTAAAACATTTTGCCATCGTTATTTTTATCTTCCCAAGCAACTAAACCTGTCTTTTGCCAATTAGTGATCCAACTTGGTGCTTGTTCAGCATCGACACCTTTAAGATCGGGGCCATTAATGGTGTCGATTAAATTAATGCGCGCAAAGGCAGCAACAGCGGGGGCGGTGGTGTATAAAATGGCGATAAAAAGTAATGCCCACCCAGCAGATATACGGGCATCTTTTACTTTTGGCACGGTGAAAAAGCGAATAATAACGTGGGGTAATCCTGCGGTCCCCACCATTAAAGCGGCACAAATGAAGAACACATCAATCATGCTTTTTGAACCGTCAGTGTAGGGCGTAAAGCCAAGCTCAGTGGTGAGTCCATCTAGTTTTTCAAGTAAGTAAGTTTCAGAGCCGTTTAAGGTTGAACCAAAACCCAGCTGTGGAATTGGTGAACCAGTCATCATGATGGAGGTAAAAATAGCCGGTACCATAAAGGCAAAAATCAATACGCAATATTGGGCTACTTGAGTGTAAGTGATGCCCTTCATTCCGCCTAATACGGCATAAAAGAATACAATTCCCATGCCGATAATAATGCCCATATTAATATCAACTTCTAAAAAGCGAGCAAACACTACGCCTACACCACGCATTTGTCCTGCAACGTAGGTAAATGACACAAAGATAGCGCAAAATACCGCCACCATACGGGCTGTTTTAGAGTAGTAACGATCGCCAATAAAATCGGGAACGGTAAATTTCCCAAATTTTCTTAGGTAAGGGGCTAAACACAGCGCAAGTAACACATAGCCACCAGTCCACCCCATGAGGTAAACCCCCCCATCGTAGCCGATAAATGAAATAATACCGGCCATTGAAATAAATGAGGCTGCCGACATCCAATCAGCAGCTGTTGCCATGCCATTAGCGACGGGGTGAACCCCACCTCCTGCTACATAAAATTCACTGGTGGAACCAGCACGAGCCCAAATTGCAATACCGATATAAAGTGTAAATGTCATCCCGACTAACAGAAAAGTCCAGCTTTGAATTTCCATGGTCTCTCCCTTTAGTCTTCTTGAACATTGAATTTACGATCAAGCGCATTCATGCGTACGACATACACAAAAATCAGTGCAACAAAGGTAAAGATTGATCCTTGTTGCGAGAACCAAAAGCCTAATTTGAAGCTACCAAACTGAATGGTATTGAGCGCATCAACAAATAAAATGCCTGCGCCATATGAGACTAAAAACCAGATAGCGAGTAATGATCCCATGATACTAAGGTTTTTTTCCAGTAGGCTTGAGCCTGTTCCTTTGATTCAAATGCCATTGTTATCTCCTATTGAATACGATACAACGTTAAGTTGTTAGTAAAATGTTATGAATAAACGATAGCAATAATGGCATTATTCAGCCGTGCAACTTTAGTCGAGCGCAGTAACGCAAAAACGCCTACTAATGAGGCGTTTTTGAGATCTATATCGAGTTATATCTGCTATGGCGTAGGCAAGGGGTAGGCTAAGGTCTAAGGGAGTGTTGTGGATTAATTAATTTCTAACTGTTGTAATAATATTACTGCTTGAGTACGGTTTTTAACTTCTAATTTTCGAAAAATAGCGGTCATATGTGCTTTGATTGTTGCTTCAGAAACATTGAGTTCATAAGCGATTTGTTTATTGAGTAAGCCTTCGGTCAACATGGTTAACACTTTATATTGTTGCGGTGTTAATGCTGCGATTTTGGTGGCTAATTGTTGATTATGTGGATTGTGATTGATGGTGGTAGGAAAATAAGGTTCACCATTAAGGATTTGTTTTAATGCGCTTAATAAGACGTGCATATCACTGGATTTGGGAATGAATCCAAATGCGCCATGGCTATAAACTTGTTGAACTACAGTGTCTTCTTCGCTGGCTGAAATGACGACAATAGCTAACTCTGGATACTGCTGCCGTAATTGAATCAGCCCTGACATACCATTGGAGCCTGGCATTTTGAGATCAAGGAGTAATAAATCGATATCACCACTTTTATCAAGCAAAGCAAATAATGAATCTTGCGAATCTGCTTCAAGGAGATTTGCGCCGCTGATAGCCATATGAATTGATTGAAACAGAGCATTGCGAAACAGCGGATGATCATCGGCGATAACAATGGTGTAGTGAACGTCCATGGTGATGCCTATTGTCGTGATTGATTTTTTGACGTTAACATTTCACTAACTAAGGTGCAATTTAGTCACTGCAGAGATTGGATCTTGATCGCGGTTGTCATTGTGGTTATGTAATTGTATGCGTTATTTGGCGTTAGTTTGTGAGATTGACGGTGATGCAATAGAGAATATCGGTTGTTGTAAATGGGCACTAAAATTATCGGCATTGATAAAACCACTTATTCTTGCTTGTGGCAAAGGGTGGCCTTGAGGATCCCAAAATAATAAGCTTGGAAAACCGATAACGTTAAGGTGCTGCATTAATGCAATATCAGCAGTAGAGTTGGCCGTTACATCTGCTTTTAAGCGGGTAAAGTTATTGAGTTGGAGAATAACTTTACCCGCAGGAAAGGTCTGTTGCGAGAGGGCAGCACAGGGGGAACACCAGGCTGCATAAACATCAAGTATCACTGGACGTTGCTGTTTAGCGGCGATACTAAGGGCATATTGTAATTCTGAAATTGAATTAACAAGGGTAAATTTAAGCGCTGCTGGCGTTTTTTTAGTAAATAAAAAGTAACCACTTACTATCATTATAAGCACTATAAATATGCTGATAAATGATGTTTTTTTGTTGATAGTGATCATGACTTGCCATCCTTGCCGTCGTTAAGTGTGCTGAGAGCGGATTTAGAAATAAGACTATATTTAGCTTAGCAATGATTTATCACAACCAAAAAAAAGCTGCTCGAAAGCAGCTTTTGAACACTTAGGGGGAAGTGTTAATTATAGAATGAAGCTACCGAATAAGAAGCCTAATGCGACTGAAGTAGTAATGGTAACTACACCAGGAATAAAGAATGGATGGTTAAAGACCCAGTTACCAATTCGCGTTGAACCAGTGTCATCCATTTCTACCGCAGCTAATAGCGTTGGGTAGGTTGGTAACACGAACAATGCACTAACAGCAGCAAAAGAAGCCACCATGGTTAGCGGTGCAACACCAATAGCTAATGCTGCTGGCATTAATGCTGTCGTCGTCGCGCCTTGAGAGTAAAGTAGCATTGAAGCAAAGAATAAAATCAGTGCTAGCATCCAAGGGTGGCCACTTAATAATGAACCTGCAATTTCTTTAATGCCATCAACGTGAGCGTTAACGAAAGTCGCACCTAACCAAGCAACACCAAGTACACAAATACAAGCAGTCATACCAGAGCGGAACGTTGGTGCTGATGGAATTTCAGCAGCATCAATCTTAGTGATCCATACCGTTACTGCCGCAGAGGTAAGCATCACTGCAATGATTGCTTCGTTACGACCTAGTGTTGGATCGGTAATTAAGCCAATAGAATGAGAAATCGCAGCGGCATAACAAACAACCAGTACAATCGCAGTAATGAAAATGTAAGTTGCTTTACGCGCTGTTGGTTTAATATCGCGCTTACCCGTTTGTTCAATATTGACTAAACCTTTGGCTAAACGATCTTGGTAAACTGGATCATCTTTAAGTTCACAACCCATAAAGTTAGCCACAAAAGCACCAACCATACAGGCAATAAATGTGGTTGGAATACAAATAGCAAGCAGCGTAATGTAGCTAACCCCAACAGGTTCAAGAATACCAGAGAAGAACACTACAGCGGCTGAAATAGGTGAGGCTGTTATAGCGATTTGTGATGCAATAACGGCAATGGAAAGTGGGCGAGAAGGGCGAATGCCTTGACCTTTAGCCACTTCAGCAATAACGGGTAAGGTTGAAAACGCAGTATGTCCTGTACCTGCTAATACTGTCATTAAATAGGTTACGATAGGCGCATAAAAGGTAATACGCTTAGGGTGTTTACGAAGGAAGTTTTCTGCAAGCTCTACCAGCCAGTCCATACCACCGGCAACTTGCATCGCGGCAATGGCTGTGATCACTGACATAATAATTAAAATAACATCAATAGGGATCAGAGACTCACTAGTGGGAACACCAAAGATCAATGATAATACTAATACACCTGCACCACCGGCGAAGCCGATACCAATACCGCCAATCCGTGAGCCTAAATAAATAAAGCCCAGAACGACCAAGAGTTCAATTCCAGTCATAGAATTTTTCCTGTCTAAAAGTTTAATGATAAAAATAAAAAATAGGATTTGTTCACAAAAAAAAGCGGATAATCAAATGACAATCCGCTGGTATTCTCCTCAGACGCTAACGTTTTTAGTTATAACGTTTAGCTTTATATTGAGGATGCATTAAGTTTTCGATGGAGAAGATATCATCTAATTGCTCCTCAGTCAGTAATCCTCGCTCAAGTACCACTTCACGGACACTCTTACCGGTTTCTGCACAAATCTTACCAACAATATCACCTTCATGATGGCCAATGAATGGGTTTAGATAAGTCACGATACCAATTGAATTAAAGACGTAGCTTTCACACACTTCTTTGTTAACCGTAATACCTTCGATGCATTTCTCACGTAGGTTAATACATGCATTTTTAAGCAGGCCGATTGATTCAAAAATCGCTTGGCCAATCACTGGTTCCATTACGTTTAGCTGTAATTGACCCGCTTCTGCTGCAAAAGTGATGGTCGTGTCGTTACCAATGACTTTAAAGCAAACTTGGTTAACCACTTCAGGGATAACCGGGTTTACTTTCGCTGGCATAATAGAAGAGCCAGCTTGCATTTCAGGTAGGTTAATTTCGTTTAGACCCGTACGCGGACCTGAAGAAAGTAAACGTAAGTCATTACAAATCTTAGATAACTTAACAGCAGTACGTTTTAGTGCGCCGTGAACCATTACGTAAGCGCCACAATCTGATGTCGCTTCGATTAAATCTTCTGCAGCTACAACAGGTAAACCTGTGATTTCAGCAAGACGTTGAACAGATAACTGTTGGTAGCCTGTTGCAGCGTTCAGACCAGTACCGATCGCAGTTGCACCAAGGTTAACTTCAAGTAGCAGTTGTGCTGTGTATTGAAGGTTTTTAATTTCTTCTTTTAGCAGTACACCATATGCATGGAATTCTTGACCGACAGTCATCGGTACTGCGTCTTGAAGCTGAGTACGACCCATTTTCAGAATGTTTGCAAATTCAGTTGCTTTAACATCAAATGCTGTTTTTAAGTAATCCAATGCTTCCAACATGCTAATGATGCTGTTGTATACCGCTACACGGAAACCTGTTGGGTAAGCACAGTTAGTTGATTGTGATTTGTTTACATGGTCATTTGGGTTAACGATGTCGTAGCGACCTTTTTCTTCACCCATGATTTCAAGTGCAAGGTTAGCAATAACTTCGTTAGTGTTCATATTAACAGATGTGCCAGCACCACCTTGGAAAACGTCAGATGGGAATTGATCCATGCAACGGCCACTTTCAAGAATAAGATCACACGCTTGAACAATGTAATTACCGATGTCAGAAGGAATAGCACCAAGCTCTTTGTTAGCCATAGCTGCTGCTTTTTTGGTAAAGACCATACCACGTACAAATTCAGGAACATCAGAAATTGTTGTATTTGAAATATTGAAGTTTTCAATTGCACGTAGAGTGTGAATGCCCCAATAAGCATCCGCTGGAACATGACGTTCACCTAGTAGATCTTCTTCGATACGTGTTGCAACATTCAGTGTTGCATTATTTTTTTCAAGATCAATCATCTGAGACATAATATAGCCCTTTGCAAATCTTTATAATTAGAATCAATAAGTAAGCCAACATTTATAGCGATAATCCATTGTCGCAAAGTTGTGGCTAGATGATCGTACCTGACACCTTAATTGCAGCCGATAATACTCCCCTCAACCGCTAAAAACATAACCAAGATCACTTTTTACGAGAGCTTGTTAATCTTTGCACGGAAACGCGATCTCTTTCACATTTTCTGTTAACAGTAGTACGTTATTTCGCATGTAAAATGAAGAAAAATGACAAGATGTGAATAAATTGTGGTGTGTCAATGATAGTTTTGCGAGCAAATTCAAATTACACTCTTGTCTTATTTGTTAACACTTTTCAGAGAGCTAATAAAATTTGTACTGAGTAATTGGCGTTATAATCAGGTAATGTTTACTACTGTGCATCAGCATGAAACTATTTAATTAAAAGGGGTTGTTTGTGTTTCCACTGTTAATGTTATTGTTTATTGTGGTGCCGATAGTTGAAATTGGCTTATTCATTCAGGTGGGGGGGTTATTAGGTTTGTGGCCAACGATTGCGATTGTGTTATTGACTGCAGTTATTGGGGCATCATTAGTGAGAAGTCAAGGTATTGCAACCTTAATCTCGGTACAAAATAAGCTCCAACAAGGCGAAATGCCAACTCAAGAAATTGTTGAAGGAATGCTACTTGCCGTTGCCGGAGTATTATTATTAACTCCAGGATTTATGACCGACGCATTAGGGCTCGTATTATTATTGCCATCATCACGGGCGAAAGTAGCACAATTATTAATGCAAAAAGTGACGCTAAAAAGTAATTTTAGTCATTTCGGTGGTGGTTTTTCACAGCATCGGCATTCAGAACATGGTGCCAATGGTGATGTGTTTGATGGTGAATATGAGCGTACAGATGAGCATAAAAATAACAATTCTAATCATCGATTACCGTAATTGTAACATTTAGCCTGTTTATTGGTGATGAATAAAAAAGCAGCGATGGCTGCTTTTTTTTATTCATGCTATTCATATTCTATTGAGTGTAAATAGCTGCTCTTTACGTAGTTTTCGCGCGTAATAATAGGCCCCAATACCACTAATAATATTGGCAACTGCAATGCCAATAAATAGTCCTTCAGTGCCATGAATATAACTGCCGATCCATGCCGCGGGTAGTAATAACACAAATAGCCGCAGTAGATTCCAGCACAGTGCATTAATGGTTTTGTGCAGTGCATTAAGAGCGCTAATTAACAGCATACAAATCGCTTGTAGCCCATAGCTTGCAGGTACTACTAATAAGTAATGCCACAATTGATTTTGAACTATGCTGTCTTTAGAAAATAAAGCCGCTAATGGCATACTTAATGGCACCATCGCAATAAAAACCAGCAACTGAAACCCAATCGCAAAATGCATGGCAGTAAAAAGTGCGCTAAACGCCCGCTGTGGTTTTTGTGCGCCTAAATTTTGTGCCATAAATGGCATTAATGCTGATCCAAGTGCCATCATCACAATCACTAATAATGACTCGACCCGCATTGCTGCACCATAAGCCGCCACTGAGGCCGTGCTTTGACTTGCCAATAGTGCCATTAATAACGCTCCCGATAATGGGTTGAGTGCCGTCGATAAACCAGCAGGAACACCAATATGCAAAATTTGTTGCCAATCTTTTTTTAGTAATTTCCATTGCGGTAGAATCAATAATTTTTCTTTTTTCTTAAGTAGATACACAGAAGCTGTGAGTGCAAATACCCAACTGATACCACTGGCAATAGCTGCGCCTTGAACACCTAAAGCAGGAAAAGGGCCATAGCCAAAAATTAATAAAGGATCTAAAAGGCCGTTGATAACGCCAGCGATGACCATGATTTTGGCGGGGCTTTTAGCGTCACCAGTTGCTCGAATAGCACTATTACCCGCCATTGGGATCACCAGTAATGGAATCGCGATATACCACACTGTCATATATTGCTCGATGATCGGTAATAATTCCGCAGATGCACCCATTAAGGTAAATAAAGGTTTAATGGTGAGCAATCCAATGATCGATCCAATAATCATTAATAGCAGGCTTAGTAATAATCCATGGGTAGTAATACGGGCCGCGCTGTGGCTATCACCTTGACCTAGCATGCGTCCAATACTAGTTGAGATACCGACGTTCATACCCATAGTGATACAGTTCAAGCCAAAGGTAACAGGAAAGGTAAAACTGACCGCTGCCAGTGCGTTAGTGCCCAAGCGTGAAATAAAGAAAGTATCGACTAAATTAAACATTAAAATCGCGATCATACCAAACACCATTGGCACGGTTAAACGACGTAAGGCATCTGGTATCGGGGCCGATAATAATCGATGTTTATCTGACTTGAGTAGTGTTGCCATAGTGGTCTCAAAAAAAGGATGCTTGCATACCCTAATGCAAAGTGTGTGATCGGGCAAAATTTCTCAAATAAATAACAAAAAAAAGCCGCCTAAACCTTGGGATTTAGAAATTCGACCCAACATCTTAGTGATATAGAAAGTCACACAAGCACAAGCTTGTCGGCTTAAAATCATGGACATTACCTTAATTATCAGGAGAGACGACCAATGAACATTCGTCCTTTACACGACCGAGTTATCGTTGAACGCCAAGAAGTTGAATCTAAGTCTGCCGGTGGCATCGTGTTAACTGGTTCAGCTGCTGAAAAATCTACTCGCGGTAAAATCCTTGCTGTAGGTAAAGGTCGCATTCTAGAAAATGGCACCGTACAACCACTTGATGTACAAGTAGGCGACGTGGTTATTTTTGCTGAAGGTTACGGCACTAAAACTGAAAAAATTGACGGTAAAGAAGTTCTTATCATGTCTGAAAATGACATTATGGCAATCGTTGAATAATCCGATCACATTAAATTAAGAATTAAGAAAGGAAATCCTAAGATGGCTGCTAAAGACGTTAAGTTTGGTAACGACGCACGAATTAAAATGCTAGAAGGCGTAAATATTCTGGCTGATGCGGTAAAAGTAACATTAGGTCCTAAAGGCCGTAATGTTGTACTTGATAAATCATTTGGTGCACCAACTATCACTAAAGATGGTGTTTCTGTAGCGCGTGAAATTGAACTTGAAGATAAGTTCCAAAACATGGGCGCACAAATGGTTAAAGAAGTGGCTTCACAAGCGAATGACGCTGCGGGCGACGGTACAACAACAGCAACAGTACTTGCACAAGCAATTATTGCTGAAGGTCTAAAAGCCGTTGCTGCTGGTATGAACCCAATGGATCTTAAGCGCGGTATCGACAAAGCTGTTGTTGCTGCGGTAGCAGAGCTAAAAGCATTATCTGTTCCTTGTGCAGATACAAAAGCTATCGCACAGGTAGGTACTATCTCTGCAAACTCTGACACAACTGTTGGTAATCTTATTGCAGAAGCAATGGAAAAAGTAGGCCGTGATGGTGTTATTACGGTTGAAGAAGGTCAAGCACTTCAAGACGAATTAGACGTTGTTGAAGGTATGCAGTTTGATCGTGGTTACCTATCTCCATATTTCATTAACAACCAAGAAGCGGGCTCTGTGGATCTAGAAAGTCCATTTATCCTATTGGTTGATAAGAAAGTTTCAAATATCCGTGAACTTCTTCCTGCATTAGAGGGCGTAGCAAAAGCATCTCGTCCATTACTTATTGTTGCTGAAGATGTTGAAGGTGAAGCACTAGCAACATTAGTTGTGAACAACATGCGTGGTATCGTTAAAGTTGCTGCTGTTAAAGCACCTGGCTTTGGTGATCGTCGTAAAGCAATGCTACAAGATATCGCGGTACTAACATCAGGTACTGTTATCTCTGAAGAGATTGGTCTAGAGCTTGAGAAAGTTCAACTAGAAGATCTTGGTCAAGCTAAGCGTGTAACTATCACCAAAGAAACCACCACTATCATTGATGGTGCTGGTGAAGAAACAATGATTCAAGGTCGTGTTGCACAAATTCGTCAACAAATCGAAGATGCAACCTCTGACTACGATAAAGAAAAACTTCAAGAGCGTGTAGCTAAACTTGCTGGCGGCGTAGCTGTTATCAAGGTTGGTGCGGCAACTGAAGTTGAAATGAAAGAGAAGAAAGATCGCGTAGAAGATGCATTACATGCAACTCGTGCAGCGGTTGAGGAAGGTGTTGTAGCGGGTGGTGGTGTAGCACTTATTCGTGCAGCGTCTAAAGTTGTTAACCTTGTTGGTGATAACGAAGAGCAAAATGTGGGTATCCGTGTAGCACTTCGTGCAATGGAAGCACCACTACGTCAAATCGTTAAGAACGCAGGTGATGAAGAATCTGTTGTTGCTAATAACGTTCGTGCTGGCGACGCTAACTACGGTTACAACGCAGCGACTGGCGAATATGGCGATATGATTGAGATGGGTATTCTTGATCCAACCAAAGTAACCCGTTCTGCACTTCAGTTTGCTGCCTCTGTAGCAGGTCTTATGATCACTACTGAAGCGATGATCACTGATAAAGCATCTGATGCTCCTTCAATGCCTGATATGGGTGGCATGGGCGGTATGGGTGGCATGGGCGGTATGATGTAAGCCCATTTATAACCTTAGAGATTAAGTTCTCTGTGTTATAAAACTTATCGTTATAAAAAGTCGAGCATAGCTCGACTTTTTTATTGCCTCAAGATAATTGCGCTATGTCGTCAACGGTACAAATTTTTATCACGAACAATGTGCACAGTTCACATGGATTATTCCTCGAAAAGCTGTACGTAAATAAATAACAATAAAAACAATAAGTTAAATGTTAATATCAGTAATTATATAATGATGGGTAATTTGTACACGTTTTTTATGAACATTTAATGAAAAGCTGATCAAAATGAGTTGCCGATTTCAGTGTAGAATAAATAGTTAACGAAACCGTAATGGCGGCCATTATTATGAAAAATCAGCAAATAACAAACTATCCATATAATGGCAGCTAAATATATATTTTAATGGCAAACAATTCTTTTGATTTTTTTATTAATTTTATCTAAAAAATGCAATTTATTGTTTTTATACTTTTAGTTGTTAGTACAGCTATTTTGTATTGATAGTGAGTTTTTAAGAACATTAACAATAAACCCTAGAGCATTAAATTATTGCTTCATGACGTGGTTGAAGAATTGATTTGATAGGCGCATAGATAATTAGTAAAAACCAATCAGTATATATTATGTAAAGAGTCGTTTTACGAGGACATCAAAAAGTTCATTGTGAACTTTAGTTTGTGGGATAAAAAGCTCGAAAAGCTGCACGGTGTTAATATCGTTATTTATCAGTTGGTTAGCTTGGTTTTTTTAAGGGTGTTTTTTGATTTTTAGTTTGTACACCAAAAAGGTTTAATTTGCGTCATTAGCTGCACTGGTTGTGGGAAGGGAATGAAGCCCTGATGTTATGACATTAAGGGCTTTGAATTGGGGGGTTATTAGTTATTCGTTGGCAGATGTTGTTGGTTGAGTTCTACCCATGCAGCCATAAAACAAATGATAAACGATTGAATATAGCCACGTAAATCAACCTCACCTTGCACAAGTACATCATCAGCATTTGATTCCATATTGAACGAAACCTTACTTTCTTTGATGCTAAAGAATACCCGTCCAATCAAGACAAAGTTATCGCCATTATCATCTGGGTTATATACCATGCCTGCGCCAATTTGATCATGCTCAGTAATTTGTAATGCACTGAATGCTAATTTTTCTGCGCCTTCAAAACCAAATCCAGCATAACGTTTACCTTGCTCCGGTTGTTGCAGTAGCTGTGAAATTAACTGGGTGTAGGTTGTTAATGCTTCACTAGGGATCTCGTTAGTATTTACCTGACCCATACTAAATGGCTTATCGTCTTCTATCATTTCAACGGCATAGCTAAAATCAGTCATTGCTAATCCTTGTTAAGTTTTGTCATCATTATAATGTTTATACGTTAGCGTAATTTGCTGCTCGTCGGTAATATTAATCGATGTCTTAACGGCTGAGTGTTTTAAAGCTCACATTTATTATCAATAACCATCTCTTTTGAGAGAAGGGTAGGCATATTTTTAAACAAAATGGCGAATCGTGAGTATTGGTAATGCTATAAGCTTAAAGCTTTAGTTCGTCATGGAAAAAGCTCAAAAGGCTGTACAATTATTTATTATTAAATATCAATTGGTTACGGTTAGTTTTTTACATTATCGATAGCGGTGGTGGTTCGCACACCTTTTTGCTGTTTTTTTTTACAAAAAGGTGTGCGTCATTGGTCGAATAATAAAAAAGCAGCCTTATGTGGCTGCTTGTTAACAATAGCATCACGCTAATTTATTGGTTTTTTAGATGGCGATGGCTTTTTTTGCCAGCATTTTTTTCAATATAATCAATGATCATGCCTGCGATATCTTTGCCTGTTGCTGCTTCTATACCTTCTAGACCGGGAGAGGAGTTTACTTCCATGATCAGTGGTCCGCGTTTAGAACGTAATAAATCAACCCCTGCAACACTGAGTCCCATTGCCTTGGCTGCAGCAATCGCTGTTTTACGCTCTTCTGGTGTAATACGAATTAATGAAGCACTACCACCGCGGTGTAAGTTAGAGCGGAATTCCCCTTCTGCTGCTTGGCGTTTCATTGAGGCGATAACTTTATCACCAATCACAAAACAACGTATATCAGCTCCGCCAGCTTCCTCTATATATTCTTGCACCATGATATGAGCTTTAAGCCCCATAAATGCTTCAATAACACTTTCTGCTGCTTTTTGAGTTTCAGCAAGTACAACGCCAATACCTTGCGTGCCTTCTAACAGCTTTATTACCAATGGCGCACCGCCGACCATTTTAATCAGATCTAACACATCATCAGGTTTACTGGCAAAGCCAGTTATTGGCATACCAACCCCTTCGCGGCTCAGTAACTGTAATGAGCGTAGTTTGTCGCGAGAGCGTGAGATCGCAATAGATTGATTCACAGAGAACACGTTCATCATTTCAAATTGGCGTAATACGGCACAACCATAAAAAGTAATGTCTGATCCTATACGTGGAATGATGGCATCAAAGCCAATAAGATCAGTACCTTCAAAATGAATAGAAGGTTGTACTGAGTTTATATTCATGTAACAGCGAAGGGCATTGATAATAACCGCTTCATGACCACGTTGATGACAAGCCTCAAGCAGGCGACGGGTTGAATATAAGTTTGCGTCCTGTGACAAAATGCCAATTTTCATTACGGTACTCATGTTAGGGAGCTAGTTGGCAGCAGTAGTGACGGTTGGCGAACGCCTATACGAAAAAGGACTGCTGTATGAGGCGCGACTATGCACGTAAATGTTAGAAAAATCGAGATCTGCCACGATGATTTTTTTTAATGGTGAGCAACAACAATACTGCTATAAATTTAAAGTAACATCATGTGCTATTAGTTCGTTAGTTATATTGCATTAAAAGCTGTACGAGCTGTGCACTTGTTTTAAAACAATGGCTTAGTGGCGATAATTGATTGGCCTATTGTAGGTCTGAAAGTAAGTGTATGTTTTAGGTGTTTTTGGGGTGGAAAGCTGTACGTGGTGTTTTTTGTTTCTATAACAGAGTCTTACTGACTCGTGATGACGAGTCAGTATGGCTGTTGTGGTGTAGCGGCAAGAGATGAGATCGCTGAAATAAAGCAATAACCGTTATTCAAGGTGCATATCAAGCGGTGTTTTGCTACTTCTACCACCTATTTCACGGGCTAATGTTGGCACAAGGTAGCCTGAAACATTATTAATGACACCAGCCATTAATGCGCGCGCTTGTTGATCATCAACAAAGAAATGTGCCGCCCCTTGAACGTGATCAAGCACGTGTAAGTAATAAGGTAAGATCCCCGCATCAAAGAGTGCCTCACTGAGGTCTGTAAGCGCTGTGACGGAGTCATTAACCCCTTTAAGGAGAACGCTTTGGTTTAATATTGTGACTTTAGCTAGCTTAAGTTGAGTCATCGCTGTGGTTAACGCGGCATTGATTTCATTAGCATGGTTAATATGGGTTACCATGATAATTTGTAAGCGACTATTGGCAAATAATTCACATAGCGTTGGTGTAATACGATTTGGAATCACAACCGGTAAGCGGCTATGGATTCGTAATCGTTTAATGTGAGGGATCGTAGCAATATGTTCCAGTAGCCATACCAGCTCGTGATCTTTGGCCATTAAAGGATCACCACCGGATAAAATAACCTCGCTAATCTGTGGTTGGGTCGCAATGTAATCAAGGCTTTGTTGCCATACTGCTTTATTGCCTTTGTTATTTTGATAAGGGAAATGGCGTCGAAAACAATAACGGCAATTGACTGCACAACCGCCTTTAACGATCATTAAGACGCGGTTGTGGTATTTGTGTAACAGCCCAGGAATAGGGTTATCTTGTTCATCAAGGGGATCGGTTGAATAGCCTTGATGAACCTCGAATTCTTGTTCTAGCGGCAGGACTTGACGCAACAATGGATCGTATGGGTTGCCAACTTCCATTCTTTCGACAAAACTTACAGGAACACGAAGCGCAAATAATTTTTTAGCGGTGAGGCCTTTTTGCCAAGGTGTTGGATCAATTTTAAGCATATTGAGTAGCTTTAACGGATCAGATATCGCATTAGCTAGATCATTCAGCCAGTTTTGCTCAACAGATGGCACGTTTCGGGGTATGATATGCGACATTAAATACAACTCGAAGATGTTAAGAGGATTAGAATGGCGTCTTTCAGCACCAATGAATTCCGCAGCGGAATGAAAATTATGCTTGATAATGAACCATGTGTCATTATCGAAAACGAATTTGTTAAACCTGGTAAAGGTCAAGCGTTCAACCGTGTTCGTATCCGTAAACTTATTTCAGGTAAAGTTCTTGAAAAAACGTTTAAATCAGGCGAATCAGTTGAAGCTGCGGACGTAATCGATACTGAACTTGATTACCTATACAACGACGGTGAATTCTACCATTTCATGAATAATGAAACCTTTGAGCAAATCGCAGCAGACGTTAAAGCTGTTGGTGATAATGCTAAATGGTTAGTAGAAAACGATGCGTGTACGCTAACACTTTGGAACGGCAACCCTATCGTTGTTACACCTCAAAACTTTGTTGAGCTTGAAGTAACAGAGACTGATCCTGGTCTTAAGGGCGATACACAAGGCACTGGTGGTAAGCCTGCAACACTAACTACAGGCGCTGTAGTACGTGTTCCTTTATTCATCGCAATTGGCGAAGTTATCAAAGTTGATACTCGTTCTGGTGAATACGTAAGCCGTGTGAAGTAATTTCATATTGAGCTTTAAAAAAGGTCGCTTAGGCGGCCTTTTTTGTTGACTGAAATTTGTCATGAGTGATTGTAAATTAAAATGACAGCCATAAAAAAAGCACCGCAAGAGAGCGGTGCTTGTTTAGATTGTGATTACATGAAAATTAAATCATGAACACAAAGATAATTGATAATGCAGTCACCAAGAACGCTGCAGCGTAACAAGCAATTTTGCCAGCAACACCGGTGTGGAACTTAAGATCATGCATGCCGTGATGTAAACGGTGCATACCATGCCACATTGGGAGTGATAACGTTGCAATCACAAATAAGGCACCAATAAAGCTAGTCGCAAAATCTGCTGCACGCTCATAGCTAACGGCGTCTGGGCTGATAATCCCCAGCGGTACCATGATCCCTAATACTAAAATAGTAACAGGAGAGATCATTGCAAACCATGTACCGCCGGCACCAAATAAACTCCACCATACTGGCTCATCGGAACGTTTTGGATGTAAATTAATCACGAGCAGCTCCTTAAACTAGCGCTAAAACAATGGCAGTGATAACAGCAACAACTGCCCACTGTGCAAGAACGATAATCTTCTTATCTAATTTCTTGCCCTTGATGCGAATTGGCACCACTTGCGGCATCATGCTAAAGAAAGTTTGTGCATGAAATAAACTACCCGCTAACGCAATAATATTTAGAATAATAACAATTGGATTAGCCATAAAGTCTAACCAACCTTGCCATGCTTCAGGGCCTTTTACTAAACAGCCTAAGCCAAAAGTTAAGCAGATAGTAAAGAAAATTAGCGGTAATACAGTAGCTTCACGCAGCATGTAAAAACGATAGAAAGAACTGTCTTTCCACCATGTACGCGTCATTTCACGAACGTAAGGTTTACGGTTGCTCATCCTTATGCCTCCTGAGGCTTCAACATTGCAATAACGAAATCTTTAGATGATTCCACTTTGCCTTGGTTTACAGCTGCGGCTGGATCAACGCTCTTTGGACATACTTCTGAGCAGTAACCCACAAATGTACAGCCCCATGCACCATTTTCACTGTTGATTAATGCCATACGCTCATGTTGACCATGATCGCGGCTATCAAGGTTGTAACGGTGTGCCAGTGTTAGTGCTGCAGGACCGATAAATTCAGGGTTTAAACCGAATTGCGGACACGCTGCGTAGCAAAGACCACAGTTAATACAGCCAGCAAATTGCTTGTATTTTGCCATTTGCTCTGGTGTTTGTAGGTTAGTACCATCTTCAGGCTTACGATCGTTACCGATAATGTATGGCTTGATTGCTTCAAGACGCTCAATGAACGGTGTCATATCGACAATTAAGTCTTTTTCAATCGCAAAGTTAGCTAGTGGCTCAATTTTAACGCCATTTGGGTAATCGCGAAGGAAGCTCTTACAAGCTAACTTAGGCACACCATTGACCATCATGCCGCATGAACCACAGATTGCCATACGGCAAGACCAACGGTAGCTTAAGTGCTTATCAAGGTGATCTTTGATGTAACCTAATGCATCAAGTACTGACATGGTTTCATTGAACGGTACTTCAAATGTTTGTAAATACGGTTCTGCATCTGTCGCTGGGTCATAACGCAGAATTTCAACTTTTTGAATGCGATTGTCTGACATTATGCCTTTTCCTCTTGTTTTACTTCAGCAGCTTCCGCGGCAGCGGCTTCTTCAGCTGCAGCACCGTATAAACGTGCTTTTGGCTGTGATTTAGTAATAGTTACATCGCTATAATCGATGCGTGGTGCAGCACCGTCGTTGTAGAATGCCAAACTGTGCTTAAGGAAGTTAACATCATCACGTTCAGTACAGTTATCATCTAGGCGTTGGTGTGCACCACGAGATTCTGTACGTAAAATTGCAGAGTGTGCCATTGCTTCAGCAACATCTAAACCGTAACCAACTTCAATCGCATACAGTAGATCAGTGTTAAAGACTTTGCCTTTATCTTGAATACTAATATGTTTGAAACGTTGCTTTAGTTCTGCAAGCTTATCAATTGTCGCTTGCATCAAATCTTGCTGGCGATAGATACCACAACCGGCTTCCATGGTATGACCCATTTCGGTACGGATTTGGGCCCAATTCTCGTCGCCTTCTTGTGCCATTAGCGCGTCAATTCGTGCTTGTACTGCATCAATTTGAGTCTTGATCGATGCGTCGTTCCAGCCTTGGAATGCTTCTGCACGTTTTACTGCGTGTTCACCCGCAACACGACCAAATACCACAAACTCAGCCAGTGAGTTTGAACCTAAACGGTTTGCACCGTGTAGGCCAACAGAAGCACATTCACCAACAGCAAATAGACCCTTAATACGCGTCTCACATTGACCGTTAGTTTCAATACCACCCATGGTGTAGTGTACTGTTGGGCGAATTGGAATTGGCTCTTTAGCTGGATCAACGTTTACATATGCTTTTGCTAACTCACAGATGAACGGTAGACGCTCATGTAAGTACTCTTCACCAAGGTGACGCAAATCAAGCATTACTACATCACCTAGTGGGTGTTGAATAGTGTTGCCTTTTTGCTGCTCATGCCAAAACGCTTGTGAAACTTTGTCACGAGGGCCCAGTTCCATGTATTTATTTTTTGGCTCGCCTACTGGTGTCTCAGGGCCCATGCCATAATCTTGTAGGTAACGGTAACCGTTTTTATTGACGATAATACCGCCTTCACCACGACAACCTTCGGTCATCAAAATACCAGTACCTGGTAAACCAGTAGGGTGGTATTGAACAAATTCCATGTCACGTAATGGGATACCATGACGGAATGCCATTGCCATACCATCGCCAGTTACAATGCCGCCGTTAGTATTACAGTGGTAAACGCGACCCGCGCCACCTGTTGCTAGAATCACTGATTTTGCTTTAATACAAATCAGTTCACCTTCAGCCATGTGAATAGCAATCAGACCTTGTACTTCGCCATTCTCAACTAAAAGATCAACCACGAAATATTCATCGTAACGTTTGATTTGTGGGTATTTGATAGATGTCTGGAATAGGGTGTGTAGCATATGGAAGCCAGTCTTATCTGCCGCAAACCATGTGCGTTCAACTTTCATACCACCAAAACGACGTACGTTCACTTCGCCGTTTTCTTTACGGCTCCATGGACAACCCCATTGTTCCATTTGGATCATTTCACGGGTTGAGTTCTCAACGAAATATTCAACCACATCTTGTTCACATAGCCAGTCACCACCACCAACAGTATCGTTGAAGTGATTATCAAAGCTATCTTCGTCTTTGATTACGGCAGCTGATCCACCTTCTGCTGCAACGGTGTGCGAACGCATTGGGTAGACTTTTGAAATAAGTGCAATTTCTAGTTCTGGGTTTGCTTCTGCAGCAGCGATGGCAGAACGTAGGCCTGCACCACCCGCGCCAATTACAGCGATATCTGTGGTAATAGTCTTCACAGCTATCCTCCGAAAGTAAGACGGTAAAAAAATGAAAAGATGCGTCGTGCGCATCTATCCTTGAAATCCTGCGCGTATTTTATGAAACCTCATTAAGATAAAATATGATGTAGACGCGTCTTTTTAACGAAATAATCAAAAAATGTAATCTGATTACAGAAGTTGTGATTATTGTCACAATTTGTCATGTTTTGCTGGTGTTAATTAGTTGTTTTGTTTGTGATGTGTTGTTTGTGGCTTATTGATTTTGTGTTACAAGGGTGAGATGTAACACATTGTTGTTAAAGATTTAATAAGCCATTTGATGCATTTTCATGATGATGTATGTGATCTTTTTTGAGTGGTTTGTTTTAATATTGTTGCGTGTTGTGGTTTTGTTTGTTGTTAATGTTAATATTGAACGCTGAGGTGGTAATGTTTGTTTTGTTAATATCATTCATTTTTGTTCATAATTATTATTGGTAAACCATAAATATAATCTGCTCAATATTTGGTTAGAGGCATGGCTTTGTTAGAATGATGACTTAATTTCCTTTCATGTAAGAAGAAACTGTTATGTCTCAGCCTTGGCAGCCTACTGCTGATATTACTCAACTCAAACAGCGTGCTGTTTTACTTGCAACAATTCGTCAGTTTTTTGCTGATCGTGATGTTATTGAAGTGGATACGCCAGCCATGAGCCAGGCAACAGTGACGGATGTGCATTTACATGCGTTCAAAACCCAATTTGTCGGCCCTGGCTATGCTAATGGACAAACATTATATTTAATGACCAGTCCTGAATTTCATATGAAGCGTTTATTAGCTGCAGGTAGTGGTGCTATTTATCAGATCTGTAAATCATTTAGAAATGAAGAATCAGGACGTTACCATAATCCTGAGTTTACGATGTTGGAATGGTATCGACCAGGGTTTGATCATCATCAACTAATGGCAGAAATGGATGCGTTATTACAGCAAGTATTAGGTTGTGGTGCCGCTGAAAAAATGACGTATCAACAAGCTTTTATTGATGTGTTAGCGGTGTGCCCACTAGAAAGTTCGATGACCGACTTAAAAGCGGTTGCTGCTCGGTTAGGATTGGCTGATATTGCCGAGCCAGAGCAAGATCGCGACACCTTATTACAATTGCTGTTTAGTGTCGGCGTTGAAGCCAAAATTGGTCAAACAGTTCCTGCGTTTGTGTATGATTTTCCTGCGTCACAAGCAGCACTGGCTCAAATAAACCCAACCGATCCACGTGTTGCTGAGCGATTTGAAGTGTATTTTCAAGGGATTGAACTTGCGAATGGTTTTCATGAACTCGCTAACGGTGACGAGCAATTACAACGTTTTGAGGATGATAACCACAAGCGAATCAGTATGGGGTTACAACCACAACCTATCGACATGCATCTTGTTGAAGCACTACGGGCAGGATTTCCAGATTGTGCTGGGGTTGCATTAGGAATTGATCGCGTGATTATGCTGGCATTAGAGCGCGATCATATTGATCAGGTAACCGCTTTTCCAATTGAAATAGCGTAAGATTTTTCGCGGTATTATGATGTAAAAAAGCACGGTTATAATGACCGTGCTTTTTTATTATCAGCTAGTGGTTATGCACCCGTTGTTGTTAGTGATGATATATCAGTAACCGCATACGGAGGGAACGTGCGATAACATAAATGATAGTGGCTGTACGTCATGATTAAGTTAAACGGCAAGTAGGATTTCAAGGCGTTTAAACCGTGAAAAAAGTGTAGCCTGACTCACTCGCTAATGCAACTAATTATCATTTGTAATTATGGTTAATCAATCACAATTCGTGCATTTAACGGTTGTAATGGACGATTGTTATCACCCATCATTTGGTTTAATTGCTCTATTTGAGCCGCTGAACTAGTAAGATGGCTTTGCATGACATACCAGCGTACACCTTCTGTACATGGCGGTGTGGTTAATGAGCCATTGTAACGGAAATATTGACGTTCACGTGGCAGGAGCGCGTTTGGGGTTAAATCGTCATTAAAATCAATTGTTTCACCTTTCGTTGGAATCTTTTTTAATAAGGTGGTTAATTCATTATTCGCCCGCGGACCATTTTCAAACATCACCGCAATCACAGCAATATGGCCACTTGCATCAACGTTAACGAAATGTGCTTCTAATGGGTATTGCTTGCCATCAATATAGTTCTCTGACGGAGTATGGAAATGGAATTGCTTAAGAGTATAAGTATCACCATCGATAATGACTTTATTATCACCACTAACATTGACTGAAATAGTATGACCGTTATTAGTGAGGCTGGTGATTTTACCATCATAATCTATTTGTAATGGTTGGGTTTGCGCTTGAATAGGAGACACGATATCAATCGGGCTCTGATTTTCGCCGCCACAAGCAGGGTAACTATCAACCCAATGCTCAGTACCTTGTTGATCGCCGTATCCCCATGCCGCATTGGCGTGTGCAGAAAGAGAAAAGCAACTTGCTAAAGCGAGCACTAATACTGATATTGTATTTTTTTTCATTATGATTACCTATGAGTGATAATTATCCCGCTCTAATCATAGCACTTGATACGCGAGATAAAATACTAACGTTAGCATAGTAATCGTTTGATTTGTGATTGGAAAATACGATTAAGGCATAACAAAGATTGGTTGCTGCAATACCTAATGGGATAAGGGATAGTAATTAATACCAGCAGGGAGTTGATAAAAGACGATATGTTTATAAATCGGCGTTAGCAACACGGAGCAATTGCTGCCCCGTGTAAGTATTATTAAACGATTTTATTTAATTACACTTTCAGCATAAGGTTGTCCCATGCGTGTCACTTGACGTGGTTGCATGTTTTCAACAAAGCGAATGCTATTTTTAGGGAATAAGTTAATTACCGTAGAGCCGAGCTTGAAACGGCCCATCTCTTGCCCTTTCTTTAGGCTGATAGCATCTTCACCAGTAGTCGAGTAATTCCAGCGACGGATCTCTGGACCTGTAGGTGGTGTTACTGTTCCTGCCCATACTGTTTCAATGCTACCGACAATGGTGGCACCAACCAATACTTGAGCTAATGGCCCAAATTCTGTTTCAAAGATACATACAACACGTTCATTACGCGCAAATAAGTTGGGTACATTTTCTGCGGTGAGAGGGTTAACAGAGAAAAGATCACCAGGAATATAAATCATTTGGCGTAGTACACCATCACATGGCATGTGAACACGGTGGTAGTCACTTGGCGATAGGTATAATGTCGCAAAGTCCCCGCCCATAAATTCATCTGCTAAATCGCTATCGCCACCTAATAACTCACAGGCATTAAAATAATGACCTTTAGCTTGGAATAGACGTCCTGCTTTAATTGGACCAAATTGGCTAACACAAGCATCAGCTGGATGACTAATGATATGTTGATCATTATTGATAGGGCGAGCGCCTTCTACTAGTTCACGTACAAAAAAAGCATTAAAAGTAGGATAGGCTGCAGGATCCGGATTCCGTGCTTCTGCCATATTGACGTTATATTGTTTAATGAACCAACGAATAATAGTAGTAGTTAGTTTTCCACCTTCATGAGCCGCCAGTTTACCTACTAAACGGGTTAACGCATGCTTTGGCATACAATATTGAAGGCCAATCTTAATCTTATCTAGCACAATCATTCTTCCAGTAAATATTAATTAATCAATAAGTTAGTTATTCTTTTCTTATTTGGAAGAATAACGTCAACCCGTAATAATACCGAACTATTTTAATAATGTCAGTTATTGTGGCGTTATAGCGGCAGTAGATAAGTGAAGTTTGTCGGTATTTATTTAAATCGTTGCAGATAAAAAATAAGCCCAAGAAAATAGTAAAATTCGCTTAGGCTTGTATTTATTATCAGTTTGGCTTGTTACGTGAAAATTGACGATTTGCCACATTTTCCGACATGCTTTCAATGATTTTATGGTAGCTATTATAACGTTCACGACTAATATCACCACGTTCTACGGCTTCGCGAATGATACAACCAGGATCGTTACCGTGTTTACAGTCACGGAACTTACAGCCACCTAAATATTGACGAAATTCAACAAAAGCTTCGGTAATTTGCTCTGGTTCTAAATGCCACAGACCAAATTCACGCACTCCTGGTGAGTCGATTAAATCACCTCCGTCTGCAAAGTGATATAACCTTGCAGCTGTCGTCGTATGTTGACCTAAACCTGAGTTAGTTGAAACGTCACCAATATCAGCTTCAACATCAGGCATTAGTGCATTAACCATACTTGATTTACCTACACCTGATTGACCAGCAAAGATACTAACGTGATCTTTTAAATCAATTTTTAGATCATCAAGACCTTCACCTGTATCGGTACTGACTAAGCGAACGCTATAACCAATATTCTGGTATTGCGTTAACTTACGTTCAACATCAACCCGCTGTTCTGGTGTTAGTAAGTCAACTTTATTAACCACAATTAATGGTTTAATGCCGATGGTTTCAGCAGCAATAATGTAACGGTCAATAATGTTAAGCGATAGCTCGGGTAGAATTGATGACACGATCACAATTCGATCAACGTTAGCTGCTACAGCTTTTACACCGTCGTAGTAATCTGGACGGGTTAACATTGATTTGCGTTCATGCACGGCTTCTACAACACCGGCAATGCCTTGTAAGGCCTCAACGCCAGGACGCCAAACGACACGATCTCCAGAAACAAGGCTCTGAATACTGCGACGTAGGTTACAGCGATGAATAATACCCGTTTGCGGATCTTCAACATCAGCGTGTTGACCGAAGCGAGTAATAACCAGCCCTTCGCGAGCATTTTCCAATAAGGCTTCATCCCATTGGACTTCATTTTTTGCGCGATCTAGGCGCTTATTTTGGTTAGAGCGGACACGTCGGCTCTGACCTTGAGTTAATTTTTTCTTTTTTGCCACAAGAATATCGTTCTGTTTGGTTGGCTTTCGGTATTATCATACATGGTTTAGTCACAAAAGAGGCAATATCGAATGACAATCAGCGATCAGAACCTTATTTGGATTGATCTGGAAATGACCGGATTAGACCCAGAAACTCATAAAATCATTGAAATCGCCACAGTTGTAACCGATCCTCAGCTTAATGTGTTGGCAGAAGGTCCTGTTCTAGCTATTTATCAGCCAGAAGCTGAATTAGCAAAAATGGATGATTGGTGTACAACTACACACACTAATAGTGGTTTAGTTGAACGTATTCGTCAAAGTACGATCACTGAAGCGCAAGCTGTCGCTCAGACCGTTGCTTTTTTAGAGCAGTGGGTACCAAAAGGTGTATCACCGATCTGTGGTAACAGTATTGGGCAAGATCGTCGATTCTTATATAAGCACATGCCTGTACTTGAACAGTATTTCCATTACCGTTATCTTGATGTGAGCACACTTAAAGAATTGACGCGTCGTTGGAAGCCAGAGCTACTTGATGGCTTTTCTAAGCAAGGTAGTCATTTAGCATTGGATGATATTCACGACTCAATTGCTGAGTTGCGCTATTATCGTGAGCATATTTTCAATATTTGATGCTTAAATAAGCAGTTGGAAAATAATCTGCGTTTTTTGGTTTAAGAACTATTGCATCCGGCAATTTTAGTCGTATAATGCGCAGCCTCGAAAGGAGATAACGAGTTTGTTTTCTTTCGTTGT
>NZ_MSCC01000005.1:85912-137544 GCF_002954455.1 Photobacterium aquimaris
AGTTATCATCGAACTTATCGGTGAACTACTACTGTGAAGTATTAGTCTTAATGTGGTATTCCTGGGGTATTCGATTACCGATATCATCAGTGTACTGCTTCAAGTGTTTCTAGTTTGACTACGAAGCCCACTTAGAAGCAATCAGCTTCGATTACATCATCTGCTATTGATTATGCAACCTAACGGTTGTTTTTTTCATCTTAGCTATTTGCAAAGATGTTTGTAATATCAATATTGCCATATATATAAGGCAAACGCTCTTTTCCTAGCATTGATACGTTGTTCTTACTACTTTATAGCAACATTGTGGTTGGTTTTTATTTGTTTATAAAAGATAGAAAACACATGATAAGTTGTTATTTTTTTAAGTGTTTTTAATTTATTGCACCGTTAGATCACAGTTCAATTAACAGAGTTATCCACATAAGATATTCTGTGGGTAAGTTGGTTGATTAGATGTGATAGCTAGGTGTGAATAACTTTAGAACAAAAGTATAACTTAAAACTATTCTCCTTATTAATCGTAAAAAGCTAACAGGATAACTGTATGTTTTTTATTAATTAATTTATTTTTATCTACAATTTGCACACAGTTCATTTAGTCCTTTCTTTACTGGGATAACCGTCTTGATTATGTTATCCACTCCCTGTGTTTAATCTTTCTTTTTACTACGATTTTTGACGTCATTAAAAAAGTTTTCCACATATACCCAGAGTGTTATGCGTCTCGAGGTAAACCTTTTTCTATAATTCTCACTAAACGTTTGGTTGCATTGGGTAAAACATCAATAACCATTTGTTGACGTTTTTGATTTTGTTGCTCTAAAGCCCATTCAATATGCACATCGACGAGCGGGTGCTCACCCTGACGAGCGCTCAATGCCTCGATGATGTCAGCTTGGTAGGGCGCATTACCTAATGCAATCGTGATATTACGTAACCATTGGGTATGACCGATACGACGAATGGCTGAACCTTCGGTATTACGTAAGAATGTAGCTTCATTCCAAGCATAAAGCGTCACTAGATCTTGCTGGAATAACGTTTCTCGACAATGGTAGTCTGTTTCTGAGGTGATCTCTCCGTGACGATTAAATGGACATACTAATTGGCAATCATCACAGCCATAAATTCTATTACCTATTGCTGCGCGATATTGTTCTGGAATGATACCGTCAAATTCGATAGTTAGATAAGATATACAGCGTCGTGCATCAACGACTCCAGCTTCAATAATAGCGCCTGTTGGGCAACTGGTCATACAGGCGACACATTTACCACATTGATTGACAACAGGTGTATCAACTGGCAGTGGTAGATCAATTAACAATTCACCTAAAAAGAACCATGAGCCAGATTGGTCGTTAAGAATTAGAGAGTGCTTTCCTGTCCAACCTAATCCAGCTTTTTCAGCTAATGGACGCTCAAGAACTGGCGCAGAATCGACGAATGGTCGACAGCCAAACTCACCAACAACGGCTTCAATTCGTTGACCAAGCTGTTTAAGGCGGTTGCGAATCAATTTATGATAATCTCGCCCAAGAGAGTAGCGGCTAATATAGGCTGTTGTTGGTTGCTTAAGTGTTTGAGCAAAACCTGCTTGTGGCGGTAAATAATTCATTCTGACACTGATTACACGTACTGTACCTGGTAGTAATTCTTGCGGTCGTGCACGCATCATACCGTGACGTGCCATCCAGTCCATATCACCGTGATAGCCAGCATCAAGCCAGCGTTGTAATTGCGTTTCATGCTGCGACAAATCGATATCACTGATCCCTACAGCTTGAAAGCCGAGTTCTTGTCCCCAAGTTTTAATTTGAAGTGCGAGTTGTTGATAATCGATCGTCATAGTGTCAGCTTTATCTTCTTGCCAGTAAAAATCAGGGAACGGATTCTAGCACATTCTTATTTTAGAGTAGTCATAAGCTGACACCCTATTGTCAATAGTAGTAATCATTGCTGAGATAATCATTGAACGTGTAAAGCTGCACCTGTGCTGAATATATGCATGACATAAATTGAATGGCATTGCTTTATTGCGGTAAAATTGCGACGGTCATCGTAGACTGAGATCGTTATTTCACGCCGTATATCGCTTGGTTTTGATTTATCGTAAAGTAGCAGATTTATGTGCGCAGCGCGGTGAGCGTGGTATGCTTGCGGCAGATCTTTTTCCATTTATTCGTCAATTAGTCAATCCAAGATAAAATATAATGCAAACATTTGAAACTTCCCTTGCTGATGAGCAGGCAACGGTAGATTTTGGCCTTAAATTGGCTAAAGCCTGCACGCAACAAACAACAATATATCTCCATGGTGATTTGGGTGCAGGTAAAACCACATTTAGTCGTGGCTTTATTCGTGCACTTGGTCATCAAGGAAATGTAAAAAGTCCAACTTATACATTGGTTGAACCCTATGATCTCGCACCTTGGCAAGTTTATCATTTTGACTTATATCGTCTTGCCGATCCTGAAGAATTAGAATTTATGGGGATTCGAGATTATTTTACCAATGATGCTATTTGTTTAGTTGAATGGCCAGAAAAAGGTATAGGTATGTTACCAGAGCCAGATCTTGAGCTAGAACTGCGTTATCACGGTGAGCAAAGAATGGTATTAGTGACGTCGAA
This sequence comes from Photobacterium aquimaris, assembly GCF_002954455.1. GTDB lineage: Bacteria > Pseudomonadota > Gammaproteobacteria > Enterobacterales > Vibrionaceae > Photobacterium > Photobacterium aquimaris. The sequence goes on from NZ_MSCC01000005.1 coordinate 88,548, forward strand.
TACGGACTATGGTTCAGCGTTGATCAACCACTTACAGTTAGGTTAAATTAGAATGGCGTTACGGACGTATGCAAATCTTTTAATTTTGGGAGTGGGATTAGTTAGTTCTACCGCTTTTGCTAATGAACTCAAAGGAGTTCGAGTGTGGCCGGCTCCTGACGAAACGCGTGTTGTGCTAGATATGCAAAGCCAAGCGGATTATTCGCAGTTTATGCTATCAAATCCGTCACGGTTAGTGGTCGACTTAAATAAAACTTCACTCAAAACCAAATTGCCAATCACTGTTGCTAAGAGTGAGATTTTAACTAAAGTCCGTAGTAGTAATGCACCCGAAAAAGGCACGACGCGATTAGTGTTTGAGCTTAAGCGTGCCACAACCCCTCAAATTTTCTCACTATCACCCACGCCTGATGGTAGCTATGGCTATCGATTGGTAATGGATTTACCTAATGGTTCTGGTGCTGGTGCTGTTGATAAAGAAGAACAAGCTGAAGAAAAAGCCACTGAAAATAATTTAGCCAAGTTGCCATCTGGTACTGCTGATATTGTGGTTGCTGTTGATGCCGGCCATGGTGGTGATGATCCTGGTTCTATCGGGCCAACTCATAAATATGAAAAGAACGTAACTTTGGCGGTTGCACGTAAATTAGCTGCAAAAATCAATGCGACAACAGGTATGCGTGCGGTCATGACCCGTCGTGGTGATTATTATGTAGGATTAAGTAAACGTTCAGAGATCGCTCGTAAAAATAAAGCGTTACTGTTAGTTTCCATTCACGCCGATGGTTTTAGTTCACCTAAGCCTCGTGGCGCGTCTGTATGGGTATTAAACACCCGCCGCGCTAATACTGAGATTGGTCGTTGGCTAGAGCAGAGCGAGAAACAATCAGAGCTACTTGGTGGTGGCGATGTACTTTCTAGTAATCCGAAAGATAAATATTTAGGTCGTGCGGTACTTGATCTGCAATTTAGTTATTCGCAGAAGGAAGGCTACGATGTGGCTAAGCGAGTATTAGCGAATTTACGTCATATTGCACGTTTACATAAAACAGTGCCGCAATATGCCAGTTTAGCGGTATTAAAATCGCCTGATATTCCGTCATTATTAGTTGAAACAGGCTTTATTACTAACCCGATTGAAGAGCGTGAATTAACCTCTAATGCTCATCAAAATCAACTTGCGAATGCTATTTATAAAGGTATTTTGCAATACTTCACAGCGCATCCGCCAGAAGGCACACTTTTTGCTTCGCGTTTGAAAGCTGGTGGTGCCAAGCATAAAGTGATATCAGGGCAAACATTAAGCGGTATTGCTGTTAAATATGGCTCTTCGATGACGGTCATTAAAGCGGCCAATAATTTGAAGTCAAATTCAGTTAATATTGGTCAAGTGTTAGTGATCCCTGGTACTGCGGTGACGACAGCACCAGCTGTTAAAACGACGGCAGTAAAGGTGACGTCCAAAGCAACGCCTGCTACCCGTATTGTGTGGCATACTGTGACTCGCGGTGAGTATCTTGGCAAAATTGCGGCTAATTATGGGGTAACCATGAGTAGCATTCGTCGAACTAGTCATCTAAAGTCTGATAATGTCATGGTTGGTCAGAAATTAAAAATTGCGGTTTCTGCCGTAAAAACTGTACGTCATAAAGTTCGCCGTGGTGAGTTTTTAAGTAAAATTGCGGCAAAATATGGGGTATCAGTAGCAACTATTCGTGATGCGAATAAGCTACGTTCTGATAAACTAGCAGTAGGACAGACGCTAATCATTCCAAGAAGTTAATTATGCCGATTCAGATTTTACCCGCTCGGCTGGCTAACCAGATTGCAGCGGGTGAAGTTGTTGAACGCCCAGCATCGGTAGTCAAAGAGCTTGTTGAAAATAGTATAGATGCCGGCGCCACTCGAATTGATATTGATATCGAAAAAGGTGGTAGTCGGCTGATTCGTATTCGTGATAATGGTAAAGGGATAGCTAAAGATGAACTTGGCTTAGCCCTGAGCCGGCATGCAACCTCCAAAATTGCCTCATTAGATGATCTTGAAGCCATAGTGAGCTTAGGATTTCGTGGTGAAGCGCTTGCCAGTATTAGTTCTGTATCGCGGTTAACCCTAACCTCTTGTACTGAAGGTCAAACGGAAGCATGGTCTGCGTATGCGGAAGGTCGTGACATGGATGTGCAGTTAAAACCTGCTGCACACCCTATCGGTACCACCTTAGAAGTATTAGATTTATTTTTTAATACCCCTGCACGACGTAAGTTTTTACGTACTGAAAAAACAGAATTCACCCATATTGATGAATTGATTAAGCGTATCGCGCTGAGTCGATTTGATGTCGCTATTACCCTGCGCCATAACGGTAAGTTAGTGCGTCAATACCGTATTGCTGACAATCCACTACAACAGGAGCGGCGCTTAGCTGCAGCTTGTGGGCCTGCTTTTTTACAGCATGCATTAGTGGTCGAATTAGCCCATGGTGATTTGAAATTATCAGGCTGGATTTGTAGTCCGCAAGGGGCTCGTAGTCAAAATGATATTCAATATTGCTATGTGAACGGTCGCATGATGAAGGATAAATTGATCAATCATGCAATTCGTCAGGCTTATGAATCAAGCTTACGATCGGAACAATATGCTGCTTATGTGTTGTATATTGAGGTCGATCCGCATCAAGTCGATGTTAATGTCCATCCAGCTAAGCATGAAGTGCGTTTCCATCAAGCGCGATTAGTGCATGATTTTATTTATCAAGCATTACAAAGTGCACTTCAGCAAGGGGCGAGTAGCGATGATGCGCCTCAATATCAAGCACCTATCAGATCCAGTGCGCATGCGCATACTGAAGTTACCACTGCGGCGATTGATCGTGTTTCTCATACTATTGCTGCGATGCCTGATTACCCGAATAAGGCTAAGCCTGAAAGTTGGTTAACAGCTTCAGATTCTTCTATTACCACGTCGACAGCGACATCCTCTTTCGATATAGAATCTCAGACTAACATGACTAATAAAGAAACTTTATTAGTAAATTCAGTTAGTAAAGATGCTCAACAGAGCTATAGTCAAAGGAGTAGCCAAAAATTATCGCCGCAATCAACCACGAGAGATCGCCAGCAAGGTGTAACATCAACAGTACCTGCTAATAGTACTTCTCGTCATTATGGTGAATCAGGCCCAACAGCAGCAGAGTTAAAGGCCTATCAACAACTGATTTCAACTAATCGTTCGGGATCAGCGCAATCGACACCAGTTACAGCACCATTAGATGTTAATACCACTCAGATAGCAGAACCTCGGCGAGAGTGGTCAAGCGAGACTCCGGCGCCGCCGACCAAGCGGATAAGTAGCAAAGATACTGGGTTAGGGAAACCGTTGGTTGTTGTTGATGAGCAGTTTTTATTATTAAGTCAGCAGCCTGAAATGGTGCTATTACATTTAGCGGTTGCAGAGCATTTACGTTATGTTGGTCAATTACAGTTGGCTCAAACGGTAGGTTTAAAGCCGCAGCCATTGTTGATTCCATTATCGGTGCCAGTTGAGGCTGAACTGATTCAATGCGCAGAGCAACACGGGCAATTATTAAAGCAGTTAGGGATACAGCTGAAATCGAAAGGACGTAATAGCATTATCATTCTGTCAGTTTGTATGCCATTAAGGCAGCAAAACTTACAACAGTTAATCCCAAATTTGTTAACCTATCTTCATTCTGTGAGCGATGATCCCGATGCTCAAGGATGGGATAACCTTTTATTCTGGCTCGCTAAACAATGCCATACGCCAGTAACAAGTTACACTTTGGCACAAGCGATTCAGTTAATTACCGAATTAGAGCAGCTATGGGGAGAAGAGTTGATGACATTTAGAAGCCAACTTGTTCGTCCGGTAGATATGCAAGCAGCGATAGAAGCATTTAAGTAATTTATGACGAAGCCACAAGCTATGACGAAGCCACAACCACAAGCTATTTTTTTAATGGGCCCGACAGCGTCAGGCAAAACTGATTTAGCTATTCGTTTACGTGAACAGCTACCAGTTGAGTTGATAAGTGTCGACTCCGCCCTTATTTATAAGGGAATGGATATCGGCACTGCGAAACCAGATGCGCATGAATTGGCACTAGCACCACACCGTTTAATCGATATTCGTGATCCAGCGCAAAGTTATTCTGCTGCAGACTTTCGTTCGGATGCACTAAAAGAAATGGCTGATATAGTGGCAGCAGGGCGGATTCCTTTGTTGGTAGGTGGTACTATGTTGTACTACAAGGCATTATTGGAAGGTTTATCACCATTACCAGCGGCAGATAATACTGTTCGTGCCGGAATCGAAAGTGATGCTGCTGCACGAGGTTGGCAAGCACTGCATGATGAATTGGTGGCCATTGATCCTGTTGCAGGTGCAAGGATCCATCCTAATGATCCGCAGCGATTATCTCGTGCATTAGAAGTTTTTCGTATTTCAGGTAAAACATTAACTGAGTTAACGAAAACTCAAGGTGAATCGTTACCTTATAAGGTTCATCAATTTGCAATTACGCCCACGGATAGGGCTGTACTGCATCATCGAATTGAGCTTAGGTTCAAAAAAATGATTGAAGCAGGGTTTGAGCAGGAAGTAAGGGCATTATATGACCGTGGTGATCTTCACCTAGAGCTTCCTTCCATTCGCTGTGTCGGTTATCGACAGATGTGGGAATATTTGGACGGGAAACATGACATAGATGAAGCGGTTTTCCGTGGTATCTGTGCTACTCGTCAATTGGCAAAGCGTCAAATTACCTGGCTTCGTGGCTGGAATGATTTGACTTGGTTGGATAGTAGTGATGTTGATAGCGCGTTACAAACCGTCACAAACTCAGTTAGATGTGATGTTTAATTAACGTGTATACTCTGAACTGCTTTGCGTATTTTTAGTTTTTGTTCGTTGCTAAATACAACTACAAACAAATAAGGAAAAGAAATAATGGCTAAGGGGCAATCTCTGCAAGACCCGTTTTTGAATGCGCTGCGTCGTGAAAGAATCCCGGTCTCTATTTACCTAGTAAACGGTATCAAACTACAAGGACAAATTGAATCATTTGATCAATTTGTTATTTTACTTAAAAACACCGTCAACCAGATGGTTTATAAGCATGCTATTTCTACTGTTGTGCCTGCTCGTCCGGTGAATCATCACCATGCGAGTGATCGTCCAGCAGGAACAGACCGTCCAGAGAAAACAGAAGAGTAAAATTATTTTCAAATAAGGAGTTGATTACTTGTTTGACCGTTATGAAGCTGGTGAGCAGGCTATTCTTGTTCATATTAATTTCACTCAAGATGAGGAGTGGGAAGACCTTAGCGAATTTGAAATGCTAGTGTCTTCTGCAGGGGTTAATGCACTGCATGTTGTTACGGGAAGCCGTAAAACACCACTTCCAAAATATTATGTGGGTGAAGGTAAAGCACAAGAAATCGCCGATGCTGTAAGAACTGTTGATGCAGATATAATTATTTTTAATCACGCATTGTCACCTGCACAAGAACGAAACTTAGAGCAGCTTTGTCAATGTCGAGTGATTGATCGTACTGGGTTAATTCTCGATATATTTGCTCAACGCGCACGTACCCATGAAGGTAAGTTGCAAGTTGAATTAGCACAATTACGACATATCTCAACTCGATTAATTCGAGGTTGGACTCACCTTGAGCGACAAAAAGGTGGTATTGGCCTTCGCGGGCCAGGTGAAACTCAGCTAGAAACCGATCGACGTTTATTACGAGAACGTATTAAAACAATCTTACGCCGTTTAGATAAAGTTGCTAAACAGCGTGATCAAGGACGCCGAGCGCGTAATCGAGCAGAAATCCCAACGGTGTCATTAGTTGGGTATACCAATGCGGGTAAATCAACATTATTCAATCGTATTACCGATGCTGGGGTATATGCAGCTGATCAGCTGTTTGCTACCTTAGATCCAACATTGCGTAAGATTGAAGTTGCAGATGTCGGTGCAGCGATACTTGCAGATACTGTTGGTTTTATTCGACATTTACCCCACGATTTAGTGGCTGCATTTAAAGCAACATTAAAAGAAACGCAAGAAGCAGATCTATTGCTTCATGTGGTTGATGCAAGTGATGATCGTTTTCGCGAGAACATTGAGGCGGTAGAAACCGTACTTGATGAAATCGATGCTGGCGATGTTCCTGTTTTACTTGTTATGAATAAAATTGATAACTTGGATAATGCACAGCCACGAATTGAGCGTGACGAAGAGGGTTTACCTCAACGAGTTTGGGTATCAGCCATGGAAGGGCAAGGCATAGACTTGTTATTCCAAGCCTTAACAGAACGCCTTGCAGGCACAATGATAAAACACAGTTTGCGTTTGCCGCCTGAGATGATCGGACGCTTACGCAGTAAGTTTTATCAGATGGGCTGCATTGTGCAAGAAGAATATGAATCAGATGGCTGTTTAATGATTGATATTCGCTTACCGATGGCAGAATGGTCGCGGTTACAAAAAAGAGAAAGTACTTCGTTAGATGACTACATCGTTGCTTAATGGATTGCTGAGTAATAAAAACTGTCGTCATATCACATTGATGGAGTTCTATAATGGCGTGGAATGAGCCTGGTAACAACGGCGGCCGTGATGATAAAGACCCTTGGGGTAATAAAAATCATGGTGGACGTGAACAAGGACCACCTGATCTGGATGAGGTTTTCTCAAAACTAAGTCGTAAGGTTGGTGGTGTGTTTGGTAATAAAAAAGGACCAACAGGCAGCGGTAGCGCTGTAGGTTTGGGTGCTGTTGCAGTTTTAGCTGTGGCTGTATGGGGATTTTCAGGCTTTTACACTGTAAGTGAAGCAGAACAAGGTGTTGTGCTACGCTTCGGTAAGTTTGATCAAATCGTCAAGCCTGGTTTGAATTGGAAGCCGACTTTTATTGATGAAGTCATCCCTGTTAACGTACAAGCAATTCGTTCGCTACGAGCTTCTGGCTTAATGCTAACCAAAGACGAAAATGTATTGAAAGTTGAGATGGATGTTCAATACCGTGTTGATAATGCTGAAAAGTATCTCTTTAGTGTTACCAATGCCGATGATAGTTTGCGTCAAGCAACAGATTCTGCACTGCGTGCGGTTATCGGTGATTCAACCATGGATCAAGCGTTAACTACAGGCCGTCAGACTATTCGTGCGAATACTCAAGCCGCTATTGATAAAATCATCTCAAAATACGACATGGGTATCCGTGTTGTGGACGTTAACTTCCAAAGTGCACGTCCACCTGAAGCGGTTAAAGATGCCTTTGATGATGCTATTGCAGCACGAGAAGATGAAGAGCGTTATGTACGTGAAGCAGAAGCTTACAGTAATGACATTTTGCCAAAAGCAACCGGTCGTGCTGAGCGTCTGAAGAATGAAGCAGAAGGTTATTCACAACGTGTTATTAATGGCGCTTTAGGTGATGTAGCACAGTTTGATAAGCTGCTGCCACAATACGAAGTTGCTAAGAAAGTTACTCGTGAGCGTATGTACCTTGATACGATGGAACGTGTATATAGCAATACCAGCAAGGTGTTAATTGATACTAAGTCTGGTGGTAATAACGTGATGTATTTACCGCTAGAGAAATTAATGAATCAATCAAATAACCAAGCGAAAAAGCCAGTAGATTCTGGCCGATTAAGTGGTATTGAATTGGAAAAAGTGGAAACACCGACGCCAGTCGCTCCAACACCACGCGCTGATACTGGCCGTCAAGGGAGATATTAATTATGCGTAAGTTAATCATCCCAGTAGTTGTGATTTTTATTGCACTATTATTGATGTCTATGTTTGTCGTTAAAGAAGGCGAGCGTGGTATCGTGGTGCGTTTCGGTCGTATTCTAAAAGATAACAATACCGAAGTTGCCCGTATTTACGAGCCAGGTTTACACTTTAAAGTGCCTGTGTTTGACCGTGTACATGATCTTGATGCACGTATTCAAACCATGGACGACCAAGCTGATCGTTTCCTAACTGCTGAGAAAAAAGACGTTATTATTGATACTTACGTTAAGTGGCGTATCAAAGATTTCGGCAAATATTACTTAGCAACAGGTGGTGGTAATACATCAACAGCAGAATCATTGTTAAAGCGTAAAGTGGTTGATAGCTTACGTGCTGAAATCGGTGCGAAAGAAATCAAGCAGATCGTATCTGGAGAAGACAGCATTTCAACACCAGCAACAGCGGATATTGCACAAACTAAAGCGGCTAAAGCTGCTCAAGCTGTAATTGAAGGTGTAGTACCGGTGAAGAAAGTTGAAGGCCAACGTGATCAAATCATGGCTGATGTACTTGAAGAAACGCGCGAAAGTGCGAAAGACTTAGGTATTGAAGTGGTTGATTTCCGTATTAAGAAAATCAACTTACCAGATGAAATCAGTGAGTCTATCTATCGTCGTATGCGTGCAGAGCGTGAGTCAGTGGCGCGTAGCTACCGTTCTCAAGGCCGTCAACGTGCTGAAGAGCTTCGTGCTCGTTCAGAACTTGAAGTGGCAACAGTTTTAGCTGACGCAAAGCGTAAAGCACAAGTTGTACGCGGTGACGCAGATGCGAAAGCGGCTGAGATTTATGCGAAAGCATATAATCAAGACCCTGAGTTTTACAGCTTTTGGCGTTCTTTGAAGGCGTATGAAACGAGCTTTAATTCGAAAAATGACATTCTTGTTGTTGATCCGAATAACGAGTTCTTTAAATACATGAACCATTCAGAGCTATCAGCAAAGTAAGCTCGCTTTAATAACAGCGTAATCGTTATAATAAAGACAAGGCCTTCGCCTTGTCTTTTTTTTGGATGAAATCTATGATGAATACAGTTTTGTTAGCTATTGGTTTAGTGTTAGTTGTTGAAGGCTTAGGACCATTATTAGCCCCTCAAGGCTGGCGTAATATGGTTAGCCAATTAAGCCAGCAAAACGATAACGTGCTGCGTCGTATTGGAGGCTGTCTGGTCGTTGCTGGTAGTGTTATTGCTTATATGATGTACATGAGAATGTAGATAAACAGCCATAAATAATCGTCGAAAGTAAGCGTATAAGAAGCGCTCTGAGCCAAAAATGACTGCAAGCTGGCGGCTAAGGTGCTAGAATCCTTTTTTAACTACTGATAGATGAAGAAAGATGGCAAATAATGTAGTCGTTCTTGGCACCCAATGGGGTGACGAAGGTAAAGGTAAGATCGTTGACCTCCTGACCGAAGATGCAAAATATGTGGTTCGCTACCAAGGTGGACACAACGCCGGTCACACCCTAGTTATTGATGGTGAGAAAACAGTTCTTCACCTGATCCCATCAGGTATCCTACGTGACAATGTTAAATGCATCATCGGTAACGGTGTTGTACTTTCTCCTGATGCACTAATGAACGAGATGGGTCCACTAGAAGCACGTGGTATTCCTGTTCGTGAGCGTTTGTTCCTGTCAGAAGCTTGTCCACTAATTCTTCCTTACCATATTGCTCTTGACCAAGCTCGCGAAGCGGCTCGTGGTAAAAAAGCAATTGGTACAACAGGTCGTGGTATCGGTCCTGCTTACGAAGATAAAGTTGCTCGTCGCGGTCTTCGTGTTGGCGATTTATTTGATAAAGAAGCATTTGCAGCAAAGCTTAAAGAAGTTATGGCTTACCACAACTTCCAACTTGAGCATTACTACAATGCTGAGCCTGTAAGCTATGAAGAAGTATTAGCAAAAGTACTTTCACAAGCTGATCTACTTACCTCAATGGTAATCGACGTAACGACTGAACTTGATGATGCGCGTTTACGTGGCGACAAGATCATGTTTGAAGGTGCGCAAGGTACGTTGCTTGATATCGATCACGGTACTTACCCATATGTAACGTCTTCTAACACTACTGCTGGTGGCGTTGCTGCTGGTTCTGGTTTTGGTCCTCGTCACTTAGGTTACATCCTAGGTATCGCAAAAGCATACTGTACTCGTGTTGGCGCAGGTCCTTTCCCAACTGAGCTATACGATGGTCTAGATAAGCAAGATCCAATTGGTAAGCACCTAGGTACTGTTGGTAACGAGTTTGGTGCAACGACTGGTCGTCTACGCCGTACAGGTTGGTTCGATGCTGTTGCTATGCGTCGTGCAGTACAAATCAACTCTATCTCTGGTTTCTGTCTAACTAAACTAGATGTATTAGATGGTCTAGAAGAGCTAAAAATCTGTACTGGTTACAAAACTAAGTCTGGTGAGATCCTAAACGTTTCTCCTATGGCTGCTGATGCGTACGAAGATCTAGAGCTAATCTACGAAACAATGCCAGGTTGGAGCGAAACAACATTTGGTGCTAAGACACTGGATGCGCTACCACAAGCAGCTCTTGATTACATCGCTCGTATCGAAGAGTTAACTGGTGTGCCAATTGATATTATCTCTACAGGTCCTGACCGTAACGAGACAATCATCAAAGTTCACCCATACGGTGAATAATCGCTGATGCGAATTTGAAAAAAACCAGCTTTCGAGCTGGTTTTTTATAACTCAATATTACCGTTATGCTGCTTTGTATTGAGTTAAAGTTTATTCTCAAATTGCCGATAGCTAATTATTCGACGTTTGAGGAATGCTAATGAAACCCTGGTTGATAATGTTTGCTACTTGGTTGGCAACACCTGTTCATGCGATTGCTATTATTGGGGAGGCTGTACCAGTTTATACCGAAGAACAGTTGAGTGCTTGGTTTGCAACCAATCACCATCTACGCCAAGTCAAAGCCGATGATTGTCAGTTAGTGCAAGATATTCAAGCGCGAGCAGAACAAATAGAATCACCGACCTATCAATTTCTTTACGGTGATATGTTGGCGTGGGGCGTGTGTGTGCCGAAAGATGTGGAACAAGGCGTATATTATATGCGTGCCGCCGCTCAGCAAGGTGTACCGGTTGCATTAGAACAACTGGGGCGCTATTACGCTCAAGGGGTGATTTTGCAACAGGATAAAGAGCGTGCAATTCCGTATTTACGCGAAGCTGCTGCCCTTGGTAATATTCGTGCACGAATTCAATTAGCACAATTATTAATTGCTGATAATGGCAGCCCATTAGATTATGAAGATGCCTATCGATGGTTGTATCAAACCGTAACTACCAATAAAAGCCAACATCAACAAATTCGACGTTTGCGGCAGCAGTTAGAGCAAAAGATGCCAGCCAATATTATCGCGCGGGCTAAACGGCGTTCATCATTTTGGTAATAGTTGTTAGTGATGAAAATAAAAACAGCACCTTATTTAGGTGCTGTTTTTGATTAAAACGATATCATTGTGTGGCCAGTAATTGACAAATATTACAGCACTTTATGCGGCCCAAAACACTCATAATGAATACGATCGTTGGTTACACCTAGTTCAATTAACTGCTTGGCGATAAATTGCATAAAGCCAACCGGACCGCAGCAATAAAAATGCATGGTTGGATCAGAAATCTGAGTGGCAATGTTATTGAGTTCAATTAAACCTTGATAGTCATAATCTTCTGCTGGACGATCGGTGGCAGTAGGGGCGTTATACCATGTTAATGCCGTAATATGCTGGTGGTGGTTAGCAAGGGTTTTAACATGATCTTTATACGCATGTTGGTGGCCATTTTCTGTAGCATGTAACCAGTTTACTGCTGCTTGATGTTGAGTGAGTGTTTCAAGCATTGCTAGCATTGGGGTTAAGCCAACACCCGCTGAAATAAGTGTTACAGGTGTTTGTGGCTCAACATTCAAGAAAAAATCACCAGCGGGAGCAACCAGTTTAACTTTATCGCCAATATTGATTTTATCGTGTAAATAGTTTGAGACAAGACCTTGAGACTCACGCTTAACGGAGATGCGGTAATTGGCATTATTAGGGGCAGCAGATAAGCTGTATTGGCGGATCTCTTGGTGCTCTAATTCATCGGCAGTAACATAAATACCTAAATATTGGCCTGACTTATAGTCAGCGACTTGGCCTTTATCAGCGGGAGTAAACGTAAAGCTGGTGATAGCATCACTATTTTGTTGTTTCTCCGTTACCACAAATTCACGCGTGCCACGCCAGCCGCCGGCTTTATTATCGTTTTCTTGGTAGATTTCTTGTTCTCGGTTAATAAAGATATTCGCTAGTACACCGTAAGCTTCGGCCCAAGCATCTAATACTTCTTGTCCTGGGGATAATAATTCATCAATAGTGGCTAATAGATGACTACCCACGATCTGATATTGATCGGCTGAAATTAAAAAGCTGGTATGTTTTTGGGCTATTTTTTCAACGGCAGGCAATAATACCGCTAAATTATCAATATTATTTGCATAAGCACAAACAGCATTAAACAACGCTTGTTGTTGATTTGAAGGATCGTCATTGTCTCTGTTTTGCTGGTTGCTCATGTTAAAAATATCTTTTAACTCAGGGTTGTGGCGAAACATACGCTGATAAAAGTGCTGGGTTACTGCAGGACCTGCAGCGGCAATGATGGGGGCGGTCGATTTTACGATATCAATGGTATTTTGAGTGAGCATTACTTTCTCTTTATAAGTTGTATTTATAATATATGTTATAAGTTGTATCTGATCTGTATCTTTTAGTCAAGAACAAGATTAAAATAGCAACAGGAGGAGTGAATGTGCAGTTAACCAGTTTTACCGATTATGGCCTACGTGCCTTGATATATCTTGCAAGCTTGCCTGAGGGGGAGTTAACAAGTATCACAAAAGTAACCGATACCTATGCTGTGTCGCGCAACCATATGGTCAAAATTATTAATAAATTAGGCCAATTAGGTTATGTAGAAACTGTACGAGGGAAAAATGGTGGTATTCGCTTAGGAATGCCTGCGGGTAATATTGTATTGGGGCATGTGGTAAGGGCGATTGAACCGTTACAAATCGTCAATTGTGCGCCTGATTTTTGTAATATTACTCCTGCTTGTCAGTTAAAGGGGATCCTTGCTGATGCGCGTAATGCTTTTTTAAATGAGCTAGATAAGTACACATTACTGACTTTGGTAGATAATAATCCACCGTTACGTGTCTTATTGGGATTGCCTGCAGAACACTAAGACTATTTGATAATAGTCTAGCATCACACTACTCCCTATTATTTAGTGGAATTGGTTTTTATAGCCAGTTCCCATCTGTTCACCTAAGAGCTGGGTATACTAAAGGTATAGCTGGCCAACAGGAACTGTTTATGTCTAAAGGTACTACCGATTTACCGGTTGATCCTTTTCGCGAACGCGAAGCATCTAATTACGAAAACCCTATTCCAAGCCGTGAGTTACTGTTAGAAGTGATCCGTGGTTTTAGTGCACCCGTTAGCCGCGACCAGTTATTTACTGCGTTAAAGCTTGAAGGTGATGATCAATATGAAGGTCTACGTCGTCGCTTACGTGCGATGGAACGTGATGGCCAATTAATTTTCACTCGCCGTCAGTGTTATGCATTGCCTGAGCGTTTAGATTTAATTAAAGGTTACGTTATTGGCCACCGTGATGGTTTTGGCTTTTTACGTCCTGAAGGTACATTCAGTAAAGATACTGACTTATTGTTACCTGCCCATCAAATGCGTAGTGTGATCCATGGTGATTACATTTTAGCGCAAGCGGATGGCGAAGATAAGCGTGGCCGCCGTGAAGGCCGTGTGGTGCGCGTATTAGCTGAATCAACCACTCAAATTGTGGGTCGTTTCTTCCTTGAAGATGGCATGGGCTATGTGGTACCTGATGATTCTCGCATTGCGCAAGATATCATTATTCCACAAGATGTGCGTCAAGGTGCTCGTATGGGCAATGTGGTAGTGGTTGAGATCAATCAACGTGCCACTCGTCAACATAATGCCGTTGGTCGTATTGTTGAAGTACTGGGTGAGAATATGGCACCGGGTATGGAGATTGAAATCGCATTACGCACTCATGATATTCCCCATGTGTGGCCATCTGAAGTTGATAACCAAGTTAAGCATCTGACCGAAGAAGTACCAGAAGAAGCTAAGCTGGGCCGAGTCGATTTACGTCAATTACCATTGGTGACTATCGATGGTGAAGATGCACGTGACTTTGATGATGCGGTGCACTGTCAGCGTAATCCTGATGGTGGCTGGCGTTTATGGGTCGCGATTGCTGATGTTAGTTACTATGTACGTCCAAAATCAGCATTAGATAATGAAGCGCTAAAGCGAGGTAACTCGGTTTACTTCCCGGCGCAAGTGATTCCAATGTTGCCTGAAGTGCTGTCAAATGGTCTCTGTTCACTTAATCCACAAGTCGATCGCTTGTGTATGGTGTGTGAGATGACAGTTTCTGAAGGCGGTAAGCTGACAGGCTACAAGCATTACGAAGCGGTGATGAATTCACATGCGCGCTTAACTTACACCAAAGTAAGTAACATGCTTGAAGGTGACGAAGAGTTGCGTCAACGTTACGCGCCTTTAGTGCCGCACCTTGAAGAACTTTACAGCATGTTTAAAGCACTAAAAGTGGCACGTGAAGCACGTGGTGCGATTGAGTTTGAGACTGTTGAAACTAAGTTTGTCTTCAATGCAGATCGTAAGATCGAGAACATCGTACCGCTAGTGCGTAATGAAGCGCATAAAATCATCGAAGAATGTATGATTTTAGCCAATATCGCTTCAGCACAATTTGTTGAAAGTGCTAAAGAGCCAGCGTTATACCGTGTTCACGACACCCCGGGTGAAGAGCGTCTACAAGGTTTCCGTGATTTCTTAGGCGAGCTAAGTTTAGAACTTGGTGGTGGTTTAGAGCCAAGTCCGAAAGATTACGCTGCATTAGCGAATTTAATTCAAGAGCGTAATGATCGTGAATTAATTCAAACTATGCTGCTGCGCTCAATGAAACAAGCGATCTATCAAGCAGATAATATTGGTCACTTTGGTTTAGCCCTAAGCCAATATGCGCACTTTACGTCGCCAATTCGTCGTTACCCAGACTTAACCTTGCACCGTGCGATTAAATTCTTAATTGCTAAGCAAGCAGGCAATACTAAGAACGATACGCCTACTGGTGGTCATCATTATTCATTTGATGAAATTGATGCTATTGGTGAGCAGTGTTCAACCACTGAACGTCGCGCCGATGATGCTACTCGTGATGTGTCTGATTGGCTTAAGTGTGAGTACATGCAGGATCACCTTGGCGATGAGTTTGAAGGTGTGATTGCTAACGTTACCGGTTTTGGTTTCTTTGTCCGCCTTAATGAATTAAACATTGATGGTTTAGTGCATATTTCAAACCTTGCTAACGATTACTATCAATTTGATCCTGTGGGTCAACGCTTGGTAGGTGAGAGTTCAGGTGTGATTTATCGTTTAGGCGACACTGTTCACGTCAAAGTGGCGGCGATTAACCTTAATGATCGTCAATTAGATTTTGATATTGTTGGTGCCGAGCGTAAGCAGCGCGGTGCGGGTAAAACTGCCAAAGGGCGTGAGAAAAAGCAACGCATGCGCAAAGCTGAAGGCCTTAAACGTCAGGGAATGCCTGCGTTTAAAGTTGAAAATGGCGAAGCGGTAGCTGATGAATCACGTTCTAAAAATAAACGTGAGCGTTCTTCGGTACGTAAAAAATTAAAAGAAGGCGCGATTCCAGCTGCAGATGCTAAAGATGCTAAAAAGAAAAAGCCAAGAAATAAAAAACCACGCAAGTTATCGGATGAAAAGCCGCTGACTGATCCTAAAAAGAAGCCCAAAGTTCGCAAGAAGAAAAAGCAACGTGCGGGTAAATCTGAACGTGCAGCAAAGAAGAGTTAATTGATGAGTAATGATATGATTTTTGGCATCCATGCCGTTAAAGCCGTGCTTGCATCTGATCCTGTGCGTTTTATTGAGGTATTCGTACTCAAAGGACGTGAAGATGAGCGTTTACTGCCGCTAATTACTGAGTTGCAAGACTTAGGTATCACGATTCAAGAAGCAGGCCGTAAAGCATTAGATGACAAAGTTGATGGCGCTTCTCATCAAGGCATTATTGCGCGTGTACGTCCAGGTAAGCAATATAACGAAAATAACCTTGATGACCTATTAGCAACCAAAGAAAATCCGTTACTACTGATTTTAGATGGTGTGACAGATCCTCATAATCTAGGTGCATGTCTACGTAACGCTGATGCTGCTGGTGCTGTAGCCGTGATTGTACCGAAAGATCGTTCGGCACAACTTAATGCGACCGCAAGTAAAGTAGCCTGTGGCGCGGCTGAAATTATGCCGTTGGTGCGTGTAACTAACCTTGCTCGTACTATGCGTGCGCTACAAGATAAAGGTGTATGGATTGTTGGTACTGCAGGCGAAGCAACCCATGATATTTACCACAGCAAACTAACAGGGCCATTGGCGATTGTGATGGGTGCTGAAGGTGAAGGTATGCGTCGTTTAACCCGTGAAACCTGTGATGATTTGATTAAGATCCCAATGGCGGGCTCAGTATCAAGTTTGAACGTATCTGTTGCTACTGGCATTTGTTTGTTTGAAGCGGTACGTCAACGCGGTTAATGCGTGATTAAGCGTAAATAACCGCATAATTATTTAAACCCGTTCAGTCAATACTGCGCGGGTTTTTTATTATTGAGCCGTATAAAAAACCACCATCGAGAAAAGCAGTTATCATCCTAAAGGCAAGATTGACTGAGACAAGAGTACATTTGATTGAAATGAGGCTAGTGATGATAAAATAAGCTTGCCTAGATTGATCATTCTCTGTACTATCCGTCATCCAAATTCTCGGTTCTTTTTTTTAGTTCCTTGCTTCCCCAGGATAACCGAGCCGACAAGGGAAGCTGAATAATCCGTAAGGAGCAACCTATGCGTCATTACGAAATCGTATTCATGGTGCACCCTGATCAAAGCGAGCAAGTTGCTGGCATGATCGAGCGTTACACTGCTGCTATCAAAGATTCTGGTGGTCAAATTCACCGTCTAGAAGATTGGGGCCGCCGTCAAATGGCTTACCCAATTAACAAACTGCACAAAGCACATTACGTTCTTATGAACGTAGAAGCTGAGCAGGCTGTTGTTGACGAGCTTGAGTCAAACTTCCGCTTCAACGATGCAGTGATCCGTAACATGATCATGCGTACTAAAAACGCTGTTACTGAGCCATCTCCAATGATGAAGGCTAAAGAAGAGCGTTTCACTAAGCGTGAAGATCGTGCTGAAGCACAATCTGAAGGCGAAGCAGCTGCTGAGTAATTTGTTTAAATGACTAATCGTCTGGTGTTGACTGGTACTATTGCCAAGCATCCCAAGCGAAGCCAATCTCCGGCAGGCATTCCTCATTGTCACTTTGTGCTTGAGCATCGTTCTGTGCAGCGGGAAGCTGACTTACCACGCCAAATATATTGTTATATTAACGTGGTAATCAGTGGTAAAGGTCAACAAATACTCACTCAAGATTTAGTTGTCGGAAGCAATATTAAGGTGGAGGGATTTATCTCTTACCAAACCGGCCGTAATGGTATCGGGAAATTAGTTTTGCATGCCGATCATATTGACTTAATTTAGATCAGGAGATAGCCCATGGCTCGTTTCTTCCGTCGTCGTAAATTCTGCCGTTTTACAGCAGAAGGCGTACAAGAGATTGACTACAAAGACGTAGCAACTCTAAAAAACTACATCACTGAAGCTGGTAAGATTGTACCTAGCCGTATCACTGGTACTCGCGCTAAATACCAGCGTCAGCTAGCTCGCGCTATCAAGCGTTCTCGTTACCTAGCACTTCTACCGTACACAGATAAGCATCTGTAAGCGGCAGTCGTTTTTAGAACTTAATAGAGGACAAGATAATGCAAGTTATTCTACTTGATAAAATCGCTAACCTAGGTGGCCTTGGCGACCAGGTTAACGTTAAAGCGGGCTACGCTCGTAACTTCCTTATCCCACAAGCTAAGGCAGTTATGGCGACTAAAGCGAACGTTGAAATGTTCGACGCACGTCGTGCAGAGCTAGAAGCTAAAGTTGCTGAGCAACACGCTGCTGCTGTAGCACGTGCTGAAGCACTAAACACGCTTGAAGGTGTTGTTATTGCATCTAAAGCTGGTGACGAAGGTAAACTATTCGGCTCAATCGGTACTCGTGACATCGCTGAAGCAGTTGCTGCTGCAGGCGTTGCACTTGTTAAGAGTGAAGTACGTCTACCTGAAGGTGCACTACGTACGACTGGCGAATTTGAAGTTAGCGTTCAGCTAAGCTCAGACGTATTCGCAACTGTTAAACTAAACGTTGTTGCTGCAGAGTAATCGCTTTTAGCTTTAATAGTAAAAAACCAGCCTTCGGGCTGGTTTTTTATGTCTATAATTTGGGATATTGGTAACTAAAGCGTATAAATTATTGATATCGTGGTGGTTGAATCAGAATTTTTCATGGTTTCAGGCACCCAAGAATAATAGGTCTGGGTATAACCAATATTTAAAGCGATATTATCGGTAATGTCATTGGTCGCATTTAATGAGCTTTCAATGGTAGTGTTACTTTTACCTGATACCATATTTACTTTAGCACTTAATGTGAGTGTTTTAAGTGGCTTCCATTGCATATCGACCGTACTTTGCAATATCGGCTCATTGACGACTTCTTGTTTAACAATACTGTCACTCTTAATCTCATCAAGATTAGGGTTTTGATGACGAAAACCTGGACCAATATCGACTAAGGTTTGAAAGCTCTCATAGCTAAAGAGACGGTAACCGATACCGGTTGAAACCAGTGAATCTACATAATAGGGCCCATAGCGGTCATCAATATAACTACCGTTGCCATACCAGTAATACCCATCACGGATCATACGTTTTGCTTTTAAACTTGCTGATAATTTACGTTTATCTTCTTCGCCATTTTTTTTTGCCATAATATATTTGGCATCAGCAGTGGTTTGATAACGGCCCTTAGTATAGGTGAGCGCAATATTACCATTCATGGTTTGAGAATTAGAATTACCCGATAGTGCTTGATAACCTAAGCCGATACTGCTGGTCAGTGGTGAGGGTTCATTTGACGCTTCAGTTGTTGGTTCTTCACTGGCATTGGCTGCGGTAGTGGCAAGCAACAGCAATGTGAGTATATATCTTGCCAAAAGTCCTCCGCTGGCAGCTGGTGTAACAATAAAAAATATTAAGCGCAGTATTCTAACGTAAATTTGTCAGCTTTTGGTTAGGAATGCTGGTCATACTTTTGGTTAAATTAAAAAGGAGGATAATTGTTAGCGTTGCAAGTGCGCAATCATCATGGTTTATAGCTACGCAGGAGCAGGGGATAGGTTATACTATCGAGCTCCGTTCTTGGTTTTGGTAAATGCACAATTGCTATGACAGATAATCGTAAATCGAAACAATTAAAAGATAATCAAATGGACGCCATTAAGATGCCACCGCATTCGCTTGAGGCTGAGCAATCAGTACTTGGCGGCTTAATGCTGGATAATGAGCGTTGGGATACTGTTGCTGAGAAAGTGGTTGCTAAAGACTTTTACAGCCGTCCTCATCGGATTATTTTTGAGGCAACCGCAGCCTTATTGGAAGGTGGACAGCCACTTGATTTGATCACGCTGTCTGAACATCTTGAGCGATCTGACAAGTTAGATGATGTCGGTGGGTTTGCTTACCTTGCTGAGTTAGCTAAAAATACGCCATCGGCAGCCAATATTTTAGCATATGCTGATATTGTAAGGGAACGCGCGCTGATCCGTGACATGATAGGTGTTGCCAATGAAATTGCCGATGCTGGTTATGATCCACAAGGGCGCACCAGTGAAGACTTACTGGATATGGCTGAAAGTAAAGTTTTTGCCATCGCCGAGCAACGCACTAACGATAAAGAAGGTCCGCAAAACGTTGATACTATTTTAGAGCGGACACTTGAGCGGATTGAGTTGTTGTATCAATCACCGCAAGATGGCGTAACGGGTGTATCAACTGGCTTTACTGATCTCAACAAAAAAACGGCAGGCTTACAGGGCTCAGATCTAATTATTGTTGCGGCACGTCCATCTATGGGTAAAACCACCTTTGCGATGAACTTGTGTGAAAATGCCGCCATGGATCAAGAAAAACCTGTATTAATTTTCTCACTAGAAATGCCCGCAGAACAAATCATGATGCGTATGTTGGCATCATTATCGCGTGTCGATCAAACCAAGATCCGTACCGGGCAATTAGACGACGAAGATTGGGCACGAATATCATCAACAATGGGTATTCTGATGCAAAAAAAGAATATGTTCATTGATGATAGTTCAGGCCTAACACCGACCGAAGTACGTTCACGTGCACGTCGTATTGCACGTGATAATGGTGGTCTGAGTATGATTATGATTGACTACCTTCAGTTGATGCGTGTCCCTGGCTTACAAGAAAATCGTACTCTTGAGATCGCTGAAATCTCACGTTCACTAAAAGCATTAGCAAAAGAATTAAATGTGCCCGTTGTTGCTCTGTCTCAGCTTAACCGTTCATTGGAGCAACGAGCAGATAAACGTCCTGTTAACTCTGATTTGCGTGAATCTGGCGCCATCGAGCAGGATGCTGACTTAATCATGTTTATATACCGTGATGAGGTTTATCACGAAGATAGTGCCCTCAAGGGGATCGCTGAAATTATCTTAGGTAAGCAACGTAATGGTCCAATTGGTACTGTACGTTTAACCTTCCAAGGCCAGTTTTCACGTTTTGATAACTATGCTGGCCCAGCCTTTGATGAAGAGTAAGCCTTAAAAATTATTTAGGATATTGGATGAAAGCTGCAACTGCACATATTGATACCCAAGCTTTGGCACATAACCTGAGTCAAATCCGCCTGCAGGCACCAAACAGTAAAATTCTGGCGGTTGTTAAAGCCAATGCATATGGGCATGGGTTGTTAGATGTGGCGAAAAGCCTTACCAATGTTGATGCCTATGGTGTAGCACGAATAGAAGAAGCATTAACGCTGCGTGCTGGTGGAGTAGTAAAACCGATTTTATTGCTAGAAGGTTTTTACGCATCAACCGATTTGCCGGTATTGGTTACTAATAATATTCATACCGTAGTGCATTCGATAGAACAACTTGAAGCACTTGAACAAGCTGACTTAGATGGTCCGGTACGAGTGTGGGTGAAAATTGATACAGGCATGCATCGTTTAGGGTTACGTCCAGAGCAAGTACCTCAATTTATGCAGCGTTTAAATGACTGTAATAATGTTGCTAAGCCATTACGCTTTATTAGCCACTTTGGTAATGCAGATGACTTAGGTAGCGATATAACCGTCAAGCAAATCGAGTGTTTTTCAACTTTAACCAAGCCTTATGAAGGTGAGCGTTCACTAGCAGCATCTGCTGGTGTCTTAGCATGGCCTGATAGTCATTTTGAGTGGATTCGACCTGGTATTATTATGTATGGTGTATCGCCATTTGATCAATTAGACCGCATGGCATCGAGCTATAACTTACAACCTGTGATGACGTTAACCTCAAGTTTAATTGCGGTACGCGAAGTCAAAAAAGGTGAGCAGGTTGGTTACGGTGGTATTTGGACCAGTGAACGGGATACTAAAGTAGGCGTTATTGCAATTGGCTATGGTGATGGTTACCCACGTTGTGCACCAAATGGTACACCTGTAATGGTAAATGGCCGTATTGTACCTACAGCTGGTCGTGTATCGATGGATATGTTAACTGTTGATCTTGGGCCTGATGCGACAGATAAAGTCGGTGATGAAGCCACACTATGGGGTAAAGGTTTACCCGCTGAAGTGGTAGCACAATATACTGGCGTGATTGCTTATGAATTAATGACCAAGTTAACACCTCGAGTGGCGATGACCTATTCATAATTCAAGTTATAATAACATCCGCGGCATTGTCCGCGGCTGTTAGTTGTTATTCGCCTTGAACGGTAATAACAATGCATCGTGAGCCACCGTGATCGCGGTGCTCACCTAAGTAAATTCCTTGCCACATACCTAACGCAAGTTGACCATCAGTAATTGGAATACTAATACTATTACCAAGTAATGACGTTTTGATATGAGCTGGCATGTCATCATCACCTTCATAGGTATGCTGATAAAAAGCCGCCCGCTCAGGAACACTGTGATTAAAATGTGCCTCCATATCATCACGAACAGTTGGGTCTGCATTTTCATTAATGGTTAAGCTGGCTGATGTATGCTGAATAAAACAATGTACGATCCCAACCTTTAATGATTGAATTACTGTTAAATTTTGCTCTATCTCGGCGGTTATTAGATGAAACCCTCGCGCTCTCGGAGTAAGATGAATCGTCTTTTGATACCACATAGCTATTTACCTATCGGTGAAACCTTTTAGTCTAATTAGTGATTACCATTATCATCTTATTGATAAATACAGGTATGATGTTGTCGTATTTTCGTGATTTGACGCAATGACGATAATGTTATTTTAAAATCATAATTAGTTGCAACAGATAGCATTATTATTAGATACCTAGCATGTTAGGTAACAGGCATAGATCAAGGATCTTTCGAAGGTGATATGATTCGAGGGATGAACATAACAACATCGGGAACATTATTATGTTAAAGAACATTAATCCAACACAAACCAATGCATGGCAAGCTCTAACTGAACATTTTGAACAAGCTCAAGATTTTGAATTAAGTGATTTATTTGCTAATGATAGCGAGCGTTTTGCCAAGTTTTCTGCTCAGTTTGGTTCTGATATTTTATTGGATTACTCAAAGAACCTGATCACGGAAGAAACTTTGACTAAGTTGTTTGCATTAGCGAAAGAGACCGAATTAGAGGCCGCTATTGCAGATATGTTCAACGGTGTGAAAATTAACCGAACTGAAGATCGTGCTGTGCTTCATGTTGCGCTACGTAATCGCAGTAACACGTCAATCATTGTTGATGGTGAAGATGTTATGCCTGCGGTTAATGCCGTATTAGCTAAAATGGAAAACTTCACTAATCGCATCGTTAGCGGTGAGTGGAAAGGTTATACTGGAAAAGAAATTACGGATGTCGTTAACATCGGTATTGGTGGTTCAGATCTTGGTCCTTACATGGTCTCTGAAGCACTATCAGCATACAAAACCCGTCTAAACATGCATTTTGTTTCAAATGTTGATGCAACCCATATTGTTGAGACGTTAAAAGACTTGAACCCTGAAACAACATTATTCTTAATTGCATCAAAAACATTTACTACTCAAGAAACAATGACCAATGCGTTATCTGCACGTGATTGGTTCTTAGCAATGGCTGAAGATAAAGCTCACGTGGCGAAGCACTTTGCTGCGCTTTCTACTAATGCTGAGTCAGTGGCTGAGTTTGGTATTGATACTGATAACATGTTTGAGTTCTGGGACTGGGTTGGTGGTCGCTACTCACTATGGTCTGCGATTGGTCTTTCAATTAGCTTAGCGGTTGGCTTTGATAACTTTGTTAAGTTACTTGAAGGTGGCCATGCAATGGATAACCACTTTGTTCAAGCACCACTAGAGCAAAAATTACCAGTGATTTTGGCGTTAATTGGTATTTGGTATAATAATTTCCACGGTGCTGAAACAGAAGCGATCCTTCCTTACGATCAATATATGCACCGTTTCCCTGCTTACTTCCAGCAAGGTAACATGGAATCTAATGGTAAGTATGTTGATCGTGGCGGCAAGCCAGTAGATTACCAAACGGGTCCTATTATTTGGGGTGAGCCAGGAACAAATGGTCAACATGCGTTCTATCAGCTTATTCACCAAGGTACTAAGTTAATTCCATGTGACTTTATTGCACCGGCAATTAGCCACAATCCATTAGGTGATCACCATCCTAAATTAATGGCTAACTTCTTCGCCCAAACTGAAGCATTGGCATTTGGTAAGAGCCGCGAGACTGTAGAAGCTGAATTTGTTGCTGCTGGTAAATCACAGCAAGAAATCGATGAGTTAGCTGAATTTAAAGTGTTTGAAGGTAACCGTCCAACGAACTCGATTCTACTTAAAGAAATTACACCATATACATTAGGCGCACTGATTGCGTTATATGAGCATAAAATCTTTACTCAAGGTGTTATTTGGAACATCTTTAGTTTTGATCAGTGGGGTGTAGAACTTGGTAAGCAGCTGGCAAATCAAATTTTACCTGAGCTAAATAGCAACGAAGGTGTTGTGAGCCACGATAGCTCAACCAATGGTTTGATCAATGCATTTAAACAATGGCGTGCATAATGCCTATTATTGGTTAAAGAGTTAGCCGATAAAATAAAACGCCGCAATCATAATGATAGCGGCGTTTTTTATTTTTTGCTGTTTGTCAGTTATAGCGTAACAACATCGCTAGCTTGGGGGCCTTTCTGACCATCAGTTACGATAAACTCAACACTTTGGCCTTCACGCAATGTTTTACGTCCTTGTGCCTGAATAGCACTGAAGTGAACAAACACATCTTTACCATCGGCTGCAGAAATAAAACCAAAGCCTTTATCATCGTTGAACCACTTTACGGTTCCAGTCAGTTTACTCATGTACGTCTTTCCTTTATAGACTAATAGTAGTAGTCACAGCTGATAGGTAACTAGGTGCTTATGACTGGCTCAGTCTAGATCGAATTTATAACAATGAGTAGTTTTTTATTATGCTTTTATGTTTGAGCTAACGTTAATTAATCTGTGTTGAATATCATTACGATAGTTTGTGAGTGGCGAAATAGTGCTATCAGTATTTTTGATAGCACTAACATTGGATTAGTCGTGGTTTGCTTGCTGGCATTTATGACAAATACCATGGCTTTCAATTACGTGATGCTTGCTCGTAAAACCATATTGCTCTGATTTTATACGTAACAGCTTTGCTAGTTCATCATCGTGGGTTTCTTCAACAAATCCACATTTATCACAAATTAATAATTGTGAGCAATGCTCTGCATGACCGAGTACACAACAAGCAATATAGCTATTGGTTGACTCGACTTTATGCACAAACCCTTGTGCTAATAGAAAATCTAACGCGCGATAAACCGTTGGTGGCTTAGCTTGGGGTTCTGATGCTTTAAGTAAATCAAGTAACTCATAAGCGCTAATAGAACTATGATGATTAATGATCAGTGCCAGTACTTTTAAGCGCTGGGGTGTCATTCTTACCCCGCGTTGATCACAGAGCAGTTGTGCTTTGGCTAGCAGTTGAGTTTGAACCGTCATAGAGCCTCAAAAAAACGTCATTATGTTGTTATTTTATCACAGCTATTTGAAAACATACTCACACTTAGTATTCAATAGCGATGATGAAAGAGGTTACGTGTTAATGATCACGTTATCATCAATGATGATCGTCATAGTGGCTTATAAAGATACTTACAATGGCTATGTCGCGGGCGCTGGATAGCGGTAGTGAAAGTGTACCGTCATCCTAAGGTAACCGCACACTGATTAAGAGGATTATTTTAATTGCTGAAGGTGCTCACTAATAGCAACCATGACATTGTTAATGTTAACTGTCAGAGATTGATTAGTTTTTGGATACCATAGTCCAACCTCATCATTGTCATTGAGAGTGATGATCAGCTTGGAACCAGCCTTTAATGCTCGATTGTGTTGATGCTTTATTTTGCTATGACTGAGATCTGTTAGAACTTGTAGTTTAGGCAATTGATGACGAATATTATAGGCAACCAGCAATGCATTACCAAGTAGCTATAGAAGCGTTTGGATGGAGTAATGATGCCATTGTGGAGGAGCAATTACAGTTACAATACGAATTCTTTAAAGTACTCGCGCTTGAGAAAGAAGTAGAATTGCGGATCAACTTCATTGGCAGTCTGAGTGAGTTCTCGTGTTTTCGAAATGCGCTAACAGCTTACTTTCAACCATTTAGTATTCTATTGGATAGTCAACGCCAAGCATGGTTATCCACGACACCTGAAAAACTGTTAGTTGATTATCCAATAGAACTTAAGCCAGTTATTACCTAAGCATCTAAGTTGAATCAGTTTTTGGCAGAGACTGCTGTCGAGCGATTTCAACAACTGCAACAACTTCTTAATAATATGGGAGTACCTTATATTGTTACGCCAAATCTTTACCCTGCTTCACACTATTCTGACCTGTTGTTTGAGTGGCATAGCGAGCGTATTGCACCACATAGTTTATTGTGCCGTGGCGGTCGTTATGATGAATTTATTAATCTAGAATTAATCTGTAAACAACAGCATGAGGCGGGGTTATCGCTTGATACTATTCGTGGTCGTATATCGCATTTAATTCAGCGTTAATGTTTACTTGATGAGGGCTATGAACATCATACAAATAGTCTTTATTATCGGATTATAAAAACTAATGACTAAGTAGTATTTTTTTCATTTCTCAACCAATGCAAAATACCTATAATGACGCCCATCGAAACGTGACCGATGCCTTAAATATT
Source organism: Photobacterium aquimaris (assembly GCF_002954455.1). Lineage (GTDB taxonomy): Bacteria > Pseudomonadota > Gammaproteobacteria > Enterobacterales > Vibrionaceae > Photobacterium > Photobacterium aquimaris. Next base: position 114,939 of record NZ_MSCC01000005.1, read on the forward strand.
TAGAAATTAGGCGATGGTTATACATAAACAGCTTAATCTTTAAGGTAGAAAAATGACTGGTATCATTAATAAAATCGTTGCTCTTTACACGCCTGTATTCTCTTCAATGTACAAAAGCGGTAACATGACTAAGTAACGTTTTTGTTGTTAGCCAAAGCATTGCTCTGACGTTAACAAGAATTCCGATAAGGCCTTGAACAAACTATTGTTCAAGGTCTTTTTTGTTATTAAAAATCCTATACCACCCTCTGTATTATTTTATAAAGCTTAGCGCTCACACTGTTTGATAATCCATTCATTATTATCGAGTTGCTACACATGTGGTTACATTTTATTGAAGGTATTAATGTTATTTAGGTACTGTCATTCAGGCTCGGGCAAGATAACTAATAGTCTTATAATTCATTAAGTTGCGGTACAGTTAACCTATTTTAGTTTATGAATGACAAATAAATTCAACGCTCAAAACACGTTGTAAGATATTTATTTATAAGCGGTGTTACCGTAAACAAAAGGGATTAACTAATGAAAAAAAGTTTATTAGCAGTGGTATTATTTTCGAGTGCATTATCATCAAATGTGATGGCGCAAAGTAATATAGATAGCTTTATTGGCGGCGGTATAGGTTACCAGACAGATACTTTTAAAGGCGATGCAAAAAAACATAGTGAGGATGCCAGTTATCAATTACGTGCCGGTGTTATCATTAATGACCACCATCGTTTGAGTGCGACATATGGTTATAAAAAAGATCGTTACTCGATTGAGGATGCTAAAGTAAAACATACTCAAAATCTCTTCTTAGCTTCTTATGACTATTTGATGCCTGTCACTTCTACAATTAACCTTTTTGCGGGCCCGTCAATGGGAGTTTCACATGATCGAATCTCATACTCTAATGCTGGTGCACAAAGTGCGACTGATTTTGTTTGGGGGGGGCAAGTAGGTGCAAATATCCAATTGACGAATACTATCTCAAGCGATTTAACCTACCGTTATTTAGATCAAAACTATAACCAAGCCAATACACGTCTAAAAGCAACTGAACAAGTTGTATGGTCTGTTGATTATAAATTTTAGTTACTAAAGTAAAATAAATTTTTGCGTTCGAAACTCTATCCGTGAGTTTCGAGCGCTTTTTTGGTTTAGGGTAACAATGGTGGCAGTAGCTATTTTAAGGTAGAATCCGCGCCTCAAACGATATTTTAGGACAGTTCGTGTTTCCTAAATTGTCCCTCATCCGTTTCTAATTGCTAAAAAAAGCCTAAATAGGATGAGTATATTGCAATACCCGTAAGTGGTATTTGCCATAACCACTTAATATGTAAGGAATATTGTAGTATGTATCCTACCGCTCGTTTTTCCGTCGCTCCCATGCTGGATTGGACTGACCGTCATTGCCGTTACTTTCATCGCTTAATGAGCAAAGAAGCATTGTTGTACACTGAAATGGTAACAACAGGTGCGATCATTCATGGTAAAGGTGATTTCTTAGCGTATAACGAAGAAGAGCATCCATTAGCGTTACAACTGGGTGGCTCAAATCCAGTCGATCTTGCGCGTTGTGCTAAGTTAGCTGCTGAGCGTGGTTATAATGAAATTAACTTAAACGTTGGTTGTCCATCTGATCGCGTCCAAAATGGTATGTTTGGTGCTTGCTTGATGGGTGAAGCAGATCTTGTGGCACAATGTGTGGCTGCGATGCGTGAAGTCGTTGATATTCCTGTTACCGTAAAAACCCGTATTGGTATTGATGATCAAGATTCGTATGAGTTTTTAACCCATTTTATTCAAACGGTATCAGAGAAAGGCGGTTGTGATAACTTTACTATTCACGCCCGTAAAGCTTGGTTAAAAGGCTTAAGTCCAAAAGAAAACCGTGAAATTCCTGAACTGGATTACCCACGTGTTTATCAATTAAAGCAAGATTTTCCACAGCTGACGATGGCAATCAATGGTGGCATTAAAACTTTTGAAGAAATGGAACAGCACCTACAGCATCTTGATGGTGTGATGGTCGGTCGTGAAGCATACCAAAGCCCATACTTAATGGCAGAGGTTGATCAGCGTTTATTTGGTAGCGACCGCCCTGTAATGAAACGTCGCGAAGTAGTTGAGGCGATGTATCCTTATATCGAGCGCCAACTAGCGAATGGTTCATATTTAGGCCATATTACCCGCCACATGTTGGGTTTATTTCAAAGTATGCCTGGTGCTCGCCAATGGCGTCGTTATATCAGTGAGAATGCCCATAAGCCAGGGGCTGGTATTGAAGTGGTGCAACAAGCGTTAGCAAAAATTCCCGCTGAATTGGATGTGTAGCGATATAGATTGATGTGGTGAATTTTACGAGTGTAAGGTGAAATTGACTAATAAATGGTAAACGCCAATATTTGATATATTGGCGTTTTTTTATACCTATGAAAAATAAGTAAAATAATTAATTTAGAGTTGGCGTGAATTGTGCACTATTGTAAGTAATAATAAATTCAGCACTGTGGTTGTATGTGAATGACACAGTAAAAGAAAAGGATAATCTATGTTTGAGTTTCTGTTTTTAGTCGCTTTTACCTTGGTGTTGGTATTTACCGGTGTCAGTCTGATTGGGTTATTGATAGCTGTTGCTGCGGGGTTTGCCGTTATGGCAGTTGTCGGAATGTTAGGCTTGGTATTTAAACTGCTACCATGGATCATTGTTATTGCATTAGGGATTTGGTTTTTCCGTGAGCGTAACGCTGATAAACAGCAGGCGTCACGTCATCGTCGCTATTAACTGCGATTGATTGCAGAGTTTTTATACGGCTTCTGATATAATTTTGTGCGATTAATTACATAAAATGATAAAGAGCGGAGACTCGACATGAAAAAAGTGGTGCTTTCAATTGCAGCAGCAATGACGCTAGCTGCAGCCCTTCCAGCCCAAGCTGATACCTTATTAGGTGTTAAAGTGGGTGCGGATGCATGGTTTACAAATGCAAAAGTAAATGGTCATAAAAGTGATGATACCTCAACATCTTATTACGCATCTTTTGAGCACTTTATTCCGTTAGTGCCAAATGTAATGGTGCGTTATAACGATATTGATACTGGTAATGTGAATTTTGAGCAAAGTGATTTTACCGCTTACTATGAAATTCTTGATAATGACTTAGTCGCACTTGATTTGGGTGTAACAATGACTAAGTTTGCTGGTGTTAAAATTCAGCATCAGAACAGCTTTAGTGATTGGCAGCCAACAGTTTATGCTGCTGCCGAGTTAGGTATTCCCGCAACACCACTTGCAGTATTTGCCCAAGCTAATGCAGGTAAATATGACGGTACGCGTTTGTTTGATGGTCAAGCAGGTGTGAAATACACCTTAGGTTTGGTTGCTGCTGATCTTAATCTTCGTGCAGGCTACCGTATGATGGATTATGACTTTAAGAAATCCAATTCAAGTGATGTTGAGCTTAATGGATGGTTTGCTGGCGTAGAAGTTGATTTTTAATTAACTGTTAAACAATATTCTGTGATCCAGTTATAAAACCACGATTTTATCGTGGTTTTTTTATTGGCGCTAATTGGTTTTATGTACCACCTTTAAAGGTAAGTAAACTGATTAGATAATATCGGTATTAGGGGGAGTAAGTGATGACATTAACTGAATTGAAACACCTATATGCTCGCCAAGATCTTGTTGAAGCACTGGTCGAGCCATCGATTAATAGCGGTTATATTGTTGAATTTCGTCACCGTGGTGGTGGTTTAGTACCGTTAACAGATATCACAGGTAGTGAGCAATGCTATGGTGATGTTGATAGTGCCACGCAACAGGCGTTTAATGTTGGTTTTAAACAGGTTAGAATCGCTGACGAATATTAAATCCTATCTATTCCCCCTGATTTAAAAACCAAATAGTGTTATCACTGTTTGGTTTTTTGTGCGATTAACCTTACAAATGGTTATAAAACATTCTTATCTATTCTTTCTTGTTATTAGTTTAAATAGCTACTCTAACATAACGCAATGAATAGGGATCGTCGTGCTATGTCAATCAATCAACTATCAGCTTTAGCTAGCCCACTTAATGATCAACAGATAGATCAACTTAAGTTAGCTGCTGCAGAATCATCACCACAACAGCTGGCTTGGATCAGTGGTTATTTTTGGGGCTTGAGCCAATCTCAATCGCCCGCAACAGCAGCTGCTCCTGCGTCAAATGTACTTGCAGTAGCTAAGCCTGCCGGCCAATTAACCATTATTTATGCCTCACAAACAGGCAATGCCAAAGGGGTTGCTGAAGCGTTACAACAACAAGCTCAAGCACAAGATATCGCTGTTAAGCTGGTTTCTGCCGGTGATTTTAAAGGTAAAAATCTCACTAAAGAAACCCATGTCATCATTGTTGCCTCAACACATGGAGAAGGTGAGGCCCCTGATGATGCAATTGAGTTACATGAATTTTTACAATCAAAGAAAGCCCCTAAATTACCAGACTTACATTATGCCGTTATTGGTTTAGGGGATTCGAGTTATGAGTTTTTCTGCCAAACGGCAAAAGATTTTGATCAATATCTAGCGAAATTAGGTGCTCAGCCAATGCTAGAGCGATTAGATTGTGATGTTGATTATGATGCTGCGGCAGCTGAATGGCAGTTGCAGGTATTGGAAAAAACCCAGCAAACGTTATCAACCGCTGAAGCTGAAGTGGTGCAACTACCTGTAGGCCAGCATCAAGCAGCTACTACGGTTTATAATAAACACCACCCATTTAGTGCCAGTTTATCGGTTAGTCAAAAAATCACTGGCCGTGGCTCAGACAAAGATGTACGTCATATTGAGATTGACTTAGAAGAGTCAGGATTAACTTACCAACCCGGTGATGCGTTAGGAGTGTGGTTTGAAAATGATCCACAATTGGCAGATACCATTTTAGCCAAACTTGGCTTAGAAGCAGATACTTCAGTCGATATAGATGGCGGCACTTTAAGCCTTCGTGATGCACTAATTACTAAATATGAAATTACCGCATCAAATCCACAGTTTGTAACTAAATATGCCGAGCTTTCAGGTAGTAAAAAGTTACAAAAGCTGGTGGCTGATCGTGAAAAGTTGCGCGAGTATGCTGCCAAAACTCAAATCATTGATGTACTCGCTGAGAAGAAAACTGCCTTAACTGCAGAGCAATTAATCGGTTTATTACGCCGCTTAACGCCACGTTTATATTCTATTGCCTCAAGCCAACAAGAAGTGGGTGAAGAAGTGCATTTAACCGTTGGTGTGGTTGAATTTGAAAAAGCGGATGAGCCGCGACAAGGTGGCGCATCAAGCTTTTTAGCCCAGCGCTTAGAACAAGGTGGTGCAGTGAAAGTGTTTGTTGAAGCCAACAATAACTTTAAATTGCCTGTCGATGATTATACGCCTGTAATAATGATTGGTCCGGGAACCGGTATTGCACCGTTCCGTGCCTTTGTTCAAGAGCGTGAAAACCGTGAAGCAAGTGGTAAGAATTGGTTATTTTTTGGTGATAGAACCTTTACTGAAGATTTTCTCTATCAAGTTGAGTGGCAAAAATATTTAAAATCTGGGGTTGTGACTCAAATGGATGTGGCCTTTAGTCGTGATCAAGCTGAGAAGGTGTATGTTCAGCAACGTATTTTAGAGCAAGCAGCACAGGTATGGCAGTGGTTACAACAAGGCGCACATGTTTATGTGTGTGGTGATGCAACTCACATGGCAAAAGATGTTCATCAAGCATTGTTAACTGTGATTGAGCAACAAGGGAATAAAACGCGCGAGCAAGCTGAGCAGTATCTCAATGAGCTGCGTAAAACTAAGCGCTATCAAAGGGATGTGTACTAATGACAGAGCAAAAATTATCAGATAACGAACGTTTAAAGCGCCAAAGTAATTTTCTTCGTGGCACCATTGAGCAAGATCTTGATGATCGCATTACCGGTGGTTTTACCGCTGATAACTTTCAGTTAATTCGTTTTCATGGCATGTATCAGCAAGATGATCGTGATATTCGTGCTGAGCGTGCCAAGCAAAAATTAGAGCCGCTACAAAATGTGATGTTACGTGCGCGCATGCCGGGAGGAGTGATCACTCCAAAGCAGTGGCTTGCGATTGATAAGTTTGCCGATGAGCACACCTCTTATGGCAGTATCCGTTTAACAACTCGTCAAACGTTTCAGTTTCATGGGGTACTAAAACCTAATATTAAGCTGATGCACCAAACGCTAAATAAAATTGGCATTGATTCGATTGCAACAGCCGGAGATGTTAACCGTAACGTACTGTGTACCACTAACCCAGTAGAATCCGAGCTTCACCAACAAGCGTATGAGTGGGCGAAAAAGATCAGTGAACACCTGTTACCTAAAACCCGTGCTTATGCGGAAATTTGGTTAGACGGAGAAAAACTAGAAACAACTGATGAAGAACCAATTTTAGGCAGTAATTATTTGCCGCGTAAGTTTAAAACCACAGTAGTTATTCCGCCGCAAAATGATGTTGATGTTCATGCTAATGATCTTAACTTTATTGCGATTGCAGACAATGGTCAGTTAGTTGGTTTTAATGTTTTAGTCGGTGGTGGGCTGGCAATGACTCACGGTGATCACTCGACTTATCCTCGTCGTGCTGATGATTTTGGTTTTATTCCATTAGAGAAAACATTAGATATTGCAGCTGCGGTAGTCACCACTCAACGTGATTGGGGTAATCGTTCCAACCGTAAAAATGCCAAGACCAAATACACCTTAGATCGCGTCGGTAGTGATGTATTTAAAGCAGAAGTAGAAAAGCGCGCTGGTATTAAGTTTGAGGACAGTCGACATTATGAGTTTACCGATCGTGGTGATCGTATTGGTTGGGTTGAAGGTATCGACGGTAAGCATCACCTAGCGCTGTTTATTGAAAATGGACGTTTATTGGATTATCCAAATAAGCCACTAAAAACAGGTGTGGCTGAAATTGCTAAGGTTCATCGCGGTGATTTTCGCATGACGGCTAATCAAAACTTAATTGTAGCGGGTGTATTGGCAAAAGATAAAGCCAAGATCGAGCAGATAGCCCGTGATCATGGTTTGATGGATGACAGTGTCAGTGAACAACGTAAAAGCTCGATGGCTTGTGTTTCGCTGCCAACCTGTCCACTGGCGATGGCGGAAGCTGAGCGTTTTCTACCTGAATTCGTGACTGACGTTGAAGAAATTTTAGCAAAACATGGCTTGAATAAAGATGAAAATATTATTCTACGTGTTACGGGGTGTCCAAATGGTTGTGGCCGCGCGATGTTGGCCGAAATCGGCCTCGTAGGTAAAGCTCCAGGACGTTATAACCTTCATTTAGGTGGTAACCGTAACGGTACTCGTGTACCAAAAATGTACCGTGAGAATATTACCGTGGCTCAAATTATGGATGAAATGGATAGTTTAGTTGGGCGCTGGGCAACAGAGCGTCAACAGAATGAAGGCTTTGGTGATTTTACCATTCGTGCTGGCATTATTGATGAAGTAAAAATATCGATGAGGGATTTCTATGCCTAAATTTCAACTGGCTGAGTTGCTTGAACTGCCAAAAGTGAGTCAAATTATTCAGTTGGCTGAGATTAATGCCATGCTGGAGACACTGACAGCGCAACAACGGGTGCAATGGGCATTAGAGAACCTTGAGGGTGAGTTTGCGTTAGCTTCTAGTTTTGGAATCCAATCGGCAGTGATGCTACATCTAGTCACGCAAGCGAAAGCGAATATTGCAGTAGTGTTAACCGATACCGGGTATTTATTTCCTGAAACCTATCAGTTTATTGATAGTTTAACCAAACAATTAAACCTTAATCTTCATGTCTACAGCGCCAAACAAAGTGCCGCATGGCAAGAAGCACGTTATGGTCAATTGTGGCTACAAGGTGTCGATGGAATTAAACAATATAACCAGCTTAATAAAGTCGAGCCGATGCGACGAGCATTAAATGAACTGAATGTGAGCACGTGGTTTTCTGGTTTACGCCGTGAGCAAGCAGATTCTCGAGCGACATTACCAATATTAGCGATTCAAAATGGGCGGTTTAAGTTTTTACCCGTGATAGATTGGAGTAATGAAGATATCGATACTTACTTACAACAACACGGGTTACCTTATCATCCATTAAAACAGCAAGACTATTTATCGGTCGGGGATACCCATACCACCGTTAAATGGCAGCCGGGTATGACTGAGCAAGAAACTCGCTTTTTTGGTCTTAAGCGTGAATGTGGATTACATGAAGATAATGATACCGAATCGCATGGTTCTGGTATTTGATGACACGATAAATATCGAGATTTAATAAAAAACAAGGCAGCGTTTAGACGCTGCCTTGTTGGTTATTGCTGTTGAATCAGCTTATTTTGCAGCCGCTGCCGGTGCCCATACCTTATCTAATGCACCTAAAAGGGCATTACTTGCACCTTGTTGGCCTAAGAATTGAGTGATAACAGGAATGAATTTATTGATCATACTTGGATCCATTCCTAGCAGTGAGAACACTTTATCAATGTTAGCTTGGTTACTTAATAATTGACCTAGTCCCATTGGTAGTGAGTCTGTTAGCTTTTCTGCGCCAGGGATTAATTTTGAAAGTTCACTGCCTTGTGGGCCTGAAAGTTGGCTCGCTGCTAAACCTAATAAAGCGCCTGCGCCACCTGCTGCTTGTTCAGGTTTGACACCAAGCTCAGAAATAAGAGTTTTTGTGAGTGGGTTTTGTGCCACTTGGCTGACCACTTGATCTGCACTTTCGCCACCGAAAATATCAGACAAACTAAAAGCGTAGCTCATGGTGCTTGATGATAATAATGCAACTGCAGCGAGAGTCGTTACGATACGACATTTTTTCATTGGGAGACTCCTTAGTAAAGATAAATACCGAAGTCTTTAAAATTAGAAATTGACTTGGGTATGTCAATCCTAGTGAAGATTTATCAAATTGTAATGCTTTTTTTATTGATTAACGTTTATTGCAACTATAAAAAACGACGCTTAAAGCGCCGTTTATTTATATGTTCAGCTTACGATATTAAAGAATATCTAGTAGCTCAACTTCAAATACTAGTGCAGCATACGGAGGGATTGCAGCGCCTGCGCCGCGCTCACCGTAAGCAAGGTTTTGTGGAATAGATAGTTTCCACTTAGAACCTACTGGCATCATTTGAAGAGCTTCAACCCAACCAGCGATAACGCCAGTTACAGGGAATTCTGCAGGTTGACCACGAGATACAGAGCTGTCAAAAACAGTGCCATCTGTTAGCATACCGTGGTAGTGCACACGAACTTGCTTGTCAGAAGTTGGAATTTCACCGTTACCTTCAACTAGAACTTCGTATTGAAGACCTGAATCAGTAACTGTAACTTCTGGACGCTGTGCATTTTCAGCTAAGAATGCTTCACCGTCAGCAGCTGCTAGTTTAGCTTGCTCTTGACGTGCAGCGTCTGCTGCTGTGTGAAGTTCACGTAGTGCATTGTTGATTTCGTCAACTTCGATTTCTGGCATCTCGCCAGCAAGAGAAGCTGCAATACCTTTAGCAATTGCTGCTACGTTTAGGCCTTCAAGACCACTTTGTGCTAGTTGTTGGCCCATTTGTAGACCAATACCGTAGCTTGCTTTAGTCTCAACTGTATCTAGTTTAACGTCAGACATTATTGTCATCTCTTAATGTAGAATGAATTAAAGTAAGCAGGATAACAGTTTCGCCCCCATTGGGTAAATGTTTGTAACTAATATTCGCTAATTGCGTGACATATGAAGCTTCGGAGTGCTGTATATGGGAAAGGTAAATCGCCGTTCAAATAAAAAAAATGGCCGCCGTCAACCGCCAGTAACATTAAACATTGGTGTGATGAAGGCAAAGTGCGGTGAGCGTATAGCTGGCATTGGTCAGGTATGGCAGCGTTTTCCACGTTTTCATCGTTGGGCGTTGATCATTTTAATTCCGATATTTATTGGCGTGCTAATGTTGCCGTCAGAACAAGAATTAGAAGGAGGGGCGGGTAATGTGCCGATGCGACGTGATATCTTACTAAACCTAGGCAATAGTGATGTTGCCAATCAAGTCAGCTCTGGTCCAAATATTCAGGCAGAAAATAATCCTGATAGCAGTGGTAAGCAAAGTGTGGTTAAGCGTACCGATGTGGTATTAGATAGCGCTGATATTAAAGAAGATGCAGGAATGAAAGCTACGGGAGGAATGGAAGATCGCGGCCCTGCGCCTGAGCGTAAACCTATAGCATCAAAAATTTACCCAATTAATGGCGGTAAGGTCTATACCATTGATCCTACGACTCATAAACCAGTCGTGGTATCAAAAGCTGCTCAACCTCAAGCCCAACCAACATCAGTGGCAGCGAATCAACCTGCGGGTATTGCTGGTAAGTGGTACAGTTTGAAAGTACCTGCTGGAGAAACGCTAGCCAATATTTTCCGTGATAAGAATTTACCGTTAGGTGATCTTTATGCAATGGCGAATATTGAAGGTGCGGGTAAGCCAATTAGCCGTATTCAAGCTGGACAAATATTACGTTACCGTCAAAATAGCCAAGGTGAAATTGAGGGCTTACAAATTCAAGGCAATGGTATTTCTGCGTCGTATGCAAGAAATGCGAGTGGACACTTCTATCGTCAATAAATTTGATTGTGATTGGATCTAAACCAACCAGCCGCTAATGAATCTGTCTTACTAATAAGTCAGCTCGGCGGCTGATTTGTTTTTAATCGCTACCATGGATAAAGGTATTGTTACGATAACGACGTTTTGGCCACGGCGCCATTGGCATAATAATCAGAAAAATCCCTAAGCCAGTAAGCCAGTCAGGTGTTTCGTTAAACCATAGATAACCAAAAACTGTCACGAATATCAGCCCTGAATATTCAGCAAGGCCAATTTTATAGGTCTCACTTTGACGATATGCTGCAACACAGCTTCCTTGATAGCCTAATGTGAATATCGCGCTTGCCGCAATCAATAGCCATTGCTCACTCTGTAATGGTTGCCAATATTGATATGCTAATAGACTCGATACTGGTAATGATAAAATTCCCGTCCAAAATAGAGTACTGATAATCGGCTGCTGTGGTGGCAGTTTTCGCACTAAAACATTATACAGCGCTAAGGTAGACGCCGTACCTAAAGCAGCAAATGCCGCCCAATGAAATTGCTCAGGCCGTAATACGATCACTATGCCTATAAAGCCGATTGCAGTTGCCAGTACTTTTTGTTTATTTGGGCGTTCACCTAAAATGATCATTGAGAGTGGCAGCATCAATAACGGCGCAGCATAAAACAGGGCGTTGGCGGTTGCTAATGGTAAATAAGTTATGGCAATGAGTAACATGCCGCTACCAGCTAATACCAGATGCGCACGAATAGCATTAATTTTCCAATGGCCAATATCACGTTGGGCTGAGGGTAATCGTAACCATAACGGTGTAATCAGCATCACACTTAATAATTGGCGAATAAACATATATTGAAATACTGATACGCTGCCATTTAATAGTTTTACAGTCACATCAGATAATGATGACGATAAATTGCCGCAAATTAAAATCGCAATACCTATTGAAACGGCAGACCACCGCATTACACCAGCTCTTGCAATAATTGCATATCAACGTGAGGGATACCGTCTTCAAGGTACATTTCAGAGGTCTGAGTAAAGCCGTGTGATTGATAGAAATCAACTAAGTATTGTTGAGCGCCAATTTCAATTAACTGCTGCGGCCAAATTGCCTCTGCATGTGCTAACCCTTGACGCAGTAATTGATGGCCTAGCCCTGATTTACGTTGGTTTTGTGTCACGACTACTCGGCCAATGCTGACATTGTCATAGGTTACACCTGGTGCTAATAGACGTAAGTATGCGACTAACTCATTGTTAGCATAACCGAGTAAGTGATAAACATTGTCGGCACGATCATGATCATCAAGATCGGGGTACACACAGTTTTGTTCAACACAAAATATGTCGGAACGCAGTTTTAAAAGGTCATAAAGCTGGTGGGTGGTCAGCTGTTCAAAAGGTAAACATTGCCAAGTTGTCATGATTGAAGTCCTTGTTAAGTATTCTGCGAGTGTATCGGTATTTATTCGTTATGAAATTAACAATGGTTAACTTTTCTCAATAATATCGTCACTTGCAATCCGTTTTTTGATACGGCTGAGGCTGATAGAAGTAATCCCTAAGTAAGACGCTAATTGGTAATCGGTAATACGGCCGACTAGCTCTGGAAAATGGTCGCAAAACAATTGCAATCGCTGCTCAGGCGTGTGCATTAACATAAAGCGTTCTTTGTGTTCTTTATGCAGTAATTGGCGTTCTAATAATGCTTGATAAAGTGGATGTTGTTGCTGACGCCATTGTTGAAATAAGCTGATTGGCAACATGATTAATTGACTGGCAGATAATGTTTCTAATAAAAATGCCGAAGGTGCGTTAGTGATTAAACTTTCAAAGCCAATAATTACATCTTGATCCCAGTAGAACTCTTTACTGAATTGTTTACCTTGATCCGTAAGGTAACACGCATGACAAAGACCATTTAACAGAAAGTAGCAATGGGTTGGTGTTTGTCCTTGGTGTAATAGAATATGTCGAGTGGGTAGTTCTAGTTGTTCAGCAACGGCAACCACATCGTTAATGGTTGCTGTATCAGCACCAAGTTGGGTTAAAAAAGTGGTTAATTCAACGTGGTTTTTAGATGGCATAGGTAATCTAACATTTAAAGAGGCAGTAGCAGTAGTGTATCAAAAAAATACCGCAACCAAGGTTGCGGTATATAGATGTTACTTAAGGCGGAGACTATTTTTTAGACTGAAGATCCAATTGGTAAATTGCAAATCCACCCGGAGTGGTGCTTACTTGGTGCATCGGGTATTGGCCTTTATCTTTAATAAACGTTGCCGCTTTATCACTGTTAGCTGTTTCAAATTGAATCTTTAACTGCTTATCACTTGTCAGCGGCGTGAAGTGCCAGTTGTTATCAGCACTTGGTACTACTTGACCTTTTTGTTTGCTCACTCGACTGATGTAATCTGACAATACAGTGCGATTCTCATCTGGTGATGCAAAGGCAATAAATGCTTCACCTGTACCAGCAAACTTGCCGCTGTAAGCGCGATAGTTATTGGTTGCGATTAAGAACGTTTGCTTTAGATCAATCGGTTTACCATTAAAGCTTAAATCTTTAATTCGGTTCGCGGTTGGATTAATTAGCTTACATTCGCCATCGTATTTAGCTGGTTGTGAAATATCAATGTTGTATTTAACGCCATCAATGACATCAAAGTTATAAGTACGGAAACCATCCCAGTTAATTAAACCTTGTGGTTTATCACTATTAACATCAATTTGGTTAAATTGTGCTGCTGAACATTCAAGCCACTCTTGAACTTCTTTACCCGTCACTTTCATTGCAACCAGTGTATTTGGGTATAAGTATAAGTCAGCTGCATTACGGAACGTCAGTTGTCCAGCTTCTACTTCAGTGTAGTTACCTGCGTCATTACCACGACCACCTGCTTTAAAAGGTGCGGCGGCAGATAATACTGGTAGACCATCAAGATCAGGATCGCCTTGAATAAAGCGTTCGACATAATCTTTTTGGGCTAAGTTAACAATTTGCACTGTTGGATCATCTTGAACCAAAGCCAAATAGCTGTACATCACATCACTGGCTTTACCAATTGGCTGATTCACAAAATCACGAGTAGCGTTATGATCAATTTTTACCGCTGCAACTAATTTAGGATCAGCTTTTACTAATGGTTGTTGGTTGGCTTTATCAAAGATCGGACGAGCTTCTGTTTGGGCTGAGGTTACTTTCCAGCTATTACCGTCTTTGTCTAATACTAAATCCATAATACCGACGTGATCGCCCCAGCGGCCAGGCATTACTGCAGGAATACCATTGATAGTGCCTTTTTCAATATCAGCACCAGGTAGGCTGGCAAAATCTTTACTTGGGAATACCGCATGTGAGTGACCAAATGCGATTGCATCAATCCCTTCAACTTGAGTCAGGAAGTAGACTGAGTTTTCTGCGCCCACTTTATATGGGTCAGCTGATACGCCTGAATGTGGAATGGCGATAATAATATCGGCACCTTCCGCTTTCATTTGTGGAATAAACTTTTCAGCGGTTTGTTTAATGTCTTTGGCTTCTACTTTGCCTTCAAGATTGTTTTTATCCCAAACCATAATTTGCGGTGGTACAAAACCGATATAACCAATTTTTAGTTTTTGGTTGTTGCCATCGTTATCTTTAAAGGTGTAATCCTTAATAAGATAAGGTGTGAATAAGTTTTTACCCGTTTTTAGATCATATACATTAGCATTGATGTAAGGGAAGTTAGCACCTTCAATACTGGTATCAAGGAAATCTAAACCATAGTTAAATTCGTGGTTACCAATATTACCAACAGCATAGCCAAGCTGGTTCATGACTTTATAAACCGGATGAACTTCGCCTTTTTTTATGCCTTTTGCCGCCATGTAATCACCCATAGGACTACCTTGCAACAAATCACCGTTATCCACTAACACACTGTTTGTTACTTCTGCGCGTGCTTTCTCAACCAAAGTCGCAGTACGTACTAACCCAGTCTTATCGGTAGGCTTATCCTTGTAATAATCATAATCCATCACATTAGTATGAATATCTGTTGTTTCAAGAATACGTAATTTAATGGTTTCTGCATTTGCAGGGCCGGCAAGCAGCAGTAGTCCGCCCAATACCGCGATAGATAAAGGTTTAACAGCTAGTGTCATGTGAATCTCCAAAAAGGATAGGCAAGGAAAGCGCGCCTAAAATAGCAAATCTTATGCGAATACTATCGGCATCAATCACATAATTGTGCTTTAACTCTCATTTTTTATATGCATAGCCGTTATTAAGCCATCAGCAAATAGCAATTACACGCTTAAAAGTAAAAAGCGTTAATTAGATTAAGAAAGAAAAAGCATAACTTAGGTTCGAAGTGATATTTGAATATGCTTCATTAGGCTTGTTGTTAGCTATTTATATTTAGTTTGTATTTATTCATGGTTGATCATTCTATTTGGTGCAAAAAAATTAAGGATCAATGTCCCAACCAAACTTTTGGGTATAAAAAATGAAACTTTAGAATTTCAAGTAATATCGAAGCCTCTCTATAGTGGTAACAGAGCAACAATGGAGAGTGAACAATGGATTATTTGCCAATATTTGCAGACTTAAAACGTCGACCATGTCTGGTTGTCGGTGGTGGCAATAGCGCATGGCGCAAAACAAGGATGTTATTAAAAGCTGGAGCTGATGTCGGCGTGATTGCGTCAAAGCTTAATGCGGATTTTGAAGCTGCTATTGCTGCTGGCCAAGTGCGTTATATTGGCGAAGAATTTTCACCAAACGATCTCGACGGTATTTTTTTGGCCATTGCAGCAACACCACATAAAGCACTTAATGCGTTGGTGTATCAATCAGCCAATCAACGTCAAGTGTTAGTTAATGTGGTGGATGATACGCAGCGTTGCAGTTTTATTGTACCTTCTATTGTCGATCGTTCTCCTATCATTGTAGCTATTTCATCATCAGGTAAAGCCCCTGTTTTAGCGCGGTTATTGCGTCAAAAATTAGAAGCAATACTGCCTCAGCATTTAGGCAAGATGGCGACGTTGGCTGGTGGCTTTCGAGGCTATCTTGCAGCCAAACTTCCTTCATTTTCGAGTCGTCGCGCCTTCTGGGAGCAAGCATTTAATGGTCGCTTTGCTGATCTGGTTGCCGTTGGTCGCGATACAGAAGCGCAGCAAGCATTACAACAACAATTACATCAGCATACATCACCTGTCGGTCAAGTCGCTTTAATTGGTGCCGGCCCTGGTGATGCAGGATTATTAACCTTACGTGGCTTGCAATTAATGCAGCAAGCAGATGTGGTGCTGTATGACTACCTTGTCTCTGATGAAGTGATGGCATTAGTACGCCGTGATGCAGAGCTCGTCTGTGTCGGAAAAAAAGCCGGTTTTCACAGTGTGCCGCAACAACAAACTAACCGATTAATTGTTGAATATGCACAACAAGGTAAGCGAGTAGTAAGGCTGAAAGGTGGTGACCCATTTGTGTTTGGACGTGGCGCTGAAGAATTAGAAGTGCTAGCAGAAGCTGGTATTGATTTTCAAGTAGTACCGGGTATTACCGCAGCTGCTGGCGCAACCGCTTATGCTGGTATTCCATTAACCCACCGTGATTACGCGCAAACAGCGATGTTTATAACCGGTCATTTAAAGCCCGATGGTAAGCAGCTTGATTGGTCAACTTTAGCGCGTGGTAATCAAACTTTAGTGATTTATATGGGGTTAATGAAATCGAGCCACATTCAACAGCAGTTATTACAACATGGCCGCGCCGCTGAAACGCCTATCGCCATTATTGAGCGCGGTACACAAACCACCCAAAAAGTATTAACCGGACAATTAGATCAACTTGCCGATTTAGCACAGCATGCTGCTTCGCCATCGTTAATTGTGGTCGGTGAAGTCGTCAAGTTGTCACATAAATTAGCTTGGTTCACAACAAAGGAACAGTTATCACCGCAACCTGAAGCGGTAGTGAAGCTGGCATAGCATGGAGAGAGAGATGGACCCGAAACGTTTAACCCACCTCAAGCAACTCGAAGCAGAAAGTATTCATATTTTGCGTGAAGTCGCCGCTGAGTTTGATAACCCTGTAATGATGTATTCGATTGGTAAAGATTCATCAGTGATGTTGCATTTAGCCCGTAAGGCTTTTTATCCCGGAAAAATTCCATTTCCGCTATTGCATGTTGATACCACTTGGAAGTTTCGTGAAATGATTGAGTTTCGTGATCGTACCGCCAAGAAATACGGTTTTGATTTATTAGTCCATCAAAATCCAGAGGGAATCGCGATGGGAGTGGGGCCATTTACTCATGGTTCGTCAAAGCATACCGATATCATGAAAACTCAAGGCCTAAAACAAGCACTCGATAAATATGGTTTTGATGCCGCATTTGGTGGCGCTCGCCGTGATGAAGAAAAGTCGCGAGCCAAAGAGCGTGTGTATTCTTTCCGTGATAAAAACCACAGTTGGGATCCTAAAAATCAGCGCCCTGAATTATGGAAAACCTATAACGGTCAGATTAATAAAGGCGAAAGTATTCGCGTGTTCCCGTTATCCAATTGGACTGAGCTCGATATTTGGCAATATATCTTCCTTGAGCAAATTGAAATTGTGCCACTGTACCTATCCCAAGTACGGCCAGTTGTAGATCGTGATGGCATGCTAATTATGGTAGATGATGAACGTTTAGAGTTACAACCAGGCGAAACTATTGAGCAAAAAAGTGTCCGGTTTAGAACCTTAGGATGTTACCCATTAACGGGAGCGGTGGAATCAACTGCTGATACTTTACCGGGGATCATCGAAGAAATGCTGGTGGCTACTTCAAGTGAACGCCAAGGACGCGCTATCGATCATGATCAATCGGGCTCAATGGAATTGAAAAAGCGCCAGGGTTATTTCTAAGGAGAGAATAATGAACAGTGTCATAGAACAACAGGTGGCAGAACTGGGTATCGAAGCTTACCTTGATCAACACCATAATAAATCGCTGCTACGGTTTTTAACCTGTGGCTCCGTTGATGACGGCAAAAGTACTCTCATTGGTCGTCTGTTACATGACTCACATCAGATTTATGAAGATCAACTGGCGGCTATCCATACCGACAGTCAAAAAGTCGGTACCACAGGTGATAAACCGGACTTAGCCTTATTAGTCGATGGTTTACAAGCAGAGCGTGAGCAAGGGATCACCATTGATGTTGCTTATCGTTATTTCTCAACTAAAGCACGTAAGTTCATTATTGCCGATACTCCAGGGCATGAGCAATACACCCGTAATATGGCAACAGGCGCATCGACGTGTGATGTTGCGGTTATTTTGATTGATGCACGTAAAGGCGTGTTAGATCAAACGCGTCGTCATTCTTACATTGCTAGCCTATTAGGTATTCGCCAGTTTATTGTGGCGGTAAATAAAATGGATTTAGTTGATTTCGACCAAACGCGTTTTGAAGAAATTCAGCAGCAATACCTTCAATTCTCAAAAAAGCTTAATCCTAAGATCAATATTCAAGTGTTGCCATTATCAGCATTAGAAGGCGATAACGTTGTCAGTCAAAGTGCCAAGATGGCGTGGTATCAAGGTAAGCCGTTATTGACCCTATTAGAACAGGTAGATTTATTATCTGGTGATGACTCGTCAGCATTACGTTTTCCTATTCAATATGTAAATCGTCCTAATCTTGATTTTCGAGGGTTTGCTGGCACATTAGCTGCCGGTGAAATTCATGTAGGACAGCGTGTAACCGCATTACCTTCAGGAAAAACATCCACAGTTGAGCGTATTGTTACTTTTGATGGTGATTTGGAGACCGCAGCTCAAGGGCAAGCAATTACCGTTACCTTAGCGGATGAAATTGATATCAGCCGTGGTGATACTTTGATTGCAGCCGAAGACGAAGTGCCATTAAGTAATAATGTACTGGCTGATATCGTGTGGATGGGGGAGACCGCACTCGTGACTGGGCGTCAGTATGATATTAAAGTCGCAGGTAAAAAAACCTTAGGCAGTGTGAGTGCTATACGTCATCAAGTTGATATTAATAGCCTTGATACTTTTGCTACCGAGACGCTACCACTTAACGGCATTGGTCTGTGTGAAGTCAATCTTCATGATGCGATAGCTGTAGATAGTTATCAGACCTGCAAAGACACAGGCGGATTTATCATTATCGATCGTTTAACCAATGTCACTGTTGGTGCTGGTTTAGTTCGTGAAGCACTCGCCGATCAGCAAAGCAGTCGTTATTCAGCGTTTGAAGTTGAATTTAACGCGCTCGTTCGTAAGCATTTCCCACATTGGGATGCCAAAGATATTGGTCAATTACTGGAGTAACGTGAATGAGCTGGGAACAAGCTACTGTGCTGGCAATGCTAGTAGTGATTATTCTCTGCTTGCTCACTACGAAGATTAAACCCGCGTATTTATTTGCTGGCAGTGCATTTATTGGTTTTCAAACAAATTTGATTGAATTACCAGCCATTGCCGCAAATTTTACCAACCCGTCGTTATTAACTTTAGTGTTATTGATTTTAGTATCGATAGCACTTGAAAAAACCCGCTTGATAAGTTGGGTCGGGCGACAAATTTCACAAGGTGGTCATAGCTCGGTTGTCGCAAAGCTTGGAATATCAACCGCGTTATTATCTTCATTTACTAATAACACTGCAGTAGTGGTGTCGTTAATTGGAGCGATAAAACGTAATCAGCGTCATGCTCCTTCTAAATTATTACTGCCTTTATCTTATGCTGCTATTTTAGGAGGGACACTGACCCTTATTGGAACATCGACCAACCTTATTATTAATAGTTTTGTGGAAGATGTTGGCTTACCGAGTCTGGGCTTTTTTGCACCGTCCATGATTGGCTTAGCAGTATTAGTGATCGGTTTAATGATTTTAATACCCTTGAGTTATTTATTACCTGATAACGACGATCATAGCGAAGAGCAATTACCTTATTTTTTAGAAGCGCGCGTCAAAAGTGATTCTCCATTGATTGGAAAAACGGTCGCAGAAAATGGATTGAGAGCATTACGACGGTTATTTTTAGCTGAATTAATTCGTGATGGTAAAACCATTGCACCTGTTTGTCCTAACACACACTTACAAGCAGGTGATCGGTTATTGTTTTGTGGTGATATTGAAAGTGTTACCACCTTACAAGAAATCGACGGTTTGCATCTCTTTGGGCAACATCACTTAAATGGCCAGTCGATGATGGAGGTAGTGGTTAGTCATTCTGCTGCTATTTGTGGCCGTACTTTAAAAAATGCCCAATTTCGAGAAAACTTTGATGCCGTCGTGGTCGCAATTCGTCGTGGTCATGAACGATTAGCGGGTGGGTTAGGAAACATTGAATTACGCGCAGGCGATACGTTAGTTATTGTGCCGGGAAAACTGTTTAATCAAAAGCGCGCTATGCTTGAACGTGAATTTGTATTGGTTAATGGTCTTGATTCAAGTACACGTTTAGATAAACGTCGTAGTGCCACCGTATTAGTTGGATTTTTAAGTGTTATCGTATTGGCATTAATTGATTGGTTACCCTTAATAAAAGGATTAGCTATTTATTTGGTGTTACTCGTTGGATTAGGACTTATTTCTTTTACAGAGCTTCGACGCCGATTTCCGATTGATATTGTGGTGATTGTTGGATCTGCATTAACACTAGCGCAATTAATGATCACCAGTGGCTTATCACATCATATGGGACAAGCTTTGATCACCGCCTTCAATGGCTGGGGAATATATGGCGGGTTAATTGCGGTTTATTTACTAACATTAGTTCTGACAGAATTGATCACTAATAATGCAGCTGCCGCCTTGGCTTTTCCTATTAGTTATAGCTTAGCGCTTGGGTATGGCGTAGATCCAATGCCGTTTATTATGGCTGTATTGTTTGGTGCTAGTGCGAGTTTTATTTCTCCTTATGGTTATCAAACCAATCTACTGGTGTATAGCGTTGGTAATTATCAAATTAGAGATTATCTGAAATTGGGGTTACCGCTCTCGATTGTGTATTCCACAGTAGTGTTGATCTTGATCCCATTAGTCTTTCCTTTTAACTAAATTAACAATGGAATATGTTATGAATACCACACCAAAGTCTCATGATGATAACAATAATATTGTCTGGCATAGCTATAGTGTGACCAAGCAACAACGAGGACAGCAAAAGCAACAGCAACCTTGTGTATTATGGTTTACAGGATTGAGTGGTGCCGGAAAATCGACAATTGCTGGCGCGCTAGAGCATAGGTTACTAACATTGGGTTACCATACTTATTTATTAGATGGTGATAATGTTCGGCACGGATTGTGTAAAGATCTTGGTTTCTCAGCTCAAGATCGACGTGAAAATATTCGTCGTATCGGTGAGGTTGCCACATTAATGGCCGATTCAGGATTGATCGTACTGAGTGCGTTTATTTCTCCTCATCGTGAAGAAAGACAAATAGTACGAGATTTACTGCCACAGGGAGAGTTTATCGAGGTGTTTGTTGATACACCTTTAGCCGAATGCGAAAAACGTGACCCGAAAGGACTGTATAAAAAAGCACGAGCAGGTGAAATAAAACAATTTACAGGAATTGATGCAGAGTACCAATCGCCTTTAAAACCTGAAATTCATTTAGCCGCTGATAGTCATAATATTAATGAATTGGTTGAGCAATGTATTAATGCTTTACGTAGTCGAAGTATAATTGCTTGACTATCGGTAATAGGAGTACCGTAAGTGACCACATTACTTGATGCTATATATGCCATTGCATTGGATGCAGGTAAATCGATAATGACGCATTATCACAGTAATATAGCTATTGAAAATAAACACGATAATAGTCCCGTCACCATTGCTGATCTTGCAGCAAATGAAATTATTATTAGTCAATTACAGCAATTGACTCCCGACATTCCTATCATATCAGAGGAATCACCACAGACAGATTGGCAGCAGCGTCAACATTGGTCATCTTTTTGGCTGGTGGACCCACTTGATGGTACCAAAGAGTTTATCAATAAGAATGGCGAGTTCACTGTTAACATTGCGCTGATTGAGAATGGAAAACCTATTTTAGCTGTTGTCTATGCTCCAGCATTAAATAAAGCGTGGTTGGGTGATGGAAAAACAGCTTGGGTTGTTACTAAAGCTGGCAAAGAGGTCATTCGTCTTTTACCGTCTACTATCCCGACAGTTGTTGGTAGTCGTTCACATCCTTCGGTTGAGTTAGAGGCTTATCTTCGACAACTAGGTGAGCATAAATTAGTGGCGGTAGGCTCATCATTAAAGTTTTGTTTAGTAGCTGAAGGACGAGCTCAATATTATCCTCGCTTAGGACCAACAATGATGTGGGATACTGCTGCAGGTCAATGTATTGCTGAAAGTGCTGGTGCGACAGTGAATGATCTCGATGGTTTACCGCTTCGTTATGATCGTGAAACGTTGCTGAACCCTGCTTTTGTTGTTTCATAATCATCATAAATTAACCAAAAGTGATAGGTTGATTAAATAGTCAGCACCATTATTCAAATAAAGACTATCAACTAAGAGTCTTTCTGTATGAAAATTGACTCTTTTGTGGCTTTTGGTTTATATGACTAGCATTCGCACCAAAAAAACAAATAAACAATTGTCATCCTTCCGATTCTATCTATAATGCACCCCAACGACACGGAATACGTGCGGTTAGTAACTTGATTACAACCTGTGTATAACTTGTCTGTAAGCGGTTTATAAAAATCACAAGCTTTAATTGAGGTTTTACTTTCAATATAAGGTGTGAAAATCGCAGTCTTGATTTGAATTTTATTCAAATGGTAAGAAATATTAAATATATCTTACGCAAGGCAGGTCATTAAAGGGTTTTGAAAAATAAATTCAAAAAAACTTGTTGACTTTAAATTGGCGCGGAGTAATATACGCAGCCTCAGTCAATACGATGTATTGCGCTAATGTTCTTTAAT
>NZ_MSCC01000006.1 GCF_002954455.1 Photobacterium aquimaris
CCGCGTATAATACGCAATCTCAATATAAAGTCAACAAGAAATTTTATTATTTAAAACGTCTTATTGACTCTTCTTTCGCTGCGATAGCTAAAGAAAAATTTCTTAGAAAGAATCATCTAATATTCATTGAATTAAAGATTGATCATTACTAACAAGTTAAATCTCAAAAGTTTGAACTATGTCGGTTGTTGAACCGTATTCCCTTTCGATGGAGCCGCATTATAGAGACTTTGATCACTCTGACAAGCCTTTTTAAAAAAAAAAGAATGTAATTGCCGATTATTTCATCTAATGTGAACAATGTGACTGTAATAAGCACATGCGAGTAAATTTAAGCTCAATTATTATGAATTACAGACCATAAAAATTGGCATCATTGTAAGCTTGATGTTAAAACACCAACTTAATGCATTCTTCTCTTTCCCTTTTGAGATGTACTTTAAATATGAAATCAAATAACCAAACCACAATAACCGTGATTGCTATCGCTATCATTGGCGCCTTAATCTTTAGTATATTCAGTAGTACTCCACCAGCCATCAGTTTTGCACTAGGTGCTATGCTAACAGGATTGGCGTTACACTTTATGCAAGAAAGTAAACATACCATCCTCGATGAATCAGATCCCTCTCAGAGCAGTAAAACACTTTATGTTGGCAACCTTCCTTATCGTGCAAATGAGAGTGACGTAAAAAATCTTTTCGCTGAGCATGGCGATGTTTTTGCCGTACGCTTAATGAAAGACAAGCGTACAGGCAAACGTAGAGGTTTTGGCTTTGTTGTTATGAGTAGTCAAGATGCAGAACATGCAATTGAGCAACTTAACAATCAAGAATATGGTCAGCGCACACTAAAAGTACGTGAGGCTAATGAGCCTAAAAATGTGGATAGTTTAGAGCTTGAATAGTATCTAACTGCATTGCATTTAAACTTTTATTCAGCGCCGCAGCATCATATGTTGCGGCGCTGCTGTATGTGACATTCTTTATTGTATTACCGGACGCTATAACGCCACTCGGCAGATCTAATAATAGTGCAACTCGCTTAGCAATTGCTTTACCAGAATCAACCACGTTAACAGGGTACTTAAAGGCCGCCTCAATTTCTTGCTTAATCAGTGGAAAGTGGGTGCAACCTAATACAATACTATCTATTGTCCCTTGCCAAGGTTTTAAAATTCGTCCCAACTCTTCTATATCAACTGATTTACCACGTAGCTTCTGCTCTGCCATTTCAACCAATCGCGTCGAACCTATCATCTTTACCTCACACCCATTAGAAAATTGTTGTACTAACTGATGGGTGTAAGCGCGATGAACCGTAGCTGGAGTGGCAAGCAGACCAATAGATTTAGTCTGGCTGACTAAAGCTGCAGGTTTTATTGCTGGCACTACGCCTACAACAGGAATGGTTAACTGCTGACGCAAAGAGGGTAGAACAATCGTGCTTGCGGTATTACAAGCAATAACGACTAAATCAGCTTGATACTGGTTAGCAAGTAGCGTCACAATATGATTAGTACGCTTAATTAAAGTGGCATCATCAAGCTCGCCATAAGGAAAAGCTGCATTATCAAAAGCATAGATGAACTGCACTTGCGGTAGTAAAGCATGGATCTCTTGATAAACAGATAAACCGCCCACTCCAGAATCAAAAATAACAACTTTTTTCACTACCACTGACCTTACTTACGATATCAAGCTATCATGATACTGCGATATCAACATTCGGCAAAGTGCCTGTCTCGATAACCATATAGCGTTGATAACAAAATCGCGTTTCTGTTTCGCAAGCTAACCATCTTATACGTAGTGGCTGCTTATAAAAAGGCGCATCAACGACCAAGGAATGAAACTCACCATTTTCACCACACGGATCAATTGCTGGCGGTAACTCATTTAATAATTGATGATCAAACCAACGCCCACAAAATTGACGATCTAATTGAGTACTATCAATGGTGACTAATTTAGTTTTAATTCCAGACTCAATAATTTCATTAGCTAATTGGGCGCTAGGCTGGCCTAATAAAGGGAAAAGACATTGCCATCCTGCGGGCTCAATATACTGCCGACGATAATCAGCAATACCATTATCAAATAAATCACCAAAAGCGATGCCATTAAACTGCAACCCACAATTTTTTAGCCCATAAATAATCGTCTGCTGATAAATATCATTGGCGGGAAAGACTTCAGGTAATGCAATCAGCACTAACGGTAAACCAATCAGCTGTGCTTGTTGTTTAACAACCGTGATAGGCGTCGCTTGAAAGGGAACATCGTTATTTACATGAGTTGTGAATAGTCCGACAACCTCATAGTCTGAATCGTTCAATAACCGCCATAAGGTTAACGCTGAATCTTTACCTGATGACCAACCGATTATTATTTTTGTTTTCATCTGCATCACCATCAAAAAGACCGCACAATGGCGGTCTTTGTCTATACATAATCAAATATTAAAACTGGTAATTAATACTGGTGTAGAACGTTCGACCAGGCATAGCATAACCAGCAGCTGTTTCGTAATCCTCATTTAAAAGATTAGCCACTCGGCCTTTTAGAGCTAATTTAGGCTGCAACCAATAAGTTAATGCCAGATCCCATGTATCATAAGCGGGTAATTCGACATCAAAATCTGGGCGCTTGCCGTGATACTGGTACGTTACAGCGGTATCAAGATTGCCATAACTCGCGCTACCGACCCATTTAAATGAGAACTTTTCACGACGTATTAGCTGCTTACCTTCGCTATCTCGAGGATCTTTAAAATCAAAATTTAGCTGGTGACTAATAATACCGGTATCAAAATCAGCTTCGACTTCAACACCTTTGATTTTGCTTTCGCCTGCAACATTTTCATAAGACGGTGTACCGCCGGTATAACTGATTAAATCGTCAATGCGCATTTGATATGCAGTTACCGCCAAACTACCAATGTCGTAATCAGCATGTAAGGAGACATCTATATTTTTTGAGGTTTCAGGATTTAAATTAGGGTTACCAGTTGACCAAGCACTTTTCACATACAATTGATAAAGGTTCGGTGCTTTAAATGCGGTGCCGTATGAACCACGTAATTGAATATTGTCATTCAAATACCAGCCACCAGCGATATTATAAGTTGAATGAGTGCCATATTGCTGATTATCATCTAGACGAACACTGGTTTCGATACTAACAGGCGAGTAATCCCATAAGCCAATCGCATAGTAACCAGTATTATCTCGTTCTTTATTGCCAGCAAAACCAGTTAAATCATTCCATTGCTCTTGACGCCAATCGATACCACCACTCACCGACAGTGTCGATAATAGTTGGTACTGATTATGCCATTGAATATTGCGCTGGTGATATTGATCTTTGCGATTCACGACATTAGTTTTATCAATAAGATCCAGGTTATCTTGCTTTTGATAATCAAAAATCAGTGATGATTTATAGCTATTTTGAGCATATTTTAAACCTGCAGAGTAATCATTAAATTCCGTTTCAGCTCTTACATACTGATGCCCAGAATAAATACTTGAACCATCATATTGATAATGATTTTTATACCACCGAGTTGCGACATAGCCTGAAACTTGATCACTAAATTGATGATGCAGTGCTAACGATGCATTACGGCTATCAAAACCATGTTTATCACCGTCATTCAATCCTGGTTGAGGATGAACATTATAGCCTTTATCATTTTCGTAACCTGCAGCTAACTGTAATACAGTTTTATCCCCAATATTATAGGCGCCAGAAGCATTAGCCTCTTGGTAGTTATGACTCCCAATACCTAAATCTAACTTCGTTTTTGATGGCGTATCTGTACCTGTCAGGGTGATGATATTTATCACACCGCCAATCGCTTCGGAACCATAGATCGCAGCTCGCGCACCGCGCGTAAATTCAATCCGCTCAACTTGAGTTAATGGAATTTGGTTAAAATCAACGTTGCCAGCAACTGAGCGAGCCATACGAATGCCATCAACCAAGACTAATACTTGATCAGAGTTTGCCCCGCGAACAAAAATACTTGAACTTTGGCCTCGGCCACCATTTTGAGTGATCTGTACCCCTGGTAATAAGCTCAATACTTCAGTTAATGTTTTCGCCTGCACGTTATCGATATCTTGACGAGTGACAACATTAAAAGGCGCTAGTACAGATGTTACTGGTTGCTCAAAGCGGTTAGCCGTTACTACCATCACATCATCAGATGTCGTGTCGGCGGCAAATGAAGCAAAAGAAGGGAGACACAACGACGCTACTGTCGCTGCTAAAAGGGATTTTTTCATTACAATTTCCTAAGTCGCGTTTATATCAAAGCAAGATTGCTTGTCTGCTGGTTGGTATTCGGACTTAAGAGCATGACCATTTGGTCGCCTAGGCAACAACTTCCCATTGTCACTATACTAAATCATGCACTGATTATTCGTAGGGAGCATCAACAGTGTTTGGATTACATCCATGTGCGTTCGTTCTCTATTACCGCTGCGCGTCAGTTACGGATTTACACCGTATTCCCTAGCCTTCCAAGGCTAACCAGCACAGCGCGAATGCTAGTGGTGTATTGCTTTTATGTCTAGTTTTGTTTGTTATTAGTGATAGATTTTTGGGGTCTCCGCAATTTTAATTTGTCCCAACACTGGACATCAGTGTGCAATACAATAAAATCTGCGGTCTTATTTTGAGCAGTCGAGGCACACACTATGACATCCACCGTCCTTAATACCGCTGACTACCAGCCACAGTTGGATGAAAAAGCAGCCCGTATTCAAGATCTACTTAGCGATTTTGAAACGCCTGAATTGGAGGTGTTTGCCTCTCCTGCAGAGCACTACCGTATGCGTGCAGAATTTCGTGTATGGCACGAAGGCGAAGAACTGTATTACATCATGTTCAATCAACACACGCGAGAAAAGTACCGTGTTGATCAGTTCCCTGCGGCAAGCCGTTTAATTAACGATTTAATGCCAATGTTGCTTGATGCAATTAAGCCAATAAAAACCCTGCGTCATAAACTGTTCCAAGTCGATTTCTTATCAACGTTAAGTGGTGAAATCCTAGTTTCAATGCTTTATCACCGCCAGTTAGATGACGAATGGACTCAAGCTGCGAAACAATTAAAGCAACGTTTGAATGACGAAGGGTTTAAGTTAAACCTAATTGGTCGTGCACGTAAGATGAAAATCGTCTTAGATCAAGACTTCGTCATTGAAGAACTAAAAGTTCATGATAAAACGCTAACTTACAAACAAGTTGAAAATAGCTTTACTCAGCCAAATGGTGAAGTTGCTCAGAAGATGTTGGAGTGGGCAGTTGATTGCACTCAAGATAGCGCCGGTGATTTACTGGAACTGTATTGTGGTAATGGTAATTTCTCACTCGCACTCGCACCAAACTTTGAACGAGTATTAGCGACTGAGCTAGCAAAGCCTTCGGTTGATTCAGCACAATACAATATTGCGGTAAACAACATTGAAAACGTGCAAATCATTCGTATGTCAGCGGAAGATTTTACAGATGCGATGGCGGGTAAACGTGAATTCCGTCGTCTAAAAGATCAGAACGTTGATTTGCAAAGTTATAATTGCAACACCATCTTTGTCGATCCACCACGATCAGGCATGGATGACGGCACCTGCCGTATGGTACAAGGTTACGATAATATTATGTATATCTCGTGTAACCCTGAAACCCTACGCGATAATTTGGCGATTCTAACTGAAACCCATAACATTACTCGATTCGCGTTATTTGACCAATTTCCTTATACCCATCATATGGAAGCTGGGGTTGTGCTTGAACGTAAATAAGCTTAACTAGCCACAATATAAACATAAAAAAGGCGCTTATAGCGCCTTTTTTGTTTTTATCATCGCAAGATACTTACGCTGCTTTTTTCTCTTTCTTATCCATGATACCCATTTTGTATGACACCCAAAATAGCAATGCTAGAGTAATCATTAATGGAATGAAATTTGACCCCATATCTGGGTATTCAGCACGAAGTAATGCCGCGTAGCCAAATACACCGACAAAGAAACATGCACTTGCAACAGCAGGAACACCTTCAGCCATCGGCTTACGCATATATTCTTGATATAAGCAGTATAATGCCATGGCAAACGCCAAGACAGGGAAAATAGAGAACGTTACATAGCTTGAAAACAATACAGCCAGAGTGCCGTAACCACATAAACCTGTTAGTCCAGATAAAATCAGTGTTTTACGCTCTGCTTTAAGTTGTTGCTTGTCCATATATACTTCACCAAAATAAAAATGAAATTATAGTTTCTGCCTGAGCTCTCGACGCTCACGCTCTTTTCGATACCAATAGGCACCTTTTGCAATCATTCTAAGTTGCATAATCAGTCTTTCTGCATGCTCAGCACGAGCATGGCTATCTAGATCAAGTGCTTCAGCACCGGAGCTAAAGACCAATGTCACAGACGCTTCAGCTTGAGTATATGCTTCTTCATGAGTTACCCCAGTTTTAGCCTCAAGATACTCAGCCAGTTCCGCCACAAAATGTTGTATCTCTCGCACAACAGCAGCTCGAAAAGCTGGCGATGTACCAGAACGCTCACGAAGCAATAAGCGGAATACGTTAGGACTACTTTCAATAAACTCCATAAAAGTCTCTACCGAGGTACGGATAACACTGCCTTCGGTAGCAATACGTTGTCGTGCCTGACGCATTAATTGACGAAGAATTAATCCACCTTCATCAACCATAGTTAACCCTAACTCATCCATATCTTTAAAGTGACGATAAAATGATGTTGGAGCAATACCAGCTTCACGCGCAACTTCACGTAGACTTAAATTAGAAAAACTTCGCTCGGCACTTAATTGGCTAAAAGCGGCATCAATTAATGAACGCCGAGTTTTTTCTTTTTGCTGAGCCCTAATCCCCATGAGTTATCTGCTTCTCTGTGATTTTATTACAATGATACTACTCTGCTTACACAGTAACATCCGCGTCATTGTAACGACGCTATACACTCACATAGTAAAGGTAGAGTGCGACTGACGCAAAGCCAGATTAGTATCATTTTGCATTTTACATCACAAACTGTGGTGCTTGTTTAATAACCGATCAGGATCTATAACGTTTGATTAATAATAAAAACTTCGTGACTCAGTTCGAGCTCTGACTATGTAACCATTCATCCCTATAAGCCAAACCGTTACCATAATAGCCATTCACATAAGAATAACCCAATCAAGGAATGAGGCTATGTCTAATAACCAACCCACACCAAATAATCATTTTGATGTCATCATTATTGGAAGTGGTCCTGGTGGTGAAGGGGCTGCGATGGGACTCACTAAAGCAGGGTTTAAAGTTGCGATTATTGAGCGTGAAAATAGCGTTGGTGGTGGCTGCACGCATTGGGGAACGATTCCATCAAAATCATTACGCCATGCTGTAAGCCGAATTATCGAATTCAATCAAAACCCACTCTATTGCAACGATACCTCAACCTTACACCGTACCTTTAGTCAGATCCTTCACCATGCAGCAGAAGTTGTCAGCAAACAAACCCGTATGCGGCAAGGGTTTTATGATCGCAATCACTGCCAAATAATTCATGGCGAAGCTCAATTTGTTGACTCTCATACAGTCAGCGTGACTTGCAATGATGGCAGCATTGATTATTTCAGTGCTGAGCGATTTATTATTGCGACTGGTTCACGCCCTTATCAACCAGCTGGTGTTGATTTCTCGCACTCTCGAGTTTATGACAGTGATTCAATTTTACAATTAGCCCATGACCCGCGTCATATTATTATTTATGGCGCAGGCGTTATTGGCTGTGAATATGCGTCTATTTTTAGAGGGCTTGGGGTTAAAGTTGATTTGATTAACACTCGACAACGATTATTGGAATTTCTTGATAACGAAATGTCCGACTCATTGTCTTATCACCTCACCAATACCGGTACCATGATCCGTAATGATGAAACTTTTGAGGCCATAGAAGGCACTGATGACGGGGTTATTATGCATTTACAATCAGGCAAGAAGATGCGCGCTGATTGTTTACTGTATGCCAACGGACGGACTGGTAATACCGATAAACTGGCATTAGAGCATGTTGGTTTAGAAGCTGACTCGCGCGGTCAACTACGAGTTAATAGTAACTATCAAACCACGGTAAAACATATCTATGCGGTTGGGGATGTGATTGGCTACCCTAGTCTTGCTAGTGCGGCTTATGATCAAGGTCGATTTGTGGCACAAGCTATCAGTACTGGTAAGGCGCAGGGACAATTAATCGCTAATATTCCCACTGGTATTTATACCCTGCCAGAGATCAGTTCTGTCGGTCAAACAGAGCAACAATTAACTGCGGCAAAAATTCCTTATGAAGTCGGTCGGTCGCAATTTAAACACTTAGCGCGCGCTCAAATTGCAGGAACTGAAGTTGGGAGTTTAAAAATTTTATTCCATCGTGAAACCAAACAGATCCTCGGTATTCATTGCTTTGGCGAACGTGCCGCTGAAATAATTCATATTGGCCAAGCGATCATGGAACAAAAAGGCGAAGGTAATACCATTGAGTATTTTGCTAACACTACCTTTAATTACCCGACAATGGCAGAAGCTTTTCGCGTCGCGGCATTAAATGGTCTTAATCGATTATTTTAACTATCAATAAATTACAATAATAACGGAGTCATTGAGGCTCCGTTAATAATTGTATTGTTTATTAGTGATGGTTTTATTCGGCAGTCATTAAGCGATCATCGGCAGTTAAAATCGATGTCCACGGTAACTGTTCATCACCTAATACGATAAAATTAGGATTTTCTAATGTCTGCCGTAAGTTATAAGACAACGGTGTAATATGGGTATTAAAGATTCGCCCACCAGCTTCTTCAACAATACATTGCGTTGCCGCCGTATCCCACTCACCCGTTGGTCCTAAACGTAAATAGCAATCAGCCCCCCCTTCAGCGACTAAACACGCTTTTAGAGAGGCAGAGCCCAGTTCAACTACGTCATAATGATATTGACTGTCAAATCGCGCCTTAGTGATATCAACATTCTGCCGACGACTAATCGCAATCGTCAGCGCACGTAATGGTGACTGGTGTTTATTAGTTGAGATCACACACGTTTCACCATCAGCAGTAATTTTATGTGCCCCTTGACCTTGCGCGGCATAATACGTCACGCCAGAGACGGGAGCATACACCACCCCCATTACAGGCTTATTATTCTCAATCAATGCGATGATAGTAGCAAAATCACCACTGCCAGCAATAAATTCTTGAGTGCCATCAAGTGGATCGATCAACCAATAACGTGACCATTGGCTACGTTCAGTCAGCGAAATATTAGCGTCTTCTTCAGATAACACCGGAATATCAGGTGTTAACAATGATAGTCGCTCAACCACTAACTGATTAGCAGCTAAGTCAGCACTGGTTACTGGGGTATTATCTGATTTAATATGTTGTTCAAACTGACCATTTTGATAAATATCTAATATCAATCGACCAGAGGCTTGAGCAATATCGATAACCTCAGGAATAAGATGGTTAAGTGTCATTGGCTATTCCTCACAAGCTAAATACTTTAGGGCTAAAAACAGCGCACTAATACTACGCGCTTCCGCAAAATCAACATGTGTCAGCAACTCTTCAGCTTGCGCTAACGGCCAGCGTACAACCTCTAGCGGCTCAGGCTCATCACCTTCTAAACGCTCTGGATATAAATCTTGGCCGACAAACAGTGTCATTCGGCTCGAAAAATAAGACGGTGCTAAAATCACTTCTTTTAATGGCTGTAATCGTTGCGCGCCAAAACCTATTTCTTCTTTTAATTCACGATTTGCCGCTTCAAGTGCCGTTTCACCAGCATCAATCAAACCTTTAGGAAAACCTAATTCATAACGCTCAGTGCCAGCAGAATACTCACGAATAAGTAATAAATCACCATCAGCAGTAACAGGGACAATCAATACTGCATGGCGTCCACTTGGCTGCATGCGCTCATAAGTGCGCTCGACACCATTAGAAAAACGTAATTCCAATGATTCAATTTTAAAAAGTCGTGATTGTGCTACAACTTCGGCAGCTAAGATTTGGGGTTTATCTTTGCCTATTGCCATGATTAGGTCCTGTTTAATGAATGCATTACCAGAATAAAAAAAGCTTACTCTAATTAAAAGCGAATAATCACCAGAAAGAAAGCGGCAGTCGAAATCGACTGCCGGTTATTAATGCTTTTGTGATTAAAATGTTAACTAACGCTACAATCGCCCTGAATAGTTAAGTTTATAGTGACCTTTGGTATTAGGGTCACCTAGCCATTTTAATTGTTTCGCAAGCCCAGCAGGAAATTGTGCTCCCGGTTTGAACCACCCGTGAAATTTATACTGGCGATTAGTTGCAAGGTTGGCTTGCCAATCACTGCTAACATCAGCAGAGGTTTGATTAATTTTGGCAACAACTGCGCCTTTAGCACAACTTAAATCGGCAAAAACAGGTCCTGGAGTTATAGTTCCCATTGGAGTTTCTGCTGATCCTTGTACCCAAGCTAAGGTTGCATCAAGTGTTTTACAATAAGGTGCAGCATAGTGGTAATTTCTAACGGTTAACTCTAAATTACCTTTTACCGTTAGCGGAACAGGCAATTGGGCTTGTGCTATTGCTTGATCGGCAGGCATTGATAACAATAATTTTTCCGCAAATGGACCATCACTGTCATAACCCACTACTCCTTGTCCTTGAAGGTGAAATTCACTGCCCTTACCAAAGCGAACATCAAATGCAAGTTCACCTTGTAGCAAGCGACTCATACGCATATCCCATTGCAAGTGACCAAAAGGTTTATTCTGCCAGCGAACATTACCTGCAGAGCCTTGCCATGGTGTCCCAGCAATACCCTCTAAGGATAATCCATTAATTTTAGGTGCATGCTGCCATAACCAACTTGCAGGAACATGAGCCACTAAACTGGCAATAAATACCACACCAAAACTGGCACCAACGGCTAACTTAAATTTCACGGTTATCCTCGTCCTAACTGCAAACGGTTAACTTCAACCATGCCGTTTTTATCAGTTTTTGAGAGATCAATAAACTGAGTATTGATGCCATAGCTCTGCTGTAAATACACTAACCAATTGACCAGAGTATCAAACGGTAATGGCTGCACCCACACTTGTAGATCATCATTACGGGGCTGCATGCGAATCAAATCAATTTTAAAGCGAGTCGTGGTTTCATTAATGACTTGGTTAAGTCCTTGATCACTGACATTGACTGTTCCACCAACACGTTTAAGTGCCGAAATCTGATTGGCTTTATGCTCAACCCATGTCAATAATTGACGCTGTTGATTAATCTTATTCTGAGCTGCTGCTGCACGTTGATTTAACGGCTGCCACACGCCCCAATACAACATTGCAATAGCTAATGCACTGCCTGCCCCAAGTAGCAAATACTGTTCCCGCTGACTGAGGGATTTCCACCATGCCTTAATCTCTGCCATTAGGCTTTTCTCCTCAGTACCACTGCACCACTGACTAAATTATCGGCTTTGGTTAACTGGCCTTGATCAACCTCAAATTGCACGCTCAATGCACTGCGTAACTGTTCAAAATCTTGGAACCCTGCCGCTGTCGCCTGTAACCGCAATTCGCCACGTGTTTGGTCATATTTAAGATTAACAATTTTAATCGAAGGCACTTTTATTAATGCCGGCTTTAATTCACTAAGCCACATTAACATGCCATTTTGTTCACCATGACCACCTAAACTTTTCAACGCTGCATTCATTTGATTTTTCAAATAACTCTGCGAAGGTATACGTTTAAACTGTGGTAAAACTTGACGAAAAATACGTTCACTTTCAGCTCGATACGCATTGGCTTGTTGCTCTAAACGCTGCGTAGTTAGTACTTGCTCTCCAATAAGTGCCACCAACACCACCGCAGCCGCGATCGCGACTTTACGCCACGGCTGTAAATGTTTACGCCATGCTGCTTGAGGTTTATAAGGCCCAGATAGCAAGGTTGCCTTTGATTCTGCAGCCCCGATAGCGAGTAACTGCATCACCAGTTCTGGCGTTTGAGGCTGCCAATGCCCAGGAATATTTACCGGTGCTGGTGTATAGTGATGAATTGTCACCTGAGCCAAACTCGCAGTAGCTGCAACAATCGATTCAACTTCTTCAGTTAAACGTGCGGCTTCAGTTTCAGGCGTAATATCATCACCTTCGTCATCGGCGCTATCATCAACCGTATCAACAATAATTGGTGCTTTTTGCGCGGTTACCCAGGCAGCCAACCAGCTACTATCAGCACAAACGCCCATTGCTTCTGATTGGCGAATTAACCACTGTCCATCGATTTCAGCAGCACTGTAACCATCATTAAATAAGGGTAAACATAAACAATCGGGAATCAGTTTTTTAAGCTCAATACCACAGTCTGCAAACGCAGCTAACCACATTGCGATTTTGTGATGCTCAATAATAGCCACCGTCGCAATATCATTATCACGTTTAAGTAATTGCACATGTAAGCTATCAACATCTTGGGCAAGCTCTTCTTCTAGCAGATACGGTAATACCGCCGTTAACTGACGGCTACTTCCAGCAGGAATCGCTACTTGGGTTAATAGCATCTCACTGGTTGGCACTAAGCCATAAACAGGGCGAGCTGCTGCATATTCAGTTAATTCACTTAACTGATTAATATCCGCCAATTGGCCAGATGCAATCACTTCATTTTGCAGTGGCGACCAGACCAACCATTGCACCGGCATTCCCGGCCGGCTACTTAGCCTTATCGTCAGAAATTCGCTCACGGATTCCTCCATATTGGCGACGAACTACCGTCACCTTGTTCTTATCATCACGTTTAAATAATGCCACGGTTCGCACTCGGGCACGGTCTACTTTTATTTCAGCGTCTAACGAAAAATAATGGCTGGTAACAGTTAGATATTGCTCCATTTCCGTTGCAGTTTTATCTGTTCCTGAATTAGGACTTGCTGTTGGTGGCTGCGGAATAAGTTTCATAAAGTCAGCAACACTATCCCAAACAGTATGATTTTTATCACGATCAGCAATGATTTTTTTAGCATCATCTAATGATAATGAGGGCGCAAATAATGCTGATAACAATACTGCTTGTTTTTCAGTAATGGTATTGACGTTAAGTAACATATCATCGGTTGGCAAAGCACAAATCAAACCTTTAACTTGTTGATAAATTTTGGCTGAAACACCATTAATCGCTCTAAACTCACTGCCATCTGCCAACCAATCATTAGCAGTAACATAAGGTGGCTGAAAGCTTTCATAGCTACTGTCTTCAGCGCCATAAGCCGATTGCACTGTGGTATTGCTATCCACAAATTCCCAACTTGAGTCGGCAATCACCTCAGCTTCATAATCATCGACACCCGACTCGGTGAGAATATTTTGTAAATAAGTCACTAAAAATGGCTTTTGGCTATTATCAGCCTTCGCTTTTATATTTCTAAAAGCATTTAAGTTAAAACAGGTTTGTTTATCAGTTAAATTACCGCTAATTACCGCGCCGCCATCTAATGGATAACTTTGCTCACCAACAGCCCAAGCTTGGGTTAAATTAACAGTATCACTGTCTTTAAGGCTTTGTTTGAGTGCTTGCTCTGCCAGCGCTTCAACCCCTAAGCTATACCAATAGCCTTGTTGATGTTCGACTTGGTTTTGTACTCGATGAAAATTAAGCTGCAACCGCTCGGTCATTTGAACTGCTAATAAGCTCATCAAAGCCACTAGCAATAAAACCACAATCAATGCTACTCCACGTTGCTTTCTCATGCGCTAGCCTTTGATTTATCAGTTCTCAGTGCCGAGGTCGGTAATAAGTAAATTCGCTCAATTTCACCGAGTTTTTTCAAGGTCATAATAACTTTGATCCCCATAGGCAAACTATCGGCTTTATCCCACTTTTTATGCCATTGCTTATCGTAATAAAACTCAAATTTTAAATCGCTAACACCCGTCAGTAAGACTCGCACTAACGGCTTGGCACCCACCACGGTATCAGGGTAACGAAACCAAATCCGCTCTAAATTATCATCAATAATACGGTAACCAACACGAGTAATGTCACCACGAGGGAACATGGATTGTGGATTTTGCCAACCATCTCGAACAAAGGTGATCCCTTCGCTACTTGAATCTAGAAGATACTCACCCGCTTGCAAGATTTTATCGGTTGGCTTTTCAGCATCGACTCTAAATTTTCGCGCTACAATCTGTCGAAAGTCATTATCCATCATGATCATTGTGCGCTGAATCGCCTGTAAACGCTGATTGTGATCTTTTGATTGCGCGTCGCTACGCATAACATTGGTAATAACTTGATTAGCAGATAAGCTCAACATAGCAAACACCGCAATCGCCACCAACACTTCCAGTAAGGTGAAACCTTGCTGCTGACGACGATTAATTTGTGACATAAGTCTTTACCGTAATAACTGAGTGTTTACGTTGTGTATCAGTTGCGACTGATACTTCTATTTGGCGCAACAATTGCTGTTGAGTTTTAGTACTGGTGACTGTCCAGTACCAGTCTCGATCAGCCAATGTCGATTTACCACGTTTAATCGAACTTGGATACTGACCGCTTAAATGCAATTGAGCTAATTCATTGTCAGCTACCATTGAAGCCAAAGTTTTTTGCTCTAGATAACCTAGATTATTTAAGTTTTGACTAATGGCACGCATCACGCTTAATGCCGCTACTGCAAAAATCGCTAAAGCAACCAACACCTCTAGCAGGGTAAATCCTTGCGAGCGCTTCACTGTGATTGCTCCTGTCGTGATAATTGTTCGGCGAATGTTTGCCCTGGCGCTAATAGCACTAAATTACCCACTTCATCCGCCACCACCTGCCAAAATTGATGCTGATTATTAATTTCAAAACTGACCGTAAACGGAGTGTAGTCACCACTCGCCATCACCACAATTTGTGGCGGTAACGGTTTATTGTCCTGATCAGACTTTTTAAATATGTCGTCATTTTTAAACATAGAGTCAGATTTAAAAAGTCGGTCCTTATCTTTCCATGCCCCACCAATTTCAACGGTAGCGGTAATACCCGCATCCAATTTTACATTGGTGAAAAACTTCGCTCCCTCTAATGGCTGCCAACCATCTTGGGTGAGGGTTAAAAAAGAATATTGATGGGGTTCAATACGAATACCGTAATCAACCCCATTTAACATTGCATCTTCACCCAACAGTTGGGCTAAATGATGAAAACGTACTGCCTGCTCTTTCACTTCATCACGCTTATTATTGGGTAACGTCGACACCACAGCAACGGCACTGGTAGCCAGTAGCACTAACACCAACATAATTTCAATTAAAGTAAAACCTGCATTACGTTTCATCATCATTTATTAGCTTTTTTTGTTGTAGTTCAACATGTTCCAGTTGCCGATATCAGTATTAATACCGTCACCGCCTTCTTGGCCATCAGCACCTAGAGTGAATATATCAACCGCACCATGTTCGCCCGGTGATACGTATTGGTAATCGTAGCCCCATGGGTCTTTAGGTAGACGTTTAATGTAGCCACCATCACGGTAATTGCGCGGCTCAGGCGAAGAAGAAGGTTTAGTTACCAATGCTTCTAACCCTTGATCAGTAGTTGGGAAGACGCTGTTATCGAGCTTGTACATTTCCAATGATTGCTCAAGCGAACTAATATCGGTTACTGCTTTTTGTTGATCCGCTTTTTCTTTGTTACCCAAAAGGTTTGGCACCACTAAACTTGCCAATACGCCAAGGATTACAATTACTACCATTACTTCTAACAGCGTAAAACCACGTTGCTTTTGTTGCATTTTTCACCCTCCAAAAGAAAAATCTACATTCCGACCATGTTGTTTAGTTCAATAATCGGCATCAAGGTTGCAATCACGATAAACATCACCACTCCTGCCATGGCGACAATCAATAATGGTTCAAATACTCCTAACGCCATATTGACCAAGGATTCAAAATCACGATCTTGGTTATCCGCTGCACGGGTTAGCATTTGTTCAAGTTCACCACTGCGTTCACCGCTGGCAATCATATGTAACATCATTGGCGGAAACAGTGCGGTTTTTTCCAATGAAATACGTAAACTTGCACCTTCACGCACTCTATCTGCAGCTTCAAGGATCTTTTTATTAACGTAGGTATTGGTCATTACGTCAGACGCGACTTTCATACCATCTAATAAGGGGATTGCACTTGAAGTACAAATCGA
This sequence comes from Photobacterium aquimaris, assembly GCF_002954455.1. Lineage (GTDB taxonomy): Bacteria > Pseudomonadota > Gammaproteobacteria > Enterobacterales > Vibrionaceae > Photobacterium > Photobacterium aquimaris. The sequence goes on from NZ_MSCC01000006.1 coordinate 16,277, forward strand.
CAATGTCCGTGCAAAACGAGAGGTGTTTAACCCGCGAGCAACTTTACCAATAACTGGTAGCCGTAAAATAGCCCGATCCCATTTGATGCGAAACGCAGGTTTTTTAAGGGCTGTTTTGATCAAGGTAATCATGCCAATAATCACGATTACCACCAGCAGCCCCCAGTGCTGAACAAAATTACTGGCGGCCAATAACACTTCAGTGATTGCTGGTAAACCTTGATTCATTTGCACAAATTGATCGACAATTTTAGGCACCACAGTCGCTAACAAAAACGCTACCACCGAGATCGCCACCAGCGTCAGCATTAATGGATAAATCATCGCTTGCTGCAACTTGCTGCGCATCTGTTGACGGTTTTCACTGTAATCAGCCAAACGGTTTAAGATGGTATCTAAATGACCTGACTTCTCACCTGCCGCCACCATGGCACGAAATAACTGATCAAACACATGTGGATATTCCGCCATACTGTCAGCTAAGGTATAACCTTCAACTACGCGCGAGCGTACTGCCAGTAAAATGTTTTTTAAACGCGGCTTTTCATTTTGCTCTGCTACCGCTTTAATACATTCTTCCAATGGCATTGAAGCCTGCACCAATGTTGCTAACTGACGGGTGATCAGCGCTAATTCATTGGTGCTGATCCCGCGTCGAAAGGTTAACTTACTCGGTGCTGCCGCCGTTTTTTTACCTTGACCCGAGGTTTGGTTAACTTCAATCGGCACCAGTCCTTGTTCACGCAACTGTTGCCTTACTTGACGTGAGGTATCACCTTCTAATACCCCTTTCTTTTGGCGACCTTTGGCATCTAATGCTTTATATTCAAACGCAGCCATTAGCTCTCCTTGGTCACGCGCATCACTTCTTCAAGTGTGGTAATCCCTTGACGTACTTTGGCAAGACCATCGTCACGAATGCTTGGTGTGGTTTGACGGACATATTTTTCAATCGCTTGCTCACCCGCTTCAGCATGAATCAGCTCTTGAACATGTTCATCAACCTGCAGCAATTCATGAATACCAGTACGACCGCGGTAACCTTTAAAATTACACTTGTCACAACCACACGGACGGTACAGGGTCAGGCTATCAGTCGCGGTTAACATAAACAGTTTTTTCTGTTCAGTATCAGCCTCATAAGGTTGGCGACACTCACTACATAAAGTTCGCACCAAGCGCTGAGCCAGAACACCTAATAATGATGACGACACCAAGAACGGTTCAATTCCCATATCACGTAAACGCGTGATAGCACCCACAGCCGTGTTAGTGTGCAACGTCGATAACACCATGTGACCGGTTAACGATGCTTGCACAGCAATGGCCGCGGTTTCTAAATCACGGATCTCACCAATCATCACCACATCAGGATCTTGACGTAAAATGGCACGTAAACCACGCGCAAAGGTCATATCAACCTTGCTGTTTACTTGGGTTTGACCAATACCGTCGATATCAAATTCAATCGGATCTTCAACCGTTAGAATATTGCGCTCAGCACTGTTTAACTCTTGTAAACCAGCATATAAAGTAGTTGATTTACCCGAACCTGTCGGACCGGTAACCAAAATGATGCCATGCGGACGATCAATTATTTTTCCAAACGCTTGATGGTTAGCGGCTGTCATACCTAAGCTGTGTAAATCGAGACGAGTAGCGTTTTTATCTAATAAACGCAATACCACTCGCTCACCGTGTGACGATGGCATGGTTGATACTCGCACATCGACCGCACGACCACCGATACGTAATGAAATACGACCATCTTGTGGAATACGCTTTTCAGCAATATCCAACTTCGCCATGACTTTAATCCGCGACACTAACAATGGCGCTAACTTACGGCTTGGTTGTAACACTTCTCGCAACATGCCATCAACACGGAATCGAATTGACAACACTTTTTCAAAGGTTTCAATATGAATATCTGAAGCACCTTCTTTGATAGCCTCAGCTAACATCGCGTTAATCAATTTAATGATTGGCGCATCATCTTCTGATTCAAGCAAATCTTCGGTTTCAGGTAATTCTTCTGCCAGAGAGAAAAAGTCATCGCTATCAGAACCTAAATCTTCCATCAACTGACGCGCTTCTGACGAATCACGTTGATACGCATCAGTGAGCTTTTGCTCAAATTGCGACTCGGATAACTCAACCGGATAAAAACCGTCACCAACGACACGACGCACTTCTGCCAGTACGATTGCAGATAGCTGACCGCAATAATATAACTGCCATCCTTGTTGATTGGCTTCAATCACCACATGATGGCGCTTAGCAAAAGAAAACGGCAATCGAAATAACACTGCGGTTTCTAATGCCAACGACTCATCTGCCATTAGTGCTTCTCCAACTGCGATACAAACGCGCGTACTTCAGCAGGTAGCGCCATATCATCACCATATTTTGGAATAACCGGCATTTCTGCATCCATTAAACGCATGCCTTTATCGGCTTGGTATAACTGTTGAGCACGAATGTAGTTATATTTACGTTGTGTCATGCCATCGGCACTCATGCCATCACGTAAGATGGTTGGACGAATGAAAATCATCAAATTAGTTTTTTCAGTTTGATTATTAGTCGAACGGAATAATGCCCCCAATACTGGAATATCACCTAAAATTGGCACTTTCTGCTCAGATTCAAGAGTCTTCTCTTGCATCAAACCACCCAACGCAATCATGTTGCCATCTTTAACCAGCACCGATGTGGTTAGCTCACGCTTATCAAATCGAATATCAACCGCACCATTAGCATCGGCAACTTGCGATACTACTTGCTCGATCTTCATCTGTACCGAGTCACCTTCGTTGATTTGCGGCGTCACTTTGAGCTGAATGCCGACATCTTTACGTTCAACGGTCGTAAACGGGTTATCGTTATTTGAACCAGTTTGTGAGCCGGTGGTGACTGGCACTTCTTGGCCGACAGAAAGGTTTGCTTCTTGATTATCCAGCACTGTCACATTCGGTGTTGATAACACATTAACGTTACGGTTCGCTTGTACTGCGGTAACAAGTGCAGTCCAGTCACCCAATGCAATCGCTGCAGCTGCGCCTTTGACACCACCTAAAAAAGTCGCCATTGGCGCTAAGTCACCACTTTCGGTGGTTTCGGTGGTGTAAGGTTTACCGTTAGAATCAGTACCATGTTGAACAGAGGTGGTGTCTTTTGCAGCTTCTTGGGCTGATAACAAACCACCAATTGGCGCACTGCTGTTACCAAACTGGATCACGCCGCCATCTTGAGATCCCCACTGAACGCCAAAATCGACTCCTTCACCTTCTTGTACTTCAACAATCATCGCTTCAATATGAACTTGTGCACGACGAATATCGAGTTGAGCAATGATCGACTCTAAACGCTTCATTACATCAGCAGGCGCAGAAATAATTAATGAGTTCGTCGGCGCATGGGCCGAAATCATCACATCATCCTTACTTGCGCTCTGACCTTGACCTGAATTGCCTTTGGTTGATGCTTGAACATTTTCAGACACCCCTTTTAGGACATCGACTAAATCTTCAGCTTTAGCATATTTGAGATAAAACACGCGGCTATTACCGCTGACAGCCATCTCTTTATCTAAGCGATGGATCAGTTTCTTTAATCGTTCACGTACTTTAGGATCGCCAGAAATCAACACTGAGTTAGTGCGTTCATCAGCAACTGCTTTAGGGATCAGAAAACTTGGGGTTGATTTTGCTTCAGCACTTTTATTGAGCGAATCGATAATACGCACCATTTCTGATGCTGAGGCATTATTAAGTGATACCACAGTAACGTCTTTGTTACCCGCGCGGTCAACACGCTCAATGATTTCAGCTAAGCGGTTTACCACCGCAGCACGACCCGTGATCATAATGATATTCGCCGGATCATAATGCACCACGTTACCCGCGCCCGCGTTATCATTTAGCTGACGTAATAACGGAGACAATTCACGAACAGAGACATTTTTAACCGCAATCACACGGGTAACAACCGCATCACCAGGAATATTTTTATCATTGGCACCCACCACTGGAATCGCGGCGGTTTTAGCATCTTTGTCACGAATAACCTTCATCACACCATCATCCATCGTCACCACAGCGTAACCATAGACATCAAGCACATTAAGGAAGAAACGGTAATACTGCTCTTCGTTCAATAAATCATAACTGCGCACATTGACTTGCCCACGCACAGCGGGATCGATAATGATTGTTTTATGTAAAGTGCGACCAACAATGTTGATGAACTCTTGAATGTCGGTGCCTTTAAAATTCGCACTTAATTCATCGGCCATTGCTTGAGTACAAAACAAGCCACTTGCTAACAATAGGGCACTTTTACCCATCCATTTTTTCACAAAAAACTCCTGCTTTAATCGCATATTCATTTCAAGCTAAGCACTAAAGTGTTATTGCAGCTCTATGTGGATATCATGTAACTGACCATTACGTTCAACCGTCAGTGTAAAATCAGTGGCTGAAGACAACTCACCCCAAAGTTTGGCCATAATTGCAGGATCGGTAAGGCTATTACCATTAATACTCACTGCAAGATCATTGGCTTTAAGACCTACCTGATCAAATAAAATTCTATTTTTACCTGGATTAACTCGATAACCTTCAATTTGGCCATCTTTTTTCACCTGAGATAAGCGGATATAACTAAATAAAGTTTGAGGCTCAGATAAAATTTCTTGTTTGATTTTAGCCAGTTCAGCAGCATTGCCATTACTTTGAGGGGGGTTAACTTTAGAAGAGTCAACTGTCGCTGATGGTTTAGTATACTTGATCCCTTCCAGCATCAAGGTTTCATCGCGACCATTATTACGAATGATGACCCGATCGTTATATACTGCAATCAAGGTCGCACGCGTATTATCAATCACTTCGTTAACACCGTAAGTGTTTTGCTTACCGTTATTAGTCACCACAGCCAAAGCTTTTGATGGCGTTGAACTTGCCACCACACCGACTAATGTTAATCGTAATTGAGTTTGCGGCGCATCTTGCTTAACCGGTTTTGCTACCACAGGAGTAGCGTTAGCCTGATAACGACCAAACAAATTCAAACTTAATATTTCATTAACAGGTAATTGCTGTTGAGAGGTATTAACACTCACTGTTAACGGCTGCCAACGCGCAACCACGGGGGCAGGCTCGACAATCGACCACACTAAACGGCCACCAACCCAAGCCAATATCACCACTAAAAGACCGGTTAAAAGGCGCGTGACTGATTGTAATGATAACGGACGTTTGGTTGCAGCTACAGCAAACCACTTTGAAACAGACATAGTAAAATCCATGGTTAAAATACCAACTACCATTAAACAAATAAATGCAGTGCAATCGCACTTTAAAATTGAACTGACAATAATCGCCTGTTAATTAACGAAATACTATTTAATAATTCCAACAAAACGCCATAGTATCTAAGAATTTAATGTTTTTTTGTAATAAATTCTTATTCAGTGATTGAAATCCTCGGCTAATATCACCATTTATACTAAATAGTCACTTTACTGCTGTTATTAGCAGAATGTGATAATTTATCGTTTTAACAAATATAGGCACAGTGATGGGTCAAAACACCCCAAACATTAAGCAAGTTCGGCTTGATAAATGGTTATGGGCTGCCCGCTTTTACAAAACCCGTTCAATTGCTCGTACCATGATTGACGGTGGTAAAGTGCAGTATAATGGCCAGCGTTCAAAACCAAGTAAAATTATTGAGCTTGGGGCCGTGGTAAAGTTACGTCAGGGTAACGATGAGAAAATCATCACTATTGAACAAATCTCAGATTGTCGTCGTGGTGCACCAGAAGCGCAGTTGCTATATCAAGAAACCGCTCAAAGTATTGCTACCCGTGAACAAACGGCCAAAATGCGCAAACTAAATGCTTATGACAATCCAAGCCCAGAAAAACGACCAGATAAAAAGCAACGTCGCGATATTATGCGATTCAAAAACATTAACTCATCTGAATAAATAACCAAGTGCCAACCTATTTAAATTATAATTTTAACTGTGAGTGCTTTATTGCAACGGTTTAGCCGCCGCGGTTGCAACGTTGACCATAAAGTAATTACTGTTCCTTTTATGCCTCACTAGGTTGGCTCTATAGCTGGAGAATACATACTCATGACAAACGATAGTTTAAACCGTTACCTTTTCGATGGCGCAGCCGTTCGTGGCGAATTGGTACAATTAAGCCAAACTTACCAACAAATTATTGCTGACAAAAATTACCCAGCACCAGTGGCAACATTGTTAGGTGAATTATTGGTCGCAACCAGCTTATTAACTGCCACCTTAAAATTTGAAGGCTCAATCACCGTACAAGTACAAGGCGATGGTCCTGTAAGCCTAGCGGTTATCAATGGCGATCATAATCAACAGTTACGCGGTGTAGCACGTTGGAAGGGTGATATTAAAGACGGCACTATTCATGACCTAATGGGTAAAGGTCATATGGTGATCACAATCACACCGACTAAAGGTGAGCGCTACCAAGGTATGGTTGGTCTTGATGGCGATAATTTGGTTGAGTGCCTTGAAAGCTACTTTAAAAATTCAGAGCAACTAAAAACTCGTATTTGGTTACGCACTGGTGTAATTGACGGCCAAGTAAAAGCTGCTGGTATGCTATTACAAATCATGCCTGATGGTACTGGTACTGAAGGCGACTTTGAACATTTAGAAGCGTTAACTGAAACCGTTAAAGATGAAGAGCTATTTACATTAGAAGCACAAGATGTGCTATATCGTCTTTACCACCAAGAGCAAGTTCAACTGTTTGATCCTCAAGCTGTCAGCTTTGAGTGTGGTTGCTCACGCGATCGCAGTGCTGCTGCCATTATGAGTGTACAACCACAAGAGATTGATCAAATCATTGCTGAAGATGGCAAAGTATCACTCCATTGTGATTACTGTGGTACTAGCTATGACTTCGACAGTATTGATATTGCCGCACTACGTGATAACAGTGCTAATTCTGCCGATAGTGATCAAGTTCACTAATTAGCACTTAGCAACTCACCACTGTTTTTTAGCCGACAAATGATGTCGGCTTTTTTTGGTTTTAATTCCCCTCAGCCAACATCGCCACAGCGTATATAAAATTATATTGTCATTTTATTTGTGTTTTTTTTGCAATCATCATGCACAAATATTGACCACAATCACAACAAATAAATTTTAACATTTAAGCAAAATAAAACCCCTCGCGGTTTCGATATTTTTACCTAAAATTAACATTGCGATGGTTGATTTTTTGATGACCGTCCCTGATTTAGCGATTTAGGGTTGTTAGCATGATTGACAGTTAAACAACATCTTACCCTAGGAGCACCAATGATCACTACTTGTGTTGATAATAAGGTTGCAAACAACATGGATTTATCCCAATACGGTATTACCAATGTTACAGATGTTATTCGTAACCCTTCTTACGAGGTTCTTTTCAACGAAGAGACAAAACCTGAGTTGGAAGGCTACGAGCGTGGGATTGTTACTGAATTAGGTGCGGTATCGGTTGATACTGGCATTTTTACTGGTCGCTCGCCGCAAGATAAATTTATTGTGCGTGATAACACCACTAAAGATACATTGTGGTGGTCAGATCAAGGTAAGAATGACAATAAAGCACTAACTCAAACAGTATGGTTAGATCTTAAAGAATTAGTGACTAACCAACTATCAAACAAACGCCTGTTTGTTATTGATGGTTATTGTGGTGCAAACCCTGATACTCGCCTTTGTATTCGAGTGATCACCGAAGTTGCATGGCAAGCGCACTTTGTAAAAAACATGTTTATTCGTCCAACGGATGCTGAACTTGAAAACTTCGAACCTGATTTTGTGATCATGAATGGTTCTAAGTGTACGAACCCTAAGTGGCAAGAACACGGTATGAACTCTGAAAACTTCACCGTTTTCAACCTCAGTGAAAAAATGCAATTGATTGGTGGTACTTGGTACGGCGGTGAGATGAAGAAAGGTATGTTCGCAATGATGAACTACTTCTTACCTCTACAAGGTATTGCATCAATGCATTGCTCTGCCAACATGGGTAATGAAGGCGATGTTGCAGTATTCTTTGGTCTTTCTGGCACAGGTAAAACAACCTTATCAACTGATCCTAAGCGCGCATTAATTGGTGATGATGAGCATGGTTGGGATGACAACGGCGTATTTAACTTTGAAGGTGGTTGCTACGCAAAAACTATCAACCTATCGAAAGAAGCTGAGCCTGATATCTATAATGCCATTCGTCGTGATGCATTATTAGAAAACGTTAGTGTTCGCAGTGATGGTTCAATTAATTTTGACGATAATTCAAAAACTGAAAATACCCGTGTTTCTTACCCTATTTACCATATCGAAAATATCGTTAAGCCAGTATCAAAAGGCGGTCATGCCAATAAAGTGATTTTCTTATCTGCTGATGCTTTTGGTGTATTGCCTCCGGTATCTAAATTGACACCAGAGCAAACAAAATATCATTTCCTTTCAGGTTTTACTGCTAAATTAGCTGGTACTGAACGTGGTATTACTGAACCAACACCAACGTTCTCTGCTTGTTTTGGTAATGCATTCTTAACCTTACATCCAACCCAATATGCTGAAGTATTAGTAAAGCGTATGGAAGATGCAGGTGCTGAAGCCTACTTAGTAAACACGGGGTGGAACGGCACTGGTAAACGTATTTCAATTCAAGACACGCGTGCAATCATTGATGCAATCCTTGATGGCTCAATTGATAATGCAAACACCAAGCAAATTCCAATTTTTAATCTAACTGTGCCAACATCATTACCGGGTGTTGATTCAACCATTCTTGATCCACGTGATACTTACACTGATCCTCTACAGTGGCAAAGCAAAGCTGAAGATTTAGCAAATCGCTTTATTGTTAACTTTGATAAGTACACTGACACTAAAGAAGGCCAACAGTTAGTTGCTGCAGGCCCACAACTCGGTTAATTTAATATCGTATTCAATTAACGACTAACGGCCTCTTATATAGAGGCTGTTTTTTTAACACTGATATTCCACAGCCAAGCTCTTACCAAAGCGCTTGCTAAAAAATAATTTTTCCCCCACCCTCAACAAGCCATTAAAATTGATATAGTGCCTTCAGCTTACGAGGAAATTTTATGCGACGACTTAGCAAATCAGTGCTTATTTTGGTGTTAATAGTCGTGGTGTGTTTAACCACCCTCATCGGACTATTACATAGCCGCTATAATCAGCCGCTGGTTAATTTTATCCTTGCCCAAGTATCGCCTTATCAAGTAGTTGCCAAAAAAATTGATTATGATATTCGCACCCCTTATCAGATACGATTTGAACATGCTGAAATCATTGAAAACCAGCAAGTACTGATCCACGCTGACAGTATTCAACTATGGCTATCCAAATCCAGTATAACCAAGGATAAACTGGCGTTTGACGGAATACAGATTAACAATATCACCTCAGCTAATATGCCGTTATTAACCAGCTTACCGCCACTCACAATCAAACGCTTAGTGTTTAATAATACCAACCTCAACACTCCAACATTTACAATTAAGCATGGTTTAATTCAGTTCGATAATTGGCAAACACCCGCAGCCAACATACCATGGTGGCAAAGTTTTAATGGCAGCTTAAAAATGAGTGCCACCAGCATAAAATGGCACCAATTTGAATTACAGCAATTACTGATCAACGCCAATAAGCACCACCAACAATGGCAATTTGATGGTATCTCTGGGCTGTGGCATCAGGCAAAAATAACAGCTCAAGCACAGTTCAATAATACCGATCATAGTTTGACTATCGATCAGCTGACACTCAATAAATTCCGCTTACAAGATCAACAATTGGTTAATGATTGGCAACAACAATTAACCCTACACCTAGCACCACTCACCGCAATCAATATTAAACGGTTAGATGTCATCGATAGCAGTATTGAATTAGCGCAATGGAGTGCTGATGATATTAATCTATCGCTTCAAAACTGGCACTGGCCACAGAACTATTGGCAGCAAAAAAATAGTCGTTTATCGTTCAGTGCTAGCCATGTACAGTGGCATCAGGTGAATTTTGAACAACCATTGGCTGAATTACAATTTATGCCCCAACAAATTATCAGTCATGGCATGTCAGCACATATGATGGAAGGATTTGTTCGCATCGATGGTTGGATCGATCCCCAGCAATTATTTGTGAGTGATTTAAAAGCCAGTGGTATTAAATGGTTTTTAAACAAAGATTGGCTACAAAGATGGCAGCAATGGCAGCATCAATACACCGATATAATATTTAAAAATCTTAATATTAATAACAGTCAGATCACCTCATCTGCAACCACAATTCCGTTTCAACTCGCTGGTATTGATATTGATGTTCAAGATGCGGTATTGAAACAAAATAATCAGTGGGGATTATGGCAAGGACAGCTTGAAGCTAACCTAGGTTTTGGCAGTATCAATCAGGTGATTATCAACCAAGCCATTGCGACTATGCATAGCAATGCCGGTAAATGGCAGTTAGATAAATTAGTATTACCGTTTAACCATGGCATGTTAAAAGCACGCGCAAGGGTGGCACTTAATGATCCACAGCGCCCATGGCAATTAACCCTGATGGGTGACACCATACCAGCACAAACTCTATCCCAATGGCTATCATTACCCTTACCGCTCACAGGGGCTATTGATACTCAAATAAAGCTCCATGGATTGGCTGGTACTCAAGCGGATTTTAATCATCACTTAAGTGGCACTGCTAACGCTGATTTTCGCCAATTAGCGTTAATCAATATCACACCACAGCAATTATTCACTCAGTGGCAGCAATCGAATTTTTCAACCGTCAATCAAACTGCAACAGCACCAGAGCTGCCATTAATAGCAACACCGCTGATACTTACAGCCCAACACGGTACAATCCAAATGCAACCATTAACAGCCATGGCTAAAGGTTTCGCGCTAAATATTGACAGTCGTTGGAACTTAACAGATACCAAGCAACAGCAACTTAAACTTAAATTGACGACGGGCTGTCAGCAATTAATTAAAGAATGGCTTCAAGGAGTATCCACAGTCACGGTAGACTCATCCTGCAATGGTAATACTAAATATGTACCAGTAAACGTTGCAGATACCGCTTTACCACATTGAACATTCACATCGACCGTCACTCGTCCTTTGCGCCCTTGAGTAATACGATCAAAATCACCGCGTAAATGCTCAAGAGTAGTGACGGCGATCGGCCGCTCTGTAACTGGTGCTGAGTAACGTATATGGCTGTCAACCAAAATAATATTCCCCTGCAAACCGCGCTCTTTTAGCAGCAACCAAATAAATCCCCACCCAGCGAGAGTTGCCATGGTAAAGATACTGCCAGCAAACATAAATTCATTGGGATTAATATTGGCATTAAACAGCGCACTAACTTCAAATCGATAGCCAGTATACTGATTAATTTTGATGCCCATTTTGTCACTGATCGGAATTTGGTTTTGCCATAATGTTTGTAATTCTTGGCACCATTGCGGCTGCCGAGCGACGTCCGTTAAGGGTGATAATGGTTTTACCATCTGCTGATGACGCATTGGGCCATGCGCGTCACTTAACTCGCCACGACTTTCAAAGCCATTTTTAAGGTAAAATGGAATAGCCGCTTCACGCGCATTACATACTAACCGCTTGGCACCGTCATAACGCGCTAAAGATTCCAGAGCCAATAAAATCATTCCGCCGAGGCCATGATGACGCACAGCAGCATCTACCGCCATGTAACGAATTTGACCTTCGTTATCAGGTGTCACATATAAACGTCCAATTGCGACCACATTATCATGGCTATCAACTAACATACGATGAGCACTGACGTCATCATACGCATCACGCTCAGAACCCTGTGGCATTTGCCATGGCTGACGCAACATTTGCCAGCGAAAATAATAGTAACTCGCCAATTGTGATTCTGTTTGCGGAGTGATTAATCGAAACATCCATTTCCTCTTTTCTTAATCGTCTGCATTTTTGCACCCACAATGTGCAAATAAAGCGGTTAAACCTGCAACCAAAAAGTCACTGGACCATCATTGACTAATGCCACTTTCATATCGGCACCAAAGACACCCTTTTCGGTGACAATCGACTGCGCTTTACATTGTTCGACAAAATATTGGTACAGACGTTCCGCTTCAACCGGAGCTGCGCCCGCAGAAAATCCAGGGCGCATGCCTTTTTTAGTATCTGCTGCTAATGTAAATTGTGAAACGACTAACACGCTACCTTGTGCTTGCTGAACATTGAGATTCATTTTATCGTCAGCATCACTAAAGATACGATAGCCCAATACTTTATCGCGCAGCTTTTGCGCTTTGGCTTCATCATCACCTTTTTCAACCCCAAGCAGCACTAACAACCCACAGCCAATTGCTCCGGTTATTTTACCGTCAACGGTAACACTGGCTTCACTCACCCGTTGAATTAGCGCAATCATTATTATTCCTTCTTATTAGTTAAACCTTGGTCACTGTTAGTTAACGTTGTTGGTGAGCGGAGTGGGCTCACATCCCAAAAACCACGTTCACCTAAACTGGCGGTAATTTCAGCCCCTAGCAACACAATACACCAACATAAATAAATCCATACAAATAAAATAGGGATCACAGACAATGCACCATAGATCATTTGATAGGAATGAAAATGAGCTAAATAAATCACAAAGCCTTTTTTACTTAACTCAAATAAAACACTACTACACAACGCACCTATTAATGCATGGTTAAAGGTTACCTTACAATTAGGTACTAATGCATAAAGCAATAGGAAAGCCAACCCTGACATCATTGACGGTAACCATTGTAATGACTGTTGCACCACGCCATGTAATGTTTGATGATCAAGTAATGCCAATGAACCTAGGTATGAACTTAATGCAATACTTGAACCCAAAAGAATAGGACCTAAGGTCAGAATCATCCAATATACTGCTAATGATATTACCCAGCGGCGCTTTTTCTTTACTCGCCAAATATAATTAAGTGCTTTATCAATCGAAGAAATAAGCATCATCGCCACGACAAATAATGCTCCAATTCCAACTACGGTCATTTTACCGGCATTAACAATAAATTCATTAAGGTAAGTTGTTACCACTACCCCTGCTGCGGGTACAAAGTTAGTGATCACAAACTGTTGTACTTGATCGCCAACCCCAGCAAAAACAGGTATCGCAGATAACGCAGAAACGACTACAGTTAACAGCGGCACTAATGACAATAAGGTTACATAAGCCATTGATCCAGCGGTTACCGTCAAGCGGTCATGGTTCACTCGCTGGATTAAATAACCAAAATATTCCATTATTCGCGGCAAACGTTGCCACAACACAAATTTCACAGGTTGTTTTTTGTCAGCCATAATAGAGTGTTATACCTATAAGTTATCGAAAACAGTCATACTAACATCAGATACTGGCATGGATGTTTAGCTATCGAATTCGTTACTTTAGCACGACGCGGTACCACCATTTATTTGTTATTTTGCATGTCTCACCAAGGAGCAAAACATGCCTTATTTTATTGCAATCTTTTTAAGTGTTAGCCTACTTTCTGGCTGCCAAACAGCCTATTATTCGGCGATGGAAAAAGTCGGCGTTTATAAACGCGATATCATGGTTGATCGAGTTGAAGATGCCAACCAAGCCCAAAAAAACGCTCAAAAACAATTTACCAGTGCCCTTGATGGCCTCAAAGCACTGAATCAGTTTGATGGTGGCGATCTTGAATCCGCTTATAAGGATATTGATAGCCAATATAAAAACAGTGAAGCTGCAGTCAATAACGTCAACGACCGTATTGCAGCAATTGAAGATGTTGCCAATGCGATGTTTGATGAATGGCAACAAGAACTGGCGTTATATAAAAGTGCCACCCTCAAACGCGATAGCCAACGTAAATTACAAACAACAAAACTATCTTACAATAAAATGCTAACTGCGATGAAACGCGCCGAGAAGAAGATGGAGCCAGTTTTAGATACACTACGTGATAACACTCTTTATCTTAAGCATAACCTCAATGCGGCAGCAATTGGCTCGCTTCAAGGCCAGTTTACTTCATTACAAACCGAAATTTCAGGCGCTATTCGTGATATGAATCGCGCTATTGCGGAATCAAATCGTTTTATTGGTCATTTGAAAAAGTAGCCACCATTTCATGACCATAAAAAAAGAGCTAACAGGGTTAGCTCTTTTTTTGTCTCTATAATATTTTCATGGCTCTCAAATACAACAATCCCCCGCTTGTTGCCAAGCGAGGGATTGTATTAGTATCGTTCAGCTAGAGGTAATTACTTACCGCCACGACCTGCACGCTTACGATCGTTTTCAGTAAGAAGTTTCTTACGGATACGAATGCTTACAGGTGTAACTTCTACTAGCTCATCGTTATCGATGAATTCTAGTGCTTGCTCAAGTGTGTACTTGATAGCAGGAGAAAGAGTTTGCGCTTCGTCAGTACCAGAAGCACGAACGTTAGTTAGCTGCTTACCCTTCAGACAGTTAACTGTAAGGTCGTTAGAACGGTTATGAATACCGATGATTTGACCTTCGTAAACTTCGTCTGCGTGCTCAGTAAATAGACGGCCACGCTCTTGTAGGTTAAACAATGCGTAAGTCAGTGCTTTACCTGTTGCGTTAGAAATCAATACACCGTTGTTACGTTGACCGATTGTACCGCCCTTGTGAGGACCGTAGTGATCAAACGAATGGTAGATAAGACCAGAACCTGAAGTCAATGTCATGAACTCAGTTTGGAAACCGATAAGACCACGAGAAGGCATCATGAAGTCCATGCGAACACGGCCTTTACCATCTGGTGCCATATCTGTTAGCTCACCTTTACGAAGACCGATGTTCTCCATAATACCGCCTTGGTGCTCTTCAACCACGTCGATAGTTACAGTTTCAAACGGTTCCATTAACTTACCATCTTCTTCTTTGATGATAACTTCTGGACGAGATACAGCTAGCTCGTAACCTTCACGACGCATGTTTTCGATCAGGATAGATAGGTGAAGTTCACCACGGCCTGATACGCGGAATTTGTCTGGGTCAGCTGTTTCTTCAACACGTAGTGCAACGTTGTGTACTAGTTCTTTTTGAAGACGCTCAAGGATGTTACGTGAAGTAACAAACTTACCTTCTTTACCAGCAAACGGAGAGTTGTTTACTTGGAAAGTCATAGTAACTGTTGGTTCATCAACAGAAAGTGGTGTTAGAGCTTCAACACAGTTCTGGTCACAAATTGTGTCAGAAATCTTAAGCTCGCCAAGACCAGTGATTGCGATGATATCACCCGCTTTAGCTTCTTCAATTTCGTGACGCTCAAGACCTAAGTAACCTAAAACAGTACCTACTTTACCGTTACGCTTAGAACCGTCAGCACCAACGATAGTTACTTGTTGGTTAGCTTTAACTGTACCACGAGTGATACGAGCAACACCGATAACACCAACGTAAGAGCTGTAATCTAGCTGAGAGATTTGCATCTGTAGTGGGCCATCAACGTCTACTGATGGTGCAGCAACGTTATCAACGATAGATTGGAACAATGGTTCCATGTTCTCGCCAATTTCGCCTTCTTCTAAAGTAGCCCAGCCATTTAGCGCAGAAGCATAAACCACTTGGAAATCTAGTTGCTCATCAGTTGCGCCTAGGTTGTCGAATAGGTCAAAGATTTGATCCATTACCCACTCAGGACGTGCACCTGGACGGTCAATCTTGTTAATTACAACGATTGGCTTAAGGCCGTATGCGAACGCTTTTTGCGTTACGAAACGAGTTTGAGGCATCGGGCCATCAACTGCATCAACGATAAGTAATACAGAGTCAACCATAGACATGATACGCTCAACTTCACCACCGAAGTCTGCGTGTCCAGGGGTGTCTACGATATTGATACGGTAGTCATTCCAGTTAATTGCTGTGTTCTTAGCAAGAATGGTAATGCCACGTTCTTTTTCGATATCGTTAGAATCCATCACACGTTCTTCGGCTTCGCCGCGACCCTCTAACGTGCCAGATTGCTGTAGAAGTTTATCAACCAGGGTAGTTTTACCGTGGTCTACGTGAGCAATAATTGCGATATTTCTTAAGTTATCGATCGATTGATTAGACATTAGTTTCACATTCACTCAGAACATGCAGCGTCTTAATAGAGGCTACTTGATTAAAAAAACGGCTCATAATTTAACAGATTTTACTCTAAAACCCACGCAATATGTGATTTATATCACCAGCTTTTTTCTCAACTTGCTCTAGAGCCGCATTTTTACTCACTTTTTTGGCTGTTTTTATTTTTTTTAACCCCTCCATTCGTACGATAAATTCCCCTAAATGGACTAAAAATGCGATCTGGATCACTTTTCATTTACAGCCTAGTGATAAATATTTAGCAAAAAACACACCTAATTATCACTGCGTGGATTGACAATATTTGCCCTCATCACCATAGTAGTATGACTATTAAATGGATGAATGTATTGAAAGATATCATCCCCTTTTCAATCACAATTGCGAAAGCACCAACTTGGTGCAACGGCTCACCATAATAGTGCAAACAGGACAGGAAAAAGTTCCAATAACATGGCAAACCCGCCTTTTTTGGGGCTTTTAAAAGTTGGCATGGTTTTCGCTTTAACACTTTTAGATTCGCTCACGCTAAACATGAGCAAAAGTTTGCGGCCATCGCTCTAAATAACACCGGAGGTTACTCAAGATGTCAGTTGAAAACGTACTAGCGCTGATCCAGGAAAATGAAGTTAAGTTTATTGACCTACGTTTTACCGATACCAAAGGTAAAGAACAGCACATTTCTATTCCATCTCACCAAATCGATGCTGATTTCTTCGAAGAAGGAAAAATGTTTGATGGCTCTTCAGTTGCAGGCTGGAAAGGCATTAACGAATCAGACATGGTGATGATGCCTGACGCAGCAAGTGCGGTACTTGACCCATTTACTGAAGACGCAACCCTAAATATTCGTTGTGATATTCTTGAGCCAGCAACAATGCAAGGCTACGATCGCGATCCACGTTCAATCGCTAAGCGCGCAGAAGAGTTTATGCGTTCAGCTGGTTTTGCTGATAATGTACTTGTCGGTCCTGAGCCAGAGTTCTTCTTATTTGACGATGTTAAGTTCAACACTGACATGTCAGGTTCATTCTTTAAGATTGACGACATTGAAGCGGCATGGAATAGCGGTGCTAGCATCGAAGGCGGTAACAAAGGTCACCGTCCAGGCGTTAAAGGTGGTTACTTTCCAGTAGCGCCTGTTGATTCATCACAAGACATTCGTTCTGCAATGTGTTTAATCATGGAAGAGATGGGACTTGTTGTTGAAGCTCACCACCATGAAGTAGCCACTGCTGGTCAAAACGAAATCGCAACTCGTTTCAACACCCTAACTAATAAAGCAGATGAAATTCAGATTTATAAGTATGTTGTTCATAACGTTGCTCACGCATTTGGTAAAACAGCAACCTTTATGCCTAAACCACTAGTTGGTGATAACGGCTCTGGTATGCACGTACACATGTCACTAGCAAAAGACGGTGTAAACCTGTTTGCTGGTGATAAATACGGCGGCCTATCAGAAATGGCACTGTTCTACATCGGCGGTATCATCAAGCACGCACGTGCAATCAACGCCTTTGCGAACCCATCAACTAACTCGTACAAGCGTTTAGTCCCTGGCTATGAAGCACCTGTTATGTTGGCTTACTCGGCACGTAACCGTTCGGCATCTATCCGTATTCCTGTAGTACCAAGTCCAAAAGCACGTCGTATCGAAGTACGCTTTGGTGATCCAGCAGCAAACCCATACCTAGCTTTTGCAGCAATGCTAATGGCAGGCCTTGACGGTATCGCGAATAAGATCCACCCAGGTGAAGCGATGGATAAAGATCTATACGACTTACCAGCAGAAGAAGCAGCAGAGATTCCAAAAGTAGCAGAGTCACTACAAGGTGCACTACAAGCGCTTGACGAAGATCGTGAATTCTTAACCTCTGGTGGCGTATTCTCTGACGACTTTATTGATTCTTACATCACGCTAAAATCGCAAGATGTAGAGAAAATCAATATGGCAGTACACCCATTAGAGTTTGAACTTTACTACTCTGTTTAAGTAATCACTTAATTACTTAACAATTAAGATTTAGGCCTGCTTCACACGCAGGCCTTTTTGATCTTGCTACCTCAACAAAAGCGGCAACAATAAAGAATTTACTGGCCATTAAGGTCTTGCTGGAGAGTTAATGGATGAAACTCATTAATCTGGTATCAATGCTATTCTTTACAACAGCAGCGAGCACCGCCTTAGCGACAACAATTTATTCTTGGACTGATGACAATGGCGTGGTGCATTTTAGTGACACCCCTGAAGTACCACAGGCCAGTACCGTTGAGCTATCCGTTACTGAAGTGCTATCACAATCAACCATGGTTGAGGCCAGTCACGTTAACAATGTCGAAGTTGAAACGATCACTGCAGAAATAGAATCCCCACTTCCAGTAGCAACCATCAGCTTGTTAGCACCACTACACCAACAAACGCTGCGTAATAACGATGGCGATATTACTATTCGCGCCGTCAGTAACCGTAAATTGAATAAAACCCTTCAGGCCCAATTAGTCATTGATGGCCAAGTTTACAGCAAACCTCAAACCCAATTGTCTTGGGAATTAACCAATATTGATCGCGGTACCCATAAAATTCAAATCCAATTACTTAACAATGGCAAGATCCTTGCTTCATCTGAAAGTATTACGGTTTATTTACATCGCGCATCACAGGCTCGTCCTAAGAACAGCCCAGTTCAACCGCAGTAACGTCTATTTACAATAAATCCTGCCTGTTCGCTGTTAAACCGAGTACACTTTAATGCACCAAATTAGTGCATTATCTAACAGCGACGGGTGTGCGCTTGCACCAATCGTCTTTTGCTTGATTATCGATAAGGATGATGATTGTGAATACTAGTTTTACACCCATAATTCTCGACAACTTAGTCACCGCTATCGTCTTAGTTGATGAAACGTTAGTGATTCGTTACGTCAATCCTGCTGCCGAACAACTATTATCGTCAAGCAAGCGCCGTCTACTTGATACTCAACTGCCACAACTATTGCAGCACAGCTCGCTTGATCTTAATCATGTCAAAGCCACCCTCCATAGTGGCCAAGGGTTAGCTGACAGTGATGTCACTTTTGTCATAGATGGCCATCGACATTTACTTGGTGTTAATGCTAGCCCTATCTCATGGCAAAAACAGTTGTTGATTTTATTGGAGCTAAAACCGATTGATCAACAACGTCGTATTAGCCAAGAGCTTAATCAACATGCACAACAACAAGCAGCCAAAGAATTAGTCCGTGGTTTAGCTCATGAAATAAAAAACCCACTCGGCGGATTACGTGGCGCGGCGCAATTACTTGAAAAAACCCTTCCTGATAGCAGTTATCACGAATACACCCAAATGATCATTGAACAAGCTGATCGGCTGCGTAATTTAGTTGATCGCTTATTAGGACCACAACGACCAGGGATCCGTAAAACCGATAACATTCATTCGGTATTAGAAAAAGTACGCCAACTGGTTAACATTGACACTGATAGCACCATTACCATTGAGCGTGATTACGATCCGAGCTTACCCGAAATTAATATGGATGCTGAACAACTGGAACAGGCGTTACTCAATATTGTCAGTAACGCAGCATTAGCATTAAAAAGCCAAGGTGGTGGCACCATAAAATTAAAAACCCGCACCGCCCATCAAAGCTTAATTCAAGGCGTTCGTCATCGTGTTACTGCCACCATTGAAATCATTGATAATGGCCCTGGTATTCCAGCGGACATTCAAGATACCTTATTTTATCCGATGGTTACTGGTCGTGAAGGCGGTACCGGATTAGGGTTATCAATTGCGCGAAATCTGATTGATCAGCACCAAGGTAAAATTGAAGTGTTCAGCTGGCCAGGGCACACCAATTTCACGATTCATTTACCGATTAAGTCATAACATTAGCTATCACAGGAGGCTTATTATGAGCAAAGGATTAATCTGGGTTGTTGATGATGACAGCTCTATTCGCTGGGTGTTAGAACGCACCTTAATCAATGCGGGCATGAAATGTGAAACATTTGCTGATGCCGATAGCGTATTAGCAGCATTAGAACGCAGTGTCCCCGATGTCTTAGTGTCTGATATTAAAATGCCAGGTACCGACGGCTTAGCACTACTCAAAGTACTACAGCAAGACTACGCCACTTTACCGGTTATTATTATGACCGCGCATTCTGATCTTGATGCGGCTGTTAACGCTTATCAACGTGGCGCATTTGAGTATCTTCCCAAACCATTTGATATCGATGAAGCCGTCACCTTAGTTGAACGAGCACTGAGTCATAGTCAGGAACAAAAGCGTCAACAACAGCCAGTCATTGATACCAAACATGCACCAGAAATTATTGGTGAAGCTCCTGCGATGCAAGAAGTGTTTCGAGCTATTGGCCGTTTATCCCGCTCATCAATTTCAGTGCTCATTAATGGCGAATCAGGTACAGGTAAAGAGTTGGTCGCCCATGCTTTGCATCGCCATAGCCCTCGCAGCAATAACGCTTTCATTGCCCTAAATATGGCAGCTATTCCCAAAGATTTAATTGAATCAGAGTTATTTGGCCATGAGAAAGGCGCTTTCACCGGCGCTAATAGTGTTCGCCAAGGTCGCTTTGAACAAGCTAATGGCGGCACGTTATTTCTTGATGAAATCGGCGATATGCCATTAGATATTCAAACTCGATTGTTGCGCGTATTAGCCGATGGGCAGTTTTATCGTGTTGGTGGTCATGCGCCCGTCAATGTTGATGTGCGCATTATCGCAGCGACCCATCAACACCTCGAACGCCTCGTCAGTAGCGGCGAATTCCGTGAGGATTTGTTCCACCGCCTCAATGTTATTCGCGTCCATCTGCCATCATTAAAAGACCGCCGCCAAGATATTCCTCAACTGGCGCACCACTTTTTACAACGCGCAGCAGATGAACTCAGTGTCGACGTAAAATCACTCCACCCACAAACCGCAGAGAAACTTTCTCAACTGTCGTGGCCGGGTAATGTGCGCCAATTAGAAAATATCTGCCGCTGGTTGACCGTAATGGCAAGCGGTAATGAAATCTTACCTGCCGATTTACCACCAGAAATCACTGACACTGCCACGGTAATACCCACGACTGAAGCTCAGCATTGGCACCAAGGGTTACAACAATGGGCTCAGCAAGCGTTGCAACAAGGTGAGACGGAGTTATTAGCACAAGCGTTACCACAGTTTGAAAAAATCCTGCTCGAAACCGCTTTGCTTCATACTCACGGTCATAAACAAGAAGCAGCAAAATTACTTGGCTGGGGACGCAACACGCTGACACGAAAACTTAAAGAATTACAAATCCATGATTAACCCGTAGCGAAGTTGGCACATGTTCCAGTGCACATTTTTCTGTAACAATGATGAATGTCATTTGGTGATTGCGTATACTCAATCCATCTTTAACATCGAGAACTATAATCATCATGATAAACAAAGATCTTCCACTCACGGATATTCACCGCCATCTTGATGGTAATATTCGTCCACAAACTATCTTAGAATTAGGTCAGCAATTTAACATCGCCCTACCGGCAACAGAAATTGAAGCATTACGTCCACACGTACAAATTGTTGAAGCAGAGCCAAGCTTAGTCGCTTTTTTAAGTAAATTGGATTGGGGTGTGGCGGTATTAGGTGATTTAGACGCCTGCCGTCGAGTGGCTTATGAAAACGTCGAAGATGCACTTAAAGCACAGATTGATTACGCTGAATTACGTTTCTCACCTTACTACATGGCGATGAAACACAACCTTCCCGTTGCAGGTGTTGTTGCTGCTGTCGCTGATGGTGTTGCTGCTGGTTGTCGTGATTTTGGCATCAAAGCCAACCTAATTGGTATTATGAGTCGTACTTTTGGTACTCAAGCCTGTCAGCAAGAGCTGGATGCATTATTAAGCCATAAAGACCAACTTGTCGCGATTGATCTCGCGGGTGATGAACTAGGACAACCTGGCACCCAATTTATCTCGCACTTTAAACAAGTCCGTGATGCTGGATTACAAATCACGGTACACGCAGGTGAAGCAGCAGGTCCTGAGAGTATGTGGCAAGCAATTAACGAGCTTGGCGCGGTACGTATTGGTCACGGCGTAAAAGCTGTTAATGATCCAAAACTAATGGATTACTTAGCAGAACATCGAATTGGTATTGAATCTTGTATTACTTCAAATATTCAAACCAGCACCGTTGCTGATATTGCTCAGCACCCAGTAAAAGCCTTCCTTGAACACGGTATTCTTGCTTGTTTAAATACCGATGATCCAGCCGTTGAAGGCATAGAACTGCCTTATGAATATGAAGTTGCCGCACCTAAAGCAGGTTTAAGTGTTGCTCAAATTCGACAAGCGCAAATCAATGGACTTGAGCTAGCATTCTTGTCTGCAGCAGAAAAGCAGGCATTGCGTGATATTGCCAGTAAGCGTGGCTAATCTCTCGAGGTTATAACGCTACTTCAGCGGCTATAATCCACAAATTAAAACGCCTCGGTTTCACGTGAAACCGAGGCGTTTTTTATTGCGCTATTTTTAAGAGTTAGATAACTCGCGAGAACTGCTGCTGACGCGCACGGTCTCGTAAATATTTATCAAAGCACATGCAAATATTACGAATCAATAAACGCCCTTTCAGTTCAACATGAATCGTGTCGTGATCCACTGTCACCAATTGGTCATTGATAAAAGTCTTGAGCAATTGAAGGTCTTCGCTAAAGTAACTATCAAAATCAATCTTAAACTCGGCTTCAATAGCACGTTTATTTAATTGAAAATTACAGATCAATGCTTTAATAACTTCACGACGCAACAGGTCATCTGCGTCTAAGGTTACCCCTTTCCACAATGCTGTTTGTTGGTCTGCCATTTGGCTGTAATACAGCTTTAACTCTTTTTGGTTCTGCGCATAGCAATCACCAATCATCGAAATCGCCGATACACCCATGCCTAATAAGTCACAATCGCCTTGAGTGGTATAGCCTTGGAAATTACGGTGCAAAATACCCTCGCGCTGCGCTACCGCTAATTCATCATCAGGCAACGCAAAGTGATCCATACCAATAAACTGATACCCTGCTCCTGTTAGGGTCGCAATAGTATCTTGTAGAATCGCTAACTTCTCAGTCGCTGACGGTAACTGATCTTCATGAATTTTACGCTGCGCAGCAAACAAACTTGGCATGTGAGCATAGTTAAATACTGATAATCGTCCCGGCTTCATGGTCAAGACTTGCTGCAGTGTTTCGGCAAACAGTGCTTTGGTTTGCAATGGCAACCCATAAATTAAATCAAGATTGGTTGAGCGATAGCCTAACTCACGCGCACGTTCCACCATTGCAAAAATAAACGCTTCATCTTGCTCACGGTTTACTAACTTCTGCACATCTTTATTAAAATCTTGAACACCAATGCTGAGACGGTTAAAACCTTCGCTTCGCAAATGATCAAGAATATCCAGTTCAATTTCTCGCGGATCGACTTCAATACTGATTTCAGCGTCGGCATCAAAGTTAAATGCATTACGTAACGCGGTCATTAAACGGCTAATTTGTGCTGCAGTTAAAAATGTCGGTGTACCACCACCCCAATGCAATTGACTCACTTGACGATCACCAAGCAAGGTCGCACGTTGCTTTATTTCTTGCTCAAGCACATCTAAATATTGATCGGCTTTGTGCTGATGGCGAGTAATGATTTTATTACAGCCACAGTAATAACAAAGCTTATGGCAAAAAGGGATATGAATATAAAGCGATAATTTACGATCTGGGTATTGTTGACATGCCATCTCAAATTCAGCAGATGTAAATGCTTGGTTGAATTCTAGTGCGGTCGGGTAAGAAGTATAACGAGGGCCTGAATAGTTATATTTTTCAATCAGGGCCTGATCCCAAATAATCTGCTCATTTGACATGACATTGTTCCAATTTGGTGAATATATAATAAATAGAGTGTGTCACCATTTTACTAAAAGTAAAACCTATCCTTGTTGTTCAATTTACACTCTGGACAAAAACAAACACCGCCAATAAATGGCGGTGTTAATAATTACGATGGTAGGTTAAACCTTGGTTGATAGGATGGCATCTAATTCAAGTTTAATCTCAGCTTGTAGACGAGACTCTGCTTTCATGCGTTCAAGATCAAATCGCATTCGGCGTTGTTTCTCTATTTGCTGACGCGCATCACCGCGAGGCATATCTTTAACCACTTGGTATAAGTCGGTTAATGCCGGATACGTTGCTGCAAAATCAACTTGTTTATCTGCTTGCAACACTTCCATTAATTTATATAACCGAATTGCGGCTTCAGACATATCACACTGTTCTTGTTTACATGCCATTGCGATAATAAAGACGCTTTCTAATATATTGTCATTTCTGGCTTTGATTGCTGCGGCCTGTTGCTCAGCAGCACGGGCTAAAAATAATTTATGCCGTTGTTGCTGCTTATAAAGCTTAGCCAATAACAATCCTGCGTACAGTGCCAATCCAGCTACAATAACGCCACCAATAACAAATAGAAGTGTTATTCCCTGCAACGGTTACTCCTTATCGAAATTATCAAAATCCATGTTTTCAAATTGCGCTAATAAATCATCGTCTGAACGAGGCTTAGACTTAGTACTAGCTGTAACAGGTGCTGATGCTTCTTCAACATCATCAAATAAACCCAGTTGCTTCATTAGACGTTCAATACGGTCTAACTTCATATCAACTTGTTTTTGCAGGCCTGCACCTAGTTTTTCACCAGCATCAATGCGATCTAATAGCACCATCAATTGGGCATCATTTTCAAGCATAGCCAATTCTTGCTCTGCTGATAAACGGCGCTGTTGCTTAGTTTGGGGTTTTTTAGGTTCAACAATCAGTGGAACTAATTTTTTACTACCTAAACGTGGATCTTTTTTCTGGCCACCATTACGCTGTTTATTGTCTTCAACAGCTGAATGACGACTACCTGATTTTAAGCCTTTACGCTTCTTCGCCTTTTGGCGTTCACGAGTCTCAATATCAACTTTACTATTTGATTTTTCACGGTATACAGCCGGTCCTTCAGAACCTACGGTGCGCGCTCTTTTCTTACGGGTCATTACTGGGGTTTCCTCAGCAAAATCACATCATTTCCAACAAACTCAACTTCAAGACCATCACGTTGGGCTAAAAAGCAAAACGTATCACGGCTAAAAAAGCTGACATGGGTTGGGTCGTTCTTATAGTACCAATGCCCAAAGGCATCAGTGTCGGTTACTAGTTTGGTCATGATTCCCAGCCAACCGCCGGGTTTAACTAAACGTAGCAACAGCCCCCATTCCTTCGCAGGCCGATAAAAATGCTCGATTGCTTCTGTGCAGGTAACAAAATCATACTGACATGCTAATACTGCAGATTGTGCTGCAAAATAAGGGTCATATATCGTCATAGTATACCCCATTTCTGCCAACATCACTGACAAGGTCGGCCCTGGACCACTTCCAAAATCCAATCCAAATAATGGCGGTAATGGTAATCGCATTACCAATGGTGTGGCTAAGCGGGCTAAAAATTGGCGATAACCAGCATCATTTGAATTATTTCGATGTTGGTCATAGACTAGTTTTTCTTGGGTCGACGCTAAATGAGTTGTCGGATCGGCATAAATTAATGCACAGTGTAAACAACGAAAGTAATCACGGTTAGTGTCTGCTACCAACCACCGATTATCATGACTTCCACAAAGTGGGCATCTATCCATTGTCTTCTCCACAACGACTGAATATTTACGAACAGCAGCAGCGGGGTAAAATCGAGCGGGCTATTCTATACCCAATTGCAGTTAAGATGTAGTTCTGCTGACAAATTGTTCAATTTATTCGACCATTTTAGCCTATTAAAAAGCGAAATATCACTTTTACAACATAATAGTTGCTACTAAAAAGGCCAAAATTTAGACCAAAAAAAAGCGATAGGTCTGCACCTATCGCTATATGGGGTAAGCTATGAGCTTATAATTCTGTCTAGTCTTTCCATAACCAGCAATCAACGTCCCGGTTTAACAAATATCCATTTATTATGATCGCAATCCATGCTGATATTGTTCGTCACTATCCTAGTGAATTTTTACGTCCTTATACCATTCCGTAGTGTGTCAACTTATCCTAAGTTGGCGTTCCCTATCGCAATGTTACGCTCCAATAACGTTACCACCATCCTTATGCGGTACATCATCCTGACATACCTGAGCTATATCACTATAGCTACTCTCTTTCCTGAGTGTCGACCCTGACAATCCTTACGCTTCCTGCATCTACCCTAGTCTCCTGACTAGACTTCCTGTGTATCCTTCAGGCTTCAATGCCTAAGCTATCCTAGCGCTTCCAATCCTATGCCGCACTCCTTGTCGACAGGGAGTAATTTACCTTAAGCCATCATTAAAACAATGTATCAAGATCACACTTTTAAAAGCTCAATCAACACCATTAAACAAGTCTATGTTCTATAAAACAAAAAAATAATCGACTACAAATCAAATCATCATTACAGCGTTAACCAATGGTCGATCTCTTACAATAGCAATGGCTGATGCCCCGTTACTAAAATATGAACAAACAGTAACGCTACGTAATAACTGCGCTAATAATGCTGATAGGACCGCTAATGTAAGCCACCGACATACGCTGACAGCGCCGTTATTTCATTATCAGTGAGCTTTACAGCCACAGATTGCATCATACGGTTGAGATCATTATGACGCGACCTCGCACGAAATCCTTGCAACTGTAATGCCGTATATTCGGCATTCTGACCCGAAATTTTAGGAAAACCAGCAAGGCTAGTGCCATTGCCACGTGGGCCATGACAGCTAATACACGCAGCAATTCCCCGCTCTGGATCACCAAAACGGTATAATGGCTCAGCAATCGCAAGCACATTTTCTGGGGTAGTATTGGGTGAGATAGGCAATGAGGAAAAATACGCGCCAAGATCGGCCATATCGGTAGCTGATAATCCAGCAACCATGCCTGCCATAATAGCGTTATTGCGACCTTGAGTTCCTTCGGTCGTGAGTGCCAATTTATAATCAGCCAGCTGTTTCACTATATAATCAGCATGTTGACCAGCTAATTTAGGATATTGCGCAATAATTGCATTACCATCGCTACCATGACATGCAACACAGGTGACGGCCTTTAACTTACCAGCATTGATATCACCTTGTGCCCACGCTGAAGAACTCGCAACCAGTATGAATATTAAGACTAATTTTTTCATGATATTCCATTTATAATTATAGGGCTTCCGTACCACAAGTAATGCTCAGTAACATGGTATACAATACGACCATAAACCAAACACGGTTTAATATATCTTAGACAATTTCACAAAAAAGCGCTCATTTTACAATCTGAGGGCTTGACGGAGTTAACAGTGAATCAACCTCTCAACTATAGAAATACCAGTTTTATTACAAGTGCACCGGATATTCGTCACTTGCCACAAGATGTCGGCGTTGAGATCGCATTTGCTGGTCGCTCCAATGCCGGTAAATCAAGTGCACTAAACCGCCTAACTGATCAAAAAAGTTTGGCTCGTACTTCAAAAACCCCTGGCCGTACCCAATTAATTAATATGTTTGAAGTCATTAATGGCTGTAACTTAATTGACTTACCTGGCTACGGTTTTGCACAAGTACCCCTTGAGCTTAAATTAAAATGGCAGAAAGCATTAGGTGAATATCTACAACGCCGTGAATGTTTACAAGGCTTAGTGGTATTAATGGATATTCGTCACCCAATGAAAGATCTTGATCAGCAAATGATCAATTGGGCAATTGAAAGTAGTTTGCCTGTTTTAGTGCTATTAACTAAAGCTGACAAATTAAAGAGTGGTGCGCGTAAAGCACAAGTATTAAAGATCCGTGAAATGTCGAAAGATTTTGGCGGTAGCGTTCAAGTTGAAGCCTTCTCTTCACTGAAAGGCATTGGCGTTGATCAAGTTCGTCGTAAACTTGATGAGTGGTATGCTCCAGAATTAGAGCGTCAACGTGTACTTGCAGCAGACGATAGTGAAGTTTTTAATTTGCCATCGGCAGAATAAAACCTATAAATATTCACACCACTAAACATGCTTAAAAATTCCCCACCACCATCGGTGGGGTAATACAGAGAGAATTAAGAGGTTGTTGTTATTGTCATTGCTGCATTGATGATTTCATTAACTAACGCAACCTCTACGCTTACCAGATTCCGCTTTATTTGGTCGTTTTACGACATTCCCCACACCACAGCTCTTATTCCCTTATTTAAATCGGTAAATATTATTGATTACAACACATTATTTTAATTAAAAAACAAGCTCACTATTTGTTAATAATTTAAAATATTTATGGAATTTAATTACATCATCAATTGCTTAAAAAAAAAACAAAAAAAAGCCATCCTCAATACCGAGAATGGCTATTTCATGTCTTTGTTCGTCTGCTAGTCATGCTGACTAACCAACAAAATCAAATATGAACAAGAAGCTATTACTATTATAGCCTGCCCATTTTAAATTTAAAGTATTTACTCTAAAAAACACATAAACAAACATAAAGCGATTGCAAGCAGTGATGAATAAAGGCCTGAACAATCGGTTTGAATCACAAAAAACCATCGATTTTATGTGTTTTGAGTGATAAACAATCAGAAAATGACATTAATAATAAATAAAAAACAATCAGGGGTGACCGCGAGGTCAAAGTGAAAAATCAGTATAACGAGGAGAATTTTTTACATTAGCACAATAAAAAACGCCCCGGTCCAATAAATAGACCGGGGCAGCTGAATCAGCCAAATCCAATAACGTGAAACAAAAGGTCTGAAAGATAGAACATCTTACCTCTGTACCCTACACTATCAACTGTATATCAATCGTTCAGTTTTGGGAAGTCTTTGTCGTAATTTTTTTTCATGATTTTGTAAGTAGTTTTTACATAATTGTTCTTATTTTTAACAAAAAAATAGCTGATAGTGACATCAGCTATGATTGTTTTAGCCATTAACCCCCATTTGGATTAGTGAGCCTGATCCCAATTATCACCACTACCCGCCTCTGCAATTAATGGTACCGCTAACGTTGCCGCTTGCTCCATCAATTGACGAACTTTTGCCGTCACACTGTCTAACGCTGAAGCTTCTACTTCAAACACTAATTCATCGTGTACTTGCATTAATAAGCTCACAGTTTGTTGCGGTTGTTGTTGCACCCATTCATCAACAGCAATCATGGCTAATTTAATAATATCTGCGGCCGTTCCTTGCATTGGCGCGTTAATCGCTGCACGTTCAGCAGCCTTACGACGCAGGCCATTACGCGCCTTAATATCAGGAAGATACAAACGACGACCAAACAGTGTCTCAACATAACCCTGCTCTGCCGCATTATTACGCGTACTTTCCATATATTCTAAAACACCCGGGTAACGCTCAAAATACACATTCATGTAATCTTGTGCTTCATTACGTCCCATATCGAGTTGTTTAGCTAAACCAAACGCACTCATGCCATAAATTAAACCGAAGTTAATTGCCTTAGCGCGTCGACGTTGTTCTGTCGTTACATCATCAATTGCTAGCCCTAAAATTTCAGCGGCTGTTGCGGCGTGAATATCCTTACCTTCTCTAAATGCATTCAGTAACGCCTCGTCACCAGAAAGGTGCGCCATAATACGTAATTCAATTTGAGAATAATCGACAGCCAGAATTTTATAACCCGGTTTAGCGACAAAGGCTTGACGGATACGACGGCCTTCTTGGTTACGAACCGGAATATTTTGCAGGTTAGGCTCACTAGATGATAAACGTCCAGTTACTGTTCCAGATTGATGATAAGAAGTATGGACACGACCTGTCGCAACATTAACCATCTTTGGTAACTTATCGGTATAAGTCGATTTTAGTTTTGCTAAGCCACGGTATTCTAATAGTAATTTCGGTAATGGGTAATCTAACGCTAATTCTTGTAGCACTTCTTCATTGGTTGAAGGTGTACCTGAAGGGGTTTTCTTGATAACAGGCAAGCCCATCTTTTCAAATAGAATCGCTTGTAATTGTTTCGGTGAACTTAAATTAAACTCTTCACCTGCTAGCTCATAAGCCAGCTTTTCGATTTCATCTAATCGTTGTGCTAATTCTATTGATTGTGCGCCAAGCAACGTACTATCAATGTACACACCCATACGTTCCATGCGTGATAACACCGGCACTAACGGCATTTCAATTGTTTCAAACACTTTTTTAAGCTTGGCATCAGCGGCAACTTTTGGGTATAACGCATTGTGTAAACGTAGCGTAATATCCGCATCTTCTGCAGCATAAGGGCCAGCTTGCTCAAGGTCGATTTGATTAAAGGTTAATTGTTTCTTACCTTTACCCGCGATATCTTCAAAACTAATGTTTTTATGCTCAAGGTAACGCAACGCTAAGCTGTCCATATCATGACGACCAACAACGCTGTTATAGACATAAGATTCAAGCATGGTATCAAATTGAATACCCTGCATATCAATGCCATATCGCGCGACAATACTGGCATCAAATTTTAAATTTTGTCCGACTTTAGCAAGGTTTTTATCTTCTAATAATGGCTTTAATTGCGCTAACACCCAATCACGATCGAGTTGCGCTGGCGCATCAAGATAATCATGAGCGACTGGCACATAAGCAGCTTTACCTTCTTCAACCGCAAATGAAACCCCAATCAGATTCGCTGTCATGTAATCAAGACCATCGGTCTCAGTATCAAATGCAAACACATCGGCATTTTTTAGCTGGGTTAACCAACCATTAAAACTGGCTTGATCCAATACGGTTTCATAACCACTACGATCAATCGTTGGGGCAACCACAGTTGGCTCCGCCGATGTTGTTGCTGCACTTTCATCAGCTACAATGCGGCCATCACTGCCATCCAACATTTCGGTTAGCCAGCGACGGAATTGTAATTTACCAAACAATTCAGTCAATGCATCGGTATCAGGTACGCCTTTACATAATTGCTCTGGTGTCAGCTCTAGTTCCACATCAAGCTTAATTGTCGCCAGTTTATAAGACATATAAGCGGCTTCTTTATTATCAAGCAGCTTTTTCGCCATTGTTTTTGAGCCACGAAAACCTAGTGGTGCAATATCATCAAGGTTGGCATACAGCGCATCTAAACCACCAACGCCAGTTAATAACGCCTTAGCCGTTTTCTCTCCAACCCCTGGTACGCCAGGAATATTATCAACCTTATCTCCCATAAGGGCTAAGTAATCGATGATCAACTCAGGACCAATACCAAACTTATCCACAACACCCGCAGGATCCATCACTACATCAGTCATGGTGTTGATCAACGTAACGTTTTGATCAACTAACTGAGCCATATCTTTATCACCAGTACTGATTAATACTGGCATGCCTTGTTGTGATGCCTGTGTTGCTAGGGTACCGATCACATCATCAGCTTCAACCCCAGAGATCGCGATCAATGGTAATCCCATTGCTTTGATCACTGCATGTAATGGCTCAATCTGACCGCGAAGATCATCCGGCATCGGAGGACGATTGGCTTTATACTCAGGGTAAATATCATCACGGAATGTTTTACCTTTAGCATCAAAGATAACCGCAATACGATCAGTCGAAAACTGACGCAGCATACTGCGCAACATGTTAACCACACCGTAAATTGCACCCGTCGGTTCACCATCAGAATTAGTGAAATTAGGCGCAGCATGATAAGCGCGATAAAGATAAGAGGATCCATCAATGAGGATCAATGGATTTTCAGGAATCGTAGCCATAGGGTTATTCTTATATCCAAGCGAAAGTAGTTCAGGTTAGGTCTATTATCGACCAAATTTACCCCTACACCACAGAAAAAATGCAATGTTGACTAGAATGCCATGCCAAACCGCAACTGTTAACTGCTGTTTTGCGTTATTCAGCCATTTTCTGTGGATAACTTTGTTAGTATTTAATTTGCACCAGTTGATCGTTTTTTATATAAAAATAAAAATTACTCATGATTGTATTTATTTTCATATACTTAATAAGAAAACAGGATTTAGATCTTCGATCCGATATTGATCATTGATTGTGGACAACATCAGTTTGATAATCTTAACCAAGCCCATAATTACAACAATATAAGTATATTTGATTAGTTAGGATGCCATTATGAAGAAAATTGCGGTAATTTTAAGCGGTTCAGGCGTGTTTGATGGAACCGAAATCCATGAAGCAGTATTAGCTTTATTGGCAATAGAACAACAAGGGGCAAGCTGGCACTGTTTTGCTCCCAACATCGATCAGCATCACGTCATTAATCACATCAATGGCGAAGTCAGTCATGAAATTCGTAACGTTTTAGTTGAATCGGCGCGTATTGCACGTGGCAATATATCTGATGTTACCCTGTTAAATATTAATGACTATGATGCACTGCTCGTCCCTGGCGGGTTTGGTGTTGCTAAAAATTTATCTGACTTTGCGCTTCACGGCAGTGCATGTCAGATCAACGAAGACGTAAAACAAGCCTGCCAATCTTTTGCTCAAGCCAATAAACCTGCGGCCTATTTATGTATTGCGCCAACCTTGATCCCCCAGATCTATGGCCCCGGCGCAAAAGCGACGATCGGTAATGATCCTGACACTGCGGCCGCATTTAACACCATGGGTGGCGAACATGTATTATGCCCTGTTGATGATTTTGTGCTTGATCAAAAACGACGTCTATTAACAACACCGGCCTATATGCTGGCAACCAACATCAGTGAAGCTGCTACAGGGATCAATAAACTGGTACAAGAGTTAATAAAGTTAGCCTAAGCGTAATAAGAAATATTAAACGCTTAAAAAAGAAAAAGCGGCGCACTGTGTGATGCGCCGCTCAGCAGAAGTAGTAATTGGTTTTTAGCCCTACACTAAGCACCGTTACCAAGCTGAAGTACACTGGAAGCAATGTGAGCAATGTCGTGCCATCAATCACTAGAAAAAAGCGTTTTCTCTAGCACTGAAAGCATGTTAATAATAACCATTCTCAACTATGTTGCAACATTTAATTGAGAATAACTTTCATTTGTAATGAGAATTTCATCTATCGTCTCACTTACAGTTATTATTTAGTCGTCTTTGATCCGATAAAAAAATCGGCCGCAGCCGATTTATTATTGATGTTAAAAACAATCACGACTCATTTAATGACGCCAGCAACGTCAGCAACAGTTGGCTGTTTTAATGTCGTTAGCTTATTGATTAAATAATTAAGTAGCACCCCGTACAAAGGCACAAACAAACCAAGACTAATAATTAATTTAAAACTGTAATCCACCAGCGCGATTTCAGTCCAGTTTTGAGCCATAAAAGCATCTGGGCTGTGGTAAAACGCAATACTGAAAAAAGCGAGGGTATCAAGCGCATTACCGATAATGGTCGACGCTGTTGGTGCAATCCACCATTGCTTCATTTGACGAAGGCGGTTAAATACCGATACATCCAATATTTGCCCCAATAGGTATGCCATAAAACTAGCAATCGCAATACGAGCCACAAACAGATTAAATTCTGTAAGATGAGCAAACCCTTGATATTGGCCTTTAAAGAACAATACTGATAGCACATAAGACACAATTAATG
The DNA here is from genome assembly GCF_002954455.1 of Photobacterium aquimaris. Lineage (GTDB taxonomy): Bacteria > Pseudomonadota > Gammaproteobacteria > Enterobacterales > Vibrionaceae > Photobacterium > Photobacterium aquimaris. The sequence continues at coordinate 50,132 of NZ_MSCC01000006.1, forward strand.
CCGGTGCCATTACTCGCCAAATTATTTTACGCGCTATCGCTGCACCAAAAATACGCACAGTTAAATCAGTCGCAAGAAAAATAAACGGAAAAGTAAATGCTCCCCACGTGGTGTGATAACCAAAAACAGTAAACGGTAATTGAACCAGATAATTACTTGAGGCAATCACTAATAAATGAAAAGCCACCAAATACGATAACGCTTTGTGTTGTTGCGCTGAGGTAAAAGCCGTTGTGGTTGTATTAGATATTGTTGCGTTGGATAAAGCAGTCATGTAAGACCTTTTTGTCATTGGGGGGAGGGAACCCAAACATTTCATTGCAGATGATAACCACCGCCTGCAACACCAGGGCGGCGATTATACAGCACAGCATTAATTTGCCTAGTGGCGAGACAATAACTGTTGTATAAAAATTAAATCATCGATTTCACTGAGTACTAAAAGTTCCAACCACATTGATGCGGTGTAATGTTCAGCTTTAAGTAACAACTGACACCCATCAACATCAATTAGCCACTGTTGCAAGTCTGCACTTGGCTCTTTATCAATGACTTTGGCATCTAAGCGAGCCAATAATACGGCTGCAATCGTAGCAAAATCATCAAATTCAAACGCTGTAGGAGTCACCACTAACGTACCTAATTCAAGGTTTATTACTGTGCGGCTAAAATCATAGTCCATTATTCACTTCCATTAATTATGCTCACCAATGGCCATTAAGTGGTCGCCAATCAATTGTAAAAATACCACCCCAAATTTGTCTAACTTGCGCTGACCGACACCGTTTATCGCTAAAAAGTCGCCTTTTGAGCTCGGTAACCGCTCTGCCATTTCCATCAAGCTAGCATCATTAAATACTACATAAGGTGGCAGATCTTCTTCATCCGCAATCGCTTTGCGTAATTTTCGTAACTTGGCAAATAGCTTTTTATCGTATTGGCGATTAGCCATTCGATCAACTTTACTGCTACGTACTGCGCTATCTAACCGCGGCACCGCCAAAGATAATGCCATTTCGGCTCTTAATAACGGTCGCGCTTGCTGGGTCAGTTGCAACACTGAATTACGGCTTATATTTTGAGTTAAAAATCCACGATGGATCAATTGCCGTAAAATGCTGACCCAATATTCATGACTATATTCACGTCCAATACCATAAGTGGTTAATTTATCATGACCATATTCACGAATACGTTGATTTTGCATTCCCCGCAGTACATCAACCACATAGGTAATTCCAAAATTCTGATTAACGCGATACACACATGACAACGCTTTTTGAGCCGCTTCTACCGCATCAAACTGTTGCGGGGGATCAAGACATACGTCGCAATTACCGCATCCTTGGCGCAACTCTTCACCAAAGTAATGCAACAACACTTGGCGACGACAACTTTGTGCTTGAGCAAACGCCCCCATAGCATGCAACTTATGTAATTCAACATCCCGCTGAGCATCATTGGGTTTTTCATCAACACAACGTCGTAACCAAGCTAAATCAGCGGGATCATAAAGCAGTAACGCTTCTGCGGGTAAACCATCGCGCCCAGCCCGTCCTGTTTCTTGGTAATACGATTCAATGTTACGTGGAATATCAAAATGAACCACAAACCGCACATTGGGTTTATTGATCCCCATTCCAAACGCCACAGTGGCAACAACCACATGAATATCATCACGCTGAAAAGCATCTTGTACTGCTACCCGTTGTTGATGTTCCATACCGGCGTGATATGCCGCTGCACGAATACCGCTGTGACACAATTTTTCGCTGATCTGTTCCACTTTCTTACGGCTATTACAATAAATAATTCCGCACTGGCCGCGAACAGTCGCTAAATACTGGTTCAATTGCTGTTGCGGTTTATGTTTTTCCCATAAGGTATAACGAATATTGGGTCGATCGAAACTTCCCAAATAACAATGGGGGTCGTTTAATCCTAACCGATTAACAATATCATGCCGAGTGGCGTCATCAGCGGTAGCTGTTAATGCCATTACCGGTAGCGGTGAAAATTGCTGTTTAAGTACCCCTAGAGCGGCATATTCAGGTCGAAAATCATGTCCCCACTGAGAAACACAGTGAGCTTCATCGACAGCAACCATAGCCAAATCAAGTTGCTGCAAACGTTCAAGAAAATCGCGCATTAATACTCGTTCAGGTGAAGCATAAACCAGCTGTAACTCACCCTTTTGCATCGCATCAAACGTTGCTTGAATCTCTTCACGTGACATCGCCGAATGGATACATCCAGCACTGACACCATTGGCATTAAGCTGATCCACCTGATCTTTCATCAATGAAATAAGCGGTGAAATTACCAAAGTTAATCCCGATAGCATTAACGCCGGAATTTGATAACACAATGATTTACCGCCACCAGTCGGCATAATAACCAAACAATCGTTGCCAGTAGTGATTGCCTCAATCACCGCTTGCTGTCCTTGCCTAAATTGTTGGTAGCCAAATACATCCTGCAAAATTTCTTGGCTGGATAATAATAATGACGACACAGGCAGAGGGGCAACAGCTGACATAGTAAGACTCTTCGCTAAACAGGGCTGCCATTCTATACCTAAATCACGGTCGGATGCGAATAAGGCCAAGATGACTGACCATTCGTTGATACCATTACTACCTTGCTCAGTAAATGATGCCATCATTCCACTTACTCGGCTCACTAAGTTCTATCGAGTTTAAAGCAATGACTATCAATAGCTACTTCAGCCCCAATATTCAACTATGCCGTTATTTATTAAAAATAAGCACTAACATTTCATTGAAAAAATTATCACCGCTTAAAAATAATCAAATAACCAATTAATTAATAAGACAATAAAAAATAACTTCCGTATCAATCACAATGGTTACTTATTCAACACTCTATAATTTAAAATGGTTTTTTAATCGCTAAAAATAAGACTTATTAGGTGTATTTGTTAACTAGCAACCATGAAAAGCATCAAATTGATTAAATATCACATCTTTAATTAATATTCCGACCAATAATATTTAAAAATAATGGGATATACGCTGTTTTTTCTGCCATCATTAACCACATTAAAAGGCTACATAGCGTCCACCACTGTTGCGTCACTGATTACAAGGATCTGTTATGCTAAAAATATCGCCATTACTATTACGTTTATTGACTGTTTGTAGCTGTGCAGGCCCTATTTTTTCTGCAACGGCACAGCAAATTAGCGATAGCATTACACCAGAAACAAGTGTCGCCAACCAACAATCACACCTCGTGAACGGTCAGCAATGGATGATTGCTACAGCCAATCATTATGCCAGTGAGGCGGGTGCAGAGATGCTACGTCAAGGAGGCAATGCCATTGATGCGATGGTCGCTACCCAACTAGTATTGGGTTTGGTTGAACCACAATCATCTGGTATTGGTGGCGGTGGCTTTTTAGTTTATTGGAATAATGATAACCACCAAATGACCACCTTTGACGGCCGTGAAACTGCGCCTTTTGCAGTAACACCACGTCTATTTCAAGATAAAAAAGGCCAACCACTGGCGTTTTATGATGCGGTCGTTGGTGGACGCTCTGTCGGCACCCCTGGCACAATTAAATTATTATGGAATAGCCACCAGCAATACGGTCAGTTGGAATGGAAAAAGTTATTTCAACCAGCGATCAAATTAGCCCAGCAAGGGTTTATTGTTAGCCCTCGTTTAGCGGCATTAGTAGCTAAAGATGCCTCTAATTTACAACGTTGGCCTGTAACCAAGGCCTATTTTTTTGATACCCAAGATCAACCGATTCAAGCCGGACAACGGTTAATCAATCACGCTTATGCCAATACGTTACGAAAAATTGCTGATTATGGTCAAAAAGCCTTTTATCAAGGGGATATTGCGCGCGCGATTGTTAATACAGTACAAAATGCCATGGGTAATCCGGGGGTCCTAAGTAGCATTGATTTAGCCAGTTATAAGGTTAAACAGCGGGCGCCAGTATGTGCACCTTATCGTCAATATCAAATTTGCGGCATGGGCCCTCCAAGTTCTGGCGCGTTAACTCTTGGCCAGATTATGGCGATGCTTAACCATTATCCGTTAGCAAAGATGGGCGCCAATGATGTCAACAGTTGGCGTTTAATTGGTGATGCATCACGATTAGCATTTGCCGATCGTGGTCGTTATATGGCTGACAGTGACTATGTGCCGATGCCAACTAAAGGCTTGCTCGATCCCAATTACATTCAACAACGAGCGCAATTATTGGCCTCCAATAAAAAATTAACCACGGTCGAGCCGGGATTACCACCTTGGGAGCATGCGAGTCAGCAACAAGCCACCAATGAAGCGATCGAGTTACCCTCAACTACCCATTTTTCGATTGTTGATGCCCAAGGCAATGTGGTCTCGATGACCTCTACCATTGAAAACAGTTTTGGTTCACGATTAATGGTCGGCGGATTCCTACTTAATAATGAATTAACCGATTTTTCATTTCGAAGCCACATTGATGGCCGACCAATCGCTAATCGTATTGAGCCCGGTAAGCGCCCTCGTTCATCAATGGCACCGACAATTGTGATGCATAATAATCAACCAGTATTAGCTATTGGCTCTCCAGGTAGTAGTCAAATCATTGGTTATATTGCTAAAACTTTAGTGGCTTACATTGATTGGGGTATGGACTTACAACAAGCGATTAATTTTCCCAATATCAATAACCGCTTTGGTAGCTTTGAATTAGAACAGCACACCACGGCCACCGCATGGGCACCTAAATTTGAACAATTAGGTTATAAAACTGTTGTCAAAGATCTTAACTCAGGCATTCAAGCGATCAGTATTGCACCCAAGCAGTTGATCGGGGCCGCCGATCCTCGCCGTGAAGGTAAGGTCATCGCTCAATAAGTACAAAAAAGCCCGCAAGTGATTAACCATACAATTAATTACTCACGGGCTTATTGTTTTAACTGCCGTTATAGCGCAGTTAACTTAGCGTATTGGGTTACTAGCCACTTAATACCTTCACCATTAAAGGCCACTTGCACGCGACTTTGAGCACCGCTACCTTCAAAGTTAATGATCGTCCCTTCACCAAATTTAGGATGTTGCACCCGCTGGCCTAAACTAAACCCAGTTTCATTGAAGTTATTATTAACTTGAGTTTGGCTAAAACGACCACTGCTCACAGGTCGTGAAACCTGTGCTTTCATTCGCACTTCTTCAACGTACTGTTCTGGAATTTCACGAATAAAGCGCGATGGCTTATGAAAATTATCTTTGCCGTATAAACGTCGCATTTCAGCATAAGTGATATACAGCTTCTTCATTGCGCGTGTCATACCGACATAGCACAAGCGACGCTCTTCTTCTAACCGATCAGCTTCTTCAATGGTGCGTGAGCTTGGGAACATTCCTTCTTCAACACCGACCATAAATACGATTGGAAACTCTAGACCTTTGGCACTGTGCATCGTCATTAGCTGCACCGCATCTTCAAAGGCATCAGCCTGACCATCACCCGCTTCTAACGCTGCGTGAGCTAAGAAAGCAGATAACGGACTCATTTCAGCCGCTTCTTCAGGAATTTCAAACTGACGCGTTGCGGTGACTAATTCTTCTAAGTTCTCGATCCGTGCTTGAGCTTTTTCACCTTTTTCTTGCTCATACATAGCGCGTAAACCGGAATGACGAATCACATCATCGGTTTGTTGATACATCGGCAATTCAGCAGTGTCATCTTCAAGCGCATTAATTAATTCAATAAAGCGCTGCAGTGCATTGGCTGCGCGTCCAGCCAGCACTTTTTCATCAAGCAATGCTAAGCTCGATTGCCACATGGTTAAACCACGATCACGAGCAGTAAGACGAATGGTTTCAAGGGTGCGATCCCCGAGACCACGGGTCGGCGTATTCACTACCCGCTCAAAGGAAGCATCGTCGTTACGGTTGCTGATCAAACGCAAATAAGACAGTGCATCTTTAATTTCTTGGCGCTCAAAGAAACGCATGCCGCCATAAATACGATATGGCATTCCAGCTTGAATTAACGCTTCTTCTAATACTCGCGATTGAGCATTACTGCGGTATAAGAAGGCTGTATCACTAAGGCTTCCCCCTTGCTCACGCCACTCTTTAATTTTACCAACCGCAAATCGCGCTTCATCAAGTTCATTAAAGGCAGAATATAACGAGATTGGCTCGCCATCGCCGTCTTCTGTCCATAACTTCTTACCCATACGTTCAGTATTATTGGCAATAAGCTCATTGGCAGCATTTAGAATATTGGCAGTCGAACGGTAATTCTGCTCCAAAAAGATTGACGATGCATTACTGAAATCATTGAGAAAACGTTGAATATTTTCAACTTGCGCGCCACGCCAACCGTAAATAGATTGGTCATCATCACCGACAATCATCACATGACAATCAGCGCCTGCCATTAATCGTAGCCATGCAAATTGAATATTGTTGGTGTCTTGAAACTCATCCACCAAAATATGTTTAAAGCGCGCTTGGTAATGCTCACGAATATGTTTGTTATCACGCAATAATTCAAACGAACGCAGTAATAATTCAGCAAAGTCGACCATGCCAGCACGATCACACGCTTCTTGGTAAGCGGTGTAAATTCGCAACCAGGTTTGTTCAACCGGATCGTTATAGGTTTCAACATGCTGTGGGCGTAAACCCTCATCTTTTTTAGCATTGATATACCAAGCGCCTTGACGTGCAGGCCAATGCTTTTCATCTAAATTCTGCGCTTTAATCAGTCGACGTAACAATCGCATCTGATCATCAGAATCTAAAATATTAAAATCTTCAGGTAGGCGCGCATCCAAATAATGGGCGCGTAACATGCGATGACAGAGACCATGGAAAGTACCATTCCACATTCCCGAACTTGAGCCATGCATTAATTCATTAATCCGCCCCCGCATTTCAGCTGCGGCTTTATTGGTAAATGTCACCGACATTATTGAATATGGCGAAGCTTGTTCAACTGCTAACAACCAAGCAATACGATGCACTAGCACTCGGGTTTTGCCGCTGCCTGCTCCCGCCAATACTAGGTGATTACCCAACGGCGCAGCCACCGCCTCGCGTTGTTTGTCATTGAGGCCATCTAATAGAAGTGAAACGTCCATCGCTATCTACTGGTTATTTATACAATGGTGATGATTATACCAGCCCCAATAAAGATTGCTTCGATATCTTTGGGGTGATTTTCGCAGAATTCAGAAACACAAATTCAACATGGCCATTAAAATAATTAACATTTTAATGAAATAAATTATGCTCTGGCCCTGTCTGTATATTCCAAGAGCGTATTAACGCCATAAAAATAGTTACAACCGCAAACCAACACTCAATCATAATCAAGGAATCATCATGAAAAAGACTAATATCGCCTTAGCATCAGCAATGACAGGATTAATTGCACTCGCCGGTACTCTTGCCTCAACAACGGCTGTCGCAGACGAAATGGGCAAAAAAATGGCAAAAGAAAAATGTTATGGCGTGGCTAAAGCAGGGAAAAATGATTGCGCCACCAAAACCAGTTCTTGCGCTGGATCTGCGAAAGAAGATGCGCAAAAAGATGCCTTTGTAGTCGTCCCAAAAGGATTGTGCGCTCGTCTCCATGCCGGTTCAACTAAGGAGATGTAATTTGGTGGGCTTTTCATCCCAACTGCCGATTGGGGTGGGCTTACGCTCACCTCACATCGCAGACATAATCACTCAACGACCCGCCCTTGGTTGGTTAGAAATTCACAGTGAAAACTATTTCAATCCTGATTCATTAGCACGCCAACAATTACGCCAGCTCTTGCCCGACTATCCGCTTAGTTGTCATGGCATTGGTTTATCATTGGGATCAGCCGATCCCCTTAATGTGGCTCATTTACAGCAACTCAAGCAGTTAATCAGCGAAGTTAACCCCTTTTTGGTGTCCGAGCACCTCAGCTGGAGCTCTGTTGATGGTCAATTTTTTAATGATTTATTACCGTTACCGTACACCGAAGAGGCTCTGGATAATTTTTGCGATAAAGTCGATCAAGTTCAGCACACATTAAACCGTCAAATACTGATTGAAAATCCATCGAGCTATTTACAGTTTCAACATTCAACCATGCCTGAATGGGAATTTTTAATGGCTGTCCAGCAACGAACAGGCTGTGGATTATTATTAGATTTAAATAACATTTATGTCAGTAGCTTTAATCATAGCTTTGATTGCCAAACCTATTTAGCCGCAATTGATCCTACCGTGGTGCAAGAAATACACCTAGCTGGCTTTATTCGTAAACATTTGCCTCAGGGTGAAATATGGATTGACACTCACAGCCAACCCGTGAGTGATGCCGTGTGGCAGCTATATCAACAGTGGATCCGCTGTCATGGCAGCCATATTCCCACCTTAATTGAATGGGATACAGATATTCCAACCCTAGCGATATTAGTTGCCGAAGCGAATAAAGCTCAAGCCATTGTCGATAAGGAGCACGCCCATGCCTGCATCAACAACAGCGCCTAACCTACACCAATTACAACACCAATTTGCCGCGGCGTTACATTATCAATCTCATACCGCAACAACGATGGTGATCAGCGATCATTTTAGCGCTCAACAACGACTGCAATTGTACTGTAATAATTTTATCGTTGGCTTAACCGAGGTATTAGAGAGCGTCTATTCCACCGTGAAAGCCATGATTGGTGAGGCTTTTTTTAAACAATTAGCGCGGCAACACATTCTTAATCATCCGCTACCACAAGGGGACGTTACTTTATATGGTGACCACTTTAGCGACACCATTGCCGCTCAACCAACATTGGTTTCAAGCTTGCCATATTTGGTCGATCTGGCGCGACTAGAATGGTTGCGTGATGTGGTGTCACGATCACCATCTCATAGTGGTGCGCTACCATTAGAGAAATTACACCGACTTGAACATCCACAACATTCGCTTGATCTGCAGCGATATTATTTTCATATACCGATATCAACCCATCTTTTTAGTAGTCAATATGCAGTCGGCACACTGTGGGAGATCGTTAATCACACCGATGGCAGTCATCAACAGCAACAATTAGCAACGTTAGATATTCATCAACCGCAGGCAGTATTGGTACAACATTTCCAATGGCAGCTGTGGCAACAAACTGTGGCGGCGGAATTAATAACGTTAGTGAACGATTGCCAGCAGCAGCGTCCTATCGCCGCACTCACCGAATCACAATTAGCCCTGCTACCACAGCTATTACACCACCATTTAATTGACGATATTGGTGAGGTGAACAACGATGATTAATTTTATACGTACTATTGACCCTTTTTTTCAACAACTCACCCAGCCATTACAACCGTTATTATTACTTTTTAGTCGTGTGTGGGTGGCAATTGCCTTTTTTAAATCAGGACTGATCAAATACGGCAGTTGGGATAGCACATTGTATTTATTTGAATACGAATATCAGGTGCCGGTTCTACCTTGGCTGTGGGCGGCTTATAGCGGCACTGCGATTGAATTGATCGTACCGATTTTTTTAGTGCTCGGTTTATTTTCACGACCAATGGCCGCGTTATTATTTGGGTTTAATATTATTGCAGTAGTGTCATACCCCGCGTTATGGCCGCAAGGGTTTTATGATCATCAATTATGGGGAGTGATGTTACTAATTACACTCTTTTGGGGGGCGGGAAAATTATCACTCGATCATTGGCTCTATCAAGGCCAAGCTCATCATTATCCTCTCAAATAATGGTGTTATTCCCCCGCTAACTTAGCGTGCAGGAATACCGATTAACGGTAGTAATTCTGCTAAATGACTAATTTCAACATCAGGTAAACAATTAACATTAGCAGTGGTTAATGTGCGGCGCTGATCATTATACCAACACGCTTGCAAGCCATGTTTCTTGGCGCCAAAAACGTCAGTTTGCAAGTGATCACCTACATGTAAAACCTGTTGTGCCGGTAACCCTAAATGATTTATAGCGTGCTCAAACAGATCTGCAGCTGGTTTTGCTAACCCATCACGCCCAGCCTGATAGATGGCGCTGAAATATTTTGCCAAGCCGATTTGCTGCGGATCAACATTACCATTGGTAATTGCCACTAATGGTAGCTGCGCACTCAATAACGCCAACACACGATGGGTTTCAGCAGGTACATCGACCTTATTACGCTCAACCAACACCAACTCCAACCCTTGCCGAGCTGCTAATTCAGCAGCTTGTAAACGCCAGCCTAATTGCATTAAACCGATTTTTAAGGTTTCATAACGCCATTGGCTGACATCATGCGTCAAGCTAGGATCAATCACAGCCAGTTGCTGCTTAAGGTGCTGCCAATCATCACGGCTGATCATGGTTGATGACGGTAATAGCTGAGCTAACCAATCAAACATCGCTTGTTCAGCTCGAACAATTACCGGATGGTTATCATAAAGGGTGTCATCCAGATCAAATGTCAGTGCATTGATCGAACCTAAGTGACGATAAAATTGCATGGTTGTTCCTATAATTAATAATCCAACCAATACTAGCGGCGCTTAGCTCGCGGATGAGCTGCATCATACACTTTAGCTAGATGTTGAAAATCAAGATGGGTATAAATTTGAGTAGTGGTTAAATTGGCATGACCCAATAATTCTTGTACCGCACGTAAATCACCACTGGATTCCAACATATGAGTTGCAAAACTATGGCGTAATTTATGCGGATTTATATGACTTGATACCGCTTGTTTTTGACCCCATTCCGCCATTCTTTTTTGAACATTGCGATTTGAAATACGTTGACCAAGCTTAGACACAAACAAGCCATTTTCATCAGCATGAGCAATATTAGCCCGCACTTTAAGCCAATTACCGACCCACTCACACGCTAAACCAGCAAAAGGGACAACTCGCTCTTTATCACCCTTACCAATAACCCGTAGATCACCTTTGCTTAAGTTAATATCACGCACATTTAAGTTAACCAATTCAGATAAACGTAACCCCGCACCATACATTAATTCCATCATTGCCCGATCACGAATCGCCAACGGATCATCATCATTCACTTCTAGCAGTTGATTCATTTCATCAACATCTAAATTTTTCGGTAATGGCCGCGCTTTACGAGGAGCTGCCACTCCTTTGGCTGGGTTGGCAGGTAACACTTGCTGATGTACCAAGTAATCAAAAAAGCTTCGCAGTGCAGATAGTCGCATTGCTAAGCTGCTGGCTTTTAGACCATTACGCATCCCTTTACTGGCAATTTGGCGTACCCAACCCGCATCAACTTGCTGCCAATTTTCAACTCCAAGCTCTAGTAATTGCTCGGCAATGCAGGTTAATTGACGTTTATAATTTTGCTGGGTGTGCAAACTAAGCTCACGCTCACTACGCAAATATTCATAAAAACGCTCAAGGGGTTGTTCAAAACTTCGAGGAAGCGTACTCACATAAACCTCAATCTTGGTGTCATCCGTAATCGTGACAACGATTAGCTTTCACTATTGAATAAATTGACCATCAAATACGTGCGCCACAGGGCCGGTCATAAATAACGGTTTGCCTTCTCCTGCCCAGCGAATATATAAATCGCCGCCCGGTAAACTCACTTTGACATTTTCATCCAATAATCCTTGGCTACGACCAACAGCAACCGCAGCACAAGCACCACTGCCACAAGCTTGAGTTTCACCAGCACCACGTTCATACACTCGCAATTTCACCGTACCACGATCAATAACTTGCATAAAACCCGCATTAACGCGCTCAGGAAAACGCTCATGAGATTCCAACAACGGCCCTAGTTTTTCAACTGCCGCAGTATCAACGTCATCAACAATCGTAACGCAATGTGGGTTACCCATACTCACGGCACCACAAAATAGCGTTTGCTCACCGACCCGCAGTAAATAGGTTTTCTCTGCCTGCTTGGCGCGCATCGGAATTTTATTGGGTTCAAAGTTCGGCGCCCCCATATTCACTGTTACTTGACCATCGCTTTCAAGCTTTAACACCATTTTGCCCGCTTTAGTGCTTACGGATATATGGTATTTATTGGTTAACCCTTTCATTGACACAAATCGAGCAAAACAACGGGCACCATTACCACACTGCTCAACTTCACTGCCGTCAGCATTAAAAATGCGATAGTGAAAATCCGTTTCAGGATCATAAGGCGGTTCGACCACTAATAGTTGATCAAAACCAATTCCGCGATGACGATCCGCTAAACGACGAATCGCATCTGGCGAAAAAAACACATTTTGTGTGACACAATCAACAACAACAAAGTCATTGCCCAGCCCATGCATTTTGGAAAAGTTAATCTGCATGATGTTCCTTAATTATTAAAGCTTCAGTTGCGACGACAATCACTTAACAACATATTCATGTTGCCAAAGTTGCTCTAGCGTTTCACGGGCGCGAACCAAATGCACTTGCTGACCATCAACCATGACCTCTGCGACGCGAGGACGAGAATTATAGTTAGATGCCATTACGAAGCCATAAGCACCAGCCGACCTAACGGCTAACACATCACCGGGAGCTAAACATAAATGACGATCTTTACCGATAAAGTCACCGGTTTCACAAATAGGCCCAACCAGATCATAACACTGGCTCTCACCTTTGCGTGGAATCAGCGGCACAATATCTTGCCACGCGGAATACAGGGTCGGTCGAATAAGATCATTCATCGCCGCATCGACAATGGCAAAGTTTTTATATTCAGTATGCTTTAAAAACTCAACTTTAGTCAGCAATACGCCAGCATTAGCAGCAATAGCACGACCAGGCTCAAAAATTAATTCCAGTTGTGGGTAAGCGGCTAACCGAGCTAACAATGCGGTCGCATAATCAGCAGGTAATGGCGGTTGCTCATCGTTATAAGTCACTCCTAAGCCACCACCGAGATCTAAATGTTTGATCTCAATTCCAACCGATTTTAACTCATCAACTAATGCCAACAATCGTTCAGTTGCATCAATAAAAGGCTGCACTTCGGTTAGCTGGGAGCCAATATGACAATCCATTCCAACCACATTAATATGGGGTAATTGATGGGCTAATTGATAGACATCTAGCGCTCGCTCACGAGCAATACCAAATTTATTGTCTCGCAGTCCCGTTGAAATATATGGATGGGTATTAGCGTCAACATCGGGGTTAATACGCAATGAAATAGGGGCAATTTTACCTAATTGACCCGCAACATGATTTAAACGTTCTAATTCAGGCTCCGATTCAACATTAAAGCATTTAATCCCAAGCTCTAATGCGCGCTGCATTTCAACCGCTGTTTTACCGACACCAGAAAAAACCACCTTGGCAGGATCGCCACCAGCAGCTAATACTCGCTCAAGCTCACCCTGAGACACAATATCAAACCCGGATCCTAATCGTGCCAACACATTGAGCACTCCAAGGTTAGAGTTTGCTTTAACTGCATAGCAAATCAAATGCGGCTGAGTAGCAACAGCTTGATCGAACGCATGCCAATGACGCTCAAGCGTGGCGCGTGAATAAACATAAAGTGGCGTACCATATTGTGCTGCTAATTCAGCTAACGCCACCTCTTCTGCCCATAGTTGTCCGTCTTGCTGATAATTAAAATAATCCAATGCTTATTTCCTTCCCTGTCTTGTTGACTATTAAGCTGCTATTTTATCATCATCGCAGCGGTCTTATTATTGTGGTTGATGTTGTTGTGGTGCATCTTTTGGCATGTAAAGTGGGCCACTTTGGCCACAGCCAGTTAAAATTAACGATCCGAAGACCAAAATTGCTAATAAACCTTTATGCATAATTCAAAGCCAGTGATTATCATTCCAATGACCTCTATAATCGCACCAAGAACAAGAAATGCAATAGGACGCAATAGGATGAATGATACTGAATTCCACCAACTGGCCGATCTAGCACTAATGCAGATCGAAGAAGGCATCGATGAATCCGGTGTTGATATTGAACCAGAAACCACAGGTAATGTGCTGACTTTAGAGTTTGCCAACCGCAGCCAAATCGTTATTAACCGCCAAGAACCACTGCACGAACTATGGTTAGCTTCAAAATCAGGTGGTTACCATTTTAAATACACTGGTAGCGAATGGCGCTGCACCCGTAGTGATAAAGAATTATTTGCACTGCTTAAACAAGAATGCAGCCTCCATGCCGGTGAAAATGTCACTTGGTAATGCCAATGTGATTTATCGCAGCAATAAAAAAGCCTTCAAAAAATGAAGGCTTTTTTCTACGTTAATTAACACTCACAGCGTTAATTAAGATTAATACCGTTATTTGTTGCTTCAGTATTGTCATTACGACGGCCCACTTGACCACTTTTAAACGGCAATACTTGCAATTCACCTTTATCATTATGCGCAATATCGTAAAACTGCGGCAAATTGAAATTGATGAAATTAGCACTATAGCTAAAACGATCTTGTGATGAGGTATAAAAACGGTTCACACCGTGCACCATCTCATCTTTATTGCCATTGCACTGGCGATACACTTCCATTTGGTTGGTTTCATCTAAAATATAGATATTGAAACCTTGATCGCAATCTTCAAAAAAGAACTGAATCAAACCTTCACTGGCATAAGCATCAACAATTTCAGGTGGGTGCGGCTCATCGGTTTTCCCCATCACCACTTTAGGTATATCACTGACTTTATTTGATGAAATACAACTATAAAAATCAACTGAATTTTCAAGTCGTTGTACTGAAACACCACGGCGCTCAAAAAATAAGCCATAGGTTTCATCAGCGATATGGACCGCTTTAAAGCGACGGCGCTTTTCCTCTTCAACCGGTTTTAGGCGCATTTCAATACACTCAGCTACCAATTGATAAACCACATTACGAATTAAACCACGCATATGTTTGCTGTAACAAAACACATCAATCGCTTCGGGTGGAATCGCATCGTGGTGCATTTTACCCAACATGGTTTTCAACGCATCCAGCATGGCATAGTTACCGCTGAAATTCAGAGTACGTACTTCATTCCACGAGTTACGATAAACCAAGTCGACACTGCCGACTAAGCACTTTTGCTCAGGACCATAGCTAAAAATATCGGTGGTTTTAAAATCAAATCGCACCGAACGATTTTTTAGCTCAGTGGTTGGATCGGTTTCTAAATTAACAAACAAACCTAATTGACGAATTTCACACGGGCTCGATAACGCTTGTAAGCCTGGGTGCGGACGACGAATTGGAAAGGTGTTACGAATATCACTCACCAGTTGATACAGTTTATCTAAATCCATATCAGCATTACGCGCCACTGTGTGTAAGTGGGTCGATTCGGTCAACAAGCCATTAAAATAGCTCCATGCCACTAACTTTGACAGATAGCGGTTATGCTCTAACGATGGTTGACCTAAAATGTATTTTGCTTCAATCGGTTGTTTATATAAATACCAACCCGCGGCATTAGTTCGCCCTTCAGGCACTTGAATAAACGTCAGATCAGGTTCATGTAAATCCGGTGATATTTGCGGATTTAATAGCGTCACCTTACCGGGCAGCACCTCAAAGGCAGCATATAATTTACGCGCCAGAATACTGATATCTTCAGGACTAATAGCCGAGGTAATATCATTACGGCGCGCAAAACGAATCAGATTTCGGTAACTGAGCATCAATGCATCAAGCAGCTCGTTATGAGCCTGCTTTACTTGAGCAACCTTCCAATTACGGCGATTATCAAGTTCAGCCACGACTTCAGTCGACCATTGCCACCGCTCAGTTAACTGTTGCAGCGCACGTCGGCGCCATACTACAGAACCAGACGTTGGCTTACGGGTTAATTTTTCATGGGTTTTAAGATAGAAACAGCGGCGGACTAAATCAAGACGACGATGATCATCAATGCGCTCTAAATAACGGGTCACTTTCTCAAGCATTAAATAATAAGCATCCATGCAGTATTCACTGCGATCTTCAGCAAAGAAGCGGCGCTTGCCATCAAGACTTAATAATTGGGTATGTGGGTATTCCCATGAATAGGCTTCAAGTAGGATCGCTTTTAGTACCGATTTATAAGGTGAATCGATACTTTTGTATAACTGCCATAAACTAGAACCAAAATATTCTTCAGCAGGAATACGCATCAAGCCACCAAAATCAATCCATTGGTCGCGTTGAATATAACCTTTAGCTACCAGACCATCGATATATTGGTCATAGCACTCTTCCATCTCTGGTGGCACCATAAACCATAATAAAGGTAATCCAGCTAAACAGACGGCAGAACGATAAAATTCATCAAGCAACAATAAATGCTGACTTGAACCACAGTTCTCACCGGTCATGGCTTCAGAAAAGTTATCACGGAAACGGTTTTCATCGATCAAAAAGAAGTTGGCTTCAACCCCTTGCTCCATCGCCCATAGAGAAACGAGGCTACATTTACGATCTAATGCTTCACGGCTATGGCTATTTAATGACGTAGGAATGCAGACCCAAATATCGAGATCACTAGTAAGACTTTGCCCCATAGAAGAAGTACTACCCATGGCATAAAGACCTGTAATTGGGCAGTCGGCGTCATCAACCACTAGTGGTTCAACTGGCATTACCGCATTAAGCGCGCAATCATTGACAAATTGCTGCTGCACGTCAGTAGCGATAAAATGCGCAATCCCCTGAGGTACTTGTTGATCAAGATACCCCGGCAAGGCTGGGTGGTTATAATGTAATAAGACAGGTAACAGATCAAAAACCTGTACCGACGGCTCATTCATTGCTAAGCGTGCACGTTCAATACGAAGCTCAGTCAGTGAGTCCAGTCTACCTTTTAGCGTCTTGATATAATTTTGCAAATTACTCTTCCAAGAGCTAGCAGTGTTAGTGCGGCCCGCAGTTTGACATTAATAGCGTAAATTTTATTCAAAATAAGAAAAAACGTGA
This sequence comes from Photobacterium aquimaris, assembly GCF_002954455.1. GTDB lineage: Bacteria > Pseudomonadota > Gammaproteobacteria > Enterobacterales > Vibrionaceae > Photobacterium > Photobacterium aquimaris. Next base: position 67,036 of record NZ_MSCC01000006.1, read on the forward strand.
TCAATGTATCATTTTTAATACCTACGGTAAAGATAATGCCAAGCTTGCCCCAGTAACAACTGTCTATGATTCATCCATAATTATCAGGCTATTCATCGTGGCAATAACTAACAGCAGTTGATTACACTGCAACTAGAAACCGCTCAACGACTTATTGCGATAAATATCACAGTTTGTGTTGTAGCTGACTACACAATAACGCTTGAAATCAGGAACCGCAATACACGAATTATCATCCATGCTTAGGTAGTGGTACGATACTGAGTATAAAAAATCATAACCTTGATTAACGGACCCTCTTTACTATGATGACAACACAACCGATTCGTATTGCTACACGCCAAAGCCCATTAGCCATGTGGCAAGCTGAGTTTGTCAAAGCTGCACTCGAACAAGCTCATCCAGGGCTCGTTGTTGAATTGCTGCCAATGGTAACAAAAGGCGACATCATTTTAGATACTCCTTTAGCAAAAGTGGGCGGTAAAGGCTTATTTGTTAAAGAACTTGAAGTGGCTATGCTTGAAGGTCGCGCAGATATCGCGGTGCACTCGATGAAAGATGTGCCAGTAGAATTTCCAGAGGGACTAGGGTTAGTCACGATTTGTGAGCGTGAAGATCCGCGTGATGCCTTTGTGTCAAATAACTATGATTCTATTGATGACTTACCTCAAGGCGCGATTGTTGGAACGTCAAGCCTACGCCGCCAATGTCAACTGCGCGCTCAACGTCCAGATCTGATCGTTAACGACTTGCGTGGTAATGTGAATACTCGCCTACGTAAGCTTGATGAAGGCCAATATGATGCGATTATTTTAGCGGCAGCAGGACTAAAACGCCTTAAAATGAGCGATCGTATTCGCAGTGAAATTACACCAGAAACCAGTTTACCAGCCGTAGGTCAAGGTGCTGTAGGTATTGAATGTCGTCTAAATGATCAACGAGTACGCGAATTGCTTGCTCCGCTAAATCACCAACCGACCGCAACACGTGTTCTGTGTGAGCGTGCGATGAATAACCGTCTTCAAGGTGGTTGCCAAGTGCCAATTGGTAGTTATTCAGAACTACAAGACGATACTATTTGGCTACGTGCGTTAGTGGGCGAACCAGATGGCAGTGTTATTGTTCGTGCTGAAATCAGTGGTCCAATTGCAGCGGCAGAGCAATTAGGTGAAACGTTAGCTGATGAGTTATTAGCTAAAGGGGCCAAAGACATTCTTGATCGTTTATACGGTAACGCCTAATGACAGTGCTGATCACCCGTCCAGCACCAGAGTGCGATCAATTGGTCGCACAACTTAATCAAGTGGGGATCAGCGCGATTGCTCAGCCTTTACTTGAGGTCAAGCAAGGGAAATATATAAATAGATTAATAGAACAAATTCAACAATTGCAACCAGATGACTATATCATTGCAGTTAGCTATCATGCGGTACGTTTTGCAGCTGATTACTTGATATCACAAGGTGCAGAATGGCCAAAAAACATGCATTATATAGCGGTTGGCGACAAGACTGCAGCGGCATTAGCCAAAGCCTGTCAACAACCAGTGAGTTCACCTGAAGGTCGCCATGATAGCGAAGCGCTATTAGCATTGCCTGAACTTGCTAATATTCGCCAACGTAAGGTATTAATCTTACGAGGTAATGGTGGACGCGAATTAATCTATCAAGCATTAACCGCTCGCCATGCCCAAGTCAGTTATTGTGAGACTTATCAACGCTGCTGGCTTGATCTCGATGCAACACCATTAGTCCAACAGTGGCAACAACAGCACATACAGGCTCTAGTTGTCACTAGTAGTGAACAGTTAATATACTTAACGGGATTGATCCCAACTAAGAATTTGACTTGGTTTTATAATTGCCACCTTTTCGTACCAAGTCAACGAGTCGCAGATCAAGCATCGACGCTTGGCTACAGACATATTTCCACCGTGGGAAGCGCCGCTAATCAGGCGTTATTCACGTTCCTAAAAAGCAACGTAAGCTAACGGAATAATTAGGATGACAGACAAAACAACAAACACAAACCCAACCGCTGCGACATCAGCAAAAGATAAGCCTGCGGTTACTACTTCAAAAACAACCAAAACAGCGCCACCAGCCACTAAACAAAAAAATCTGGTAGCAAAACCGGTTGGGTTGCGATTGCACTAGTATTAGCTCTTGGTGGTGGTCTTTACTATCACGGTCATCAGCAAGGACTACAACAACAGCAGCAAGTTGCCGCCCTTCAGCAACAAATTGCGACCATGAAAGCTGCCATGCAAGCTGATCAGCAGCAAACCCTTGGCATGGTCAATAATGAACTACGTACAGCTCAACAAAATGTTGAACAAGGCATTAGTCAGCAGCAAAAATCGATTGATTCACTTCAAACAGCCATTGCCGATTTAAAAGGCCAAGAGCCTGATGATTGGTTATTAGCAGAAGCGGATTACTTGGTTAAGATGGCTGGACGTAAGTTATGGCTAGAGCATGACGTAACCAGCGCAACCTTATTATTGGAAGCTGCCGATCATCGTATTGCTGAGCTTAATGACCCAAGTCTTAAAGGACTACGTCAAGCAATGAGCAATGACATCACTGCGCTAAAATCAATCACTGTTGTTGATCGTGATGGCATCGTATTACGCCTTAACAGCCTTGAAAACAGTATTGATAGCTTACCATTAGCTAATGCTGTATTAGCCAAAGCTGAGCCACAGCAAAACCCAACCGTTAGCCAGTCTGTTGATGATTGGAAAGATAATTTAATAACCTCATTAAAGAACTTTAGTGAGAATTTTATTACTTACCGTAAGCGTGATGGCAGTGTGGTACCGTTACTATCACCAAAACAAGATTTCTATCTACAGCAAAATATCACCAACAAGCTTGAGACAGCTATTGCAGCAGTATATCGCGATCAAGGTACTATTTACCGCGAATCAATCGCAACTGCGATCAAATGGGCACAACAGTACTACGACTTATCATCACCTAAAACCCAAAGTTTTATTGCTGGCTTACAGCAACTAGAACAACAAAATGTGAATGTTGATTATCCTGCTAAGCTGCAATCACAAGCACTGATCACTAAATTAGTCAATCAAGTGTTACGCAATAAAATGTCAGCGCTGAGTGATGCAACAACGCCAACTAAAGCACAACCTAAGCCACAACCAAAAGCACTAAAACTGATAAAAACTGATGCAGTTAGCGCAACTTCATCGGCTGCAACACCATCAACTACAACAAAGAAAGTGATGCTGCTAGAAAAGCCTGCACCAGCAACATCTGCAGCAGTAACTAGCACTGTTAAAGAGGAAACCAAATAATGGTTAAATTGTTGTTATTGGTCATCGCTCTGATTGCCGGTATCATTGTCAGCCCCGATCTTGCTGGTCATCAAGGCTATGTGTTGATCTCGTTTGCCAATCAAACCATCGAGATGAGTTTAACCACGCTTATTATTGTCGCAATTGCTATCGTTGCGATCTTTTTTGTTCTTGAGTTTATTCTGCGCCGCCTATTTTCTTTTGGTAGCTCAACTCGTGGTTGGTTCAGTGGTCGTCAAGTCCGTAAAGCTCGTCGTAATACCGTCGAAGGACTATTAAAAGTTGCTGAAGGTGATTGGAAAGCGGCTGAAAAAATGCTTTCTAAGTCAGCTAAATACAGTGACGCGCCGATTCTAAACTACTTAGCCGCAGCAGAAGCTGCACAAGGGCTTGGTAAAACTCAACAACGTGACCAGTATTTACTGCTGGCTGCAGAGCAAGACACAGAAAACCTCGCGGTATCATTAACCCGTGCCAAGCTTCAAATTCGCCAACAACAATTTGAACAAGCATTAGCAACCTTGCAAGACGTTCATCAAAACAACCCACGTAATCCGATGGCGCTGAACTTATTACAACAATGTTACTTACAGTTAGAAGATTGGAAAGCGCTGCTAGCTCTACTGCCTCTACTAACAAAAGCTGGTGTGATTACTGCTGCAGAAGAAGCACAATTAGACATTCAAGCACAATGCGGCCAAATGCATCACTTAAGTCAGCAAAGCGGTAGTGATGGTTTAATCAGCTATTGGAACAGCATGAATCGTAAAGACAAACATAACCCTGCTTTAGTGGCATGTTTTGTTAAGCAGATGATTGTTCGCCACGCTGATTCTGATGCATTTCCTATCTTGCGTGATGCTATCAAGAAAAACCCTGAGCAGAATTTAATTAGCTTAATGCCACAATTAACCCTGCCAGATCGCCACCCAGCGATTGTGAGTCTGCAAGACTTATTAGCCAATAATAGTAACAACCCTGCACTACAAAGTGCATTAGGACAGATGCTAATGGCTGATAAACAATGGCAACCTGCGAAACAACATTTAGAAAAAGCCATAGCAATACGCCCAGATGTTACCGACTTTGCACACTTAGTTGCTACCCTTGAGCAACTTGGCGATAAACAAGCCGCAGCAGAGGTTTCACGCCAGGCATTGCAACTGGCAAAACCTGATCAAGCGTAAGTTTTAAAGCTGAAAAAAGCGCCTTTATGGCGCTTTTTTTCGTCTAGATAACAGTTTCCACATTAACATGTATCTAAATGTAAACAGCCATTACAAGGTATATCTGCCCCATTGCTCCTTGGAGATAAACACGTTTCAATAGCCACTCTGCCCTTTTTATTTAACATTTGGATAACTGTTATGGATATGCTTCCTTGGCTGATTGTTTCAGGTATTATGGTGTCAGTAATTGTTGGCGTAATGATGGCTGTATTAATTAAGCACGCTGATTAATGAATACCAATAAAAAGCTCCGCTAAGGAGGCTTTTTATTGGTATTCATTATTGAAAAACCATTATGCTAATCCCAACGCTTGCTTGGTTTTACGTAATTGCTTATCAAATTTTGCCACCGCTTTAGCAGCTTTTTTTAATTGTTTGGTCTTTTTCTTGGCTAATTTTTTAAGTTTATCAGTCTGCTTTAGCAATTCATCGGGCTGTTCAACAACCTCGGTTTGCTCAACCACACTCACCATCTCAATTCGACTTTGACCAACAGCTGTCGGCCTTGGCAAACTGTGAATATTCATAATCACCGGCGCCACGGGTGCTGATGCTGCCAAAGTGATAACCGAGGCTGGCGTTAGCACTGCAGTTGAAGGCATAGCATTGGTTAAGCGGCTTGGCTTACATAAATAGTCTTTATCACTCGCGACTCGAGTACAGCTCGCACAAATAAATTTTGGCTCACTGACAATTTTTGTGATTGTCGCAAATTGATCGGCAATTTCAGCACGACGATACTTACACAACGACTTCACCATCAACGCATCCTCACTCAACACTCACCAGAATTACGACATTAAACGATAATGATTCGTAATTCCAGTAATGAATCTATTAGTGAGTGTAAAATGTGTAACTTTTTATTTTTGAGTATCGCTAGTTTTCATGCCTGCTTTGACATAAATATCAAAGCGGTTTTTCTTGGTTTCAATTGCCATCGAAGGCTTAGCATTGGCTAAAAATTCAGCATAATCTGGTCGCTTAACCACAATCCGTTTGGTGGCTAATGCATACGCAGGTGCAAACAATTCGTCCGCATCTAAATCGGCACCAACCAAGGTTTGAAACACCCGCATTTCTTTTTTAACTAACGCTGATTTCTTTTTATGGGGATACATTGGATCTAAGTAAATAACTTCAGGGGCAATAAAATCTTTATCGGCAGCTAATTGCAATAAAGCATCTTGGCTCGATGCGTGCAGTAATTGCATCCGTTCACTGACCCAATGACCAATTTCAGGATCTGCTTTAGCACGAGCTAAACCATCATCAAGCAATGCCGCCACCACCGGATGGCGCTCAACCAGTTGTACCTTACAACCTAATGAAGCCAATACAAACGCATCACGTCCTAAACCAGCTGTCGCATCAAGCACTGTTGGAGTGATACCATTTTTCAATCCCACGGCTTTAGCAATCGCCTGGCCGCGGCCACCACCAAATTTACGTCGATGTGCTACTGCACCACTGGCCAAATCGACAAAAACAGCCCCTAATTTAGGTTCATCTAACTTACGCAACTCTAGTTGATTCGCGGTTAATACTAACGCAAAGCAACTGTGCTCATCATGCGTCAATCCCCAGCGGGCGGCGAGTTGATCTAATTCAGACTGACGTTGAGGAACTTCACAAAGTAAGGCTAGTTGCACTGCATTCTCCGATATCAAACACTTTCTATTCCGCTCAATCATAGGAAATAGATGCTATAGGCGGCGAATTATAGCACCACAAATCACGCTTGGCTCTGGTATCACCACCTAACATAAGGATAAGATAGTCCAAGATCGCAGCCTGCGAATAACTTAGCGAGCCAAAAAGGAATTGTGATGAATGGAGCTGTGCGCATCGATGATTTAGATCGCGATATTCTCAACGCATTAATGACAGATGCACGAGTACCCTACGCTGAAATGGCAAAAAGATTTAATGTTAGCCCTGCCACTGTCCATGTACGGGTTGAAAAAATGCGTGCCTCTCAAATAATTACTGGCACAGAAGTGATAGTGAACCCCAAACTATTAGGCTATGACGTATGCTGTTTTATTGGCATTAATCTTTATGCGGCGCGTGATTATCACTCAGCACTTGAGAAACTCAATCAACTTGATGAAGTGGTAGAAGCTTATTACACCACTGGTGCTTACAATATTTTCGTAAAACTGATGTGCCATTCAATTGAAGAGTTGCAGCATGTACTTATCAATAAACTACAAGCAATTGAGGAAGTCCAATCGACTGAAACCTTGATCTCATTACAAAACCCGATCAATCGAAATGTCAAACCATAGCGTTAACTTGCCATAAAAAAAGCGAGCTCAAGCTCGCTTTTGATCACGGACTAAATCCGCATTATTTTTTCAAATTTAGCGCACGCTCAGCAGCGTCTGCTGCTAACCATTCAGCAACGGTCTTAGCAAAATACGTCAACACGCCATCAGCACCTGCACGCTTAAAGCACATTAATGATTCCATTACAGTTTCACGCTCTTTAAGCCAACCATTTTGGAATGCCGCCATGTGCATCGCATACTCACCTGACACTTGGTAAGCATATGTCGGCACTTGAAGCTCTGATTTCACGCGACGTACCACATCTAAATATGGCATACCCGGTTTTACCATCACCATATCGGCACCTTCACTGATGTCCATTGCCACTTCATGCAATGCTTCATCACTGTTAGCAGGATCCATCTGATAAGTTTTCTTATCACCGCCTTTAAGGTTACCGCTTGAACCGACAGCATCACGAAACGGGCCATAGTAATTTGACGCATATTTAGCTGAGTAAGCCATAATTTGCGTATTAATATGACCCGCTTGCTCTAATGCTTCACGAATAGCGCCAATACGGCCATCCATCATATCAGAAGGTGCAATCACATCCGCACCAGCATCAGCGTGCGATAATGCTTGTTTGATCAAAATATCAGTGGTGATGTCGTTAAGTACATAACCTTCATCATCAATAATGCCGTCTTGACCATGAATAGTAAACGGATCTAACGCCACATCAGTGATCACACCGAGCTCTGGTACATGGGCTTTCAACGCGCGTACTGCCGTTTGTACTAAACCATCAACGTTATAAGCTTCTTCTGCTAATTCAGATTTAAACTGTTGTGATACGACTGGAAATAATGCGATTGCAGGCACACCAAGGCTAGCAATATAAGCGGCTTCTTCAAGTAATAAATCAATCGATAACCGCTCAATACCCGGCATCGAAGCCACATTTTCACGACGATCTGTGCCTTCAAGAACAAACATCGGATAAATAAGATCATTAACAGATAACTGGTTTTCCGCCATCAAACGACGACTAAAATCATGCTTGCGAACTCGACGCATACGACGTCCAGGAAACGCACCTTGAATAGATACAGACACGGTAAACTCCTTACAGATTAATGAGTATTGATAATATCACTCACATCACGAGGGGGGGATTAAATTGCAAAAAAAGCTTGGCTGACTTGGTAAGAATTATTGACAACTTGCATTGCAGACTCACCACGACACTCGGCAATCACTGCGGCAATATGCGGTAAATATAACGGCTCATTACGACTCGATTTCGGCTTTGGACGATAATCTCGTGGCAATAAATACGGGCAATCGGTTTCAATCATTAACCGCTGACTAGGAATAGTTTTAACAATCTGGCGTAACTCAGTGCCACGGCGTTCATCACAAATCCAACCAGTGATACCGATATGTAAATCAAGCGCCAAGCAATCGTCCAAGGCTTGTTGTGAGCCAGTAAAGCAATGCAATACTGCTGCGGGTAATTTATCGCGCCATGGTTTTAGAATAGCTAAAAAACGCTCATGAGCATCACGACAATGCATAAACACCGGCATATTTAATTCAGCCGCTAATGCTAATTGCGCTTCAAACACTGCTTCTTGTTGCGGGCGCGGCGAAAAATCACGATTAAAATCTAAGCCACATTCTCCGATCGCCACCACCTCGGGTTGCTGCGCTAAAGCACGAATTTGCGACAATGCTAAATCGGTTACTGATTTGGCATCATGAGGGTGTACCCCTGCGGTGCTATAACAATAATTTGGCCACTGCAGAGCCAATTGTTGAGCTGCAACGCTTTCTTCAATACTGGTGCCGGTGATAACCAGTCCTTTCACACCTACTGCTTGAGCACGTGTAATAACCTCTGCGCGATCTTTATCAAACCGACTATTGGTAAGGTTAACGCCAATATCTATCATTTGTTTTTCCATCAACTAATCAATGATCATAATCAGCAGTATATCGAGCATAGCGTTAGCTGACTATCTTGAGCATGACATTATTACACCCATAAAAAACCGACACTAATGTCGGTTTTTTTCATCATCACAGGGCTTGTTAACCCTATTATTTGCTGATGCTCTTCACGTCTTGCTGTTCATCATCGTCGTATTCGTCTTCATCATCTTTACGAATGTAAAAACGTGAGAAGAATAAACCGACTTCAAACAACAAACACATAGGTACTGCTAACAAAGTCTGAGATAAAATATCAGGCGGCGTTAACAACATACCAACCACAAACGCGGCCACAATGATATATGGGCGTTTACTGCGTAACGTTTCAGGATCGGTTGCACCGGTCCAACACAACAGAATAATCGCTACTGGAATCTCAAACGCGATACCAAATGCCATAAATAACGACAGTACGAAATCGAGATAACTTGAAATATCTGTTGCCACTTCAACTCCATGCGGAGCGACGCTGGTAAAGAACTTAAACACCAATGGAAACACAACAAAATAAGCAAACGCAACACCGGCATAAAACAGCAATGAGCTGGACACCAAGAGCGGCATAATAAGCTTACGTTCATGTTTGTATAAACCTGGCGCCACAAAAGCCCACAGTTGATACAAAATCATTGGTACAGCAATAAACACAGCGGTAACTAAAGTGAGTTTTATCGGTGTAAAGAAGGGTGACGCAACATCAGTTGCGATCATAGTGGCACCAACTGGCATACGTTCAACCAAAGGTGCAGCTACAAAAGCATAAATGTCTTTCGAAAACCAAACAATACAGACAAAAACCACCAGCACGCTGATGAGAGAGCGCAGAATCCGTGTACGCAGCTCAAGTAAATGGCTGAATAACGGCTGCGAATCTTCGACAGTCGACATAGTGATGTAATTTATTCCTGCTTATTAGAAGTCGTTGCTGAGGGTTGCTCGCTTTTATCAGCATAGGGACGTTGCACATCAGAAGCGACTTTTTTAAGTTCATCAACAGACTCTTGCAATTCAGGCGCGATGTCCTTCATTCCCATTTGCTCAGCTTTTTTTAAATTAGCTTGCAGTTCCTGAATTTTCAGTTCCTGAGCTAATTCATCTTTGACTGAGTTTGCCATATTACGGGCAGCGCCTATCCACTGCGATACGGTACGTATCGCAACGGGTAGACGTTCCGGCCCCAGTACTACCAATCCCACCACGGAGATCAGCACTAACTCCCAGAACCCGATATCAAACACGTCTTAAACCTGCTCTTTGTCTTTTTGACTCGTTGTAGTCTGATCAGCGCTTTGCTGCTCATCCGCAATTTTCTTCTGCTCAAAATCTGCATCAGGTGTTTCTTTTTTCGCAGCTGGTGCTGAATCTTCATCACCCATTGCTTTTTTGAAACCCTTAACGGCAGAGCCCAAGTCGCCACCCAATGTGCGTAACTTCTTAGTTCCGAACAACAGAACAATGATCAGTGCAATAATTAGCAATTGCCAGATACTGATACCACCCATGCTTATTTTACCTCAGCTTTATGTGGTTAATAACGGAGTGCGTTGGTTCAACGCAACTATAAGTATAGGCGAAACCTGAATCGATTACTTTCGACAGGCTCGCCATCCCAGCAACCAAAATACCGCTCCTGCTCCAGCTGCAATAGCAGGATAGGTGGTAACATGATCACCAAAAAGTATGGCAGCACACACCATCATGGTGGCACCAATACCAAAATAAAATCTTGCCTTACCTTGGTTACGCCGACTATCCATGAAATTATCATAGAGTGTATCGAGTCGTTGGTTCATAACCTTGCCTTGGCGCAAACTGTCGTAAAGTAATTCCGGTAATTCTGGTAACTTTTCAGCCCAAAACGGTGCTTTACTCTTTACAGCCTCAATAATGGCTTGCGGCCCGACTTGACGCGACATCCAATCTTCTAAAAATGGTTTCGCGGTTGCCCACAAATCAAGCTGCGGATACAGTTGTCGTCCAAGACCTTCAACATAAAGTAAGGTCTTTTGTAATAACACTAACTGTGGTTGTACTTCCATATTAAACCGACGTGCGGTATTGAATAAATTCAGTAATACATGCCCAAATGATATTTCACATAATGGCTTTTCAAAAATAGGTTCGCACACAGTACGAATGGCCACTTCAAAGGCATCGATGTTAGTATCAGCAGGCACCCAGCCAGAATCAACGTGTAATTCTGCTACCTTGCGATAGTCACGATTAAAGAACGCCAACAGATTTTCAGCTAAGTAGCGTTTATCTTCACGATTTAACGTTCCAACAATACCACAGTCCAACGCAATCCATTGTGGATCATGTGGATGCTCATACGAAACAAAAATATTCCCTGGGTGCATGTCGGCGTGAAAGAAACTATCACGGAATACCTGCGTAAAAAATATATTTACCGCATTTTCCGATAATAATTTTAAATCAGTACCATTGGCTTTTAATGCTTCAATGTCTGAAACCTGAATACCATATATGCGTTCCATGACAAGCAGATTAACACTACTATAATCTGTGAAAACTTCTGGTACGTACAGCGAATCATCGCCTTCAAAATTACGTCGAAGTTGAATTCCATTGGCAGCTTCACGCATTAAATCCAGTTCATCAAGTAAGGTTTTTTCATATTCCCTTACCACTTCAACCGGACGTAAGCGCCGCGCTTGTGGTTGCAGCCGAGAAACTATCTCGGCCATCCTGTACATCAGCTTAATATCAGCTTCAATGATCGGCTTTATATCCGGCCGAATAACTTTAAAGACAATTTCGCGACCATTTTCTTTCATGGTTGCGGTATGCACTTGAGCAATTGACGCTGATGCTAACGCAACCTCATCAAAATCATCAAACCATTGCTCAATTGGGCAACCTAATGACGCTTCAATGGTTCGTTTCGCTAGCTGACCATCAAATGGCGCTACCTGATCTTGTAGTAATGCTAATTGATCAGCAATATGAGGCGGAAATAAATCACGTCGAGTCGACATCATTTGACCGAACTTAATCCACACCGGACCAAGTTCTTGTAATGCTAACCGTAACCGCTCACCTAATGGCTTATCAGGATACTCATTTTTAATCCAAAATAACGATTTACGTATTTTTTGGGGCAATTCAGAGCGTGGATCTTGTGGAATGAAATCATCCAAACCGTAACGTAACTGCACTTCAACAATGCGGTAAAGACGTTTAATTTCACGAATAGTCATCATGGCTATTATCGCTCAAGTAGCTGATTTAATCGGGCCTCAAAACAGGCGGTAGCAGATTTCAAGTCATCAACTTGATCTGCAAAGTAGGCTATTTCTAACGGCTGTGGTAATAATTTCCACTCTTCCGTTAGCGTTTGTGCCAAATTTTGCTGGCGTTTAAGCAACCGCTGCTGAATAAACTTTCCGCTCGATTTCACGCCGCAAACCATAGTATGAGCTACAATATCACCACTATAATGTGATAACTTTTCTTCAATATCAGGTTTTAAGCCGCTCAACAAACTCGAAAAATGCTGGGCTAATTGTAAATCACCTTCAAGTGATAACTTATCGGCTTTAATTAACTGAGTTAGATTCGCTTGTTGACGTAATTCAGGTAGCACACTTAAGTTAAGCGCCAATTGACAATCAACCTCGCCTTCGTAAGCTGCTAACACATCAATTTGCTGACTAAAGATAAAATATAACGTTTTGCCAAATTCATTCAACGTCACGCAGATCACTTTGCCGCGTAAACGAGATAAACGACGCTGGCTATCAGCATCGTCTTTTACTAACTGATTAAGCGCCGTTTCTATCGCGCCAGTAACAAATGCATCTATTGGCATAGGGGCCTCAGAACTTATAGCCACGGTGCAAAGCAACAATACCGCCGGTTAAGTTGTAGTAGGAAGTCTGATCAAAGCCAGCCTCATCCATCATGCTCTGTAATGTTGTTTGATCAGGGTGCATGCGAATAGATTCAGCCAAGTAACGATAGCTTTCACTGTCGTTAGCAATCACTTCACCGATTTTAGGTAGCAAGTGGAATGAATAAGCATCATAGATTTTTGATAATGGTTCTAAAATCGGCTTAGAAAATTCCAACACTAACAAACGTCCACCCGGTTTTAACACTCGGTACATCGAACGCAATGCTTGCTCTTTATCGGTGACATTACGCAAACAAAAGCTAATCGTAATACAGTCAAAATAATTATCTGGAAAAGGCAATTCTTCGGCATTGGCTTGCACGTAACCGACGTTACCCACAATACCACTGTCACGTAATTTACTGCGGCCAACCTTTAACATCGAGTTATTAATATCGGCTAAAATAACCTGACCGCTGTCACCCACAATACGAGAAAATTTAGCGGTTAAATCGCCGGTACCACCGCCTAAATCCAGAACGCGTTGACCACGGCGCACACCACTGCAGTCAATCGTAAACCGTTTCCATACACGGTGAATACCCATCGACATTAAATCGTTCATAATGTCGTACTTTGCCGCTACTGAGTGGAATACTTCAGCAACCATGGTTGCTTTTTCTTCTTTGGCCACGGTACGAAAGCCAAAGTGGGTCGTGTCTTGTGTGGTGTCCGTCATGCTCAATCCATTATGTGTCCTCGCGCTCATTTCAATGTCACCATAAAATAGCGAACGAGGATTAAATTCATTTATTCAACTGGCTTAGTGTACTTGATGGTGGTCGTTTGCTCAAAGTGGTTTACTCCTTAAGCACTATAAATCCGACTTTGATATGGCGGTTATATGTGAAAAACCACGAGAATCATGCAGTTGCGACTGCGACTTTTCTACTAACTGCGGACTAATATCACGCTTCACTTCCACTCCTAAGAGTTTAAAGCTTTCCGCTTGGCGAATGACATTGCCACGTCCGCTGGCTAACTTATTCATTGCACTATGATAACTTTGATTCGCTTTCTCCAATGATGATCCTAACCCTTCCATATCAGTCACAAATAAGCGTAATTTGTCGTACAATTTACTCGCTCGCTCGGCAATTTCTTTGGCGTTTTGATTTTGATGTTCATTACGCCATAAATTACTAATTGTGCGTAGTGCCACCAGTAATGTAGTCGGGCTAACCAACATGATATTAAGATCCATCGCATCTCGAATCAGTTTCGGATCAGCAGCTATGGCTGCTTGAAAGGCTGGTTCAACCGGAATAAACATCAGAACATAATCAAGACTTTGAACCCCATGGAGCTGATGATAGTCCTTACGGCTTAGTCCTCTCATATGGGCCCGCATCGACGCAATATGTTCACTGATAGCTAATTCCCGCTCAGCCACGGTGTCAGCATTAAAGAAACGCTCATAGGCCACCAATGACATTTTGGCATCCACCACCACATCTTTTTGCTGCGGTAAATGCACCACCACATCGGGTTGATAACGTTTGCCGTCTTCATTTTCTAAGCTAACTTGAGTTTGATATTCATAGCCTTCACGTAAACCTGATTCAGTTAACACGCGCGCAAGCACCACTTCCCCCCAATTACCTTGAGCTTTATTGTCTCCTTTTAACGCTTGAGTAAGGTTAACCGCTTCCTGCGCCATCTGCTCATTAAGCTGCTTAAGGTGATTAATTTGATGCACTAAGGTGTGCCGTTCACGTGACTCTTGAGTAAAGTTATCATTAACCTGCTTTTTGAAACCTTCAAGTTGCTCTTTGAGTGGACTCAACAAGTTTTGTAAGCTGATCTTATTCTGCTCATCCACCGTTCGAGTCTTCTGCTCAAATAAGCGATTAGCTAAACTTTCAAATTGAATACGCAGACGTTCTTCTGCATTTTCTAGTAGTTTAATTTTTTCATCAGCTGCTTTTTGTTCTTCAAAATGACGTGCATCTTGTTCGCGTATATCCGCCTCTAGACGGGCATTAATCACTCGTGAATTATCTAACTGTTCAAATAAATACTGTTTTTCATTTTGAAGCGCTTCAAAGTGACGCATTTTTTCAACTGCAGCCGATAAATTACCGTGTAATTGGCGGATTTCATGCGTCAAACGGTCGCGTTCATCATCCATTTGTTCAAGATCTTGATTACGTTCATCAAGTTGTTGTTGCAATTGCTGCTCGCGGGCTTGTAATAAACGAATATCAGCTTGCGCTTGCTGCTGATGAAGTTGCAATATTTGTGTAAAACGTCCCTTTAACCATAGCGTGGTGATCACACTTGCAGCAGTGGCCGCAGAAGCTGCCGCCAACAGTAAAATAACACTGCCACTTAACCATTCCGTCATATTAAATACTCAACCAAAAACCACCGAATCCATTTCTGTTATAAGGCTAAGTCGATACTGGATCAATGTCCAGTTCAGTGGTTTTTATTGATATTGCTATCACTGTTTTTATTCAACGCTTGTGTCTATTTATGCGTCTACGATCACAGCCTTATCGTGGTTCACTAGAGCCAATTAAACTGCATCTATTACACTGCCTGCTTCATTTAAAGGAATAAATCGAGAATCTGTCATGAACGAACGTCATGCCATTGGTTATGGTCTTGCGGCGGTATTATTGTGGTCGACGGTTGCTACCGCATTTAAAATTACCCTGAATTATTTTTCACCGCCACAGATGGTAGTGATTGCGAGTCTGGTTTCAATTGTTGCGTTAATTATTATTGCAACTTACCAAGGAACACTTTGTCACTTATTTTCAACTTTTCATGCTCGGCCCTGGTATTACCTTACTTTAGGGCTTATAAACCCTTTCGCTTATTACTTAGTGTTATTTAAAGCTTACGCCTTATTACCGGCTTCGCAGGCGCAACCATTAAATTATAGCTGGGCGATTACGCTGACCCTTATGGCTGCACTCTTTTTACATCAAAAAATTCGCCGTCAAGATTGGATAGCCTGTGGCTTAGGCTATTTAGGGGTGGTGATAATTGCAACTAATGGTGATCTGCTCGCGCTCCAATTTGATAGCCCACTCGGGGTCGGGTTAGCCTTATTTTCCACCTTGTTATGGGCGCTGTATTGGATCATCAATACCAAAAATAATGCCGATCCTGTATTAGGGCTCTTACTGGGTTTTTTAACCTCGTTGCCTTTTTCGATTGGGTTAAGTTTTTACTTGGGCGGCTGGCAATCAATACCGTGGCAAGGATGGGCAGCGGTCACTTATGTCGGTTTATTTGAAATGGGGATCACTTTCGTTTTATGGCTCAATGCGCTCCGTTTAACTGCTAATACCGCCCGTATCAGTAATTTAATCTTTATTTCGCCGTTTATTTCACTACTGTTATTGGCCACCATCATTGGCGAACAAATAGCAGCTTCAACTATCATCGGACTGTTGTTCATTATTAGCGGATTAGTGATCCAACAATGGCGTTCAAAATCATCACCTTCCTCTGAAGTGCAACAGCCATAATCTAAAACACACCTAAAAATAAAGCCTGTCATCAAGACAGGCTTTATAACAATGCACATTCAATCGCCGCTAACTAATAACGGCTTAGCACTCATCGGTTGTTAGTGGTGCTTGATGCCAGCTTTTACCCCACTTTGACCACAATACCAATAACCCAGGGATCAATAACCACATTTGTAATGTCATCAACATTGGGGTTGTTAAATCAAGTCGCTGAGTCAAACTCACCATCACGCCAGCACCACTCATCTGAAACAAACCTAATAATGCTGCTGCCGTACCCGCGCGATCGCCAAATGGCGCTAATGCTTTACCTGCCGATGAGCCTAAAACAAAGGCGAACCCAAATGAACAAATAAAGATTGGAGTCATAAATGCCCATGCTTGATTAATAGAACTCAGTCCCAACATTAATCCACCAGCAACCGCTAAAATAATCAGTCCGGTTTGTAATGTCGCTCGCGTACCAAAATGGTCCATAAATTTTGGCGCCACCATACAAGCAGTAATATTAAGCGCAGCGTTAATTCCAAACCATAAGGTAAATTGGTTCATATCAGCCCCTAGATGACTCATTAACCACACGGGCGCTGATGTTACATATGCTAAAATCACCGCCATCGCTAACATGCATAAACTGGCATGGTATAAAAATGTTGGTTCACGTAATACCGACCAATAACGGCTTAAACTTAAAGTTGAACCACTAATATGAGTATCTGCGGGGCGAGTTTCTTTAAACATCATCATCACAAAAATACCCGCGACCAACGCAAAACCAGCCATAAAACTAAAATTTGAACGCCAGCCGAACTCATGGGTTAACCAAGTACCTAATAAGGGGGCTAAAGCGGGAATAAAACAGATTGCACCATTTAAGTAACTGATCATACGGCCACTCTTTTCTGCGCCAAAACTATCACGCACCGCAGAAAAAGCGGCAACAGAGGTTGCACAAGCACCGAAACCTTGTAATAAACGTGCCGCTAATAGCATATCTAAGCTGGCTGCTAAATATGCCATTAGTGCACTAAAGCCATAAATCACAATCCCTGCTAATGCAATCGGTCGCCGCCCAAAGCGATCCGCCAAAGGTCCAGCTAATAACTGCCCTAACCCTAAGCTAAACATAAACCAGGTCACGGTATCTTGAACGCGTACAGCATTGACCCCAAAACTATCAGCAATAGCAGGGAAAGCTGGAAGGTAAATATCAATAGCCAATGGGCTAAATAGCACTAACGTTACCATCAGGGTAATTAATTTAGTATCGGTAGAAGCGGTGGTTGACGGGGTCATATCATGTTCCTTAAAGATGATCGCGCCAAGTCTACGGTTTTAGAGATATGAATAGAAATGGTATATATTCAATAGCACTTTTCCATTTTGGAATATCACTCGCAGCAGTTATTTGCCATACCTTTAGTCATAGATAACGTGATGAGGCGGAAATTCAATAAATCCCAATCAATTGACCATTAGCTAATTGATGCCAACCAACAAACACGCTAACGTAACCGCATCGACTTAATAACCATCCCCCATTCATAATGCGATAGTTATTTAAGTTTACAGCTTATGCCATCGTGAAGATGACGCTTTAATTAAAGGACGAAAACATGCAAGCAGCAATTTCGCAACGTGTTGAACAAATCCGTCAATGGCTCACTGATAATCAGTTAGATGCTTTATTGATCCCTCACGAAGATGAATTTCTCGGTGAATATATTCCCGATCATAATGAACGTCTGCACTGGTTAACTGGATTTACTGGTTCAGCGGGCGCTGCCATTATTACGCGTGATGATGCTGCTGTTTTTGTTGACGGTCGTTATGTAGTGCAAGTACGCAAGCAAGTGCCTGCAGAAGTATTTCAATACTGCCACCTTATAGAACAACCACCCGTCCAATGGGCATTAGACAATTTAGCCGCTGGCAGTAAAATTGCCATTGATGCTCGTCTACACAGTGCAGCATGGCTTAAAAATGCCACCGCCACTATTGATAGTGAATTAGACCTAGTGTGCGTGACCGAAAACCCAATTGATGTGCTATGGCTAGACCGCCCAGCACCGGTATTATCTGATGCCCAATTGATGGGCTTAGAATATGTCGGTCAATCAAGCGCAGAGAAACGGGAGCAAATTGCAACATTACTTAAAAAGCAAAAAGCGGATGCTGCCTTTTTAAGTCAGCTTGATAGCATTGCTTGGCTATTAAATATTCGTGGTGATGATGTTCATTGCTTACCCGTTCTACTATCAGCTGCGGTGATCCATAGCGATGCATCGGTTGATTTCTATATCGATCATCACCGTCTACCAGAAGGTTTTGCAGCTCACGTAGGTAACGGCGTCAATATCCGCGAGCCAGAACAACTTGCCGCGGGTTTAGCAGCACTTACAGGTAAACGTGTACAGTTTGACTCGACAAACAGTAATGCATGGGCAGCCCAACAACTAACAGATGCTGGCGCGCAGCTGATTGAAGCTGCAAACCCGACCTTACTACCTAAAGCCACCAAAAATGCGACTGAAATGGCAGGCATGAAGGCGTGTCATATTCGTGATGGTGTGGCAATTGCAAAATTCCTTGCATGGGTTGATACACAAGTAGCGAATGGCAACCTATTAGATGAAGCTCAGTTATCTGATCAACTGTGGCAATTCCGTCAGCAAGATCCAACCTGCCGTGATGTGAGTTTTGATACCATTTCAGCTTCTGCCGGTAATGCGGCAATGTGTCACTACAATCACATTGACCAACCACAGCCAAGCAAACTGCAAATGGATACGGTTTACTTAGTCGATTCAGGCGGTCAATACCCAGACGGTACAACCGATATCACCCGTACTATCGCTATCGGCAATCCAGGTGATGAAGTAAAACAAGCTTTCACATTAGTACTAAAAGGTCATATCTCATTGGCTTCAGCGCGTTTCCCGAAAGGTACTACCGGCTCACAGCTCGACGCACTAGCGCGTCAGCATCTATGGGCGCATGGCTTTGATTATGACCATGGTACAGGTCACGGAGTGGGTCACTTCTTAAGTGTTCACGAAGGTCCACAACGCATTTCTAAAGTGGCTAACCCAACCGCGCTACTGCCAGGTATGGTGTTATCTAACGAGCCAGGTTATTACCGTGCAGACGCATTTGGTATTCGTATCGAAAACCTTGAGCTGGTCGTCGATGTTACTACTCAAGGTGACATGAACGTCATGGGATTTGAATCTCTAACCCGTGCACCGATTGATAAGCGCTTGATCGATCCTGCACTACTAACCGACGTCGAGCTTGCATGGCTTAATAACTACCATCAAACCGTGTTTAACGTGATCAGCCCATCGCTAACTGGTAGTGATCTTGAGTGGCTAGCCCAAGCGACATCACCACTAACTCGCTAACGCTTAGATAACAAAAAGAAAAGCCAGTACGTGATTAGCGTACTGGCTTTTTATTATCCGGAATAGGCGGGGTGCCAATCCTTCCACACCACTTCAAACCCCTGTAGCTTAACCGCTATCGCAACATCTGTGACCGAACGTTCATCACTGATCGCAAATTGTTCTAGTTCTGGCGTGTCATCGGCGTATCCACCCGGTTGGGTTTTAGAACCTGCCGACATACTTGTAACCCCTAACGGCAATACATTATCACGAAAATGCGGTGATTCTCGCGTTGATAACGACAGCTCAACTTCAGGATTAAACAACCGATAAGCACAAATCAATTGCACCAGTTGGCGATCCGTCATTACTGATTTAGGCTCTAACCCGCCAGTACAGGGCCTTAAACGCGGAAATGAAATCGAATAGCGGCTTTGCCAATATGTTCGCTCAAGATAGGCCAAGTGACTAGCAACAAAGAAGCAATCCGTGCGCCATTCTTCCATGCCGATCAAGGCACCAATCCCTATCTTATCAATTCCTGCTTTTGCAAGCCGATCAGGTGTCGCTAAGCGATATTCAAAATTGGTTTTATTACCTCGCAAGTGATGCTTCGCATACGTTGATGCATTATAGGTTTCTTGATACACCATCACCGCATCTAAACCCAGTTGGCGCAACTCTTGGTACTCATCTTGCTCTAGTGGCTGCACTTCCATTGCCAAATAACTGAAGTGCTGTTTGATTTGAGGCAGCGCATCACGAAAGTAATTCATACCGACTTTGGTTTGATGCTCGCCCGTGACCAGTAACACACTATCAAAATTTAGCGCTTTTATTGCCTCACACTCTCGCTCTATTTCTTGCTCACCCAAGGTACGGCGCTTAATACGATTTTCCATCGAAAAGCCACAATAGGTACACGCATTAGCACACAGATTCGAAAGGTATAACGGCACATAAAAACTGATGGTATGACCAAATCGCTGCCGTGTTAGCATCGCAGAAAGTTGTGCCATTTGCTCTAAGTAAGGTTCAGCGGCGGGTGAAATTAAGGCTTTGAAATCCTCTAGATCTAGCGTTGATTTACCTAAAGCACGCTCAACATCGGCAGCCGTTTTAGCATAGATCGACAAACGGATATCATCCCAATCCATTTGTTGCCAAACATCCACAAAGCTCATGTTGGCTCCTTACTCGTTAAGAAATGCCGTTAATGGGCTTGATGCAATAGCATGATTGACCTTACCCGCAAGACCGGCTTCATATGCCATACGACCACTTTCCACTGCCAATTTAAATGCACGCCCCATTGCAATCGGATCACTTGCAGCTGCGATGGCTGTATTAACCAATACCGCATCAGCCCCCATTTCCATCGCTTCTGCGGCATGAGAAGGCGCACCAATACCCGCATCCACCACCACAGGTACTTGTGCCTGATCGATAATAATGCGAAGAAAATCACGTGAAACTAAGCCTTTATTCGAACCAATCGGTGCACCTAACGGCATCACTGCTGCGCAACCTACCTCTTCTAATCGCTTACACAATACAGGATCGGCATGACAATAAGGCAATACCACAAAGCCTTGTTTCACTAGTTGCTCAGCCGCTGTTAGCGTTTCAATCGGATCAGGCATTAGATATTTCGAATCAGGGTGAATTTCTAATTTTAGCCAATTGGTCCCCAATGCTTCTCGAGCTAACTGCGCAGCAAAAATTGCTTCTTTGGCATTTTTCGCCCCTGATGTATTAGGCAGTAAATTCACTCCTGCTTGGATCAATGGCGCTAAGATATCGTCATCACGCTCCGCAATATTGACCCGCTTTAGTGCCATGGTCGCCAGTTCAGAGCTTGTCGCTAAAATCGATTCAGCCATGACATCACGATTAGCGTACTTACCTGTTCCGGTAAATAATCGTGATGTGAATGTTTTATTCTCAATTTTCAACATATTAACCTCCTGCTATCGCTTGAAATAACGCGATCTGATCGCCATCAGCAATGACGGTTATCGACCACTCGCTTGCTGCGACAATACGCTGATTTATCGCGACCGCTGTACCTTGCATTGGCAAATCTAACTGCATAACAAATTGATTAACGGTTTGCTCAGGCTCACAAGACATGGATTCATCGTTCAACCAGATAGTTATCATGGTAGCCATTTATCCAACCTCCCTTTGATCTTGCTGACCGCACACAGGGCAACCAGAATCAGCATCGACAGATACCTGCTGCCATTTTCCTGTTAAGCCATTAAATTGCTGCAATAACCCAACCCCTACATCACCAATACCGGTGATCGCTTTGATCGCATTTAACGCTTGTAAGGTGCCAATGATGCCCACAACAGGCCCCATCACGCCGTTACTACGACAATTTTGATCTTGTGGCGACGCTTCATTATGCAATGGAAACACACATTGATAACACGGTGAAATCTGTCGAAAATCAAATGCAAGTAACTGCCCTTGCCAGCCAATAGCAGCCCCTGTAATCAATAGTGTTTGGTGCTGATAACAAGCTTGATTAACTGCATAACGGGTAGCCCAGTTGTCACTGCAATCAAGTACAATATCGGCCTGTTGTACTTCCATCACGAGTTGAAAGCCTGCGAGATTGGCTTTTACTGCACGCGTTCGCATCAATGGATTCAATGCTAAAAGCTGATCACAGGCTGCTTGCGCTTTATTGAGTGAAACATCGGTTTCTCGATAAATCACCTGACGCTGCAAGTTTGAACTCTCAACCTCATCATCATCGGCAATCACCAGTAACCCAACACCCGCAGCAGCTAAATACATCGCAGCAGCTGAGCCTAAACCACCGGCACCGACGATCAATACCTTGGCATTGTTAAGTGCAAGTTGCCCCTGCTCTCCCATTTCTTCAAGCATGATTTGGCGGCTATATCGAATGAAAGCATCATCAGAGAGTGTGTCAGTTGTCATCCTTCACCTCCCGCTCAACTAAACATTGATTGAGTTGTTCAACGGCAATAGCAGGCTCGTTTGATTGGGTGATCGCGCGTACTACCGCCACGCTAGTCACCCCAGTTTTCCAAACGACGGGCGCACGCGATAAATCAATGCCACCAATTGCCACTGTTGGAAACGCATTGCCAATCAATTGTTGATAAAGCTTTAAGCGGTGAACGCCTTGCGGTAATGACGGCATTTGCTTGGTTGTGGTTGGGTAAATATGACCGAGGGCGATATAACTGGGATTAAATGCCATCGCACGTAGGATCTCGTAATACCCATGGGTTGAGATCCCCAAGCGAAGATTCGCTTGTTGAATGGCATTGAGATCTGCGACCGCTAAATCCTCTTGTCCCAAATGCACGCCAAAAGCACCATACTCAATAGCCAGTTGCCAATAGTCATTAATAAAGACCTGCGCATTTGCCTGCTGACCTAACGCAATAGCATGAGCAACATCTTGCTCTAAACCTTGAGCATTCGGATCTTTGATCCGCAGCTGAGTGGTTTTCACATCCAACTCAAGCAGCTGCTTTACCCATTGGACGGAATCCACCACCGGATATAACGTCAGTTTCTCACTATCAACAGGTGAAAAAGCTTCAACTGACTTACATTCGAATTGCCAACCAATATCCAACAGCTTTGAAAAATTAGCACAAACGATGTCAGGGAAAGCATCACGCTCGGTTGGCCACATGCCCATCTGCGTTGACTGGGCATACGCCCTTGCCAGAACTAGAGCATCTTCTAACGGGTAATCAAGCGCGAGTGCCACCAATAACATCGATCTATGCTGAGTCGCATTACCAAGCTCAACACTTAAACAGCCACGAACGTCACCATCATGCTGCCAAAGATCAAGATAACCACCGTTAATAGGTAAACCACTTACCACAACGTTAGATCGTTTCAGTATTTGCGCTTTGATCAGCGAAAGATCTACCTCAGAAGATACCCATTGTTCTTGGAGTACATAATCAATTAGCTGAGTGGAGCAGGCTTGTTCAAAGCCCACTCGTTTAACGCAAGAGGGCGTCGATATCTCAATCCAATCTTGGCTTGATGGCATTAACGTGACTTGCTCACCTAACAGATACTCTGCAGCGGAGGCTAATAATGGTTCAATATGCATCACCAGAGACGATAAAACCTTTGGTAAGCTTAAGGTGCTCATTAGCTTTCCTCTTTAGCTAGGTGATATAACTCACTACCTTTAGATCGAAACTCTTGTGCTTTTTGCTGCATGCCTTCAAGCGGATCATCTAATAGCTTGATCGCGATTTCTGAGTCTTCTAATCCCTTCGCATAATCTCGTACTTCTTGAGAGATCTTCATTGAACAAAACTTAGGGCCACACATTGAGCAGAAATGGGCCACTTTGCCAGACTCTTGAGGGAGAGTTTCATCGTGATAGGCACGCGCCGTTTCAGGATCTAAACCAAGATTAAATTGATCTTCCCAACGGAATTCAAAACGCGCTTTAGATAAGGCATTATCGCGCACTTGTGCACCAGGGTGGCCTTTTGCTAAATCAGCAGCATGGGCACACAGTTTATAAGTAATAAGACCGACTTTTACATCGTCTTTATTAGGCAAGCCTAAGTGCTCTTTGGGTGTCACATAACAAAGCATTGCACAGCCATACCAACCAATCATCGCCGCACCAATACCCGATGTAATATGATCATAACCTGGTGCGATGTCTGTAGTCAGTGGGCCTAAGGTATAGAATGGTGCTTCATGACAATGCTCTAGCTGCTCTTCCATGTTTTCTTTAATCATGTGCATTGGTACGTGACCAGGGCCTTCAATCATGACCTGTACATCGTATTCCCATGCAATTTTAGTTAACTCACCTAATGTGCGCAGTTCACTAAACTGAGCTTCATCATTGGCATCAGCAATAGAGCCCGGTCGTAAACCATCGCCCAATGACAGCGAAATATCATATTGAGCACAAATCTCACAAATCTCACGGAAGTGCTCATACAAGAAACTTTCTTTATGATGGGCTAAACACCATTTCGCCATAATTGAACCACCGCGAGAAACAATACCAGTGACCCGTTTCGCCGTCATAGGTACATAGCGAAGTAGCACACCAGCATGAATAGTGAAGTAATCAACACCTTGCTCAGCTTGCTCTAGTAATGTGTCACGGAACACTTCCCAATTAAGGTTCTCAGCCACACCATTCACTTTTTCAAGCGCTTGGTACATAGGTACAGTACCAATCGGAACAGGGCTATTACGAATGATCCACTCACGCGTTTCGTGAATATTTCGACCTGTTGATAAGTCCATTACCGTATCGCCACCCCAACGAGTTGACCAAACCAGTTTCTCAACTTCTTCTTCAATCGATGAACTCACCGCTGAGTTACCAATATTAGCATTCACTTTGACAAGGAAATTACGGCCAATGATCATTGGCTCAGTTTCAGGATGGTTAATATTGGCAGGAATAATTGCTCGGCCTTCAGCTACTTCTTTACGCACAAACTCAGGCGTAATTTCTTTTGGTAAATTAGCACCAAAGCTTACACCAGGATGTTGTTGATTTAATACTTCATCACGGTATTTCACACGACCCATATTTTCACGGATCGCGATATATTCCATCTCAGGCGTAATAAGACCTTGGCGCGCATAATGTAATTGCGTCACACAACGCCCACCTTTTGCACAACGAATACGCGCACGTTCCGCAAAACGTAAATCATCAAGC
Organism: Photobacterium aquimaris; assembly: GCF_002954455.1. Classification (GTDB taxonomy): domain Bacteria; phylum Pseudomonadota; class Gammaproteobacteria; order Enterobacterales; family Vibrionaceae; genus Photobacterium; species Photobacterium aquimaris. The sequence goes on from NZ_MSCC01000006.1 coordinate 92,365, forward strand.
GTCTTATCATCTAAACGTTCATTGGCATACTCAGAGCTTAACCCTTCTAGTAATTCAGTATCGTCACGCTCTGCGATCCATTGCTCACGCACTAGCGGCAAGCCATTATAGATATCGATGTTCTTTTCAGGATCAGTGTAAAAACCAGAAGTGTCATAAACGCGAATAGGCTCATTAGGCTCAAAGATAGGGTTATCTTTACCGCCACCAATCAAGCTATCAGCTAGAGTGATTTCACGCATAGGAACAAGCACATCAGGACGGCTACCTTGAACATACACTTTCTGTGAGTTCGGGTATGGTTGTGCTGTTAATGATTCAATAAATTGTTTCGCTTCCAGTCTCGCTTGCTTGCGATTCGACACAGCAATTTCCTTTTAATATAGTAGGGAAAAGTGCTTGGCAGATGGGCGTAAACAAGAGCTATGCAGCATATTGTGCACAATCAAATACGTATAGTGATCCCTAAAAAAGGATATATAGTAAAGATAACCTCTTGTTCCCTTCGCAGGTATTAGCCTGATCAGGTTCAACGGATCCCGCAATGCGGTCTCAGCCATATGGCACTCCGACAAGTAAGAGATTAAGTATAAAGACTCCAGCGATCACTACAAGTCTTTAACCGAAGCAATCAACAGACAGTGACAGACAGCAAAAAGCCGTGCAATAACACGGCTTTTATTTCATTTGAACAACCATAATGATTATTGTGAAATGAGTACATCACACTTAAGATGTTTTGCTAATGTTTCACTCACATCACCAAAAATATGTAGGCTCGATTTGTGATAACCAGTGATAACTAACTTCGCTTCTACCTTTTCAGCAAGCTGTTCTAGGTGTTTAGCAATATCACCATTCGCAATATGTAGTCCTGCAACAGGGTAAGATGAAGCTGCAGCCAATTCAGATAATTGTGACATGCGTTGTTTAGCAATAGCGTCATGTTCCTCTTGCAGTTCAATTTCAACATCAATAAAGCTCACATTACCCACACCAGGTTCAACATAAGCAATATGCAGTTCAGCGTGATTTTGCTCAGCAATAACGCCAGCTTTAACCATTAATTTATGTGCATATTTATCTTCAGGATTAACAGCAAGTAAGATTGTTTGGTATAGCGACATAGCTTATCTCCGTGAGCCTACGCTCAATAGTAAATTTGTTTGTTATGATTATGATGCTATAAATGTAGCTATACAACCAACTATGTGTCGACATTTTAATATACGCTTAAATCAATGATTGCAATTATCGAGAGTGCCAACTAACTCCACAAGCGATTATTATGACGGCTTTTAATCATTACCTTTAACTGAAACGAGATACCAATGAGCCAATATTTATTACTAGGATTCATCGCAATTGGTGGTGCATTCGGTGCCTGCTCACGATACTTAATTTCTGAGCTTTGCGTTATTTTATTTGGCCGTGGCTTCCCATACGGAACATTAACCGTCAATATTATTGGTTCGCTAATTATGGGACTATTAATGTCGGGGCTAAATCAAGGAATGATAGAAGCGGCGCCATGGCGTCCAATGATAGGCTTAGGCTTTCTTGGTGCACTAACCACTTTCTCTACCTTTTCAATGGATAACATTGTAATGATGCAGCAAGGTGAGTTTATCAAAGCTGGCTTAAATATCGTTCTTAACGTAACAGTCAGTCTGTTTGCTTGTTATATTGGCTATCAACTAATGATGAAAAGTTAATAAACATTCAAATATATAACCGCCGTAAGGCGGTTTTTTTTCATCTAAATAAATGCAGGAAATGCAGGAAATGCAGGAAATGCAGGAAATGATATATCAAACTTAATCTATATGATTATTTTTTCGTTATAAACGAAAAAGGCCATCCTTACGGATGGCCTTTTTAAATTT
>NZ_MSCC01000007.1:0-11710 GCF_002954455.1 Photobacterium aquimaris
TTATCTTTATATACACCGACATTGAAAGGTGAACAAGTTAAAACAACAGCAGAGCAAGCATTATGTACAATTAATGCTTCAGGTTTTTATGGGGTTGGTTTTGTAAACAATAATAATCAATGTGTTCAACAACCTGAAGTCTATTGGTCAAATGGTAATCGGTGGGTATTTTCATCAAAATGGAGTGATTATAAATACCGTTAATTAATATGTAAGTTATCTGATTTTAAGGTTCTGTCGCAAATCTAGTTAGAGATGTGACAGACCTATCCTACAATGTAAGCTGGCTAAGGCGTCTTCCATTGACTTCCAACCTAGTACTTGATGTTAACCCAACGGTGACTTTGCTCAATAATGTTGTTGAGGTATTTAATATCCAAGATCTCTATCAGAGAAAGCATAAAGAAACCGGTTAACCAGAGCTGAACATTCATCGAATCAAGAGCCGCGTAGTTACTCTTACTTCCGTCGATAACCATTTTGCTTGGTAAAGTTATGCTGTGGCTCTTCTTGAGTTTCTCGATTAACGAGAATTATTCAATGAGTCTGACATCAAGAGAGCGGTAGCTTTTTTAATATTTCATTATTCTCTTCAAGTGTCGCTAACTTCTTTTTTAATTCTCGTATTTCAATTTGTTCAGGCGTCATTGGTGATGCTTTGGGCGCTTTTCCTTGGCGCTCCTCTTTAAGCTGTCTAACCCACTTATCCATCGAAGATTTACTCACATTCATTACTTGGGCTGCTTCTGTTACTGAGTAATTTTTTTGTGTTATACAACCGCCCAAACATTTGCATTTTCATAGTGACTGCTTTACCACTCTTTTTCTCAAACGTTAACCAATCTATGATGCTCTCTCCGGCATTGAACTTAGGGCGCCCATTCATGCTATCGATCTTAATTGTGGCGTAGTCTTGATGCCGTTTGATGTTTCATCCTTTGAGGCTATGGCCATCAACAATATAAAGGGTGTTGTCGTTGGTGGTGCAGTTATTGGCGGAGGGTTCAGTGGTTGCGATACGCACCAATCGTTGGTATAGGTTTTAGTGTCAGTAAGACCAATGGTGTGCAGATAAACTTGTTTGTTGCGTATTACGGCTTCTGACTTGGCGGCAATGAATAAACCTTTCAATTCGGTAACCGTCAATTAACCTCTTGTCGTAATAGCCTGCCCAATAGAAAAAAACGGGCTAAAACTGCTCTCTCCAATTAAATGACTGATGCCAACGCTGATGATGATCACTCCTGCTGATATGATATATTCTATGGGGTCGTCCGTCCTAAAGCGCCCTCCGAAAAGGTGAATGCAATCGCAGCTGTTAGCCAGTGGGTTGGTCCTCTATGTTTGATTTTGCGACCACAAATTTTTGGCAACGTATTCCATCCAGTCAGGTGCAGTGGCTTCTGCTACACATACGGCAACGTGTGGTGGTGAAACTACGGTACACAGTGAACCCGCCAAGATGGAGTTACGTTGTCACTCTTTTGGTTGGTTTTCATTGTATTACTTACCAATGGCCGCCCATTTATTTAATATCGCTGGCGTGGGTTTACCCGCTACGACAATAGAAAAAATACGATTACTATTTTTGTGATGGGTATCATGAAGATGAGTTGATGTGACTACAATTAAGCAGCATAATGGAGAAGGTATATTTTCATCATTTCTTTTACTTAGTGACTGCGCCAACAGTTAACTAGGCTTCAACAACAATCCCTGTTTACCCGATATAAAAATGAGCGCTCTAACTACATACTTGATTATTACAGTTCTGTTACGTGGCTTTATAGCACGGTATGTTTCTGATGGTTCGATGTAAGCAAAGATCATAGCAACCATTTTAGGGTTAGCGGGTGAAATTAAATGTGAGTTTATACGTCAACGAACTAAAGAAGCATTAGCAGCTAGAGTAGCAAAAGGGATCACTTTAGGTCGGCCAAAAGGTAAAGCGGTTCGATTGAAGCTTGATGATAAACGTGAAGATATTGAGAAGTATTATAAGATGGGCTTGAGTTTAAGAGAGATCGGAAAGCTGTTAAACATAGCCTCTAGCACGCTAAGTGATTATATAAAAATCAAACATTTATCTTAATAATATCTGTTCATGTTTTAGGTTTTAAATACATTAATGTTGGATAATCTAGCATGAGTTCATTTTGCTTTTGTTCGTACAAATAGATTCTTTCATTTAATATCGCTAAGCGTGATTGTGCCTGTTTAATTTCATCAATGATTTGTTCTCTTTGTTGTTGCATCACTGAAATTCTTCCTTTAATAGCCGCTTGGCCATTAATTGATTCATTCTTTATTGATGAATCATATTCAAAATCGCAGTCATGCCATTCGCAATAATGGATTGTGGTGTTCGCTCGAATACGTAGCTTTTCAAAACACATCGGGCAATATGTTCCAGTTATCCAATCAAGCATTCTATTCCCTTAGAATCAATCTATTACAATAATTAATGTATTACATTTGTTATACATTAATCTGCTTTTTAATTAAAAATAAAATCAGAAAACATTATTATCTATTGTGGGCAACTGTGTAAATCTTTGATTTTCCAGTTATCCACAATGACTATAAAGATCTATATAAACTATAAAGATCTATAAAGACTATAAGATCTATAGGCTCTATAAGCGTTTGATTATAAAAAGGAAAAAACCAATTAGATGACACATTTTAGGTGTTCAAATAACACATTTTAGGTGTTCAGGCGACAGTTTTTAGGCGTTTGTGATCCTATTTTAGGTGTTTATGATCTTATTTTAGGTGTTTAGATGACACATTTTAGGTGTAATAAGTCATATTGCTGGGGATAAGCGTTATTTTTTAGGTGCACAATTTCGAAGCTGACCTTTTTTAGGTTCTTGTTCCTCAATAGATGACACATTTTAGGTATTCATACTCATCGACACCTAAAATGTGTCCTACATCTCACTTAATTGGTTTAACACTATTGGGGCGTTTGGCCTCATGCCTTAAAACTGTCATTCATTGGCATGTTAATAATCAGGGTTGCCACTGACTTCCGTGAGTGTGTTTATTTTATCTAAGAACGCATCTAAATCGTCGTCAGCTGATTGTGGCTCTGGTTCTGGTGTGAAGTGTCGTTTAGCTAACGTTTCTTCAATCTGAGCTGCTTTGTCGTCTTTGCCGATGCACTGATAAGCGATTGCTAGGGTTTCTAATTCCCCATCAGATAGCTTAACGTTTTCTTGCAAGCGTTTGAGTTCGAGCTCTTTAATGGTTTTTATTGCGTCATGTTGATTGAGTTCGTCAATGGTGCCGAGTTTAAGCCAACGGAATAAAAAACGAATGCCTGTGATCGTCCGTCCTTTTTTCACTAACTCAAAACCTAAATCGCCTTTGTCACTGTCGATAAACAGTAATTCTTTTTTGATTTGTGGGTGTTCAGAAAGATCTTTGATGCTTTGGCGAATACAGCGTTTCATGAATACACTGTTGTTCTTGAATGAGCTTTTGTCTTTCTTGATTTTTCCTGCCTCATCCAGCAAGCCAAATACGCCCTTGAGCTCTTGAAGGCTCTGTGTATGCATTTCATAGCCCTTACTCTTAAATCGGCTTAGAAGCTCATACAGGCGTTTTGAGTATTCTTTCTTAACATCGAAAAAATTGCGGGTGTTGATCAACGCAAAACCGTGGTTGTATTCGATATATTCAGATTTGAGCATATCGTTCGGCACCATGGTTAACACACCATTTTTGTAAGCGATATGTTTGAACAAAGGTCGATAATCAAATTCGATATCACCTTTTTCATTTTCACGCTTAATACCAATTTTACGGCTGGCAAGGCGGTTAGCTACGGGGCTTAAATTACTACCAATGTGTTTGGTATCAACACCAAGCCAATCTGAAAGCTGGTTAGAAGTGAATTCGTAATGGGGAGTACTGTGATCCCAATCGTTAGTTTTCATCTGGGCAATCATCAATGCAAACATATCTGCTTCACGTGCAGAGAGATCTTGGCGGCTAAAAACCAGTTGATGGCCTTTCTTGATGTGCTTAGGAAGATTGTCGCTAACGACGGGGTAGTAATATTGTTCGGTGCTCACAGACTCTGTCCATAGAATTACAAAACTAAGCTTATTATGACACAATTTAGGTGTTAGTTACCTAAATTGTGTCATTTAATTTTATTGATTTTATGGTTTGTCTTTATAATTTAAATTCAAGTGTTTAATTCGTATAATGTATTACAATTGTTATACATTTTTGTTGTGTTTTTAAATATCACGGCAGCGATCAGCTAAAATAGGATTTACGTTACCCTGTATTTTTTGGATCTTTTCAGCACGTTCACATTCCCACTTTGATACCGGATATTGCTTATCCCATACCGTCATTAATTGGCGCTGTTGATTACTCATTTTGTATTTTGGATATACCGCATCAAAGTACATGTAAGTACGGGCGATAACACCACGCGCACGTTCTGGCGGCTGGGCATCACGATCTTTTTTATCAATGATCATGTCGCAGCTACCAAATGATCGGTAATTTTTGCTGGCTGTTTTTGGCAACATCACATAGTTGTAGTTTTGACGAGCAGCATTAACTGCACCAATCGCGGGGTAAAGGTTATAAAGATCTGACTGCATTAAGCGGTATTCTTTATTGGCTTTCTCGGCGCATTTACGTCCTTTGAAATCTTTACCTTTACTATCGACACATACCTTTGCCCCTTCGCGCCATTCGCTAAATGCACGACCAAAGTTCTCTGCTGGTACTACATGTTCAGCTTCCCAACGTTTTACACGCTTCTTATAAACGTCAGTGGTAAAGCCTGTAGGTAATGTTATGTATTTCTCGGCATTAAAATCGGCGCCACAGTAGATGGTTTTCATGTCGGCTGGGTTGGTATAGATCTGCTTTTGCATGATCTTTTTAGCTTTGCTGAATGATTGGTTGGTGGTGTTGCCCTGGGCTATTTGTGCCAGTTCCTGTGATTTTGCAAGCGCTAATGTTGGAAATAGCACGACGCTGAGTAGAATGATTTTAGTTCGATCCATGAGTTTATCTCTACATAAGGTTTGGTGATCACATTAAGTTGTAGTTGTTATGCAATGAAAGGCTTCAATGTTTAACTCATACGACAATGCTAATTAGTGAAGTTGTGAAATAGTCTTTTGTTCTAGATGATGGTTGCGATATTTATTTTATAGTCATACTTACATCATTCGAGATATGAAAAAAAGAGAGGTTAATTCCGCCTCTCTTTTTTATTGCGTGACGATAAATGTATTACATTTGTAGTACATTAGTTAGCTTCGTAAATAGCCTGAATAAGCTTCTTCTCATTTACTTGGCCGCGCATCTTCAATAAACCACGCAGTAATTTGGCACCGGTGATTTTCTTTCCTGTCTGTTCGCTCAACTCTTCCAGCCACAAATTAAGCTCGGCTTTGTCGTTGGCAGATAAACGCATTGGCACAGGTGAAGTGCCTGTTGTGACGTTTCTACGGGTTGCAACAGTAGTTATCTTATCGTGTTGTTGTGGCTTATATTCAGTAGTCTCAAGCTTACGCTGACTGCGACGATTAAGGGCCGTCATACCTTTTAATTTAGTCATATAATGTATTACATTTGTTATACATTTAATCTTGCAATTATTTCTTTTGCAAGGGCTTTGTAATCATTGATTGCTGTTGAACTTGACTTGTAAGTTAGCAGTGGTTCTGCACTAACACTTGCTTGGCCGATGGCTTCTGTTCGGCGCACTTTGGCATTTAATACTTTATCGCCTAACTCGTTTAACTGCTCATCCAAGAAGTTGTTGATCAGCTTATTAGCTTTGGCATATTCATTTCTAAATACAGCAAAGTTCACATCGTCAGTTTCTTTAACTTCTTCTAATGCATCGAGCAGATCGGCCAATCCATTTAATGAGAATGAACCCCCATCAACTGGAATCAAGAATAGATCAGCGGCCATCATGGCGTTTACTGAAGTTAAGCTAAGGTTCGGTGGACAATCTAAAATCACCACATCGTATTGGTCTTTGATTGTCTGCAGCTGTTTAAGCAGAATGCGTTCACGGTGAATTTTTGTCAGGCTTTGTTCTATTACTCGGCTTAAACGAATGTCTGTTGGGCAGAGTGATAAGTTAACAATATTATCGCCACCTGCTTGAGCCGGGATTATCGCTTTAGTAATGCTGTGCTTCTTTGCTGCTTCAAACACATCTGAAATCGTGGTTTCAAACTCGAATTGACCACCACTTAATACCACGGTCATGTTGGCCTGAGGGTCGAGGTCGATTGCTAGAGTGCGTTTACCTTCCTTAGCAAATTGGGCGCTAAGATTAATGGCTGTTGTAGTTTTACCTACACCGCCTTTTTGGTTGATTATCGCTATAACTTTCACTGCATAATCCCTTCATTGTGTATTACAAATGTAATACATTATTGAGATCTAGTTTAATCTTTAGCACTAAAAATTCAAGAACAAAAAGCTTTTTATGTGAAGCCTAGAACCATGCTGTGCCACGGAAAGCCAAGGCGAAAACGGCGATGAGCAACCATTCACTAAGGAGAAAATCGATGACACATTCCAACTTACACCAACCAAGCATCACTAAGGCACATAAATCGAGCAGCGTATCACCGCTGCACCATTCGAGCTCTACAACGATGATCCGCAGTTCTGTGGAATATCAAATTGATCAGCGGTTGTATCAATTGTATGAAAATCTACGGGCGTGTAATCCAAGCGTGTTAATTATGGCAACACCCCGCATTGGGGCCAGTGATTACGACTTGTGGTGATCTTGAGTGTTTTATTGCAGCGGTAACTGCATATGCATCTAAAGCTACCCTACGCTGTAACTCCTGATACGAAAATACCGCCACGATGGACGGTATTTAACAGTTTATTTAATTAACTACAGCTTAATTACAAGTAACGGTATTGTTTGACGGATCGACTAATAAATTAATTACGGTATCACTGTTAAAGTCATAATTTATTGGGCAGCTTACCCATAAATCTCCCCAATAATTAACTTTTAGTTCAACACCTGTTTGTCCATTTATTATATCTGTATCTATATAGGTATTTGTATCATATGAGACCGTGGTATTCGGACCTATATACCCAACATTCATTATCTCATTGTTATTATTATAAAAATAAGGATTAATTCCGACTGTTGTTGATAAATTACTTACAGATAGTACGAGATTATCAGTTGGCTCTGTTGGTGGTATTACTTCACCATTTGAATTTAGTTCATTAAACAACAGTGAATTACCATGACTAATGTGTTCTGAATCTGTTACTAGTGTGGTAATTCCAGCATATGATGAAAATTGTTCCTTTAAGCTATTTGCATCAAAATCATCACTAAACTTATTACCGCTGGTTAGTAATATTGCTATTTTTGATTTTGATAATGATTGTGGAAAATGAGAAACAGTACTATTAACCCAACTAACTAATTGAGATGAATTAGCCGACGTCATTATTTCAACATAATCAATTAAGTTATTGCTATCAGATAAGAAATTATACAATGGTTGATTATACCCACTAGCCCAATACCCTGAATATTGAGGAAATGTAACTTTAATATCAATACCATCATACATAGCCTTAATATTACTACTTACGGATAATAATTTATCGTAAAAATGATTATCTAGCTGTCCCAATTGAAATTTATGAGACTCAATATCAAAAGAAATACGTTTTATAGGCACTTGAGATGCATTAATAGAGTCACGAATCAAATTCGTCAGCTCTTCAATAGAACATAAGCTTAAAGGGTCAATAGCATTATTGCTTTCAGCTCCTGAAAAAACCAAGCCTAAAGTTCCATTATCTCCATTTACAAAGCTTCTATATTGTTCGACATGTTCCAGTATAGGGTTAGTATAAGATCCATCTGTAATGTTACTAAATGAACAAGATTTACCAGGTTGTAATAATAAAAAACCAACATCAACATTATTAATATGGTAATTATTCTTTAATATTTCTAACGCATTTACATTCTCATTTAATGCATATGCACCAAAATAAGCTGCCGGTGTATAAGCTTGCACTTGTGATGAAAAACCAACACCTACCAATAACGATAATAAAACCTTCATATTCACACCACCGTTACAATTAATTAACAAAAGAATACAAGTGAAAACAAAAAAAAAACTCTTTAATTTAATCGTGACGATAAGTTTGATATATAATTGATTTAATTTTAGTGCTATTACTAAAACTATCAGTTTTTATCTATTCATCGTGTCACAAATCGCTTATCAATCTGATGTAACAAATTTCCCTTATAAACGAATTTAAAGGCTCAAAGACCTCTCACTCGACACCAAGTATAACTTTTCGCTAAAAGTGGCTGTATTTAACAGTATGTATCTAAATGGGCCTTACATTACGTGCAGCCAATGCTTCTTTGGTACGCATTCGAATAAACTCACGATCAATTTCTCCTGCTAATCCAAGCATCGTTGCAATAATTTTTGATTGCATAGAACCATCAAGTTGCATGTTTTGTTTCGCTATATGAACGTTAATTTTTTTCTCCATGTATAATTCTAAGATCTCAAGCACTTGAATTGTCGAACGTGCCATACGAGTCACTTCAGAAAAGATAATCACATCATTACACGCTACCCCTTCTAATAGGCTCCCTAAACGCCGCTGACGCCACTTCTTTGCTCCAGACACACAATCTTCCACGAATACTAAATTAGAGAGCGCTAAACGGTTTGAGTATTCCAAAATGCCATGTTTTTGATTGTTTACATATTGAGAATCAGTAGAAACACGCAGATAAGCATAATTAGCCATGATCCTTCCTTGATTAAATAGGATTCATCACGCTAACCAAACAGAAAAAGCAAAACAATAAACAGAAGATAATTTACAGTGGTGTGTCCTAATTGGGTTGTTTACCCAATCAGCGTACACCTATGATGCAGAATTAGCGTTATATAACTAATTAACCCAATCAATGCACACCCAAAATCAGATTAACAGCGAAAAAGTGTATTCTAATTGGGTAATTTACCCAATCAGCGTACACCACAAAACAGTGACATAAATCACAATGGTGTACCCTAGTTGGGTTGTTTACCCAATCAGCGTACACCTAATCATTCATAAGCGGGCTTGCATCTGACGCATTGCAAAGCTTTTTAAATCGCTTATCGATACAGTAATACTGCTCACCGTTCTTGGTCATGAAAGAGCCACTAAGAAAACCTATAGACTCTAACTTCTTTAAACCTGCTTTGATCTTACGGTTAGCTTCTTTGGTACAACTCTCTAAACGTAATCGCTCACGTAAACGTGTAAAAGACACTGGGATAGGATTTTCAGGCAAGGCCAATAAATACAAATATAAACACTGTGCAACTTCAGCTCGAGGTAATTTAGAAAGTACTTTCATACTAACAAGTACTTGATAATCAAGACGATATAAATCCCATAGCGATTCATCAGCCATTAGCTCTACACGATCTTCATCACCATCATAACTGGCTTTAAGCAACATACCCGTATGCACTGCTTTATCGGCACCTTTACGACGAAAGGTTAAACTTTGACTTTGAATACGCTCTAACGACTCACCAATTTGACGACGTAAATTTTTATCAAACCGACGGCTTGGATAGCCACAATACTTAGCAAATTCACTAAATTTCAAATGAACTGTATTTGATGATAATCCTAATTTGCTAAAAACTAAGACAATTCCACACCAGACTTTAAAATCTGTTTCCACATTCAAACGTGTACCACGAACTGTAACCGAGTCATAACCTTCTTTTTGGCATAACTCAAGATTTACAAGATCGGTCGTTAAATCCATCATAGTGCCGCTATTAATATTCACTTTACGGCCAACCGGCGTAAAAACACCAGTACGAAGTAATACATTAGGTTGTACACTGGTCGATGCACTAGTAATTAATTGTATTTTATTCGAGGTAGTAACTTCCGTGAGAGGTAGTAGGTTCTTATCCTGAGCCATATTGTCCACATTAATAGAAAAAGCCAACCCAATTAGAATACACCACTTTACCCAATTAGAACACACTATTTACCCAATTAGAACACACCATCAACCCAATTAGAATACACCATGCTCCTCTACAACCCTTGCTATATAAGGGCTAGCGCGATCAGGGATCTCTTTTGGATCTATATAGGATCTATTTATTGGATCTATCCAGTGAATATGTGGATAAATAAACAATCAATTTTCATTTTGTTTTTTTAAGTAAGAACAAAGCGTTTTTTCATCTTGTTCAGCTAATAAAGCTAATGCTGCTTTAACTACTTGAGACCGATTGCAACGAAATGAGAGAACAGTAAGTGACAAATCATCAATTAATTGATCTTCATATTCTGTTAGAGAAAAAGTAACTCGCTTAAACTTCTTTTCACGTTTAACAGTCGTTTCTTTAGTAATAACATTAATTTCAGCACCACGAGCAAAAGCATCAATTTTTTGCTGTTCTGTTATACGTTCACGTTTTTTAACCATGGAAAACTTCCTCCATTAAAGCATTAATTTCAGCTTTAGCTTTAGCATCTTTCCATTCAAAAACAATTTTGCCTTCAGCAACACAATCACGGAATGCTTTACGATCATAAACAAGCGATGTGGCAACTTTAAACTCATGAAACTCTGATAAATATTCCTTAGCATCATCAGCTTCTTTGATCACTGGATTGGTTGGACACATGTTTAAGACTAAATAGCCTTTTAGCTTTGGATTAATATCCTGGGCTTGTAAAAACACTTCTGTTAAGTGAGGTAAAGTATCTAAATCATATTGAGATGGACGAGATGGTGAAAGTAATACATCGGTAATAACCATACCTGTTCGTAATTCACGACTATCACGGCCAGCTGTATCTGCAACAACATAAGCATAATGTACAGATAGGTCTTTTAAGGTTTGGTTGATATTACCTGACGCTTGTACGTGAGGGATGTGCTGGAGTTTTTCTTTCTCTTGGCGATCTTGAGCCCAACGAAAAGCTGAGCCTTGTGGATCGGCATCAACCAAAATCACATTATAACCTTGGTGTACTAACCAACCCGCGACATTAACTGCTAAGGTTGATTTTCCACAGCCGCCTTTTTGGCTACCAAGTAAAATAATCTTTCCCATCACCTTCCCTTACGTAAATGAAGTCACTTATGTAACTTATGCAAGTGAATTTAAAGTAAAATTTTAAATGTTTAAATTTAGCGAAATAACTCACACTTTTTGACCTGAGTCAGTTCTTTGTAGGACTTCGAAATGAACTCACCATGAACGAACTATTTATTAAAAAATAATAGTATTCATTGAATCACCAGATTCTTAATGTGGCACCTTTTAAGGTAAGAGAAATGGTAAATTACAAAGCAGATAAATTTGGTAGATTTATTATTACTGTTAACCCGGCTTATACGTCAAAGGCTTGTAGTGAATGCGGCCATAAATCAGCTGAAAATAGGAAGTCTCAAGCTGTTTTTCAGTGCGTGGAATGTGGACATACAACTAATGCTGATACTAACGCAGCCATAAATATTAAGGAACGTGGTATTGATAAACTTAAAAGTAGCAGCTAACTTTTAAGTCGGCATGGTCAACGTCATTAGATGTCGGTGGAGGATACTCGATTACGAGACCTATGAAGCCGATAGATAGCATGTAAAAACTATTAG
>NZ_MSCC01000007.1:13080-33311 GCF_002954455.1 Photobacterium aquimaris
AGCGCTAAATCGTATCAACCAGGCATAAAAAAGGCCGCTACATATGAGCGACCTTTACTGTAAGATTTTACTGCCAATCCATTGTTAATTCTTTATTTTTTAATGCGCAATCTTTTAGGTAAAGATTAATTAAGTTTTGGTATGGGATACCATTCTTTTCAGATAAATCTTTAAAGTAAGTCACCACATCATCATCGAGTCGAATAGTGATCTGCTTCTTTACTTTTTTCGCGTATGGATTAGCCATTGAGTTTGAAAAATCATATTGATCACGCATAGCGAAACTCCTCATATTGTTTACGTTCTCGTTTTTCTGCTTTCCGAGCTGAAATAATTCGAATCCTTTCGTCATCACCTCTATAGCAATGACATACAACGAGAGTATTATGTTTTTCACTCAACCCCATAATGATGAAGCGTTCTTCACCATATGAGCTGTCAGGGTCAGGTATCACACGAGCACATTCATCACTAAAAACTGATTCAGCCTCTATAAAAGTAATGCCATGCTTTCGAATATTACTTTCCGCTTTATTCGGGTCCCACTCAAATTGTAGATAACTCATAATTACACCGTAACTACATTGTAGTTAAACTATAACAAATCACAAACTAACCTACAAATACCAAAAAACCGCCTCAATGGGCGGTCATTTAACATCAAATCTATTTATGCGAAATTTCACGTGCCTAGCTCCAGCAAGCTGGCGGGCACTGGGCAACTTCAAGCATAAAAGTAAATTATGTTAAATTTTCCGCGCCCACGTTGGCCATTGTGGTTGCTGTGGCCACAAGCCAAATCAAAAGCCTAGCAGTGGCAGGCAAGCTGCCTTTGTTTATCGCTTTATGGACAATTCATAAATCAGATAAGGTAGTTAACTGTTGTGGTTGAGGTGATCGTTTTACCTATAGTTATTGGTCTATTTATATTGGGTTGTATTCTTTTAAAGCATGCATATCATTTCAAGATTTCATCTTGAAGTCTGTTCCATAGTGGTTTTAATTGTTTTTTTATACTTTTTGAATCCATTATCTTGGCGGCTCTGTAGCCGTAAGAAAGGAAGTTTCGTTTACCACGATATGAGTATAATTTGTGTAGTTTACGCTTATATAAGTGATCTTGTTCTTGCTCGCCTTTACTGTGTCTTATCCTATTTTCTTTATCCATGGTTTTTTTGGCTAATTTAACACCACCTTTCATTTTTTCTGAATATCGTGCAAGTACTGTTGATCGTAAAAAAATAGAATAACCGTCAAACAAGAAACCTAAGTATTGTAGCGGCTTTTGTTTTCCAACTTCATCAAATGAGCATAATTTCCCATTCGTTAACTCGAAGTTTCTTATTTCTGTTTTATCTTTGTTTATATTAACTTTAAGTGCTTGTATTTTGCTGTTTGCTAATGCTTCAACTGTGTTTTTATATTCTGAAGGAACAATAAAAAGCATATCATCACAATACCTAAAATATTTACCACCAATACTATTGACATAATTTTGCATATCACAATCGAAAGATAGCATGTAAATATTTGATAATAAGGCACTAATTGGTGAACCTTGGGGGATTCCTTTGTTTCCTTGTGGATTCTTGGTGATTAGCCCTGCTTTGCGAACTTGTGTTCTGAACTCTAACGGTGAACAAATACGGTTTCTTCCATTAGCTTTAGGGTTGTATTGTGAGATTCCAAAAGTGTTGAATATTCTGTCGCGATCTACTGTTGTGAACTTAGTTAAAGACTGAAAAACATTGAAATGATCTTTTGGTAAGCGTTTCACTCCTAACAATTTACACCATTCTTCTTTTAGTATCTCATGGTCAAGAGTGTCAAAGAATTTAGAAAAATCTAGGGCAATAGCAGTGCATGTTCCCATCTTTCGAATATCGTTAAAAGCATCATTAGCAAAATGAATATTACTTTTACCATCTAGTTTTCTAAACGCTAAAATAGATTCGTTTAAGCCTAGAGATAAGAGTTTTTTTTCGTATGGTTCTGATAATTGCTTAGCGTAATACGCATAAATATGACTATCAATATGTGATGAATAGGCTACACCACGCGGTTTTGGTTTTCGATAAAGCTTACCTGTCGTCTGATCATGATCTAGTTTTGTTAACTGAAAGTTATATGAAATAAATGGATAAAATGCATGAGTAGCAACAATGGATGCATTAGTGGCTATTTTAGTTGCTTTAGTTGAAGTAACTGAGATGTCAAAATGAAGATAGTTTCGTTTTGTATACCAAATTGGCTCTGATGTGTTTTTCATAGGAGAACGTAAATTCTAGCAAAACCCAAAAGAAGTAGAATATGCGGCCTTTCTTTATATTCTTTTGGGCTTTAACTAACTGGCCTAACCAATCATCTGGCCCCTAAAGGCACTCACCGCGATCTATTAGAAATGATTTATAATGTAATATTCGATGGAGACTATACGATGATAATCTTACACCTCATGGCAATGTTGTTTTCTTGGCGAACCAGAGAGCGATGCATTGACAATCTGTTACAACCCTTTACACCTTTTGTGTAAAGCAACGATATGTTATTGATATTTTTATATGCAATCAAATGTTAGTTTAAGTTTTAATGTAAGATATTATGTCTAAATATCACTACTTTTTTGCGTGGGTTACAGAATAAACATCATCTATAAGATAATTATATTTTTCGGGTAATAAGGCTAACTCTCCCCACCCTAAGTTCTCAAAGCATAAACCAATTCCATTTTTAGTTACTTTGCTATAAACCAGCGCATACCTCCCTGTAGATTTATCACCGATACCATGTTCGTGTTGTAATTTATGTTTAGTTTTAATACAGAAGTCTTTCACGGTTGGTGCTGATTCGATATAAGTCATGCGAATATTATTGTCACCTGGTGTGTTTCCGTGATGTAGAGAATTTTTAAGTTTCACGAAATACAGTTTAGGTTTTTCTACTATATCAGTAATTAAACTTGCATCATTAAGCAATGATGTCAGTGCTATCGAGTGTTGATTCTCCGGTAGGAAATAGTAACGATAATAATTTTTATCAAAGTTATGGCAAATACCTCGTAATGAGGTGATTTTACTTGGGACTTTAAATGTTTCCCCGTTATGTATGCTTAATGGGATCTCTGTATCAGGTCCATCTTCATCATCTATTTGTGCATCATTAAAAGGCTTTGATGATGGTGTAGCTTGTTCTGGTTTGTCTTTCATAAATGAAGACACAATAACTAATTCTTCATGGTCTATAGCTTGGGTAACAGCCTCTACGCTTGAATATTTTTTCCCTTCAGCTTTCTTTGACCTTAATTCGCAAAGAATATTTTTATATTTAGGTATATGTCTAAAGTGGGCTTCTTTGTTCGAGGTAGTATGTTCTTTATTTTGTGGAACTCGAATAATGTTTGTAAAGCATATTGGACAAAATAGAGCATTTTTCATTTCGTCTTCATATTCTGACGGTTGGATCCTCTGTGCTCCTTTCAATAAGGTTACTTTTAAACCGTCTTCGTATTTCCAATTTTGTAGATAGAGCGCATGAGCTATTCTGCGTTGTAAGAGTTCCATAAATACCACTTGAAATGACTAATAATACATATATTAACTATTCAATTAATTTTTAAATGAAACTTGTTTCACATTTTTTGTTAGTGTTAAAGTTTTTTAGGTATACCCTAACAAAACCAGCTCACTTCATCTCTCAACCCGCATTGCATCATTTAAGAAACCATCTATAATGAACCAATTAAAGAAACCAACTTAAATTAAACCAATAGGTGATGATAATGCTGATTCGGGCCTACCTTCGTGCGTCGACCACAGAACAAGATGCTCAACGGGCAAAAGAAGAACTAAAAGCCTTTGGAATGAAGTTCGATCATCGTATTGCCGGTTACTACATTGAAAACCAATCTGGTACCAAGTTAGAACGTCCCGAACTTAATAAGCTAATTGAAGATAGCGAAGCCGGTGATGTGTTGTTGATTGAAAAGATGGACCGTCTAACCCGCTTGCCCTGGGGAGAATGGAAAACTTTAAAAGCGCGTATTATGGAAAAAGGGTTAGTTATTGTGGTAGCAGATCAGCCCATGACTCATGCTGTGTTCACTTCAGGTGAGCAAAACAGCATTACTCTGGCTTTAACTGAGTTTATGTTGGATTTAGGCGCGGCTATGGCCCGTGATGATTATGAAACCCGTCATAAGCGTCAAGCACAGGGTATTGAGAAAGCCAAAGCAGCTGGTAAATATCGTGGCCGCCAACCTAATTTAGCCTTACATCACGATATATTAGATCAACTCACGCTAGGACGTAGTTATTCGCAGATTCAACAGAAGCTGGGTTGTAGTCGGGCTACAATAGCGAAGGTAGTAAAAATAGCATAATTTTTGAAGTCTCTAGGTGACTGTGCCGTATTTATAATGACATTATGAATGGTTTTTACAGTTAAAAACTAATATTAAATAAATTAACGATTTAGTATATAAGTCATCATGCTATTTAAATGATGACTTATAGTAAAAGTATTAAAGGAAATAGAAGGTCTTTTGTTGGAATATTCAATATTGAGGGTAAGGCATAAGCTGATGTTATTATTGTACTAATAGGTCATTGATTTTTATGTGTGGAGCACATGGCCTTATATGTACAAACTATTTGTGGTTCCAATAGTTAATTTTGAACTAATTTTATTCTTCTGATAAATTATAACCACCTATCGTTCTCATAAATATTCCTACATATTATTTTTATAATAAAGAATGCTTTTTTTCATTGAGTGATCTATTAGATCATTTATGTTCTTATATTCTAATGGTGTCATTAAACTTGAACTATAATAATTCAAAGAACGATATATATTAGATAAATGTTTAACTCTTTTTCGGATAGGCATTAAAGCAGTTTCTAAGTGGAGTATTAATTCAAGCTCCCACTGGCAAGCATTTTTGAATGAATGTGGCGAATAACAACCTTTACTACTGTTACCAACTAACTGTTTAACATGAGATGTTAAACGTTTCTTTTTATTTCCATCTTGAACAAATAATACCTCAACCCAATGGATCGTAAATGATTTCTCACTAGATATTATTCTTAACTCGTATTTT
Source organism: Photobacterium aquimaris (assembly GCF_002954455.1). Classification (GTDB taxonomy): domain Bacteria; phylum Pseudomonadota; class Gammaproteobacteria; order Enterobacterales; family Vibrionaceae; genus Photobacterium; species Photobacterium aquimaris. The sequence continues at coordinate 18,182 of NZ_MSCC01000007.1, forward strand.
GTTTTTTCTGAGTTAGAAATTAATTTGTTCTTACGCTTATTCTCTCGGTCTGCGACCTTTCTACACCAAAGGTTATACCACTGAATTGCTTTATGATATTCCTCAACGATTGTTAATTGTAAGTTATTAACTAACTCTTGATTGTAATTACTCATAATAATCTATTCCTCAGATTCCCTGTTGTCAATGCAAAAATCCGCTAATTTTAATTGTCATTAATAATTACCAGATCTACTGACGTATAAATGAGAGTTCCCAAATCACCTACATAGGTGATACGGGAGTTCCCAAATCACCTACAACTTTGGGAGTATCAAATCACCTACAAATTAAAACTACAATATATATTTATCCGCTATATACATACATTTCGAATAATTTAGATTTAGCTCTTAAATTTGATTGTAAAAAAGCGTTTTATACAATTGAACGATTTTTTATTTAAGTATTGCTTGCTGTTTCTGAGGAGATAATTCCATGAATATTTTTAGTTATTTCTTCTAGTTTATCAAATTGTTGTGAAGTGAACTCCAAATGTGTTGTATATGTTTTATGGTTATCAGAAGTAATGAAATCTAAGTGAGTTTTGATGGGGGTATTTATAGCAATTTTCAATGGCATCATTATTATAATGATAGATTGGCAAAGTTACACATAGGTTAATGTTGTCATCCTTAATTTCTGATTTAACAAGAGTGTGATGAATACTGTTCTACACTGCTTATTATTTTTGGGTGAGAAAGTATATTTGTCATCGCGAAATGTGTATTTATTATCTTTATCAAGGTTTGTAGTATAGATGTAATTGAGTTAACCAAAGTTGAAATGATCGCATAATTCTGCCTGATTATAACTAATTAAAGTTACTACTTATTCTTTGTTTTATTGATTAATAATAAACTAATTTACATAAAGTAGAACAATGATTTTTATATTGTTTAAATTACTTTTTGTTAAAGTTTAATTTTTGTTTTTAAATTAACACCAGAATAAGATTAATGCTGACAAGTATTTAATGATTGAAATCATAAATTTATTGCTCAGGACGATAAATTTATATTTTTCATAAACTAGATAGTTAATCAAAGTAAACATGGTTTTGTATTTTCAAGTTAAAGGTTAACAGTAAATTAATGGATGTTTGTGTGAATTAGATAGTTGTTTATTTTCTCTACCTATATAAAGTTGAAATTATGTTGATATAATCATTATATATAATTGAAAGAGAAGTGAATTATGGAAGCATTAATTATAGTATTTATTGTTGCTTTAGCGATCAAAGTAATTGTAAAGGTACGAGCAGAAGAAAAGTATGCGGCAAAACATGGTCTATTAGGTAATGGCTATAAGAATAAATCAATAAGCAATGACGGTAGGTTTATAGATAGACTTGGTGAGAGTGATAATGATTTATCTGGTTTTGCTAATTCACCCGTTAGTTTAGATATTTCAATTTTTGATGATTAATTTTAAATTTTTCGTATCTTTAAATTAAAAGTTAATTAATGGTTTTTTATTGATTGGCTGGTTTATTTTAGGTTTACATAAAGTGAACTTGTCTTTTTAGCACGCTGAACCGTACTTGGGTTGCATCCTACTTTCATGGCTACTTCTCGAACGGATAAGCCTTGTTCTAACAGTTCGATAATCTTTGCCTTACGTTCCATGTTTGGCTTCCGTCCTGAAAACTTTTCAGCCCATAATTTCGGGTCCTGCTTAATTGCTTGGCGTCCAGCTTCGGCACTGGCTAAACGGTTCTTGCGTTCTGCTGCGGCCATTGCAGTAATCATGGTTAATTGAATATTGGTTGTCATGTCTTGCATGTCATTACCAGAGTAAGCAAAGGTCATATTCTGATTAATGGTTTTGATTGTCACACCACGGTTTAACAGCTCGCGGATAGTTGTTTCTGAATCGTGATAGTCACGGCCTAAGCGATCTATCCACCAAACTACTAGCACATTATCTTTTCTTAATTTGTCCAGTAACCGGCTTAATTGTTCACGCTCTGTTGCGGGTACTGTTCCACTACAAACATCAGTTGATATTTCAATGCCAGGATATGACTTTTGAATGTCGCTAATTTGGCTATCTGTTGTTTGTGTGGTTGTTGATACTCGAACGTATGCAAATTCCATTTTATCGGCCCCCGCTGTGTGCTTATGGTTGTCATGTGCTAAATGTAGTGTATGCATATCGAAAAGTAAACACCAAAAGCGTACGCAATAGAGGATATTTACGCGTATGCAATTGGGCATGATTAAAAGCACACGGCTTTTTAAGGGAATACCGACTAGGGGCGTTTATTGTGATGGCAGCTGATCTATTCTTGATAGGGGTTCATTCTCTTTAAACGGATTGGCCGATCTGCTCGATGCGTTAGAAGAAGTTAAAGAAACTGACGACGTTAACTTTGCAGTATTTAGAAACGAATATGCTAAAGCCAACAAGCTGATCAATAACTTCTTAGATGAGCAGTTAAACGAGTTAGGCGATAAAGTATTAAACGCCAAAGTACGTCGAACAGAAGCGATTGGAAAAAGCAAGTGTTAGTGCAGAATCTCTGCTAATCTATAATCCACGATCTACTGAACTCAATGATTATAAATCCCTTAAAAAATAAATAATTGAAAGGTTAAAAGTATAACAAATGTAATACATTATATGACTAAATTAAAAGGTATGACGGCCTTTAATCGTCGCAGTCAGCGTAAGCTTGAGACTACTGAAGATAAGCCACAACAACACGATAAGATCACCACTGTTGCGATCCGTAGAAACGTCACCACAGGCACTTCACCTGTGCCAAATTACAGCGTGGTTCAGGCTATTTACGAAGCCAACTAAAATATAATACATTTACATCGAGCAATAAAAAAGAGAGGGGGAATTAACCTCTCTTTTTTCATATATAGAATGATGTAAGTATGACTATAAAATAAATATCGCAACCATCATCTAGAACAACTGCTCATTTCACAACTTCACTAATTAGCATTGTTGTATGAGTTAAACATTGAAGGTTTTCATTGCAATTACCCACCTAGCTCATTTATGTGTACTGCGTATTATTTTTTCCTTTCATTCTGATTTTGCACAACTGTTTTTACTCTAGGTATAGATATGCCTGACAATACAAGTCAATATTTGCCTCTTTAGATTACTAAATAAAAAAGGTATTTAATTATAACGCATAATTATATGCTCACCATTTAATCAAAAGCTTTGCTTATGGGTTAAAAAAAAACCAGTAATTAATGTGATCTTATTCCAAAATATTAACTCAAATGAAGATGTATAAATTTATTAATCTAGAATGATTGAAGCTTTTATGCGCTATACGCGTGGTGTGTACTACTTAACGATATGCTAATGGAGATTGCATGATTAAGAAAATCCCACTGATTATTGGAGGGGAAGTTCAAGACACTTCAGAACATGAAGTCCGCGAACTTACACTTAACAATAACACCATCTATCTACCAGTCATTACGGACAATGATGCTGAGGCTATCACCTTACATAGAAGAGAAAATAATCTTAATATCAATAAGATAGTTAACTTTTTATATACTGTTGGACAAAAGTGGAAGAGTGAAAATTATAGCCGCCGTCTTACCTATATTCGTGATCTAGTGAAATTCATGGGCTACTCTCCTGAGATGGCAAAATTAGAAGCGAACTGGATCTCAATGATTTTATGTAGCAAAAGTGCACTATATGACATTGTTGAAAATGACCTCAGTTCTCGTCATATCGTCGATGAATGGCTTCCTCAAGGTGATTGTTATGTCAAAGCACTGCCAAAAGGAAAATCAATTCATTTATTAGCCGGTAATGTACCGCTATCAGGCGTGACATCGATCCTGCGTGCAATTTTGACCAAAAATGAATGTATCATTAAAACATCATCGACCGATCCATTTACCGCAACAGCACTAGCTTCAAGTTTTATTGATACTGATGCTAATCACCCAATTACCCGATCAATATCAGTCATGTATTGGTCACATAGTGAAGATGTCACTATCCCACAAAAAATAATGAATAGTGCAGATGTGGTTGTGGCTTGGGGAGGCAATGATGCGATCAAATGGGCGACAAAGCATACTCCAGCACATGTCGATATTCTCAAATTTGGTCCAAAGAAAAGTATTTCGATTGTTGATAATCCAACAGATATAAAAGCCGCAGCTATTGGTGTAGCTCACGACATTTGTTTTTATGACCAACAAGCTTGTTTCTCTACCCAAGATATCTATTATATGGGTGACAATATCGATACTTTTTTTTCCGAGCTGACTCAGCAATTAAACATCTATAAAGACATACTTCCTAAAGGTGATCAATCTTTCGATGAAAAGGGCGCTTTTTCTTTAACAGAAAAAGAATGTTTATTTGCTAAATATAAAGTGCAAAAAGGTGAAGATCAGGCTTGGTTATTAACTCAATCTCCAGCTGGTTCATTTGGTAATCAACCGTTATCTCGTTCTGCATATATTCATCACGTAAAAGATATTTCAGAAATTACTCCTTATCTTCAAAATAATGTAACCCAAACGGTTTCAATTACCCCATGGGAAGCATCATTTAAATATAGAGATACATTAGCTGCACATGGTGCGGAACGTATTATTGAATCAGGAATGAATAATATATTTAGAGTCGGTGGTGCACATGACGGTATGCGTCCACTTCAGCGCCTTGTTAAATATATTTCACATGAAAGACCATCGACTTATACCACTAAAGATGTCGCAGTAAAAATAGAACAAACGCGTTATTTAGAAGAAGATAAGTTCCTTATTTTTGTACCATAAAGGGAGATATTATGAAAAATACTCAAACCTCTGCACCTATTGATCACATTATCAGCTTAGGTGAAAATAGTCATATCCGTGTGTGGGAAACATTGCCTAAAAATCAAGATGTTAAGCGAAATAGCACTATCTTAATTGCAGCAGGTTTTGCCCGCCGAATGGATCATTTTGCAGGTCTTGCCGAATATTTGGCAAATAATGGCTTCCATGTAATTCGTTATGATTCATTAAATCATGTAGGTTTAAGTACAGGTGAAATTAATCAGTTCTCAATGTCTATTGGCAAACAAAGTTTATTAACAGTAATTGATTGGTTAAAAGATCGTGGTATTAATGATGTTGGACTAATTGCTTCAAGTCTTTCTGCTCGTATTGCTTATGATGTAGCAACTGAGGTTAAATTGTCATTCCTAATTACAGCTGTTGGGGTTGTTAATTTAAGAAGCACACTTGAGAAAGCGCTTAAATATGATTACCTACAGATGGAAATTAATGACATCCCTGAAGATTTAGAGTTCGAAGGTCATAACTTAGGCTCAAAAGTTTTCGTGACCGATTGTTTTGATAATAGTTGGGATACCTTAGATTCAACGATAAATAAAACTAAATCTCTAGATATTCCTTTTATTGCCTTTATTTCAAATGGCGATGACTGGGTCTGTGAACATGAAGTAAAACAGCTTATCAGTAATATTAATTCTAATAAAACAAAAATCTATTCATTAATTGGTTCATCACATGATTTAGGTGAAAACCTGATCGTACTTCGTAATTTCTATCAATCAGTTACACGAGCTGCCATCGGTTTAGACAGTGAAAAACTTGATTTAGTTGACGATATTAGTGAGCCTAATTTTGAAGATCTCACCATTATTACTGTTAATGAACGTCGTTTGAAAAATAAAATTGAAAACGAAATGTTCGTTAGTGCTTAAATCAAAATATATTCAAGTCATCAAAAGGAAAAAACAATGAAATTTGGCAATATTTGTTTCTCATACCAGCCTCCTGGTGAATCTCATAAAGAAGTCATGGATCGCTTTGTTAGACTTGGCGTTGCTTCAGAAGAATTAAACTTCGATAGCTTCTGGACACTTGAACACCACTTCACTGAGTTCGGTCTAACCGGTAACCTATACGTTGCTTGTGCCAATATTCTAGGTCGAACCAAAAAACTTAATGTGGGTACCATGGGGATAGTATTACCTACGGCACACCCTGCTCGTCAAATGGAAGATCTTCTACTCCTTGATCAAATGTCTAAAGGTCGTTTTAACTTTGGTGTTGTTCGTGGGCTTTATCATAAAGATTTCCGTGTCTTTGGTGTCACGATGGAGGATTCTCGCGGTATTACAGAAACCTTCCACAAAATGATCATGGATGGTTCAAAAACTGGTACTTTGGTTAGTGATGGCAAACACATTGATTTCCCAAATGTTGATGTTTATCCAGAAGCATACTCAGACAAAATCCCAACGTGTATGACAGCAGAATCTGCAGCAACAACAACCTGGTTAGCAGAACGTGGTTTACCTATGGTACTGAGCTGGATCATTACCACTAGTGAGAAAAAAGCACAGATGGAATTGTATAATGAAATTGCATCCGAACATGGTCACGATATTAACAATATCGATCACAGCATGACTTTCATTTGTTCAGTTAATGAAGATCCAGAAAAAGCAGAAGCAGTCTGCCGTGACTTCCTATCAAACTGGTACGATTCTTACACCAACGCGACCAATATATTTAAAGATAGTAACCAAACTCGAGGTTATGACTATCACAAAGGCCAATGGCGTGATTTTGTATTACAAGGTCATACTGATACCCGTCGTCGTCTAGATTACAGTAATAACCTTAACCCTGTTGGTACACCTGAAAAATGTATTGAAATTATCCAGCGAGATATTGATGCAACAGGTATCAACAATATTACTCTTGGTTTTGAAGCAAACGGTTCTGAACAAGAAATAATCGCATCTATGGAACGCTTTATGACACAAGTAGCACCATACCTAAAAGATCCAAAATAAATTACTAAATTTAAATATTTTAATCACATGATAAATGAGGAACATAACATGAATTTTGGATTATTCTTTCTAAACTTTCAGCTTGAAGGTATGACATCTGAAGCCGTACTGGATAACATGATCGATACTATTACATTGGTCGATAAAGACGAGTACTACTTCAATACAGCATTTATAAATGAACACCATTTTTCTAAAAATGGTATCGTAGGCGCACCTATTACAGCAGCAAGTTTTCTGTTAGGTTTAACAGATCGTCTTCATATTGGTTCATTAAATCAAGTGATCACCACTCACCACCCGGTACGTATTGCAGAAGAAACCAGCTTACTTGATCAAATGTCAGATGGACGTTTTATTCTTGGGTTAAGTGATTGTGTTAATGATTTCGAGATGGATTTTTTTAAACGTCAACTCGAAAGTCAACAGCAGCAATTTGAAGCCTGCTATGAAATTCTAAATGATGGTATTACTACTAACTACTGTCATGCGAATAATGATTTTTATAACTTCCCAAAAATTTCTATTAACCCACACTGTATTAGTAAAGAAAACTTAAAACAGTATATTTTAGCGACCAATATGAGCGTGGTTGAATGGGCTGCGAAAAAAGGTCTGCCACTGACTTACCGCTGGAGTGATACGCTGAAGGAAAAAGAAAATTACTATCAACGTTATTTAGCTGTCGCGACTGAAAATAACGTCGACATTGCTAATATTGATCACCAATTTCCATTACTTGTTAATATTAATCAAGATAGTGATATTGCTAAACAAGAAATGCGTGACTATATCCGTGGCTATATTACTGAAGTTTATCCAAATACAAATCAAGATGAAAGAATTGAAGAGCTAATTAAGCAACATGCGGTAGGAACAAAAGATGAATATTATGAGTCATCGAAATATGCTTTAGAAAAAACAGGTTCAAAGAATGTGTTGTTATCTTTTGAATCAATGAAAAATAAAACAGCTGTCATCGAAATTATTAATATTATTAATGAAAAAATCAAGAATAATAAATGATTGGACACTAAAATGACAAAATGGAATTATGGCATCTTCTTCCTTAATTTTTACCATATTGGACAGCAAGAACCGTCATTAACTATGAACAATGCGTTAGCAACATTACGCATTATTAATGAAGATACTTCTATCTATGATGTTGTTACAATTAGCGAACAACACATAGATAAAAATTACAATAATGAAACAAAATTAGCGCCAGTTGTTGGTCTTGGTAATCAGGTCTATCTTTTGGCTACTAGTACAGAAACTGTTGTAAAGGCTGCTAAATATGGTATACCACTATTATTTAAATGGGATGATAGCCAACAAAAACGCATCGATTACTTAAATTATTACGAAACATCTGCGGCTAAATTTAATATTGATATTTCCGATGTTCGTCATCGATTAATGTTATTTATCAATGTAAATGACAATCCAACACAAGCTAAAGCCGAGCTCAGTATTTACTTAGAAGATTACCTCTCTTACACCAAAATAGAGGCACCTATTGATGATATCATCAATCGTAATGCTGCTGGTAATTTCGATACGTGCTTATATCACATTACCGAAATGGCTCAAAGTTTAAATAATAAGGTCGATTTTTTATTTTGTTTTGAATCGATGAAAGATCAAGAGAATAAAAATCATTAATGATTAATCTTGATAAATACATTATTAATTACCGAAAAGAACATCATCTTAACTAATTAAGTTAATTTGAAAATTCGTCAATCATTGTCATTATTAATGACTGTGTGGTTTCTTGTACTGCCATTAAATTTTTATTAAGGTTTTATATGACTACATTATTAGATGTTGATACTAACGATATTATTGTTAGTTCTGATCTCGATGATATTATTTTCTCATCATCGCCACTTAGCTTAACCTTTGATGAACAAGAAAAGTTAAAGAATAAATTTATAATGGAATCTTTTCACTACCATTATAAAAATAATGAAGATTACAGGTATTATTGTAACGCCCAAGATGTAGATGAAAATATTACATCTATCGATGATATTCCAGTATTTCCAACCTCGATGTTCAAATACGCCAAGCTACATACTGTTGATGAAGCTAATATTGAAAATTGGTTTACCAGTAGTGGCACCAGCGGAATTAAAAGTCATATTGCCCGTGATCGCCAAAGCATCGAGCGTTTACTTGGCTCTGTAAATTACGGCATGAAGTACTTAGGTGAGTTTCATGAACACCAGCTAGAGCTGGTAAATATGGGCCCAGATCGCTTCAGTGCCAAAAACGTTTGGTTCAAATATGTTATGAGCCTGGTTGAATTGTTATACCCAACCACGTTTACAGTAAACGACGACGAGATTGATTTTGAGCAAACGATTGCCTCATTAAAAGCGATCCAACGTAAAGGCAAAGGCATTTGTTTAATTGGCCCCCCATACTTTATTTATTTGTTAGCGCTTTATATGAAAGAACAACAAATTGAATTTAATGCTGGCGCTCACATGTTTATCATCACCGGTGGTGGATGGAAAACCAAACAAAAAGAAGCACTTAATCGTCAAGATTTTAATCAGCTATTAATGGAAACGTTCAACCTTTTCCATGAAAGCCAAATTCGTGACACCTTCAACCAAGTAGAGCTAAATACTTGTTTCTTTGAAGATAACCGTCAACGTAAACATGTTCCACCTTGGGTATATGCCCGTGCACTTGATCCTGTCACTATGAAGCCAGTTGAAGATGGGCAAGAAGGCTTAATGAGCTACATGGATGCATCATCGACTAGTTACCCAACTTTTATTGTTACGGACGACGTTGGTATTGTGCATAACATCAAAGAAACAGATCCATTCCAAGGAACAACCGTAGAAATTGTTCGCCGTTTAAATACCCGAGAACAAAAAGGTTGTTCATTATCAATGGCAACCAGCTTGAAATAAGCTGCAGGACTAAATAATGATTTTTAATTGTAAAATAATCAAAATTGAAGCATCTGATAGCCATGTTTTTAAGGTGTTTATCAAGCCAGACCAATGCTTTCAATTCAAAGCAGGGCAATACGCTATTGTATCTTTAAATAATAAACAGCAGCCTTTTTCTATTGCTAACAGCCCGACCTGTAATGAATTAATTGAATTACATGTTGGTGGTTCAATCAAAGAATTAGCGATAGAAGCCATTTCGCATTTTATTGATGCATTTATTCATCAAAATGAGATTAAGATCGATGCGCCACATGGTGATGCTTGGTTGCGTGATGATAGTGAATCGCCGCTACTATTGATAGCTGGCGGCACTGGTTTATCATATATCAATAGTATTCTTCATTATTGTGTTTACAAGAAATTAACACAACCTATCTATCTTTACTGGGGGGTGAGTGAACACCAATTGCTTTATGATGATCAACAACTTAAATCATTATCAGACCAGTTTCCCAATGTGGAGTATGTGCCAGTTGTCGAGCATGAACACATAGAATGGGACGGTAAAATAGGCAATGTCATTGATGCTGTAATGGATGATTTTGTCGACTTATCTGACTTTGATATTTATGTTTGTGGTCCATTAGGTATGAGCCGAAGTGCGAAAGATATTTTTATCTCACAGAAAAAAGCTAATGTCGGAAAAATGTATTCTGATGCTTTTAGTTACATATAATTAAAGATCGTTCATATCATTATTTTTACTCTATTTATTGGGTAGATGGCCTATGCCTGATAAATAGGGTTTTTTTACAGGGATTGTATGTTTACAGGAATAATAGAAGCAGTTGGAAATATCAGCTCCATTATTCGTAATAACGAAGATATTTCAATGCTTATCAATACTAATCGGCTAGATATTTCGGATGTAAAACTTGGCGATAGCATTTCTAGCAATGGCGTTTGTTTGACTGTTTCGAAATTAACATCAACTGGATTTGTTGCCGATCTTTCAACTGAGACATTAAAGCGTACCGCTTTTCACAGTTACCACGTTGGGCAAAAACTCAATTTAGAAAAATCCATGTTACCCACCACACGTTTTGGAGGTCATATTGTTTCTGGGCATGTTGACGGTATTGGCGACATTATTGAGTTAAAAAGAAAAGGTCGCACCGTTGATATTTGGGTAACTGTGCCAATGCACTTAAAGAAATTTGTTTCCGAAAAAGGTTCAATCTGCGTTGATGGAATCAGTTTAACTATCAACGCTGTTTATCAGAATGTAATTAAATTAACTATTGTTCCGCATACGTTAGCCAATACGACACTTGCTAGTGCCATCATTGATCAAAAGGTCAATATTGAAGTCGACATAATGGCACGCTATCTTGAACAATTAATCAGCATGAATAAACAAGAATCGAAAAAAAATACTAACCTCTCTATATCTTTATTAGAGAAGCACGGTTTTATAGTATAACTCACTTATGTTGTTAATAAAAAAGGACTTGTTATGACTTTAAGTAGCACCCAAGAAATCATTAATGATATTCGTCTGGGTAAAATGGTAATCTTAATGGATGATGAAAATCGAGAAAATGAAGGTGATTTGATCATTGCCTCTGAAATGATCTCTTCTGAAGCTATTAATTTCATGGCGACTCATGGGCGCGGGTTGATCTGCTTAACATTAACTCAAGATCGCTGCCAAACCTTAAATTTACCGCTAATGGTGCAAAATAATCACGATAAGTTCTCAACTGCATTTACCATTTCAATAGAAGCTGCCATCGATGTTACGACTGGGATCTCTGCCAGCGATCGTGCAAAAACAGTACAAGCAGCAATTGCTCCTAATGCCAGTGCTAATGATATTGTTATGCCGGGTCATATTTTCCCATTAATGGCGCAAGATGGTGGCGTATTAATTCGTGCAGGTCACACCGAAGCTGGCTGTGATGTTGCACGCTTAGCCGGGCTTGAAGCCTCTAGTGTTATTGTGGAGATTCTTAATGAAGACGGCACGATGGCACGCCGTCCTCAACTCGAAGTCTTTGCTCAAAAACACGGTTTAAAACTGGGGACGATTGCCGATTTAATTGAGTATCGTATCCAACGAGAAAGCTATATTGAACGTTTATCAGAAAGTGAATTATGCACAGAATATGGTGTTTTCAACTTAATCACCTACCGTGACATTATTGATAACCAACTGCATTACGCATTATGTAAAGGTGATATTAACCCTAATACGGAGACCTTAGTCCGCGTCCATGTCAAAGATACACTGAAAGATATTTTACATTCTGGCGTAACACAATGGCCCCTACAAGCGGCTATGCAGCGCATTCAAGCCGACGGTGGCGTATTAGTTATCATCAGCCAAATAGAGTCTTCAACGATGATCTTAAATCAAATAAAACACTTATCTTCAGAGTACCAAGCAAGCTCCCCTTTACCGATCACGCCGCAATCCCGACAAATTGGTTTGGGATCGCAAATTTTATCTGAATTAGGGCTACGTAAAATTCGTTTACTGTCTTCTCAGAGCCAACAATATCGTTCTTTATCAGGATTTGATCTTGAGATTGTTGAATATATTTGTAACTAGGAAATATTCAGATATTATCTGATTCATTGTTTTTATAAATATAATTAGGAAGATCCATGGATATTATTGAAGGTACGATAACTGCTCCCCACGCCAATGTCGCCATCATCATTTCTCGTTTCAATAGCTTTATCAATGACAGTTTATTGTCAGGTGCATTAGATACCCTGCAACGCCAAGGTCTTGTTAAAGAAGGTAATATTACCGTTGTACGTTGCCCTGGAGCTTACGAGCTACCTTTACTGGCGCAACAACTGGCGAAAAAAGGTAGTTATGATGCCATTATCGCTTTAGGCTCTGTGATTCGTGGCGGTACTCCACATTTTGAATATGTAGCAGGTGAATGTAATAAAGGCTTACAACAGGTTTCATTGGAACACCAAATTCCGATCGCGTTTGGTGTTCTTACCGTGGATTCAATCGAGCAAGCCATTGAACGTGCAGGAACAAAAATGGGAAATAAAGGCGCAGAAGCCGCACTCTGTGTACTAGAAATGATCAACGTGTTAGCGGAAATAGAACCTTAATTTCCTTATATTTACACGTTATGATGGCCTACTTCATCATAGCCATTTCCTTTCCAAAGTAATTAATCAAATATAGAAGTATAAGGAATATTATGATCACGGTAAGAGCCCGAGTGTCTTTTAAAATTGGACAAAGAAGTCAGATCCCTGCTGAATTTTTGTCATTTTATGGCTTTAAGTCAGGTAAAGAGCACATCGCTATTATTTTTAAACAAGCAGATACGACAACTGTCCCTTTAGTTCGCCTACATTCAGAATGCTTAACTGGTGATGTTTTTCATTCTTCTCGCTGTGATTGTGGTGAACAACTCAATGAGACGATAGAAAAAATGCACCAATCAGGTGGGATAATTTTGTATCTACGTCAAGAAGGACGAGGGATTGGTTTATACAACAAAATCGATGCCTATCACTTACAAAACCAAGGTATGAATACCTATGAAGCCAATAACCATTTAGGTTTTGCTGATGATCTTCGTGATTTCAAAGAAGGCGCAGATGCATTATGCGCTCTAGGGATCAATAAAATTCGTTTAATCACCAATAATCCTAAAAAAGAGATAGAGTTAGCGAAGCATAATATTCAGATAATAGAAGTGCTCAATACTCAAGTATATATCAAAGATGATAACCAAGAATATTTACAAGCAAAATTATCACATGGTAATCATAACTTATCTTTATGATAATTTTTTATTGAAGCGATCATTTTATTATCAATTTAAAGTTAAGAATATCTTTATTAATATTTAAGTCTAATCTATCCGGAAACATTTATTGTGGATAATCGAACCAATACTCTATGGACAGTATTGAGGTCTGTTTAGATAAATTGTAGTTGAATGATTATTTGAAAATTTAAAATACGAGTGGCTACTAAATATTGTGCATCTAACGTGAGAATCAATGAAACAAGATATTGAAGAATATATTAGATATGACAACCATGAGCGGTTACATATGACGCTCAGTGATTTAATACCGAACGGGAATATGAAAAGTCATAAAGACCAGTGCTCACTTATACCTAAGGAGAGTAATTACTACTAGTGAACGATAGCTGTTCAATATTAGTGTTTTTAGAATTATGTCATAGCTTTTCCTCCCTTTTAGTCGGAAAAGCTATGACATAAGTGATCTACTATTAGACGGTTACAATAATATTTTCTATAAAATATTATTGTTGCTTTATCAAAAATACAAAATTGTAATTTGTATTTTTAAAATTAAAAATTTGTGATAATAATAAAAATGTATTCCATACTTTGTATTTTACTATTAAATCACTAAGCTATTGATCTGTATTAAATCAGAAATATAGCATATAAAAAAGGAGGTATTGATGTTTAGAGGTATTGTCCAAGGTCGTGGTGTTATTAAATCAATTTCAAAAAGCGAAGATAGTCAACGACAGGGAATTGTATTCCCTGAGGATATATTAAAGCTTGTTGATGTAGATACTGTAATGTTGGTAAATGGTTGCTCTTTGACGGTAGTACGCATTTTAAATGATACGGTGTACTTTGATATAGACCAAGCATTGGGTACGACAACATTTGATAAATTAAAAGAAGGAGATCAGGTAAACCTTGAGGTTCACCCTAAATTTGGTGAAGTAGTTGGTCGTGGCGGATTAACTGGAAATATTAAAGGTACTGCATCGATAGTAGAAGTAGAAGATAATGAAGTAGGATTATCAGTACTTATAGATATTCCTAAAGCGTTAGCTGAAAACTTAACGGTGCAAGACGACATTGGTATCAATGGGATTTCTTCATCTATCATTAGTATGTCAAATAGTGTTATCACATTACATTATCCTCGTGATTTATTTGTCAAGACTAACCTTGCAACGTTCTCAAAAGATATGAAAGTGAACGTGGAAATTCTAAATGAATGGTAGTGCCTTACTTGTATAATATATTTTTATACATTTAGCCTTAGAGATACTTGTCGAACTCATTTATTTATAATCGACAACCAACTTATTTTAGGGAAATTCTGATTGATATTTTGTTTTTCTAGCAAATAAAAGGTGGTGCCTGGAGATAATACCGATCAATTAAGATCTAAATGTTTAGATTGAACGGTCTTCACAATGTGTAAAAATCCGAGAATATTTATATTCTCGGATTTTTTTACCGTATCCGCCCCATGAACCCACAGGGCGGTATAACTAGTGTTTGAAGTTCCAAGCGATTCGTGAATAATG
>NZ_MSCC01000008.1 GCF_002954455.1 Photobacterium aquimaris
TTGAATCGAATTTCTTATCATTAATTATAAAATTATTATAACTTTAATATTTTAACTCAAATATAACTGACAACTTTTTTTGACAACATGTTTATGAATTGTTACAGTATTGTTAACCCGTTTTCCGAAGGGAATATACGTGAATACAAAAATACTGAACCGTTTGTCGCTTTTATCTCAAGCCTTATCTAAACCACTTCATACACAATTATTTAACTATATAGAGAGGCGCAACCCAAAACTCGATAACGCTGGATATTTAAAACTTTTAAATATTTATGCATCTTTTATTTTATCTCAGGGTAAACAAAATTTTAGTGCTATTGAGATACTTAACGATAAAGATAAGTTTAAAGCTCATACAGAACAGCTTGTTGGTTTTATTTATTGTGAATCGAATCTATCTATGAGCAGTAAAAGAAGCTTTGCATCAGCTCTTCACCGTATGATGTGCGACCTTGCGAAAGCAAACCACACCTATATCAAGTCCCAATCTTTTAGTCCCAGAAAGATAAACGATTACACTCAGCACTGCATTGAAAGCTATCAATCCCTTGAGCGTAATGAAGAAAAACTCACGTATCTCAACGGCTGGTCGGTAACATCACAAGAGCGTAAAGCGTTTTCTGTCGTTCTTGATTTTATTTATGTGAAATACGGGCAAGCTTTTACCGACAAAATTCACGATGCCCTCAAGCGGTATGGCTTAACCAAAAAAACAGCCACTCTAAGAAATAATATATTTAGAATTACATCTTTGCTTGAAATCACCTCGACGCTTGATAGAAATGCAACGGTGGCAAGTTTTGAGTTATTACTCAGTGAAAAGTATGTGCAATCGACATTCTATAAAGCGTACCAATTACAATTTTCTGAATGTCTCGTTAAGGGCAATGACCTAGTAAACTTTAACAATTCATTCAATGCCTCACTTGATATTTACACCTCTGTGTTTATCAACACAAAGCTTTATCCTGCCCCACTAAAAGCGTTTATAGCACCGACTATGTTAAGCGTTAAAAATCCGCCCAGTTTTTCATCAGGCGGTAATCCCAGTAAGTTAGAGAAAATGCGATGGTTTGGTAATATCCCTCTGCACATCAAAGATGAACAAGCCATCGCGATGATAGAAACTCGTATTGAACGAGACATGAATATATTGAAAACGGTACTCACCGAGCATTTTAATCAATTAAAACAGCGACAAGAGCGAAATAAAACCTTTATCGAAAAAGGCATAGTGAAGCCTCTTGAGGGAAATGTTGGTTTTCGTAAAGGTAACAATAAAGGTCGCGAATCTTATCCTATTGGCGAACACCACTTAGATAACACCATTGCCACGTTTTATAAGTATGGCATCAATGGCTATAAGGGCATTTACGAGCAGTTTCTAGGGTTTATTGGGAAAACCGAACCGCTACTCGAAGAGCTAAACCTACCTACAAATGCCACGCTATTTACTTTAACTGCTTTGCTTGTCATTGAGCACCCGAAAATCACCCCTAGTTGGCTGCAAAAGCTGCAATTATTCAATGAAAATGGCAAGTTAACAGGTTATACCCAAGTCGGTGAGCAGTTTATCCTAACCAGTGAGAAAGCGCGTCGAGGGCGAAATTTAGCGCAGCAGGATGTCATACTCAATGAGTTCTCTAAATCCATCGTGGACTTTATCGTTCAACACACGCAAATAGCCAGAGAGCATTTAAAAGCGATTGGTGATCATAATTGGAAATTTTTGTTATTAACATGCACATTAAAAAAGGCTATGAAGCCAAGTGAAGTGAATCAATTATACAAAAAACCCTTACAATTTGTTAGTAAACGACTGAATGACAGCACAGCGTTGCCACTTGAATATGCTGTGTCAGCACAAGAACTCGATATCATCGCCAGCATCACCACTCATAGGGCTATTCGTCGTCATCGTGGACTGCAAATCTATCTCGAAACGCGCTCACAAAGTGCCGTTGCGGACGCCCTTGGTCATAAAGAAGTAAACCATAAATTACTTGATACCTACTTACCCAAACCGTTGATGGCGTTCTTTACCGAGCGTGTCGTCAGGCAGTTCCAAAAAGCAATTATTTTTGAGGCAATGAAAAAGTCTCCTTATTTGCTGGATGCTGTCAATATGAGCTACGAAGAACTAGAGGAATTTTTGGAAAATCATGGCTTAAATGACCTCCCTGATTTAAACGCAGCCACGTTTGATAAAACCGCCTCACAACAAGCTGAACAAAGTATTTTCGATAGCGTGGTGTTGACTGTAACCGTGCCATTGCTCCAGTTGTTGATTAGCATTAAAACAATCATTGATAACGACAATGATGCATCCCGTTTTAATGCGTTAATCCAACATTGGTATCAATCAGCAACCTATCTCTTTAAATGCATTGAAAAGGCTGACTTTGATAATGACGACATCATGGACATGTACGAAGAGGCGAAAAATGCACCTCTAGACCACACCATCATAGAGGGAGTGCTTTCATGCAAACCGCTGTAGATAATCTCGCTTATCTTGAAGAATTGACCAATGATATCGTGAACAACCCCGAAAAACTTAATGGGATGCACGTAGACACACTTTCTCAGTTAACCAATTATGCCGTTGCAACGGATGATTTTCGCGTCCTTGGTTTGTTGACAGAGATTCATACGGGCATTCCAATGCAATCTGACTCGTTGCCCGAATGGTGGTTATCGGATTTTCATGACGACATTACCAAAATACATTTTAAGCACCAACAAAACGCCAAAGAAATCCGCTGGTGCGACATCACTTTAGATGATGGTGAGCCGTTAACCAGTGAGAAACACCAACCCTTACTTAATGCGTTTAAATACTGGCTCATCGCGTGTGATAACCCGTTAGAGAATGGTGGTAAGTTAATCAGTTCAAAATCCGCTGCGCAGAAATATGGTCATATTTTGACGCTCATTAATACCATTTTACTCAACGGTCAGGCGTTAAAGTTATCCCAATATCATTTAGAGAAAGTCACCGATGCATTTTGGCTCAACGTGCTGTTAACTATCGCAGAACATGCAGGCTCAGTTGATGCCGATTTATACCAAACCCATGAACGCATTAAGGTATTACTGGATAACGTTGAGGTTTCCACTGAAGAACTTAACGCATTTAAAGCAAAATACCCCTATGTGACACGTAACATTGCCAGCGATGAAAACATTCTCAACCTTAAAGATAGAGTCAAAGCCTGTTGTTGGCTGCATCAGCACCGATATTATGCGCTACACACACGCGACAAAGTTGGTCATACTCATCCTCAAGGCAACAATGCCATTCTCACGGCATCACTTTTTGAGGGAAAAATCCTGACCGATGGAATTAAACTATCCCCTTTCCCTGAGTTGGCTTTAAAACCCATTCCAATTAAGTCAGAGTATCAAGCTGTTCCAAATCGAGATGAGGGCAATGGATGTTCAGCAGAGCGGCTTCGTGAGTGGCGTCATGCTATTCAACTAATGAACACCAATATCGATAAACACGATGTCAGCACATTTTCCCCTGTGACCAGCGAGGTATCCGTTGATGCGGTACAAAGCTTAACGACACTGCGCAAGCAAGGACGTACCCGCACCTTACCCCCTGAGTTTGTGTTTGATTTATTTAGAAACAGCTATGAGCTATTGGAAAATTTTTGCCCAGCACCTGATAAAAAAGAGGCGAATTTTTTCGACAACCTGCTTGATGTATTAACAACAGTCTACTCAAAATCAATGGTTGCACATTCCAGCCCTCACCGCCCTCAACGTAATTCAAAGGCATTTAATGAGGCTCTTCACCGTGATTTACCAACCACTGAACGCAGACATTTTGTTAAGTTTGACGCGCTCGATGTAATCCACCCTGATTTTAAGCAAAAAGGCATAACACAATTTGAGGGACTACCTGCAAGTGCTGAAAATCGTCATACTCGGATCCGAAATAACGAATCCATGCTTGAGATTTTCTCGGTACTACAGGGCGCAATTCAATTAGTGCTTGGCGCAATCATGGCAAGACGACAAAATGAACTGCTCCAACTGAAACCTTTCGGCAACCTTGTTTTTAATAACAAGAAGGGTCAACGCACAACGGATGCCAGCCCCTACATTGAAGACAGTGATAATTGGCACTTACGCTTTAAAGCCAAGAAAACAGGGGGAAAAGGGGAAAACATAACCATCGACAGACCGATATCTTTATCTGTTGCCCGATTTGTGTACCAGCTTGAACAGTTTAATCAACAAGCGATTGAGCGCGGTATCGCGACTAAAAACGCTCTCACTTTATTTAATTCCATTCATCCGCGAACCTTTCAACTTAAAAAGAGTAATGCTGCACTGTTTAATGATGCATTTGATGCACTGTGTGATTATTTTGAAACCGCAATCGTGGAAATGGATAATGGTGAGTATCGTCGTCACTACGTGCGACAGCACCAGTTAAGACGCTTCTTTGCTTTGGTGTTCTTCTGGTCAAAAGGCTATGAAAACATGGAAGCACTGCGCTGGATGCTTGCTCATTCCGATTTAGAGCACTTGCACAATTACATTACCGAGTCAGATACAGGAGGCGTACTTAACAGTGCTAAAGCGAGTGTTATCGTACAAAGTGTTATCAGTGATAAATCACAGATTAACAACCTTGATGAAGTCGAACATTTACGCAAAGTCCTAGCCAAACGACTGACAGGTAATGCTAACAAAGCACTGCATATTCGCACGTTAGATGATGCTATCTTTGATTATGGCGATGAAAGTGAACACCGCACAACCCCCCACATATCACAACTTCAAGCCGAGCAAGACCTTGAGAACGAAGTATTAATGTTACTCGAAAGCGATATTATCAGCCTAAAGCCAGAGTTTTTTACAATCAAAGATGAAAAAGGAGAAGACATCAAAACTTTCAACCTTATATTAAAAATTAATGAGTTAGAGGCTGAATAATGAATCAAGAGAAAAACCAACTCAAAGTCATAAAAACACGGGACTTTCTACAGGAAATCATTCGCTCCCCGAAAACGTTCCAAGAAGATATCGCTTTAGTCAAGCAATTGAAGTCGCAAGGTGGACTGGCAAAATTTGAGTGCAGTGAACGTAATATTGAACCATGCAGCTTAAATACCTTTAAAACCAATGCTGACGAGGTAATTCGTGGAGGTTTTGATGCAATCGATGCGCTAAGAAAAAACGCTGTAAACGCGCTTGAGTTTGAAATTAAGGGCAAAAAGTCACGCAAAGGTAGCTTAAACACACAAGCTGGACAAAAGAACCGTATTGCTGAGCAAAAAAAGGAAATTGCAGCGTTACAGCGAGAAAATATGTTGCTGACTGCCTTGCTGCGCGAAGCCCGTTCAAAAATGAAAACATTAGCATCACACAAAGGCACAGAGGAAGCGCGTTGGGAAGTCTATCTGGATGCTAACCACCAAATCCAAAACGTGAGCGATTTATATTTTGATGGTGAGATATGATAACTAACACGCTAAAGGATATTGAGTTTTGGCTGCATATAGGTGTACCGAGTCACGCTAGGAAGATAAACCCTATTGATGTGCCATTCCTAAGTTATTCCAACTATAAACCATGCCTAGAAGCCAATGCTTATATGCATCATTTAGTCGTTCAGAAGCACCTTAAAGCAACCAGCATTAGAACGTATGCAGCTAAAATCGTCCATTTAATTCGATTTATCGAAACGAAGCCAATGTTGAGCCGATTTAGTCAACTGACAGACAGTTCATTTACGCTTTTTATTCAGAATCTAACATTGGAAGTTAAGCCCAATGGTGAGCCTAAACGTTCATCAACTGAGGTCGCCAAAATCGGTGAAACGTGCATTCAGTTTCTTCAATTTGTTCAGTCATTCTATGACTTAACGCACTTCATCGGACAAGATGAAGTCAATGCCATTACCGTACTAGAGAAAAGGCACTCAATTTCAATTGAGGGACGAAAAGATAAAAAAGAAGTCATCACCATCACGCATACTTCATTGCCAAAAAAAGGGGCTGTAAAAAGTCGCCATCCTGTTAGCAAAGAAGACGCGCTTAAAATTTGGCAATACATCAACACTCAGAAAAAAGACCTATCTTTTTTCACAGACCCCAAAGCCAAACGACTGGCAAAACGAGAACAATACGATAAGCGAATACGCGATAAAGCCATCTATGTGTCAATGGAAATGCTTGGTGGTCGTGTTAGTGAGTTACATTCGCTGAGGTATAGCGATTATCTTACAGCGAGAGATACGGGAACGCTCAGAATAGAAACCAGCAAGAAGCGTAATGATGAAGATAGTCATCGTTACTTACCCGTCGATTACACATTTTTAGAACAGATAGCTAACTATGCCGATGTGAGAAGACGGGTGATGAAGAAGTTTGGCGTTAAGCACGACTATCTCTTTATTTCCTTAACTAACGGTGAACCCCTGAACGCTAAATCTTGGACAAAATACATCAAACAATGGGCTGACGAACTAGGGATTACAGGTCAAGTCTCACCGCACTTATGGCGACATGCGCGTTTAACTAACTGGATGATAGATCGGATTCTTGCGTCAAAAGAAATCAACAGTAAAGACGACTTTAGAAAGAACGTGCTTCACACCATGCAATTTAAGAAAGAGCTACAGCAGATTTCAGGTCATGAATTAATCAGCTCTCTTGATACGTACCTTGACCTTGCTTGGGAGTCTCTGCATGGCTATACCAAGGTTTACAATGCAGCCTCACTCAAGACTACGGTAGAGAACATGGAACGAGAAATAGAGTGTATTGAGGCGCAAATAGAACGTAAAGAAATAACGCCTGTACAAGCGATTCAGAATATAAAATCGATTATGACAGCCTTTAAGAAAGACATTAATGAAAGTATTGAAGTAAATTGAAGCGATAAAAAACCCCTATCACCTTTGAATACGATGAAAGGGGCTTCGATATACAACTTCGACCTAACTATTATAGCTGCCACTTACCTTTAATCAATACACATCAAACCTTATGATTTCGATATTGGTTAACTTAAAAGACTAGTCTTGCCCTTCGGTTTCATACATGATTCCAAGTTGTTTAAGACGAATAATGATCACGGTTTTAGATACATTAAACTGCTTCATGAGTGATAGCGTAATTAAGTTTAATAGCTCTTTGTTGCAGCATTGGTCATCTACGAACAAAGCACCGAATCCTCTATTATGTATTCCTTTTTTTCGAGCTTGCTCAAGAAAAGCCATTACAAATTGTTTCTTTGGAAGTAACAATGACGATGCAAACTGATTTGCTTGCCACTCTAAACGCATAATATCCCTTATGGATACATCATTCCTTGCTTCATCTAGGTGAGAGTCATAGCAACTCTCACGCAATATATAGTCTGCATGGCCCAAAATGTAATGCCCGAGTTCATGCGCAAGTGTAAAACGTGCTCGCTTTTTTGTCTCACACTGCGTTGTGTCTATCTTGATTTCATTTTTACTAAAGTCGATAGAGCCAAGGACTCCCTCTTCCAACTGAGCGTTTAACACTAAAGAAAGACCATAGTTTTCACTTACAAACTTGAAAAGTTTGTCGTCTTGCACGTAGCCACCAAAGTAACCAATAGAATCCAAGAGTAGTTCACTTTTGGATTCTATATACGAGCTATCCAAATAGCGAACTAATGTTTTCGGCTCAGGTTCTGCTGTACGAATAGAGCTAACAGACTCAACAAGTTCCTCTGAAAGCTCGGAAGTAATAACCTGTTCGAAAAATTCAAAAGTTGAATTAGTAAAGGAAGAACCAAAGAGACAATAACAATCAAAACCTTTACCGACAAAATCTTCCTGTTGAAGCGCAAGATTTATCGATGCCCTTTCCGTAGCTTGAACAGTACGACGTATTGAGGATGGGGAACGTGTCAATACCCATTCACTATTGTTAGCCTCAAAATAACGCAGAAGACCTATACCTTTTGATTTGGAAAACCTTAAAGCACCTTCTTGAAAAGCGTTTGTTGAAGCCACTATTCCTTTAATATTTGCACCAGAAACCTGCTGTACTTTCGCATAAAACTCTTCAATATCGTCAACAGGTACACGATGATTGTAATTTTTACACTCTATTAATACTAATACTGAATAGGTTTCTTGCCCTGGAAGATAAATCTCAATCGACACATCAAAAATAATGTCTTTCTCTCTATCTCTTGAGTAATAGCCTTTTTGAGTAAAAATTTTACAATAGTCTTTGTTAGCCCAGAATTGTCCGTGATCTATTTGTGTCGAGAATAACTCGAAAATAGCTGCTTCTAATTCATCACCTTTTCTAACTGTATTCATTTATCACCATAAAGCCTAACAGTATATTAATAAGCAGAAGCCAGCCATGGTAGCTAGCTCGAATGTGGACAAAAGTGAGTCAGTGAATTTGCTAATTTAGCATTTAACGGATTATCTGGGGTATTGCAAAAACTCTAACGTAGTGGCAAATTTCATTCATCTACTACACCTGACAGCGATTTCAAGTTCCATAGTGGGATTCCTGAAGCTTGTTAATGATTTACAAGCCCGCACATGTAGCAGAAACGTATGCTACATGTGCGGGCTTCAAATGCTCAATTAAACCTTCATTTTGTCGAACTCTAAATGTACAACCACCCTCGATAGCAGATGAGGATTTGCTAAAGCGAAGTTCAATTTTTCTACCGAGTCATAGCCTAGTCTGACAGCCGTACTTAATGACTCTATCATTTCAGTATTCAGCAGTGGATTGACACTAAAGGGGGCCACCTCTACAACTACTCTAGTAATTAACCCCATAATAAAAGAAAAGCTTCTTGGTATTACATTTGATATCAACTCTCTAGCTTGAGGACATTGCTGTTTCGTTATGGCAGTTGCATAGGGTTCACCACCTAGGGACACTTCTATATCTCTGATCGGCTTTCCTTTAATCCAAGATGATATGCCCTCACAGATAGTATCTAGATCCTCATCGAGGATTTCAGCATCTTTACTCTTGCCAACAGCCCCCAACATAGACCGTTTCACATCATCTAACAAAAGAGCTCTTACTTGTTGGTTCTCTTTCAACCATTGAACCAACCATCTTACCCATCCATCAACACTAATGGGAAGGTGTTGAGGCTCAGATTCGACTCGACTTTTAAGTAACAGTATTGTGTCAATTGGAAGCCCACTCTGAGATGCGAGCGCAGACAATGCAATATCAGAGTCCTCCCGCCCTTTACTGTCCGTGAGATTTAAAAGAGTGTTAATCTTTAAATTAAACTCTTCAAAGTTATTGCTTTGCTTCGCTTTATAGGCGGCAAAAGAGCGCCTCAGCTTTAATGAAGACTCATTACTACTCTCGTTATCATCAAGAGATGCTACTCTATTTACCATATACAAAACATCTCTATCCAAGACATCACCAACCGATATTCGATCAAGGATCTCAGTCAATGGATCTGTGATAACAACACATCTGTCGTCTTCTGGTATTAATGACTGAAGTTTTTCCACAACAATTGGGGTCAGAGAAGAGCCGCTTGAAAAGGATATAACAGGATCAGGGATTAACAATACGATTCCGTTAGCAAGATGACCAGCTCTTCCCGCTCGAGCAGCAGCGTTAAGAAGTTCATGTGAAGCTAAGCTCTCTCGTCCCCCACCGTCTGCGCTAGCACGTTTATCTCCGGCGAGAACTGCCATTTGTGCTGGTAAGTTTAGCCCCTGTGCCAATGTTGGCGTCGCTACAATAACTCTTGCTCCATTATCACGGCGATACATACTTTCAGCTAGTTCTCGCTCTAACTTCAGCATTGAAGCATTGTGAGGAACTGCTACTGTTGGTTTATGTAGTATTGAATGCTCCAAACCACCAGTTTCAATGGCAAGCGCATTCCATAACTTTTGTTCTTTCTCCGTGATGTCTATTTGCGCACTGAACTTATGAGAAATTTCAGATGCAAGCGAGCATGCGTGCTGTTTTTGGTTCACAAAAACTATCGTTTTCATGTTTCTTTTTGCACATATTGTAGCAATCTGAGCAGCCACAGAGTTCGCATTGGGTTGCAGCGCTACTTTCCCATTCCTCAAAACACCGTTTAAAAAAACATTTTCATCTATCAACTTAGTGAAGTTGCAAATTGCTTTATTGTTTTTTGTGTCCAACCAATTATGTTGTAACCCCCATAATACGTGAGGTTGTACATTAAGCTCTTTCTTTGAGGGGCTACGTAAAGCCTTTGCTACTTTACCCTTTTCAAGGTTTTGCTTATTTTGAATGCCTATTGCATTCCTTTTCACTTGCTCCAATTCATCGTTGTTGTATATAACTACTCCTCTAGCCTGTCGGCTAGGTTTCCATAACAACTCAATGTTCAAACATTGTCTGCCTGTTAGCTCTTCTATCCACTTTGCAAACTCGTCACCGTTCTTAATCATCGCTGAAAGAAATAGCATGTCGGCTTGTGGTGCTATTTCATTAAAACCTAGAACACATAACATTCCGTCTAAAGCTCGACGTATTTTTCCAGCTTCAGGGCTTAATAAATGACACTCGTCAAATACTAATAATCCAACGTCCTCAAATGAATCAGGAGAGAATGAAATTATGGCTAAACAGCGCTCGGGCGTCATTACCTCTATTTCTGGTAAAGCGATATCCATTTTAAGTAGCAAATCAAAATCACTAGATACAGATGAACCTAACAATTCAGAAGGGAACATTTCACTCAAGTCATTAGTCAATTGATCTACCAATGCATGAGTCGGTGCCAGAAACACAACTTTCTTACCCTGTGCAAGAACACTAGCTATTTTTATAGATGAAACCGTAGTCTTTCCTGCACCAGTTGGTAAAACCAGCACGGAAGAAACCCCGGAAAAGTGAAAAAATCTATCAAGTGCTTTTCTATGGTTATGCCAAATGTAAGGAAACTTTTTAGCTCTATAGCTTATCCAGTTGTTCCAAAATGTAGGGTCAGCACCAATCGGAGGGGGTACATTCGCTAAAGCGGAGCCAGAAATGCCATCAAACATTAGCAATAACAATGAGGCGAGGTGCCTTATACCCGGGTAGGTATAATCTATTCTTTCTTCACCAAATATGATTTTACGCTCTGCTGCTAAATCTAGAACCCTATTAAAGGTGACTCTAGGCATCTCCCTTTGTTGAAAATTTGGCTCTAATAGTAACTTCGCTAGCTCTTCAATACCAAAGGCGAGATGGTTCATCATTGCCCGTATAGCGATCGCTTCGACATCGTTAGAAATAGAACCGGGAGGAAATTGTTGTCTCCATACATTTGCTCGTTCAACAATTTTCGTTAAATCTCCCCTACCTAGATCTATCACGTGCTGAGAAATGATATAAGAGCAATATTCTTGCTTTGTTATATCAATTCGAATATTAGAAGCAGCTTCATGAGCATCTGCATATTGTTCTGCTGCAAGAAAAAGGAGAACTGCCGCAAGTGACGGTGAAACTCTAGCTATATCCACGTTAGATTCAACTGGGGGGCGTTCGCTTTCAAGCAGTTCTTTTCTCGATATAACCTGCTGGGCGCTCGCTGCAACAAATGCTGAAGACTTCTTTATTTCTCGAACGCTATGAATTGACGCAATTGTTTCATAGGTATCTGCTATTTTTTCGAGACTCCAACTTCCAGACTCTTCTTGGTCACTCTCTCCACCAAGCCTTGCTGATACGATCTTCGCATAATGTGATGTTAATAACTGAGGTATCGTAACAGGGTCAATGCCGTCAAGAGCAGGGGCAGATCTTAATAAGTTGGCGGTTTCTGGATCATACATTCAAGAAATCCCCATCCAGTTGTTCAATATAAGCGATAATTTTCTGTGCCAAGCTTTCAAACCACGGTCTTAAAGGCCCATCCACAACAAACGTTGAAGCATTCCTTTGTTCCGCTCTTATCCCTTTGATTTCTCCATAGCCATCAAACAAATTTTTTCTAGCTTCTTCATTATCAAAATCAGATGTAACCGCGAAGCCTGCGCGATAATGTCTAGTATTGTTATCAAGCACTTTCTGCACCATTCTCATGGCAGTTACATCATCTACACCACTTAACTTAATCAACGATGTGGCTTCAGCAATAAGCTCACTGTTTCTAGTATTCTTATGTCGCTCGATGAAGCCGGGAATTACACTTTGCGTGAATGTTCGTCTAGGATTTGTTGTGCATTTGTCTTCAAATATTGTCGACTTTAAGATCTCTTGCCCGTTTTCACTTAACTCGATCATCAGACCATCGAGCCCTTGGGAAGTTGAGCTAGTATGTGGATCTTTAAGATACGCATTTTTTCCTGCCAGTTGTTTTGCTGCAATCCAAGAGATAACTTCGAATATCAATCCATCCCTTTGTACTTTGGGGTAACCATAGCGAACAGGTTGCGGAGTATCTTGAACTGTAAATTTTATAATTGCCTCTTTTTTCAGGGCATCATTTGAAAACGCAGGATTGGCTGGCATTAATTCACGGATTATGTGCGCAGCATAAGCTGCCTGCCCCATAATGACGACTGCAATAAGCCTTGCTAACTGATCTTCATTCGAAACTTCCCACCTAGAACCTACACATATGTCGTCTATCGGAAAGTTGTTTATTTTCAATGAATCCATGGTACTTTTATCCATTAATCAAACCAACCCACTAACCATCATAGAAAGCTAAATGGGTAAACAGCACTATAGTCATATAAACACATAATGAGAGCAACTAGCAGACTTTCAATATGTTAGTTAGGTAGTAAAAGCTCTATCATCGAGAATGGTGTGACCGTAGTGCTTAAGCGCTTCTTCAAGAACTCCGATAACAAAAGCGAGTATCCATGGTGTTGTAAGGCATGAGAATCGTCGACACATTTCGATTAGAAAAAGTAGGTCATCGCGTCACCCGGACTTTGCTATTGATAGAAGTAACTAGAAAATAATGGGGCAAATTTGAGCTAGCCATGAAAGCTAGCTCGAATGTGGACAGAAATGAGTTTATCCGGTCAATTACTGGATAGAAGAGTTAATGATGAAAACTAATGTGTTTTTGGATAAATAAAATGTGGAATCGGAAGTTTTAGGTGTAAATTCCCGCAAGGTATATCGTAATCATCTGATTGAAAATAGCTTTGGCCACAAGTATGGTTAGTGCCTTTAAAATAGCTACACACCACACCCGTAACCCATTAAAATATCACCCATATTTTACACTAAGGACTACTTTTCCAGGCATGAAACTCTCCGCACTTCAAATCATCCCAGTTATACTTTCGTATGGTTTTTTGCTTTGGCATATAAGCAAATTGCTTTTTAAACTTCTCTCACCAGCGGCGGCCTTTATTCGCCAAAGATGGATGCGCTCTTTCTATCTACGCACCTTGCCAAAGCCTATGTATGTCATCGCCGCAATCTCTGCATTTGTTGCTTGGGCAATATTTGGTATCTACGGTGAAGAATTAGTTAAGTCAGCAACCATGACCTTTCTAGCAGGCTCTGCGACCAGTGTGTTTGCTGCGGTTATCTTCTACTACTTTACCAACCATATTACCGATATAAACAACCGAAAAAGCGCATATGAGGCTCATTATCATGAGCTGCTAAGAATATCGAGCCCTTGTGGAATAGAGGCGCAATTTTTTGGCTGGAAGCACGATGAAAACACCGCAGAAAAGGCAAAAGAATATTGCAGTGCCAGAAGGTCTTTAGACGGCCTTTCTGAAGAATATATACGCTTCCTAGAAGGGACAGGAAGAACCAGCACTCCGACCCTCTTAAATGAATTTAAAACAACCATGAGTCGCATCGACCGTTCAGTGATATTTTTCGACCAAGACGTAAGGAATGCCTTTGCTCTTGTTGAACGGCGTGTCGATGAATTGCTAGTCAAGTGCGGAGACTTTGAGATAGAGGCTAAGCAGATAAAAGACGAAACCCACAAACATAACCTTATGGTATTTAACAAACACCACGTATTTCAGCACTGGTTTTTAAAAACAAAGGCCGAGAAAAAGGAGATTGATCCAACAGGATATGGCCTACTTGCGGAATACCGTCTTTTTGGTTTTTCACACACGGTTGCTATTGCAGCCAGTCTCACTCTTGCACGTATCGAGCTGAGAAAGGCGATAGAGAAACACGTTGAGCTGCTAATACCTAAGAGATTGAAGTAAAAAATGAAATATATCCAAATACTGCCGCAGCTAGCGGCATTTTTCTTCTTTCCGGCAATGGTGGTTATTACAACGTTAGCCGTCATTTACGAAACCGTTGTTTACCCCTTCTAGTGTCGGTTTAAAAACACGTTCATTCGCTTGTTAGCATTTTAACTTTCTCCGGGCAGTTAGAACAAAATCCTGATGAAGTTCAAAGAGCTCAGTACCCAACTCATTCAACTCTCGGATTTGCTCTTCAACATGAGGAGGCCAATCCCAAGCATTTCTGTAAGCATCTGGAATACACGAAAACATTTCGCCATTACCAATGGAATAAGAACGACTTGCCAATGTATAAATGAAATGCTTAGATTTATCTATTAGCTGTTTCCTTTTAGATTCCAACTCTTCGTCAAGGAAATGTTTCAGGGCGTTATTCCACGTATGTACGAAGGTATCCAACGATTTTACTTTTTTGCCGTGATGGGAGTTGCCAAAATCATGCTCTTCTAGAAGTTTAATATCTAACCCATCAGATGGTAAAAGCTCGATAAACTCAAGAAATAAAGCTTTATCAACTTCAATTAAATTTTGTTTGTCGACTTGAGCAAGTTTCTTAGACTTATATATAAATGCCTGATAACCAATATTATGAGCCAATGCTAAAAATACCATTCCAAAACCTAGCCAATAATCGGCACTATTCGATTGTAACTCAGCTAACGTGTAGTGCTCCCCTGCATTCAAGTTAAAAGTGTCTACCAACCAATTATAAAAAAGCTGCTTAAAAGCAGTCGGAGTAAGGAGTACGGTAACACCGGCCCCACCAACTAACCAAGTGAGCTTGTTTGTAAAGTCAGGGAATAGCCACTTCTTCCAGATAATTTCTTTTACTTCTTTCCTATCGAACACCAATGTCCCCTTTAAATGCTAACAGTAGATTAATAAGCATTCTTACATTAACGCAAAAAAAATGCCCCTAAAGTCTCGCAATTATAATCAATTTAGTTCATAAATATCATAAGCTTGATTGCATATTTTGTTTCAAAGTGTTTTTGCGGATATAAACGTTAGAAATGTATTAAATAAGTCTGATTAACTACAAATAAAACTAATCAAAAATCACGTTAACACGATATAAATGAGTATTTGACCTAACATGTTTTGGGGCAAATTTGAGCTAACAATGGAAATGAGCTAGCAATGGAGTTAAGGAGTGCCATCAGAGAAGATTCTGGACAGAACCTTGCTAGAGGAACTACTAAGTTACCCGTCAATTAATGAATAGAAGTCCGTCAAAATTGTTAATCTATAGCACCTTTAATCATTAAGTAGCTCAACCATACGTTTCTTAATTAAATCTACTAGGTGGCTGGAGCCTTTCGATTTTGCATCTCGAAGTTCTTCAGCTAAAACTATCACTTCATCAGGTTCAACGTAACCAAAGTCGATAGATCGTTGATTCAATTTACATAACCCAATAGTGAAGTGCCCTTTTTTAGTTTTGTCTACATACCAACGGTCACGAAAAATATCGATATGCTCTGCATAGTCATCGAAGTGAGGATGGACTAACAAGAAAGCTCCTGACGAAGATGGATACCTCTTCCTCTCTCCGTTGTTAAGTGGCTTTATGGTGTCACGCTTCCATTTGATGGAGTTACAATCTGCACAAGCAACGCATAAATTTTTAGGATAAAACATATAATTCTTATACTTTTCTTTTGGCGCAATGTGCTCTATATGGCAACTTGAAGCAGATTGAACACCGACGTCTTTTCTACAATAAGCACATTTTGCCTTCTGCTCCATTCTGTAATGCTTACGAATATGCGATCTTAAAGCTTGTAATGATTCTTTTTGCTCTTCCTTAGTCCAATCATGGTGGGAGAAGTTTTCATCCCCAACTATTTCTTTGATTAGTTGTTTCTGTTCTTTAGAAAATACTACCTCTTTTTCAATGTCAGCCATACTTACGATAAACCTCATTGAGCATTTCTACCAACTCTATAACGGGATCATCCTCGTGTAACACTGATAATTGATCGTTAAGCATTTTTAGTTTTTCTAGATCTTGATTATCGAATTTCTTTTCTGACTTTACCTTTGAGAACACATAAATAGCTGTTTTTATTAGATACTCATTGCTATGCCCAGGGTTGTGAAAGAGAGTGGCAAGATGATAGTCGGATGAACGTAAGCCATGCTTTGAAGCGCTTGTAAGCACTTGTTCAGTCATGTCCAATATTTCACAATTTTTAACCGCAATATCTGAAACTATAAGTGGTGAATGAGTTGCAATTATGAAGTGGCACCCTGAATATTCACTAAGAGACTCATTTAAAATTTCAACAAATCTTTGCTGCCAAGAAGGATGTAAACTAATTTCTGGCTCATCTATTAATATTAAAGAATTATCATCAATAGATGAAATGATGCCCAGAAACAACAAGAACAGGCATTGTTCGCCAGAACTTCTAGAAGCTAGAGGTCGTAGTTTTGCACTCTCTGATAATCCTGGCTCGATAAAAGATTGTCCGTTAACTGTTTCAATGTTGGTAACACTTACTAGACCAGACATCAGCAAATGAGCAAGTTCTCTTGAATTGTATGAGATAGGTTTTTCTCTACATACAGAATTGAGAAGAACACCAGTGTCACTGAAATGAAGCAAAATCTCTGGCTTATCAATGATCAGATCCATTAGAAGTGTCAACTCCTTGATATCCTCTATCTCATAATATTCATTTGCTTTTCGCAGCGCTATTTGAGTTTCAGGAGCAATATCAGAGTCACCTCTTTTTGCTTTATACAGTTCATCAGGGGAAAATACAGGTTCTAAGCTAACCTTCAGAACATCATCAAACCCAAAACTTAAAAGAAATTTGCGGAGGGATTGTATTTTTCGAGCATCATAATTATCCCTCGCTAATAACTGGTTCAAAGCTGTTGATGCTATACGAGTCGAAGGTAGACGGTCAGGAGCAAAGGGCTTTGAACCAATGTAGGCATAGTATCCACCTTGCACAAAGTCATTCTTTAACTTCCAGTTTTCGGTAAATTTTTCAAACTGGCTAGTTGATGCACATATAAGTTTTTGAGGAATTTGATGCTCAAAAACTTTTTCGATCGCGCCCCATTTGAATTCCTTTTTAAAATAATCCCGACGTATGGCGCGAATATCAGCAGA
The DNA here is from genome assembly GCF_002954455.1 of Photobacterium aquimaris. Lineage (GTDB taxonomy): Bacteria > Pseudomonadota > Gammaproteobacteria > Enterobacterales > Vibrionaceae > Photobacterium > Photobacterium aquimaris. The sequence goes on from NZ_MSCC01000008.1 coordinate 17,355, forward strand.
CTTTGAACTTAACAATTCACCAAATCGCATCTGGTAGTAGTTGCAGATATCAAGTAACAACTGGGTTTTTCCGCAACCATTGTCTCCAATAACTATTGTAAAAGCATTTTCCGCCGAACTTTCACCTTTGAATAGAGAAGTATCGCCGATTATTCGAGCTCTAAACGCCATCATTCTACCTTTGGTAATACACTGGATTTAAAGACTTTATTCTATCATACTCAAATAAAGTCATATGGTTACCAGTGCATTTTTTGATGAATTCAGTTGGTAACGCTTTATGGCGAAGATTACCTGAGTTATTTAGGGCATTTCTGATTTGGAAATGGCAGCATCGGCTATACGATCACTGCCATGTTAGTTTGATACTTTAATGCTCGGTATAGAATGAACTCTATCGCAGGTGACAACACTACATTTTGTAAATCAATTAGCTTATTTGATTATTTCGAGAGAAAACGGTTACAGTTTTAGCTCCACGAGAAAGTGCAACGTACAGGTGTTTATTGTCCATCCCTCTTGCATTAGCATCAAGAACTAAGCAATGGTCAGCTTCCAATCCTTTAAGTAGCAATGTTGAACCAATTGCTCGTTTAGGGATTCGGTTATCACCTTTTTGTCTTATCTGCTCTCGTATAATCATTGCGGACTCTGACATGGTTTTATCCTGCGAGCTAACCGATAATGAGACCGAGTTTTTCAATGCGGTATATGCGTTTCTACGGTAAATCCTAGCACCATTTTTATTCTCAACCTCTTGAAGAGCTGTCAAAATATCAGAGCGTTCACTACTATTCGCAACGTTAGTTAGAGCATGTTCAAATGGTGTTGGAGGTTTTCTGTTTCTTCGAGAAAGAATACTTTGAATACGAGTTAATGTTTGTCTCATTTCAATATTAGTGGCCATTGTAGATACATTAGTAAGAATGCTTTCCACCAGTTCCATACCATTTAACCGATCAAACTCACTAGCTGCAGCAACAACCTGTGCCAATTGTACCTGCTCAACGACTTGAGTCGTGCGGCTACTCTTCGCATATGTGTGTCGAGATCTTTCATCCACTGAACTACCAATTACAAGAAGCGAATCGGTCTGATTGTGATTGATTATTCTTTGCTGGGCATTCTGCTGATTAATTAGATCTGTTTGAGCAGTACCTGTTAGTCGGTGCCAATGCAAATGGTTCGGACAACCAGTAAGGTCTAAACTTTCCCTTCGTAGAAGTGTTTCTCTAGCTTCAAGTATCCATTCACCAAGGTCAGGAGCCCCAGCATTATTCCAACGCCATGGTGTACGCAGAGTTCCAAGCAACGGGAACCTTTGCTGCACTTCTCGCTGCCAGTCAGGCATTGGGCCTGCAAAACTGAATATGCATTGCATCGGGTCACCAAAAACCACCGTTGGCAGTACTTGTGAAAGGGAGGCGATGATATTATGTTGGTTGTTGTCACAATCTTGGTATTCATCTACCAGCAGTCTTGAATATGAAGCCTTTATGATTTCGTGAAGCCCCCCTGAATTGAGAGAACGAAACACCGATCGCCTGAGTTCCGGATAAAACTGTCGAGCATTATCGGGGGATGCGCTGATTGGGCAAGATGTCGGAAAGCTATTAGCTATTCTAAGCGCCCAACCATCAATAGTTGTCACTACATAATGAGAAGCAGGAACTGATAACCGGCGTAAGCGCTTCTTAAGAGCCGATACACCAGCGGTTGTATGTGTTAAAACCAATATCGGTTTTTTCGCCCTAATCGACAGAGCCTCCGTAATCAGGTGTGTCTTACCACAACCTGCAGGCGCAACAATTGAGCCTAAATCGCTATCGAGCACAGCTTCAATGTTCATAGATCAATCGCCCATTGAAATAGATGATTTACAGGTGTTGTTAAATCTCCCGTAAAAGCACTGTAGTTCGGGCCAATAATGTTTCTGGCTACATTTTCTGCAGGTTCTATATCTTTGAACCAGCTCTTTTTATTGGCAGCTTTAGCAAGGATTACTCGTTGGGCATCAGTAAACCGTTCAAGGCAATCATCTAGCGTTACCGACTGGTTTGAATGCGCTTGAATATGAGCATTTATTGAGTCGGCTCCCTTCCTTTCAACTGCCATATTCAATAGTTCCGGGATAACGGCCGAGGGACAAGCTGTAAAGATAGCATCCTCTGTAGCTCTATTATGATCCCATTCAAATACGGAAATACCGGCTGCTATCGCATTTTCTCTGTGCTCTCGATGCTGTTCAGCTTTATCTGAATCCTTAAAAATTGCCGTCGGGTAACCTAGTGATGAAAAAATCTGCGCCCTTGCAAACATGGCATCACCACCCCCGTCCGCACAATGGACGCCTTTGGATGTAATCGTCCTATTTCCAACTTCTTGGTTATAAAGGTCTATTCCTCTCACTATCCCAATTTCCGTTTTTCCTTCACATACGATAACACTTTTGCTGAAGAAGGATTCGGCGCAAGCGCGTAACGTTGCTTGTTGTAGACCTTCTCCGTTTAGACTGTATATCGTATGTTGAATATGTTCTGGGCCCAAAGCTACCTGAGCCGGTGTAGGCCTGCGCATTACGTGGAGTTGTTGAGCCTGCAATTCACGAAGCACGTAAGGCGAGTGAGTTGTGATGAATACTTGCTGCGTTGGCTCAACATCTTTAGAGCCTAGCTCGTTGAGTAAACGAGTAATTCGATATGGCTCTAATCCGTATTCAGCTTCATCAACAATGATTACTTTAGAGTTACTGGCCGCTTTCTGCAGGCCGCTAATTAGAAGTCTGGACGAACCTGTTCCTAATTGTCTAAGAGGAGTATTATCACTGTTGTGAAGACTTATAGCACCATTGGATAAGGAGATTCCATTTACATCTAATAATGCTTTCAGTTCGCCAACAGGAACACCTAAGCCATTAGATATATTCTGGACTTGTTGCAAAACACCAGCAATCCCTTCAACTTGCTGTTGTGCGAAAGCTTCACGGGTTTGTCTTCCTAACTGTGCAAGAGCACTTGATACGTCCAATGTATCTTCAGAAAGCTTGTTAAGTATTGAACGACTACCCCAAGCAAGATTATGGTGCGCAGTTGTGCCTAAGCGAGCAGGAGATAAAAGCTCTCTATGTTTCCACGGTAATCTACGTTCTAAGCCATCCGCTTCAGCCCTTTCTGAATACAGTCGCCAATCGGGGTCTAAATCACTATCTACAATTAATTTTATGGTTAGAACAGTTTCAGTACCTTGCTGAGGCTCATCAACGATTTCTTGAGTGGTAGCATTATACCCTCTTAAGAAGAATCCATAGCTTTCGATATTCTTCAGATCATCATGCAGATCACCTATGGTGATTGATATCGATAATGGAGACAAGGTATTAAGTTGGTAAAAATCAGCATCGTTGAAGGAATAGGAACGTCGAGCACCGAGCGTAAGATCGATAGCATCTAATAGTGTAGATTTACCTGAATCACCGGGGCCAATTAGGCAATTTAATCCTGGCTTTGGATGCCATGATAGTTTTTTGATTGTTCTAAAGTTTTGTATTTCTATATGACGTATAACTGACATAAATAATTCCGGAGTATTGAACTAGTAAACTTACACCTAATATATTTTGTCGATCATATTCTATTTAGCTGATAAATATCATGAACTTGATTGCATTATTTTGTTTCAATCTGTTTATGGAGAACATTGAGAGTAAGAGATGTATTAAATAAGTCTGATTAACCACAAACAGGAAAATAAAACTAATCCAAAATCACTTTAATAATATATGAATGAGTAAAAGGTCTAACGCATAAAGGGGCAATTCTGAGTTAGCAAAGTGGCTAACTCATTTGTGATCACCAAGCGATTCTGTCGTACCTTAAATCAAAAATAATAGATTTAATACTGCCATATTTTAGGGAAGTAACTCTTTAACATCACACTCAAGTACTTCTGCGAGTTGATATGCCTTTTCCAATGTTATGTTGACCTCACCACGCTCAATTCTACCAATATAGCTTCTGTCTATATCAGCTAATAATGCTAATTGATCTTGTGATACGCCTTTATCACGGCGTTTTGAACGTAAATTAACACCAAACTGTTTTGCTAAGTCTTTCATTTTAAGGGAGACCTAAAATGAAAGACTATCTAAGATTGATGATTATGTTACCACGGACTATAATCCGCAAATTATCAAAATAATATTTTCTATGACTGACTTAATAAAAATACATCCTGATATTCTGATGGCCTTAAAGAAAGTGAATGATGAACAGTTTAAAACAACAACAATTCGTGACCTGTTGATGCAGCTATTCCCTCGTTATACAAACCAAAATACCACTAGGCTTTTTGCTTCACGGCATTTATTGGATTTAACAACAAAAGGTGTCCTTACATGTACAGGGATCAGACATAGTAAACGATTTAAAAAATACGATGATTTTAATTTGATTAAATTCAAAACAAAGAAACTACGTAAAAATCAACATGTGAAGCAGGTGGTAAAAAATCAAACTGACGAACTTAATGCAATTTCAGAAGGTTGTATCAAAAATCTGAAAACACAAAAAGCCATAATGGAAGCAGAGTTATCCATAAAACTTGCTGAGACTGAACAATACCAAGCGATGATCGAACAATTTCCAGAAACCGCCTTTCTTGCTTTGAAACTGCATTCTGAAGCAAAAGAAAATGCAGCTGCTATTGTTGGGCAAATTCGAGCAATATCTAACGTACTATCATACGGACAAATCTAAGGAATTAAGATGCTTCGGCTTTGGCAAAATGAGTGTATTTCTAACGCTGTTAATCATTATAAAAATGGACACAGTCATTTTCTTGCTCAAGCAACACCAGGAGCAGGGAAAACACGTATGGCTGCTCATTTAGCAAAGACATTATTTGATAGCGATATGATTGATCTTGTTATTTGCTTTTCACCGTCAAAGACTGTTGCCTCGGACATTCAAAAAACATTTGCTGCTGTTTTAGATTGTATTTTTAATGGTCAAGTGGCAACGCTGGGGTGCTCGATGACTTACCAATCGATGCAATACATTCATCGTGATTTTTGGAAAACAATTTCCCGCTACCGCGTGTTATGTGTCTTTGATGAAATTCATCACTGTGGAGGTAATGAAGATTCTGATAACAATAGCTGGGGTCAAACCTTAGTACATGATATTCAACATACAGCTTTGTATACACTGGCGTTAACAGGAACACCTTGGCGCTCCGATGAACTACCTATTAGTTTACTTTCTTATACTGATCCTGAAGGCAAGGTAATTTGTAACTACCAATATTCTTTAAAACAAGCAGTAAATGATGGCGTATGCCGACGTCCAAATATCACTTTAATCGATAGTGATAATATTTCATTACAGAGCAACACCAAACCTGAATACTTTAGCTCTATCAATGCACTGATTGAAAAGAGTAATACACATTATTCTTGTGTGCTTAATAATGATGATGCCCTAAATACAATCATTGAGTTAGCTGTTAATAAACTTGAAGCGATCAGACAAATTTCAATCGAAACAGGAGGTTTAATCGTAGCAGCCTCAATCATACACGCTCAAAAAATAATTCAAATATTAGAACAACAATTCGATCAAACTTGTGTGCTTGTTACTTATAAAGACAAGTACTCAAATAGAATAATTGAATCATTTAAGCACAGTGACACTCAATGGATTGTTAGTATTGGCATGATTAGTGAAGGCACTGATATTCCAAGGCTTCAAGTTTGCTGCCACCTTAGTAATATTCGAACAGAGTTATACTTTCGCCAAGTGTTAGGACGTATATTACGAACAACAAATACTGCCAATCAAGAAGCCTGGCTATACACTTTTGCTGAAAGTAATCTAGTACAATTTGCTGAACAAATCGAAATAGATATTCCAGAAAGTTGCTCCAGAATAACTATGTTTAACAATAATGATTACAGTGAACACGACAAAAAGCATTCTCAGAAACTTGCTAGTCATCTTACCGATAATAAAGCAAAGGATCATTGCTGTACGGTAGACTGGGAAAGCAGTGAAAATACATTCATATCTAAAAGCCTTGATATTCAAACTCAACATTCAGAGCTTACTCTAGGTAAATATCATACTCGCATAATCAGTGCTTTTATTTATGGCTAAATTGTTATTGGACATAAATAAGCCACAACAGGGGCAGTTTTTAGTTAGTCATAGTGACTAACTAAAAAGTGGACAGAAACGAGTTAGGGACTTTGCTTTATTTGGTTTGGTAGGTATTAAGATAAATAAGGGTAACGTTATGTTTAACTTTTTAGCATTACCTTTTAGGTACTTTCAATATTTACTTATATAAGGTGGCTTGGGCTTGTCCAACACTTCGGATAGGTGTCGGCTACGCGACACATATCCTTATCTGTTAAACCGCACTTTCAGCCTCGTACTCTTGTTCAATTAGTTCTAAGACTTCAGCACGTTCATTAATACTGACATACTCATGAAATAATATATATTTCCATACAAAGTTCTGAGCAGCGTTAAGGTTAGTAGGTTCAAGAAATTCGCTGTAGATAAAACCATGGTACTTCAATAAACTAGCATACGATTGCTCATGGTTGGATATACCCAAATATTTGTTACACATGTCGTAAAAGCAATCCATCAAATCACTGTATAAGTCATTGCTTGGTGCACAAACGTCAACAACACACTTGATACCACCTTTATCAAGCAACAGGTAATAGATTTGCAACGGGTCTTTCCAAGAACAACTAACAGCTTTCCTTAGTTGATAAACAAGCCCTCTAAATTCAGGTGGTAAGTAGATTGCAATACTTGCCAATGACTCTATTACCTCCCCGTCTAACTTAAGCCTTTGACTTTCAAAATCGGGAAGAATTCCACCTTTGTTAATGATCAAGGAAACGTAAGTGTTATACATCATTTTATGTTCAGAAATTGCGCCATTAAATTGCTCAAGAATTGGAAGAACCCTCTCCAACTTAACTTTTTCGAATTCAGCTTGTTGTAGCGTTAAATCCTTTTGAATTTGAAGCGCAGTGTTAACTTCTTGTTTCTGTAAATCTAAACGATTTTGAAACCACTTTTCCGCTAACCCTTTTAAAATCCATTTCCATATAGCTATTGCTGCAACCACTGAAATAGCCCACTCACCAAGATTCAAAAATTTAATCGTTTCTAACATGTTTCCTCTTTGTAGATACTTATGCGGTTTAACAGCATATTAATAAGCATTCTTACCTTTACGCAAAAGAATGCCCACACAAACCCCGACAATCATAATTAATTTAACTCATAAATATTATGAGCTTGATTGCATTATTTTGTTTCAAAGTGTTTATTTAGAATTTTAAGAGTAAGAGTATTGAGAGTGGTGCAAACTTGAGCGACAATGACATAAAGCTAGCCATCACACTTCTGGACGAAAACTGTTAGATAGTTTGCTCTATTTTAGCTGGTAGGTATTTGTATAAGTAAGTGCAACATCGCGTTAAGTGATAGCAACGCATAGAAAAAATGCTATGCGTTGCGAAACAATCTTAAATAATTATACGTTTCAAGCTTCTATTTGGTATCGTTCAATAACAACTTCTTCCAAGTTTTCTTGGGTAAATTCGGTTGTACGAAGATCAATACCCGCTATTTGTCTAACAAAGCAGGTAATAGATGCATCACCAGCAATATCGAGATTTTGTGCAAATTCCCATGCTGATAAAGGTTTCCCTTTTTTGGCGTTATGAGTGTAATCATGCGAATCTTCGAAATTTTGAACTGATACGTAACGTTTTACAATATTTGGAAATAGCTCATTACTAGTAACCATCTGATCCCAAATCGTTTGATTCAGAGTCCAAGCACTATTTGCTTTCGGTGTTCGATCATTTTTCAAAAGCACATTGCCTTGTCGATCATATTGGTATCTACAATCGCTATCGTGGATTACATGTTGCTTTATCTTAAAGTGTGAAAGTACTTTAATAAAAAAGGGCATGTTGTTTTTTGTACCAGTATTTAAGACAAATATATCTTTTTCAGGATAGTGCTCATGTAAGAGTTGTCTTACTACTATAGCTTCCGTATCGCCCTCAACCAAAACAACTTCATCAGCAAAAAACGTTTCGCAGATGTGTGGGTTAAAACGATTGAGCATTAGAATACGATCTCGGTTTTCGCCCTGAGAATCAAACACATCATCCCCCACTTGATGAATAATAGTCGTTCCATCTTCTTTTGCCGTTAAACGAGCCAATGTCGTGTGAGGCATAGATAAATCAATTAATTGAGGATTATGTGATGCGCATAAAATTTGAAATTTTGAACCTCGGCAAAGAGAATAAAGTGTATCTTTTAATAAGCGAATTCTCTTGGGGTGAAGGTACAGTTCAGGTTCTTCAAAAAGGATTATAAATTCCTTTTTTACTCCTTCATTTGTATCGTCAGGATCATAGTCATTTTTAGATAAGCCCAAGAAGTTAAACATTGCTTGGCGTATTACACCATGCCCGTGAGAGTTAAACTCACTCTTACCGTCTTGGCCTTCATGGTTAATAGCAACGCAAAACTCTTTGTCCAATGCTTTAGTTACATCAACACTTTGTCCAATCAGGGGTGATATAGATAGTGATAATTCTGGAAAAACTTTTTGAAAATTGGAGTTTGCTTTATCTGAAAAACCTTTTACTAAGTCAGTGCCTTCAATTTGAGATTGAAGTTCATTCAACTTATCAAGAGCTTCTTGATAAGTTTCAGCATGCTCTGTAGATAGAGTTTTTAATACCTGCTTTTTAATTGTCTCGGTAATCCACTTACTTAAATCTTCTGGAGTTGGCATAGCAGGTATGACTATTGGAGTAGGAGCCACTTTTGTCAAGTGTGAGTCAAGGCCACCAAAACCATGATCTACAAAATCACCTTCAGCGGGATCAAATGTTTCTTTCAGCCCTTCAGCACCTGCACGAGTCCACGTTTTCCTAAACCTAATTTCGTTTTGGTCTGATACCCATCGGTTAAACCCCTTACGCTCGAATTCAGCCTCATCACCAGCTTCTTTAGTAAACACCATTTCCATTTTAATAGTATTTTCTTCATCAAATTTGTGAAAATCTGATAAGGCACTTTTTTTCTTGGGTGTTATGAAATATTCATATGCTCGCAGAAACGTGGATTTACCAACATTATTCTGACCAAAGATAAAAATAATGTCAGAATCATCGAACTCTAACACGTTATTCTCACCGTTGATGTTTCTGAAACTTATTACTTTTAATGATTTTATTTTCATTATTACCAACTGATATTTTGATTATATGACTCAAATATTGGGGAAAAGGGAAACGTATAACAGTGTATTCTTACTTTCACGCCATTTAACAGAATGACTAAAAATCTAGGCGAATATGCTAACTTATGAATATTAAGTCAAGATGGTAGTAACACTTTGTTACTGTTATGAAAAATCACGTAGAAAAATAATAATTGCTGTTTAACTAAAGAACATTAAACGTTATTGGTATAAAGAAAACTAATCCAAAAACACATTAATACAATATGAATGAGTATTAGATCTAGCTAATAATGGGGCAGAAACTAGTTAGAGCAGAAGACGGACTATTGTAAACGATAGGAAGAATTTCTTATCCACTCTAAAATGAATATTTAATCACTTTTCATTCAATATAAAGAATATTGGTGAGAGGACTTAATTGTTGGTGGGGTTGTTTTGCTAACACCTGATGTAATACGTTAAACAAAATTTAAGGTAGAGAAAAGAACCGTATATTGATTGATAAGTTTTAGTTAGCAGCAACCATATCAAC
>NZ_MSCC01000009.1 GCF_002954455.1 Photobacterium aquimaris
GCCTATGTTCCTGCTGCACCATTTGGTATTGATAGTGTTGATAAATTATCTATGACTATTTCTTTTGATCACTTGGACAAGAAGACCTTTTCTCAAATGTGGGGATACTTATCAAAGGGTAATAGAAGAAACTATGGTTCGACAAACCCTTTTGATAATTTCTCTAAGATCTCACCATTCAATGAATCGAATGAACCTATCCTTAATGGTTTGAAGTTTGATGCCGTAATACAAGCAAATATATACGGTAAAAATGCAAATCTGCATTGGAATGCTGACGTAGATAAAAACTATGAAAACATTGCAATGAAAGACTTTTCAACGCTACAAAAAGCGTTAAGTTCAACAATGACAATTGACGCACCTTTAGAGTTGTACTCTAAATATGTTGGTGTTCACGAACGAAAAAAACAGGTAAAAAACAAAGAAATTATAATAAAAGATGATTACGTGAATACCACCATTTTATATAAAGATGGTAAAACCACGATTAAAGGTATTGAGTAACGATTCGCTTTATTAAAAGCTTATAACTAAGTTTATATAGGGGCAGTAATGCCCCTATATGATAGAAAAGTTAGATAGCTTTTAACAAAACAAACCAACCACTGCTGGAATCGTTAAAAGTGTAGTTAATAATTCTTTGTGCGTTTTTGACACATGTTCTTTATTCTCTACTATGTGATTATCTTCATTTGAGTGATCAAATTCAGACAGTTTAGAGTGAAGCAGTATTCCATTTTTAAAAACCACACCTTGGCTATTATTCAATCTATGAAAGCAAGAAACTTCATAACTTATCTCTTGTGGTAACGAGCAAGTTTTAAAATTAAGATCATGTACTATCTTGTTTGCATCACCACGCCAGCCTTGCATCATAACAGCTTTGTTGGTGGCTAAATTGGGCAGATATTTAAGTGATTTAATCACTTCAACTGCATACCCCCTATTTTCAAGAAACATATCATTTGTCATATCTGTATATATAGCTGTGTTGTCCGTGTTTTTTAATGTTAGGTAACTCATTGTATTAATGATTTCTGCTTCCGTTTCCATTAATGATAAAACATGATGAAGCTCTTGTATTACACCTCTTACCTCTTCAATACTTGTATCATTTGATAATGTAAATGATGAAAAATATTTAGCTGTGAACGAGCGTGAAAAAACAAACTTATCGTTCAAGTAAAGGAATGGTGTTATTAGATAGCCATTTGACGCTCTATGAAGCGTTATAAGCGTTTGATTTAAGTTAGTGGATAAACTCATTAGATAAAACCCAAAGAAGCCCATGTTGTCGCATGAGCATGAGGATAGTTAGATAAAAAAAGAGCCTGTAACAATGAATGTTAAAGGCTCTAATTTATTGCAGATTAATTTGCTAGGATTGGATAACTTTCGTCCCAAGCAGTAATTAATTTGATCATTTTAGTTTTAAAATCATCACTGCAGTTGTGCCATAGCGATTGAGTATTAAACTCAATACTTTGGTCAGTGGTAGCGGTAAATAAGTGGTCAGCATTACTTATATAGTTAAGACTAATAAGAGCCAAACAATCAGTTTCACCACCGGTTTTAATGGCCTCTATCGTTTTGTTTAATAGATTGCCAGTTGTTTTAACTAAATCAGCATTAGTAATTATTTCAGATGACGACTCAACTGACATTACATACGCCATAATTTTCGCACCAGAACCAACAGAGAAATTCTTAACCTGCTCATTTTCATTAACAGCTACAACGAATTTCTTGTTTGATTGAGTAGTGAAAGAGTAGATAAATAGTTTTTGGATAGAGTTAGACATTAGATTTTCCTTTTGGGGATTTTGATTGGATAGTTAGATAAATGGTATGCAAATATAGCTAATGATTTGTTACTTTATTTTGTTCACTTCAATTTCTAATTCTTCAACAAATAAAAGCCTATGTTCAGCTTCTAATAGTTGTTTAATTTGATTTCTCAGTGTCGTTTTTGCTTTTAACAATTGCTTTTCATTATGAGTGCTTTGGGTGCGAGTAAAATCAATTACGTTAATAGTCGCATTGATTTTAGCAATTGCAGCAGCAACCGATGCACAAGCATTATTTACATCTAATTGGATATTTTCTTGTAATTGGATAAGAGTATGGTTCATGATTAATCCTGAATAATAGATATAAAAAAACCACCATCATTAAAAAATGTGGTGTATTTATTGGATAGTTTAAAAAAGTTAGATATAGGTGCTATGGTTAGCGAGGTTGGATTACGGAGACTTTAACCGATACGTCTGTCAATGAAACTTGAATATACATTTTTTAAGCAGTAATTGGAACATTCGCCTAAAAAAAAGTTAATCCTGTACAACCAAGATTGTTAACCAGATTAAATTCTTTTTGTTTCTGCTTGGTAGTGAATGTCTCATTTTCTATTTCACTCAAAATCACTTCACCATTTATCAGTAAAACTGATTTATGGTATTCGTAGTGATTACCAGCATTCATCACATTTTTGTAAAGACTGATAAAGTCTTCTGCCGTCTTAATCTCATTCGACAAATTATTTAACGCTTTCTGAATATCACTATCTAATGTTTCAGCAATAGGCGTAACAATATTGTCGATCTTTGGATTAGTGTTGTTGTAGGCCACTTTTTTAACGTAACCCTGTAACGTTGGAATACGCTCACCAGTAATACCAAGCAAAGGTATCATATTGCGTTGCTTTGAATTATCACTCCCCTCACAGCCAAACAAGATTTCATCCTGCTCGATAACGATTAATTCATCATAATCATGCTGAATCAAAGTCTCATATTCTTTGCTTATCGTGATAACTAAATCAGCAAAATTTTT
>NZ_MSCC01000010.1 GCF_002954455.1 Photobacterium aquimaris
GAACCCCTGTGAGGGGAGTGAAATAGAACCTGAAACCGTGTACGTACAAGCAGTAGGAGCATACTTGTTATGTGACTGCGTACCTTTTGTATAATGGGTCAGCGACTTAATTTTAGTAGCAAGGTTAACCGTTTAGGGGAGCCGTAGGGAAACCGAGTCTTAACTGGGCGAATTAGTTGCTAGGATTAGACCCGAAACCGAGTGATCTAGCCATGGGCAGGTTGAAGGTGAGGTAACACTTACTGGAGGACCGAACCGACTAATGTTGAAAAATTAGCGGATGACTTGTGGCTAGGGGTGAAAGGCCAATCAAACTCGGAGATAGCTGGTTCTCCCCGAAAGCTATTTAGGTAGCGCCTCGGACGAATACTACTGGGGGTAGAGCACTGTTAAGGCTAGGGGGTCATCCCGACTTACCAACCCTTTGCAAACTCCGAATACCAGTAAGTAATATCCGGGAGACACACGGCGGGTGCTAACGTCCGTCGTGAAGAGGGAAACAACCCAGACCGCCAGCTAAGGTCCCAAAGTTATAGCTAAGTGGGAAACGATGTGGGAAGGCTCAGACAGCCAGGATGTTGGCTTAGAAGCAGCCATCATTTAAAGAAAGCGTAATAGCTCACTGGTCGAGTCGGCCTGCGCGGAAGATTTAACGGGGCTAAGCTATACACCGAAGCTGCGGCAATATGAACTTGTTCATATTGGGTAGGGGAGCGTTCTGTAAGCCGTTGAAGGTGCATTGTAAAGTGTGCTGGAGGTATCAGAAGTGCGAATGCTGACATGAGTAACGATAAAGGGAGTGAAAAACTCCCTCGCCGGAAGATCAAGGGTTCCTGTCCAACGTTAATCGGGGCAGGGTAAGTCGACCCCTAAGGCGAGGCCGAAAGGCGTAGTCGATGGGAAACGGGTTAATATTCCCGTACTTCTTATAATTGCGATGGAGGGACGGAGAAGGCTAGGTGAGCCTGGCGACGGTTGTCCAGGTCCAAGTATGTAGGCTGATGAATTAGGCAAATCCGGTTCATCTTAAGGCTGAGATACGATGTCGAGCTACTACGGTAGTGAAGTCATTGATGCCATGCTTCCGGGAAAAGCTTCTAAGCTTCAGATTATAAGAAATCGTACCCCAAACCGACACAGGTGATCAGGTAGAGAATACCAAGGCGCTTGAGAGAACTCGGGTGAAGGAACTAGGCAAAATGGTACCGTAACTTCGGGAGAAGGTACGCTCCTAGCGGTGATGAGACTTGCTCTCTAAGCTGCCGGGAGTCGCAGATACCAGGTGGCTGCAACTGTTTATTAAAAACACAGCACTGTGCAAAATCGAAAGATGACGTATACGGTGTGACGCCTGCCCGGTGCCGGAAGGTTAATTGATGGGGTTAGACTTCGGTCGAAGCTCTTGATCGAAGCCCCGGTAAACGGCGGCCGTAACTATAACGGTCCTAAGGTAGCGAAATTCCTTGTCGGGTAAGTTCCGACCTGCACGAATGGCGTAATGATGGCCACGCTGTCTCCACCCGAGACTCAGTGAAATTGAAATCGCAGTGAAGATGCTGTGTACCCGCGGCTAGACGGAAAGACCCCGTGAACCTTTACTATAGCTTGGCACTGAACATTGACCCTACATGTGTAGGATAGGTGGGAGACGTTGAAGCAACCGCGCCAGTGGTTGTGGAGTCAATCTTGAAATACCACCCTTGTATGCTTGATGTTCTAACGTCGACCCCTTATCGGGGTTACGGACAGTGCCTGGTGGGTAGTTTGACTGGGGCGGTCTCCTCCCAAAGAGTAACGGAGGAGCACGAAGGTGGGCTAATCACGGTCGGACATCGTGAGGTTAGTGCAATGGCATAAGCCCGCTTGACTGCGAGAATGACAATTCGAGCAGGTGCGAAAGCAGGTCATAGTGATCCGGTGGTTCTGAATGGAAGGGCCATCGCTCAACGGATAAAAGGTACTCCGGGGATAACAGGCTGATACCGCCCAAGAGTTCATATCGACGGCGGTGTTTGGCACCTCGATGTCGGCTCATCACATCCTGGGGCTGAAGTCGGTCCCAAGGGTATGGCTGTTCGCCATTTAAAGTGGTACGCGAGCTGGGTTTAGAACGTCGTGAGACAGTTCGGTCCCTATCTGCCGTGGGCGTTGGATGATTGAGAGGGGCTGCTCCTAGTACGAGAGGACCGGAGTGGACGAACCGCTGGTGTTCGGGTTGTATCGCCAGATGCATTGCCCGGTAGCTAAGTTCGGAATCGATAACCGCTGAAAGCATCTAAGCGGGAAGCGAGCCTCAAGATGAGTCATCCCTAGACCTTTAAGGTCTCTAAAGGGTTGTTGAAGACTACAACGTTGATAGGTCAGGTGTGTAAGTGCTG